>NZ_CP091196.1:4800000-7285716 GCF_023376025.1 Amycolatopsis thermalba
GCAGGCGGTCCAGCAGGGCCGCGCCCTCGGTGAGCAGGTCCAGCGCGCGGGCGGTCTGCGCGGCCACGGCCAGGCGCACCGGACGGCTCGTCGTGGGCGCGTCCAGGTCGGCCTCCGTGGCCCCGAACGCGGCCAGGTCCGCCTGCGGCAGGTAGACCCGCCCGTTGCGGCGGTCCTCGGCGACGTCCTGGCAGTGCTCGATCAGCTGGAGCGCGGTGCACACCCGGTCCGAGAGCCGCTCGGCGGCGGGGTCGCGCACCCCGAAGACGCGCAGCACGATCCGGCCGACCGGATCGGCCGAGAGCACGCAGTAGTCCTCCAGCTCGGCCTGGGTGGCGTACGTGGCGACACGCTGGTCCTGGAGATTCGCCCGCACCAGGCGATTGAACGGGTCGAGTTCCAGATCCCGGCGCCGAATCGCGGGAAGAAGATCACGTAATACCCGTTCGTGTGGTTGATCCCCCCGGAAGGCGCGTTCCAGATCGCGCTGGAATCGCAATAACCCGGGCGTGCGATCCGCGGCTGCCGACTCGTCCCCCAGATCGTCGATGACACGCGCGACGTCGTACACCGCCACCAGGTCCGCGCGCAGGTCACGGGGAAGTATCCGCAGCGCCACGGGAAAGTTCTCGGCGTGTTCCTTTTCGCGCAGCGCGCGGTCGCCGACCGTGCCGGGACCTGGGGGTGCGGGAGCCATCGCCTCATAATCACTCGGCGGCCGCCGCGAATTCTTCGCACCGGAAACAAAAATGAAGAAGCCCCGGTTGTCACGAGCTGACAGTATTGACCCGGACGATGGACGGCACGCGGGCGGCGAGTGGGGGTCCACGACATGACCGGCAGACGAGCGGAGACCAGCGACGGCACGCTGGCGGAGCTGGCGGCGGCGACCTCGAAGCGGTTGCCCCGGATGCTGGACGACGTGGCGCGGCTGCTGAACGAGCACTGGCCGGACTACGCCGAGTTCATCGTCACCGAGCGGGACGAGGTCCTGGTCTCCGCCAACATGTTCCTGCAGCGGCTGCTGCGGATGGCCAAATGGGACATCGCGGAACTGTCCGGCATCGCCGACCAGGCCGGCGACCGGTTCGGCGAGCAGCCGCTGTTCGAGGAGATCGGGCGCGCCCAGTGGCAGCAGGGCCGCGACCTGACGAGCCTGCTGTCGGCCTACCAGATCGGCGCGCGGGTGGCCTGGCACCACGTCGCCGAGGTCGCGCTCGAGGTCGGTGTCCCCTCCGACATGTTCGCCTCGCTGGCCGAGGCGGTGTTCATCTTCGTGGACCAGCTGTCCTCGGCGTCGGCGCGCGGATACGTGCTGGAGCAGTCCGAATCGGCGGCGATGCGGGAACGGCTGCGCGACGAGCTCGCCGACATGTTGCTGTCCGACCGTTCCGATTCCGCCGCGATTCGCGCCGCCGCGGCCCGGGTGGACTGGCCCCTTCCCCGGCAGGCTGCGGTGGTCCTGGTGGAGCCGGACAACCCGGTCGGCAGCGCGCTGCTGGGGCGGCTGGGGAACTCGTCGCTGCACGTCCGGCGGCAACGGCTGGTCTGCGCCATCGTGCCCGATCCGGACGGTCCGCAGCGGCGCCAGCGGCTGGCGTCGGCGTTGCGCGGCGCGGGCGCGGTGGTCGGGCACGCCGTGCCGCTGGAGCACCTGCCGGCCAGCATGCACGTCGCCGAGCTGGCCGCGCAGCTGCGCCGCACGCACGTGCTGGAGGACGATCCGGTGTTCGTCGACGAGCACCTGGACTCGATCATCGTGCGCCGCGACGCGAAGCTGTTCGACGCGCTGCGGCACCAGTGCCTGGCTCCCCTGGCGCCCCTCGGCCCGGTGACGCGCAAGCGGTTGTGCGAGACGCTCGCGTGCTGGCTGCGGCACCTGGGCGACCGCCGGGCGATGGCGGAGGAGCTGCACATCCACCCGCAGACCGTGCGCTACCGCATGACCCAGCTGCGTGAGCTGTTCGGCGAGAGCCTGGACGACCCGGACAACCGCCGCCGCCTCACGCTCGCCCTCGCCTGGGGCGGCACGGAATCCGGCGACCTCTGACTCTTCAGTCCAGTTCCGCCAGCACCGCGCGGAACTCGGCGAGGAAACCGTCCACGCTGTCCACCAGCGCCGTGTCCACGGTGGCGCTCATCGAGAACGAGCCGTACCACCCGAGCACGCCGATGGTGAACGGCGTGCCCGGCGCGAGCGGGATGATGGCGAACGCGGTGCGCAGCGGGAAGTCCCCGAAGTTCACCTGCCACGCCGCACCGGGCATGTTGGACACCGTGCCGTGGAAGAACCGTTCATTGTAGACAGTCCGGGCGAACCAGGAGTGGCAGAACGGCGGCATCAGGCCGGCCAGCGTGTGCTGCACGAACCGGGACGCGACGACCCGGGTGCCGGTGCGCAACCGCCTGGTGGCCTTGGCAATGCGCCGCAGGCGTTCGGCTTCGGGCATCTCGCCGAGCGGGATGTCCACCATCACCGCGGCGGTGACGTTGCCCTCCGCGCCGGGCCGCGGTTCGGCGGCCATCAGCGTGACCGAGGTCAGCATCGACTCCGGCAGCGGCGCGACCGCGATCCGCCGCAGCGCCCCGGCCACCCCGCCCAGGAGCAGGTCGGTCACCCGCACGCCGTGCTTGCGCGCGAGCTCGCGGACGTCGTCGAGCGGGATCTGCAGGGTCGCGTAGCGGCGGTCCGGCGGGTCGCCCGACGGCAGCCGGGTCTTGGGCCGCCCGTCGGTGGCCAGCTGTGCCAGCCCCACCGCCCCGGCGGCGGCCTTCTGCAGGGCGTTGGGCTGCTTCGTCTCGTTGATCCCGTCGAGCAGGCTGGGCGAGTCGAACAGTTCGAGCATCAGGCTGATCGTGCCGATGCCGTCGGCGACCGCGTGGTGCACCAGCGAGATCACCGCCGCGGTGTTCTCCTCGACGCCGCGCACGACGGCGAACCGCCACAGCGGCCGGTCCCGGGGCAGCGGCTCGCTCTGGAACCGCGCGACCAGCTCGTGCAGCGCCCCCATCCCGCCGGGCGTGCCGTCCGGGCGGGTCAGGTCGAAGTCGGGGACGTGCCAGTCCCAGTCGATGTCCGGGTGCGGCACCCAGTGCTGCCGCCGCCAGGGCGAGTAGTCCGACAGGCGCTGCGCGTAGCGGGGCATCGCGGGCAGCTTGTCGCGGATGGCCTGTTGCACCCACTCGCGCGTCGGCCCGGCGGGGCAGGCGGTGGTGTCGAGCATGATCAGCCCGCCGACGTGCTGCGGGTAGGCCGGGGTCTCGACGTGCAGGAAGAACGTGTCGGAGGCGGACACCCGGTCGACCGGCCGGGCGACCTGGGCGATCCAGGTGGCCGCGGCGATGAACACCACGGCGGCGGCCGCGTCGATCCAGTAGTGGTTGCCGGTGGCGATGATGACCGCGAACGTGATGGCGACGTGGATCGCGCTGACGATCTGCACGAGCCAGCCGCCGCGGATGCGGGCGAGGACGACGGAGACCCACAGCGCCCACCCGACGTGCAGCGAGGGCATCGCGGCCAGCTGGTTGGCGCCCTGGAGCATCGGCGAGCCCCAGGACAGGAAGGTGTGCCCGAGCCGGACGGTGTCGACGAACCCGGCGCCTTCGAGCATCCGCGGCGGCGCGACCGGGTAGAGCCAGAAGCAGGCGAGCGCGAACAGGTTCAGCCAGACGAAGCTGTTGCGCACCGAGCGGTAGTGCACCGGGTGGCGGGCGTGCACCCAGATCAGCAGGATGATCGCGCTCGCGATGTAGGTGATCGCGTACTCGTAGTTGGCGAAGACGCGGATCCAGCCCTGCTCGGCGAGCCACAGGTTGACCGGCAGCTCGAAGTCCAGGTGCATCCAGCGCTCGAACGCCAGCAGCGCCTCGCCGTTGGCGTGCGCGCGGGGCTCGCGGCCGGGCAGCGGGAACGCCTCGACCAGCAGGTACACCCCGAACAGGGCGAGCCCGAGCAGCAGTTCACCCCACCAGCCCGGGCGCCGGACGGCCGCCGCGCGGGCGTCCTGGACCACCGGGGACCGTGAGGTGGAACCGACGGTGAGCACACCGTCATATACCACGCTTCGTGGCCGGTGCGCTTGCTCGAATCACCGTTCGACCCCGTAATGCAGTGGGAGACGCCCGGCGCGGGCACGCCTTCGACGCGGCGGAGCCGCCCGTGCGCGGGGAGTTGCCGGCAGTCGCGATCGCGCCGCCACGACGGCGGGCGAAACCGGAGCTCAGGCGGCGGCCGCCACCCGCGCGAGCGCAGGACTCACCCGCGCGAGCGCAGGACTCACCCACGGGAGCGTGGGACTCACCCGCGGGAGCGTGGAACTCGCCCGCGGGAGCGTGGGACTCGCGGCCACGGGGCTCGCGGGAGGTCAGGCGGCCGCTGGTGCCGGGGTGTGGCGGCCGGCCAAGCGGAGCGTCACGCCGTCGCGGCGGAGTTTGCGCCAGCCGTGGCCCACGCAGGCCGCGACGGTCAGCGCGGTCAGCAGGCCGCTGAGGATGCCGCGCGACATCAGGCCCGCCTCGACGCCCCAGTGCAGGAACCCGATGGTCATCGCGGCGTCGATGAGCCGCGAGCCGCCCCACAGGAGGGCCACCTCGATGAACACGCGGTTCACCGTGCGGTGCTTGAACAGCTCCGCGGGCAGCCGCACGAAGTCCTTGGCCAGGCGCGCCGTGATGGGGCGCCCGATCATCGCGCTGCCGACGAAGATCAGGAACATCAGCACCGAGCCCACGGCCGGTTGCAGCACGTACACGACCGCGCTGGACGTGATCAGCGCGACCGCCGCCCGGCCGACCAGCATCGCCGTGCACAGCAGCAGCGTGCGGGGCATATCGCGCTTCATCAGGCGCCGGGCGCCGATGACGACCGCCGCCCATCCGAGCACCGCGCACAACGCGGGAACCAGACCGACGAAATTCAGCAGCAACGCCAGGAGCACCGACGGGATGACGACGGTTTCCAGCAACAGAATCGCCGCATCCTTGATCGTTTTCCGCAAATGCGGTATTTCGATCACCAAATGGCGCTCGCCGGACGACGCTCGGTGGTGCACGGGTTCCAGCCTCCAAGGGTCTGCCTGGGTGCGCGGGGGCAGCGCACTCAATCGACAGGCTCTGTAGGTTCCACCACCCGCCGGGCCCGAAACCTACGCCGGAAACCTGAGTTATTCCTGAGCGAAGGAGTCCGAAGAACGGGTGGGGACGGTTCCCGGGAATTTACCACTTCCGGGATAAACCCCGCGTTGGGCGGACCGGCTGGTCTCCGCCTGGACGCTCGGCGAGTGCGCCAGGCCGAACACGCCGACGATCAGCAGCGCGGCCGCGCCCGCCGTCGCCGCGAGCGGGCCCGGCTCGGTGACCAGGGTCGCGTTGAACGCCAGTAGCCCCAGGAAGTAGCTGGCCGCGGGGTTGACGATGGACATCACGGCGATCCCCGCGGACAGCGAACCCGACCCGTACGCCTGCTGCCCGAGCAGCAGCCCGGAGAAGGTCGACAGCGCCAGCACGTACCCCGGCCAGGTGAGCGCGGTGTGAGCGACACCCTCGTTCAACAGCAGGTCGGTGGTCAGCTTCATCATGGCTGCGCTGATCGCGTAGCAGATGCCGGCAGCGGTGGCGATGAGCGCGCTGTGCAGGAGCGGGCCGCGGTTCTGGGCGACCTGCACGAGGGTGACGACGGTGGCCGCGGCGATCAGCACGGCGATGAGCAGGCGGCCCTGGTCCGGCGACCCGCCCAGCGGCGCGGTGCCCTCGACCGCCAGGAACACCACCACGCCCCCGGTGATGGCGAGCCCGGCGAGCCAGTCCCGCAGCGGCGGCCAGCGCTTGATCGCGGCCGAGGCCATCGGCAGCGCGAAGAGCAGCTGGGTGACGAGCAGGGGCTGCACGAGCGCGATCGACCCGAAGTGCAGCGCGGCGGCCTGGCTGAAAAAGCCCAACAGGTTCGTGGCCCATCCCGCGAGCCACACCCTCTTGCGCAACAGCTTGCGGATCAGCCACAGTACGGGGACGCGGTGCCGCGCGGCGCGCCCGCCGGCGTCGGTGTCGGCAACCTCGATCACCGCGCGTCGTTGCAGCGCGGCAGACGCCGCGAACAGGAACGCCGCGGCGAATCCGAGGAATACCGGGACTAACACGTCACCTTTCAGCGCTTCCAGTGGCGGAAAGATTCCGGGAACTCAGCTCGAACCCCCGAACCGGGCAGATAGTGCACGGTACACCGAGGGCGCGGTCGCGCGCACCGCGATTGGCAGTCTCAGCCAGCGCGGGACGTACTGCTCGGCCCGTTCGGCCGTGATCGCCTCGACCACCGCCTGGGCGACCTTGCCCGCGGGCACCGGCCGGGGGCTGCGGCGCTGGTAGGGACGGCCGCGGCGGGCGAAGAACTCGGTGTCCACCACACCGGGCACGACGACGCCGACCCGCACCCCGGTCCCGGCCAGTTCCAGCCGCAGGCTCTCGGCGAACACGTCCACCCCGGCTTTGGTCGCGGAGTAGACCGACTCCCCCGCCACCCCCGCCCGGCCGGCGATGGATGTGACGAAGACCACTGCCGCGCGGGGCCGGTCGAGGAGGGCGGGCAGCAGGGCGCGGGTCAGTTCGACGGGCGCGGTGAGGTTCACGGCGAGCAGCCGCCGGACGTCGGCGCCGGACATGCCGGCCACCGGTCCGGCGTAGCCCAGGCCGGCGTTGTTGACGAGCACGTCGACGCGGCCGGCCCGGGCGGTGATCTCGGCGGCCGCGGCCTCGACGCCGCCGGGCTCGGCGAAGTCGGCACGCACGGCGACGCCGCCGGTACGCTCGGCGAGCGCGGCAAGCCGGTCGCCGTCCCGCCCGTGCAGCACGAGGCGAGCACCAGCCTCGTGCAGCCGGAGCGCGGTGGCCGCCCCGATGCCCGACGAGGCACCGGTGACCACCGCGACCGCACCACGCACGTCCATGGTCAGACTCCGTTCCGGACGGCGATCAGGCGCCGCCCACCCCTCCAGCGGACGCTGCCACCATCCCGGCCACGCGAACGAGGCCCGGCCACCACCGGCCGCCGCGCGGGCGCGGCGGCCGCCGGACGTCAGCCCGTGACCTGCACCGCGTCGACCACGAAGACCAGCGTCTCGTTCGGCTTGATCGGGCCGTTGCCGCGCGCGCCGTAGCCGAGGTCCGGCGGGATGACCAGCAGGCGGCGGCCGCCCTGCTTGATGCCCTCCAGCCCCTGGTCCCAGCCCGGGATCGCGGTGCCCTCGCCGAGCGCGAACGAGAACGGCGCCGACCCGAACGAGTTCTGCTGGTCCACCTTGTCCGACCAGGTGACCAGGTCGTAGTCCATCTGCAGCGTGCTGCCGGCGTGCGCGGTGGCGCCGGTGCCCGGCTTCAGGTCCTTGGTCAGCAGCTTGGTCGGCGCACCGCAGTCGTCCGGGATGGTGATCGTCGGCTTGCTGCCGAACTCGCCGCTCACGGTGATGTCGTCCGCGGTGCACTCGTGCGCGGCGCTGCCCGTGCCGTGCCCCGCCGAGGCGCTCGCGGACGCCCCAGCCGGCTCCGGCGCCGGGTAGGTCGGGCCGCCACCGGGCGGGAAGGACGACGGGTCCTGGTCGGGCGCGCAGGCCCCGAGAGCGAGGGCGGCTGCCGCCGCGAGCACGATCTTGCCAGCGTTACGCATGGCGACACCTTAACCGGGCGTTGACGTCGGCCGTCCGGCGGAGTACAAGATGCCGAGTCGTTGCGTGGCACGGGTGTACGCCACGTACAGGTCGTTCCACCCGCGCGGCGACTCGGCCACGATCTCCTCCGGCGCGAGCACCACGACCCCGTCGAACTCCAGTCCCTTGGCCTCGGCCACGGTCAGCACCGACACCGCGTCGCCGTGACCGTCCAGTTCGGACCGGACCGCGCCGAGCCGGGACGCGGGAACCAGCACCGCGACGGTGCCGCCGTCCGCGGCCGCCACCTCCTCGTCCACAATGGACGCCAGCGGCCGCTCGCCGAGCGGCGCTCGCCACGGCGGCACCCCGGTCTCCCGCACCGACGTGGGCACCCGCAGCCGCGGATCGACCTCGTGCAGGGCTTCGGCGGCGAGGTTCATGATCTCCACCGGCGTGCGGTAGTTGACCGTGAGCTCGCGCAGGCGCCAGCGGTCCCCGACGTACCGGCCGAGCATGTCCCGCCAGGACGACGCGCCACCGGGCGCGCCGGTCTGCGCGACGTCCCCGACGACGGTCATCGACCGGCTCGGGCAGCGCCGCATCAGCAGCCGCCAGTCCATCGCCGACAGCTCCTGCGCCTCGTCCACGATGACGTGCCCGAACGTCCAGGTCCGGTCGCGCGCGGCACGCTGCGCGGCGGTCAGGTGGCTGCTGCGCTCCTGCCGCTCGGCGAACAGCTCGGCGTCGAGGATGTCGGCGATGTTGATCTGGTCCTCGTCCAGGAGTTCCTCGTCCTGGTCCATGATGTCGAGCACACCCTCGGCGTAGGCGCGCTCCTCGCGCTCCCGTCGCTCGCGGGCCTCGCGCTCGGCCGCGTCGTCCTCGCCGAGCAGCTCGGCCAGCTCGTCGAGCAACGGCACGTCACCCGGCGTCCAGGGCGAGCGGGCCGGGCGCTTCAGCGCGCCGCGGTCGTCGTCGGAGAGCAGCCCGTCGGAGGCGGACAGCAGGCGGCCGGCGTCGGCGAACAGGTCGCGCAGCAGCCGCTGCGGGGTGAGCTTCGGCCACAGCTCGTCGAGCGCGGCCGCCACGGTGCCGGACTCGGACAGCTCCTTGCGGATCTCCACCCGATCCCCCGCGTCCAGCACCGGCGCGTCGGGGTCCTCGCCCGCCTCGAGCGGGATGTCGGGGACCCCTTCGAACAGGTCGACCTCCATGCGAACGGCGGCCCGCTCGGTCAGCGCGTCCAGCATCGCGTCGACGAACACGCGCCGCGCGAGGTTGTGCGGACGGCGGGTGCGCCGGGCCTTGTCGCGGGCCCGTTCCACCACGTCCGGGTCCAGCACCAGCACGTCGTCGTCGAAGGCGACCTCGAACTTCTCCTCCGGCACCCGCTGGCGGTCGGCGACGGCCCGGGTGAGGACGTCGACCATGACCGGGCGGCCCTTGACCTCGGCCGCCTCCCGGCTGTCCGCGCCGCGCGCCCGGATGCCGGGGAACAGCTGTCCGATCGTGGACAGCAGCACGCCGGTCTCCCCGAGCGAGGGCAGGACCTGGCCGATGTAGCGCAGGAACGTGCTGTTCGGGCCGACCACCAGGACACCGCGCGAGGCGAGCTGCTGGCGGTAGGTGTAGAGGAGGTAGGCGGCCCGGTGCAGGGCCACGGCGGTCTTGCCGGTGCCCGGCCCGCCCTGCACGACGACCACGCCGCCCAGCTCGTCGCGGATGATGTCGTCCTGTTCGGCCTGGATGGTGGCGACGATGTCGCCCATCTCACCCGTGCGCTTGCGCTCCAGCGCGGCCAGCAGGGCTGCCTCACCGGCCAGCCCCAGGTCGGCCTGCTGCCCGTCGGCCGCGCGCAGGTCGAGGATCTCGTCGTCGAGGCCGACGACCTTGCGGCTGAGCGTGCGGATGTGCCTGCGGCGCCGCACGCCCTCCGGCGACGCGGCGGTGGCCAGGTAGAACGGTCGCGCGGCGGGCGCGCGCCAGTCCAGCAGCAGCGGCTCGTAGTCGCCGTCGGAGTCGAACAGCCCGAGGCGGCCGATGTAGGCGGGCCCGGCCTGGTCGTGGAAGTCGAGCCGGCCGAAGCACAGGCCCTGCTCGACCGAGCCGAGCTGCGCGAGCCGTTCGTGGTGGAGGCTGCTGGCGGCGTCCCGCTCGGCGCTTTCCTGCGGCGTCTCCCCCGGGGAGCGCAGCGCCCGCTCCAGGCGGCGCTCGGTGGTTTCGCGTTCGGCGTCGAGCCTGCGGTAGAGCATGGACACGTAGTCCTGCTCGCGCTGGAGGTCGGTGGCGTTGTCTGGTTGGCGGTCCCCAGCCACGGACAAGAGCAACCCACTTTCGGCGTTCGGGTGATTGGTCGGCCTGGGATCAACGAAGGCCGACGCCCGGGAATTCCCGGCCGCGCGTCAGAACGGCAGGCCGAGCGTGGGCAGGCCGATCGCCGAGTCCACCGCGAGGGCGCAGAACAGGATCATCAGGTACGTGTTCGACCGGTGGAACAGCGCCATCGGCTTGGTCTCCACCCCGCGCTTGACGCCGGAGTACAGGCGGTGCGCGTAGAAGAGGAACCACGACCCGGCCAGCACCGCGAAGCTCGCGTACAGCCAGCTCGTCGCGGGCAGCAGGAGCAGCGTCCAGCCGACCATGACCCACGAGTAGATCAGGATCTGGCGGGCGACGTGCTCGGCCGTGGCGACCACCGGCAGCATCGGCACGCCGGCGCGCTCGTAGTCGTCCTTGTACTTCATGGCCAGCGCCCAGGTGTGCGGCGGTGTCCAGAAGAAGATGACGGCGAACATCACGAACGCCGGCCACTGCACCGTGCCGGTGACCGCGGCCCAGCCGATCACCACCGGCATGCAGCCGGCGGCCCCGCCCCACACCACGTTCTGCGCCGTGCGCCGCTTGAGCACCAGCGTGTAGACGAAGATGTAGAACAGGATCGTCGCGATCGCCAGCACGGCGGCCAGCAGGTTCACCGTGAAGTACAGCATCGCGAACGAACCGGCACCCAGCGCCAGCGCGAACACCAGGGCGTTGCGCCGGGGCACCGAGTCCCGCACCAGCGGGCGCCGCTTGGTCCGGTTCATCACCTTGTCGATGTCGGCGTCGATCACGCAGTTGAGCGCGTTCGCGCTGCCCGCGGCCATGGTGCCGCCGACCAGCGTCGCCAGGATCAGCCACGGCGACGGGATCGTGCGCGCGGCGAGGAACATCGCCGGGATGGTGGTGACCAACAGCAGCTCGATGACCTGAGGCTTGGTCAGGGCGACGTAGGCGCCGACGATCCGGCTCACGCGCCGCAGACCGCGCGGGCGCTCGCCTCCGGGGTCGACAGCGCTGGTGCTGTCACTGCGCCCGTGCGCAGCGTTCACCAACGACAATTCCGCTCCCTGAGTCAGATTCGGTGGCGCCGAGGGCGGCCCGGCACCGCAACCGATCGTAATCGCCGGGTCGGCACCCCGCGCGCACCGGGGTGCCCCGGCCGCGTGTGTCGGCCCCGGAGGCGCCGGGTACCCGACCTACTAGGCTGGCGCCCGGGGTTGCGCTTGTGGTCGTGCGCACGCCCGCTAGCAGGAATATCGTCTCTTCCGGATCGATTGAGATGAGTGGAGCCTGCGCGCGCGAGACCCCTGCGAACAGAAGATGTCACCGAGAAGGACGGGGAGTTCGAGTTCAGTGTCCGATATCGCCTCCATCAGCGAGAACAACCCATTGCTGCGGCGGAACCTGCCCGCCGACTGGACCGACCTCGACACCCGCGCGGTCGACACCGTCCGGGTGCTGGCCGCCGACGCGGTCGAGAACTGCGGCAGCGGGCACCCCGGCACCGCGATGAGCCTGGCGCCGGTGGCGTACTCGCTCTTCCAGCGGATCATGCGCCACGACCCGAGCGACCCGGAGTGGCCGGCGCGTGACCGGTTCGTCCTCTCCGCGGGGCACTCCAGCCTGACGCTCTACATCCAGCTGTTCCTCGCCGGCTACGGCCTGGAGCTGGAGGACCTCAAGCAGCTGCGCAAGTGGGGCTCGAAGACCCCGGGTCACCCGGAGTACCAGCACACCAAGGGCGTGGAGACCACCACCGGCCCGCTGGGCCAGGGCCTGGCCAACGCGGTCGGCATGGCGATGGCCGCCCGCCGCGAGCGCGGCCTGCTCGATCCCGAGCCCGCCCCCGGCGAGAGCCTCTTCGACCACCACATCTTCGTGATCGCCTCCGACGGCGACATCGAGGAGGGCGTGACCTCCGAGGCGTCGTCCATCGCGGGCCGCCAGGAGCTGGGCAACCTGGTCGTCATCTACGACGACAACAAGATCTCGATCGAGGACGACACCAACATCGCGCTGTCCGAGGACACCGCCAAGCGGTACGAGTCCTACGGCTGGCACGTCCAGGTCGTCGAGGGCGGCGAGGACGTCGTGGCGATCGAGGAGGCCATCGCGGCGGCCAAGGCGGAGACCACCCGCCCGTCGTTCATCCTGCTGCGCACCGTGATCGGCTACCCGGCGCCGAACAAGATGAACACCGGCAAGGCGCACGGCGCCGCGCTGGGCGCCGACGAGGTCGCCGCGGTCAAGGAGATCCTCGGCTTCGACCCGGAGCGCAGCTTCCAGGTCGACGACGAGGTGCTCGAGCACACCCGCAAGGCGCTGGAGCGCGGCAAGCAGGAGCGCGCCGCCTGGCAGGAGCGCTTCGACGCGTGGGCCGCCGCCAACCCGGAGCGCAAGCGGCTCGCCGACCGGCTGGCCACCCGCGACCTGCCCGAGGGCTGGGCCGAGAAGCTGCCCAGCTGGGAGCCCGACGCCAAGGGCATCGCCACCCGCAAGGCCTCGGGTGAGGTCCTCAACGCGCTGGCCGACGTGCTGCCGGAGCTGTGGGGCGGTTCGGCCGACCTGGCCGAGAGCAACAACACCACCATGAAGGGCGCCGACTCGTTCGGCCCGGAGAAGGCCTCCACCGGCATGTGGCAGGCCAACCCCTACGGCCGCACGCTGCACTTCGGTGTCCGCGAGCACGCCATGGGCTCGATCCTCAACGGCATCGCGCTGCACGGCGGCACCCGCCCGTACGGCGCCACCTTCCTGGTGTTCAGCGACTACATGCGCCCGCCGGTGCGGCTGGCCGCGCTGATGCACGCGCCGGTCATCTACGTGTGGACGCACGACTCGATCGGCCTGGGCGAGGACGGCCCGACGCACCAGCCGATCGAGCACCTGGCCTCGCTGCGCGCCATCCCGGGCCTGAACGTGGTCCGGCCCGCCGACGCCAACGAGACCGCCGGCGCCTGGAAGGCCGCGCTGGAGGACAAGCGCCACCCGTCGGGCCTGGCGCTGACCCGCCAGAACGTCCCGGTGCTCGAGGGCACCTCCGCGGACAAGGTCGCCAAGGGCGCCTACGTGCTCGCCGACGCCTCCTCCGGCACCCCGGAGGTCGTGCTGATGGCGACCGGTTCCGAGGTCCAGCTGGCCGTCGAGGCGCGCAAGACGCTGGAGGCCGACGGCGTGCCCACGCGGGTCGTGTCGGTGCCGTGCGTCGAGTGGTTCGAGGCGCAGGACGAGTCCTACCGGGAGTCGGTCCTGCCCAGCGGGGTGAAGGCCCGCGTGTCGGTCGAGGCCGGCATCGCGCAGCCGTGGTACCGCTGGGTCGGCGACGCCGGTGAGATCGTCTCGATCGAGCACTTCGGGGCCTCGGCCGACTACCAGACCCTGTTCCGCGAGTTCGGGTTCACCGCCGACGCCGTGGTCGACGCCGCGCGCCGCTCGCTCGCCAAGACCAAGAACTCCTGATCACCGAAAAAGGGGATGAAGTCATGAGCGACAACCTTGCTCAGCTGACCCAGGCCGGCGTGTCCATCTGGCTCGACGACCTGTCCCGCGAACGGCTGAACTCCGGCAACCTGGCCGGGCTCATCCGCGACCGGCACGTGACCGGCGTGACGACCAACCCGACGATCTTCGCCAACGCCCTGTCCAACGGCGAGGCCTACGACGAGCAGGTGCGCGAGCTGGCCGCCCGCGGCGCCGACGTCCACGCGGTCGTGCGCGAGCTGACCACCACCGACGTGCGCAACGCCGCGGACCTGTTCCGCGACGTCTACACCCGCACCAACGGGGTGGACGGCCGCGTGTCCATCGAGGTCGACCCGCGCCTGGCCCGCGACGCCGACAAGACGGCCGCCGAGGCGCAGGACCTGTGGAAGACCGTCGACCGGCCCAACATCCTGGTCAAGATCCCGGCCACCGAGGAGGGCCTGCCGGCGATCACCAAGACGCTGGCCGAGGGCATCAGCGTCAACGTCACGCTGATCTTCTCGGTGGAGCGCTACCGCAAGGTGATCGAGGCCTTCTTCGCCGGCCTGGAGCAGGCCAAGGCCAACGGCCACGACCTGGCCACCATCGAGTCGGTCGCCTCGTTCTTCGTGTCCCGGGTGGACACCGAGATCGACAAGCGGCTGGACGCGATCGGCACCGACGAGGCCAAGGCGCTGCGCGGCGAGGCCGCCATCGCCAACGCCCGGCTCGCCTACGCCGCCTACGAGGAGCTGTTCGCCACCGACCGCTGGCAGGCCCTGGCCGCCGCCGGCGCCCGGCCGCAGCGCCCGCTGTGGGCCTCCACCGGCGTGAAGGACCCGTCCTACTCGGACACCCGCTACGTCGACCAGCTCGTCGTCGCCGGCACGGTCAACACCATGCCGGAGAAGACGCTGCTCGCCGCCGCCGACCACGCGAAGGTCGAGGGTGACAAGGTCACCGGCACCGGCGCGCAGGCGCAGGAGGTGTTCGACAAGCTCGCCGCGGTGGGCATCGACATCCCGGACGTCTTCCGCACGTTGGAGGACGAGGGCGTGGAGAAGTTCGACAAGTCCTGGGCCGAGCTGCTGGAGACCGTCACCGGCCAGCTCGAGAAGGCGAAGGGCTGACGCCGTGGTGGGGGAAGAGCTGACCGTCACGATCAGCGACGAGGAGCTGGCCGCGCGGGCGGCTCCGCTGGTCGGCGAGCTCGTCGCCGGCCAGGTCGCGTCCAAGGTCGCGGCGCAGGACCCCACCCTGTGGGGTCCGGACGCCGAGTCCGAGGCCTCGATCCGGCTGTCCTGGACCACCCTGCACAAGTCGTCGCGGCCGCTGATCGGCGAGATCGAGGCGCTGCGCGAGGAGCTGCGCGGCGAGGGCGTCGACCGGATCGTCCTCGCCGGCATGGGCGGCTCCTCGCTCGCGCCGGAGGTCATCGCGGCGACCGAGCACGTGGCGCTGACCGTGCTGGACACCACCGACCCGGGCCAGGTCGCCGACGCGCTCGCCGGTGACCTCCAGCGCACGGTGCTGGTGGTGTCGTCGAAGTCCGGCGGCACGGTGGAGACCGACAGCCACCGCCGGATCTTCGCGAAGGCGTTCGCCGACAACGGGATCGACGCCGCGCGCCGCATCATCGTGGTCACCGACCCGGGCTCGCCCCTGTCGGAGCTCGCCGAGAAGGAGGGGTACCGCAAGGTGTTCCTCGCCGACCCGCACGTGGGCGGGCGCTACTCGGCGCTCACCGCGTTCGGGCTGGTGCCCGCGGGGCTGGCCGGGGCGGACATCGCCCGGCTGCTCGACCAGGCCGCGGCGGCCGCGCAGGTGCTCGGCGAGGACAGCGCGGACAACCCGGCGGTCAAGCTGGCCGCCGCGTGGGGCGCCGCGCACAACGCGGGCGCGGAGAAGGTCGTGCTGGCCGACACCGGGTCCGGCATCACCGGGTTCGCCGACTGGGCCGAGCAGCTGATCGCCGAGTCGACCGGCAAGCTCGGCACCGGCCTGCTGCCGGTCGCCGTGGACGGCCCGGCCGCGCCCGGGTTCGCCGACGCGGGCGCCGACGCGACCCCGGTCGCGATCGGCCCGGTCACCGGCGCCGCCAAGGTCGGCACCACCGGCTCGCTCGGCGCGCAGTTCCTGCTGTGGGAGTTCGCCACCGCGATCGCCGGGCGGCTGCTGAAGATCAACCCGTTCGACCAGCCGGACGTGGAGGCCGCGAAGAAGGCCGCCCGCTCGCTGCTGGACGACCCGTCGAAGCTGTCCGGCGGCGAGACGCCGAGCGCGGTGGACGACGCGGTGGAGATCTTCGCCCCGGCCGGGGTGTCCGGGGACGGCTCGCTGTCCGACGTGCTGCGGGAGTTCCTGGCGACCGCGCCGGAGGGCGGCTACCTCGCGGTGCAGGCCTACCTGGACCGGCTCGACGACGCCTCGGCGGCGCTGCTGCGTCCGGAGCTGGCGAAGCGGACCGGGCTGCAGACCACCTTCGGGTGGGGGCCGCGGTTCCTGCACTCGACCGGCCAGTACCACAAGGGCGGTCACCAGAACGGCATCTTCCTGCAGATCACCGGCGCGAACGAGCACGACCTCGACGTGCCGGACCGGCCCTACACCCTGGGCCAGCTGCAGCACGCGCAGGCGCTCGGCGACGGCCAGGTGCTGACCGAGCGCGGCCGTCCGGTGCTGCGGCTGCACCTGACCGACCGGGCCGCGGGCCTGGCCGAACTGATGCGCGCCGTACAGGAGGCCGAGTGACGAGTAAGGCGTGGCACAACCCGCTGCGGGATCCTCGCGACAAGCGGCTGCCGCGGATCGCCGGGCCGTCCAGCCTGGTGATCTTCGGCGTCACCGGTGACCTCTCCCGCAAGAAGCTGATGCCGGCGATCTACGACCTGGCCAACCGCGGCCTGCTGCCCGCCGGGTTCTCGCTGGTCGGTTTCGCGCGGCGGGACTGGGAGAACGAGGACTTCGGGCAGCTCGTGCACGACGCGGTCGCCGAGCACGCCCGGACCCCGTTCCGCGAGTCGGTGTGGAACCGGCTCGCCGAGGGCATCCGCTTCGTGCAGGGCACGTTCGACGACGACGACGCGTTCGACCGGCTCGCGCAGACGGTGCGCGAGCTGGACGCCGAGCGCGGCACCGGTGGCAACACCGCGTTCTACCTGTCGATCCCGCCCAGCGCGTTCCCGGTGGTGACCAAGCAGCTGGCCCGCTCGGGTCTGGCGACCTCCGACGACGAGTCGTGGCGCCGCGTGGTGATCGAGAAGCCGTTCGGCCACGACCTGGCCAGCGCCAAGGAGCTCAACGCGATCGTCAACGACGTCTTCCCCGAGGAGTCGGTGTTCCGCATCGACCACTACCTCGGCAAGGAGACCGTCCAGAACATCCTCGCGCTGCGCTTCGCCAACCAGCTGTTCGAGCCGATCTGGAACGCCAACTACGTCGACCACGTGCAGATCACCATGGCCGAGGACATCGGCCTGGGCGGTCGCGCCGGGTACTACGACGGCATCGGCGCGGCGCGGGACGTGATCCAGAACCACCTCCTCCAGCTGCTCGCGTTCACCGCGATGGAGGAGCCGCTGTCGTTCGAGCCGCGCGCGCTGCGGGCGGAGAAGATCAAGGTCCTGCGCGCCACCAAGCCGATGCAGCCGTTCGCCGAGACCACGGCGCGCGGCCAGTACACCGGCGGCTGGCAGGGCGGCAAGAAGGTGCCGGGGCTGTTGCAGGAGGCCGGGTTCGCGAAGGACTCGACCACCGAGACCTACGCCGCGGTGTCGCTGGAGGTGCAGAACCGCCGCTGGGCGGGGGTGCCGTTCTACCTGCGCACCGGCAAGCGGCTGGGCCGCCGCGTCACCGAGATCGCGGTCGTGTTCAAGCGGGCGCCGCACCTGCCGTTCGACTACACCTCCACCGAGGAGCTGGGGCAGAACGCCCTGGTGATCCGGGTGCAGCCGGACGAGGGCGTGACACTGCGGTTCGGCTCGAAGGTGCCGGGCACCACGATGGAGGTCCGGGACGTCACGATGGACTTCGGCTACGGGCACGCGTTCACCGAGTCCTCGCCGGAGGCCTACGAGCGGCTGATCCTGGACGTGCTGCTCGGGGAGCCGTCGTTGTTCCCGGTCAACGAAGAGGTCGAGCTGTCCTGGCAGATCCTCGACCCGATCCTGGAGTTCTGGGCCAAGAACGGCGCGCCGGAGCCCTACGCGCCGGGCACCTGGGGCCCGGAGACCGCGGACGAGGTCCTGGAGCGCAGCGGCCGGAACTGGAGGCGCCCGTGATCATCGACCTGCCCTCGACCACGACCTCACAGGTCAACCGGAAGATGGTCGAGCTGCGTGAGCGCGGCGGCGCCGTCGCGCTGGGCCGGGTGCTGACGCTGGTGATCGTCGACGACGACGGCGAGCACCTGGAGGCCCACATCGACGCGGCCAACGAGGCCAGCCGCGAGCACCCGTGCCGGGTGATCGTGCTGGCCCGCGGGTCGCGCACAGCCGCGGCCCGGATCGACGCGCAGATCCGCGTCGGCGGGGACGCCGGCGCGAGCGAGGTCATCATCCTGCGGCTGTACGGGCCGCTGGCATCGCAGGGCCAGAGCGCGGTGATCCCGCTGCTGCTGCCCGACGCGCCGATCGTGGCGTGGTGGCCCAGCTCCGGCCCGAAGGTGCCGGCGCAGGACCCGATCGGGGAGCTGGCGCAGCGCCGGATCACCGACTCGGCGGCAGAGCGCAACCCGATAAGGGCGCTGTCGGCGCGGCGGAAGGCGTACGTGCCGGGTGACACGGACCTGGCGTGGACGCGGCTGACCAACTGGCGCGCCCAGCTGGTCGCGGCGCTGGACCTGCCGCCGTACGAGAAGGTCACCGGTGCGACGGTGACCGGTGAGGCCGATTCGCCGTCGACCGAGCTGCTGGCCGGCTGGCTGGCGGAGTACCTGAAGGTGCCGGTGCGCCGGGTCAAGACGACGACGGCGCAGGGCATCGTGTCGGTGGAGCTGGAGCGCCGCTCGGGTGTGATCGCGCTGCACCGGCCGGACGGCAAGGTGGGCACGCTCATGCAGCCGGGCCAGCCGACGCGGCGGATCGCCCTGCACCGGCGCAACACCAAGGACTGCCTGATCGAGGAGCTGCGGCGGCTCGACCCGGACGAGGTGTTCGAGGCGTCGCTGCAGGGCCTGGACAAGCTGGCCTCGGGCGCGGTCAAGGCGGCCAAGAAGCCGGGCGCGAAGAAGCCGGCGAAGGCGGGCGCGTGATGAGCTCCTCGGAAGTGGTGGTCTACGCGAACGGTGAGCTGCTCGCGGCGGCCGCGGCGGCCCGGCTGGTGACGCGCCTGGTGGATCTCCAGGCCGCGAAGGGGTCGGCGTCGGTGGTGCTGACCGGCGGCGGCACCGGGATCGCGGTGCTGGAGCAGTTGCGCCGTTCCCCCGCCCGGGACGCGGTGGACTGGTCGCGGCTGGACATCTACTGGGGCGACGAGCGGTTCGTGCCGGCGGACGACGACGAGCGCAACGAGAAGCAGGCCCGCCAGGCGCTGCTGGACCACGTGCCCGTCGATCCGAAGCGGGTGCACGCGATGGCGGCGTCGGACGGCGAGTTCGGTGACGACGTGGACGCGGCCGCGGCGGCGTACGCGCGGGTGCTGGCGGACAACGCGCAGCCGGAGGACCACGGCGACGTGCCGCAGTTCGACATCTGCCTGCTGGGTCTGGGCGGCGAGGGCCACACGGCGTCGGTGTTCCCGGAGTCGCCGGCGGTGTACGAGACCGAGCGGTCGGTGGTGGCGGTGCGCAACTGCCCCAAGCCCCCGCCGACGCGCGTGTCGCTGACGCTGCCCGCGATCCGGCGCTCCCACGACGTCTGGCTGATGACGACGGGTGAGGCGAAGGCCGACGCGGTGGCGCTGGCGCTGTCCGGCGCGGGTGAGGTGCAGGTGCCCGTGGCGGGCGCCCGCGGCCAGCGGAGGACGCTGTGGCTGCTCGACCGCGCGGCGGCGGGCAAGCTGTCGAACGTGTACCTGCCACCCACGGCGTGAGGTGAGGGGTGAAGGCCCGCCGGTGCCGCCGGCGGGCCTTCGCTCTGTCTGGCCTGCGGCCCAGCCCCACCACGGGTTCGCCCGGCCGCCACCGACATAGCCGGCCTCGTCGCGCCGGCCCGCCACGTTGCCGCCGCCGGGCCTTCACTCTGTCTGGCCCTTGGCGCCGCGTCGGCGGCCTGCGCCGCGGAACGGGGCCGCGCCGATGCGGTCCGCGCGGCAGGCGCAGCCAGGTTGTGGCCCTCCCCCGCCACGGTTCGCCCGGCCACCACCCACTGAGCCGGCCTCGTCACCCCGGCCCGCCGGGTTGCCGCCCACCCATGGGCAGCAGCCTGGTCCAGAACGCGGCCCCAGCGGCCAGTTCCCTCCTAATGCCGGCGGCGCCCCCGCCACTCGTCCTCCCTCACGGTGTGTGAGGTCCGCGTTAGCATCCGCACATTGTTGCGGCCACTCGCGTCCCGATCGGGTGACTTCGGACTCTCATAGGCAGTCCACAAGACGAGTGAGGTCCAAACCATGAGCTCCGAGGGACTCTCCATCGGGATTTCGGTCGGCGGCCCAGGCGCGGGGGCCGCCGACCGGGCGCACCGCGGCACCCGGTCGCGCCGGGCGGCGCTCGCCCGGCGCGCGGTGTGGGTGCCGCTCGCGATCGACGCCACCGCCATCCTCATCGCCGTGCTCGACGTCTGGCTCGTCATCCCCGAGAAGGCGCCGCCCTACTCGATCTACCTGTCCGGACTCGCCTGCCTGGCGCTGGCCGGCCGCCGCTGGATGCCGTTCGGCGTGGTGCTGCTGACCGTGCCCGGCTTCCTCACCGGCTGGTCGCAGCTGGCCGCGATGATCGCGCTGGGCATGCTCGCCACCCGCAAACAGACCCACTGGCAGGTGTGGGTCGGGGCGGCGCTGGTGTGGATGTGCCGGTTCGTGCAGTGGCCGCCGAGCGACTTCGCCCAGCTGAGCTGGCGCGAGCACGTCCTGGACGGCATCTACGGCGTCCTGGTGGCCGGCATGCCGATCGCGATCGGGCTGCTCATCGGCGCCCGCGCGCAGCTGTCCCAGAAGCTGGGTGAGCTGGCCGCCAGCCGGGACCGGGAACGCAAGCTCACCGCGGACGCCGTGCGCGCCGAGGAGCGGGCGCGGCTGGCGCGCGAGATGCACGACGTGGTCTCCCACGACATCACCCTGATCGCGATGCAGGCCGGGGTGCTCACCGCGCAGGAGTCGCCGTCGGCGCGGCAGACCGCCGAGGTCATCCGGCAGCTGTCCACCCGCACCCTGGAGGAGCTGCGGTCGCTGGTGGGCGTGCTGCGGTCCGGGCTGGAGGACGACGGCCCGCAACCCGGGATCGCCGAACTCGGACGGCTGGTGCACGACAGCGCGGTCGCGGTGCGGCTGACGATGGACGAGGTGCCCGACGACGTGCCGCCGAAGGTGTCGGCAGCGGCCTACCGCACGGTGCAGGAAGCGCTGACCAACGTGCGCAAGCACGCGCCCGGCGCGACCGCGACGGTCCTCGTCCGCGGTGAGGACGGCGCGCTGAGCGTGGAGGTGCGCAACGAGCGCCCCTGCCACGAGGCGACGGAACTCCCCTCGGGCGGCTACGGTCTCACCGGGCTCGCCGAACGGGCTCGGCTGCTGGGCGGCAGCCTGGAAACGTGCCCCACCGAGGACGGCGGCTTCCGCGTGCGGGCCCGCTACCCGCTGGGCGTCTGACCCCCAGGCCCCGCCGACCGCGCAGCGGCCCGCGTGAGCCCCGGCAGCGCGCGCGGGGCCGGGCGTCGGTGCGTCAGGCCGCGGACCTCCGCGAACGGCAACCCGGAACCGTCCGGAACGCAGAACGGACCCGCTCCGCCGGTGCGCGCCGGCGAGGCGGGTCCGTGTCCGGGAAAGCGCTTCCTCAGATCTGACGGCGCTGACGCAGCCGTTCGAGCGCCTCGGCGAGGATGGCCTCACCGTCGGCGTCGCTGCGCCGTTCCTTCACGTACGCCAGGTGGGTCTTGTACGGCTCGGTCCGCGGCGCGGCCGGCGGGTTCTTCTCGTCCTGGCCGGCGGGCAGCCCGCAGCGCGGGCAGTCCCACTCGTCCGGCACCTCCGCGTCCATGGCGAACGACGGCTTGGACTCGTGCCCGTTGGCACACCAGTACGACACCCGGCGGCGGGGAGCGGTCTCACCGCGCTCCGACTCACCGGACGGACCGGCACCGACCCTGGTGCCTCTGATTGCGTTACCGCCAACCATGAATCCTCACAGTGTGGATAGGCGGCGCACCCCCCATAGGCACGCCCGTGCGTTCAGGCCGTCACACCTTCAGCAGCAGGCCCAGGCCCACGATGCTGATCAGCCAGATGGCGCCCAGCAGCAGGGTGATGCGGTCGAGGTTCTTCTCGGCCACGCTCGACCCCGCCAGGCTCGACTGCATGCCACCCCCGAACAGCGAGGACAACCCGCCACCGCGGCCGCGGTGCAGCAGCACGGCGATCACGAGCAGCACGCTGGACGCGATCAGCAGGATTTGCAGGAACAGCTTCATCTCATCCTCTGGTCTTCGGGAGTTGCCTGATCGTGTGACGGTCTGAGGTTGCCAGACTACTCGCCGACCCCCCGGTTACGGCAGCGGCCCACCCGCGGCCAGCGCGCACAGCTTGGTGAACTCGTCGGCCTGCAGGCTCGCCCCGCCGACCAGCGCACCGTCGATGTTGTCGCACGCGACCAGCTCGGCGATGTTGCCCGACTTGACCGACCCGCCGTAGAGCACGCGGACCTCGTCGGCCACCTCGGCGCCGTACTTGTCGGCCAGGGCGCCGCGCAGCGCCTTGCAGACCTCCTCGGCGTCGGTCGAGGTCGCCACCTTGCCGGTGCCGATGGCCCACACCGGCTCGTAGGCGACCACGACGTGGTCCTTGACCTGCTCGGGCTTGAGGCCCTTGAGCCCGGCGATCAGCTGCTCGACGCAGTGGGCGACGTGTCCGCCGGCCTCCCGCACCTCGAGCTTCTCGCCGACGCACAGGATCGGCTTGATGCCGTGCTTGATCGCGGCGCGGACCTTCTTGCCGACGAGCTCGTCGTCCTCGTGGTGGTACTCGCGCCGCTCGGAGTGCCCGACCGTGACGTAGGAGCAGCCGAGCTTGGCGAGCATCGGACCGGACACGTCACCGGTGTAGGCGCCGGAGTCGTGCGGCGAGAGGTCCTGCGCGCCGTAGGTCAGCAGCAGCTTGTCCCCGTCGACCAGGGTCTGGATGCTCCGGATGTCGGTGAACGGCGGCAGGACCGCGACATCGACCTTGGCGTAGTACTTCTCGGGCAGCGAGAAGGCGATCTTCTGCACCAGGGCGATGGCCTCGAGGTGGTTGAGGTTCATCTTCCAGTTGCCCGCGATGAACGGCTTGCGCGCCATCAGGCACCACCCTCCAGCACCGCGACGCCCGGCAGTTCCTTGCCCTCGAGGTACTCCAGGGAGGCGCCGCCACCGGTGGAGATGTGCGAGAACTTCTCCTCCGGCAGGCCCAGCACGCGCACCGCGGCCGCGGAGTCGCCACCGCCGACCACGCTGAACGCGTCCGAGTCGGCGATCGCCTGCGCGACACCCTTGGTGCCGGCCGCGAACGGGGCCATCTCGAACACGCCGGCCGGGCCGTTCCAGAACACCGTCTTCGCCGCGGCCACCTCGGCCGCGAAGTGCTCGGTGGTGCGCGGGCCGATGTCCAGGCCCATCCAGCCGTCCGGGATCTTCTCGGCCGCGACGGTGTCGGTCGCGGCGTCGGCCGCGAACTTGTCCGCCACCACCACGTCGGAGGGCACGACGATCTTGTCCGCGTGCTCGGCCAGCAGCTTGCGCGCGGTCTCCACGTAGTCCTGCTCCAGCAGGGACGAGCCGACGCCGTGGCCCTGGGCGGACAGGAAGGTGAAGGCCATGCCGCCGCCGATGAGCAGGCGGTCCACCTTCGGCAGGAGCGCCTCGATGACCGCGAGCTTGTCCGACACCTTCGACCCGCCGAGCACGACCACGTACGGCCGCTGCGGGTCGCCGGTCAGCTTGCTCAGCACCTCCAGCTCGGCGAGCACCAGGCCGCCGGCGTAGGCGGGCAGCGCGCGGGCCACGTCGTAGACCGAGGCCTGCTTGCGGTGCACCACGCCGAAGCCGTCCGACACGAAAGCTCCCCCGCGCCCGCCGGCGCCAGAGGCACTGGCACTGTCGCCGGTCAGGGCCGCCAGGTCGCGGGCCAGCTCGGCCCGCTCCTGATCCACCTTGCTGGTCTCGCGCGGGTCGAACCGCACGTTCTCCAGCAGGGCGACGTCGCCGTCGGCCAGGCCGGCGACGACCGCGCGGGCCTGCTCGCCGACCACATCACCGGCGAGCCGGACCTCGGCGCCGAGCAGCTCGCCGAGCCGGTCGGCGACCGGCCGCAGCGAGTACTTGGCCTCGGGGGTGCCCTTCGGGCGGCCGAGGTGGGCCGCGACGATCACCTTCGCGCCGGCCTCGGCCAGGCGCCGGATGGTCGGCAGCGCGGCGCGCACCCGGCCGTCGTCGGTGATGGTCGAGCCGTCGAGCGGCACGTTCAGGTCCGACCGGACCAGAACGCGCCGCCCGGACACACCCTCGGCGAGCAGGTCTTCGAGAGTCTTGACAGTCATGGCCTCAGCTGAGCTTCGAGCCGACGAGCTTGACCAGGTCCGCGAGGCGGTTGGAGTAGCCCCACTCGTTGTCGTACCAGCCGAAGACCTTGACCTGGTTGTCGATGACCTTGGTCAGCGGCGCGTCGAAGATGCACGAGGCCGGGTCGTTGACGATGTCGCTGGAGACGATCGGGTCCTCGCTGTAGCGCAGGATGCCGGCCAGCGGGCCCTCGGCGGCGGCCTGGTAGGCGGCGTTGATCTCCTCGACGGAGGCCTTCTTGGCCAGGTCGACGGTGAGGTCGGTGATCGAGCCGGTGGGCACCGGGACGCGCAGCGAGTAGCCGTCCAGCTTGCCGTTCAGCTCGGGCAGGACCAGGCCGATGGCCTTGGCGGCACCGGTGGAGGTCGGCACGACGTTCAGCGCGGCGGCGCGGGCGCGGCGCGGGTCCTTGTGCGGGCCGTCCTGCAGGTTCTGGTCCTGCGTGTAGGCGTGGATGGTGGTCATCAGGCCCTTTTCGATGCCGAAGGCCTCGTGCAGGACCTTGGCGAGCGGGCCGAGGCAGTTGGTGGTGCAGGACGCGTTGGAGATGATCGTCTGCGAGCCGTCGTAGAGGTCGTCGTTCACACCCAGCACGACGGTCAGGTCCTCGCCCTTGGCGGGCGCGGAGATGATGACCTTCTTGGCGCCGCCCGCGATGTGGGCCTTCGCCGCGTCGGCGTTGGTGAAGAAGCCGGTCGACTCGACGACGACGTCCACGCCCAGGTCGCCCCAGGGCAGGTTGGCCGGGTCGCGCTCGGCGAGCGCCTTGATGGTCTTGCCGCCCACGACGATGCCGTCGTCGCCGACGGTGACCTCCTCGGGGTAGCGGCCCAGGACGCTGTCGTACTTGAGCAGCTGCGCCATGGTGGCGACGTCGCCGAGGTCGTTGAACGCGACCACCTCGATGTCGTGACCCGCGGCCTGCACGGCGCGGAAGAAGTTGCGGCCGATCCGACCGAAGCCGTTCACACCTACGCGAACCGTCACTGCTGCTCTCTCCTCGGGTTCGTCCCGGTCCCCGCGAGAACCGGGCACACATCTTCGGGCTCGAGGCCAACCCTAGCGGTGCTGGCCTGCGTGTACTCGCACACCCTAACGAGATGTGCACCACCGTGGGGAATCGATCAAGAGGACGATCAAGATGACAGATCTCGCTCGACGGGCGTGCGGAATTTCGGTATGACCGCGACCCCGCCGAGACGGCCGTGCAACCGTTCGGCGGCGGCGTCGACGGCCGCTGTTCCGTCGGCGCCGATGTCCTCCAGCAGGCGGATCGCGATCTCCCCGTCCGGGCGCTGGGCCCACCCGCCGACGATCCGGCCGTCCCACCACACGGTCGGGCCGATGTTGCCGGTGCGGTCGAACAGCTGTGCCCGGTGCTCGCCGAGAAACCAGCCGCGCTCCTGCCAGCCCATCGGGGTCGGGTCGAGGGCGGGCAGCAGCGCGGCGACGGGCTCGGGGTGGTCGACGGGCTCGTCGTCGCCGGGGAGCGCGACGCCCGGGCCGTCGTCGAGGTCCACGTCCACCGGACCGATCGCGGCCAGTGCCTTCTTCACCTGCCCGGCGGTCCAGCCGGTCCACCACTTCAGATCGGCGACCGGGGCCGGGCCGAAGGCGCGCAGCCAGCGGCGGGCCAGTTCCACCCGGGCGGTCTCGGCGTCCACCGGTTCCAGCACGGGCAGCCAGGTTTCCGTGGTGGACCAGGCGTACTGGGTGGACACCCAGGTGCCGCGGGGACGGCCGCGGACGATCCGGCCGGACGCGGCGAGCAGGAACAGGACGCGGTTGGTGATGTAGGTGCGGGACTCGTACGACTTGCCCGCGGCCAGGACGATCTCGGTCCGCAGGCGGGGTTCGCCGTCCGCGACCTGCTGGGCGTACGCCGGTTCGCGGGCCCGGAGCGCGGCGTGAGCGCCCTCCTCGACTTCGGCGAGCCAGGCGTCGAGGTCGGTGTCGAGGCCGGCCGTGGCCAGGTGCTTGATCAGGTGCTTGCGCTCGCGGGTGGCGATGTCGTCGGCGCAGGCGGCCTGGACGACCGGCACGAGCGCTCGCGGGACGACGAACATCGTGCGGCGCATGCCGAGCATCCGCACCAGGGTGCGCTCGTCGTAAAGGGCCCGCTCGACGTCGGCGGTGCTCGCCGCCGAGCGGGCCAGCACCGAGAGGTGGACGGTGGCCGGATCGGTCGCGTGCAGCACGACCAGGCTCTCGGCAACCTGCTCCGGTCCGTCGGCGGGCGCCGCGAGGTGGTGCCGCGTCACCAGACGAGCGCGGCGCTGGTCGTTCCCCAGTTTTCTGTTCACCCGGCGGTTCTACCACCGGGCACCGACAGTTTCAGGAGTAGTAGTGCGGGCCCTGGTCCCACTTGAGGGTGGCCGTGGGGGCTTCGCGGTCGCGGCGGCGGCGCCGTGCCGTGGCGGCCACCGTGCTCACCAGCATCGCGATGACCGCGCCGATCGCCAGGTTGATCAGCGCGGTGGCGATCTTGGCGTCCAGCTTCACGGCCAGCGTCAGCGGCAGCACGATCGCGATCGCGGTGACCAGCACCATGATCCAGCCGAAGAACTGGCCCGGCGCCGAGGTGCCGAGGCTGAGCACGTGCATCAGCCCGGTCGCGAGCAGCGCCGCGGCGGCCGCGCACAGCGCGTAGGTGATGGTGTTGGCGTTGCCCCAGATGCCGTTGCCCTTGGGGGCCAGGACGGCGACGTCGAACAGGCCGCGGGCGATCAGCAGGCCGACGACGGTCACCAGCGCGGCGACGACCGCGGTCGCCACCCCGCCGGCCCACAGCCGGCCGTAGTCGGGCTCGGTCGGGTCACTGGGCGGGTATCCGGTCACCGTCCGGGGGTGGGCGCGGTGATCGGCGGATAAACATTCGTCACCCGGGTGGCGGCGCCGATACGCTCGGTCGATGGTCTCCCCCAGCCACTTCGCGGCGTTCGCCGCGCTGGTGTTCGTGATGGTGGTCGTCCCCGGTCCGAGCGTTCTGTTCACGGTGAGCCGCGCGCTGACCGTGGGGCGGCGGGACGCGCTGATCACGGTGCTCGGCAACGCGGTGGGCGTGTACGCGCAGGTCGTGGCGATCGCGTTCGGGATGGGCGCGATCGTGCAGACCTCGGCGGCGGTGTTCACGGTGATCAAGCTGGCCGGCGCCGCGTACCTGGTCTACCTGGGCGTGCAGGCGTTCCGGCACCGGCGCAAGCTGTCCGAGGCGCTGGCGGACGCGGTGCCCGCCACGCGCGGCCGGACGCTCGCGGTGCTGCGCGACGGGTTCATCGTCGGGTTCGCCAACCCGAAGTCGATCGTGTTCCTGGCCGCGGTGCTGCCGCAGTTCGTCGACCAGGCGGCAGGCGGGGTGGTGGCGCAGATCCTGGTGCTGGGCATCGCGCTGCCGGTGATCGCGCTGGTGTCGGACAGCGCGTGGGCGCTGGTGGCCGGCGCGGCGCGGACGTGGTTCGCCCGCTCCCCCAAGCGCCTGGAGCTGGTCGGCGGCACCGGTGGGCTGGTGATGATCGGCCTGGGTGCCGGGCTGGCGCTCAACGGCCGGAAGGACTAGCCGGAACCGAGCAGCCCCGGGAAGGCCTCGTCGAACTCGGGGCGGCGCAGGCGGTTCAGCCGTCGCGGGCCCTCGTCGCGTTGTTCGATCAGGCCGGCTGCGCGCAGGACGGCGAAGTGGTGGCTGCGGGTGGCCTTGGTGACCGGCAGGTCGAACGTGCCGCACGCCTTGGTCCAGTCGGGCGGCTCCGCCAGCTCGCGCAGGATCGCGCGGCGCACCGGGTCGGCGACCGCGGTCAGCGCGTCCCGCAGCGGCACGTCCTTCGGGTGGACGTGGGTCAGCCCGCGCGCCTTCGGCCCGGACTCCCTCAACCGCCTCGACGCGGCCACCGGGCTGGGCATCGAGGGCGCGCTGGCCGCGCTGGAGATGGACCGACGACGCGCTGGCGCAGCTGAACAACCCGCTCGGCGGGATCCTGCGCGGCGGCGCGGACATCGCCGCGTTGTACGACAAGGTCTTCCACGGACCGGCGCGGGTGACGGTGGCCTTCGGCGACGTCGTGGAGTACGCCGGGGACGGCCACGCGCTGTTCGCCGGGCGAGACGGGGTCCTACGTCGTGGACGGCGGCGAGGTGCCCCTGCGGATCCGCACGAGCCGCTACTTCCGGTACGAAGACGGCCGCTGGCGCAGTTCCACCACCACAGCAGGACCGACGACGCCGACGAGCCGGCCGCCTACCAGGCGGCGATCCGCGGCTGACCGCCGGACCGGCCGGTGCTCGCCGGCCGGAACGGCGGCCGCCGGAAGCGCGAACCACACGGGCGAACGCGGAACTCGCGCACGGGAACGCGGAACTCACGCGGCCGAGCGTGGAACTCGCGCGGCCGAGCGTGGGACTCGCGCGCCGGAGCGTGGGACTCGCCCGGCCGAGCGTGGGACTCGCGCGCCGGAGTGTGGGACTCGCGGCTGGGGGTTCAGGCGCTTTCCGCCTGCTCCCCCGGCTTGGTGAACAGCCGGGTCGCCGAGATGCGGGCCGTGCCGTCCGGGTCGGCCAGGTCGTCCAGGTGGTTGCGGATCGTGGCGTCGACCGACAGGTACTTGCGGCCCGCGCGCAGGTCCGCGTCGTTGCGCAGGCGCACGATCAGCGGGAACTCCGACAGCGCGCCGGCGTCGAACAGGCCCGTCGTGTAGATCAGCTGCACCCCGAGCGCCTCCGCGACGACCCGCTGCAGCTCCAGCAGGTACCCGGCCGACGCGCGGCCGATCGGGTTGTCCAGGAACAGCACCCCGGAATGCCGGTTGCGCACCATGCCGCGGTTGTTCGCCCGCAGCGCCGCCAGCGTGCAGTACAGGATGATCGCCGCCGTGAGCTGCTGCCCGCCGGAGAACACGTCCCTGATCTCCGACACCCGCTGGCGTTCCGTGCGCAGCACCGAATCCGGCTTGAGGATGTCCACCCGGAACCCCTTGGGCACCGCCGCCCGCACGCCGCGCAGCACCAGCGACATCCCGTCCCGCTTCACGTCGCGGCCGTCGCTGGTCCGGCCGAGCGCCGCCTCGTCGACGACCTGCCCGAGCGCCTCGGACAGCTGCGGCTCCTCCGGATCGCCGAATCGGATCCGCAGGAACTCCTGCCCGGACCAGCCGCCGAGCCCCTCCGGCAGCCGCGACAGCCGCTGCGCCGACCGCAGCATCCGCAGCGCGCCCTCGACCATGCCCTGCAGCCGCGCCACGATCCCGGACCGGTGCCGGTCGATCTGCGCCAGGTCGTCGGTCAGCGTGCGCAGCCGCGGCTTCAGCGCGGCCGACCACTCCCGCGCGTGCGACGGCAGGCTGTCCCGGCGCACCGACACGATCTGCTGCCGCACCGGGCTGGCCAGCTTCTCGAACCGCTTGTCGGTGGCGTACTGGGCCAGCGCGTCCGCCGCCGCCCGCACCCGCTTCTCCGCGGCATCCACCGCCGCCTCGGCGTCGGTCAGCGTCGTGTTCAGCTTGCGGTAGCGGGCCTGCGCGGCCTCCACGTCGCCGTCGAACACGCTCTCCGGCTCGCCCTCGGGGGCCAGGTGCGCCATCGACTCGGCGAGCATCCGGAACCCGGCCGCCGACGCGGTGGCCGCCTCCAGGGTGCGCTCGGCCTCCGCGCGCCGCGCCTGCGCCTCCTCCAGGGCGCGGGCCGCCCCCGATGCCTCCTCGCCGGCTTCGTCGATCAGTTCCCGGCCGTGCTCGACGTCGCGCGGCCGGACCTCCAGCGACGCGTTCTGCTTCGGCAGCTGGTCCAGCTCGGCCTTGCAGGTCGCGACCAGCCCGATCGCCTCGCTGTGCTCGGCCTCCAGCGCGGACACGGTCCGCCCGGCCCGCGCCAGGGCGGCGGCGCGGGTCGCGGCGTCGGAGCCGTCCGGGGTTTCCAGCAGGCGCGCCGCCTGTTCCCGCACCGCCGGCTCCAGCGCCTCCAGCGCCGCCCGTGCCGCGGACTCCGCGTTCTCCGCCTGGTCCAGCTCGGCCCGCAGGTCGCTGCCCACCTCGACGCGGGCGTAGGCGTCGCTGGCCGCGGCGAACGCGCGGCGCAGCGCGTCGACCGGTTCGGTCGGCACCGGGTCGTCCTCGGACACCGACCCCCCGCCCGGCACCTCGGTTAGCTCGGCGCGCGCGTGGGTGACCGTGCGGCGGTGGCCGTCGGCGGTGCGCTGCTCCTCGGCGGCCTCCTCACGCAGCCGCGCCGCGCGCGAAGCCGCCTGCTCCGCCTCGGCCTCGGCGCGGGTGACGATCTCCTGCGCCCGCTCGACGGTCTCGGTCCACTGTGGAATGAGGGCGACCCGCTCGGCCAGCTCGGCCAGTTTGCGGGCGCGGTCCTCGCTGCCGCGTGCTTCGGCGCGCAGGGCCGGGATCGCGTCCCGCAGCCGGGCCCGGCGCGCGGCCAGGTCCGTCACCGCGCGCTCCTGCGCGGCCACGGCGGCTTCGGCCTCGGTCTGCTCGGTGGCCGCGGCCTCGGCCTCCTCGGCGAGGGTGGCCAGCGCGCCCGCCGGGTAGTCCTCGCGCCAGGTGGTGAGCTTCCACTCCAGCGCCGCGTCGTCGCCGATCGCGCCGGCCAGCGCTTCGAGCTGCTTCTGGCGGCGGGCGTGCCGGGCGGCGATGGCCTGGCGCTCGGTGTCGGCCGCCTCCTCGTCGTACATCGCGGGGTTGGGCGGGACCAGGAAGTCCACGCCGGGCGCCGCACCTGACGCCCGCACGGCCTGGGTGGTGCCGACCGGCAGCACCACGCTCGGCAGCAGCTTGGCGTCGGCGAGCACCTGGCGGGCGCGGTCCAGCTGGGCCGGGTCGTTGATCAGCACCCCGCCGAGCAGGTGCGGCAGGTCCCGCAGCACCCGTTCCCGGCCTGCGGCGTCCATCGTGGACAGATACCGCCAGCCCGACCACGCGGTGATCCCCGCGGCCTCCAGCACGTCCAACGCGGACTGGACCTCGGGCGGCGCGGGCAGCAGGCCACCGGATCCGAGCGCGGCCAGCGCCCGTTCGTCGGCCGATTCCTCCATGCGCAGCGCGGTCTGCTCGCGCTCGGCGGCGGCGCGGGCTTCACGCAGCCGGGTCAGCAGGGCGGGGGTGTCGGTCTCCAGCTGGACGTTGTCGCCGCCGAGCAGCTCCAGCAGCCGCGGGTGCGCGGCGAGGCTGTCCGCGCGCCGGTGCGCCTTGGCCAGCTCCTCCGCCGCGTGCGCCGCCCGGGACTGCGCGGTCGCGGCCCGCTGCTGCGCGGCGTGCAGGGCGGCCTGGGCCTGGGCGTGGTCCTCGGCGACACCCTCCAGCTCGCTCTCCCGCGCGGCCAGCTCCGTGATCGCGTTCTCGCCGCGGGTGCGGGCTTCGTGGGCCGCGGCGGCGACCTGGGTGCCGTCGGTGAGCAGCCCGTCGCGGACGGCCTGCTGCACCTGTGCGCGCACCTCCTCGATGCGGCGGGTCAGCTGCCCCAGCTCGGCGCGGTGGCCGGCGGCGGTCGCGGTCGCCTCGTCGCGCTGGTTCTGCGCGGCCGCGGCGGCGGTGCGGGCGGTCTCGGCTCGGGCTTCCGCGGCCTGCGCCTGCTCCTCGGCTTCCCGCGCCAGCGCCAGCAACCCTCGGGCGAGCGCGGTGGCCGCGGCGTTCTTGGCCTCCAGGGCCGGTTTCGCGCTCTGCTCGCGGTCGCCGACCAGCTTGCGGATGCCGGTCGCCTTACGCGCGGCGTTGACGTGGGCCAGCACCGTGCCGGTCTCGCGCCACGCGGCCGCGGTCTCGCGCGCCTTCGCCAGCTCCTCGTCGATCCGCGCCTTCTCCGCGGTCGCGTCGGCCAGCCGCATCTCCGCGACCACGCGGCGCAGCTCGGCGACGACGGCGTTGCGGCGCCGGTGGTCGCCTTCGGCCAGCTTCTCCGCGTCCCGCGTTTCGTCCACATAGGACTTCAGCCCGTCGAGGCGCTCGGCCTCCAGCTCGTGCCGGGCGATGACGGATCCGGCCAGCGCGCGGGCCTCCTCGCGCGCGACCGCGGCGAGCTTGCGGGACGCGGCGGCGAGGGACTCCTCCTCGGTGAGCGGCGTCAGCAGGTCCAGCGCCCCGGCCACGAAGTCGCGTTCGGACATCAGCTCGCCGCGCTGCCCGAGGTTGTGTGCGTAGGTCTGCACGACCTCGGCCAGGTCCTTCGGGTCGTCCTCGGGGATCACCGCGCGCAGCAGGAACTCCACGAACGCCTCGTCGGAGGTGAAGGCGAACGCGTCGGCCGCCTCACCCTCGCCGGCGTTCATCGCGCGCTGGTAGCGGAACAGCTCGGTGTCCAGGCCGAGGGTGTCCAGCCGCTCGGTCCACTCGTGGTGGCGGCGGGTGGTGAACAGCTCCAGCTCGGGCTCGGCCTTGTGCGCGCGCTCCAGCTGCTCGGCGAACCCGGACATGGTCAGCAGGCGGCCGTCCTCGGTGAACGGCAGCGACTCCAGCCCCAGCGCGGCGGTGGGCCGGAAGCCGTACCACGAGTCGACCAGGTTCGCCGGGTCGTTGGACACGACGTGCCCGCGCCACTCCGACACCTTGCCGGTGATCACCCGCTGCCCGGTCTCGGTGTGCTGCCACTCCAGGACGACGTGCGCGACGTCCTTGGCCATCACGAACTTCTCCAGCACGCGCGTGCTGGTCGTGCCCACCACCTGGCGGCGGCCGGGCAGCATGACCGAGAAGATCAGCTTGATCAGCACGGACTTGCCGCCGCCGTTCTCCAGGAACAGCACGCTCGCCGGGGACGGCCGCCGCGGCAGGCTCCCGTCGGCGGAGTGGATCCCGGCGGTGAACAACGCGTCCTGCGCCGGGGCCTTGACCAGCGGGCCGACGCCGCTGAAGTCCAGCAGCACGTTCTGGTAGCGCGCGCCCGCCGGTCCGACGGAGTGCAGGCGCACCCGCGCAAGCTCGTACACCGATCTCCCCCTACAGAGTGTCCGAAATGGACGGGCGCAGCGTGCCCCCGCCGCCGGAGACCGCGACCACGCCGAGGGCCAGCAGCTCCTCGAACGCGCTGTCCGCGGCCAGTTCCCGCACCTGCACCTGGTACCGCGGCGTGGTCCGGTAGGTGCCGCCCTGCTCGCCGCTCACCTGCACCAGGAACCCCTGGTCGGCCAGGAACCGCAGGGCGCGGGACACCATGCCGCGCGTGGTGTCCGAGGCCAGCCGGCCGTCCTTGGTGGCCGCCGCCTCGGGACGGCGGGCGTAGGCGCGCCAGGCCTGTTCCAGCTCCGGCGAGTCGGACAGCGGGTCGTTGTTGGCCTCGGCCTTGGCGGCGCGCTCGTCGAGGATCCGGCACGCCTCGCGCACCACGCCGTCGACCTGGTCGACGCTGACCCGGCCGATGTAGGTGTCGTTGGCCAGGTCGTCGGGGCGCGGGTAGCCGAGCGCGGCGGTGGCGAGGTGGACGAGACCGTGCAGCACCTTCTCGGTGTCGCGGCGCTCGCGGATCTTGCTCTGCCGCGCGTAGCTGTCCATCTTGACCTCGAACACCGACTCGTCGGTGGCGGCCAGGACCGCGCCGGCCTGGTGGCTCACGTCGAGCACCATCAGGCCCAGCCCCGCGGCGACCGAGTTGGTCAGCTGCTTGAACGCGCTGTCCTCGCCGTAGCGGCGGACCAGGTCGGCGTAGACGACGTCGCGCGAGGGCAGGTGCTTGGGCCGCATGCCGAACGAGATCAGCCGTGCCGCCGACTCCGCATCCCCGGTCGTGACCGGACGCGTCATGCCGCCCCCTCAACGGACGCGGCAAGCCGCGGCAGTGCCTTGGCAGGCATGGCGCTGAATGATTCGGACCTGCGAGCAGTCCTCATGCCGCCCCCTCTTCGTCTTCCCGTTCCAGGCGTGCCGTGCTCAGCAGCAGGTCGGCGCCACCGAACTCGGTGTCCTCCAGCAGCGTGCCGTCGTCGACGGCGAGCAGCGCGCGATCGTCCCCCTGCCGGACGGCGGCGCCCACCTCGGGACTGTAGGAGTGCAGCGCCCGCAGCGCCACCAGGCGCGGCAGCTGCGGGTCGAGCTCGCGGGCCTCGGCCAGCAGGCCGGACAGCCGCCGCGGCACCTCCGGCAGGTCCAGCAGCTCGTCGGCCCGCCGCCACTGCTCGTCACTGTAGTGGTCGAGGCTCTCCGGCGGGACGAGCTCCGGCTCGGGCACCTCGCCGACCACCTTGTCGCGCTCGGGCGCGGGCCGCAGCAGCAGCGAGACCAGCGACGGCAGCGCGGGCACGGTGGGCACCACCAGCCCGGCCGCGGCGTGGAAGTACGACTCCAGCGGCGACACGGCGTCGGCGATCGGCAGTTCCAGCGCGGGCATCAGGATCTGGCCGAACAGGTCGACGGTGGCGCGCTGCGGCGGGCCGGAGAACTGCTGCCGGTCCTGCTCGGCGCGGAAGACCGCCCCGGCGGCCTGCAGCCGGGCCTGCAGCTGAGTGTGCCGGCTGATGCAGTCGCTGACGATGTCGACCAGCTCGGCGGCGCGGCGCTTGTGGTCGACGTCCTCGGCCTCGTCGCGGGCGGCGGTGATGTTGCGCAGGATCGCGTTCTCCGCGCGGAAGCGGGCCTCGATGTGGGTCAGCGCGGAGTCCAGCAGCTCGGGCATCTCGCGGTCCCAGTCCACCGCGCGCACGTCGCGGCGGGTCGCGTCCAGCTTGGCGCGCAGCGTCTCGCCGTACTGGACGGTGCGGTAGCGGGCCTGCTCGGCGGCGAGCTTGGCGCCGGCGAGGCGGCCGCGGCTGATCAGGTTCTCCAGCTTGACCTCGGCCGCGATCTGGGCGGACTCGACGTCGGTGTCCAGCGCGCCGACCAGCACGTTGATCGCCTCGTCGCTGGCCCGCAGGTACACCTCGCCGTCCGGGGCGGCCAGCTCGACGAGCAGCTTGAAGTCGAACGCGCGGCGCCGGTAGGTGCCGTGCGCGTCGAGGCTGCCGTAGACACGGCGGAAGCCGCGGTCGGTGGTGCCGACGTTGATCAGGTTGTCCAGCACCCAGCGGGCGACGCGCAGGTGCTCCTCGGCCGGGCGGCGCGGGGCCTGCGCGGCGATGAACGGCTGCAGGCGCCGGACGACGTCGTCGTGGTCGGCGCCGGTGTCGAAGTCCATCGCGATGGTGACCAGGTCGATCGTGTGCAGCGCGATCTCGGCCATCTGGTAGACGGTCGCGTCGGCCCAGTCCAGTTTCGCCTTGCGCGCGTCCAGGTCGTGCAGGGGCGCGGTGCAGGCGAGCGCCTTGAGCCGCCGGGCCAGGCCCTCGTCCACCAGCCCCCCGCTGATCAGGTCCGAGTCACGCACAGCGGGCCAGACTACCGGTCCGTTCGTTCCCGCTCGACTTCACGCTCGTAGGTGCGCAGCGTGTCGATGACCAGGCGCCGCTGCTCGGGGGTGAGTGGCTCCAGGGCGGTGCGCCAGGCGCGGGCGCCGGCGGCGAGCCAGCCCTCGACCTCGGCGCGGTAGGTCCCGGCGATGCTGACGATCGTGCGGCGGCGGTCGTTGTCGTCCTCGGCGCGGTCGAGGACGCCGCGGCGGCTGAGATCGCCGACCATCAGGCTCACCGTGGTGGGCGCGACCTCGAGCCGCGCGGCCAGCTCGGTGACCGTCATCGGCCCGTCGAACAGCAGGTAGGACAGCAGCGACAGGTGCCGCGGAGCGAGGTTGAAATCGCGCAGCCGCTCCGGCACCGGCAGCTTCTTGGCGCGGCCGACCAGGCGCGGCAGGAGCAGCAGCATGGTGCGGACGGCCTCGTCGGCGGTCGGTGCGTCGCTCGCCATGCGGGTCATGATCCCACGTCGCTAGGGTCGCCCCATGCACGCATTGAGCAGGGACGAGTGGCTGGAGTTCGCCTCCGTCGGCACGCGCACCGGGAAGCTGGGCATCACGCGCGCCGACGGCAGCCCCCACGTGACGCCGGTCTGGTTCGTCGTCAACACCGACGACGGCGCCGACGAGCTGATCTTCAACACCGGCGCGGAGTCGGTGAAGGGGCGGGCGCTGCGGCGGGACCCGCGGTTGTCGCTGTGCGTGGACGACCAGGAGCCGCCGTTCGCGTTCGTCCAGTTCACCGCCGAGGCGACGGTGCACGAGGACCTGGACGAGATGCTGCACTGGTCGACCCGCATCGGCGCGCGCTACATGGGCGAGGACCGGGCGGACGAGTTCGGCAAGCGCAACGCCGTGCCGGGTGAACTGCTGGTCCGGGCACGCATCACGAAGGTGGTCGCGTTCGGCGGTCTCGCCGACTGATTCCCGCCAGCCCGCGGCCGACCGGGCGCGCAGACTGGGCGGGGTGATCTCGGACGTCGCGGGCTTCGACTGGCCCGCCCTCACGGCAGAACTGAACGACACCGGCTGCGCCCTCACGCCGCCGATCCTGAGCGCGCGCGAGTGCCGGGAGCTGTCGGCGCTGTACGACGACGCGGGCCGGTTCCGGTCCACGATCGACATGGCGCGCTTCCGGTTCGGGTCCGGGCAGTATCGCTACTTCGGCTACCCGCTGCCCGAGCCGGTCGCCCGGCTGCGCGCGGCGTTCTACCCGCACCTGCTGCCGATCGCCCGCGACTGGGCCGCCAAGCTGGGCTGGGACGCGCCGTGGCCGGACGACCTGGAAACCTGGCTCGACCGGTGCCACCGCGCGGGCCAGATCCGGCCGACGCCGATCCTGCTGCGCTACCGGGCCGGCGACTGGAACGCGCTGCACCGCGACCTGTACGGGGAGCTGGTGTTCCCGCTGCAGGTCGTGATCGGGCTCGACGTGCCCGGCGCCGACCACACCGGCGGCGAGTTCCTGCTGGTCGAGCAGCGGCCCCGGGCCCAGTCCCGCGGCACGGTGACCCAGCTGCCGCAGGGTCACGCGCTGATCTTCACCACCCGGGACCGCCCGGTGCGCTCGTCCCGCGGCTGGTCGGCGGCGCCGGTGCGGCACGGCGTGAGCACCGTCCGCACCGGCATCCGCCACACACTGGGCCTGGTGTTCCACGACGCCACCTGAGCGCAGAGTTCGCGCACCCGAACGCAGAACTCGCGCGCCTGAACGTGGGACTCGCCGGCGCCGCGCGAGTCCTGCGCTCCTGGGCGCGAGTTCTACGTTCGTGAGCGCGAGTTCTACGTTCGTGTCAGGCGATCTCCCGCAATCCCGAGCCGTCGGCGGCGCGCAGGGTGGCCAGCGGCGGGCGCTGCTCGCACGCCAGGTCGGTGACCACCAGCTCGCGGTCGACGCCGTGCCCGGACTCGCCGCGGCGGAACTGCGCGAGCAGCGTCGCCGGGGGCTCGGCCGACACCAGGCGCCCGTAGCGCTCCAGGCGGTCGAACACGGTGAGCATGATCTGGCCGGACATGCGGCCCAGCGCCTGGGTGTTCTGGTGCCGGTGGGTGCGCTTGCCGAGATCGACCTGCGCGAGCGCGTCCAGGCCGTGGGCCTCCAGGATGTCGATCAGGTGCCCGACCTCGACCCCGTAGTTCGCCACGAACGGCACCCGCTCCAGCACCTCGCGCCGTCCGGCGTACTCGCCGGCCAGTGGCTGCACGAACCCGGCCAGCTCGGGCCAGTACAGGTTCAGCAGCGGGCGCGCCACCAGCTCGGTGACCCGGCCGCCGCCGTCGGCGTCGGTGCTCACCGGCCCGACCAGCGGCCGGTGGTAGAAGCCCTTGACGTAGGCGATCGAGTCGTCGGTGAGCAGCGGGCCGAGCAGGCCGGTCACGTAGTCGCTGGTGAAGTCGTACAGGTCGCCGTCGACGAACACGACGATGTCGCCGCGGGAGGCGGCCAGCCCCTTCCACAGCGCCTCCCCTTGCCCTGCAGCCCGGGCAGGGCAGGCAGGACCGAGTCCTGCGCCACGACGGTCGCCCCCGCTTCCACGGCCACCCGCGCGGTCGCGTCCCGCGAGCGCGAGTCGACGACCATCACCTCGTCGACCAGCTGGTGGCGCTCGACCAGGTCACGGCGGATCGTGCGCACGATGTCACCGACCGTGGCCTCCTCGTCCCTGGCCGGGATCACCACGCTGACGGTCGTGTCCCCCTTGGCGGCGATCAGGCCGGCTACCGGCCAGTCGCCCGCCTGGCTGCTGCGCCGGGGCAGCCAGGAGCCGACGTCGGCGGACACCTGCGGCGCCGCCACCTTCCTCGCCCTGAAGCCACGCATGCGCATCCCCTTCCCCGAACCGGACATCGGCCAGACCGATGCTTCGGCAGACGGGTTTCGCCAGCCGCTCCGGGATGAAACCGGCAGGTTACGAGTTCGTACCCGGCAGCGGGCGGTCGTAACACGCCTTGCACATCCGGTGCGTTCCGGACGTCAGCGGATGAGGGGGCAGGTCCGGCCCTGCGCCGCTTCCGCGCCGTCCGGCCGCGCCTTGGTGGTGACGTATTCGTCCGCCGGCATCACGCCGGGGGGCCCGGCCAGCCGCACGACCACGCCGTAGGCGCTGGCGCCCGCCTGCGCGTGCACCGCGATCACCGTGCAGACGATCTGGTCCTTCGCCGTCTCGGGCAGGACGTCCAGGGGCACGGTGAGGTGCACGGTCACGACGCCCTGGTCCAGCGTCCCCACGGACGCGCCGATCGCGCCGGGGGGCAGCATGGACGCGTAGTTCACGGCGTATTCGTCCGGGGTCGGGCCGGCCAGGAGCAGGGCGACCGCGTCGGCGACCGTGCCGAGGTGGCCGGTCGCGCGGACGACGGGTTGCAGCTCGCCGGCCTGCAGGAAGTACAGGATCGGCCCGGGCGCCGCGCCGACCGGCGGGTCGCCCGCCGACACCGGATTTGTCGGGCGCACCCCGCACCCGGCGAGCACCAGCACCAGCAGCAGCCCGATCCACCTCATCGCCGCACCTCCGCCCGCGGCAGCCGGAGCACGAACCGGGCACCGCCGCCCGGGTGGTTGCCGGCCTCGATCGTGCCGCCGTGCAGGCCGGCGTTCTTCTCCGCGATGGACAACCCGAGACCACTCCCCTCCGACCGCGACCGCGCGGTGTCGGCCTTGTAGAACCGGGCGAACACGTGTGGCAGCACGTCGTCGGCCAGTCCCGGCCCGTGGTCGGTGACCTCGACGACGGCCTCCCCGCCGGCCGCGGACAGGCGCACCCGCACCGGCGGGGCGCCGTGCCGCAACGCGTTGCCGACCAGGTTCGCCACGATCACGTCGAAGCGGCGCGCGTCCACCGCGGCGACGATCCCGGGCGGCAGCTCGGCCTCGACGCGGTCGCTCCACTGCCGGGTGCGCAGGGTCGCGGCGATCAGCTCGCCGAGGTCGGCCTCGCGCCGGTCCATGCGGGCGCGGCCGTTGTCGAAGCGGGAGATCTCGATGAGGTCGTCGACGAGCCGGGTCAGCTTGCGGGTCTCCTCGCTCACCAGGCGGGTGGCGGTGGCCGCGTCGCCCTGCAGCCGCGCGGCCTCCTCGTCGAGCACCTCGGTCACGGCGGTCATCGCGGCGAGCGGGGTGCGCAGCTCGTGCGACACGTCGGCGACGAACCGGCGCGCGTCGGCCTCCATGCGGCGCAGCTCCCCCACCGACTTCTCCAGGCTCGCGGCGGATTCGTTGAACGTGCGCGCGAGCTCGGCCAGCTCGTCAGCGCCCCGCTCGGGCAGCCGGGTGGCAAGCCGGCCGTGGGCCAGCTGGCGCGCGCCGTCGCGCAGGCGCCGCACCGGCCGCAGCACCGCGCCCGCGGCGAGCCAGGCGAGGAGCACCGCCAGCGGCACCGCGACGGCCGCGGTGCGCCAGCCGTTGAGCGCGAACTCGCTGATCTGCTGCTGCTCGGCCGTCAGCGAGAACCACCCGTACACCTCCAGCCCGGACGGGACGCGGCGGAAGCTGGTGTCGACGGTCATGACGGGCATGCCGACCAGCAGCTGGGGGGTGCCGTAGGAGTCGACCCGCTGGAACACCACCTGCTTTTCCGCGTCGATCCGGGCGATCAGCTCAGGCGGCACCCCGGCCATGGAACCGCCGACGGTGGAGGTCAGTGTGCCGTAGCGCGCGACGGCGGCGGACGGGACGGCGCGCAGGAGCTGGTTGAGCGTCTCCACGTCGGGCGGCATCCGCAGGGTGGGGGCGATGGCGTCCACGTCGTCGCGCAGCTTGGTGATCAGCGAGTCCTGTGTCGCGGCGAGCACGGTGCGCCGCGCGGCGACGTAGTTGACCCCGGTCGCGCCGACGATCGCCGCCACCGCGACCAGGCTGATGATGAGCACCAGCCGCGCGCGGATCCCCCGCAGCCGCGCGAGAACGCGTCTGATCACAGTGGACCGAACCGGTAGCCGAAGCCGCGCACGGTCCGCACGTACACCGGCGCCGCGGGCTGGTCCTCCAGCTTCGCGCGCAACCGCTGCACGCACGCGTCCACCAGCCGCGAGTCGCCGAGGTAGTCGTGGTCCCACACCAGTTCCAGCAGCTGCTGGCGGCTGAGCACGCGGCCGGGCACGCGGGACAGCTCGAGCAGCAGCCGCAGCTCGGTGGGTGTCAGCCGGACCGGTTCGCCGTGCTTGGAGACCTCGCAGGCGGCGCGGTCGATCACCAGCGCGCCGTGTCGTTCGCGGTCCTGGCCCGCCGCGCCGCCGCGGCGCAGGACGGCCTTGATGCGGGCGTCCAGGACGCGGGGCTGGACGGGTTTGACCACGTAGTCGTCGGCGCCGGCTTCGAGCCCGCCGACGACGTCGATGTCGTCGCCGCGGGCGGTGAGCATGATGATCGGGATGGGGCCGGTGGCGCGGATGCGGCGGCACACCTCGAACCCGTCGATGCCGGGCAGCATCAGGTCGAGCAGCACGAGGTCGGGCCTGCGGGCGGCGAGCAGGCGCAGGCCGCCTTCGCCGTCCGCGGCCGGTTCCACGTCGTGGCCGTGCCGGCGCAGGCCCAGGCACAGTCCTTCCCGGACCGCCGGGTCGTCCTCGATCAACAGCACAGTCGGCACGCGGCCGATTATGGCGGTGTTTCACCAACTGCCGCGACTCTGTTGCAAAACCATGACATGACGACGACGGGACGCGGACATCGGCGGCGGAAGGTGATCACCATGTCCGTGCAGACCAGGCCACTGCGCCGTGGCCCGATCGTCGTCCTCGTCACCGCGGTCGTCGTGATCGCCCTGGCACTGGGCCTCGCGCTCGCGCTCCGCGGCAGCAGCTCCGGCACCTCCGGACCGGCCGAGGACTCGGCGACGAGCGTGCTCGTCTACGACCGCGAGAAGGACCGCATCCTGCGCGGCGCGGGACTCGACACGCGGTACCGGTCGGCGTCGCTGGTGAAGCTGCTGATCGCGATCGACCTCGTGCAGCGCGGCCACGTGACACCGCAGCGGCCGAGCCCGCGCGTGGCGAAAATGCTGTCCTCCAGCGACGACGCGATCGCCAGCCAGCTGTGGGAGTCCGGGGGCGGACCGGAGATCGTCCGCCGCACGGCCGGTTCACTCGGTTTGACGGCCACCGAGCCACCCTCGGACCCGGGCCGCTGGGGCGACACGCTCCTGACGGCCGAGGACGTGCTGACGATCTACCGGGCGGTGCTGGCCCTGCCTGCGGGTGAGCGGCGCTTGATCCTCGACCCGCTGCGGGACACGCCCCCGGTGGCGGCCGACGGGGTCGACCAGTACTTCGGAATCCCGGACGCGTTGCCGGGCCGCCCGTGGGCGATCAAGCAGGGATGGGCGGCGGGCCGCGGCGGGGTCGACGCGCACACCAGCGGGCTGGTGGGTGCCGGGGACCGGTACGTCGTGGTGGTGCTGAGCCACCGCCCCAGCGGCACGGCGATGGAGACGGCGATGCGAGAGGTCACCCAGGCGACGGCCGCGGTGGAAGGACTGCTGGGGTAACTAACAGGCACGAGTCTTTTCAAAGCCCCACGGAAACCGGCGGCCGGCAACGCAAGTGGACCGACCAAGCTCCACACCCAATGTGACCGTTAGGCGCCGTAGGCGCCTAACGGTCACGGGGCGGGCTCTCCGCCTGCCCAACGTCACCTCTAAAGATCAAGAGATGTCCTCGCCGGACGGGCAGGCTCCGGGATGACGGGGGACCGTTGTCATCTCACCTTGACGAGGTGGTCGCTGTGTGGTCATCCCGTCGCCTTCCGGTTTGTGCATATCACCTTGAGCCAGGGCCGCAAGGTTGGCATGTCAACTCACGCTGGCAGCGGAGGTTGCGGCCCTGGCTCAAGGTGATCGTCACGTGTCAGGCGACGGGATGACCACCCAGCTCGTTGGGTTCGCTGTCCCGGCGCTTTAGACGCTCTCCTCGAGCATTTCCGGCGTGACGGCGCTTTCGGTGTCCGGGATGTTCAGTTCCTTCGCCCGCTTGTCGGCCATCGCCAGCAATCTCCGGATCCGGCCGGCCACCGCGTCCTTCGTCATCGGGGGGTCGGCCAGCTGGCCCAGCTCCTCCAGGGATGCCTGACGATTCTCCAGCCGCAACCGTCCGGCGGCGAGCAGGTGTTCGGGTGCGGTGTCGGCCAGGATGTCCAGCGCTCGTTCCACCCGGGCGGCCGCCGCGACCGCCGCCCGGGCGCTCCGGCGCAGGTTGGCGTCGTCGAAGTTGGCCAGGCGGTTCGCCGTCGCGCGGACCTCGCGGCGCATCCGGCGCTCCTCCCACTGCAGGACGCTCGCGTGGGCGCCCAGCCGGGTCAGCAGCGCACCGATGGCGTCCCCGTCCCGGACCACCACCCGGTCGGCTCCCCGCACCTCACGCGACTTCGCCTGGATGCCCATCCGCCGCGCCGCCCCCACCAGCGCCAGCGCCGCCTCCGGGCCGGGGCACGTGACCTCCAGCGACGACGACCGGCCCGGCTCGGTCAGCGAACCGTGCGCCAGGAACGCGCCCCGCCACGCGGCCTCGGCGTCGGCGATCCCGCCGGACACCACCGCCGCCGGCAGGCCCCGCACCGGGCGGCCCCGCTGGTCGATCAACCCCGTCTGCCGGGCCAGGCTCTCCCCGTCCTGAACCACCCGGACGATGTACCTCGTCGTCTTCCGCAGCCCGCCCGCGGACAACACGTGCACGTCCGAATGGTGGCCGTACAGCTCGTGGATCTCCTTGCGCAGGCGCCGCGCGACCGAACCCGTGTCCAGCTCGGCCTCCACCACCACCCGTCCCCCCACGATGTGCAGGCCACCGGCGAAGCGCAGCATCGACGCGACTTCGGACCGGCGCGGCCCGATCTTCGTGATCTGCAGCCTGCTGAGCTCGTCCTTCACGGCGGCGGTCATCGCCATGGCCCCTCCCTACCCTTTCCGGCCCTCGGTCCCGCTGAGACCGAGAGCTTCCCGCACACAGCTCGCCAGCGCATCCGGATCGTGCACACCCTCGCGACCAGGGTCCGCCACATCCGCCAGAAGCGCCGTGGCCCCCAGTCCCGCCGCCGCGTCCCGCAAGCGGGCCGGTGCCGGCACCGAGTCCCGGTCGGCGATCACCGCGTCCACCCGCAGCCCGGGCGCGTGCTGGAAGAGTACGTCCAGGTGCCGTTCGGGTGAGAACCCCGCCGTCTCACCCGGCTGAGGGACGAGGTTCAGGACCACGATCTTCGTCGCCGCCGTGCGCATCAGCGCGTCGTGCAGGGCGGGCACCATCAGGTGCGGGATGACGCTGGTGAACCACGAACCCGGCCCCAGGAACACCGCCTCGGCGTCCAGCACGGCCTGCACCGCCTCGTCGCACGCCGCCGGCACCCCGCCCGGCCGCCGCGGCGTGCGCAGCGTGATCCGCTCGACCCGCCCCGGGGTACTCGCCACCGCGACCTGGCCGCGGATGCGGCGCAACGACCCGTCGTCGTCGAGGCCGGACACCTCCGCCTCGATCTCCAGCGGCTCCGGCGACATCGGCAGCACCCGCCCGGACACGCCCAGCAGCCGGCGCGCCTCGTCCAGCGCGGCCACCGGATCGCCCAGCACCTCGAACAACCCGGCCAGCACCAGGTTGCCCACCGCGTGCCCGGTGAGCGCGCCGCTGCCGCCGAACCGGTGCTGGAACACCTCCGCCCACAACGACTCGCCCTTCTCGGCGACCGCCAGCGCGGACAACGCCTGCCGCAGGTCCCCCGGCGGCAGCAGGCCCAGCTCCCGCCGCAACCGCCCGGACGAGCCGCCGTCGTCGGCGACCGTGACCACCGCGGTCACGTCCGGGGTCAGCCGCCGCAGGGCGGTCAGCGTCGCGTGCAGCCCGTGGCCGCCGCCCAGCGCGACGGCTCGCAACGGCCCGGTCACTCGCGTCCCAGGTCCCGGTGGATGACCTTCACCGCCATACCGTCCTCATTGGACAGCAACCGGGACAGCTCCTCGGAGATCGCGACACTCCGGTGCTTCCCGCCGGTGCAGCCCACCGCCAGCGTCAGGTACCGCTTGCCCTCCCGCCGGTAGCCGGCGCCGATCAGGCGCAGCAGCTGGTGGTAGCGGTCCAGGAACTCCTCGGCGCCCTCCTGCGACAGCACGTAGTTGCGCACCTCGGCGTCCAGGCCGGTGTGGTCGCGCAGCTCGGGGATCCAGAACGGGTTGGGCAGGAACCGCACGTCCATCACCAGATCCGCGTCCATCGGCAGGCCGTACTTGTAGCCGAACGACAGCACGGTGACCCGCGTCTGCGTGGCCGATTCGGAGCCGAACGCGTCCTCGATCTTCGCGCGCAGGTCATGCACCGACAGCGCGGAGGTCTCCAGCACCAGGTCGGCCTCCTCGCGCAGCGGCGCGAGCATCTGGCGCTCGGCGGTGATGCCGTCGATCAGCCGGCCGTCCCCCTGCAGCGGGTGGCCGCGGCGCACCTGCTCGAACCGCCGCACCAGCACCGCGTCGGTGGCCTCCAGGAACAGCACCCGCGGCTTGTAGCCCCGCGCGTCGAGGTCCTTGATGATCGACGACAGGTCGTCGGTGAACGCGCGCGAGCGCACGTCCATCACCACGGCCACCTTCGTGATCGCGCCGCGGGCCTGCGCCCCCAGCTCGACCATCGTCGCGATCAGCTCGGGCGGCAGGTTGTCCACCACGAACCAGCCCAGATCCTCCAGGCACTTCGCGGCGGTGCTGCGGCCGGCGCCGGACAGCCCGGTCACCACCGCCACCTCCATGCCGGTGCCGCGATCCTCGGCCATCGTCTCTCCCGTCACTTCCGCTCCGACTCCCCACCTGAGGCCAACGCGGCGAAGATCGCTTCGGCGGTGCGCTTCCCCACGCCCGGCACCTGCGCGATCTCGTCCACCCCTGCTTCCTTCAGCCGCTTCACCGACCCGAAGTGCTTGATCAACGCGGCCCGCCGCGCCTGCCCCAGCCCCGGCACACCGTCCAAAGCGGACACCTGCACGCGCTTGGCGCGCTTCTGCCGGTGGTAGGCGATGGCGAACCGGTGCGCCTCGTCCCGCACCCGCTGCAACAGGTACAGCGCCTCGGAGGTGCGCGGCAGGATCACCGGGTCCGGGTCACCGGGCAGCCACACCTCCTCCAGCCGCTTCGCCAGGCCCACCACGGCGATGTCGGTGATGCCCATCTCCGCCAGCACGTCCGCCGCCGCCGTCGCCTGCGGGCCCGCGCCGTCGACCACGAGCAGGTTCGGCGGGTAGGCGAACTTGCGCGGCCGTCCGGTCTCCGGGTCGATCCCCGGCTTCTCGCCGGCCAGGCCCTCCTGCGTTTCGGTCTGGTAGCGAGCGAACCGCCGCCGCACCACCTCGGCAATGGAGGCGACATCCCCCTCGGTGGCGGCCTCCCGCAACGCGAACCGGCGGTACTCCGACTTGCGCGCCACGCCGTCCTCGAACACCACGAGCGAGGCGACCACGTCGGTGCCCTGCGTGTGGCTGATGTCGACGCACTCGATGCGCAGCGGCGCGCTGTCCAGGCCCAGGTGCTCCTGCAGCTCCGCCAGCGCGGCCGAACGGGCCGTGAGGTCGCCGGCGCGGCGCAGCTTGTGCTGCTGGAACGCCTCCTCGGCGTTGCGCTGCACGGTCTCGGCCAGCGCGCGCTTGTCGCCGCGCTGCGGCACCCGCAGCTGCACCCGGGAGCCGCGCAGCCCGGACAGCCACTCGGTCATCGCCTCGGGATCGGCGGGCAGTTCCGGCACCAGCACCTCGCGCGGCACCGGCGTGCCCAGGTCGGTGCCCTGCTCGGCCAGCTCGACCTGCTCGCCGTAGAACTGGGTGAGGAACTGCTCGACCAGGCCGGCCACGCCCATCTCGTCGGCCTTGTCGATCACCCAGCCGCGCTGGCCGCGGACCCGCCCGCCGCGCACGTGGAAGACCTGGACCGCGGCCTCCAGCTCGTCGTGGGCGAACGCGACCAGGTCGGCGTCCGTGCCGTCGCCGAGCACCACGGCCTGCTTCTCCATGGCCCGACGCAGCGCGCCGATGTCGTCGCGCAGCCGGGCGGCCTTCTCGAACTCCAGGTTCTCGGCGGCCTCGGCCATGTCCCGCTCCAGCTTGCGCACCATCGCGTCGGTCTTGCCGGAGAGGAAGTCGCAGAAGTCCTCGACGATCCGCCGGTGCTCGTCGGCGCTGACCTTGCCCACGCACGGCGCGGAGCACTTGTCGATGTAGCCGAGCAGGCACGGGCGGCCGATCTGACCGTGGCGGCGGAACACGCCGGTGGAGCACGTGCGGGCGGGGAACACGCGCAGCAGCAGGTCGAGCGTCTCGCGGATCGCCCAGGCGTGGGCGTACGGGCCGAAGTACCGCACGCCCTTCTTGCGCGGGCCGCGGTAGACGTGCAGCCGCGGGAACTCCTCGTGCAGCGTCACCGCCAGCACCGGGTAGGACTTGTCGTCGCGGTAGCGGACGTTGAACCGCGGGTCGAACTCCTTGATCCAGTTGTACTCCAGCTGGAGCGCCTCGACCTCGGTGGTGACGACGGTCCATTCGACGCCGGCCGCGGTGGTCACCATCTGCCGGGTGCGCGGGTGCAGCCCGGACAGGTCGGCGAAGTAGGAGTTCAGCCGGCTGCGCAGGCTCTTGGCCTTGCCGACGTAGATGACCCGCTTGGTCGCGTCGCGGAACTTGTAGACGCCGGGCTCGTCCGGGATGCTCCCCGGCGAGGGACGGTAGGTGGACGGGTCAGCCACGCCCTCCAGCCTATGGCTCCCCTCCGACAGGTTTGCGCACCCCTCCCGCGCTCAGAACGGCAGGCCCGGGGTACAGAGCACCGGCGCGGGGTGCTCCGGGTCGAGCGCGTTGGCGACCAGCCCGGCCACGGCGGTGTCGAAGGCCATGCCGACGTGCCCCACCGGGTCGGCCGGGCAGGTGTCCTGGACGAAGGCGTTGCGCACACCGGGTTCGCGGACGAACGACGTCTCGTGCGGGGTGACCAGGGCGTCGAAGCGGGTGGCGAGGATCGTGTAGGCCACGCCGTCCTGGGCGATCGGGCCGTCGGTGAGGTCGGCGACCGGTTCGCCGCCGGTGATCAGGCCCGCGCACGCCGGGCAGCCGAAGGTGGCGAGGATCGGGTCGAGCGAGGGGCGCAGGCCCAGGTGGTCGGCCACGGTGACCAGCCCGCCGAAGGTGGTGCCGTCAGTGGGCGGCGCGAGCGCGACGACGCGGCGCACCTCGCCGGCGTAGCCCAGCACCTTCGGCCCGTACAGCGCGTGGAACCCACCCTCGGAGTGGCCGACGAGATCGACCCGCTCGGCGCCGGTGGTCTCCCGCACGCGGTCGACGAACGCCTCGATCTCGCGGGCCGAGTCCTCGATCGCGATGGTGCCGCCGACCGGGATCTCCGGCACGGCCTGGCCGTAGGTGAGCGTGAAGGCGCAGTAGCCGCGCTGGGCGAGGTACGGGCCGAGGTAGGCGAAGTTGCCCGGCCCGTTGCCGCCGAGCCCGTGCAGCAGCACGACCGGTTCGGGGTGGGCGGCCGACGGGCGGCAGGACCAGTCGCCGAACCCGGAGGTGGGCGCGGCGGAGGCGGCGGGCGCCGCGGCGATCGTGAGCAGGGCGGCGGCGAGTGCGGTGAACACGGCACGCATGGCGACCTCGGCTTCGTCGGCGAGAGCGGATGCCCTCGATTAGAACACGGTGCCTTATTGCAAACAAGAGAGCTTTTCCGTAACCGGGCGGCCGGGTACGGTCGCGGTGTGGGACGCCGGATCCGCGGCCTGGACGCCGAACAGCGCCGCGAGCAACGACGGGAGCAGCTGCTCGACGCCGCGCTGGAGCTGTTCGCGCGGCAGGGGTACGCGGGCACCTCGATCGAGCAGATCTGCCAGGCCGGGTTCGTCGGCACCAAGGCGTTCTACGAGGTGTTCACCGGCCGCGAGGACTGCTACCTGGCGCTGCTGCGGCGGATCACCGAAAGCCTGATGGCGCGGATGGTCTCGGCGCTGGAGCAGGCGCCGGACGACGAGGCGGCGGCGACCCGGCTGCTGGTCGCGGAGTTCGCGCACGGGCTGGTCGACGACCCGCGGCTGGCGAAGGTCACCTTCGGCGAGTCCGGGGCGATGTCCCGGGCGGTCGAGCAGCAGCGCCGCGCGAACCGGCGGGGCGCGGCCGCGTTCCTGGAGCAGGTGTGGCTGCGCTACGGCGTGCGGCCGCGCGGGGTGGACGCGCACCGCATGGCGGTCGGGGCGATCGGGGGCATGTTCGACCTCGTCGCGGACTGGGTGCTCGACGCCGATCCGGCCGATCCCGCGCAGGTCGAGGCGCTGATCGGTGATCTCGGCGACTTCTACCGCGTGATCGTCGCGGGGCTGCGCGGCGGAGCGGGGCCCGTGTGAAATCCTCGGCGCCATGCGCATCGCCACCTGGAACGTCAACTCCGTCACCGCGCGGCTGCCGCGTCTGCTGTCCTGGCTGGAATCGGCCGAGCCGGACGTGGTGTGCCTGCAGGAGCTGAAGTGCGCGACGGAGGCGTTCCCGGCCGAGGTGGCGCAGGCCGGCTACGAGGTGGCGGCCTACGGGACGGGCCGGTGGAACGGTGTCGCGATCCTGTCGCGCGTCGGGCTGGCGGACGTGCGGCGCGGGCTGGACGGCGAGCCGACGTTCGACGACGCGTCCGAGCCGCGCGCGATCGGCGCGACCTGCGGCGGGGTGCGGCTGTGGTCGGTGTACGTGCCCAACGGCCGCGAGCCGTCGCACCCGCACTACGCGTACAAGCTGCGGTGGCTGGAGGCGCTGCGGGCGACGGTGGCGGCCGAGGCTGTGCAGGACCGCCCGTTCGCCGTGCTGGGTGACTTCAACATCGCCCCCACCGACAACGACGTCTGGGACATCACGCTGTTCGACGGCATGACGCACGTGACCGAGGCGGAGCGCGCGGCGCTGGCGGCGCTGCGCGAGGCGGGCCTGACCGACGTGATGCCGCGCGCGCTGAAGTACGACACGCCCTACACCTACTGGGACTACCGGCAGCTGGCGTTCCCGAAGAACAACGGGATGCGCATCGACCTGGTCTACGCGTCGGCGAAGTTCGCCGGCTCGGTGAGCGACGCGTACGTGGACCGGGAGGCCCGCAAGGGCAAGGGCACCTCGGACCACGCGCCGGTGGTGGTGGACCTGACGGTCTGAGCGCGGGCCGCCGGTGGGTTTCACGCACCCGAACGCAGAACTCGGTGTCCCGAGCGTGGAACTCGCCGCCCCCCGGCGAGTCCCACGCTCACGCGCGCGAGTCCCACGCTCGGGTGCGCGAGTCCCACGCTCGGGCGCGCGAGTTCTGCGCTCAGGTGCGCGAGTTCTGCGTTCGCTCCGGCGGGGGCGCTCAGGCGCGCGAGTTCTGCGCTCGCTCCGGCGGGGGCGCTCAGTCCTGGGCGACCGGTGGTCGTGGACCTGACGCTTTCTGAACCGGGGCCGCTGGTGAAGTTCACGCTCCCGAACGAAGAACTCACCGTCCCCAACGCAGAACTCACCGTCCCGAGCGTGGAACTCGCCCACCCCGGCGAGTTCTGCGCTCAGGCGCGCGAGTTCCACGCTCAGGTGCGCGAGTTCTGCGGTCGATCCGGTGGGGGTGCTCAGTCCTGGGCGGCCCAGGCCTCCCGGTGCAGGCGGCGCAGCGTGCGCACGGCCTCCACGGCGCGGTCCCGGTCCACGGCCTGGATCGCGAGCATCGCGTAGTACTCGTCCTCCGGCAGCTCCAGCCGGGCGAACGAGGCGCCGTCGGGGAAGCTCACCGACAGCACCTCCAGCCAGCTGAACCGGCGCCCCACGAGAACGTTCCGCACCTGCACCCCGGAGGCGTCCGCCCGCACCCGCGGCGTCGCGAACAGCATCGTCGCGCCCGCGAGCAGCAGGCCGATGAACACCATGGCGATCTGGTCGGACCGCTGGAAGATCACGCCGGTGTCGGAGCCGCGCAGCAGGATCGCCACCACCACGAACACCGCGAGCAGCACGACCGCCAGGATCGCCGACATCCACGTCGCCCGGTGCGGCCGGAACACCACGGCCTCCGACTTCTCCGCCACGGCTGCGCTCACACGAACTTCCGATCGGTCCACGGCTGCCGCAGCGACCGCAGCACGTGCGCCGCGTCCAGCGCCGCCTGCGTCGCCTCGCGGCCCTTGTCCTCCTTCGACCCGGGCAGCCCGGAGCGGTCCAGCGCCTGCTGCTCGGTGTCGCAGGTGAGCACGCCGTTGCCGACCGGCGTGCCCTCGTCCAGCGCGACCCGCGTCAGGCCCGCCGTCACCGCGTCGCACACGTACTCGAAGTGCGGGGTGCCGCCGCGGATGACCACGCCGAGCGCGACCACCGCGTCGTGCGTGCGGGCCAGCGCCTGCGCCACGACGGGCAGCTCCACGGCCCCGGCGACGCGCACCACGGTCGGCTCCTCGGACAGCTTCGCCTCCCGCGCCGCCTTCAGCGCGTTGTCCAGCAGCGCGTCGGTGATCTTCGCGTGCCACCGCGTCGCCACGATCGCCAGCCGGAGGTTCGCGCACTCGCTCAGGTCGAGCTCGACGTCCGGCCTGCCCTCACCACTCACTGTGCAGCACCGTTCCCGTTCCGTGCCTCCAGGTCCGCGCCGACCTGGTCGAACTCCTCCAGGTTGGACAGGTCGTGGCCCATCCGGTCCCGCTTCGTGCGCAGGTAACGCAGGTTCTCCGGGTTCGGCGAGATCGGCAGCGGCACCCGGCCGGTGACCTTCAGGCCGTAGCCCTCCAGGCCGATCCGCTTCGCCGGGTTGTTCGTCAGCAGCCGCATCGACCGCACACCCAGGTCGCACAGGATCTGCGCGCCCGTGCCGTAGTCGCGCGCGTCCGCGGGCACGCCGAGCGCCAGGTTCGCGTCCACCGTGTCCGCGCCCAGGTCCTGCAGCTGGTAGGCCTGCAGCTTGTGCAGCAGGCCGATGCCGCGGCCCTCGTGACCGCGGATGTAGAGCACCACGCCGCGGCCCTCGTCGGCGACGATCCGCAGCGCGGCGTCCAGCTGCGGGCCGCAGTCGCAGCGCAGCGAGCCGAACACGTCCCCGGTGAGGCACTCCGAGTGCACCCGCACCAGGATGTCCTCGCCGTCGCCGATCTCGCCGTAGACGAACGCCACGTGCTCGATGCCGTCCAGCAGGCTGTCGTAGCCGACCGCGCGGAACACGCCGGCCTCGAGCGGGATGCGTGCCTCGGCGACCCGCTCGACCTGCTTCTCGTGCCGGCGGCGGTAGGCGATCAGGTCGGCGATCGTGATGATCTGCAGGTCGTGGTCGGAGGCGAACACCTCCAGCTCGTCCCGGCGCGCCATGTCCCCCTCGTCCTTCTGGGAGACGATCTCGCACAGCACCCCGGCGGGGTGCAGCCCGGCCATGCGGGCCAGGTCGACCGAGGCCTCGGTGTGCCCGGGGCGGCGCAGCACACCACCCTCCTTGGCGCGCAGCGGGACCACGTGACCCGGGCGCCGGAAGTCACCGGCCTGCGACTTCGGGTCGGCCAGCAGCCGGATCGTGTGCGCCCGGTCGGCGGCGGAGATGCCGGTGGTGATGCCCTCGGCCGCGTCCACCGTGACCGTGTACGCGGTGCCGCGCTGGTCCTGGTTCGTGTGGTACATCGGCGGGAGGTCCAGCCGGTCGCAGTCCTGCTCGGTGAGCGCCACGCAGACGTAGCCCGAGGTGTAGCGCACCATGAAGGCGAGCAGCTCCGGCGTCGCCTTCTCGGCGGCGAAGATCAGGTCGCCCTCGTTCTCGCGGTCCTCGTCGTCGACGACGACCACCGGCCGCCCGGCGGCGATGTCCGCGATCGCCTTCTCGATGCCGGCGATGTCGACCGGCACCCCCGTCCCGCACGGTGTCCCTGCGCTGCTCACGCGTCCTCCTTCGAGCCTGCCCCGGCTCCAGTGTGCTCCGTGCGGCCGGGCAGATGGGGCGTCGCGAGCTTCTCCACGTACTTGGCGAGCACGTCGACCTCGAGGTTCACCAGATCACCCGGCTCGGCACGGCCGAGGGTGGTCAGTTCCAGTGTCGTCGGAATCAGCGCCACGGAGAACTCGTCGTTCGTCACACTCGTCACGGTGAGCGAGATGCCGTCGACCGCGATCGAGCCCTTCTCCACGATGTAGCGGGACAGGCCCGCGGGCAGCGCGAACCGGGTGAGCCCGGCCGCGTCGCGGGACAGGAACACCCCGGTGCCGTCGACGTGGCCCTGCATGATGTGCCCGCCGAGCCGGTCCCCCACCGGGGTCGCCCGCTCCAGGTTCACCCGGTCCCCGACGGCGATCTTGGCCAGCCGGGACCGCTGCAGCGTCTCGTGCACCACGTCGACGGTGAACTCGGAGCCGAACACGTCCACGACGGTCAGGCACACCCCGCTGACGGCGATCGAGTCGCCGTGCTTGGCGTCGGAGGTCACCACGGGGCCGCGCACGGTGAGCCGCGCGGCGTTGGGAACCTGCTCGACGGCGGTGATCTCGCCGAGCTCCTCCACGATGCCGGTGAACACTGGCGCGCGCCTCCTTGTCGGTGTCAGTGTGCCGCGCCGACGCGGGCGGCACGTTCGCGCAGGGCCGCGACGGCCTTGCCGGGGTCTTCCGCGCCGTAGACGGCCGAGCCGGCGACGAAACAGTCCACGCCGGCCTCGGCGGCCTGCTCGATCGTGTCGGCGTTGATGCCGCCGTCGATCTCCACGACGAGCTTGAGGTGGCCGGTGTCGACCAGGCGGCGCGCGGTGCGGACCTTCTCCAGCACGTCCGGGATGAACGACTGGCCGCCGAAGCCCGGCTCGACCGACATCACCAGCAGCGTGTCGTAGTGCTTGAGGGTCTCGACGTGGTCCTCCAGCGGCGTGCCCGGCTTGATGGACAGGCCGGCCCTGGCGCCCGCGGCGCGCAGGTTCTTCGCCAGCATCACCGGGTCGGCGGCCGCCTCCACGTGCACGGTGACGTTGTAGGCCCCGGCCTCGGCGTAGCCGATGGCCCAGCGGTCCGGGTCCTCGATCATCAGGTGGCAGTCCAGCGGGATGTCCGTGGTCTTCAGCAGCGACTGGACGACCGGCAGGCCCAGCGTCAGGTTGGGCACGAAGTGGTTGTCCATGACGTCCACGTGGACCCAGTCGGCGCGCGCGGCGCCGTCCCCGGCGATGGCGTGGATCTCCTCGCCCAGACGGGCGAAGTCGGCGGACAGGATGCTGGGCGCGATGAGAGGTCGGTGGGCCACGGTTACGGAGTGTAGATCGTGGGTCCGGGCAGCCGTGGCCCCACTCATCCTGTGGGTGCCGGCAACAGGTCCAGGATCTGCGACCAGGGCTTGCCGTACTCCAGCCGCCGCACCCGCACCCCGGCCTCGGCCAGCGTGTCCAGGTGCCGCCGCCAGGCCGGGTGCCGGAAGCGGGCGTCGGTGACCTGGTAGCCGACGATGATCGTGACGGCCGGGTCGCCGAGCACGTCACCCAGGGCGGTGAGGGCCTGGTTGTCGGCGATGCCGAGCGCGAGTTTGGCGACCGAGTTGGCCGAGGCCGGTGCGAACAGGAAGACCGGCGGGTCCGGGTGCGGGCGCGGCTCACCGGGCAGGCGCGAGGCGGAGCGGACCGGCAGGTCGGTGAGCGCGGCCAGCCCGTCCAGCTCCCCGGCCGCGTCCAGCCAGCGGTGGGCGGTCGGCGTGAGCGTGACGGCGAGCCGGTGGCCGCGGGCGGCGGCCGGCGCGGCCAGCTCGGCGCGGAACCGGGTGTCCAGTCCCCCGCACGAGCTGCCGATCAGGCCGAGCAGGCTCACGGCTTGCGCAGCACGGCGCAGAACATCGCGTCCGTGCCGTGCCGGTGCGGCCACAGCTGCACGTACGGTCCCTCACCCAGGTGGGGCACGCCGGGGAAGAACTCGCGCGTGTCCAGCACTTCGGCCTTGGTGCGGCGGGCGATCTCGCCGACCACGCCCTCGGTCTCGGCCAGGTGCGGCGAGCAGACGACGTAGGCGACCACACCGCCGGAGCGGGTGAGGTCCAGCGCGGCGGTGAGCAGTTCGCCCTGCAGCCTGGTCAGGTCCGGCACGTCGGAGGGCTTGCGCCGCCAGCGCGCCTCCGGGCGGCGGCGCAGTGCGCCCAGCCCGGTGCACGGCGCGTCGACCAGGACGCGGTCGAAGCCCGGCTCCAGGCCGGTGTCCCGGCCGTCGGCGACGTGCACGGTCACCGGCAGGCCCTCGGTGGCCTGCTCGACGAGCTTCGCGCGGTGCGGGGCCTGCTCGACGGCGTCGACGTGCGCGCCCTGCGTCGCGGCGAGCGCGCCGAGCATCCCGGCCTTGCCGCCGGGGCCCGCGCACAGGTCCAGCCAGCGCTCGTCGGCGCCCTCCAGCGGCACCCGGGTGAGCGCGACGGCGCACAGCTGGCTGCCCTCGTCCTGCACCACGGCCAGGCGCTCGCGGATCGGCTCGGAGTCGCCCGGGTCGCCCGAGCCGGCGGGCAGGTGCACGCCGTAGGGCGAGTACGGGGCGACGTCGCCACCGGTGATGGCGGCGAGTTCGTCGGCGCTGATCTCACCCGGGCGGGCGGCCAGGTGGACGGCCGGGCGGGCGTCGTCGGCCTCCAGCGCCGCCTGCAGGTCGTCACCCTTGTCGCCGAGCGCCTCGGCGAACGCGCGCGCCACCCAGCGCGGGTGGGCGGTGCGCATCGCCAGGTGCCCGATCGGGTCCTTGTCGCGGTCCGGGGTGAGCTGCGCCATCCAGGCGTCCTCGTCCTGCTCGGAGATCTTGCGCAGGACGGCGTTGACGAACCCGGCGACGTGCGAGCCGGCGTCGGCACGGGCCAGGTCGACGGTGGAGGTGACCGCGGCGTGCTGCGGGATGCGGGTGCGCAGCAGCTGGTAGACGCCCAGGCGGAGGCAGTCCAGGACCGGGCCGTCGACCTTGTCCAGCGGGCGGTCCAGGCACGCGGCGATGATGGCGTCGAGCATGCCCTGGGCGCGGGAGGCGCCGTAGGCGAGTTCGGTGGCCAGCGCGGCGTCGCGGCCGGAGACGCGGTTGCGGCGGAGCAGGTCCGGCAGCACGAGGTTGGCGTAGGCGTCGCGCTGGCGGACGGCACGCAGCACGTCCAGCGCGACGCGGCGCGCCGGGTCCTCGGCCGGCGGGCGGCGGGGGCCCTGCTTGCGGGGCGCCGGGCGGCCGCGCTGGGGCCGGGAGGGCCTGCGCTCGTTCATGACAGCCGTTCTCCTTGCTCGATGCGGGTGCCGCGGGCCCAGTCGGTGGCCGCCATGCGTTTCTTGCCCTGTGCCTGGACCTCGCCCAGCCGCACCGGTTTCGTCGCCGTGCCGGCCAGGACGCGCTTGCGCTCGACACGCAGCTCCCCCGGCTCCAGCGCGGGCTCGTCCACGACCGTGACCGGGCCGAGCTTGAGGCGCTCGCCGCGGAACTCCGTCCACGCGCCGGGTTCCGGGGTGACCGCGCGGATGTGGCGGTCGACCGCGTGCGCCGGGCCGGTGAACGAGACGCGCGCGTCGTCGACGGTGACCTTGGGGGCGTAGGTGACGCCGTCGGCGGGCTGGGGCACCGCCTGGACCTCGCCGTCCTCGATGCCGTCCAATGTGGACGCCAGCAGGCGGGCGCCGGAGACCGCGAGGCGGTCCAGGAGCGCGCCGGCGGTGTCGTCGTCGGCGATCTTCTCGGTGACCACGCCGAAGACGGGGCCGGCGTCGAGTTCCTTGACGATGCGGAAGGTGGAGGCGCCGGTGATCTCGTCGCCGGCGCGGATCGCCGCCTGCACCGGGGCGGCGCCGCGCCACGCGGGCAGCAGCGAGAAGTGCAGGTTGATCCAGCCATGCCGCGGGATGTCCAGTGCGCGCTGGGGCAGGAGCGCCCCGTAGGCGACGACCGGGCAGGCGTCGGGCGCGAGTTCGGTCAGGCGCTGCAGGAAGTCGGGGTCACCGGCCTTGGCCGGGGTGAGGACCTCGATGCCGTGCTCGTCGGCGAGCGCGCCGACGGGTGAGCGCAGGAGCTTGCGGCCCCGGCCGGCGGGCGCGTCGGGCCGCGTGACGACGGCGACGACCTCGTGCCGCGGCGAGTCGAGCAGCGCCCGCAGCGACGGCACGGCGGGTTCGGGGGTACCGGCGAAGACGAGGCGCATCAACGCACCTCGGCGACGGGCGTGGAGTGGGTGGGCATCGGAGCCAGTCTAGTGACCGGCCCCGGCGCCCCGCCCGGCCGGATCACGCGCCGGAACGTGGAACTCGCGCGCCCGAGTGTTCAACTCGCGCGCCGGAACGTGGGACACGCGCGCCCGAGTGTTCAACTCGCGCCCGGCGCGAGTCCCACGCTCACGCGCGCGAGTCCCACGCTCGCGCGCGTGAGTTCCGCGTTCGCGGGCGTGACATCCGCGCTCACGGTGCCGGGTGCACCACCTGCGCGGCTCCGCCGCCACGGCGCACCGGCTCGGCGGCGGCCAGCCAGCGGCCGTCCGGCAGGCGCTCCACGCCGGTGGCGGCGCCGATCTCGGCCGGGGACGTCGAGAACAGCTGGCCCCGCGCCCGCAGGTCGGACGATTCCCGCAGCGCGAGGAACGCCGGTTCCACCTGGGCGGGCCCGGAGTTGCGCTGCGAGGCCCGCGGCGCGGCGATCGCCTCCTCCAGGGTCAGCCCGCGGTCCAGCCTGCCGAGCAGCACCTGCAGCACCGTGGTGATGATCGACGCCCCACCGGGCGAACCGGCGGCCAGCAGCGGCTTGCCGTGCTCCAGGACGATCGTCGGCGCCATCGACGACCGCGGGCGCTTGCCGGGGCCGGGCAGGTTCGGGTCGGGCACGCCCGGGGTGACCGGGGTGAAGGAGAAGTCGGTCAGCTCGTTGTTCAGCAGGAAACCGCGGCCGGGCACCACGATGCCGCTGCCGCCCTCCTGCTCGATGGTCAGCGTGTAGGCGACCACGTTGCCCCACCTGTCGGCGACGGTCAGGTGCGTGGTGTTCTCGCCCTCGTACGGAGTCGGCGCCGCGGCACCCGCCGCGCACGGCTGCGGATGGCGCGGGTCCCCGGCGGCAACGGTGCCCACGGCCGCGCGGTCCGGGTCGATCAGGCACGCGCGGCTGTCCGCGAACCGCTGGCTGAGCAGCTGACGGGCGGGCACGTCGACGAACGCCGGGTCGCCGATCCACCGGTTGCGGTCGGCGAAGGCCAGACGGCTGGCCTCCAGGAAGTGGTGCAGGTAGTCGCCCTCGCCGAAGCGGGCGACGTCGAAGTTCTCCAGGATGTTCAGCGCCTCGCCGACCGTGAGACCGCCCGAGGACGGCGCCGGCATGCCGTAGACGTCCAGGCCGCGGTAGCGCGTGTGGGTGGGTTCCCGCTCGATGGTGCGGTAGGCGGCGATGTCGTCGGTGGTGAGCTTGCCGGGCCGGACGTTCAGCCCGGCGGCCGGATCGACCGGCGGCTGCTGCACGGTCGCGGCGATCTCGTCGGCGATCGGGCCGCGGTAGAGCGCGCGGGCGCCCTGGCGGGCGAGCGTTTCGTAGGTGGCCGCGAGGTCCGGGTTGGTGAACGTGCTGCCGACCGCGGGCGGCGCGCCGCCGGGCAGGTACAGCTCGCGCGTGCTCGGGAACGCGGAGAAGCGCTCCGCGTTGCCGGCGATCTGCGTGTGGAACGTCTGGTCCACGGTGAAGCCGTCGCGGGCCAGGCGCGCGGCGGGGCGCAGCATCTGGTTCAGCGACCGGGTGCCCCACTTGCGCAGCGCGTCCTGCCAGGTGGCGGGCGTGCCCGGGACGCCGACGGACAGGCCGCTGGTGACGGCCTCGTCGAACGGGATCGGCTCACCGTTCTCGACGAAGAGGTTCTCGTCGGCGGAGGCGGGCGCGGTCTCCCGGCCGTCGAGGGTGTGCACCTGGCGGGTGCGGGCGTCGTAGTAGACGAAGAACCCGCCGCCGCCGATGCCGGCCGAGAACGGGTCGGTGACGCCGAGGGCCGCGGCGGTGGCGACGGCCGCGTCGACCGCGTTGCCGCCGTCGGCCAGAACCCGGGTGCCGATGGCGGTGGCGTCGGCGTCGATGCTGGCGACCGCACCCCCGAACCCGATCGCGACGGGCTGTTTCGGCGCGGCCTGCTCGGCGTACGCCACGCCCGGGGCGAGCAGGACCGCACTGACGAGAACCGCGAGAGCACGCAGAGTCCGCATTTCCGGCAGTCTGCCCGGTTCCGGCCCCGCGCTCAACCGGAGGACGGGTGGCTTCGCCGGGCGTCAGATCAGCGCCAGCGGGTCCAGCTGGATGCGCACCGCCGCGGTTTCCTTCCGCGCGGCGCGTACCGCCTGCACCGCGGCCAGGCAGGACGCCAGCGCCCGGCCCTCGCCGCGGGGGACGCGGATCAGGGCGCGCTCCCGCTCGGAGCGGCCCTCCTCGTCGGGCTCGGTCAGCGGCACCGGGCCCAGGACCTCCGCCGACGGCGGGAGCTCCGTCTCCGCCAGCAGCGCCGCCACCGCCTCGGGGGTGCCCTCCACGCTCGCCATCCGCACCACCGGCGGGAACCCCAGCTCGCGCCGCTCCGCCAGTTCCCGCTCGGCGTGCCAGGCCGGGTCCCAGCGGACCAGGGCCTGCACCGGCGCCAGCGGGGCCTCCGCGCCGACGACCACCCGGCCGCCCACCGACGACGGCCGCACCAGGGCCGCCGCCGCCATCCACCGCCGCAGCGTCTCCTCCGCCGCCCGCAGGTCCTGCCGCCCCAGCAACGCCCAGCCGTCCAGCAGCAGCGCCGCGCCGTACCCGCCCTCGGCCACCGGCTCGGCCCCGGGTGTGCAGACCACCAGCGCGGGCCGCCCGGGCACGGTCGCCAGCACCTCCCGCGCCCCCGACGTCCGCACCGGCACCCCCGGGAAGGCCCGGCCCAGCTCCTCGGCGGTCCGCTTCGCGCCGACGACCACGGCCCGCAGCCGCGCCGAACCACAGGCCGGGCACCGGAAATGCGCCTCCGGCGTGCCGCACCACCGGCAGCTCGGCGGGTGCGCCACGTCCGCGCCCGCCCCGCCCGGCAGCCCGAGCGGACCGGCGCACCTGCGGCAGTGCGCGGGGGTGCGGCACTGCGCGCACGCCAGCGCGGGCACGTAGCCGCGCCGGGGCACCTGCACCAGCACCGGCGCCCCCGCGGCCAGCGACTGCCGCGCGGCCTCGAACGCCACCGACGGCAACCGGGCCACGCGCGCCGCCTCGTCGCGCGCCACGTCGAAGTCCTCCCCGACCGGGGTCACCCGCGGCGCCGCTTTCCGCAGCTCGTCCCGCGATCCGGTGATCGGATGCGCCCACCGGGTTTCGACCAGCAGCTGGGCTTCCGCGGTCCGGGCGAACCCGCCGGCCACGAACGACGCGCCCTGGGCGTGCGCCCGCAACGCCAGCACGTCCCGCACCTGCGGGTAGGGCATGTGCGGGTCGGCGTGCAGGTCGTCGCCGTCGTCCCACACCACGAACAGCCCGGGGTCGGCGACCGGCGCGAACATCGCCGCGCGGGTCCCGACCACGATCGGCACCGCTCCCCGGGACACCGCGAGCCACCGCCGGTACCGCTCGGCCGGCCCGGTGTCGGCGGACAACGCGACCACGGCGCCGGCCCCCGCCACCCGCACGCAGGCGTCGTGCACCCGCGTCAGATCACGGTGGTCGGGCACCACCAGCAACGCGCCCCGGCCACTGGCGGCGGCGAGAGCCGCCAGTTCGGCCAGCCGCGCCGGCCAGTCCTCCCCCGGCAGCGCCTGCCACACCGCGTGCGCCTGCCGTGCGGCCCGCACCGCGTCGGTGAACGACTCCCCGAACTGGTACCGCTGCCACGCCGTCACCGGAGGCGCCTCGGTCACCTCGGCGCGCTCCCGGGCGGGCTCGGACTCGGCCTTGGCGTGCCGGGGCGGGATCGCCAGCCGCAGCACGTCCATGAGGGTGCCGCCGTAGTGGTCGGCGACGCGGCGGGCCAGCGCGTACAGCGTCGGGGACAGCACTGGCTCGGGCGAGGTGACCCGCTCCAGGAACGCCAGCCGCCCCTTGTGCTCGGCGGTCGACGCGCGCTCGACGAGGAACCCGTCAACGAGCTGCCCGGCGAACCGCACCCGCACCCGGCAGCCGGGCACCGCGTCGGCGTCCAGCTTGTCCGGCACCTGGTAGTCGAACGTGCGGTCCAGGTGCGCCAGCGGCACGTCCACGACGACGCGGGCGACCGGGTCGTGCTCCGCCGGCTTCTGCTGCCCCTTCCGGGACGGTGGACGCTTCGCCGCGGCCCGTTTCGGGGGCGCGGGGAGGTCCCAGAGCGCGTCGGAAGAGGTCACGCTTGTTCTCTACCAGACGCGTCCCGGGGCTCAGGCCCCGGCGAGGGAGCGCAGCGCGTCGGCGCGGTCGGTGTTCTCCCACGGCAGCTTGACGTCGGTGCGGCCGAAGTGGCCGTACGCGGCGGTCGCGGCGTAGATCGGGTGCAGCAGGTCCAGGTCGCGGATGATCGCGGCGGGACGCAGGTCGAACACCTCGGTGATCGCGGCCTGGATCTTGGCCGGGTCGACCGTCTCGGTGCCGAAGGTCTCCACGAACAGGCCGACCGGCGAGGCCTTGCCGATCGCGTAGGCGACCTGCACCTCGATCCGCCCGGCCAGGCCCGCGGCGACGACGTTCTTGGCGACCCAGCGCATCGCGTAGGCCGCGGAGCGGTCCACCTTCGACGGGTCCTTGCCGGAGAACGCGCCACCACCGTGGCGGGCCATGCCGCCGTAGGTGTCCACGATGATCTTGCGGCCGGTCAGCCCGGCGTCGCCCATCGGGCCGCCGATCACGAACCGCCCGGTGGGGTTGACCAGCAGCTTCACGTCGCTGTGGTCGAGCTGGATCTCGTTCAGCTCGGGCATCACGACCTGCTCGCGCACGTCGACGCCGAGCATGGTGTCCAGGTCGATCCCGTCGGCGTGCTGGGTGGACACGACGACGGTGTCCAGCCGCACCGGCTGGTCGCCGGCGTACTCGATGGTGACCTGGGTCTTTCCGTCCGGGCGCAGGTAGGGCAGCACGCCGTCCTTGCGCACCCGGGCCAGCCGGCGGGACAGGCGGTGGGCCAGCGCGATCGGCAGCGGCATCAGCTCGGGCGTGTCGGAGCACGCGTAGCCGAACATCAAGCCCTGGTCGCCGGCGCCCTGCCGGTCGATCTCGTCGATCGCGTTCTCCACGCGCGACTCGTAGGCGGTGTCCACGCCCTGCGCGATGTCCGGGGACTGCGCGCCGATCGCGACGTTCACGCCGCACGAGTTGCCGTCGAAGCCCTTGGCGGAGGAGTCGTAGCCGATGTCGAGGATCCGCTCGCGCACGATCGTCGGGATGTCGGCGTAGGCCTCGGTGGTCACCTCGCCGGCGACGTGCACCTGCCCGGTGGTGATCAGCGTTTCCACGGCGACGCGGGAGCGCGGGTCCTTGGCCAGGAGGGCGTCCAGGATCGAGTCGCTGATGGCGTCACAGATCTTGTCCGGGTGCCCCTCGGTCACCGACTCCGAAGTGAACAACCTGCGGTTAGACGCGGTCACCACGCTCACATCCCATCAACTCTTCTGTCCCTCCGGCGTCCAGACTAGGCGCGCCGGTCAGTGCCTGATGAATTCCCCGACGGCGTCCCACACCGCGGCCGCCAGTTGCGCTTTGGAGCCCAGCGGGATGGGCCGCTCGGTGCCGTCGGCGGCCAGCAGCCAGCCGCCGTTCTCCTCGACCTCGAACGCCCTTCCATCCCCGACGGCGTTGAGAACCAGCAGGTCACAGCCCTTGCGCCGCAGTTTGGCACGGCCGTGGTCGAGTACGCTACCGCGCTCGTCACCCGTTTCCGCGGCGAAACCGACGATGACCTGTCCCGGCAATCGATTCGTGACCAGTTCCGCGAGAATGTCCGGATTCCGGGAAAGCGTGATGACCGGATCGGGCTGGTCGTCCGTTTTCTTGATTTTGTGGCCGGATCGGCTCGCGGGACGAAAATCGGCGACGGCGGCGGCCATCACGACGACGTCCGCCTCCTTGGCGGCCTCGGTGACGGCCTCGCGCATCTGCTCGGCGGTCGACACGCGCCGCAGCACGGCGCCGGCCGGCTCGGGCAGCTCCACGGTGTGGCCGGCCACCAGCGTGACCTCGGCGCCCCGCTGCGCGGCGACGCGGGCCAGCGCGTAGCCCTGCTTGCCCGACGAGCGGTTGCCCAGGTAGCGGACCGGGTCCAGCGGCTCGCGGGTGCCGCCGGCGGAGACGACGACGCGCAGGCCCTCCAGGTCGCGCGGCAGCGCCGCGGGCGCGGCCAGCAGCAGGCGGGCGAGGTCGACAATCTCGGCCGGGTCGGCCAGCCGTCCCTTGCCGGTGTCGGCGCCGGTGAGCCGTCCCGCGGCGGGTTCGGTGACCACGGCGCCCCGGGACCGCAGCAGCGCCACGTTGTCCCGGGTGGCCGGGTGCTCCCACATCTCGGTGTGCATCGCCGGGAAGAAGGCGACCGGGCAGCGCGCGGTGAGCAGCGTGCCGGTGAGCAGGTCGTCGGCACGGCCCTGGGCCGCACGGGCCAGCAGGTCCGCGGTCGCCGGGACGACCAGCACGAGGTCCGCTTCCTTGCCGATGCGGACGTGCTGCACCTGGTCCACCTCGGTGAACACGCCGGTGTGCACCGGGTGGCCGGACAGCGCCTCGAAGGTGGCCGCGCCGACGAACTTCAGCGCGGCCTCGGTGGGCACCACGCGGACGTCGTGACCGGACTCGGTCAGCCCGCGCAGCACCTCACAGGCCTTGTAGGCGGCGATCCCGCCGCCCACCCCGAGCACGACGCGGGGTTTACTCACCCTCGGTGTGCTCGAGCAGGCCGGCGTGGATCTCGCGCAGCGCGATCGACAGCGGCTTCTCCCGCGGGCCCGGCTCCACGAGCGGGCCGACGTATTCGAGCAGCCCCTCGCCGAGCTGGGCGTAGTAGTCGTTGATCTGACGAGCGCGCTTCGCGGCGTAGATCACCAGCGCGTACTTCGAGCTGACCTTGGCCAGAAGGTCGTCGATCGGCGGGTTGGTGATGCCCTCGAGTTCCTCGCCGTAAATGCCGAGCGATGCGGTCACGCGCTTATGCTCCTGAGTTCTGTTCGTGAAGTCGGTGGTCTCCCCGCAGCAAGTCTAACAACTGCCGCGCGGCTTCCCCGACGTCGGCGTTCACCAGCCGCACGTCGAACTCCCCCGCCGCGGCGAGCTCGCGCTCGGCCTCGGCGAGACGGGCGGTGACGGCGGTCTCCTCCTCGGTGCCGCGGCCCTTGAGCCGGCCGACCAGCTCGTCCCAGGACGGCGGCATGAGCATGACCAGCCGGGCGTCCGGCATGGCCGCGCGCACCTGCCGCGCGCCCTGGAGTTCGATCTCCAGCACGGCGGGCCTGCCCTCGGCCAGCGCCCGCTCGACCGGTTCCCGGGGCGTGCCGTAGCAGTTGCCGGTGAACTCGGCGTGCTCGAGCAGCTCGCCCGCGGCGACCATCGCGTCGAACGTGGCGCGGTCGATGAAGTGGTAGTGCACCCCGTCGACCTCGCCGGGGCGGGGCGCCCGCGTGGTCACCGAAACACTGAAGTAGATGTCCGGGTCCAGCCGGCGCAGCGCGCCGACCACGCTGGACTTCCCGACCCCGGACGGGCCGGAGACGACCGTGAGCCGGCTCCGGGACCCACGTCGCGCCTGGTCCGGAGCCGGCTCACGGTGCGTCGCCGGGCCGGCATGCCCGCCGGCCCCGGTGACGCGGTCGCTGCCGGTGTCGCTCACTCGCCGCTGAACTCGGCCAGCAGCGCCTTGCGCTGCCGGTCACCAAGGCCGCGCAGCCGCCGGCTCGGTGCGATCTCCAGGCGCTCCATGGTCTGCTGAGCGCGCACCTTGCCGACGCCGGGGAGGGCTTCGAGCAGGGCGGAGACCTTCATCTTGCCGAGAACCTCGTCCTCGTCGGCCTGCTTCAGCACGTCGGTGAGCGTGGTGCCGCCTCGCTTGAGGCGCTCCTTCAGCTCAGCGCGGGCACGACGAGCGGCAGCGGCCTTCTCCAGCGCCGCCTTGCGCTGTTCCTCGGTCAGCTGGGGAAGTGCCACGTTTTCCTCCGTAGTACTCAAAATTCTGGGTGGGTGACGCGACGGTACCCACCCCGCGCCACCGGCCACAATGCGGGGGGTGGTCGCTCGGTTCCGGGACAGGGACCTGATATTGGCGCTATCCGGTCAGACTCGCCTGGGTGCGGCGCACCGCGTCGCGCAGCGCGACGGGGTCCGGACCGTGCCTGAGAACGTCCCTGGACGACGCGGGCAGCACCCCCGGCAGGTCCGCACCGAACAGGCGGCGAAGATCGTCCACGGTGGCTCCCTGGGCCCCGAAACCGGGCGCCAGGACCGGCCCGTTCAGCCCGGTCAGGTCGAGTTCCCCGGCCGGGATGGTGGCCCCCACGACGACGCCGACGTCGCCGAGGGAGGCGGCGCCGGCGTTGCACCGGGCCGCCTCGTCCACAATCGACTGTGCGACGGTCTTTCCGTTGGGCAGCAACGCGTTCTGCAGCGCGCCCGAATCCGGGTTGGAGGTGCGGGCGAGCACGAACAGGCCCTCGCCGGTGCCCAGCGCGGGCGCCAGCGAGCCGAACCCGAGGTAGGGCGAGACGGTGATCGCGTCCGCCCGGACCGGCGCGTCCGGGCCCAGGTAGGCCGCCGTGTAGGCGGCCATCGTCGACCCGATGTCGCCCCGTTTGACGTCCAGCAGGACCAGCGCGCCGCGGTCGCGGGCGTGCTCGGCCACGCGGGCCAGGACGGCCACCCCGGGCGGCCCGAAGGCCTCGAAGAAGGCCGACTGGGGCTTGACGACGGAGACCTCCTCGGCGAGGACGTCAACCGCCGTCAGGGCGAACTTCTCCAGCCCGCCCGGATCGCGGTCCAGGCCCCAGGCGTCGAGCAGGCCGGGGTGGGGGTCGATCCCCGCGCACAGGTTCCCGCGCGCGGCGACCGCCTCCACCAGCCGGGCGCCGAAGCCCGTCACGCTCACGCCTTGGCCCCCCTCACGACTTGGACCGCAGCGCGGCCTGCAGGTCCTGCAGGGACCGGACGCCGATGTCGCCCCGGATGAGCGCCTCGATGCCGTGCACGGCCGCCGCGGCGCCCTGCACGGTGGTGATGCACGGGATGTCCCGCGACACGGCCGCGGTGCGGATCTCGTAGCCGTCGATCCGCGGTCCGCTGTTGCCGTACGGGGTGTTGATCACCATGTCCACCTCGCCTGCGGTGATGACCTCGACCACGTTCGGCTCGCCGGGCGCGCTGCCCTCGGAGTACTTGCGGACCACCGTGCAGGGCACCCCGTTGCGCCGCAGCACCTCGGCGGTGCCCGAGGTCGCGAGGATCTCGAAGCCGAGGTCGGCCAGGCGCTTGATCGGGAACACCAGGGCCCGCTTGTCGCGGTTGGCGACCGAGACGAACACCTTGCCCGACGTCGGCAGCGACCCGTAGGCCCCGGCCTGGGACTTCGCGAACGCCTCGCCGAAGGAGGTGTCCACGCCCATGACCTCGCCGGTGGACTTCATCTCCGGCCCGAGCAGCGAGTCCACGCCCTTGCCCTCCGGCGTGCGGAAGCGGTGGAAGGGCAGGACCGCCTCCTTGACCGCGACCGGCGCGTCGATCGGCAGGTGCCCGCCGTCGCCCTCGGCGGGCAGCACGCCGCGGGTGCGCAGGTCCTTGATCGAGGAGCCGGTCATGATCAGCGACGCCGCCTTGGCCAGCTGGACGCCGGTCGCCTTGGACACGAACGGCACGGTGCGGCTGGCGCGCGGGTTGGCCTCCAGGACGTAGAGCACGTCGTCCTTGAGCGCGTACTGCACGTTGAGCAGGCCGCGCACGCCGACGCCGCGGGCGATCGCCTCGGTGGAGGCGCGCACCGCCTCGACGTCCTGGCGGCCCAGCGTGATCGGCGGCAGCGCGCACGAGGAGTCGCCGGAGTGGATGCCGGCCTCCTCGATGTGCTCCATGACGCCGCCCAGGTACAGCTCCTCGCCGTCGAACAGGGCGTCCACGTCGATCTCGATGGCGTCGTCGAGGAACCGGTCCACCAGCACCGGGTGCTCGGGGGTGACCTCGGTGGCGCGCTGGATGTAGCCGGCCAGGGAGGCCTCGTCGTAGACGATCTCCATGCCGCGGCCGCCGAGCACGTAGGAGGGCCGCACCAGGACCGGGTAGCCGATCTCGTCGGCGATCCGCTTGGCGCCCTCGAACGAGGTGGCGGTGCCGTACTTCGGGGCGGGCAGGCCCGCGGCCATCAGCACGTCGCCGAACGCGCCGCGGTCCTCGGCCAGGTTGATCGCCTCGGGCGAGGTGCCCACGATCGGCACCCCGGCGTCGGCCAGCCGCTGCGCCAGCTTCAGCGGGGTCTGGCCGCCGAGCTGGACGATCACGCCGGCCACGGTGCCCGAGCGCTGCTCGGCGTAGACGACCTCGAGCACGTCCTCGAAGGTCAGCGGCTCGAAGTAGAGGCGGTCGGAGGTGTCGTAGTCGGTGGACACCGTCTCCGGGTTGCAGTTGACCATGACGGCCTCGAACCCGGCCTCGCGCAGCGCCAGCGCGGCGTGCACGCACGAGTAGTCGAACTCGATGCCCTGGCCGATGCGGTTCGGGCCGGAGCCCAGGATCAGCACCTTGGGCTTGTCCGGCTGGGCCGTGATCTCGGATTCGGCCGCGGGGTCGGACTCGTAGGCCGAGTAGTGGTACGGCGTCTTCGCGGCGAACTCGGCCGCGCAGGTGTCCACCGTCTTGTACACCGGCCGCACGCCGAGGCGGTGCCGCAGCGCGCGCACGCCGTCCTCACCGGCCAGCTCCGGCCGCAGCGCGGCGATCTGCTGGTCGGACAGGCCGACGCGCTTGGCCTCGCGCAGCAGCGGCGCGTCCAGCACCGGGGCGTCGCGCACCTCGGCGCCGACCTCGCCGATCAGCGCGATCTGGTCGATGAACCACGGGTCGATGCCGCTGGCCTCGTGCACCTGCTGCACGGTGGCGCCCAGGCGCAGGGCGCGCTCGACCGCGTAGAGGCGGCCGTCGTGCGGGGTGCGCAGCGCTTCGAGCGTGTTCTCCAGCGTGGCGCCCTCGGGGTCCGGAGTGGTCCAGAACCCGGCCGCCTTGGTGTCGATCGAGCGCAGCGCCTTGCCCAGCGCCTCCGGGAAGCTGCGGCCCAGCGCCATCGCCTCGCCGACGCTCTTCATCGTGGTGGTCAGCTCCGGGTCGGCGCCCGGGAACTTCTCGAACGCGAACCGCGGCACCTTGACCACGACGTAGTCCAGGGTCGGCTCGAACGAGGCCGGGGTCTCGCCGGTGATGTCGTTGCGGATCTCGTCCAGCGAGTAGCCGATGGCCAGCTTCGCGGCGATCTTGGCGATCGGGAAGCCGGTGGCCTTCGACGCCAGCGCGCTGGAGCGGGACACGCGCGGGTTCATCTCGATGACGACCATCCGGCCGTCGCGCGGGTTGATCGCGAACTGGATGTTGCAGCCGCCGGTGTCGACGCCGACCTCGCGCAGCACGGCGATGCCCACGTCGCGCATGTGCTGGTACTCGCGGTCGGTCAGGGTCATCGCCGGGGCGACGGTCACCGAGTCACCGGTGTGCACGCCCATCGCGTCGATGTTCTCGATCGAGCAGATCACCACCACGTTGTCGTGGCGGTCGCGCATCAGCTCGAGCTCGTACTCCTTCCAGCCGAGCACGCTCTCCTCGATGAGCACCTCGGTGACCGGCGACTCGGCCAGGCCGATGGAGGCCAGGCGCTCCAGCTCCTCGTCGGTGTGCGCCATGCCCGATCCCAGGCCGCCCATGGTGAACGAGGGCCGGATGACGACCGGCAGGCCCAGCTCGGCGACGGTCTCGCGGACCTCGTCCATCGAGTGGCACACGCGGCTGCGCGGCACGTCGCCGCCGATGGCGCGCACGATGTCCTTGAACTTCTGCCGGTCCTCGCCGCGCTGGATGGCGTCGATGTCGGCGCCGATCAGCTCGACGCCGTACTTCTCCAGCACGCCGCGCTCGTGCAGCGCGACGGCGGTGTTCAGCGCGGTCTGCCCGCCCAGGGTCGCCAGCAGGGCGTCGGGGCGCTCGGCCGCGATGACCTTCTCCACGAAGTCCGGGGTGACCGGCTCGATGTAGGTCGAGTCGGCGAACTCCGGGTCGGTCATGATCGTGGCCGGGTTGGAGTTCACCAGCGAGACCCGCAGGCCCTCCTGGCGCAGCACCCGGCAGGCCTGCGTGCCCGAGTAGTCGAACTCGGCGGCCTGGCCGATGACGATCGGGCCGGATCCGATGACGAGCACGTGCTCGATGTCTGTACGTTTCGGCATCAGCGGCTCTTCTTCTCCATCAGGGTCACGAACTCGTCGAACAGCGGCGCGGCGTCGTGCGGGCCGGCGGCCGCCTCGGGGTGGTACTGCACCGAGAAGGCCGGCACGTCCGCGCAGCGCACGCCCTCGACCGTGTCGTCGTTGGGGCAGTAGTGGCTGACCCGGGCGGCGCCGAAGGGCGAGTCGAACCGCTGCCCGGGCTCACCCTCCAGGGCGAAGCCGTGGTTCTGCGCGGTGATCGCCACCCGCCCGGTCTCCACGTCGATCACCGGGATGTTGATGCCCCGGTGGCCGTAGCGCATCTTGTAGGTGCCCAGCCCCAGCGCGCGGCCGAGGATCTGGTTGCCGAAGCAGATGCCGAACAGCGGGATCTCGCGGCGCAGGACCTCCTCGGTCAGCGCGACCGCGTGGTCCTGCGTGGCCGGGTCGCCGGGGCCGTTGGACAGGAACACCCCGTCCGGCTCGACGGCCAGCAGCTCCTCGGCCGAGCTGGTCGAGGGCAGCACGTGCAGCTCGATGCCGCGGCGGCTCATCTGGCGCGGGGTGTTGGACTTGATGCCCAGGTCCAGCGCGGCGACGCGGAAGCGGCGCTCGCCCTCCGGCGCGACGACGTAGGGCTCCTTGGTGGTGACTTCGCCGGCCAGGTCGGCGCCCTTCATCGGCGGGCTCGCCAGCACCTGGGCGGTCATCGCCTCCTCGGTGTCCAGCGCGTCGCCGGAGAACACGCCGGCCCGCATCGCGCCCCGCTCACGCAGGTGGCGGGTCAGGGTGCGGGTGTCGACGCCGCTGATGCCGACCACGCCCTGGCGGGCCAGCTCCTCGTCGAGCGTGCGGCGGGACCGCCAGTTCGACGGGGTCCGGGCCGGGTCGCGCACGACGTAGCCGGACACCCAGATGCGGGCGGACTCGTCGTCCTCGTCGTTCCAGCCGGTGTTGCCGATCTGCGGCGCGGTCTGCACCACGATCTGGCGGTGGTAGGACGGATCGGTCAGCGTCTCCTGGTAGCCGGTCATCCCGGTGCAGAACACGGCCTCGCCCAGCGTGCGGCCCTGGGCGCCGTAGGCCGATCCGCGGAACACCCGCCCGTCCTCCAGCACCAATGCGGCCGGTGTCCTGGTGCCCACGGTCACTGGGCCCCTCCCTTGATCTCTCGTTCGGACAAGCTTTCGATCCACTGTGGATAGACGTCGAGGTCGTCGCCGCGGAAGCCGGTGTCCAGCTCCTTGTCACCGAGCCGCCAGGTGATGACGATCAGGCTGTCGGTGCCCATCACCTTCCCGGCGATCCCGCTCGCGCGCTTGACCTCCACAATGGACTCGCGCGGGATGAAGAACCCGGGCGCGCCGGCCCGGTCGATCTCCACGCCGTCGCGGTAGAGCCGCAGCACCGCCCGCCCGCGCAGGCCGACCCCGCGCGTGACGATGCGATCCTGCCAGTCACCCGCCGTGGTGGTGCTCACGTAGAGCCCCTTGGCCGGCGGCAGCAGCTCCTCCCCCGGCTCGGCGGGGGTCTGCGGGAACGGCGGCAGCTGCGCGCTCTGCGAGCGCGCGCGGCGCCGCCAGCTTCGTCGCATGGCCCAGAGGCCGAGCAGGAAGCAGGCGAACACCAGCAGGGTGAGCAGCAACCGTTCCATCAGCAGATCTTCCCTTCGCGGGCGGTCACGCGCCCGCGCAGCAGCGTCGCGGTCACCACGGCGGGCAACCGCATTCCCTCGTACGGGGTGTTGGCGGCGAGGCTGGCCAGCTCCGCCCCCGCACGGTCCATTGTGCGCCCGGGTCGACCAGCGCGAGGTTGGCGGGTTCGCCCACGGCGAGCGGTCGTCCCTGGTCAGGCAGGCCGGCGATCTCCGCGGGGCGCTCGCTCATGACCTTCGCCACGCCGCGCCAGTCCAGCAGGCCGGTCTCCACCATGGTGGCGGCGACCACGGACAGCGCCGTCTGCAGGCCGAGCATGCCGGGGCGGGCCGCCGACCACTCGCAGTCCTTGTCCTGCGGCGCGTGCGGGGCGTGGTCGGTGGCGACGCAGTCGATGACGCCCTCGGCCAGCGCGGCGCGCAGCTTCTCGACGTCGGCGTCGGTGCGCAGCGGCGGGTTGACCTTGTTCACCGGGTCGTAGGTGGCCAGGCGCTCGTCGGTGAGCAGCAGGTGGTGCGGCGTGACCTCGGCGGACACCCGGGTACCGCGGTCTTTCGCCCAGCGCAGCACGTCGGCGGTGCCACTCGTGGAGACGTGGCAGACGTGCAGGCGGGCGCCGGCGTGCTCGGCGAGCAGGCAGTCACGCGCGACGATCGACTCCTCGGCCGAGGCGGGCCAGCCCGCGTAGCCCAGGCGCGAGGCCTGCTCGCCCTCGTGGGCCTGCGCGCCGACGGTCAGCCGCGGCTCCTCGGCGTGCTGCGCGATGACCACGTCCAGCGCGGTGGAGTACTCCAGGGCGCGGCGCATGATGAGCGGGTCGTGCACGCAGTGGCCGTCGTCGGAGAAGACCCGGACCCCGGCGGCGGACTTCGCCATCGTGCCCAGCTCGGCCAGCCGCTCCCCCCGCAGGCCGACGGTCACGGCGCCGACCGGGTGCACGTCGACCAGGCCTACCTCGCGGCCGCGGCGCCACACGTGCTCGACGATCACCGCGTTGTCGGCGACCGGGTCGGTGTTGGCCATCGCGAAGACCGCGGTGTAGCCGCCGAGCGCGGCCGCGGCCGAGCCGGTCTCGATGGTCTCGGTGTCCTCGCGGCCGGGTTCGCGCAGGTGGGTGTGCAGGTCGACGAAGCCGGGCAGCAGGACCTGGCCGTCCGCCTCGATCACCTCGGCGTCCTCGGAAACGGACCCGATCGCTGTGTCTATCTGACTGATGGTGCCGTTCGCGACCAGGACGTCGGCCGGGTCGCCCTCGCCGTAGAGCCGGGCGCCCTTGATCAGAACCTGGTTCACTTCGCGTCTTCCTCTCCGGCGAGCAGGTGGTAGAGCACGGCCATCCGCACGTGCACCCCGTTGCGGACCTGTTCGGTGATGGCCGCGGACGGCGCGTCGGCGACCGCGGAGGCGATCTCCATGCCGCGCAGCATCGGCCCGGGGTGCAGCACCACGGCGTGCTCGGGCAGCAGCCGCAGCCGCGCCTCGTTCAGGCCGTAGGCGATCGAGTACTCGCGGGCAGAAGGAAAGAACCCCGCGAACTTGCCTCCGGGGCCGGCGGGCCCGGCTATCCGCTCCGCCTGGACCCGCAGCATCATGACCGCGTCCAGGGCGGGCAGCTCGGCGTCCAGGTCGTGCGACACGGTCACCGGCAGCGCGCTCACCCCGGCGGGCAGCAGCGTGGGCGGGGCGACGAGCACCACCTCGGCGCCGAGCGCGGACAGCAGGTGGATGTTGGAGCGGGCGACCCGGCTGTGCAGCACGTCGCCGACGATCGCGATGCGGCGGTCCTTGATGCCGCCGAGCCGTTCCCGCAGGGTCGCGGCGTCGAGCAGGGCCTGGGTGGGGTGCTCGTGCGTGCCGTCACCGGCGTTGACGACCGAGGTGCCGGTGCCCTCCAGCCAGCCGGCCAGGCGCTGCGCGGCCCCGGAGGCCGGGTGGCGGACGATGACGCAGTCGGCGCCGGCGGCGGACAGGGTCAGCGCGGTGTCCCGCAGCGACTCGCCCTTGCCGACCGAGGAGCCGCCCGCCGAGACGTTCACCACGTCCGCGCTCATCCACTTGCCGGCGATCTCGAACGAGACCCGGGTGCGGGTGGAGTTCTCGTAGAACATGGTGATGACCGTGCGGCCGCGCAGCGTCGGCAGCTTGCGGACCTCGCGGCCGAGCAGGGTGCGCTTGAGGCCGTCGGCGGTGTCCAGCACCGCGGTCGCCAGGTCGGGGTCCAGGCCTTCGGTGGCCAGCAGGTGCTTCATGCCTTCGCTTCCCCCTCGCGCAGCAGCACCGCGTCGCGCCCATCCACGTCGGACAGCAGGACGGCGACGTCTTCGGCGCGCGCGGTCGGGATGTTCTTGCCCACGTAGTCGGCCCGGATCGGGAACTCGCGGTGCCCGCGGTCGACCAGGACGGCCAGCTGCACGGCGCGGGGGCGGCCGTGGTCGCGCAGGGCGTCCAGCGCCGCGCGCACGGTCCGGCCGGAGAACAGCACGTCGTCGACCAGGATCACCACGCGGTCGTCGATGCCGGTGTCGGGCAGGGTGGTGTCCGCGAGCGGCCGCGTCGGGCGGCGGCGCAGGTCGTCGCGGTAGAGGGTGATGTCCAGGGCGCCCGTGGGGACCTCGACGCCGGAGAACTCGGCGATCCGCTCGGCCAGCCGGGCCGCGAGCGAGGTGCCCCGGGTCGGGATGCCCAGGAGAACGGGAGGTGCGCCCGTGCCGCCGTCGAGGGCGGTCTTCTCGATGACCTGATGGGCCATCCGGGCGATGGTGCGCGCGACATCACCGGCGGAGAGCAGCTCGCGCTCGCCACCTGGTGCTGCCGCGTCACGAGGGCGTGACGCCACAGCGGACTCCTTCCCCGCCTCACCGGACGGGTCCTTAAAGGACGTCGATCTCCTGCTTGCCGAGGAAATCGACCCGATGTTAACAGGCGGCACCGTTGCCCCGTCCGGGTGGTCCCGGGGGCATCATGTTCTTGACCTGGTGACGACAATGCGTAACCATTACTCTGAGTGTTCAACTCGGCAGTCCCCCGGCGGCCCACGAGACCGACTGGGCGAGGAAACGGAGAACCACCAGATGGGCGATTACGCCAAGGCGCTCGGGGCGAAGCTCCGCGGGATCCGCCAGCAGCAGGGGCTGTCCCTGCACGGGGTCGAGCAGAAGTCCGGCGGCCGGTGGAAGGCTGTCGTGGTCGGTTCCTACGAGCGCGGCGACCGGGCGGTGACCGTGCAGAAGCTGGCCGAGCTGGCCGACTTCTACGGCGTGCCGGTGGTCGAGCTGCTGCCCGAGGGCCGGGTGCCGTCCGGGGCCGAGCCCGCCACCAAGATCGTCATCAACCTGGAGCGGCTGCAGCAGCTGCCGGCCGAGAAGGTCGGCCCGCTGGCCCGCTACGCCGCGACGATCCAGAGCCAGCGCGGCGACTACAACGGCAAGGTGCTGTCCATCCGCACCGAGGACCTGCGGTCGCTGGCCATCATCTACGACATGACCCCCGGCGAGCTGACCGAACAGCTCATCGACTGGGGCGTCCTGCCGCCCGAGGCCCGTCCGGCGAAGGAGGACTAGACGCCGGATGCCCGGCCGCTTGCGTGGCGGCGCGGGGTGGCGGACCTGACGACAGACCCGCGGCGGTGCGAGCTGACTGCCCTCCCGCCGCGAGGGAAAATCGCCTGACCAGCGGAAAAGCCCGGCGCGATCTCCGCGCGCCGGGCCTTTCTGCTGTCTTCTGCCGGGTGCTACAGGACGGCGCGGATGCGGTCGGCGATCGTGCCGATCCGGCCCAGCACGCCGTTGACGAACCGCGGCGAGTCGTCCGTGGACAGCTCGCGGGCCAGGCCCACCGCCTCGTCGATCGCCACCGGGTCCGGCACGTCCGCGGCCCACAGCAGCTCGTAGATGCCCACCCGCAGCACGGCCAGGTCGACCGGCGGCATGCGCTCCAGGCTCCAGCCGTGCGCGTGCTCGGCGAGCAGCTCGTCGATGCGCTCGCGGTGGGCGGTGACACCCTCGACGAGCGAGATCGTGTAGTCGCCGACCGGGTCGGCGTCGGTGGAACCCACCCGGTCCGCGAGCAGCGTCACCGGATCGAGTGAACGCTGGGCGGCCTCGTACAGGATCTCGACGGCGCGCCTGCGGAGAGCGCGGCGGCCGGGCTGACCGTCGCGCCGGGGCGCCGAGGTGGAGTCGGACAACCTACGCCCTGCCCAGGTAACGGCCGTCGCGGGTGTCGACCTTGACCTTGGCGCCGGTGCTCAGGAACAGCGGCACCTGGATCTCGGCGCCGGTCTCCAGGGTGGCCGGCTTGGTGCCGCCGGTGGAGCGGTCACCCTGCAGGCCGGGGTCGGTGTGCTGGATGACCAGCTCGACGGAGGTGGGCAGCTCGACGTAGAGCGGCACGCCCTCGTGCATCGCGACCTGGACCTCGGTGTTCTCCAGCAGGTAGTTCGCGCCGTCGCCGACGGTCTCCCGCGGCACGGTGATCTGGTCGAAGGTCTCGCCGTCCATGAAGACGAAGTCCGACCCGTCGTTGTACAGGTAGGTCATGTTGCGCCGGTCGACGGTCGCGGTGTCGACCTTGGTGCCCGCGTTGAAGGTCTTGTCCACCACCTTGCCGGACAGGACGTGCTTGAGCGTGGTGCGCACGAACGCGCCGCCCTTGCCCGGTTTGACGTGCTGGAAGCTCACGACGGACCACAGCTGTCCGTCGAGGTTCAGCACCAGGCCGTTCTTCAGGTCGTTGGTGGTGGCCACGGGTTGTCCAGTTCTCCTGTTTCCGATCGGGCCGCGTCAGACGACCACGAGTTCCTTGCTGCTCAGGGTGAGGAGTTCGGGATCGGCGTCCCGCACGACCAGCGTGTCCTCGATGCGCACGCCACCGCGGCCGGCGAGGTAGACGCCCGGCTCCACGGTGACCGTCATGCCGACGGCCAGTGTACCGGCGGCGTTTCCCGCGAGCCTCGGTGCCTCGTGCACCTCCAGCCCGACGCCGTGACCGAGCCCGTGGGAGAACTCCTCGCCGTGCCCGCCCTGCTCGATGACGCGGCGCGCGGCCAGGTCGACGTCGGCGACCTCCTGCCCGGCCAGCGACGCCTCCAGCCCGGTCTCCTGGGCGCGGCGGACCAGCTCGTAGAGGTCTTCCTGCCAGCCGGCGGGGCGGCCGAGCACGACCGTGCGGGTCATGTCCGAGTGGTAGCCGTCGACGGTGGCGCCGAAATCCAGTTTGACGAAGTCGCCGGTGCGCAGCGCGCGGCTGGTGGGCCGGTGGTGCGGGATGGCCGAGTTCGGCCCGGCGGCGACGATCGACTCGAACGAGGGCCCGGACGAGCCGTGGTCGAGCATGCGGTTCTCCAGGTCGCGGGCCACCTCCAGCTCGGTGCGGCCGGGCCGGATGCCGCCGTGCTCCAGCAGCGCGGCCAGCGCCCGGTCGGCGGCGGCGCAGGCCATCCGCAGCGCCTCGATCTCGGTCTCGTCCTTGATCAGCCGCAGCTGCTCGACCAGGCCCGGGGCGCGGGTCAGCTCGATGCCCTCGGCGAGGCGGGTGAACGCGTCGTGCGCCTCGACGCTGACGTGCTGGCTTTCGAAGCCGGTGCGCCGGTGGGCGGCGGCGTCTCCGGCGGCGCGCGTGAGCAGGGCCGCGGCGCTCTCCCGCTCGATGACCCGCTCCAGGTCGGGCACCTCGGCTCCGGCCTGGGTGGTGTAGCGGCCGTCGGTGCAGAACAGCGTGCGGTCCTCGCCCGCGCCGTGGACCAGCAGCGCGGCGTTGGAGCCGGTGAAGCCGGTCAGGTAGCGGACGTTGAGCAGGTCGGTGACGAGCAACGCGTCGACGCCGGACTCGTTGAGCACCGTGCGCAGGGCGTCGCGCCGGGAGGCGTGGAGGTCGGGCACAGGAGCAGCTTAGTGCGGTGCGACGATGGGTGGATGGGTATGCGGTCCTGGCTGGTTCGAGGTCTGGGCATGGCGGTGCTGCACGCGATCGCCGAAGTCGCCCTCGCCAAGGCGACGGTCTACGAGCCGACGGGCCTGACGACGGCCCGGATCGCCGTGATCGCGCTGCTGGTGGGCGCGGCGGCGTTGTGGAGCGCGCTGGACGCGTGGCTGCGCCGCGCGGACGCCGGGCGCACGTGGTTCATCGCGTCGCTGGTGGCCGGGCCGGTGTCCGGGGTGCTGTACGTGATCGGCCGCGCGGTGCTCGTGGACCGGACCGGCGCGGAGGAGCTGTGGCCGGCGATCTCCGGTGGCGCCGCGTTCACCGCGCTGCTGGTGCTGGTGCCCGCCGGGCTGGGGTTGTTCGTCGGCGGGCGGCTCAAGCGCCCGGCCGAGCCGGAGAAGCGGCCGCGTCCCACCCCGCGCCCCCGCGCCGCCGCGAAGGACTGACGCCGCGGGCTCAGCCGAGCGCCGGGCCGGCCGGGTAGCTGCGCCACTGCGCGGGTGTCACGTCCTCGGTCGCGGAGCCGTTCGCGGTGACCGCGTCCGCGCGCCGCACCGGGTACAGGCGGCCGTCGTCGAGCAGGAAACCGACGCCGAGGCCGGTCGCCTTCAGCGCCCGCGTGCCGGATTCGAGCCGGGCCGCGACCGGGAACTGGTTGAGCACGTCGAGCCGGGTGTCGAGCACGTGTCCGGCCAGTTCCTGCGCCACCGAGCGGCGGTCGATCCGCACCACCTGGCCGGAGACGACCAGGTCCATGGTCCGCACCGGCGAGGGCATCGCGAAGCCGTCCAGCACGGTCAGCGCCCGCTGGGGGTCGGCGCAGGCGTTGACGCCGACGATGTCCAGCCCGAAGCGCCGCAGGTCGGTCGGCGCGCCGGCCTCGCCGGTCACCGTGGCGCGGACGACGTCCACCGGCACCCGCCCGCACGGGTCCTTCGCCGACACGGGCGCGTGCCCGTCCGGCCGCCGCACCAGGCCCGGCCCCTCCCGCCACACGCCGGGGATCAGCAGCGGCTGGTACGGGGTGTGCACGAAGTCGCGATCCCAGAACGTGATCGTCGTGCCGTCGGCGGTCTCGTGCGCGATCGCCCACGCGCCGAGCGCGTCGATCCACATCAGGTCCGCGCTGAACGCGTCGACCAGCGATTTGGTGCGTGGCGCGGTGGTGCTCGCCACCGGCGCGAACCCGGCCTCCCCCAGCGCTTCGACGCCGCCGGCGAACGCGGGGTCCGTCGAGCGCAGCACGAACTGGCCGGCGCCGTTCCAGCCCGCGGCCAGGCCGGTGGTGTCGGTGAACATCAGGTAGAACCAGCCGTCGAGGTACACCGCGGCCGGCTGGCCCGCGCCGTAGAGGTTCTCGCGGTGGGTGTCGTGGGCCGGGTCGACGATCGGCCTGCCGCCGCCCGCGCGCTGCCAGGTGATCCCGTCGGTGCTGGTCGCGAGGCCGATCGAGTTGCCGAGCGCGTGGTCGCCCGCGGCGCCGGTGTAGTACTGGTAGTAGGTCCCGTTCACGCGGATCACCGACGGGTCGCACGCGTGCACGCCGTCGAACTGGCCGGGGTTGCCGGACAGCACCGCGGGCGGCACCGAGCCGCCGGGGCCGGTGAACGGCCCGTCCAGGGAGGCCGACTCCGCGTAGAGGATGTCGTCGCCGGGCGGCGGCGAGCCGGGGTACTGGCTGCACCACCACATGCGGTTCGTGGCGCCGTCGGCCATCACCGTCGGGCCGTAGTTGTAGGGCGCGCCGGGGCCACCGGCGGCGACGACACCGGCGCTCTCGCGCGGCGAGTCGGTCTTGAGCCGGACGTCGTCGGGCGGGGCCGGGGTGGTTTCCGGCTGGGCGCCGCCGATGACGGCGCGCTCGGCGCCCTCGGCCTGGGGCGGCACGCTGCCGGTGCACCCGGCCAGCGCGGAGACGGCCAGCACCGCGGCCAGCATCCCGCCGAGCACCTTGCGTCCGCCCACCCGTCGTCCTTCCGTTTTCGCCGCCAGCCCAGTGTAGAGAGTGATTAACCCGGTTGAGTGACGTGCGGGGGGTCGGCGACCAGTTCGACCTCGAAGCCGTCGGCGTTCTCCAGATACGCGGCGTGATGATCAGGGCCGCCGGCGTGCGGGTAGCGGTCGGCGAACAGCGGCCGCCAGCCGTGTTCGAGCGCGGCCGCGGCGAGTTCGTCGACGTGTTCGGGTGGTCCGGCGTGCAGCGCCAGGTGGTTGAGGCCCGGCGCACAGCGGTCGTGGACGGTGCCGGTCAGTGCCGGGGACTGCTCGATCACGAGGTAGCCGGGGCCGAGTTTCCAGCTGACGCCGTCCCGCCAGCGCTGATGCTCCCGCCAGCCGAGTTCGGTGAGCAGCCAGCCGAAGCTCTCCTCCGCCCGCGCGAGGTCGGGCACCCACACCTCGACGTGGTGCCAGTGTCCCTGGGTGGCGGGAAGCGCGACGAACACCCGGTGCGGCGCGCCGTAGTGCTGGCCGCCGCCGACGTCGGTGAACCCCAGGCGCCGCACCAGGTTTTGACTGGCCACATTGGACTCGTGCACGAGCGCCCACACCGCGGGCAGACCGAGGGTGGTGAAGGCGTGGCGCAGCAGCGCGTCGGCCGCTTCGGTGGCCAGGCCCTGGCCGCCGTGGGCGGGGTCCAGGAAGTACCCGATCTCGACCAGGTCGCCGGGCAGCTCGGTGGACGGCCGCAGGTGCGCCAGGCCGATGACCGCGCCGTCGCGTTCGATGATCCAGTGGCCGGTGCCGTCCGGCCCGGTGTAGGCGAGCCGCTGTGCGATCGAGGCCCGGCACCGGTCCGGGTCGCTGAGGTCGGCGGCGAGGAAGCGGCTGGTCGCCGGGTCGGCGAAGATCCGGGTGACGGCGCCGGTGTCGGTGGCTTGGAGTCCGCGCAGGCGCAGCCGGGCGGTGCGCAGGTCCGGGACGGTCATCCGGCGTTGGCGGCGAGCCAGCGCAGGGCCAGCGGATAGCCGTCGACGCCGAGCCCGGCGATCACCGCGGTGGCGATGTCGGAGAGCACGCTGTGGTGGCGGAAGGCCTCGCGCTTGTGCACGTTGGAGATGTGGAGCTCGATCAGCGGAGCGGTGAGCTGAGCGGCGGCGTCCCGCACGGCGATCGAGTAGTGGGTCCAGGCGCCCGCGTTGAGCACGACGGGGTGTCCGGCGTCGGCGGCCTCGTGCAGCCAGCCGACCATCTCGCCCTCGTGATCGGTCTGCCGCACCTCGACGTCGATGCCCAGCTCACCGCCGGTCTTGACGCACAGCTCCGCGAGGTCGGCATGGGTGGTCGAGCCGTAGACGGAGGGCTCCCGCTTCCCGAGGCGGCCGAGATTGGGCCCGTTGAGCACGAAGACCTTCACCGCAGCACGCTCCCCCGCTCGGCCCGCCGCGCCCCGGCCACCGCCGAGCAGCCCGCAGCCGCAATTGTCACGCCGCCCTGGCACACCAAGCCTTTCACAGCAACACGCTCCCACGCTCGGCGCGCCGCGCCCCGGCTACCGCTGTGCAGCCCGCAGCCGCAATCGCCACACGGCCCCGGCACACCACGCTCCCACCCTCGGCCTGCCGCGGCCCGGCCACCGCCGAGCAGTCCGCAGCATCCGCCGCGCCGCCCCGGTACACCAAGACCTTCACAGCAACACTCCCCCACCCTCGGCCTGCCGCGGCCCGGCCACCGCCGAGTACGCCGCGGCCAGCAGGGCCGGGTCCGGTCCCTCCAGGCGCCCGGGCTTGGCCAGCCCGTCCAGCACCACGAACCGGAGCACGCCGGAGCGGGTCTTCTTGTCCTTGCGCATGGACTCCAGCAGCTGCGGCAGCGCGTCCGGGTCGTACTTGGTGGGCAGGCCTAGCCGCTCCAGGATGGCGGCGTGCCGCTCGGCGGTGGCGTCGTCGAGGCGTCCCGCGAGGCGGGCCAGCTCGGCGGCGAACACCAGGCCCACGCTGACCGCCGCGCCGTGGCGCCACCGGTAGCGCTCGCGGCGCTCGATGGCGTGGCCGAGGGTGTGGCCGTAGTTGAGGATCTCGCGCAGGTCGGACTCGCGCAGGTCGGCGGCCACGACGTCGGCCTTGACCTGGATCGAGCGGCGCACCAGCTCGCCGAGGACCTCCCCGGCCGGGTCGGTGGCGGCCTCCGGGTCGGCCTCGATGAGTTCGAGGATGCGCGGGTCGGCGATGAACCCGGCCTTGACGACCTCGGCCATGCCGGCGATCAGTTCGTTGCGCGGCAGGGTTTCCAGGGTCGCGAGGTCGACCAGGACGGCGCTGGGCTCGTGGAAGACGCCGACGAGGTTCTTGCCCGCGTCGGTGTTGATGCCGGTCTTGCCGCCGACCGCGGCGTCGACCATGCCGAGCAGCGTGCTGGGCACGTTGACCAGCCGGACACCGCGCATCCAGGTGCCGGCGACGAACCCGGCGAGGTCGGTGACCGCTCCCCCGCCGAGGCCGATGACGACGCCCTGGCGGTCCAGGCCGATGCGCCCGAGGACCTCCCAGCAGAAGCCGGCGACGGAGAGCGCCTTGCCGTCCTCGGCGTCGGGGATCTCGACGCGGTGGGCGTCCAGGCCGGCGGCGTTGAGTTCGTCGCGGACGGCTTCGGCGGTGGTGGTGAGCGTGGGCTGGTGGATGATCGCCACGCTGGAGGCGTCCTTGACGGCCTCGGCCAGCTCGCCGAGCAGCCCGCGGCCGACGACGACCGGGTACGGCCGGGCGGTGCGGACCTCGATCCGGACCGGGTCGGTCACTGCGTTCCCTCCAGGGCTAGTTCGCGGGCGATGGCGTCGACGATCTCGGCCGGGGTGCGGTCGTCGGTGGCGACCTCGATGGTGGCGACCGCGCGGTAGACCGGCAGCCGCGCTTCGAGCAGCGAGCGGTAGGTGGCGCGCGGGTTGACCCCGGCCAGCAGCGGGCGCGCGGTGGACAGGCCGACGCGCTGCACGCCCGCGGCGAAGCCGACGTTGAGGAAGACGACGGGGTGGCCGACCAGGCGCTTCTGGGTGCCTTCGGCGAGGACCGCGCCGCCGCCGACGGAGAGCACCCCGTCGTGTTCGGCGAGCGCCTCGGCGATGACTTCTTCTTCGAGCGCGCGGAAGGCCGGTTCACCGTCGTCGGCGAAGATGTCCGCGATCGGACGGCCGGCGCGGGCGACGATGTCGTCGTCGCTGTCGCGGAACGGCACGCCCAGGCGCTGCGCGAGCAGCGGTCCGACCGTGCTCTTGCCCGACCCGGGCGGGCCGGCGATCACGATGCAGGGAGGTTGGCCCACCGTTCCTCCAGTGCCGCGAGGTAGGACTCGGCGTTGCGCTTGGTCTCCGCCAGCGAGTCGCCGCCGAACTTCTCCAGTGCCGCGTCGGCGAGCACGAGCGCCACGACGGACTCCAGGACGACCCCGGCGCGCGGCACCGCGCACACGTCGGAGCGCTGGTGGATCGCGACGGCCGGCTCGCCGGTCTTCACGTCCACTGTGGACAGCGCCCGTGGGACGGTGGAGATCGGCTTCATCGCGACGCGCACCCGGACCGGCTCGCCGTTGGTGATGCCGCCCTCGAGGCCGCCGGCCCGGTTGGAGCGGCGGGTGACCCCGGCCGGGCCGTCACCGCGGTCGATCTCGTCGTGGGCCTGGCTGCCCCACCGGCGGGCGGTGGTGAAGCCGTCGCCGACCTCGACGCCCTTCATGGCCTGGACGCCCATCAGGGCGCCCGCGAGGCGCGCGTCGAGGCGGCGGTCCCAGTGGACGTGGGAGCCGAGCCCCGGCGGCAGCCCGTAGGCGATGACCTCGATGACGCCGCCGACCGTGTCACCGGCGTGGCGGACGGCGTCCACCTCGGCGACCATCGCGTCGGTGGCCTCCTGGCCGAACGCGCGGACCGGGCTCTCGTCGACGGCAGCGAGGTCCTGCGGCCCCGGCAGCGGGCCCTCGGGAGCGACGGCGCCGCCGATCGACACGACGTGGCTCACGATCTCCGCGCCGAGCAGCTGGCGGAGGAAGTTCCGGGCCACGGTGCCCAGGGCCGTGCGGGAGGCGGTCTCGCGGGCGCTGGCGCGCTCCAGGACGGGGCGCGCCTCGTCGAAGCCGTACTTCTGCATGCCGGGCAGGTCGGCGTGGCCGGGGCGCGGGCGGGTGAGCGGCTCGTTGCGGGCCAGGCCCTCGAGTTCGGCCGGGTCCACGGGGTCGGCCGACATGACCTTCTCCCACTTGGGCCACTCGGCGTTCTCGATGTGCACCGCGACCGGTCCGCCCTGGGTGACGCCGTGCCGGACGCCGCCGAGGAACTCGATGTGGTCGGTCTCGAAGCCCATGCGGGGGCTGCGGCCGAACCCGAGCCGCCGGCGGGCGAGCTGCTCGCTCACGTCGGCGGTGGTGACCTCGACCCCGGCCACCATCCCTTCGAGCACGGCCGCGAGGGCCGGACCGTGCGATTCACCAGCGGTTATCCAGCGCAGTACCACCAGACGATCCTGTCATGTCGGCTACGGCCCGGTGCAGGCGGCTCCGGCGCAGGCGGCTCCGTGCAGAAAGCTCAGTGCAGGAAGCCCGGTGCAGGCTGCTGGGGCGGGTGGGCGCACGGTGGACCTCTCGCGCGGGGGCCGGCTCGACGGTGGCGCGCGTCGTAGCAGCCTGTCCGGACCTCAGCCGTCACGGTCCCGGCGGCCACCGCCGCACTGGACGCCCGCCCGCGGCTACCGCACCCCCAACTGCGAGAGCACCCACCCCTGCCCCGGCGGTCACCTGCGTCGCACGGTCGCGGCGCCCTCGGTTGCACGATGGCCCGTCTCCCGCTGCCGCGCTCGCGGGGCTGCCGTCACCCGGGACGGATCAGCACCAATGTGATGGCCGCCGCCAGTAGCCCCGGGCCGTGCGGCACCCCGTCCGGCCAGCGGCGCGTCGCGGCCAGGACGGCCGTGATCAGCGCGGCCAGCACGACGGCCACCGGCAACGCGAGCCACCCCGCCGAGCCGAGTGCCGCGCCGAGGGCGCCCGCCAGCTTGACGTCGCCGGCGCCCATCGCGTGCGGTGCCAGCAGGTGGACCGCCAGGTGCGCGCCCCCGAAGACCGCGGCCGCCGCGAGCGCCTTCGCCGGATCCGGTGCGACGCCGACGAAGAGCGGGTACGCGGGCAACGTGAGCACATCCGGCAGCCGCCGGTGGCGCAGGTCCGCCGCGATCAACGGCACGGCGAGCGCGGCCAGCACGAAGGCCGTCCAGGCGGGCGCCACGGTGGCGAGCCCCGCCCAGGCAGCTCCGGTGCCGAGCACCACCACGGCGGCCGGCACCGGGGCGTCGGCTCTCCGGAGGAGGCTGGCCGTCCCGGCACCCACTGTTGCTCCGGCGGCGCCGAGCGCCGCCACGATTCCCCAGTTCACGAATCCAGCCTGCGCGGTCGGCCGCGTAACGCCAAATGCGGGCGCGTACGAGATTCCCACTCGCACGGCGCCCTTCGCGCGAATGGTCATTTCGTCGCCGCACGAGAGTTCCAGTCGCGACCGCACGAGAATCCCAGTCATCGCACTGGCGTGATGGGTGGCCGCGTAGCGGGCTCACGAAAGTCCCACTCGCGTGGAATGTGCCGCGGGTTGTGCCACTCACCGCCACGCGAGGTGACCAGCCATCGGCGCGCGAGATGCCCAGTCGTGCCAGGGCGACTCGCGTGCGGAGTCGCAACGTAAGGAGGAACTGCGCTACGCGGCGCAGTGCGGGCTATCCCTCGCAGTACGGGTCACCACGTGCAGTGCGGGCCACCCCAGCAGTACCGGGTACCCATGCAATGCGGGCTACCGCGTGCAGTGCGGACCACCCGCGCAGTGCGGACCACCCGGCGCAATGCGGGCTACTTCACGCAGTACCGGCCACCCGTGCAATGCGGACCACCCGCGCAGTGCGGACCACCCGGCGCAATGCGGGCTACTTCACGCAGTACCGGCCACCCGTGCAATGCGGACCACCCGCGCAGTGCGGACCACCCGGCGCAATGCGGGCTACTTCACGCAGTACCGGCCACCCGTGCAATGCGGACCACCCGCGCAGTGCGGACCACCCGGCGCAATGCGGGCTACTTCACGCAGTACCGGCCACCCCGTGCAATGCGGACCACCCGCGCAGTGCGGACCACCCGGCGCAATGCGGGCTACTTCACGCAGTACCGGCCACCCCGTGCAATGCGGGCCACCCCGCGCAGTGCGGACCACCCGGCGCAATGCGGGCTACTTCACGCAGTACCGGCCACCCCGTGCAATGCGGGCCACCCCGCGCAGTGCGGGCTACGTGGTGCGGGCTTCCCCGTGTGGTGCGGCAGGAGCACCACGGCGTGCCGCAACAGAGATACGAGGCCACGAGGAACGCGCAATGAGGAAACGGTGGCGGCGCAAGGGGCGCGATTCGATGAGAAGACGGCCTCACACGAGGTGCGGCAGCGCGAGAGACAACCTCGCATGAAGCACGGAGCACGGAGCACGGCGCCACAAAGCTCAACGAGGGACGACACTGCAAGGCTCAAACGACGTGCGACACCACGAGGAACGGGAAGGTGCCACGACAAGAGCCGCGGCAACGCGACACCGGAAGACGTGCATTCCGCCCCGTGGCAGCCCGAACGGGTCTATCCCGTGATCGGTGTTTCTGGCGGTTCGGTTAGTAGGTTTCGGCGGCCGGCCAGCGGTCACCGAAGGTGATGGCGAAGGCGTTGAGTACGGGTTTCCAGCGCATCGTCCATCGGGCGCGGCCTGTGCCGGTGGGGTCCAGGCTGCGGGTCACAAGGTACAGGCACTTCAGGGCGGCCTGCTCGGTTGGGAAGTGGCCGCGGGCTCGCACCGCCCGCCGGTAGCGGGCATTGAGCGATTCGATCGCGTTGGTCGAGCAGATCATTTTTCGGATCTCGACGTCGTAATCGAGGAACGGCACGAACTCGGTCCAGGCGTTGCGCCACAGTCGGACCAGCGCCGGATACTGCGCAGACCATTTGTCGTCCAGTTCCTGCAACGCCACTTCCGCCGCTGTCGCGTTGGGGCCTCGTACATGGCTTTGAGGTCCCGTTTGAGCGCGTCGGTGTATTTCCGGGAGGTGAGCCGGAACGAATTGCGGATGAGGTGGATGATGCAGGTTTGCACGATCGCGGCCGGCCAGACTTGTTCCACCACCTCGGGCAAGCCTTTCAAACCGTCGCAGACGAGGAAGAACACGTCCTTCACGCCGCGGTTTTTCAGATCGACCAGGACGCTCATCCAGAACTTGGCGCCCTCGCCGCCGCTGCCCGCCCACAGGCCGAGCACGTCCTTACGGCCGTCCACGGTGACACCGATGGCGGCGTAGAAAGGCCGGTTGGCCACCTGGCTGTCGCGGACCTTGACCACGATCGCGTCGATGAACACCGCGGCGTAGACGACGTCGAGCGGACGGCTGGCCCAGTCCTGCATCTCCGCCACGACCTTGTCGGTGATGCGGGAGATCGTTTCCTTGCTCACCGACGCGCCGTAGATCTCGGCGAAATGCGCCGAGATTTCACCGGTGGTCATCCCCTTCGCATACAGGGACAGCACGATCTCGTCCACATCGGTGAGCCGACGTTGCCGCTTCTTCACAATCTGCGGCTCGAACGTGGATTCCCGATCCCGCGGAACCTCGATCTCCACCTCGCCGGCCGCGTCCGAGAGCACCGTCTTCTTCCGGGTCCCGTTACGCACATTCGCCGAATCACGCCCCGGCTCGGCACGATGCTTCTCATGTCCGAGGTGCTCGGTCATCTCCTCATTCAGCGCGGTTTCCAACACGTTCTTGGTGAACAGCTTCAACAGCCCGTTCGGGCCGGTCAGCTCCAGCCCCCGCTGCCGGGCCTCGGCCACCATCGCCACCGCAGCGGCCTGCTCCGGTGACAACCGCTTCTCACTCTTACGTGGAGTCACAGCCCCAGATGTCATCACTCACAGTGCCCATCCCGCCGGACCTCAGCCCGGCGTGTCGGGCCAGAAACACCGATCTTGAAACAGTCCCGCCCGAACCGCGTCGCCGGGAAAGGGGTGCAACCATCGTCCGCGTCGCTGGGAAAGGGGCCCAGCCACCGTCCGAGTCGCCAAAAAAAGGCTCTGTTGATCTATGTGTGGGTGCGGTCAGGTAGTTCGGGGCGGTAGCCGCCGAGCGCGAGGAGTGCGAGGGAGATCAGGGCGTCGGCGTGTTTGAACCCGAAGGCCAGGCGGGTCAGTAGCCGGATCTTGGTGTTGGTCGATTCGATCAGCGCGTTGGACAGACCGTGATCCAAGCTCGCGTGGATCGCCGGCAGCTCGGACCGGATAGTGCGGGCGAGCTTGACGAACTCGGGTATCCGGCAGCGCACTGCCCAGGACAGCCACCGTTGCAGCGCTTCTTTTCCGGCCTGCCCGCCCACGGCGAAGACGTGTCGAAGGCCTTCTTTGAGCAGGTAGGCGCGGTAAAGCCGGGGGTTGGTCTTGGCGATCCAGGTCAATTTGTGACGCTGATGATCGGTGAGGTTGTCCGGGTTCTTCCACAACGCCCATCGTGCGCGTTTCATGCCTTGAGCCGGACCGGCTGAGGCGGTGCGGCCACGCCGGTCTTTGTGGCTTCCGCCAGGCTGGCGGCGTGCGGTATTCCATACCTGGCGCCGAACCTGGTCTAGAGCATCGGTGGCCCATTTGACCACGTGGAACGGATCAGCGCAGCGGATCGCGTCCGGGCAGTACTGTTCGACGGTCCGCGCGATCCACGCGGCCGCGTCCGCCGAGACATGCGTGATCTGCGCGCATCGATCGGCTCCGAGCAACTCGAAGAACACGGCCAACGTCGGTTTGTCGTTGCCCGCCGCCGCCCATACCAGCCGGCCGGTGTCGTGATCGACAACAATGGTGAGATATCGATGGTTCTTCTTATAGCTGATCTCATCGACCCCGATTCTGCGCAGCCCGGCCAGGCGATCCACCCTCGCGTCGATATCGGCCCGGACCCGGGTGATGATCGAGCCGACCGTCGGCCAGGCGATCCGCATCAGCTGCGCGACCGTGGACCTCGACGTCGCGGTCGCCAGCCAGGCGACGGTGTCGTCGAACGCGCGGGTATGCCCAGCACCGTGCCGCGCCCAGGGCACCGCACTGACCACGACCCCGTGCTGGCGACACCGCACCCGGGATGCGTCCGCCTCGACGAACGCCTGAATAGTTCCCAGGTCCAGTGCACGCCATCGCCGCCGGCCCCGGCCGGCGTCATACCGCGGGCATCGCCGCGAGCACACCCCGCACCGGTCACGATCCCGGCTCCGGACCCGCACCGCGGCCACCAGCACCTGCGCGGCCCCATCGAACTCGACCGACTCCACGACCGCCGGATTCACACCCAGCAACCGACCCCATATCCTGGCAGCGGGCACGTCGTTCTCCGTCTATCCGGTTTCTGTTCCTCGACAGCTCAGAAACCTAGACCCAGCAACGACGTGCCCCTCCGCTACCTGGGCAGACCCACCCACACATCAGTACAAAGAGCCAAAAAAAAAGGGGGCCCAACCACCGCCCGCCGCGCCCGGCAAAGGGGGCACAACCAAACCCTCACGGCTGCCACCGCAGCAGCGGCACCCCGCTCGTCGTGCGGATTTCCAGCGCCTTGATCTCCTCGGGCGGCAGGTCGGTGCCCACCGAGATCCGCGCGTCCCGGTCCGGGGCGGCGTTCCAGGTCGCCAGCTCGAACTCCGAGCCGTCCGCCCGCACGGCCACCAGCAGGTACCCCGCGCCCTGGTAGGCGCCCCGGTAGCTGCACGACATGTCCACCCGGCTACCGCCCGACACCTCGGCCACCGCGGCCGTCGCCTGGACCGGGTAGGCGCCCAGGGGCGTCATCGCTGTCCCACCACCGGCATCCGGCTGCGGTGCGAAGATCGCCACCAGCACCGCCGCCGCAGCGGCCACCGCCACCCCGAACGTCGTCAGCACTCGCCGGCGCCGGGCGCGCCGCACCCCGCGCAGCAGCGCCGGCAGCACCCGGTCCGGCGGCGGCTCCGCCTCGACCATGTCCGGCGTCACCTGCGACAACAGCCCGGGCAGGCCGGCCAGCTCGGCCACCGCGCGGGAACACGCCGCACACCCTCGCAGGTGCGCCTCGTAGGCGGCGCGGTCCTCCGGTGAGAGGGCGCCCAGCACATACGCCGCGTCGTAGGGCACGAACTCGTCGGGCTCGGTCACCGGGTCACCCCCTTCTCCTCCAGCGCGAGCTTCAGCGCCCGCAGCGCGTAGTGCGTCCGGGACTTGACCGTCCCGGCGGAAATCCCGAGCCGCGCGGCCGCGTCGGCGACCGAGAAACCCTGGAAGTAACACAGCAGCAGCACCTCGCGGTGCGCCGCGGACAACTCCTTCAACGCCTCCACCACCAGCCAGCCCTGCAGCGCCCGGTCGGTGTCGTCCGGCGTGGCCAGCTCGGGCGGCGAAGCGGTGGTCACCTCCGACCGGTGGGCGGCCGACCGCCAGTCGTCGATCGCGATGCGGCGCGCCACCGTGAACAGCCACGCCCGCGCCGACCCCCGCGTCTGGTCCAGCACCCGGGGATGCTTCCACGCCCGCAGCAGCGTCTCCTGCACGACGTCCTCGGCGCGGGCCCGGTCCCCGCCGGTCAGGCGCAGCGCGTAGGACCAGAGGGCGGCCGCGTGGTCGTCGTGCAGCGCCCGCATCAACTGGTCTTCCGCGCCGCCGGTCACGCCGGCACGCTCTGCTTCCGCCGCACCCGCTGCGCGAACAGCAACGCCACGCCGAACACGACGCACCCGGCCTCGGTGACCACGCCCCAGGTCTCGGCGGACGTGGCGAACTGCTCCCGCACGCCGAACAGCCCGCCGGGCGTCAGCGAGATCAGGTACGCGCCCAGCGTCACGGCGCCGAACCCGATCGCGGCCAGCACCGGCAGCCAGTGGTGCCAGAACAGCACGGCCAGCGCGATGACCACCCCGGCGACGACGTTAACCAGGAACAACGGCCCGATCACGTCGATCGAGTCGAAGCCCTCGTTGGCCCACAGGTCCCAGTGCACCCACGCGGATCCGAGCAGCCCGAGGACCACCAGGATCCGCAACAGCCACGCGACCATGACCCGACCTCCTCCACCGGCGATCCTTGCACCGTTCACCACGGGGCGGAACGCGATCGGGTTCAATCCGCCGCCGGATTGAACCCGCCGGGGCCCTCGGTCGTGTCACCGGGCATGACTGCTCACTCACCCACCCGCCGTACCGTCCTGACGACCGGGGTCGCCGTGGCCGGCGCCGCCGCGGGCACCGTGGTCCTGGCCGCCTGCGGTGGCGGCGACAGCGGCACGTCCGGAAGCAGCCAGAACACCGGCCCGGCCCCGGCCGCCCCGTCCGGCACCACCGTCGCGGCGCTGGGCGACGTCCCGGTCGGCCAGGCCAAGTCGGTCACGGTCGACGGCAAGCCGGCCATCCTCGCCCGCCCCACCGACACCACCGCGGCCTGCTTCAGCGCGGTGTGCCCGCACCAGGGCGCGACGGTGGCCCCCGAAGGCGACGCAATCAAGTGCCCGCTGCACGGCTCGGAGTTCGACACCCTGACCGGCGCGCTGGAGAAGGGCCCGGCGGAGACCGGCCTGACCCCGATCCCGGTCAAGGTCGAGGGGCAGAACGTGGTGACGGCTTAGTCCCAGGCGAAGAGCTGCTCGCCGGCGTCGACGGTGCCGCCGGTGAGCACCCCGGACAGCGCCGCGGCGTCCGCGTCGAGCGCCACCACCGGCACCACCGGTGAGTACCCCGCCGCGGCGACCGCGTCCGGGTCCCAGCTGATCAGCGGCTGCCCGGCGCGCACCGACTCGCCCTTCACGACGTGCAGCGTGAAGCCCTCGCCCTTCTGCTTGACCGTGTCGATGCCCAGGTGCACCAGCACCCCCTGACCACCCTCGGTCGCGACGACGAACGCGTGCGGGTGCAGCGTCACCACCGTCCCGTCGACCGGGCTGAGCGCGTCCTGCCGCCCGCCCGCGGGCAGCACCGCGACCCCGGGACCGACCATCGACTGCGCGAACACCGGGTCGGGCACCTCGGACATGGGCGTGACGCGGCCCGGCACCGGGCTCTGCACGGTCAGGCTCACATCAGGTCCTGGATGTCGCTGGCGATGGTGTCCGCCTCGGGGCCGACGACGACCTGCACCACCGAGCCCATCTTCATCACGCCGTGCGCGCCGGCCGCCTTGAGCGCGGCCTCGTCCACCAGCGAGCCGTCCTCGAGCTCGCACCGCAGCCGCGTGATGCAGCCTTCGATCTCGACGACGTTGTCCGCGCCGCCCAGTGCCGCGAGGATCTGTTCCGGCCTGTCGTCCGCCACGGCGGCCTCCTTCTCTGCTTGCCGAACACGAACCCGTAACGGTGGTTGACACCCGCCCGGGTAGCGGAGCATTCTGCCCCATCAAGAAATGGTCTAGACCGGAACGTACCAATTCCCGGCGTCCGGTGCGACCCCGGAAACCAACCCGAAACCTGGAGGTGGCATGGCGCAGACCGCGACCACCGCCGACCGCGTGGTGGACGGGCCGACGCCGAAACACGCGCAGCTGCGGGAGATCCTGCGGCGCAGCATCGAGCGCGAGCTGCCGCCGGGGTCGCCGATCCCGTCCGAGCGCGAGCTGGCCGAGCGCTACCAGGTGTCCCGGCTGACGGTCCGCTCCGCGATCGGCAAGCTCGTCGAGGAGGGCCTGCTCACCCGCGCCCGCGGCAAGGGCACCTTCACCGCCACGCGGCGCATGGAGCTGCAGCTCTACCTGATGTCGTTCACCGACGACATGCGCCGCCGCGGCCTCACCCCGGCCACCGAGCTGCTGCACTGCGGCCTGGAGAACCCACCGGTGGAGACCGCCGGCGCTCTCGGGCTGGGCCCGCGCGAACCGGCCTACCGGCTGGTGCGCCGCCGCCGCGCGGACGGCACCCCGCTGGCCGTCGAGCGCGGCTGGTACCACCCGGGCCGGGTGCCCGGGCTGCCGGATCTGGACCTGACCTCCTCGCTGTACGCGCAACTCGCGCAGCACTACGACCTCCGCTTGGACCACGCCCGCCAGACGGTGTGGTCGGAAGCGGCGGACCGGGAGACCGCGCGGCTGCTCGGCATCCGCACCGGCGACCCGCTCCTGGTCTTCCGCCGGGTCTCCAGCGCGTCCGGAGTCCCCGTGGAGGACATGACCTCGTGGTACCGGGGCGACCGGTACCAGGTGTCCATGCAACTCGATCGCACAGTCCCCGCCGAACACGGAGGTAACCCGTGAGCGCCACCGTCGCAGATGGAACCAAGGGCAAAGGCAGGGGGATGGCGGGGCTGCAGCGCTTCGGCCGCAGCCTCATGCTTCCCATCGCCACCCTGCCCGCCGCCGGCCTGCTGAGCCGGCTCGGGCAGGACGACCTGCTCGGCAAGGACGGCCTCGGCTGGGACAAGGTCGCCGCCGTGCTCGCCGCGGCCGGTGGTGGCCTGTTCGACTGGCTGCCGCTGCTGTTCGCGGTCGGCATCGCCGTCGGCTTCGCGCGCAAGGGGGACGGCTCGACCGGGGTCGCCGCCGTGGTCGGGTTCGTGGTGTTCAACAAGGTCGTGCAGGTGTTCGCGCCGGTCAGCGACCTGGAGGGCTTCAAGGAGGGCTGGTACCTGCAGCCGATCAAGTGGCCCTACAGCGTGCTCGGCGGCATCGTGGTCGGCCTGGTCACCGCGGTGCTGTGGCAGCGGTTCCACCGCGTGAAGCTGCCGCCCTACCTGGCGTTCTTCGGCGGCCGCCGGTTCGTGCCGATCGTCAACTCGCTGGTGCTGCTGCTGATCGGCGTCGTGTTCGGCCTGGTCTTCCCGGCCGTGGACAACGCGATGCAGTGGCTCGGTGACGCGGTGACCGGCAACGCCGTCGTGGGCGGCGGGATCTACGGCCTGCTCAACCGGCTGCTGCTGCCGATCGGCCTGCACCAGCTGATCAACGTGCCGGTGTGGTTCATCTTCGACGGCGGCGACATCACCAACTTCTTCAACGGCGACCCCAACGCCGGCGCCTTCACCACCGGCTTCTTCCCGATCTTCATGTTCGCGCTGCCCGCCGCCGCGCTGGCGATCTGGCAGACCGCGCGGCCGGGTCAGCGCAAGGTCGTCGGCGGCATCATGATCGCCGGTGCGTTCACCTCGTTCCTGACCGGCGTGACCGAGCCGATCGAGTTCGCGTTCATGTTCGTCGCGTGGCCGCTGTACCTGATCCACGCCGTGCTGACCGGCCTGTCTCTGGCGATCTGCAACGCGCTGGACATCCACCTCGGGTTCTCGTTCTCGGCCGGGTTCATCGACTTCGCGCTGAACTCCTCGGCGCCGGCGGCGAACCGGGCGTGGCTGCTGATCCCGATCGGCCTGGTCTACGCGGCCATCTACTACTTCCTGTTCCGGTGGGTGATCACGAAGTGGAACCTGCGCACGCCGGGCCGGGAGGACGACGCCGAACAGCCCGCCGCCGACGCCGGCACGCCCAGCAAGTGAGGAAAGGGACGACATGCCGCAACGACGTGTGACGGTCGCCAGCAAGGTGGGCCTGCACGCCCGCCCCGCCGCCCTGGTCGCCAAGACGGCGGCCGCGCAGGCGGTGCCGGTGACGATCGCCAAGGACGGTGCCGACCCGGTGCCGGCCGGGAGCCTGCTCAGCCTGATGACGCTGGCCGCGGGCCACGGTGACGAGGTGGTCATCGCCGCCGAGGGCGACGGGGCGGAGGCCGCGGTGGACGCGGTCGCCGAACTGGTCGCCAGCGACCTCGACGCCTGATCCGGCGGCGGCTGTCCCCGGCGCGGGACAGCCGCCGTTTAGGCTTTGCGGTATGCGGAGCCTGGAGCGGATCGATCAGTGGCCTGCCCCGCACGCGGCGGCGGCCGTGGTGCGGGCGGACGGAACGGTGGCGGGCAGCCACGGCGACACCGCGCGCACGTTCCGGCTGGCCTCGGTGACCAAGCTGCTCACGGCGTACGCGGCGCTGATCGCCGTCGAGGAGGGCGTGGTCGAGCTGGACACGCCCGCCGGGCCGGAGGGCGCGACGATCCGGCACCTGCTCGCGCACACCGCGGGCCTCGGCTTCGACTCCGACCGCGTGATGGCCCCGCCCGGCACGCGGCGCATGTACTCCAACGCCGGCTTCCAGGTCCTCGGCGACGCGCTGGCCGAGCACTCCGGCATCCCGTTCGCCGAGTACCTGTCGGAGGCCGTGCTCGCCCCGCTCGGCATGACGTCGACCCGGCTGGCGGGCTCCCCCGGCGCGGGCGGGGTGTCCAGCGTGGACGACCTGGTGCGGTTCGCGGCCGAGCTGCAGGCGCCGAAGCTGCTCGACCCGGCCACCCTGCGCGCGGCGACCACCGTCGCCTTCCCCGGGCTGAGCGGGGTGCTGCCCGGGCTCGGGCACCAGAAGCCCAACGACTGGGGGCTGGGCTTCGAGATCCGCGACTCGAAGAGTCCACACTGGACCGGAGCGGGCAGCTCGCCGCGGACGTTCGGGCACTTCGGCCAGTCCGGCACGTTCCTGTGGGTGGACCCGGACGCGGCCGCCGCGTGCGTCGTGCTGACGGACCTGGACTTCGGCCCCTGGGCGATCGAGGCGTGGCCGCCGTTCACCGACGCCGTGCTCGCCGAACTGCGCGCCGGGTGACCGGCCACTGGTCGTAGGCCATCCGGGTCGTTCCCGGCCACCCGATCCGCATTGACGACTTTCGTCGGGTTCTTCTCGCGCTAACTTCTGCCTGTCGCGCACATCGTCGGGCGCGAATACCTCACCCCTGCGGAGGTTTATTCGTCATGCGCATTTTCCGGTGGATTTCCACCGTTCTCGCCGCGGCCGGGATCGCCGCGGGCGGCGCCGCTCCCGCATTCGCCGCGGGACCGGCCGTCGAACCGTTCATCGTCGGGGGCAGCACCGTGTCGAGCGCGCCGTGGGCGGCGGCCGTGTTCGTCGACGGTCAGTTCAACTGCTCGGGCACCATCATCGCGTCGCGGTGGGTGCTCACCGCCAAGCACTGCCTCGGCTCGGGCATGACCGTGCGCGTCGGCAGCGTGTACCGCTCCTCCGGCGGCGTCACCGCGACCGTGACGCGCCAGGTCGCCAACCCCAGCAGCGATTTCGCCCTGCTCCAGCTCGGCACTTCGATCAGCACCACCTACGCCCGGCTGGCCGGCGCCGACCCGGCGGTCGGCAGCACGAACTCCATCTACGGCTGGGGCCGCACCAGCTACGACGGCTCCGCGGCCGAGCAGCTCAAGACCGCGACCGTGCGCAACACGCGCATCGGCGGCAGCTGCACCGACGCCTACGGCGGCCGCGCGATCTGCTCCACCGGCGTGAACGGCGTGGCCTGGAAGGGCGATTCCGGCGGCCCCCAAATGGCCAATGGCGTGCAGGTGGGCGTGGCGTCGATGGCGGACGGCAGTTCTTCGCAAATCTACGGCAGCGTCGCCGCGAACCGATCCTGGATCACTCGGACGGCGGGGGTCTGACAATGCGGAAATCACTGCGCAAAACAATCCGGCGGGCCATTCTGACGACCGCCGCGTTCGCCACCGCGCTCACCGCGGCGCTGACCCCGGCGCAGGCCGCGCAACCGGCCGGTGACACGGTCACGCCGTTCGTCGTCGGCGGCACCAACGCCACCCAGGGCCAGTTCCCGTGGATGGTGCGGCTGTCCATGGGCTGCGGCGGCGCGCTCGTCGCACCCCGGGTCGTGCTGACCGCGGCGCACTGCGTGTCCCGGACCGGCACCAACTCCAGCATCACCGCCACGATCGGCAAGGTGGACCTGCAGAGCAGCGGCGGCCAGTCGATCAAGTCGACCTACGTCTACCGCAGCCCCGCCTACGCCAGCACCGGCGCGCAGGACTGGGCGCTGATCGAACTGGCCTCCGCCCCGTCCGCGCCGACGCTGAAGTTCGCCGCGCCCGGCGACACCTCCCTCAACAGCGGCACCTTCACCATCATGGGCTGGGGCGCCACCGTCGAGGGCGGCGGCCAGTCGCGCTACCTCAAGTACGCGACCGTGCCCTACGTCAGCGACTCCACCTGCCAGCAGTCCTACGGCAGCGATCTCCAGCCGGCCTACGAGCTGTGCGCCGGCTACCCGGAGGGCGGCACGGACACCTGCCAGGGCGACTCGGGCGGCCCGATGGTCAAGAAGAACGCGGCCGGCGAGTGGGTCGAGGTCGGGATCGTGAGCTGGGGCGAAGGCTGCGCCCGGCCGGACTACCCCGGTGTCTACGCCGAGGTGCAGTCCTTCTCCAGCAACATCAGCAACCGCATCAGCTCCAGCGGCACGATCGTCCGCTGAGCCGGCCAGGGGCGCCTCTCCCCGCGGGGAGGCGCCCCGTCACAGCGTCATGACCCGCACCGGGTTGCCGTCGCGCCAGGCAGCGATGTCCTCGACCGCGTCCCGGTAGAAGATCTCGTACACCTCGCGCGTCACGTAGCCCAGGTGCGGGGTCAGGGTGGCGTTGCGCATCGCGCGCAGCGGGTGGTCGGCCGGCAGCGGCTCGATGTCGTAGACGTCCAGCGCCGCGTGGATGCGGCGCGCCCGCAGCGCGTCCAGCAGCGCCTGCTCGTCGACGATCGGGCCGCGCGAGGTGTTGACCAGCAGCGCGCCCGGCTTCATCGCGGCCAGCTCGGCCGCGCCGACGAGACCGCGGGTGCGCTTGGACAGCACCAGGTGCACCGACAGGACGTCCGCACGCGCGAACAGGTCCTCTTTGGACACCGCGGTGACGTCGTGCTCGGCGGCCCGCTCGGCGGTCAGGTTCTGGCTCCAGGCGATGGTTTCCATGCCGAACGCCTGGCCGATCTTCGCCACCCGCTGGCCGAGGTTGCCGAGCCCGAGCAGGCCGAGCGTCTTGCCGTGCAGGCCGGCGCCCACGGTGGACTGCCACGCGCCGTCGCGCATGGCGGCCAGCTCGGTCTCCAGGTGGCGGTGCGCGGCGAGGATGAGCGCCCAGGTGTGCTCGGCCGTCGGGTGCGGCAGGTAGCCGGTGCCGCACACCGTGACGCCCAGCCGCTCGGTGGCCTTGAGGTCGATGGCCGCGTTCCGGCGGCCGGTGCTGACCAGCAGCTTCAGGTCGGGCAGCCGCTCCAGCAGCTCGGCGGTGAACCGCGTGCGCTCCCGCATCGCGACGACGACCTCGGCGCCGGCCAGCCGCCGGACCAGCTCGTCGTGGTCCCCGAGGTAGGAGGTGATCACCTCGACCTCGGCTCCCAGCGAATCCCAGTCCGCGAGGCTCCGCGCGACGTCCTGATAGTCGTCCAGCACCACGATCTTCATGGTGCTCACGCTAGTCCAGGGGCAGCGGCAGGATGCCGCCCGTGGCCGCGCGCAGGGCGTCCCGCATCGCCTCGCGCGGGGCGGGCCGTCCGGTGAAGTGCTCGACCTGCCCGAACGCCTGGTGCAGCAGCATGTCCAGTCCGGTGGCGACCCGGCCGGCGGCGGCCTCGGCCAGCGGTGTGGGCCACGGGTGGTAGATGACGTCCAGCACGCACGGCGCCGCGGCCAGCTCGGCCGCGTGCTCCGCGACCGCCGCGGGCGGGACGGTGCTCACCAGCACCGCGCAGTCGGCGGCGAGCTTGCCGAAGTCCGCCGAGGCCCACCCGCGCACGTCGGCCTCGATACCGGCCCGGCCGGCCGCCTCGACGGTCTCCCGCGCCCGCGCCGGGTCGCGCACCACGAGCACCGCGCGCCGGACGCCCAGGGCCGCGAACGCCACGACGGTCGCGGCCGCCGTGCCGCCCGCGCCGAGGACCAGACCGGTGTCCCCGCCGGTGAAACCGCCCGCGCACCGCAGCGCACCGGCGACCCCGTCGACGTCCGTGCAGTCGGCCAGCCACCCGCCGGCGGTCCGCACCAGCGTGTTGGCCGCGCCCGCGGCCACCGCCCGTGGCGTGGCCTCGCTCGCGAAGTCCAGCGCGGCCCGCTTGCCCGGCATGGTGACCGACAGGCCGGCCCATTCCGGGCCGAGCCCGCGCACGAACCCGGGCAGACCCTCGGCGTCCATCTCGACGCGGTCGTAGGTCCACCCGTGCAATCCCAGTGCCGCGTACGCCGCCTGGTGCAGGACCGGCGACAGCGAGTGCGCCACCGGCTTGCCCAGCACCGCGGCCCTGCGTTCGGTAGGCACCGGCTCAGTAGGCACCGCGTTGCCTCGCCAGGGTCTTGTTCTGCTCGTGCTCGGGGAGGTCCGAGGCGAAGCAGGACAGGCCGTTCTTCTCGCACTTGACGAAGTACACGTAGGTGCCCTGGGTGGGGTTGGCCGCCGCGTCGATGGCCTCCGGGCTGGGCGAGGAGATCGGCGTCGGCGGCAGCCCCGGGATCTTGTACGTGTTGTACGGGCCGGGCCGGTTGCGGTCCTCGTCGGTGGTGGTCACGACCGGCTTGTCCAGCAGGTAGTTCACCGTCGAGTCCAGCTGCAGCCGCATGTTCTGCGCGAGCCGGTTGTAGATGACCTGCCCGATGTTCTCGAAGTCCTGCTTGACGCCCTCCCGCTCGATGAGCGAGGCGACGATCAGCGTCTCGTACGGCGTGCGGCCCTGGAACTTCGACGTCGCGGCCAGCCCGGCGCTCTGGATCCGGGTGGCCGACGTCTTGAGCACGTAGGACAGCAGTTCCTCGGCCGACCAGCCGGGCTTGACGTCGTAGACCCCGGGGGCGACCAGGCCCTCGATGCGGCGGGCGTCGGTGGACCCGGAGATCACCGGCACGGCCCAGTCCGGCGCGCCCAGTGCCTTCAGGTCGGCCTTGGCCGCGGTGTCGCGCAGCTGCTCGACCGGGATGCACGTGCTCTGGCCGTTCAGCTGCGCGCAGGAGGCCTTCGACAGCAGCGAGAACACGCCGGGCGTGACCGTGCCGTCGGGCTGGGTGATGTCGTCCAGCTGGGTCCCGGCACGCACCTGCAGCACGCCGACGCGCGAGCCGTCCTGGGTCAGCCTCGCCACCGCCGCGGCGCCGGACATCTTCGTCTTCACGACGTAGTAGCCGGGCTGCAGGCTCAGCACCTTCGAGTTGTCCTCGCTGGCCTTCACGAACGCCTTCGCGCTGGCCACGACCCCGGCCCCGGCCAGTTCCTGCCCGATCGCGCCGGTCGAGTCGCCCGCGCTGATCTCGATCAGGACGTCGGACTCGCCGCTGCCCTCGTAGTCGTCGTAACCGAAGACGGCGTCGATGCCGTACCAGGCGCCGCCGCCGATGAGCGCGAGCACGACGAGCGCGACCAGCCAGCGCACCGGCTTGCGGCGGCGTTCCGGCTCGGCCGGATCGTCGTCGGCCGGCTCGATGTACTCGGGCTCGGCGCGCTCCTCGTCGGCGTTCTCCGGGTAGTCGTCGTACTCGTCGTAGTCGTAGTCGTCCTCGAGGTGGATGATCTCGGTCGGCGACTCGTCCGGCGGCGGCTGGCGCGGCCGGCGGGGACGCGGCGGCGGGGGCCGCTCGTCGAACAGATCGAGGCCGTGGTCGGCCGGCGCGGGACGGCGCACGGGCGGGCGTCGCGGCGCCATCGGCGGCGGTGCCTGCGGCGGCGCCGGCGGCGGTGGCTGGGGCGTCTCGGGGCGCGCGTGACGCGGCGCGCCGGGACGGCGTGCGGGCATGGCCCGGTCCGCGCCGCGCGGCGGGACCGGCGGCGGCGGGGGCACGGGCGGACGACGCCGCGGCGCCCCGGCACGTGGGGAATCGGCACGCGGGGAATCGGGACGCGGGGAACCGGGGTGCGGGGGCTGCTCGCTCACGCCTCACCCGCCCGTGCCCGGTGGGCGGCCCGGGCGTCGAGCCAGCCCTGCAGGATCTCCACGGCGGCGGCCTGGTCGACCACCGCGCGCTGCTTGCGGCCCTTCACGCCCCGCTGGGACAGCATGCGGGACGCGCTGACCGTGGTGAGGCGCTCGTCGGCGAGCCGCACCGGGACCGGCGCGATCCGCCCGGCGAGGGCGTCGGCGTAGCCGGCGGCGATCTCCGCAGCCGGTCCGTGGCGGTCGGCGAGTGTGCGGGGCAGTCCCACGATCACCTCCACCACCTCGTGTTCGGCCACCAGTGCGGCAAGCTGCTCGAGATCGCTGTCGCTGTTCGCATCACGCGACAGGGTAACCAGCGGGCTGGCGAGGACCGGCGAGGGATCGCTGAGCGCCACCCCGACCCGGACGGATCCGACATCGACGCCGAGCCGCCGGCCGGCCCCGGGATCGTGCTCCCCGGGGCGGTCCGGTTTCCGTGCGGTCACCCTGCCGCGACCGCGCCACGCAGCGCCGTGATGGCCTGCTCGATACCCGCCGGGTTGCTGCCGCCGCCCTGCGCGAGGTCCGGCTTGCCGCCGCCGCGGCCGCCGACCGCCTCCGCGAAGGCCGGCACCAGCTTGCCCGCCGCGAAGCCCTTGTCGCGGGCCGCGGCCGTGGTGGCCACGACGAAGCTGAGCTTCTCGCCCTGCGGCGCGAACAACGCGACCACACCGGGGCGCGAGCCGAGCCGGTTGCGGACCTCCTGGGCCAGCGAGCGCAGCGCGCCCGCGTCGATGTCGCCGTCGAGCTTCTCCGCGACCAGCGACACGCCCTGGACGTCGGTCGCCTTGTCCGCGAGCGAGCCGGCCGAGCCGAGCACCTGCTGGGTGCGCAGCTGGGCGATCTCCTTCTCCGCGTTGCGCAGGCGGGTCAGCACGTCCTCGATGCGGGAGGGCAGCGCGTCGCTGGGCACCTTGAAGGTGTTCGCCAGCTGCGAGACCAGCAGCTGCTCCTTGCGCACGTGCTTGAGCGCGTCGGTGCCGACCAGCGCCTCGACGCGGTGCACGCCGGAGCCGATCGAGGAGTCCGACACCAGCTTCACCAGGCCGAGCTCGCCGATGCGGCCCACGTGGGTGCCACCGCACAGCTCGCGCGAGTACTCGCCCATGTCGACGACGCGGACGTTGTCGCCGTACTTCTCGCCGAACAGCGCGACCGCGCCCAGCTCCAGCGCCTTGTCCTTGGTCGTGGTGTAGGTCTGCACCTCGACGTCGTTCTGGAGGTAGTCGTTGACCTCCTCCTCCACCTCGGTCAGCACGTCGGTGGAGACCGGGCCGGGAGTGGTGAAGTCGAACCGCATGCGACCCGGCGAGTTCAGCGAACCGGCCTGCGCGGCGCGGCGGCCGTAGGCACCGCGGACCGCGGCGTGCACCAGGTGGGTGGCCGAGTGCGAGCGCGCGATCGAGCCGCGGCGGGTCTGGTCGACCGACCCGGTGACCTCGGTGTCCAGGCCGATCTCGCCCGCGATCACCTCGACGCGGTGCACCCACAGACCGGGCACGACCTTCTGCACGTCGACGACCTTGGCCTCGCCGCCGGAGCCGAGCAGGACACCGGTGTCGGCGACCTGGCCACCGCTTTCGGCGTAGAACGGGGTGCGGTCGAGGATCAGCTCGGCCTTGTCGCCCTCGCGCACGACCGGCACGCCCTGGCCGTCCTTGAGCAGGCCGATGACCTTGGCGCCGGCCTGCAGGTCGGTGTAGCCGAGGAAGTCGGTCTCGCCGTGCCGCTCCAGCAGCTCGCGGTAGACCGACAGGTCACCGTGGCCCTTCTTGCGGGCCGCCGCGTCGGCCTTCGCGCGCTGGCGCTGCTCCTCCATCAGCGTCCGGAACCCGTCCTCGTCCACCGACAGCCCCTGCTCGGCGGCCATCTCGAGGGTCAGGTCGATCGGGAAGCCGTAGGTGTCGTGCAGCTGGAAGGCGCGGTCACCGGCCAGCACGTCGCCGCCGGCCTTCTTGGTCTCCTCCGCGGCGAGGTCGAAGATCCGCGACCCGCTGGTCAGGGTCTGCAGGAACGCCTCCTCCTCGACCCGCATGACGTCGCTGATCCGGTCGAAGTCGCGCGCGATCTCCGGGTAGGACGGCGCCATCGCGTCCCGCACCACCGCGGCGAACTCGGGCAGCACCGGCTCGTGCACGCCGAGCAGGCGCACCGAGCGCACGATGCGGCGCAGCAGGCGGCGCAGCACGTAGCCGCGTGCCTCGTTGCCCGGGGTCACGCCGTCGCCGATCAGCATCACGCCGGAGCGGGCGTGGTCGGCGATGACGCGGAACCGCACGTCGTCGGCGTGGTTCGCGCCGTAGCGGCGGCCGGAGAACTCCTCGGCGCGCGCGATCACCGGGCGCACCAGGTCGGTCTCGTAGACGTTCTCCACGCCCTGCAGCAGGTAGGCGACGCGCTCGACGCCCATGCCGGTGTCGATGTTCTTCTTCGGCAGCTCGCCGATCGGCGGGTGGCCGTACTTCGGGCTCTGCTCACCCCGGATGTCCTGCATGAACACGAGGTTCCAGATCTCCAGGTACCGGTCCTCGTCGACCACCGGGCCGCCGTCGCGGCCGAACTCCGGGCCGCGGTCGTAGTAGATCTCCGAGCACGGGCCGCCGGGCCGGGCACGCCCATGTCCCAGTAGTTGTCGCGGCCGTCGCGCGCCTGGATGCGCTCGGACGGGATGCCGGCGACCTTCTGCCACAGGCCCGCCGCTTCGGAGTCGTTCTCGTAGACGGTGACCCAGATGCGGTCGGGGTCGAAGCCGAAGCCGCCGTCGTCGGAGGACTTGGTGATCAGCTCCCAGGCGTTGGCGATCGCGCCTTCCTTGAAGTAGTCGCCGAAGGAGAAGTTCCCGGCCATCTGGAAGAACGTGTTGTGCCGCGTGGTCTTGCCGACCTCGTCGATGTCGCCGGTGCGCACGCACTTCTGGATGCTGGTCGCGCGCGGGTACGGCGGCGGGACCTCGCCCAGGAAGTACGGCTTGAACTGGACCATGCCGGCGTTGACGAACAGCAGCGTCGGGTCGTCCAGGATCAGCGACGCGCTGGGCACCGGGGTGTGGTCCTTGGCCTGGAAGTGCGCCAGGAACCGCTTGTTGATCTCGTGTGTTTCCACTGGTCAGTCCTCGTGGGGAAGCGGCGGGCGCCGCGTGTGTCAGGGGCTGCGGCGTCGGCGGAGGGCGCGGCTGGCTGGGCCGCGTCAGCCCTCCGCCCGGCGAGCTCGCGCCGGGCGCCGGGCCGCGTGCCGGCCTTCGGAGGCGCGCGGGGTGCTCACCCCGGACCGGTCCTCCACCATGTGACGCAGCTCCTGTTCCCGCTCGCTCATCCCGGCGCGCACGTCCGCGCCGAACGATCCGATGGCGCCGGCCAGCTCCGACACGGCGTCACCCAGGTTCGAGGCTAACCCCGCCGGCGACGCTTGACGAGCGGTTTGACCTGCCTTGCGGGTCAGTGCGACGCCGGTCACGACGCCGACGCCGAGCCAGAACAGGCGCTTCACTTGCGGCCCCGCTTCCGGCTGTGCTTGCCGTCGGCGAGCTCCTTGCTCTTGCGGCGGGAGCGGATGGCCTTGCTCAGGCCGTAGGACAGGGCGGCGGTCTTGACCAGCGGGCCGCCGAGGGTCGCGGTGAAGACCGACGACAGCGCGGACACGTTGCCGCTCACGGCCTGGGCGTTCGCGGTGATCCCGTCGACGCGCTCGAGCTGGGTGTTGACGTGGGTGATCGTCTCGTTGGCGCCGATCAGGATCGGGTCGGAGTTCTGGTGCGCCTTGCGGATGGCGATCGTCGCCTCGTCGAGCGTGCGACCGAGCTTGATCAACGGGATCGCCAGCAGCAGCACCAGCAGGACGAACGCTCCTGCGGCGATCAACGCGGCGATCTGCCCTGCCGACACGGGCCCTCCTCGGGTTCTAGCGGCGTGAATGCCGGTCAGGTTACCGTGCGTCGCCGTCAGTGGCTGGACGGCCCCTCCGGGCCGGAGCCGAGCGCCGGCATCGCTCGGCGTGGTGCGGACCCCGCGCCGGCGACCGCCTCGCGCGGCGTGTCCGTGACGATGCCGCCCCGGTCATCGGCAGGCCCGGGCGCGCCGGTCAGCCGCCGCGCACCGAGCGGCGCAGCCGGGGCACGCGCTCGGACAGCGTGCGTTCGGCGCCGCGTTGCGTCGGGTGGTAGTAGTCCACGCCCACCACCTCGTCCGGCGGGTACTGCTGCGCGACCACGCCTTCGGGCACGTCGTGCGGGTAGCGGTAGCCCTGGGCGTTGCCGAGCTTGGCCGCGCCCGCGTAGTGGCCGTCGCGCAGGTGCGGGGGCACCGTGCCCAGGCGGCCGGCGCGCACGTCGGCCAGTGCCGCGTCGATGCCGGTGACCACGGCGTTCGACTTGGGGGCGGTGGCGAGGTGGATGGTGGCCTGGGCCAGCGCGAGCCTGCCCTCGGGCATGCCGATGAACTGGACGGCGTGCGCGGCGGCGACCGCGGTCTGCAGCGCGGTCGGGTCGGCCATGCCGATGTCCTCGCTGGCGTGCACGACGAGGCGGCGGGCGAGGAACCGCGGGTCCTCCCCCGCCTCGATCATGCGGGCCAGGTAGTGCAGCGCGGCGTCCACGTCGGAGCCGCGGATGGACTTGATGAACGCGCTGATGACGTCGTAGTGCTGGTCGCCGTCGCGGTCGTAGCGCACCGCCGCCTTGTCCACGGTGGACTCGACGATCGGCAGGTCGATGGTCTTGTGCTCGGTGGCCGACGCGGCGTCGGCGGCGGCTTCGAGTGCGGTCAGCGCGCGGCGGGCGTCGCCGGAGGCCAGGCGGACGAGGTGGTCCTCGGCCTCCGGCGTGAGTTCCAGCTCGCCGTCCAGGCCGCGCTCGTCGGCCAGCGCGCGGCGGATGAGCAAGCGCACGTCGTCGTCGGTGAGGGGTTTGAGCTGCAGCACGAGCGAGCGGGACAGCAGCGGGGAGACGACGGAGAACGACGGGTTCTCGGTGGTGGCGGCGACGAGCAGGACCGTGCGGTCCTCGACCGCGCCGAGCAGGGCGTCCTGCTGGGTCTTGGAGAAGCGGTGCACCTCGTCGATGAACAGGACGGTGTTCTCGGCGTTGTACTGGCGGCGGCGCCGGGCTTCCTCGATGACGCCGCGGACCTCCTTGACGCCGGCGGAGAGCGCGGACAGCGCGACGAAGCGGCGGCCGGTGGCGGTGGAGACGAGGTTGGCGAGGGTGGTCTTGCCGGTGCCGGGCGGGCCGTAGAGGAGCACCGAGGCCGGGGCGGCGCCCTCGACGAGGCGGCGCAGCGGGGCGCCTTCGCCGAGGAGGTGCTGCTGCCCGACCACCTCGTCGAGCGAGCGCGGCCGCATCCGGACGGCGAGGGGCGAACCCGGCGGGACCGGCGCCGTCTGGGGCTGCGTCACGCGCTCCGGCGGCGGCTCCAGGTCCGGGTTCACCGTGAAGAGTTCGTCCTGCACGCCTCCACCGTAATGCGGACCCCCGACGAAACCGTCACTGCTCCGCCGGTCGCGGCGCCGCCTCCAGTTCCAGGGGCTCGACGCGCCGGGCGCGCCAGGACTCGGCCGCCGACCGGGCCACGATGGCGGCCGCGTAGGGCAGCAGGTCGCGGCCGCGGCGCCACAGCCACGGGATGCCCTTGAGCACGAGCCAGCCCACGTGGTCGACGGTGCGGGGCGCGACGCCGCCGGAGCAGACGAGGCTCACCGGCGAGGGCACGGCGATCCCGGCGTCGGCGAGGAGTTCGGTCACCCCGCGCGCGAGGAGGCGGTGGCCCAGTTCGGAGGGGTGCAGCCGGTCGACGCTCCAGGCGGCGAGGTCGTACGCGCCGGGCAGCGAGCCCAGGTCGAGGCAGGTGGCGCCGTGGCGGCGGGTGACGAGTTCGATGACGTCGTTGAGCTCGGTGATGCGCGCGGTGAGGGCGCGGCGCAGCGGGCCGGGCAGCCGGAAGACGCGGCTGTGGTCGTGGAAGCGCATGGTGACGACGGTGGCGCCGACGGCTTGCAGGGCGGTCACCACGTGTTCGAGGTCGCGGGCCATGCCGAGGGGGTCGAAGTCGGAGCGGAGGGTGTCGTTCATGCCGACGATCACGACCGCGACGTCGGGCCGGTGGTGCAGGGCCGCCGGCAGCTGGCCGGTGCGCACGCAGCGCATCCGGGCCCCGGTGAAGGCGGTGTTGAGGTACCCGGCGGGCGGGATGCCCAGCGCGGCGGCCACCAGCGGGCCGACGCCACGCCAGGAGCCGCCGGGGACGGGGTCGCCGAGGCCCACGGCGGTGGAGTCGCCGAGCACGGCCAGGCGAACGGCACGGGGAAGCGGATCGGGGGTCTGGGTGAATTCTTCACGCACCGCAGTCACGTCTGAAGACCATCAGGCACGGAGCCGCCCACCACGTGATCGCCGGGTAACACGCCCCGGACGGCTCAGCGAACGTCTGGGTTTGTGGGGGTGGGCCGGGGAGAGTTCGCCTGGGTGGATGGGGAGAAGGGGCGCTCGTGCGGGGGCGAGGGGGCAGGCGCGGCCGGGCGAGAGGGCCAGTCGTGCCCGTGCGAAAGCGCCACTCGCACCCGCGCGAGAGGGGCACCTCGCGCCCGCACGAGAGGGCCACTCGCGGCCGCGGCCGCACGAAAGGGCCACTCGCAGCCGCGCGAGAGGGCACCTTGCTCCTGCGCGAAAGGCCCACTCGCGGCCGTGGCCGCGCGAGAGGGCCACTCGCCCCCGCTCCCGCGCACGAGAGGACCACTCGCACTCACGCGAAAGGCCCACCCGCAGCCGCTCCACGCGAGAGGGCCACTCGCCCCCGCTCCCGCGCACGAGAGGACCACTCGCACTCACGCGAAAGGCCCACCCGCAGCCGCTCCACGCGAAAGGGCCAGTCGCACCCGCACGAAAGGGCCAGCCGCGCCCACACCAAAGGGCCAGCCGCGCCACACGAAAGGCCCACTCGCACCCGCGCGAAAGCGCCACTCACTGCCGCACGAGAGGGCACCTCGCGCCCGCTCGACAGGACCACTCGCGGCCGCGGCCGCGCGAGAGGACCAGTCGCGGCCGTACGAAAGGCCCACCCGCTGCCGCACGAGAGGGCCAGCCGCTCCCGCTCCCGCACGAGAGGACCACTCGCACCCACGTGAAGGGTCCACTCCCGGCTGCTCCGCACGAAAGGGCCAGTCGTGCCCTCTCGAAAGGGCCAGTCGCGCCCGTGCGAGTGGGCCAGTCGCGGCCGCTCCGCACGAGAGGGCCACTCGCGCCCACACGAAAAGGCCACGCACGCTCACGCGAGAGGCCCCCTCGCGCTCACGCGAGGGGGCCACTCGCACCCGCTCCCGCATGAGTGGGCCTGTCGCAGGCGCACGAAAAGGCCACCCGCACCCACTCCCGCTCCCGCGCGGGTGGGCCTGTCGCTGCCGCACGAGAGGGCCACCCGCACCCGCTCCCGCACGAGTGAGCCTGTCGCGGGCGCACGAAAAGGCCACCCGCACCCACTCCCGCACGAGTGAGCCTGTCGCGGGCGCACGAAAAGGCCACCCGCACCCACTCCCGCACGAGTGAGCCTGTCGCGGGCGCACGAAAAGGCCACCCGCACCCGCTCCCGCACGAGTGAGCCTGTCGCGGGCGCGCGAAAGGACCAGTCGCCCCCGCGAGAAGGCCGGCATCCGAGCCCGCCAGCGGCAAGCCGTGCCCGCTGACCGCCAAACCGGAGCCTCAGCGGAAAGCCGGGTACAGCGGCAGCTCCAGCCCCGGCCCGAAGCGGGCGTCCAGCGCCTTCGCGACCTCGCGGGCGTGTTCGGCGACCTCGTCCCGGCCGCCGCGCTCGGCGTGGGTTCCCAGGTCCTTCCACCAGCTCACCAGCGCCGCGACGCGGCCCGGCGAGATCTCTGCGGCCGCGCCGCCCAGGTCGGCCCACGTGGTCACCCACAGGAGCAACATCTGGTGGTCCAGCAGGAGCGCCGACAGCACGTCGTTGTCCGCGAGGGCCGGCCAGACGCCGGACACCTCCGCCTTCCACGCCGCGATCATCGCCTCGCTCATGCCGCTCGGCAGCGCCCAGGCGTCGTCGCAGGTGGCGAAGGGGACGCGCAGGTTCGCGGCGTCCACCAGGGCGTTGCGGACCAGCCCGCGCTCGAAATCCAGGAAGTGCACGCCGCCGCTGGTCACCAGGTTGTTGTCCGGGCTCAGGTCCACCGGGCTGAACGCGCGGTACGGCGACGACGCCGAACCCTCGCACACGTACTCGGCGTACGCACGCACGTCGTCCGGCGTTCCGACCCCGACCGCCTCCTCGAGCAGTGTCGGCAGGCGCGCGCACGCCACCGCCGGGGTGGTGTCCTCGTCCGGCACGAACCCGCCCAGCCGCCGCAGCAGCGCCTCGAAATCGGCCTCCCGGCCGGCCGTCGTCGCGTGCAGCCGGCCCAGCGACCGCGCCCAGGACAGCAACGCCCGCTCGGCCAGCCGCGCGTCCTGCCCGCGCAGCCTGTCCCACAGGGTGGGCGCGCGGCCGAGGTCGTCGATCACGATCACGCGCAGCGGCCCGTCGTGGGCGAGCAGCTCCGGGCACATCCGGTCCTCGGCGGGCAGCGCGGTGAACAGCTGGTAGCTCACCGCCTCCTGGGCGAACGGGTCGGCGGCCCCGCGCGGCGGCGCGTCCGGGTAGTGCTTGATCACGAGCGTGCGGGGCAGCCCGAACGGGGACGCGGCGATGCGGGCGCGCACCACCGTCGCCGGCCCGCTGCCGGGCAGCGCCTCCGGCTCGACCAGCCCGATCGGGCTGCCGAAGCGCCGCGTGAGCACCGTCTCCGCCGCCTGCACGGCCGCGTCCACGGCCTGCGTCCCGCTCACCGGAACAGGCGCCACAGCCGGGTCCTGGCCGTCCTCGGTGCCCGGGGAAGTGTCCACCGTCATCGCCTTCGACCCTACTAGCGGGCGAACGTCGCTCACCACAACGATTTTTCCACTTCCGGCAACGGCCGCACGGCGACGCGGTCCCGGTTTCGGCGTCGCAGCAGCAAAACCACGGCCGCCGCCGCAACGATCCCGACCAGGTTCACCGCCAGCTGACCGAACGAGTAGGCCGCCTTGACCCACTCACCCACGACCGCCGCCACCACCGCGTACCCGGCGGCGGGAACGGTGGTGACGGAGATGAACACACCCACCAGCGCGGCCGACTTCGCCGACGTCATCGACAGCATCCCGGCCGCCCCGGCGAGCAGCGCGACGATCAGCGAGTACCAGCCGACGTCGTAGACGAAATCCACCTCGTGGGCTTCGCGGAAGCTGCTCACGTCGAGCAGCCCGACGGCCCAGGTCAGCACCGTGACCCCGGCGGTCACCAGCATCGCGAGCGGGAACCCGAGCCCCAGCGCCAGCAGCGCGCGGCGGACGAGGTCCCCGCGGCGCAGCACCAGCCCGACCGCGATCGCCGCGAGCGGCCCGAACTCCGGCCCCACCACCATCGCGCCGACGATCGTGACCGGTGAATCGGTCACGATCCCGACCGAGGCCAGCAGGCACGCGATGGTCAGGAACGTCAGGAACGTGGCGTTGAGCCGCGACTCCTCGCCGGTGCGGTTCAGCAGCTCCTGCCAGACGACCGCGTCCGCACCCTCACCCGGCGCGCTTTCCTCCGCGCGGTCGGCCGAATCGGACAACGCGGTGTCGAGCGCTTCGAGCGTGATCGCGCCACTGTGGTCCAGACCCAGCTCGCACAGCGCCTCGACCACGTCGTCGGCCGCCTCGCGCGCCACGTCGGCCTCGATGAGGTCACCGGCCGGGGACACGGCGGCACCGGTGTGCACGATCAGGTGCGCCGTGCCCGGCTGGTCCCGCAGCACCGCCAGCGCGCGCTCGGTGTCCTCCGGCGGGCTGACGACCCGCAGGTGCAGCACCGCGGTCAGCCCTTGGGCGCCGGCGGCTTCGCGTCGACGCCGGCCTCGCGACGCTGCTGCGCGGTGATCGGCGCCGGGGCCCCGGTCAGCGGGTCGTAGCCGCCGCCGGTCTTCGGGAACGCGATGACGTCCCGCAGCGACTCGGCCTTGGCCAGCAGCATCACGATGCGGTCCCAGCCGAACGCGATGCCGCCGTGCGGCGGGGCGCCGAAGGAGAACGCGTCGAGCAGGAAGCCGAACTTCTCCTGCGCCTCGGCCTCGGACAGGCCCATCACCTCGAAGACGCGCTTCTGCACGTCCGCGCGGTGGATACGGATCGAGCCGCCGCCGATCTCGTTGCCGTTGCAGACCAGGTCGTAGGCGTAGGCCAGGGCGTTGCCCGGGTCGGACTCGAACTTGTCGATCCACTCCGGGGTCGGCGAGGTGAAGGCGTGGTGCACCGCGGTCCACTTGCCCGAGCCGACGGCGACGTCGTCGGTCTCGTCGGCGGGCTCGAACAGCGGGGCGTCCACCACCCACACGAAGGACCACTCGTCCTCGTCGATCAGGCCGAGCCGGTGCCCGATCTCCACGCGGGCCGCGCCGAGCAGGGCACGGGCTTCGCGCGGCTTGTTGGCGGCGAAGAAGACGCAGTCGCCGGGCTTGGCGCCGACGGCCTCGGCCAGGCCCTCGCGCTCGGATTCGGAGATGTTCTTGGCGACCGGGCCGGACAGCGTGCCGTCCTCGCCGATGAGCACGTAGGCCAGGCCCTTCGCACCGCGCTGCTTGGCCCACTCCTGCCACGCGTCGAGCTGGCGGCGCGGCTGGTCGCCGCCGCCGGGCATGACGACCGCACCGACGTAGGGCGCCTGGAAGACGCGGAACGGCGTGTCGGCGAAGTACTCGGTCAGGTCGGTCAGCTCGAGCCCGAAGCGCAGGTCCGGCTTGTCGGTGCCGTACTTGGCCATGGCGTCGGCGTAGGTCATGCGGGTGATCGGGCGCGGGATGTCGTGGCCGATCAGCTTCCACAGCGCCGACACGACCGCCTCGCCCACGGCGATCACGTCGTCCTGGTCGACGAAGCTCATCTCGATGTCGAGCTGGGTGAACTCCGGCTGCCGGTCGGCGCGGAAGTCCTCGTCCCGGTAGCAGCGGGCGATCTGGTAGTAGCGCTCCAGGCCGCCGACCATGAGCAGCTGCTTGAACAGCTGCGGCGACTGCGGCAGCGCGTACCAGGAGCCCGGGCGCAGGCGGGCCGGCACCAGGAAGTCGCGGGCGCCCTCCGGGGTGGAGCGGGTCATCGTGGGCGTCTCGACCTCGACGAAGCCCTGGCCGTGCAGCACCTCACGGGCGGCGCGGCTGACCTCGCTGCGCAGGCGGATGGCGCGGGCCGGGCCGCTGCGGCGCAGGTCGAGGTAGCGGTACTTGAGCCGCACCTCCTCGCCGACGTCGACGCGGTCGTCGATCGGGAACGGCAGCACCGCGGCCTCGGACAGCACCTCCAGCTCGGTGGCCAGCACCTCGATCGCGCCGGTGGGGATCTCCGGGTTCTCGTTGCCCGCGGGCCGCCGCGCGACCTCGCCGGTGACCTTGACGCAGAACTCGGAGCGCAGCTGGTGGGCGCGCTCGGCCATCTCGCCCTCGCGGAACACCACCTGGGCGACCCCGCTCGCGTCCCGCAGATCGATGAAGATCACCCCGCCGTGATCGCGCCGCCGGGCGACCCACCCGGTGAGCGTGACGATCTGGCCGGCGTGCTCGGCACGCAGGGTGCCGGCGTCGTGGGTGCGAAGCACTGCGGTTGTTCTCCTTGCGAGGCGTTCAGCTCGTGGCGTCAGCAGGGGTTTTCCTGCCCGTATGAGGCTAACGAACGCCCCGCTGGGCGAGTCCACCAGGTTTCTTACCGGGGCTGCGCGGCCCCGGGCGCGGTGGAGGGGCTGCCGCGGCTGTTCCCCCGCGGCGCTCCGGTTCGCGGGCGCCGGGTGAACCGCTCGCGGGCGTTCAGGTTCGCGGGGCGGCCGCGCGAAGGTCGCGCGGCGGGCGCTCCGGTTCCTGGGCGGCGGGTGAACCCTCGCGGGCGCTCACCTTCGCGGGGCGGCCGCGCGAAGGTCGCGGCGGGCGCTCCGGTTCCCGGGGCCGCGCGGCGGGGCCGGTTACAGCAGGCTCAGCTGCTCCCCTTGCGCCGGGCGCTCCGGGTCGCGCGGGGACGGCATCCGGTGCGGCTCCTCGCGGCGGTTGAGGCCGTGGCACCGCAGCAGGGGCGCGACCCGCGCGGACAGCGCCCTCCGATAGGCGGGCATCGCGTAGCTGCCGCGGCCGTAGATCTCCCGGTAGCGCTCCACCAGGTCCGGCCGGTGCGCGCCGAGCCAGCGGGCGAACCACTCCCGCGCGCCGGGCCGCAGGTGCAGCGCCAGCACGGTGGCCCGGGCGGCCCCGGCGGCGGCGATCTCGGCGAACAGCGGGTCCAGCGCCTCCTCGGTGTCGGTGAGACCGGGCAGCACCGGGGCGACCATGACGTGGCAGGGCAGGCCGGCGTCGGCGATGCGGCGGACCAGGTCCAGCCGGGCGCGCGGGCTCGGCGTGCCGGGTTCGAGGCTGCGCTGCAGGTCGCGGTCGAGCAGCGCGATCGACACCGCCATGCCCACATCCACCTCCCGCGACACCGAAGTGAGCAGCGGCAGGTCCCGCGTCAGCACGGTGCCCTTGGTGAGGATCGAGAACGGGGTGCCGGAGCCGGCGAGCGCGCCGATGATGCCGGGCATCAGCCGGTAGCGGCCCTCGGCCCGCTGGTAGGGGTCGGTGTTGGTGCCCATGGCGACGTGCTCGCGCCGCCAGCTCGGCCGCCGCAGCTGGGCGGCCAGCACCTCGGGCGCGTTCACCTTCACCACGACCTGGGTGTCGAAATCGCGGCCGGCGTCGAAGTCGAGGTAGGTGTGCGTGTTCCGGGCGAAGCAGTTGTGGCTGACCACCCCGGCGGCGACGAAGTCACCGGTGCCGGTGGTGATGTCGAACAGGGTCTCCGCCCGCCCGAGCGGCTCGATCGCGACGACGTCCAGGGCGGCGTCCGGCTCGGCCACCGCACCCGCGGCACCCATCAGCGTGTCGCCGGGCACCAGGTGCGGCCGGTCGTCGCCGGTGACGTGCCGCCAGCCCTTCGCCGTGAGGAACCGGTGGTCACCGCTGGCGACGAGGGTCGTCCCGCCGCGCAGGGTCAGCCGGTGGGCCGGCTTCACGGTGGTCCAGTGCGCCAGCACCGTGGTGCGCACCAGGCGACGGACGCCGCCGCGCACTTCGGTGCCCTGGATCTCGTCGCCCACGCGCAGCTCGGCGAGCGGTTTGGTGCGCCCGTCGGCCAGCAGGATCGGGGTGTCCCCGGCCAGGCAGTAGGTGCACGCGTGGCTGCAGCCCCGGTACGGGTTGACGGTCCAGGAGAACGGGACCATCGACTCGCCCGGCACCTTGTTCAGCACCGAGCGGGCGTGGACCTCGTGGAACGTGACGCCCTGGAACTCCGGCGACGTCACGGTCCGGACCAGGCCGTCCAGGCCCAGCAGGGCCGGTTGCGCGTCGCGGCCGGCGCGTTGGTTCTCCCACCTCACCCACTCAGTCGAACACGCGTTCGAAGAGCTGTCAACACCAGGAGACCAGGAGGTCGGCCAGCTCACGGGGACGACTGAGCGCGGCCAGGTGCCCGCCCGGGATCTCGTCCAGCTCCAGGCCCAGCCGCTCCCGCACCACCCGGCGCTGGAACTCCAGCGGGAAGAACCGGTCGTCGCGACCCTGGACGAACCGGGTCGGCACGTCCGGCCACTTCTCCAGTGGCCAGGGGGTGGTGAACGGTGTGCCGGACTGCCGCGGGCTCGCCCTGCCGGATCGCTTCGGCCCGCACGTCGGGCGGCAGGTCGTGCAGGAAGTCCCGCTCGACGTCCATCTCCTCCGGATGGGCCTGGTCGTAGCCGGTGCCGGCCCACCACTGGCCGCCCGTCTCGCCCGGCGCCGGGACCATCGCGTTGAGCAGCACCAGGAGCGAGACCGGCACGCGCTCGCAGACGAGCGGGGCGGTGAAGCCGCCCATCGACTGGGCCACCAGGACGACGTTGCGCCGGTCGCCGATCGCCCGCACGACCACGTCGGTGTATTCCGGCAGTCCGGCGGAGTCGTCCTCGGCGGGCAGGTCGACGGCGATCGCCTCGTGGCCGCGCCGGGTCAGTTCCGGCACGAGCCGGTGCCAGTACCACGCCTGGCCGCCGGCGCCGGGAACGAGCACGAAGGTGGTCATGTCACTGCCCTCGCCGTGCGAAGTCCGCGGCGGACCGGCCACCGGGGAACCGGTCCTGGAAGTCGAAGGTGCCGACCCACTCCGGCCGGACGGCGATGCGGGCCATCCGCACGCCGGGCCGGTCCGCTTCCGCGGCGGCGGCGTCGCCTAGGAGTGACTGGTGTCATAGCGCAAGGGGAAGCTACTCTTTTCTCGTGCGGAGTTATGACGACCCGTGCGGGGTGGCCCGTGCCCTGGACGTGGTGGGTGAGCGGTGGGCGCTGCTCGTGGTGCGCGAGCTGCTGCTGGGGCCGAAGCGGTTCCGGGACCTGAGCCGGTCGCTGCCGGGGATGAGCCAGAACGTGCTGTCGCAGCGGCTGCGGGACCTGGAGAGCGCGGGTGTGGTGCGGCGGCGACGGCTGGGGCCGCCGGCGAGCACCAGCGTGTACGAGCTGACCGAGCACGGCGCGGAGCTGGAGCCGGTGGTGCTGGCGCTGGCCCGGTGGGGCAGCCGCCGGCCGGTGCCGCCGTCCGGAGAGCTGAGCGTGGACGCGCTGGTCCTGGCACTGCGGACGACCTTTTCGGCGGACCGGGCAGGCGATCTGTCGACCCGGGTCGCGCTACGGCTGGGCGACGACGCGTTCCTGGCCAGGGTCGATTCCGGCGAGTTCTCGATCGAGCGCGGCTCCGGCGAGGCCGATGCGGTGCTGGAGACCGACGCGCGCACGTTGCGGTCGCTGGTGTTTCTCGGCACCCGCCTGGACGATGCCGCAGTGACCGGCGACCGGGCGGCGGTCGAGCGGTTCCTCGGCTGCTTCCCCCGCCCCAGCACCTGACGATCACCGACAGCGCGGGTCAGCGCGCGCGGACACGCAACCACCGGAGACCGACGCGCGCACGTTGCGGTCGCTGGTGTTTCTCGGCACCCGCCTGGACGAGGCCGCGGTGACCGGCGACCGGGCGGCGGTCGAGCGGTTCCTCGGCTGCTTCCCCCGCCCCAGCACCTGACGATCACCGGCGGCGCGGGTCAGCGCGCGCGGTCGAGTAGCTCGTGCACTCCACCGCAACCTTCGACGCCCGGAGGTGGACGTGGAACATCCCGGCCCGCGGCAGGTCCGGATACGCAAACGCCACACCGCCCCAATCGATCGGCGACCGGGCGGTGGCCGAGCGGTTCCTCGGCTGCTTCCCCCGCCCCAGCACCTGACGATCACCGACAGCGCGGGTCAGCGCGCGCGGTCGAGTAGCTCGTGCACTCCACCGCAACCTTCGACGCCCGGAGGTGGACGTGGAACATCCCGGCCTGCGGCGGGTCCGGATACGCAAACGCCACACCGCCCCAATCGATCGGCGACCGAGCGGCGGCCGAGCGGTTCCTCGGCTGCTTCCCCCGCCCCAGCACCTGACGATCACCGGCGGCGCGGGTCAGCGCGCGCGATCGAGCAACTCGTGCAGCAGGGAGACCACCTCCTCCGGCGGGAAGTCCATCGCGTTCTCGCCCACGCTCACCTCGAACGAGCAGCGCCGCGGGTCCGGCGACGAGCGCACCCGCAGGAACAGCTGCACGCCCTTCTCGTCGATCAGCTCCTCGGCCGCGCGCTCCACCGCGGCCTTCGGGGCGGGCAGGTGGACGTGGAACATCCCGGCCTGCGGCGGGTCCGGATACGCGTACGCCACGCCATCCCGCTTGATCGCCGTCACCAGGGCCCGGGCGTGGGCGTGGAACTCCGGCATCCGGGGCAGCAACGACTCCAGCCCCTCCAGGGCCGCGACCGCCAGCGGCCACGCGTCCGGGATCGCGCCGCCCAGGCGCCTGCGCCACACCGCGGCCTCCCCACCAGCGCCTCGTCCCCGGCCAGCACGGCACCCCGCACCCCTTGGAGTCCTTTGTAGAGCGACACGTACACCGAGTCGAACAGGCCGGCGATCTTGGGGAACTCCGTGCCGTAGAACGGCTGCGCCTCCCACAGCCGCGCACCGTCCACATGCGCCGCCGCTCCGCGCGACCGCGCGTACCCGACCTGCGCGGCCAGCTCGTCCCACGCCGGCAGCACCCCGCCCAGATCCCGCTGCGGCAGCTCCCACACCACCGCGGCCAGCGGCTCCCCCACCGCCTCCAGATCCGCCAGCCGCATCAGCTCGTTGCGGTCCCCCACCGGCCGGAACCGCAGCCCGTGCACCGCCGCGTAACCCTGCTCCTCCCAGTTGTCCAGGTGCGTGTACGGGTGCGCGGCGAACGTCCGCCTGCCGGACCGCTCCGCGTGCACCCGCAACGCGACCTGCTGCGCCATCGTCCCGCTGGGGAAGAACAGCGCCGCCGGTTTGCCGAGCAGCGACGCGATCCGCTCCTCCAGGGACGCCACCGGCTCGGCGGGCGAGGCGTCTTCCCCCACGCGCGCCAGCCATCGTTCGAGCATCGCCCTGGGCCGCCGCCACACGGGGCCATGCGACGCGAGCGTGCGCTTGATCTTCGTCTCGTCCACGAGCGCGATCATCGCAGGCACCACCGACAGTTTCCCGCCTTCCACTCAGTGAAAGACCCACTGGTGCGTCCCGGGCAGCTCAGGAGGATGGCGGAAAACCTCGCGCATCAGGAGTGACAGTGAGCTTTCTCGACGACGAGAAGTGGACCGGACGCGTCTTCACCGGCAGCTGGGAGCGCGCGGCGGGCGGCGACGCGGCGGTCGTGGAGCCCGCGACCGGGGACGAGCTGGGACGCGTCGGCATCGCCTCGCCGCAGGATCTCGCGGCCTCCGCGGCGAAGGCGGCGCAGGCCCAGCGCGCGTGGGCGGCGACCTCCTTCCAGGAACGCGCCGCGGTCCTGCGCCGCGCCGGCGACCTGTGGCAGCAGCACGCCGCCGAGCTGAAGGACTGGCTGATCCGCGAGTCCGGCAGCATCCCCGGCAAGGCCGATTTCGAGCTGCACGTCGCCGCTCAGGAGTGCTACGAGGGGGCCGCGCTGCCGAGCCACCCGACCGGCGAGGTCCTGCCCAGCGAGGCGCCGCGGCTGAGCATGGCCCGCCGCGTCCCGGCCGGTGTCGTCGGCGTGATCGCCCCGTTCAACGCGCCGCTGATCCTGTCGATCCGCTCGGTCGCGCCGGCGCTGGCGCTGGGCAACAGCGTCGTGCTCAAGCCGGACCCGCGCACCGCGGTCTGCGGTGGCGTGGCGCTGGCCCGGGTCTTCGAGGAGGCCGGGCTGCCGGCCGGGGTGCTGCACGTGCTGCCCGGCCGGCCGGACGTGGGCGCCGCGCTGGTCGAGGACGAGCACGTCCGCGTCATCTCGTTCACCGGGTCGACCGCCGCGGGCCGCGCGGTCGGCGAGTCCGCCGGCCGCCACCTCAAGCGCGCGCACCTGGAGCTGGGCGGCAACTCGGCGCTGATCGTGCTCGACGACGCCGACCTGGAGCAGGCGATGAGCGCCGCCGCGTGGGGCTCGTTCTTCCACCAGGGCCAGATCTGCATGACCACCGGGCGGCACCTGGTGCACGCCTCGCTCTACGACGAGTACGTGGAGCGCCTCGCGGACAAGGCGAACCACCTGCCGGTGGGCAACCCGTTCACCGATCAGGTCGCGCTCGGCCCGATCATCGACGAGCGGCAGCGCGACAAGATCCACGGCCTGGTGACGTCCAGTGTGGACGCCGGGGCGAAGATCGCCGCGGGCGGCACGTACGAGAACCTCTTCTACCGCGCCACCGTGCTCGCCGGGGCGGGCCCGTCGGTGCCGGCCTACGACCAGGAGGTGTTCGGCCCGGTCGCGCCGGTCGCCAAGTTCGCCACCCTGGACGAGGCGGCGAAGCTCGCGTCGGAGAGCGAGTACGGGCTGTCGCTGGGCATCATCACCTCCGACGTGGCGAAGGGTCTGGCGCTGGCCGACCGGATCCCGACCGGCATCGCGCACATCAACGACCAGACGGTCAACGACGAGGCGCTGGCCCCGTTCGGCGGCGTGTTCGACTCCGGCACCGGCTCGCGCTTCGGCGGGCCGGCGGCGAACATCGAGGCGTTCACCGAGACCCGCTGGGTCACGATGCGCGGCGACGTCGCCGGCTACCCCTTCTGACCGGGCGGGCGGGGGCGCGCCGGGCGCCCCCGCTCAGCCGACGATCCCGTCCACGAAGCACCAGCGCCAGTTCTCGCCGGGCTCGTAGCTGCGGATCACCGGGTGCCGGGTGTCGTGGAAGTGCTGGGTGGCGTGCTTGCGCGGCGAGGAGTCGCAGCAGCCCACGTGCCCGCACTCCAGGCACAGCCGCAGGTGCACCCACGACGAGCCCTCGCGCAGGCAGTCGACGCAGCCCTGCGCGTCGGTCTCCGGCGCGCCGGCCTGCTCCAGGTGGTCGCAGGTGCCCGCGGTGGCCGCGGGGGTGTCCAGTTCACGTTCCATGCCCGGCTCCTCCTCGGGTCGCTCCAGCAGCGACTCCTCGATGTCCAGCCCCTCCATCACGCGCCGGAGCACCTCGTCGTCGGCGGTGCCCCGGTCCCGCGCGGTGAGCAGGACGTCCCGCTCGGCCGCCAGCATCTCGGCACGCAGCCGACGGTACGCGTCGCTGGGGGTCTCCTCCACCGCGCTGAGCCGGCCGAGGTTCTCCCACGCCGAGTCCGACCGGTAGGACTGCTTGTCCCGCAACCGGTCGATGACCTCCGGCGGGTCGGCCGGGCGGCGGATCTCCTCCAGCCGCGCCAGGCCCGCGGACGTCATGTCGTGCAGCAGCGCGGCCTCCTGCAACGCGTCCTCCGCCGGGTTGGGCGGTGGCAGGCTCAGGCGGCGCACCAGGCCGGGCAGGGTCATGCCGTGCAGCAGCAGCGTTCCGGCGACCACGACGAACGCGGCCAGCACCAGCACCGCCCGCTGCGGGGTGTCGTCGGGGAGCACGAACGCGGCCGCGAGGGTGACCACACCGCGCATGCCCGCCCACGAGATCACCGCGAAGTAGGACCACGGGGTCCGTTCACCCGGCCGCGCGCGGGCCACCAGCCCGTAGCCGAACACCCACACGATCCGGGCCAGGATCGTCGCCGCGAGCACCCCGGCGCAGATCAGCGCCAGCGACCAGGCCGGCAGCCGGGAGTCGCCGACCTCCTCGACGATGCGCCGCACCTGCAGCCCGATCAGCAGGAAGACCACGTTCTCCAGCAGGAACTGGACGGTGCGCCAGTTCAGCCTGCTGGCCAGCCGCGACGGCCCGGACAGCAGCTTGGGCGTCTGGTGCCCGACGATCAGCCCGGCCACCACGACCGCGACGACGCCGGAGCCGTGGATCGCCTCGGCGGGCAGGTAGGCCAGGAACGGGATCACCAGCGACCACGCGGTGTCCATCACCGGGTCGGTGAGGCGGCGGCGCAGCGTGCTCGCGCCCCACCCGATCAGCGCGCCGACCGCGCCTCCCCCGCCGGCGGCGAGCAGGAAATCGCCGCCGACCTCCCAGATGCTGACCGCCCCGGCGATCGCGGCGATGGCGGTGCGCAGGGACACCAGCGCGGCCGCGTCGTTGAGCAGGCTCTCGCCCTCCAGGATCCGCACGATCCGCCGCGGCATGCCGACCCGGCGCGCCACGGCGGTGGCGGCCACCGCGTCCGGCGGCGCGACGACCGCGCCGAGCGCGAACCCGGCGGCCAGCGGGATGCCGGGCACGATGAGCCACACGACCCAGCCGACCACCAGCGTGGTGAACACGACGAGCCCGACCGACAGCGCCGCGATCGGCACGCGGTTGGCCCGGAAGTCGTACAGCGGGGTGCGGATCGCGGTCGCGTAGAGCAGCGGGGGCAGCAGCCCGATCAGGACGACCTCGGGGTCGAGGTGGTAGTCCGGCACGCCCGGGACGAACGAGGCGAGGACGCCGATCGCCACCAGGCACAGCGGCGGGGACCAGTTGAGGCGCTGCGCGATACCGGTGACGAGGAGCACGACGGCCACCAGCGCGGCCAGTTCGACGGCGACGATCATCGGGATCGGGCCGGCAGCGTCTCACCGGCCAGCGGCGCGGCGATCTCGTAGAGGCGGGTGGTGGCGCGCCAGAAGTGGCTGCGGCCGACGACCCGGCGGCGGGCGTACCCGCGGCTTTCCAGGGTGTAGACGATCGAGGCGCAGGTGGCGAGCGGGATCTCGGTCGCCCGCGCCAGCGCGGTGAGGGTGAGGCCCTCACCGGCCTCGACGAGGGTCTCCAGCACGGTCAGCGTGCGGTCGACCGAGGGGGATGCCGGTCTGTCCGACGCCATGCGCGGTGCCTCTCGGGGTGATCTTCTCGGATCTCGATGATAGTCACCCCCGTCCGGACGCGTGAAGATGCGCCCAGGCGCGGCGTTCCGCGGCGAGGAACTCGGCGAACGTCCACGGGCGCCGTCCCGTGACGTGCTCGACGGTGTGGCTGGTGACCGCCACCTCGCCCGTCGCGATCGCCGCGTAGGAGCCGACCCAGCCGTCGATCTCCCAGTCCTGCGCGCCCGCCCGCGACGCGCGCGCCTCCTCCAAGGTCTCGGCGTGGTAGGTGATCTCCCGCCCGGTGGCCTTGCTCAGCAACGCCGCGGTCTCGTGCAGGTCGATCGCCTCCGGGCCGGTCACGTCGTAGACCTGGCCGGCGTGCCCGTCGTCGAGCAGGCATTCCACCGCCAGCCGCGCCACGTCCTGCCGCGCCACCCACGCCAGCCGCCCGTCACCGGCCGGGCCGCGCAGCACCCCGTCGGCGCCGACGAAGTGCGGCGCGACGTCCGCGTAGAGCGTGTTGCGCAGGGCCGTCAGCCGCAGCCCGGACTCCCGGATCAGCCGCTCGGTCTCGGCGTGCTCGCGGGCGAAGGTGAACGTCGCCAGCGGGGCCGCGCCGAGGAACGAGGTGTAGACCACCCGGTCGACCCCGGCCTCGGCGGCGGCGCGGACCGCGTTGCGGTGCAGGTCCATCCGCTCGGGACCTTCGTGGCCGGACACCAGGAACAGCGTCGACACGCCGGCCAGCGCGTCGCGGAACCCGGTGGCGTCCGCGTAGTCCGCCGCGACGACCTCGGCGCCCGCGATCCGGGGCGCCCGCGCGGGGTTCCGCACGCACAGCCGCTGCGCGACACCCCGTTCGGCGAGCAGCGCGGCGACCCGCGAACCCAGCTGCCCGGTGGCCCCGGTGACGGCGATCCTGCCCATGGTCCTCCCTCTACGTGCCGGTACCCGGCAGGATACGTTCGGCGACCGGCCGCGCCAGTGCGCGGTTCACCGCCGCCGGCACCTGGGCCGGGTCGGTGAGGACGGCCGCCACGTGGGCGTCCGGCCGGATCACCCAGATCTCGCCGGGCCGTGCGGCCAGCGCTTCGGCGAGCACCCCGGTCACGTCGATCTCGGACAGGCGCAGCAGCCGCACCGGGGCCGCGGTGTCCACGGACGGTTCCAGGTCCACCCCGTCGGTGGTCAGCAGCAGGACGCCGTCGCGGGCCAGCTCGCGGAACCGGCCGCAGGCGGACCCGGTCACCGACACCGGCACGTCCGGCACCAGGATCCCCGGCCCGGCCGGCGGCACCTCCCCGCGCGGCGGGCGGCCGGCGAACGGCCGCGACTCCGCCGGGGTGGTCAGCGGCGACTCCACGTACCAGAACGGCTCGGCCAGGCGCCCGGAGTCCACCTGTGCCCGCATCGCCGGGTCGGTGGCCGCGGCCTCCAGGACCTCGCGCCGCCGCCGGTGCTGCTCGGCGGTCTGCGGCACCAGGAAGTCCATCGTGGCCGTGGTGACCGCGATGTTCTCCAGCGCCGCCGCGTGCCGTTCGTCGTGATAGGACTCCAGCAGCTCCTCGCCCGCCCAGCCGTGCAGCACGAAGGCGAGCTTCCACGCGGCGTTCTCGGCGTCGCCGACCCCGGAGTTGAGGCCGCGCGCGCCGAACGGCGACACCAGGTGCGCGCAGTCCCCGGCGAGCAGGACGCGGCCCACGCGCATCCGGTCCGCCACTCGCGAATGGAAGCGGTACACCGACTTCCACACGATCTCGTAGGGCTGATCGCCGATGATCGCGCGGATCCGCTCGTCGAGCGCGCCACTGGCTTCCTCGGCGGCCAGGTCGTAGTCGCCGGGGACCTGCCAGTCGATGCGGAACGTCGAGCCGGGGCACGGGTGGATCAGCACCTGGCGGCCCGGGTTCCACTCCGGGTCGAAGTAGAACCGCCGCTCCTGCGCCCAGCCGGGCAGGTCGGCCCGGATGTCGCAGATGAGGAACCGGTCGTCGAAGGAGTGCCCGCCGAAGCCGACGCCGAGCATCCGGCGGATGTCCTCGCCCCGGGCCCCGGCACACGCCACGGCGTAGTCGGCGCGCAGGTCCGCGTGCCCCTCGACGGCGAGCGTGACCCCGTCGCCGTCCTGGGCGATGCCGGTGACCCGGTGGCCCCAGCGCACGTCGATCAGGGGCTCGGCGGCGATCCGCTCGTCCAGGATCTCCTCGGTGCGGGCCTGGGAGACGTTGACGAACGGCGGGAACGCCGAGCGGCCCGGATCGGCCATCGAGTAGGCGAACAGCTCACGGTCCCGGTGGAAGGTGCGGGCGGTGGTCCAGGTGACGCCCTCGGCGGCGATCCGCCGCCCGGCGCCCACGGCCTCCCACACGTCGAGCACGTCGCGCTGCTGGCAGATCGCCTTGGAGCCGACCAGGTCGCGCTCGGCGCGCCCGTCCAGCAGCAGCACCGGCACGCCCCACCGGGCCAGCAGCAGCGCGGTCGTCTGGCCGACCGGGCCGTTGCCGATCACCGCGACCCTGCGGTCTGTCGTCGTGGTCATCGTTCAGCCCTGCAGCTGGTCCCAGACCTCGCGGTCCCGCTGCGCGGTCCAGATGACCGGGCGTTCGATGCCGGACAGCTCGTCCCACAGGCGGGAGACGTCGAAGGGCAGGCAGTGCTCGAAGATCGGCCAGTGCCCGTACCGCGGGGCCAGCGCGGCGTGGGTGCGCTCGAAGGCCTCCTTGAGGGTGCCGCCGGCCCGCTGCACCGCGCCGACCTCGCGGATCATCACGTCCAGGAAGCCGCGGGTCTGCTCGATCGCCGCGTCGACGGCGTCCCGGCCGCGGCTGACCGCGCCGCGGCCGCCGATCAGCGCCTCCGCGCCGAACGCCTTGACCCGGTCCAGCGTCGCCGAGGCCCAGTCGCGGTGGAACGCGTCGCCGGTGTAGAGCGCGGCCTCGGCCTCGACGAGGTCGCCGGCGAACAGGATCTTCTGGCGGGGCAGCCAGGCCACGATGTCGCCCTCGGTGTGCCCGCGGCCGCAGTACTGCAGCACCAGGTCGCCGCGGTCGCCGCCGAGGTCGATGGTGAGCCGGTCGGAGAAGGTCAGGGTGGGCCAGGTCAGGCCGGGCACCGAGTCGGCGCCCTTGGCCAGCCGCGGCATGCGGCCGAACTCGCTCTCCCAGTCCTCCTTGCCGCGCTCGGCGACCAGGGCGCGGGTGTTCTCGTGCGCCACGATGACCTCGGCGTCGAACGCGGACGCGCCGAGCACGCGCACGGCGTGGTAGTGGGACAGCACGAGGTACCGGACCGGCTTGTCGGTGTGCTCCCGCAGCTTCGCCAGCCACTCCCCGGCCGCGACCGGCGTGGCCAGTGCCTCGAAGCAGACGAGGAAGTCCTCGCCCTCGATGGCGCCGACGTTCGGGTCGCCTTCCGCGGTGAGCGCGTAGACGCCGTCGTCGAGCACCTCCAGGGTCTGCTCCTTCTCCGTCAGGTCGCCGGACGAGGCGAACGACTTCTGAGCCACCCTGCACCTCCTTTGATCAAACCTTTGACTATTCGACGGCAGTCAGGGTAACCCGGGTCACCCCGCAAGGGAAGACTACTTCCGAAACGCGACGTTGTTCGGATGAGCGGCGCGCGGGGGCCTAGCCTGGGGCGCATGACCGCAGAACCGGCTGCCCCCGACGAGCTGGACTACCTGACGTTCGTGGACTACGCGATCGCGAAGACGACCGCCGAACTGCCCGCGGTCGACGCCACCGCGATGCGCCTCGGACTGACGCTGCACCGCCTGACCAGCGCACTCGTCTACGACTGGGAGTCCACGGTGCACCGGCCGCGCGGGTGGAGCTGGGGCGGCTTCCGGGTGCTGTTCGTCCTGTGGCTGGCCGGCCCGATGGAGGCCAAGCGGGTGGCGCAGCTGTCCGGGATGAGCCGGGCGGCGGTGTCGGCCCTGGTCAACACGCTGGAGCGGGACGGGCTGGTGTCGCGCAAGCAGGCCGAGCACGACCGGCGCGCGGTGCTGCTCAACCTCACCGACGCCGGCCACGAGGCGATCACCAGCGCGTACGAGGCCCACAACGCCCGCGAGCAGGCGTGGGCCAACGCGCTGACCAAGCCCGAGCAGACCATCCTGATCGGGTTGCTGGAGAAGCTCACGACCAGTTCCGCGGCACTCGACGCGAAGCGCCGCTTCTAGGAACCGGCCCCTTGATCGACGTGGCGCAGGTCACTACCCTGCCACGCCGCAATCGTCAAAACTTTGACTGCTTCAGGCAGCCGGGAGGACCGCTTCGATCGCCTCGACGACCTCCGGGGCCTCCGGGTCGGTCCGCGGCCGGAACCGGGCCACCACCTTGCCGTCCGGGTCGACGAGGAACTTCTCGAAGTTCCACTGCACGTCCCCGCTCTCGCCGTCGGCGTCCGGCGTCTCCACCAGCTCGGCGTACACCGGGTGCCGTCCGGGGCCGTTGACCTCGATCTTTTCGAACATCGGGAACGTGACGCCGTAGGTCGCCGAGCAGAAGGTGGCGATCTCCTCGGCGCTGCCCGGCTCCTGGCCGGCGAACTGGTTGCACGGGAAGCCCACGACGGAGAAACCCCGGTCGCCGTAGCGTTCCTGCAGCCGCTCCAGCGCCGCGTACTGCGGCGTCAGGCCGCACTGGGAGGCGACGTTCACGACGAGCAGGGCTTTGCGCCCCAGTTCGCCGAGGGTCGCGGGTTCGCCGGCGAGCGTGCGCAGCTCGATGTCTGCCAGGGCCATGGAGATCCTCCGCGATGATCGGTAGCTACCACCCCTGGCAACGCCGGCCCGGCCGCGCCGTTCCCCGTCCGGCGCCGACCGTGACCAGCGTTACACCCGATCAGCCCAGCCGTTGCGCCGGAACCGGCGTGATTCCCTCCGCCGGCTTCAGCCCGAGCGCGTCCAGCAGCAACGCGCAGTCCTCGGCGTCGGCCGCCGCGGACGCGACCGCGCGCACCGCGCGCCGGCGCTGCGCCGCGATCATCTCGGTGTCCTCGGCCGACGTGACCGGGACGTTGAAGTCGGCGACCTCCCGCAAGTGGTCTCGCATGTCCATCCCCTGTCTGCACGTGATCCGTGTAGGGCGGCGGCACCCGGGGTAGCCGGGGGACCGGAGAAAGGAGCGGTTGATGAACTACTCCCCGGACCCGGTGCGTGCCGAGGGCCCGGCCGCCGTAACCGAAGGTACCCCGGACGGGCCGACCGTGCTGGTGCTCGATCCGACCGGCCTGGCCAAGCACGAGGGCCTGCCGGCGACCTGGCGGGACAAGACCGACCGGTGGCGGATCGTGTGGTGCCGGCTGCCCTCCGACGGCGGGCTGACCCAGGCCGACGACCTGCTGTCCGACCCGCCCGGTGAAGCGGTGCACGTGGTGGCGAGCGCGCCGTTCGCCGACGGGGCCCTGCGCCTGGCGGAGAAGCACGCCCGCGCGCTGCGCTCGGTGCTGCTGGTCGACCCGGCCGCGGACCAGTTCGTGCCGCCGGGCGACGGCGAGATCGCCGACCGGCACTGGGTGGACGACCACCGGGAGCGGATCGACGCGCTCGCGCAGTCCGGCGTGCACGTGCGGGTGGTGGCGCACAGCACCGGCGGCGCCGACGACCGGATCCCCGCGCCGCTGCCGCTGGGCCACCCCGACGTGGTCGCGGGTGTCGAGCAGGCGATCGCCGAACTCGAAAAGACCCACTGACACGAGGAGGGATGGGCGTGACCGAGCCCGACGAGGAGTCCGTCCGCGAGGCGCTGGAGCGGGAGTCGCCGCTGCCGCCCGACCCCGAGGCCCCCGTGGCCGACGCGCTGGCCCAGCGGCAGAACGTGAACGCCCCGCGGCAGACCGGCCCGGAGCCGGGCCTGCCGCCCGAGGCGGACGCCGGCGACGTGGCCGAGCAGCAGCAGGAAGTGGAGTTCGAGACCGACGAGGAGGCGCTGCGTGGCTGACCCCGCCCGGATCGTGATCCTCGGCGGTGGTTACGTCGGCGCCACGACCGCCCGGCAGCTGCGCAAGCGGCTCACCGCCGAGGAGGCCCAGCTGACCGTGGTCGACCCGCGGTCGTACATGACCTACCAGCCGTTCCTGGCCGAGGCCGCGGCCGGTTCCGTCGAGCCGCGGCACGTGGTCGTGCCGCTGCGCGAGGTGCTGCCGGGCTGCACGGTGATGGCCGCGGAGGCGACCGGCGTCGACACGACGTCGAAGTCGGTCACGCTGCGCGTCGCCGACGGGCACGTCGAGCGGCTCGGCTACGACATCCTCGTGGTCGCGCCCGGCTCGGTGTCCAAGACGCTGCCGATTCCCGGGCTGGCCGAGCACGGCATCGGGTTCAAGACCCTGGAGGAGGCCGTCTACCTGCGCAACCACGTGCTGTCCCGGCTCGACATCGCGTCCAGCACGAGGGACCGGGAGCTGCGGCGCAAGCTGCTGACGTTCGTGTTCGTCGGCGGCGGCTACGCGGGCATCGAGGCGATGGCCGAACTGGAGGACATGACCCGGCACGCGCTGCCCGCCTACGGCCTGGACCGGTCGGAGCTGCGGTGGGTGCTGGTGGAGGCGGCCGACCGGATCATGCCGGAGGTCAGCTCGTCGCTGGCGAGCTACACGCTGGAGGTGCTGACCAAGCGCGGCTTCGAGGCGCACCTGGGCACGACGCTCAAGTCGTGCGAGGACTGCCACGTCGTACTGGGCGACGACACCGAGTTCGACGCCGGCACGATCGTGTGGACCGCGGGCGTCAAGCCGAGCCCGATGCTCGCCGACACCGACCTGCCGCTGAACCCGCGCGGCCGGGTCTGCTGCGCCACGACGCTGGAGGTGGACGGCACGCCGGGCGTGTTCTCGGCCGGGGACGCCGCCGCGGTGCCGGACGTGACCAGCAAGGAGCCGGGCGCGGTGTGCGCGCCGTCGGCGCAGCACGCCTCGCGGCAGGCGGTGGTGCTGGCGAAGAACATCGTCGCCACGCTGCGCGGCGGGCCGCTGGAGGGCTACCGGCACTCCTACGCCGGGTCGGTCGCGAGCCTGGGCCTGTACCAGGGCGTCGCGCAGATCTACGGCGTGAAGCTGCGTGGCTGGCCGGCGTGGGCGCTGCACCGCGCCTACCACCTGATGACGATGCCGACCGCGCACCGCAAGACGCGGATCGCCGCGGACTGGCTGATCTCACTGCCGTTCGGGCGACAGGTGGTGGCGACCGGCGAGCAGCACCACCCGCGGGAGCAGTTCGTGCGGGCCAGCCGGAGGTAGTGGTGGGGTTCCCGGTCGCCCGCAAGCTGATCGACAGCCACCTGGTGTCCGGTGAGCCGGTGCCGGGTCGCGAGATCGGGTTGCGGGTCGACCAGACCCTCACCCAGGACGCCACCGGCACGCTGGTGATGCAGGAGCTGGAGGCGCTGGGGCTGGACCGGGCGCGCACCGAGGTGAGCGTCCAGTACGTCGACCACAACCTGCTGCAGGCGGACGAGAAGAACGCCGAGGACCACGCGTTCCTGCGCTCGGCGTGCCGTCGGTTCGGGCTGTGGTATTCCAAGCCGGGCAACGGGGTTTCGCACCCGACGCACATGGCGCGGTTCGGGGTGCCGGGGCGCACGATGGTCGGGTCCGACTCGCACACGTGCGCCGCCGGGTCGCTCGGCATGCTCGCGATCGGGGTCGGCGGGCTGGAGGTCGCGATGGCGATCGCCGGGGAGCCGCTGTACCTGCGGATGCCGGAGATCTGGGGGGTGCGGCTGACCGGGTCGCTGCCGGAGTGGGTGTCGGCCAAGGACGTGATCCTGGAGATGCTGCGCCGGCACGGCGTCACGGGCGGGCTGAACCGGATCGTGGAGTACCACGGGCCGGGGCTGGCGTCGTTGTCGGCGATGGACCGGCACGTGATCGCGAACATGGGCGCCGAACTCGGGGCCACGACAACGGTGTTCCCCGCCGACGAGGCGGTGCGTGATTTCTTGCGGGCACAGGACCGGGCTTCGGATTTCGAGGAGCTCGTCGCCGATCCGGACGCGGTGTACGACCTGTCCGACGAGATCGATCTGTCTGCTTTGGAGCCGCTGATCGCGTGCCCGTCGTCGCCGGACGACGTGGTGCCGGTGCGGGAGGTGGCCGGCACCGAGGTGCGGCAGGTGGTGATCGGCTCGTCGGCCAACCCCGGGCTGCGGGACTTCGCCGTGGCGGCGGCGATGGTGCGGGGGCGGCAGACCCATGATGCGGTGAGCTTCGACGTGAACCCGTCGTCGCGGGAGATCCTCGCGGATCTGACGAAGATGGGCGCGACGCTGGATCTGGTGTCCGCGGGCGCGCGGCTGCACCAGGCGGGGTGCCTGGGGTGCATCGGGATGGGGCAGGCGCCTGCGGCCGGGCAGAACTCGCTGCGCACGTTCCCGCGGAACTTCCCCGGCCGGTCCGGGACGCGGGAGGACCGGGTGTGGCTGTGCTCGCCGGAAACCGCGACGGCGGCCGCGCTGACCGGGGTGATCACCGATCCGCGGGAGCTGGCGATGGCCAGTCCGGTGGTCGAGCTCCCCGAGCGCGCGACCGTGAACACGGCGATGCTGGTGCCGCCGCTGCCGCCGGAGCGGGCCGCGCGGGAGGAGCTGGTCAAGGGACCCAACATTTCGGCGCTGCCGGATTTCCCGCCCCTGCCGGACGACGTCGAGGGCGCCGTGTTGCTGAAGGTGGGCGACAACATCTCGACGGACGAGATCTCCCCCGCCGGTGCCGCGGCCCTGCCGTTCCGCTCGAACATCCCGAAGCTGGCCGGCTTCACGTTCACCCGCGTCGACGAGACCTACCCGTCGCGGGCCCGCGAGACGGAGGGCGGGCATTTCGTCGTCGGCGGGGAGAACTACGGGCAGGGGTCGTCGCGGGAGCACGCCGCCATCACGCCGCGGCATCTCGGTGTGGTGGCGGTGATCGCCAAGTCGTTCGCGCGGATCCACTGGCAGAACCTCGCCAACTTCGGCATCCTGGCGCTGGAGTTCACCGACCCGGCCGACTACGACCGCGTCGAGCAGGGGCACGTCCTCGCGCTGCGGGCGTTGCGCTCGCAACTGCCCGAGGGCGAGGAGATCACGGCCACGGACACCACCACGGGCACGGACATCCCGCTCCGGCACCGCCTCTCGCGACGCCAGGTGGAAGCGGTCCTGGCAGGCGGCCGGATCCCACTGCTGGCCCGGCGGTGAACCGGACCACGCGCAACCATCGGCTCATGCCCGTCCGAGGCTGATCTTCAGTTGTCATCATCCAAGCGGGTACCTCCGTTGTGGATCGGGCGGTCAGCGGAGCCAGGATCGCGGCGTCGGGGCGAGGCGGAGGCGGTCGGGGGGCCGTGATGATCGTTCGGTCAGCGCGGGTGGGAGCGGGAGCCGCTCGTGGCCGGGCGGCAACCGGGTCAGCCAGGCGAAAACCTGTTCGCCCTCCCGGATCGGCAGGCGTGGGTAGTCGTTGCGGCGCAAGGAAGTCCGGAAGGACGCGAGCGGTGGTGTGCCCGCTTCCGCGAGTGCGGGCGTGATCTCCTGCCGGAAGACGTCCGGAAACTCCGCCGGATCGTCCGGGTAGGCCACGACGATCTCGAACAGCCCGGATGCCGCCGCCACGGGCGCCGCACCTCCGACACCGGAACCCGCCACCACGCCAGGCGGCCCCGCACCTCCCCCACCAGAACCCACCACCACGCCACGCGGCCCCGCATCTCCCGCGCCAGAACCCACCACCACCCCAGGCGGCCCCGCACCTCCCCCACCGGAACCCACCACCCTGGGCGGCCCCGCACCTCCCGCACCGAAACCCGCCACGCCAGGCGGCCCCGCACCCGCCGCATCCAGGCTTCCCGTCACCGGCTCCAGCAGCAGCACGTCGCCCGAATCCACCATCGTCGCGTTGGCGGTGTGCCGGTGTGTCCGCCAGGCGGGATGCCGCTCGTAGAACGCCGCCAGTGCCTCGGCTCTCCGGGCGGCGTCCGGGAAGCCCCGGATCCACACGAAGCGGTCCGGGTCGTCCAGGTCGCGGAACTGGCCGTACACCCGCATCCCCGCCTCGGCCTGCGACTCCACGAAATGCCGGTCGAACAACGCCACCAGCTCCTCGCGCCGCCCCGGGTGCAGCGTGTACTGCCGGAGCTCGAACAGCTCGCACATCTCGGTCATCGGGTCCCCCCTCGTCGTGGTCCATCAACGCGCCCGAGGCTAGCGGCCACCACCGACAATTCCGGAGCCACCGGTTGCCGCGATCCGGTTTACTTCACCTGTCCGAAAAACTCCGACATCCCGCCGACATCGTCGGCTGCCATCCTGACCCGGCACGATCAAGGAGGCAGCGGTTGAGCACCACCCCAGCACAGGCGAAACAGTCCCCCGCCGAGCGGGTCCTCGGCTTCGTCGAACGGGTCGGCAACCGCCTGCCGGACCCGTTCTTCCTGTTCGTGTACCTGTTCGCGGCACTCGCGGTGATCACCACCGCGGTCGCCGCCTGCCACGTCACCGTCACGGTGCCCGGCACGACGCAACCGGTGGCCGTCAAGGGCCTGTTCACCGGCGAGGGTGTGCGGTTCCTGCTGAGCAAGCTGGTCGACAACTTCGTCACCTTCCCGCCGCTGGGCAACGTCCTGGTGATGCTGCTGGCCGTCGGCCTGGCCGAACGCGCCGGGCTGCTCGAGGCGGCCGTGCGCGCGGTCTTCTCGCGCGCCCCGCGCTGGCTGCTGCCGTTCGCGGTGTCGCTGGTGTCGTTCCAGGCGCACGTCATGGCCGACGCGGGCATCATCGTCATCCCGCCGCTGGCCGCGCTGGTGTTCCGCGCCGCCGGGCGGCACCCGGTGGCCGGCGCGGTGGGCAGTTTCGCCTGCGTCACCGGCGGTTACGGCGCCGGCACGCTGCTCGGCAGCTACGACGCCCTGCTGTCGGGGCTCACGCAGAAGGCGGTGACCGTCGTCCCGGTCGCGGTGCAGCCGCAGGTCACCATGGCGATGAACTGGTTCTTCACCGCGGCGGCCGGGCTGCTCCTGCCGTTCCTCGGCGCGTGGCTGACCGCGCGCGTGCTGGAGCCGCGGCTGGGCCCCTACACCCCGCCCGAAGGCGCCGCGGCGGACGAGAGCGCGGCGCTGACCCCGGTGCAGCGCAAGGGTTTGCGCCGCGCCGCGATCGTGCTCGTGGCCTACGTGGTGGTAGTCGCCGGGGCGTGGCTGCTGCCGGGCAGCCCGCTGCGCGGCGACAACGGCTCGCTGATCAGCTCACCGCTGCTGACCGGGCTGGTGCTGGTGCTGTTCCTGGCGTTCGTGCTCGCCGGGATCACCTACGGCGTCACGACCGGCACCATCACCGGACCGGGCGACGTGCCGTCCATGATGGCCGAGGCCGTCAAGGACATGGCCGGCTACATCGTGCTGATCCTGGCGATCTCGCAGTTCATCGCCGTGTTCACGTGGAGCAACCTGGGCACGCTGCTGGCCGTGCGCGGCGCCGAGTTCCTGCAGTCGGTGCACCTGACCGGGTTCGCCGGCATCCTCGCGTTCGTCGTGCTGGTGTCGGTGCTGAACCTGTTCATCACGTCCGGCTCGGCGCTGTGGTCGCTGGTGGCGCCGGTGTTCGTGCCCGCGTTCATGCTGCTGGGCTACGACCCCGGGTTCGTGCAGGCCGCCTACCGCATCGGTGACTCGGCCACGCAGATCATCACCCCGCTCAGCCCCTACCTGTTCGTGCTGCTGACCGTGCTGCGCCGCTACGAACCGGACGTCCGCCTGGGCACGCTGATCGCCCGCATGTCGATCTTCGTGATCCCGTTCTGGGTGGTGTGGGTGGGGTTGCTCGCCGTGTTCTACTTCGGGGACATCCCGTTCGGCCCGGGGGTGCACGTGCACCTGCCGCGATGAGAGGAGCCCGATGGATCTGGTCGCCCTGCGCCGGGACGTGCACGCGCACCCCGAGCCCGCCTTCTGCGAGGTGCGGACGGCGGCGACGGTGCTGGCGCACCTGCGGGAACTCCCGGTCGAGGTGCGCACCGGCGTCGCGGCCATGCGGCGCGAGGGCGTGCCCGCCTACCCGGACGAGGCCACGCTGCGGCGCTTCGCGGACCGGGCCGTCGAGACCGGCGCGGACGCCGGGGACGTGCGGCGGTTCGCCACCGAGGGCACGGCGATCATCGCCGACCTCGCCGGCCGCCGGCCCGGTCCGGCGTGGGCGTTGCGGTTCGACATGGACGCGCTGCCGGTGACCGAGGCCGACGACCCGGCGCACGCGCCCGCGGCGAACGGGTTCCGCTCCCGCTACGAGGGGTTCATGCACGCGTGCGGGCACGACGGGCACGTGGCCATCGGGCTGGCGCTGGCGCGGCGCCTGGCCGACCGCGACTTCCCCGGGACCGTGCGGTTCCTGTTCCAGCCCGCCGAGGAGGGCGGCCGGGGTGCCCGCGCGATGCTCGCCGCGGACGCCGTCGCCGGGGTCGACCGGTTCCTGGCCGTGCACCTGGGCCTGGACCTGCCGGCGACGGCCGTCGCGGCGGGGATCACCGGCATCTTCGCCACGACCAAGATGCGCGCCCGCTTCACCGGGGTGGCTTCGCACGCGGCGGCGGCGCCCGAGGACGGCCGCAACGCGCTGCTCGCGGCCGCGACGGCCGTGCTCGGCATCCACGGCCTGCCGCGGTTCTCCGCGGCCGACACGCGGGTCAACGTCGGCACCCTGCACGCCGGGGGCAACGTCAACATCGTGCCCGCGGTGGCCGAGCTGACCTGCGAGGCGCGGTCGAAGGACGGGGCGGTGAACGCCGACCTCACCGAGCGGGTCAAGCAGGTGCTGTGCGGGGCCGCGCAGGCACAGGGCGTGGCGGTGGAGATCGAGGAGACCGGCGGTTCGACGTCGCTCACCTGCGACGACGAGCTGTTGGACGCGGTGCTCGCGGCCGCCGACGCGTGCGGTCACGGTGAGCGGGCGGTGCGGCTGCACGAGATGGGCGGCAGCGACGACGCCAGCCTCTTCGCCGAAGCCGTGCAGCGCGCGGGCGGCCTGGCCACGTACACGGTCGTCGGGGGCGGCAACCCGGCGCCGCACCACAACCCGTACTTCGACGTGGACGAGGCGGCGCTGCCCGTCGCGGTCGACGTGCTGGAGGCACTGGTGCGCCAGGCCACACGTACGGATGACAATACGTAGCCGACTCGGTGGTTCGGCGGATGTGTGCTCGTCTTCCCCGCGGGCACCCTTTGTGGTATGACCGCGCAAGAACTGCAGGCCCTGGCCGACACGGCCGCCGGGCTCATCCTGTTCCACAACGGCCTGTGGGGCGCGCCCACCTGCTACATGTGGGCCGGCCCCGACGGCGCCGCGGCCGGGCGCGTCCCGCCCTGGGAGTGCGAGGCGCTCGACCGGCTCAGCTGGCGCAAGCTGATCTCCGCCGCGCCCGGCCCGGGAACCGAGGACGTGCCCGTCGTGCCCACCGAGGCCGGGCTCGCCGAGCTCCGGGCGCAGCGGGCGCACGCAGCCTGAGGATCGCCGCCACCGCACCAGCGCGGTGAACTCCGGCGAACGCCTAGACCTCCAGCTCCGCGTGCACCTCCCGCAGCAGGGCCGCCGCCGCGGGGGACAGTGGTCGCGCCGCCGAGTGGATCACCGAGACCGACCAGCGCAGCGGTTCGGCCAGCGGCACCTCGACCACGCCCGTCATCTCCCCCGCCGCGCCCGCGGGCAGGAAACCCACCCCGAGCCCCTGGCAGATGAGTGCCCGCGCGGTGACGTAGTCCGGCACCTCCAGCGGCACCTGCCGGCTCAGTCCCGCCCCGGCGAAGGCGCGGTCCACCAGCGTCCGGTTCCCCCATCCGGCCGGGAAGTCCACGAAGGACTCCTCCGCCAGCTCGGCGAGCGTCACCGCGCTCCGGCGCGCCATCGGGTGGTCCGGCGCGGCCAGCAGGCTCAGGTCCTCTTCCGCGACGATCTCGTGCGCCAGCCCCGCCGGTGCCCGCCCCGGCAGGGACGCCAGCGCCAGGTCCATCCGCCCGTCCAGCACCGCCCGCACGTGTCCCGCCGAGCCGGAGGGCGAGTACTGCAACCGCACGGCGGCGCGCGGGTGCCGCCGCGAGAACCGCCCCAGCAGCCGCGGCACGTTCACCCGCCCGGTCGACAGGAGCGTGCCCATGGTGACCACGCCGCGCACCTCACCGCTCGCGCCCGCCGCGGCCTGCGCCGCCGCGCGCGCCGCGGCCAGTGCGGTGCGCGCCTCGGGCAGCATGGCCGCGCCGGCGGCGGTCAGGGCGACCCGGCGGCTGTCCCGGTCGAACAGCTCGGCGCCGACCTCCCGCTCCAGCGCGCGGATCGCCGTCGACACCGCCGACTGCACGACCCGGAGCCGCTGGGACGCGCGCGTGAAGCTCAGCTCCTCGGCGACCGCGACGAAGTACGACAGCTGGCGCAGTTCCACACCGGCTATCTAACACCGCGATAGCTGCGAGCGAAAACATTCGTTGGACGAGATGGCCGATCGGGCGCACCCTGGGCTCGTGATCACTGAGACCACCGCCCCGCGCACCGCGTCCCGCCGTCACGGCGCGGGCTTCTGGCTCGTCGCCTACACCTTCGCGGTGACCATGGGCTTTTCCGCGGCCCCGGCGCCGCTGTACGTGCTGTACCAGGCCAAGGACGGGTTCGGCCCGTTCACGGTCACCCTCGTCTTCGCCGCCTACGCGCTCGGTGTGATCGCCAGCCTGTTCGTGGCCGGCCACGTGTCCGACTGGGTGGGCCGCCGCCGCGTGCTAATGCCCGCGGTGCTGGTGAACGTGCTCGCCGGGGTCGTGTTCCTGGCCTGGTCGTCGGTGCCCGCGCTGCTCGCGGCGCGGTTCCTGTCCGGTATCAGCATCGGCATGCTCACCGCGACCGCCACCGCGCACCTGACCGAGCTGCACCTGGCCGCCCGGCCGGGCGCGGCGCGGACCCGGGCCGACGTCGTCGCGACGGCGGCCAACCTCGGCGGCATCGGGCTGGGCCCGCTCGTGACCGGGCTGCTGGCCGAGTACGCAGGCGACCCGCTGCACGTGCCCTACCTGGTGTTCCAGGCGCTGATGCTGCTCGGCGCGCTCGCGGTGACGCTGACGCCGGAAACCGTGACCGCCACGCGCGTGCGCTACCGCCCGCAGCGGGTTTCGGTGCCGCCGCACGCCCGCTCGCGCTACCTCGCCGCGGGGGCGGCCGCGCTCGCCGAGTTCGCCGTGTTCGGCCTGTTCACCTCGCTCGCGCCGGGGTTCCTGGCGAACACCCTGCACCAGCACTCGCACGCGCTGGCCGGGGTGAGCGTGTTCGCCGTGTTCGGGGCCGCCGCGGTCGCGCAGATCGTGCTGGCGCGCACGGGGTTGCGGCGGTTGCTCGCCACCGGGCTCGGGCTGCTGACCGTGGGGCTCGTGCTGGTGACGGTCGCGGTGTGGCTGCCCAGCCTCGCGCTGTTCCTGCTCGGCGCGGTGCTCGCCGGTGCCGGGGCGGGCGCCGGGTTCAAGGGCAGCATCGGGATCGTGCTCGGCCTGGCCCCGGCGGAAAGCCGGGGTGAGGCGCTGGCCGGGCTGTTCCTCGCCGCCTACACCGGGCTCGCGGTGCCGGTGCTCGCGCTCGGGGTGGCCACGCAGGCGGTGGACATCCGGGTCGCGCTGCTCGGGTTCACCGTGGCGCTGCTGGCGATCCTGGCGGCGGTGGTGCGGCGGCTGTTCCGGGCGAGCTGAGCGCCTGCACGTCCGCGTAGGCCGGGACGGGCGGGATCTCGCCGCCGGTGGCGACCGCGCCGGCCGTGCGGGCCACGGCCTCCAGCGCCGCCCGGAACAGCAGCGATCCGCAACTGATCCGCCGCACGCCGAGTTCGCCGAGCCGGTCCAGTGGCGGACCGGACGGCGAGAACAGGACGTTCACCGGGACGTCGGCCGCCGCGACCACCGCGGCGATCGACGTCTCGTCCGGCAGTCCCGGCACGAACACCCCGTCGGCCCCGGCCTCCTGGTAGGCGCGGACGCGGGCGACGGGGTCCTCCCCGGTCGCGAGCCAGTGCGTGTCGGTGCGGGCGTTGACGAACAGGCCGGGCGCGGCGGCCTTGAGCGCGGCGATCAGCTCCTGCTGGTGGGCGGGGTCGGCGAGGCGCCCGTTGTCGCGGCCGTCCTCGATGTTCACCCCGGCCACGCCCAGCGCGGCCAGTTCCGCGCCGAGGGCGGCGACCTCGGCGGGGTCGTCGGCGAAGCCGCCTTCGATGTCGACGGTGAGGTAGCAGGGCAGGCGGGTCAGGCGCCGGGCGAGCGCGACGGTCTCGTCGCGGGTCGCGCCGGTCCCGTCGGGCAGGCCGGCCGCGGCGGCGACACCCAGGCTGGTGGTGCCGATCGCCGGGAAGCCCTCCGCCACCAGGACCGCGGCGGAGGCGTGGTCCCAGGCGTTGGGCAGCAGCAGGGGTTTGCCGGTGTGGTGCAGCTCGGCGAAGCTCATGCCGGCACGCTAGCGCCCGGAATCGTCGGTGCCGGCCGATACGATCGCGTCCGTGAGCAACCCGCACCTGGAACCGGCCCCGGTCTTCACGGGCGCGCCCCTGGCCCGGGCCCGGCGCGCCGCGCTCGTCGTGCACGGGCGGGGTCAGACGCCGGACTACATGCTCGCGATCCTCGACCGGGTCGCGGTGCCGGAGGTCGCGTACGTGCTGCCGCGGGCGGCGGGGCAGACCTGGTACCCGGCCGGGTTCATGCAGCCGCTCGCGGTGAACCAGCCGTGGGCGGACTACGCGCTGGAGGCGATGGCGGCGCACCTGGCGCGCATCGCGGAGGCCGGGATCGCGGCGGAGGAGGTGGTCCTGATCGGGTTCTCGCAGGGGGCGTGCCTGGTGTCGGAACTGCTGGTCCGCTCACCGCGGCGGTATGCCGGGGCCGCCCTGCTGACCGGCGGTTACCTGGGGCCGGACGAGCGCGCGCCGTCGGGCTCGCTGGCCGGCACGCCGGTTTTCGCCGGCACGAGCCGCTACGACGAGTGGGTGCCGCTGGAGCGAGCGGAGGCGACGGCGAGGCTGCTGGAGCGGATGGACGCGGCGGTGACGCTGCGCGTGTACGAGGACCGGGAGCACCTGGTGAACGACGACGAGGTGGGGGAGGTGCGGAAGCTGCTGACTGCCTGACGGGGTGCGCGGACCGGCTGAGGAGGCGGGCACGGGCGAGCCTGCCGGGCTCCCCGGGAGCGCGAGCTTCAGAACCGCCGGGTACAACCCGCAGGCAGCCCAGTTGCGTCCCGCAAGCGCGAGGCGCCGTGCCCGCTCGGCCGCGCGCTTGCCCGGCACGGATCACCGCGCGATCGGCTCCCGGGGGAAGACCCTGGCCCCGCCGGGGGAGCCGCACGCCCGGCCGATTCCGCGCGCCGCCGCTTGGACCAGTGGGGCCAGCGTCGCCGGGTGGGCGCCGCTCGCGTGGACCACCAGGGAGACTGCCGCGATCACCGTGCCCTCGCCGTCCCGCACGGGGGCCGCCACCGAGACCGCGTCGGTCGTCACCTGGCCGTCGCTCACCGCGTAGCCGGTCCGGCGCACCGCCGCGAGCATCTCCCGCAGCCGGGCCGGGTTCGTCACCGTCTTCTCCGTGTACGCCTGCAACGGCGAGCCCAGCACCTCCTCCTGCACCTCCACCGGCGCGTGCGCCAGCAACGCCAGCCCGACACCCGTGGCGTGCAGGGCGAACCGGCCGCCCACCCGCGTCCACACCGGAACCGCCTTGCGGCCCGCGATCCGTTCCACGAACACCAGCTCCAGGCCCTCGCGCACGGCGAGCTGCACGTTCTCGTGCGTGACCTCGTACAGGTCCTCCAGGAACGGCATCGCCGCCTCGCGCAGCCCGAGCCCGCGCGGCGCCAGCGAAGCGACCTCCCACAACCGCAACCCGACCCGGTACCGGCCGTCGGCCCCGCGCTCCAGCGCGCCCCACGCCACCAGCTCCGCCACCCGCCGGTGCGCGGTCGCCAGCGACAGCCCGGCCCGCCGCGCCAGCTCCGACAGCGTCAGCTCCGGGCAGGCCGGCGTGAACGCGCCCAGCAGCGCCAGAACCTTGCCGGTGACACTCCGGACTTCGCCGTCCATCCGATCATCCTGCCCCGCCGCGGTCTACAGATCCAGCACCAGCCGCGGCCCGCACGAACGCGACACGCAGATCATCATCGTGTCGTTCGCCGCCCGCTCCGCGTCGGTCAGCAGCGAGTCCCGGTGGTCCGGCACCCCGTCCAGCACCGGTGTCTCGCACGTACCGCACGTGCCCTCCTGGCACGACGACAGCACGCTCACCCCGGCCTCCTCGACCGCCTGGAGGATCGACTTGCCCGCGGGCACGGTCACCGTCCGGCCGGAGGCCGCCAGCTCCACCTCGAACGCCGTCCGCTCCCCCACGTCCGCGCCCGCCTTCGGGGAGAACCGTTCGACGTGCAGCGAACCCGGCGGCCACGCCGCACAGCGCTGCTCGACCGCCGCCAGCAACGGCTCCGGCCCGCAGCAGTACACCGCCACCCCCGGACGCGGCTCGCCGAGCAGCGCGTCCAGGTCGAGCAGCCCGGTCTCGTCCTGCGGCCGGATCTCGACCCGGTCGCCGTAACGCTCGACCAGCTCCGCGCGGAACGCCATCGACGCCCGCGACCGCCCGCCGTACACCAGCCGCCAGTCCGCGCCGGCGGCGTCGGCCCGCGCGATCATCGGCACGATCGGCGTGATCCCGATCCCGCCGGCGACGAACAGGTACCGCGGCGCGTCGACGAGCCGGAAGTGGTTGCGCGGACCACGGATCCGGACGGTGTCCCCAGTGGACAGACGATCGTGCACGTGGGCCGAACCACCGCGCCCGTCCGGCTCGCGCAGCACCGCGACCTGCAGCGCCGAGGAGTCCGCCGGGTCGCCGCACAGCGAGTACTGGCGCACCAGCCCCTCGCCGAGCACGAGGTCCAGGTGCGCCCCCGGCTCCCACTTCGGCAGCGGCTCGCCGGCGGGGTGCCGCAGGGTCAGCCGCACCACTCCGTCGGCGAGTTCTTCCTTGCGCTCCAGAAGAACGTCGAGTTCCACTTCGGTCAGCACCGCCGTCATCGCGCGCTCCCCGCTCCGGCGAGCACCGGGTCACCGGTGGGCGCCGGGTCGTCGTGGCCGCCGGGATGGGCCAGCAGCCACTCCCACAGCTCGACCGGATCCTCCGACTCGTGCTCGGCGCCGCAGTAGCAGACCCCGACGAGCAGATCGGTGCCGAGCTTCCAGTGGATGCGGTACACGGTGTCGCCGTGCAGCATCGCGGTCCGTTCCGTCATCGCGTGGCGGCCTTCTGCTGTTCCCCGGCCATCTTCTTCAGGATGCGCCGCGCGGCGAGCCCGCCGGTGTCGATGTTCACCGACAGCTCCTGGTACCCCTCGGGCTCGGACTGGATCACCTTCTCCAGGATGTCGAGCGCGACGACGTCCTGGAGCACGACCGTGCGGTTGTTCTCCGCGAGGAAGTCCGAGACCTCCTGGTCATCGAGCGCGAAGTCCCGTGCCACGGCCCAGAAGTCGTGCGTCGAGTGCTCGGTCTCCGGCGTGATCGCGTAGACGACCTCGACGTGGAACCCGTCCGGGTCGGTGCCGTCGGCGTTGGGCAGCACGCCGACCGGCGCGATGCGGCTGTGCAGCAGGTACAGGCACGGCGGGTGGTATTCGATGTCCTGCCAGCGGGTGATGCGGCCGTCGATGCCGGTGGACTCGGCGTAGAACGGCGGGCAGGCCGCGTCGTCCATGTGGCGGCTGACGTAGATGATCCGGCGGTCCTCGTCGACCTCGGTGGTGATCGGGGTGTTCGCGACCTCCGGCGTGCCGATGTAGCCGCCGTGCAGGTAGGTCTCGTGGGACAGGTCCATCAGGTTGTCCACGAGCAGGTCGTAGCGCGCGGCCAGCGGCTCCATGCCGCACACGGTGGTGTAGGCGGGGTCGGCGAGCCACGGCGCGCGCGGGATCAGGGCGGTGTCGGCGCGGGCGGGGTCGCCGATCCACACCCACACGAAGGAATCCTGCTCGGCGACCGGGTAGGACGGCACGCGCGCGGTGCGCGGGATGCGCGCCTGACCGGGGACGAACACGCAGGTGCCGGACGGTTCGTAGGTGAAGCCGTGGTAGCCGCAGACGATCCGGTCGCCGTCCAGGCGGCTTTCGGACAGCGGGTAGCGGCGGTGCACGCAGCGGTCGGCGAGGGCGACGACGTCGCCGGACTCGGTGCGGTAGAAGACGATGGGCTCGCCCAGGATCGTCCTGGCCAGCAGTTCCCGCCCGACCTCGCTCCCGTAGGCGGCGACGTACCACTGGTCGCGCACGAACGCAGTCATCTGCAGCTCCTCTGGTGTAGATGCGACGACCACACTGTGGCCGGGGCACGGCGCCGGGACCAGCCGTGTTTTCAGCAGGTGAAAGATCACCGGCGCGACTCACTCCTTGCGCTTCGATTATCGAAGCGCCACACTGGTTCGGAAATCGAAGCAGTCCCGGAGGAGGCCCCATGACCCGGATCGCGCCGCTGACCCCGCCCTATCCGCCCGGCATCGAGGACGCCCTGCGCCGCTGGATGGCGCCGCAGGTGTCGCACGATCCGCTGGTGCTCTTCCGCGTGCTGCACCGGCACCCGGAGCTCGCGTCGCGGATGCGGGTGCTCGGCGCCGGCCTGCTCGCCCACGGGGAGCTGCCCGCCGCCGACCGGGAGCTGGTCATCGCGCGGGCGTGCGCGCGCTCGGGATGCGAGTACGAGTGGGGCGTGCACGCGGTGGTGTTCCCCGAGCTCACGGCGGATGAGCTGGCCGCGACGGTGCACGGCGGCGCCGACGCGCCGGTCTGGTCCCGGCGACAGCGGGCACTCGTGGGGGCGGTGGACGAGCTGCACGACACCGCGACGGTTTCGCCCGGCCGGTGGACCGGGCTGGCCGCGCACCTGACCGACACCCAGCTGCTGGAGTTCCTGGTGCTGGCCGGCTGGTACCGGACGATCAGCGGGCTCGCCAACGCCCTCGCCCTGCCACCCGAACCGTGGGCGGCGCGCTTCGGGGAAGATGGTGATCATGCTGGATGAAGAGAGCTTCCTGTTCTTCACCGACCGCGCGCTCGACGGGATGGCGGCGATCCTCACCGCCCTGGGCGACGATCTGGCGAACACGCGGCCGGACCTGCCGGGCGCGAACACGCCCTACGCGATCGTGAACCACTGCGTCGGGGTGATCGCGGCCTGGGCCGGCCAGGTGGTGGCGGGCCGCACCGTGGACCGCGACCGCGAGGCCGAGTTCACGGCCTCCGGCCCGGTCGCCCCGCTCCTCGACCGGCTCGCCCGGGCGCGCGAGCAGCTGCGCGCGGACGCCGCGGCCGCCGACTTCGACGCCCCGCCGCGCGGCGAGGTCCCGGACAAGTACGCGGGCACCCCGGTCGGGCGGCGGCAGGGCACCGCCCTCGTGCACGTCTACGAGGAGCTGGCCCAGCACCACGGACAGCTCGAACTGACCCGCGACATCCTGCTCGCTGCCAGGTCCTAGGAGTCAGGTCCGGAGCAGCCGCCGGAGGATCTTGCCCGTCGGGGACTTGGGGATCCGCTCGACGAACTCGACCTCGCGCACCTTCTTGTACGGCGCGACCCGCCCGGCCACGAACGCCATCAGCTCGTCACCGCCGACGGGCTCCGCGGTGACCACGAACGCCTTCGGTGCCTCGCCGCCCTCGGGGTGCGGCACGCCGACCACCGCGGCGTCCAGCACGGCCGGGTGGGTCAGCAGCACCGCTTCCAGCTCGGCGGGCGCGACCTGGTAGCCCTTGTACTTGATCAGCTCCTTGAGCCGGTCCACGATCCAGAACACGCCGTCTTCGTCGACGCGCACCAGGTCACCGGTGTGCAGCCAGCCGCCGGTGATCGTCGCCGCCGTGGCGTCCGGGTCGTCCAGGTAGCCGTCCATCACCTGCGGGCCGCGGATCAGCAGCTCGCCGGTCTCGCCCGGGGCGACGTCGTCATCCGTCCCCGGCACCACGATCCGCGCCTGCGTGTTCGGCGACAGCCGCCCCACGCTGCCCGGCGGCGTCCGCTCGAAATCCTCGTCGAACACCTGGTGCGTGCCGGGACTGGCCTCGGTCATGCCGTAGCCCTGCCGGATCAGGCAGCCCAGCCGCCGCTGCGCGCGCTCGGTCACCGCCACGTCCAGCGGCGCCGCCCCGCACAGCGCGAACCGCAGGCTGGACAGGTCGTGGTCCTCGACGTGCGGCGCGGTCGCCAGCGCCAGCACCATCGGCGGCGCGAAGTAGGCGCGCGTGACCCGGTGCCGCGCCAGCGTCCGCAGGTACTCGTCCAGCTCGAACCGCGGCAGCGTCACCACCTTCGCCCCGCCGAGCAGGCCCGAGTTGAGGATGATCGTGAAGCCGTAGATGTGGAAGAACGGCAGCACCGCGGCCTGCACGTCGTCCGGCCCGATCCGCCACCCGGCGCGCGTCTGCGCCAGGTTCGCGACCAGGTTGCGGTGCGTCAGCCGCACCCCCTTGGGGATCCCGGTGGTGCCGCTGGAGAACGGCAGCACCGCGACCGTCGTGGCCGGGTCCAGGCCGAGCCGCGGCGCGGGCCCGTCGGTGAACAGCGACGTGAACGACCGGGCACGCGGGCGCTCGCCCAGCACGAACACCTCGCCGGCCACCTCGAGTGCCTTGTCCGCCACCGGTTCCGCCGCGATCACCACCCGCGCCCCGGACAGCCGCAGCTGCTTGGCGATCTCCCCGGGGGTCAGCGCCGGGTTGACCGGGGTGACCGCCGCCCCGGCCGCGATCGCCGCGTGCAGGGCGACCACGAACGACGGCTGGTTGTGGCTCATCAGCGCGACGACGTCACCGGGCCCGACGCCGTGCGCGGCGAGGCCCGCCGCCCCGGCCGTCACCGCCGCACGCAATCCGGCGTACGTCAGGGTTTCGCCGGTGCGGCCGTCGACGAGCGCGGTCGCGTCGCCGAAGCGGGCCGCGCCGCCGATCACGTACTCGGTGAGCGTGACGTCCGGGATCTCGACGTCCGGGAGCGGGCTGCGGTGGATCATCTCCGGCTCCTAACCCAGGCCGAGCACGCGGACGGCGTTGTCCTTGAGGATCTTCGGGCGCACGTGGTCCTTGATGTCCAGGCGCGCGAAGTCGGCCATCCACCGGTCCGGCGTGATGAGCGGGTAGTCCGAGCCGAACAGCACCTTGTCCTGCAGCAGGCTGTTGGCGTAGCGGACCAGCTGCGGCGGGAAGTACTTGGGCGACCAGCCGGACAGGTCGATGTGGACGTTCGGTTTGTGCGTGGCCACCGCGAGCGCCTCGTCCTGCCACGGGAACGACGGGTGGGCCATGATGATCGTCAGGTCCGGGAAGTCGATCGCCACGTCGTCGAGCAGCATCGGGTTGGACAGGCCCAGGCGCACTCCCCCGCCGCCGCGCATGTTCGCGCCGATGCCGGTCTGCCCGGTGTGGAACAGCGCGGGCAGGCCGTGCTCCTGCGCGATCTCCAGCAGCGGGTAGGCGCTGCGGTCGTTGGGCGCGAAGTTCTGCAGGCTCGGGTGGAACTTCAGGCCGCGCACCCGGTGATCGGCGATCAGCCGCTCCAGCTGCCGCGCGCCGGCCCGGCCCTTGGCGGGATCGATGCTGGCGAACGGGATGAGCACGTCCGGGTGCCTGGCCGCCGCCTCGGCGATCTCCTCGTTGGACAGCGCGGGGTGCCCGGTGAACGCCTCGATGTCGACGGTGAACAGCACCGCGCCGATGCGGCGTTCGCGGTAGTAGGCGGCGATCTCGTCGATGGTCGGCCGCCGGGCGCCGGCGCCGAAGTAGGCCGAGGACGCCTCGACGAAGTCGTCGGGCAGGGACAGGTGCCCGTGGTCGTCGGTCTCGACGTGGACGTGCACGTCGATCGCCTCGAGCTGACTGAGATCCATGGTTATCAGGTCTACTGATACTCGTGCGGCGCTGTCAACGCCGCTTCTGCTCGCCGGAAGTGTCCGCTTGGATGCACATTCTCCGGAAATGCGCCAGATTCCTGCGAGCCGGATCACGCGCGAGCCGCATCACCCGCACGGCGAAACCAGTTAGCATAGGTCAACTAATTTTCGCTGGTGGGAGTGATGGAAGTGCACCCTGCGCTCGGTCCCCGCTACAAGTGGATCGCGCTGTCCAACACCACGCTGGGCATGCTGATGGCCACGATCAACTCCTCGATCGTGCTCATCGCGCTGCCGGACATCTTCCGCGGCATCGGCATCAACCCGCTGGAGCCGTCGAACACCAGCTACCTGCTGTGGATGATGATGGGCTTCCTCGTCGTCACCGCGGTGCTGGTGGTCGGGTTCGGGCGGCTGGGCGACATGTACGGCCGCGTCCGGATGTACAACCTGGGGTTCGCCGTCTTCGCCGTGTCGTCCGTCTTCCTGGCGATCACCTGGACGACCGGGGACGCGGCGGCGATCTGGATGATCGCCTGGCGCATCGTCCAGGGCATCGGCGGCGCGTTCCTGATGGCGAACTCCAGCGCGATCCTCACCGACGCCTTCCCCCAGCGCCAGCGCGGCCTGGCGCTGGGCATCAACGGCGTCGCCGCGATCGCGGGTTCCTTCCTCGGCCTGGTGATCGGCGGCCTGCTCGGCCCGGTCGAGTGGCGGCTGGTCTTCCTCGTGTCCGTCCCGTTCGGCGTGTTCGGCACGATCTGGGCCTACCTCAAGCTCAAGGACACCAGCGAGCGCCACCGCGCGAAGATGGACTGGTGGGGCAACCTGACCTTCGCGGCCGGCCTCATCGCCGTGCTGGTCGGTATCACCTACGGTATCCAGCCCTACGGCGGCCACACGATGGGCTGGACGAGCCCGTTCGTGTTGTCCTGCCTCATCGGCGGCGCCGCCGTGCTCGTCGTCTTCTGCGTGATCGAGACCAAGGTCGCGAACCCGCTGTTCAACCTCGGGCTGTTCACGATCCGCGCGTTCACCTTCGGCAACCTGGCGAACCTGCTCGCCTCGCTCGGCCGCGGCGGCCTGCAGTTCGTGCTGATCATCTGGCTGCAGGGCATCTGGCTGCCGCAGCACGGTTACAGCTTCGAGCAGACCCCGCTGTGGGCCGGCATCTACATGCTGCCGCTGACCATCGGATTCCTGGTCTCCGCACCGGTTTCCGGCGTCATCTCCGACCGGATCGGCGGCCGGTTCCTGTCCACCGGCGGCATGCTGATCACCGCGGTCAGCTTCGTCCTGCTGGAAGTCCTGCCCGTCGATTTCGGCTACTGGGCCTTCGCCGCCATCCTGCTCCTCAACGGACTCGGCATGGGCCTGTTCACCTCGCCCAACCGGGCCGAGGTGATGAACAGCCTGCCGAACAACGCCCGCGGCGCCGGCGCGGGCATGACCGCGACCTTCCAGAACTCGGCGATGGTGCTGTCCATCGGCTTCTTCTTCAGCCTGATGATCGCCGGACTGGCCGACCACCTGCCGACCGCGATGGCGCAGGGCCTGACCGCTCACGGCGTGCCGGCCGCGGACGCGAACCAGATCGCGTCGCTGCCGCCGGTCGGGGTGCTGTTCGCCGCGTTCCTCGGCTACAACCCGATCGAACAGCTCCTCGGCGGCGTGCTGCACACCCTGCCGCCGGACCAGGCCGCCTACCTGACCGGGCGCAGCTTCTTCCCGCAGCTGATCTCCGGCCCGTTCGCCGACGGTCTCACCGCCGCGTTCTGGTTCGCGATCATCGCCTCGGTGATCGCCGCGCTCGCGTCCTGGTTCACCGGGCCCTCGCGCCGGGCCGCGCCCGGGCAGCCGCACGAGACCGCGGGCTCCGAACTGGCCGCCGCCGCGGGCGAGATCGTCGACGTGAGCGAGCACGACGCCGTGACCGCGGGCCCGGGACGGATCGCCGGTCGGCTCCGCACGGCCGGGGGCACCGCGCTCGCCGGCGGGGTGGTGACCGTGACCGGCGCCGACGGCAGGCAGGCCGCCCGCACCCGGGCCGGCGCGGACGGCGGCTACGCGGTGCCCGGCCTGCGCCCGGGCACCTACACGCTCATCGTCACCGCACCCGGTTTCCAGCCGGAGGCCGCCGCGGTCACGCTCAACGGCTCGGGCGCGGTGCGGGACTTCGTGGTGTCCGGCGGCGGGACCGTGACCGGCATCGTGCGCCGCTCCCCCGGCGGCTCCGGCGCCGGGGACACCGCGGTGGTCGCCACGGACGGCGACGGCCAGGTGCTCGCGCGGACCCGCACCCGCGCCGACGGCACCTTCCAGCTCGCCGGCCTGCCCGCCGGGGAGATCACGGTGACCGCCCACCTGGACGGCCACCGCCCGGCCGCCGCCACCGTCGCGGTGTCCGGCACCGAACCCGCCGTGGCGGACCTGCTGGTCCAGGCCGCCGGCACGCTGCGCGGCACGGTCACCGGGCCGGACGAGCGCCCGGTGCCCGGCGCCCGCGTCACCGTCAGCACCGCCGCCGGGGAACTCGCCGCGACCGCGGTGACCGACGAGCACGGCGACTACCTGGTGGCCGGCCTGGCGCCCGGCGACTACACCGTGGTGACCAGCCTGTTCGAACCCGTGGTGCGGCAGGTCGACCTGGGCGGCGGCGAAACCGCGACCGTCGACGCCGACCTGCGCGCCGGCCGTCCCGAGCAGGCGCGCTCATGACCGAGGTGACCGGGCGGGTGCGCGACGTGGCGGGGATCCCGGTGCCGGGTGCCGTGGTCACGCTCGTCGACTCCAGCGGGCAGCAGATCGCGCGCGGCACCACCGGCGGCGACGGCGGCTACCGGCTGCCCGCGCCCGGCCGGGGCGTCCACGTCCTGATCGCGTCGGCGCCGGCGTACCGGCCGGAGGCGGCCACCGTGACCGTCGGCGGCACCGCGGCCGGTCCGGACCTCGTGCTGGAGAGCGCGACCGGACTCGGCGGCGTGGTGCGCTCGGCCACCACCGGCGTGCCGGTCGCGGACGCGACGGTGACGCTGGCCGACGCGCGCGGCGAGGTCGTCGGCTCCTACCTGTCCGGGCAGGGTGGCGAATACTCCTTCGGCGCGCTGCCCGCCGGGGCGTACACGCTCGCCGTGAACGCCCCGGGGTACCGGCCGGTGGCGGTCGCGGTGCCCATGACCGACGCGTCCGTGCGGCAGGACGTCGAACTGGCCGAGGCGGCGGTGATCCGCGGCTCGGTCACCGTGGGCGACCTGCCGCGCCCGTGGCCGCGGATCACGGTGAGCCTGCTCGACGAAGCGGGCAACGTCACGCGGAGCACGTACGCGGGCGAGGACGGGCGCTACGCCTTCCACGACCTCGAACCCGGGACCTACACCGTCGTCGCTACCAGTTACGCGCCGGTCCGGCAGGCGACGCACGTGGGCGGCGGGCCCGCGCGGCTGGACGTCCGGCTCACCTGAGCGTTTCCGTGCCGCGCAAGGCAAAACACCATCCGTTGATCACCCGGGCACGGTGCGTCAAGATCGCGGAGAGTGGTGGACACGGCCGGGGTCGCAATGGTTGCATAGCGTGCACCGGCGCGGGTTCGGCCACACGCGGGGAAAGGTGTCCCCGCGACGGTTGGGGCCCCGGCACGTGACGAACCCAGGCAGTTAGGACGACATGGCGACGCGGGCTCGAGAACTGCTCAACCGCTCACGCGCGCTGCTGGACCGCTCGAAGGAAGCGGCCTCGCAGCTCTTCGGTCCGCCACCCGCGCAACCGCCGCCGCCGGTGATCGTGCGGTCCCCGGCCCGGGCGGAGGGCGAACGGGTCAACGAGGAAGCACTGGCCGCGCTCTGCGCGAACGTCGCGCTGCGCGACCTCAACCTGGTCGACTCCCTGCTCTCGCAGCTGGAGGAGATGGAGGCCAAGGAGGAGGACACCGACCGGCTCGGCGAGCTGTACCGGCTCGACCACCTGGCCACCCGGCTGCGCCGCAACGCCGAGAACCTGCGCGTGCTGGCCGGCCGTGACGCCAGCGACACCGCGGCCGAGACCACCTCGCTGGTCGACGTGGTGCGCGGCGCGATGTCGTCGATCGACCAGTACGCCCGGGTCACCCTCGGCCGGATCGTGTCGCTGGGCGTGGTCGGGTTCGCGAGCGAGGACCTCAGCCGGCTGCTCGCCGAGCTGCTGGACAACGCGACGAAGTCCTCGCCGCCCAACACCCCGGTGCGGGTCAGCGCGCACCTGACCGAGCAGGGCAGCGTGCTGCTGCGCATCGAGGACGAGGGCATCGGCCTGCCGCCGGACCGGCTGCGGGAGCTCAACGACCGCCTCTCCGGCGAGCCGGTGCTGGACGACTCCGCGGTGCGGCACATGGGCCTGGCGGTGGTGCGGCGGCTGTCCGCCCGCCACGACCTGCGCACCCGGCTCGACCGCCGCGTCCCGCACGGCACCACGGCCACGGTGCTGCTGCCCGCCGGACTCGTCGCCGACCTGCCCGAGGCCAGCTGGTCGGGCACCCAGATGGTGGTGTTCCCGCAGGCCGCGCGTGGCGCCGCGGCGGCGGAAGCGCCGGCCCGCCCGCGCTCCGGGCTGCCGAAGCGGGAACCGGCGCCGCCGAAGCCCGCGCCCGCGCGCCGTCCCCAGCCCGGCTCGATGGTCGGCGGCACCACCGCCAGCGGCCTGCCCCGCCGGGTCTCGCACAGCCTCAAGAACCCCCAGGGCCAGGCACCCGCGGCGGCCGAACCCGCCCCCGCCGAGGACCAGGCGGCCGGGCACGAGAAACTGCTCGCCGACCTCGGCGCCTTCACCGACGGCGAGCGCGAGGCGCGGGAGAAGCAGGGCACCGACGAATCCGGGGAGCAGCAGCAGTGACCGCCGACACCGGCCAGGACTTCACCTGGCTGATCAACGACTTCGTCCGCAAGGTCCACGGCGTGTCGCACGCGTTGATCATGTCCTCGGACGGCTTCCCGCTCACCGCCTCCGACGACATGTCGACCGAGGAGCGCGAGCAGCTCGCCGCGATCTCCAGCGGCCTGCTCAGCCTGGCGCGCAACAGCGCGGCGCTGTTCGACAAGGGCACCTGCGAGCAGATCATCATCCGGCTCACCCACGGGTACTTCCTGTTCATGGGCATCGACGCCCACGCCGGACTGGCCGTGCTGACCACCTCCGACTGCGACATGAAGGTCGTCGCGTACGAGATGACGCAGTTCGTCTCCAGCGCCGGCCACGCGCTGACCCCCGAGACGCGCGCGGACCTGCGCCGCGTGCTCACCGGCCGCCGGCCCCAGGCCTGAGCGCTCCCGACAGGATGTGATTCGCGATGTCCCAGGACACCGGGCCGGACGAGCGGGCGGTCAAGCCGCGCAGCAAGCGGATCCGCCCGTACACGCTGACCGGCGGCCGCACCCGGGCCCGCCACCAGCTGCTGGTCGAGACGCTGATCTCGGTGCCGCAGTACGACCCGGCGCTGGCGGAGAAGCTCATGCCGGAGTCGCGGGCCCTCTACGAGCGAGCCCGCTCCCAGGTCTCGATCGCCGAGCTGTCCTCGCTGCTGACCATCCCGCTGGGGGTGGTGCGGGTGCTGGTCAGCGACCTGGCCGCGCAGGGGGCGGTGTTCATCCACCCGACCGCCCACGCCTACTCCCACGACCGGAACATGCTCGAGAGGATCCTCAATGGACTCAAGCAGCTCCCCGTCTGATCCGGGCGCGCTGACGATCTCGGCGAAGATCGTCGTCGCGGGCGGGTTCGGCGTGGGCAAGACGACGCTGGTCGGGTCCGTGTCCGAGGTGCCCCCGCTGAACACCGAGGCGTGGATGACCGAGGCGAGCGAGGGCGTGGACGACCTGCCGCCGGACGGCGGCAAGACCACCACCACGGTCGCGATGGACTTCGGCCGGATCTCGCTGTACGACGACCTGATGCTGTACCTGTTCGGCACGCCGGGACAGGCCCGGTTCTGGTTCCTGTGGGACGACCTCTCGCGTGGCGCGCTCGGCGCCATCGTGCTGGTCGACACCCGGCGGCTGGACCAGTCGTTCGCCGCGATCAACTACTTCGAGAACGACTCGGACCTGCCGTTCATCGTCGCCATCAACCGGTTCGACGGGCAGCTCGCGCACGACGTGGGCGAGGTCCGGGAAGCGCTGGCGCTGAGCCCGGACGTCCCGCTGGTCACCTGCGACGCGCGGGACAAGGCGTCGGTGCTGGAAACCCTGCAGGAACTGGTGTCCTACACGCTGTCACTGGCCGAAGTCTCGGAGGGGGGCCGGATCCGCGCCCATGCGTAAGATCCTGATCGTCGGTTCTGGGCAGTCGGGCCTGCAGCTCGCGCTGAGCCTGCAGGAGCACGGCTACGACGTCACCGTGATGTCGGCGCGCACGCCGGACGAGATCCGCGGCGGCTGGGTCACCTCGACCCAGTGCATGTTCGCCGACGCGCTCGCGATCGAGCGCAAGCACGGGCTGAACCTGTGGGACGACGTTGCGCCCCGCGTTGCGGGACAAGGGTTTTCCATGGCCGGCCCGGACGGGCAGCGGGCGCTGAACTGGATCGCGTCGTGGGACGGCGGCCCGGCGCAGTCGATCGACCAGCGGGTCAAGATGTCGGCGTGGCTGGAGCTGTTCGAGGAGCGCGGCGGCAACGTCGTCATCCACGGCGTCACCACGGCCGACCTCAACGGCCTGGCCCACCTCTACGATCTGGTGATCGTCGCGGCCGGCAAGGGCGAGCTGGTGCAGCTGTTCGACCGCGACCCGTCGCGATCGCCCTACACCAAGCCGCAGCGGAGGCTGTCGGTGTCCTATGTGCACGGTCAGCGGTCGCGGCCGGAACGCCCGGGCACCACCGACGTGTGGATGAACATCATCCCCGGCGTCGGCGAGCTGATCAACATCCCGGGCTACACGCTGTCCGGGCCGTGCGACATCTTCTACGTGTCCGGTGTCCCGGGCGGGCCGTTCGACGCGTTCGCCGACCGGCCGCCTGCCCAGGAGCAGCTGCGGCGGCACCTGGAGCTGTTCCGGCAGTACATCCCGTGGGAGTACGAGCGGGCCAAGGACGCGGAGCTGACCGACGGCAAGGCCGTGCTGGTCGGCGGGTACGCGCCGGTGGTGCGGCACCCGGTGGGCGAGCTGCCCTCCGGCGCGTTCGTGCTCGGCATGGCCGACGTGGTGGTGGCCAACGACCCGATCACCGGCCAGGGCGCGAACAACGCGGCCAAGTGCGCCGAGTCGTACCTGGGCAGCATCCTGGAGAACGAGGACCGGCCGTTCGACCGGGACTGGATGCAGCGGGCGTTCGACCGGTACTGGGAGCACGCCCAGTGGGTCACCACGTTCACCAACGCGATGCTGCAGCCGCCACCGCCGCACGTGCAGCAGATCCTCGGCACGGCGCAGACGAACCCGGCGGTGGCGAAGCGGTTCGTGAACGGCTTCAACAACCCGGCCGACTTCCAGCACTGGCTGCTGGACCCGGCCAAGACCGAGGAGTACCTGGCTTCGGTGTGAGCCCGGGCGGCGCGCGGTGCGGCCGCCCGGCCCGGTTCTCAGTGACCGACGTCGATGACGACGCGGGTCGGTGCGGTCAGCGTGAACACCCGCACCCAGGACTGGTTCCGGGTACCCAGGCCGATCGACACGTACCCCTCGTAGTCCCCGGTCACGGCCACGGCCATGACGTTGCGGAGGTTGCGGGTGCGGAACTTGTCCGGCCCGGGGTAGGTGCGGTTGCCGTTGTCGTCGTGCGCGCGGGCCGGGGTGGTGGTGACGGCGAGGAAGTGCTCGCCGGTGAGCCACACGATCTCCCCGGAACCGTCGGCACGCAGCTCGTCGGTCCACCGGTGGGTGACCTGGGGCGGCGGGCCGGTCATGTCCAGCACGATCCGGTCGAAACCGGTGTTGAGGCCGGTGCGGATGCTCGTCATGGTGGCGACACCCGGTTGGGCGCCGGCCGGCGCCGCGGCGACGACGGCGCCCGAAATCGCGAACAGAGTGGCGGCGCAGGCTGCGAGCAGGCGCCGTGGGGTGAGGGTCATCGGTGACCTCCTGCCGGGAGAGAGAGGGAATCCCAGCGCTGGTCCTCTCCAGACGCGCCGGCGGGCCGGAGGTTGCGTCGCTTTCGTCCCGTTCGTCAGCGGGTCCAGCGGACCTGCGACCACGGGATCTCCCGCGTTCCCCGGTGCAGGACCTTCGCCAGCCACGCCAGCAGCACCGGGCCGCGCTGGCTGGTCCGCTCGTACCCGAGCAACCGGCCCCGCCGCCGGGGCGTCACCAGCACCGCCACCGTCCGCTCCCGGCCGAGCGGGTCGAGCCGGGTGATCAGGTCGGTCACCTTCCCCAGCGGACGGCCCCGGACGTCGTAGACCCGCCGCCCCAGCAGCCGACTCGCCCGCACCACCTCATCCGCCATGACCGGACCCCGGGATCCGCGCGATCAGCTTGTCCCGCAACCACTTCTCCAGCGGCGGCACCTCCAGCACCTCGGCCCGCAGCGACAGGGTCACGTCGCTGCTGACCTGTTTGACGTGGTCGTAGGTGATCCGCAGCGGCTCGGCCCGCCCGCCCCCGAGCCGGGCGGCCAGCGTGCACAGCACCTTCCCGAGGAGGCCGCCGATCCGCTCCCCCAGCACGTGCTGCCCGACCAGCAGCGCGGTGATCCGGTAGGTGCCGTCGGGGTTGCGGGCCAGCTCGACGTCGTCGACCTTGCCGACGGGGTGGCCGTCGACGTCGACGATCTGGCGGTCCAGCAGGTGGAACTCGACGCGCAGCGGGTCCGGCCGTCCGAGGATCACGACTGCCCCATCCCGGTGATGATCATGAGCGGGATCGCGGCGGCCGCGGCGATCACGATGATGATCAGGAAGGTCACGCCGAGGAAGTTCTGCACCCGCCCGTTGGCGTGGTCGCCGAGGTAGTCCCGGTCGTTGGCGACGACCAGGATCGGCAGGTAGGTCAGCGGCAGCACCACCGCGCTGAACAGCAGCGACAACTCGGTGATCTGCACCGGGTCGATCGTGGTCAGCAGCGCGGCGGTGCCCAGCAGGACGCTGATCAGCATCACGGTGTGGAAGCGGGCCGCCTCACGCGGTTTCACCAGCTTGCCCCACTGCCAGCCGAAGTACTGCGCGATCGAGTACCCGGTGGACAGCCCGGTCTCCAGCGCGGCGCCGAAGGTGGCCGCGAAGAACCCGATCATCACCACGACCAGGCCCAGCTTGCCCAGCGCCAGCGCGACCGGCAGCGCGGTCTGGCTGAGCTGGTCGACCTGGACGCCGGCGGGGAAGAACACCGTCGCGGCGCAACCCATGATCGCCAGGCCGAGCAGCCCGCCGAGCGGGAAGCCGACGAAGGTGTTGCTGCGCTCGGTGGACAGGTCCTTCGTCGTCCACTTCTCCTCCACGCCACCGGAGGAGAAGAAGAACACCTCGTAGGGGGTGAGCGCCGAGGCGAACAGCGACACCGCGAGATAGCCCCAGGTGCCCCAGTTCTCCCCTGCGGCGGGCCGGCGTGGGTGAGCTGCTGGGCGAAGGTGCCCCACGGCGGGTCGAGCGCGATCAACGCGACCACGAACACCACCAGCGCCAGCCCGAGCACACCGAAGACCTGTTCCATCACCGAGAACTTCACGCGCCACAGCACGATCCACACGGCGAACGCGGCCAGCGGCACCCACAGCACGTGCGGCAGGCCGCTGGCGAGCTGGATGGTGAGCGCGATGCCGCCGATCTCCGCGGTCAGGGTCAGCAGCGTGACCAGGTAGGACCCGGCGAGGTTGGTCATCGCGGCGCGCGGGCCGAGGCGCTCGCGGACCAGGTCGAACACCGCGCGGCCGCTGACCGCGGCGACCCGGCCGGCCATCTCGGCGAACACGCAGATGCCGAGGACGCCGACGACCACGATCCACGCCTGCCGCATGCCGAAGCGGGCGCCGGACTGGGCGTTGGCGACCAGGTCGCCGATGTCGACGAACCCGCCGATGGCGGTGAGGACGCCCAGGGTGACGGCGATGACCTTCTTCATCCGTGGCTCTCCACGAACGCGGTCAGCTCGTCGCTGACGCGCACCAGCTCGGCGTCGGCGTCGGCGATCCGTCCGGTGTCGCCCGCCTCCAGCGCTTCCTGGGCCTCGGTGGCGCGGGCGACGGCGTCCTGCAGGCGCGGGTGCAGCTCGTCGTAGAGCCGCTGGGTCTCGGGGCTGGTGGGCGGCTGGCTGTCGAGCTCGTCGAGCGCCTTGGTGGCGGTGGCGAGCGTGTCGTCCACGGCGGCGGTGGCGAACGTGGGGAACAGGCGGCCTTCGGTGTGGGCCACGATGATCTGGTGCAGGGTGCCGACGGCGGAGAGGCCCTCCTGCGCGCGGACCACCGCGCTGTCCGCAAAGCTCGCTGCTGAGCCGGAACAGGCGGTGAGCGTGACCGCGAGCGCGAGGCCCGCGAAGACCGTCCTCCGCATCAGGCCGGCGTACCCCAAGGTCAACTGGGCAAACGGGAGGGCCTCTCAGGTGTTTCACGGTCCGGCCGCAGGCGAATCTCAGGGATGAGGGGTTCACTGGACGGCGGAGGAGGGGCAGTCATGACCTACTACCCACCGCACTACGACCCCTGGGCGCCGCCACCACCGCCGCGCCGGAAGCGGGGGCTGGGCACGCTGCTGAGCGTGCTGGGCCTGGTGGTGCTGCTCGCGCTGGGTTTCGTGGCGTGGGACCTGGGCCGCGGGTCCCTGTCGCCGGGCAGCACCTCGTCGCCGCTGGAGCGCGGCCTGCGCGGGGAGCAGACCAGCAGCTCCACCCTGGACGTGGCCGGGGTCGCGGAGAAGGTCGAGCCCGGGCTGGTCGACGTCTACGCCACGCTGGGCTACTCCGGGCAGCAGGCGGCAGGCACCGGGATGGTGCTCACCGGGGACGGCCAGGTCCTGACGAACAACCACGTGGTCGCGGGCGCCACCAGCATCAAGGTGACCGACGTGGACACCGGACGCACCTACCGCGCCGAGGTCATGGGGTACAGCCGGTCACGGGACGTGGCGCTGCTGCGGCTGCGGAACGCCTCCGGGCTGGGCACCGTCACCACGGGCGACTCCTCGGCGGTGTCCGTGGGTGATCCGGTGGTCGGGCTCGGCAACGCGGGCGGCGACGGCGGCGAACCGAGCGTCTCACCCGGGAAGGTGACCGCGCTGAACCAGTCGATCACCGCGACGGACGAGTCGACGGGCAGCAGCGAGCAGCTGACCGGCCTCATCCAGGTGGACGCGAACATCCAGTCGGGCGATTCCGGCGGCGCGCTGGCCGATGCCGACGGCAAGGTGATCGGGATGAACACGGCGGCCTCGACCGGTTACCAGTTCGGGCAGAGCGGGCGCACCGCCGGGGTGAGCGGGTTCGCCATCCCGATCGACGACGCGCTGACGCTGGCCCGGCAGATCGCGGCCGGGCAGGGTTCCGACACCATCCACATCGGACCGTCGGCGTTCCTCGGGGTGTCGGTGAGCGACGCGGGCGGCTCGGGTGCGCTGGTGCGGCAGGTGGTCTCCGGCGGCCCGGCGGACAACGTGGGCCTGCGGGCCGGGGACGTCATCACCGGCCTGGACGGCCGCGCGGTGGGCTCGGCGACCGAGCTGACCGCGGTGATGGACACGCTGCACCCGGGCGACCACGTCACGGTCACCTGGCTGGACCAGGCCGGGCAGCAGCACGGCGCGACCGCCGCGCTGGTCGAGGGGCCGGTGGGTTAAGCACCGGGGCGGCGGGTAGCTGGTCGGGTATGACGCACACAGCTCCCCTTCCCGCAGAGCAGGCCGGACGGCCGCGGACCGCGATCGTGACCGGGTCCGACTCCGGCATCGGGCGCGCGATCGCCGTCGCGCTCGGTGGTGGCGGCGTGGACGTCGGCATCACCTGGCACCGTGACGAGGACGGCGCGAACGCGACCGCCGAGCAGGTGCGCGAGGCCGGGGCCCGCGCCGAGGTGCGGCGGCTCGACCTGGCCGACCTGCCCACCGCGGCCGCCGCGATCGACGAGCTGGCCGACGTGCTCGGCGGTGTCGACGTGCTGGTCAACTGCGCCGGCACGGGCACCGGTCAGCGGGTCATGGACATGGACTTCGACACCTGGCGGCACGTGCTCAGCGTCGACCTGGACGGCGCGTTCCTGTGCGCGCAGCGGGCGGCGCGGCGGATGATCGACGCCGGCACCGGCGGGCGGATCGTCAACATCACCAGCGTGCACGAGCACGCCCCGAAGGTCGGCGCGGCGCCCTACTGCGCGGCGAAGGCCGGGATGGGCATGCTGACCAAGGTGCTGGCGCTGGAGCTGGCCGAGCACGGGATCACGGTGAACTCGGTGGCGCCGGGCGAGATCTCCACGCCGATGACCGGCCAGACCGACGTGAACCCGCACGACCAGGAGCGCCCCGGGGTGCCGCTGGGGCGGACCGGGCACGCGGAGGAGGTCGCCGCCGTGGTGGCGTTCCTGACCACCCCCGCGGCCGGCTACGTGACCGGCTCGTCGTACGTGGTGGACGGCGGGATGCTGCTGATGGGCCCGCAGGGCGCCTCCGGCCTCGGCGACAACAGCTGGCGCAAGATCTGACGCCCGCGAGTCCCACACTCAGGCCGGCGAGTCCCGCATTCAGGCCCGCGAGTCCCGCATTCAGGCCCGCGAGTCCCGCATTCAGGCCCGCGAGTCCCGCATTCAGGCCCGCGAGTTCCGCATTCGGTGGCCCCGCCCGGGCCGCCGCGTTCAGGGCCCCGGCCACGAACGTGGATCTCGCGCGCACGAACGTGGGACTCGCGCGCGGGAGCGTGGGACTCGCGCGTCAGGTCAGTTCGGTCAGCAGCGCTTCGATGCGGCGTGCCAGCCACAGGTCCGGCTCGGTCACCCGTCCGGGGAAACCCGTGGTGACCGTGAACGTCAGCTCGCCGCGGCGGCGCTCGAACTGGGCGTGGTCGGCCAGCTCCGCGGCGTCCCGCTGCACGCGGCCGATCAGCGTGCCGTGCGCCTGCTCCGGCAGCCGCACGGTGCGCGACAGGCGGCCGGCGTTGCCGCGCCAGTTCGCGAGCCCGCCCAGGGCACGGGCGATTTCGGTGTCCGACAGCGCCTGCGGCATGGCCTGCTCCTTCCGATGCGCTTCCCGGGCGGGTACCCGGGGCCCCGCCCGCAAACCGCAAGATTGGAGAAGACGCGGCGCCCCGCCGCTCCCTACGGTCTAACCACACACGTGGGAAGGAGCGGCGATGAGCGGGGTTCGCGTGCTGGTCGGCACACGCAAGGGTGCGTTCGTCCTGACATCCGACGAACGGCGCGCCGACTGGGAGGTCAGCGGACCGCACTTCCCGGGCTGGGAGATCTACCACGTCAAGGGCTCCCCCGCCGACCCGGACCGGATCTTCGCCGCGCAGTCCACCAGCTGGTTCGGCCAGCTGATCCAGCGCTCCGACGACGGCGGGAAGACGTGGCGGCCGGTGGGCAACGAGTTCGCCTACGAGGGCGTCCCGGGCACCCACCAGTGGTACGACGGCACCCCGCACCCGTGGGAGTTCGCGCGCGTGTGGCACCTCGAACCGTCGCTGACCGATCCGGACCTGATCTACGCCGGGGTCGAGGACGCGGCGCTGTTCCGCTCGAACGACGCGGGCGCGACCTGGCAGGAGCTGCCGGGCCTGCGCGGGCACGGCTCCGGCCCGAACTGGCAGCCGGGCGCGGGCGGGCTGTGCCTGCACACGATCATCCAGGACCCGCGTGACGCCAACCGCCTGGTCATCGCCATCTCCGCGGCCGGGGCGTTCCGCACCGAGGACGGCGGCAAGACCTGGCAGGCGATCAACCACGGCCTGCAGTCGGGCCAGATCCCCGATCCGGACGCCGAGGTCGGGCACTGCGTGCACCACATCGCGCGCCACCCGCAGCGCCCGGACGTGCTGTTCATGCAGAAGCACTGGGACGTGATGCGCAGCGACGACGGCGGCGACAACTGGTACGAGATCAGCGGGGACCTGCCGACGGACTTCGGGTTCGTCATCGACGTGCACGCCCACGAGCCGGACACGGTGTACGTGGTGCCGATCAAGAGCGACGAGCACCACTTCCCGCCGGACGGGCGGCTGCGCGTGTACCGCAGCCGCGGCGGCGGCAACGAGTGGGAGCCGCTGACCGCGGGGCTGCCGCAGGAGAACTGCTACGTGAACGTGCTGCGCGACGCGATGGCCGTGGATTCGCTGGAGTCGTGCGGGATCTACTTCGGCACGACCGGCGGCCAGGTCTACGCGTCGGCCGACTCCGGGGACACCTGGGCGCCGATCGTGCGTGACCTGCCCGCGGTCCTCTCGGTGGAGGTCCAGACGCTGCCATGATCCGCGTTCACCTGCCCGCGCACCTGCGCACGATCGCCCACATCGACGGCGAGGTCGAGCTCGACCTGGACGGCACCGTCACCCAGCGCGCGGTGCTGGACGCGCTCGAGGAGCGGTACCCGATGCTGCGCGGCACGATCCGCGAGCACGGCACCGGCAAGCGGCGGGCGTTCGTCCGGTTCTTCGCCTGCGAGCAGGACCTGTCGCACGAGGAGCCGGACGCCCCGCTGCCCGCACCGGTGGTCGCGGGAACCGAACCGTTCCTGGTGATGGGCGCGATGGCCGGGGGTTGATTTCTAGGTGGCTGGGGCACACACCCGGCCACCGGGGCCCTCGCCGCGCGGGCGGAGCCTCCTCCGGAGGAGGCAACGCGCGCCGCCACGGGCCACCGCCACCGGCCGCAGGCCGAACCTCCCTCCTGAGGTCGCGACACCCGGCCTCCGCCTGCCATCGCCGTCGAGTGCCGCGGCCGCTCGCCCTCGCTCCCGAGGCGAACGCGCCCCGGAATCAGCGCCGCATCCTCCCCAGCAAACCGCCCGGATCTCCTTCCTGAGGAGGAGACGCCCGGCGCCGGGGGTCGATTACTGTCGTCGTGTGGTACTGGCGTGGGTGGGGCGGGCGGTGGGTGACCGGTTCGGGCCCGCGCGCCTGGTGCCGCTGGTGGTCGGCCCGGGGTATCTGCTGCTGGTGCAGGGGCCCGAGCCGACGGCCGCGGACTGGGCGGTCGTGTTCGCCGCGGCGGGGGTGTTCCTCGCGGGCGGGGTGTGGCCGCTGGCGGTCACCGTCGCGGAGGCGCTGCTCATCCTGGCCGCGCACCAGTGGGCGGACGCGACCCCGGTCGCGGTGAAGGTGCTGGCCGGCGTGGCGCTGTTCGAGCTGGCCATCCGCCGCCCGATGCGCACCGCCCTGCTCGGCGCGGGCGCGGTCACCGCCGTGTACTTCGTGCTCGGCACCTACGACCACGTGCTCACCGGCGTGCTCGCCGTCGGCTACCGCGTGCTCACCGTCGTCGGCGGGCCGCTGCTGCTCGGCGCCTACCTGCGGGCCGGGGTGCGCGCGGTGGCGCAGGCGAGCGCGCGGGCCACCGAGGCCGAAGCGCGCCGCGAACTGGCCGCGCGCGGCGCCCGGCTGACCGAGCGCACCGAGATCGCTCGCGAACTGCACGACCTGGTCGCCCACCACGTCGCGTCGATGGCGCTGCGGGTGGGGGTGGCGCGGGCCGTGGTGCCGGACCTGGACCCGCGGGTCGGCGAGGTGCTCGACGACGTGCACGCCTCGGCCACCCGGACGCTGTCCGACCTGCGGGAGCTGGTGTCCGCGCTGCGCGATCCGGCGAGCGTGCGCGACCACGGGGTGCTCATCGAGACGGCGTCGCTGCCGGCCGCGGTCGAGTCGGTGATCGAGCGCAGCAGGCGGGCCGGGCTGGCGATCGACTGCCGCGTCGACCCGGGCATCGCGGCGCTGGACTCGCTGCGCGGCCTGGCGGTGCTGCGGCTGGTGCAGGAGAGCCTGACGAACGTGGCCAAGCACGCCGGGCCGGGCGCGCGGGCGTGCGTGCGGGTGGACTCGGGCGGCGGGCAGGTGCTGGTCGAGGTCACCGACACCGGCGGCACGCGGGACGGCGGTGGTGAGCCCGGCTTCGGCCTGGTCGGCCTGCGGGAGCGCGTCGACCTGGTCGGCGGTTCCCTGGAGGCCGGCCCGCACGGCGACGGCTGGCGGGTGCGGGCGTCGATCCCGGCGGAGACGTCCGCCCAGGCATCCCCGGAGGGCCCGTGATCCGCACCCTGCTCGTCGACGACCAGCAGCTCGTCCGCGCCGGTCTGCGCATGCTGTGCGAGTCCACTCCCGACATCGAGGTCGTCGGGGAGGCGCCGCACGGCGGTGAGGCGGTGCGGCTGGCCGGCCGGGTGAAGCCCGACGTGGTGCTGATGGACCTGCGGATGCCGGGCGTGGACGGGATCGCCGCGACGAAGACGATCCTCGGCGAGCGGCCGGCGACGCGGATCGTGGTGCTGACGACCTTCGACGACGACGAGCACCTGTACCCGGCGCTGGCGGCGGGCGCGTGCGGGTTCCTCGCGAAGGACGCCACGCCCGCCGAGCTGCTCGACGGGATCCGCCGGGCGGCGGCGGGCGGCAGCCCGTTCAGCGACGACGTCCTGCGGCGGCTGGTCGGGCAGGCGGTGCGGTCCCGGGCGCCGCGCCCGGAACTGCCGCTGACCCCGCGCGAACGGGAAGTCCTGGGGCTGGTCGGGATGGGACTGTCCAATGCGGACATCGCGGCGCGGATGCACGTCGGGGTCACGACGGTCAAGACGCACGTCGCGAACCTGATGGACAAGACCGGCAGCCCGAGCCGCGTGCACCTGGCGATCCTGGCGGTGCGCCACGACCTGACACCGGACACCGGGAAACGATGACCCCAGCCGACGGGGCACGCCGGAGCCCGGCCACAAAAAACGCCCCAGCCGGAAGACGCCACTGGCCGGGGTGCCCAACAGCCGCAACCCCGGCACCGGGAAACGGTGACCCCCGGCCGGAGCTGGGGGTCACCGTCAGGGAGAGAGGCGGCCGGCGTCAGTCGTCGTAGCCCTCGTCCTCGTCCTCTTCATCGTCCCAGTCGTGGCCGTGGTGGTCGTGCCCCGCGACCGCGTGGGTCTCACTCGCGTGCGCACCATTCGGGCCCGCCCAGAAGCAGCCATCGGCGTACCAGGCGTGGTGGCCGTTGGTGCCGGCGACGGTGTACTCGCCGCCCGCGCCGTCCGGGCCGGCCGACAGACTGGAGTCGTGGTAGGCGGCGTAGCCGTGGTGGCCGTGGCCCCAGCCGTCGTGGTCGTAGCCGTCATCGTGGCCCGCGACCGCGCCGGTGTTGCTGATCGCGGCGCCGTGCGCCCCGGCGGACGCGCTGGACTCACCGTAGGCCCCGTAGCTGTCAGCCGACGCGATGCCCGCGGCACCGAACGACAGCGGGATGGCCAGCAGGCTGGCGATCGCGAAGCGACGAACGTTCATTGTTCTGAATTCCCTTCGTATCAACGGATTCCGGACCGGAACCTGACCGGCTCCGCGGACCGGGTGCCCGGGACCGCCGGGGCAAATCCGGCAGGTAGATGTGACGCAGGACACGTTGCGATCACGGCGTGTCGGCGCGACAGCCGAACTCCCGCTGGTCGGCCCCGCGAAACCGATCCGTCACGGCGGGCGCGGTGAAATTCGTTGTGGCGCAGGGCATCCATCGTTGGTGCGTCACTCACGGGTGTGGACTGGACCAGGTTCCGGAGGTTGACAACACCTCCCCGGCCGCCGATGCTCATCGCAGTAACTGTTACTTCGGGTAATGGCTTCAGGGAGGAGGCGGCGTGGTCCGGCGAGTGGTGTCCCGGGACGGCACCCGGATCGCGGTCGCGGAGGCCGGCGATCCGGCGGCGCCGACAGTGGTGTGCGTGCACGGCTACCCCGACGACCGTTCCGTGTGGGACGGCGTGGTGGCCCGGCTCGAACCGCGGTTCCACGTGGTCACCTACGACGTCCGGGGCGCGGGCGAGTCGGATCGCCCGTCGCGGCGCGCGGCCTACGCGCTCGACCGGCTGGCCGAGGACCTGGCCGCCGTGCTCGACGAGGTCAGCCCGGACCGCCCGGCGCACCTCGTCGCGCACGACTGGGGGTCGATCCAAAGCTGGCACGCGGTGACCGGGGAGCGGCTGCGCGGGCGGATCGCGTCGTTCACCTCGATCTCCGGGCCCTCGCTGGACCACGTCGGGCACTGGGTCCGCGCCCGGTTGCGGCGGCCGTCGGGGTGGGGGCCCGCGCTGCGGCAGCTGGTGCACTCGGCCTACATCGTGTTCTTCCGGATCCCGCTGGTTCCCGAGCTGAGCTGGCGGTCCGGGGTGGGCCGCTGGGTGTTGCGGCGGCTTTCGGGCAGTGCGGCGGGCCGTCCGGCGGTGGCGGACGCCGTGCACGGGCTGGAGCTGTACCGGGCCAACGTCGGCGTCCGGTTGTCGCGCCCGCGGCCGCGGCCCGCCGAGGTGCCGGTGCAGGTGCTCGCGCCGCTGGGTGATCCGTACGTGACGCCCGCGCTGCAGACCGACGTGGCGCGGTGGGCGCCGCGGCTGTGGGTGCGGCGGTTGCCCGGCGGGCACTGGATCCCGCGGGAGCGGCCGGACGTGATCGCGCGGTGCGCGGCCGAGCTGGTCGAGTTCGCCGAGGGCGCGCCGGAGAGCCGGTCGCTGCGGCGGGCGCGGTCCGCCGGATTCGAGGGGTATTCGGTGCTGGTCACCGGGGCGAGCCGCTTCGCCGGGGCCGTCTCGGCGGCGTTCGCGGCCGCCGGGGCGGAGGTGCGCCGCGACGGGGCCGAGGTGCCCGACGTGGTCGTCGACAGCCAGGGGTCCGCCGCCGAGTACGCGCGGCGGATGGCTGAGCGGGGCGAGGGCGGCTGCCTGGTGCTGCACGACCCCGCCGAGGCCGCCCGCCTGCGGAAGAAGTTCCCGGGGCTGGGAGTGGTCCTGGCCGGGGACGGCTCACCCGAGCGGGCCGCCCAGCGGGTCCTCCGCGCGGTGGCGCGGAACCGCCACGCGGGAGTCTGACGGGCGCCCGGGCCGGAACCCGGGCGCCCCCGAACAAGGCCGCCGGGGCGGAGGTGCGCCGCGACGGGGCCGAGGTGCCCGACGTGGCCGTCGACAGCCAGGGGTCCGCCGCCGAGTACGCCCGGCGGATGGCTGACCGGGGCGAGGGCGGCTGCCTGGTGCTGCACGACCCCGCCGAGGCCGCCCGCCTGCGGAAGAAGTTCCCGGGGCTGGGAGTGGTCCTGGCCGGGGACGGCTCCCCGGACCGGGCCGCCCGGCGGGTCCTCCGCGCGGTGGCGCGGAACCGCCACGCGGGAGTCTGACGGGCGCCCGGGCCGGAACCCGGGCGCCCCTCGCGCCGGCCCCAACGGCCAGTAGTCCGGGGCACATCAGGGCCTGGCGAGCGGGCCGCTGCCCCGCGAGGCAGCGGCCCGTCGCCGTCAGCTCCGCGCCAGTCCGCGCTCCACGGCGGCGATGATCTGCGGCCGCAGCTCCTCCGGGCGGATGATGGCGTCCACCGAGCCCACCCGCTGCGCCCGCTGGATCGAGTGCACCCCGTCGAACTCGGCGGCCACCTCGCCCAGCTTCTCGGCCCGCACCGACGCCCGGACGTCCGCCAGCTGGGTCACCAGCGCGGCCCGCGAGGCGCTGTCCGCCGCCGCGATCCGCGCCTCCAGCTCCGTCACCCGCGGGTCGTTCGCCGTGCGGGCGTTGACCTCCTGCGCGAACACCACCGCCGCCGCGGGGGCGCCGCCCAGCACCGAGGCGTACGAACCGTCCACGGCCAGCACCGTCATGTTCGGGTTCAGCGTCTTCGAGAACACCACGAACGCCCCACCGTGGTAGCGGGAGATCACGCAGAACACGATCGGCCCGCGGAAGTTCACGATCGCCCGCCCGATCTCCGCGCCGTACTCCAGCTGGAGCTTGCGCATCGACTCCGGGGAACCGTCGAAACCGGACAGGTTCGCCAGCACCACCAGCGGCCGGTTCCCGCTCGCCGCGTTGATCGCGCGCGCCGCCTTCTTCGACGAGCGCGGGAACAACGTGCCGGCGGTGTAGGTGTCCGGTCCGTCGGTGGGCGGGAACCCGCGCCGCGGCACCGACCGCGACTCGATGCCCAGCAGGCACACCGGATAGCCGCCGAGGTGCACGTCCTGCACCACCGCGGTCTCCGCGTCCGCCATGCCGGCCCAGCGTTCCAGGATCGCGTGGTCCTGGTCGGCCAGGGCGCGCATCACGGTGCGGATGTCGAACGGCTTCTTGCGGTCCGGGTTGGTCTCCCGCGAGAAGATCTGGCCCACCGTGGTGAAGTCGGACCCGACGATCGCGTGCGGGTAGTCGGAGATGTCCCGGTCCACCGGGTCGGTGGTGACCGCCCGGCGCGGGCCGGTCTCCCCCGGCAGCACGTACGTGTGGTCGTAGTGGGACATCAGCACGCCGTGCGCGGCGCCGAGGTTCGGCGCCCAGTACTGCGCCTGCCCGTTCGGGCCCATCACCCGGTCGTAGCCGCCGATGCCGAAGTTGTCCTCGGCCGACACGCCCCCGGAGAAGTCCAGCGACTGCTTGCCGGTGAGCACCATCGCCGAGTCCGGCGTCATCACCAGGACACCCTTGGTGTGCATGAGCATCGTGGCCTCGGCGTTCCAGTACGGCTGGGCGCCCACGTTGATGCCGGCCACCACGATGTTGATCTCGCCACCGTCCTGGGTGAACTGGACGATCCGGCGCAGGGCCGCGGCGATCCAGTCCATGTTCTCGGTGCCGGAGTCCATCGCGATCCGCGCCCCGGCCGACAGCGCGTACCACTCGACCGGAACGCCCAGCCGGTCCGCCAGGTCCAGCGCCGCGATGACCCGCGCGCACTCCGGTTCGGACAGCGCGCCGAGCGCCTTCGTCGGGTCGCCGAGCAGCACCACGCGGGTCACGCCCTCCGGGTACCGCTCGGTCGGCGTGGTCGCCACCCCGGCCACGATCCCGGCCTTGTTGAGCCCCTTCTCGCGCTCGACCGGCACCAGCGCGCCGGAGTCGTCGAGGTCGTACTCGGTGAACGAGCCGCCCTCGCCGGCCAGCATGCCGGTCAGCTCGTACGGGTAGACCGTGCCGCGGCGCCGCGCCCGCAGCACCTTCTGGCCGTAGTCGTCCAGCGGCTGGATCAGCTCGGTCGGCGGATCGGTGATGGTCAGCCGCACCCCGGTGGCGACGTCGTAGGTCACCCGCACCGCGATCGGCCGCAGCTCACCGGTCTCCTTGTCCCGCTGGCGGCCGAGGAACAGCACCTCCTCGACACCGGCGCCCGCGGTCGACGGCACCACCCGCTGCGCGACCGTGTTCAGGTCGTCGGCCGTGAGGTCGCTCGGCGGCCACACGTAGAGGAAGATCCGGTTGGTGTCGAGCCGCTTCTTGGCCGGGCGCTGGGCCTGCACCTTGCGGATCGCGTCCAGGCACGCGCCGAGCGCGCCCTCGACGGCGGGCAGGGCGAGGATGCGGCCCTCGTCGTCGCGCAGCGGGGTCAGGTCGCGGACCTGCGCCATCGCGACGAGCCGCTCGTCGGACGGGTTCTTCGGCGCGACGCAGCGCAGCAGGTAGACGTCCTCGTCGGCCGACGGCAGCCGGGTGAGGTCGAAGTTCTGCAGGCGCCGCAGCTGCAGCCGCTGCCCGATCAGCGGGTGCAGGCCGCGGATCAGCCGCTCCTCGGTCAGGCCCGCCGACGACGGCCGGAACGTGAAGTGGTGGTGCATCGCCGAGCCGCTGCGCCCGGCGACCGTGGTGGTGATGCGGCGCAGGTCGGCCGGCAGCGCGACCCGGGACAGCACCTCGCGCAGCTCGGCGGCCATGAGGTCGGCCTCGGCCGGCTGGCCGGTCCAGGTCAGGTAGACGTCGGCGACCAACGCGCCCGGCTCGGCCTTCGCCGCGACCTCGGCGACCGTGCGCACCGCGTCGGCCAGGCCGGTGAAGTCGGCGACGGTGGCGATGAGCCGCTGCCGCTGGCCGTCCAGGTCGTACCCGGCGGTGACGAACGCGTGCCCGCCCGCGGTGCCGGTCTCCACGCCCTCCAGGCCGTGCTCGCGGTAGTAGCGGCGGCTCAGCACCTCCAGCAGCGGGCCCGGGTCCAGGCCGGGCCGCCCGATGCGCTGGCCGAGCAGCCGCACCAGCGGTTCGGGGCTGGCGACCATCTCGGCGATGCGCTGCTCGCGGTCGGGCGCCTCCGGGTTGGCGTCCAGGTAGCCGAGGTGCCGGCGCACCTTCGTGTAGACCTCGGCGCGGGTGCGGCGCAGCAGCGGCTGGGCGAACCAGCGGAACACCACGCTGCGGGCGAGGTCGCCGACCACCGGGAACCGCAGCTGCGTGGCGCGGATCAGGTGCTCCAGCGCCTGGCCGACGGTCTGCCGCGAGCCGTTGTCCGGCGGGGCCTCGGTGAGCCACTGCTGCAGCAGCGCGGTGATCACCGCGACGTCGGAGGCGGCGCGCTGCTGGGCGAGGAAGATGCGGAAGACCGCTTCCTCCAGCTCGGGCGTGCGGTCCAGCCCCTCGACCCCGTAGTGGCTCAGCACGCGGGTCAGCCGGCCCTGGAAGGTCTCCGACAGCCCGGCGCGCTCGGCGTCCAGGCTCTGCAGGTAGGTGTGGAAGTGCTCGCGCGGGCTGTGCACCCGCGTCTCGGCCTTGGTCTCCTCGCCGTCGGGCTTGTTGCGGGACAGCTCGGACAGGTCGGCGAAGATCTCCAGCAGCCCGGCCTCGGCGGCCAGGCCCCGGTACCGCAGCTCGGACCGCGCGGCGAGGTACCCGGCCAGGGTGCGGCCGCCGTCGCGCGGGTCGACGTCGAACCCGAGCAGCATGCTGCGCAGGTCGTTCATCCCGCGCTCGGCGCGCTGCATCGCGGTCAGACCGTCCGGCTCGGACGGCAGGTCCAGGTCCACCCCGGCGGTTTCCGGCGCGGCGTCGGCGTCCTCGGCCAGCGGTTCCAGGCGCAGCAGGGCGGCGCCGGTCTCGACCTGGCTGCCGACGGAGACCATCGACTCCTTGAGCAGCGCCTTGAACGGCGCGCGCAGGACGGTCTCCATCTTCATGGACTCCAGCACCAGCACCGGGGCGCCGGCCTCGACCTCGTCGCCGACGGCGAGCGGCGTGGCGACCACCAGGGCCGGGGCGGGCGAGCGGACCACGCCGCCCTCGTCGCGGCTGATCCGGTGCGTCACGCCGTCGACCTCGACCAGGTGGATCGGCCCGTGCGTGCCGGTCACCAGCCGGAAGCGGCGGCCGTTGACGTGGATCTGGCCGGTGTGCTCGTCGTACCGCTCCAGCTCGGCGTCGACGGTCTCCACGTCGTCGCCGGTGACGAACCCGATGCGGTAGCGGCCGGGACCGGTCTCGGCGACGGTCAGCCGGTAGGTCGCGCCACGCAGCTTGAGGTCGATCGGGCGGCCCACCTCGTGCTGCACCTGCGGGCGCCCGCCGTGCGCGGTGGACAGCAGGCGCTGCAGCTCCACCTGCTTCTCGTCCTGGTAGGCCTCGATCGCGGCGGCGGCCAGCGCGATGCCGGAGTGGGCGTGCGAGACCAGGCGGCCCTGGGCGCGGACCCGGTCGATCCAGCCGGTGTCGGCGCTGGCGTCGATCACCTCGGGCTGGTCGAGCAGGTCGAGGACGAAGCTCTTGTTGGTGGTGCCGCCCTCGATGAGCACGGTGGTCTCGCGCATCGCGCGGCGCAGCCGGGACAGCGCCTCATCGCGGTCGCGGCCGTAGGCGATGATCTTGGCGATCATCGAGTCGAAGTCGGCGGGGATGGTGTCGCCCTCGCTGACGCCGGTGTCGACCCGGATGCCGGGGCCGGCCGGGAGGTCGAGCAGCGCGATGCGGCCCGGGGCGGGCGCGAAGTCGCGGTCGGGGTCCTCGGCGTTGAGCCGGGCCTCGATGGCGTGGCCCAGCTCGGCGGGCGGGGTGCCCTCGAGCTTGCCGCCGGAGGCGACGTGCAGCTGGGCCTTGACCAGGTCCATGCCGGTGGTGGCCTCGGTGATGGGGTGCTCGACCTGCAGGCGGGTGTTGACCTCGAGGAAGGCGAACAGCTTCTCCACCGGGTGGTACAGGAACTCGACGGTGGCGGCGCCGCGGTAGCCGACCGCGACGGCCAGCCGCTCGGCGGAGGCCTTCAGCTCGGCCACCTGGTCCGGCGCGAGCAGCGGCGAGGAGGACTCCTCGATGATCTTCTGGTTGCGGCGCTGCACGGAGCAGTCGCGCACGCCCAGCGCCCACGCGGTGCCCTGGCCGTCGGCGATGACCTGGACCTCGACGTGCCGGGCGCCGGTGACCAGGCGCTCCAGGAACACCACGCCGCTGCCGAAGGCGCGCGCGGCCTCCTGGCTGGTGCGCTCGTAGGCATCGCGCAGCTCGTCGGCGTTGTTGATCACCCGGATGCCGCGGCCGCCGCCGCCCGCGGTGGCCTTGAGCATCAGCGGGTAGCCGATCCGCTCGGCCGAGCGCAGGGCGGCGTCCAGGTCCTCGACCGGGCCGCGGCTCCACGGCGCGACCGGTACGCCGACCTCTTCGGCGATCAGCTTGGCGCCGATCTTGTCCCCCAGTTTGCGCATGGCGTCCGGGTTCGGGCCGATGAAGGTGACGCCGATCTTCTCGCAGAGTTCGGCGAAGGCCGGGTCCTCGGCGACGAAGCCCCAGCCGACCCACGCGGCGTCGGCCTTCGTCTCGATCAGGGCGCGTTCGAGGACGGCGAGGTCGAGGTAGGGGCGGTTGGCCGCGGGCCCCAGGTTGTAGGCGATGTCGGCTTCCCGCACGAACGTGGCGTTGCGGTCCGCGTCGGTGTAGAGGGCCACCGTCTCGATGCGTGGCCCGCCCTCCGCGTTGAGCTCACCGACGGCGTGGATGAGCCGCATCGCGGCTTCTCCCCGGTTGACGATCGCGACACGACTGAACACCGAATCGAGCCTCACAGGTTGTGGTGGTTGGACGGCGCGGCCTCCCCTGGCCGCTGGTCCAGCATCGCGCGTACCCATCGGTAGTGTGATCGTCGCACCCGCACCGTGCCGTGGGCGGATTTTTGTCGGAACCCTCCAAAGCAGCGCGCTGACCCGGGACAATGCCGGCGGCTCGCGCGCACGCGGGACCGCGCGGATCGTGAGAGCCTGATCACTCGCCCTTGTAGAGGACGGCCAACAGCCGGTGGGGCCGTCAGCGACGGACCGGGAAGCGCATCGCCGACGGGACACCCCGCACCCGGCGGGGCGCCCCCGGCACCGCGTCACGGGCCGGTGGATCCAGGCCGCCGACGGGGCACCCCGCCCGGCGAGGTGCCCCGGCACCGGCTCACGGCCGGTAGAGCCAGTCCGTCCAGCGGTAGCCGTCCAGACGGCGTTCACTCACGTACTCGTTGCGCAACAGCCGCACAAAGCCATCACACGCAAGCCACCAACGGGACACCCCGCACCCGGCGGGGCGTCCCGGCACCGGCTCACGGCTGGTAGAGCCAGTCGGTCCAGCGGTAGTCGTCCAGGCGGCGTTCGCTCAGGTACTGGTTGCGCAGCAGCCGGGCGAGGCCGTCGCAGTGCCACAGCTCGCCCCACACCCGGGCGCTCGACTGCACCCGCGCCGTCCGCGCCGTGCGGGCCTGTTCGTAGGCCGCGAGCGCGGACGGCCAGTCCAGCGCCGCCGCGGCCTGCTGCTTCGCGACCTCCCCGGCGAGGCTGTGCGCGTCCTCCAGGGCCTGGCACGCCCCCTGCGCGAGGTACTGCAACATCGGGTGCGCCGCGTCGCCGGTCAGGGCCAGCCGCCCGTCGACCCAGCGGTCCACCGGCAGCCGGTCGTACATCGGCCACCGCCGGTCCCGCCACAGCCACGCCAGGCCACGCCGCACCGCGTCGCACGTGCCCTCGAACGCCGTGTCCAGCTCCTCCGGGCCGCCCCACTCCGCCTCGCCGCGCGCGTACGCGGGCGAGGCGAACACCGCGACCGTGTTGAGCAGTTCCCCGCCCCGCAGCGGGTACTGCACGAGGTGACACCGTGGTCCGAAGTGGACGACCACGTCGGTGAGCACGTCGGAGTCCAGCCCGGTCACCTCGGCCACCGGGCGGGTGCCGCGGTAGGCGACGTAACCCGAGCACACCGGCTGGTCGCCGGACAGCCGCGGCCGCAGCGACGACCACAACCCGTCGGCCGCCAGCGCCGCGCCCGCCGCGAACTCCCGCTCCCCCGCCCGCACGCGCACGCCCTCGGACAGCACCTCGACGTCGTCCACCTTGTGGTCGGCCAGCAGCTCGACCCCGGCGCGGGCGCACGCGTCGTGCAGGATCGTCAGCAGGTCGCTGCGGTGGATCACCACGTACGGCGCGCCGTAGCGCTCGACGAACCCCGGACCGAGGTCCATCGAGGTCAGCTCGGCGCCGTCGAGCGCGTCCTTGAGCACGAGCCGCCGCGGCAGCACCCCGCGCGCGACGACCTCGTCGAGCAGGCCCCACTCGCGCAGGATCCGGGTGGCGTTGGGCGCCAGCTGCAGCCCGGCGCCCACCTCGGCGAACGCGGGCGCGCGCTCCAGCACGCGGACGCGCTGCCCGGCCGCGGCGAGGGCGAGGGCGTTGGCCAGCCCGCCGATCCCGCCGCCCACCACCACGACATCGGTGTCGGTCATGTCCTCTCCTCCTACAACCACGGGCCGAGTTCGGGGGCCTGGCCGGTGCGTCCGGTGAGCCAGCGCGCGAGCGCGGGCCCGTGCCCCTGCGCGATCCGGCGCTTGAGCGCGTCGCCGATCAGGGCCTCGACCAGGTCCGCGGGCAGATCGCCGAACCCCACGCCGCGGTCGAGATCGGCCGCGTGCACGGCGACCTCGCGGGTGCGCATCCAGACGATCTCGGTGGCCGGCACGGTCCGGCCCTGCGCGGTGACCACCTGGCTGGCCCACGCCGCATCCGGGAGTCCGTCCAGGTCCGCGGCCAGCGCGTCCGCCGATTCCCGCACCAGGCGGCGCAGTTCGGCCACGGGCAGCCGCGCGCCCGTCTCGATCTCGGCGTTGCGCTGCTCGGTGCTCGCGTACATGCGTGATTCGACCCCGGTGCGGGCCCAGCTGACCAGGCGCCGCAGCGCTTCGGCGTTGTAGTGCAGGTGCGCGACGAGGTGGCGGCGGGTCCAGCCGGGCAGCAGCGTCGGCGCGTCGAACTCCGCGTCGGACAGCTCGCCGATCACCCCGAGGACCAGCCGGGTGCCCTCGTCCATCCAGTCACGCGTGCTCATCACGCGCCACGTTCTCCAGCCGGCCCAGGCCGCTGATCTCGGTGACCAGCCGGGCGCCGCCGGACAGGTAGCGCGGCGGCTTGCGGGCGTGGCCCACTCCGCCGGGCGTGCCGGTGGCGATCACGTCGCCGGGCCGCAGCGTCAGGATCGTGGACGCGTACCGGACCAGGTCGACCGGGCCGAACACCAGGTCGCCGGTGTTCGCCTTCTGCACCTGCTCGCCGTCGACCGAGCAGCTCAGGTCCAGGGCGGGTGTGGTGCCGCCGGGCAGCTCGTCCGGGGTCACCAGGTACGGGCCGAACGGGGTGGTTCCCTCGAACGTCTTGCCCTGCAACCACATCGGCGACCGGTACTGCCAGTCGCGGGTGGTGACGTCGTTGAGGACGCTGAACCCGGCGATCGCGGCGGCCGCCTCGGTCTCGCTCGCGCGGCGCACGGTCGCGCCGATGACCAGCGCCAGCTCGGCCTCCCAGTCCACGGCGTCCGATTCGGGCGGCAGCGCGATCGGGTCGGCCGGGCCGACGAGCGCCTCCGGGTACTTGGCGAACAGCGTCGGGTACCGCGGCAGCTCGCGGCCCATCTCCAGGATGTGGTTGCGGTAGTTCAGGCCGACGCACAGGATCTTGCCCGGCCGCGGCACGACCGGGGCGAGGCCGGCACCCGCCAGCGGCCGCTCCGGCGTGACCGCTCCGGCCTGGGCGCGCCAGTCCTCCTGGGCGAGGAAGGCGCCGACATCCGGCGCGCCGAGTTCGGCGTACCGCTCGCCCTCGACGCGGATCGCGCGGGTGCCCTCGGCGGTGCGCAGGGTCGCGAGTTTCACTGCTGTCCTCCCACCCGCACGCGGTCGGCGTGCAGTCGCTCGAAGATCGGGGTGTCGCTGAACCGGAACAGGTCCAGCTGCGTGTCGGCGGCCAGGGTCACCTCGGCCCAGGACGGCACGACGAACAGGTCACCGTGGTCGACGGTCCACTCCTGATCGGCGACGCGGACCGTGCCGGAGCCGTCGAACACCTGCCACACGGCGGAGCCGACCTCCTGCCGCGGCGCGGTTTCCGCGCCGGGACGCAGCCGGTGGAACTCGGCGCGGATGGTCGGCATGACGTCGCCGCCGGTGGTCGGGTTGGTGAAGCGGATCGCGGCGTGACCCGGCTCGACCACGCCCGGGTAGCCCTCGTCCTCCAGGGCGAGCTGGTCGGTCAGCGCGGCGTCGGTGTGCTCCCACCGGTAGGCGGCGATCGGCGAGTGCACCGCGGGCGCGGTCTGCGACACCGGGCGCAGGCCGGGGTGGGCCCACAGCCGCTCGGCGCGGGAGCGCTCCGGGGTGTCGGTGCTGGACACCCGCTCCGGGCCGAACTCGAAGAACGCCGAGCCGGTGTAGTGCACGAACGGGATGTCCAGGCCGTCGATCCAGGCCATCGGCTCGCTGGAGGTGTTGTGGTGGCCGTGGAAGTGCCAGCCGGGGGTGAGCAGGAAGTCGCCGCGGCGCATGGCGACCGGGTCGCCGTCGACGACCGTCCACACGCCTTCGCCCTCGACGACGAACCGGAACGCGTTCTGCGTGTGCCGGTGCTCGGGCGCGTTCTCGCCCGGGCCGAGGTACTGGATCGCCGCCCACAGGGTCGGCGTCGCGTACGGCGCGCCGCCGAGCCCCGGGTTGGCGAGCGCGATGGCGCGCCGCTCGCCGCCGCGGCCGACCGGCACCAGCTCGCCGGCCTTTTCCGCGAGCGGCAGCAGGGTCTTCCAGCGCCAGGCGTGCGGGCGCATCGCCGGGGACGGGCTCATCGGCATCAGGTCGCCGATCTCGGTCCACAGTGGAACGAGGAGTTCCTCGGCGAACCCCCGGTACAGCTCGTCGAGTTCGGGGGACGGCTCGGGCTGGTTGCTGGTCATCGGGTGACCACTCCTTCCTTACGGATGACGGGACGGGGGCAGGCCCAGACGAAGCCGCTGGCGACGGCCGCGCCGATGGCGAACACGAGGAAGTTGGCGGTGACGCCGAACCCGGCGGCCAGCAGCCAGCCGCCGGCCTGCGGGGCGAGCACGGCGCCGATGCGGCCGATGCCCAGCGCCGAGCCGAGCGCGGAGCCGCGCAGCGGGGCCGGGTAGTGGTCGGCGACCGCGGCGATGATCAGGCACTGCGTGCCGTGGGTGCCGACGCCGGCCAGGACCAGCGCGAGGTAGGCGCCCGCCTGCGACGGGCGCAGCACCAGCACGAGCAGGCCGGCGGCGGCGACGGCCGCGGCGAGCACGGCGGCCCGGCGCGGGCCGAGGCGGGCGCCGGCCCACGCGGTGACCAGCGAGCCGCCGACGGCGCCGAGGTTGAGCGCGAGCAGGAACGTCAGCGCGGAGCCGAGGTCGAACCCGCTCTGCCGCATCAGCTGCGGCAGCCAGGTGCCCAGCCCGTACCAGGCGAACAGCGTCGCCAGCGTGGCGAGGGCGAACAGCACGGTGGCGCGGGTGCAGGGCGGCTTCAGCAGGGCGCGGAAACCCCGGTGCGGCACGGTTTCCGTCTCCGGTACGAGGGAGTACTTGCGTTCCAGTGCCTCGGCTTGCGCGATGCGGCCCTTGGCGCGCAGCCAGGCCGGGGATTCGGGCAGCAGCCACGCGCACAGCGGCAGCACGAGGACGAGCGCGAGCAGGGCGATCGCGAACATCGCCGGCCAGCCGTAGCGGGGCAGGACCGCGATGCCGATCAGCGCGGCGAGGCTGCCGCCGATCGGGACACCGGACATCATCAGCGTGGCGACCAGCGAGCGGCTGCGGGCGGGGACGAACTCGCTGCCCAGGGCGTTGGCCGAGGGCACGAGGCCGCCCAGGCCGAGCCCGGCGAGCAGGCGGAAGGCGCCGAAGACGACCGGGTCCGGGGCGATCGCGCAGAGCGCGGTGAACACCGAGAACCAGGCGGTGCAGGCCAGGATGGTCCGGCGGCGGCCGAGCGCGTCGGCCAGGCGGCCGGCGAGCAGGGCGCCGAGCAGCATGCCGAGGAAGGCGAGGCTGCCGAGCAGGCCGGCGGTGCTGCTGGTCAGGTTCCAGCCGGGTTCGGTGAGCAGCTGCGGCAGGACCGTGCCGTAGACGATGAGGTCGTATCCGTCGAACACGACGACCACCCAGCACAGGGCGGTCACCAGGGGCGCGACGTTGCGCGGTGGGGCGGGCATGCGAGGAACGTAAGCGAGGTTCTGTCAGCAGGGATCTACAATTCTGCTGTGAAGAACAAACCGCCGTACGCGATCGACTCGGTCGACCACGCGCTGCACCTCGCGACGATGCTGCAGGAGGGGCCGCTGGGGGTGTCGGAGGCGGCGGCGCGGCTGGGGGTGTCGCGGTCGACGGCGCACCGGCTGCTGGCGATGCTGGTGTACCGGGATTTCGCCGAGCAGGGGCCGGACCGCCGCTACCGGGCGGGGCCGGTGCTGCGGCCGGCCGATCCGGTCGGCGCGCCGGTGGCGTTGCTGCGCGAGGTGGCGATGCCCCACCTGCGGGCGCTGGTGGCGCGGGTGCGGGAGACGGTGAACCTGCAGGTGCTGGCCGGGACGGAGGCGCGGTTCCTGGCTTCGGTGGAGTGCGACCAGATCCTGCGCGTGGGCGACCGGGCCGGGCGGGTGCTGCCCGCGCACCTCGCGTCGGGCGGCAAGGCGCTGCTGGCCGCGCTGCCGGCGGCCGAGCTGACGCGCCGGTACGCCGGGACGGACGTGAACCTGACCCGGCTGCGGCGCGAGCTGGGCCTGATCCGGCGGCGCGGCTTCGCGATCAACGACCAGCTCACCGAGACCGGGCTGACGGCCGTCGGGGTGGCGATCCCGTGGCCCGGCGCCGACGAGCCCGCGGCGGCGGTCTCGGTGGCGCTCCCGTCGGCCCGCTTCGACCACGACGTGCTGCCCACCTGGGTGGGCGCCCTGTCCGCCACCGCGACGGCGATCGCCCGCGACCTGGGAGACGGCTGATCGGGGTGGCGGCCCCGCGCGGACGGGCGCGGGACCACCCGCGGGTCAGCCGATCTGCAGGTCGACGCAGGCGTAGAAGGCGTTGGCGGTGTCGGCGACGTTCCAGACCGCGAGCAGCTTCTGCCATCCGGTGAAGCCGGTGAGGTCGACCGGGTGGGAGACGGTCGCCGGCGGCTGGGCACCGTGGTCGTCGACGAAGCCGACGCGCCGGTCGCCGATGTAGTACTCCCACGTGCTGGTGCGGTGCTGGGCGGTCAGCCTCCAGGTGAAGGTCACGGTGCCGACGACCGGGGTGGCGCGCCAGCCCTTGCCGTCGTCGTCCAGCTCGGCGAAGCGGGTGTTGCCCCCGCTGCAGCTGCGCAGGCCCTTGGGACCCTCCACGCTCTGCGGTTCGTACTTGATGTCGCCGCAGGGCACGATCCCCTGGGCGCACTGGGCCTGCCTGCTGGGCGGCGAGTTCACGTAGCCGTGGGCGCTGGCGGTGCCCGGGAGGGCCACGAGGGCGAGGGGAGCGAGAGCCGCCCCGGCGGCGATGGTCGCGATGCGTCGTCTCATGGTCATGTCGGCTCCTTGGGGCGAACCTGGACTTCTTTGATCTAGACCATGTGGTATGGACCATAACGTGAAGTTCGTTCGCGGTCAACGGGCGGGCGGGACGAGCACGGCGTGCAGCAGCCGCGGCGAGGCCGCGAACCCGTGCCGCCGGTAGGCCGCCACCGCCCGGGACGACGAATGCACCGTCACCCGCTCCAGCCCCAGCTCGGCGGCCAGCTCGAGGAGCGCTTGGATGAGCTGCCCGCGGTCCGGCACGGACCACGTCAGGAACAACCAGACCACGCCCAGCAGGATCACGCCGGCGAGGAGGAGTTTCAGCCGGGCGCGTAGCCCGCGTGCCTATCCGTGGGCACTGCCCGTGGGCGATCCGGTAGCCGGCACCGGGCACGGCGGCGATGATCCACGGTTCGCCGAGCTACTTGCGGGTGATCGGGACGTAACGCCCGTCCCGGCACACCTCCCGCACGGCCTCCGCGATCCGTCCTACGGGTAGTAGCGCGTCAGGGATTCCGCCACGCAGGCCGGTTTCTCGGACCCCTCGATCTCGAACGTGAACTTCCGCGTCACCTGCACCCCGCCGCGGCCGACCTCCTCCACCGCGGCGATCTCGGCGTGCAGGCGCACCCGGCTGCCCACTGGGACGGGCGCCGGGAAGCGGACCTTGTTCACGCCGTAGTTCAGCGCCATCCCGACGCCGGTGACCTGCAGCAGCTCGGCGACCATCGGGATGCCCCAGCTCAGCGTCATGTACCCGTGGGCGATCGTGCGGCCGAACGGGCCCCGCGCGGCGCGCTCGGGGTCGGTGTGGATCCACTGGTGGTCCCCGGACACCTCGGCGTAGGCGTCGATCAGCTCCTGCGTCACCTCCCGCCACGCGGAGTACCCTAGGTCGCGCCCCTGCAAGGCCAGGATCTCCGGGATCCCGTTCGCCACCACCGGCATCGCAGCCACTCCCCTCAGGCCGCGACGGCCTGCGCGCCCGACGCCTCGCCGGCGCGCTCGTCGTAGTTGGGCTTGCGCAGCAACGCGAGCATGCAGCCCAGCGTCAGCAGCACCTGGAACACCGCGTACACGATCACGGCGACGATCGAGCCGGTCTGGCTCAGCAGGAACTGGCCCACGATCGGCGTGGTGCCGCCGAGCAGCGTGCCGCACAGCTGGTAGCACAGGGAAATTCCGGTGTAGCGCACGTTCGCCGGGAAGCGGCTGGCGAGCATCCCGGCCAGCGCCGCGTAGTACAGGCAGTGCGGGACGGTCGCGATCACCGTGCCGACCATCGCCAGCGCGTAGTTCTCCGTGCTGATGAACAGGAACATCAGCGGCATCAGCAGGATCTCCGGCACCAGCATCACGATCACCGCGCGGGACCAGCTGCGCATCTTCGTCGCGATCAGCGCGCCCCACGGCTGCACCAGGATCTGGGTGATGTTGGCGACCAGGATGATCGTCAGGAAGGAGCTCTTGTCGAAGCTGAGGTCCGAGGTGGCCCAGGACAGCGCGAACGTCGACTTGAAGTACGTGGCGGACAGCCCGATGGTGCACGCCCCGATGCCGAGGACGATCAGCAGCGGCTGGGTCCGCAGCACCTCGGTGAACGGCAGCTTGGCGACCGCCTTCTTCTCGATGAGGTTCGCCATCGCGGGCGATTCGGCCACCCGCAGCCGGATGAACAGGCCGACGATCACCAGCAGCGCGGAGAACAGGAACGGCACCCGCCAGCCCCACGAGGTGAACGCGTCGTCCGGCAGCTGGCTGATCGCCAGGAAGCTGACCGTGCTCAGGGTGTTGCCGACGGGCGAGCCCTGCTGGGCGAACGCGCCGTAGAGGATCGACTTGCCCTTGGGCGCGTGCTCGGAGGCGATGAGGACGGAGCCGCCCCACTCCCCGCCGAGGCCGATGCCCTGCACCATGCGGATCACGATGAGCAGAATCGGCGCGGCGACGCCGATCTGGGCGTAGGAGGGCAGGACGCCGATCAGCGTGGTCGAGATGCCCATCATGAGCAGCGTGATGACCAGCGTCTTCTTGCGGCCGAGCCGGTCACCGTAGTGGCCGAAGATGATCCCGCCCAGCGGCCGGGCGAGGAAACCCACCCAGAACGTGGCGAACGCGACGAGCGTGCCCAGCGCGCCGTCCAGCTCGGGGAAGAAGACCTTGTCGAAGACCAGCGCCGACGCGGTGCCGTAGATGTAGAAGTCGAACCATTCGATGGTCGAGCCGATGAACGACCCGATGCCCGCTCGCCTGGCCGCCGTGGCCGTGCTCATGCGTGTTTTTCTCTCTCCCTTGAGATCCCGTGTTGCTGGACACCGTGCCAAACAGGACCTAGAAGAGTCCAATACCGAATGAGCACCTCGGCAAGACGGTGATCGTCTCAATCGCGGACGGGCGTCGGCAGGGCTTGTTCCGCGATGGCCAGCACCGTCCGCAACGCCGCCGAGGGGTTGTCCGGCCGCCAGGCCAGCGCGGCCTGCAACCGCACCGGCTCGCCGGCCAGCCGCCGGTACGCCAGCCCCGTCTGCTGGATGTGCTGGCAGGACGACAGTGTCAGGGTCACCCCGACCCCGGCGGCCACCAGAGCCAGGATCGTGTACGAGTCCGGCGCCTCCTGCACCACCCGCGGGTTGAACCCGGCGGACACGCACACCCGCACCGTCGCGTCCCGCACGCTCGACCCCGCGTTGGCCGGGAAACTCACGAACGGCTCCTCCGCCAGCGCCTCCACCGGCACCTCGTCCAGGCGGGCCAGCGGATGATCCGACGGCAGCGCGCAGATCATCTCCTCCTCGTCGATCACCCGCGCCGCCACGCCGGGCTGGGTGATCGGCAACCGCACGAACCCCAGGTCCAGCGAACCGTCCGCGACCCGCGCCAGCGCGACGTTGGCGTAGGTCTGCCCGCGCATCACCAGCTCCAGCCCGGGGTGCGCGGCCCGCACCGCCCGGGTCAGCAGCGGCAGGCTCTCGTGGCTCGACGCCCCCGCGAACCCCACCGTCACGCGCCCGTACTCGCCCCGCCCGGCCGCCCGCGCCGCCTTCGTCGCGATGTCCAGGTCCTCCATCACCCGCCGCACCGGGCCCAGGAACGACTCGCCCGCGCTGGTCAGCCGCACCGACCGGGTGTTGCGTTCGAACAGCTGGACCCCGAGCTCCTTCTCCAGCTGCCGGATCTGCTGGGACAGCGGCGGCTGCGCCATCTGCAACCGCTTGGCGGCGCGCCCGAAGTGCAGCTCCTCCGCCACCGCCAGGAACGACGTCAGATAACGCAACTCCATTATTACCGTCTCCGTCTTGATCTGACCCGAATTCGGTATTGGACTCTAATCAATGTTCCTGGCACGGTGAAGACCGCCCCAACCCACGAGCCTTCGAGGAGCGCGACGATGCCCCGCCCGGGTCCGGACAAGACGATGAGCCTGCGCGACGCGGTCGCGGCCTTCGTGCACGACGGGGACACCGTCTCGCTGGAAGGGTTCACGCACCTCATCCCCACCGCGGCCGGGCACGAGATCATCCGGCAGGGCCGCCGCGACCTCACGGTGGTCCGGATGACCGCGGACATCGTCGTCGACCAGATGCTCGCCGGCGGCTGCGTGCGCAAGCTGGTGTCGTCGTTCGTCGGCAACTCCTCGGCCGGGTCGCTGGGCGAGCTGCGCCGCCGCGTCGAGCACGCCGACCCCGAACCGCTGGAGTTCGAGGAGTACAGCCACTACGGCATGATCTGCCGCTACCTCGCCGGGGCGCAGCGCCTGCCGTTCTACCCGCTGCGCTCCTACGCCGGCTCCGACCTGCCGCGGGTCAACCCGGACATCCGCAAGGTCGCCTCGCCCTACGGCGACGAGCAGATCTACGTCGTCCCGCCGGTCAACCCGGACGTCACGATCATCCACGCCCAGCGCGCCGACCGGGCCGGCAACACCCAGATCTGGGGCCTGACCGGCATCCAGGCCGAGGCGGTGTACGCCGCGGAGAAGGCGATCGTGGTGGTCGAGGAGATCGTCGCCGACGAGGTGATCCGCAGCGACCCCAACCGCACGGTCGTGCCCGCGCACGCCGTGGACGCGGTGGTCGAGGTCCCGCGCGGCGCGCACCCGTCGTTCGCGCAGGGCTACTACGACCGCGACAACGCCTTCTACCGCGCGTGGTCGGGCATCAGCAGGGACAAGGAAAAGCTGGCCGCGTGGATGGCGGAGTGGGTGCACGGCACCGCCGACCACGCCGAGTACGTCGCCAAGCTGGGCGCGGAGTCCTGGGCGGGCCTCGCCGTCGGCGAAGCCTGGAGCGAACCGGTGAACTACGGACGGAGGCTGCAGAAGTGACCACGTCGAGCGAAGTCCTGTCCGTCGTCGCCTCCCGCGAGCTGGCGGGCAAGCGCACGGTGTTCGCCGGGATCGGCCTGCCCACGCTGGCCGCGTCGCTGGCGCACCTGACCGTGGCACCCGATCTGGAGATCGTCTACGAATCCGGCGTGTGCGGGGCGCACCCCTCGCACCTGCCCGAGACGATCGCCGACGCGGTGCTGATCACCGGCGCCGAGGCCGTGCTGTCGATGCCCGCGTTGTTCGGGTACGTGCTGCAGGGCGGGCACATCGACGTCGGGTTCCTCGGCGCCGCGCAGATCGACCGCTGGGGCAACCTGAACTCGTCGGTGATCGGCGACTGGCACTCCCCGAAGGTGCGGCTGCCCGGCCCCGGGGGCGCGATGGAGGTCATGGCGAACTCCCGCGAGGTGTTCGTGGTGATGCGCCGCCACGACCCGCGGTCCTTTGTGGACGAGCTGGACTTCTGCACCTCCCCCGGCCCGGACCGCGCGCTCGCCGACGGCGTGCGGCCGTCCGGGCTCGGCGTCACGAAGGTGATCACCGAGCTGGGCATCCTCGCGCGCGGCGGCCCCGGCGAGGAGCTGGAACTGGTCGCGCTGCACCCCGGCGCCACCGTCGAGCAGGCGCGCGAAGCCACCGGCTGGCCGCTGAAGGTCGCCGGCGACGTGACGGTGATCGCACCGCCGAGCGAGGCCGAACTACGGTTGCTGCGCGAGGATGTCGACCCGGAGCGGGTGTATCTGCGATGAAGGAGAGAACCGTGCGCATCAGGATCGTCGGGACCGGGGTGATGGGCCGCGGGATCGCCCAGTGGGCGGCGACCGCCGGGCACACCGTGGAGCTGGCCGACGCCCGGCCGGAATCGGTCGGCGAGGCCGTGGAGTTCGTCCGCGGCATGCTCGACCGGGCCGTGCGGAAGGGCCGCAGCACCGCCGAGGAGGCCGCCGCGATCGGCGCACGGCTGGTGCCACTGGACTCCCCCGCCCAGCCGGGCGAGCCGGACCTGGTGATCGAGGCGATCCGGGAGGACCTGGACACCAAGGCCGCGTTGTTCACCGACCTGGAGAAGGCGCTGCCCGCCACGACGGTGTTCGCCACCAACACCTCGTCGCTGCCGGTCACGCAGATCGCCGCCCGGCTGTCCGATCCGTCCCGCCTGGTCGGCCTGCACTTCTTCAACCCGGCGCCGCTGATGAAGATCGTCGAGGTGATCCCCGGCGCCCGCACCCGGCCCGATGTCGTGGACAGCGTCTCCGCGCTCGTCCGCGAGACCGGGCACAGCGCGGTGGTCGTGTCGGACACGCCGGGCTTCCTGATCAACCACGCCGGGCGCGGCCTGGTCACCGAGGCGCTCGCGCTGCTGGAGCGCCAGGTCGCCGGACCGGCCGAGCTGGACCGCATCGCGCGGGACGTGCTGGGCCTGAAGATGGGCCCGTTCGAGCTGATGGACCTCACCGGGCTGGACGTCACCGCGACGGTGATCGAGTCGATCTGGGCCGGGTTCCGCTTCTCCGACCGGCTGCGCGCGTCGTTCCTCACGCCGAACCGCGTCGCGGCGGGCCTGCACGGCCGCAAGACGAAGCAGGGCTGGTTCGACTACACCGAGGGGGCGGAAAAGCCCGCGGAGAAGCCGATCACCGGCGATGCCGACCGTCCGGTGTGGACGGACGACGACGAGCTGCGCGCCGCCCTGACCGAGGCCGGGGCGAAGGTCACCGGCACGCTCACCGGCGACGCGGTCGCGCTCGTCACGACGTGGGGCACCACGGTCGCGACCGCGATCGCCGCGCAGGGCCTGCCGCCGGAGCGGACGTTCGGCGTCGACCCGCTGTCGATCCGGACCGGCCGCCGGGTGCTGGCGATCACCCCGGCCGCCGACCCGGCCGCGGCCCGCGACGCGCGCGCGGTGCTGGCTCGTGGCGAGAAGGCGGTCTCGGTGGTGCGGGACGTCGAGGGCGGGGTCGCGCAGCGGCTGGTGTCCTCGATCGTGTCGGTCGCCGCCTCGATCGCCGAACAGGGCATCGCCGCGCCGGACGACATCGACCTGGGCGTGCGGCTCGGGCTCGGCTACCCGCGCGGGCCGCTGGCCTGGGGCGACGTGGTGGGCCCGTCGCGGCTGCTCACGCTGCAGCGCGCGCTGCACGAGGCCACCGGCGACCCGCGTTACCGGCCGACGCGGTGGCTGACCGAGCGCGCCCAGCTCGGCCTGCCGCTGACCGCCGCCGGCACCGCGCCCGAAGACGTCTGAGAAGGAGAAGAGCCATGCTGGCACGGGATTTCGGGCTCACCGAGACCCAGCGCGACTTCCGCCGGATGGCGGCGGAGTTCGTCGACGCCGAGATCGCGCCCAACGCGCGCGAGTGGGACCGCACCGAGCACGTCGACCAGTCCGTGGTGCGGCGGCTCGGGGAACTGGGGTTCCTCGGGCTGACGCTGGACGAGCGCTACGGCGGGGTGGACGCCGACATGCTGTCCTACGTGCTGGTCACCGAGGAGCTGGGCCGCGGCGATTCGGCGGTGCGCGGGATCGTGTCGGTGTCGCTCGGCCTGGTGTCGAAGACGATCGCCGCGCACGGCACCGAGGAGCAGAAGCAGGAGTGGCTGCCGCGGCTGATCAGCGGTGAGGCGCTCGGCTGCTTCGGCCTCACCGAACCGGGCACCGGCTCCGACGCCGGGTCACTGAGCACCCGCGCCGAGCGCGACGGCGGCGACTGGGTGATCAACGGCAGCAAGATGTTCATCACCAACGGCACCTGGGCCAAGGTCGCGCTCACGTTCGCCCGCACCAGCGAGACCGGCATCACCGCGTTCCTGGTGCCCACCGGCTCCCCCGGGTTCACCGCCAGGGAGATCAAGGGCAAGCTCGGCCTGCGTGGCCAGGCGACCGCCGAGCTGACCTACGACAACGTGCGCGTGCCCGATTCGGCGCGGCTCGGGGAGGTCGGCAAGGGCCTGGGCATCGCGCTCGGCACGCTGTCCCGCGGCCGGATCTCGGTGGCCGCGGGCGCGGTCGGCGTGGCGCAGGCCGCCCTGGACGCGGCCACCCGCTACGCCACCGAGCGGGACCAGTTCGGCAAGCCGATCGCCTCGTTCCAGCTGGTGCAGGAGCTGCTCGCGGACGCCGCGGTGGACGTGCAGGCCTCCCGCCTGCTCACCCACCAGGTCGCGCGCATGGCCGACGCCGGGATGAAGCCGAAGGAGTACGCCACGGACGCCTCGGCCGCGAAGTACCACGCGAGCGAGACCGCGGTGCGCGTGACGAACAACTGCCTGCAGGTGTTCGGCGGCTACGGGTTCATCGACGAGTACCCGGTCGGCAAGTACGTGCGCGACGCCCGCGTGCTCACCCTCTACGAGGGCACCAGCCAGGTGCAGAAGCTGATCATCGGCCGGGACCTGACCGGCGTCAACGCGATGACGTGATGCCCAGCCGGGCCAGTTGCTGGTCGAAGGGGACGAACTCGTCCTCACCGGTGGGCGCGGCGGCGGGCCGCCCGCCCATCGCCGTGGCCAGCTCACCGGCGGCGCGCTCGATGCGGGCGGTGAGGTCGCCGTCCGGGCCGTCGGAGCTGCCCCAGTCCTCGGCGGCGGCGAAGACGGCGGTCGGCATCACGTCGGCGCGCAGGTAGGCGAACAGCGGCCGCAGGGCGAACTCCAGCGCGAGCGAGTGCCGGGCGGTGCCGGCGGTCGCGGCGATCAGGACCGGCTTGCCCCGCAGCGAACCGGCCTCGATGACGTCGAAGAACGACTTGAACAGGCCGCTGTAGGAGGCGTTGAAGATCGGCGTGACGACGATCAGGCCGTCGGCGCGGGTCACCGTCTCGATCGCGCCGGCCAGTTTGGGGCTGGGGAAGCCGGTGACCAGGTTGTTCGCGATGTCGCCGGCGAGGTCGCGCAGCTCCACGACCTCGACGCCGGCGCCGGTCTCGCGGGCCGCGGCCTGGGCCAGGCGGTCGCCCAGCAGCCGCGTCGAGGAGGGACTGCTCAGACCGGCCGAGACGACCACGAGTGTGCGGGACATGGACTCACCCTGCTCAGGTAGTTGTGCGTTCAACTAGCTGGCACAACGGCCCGGGCAGGGCGGGTATTCCGCGAGTCCCGCGTTCACACACGCGAGTCCCACGCTCACGCACGCGAGTCCTGCGTTCATGCGCGCGAGTCCCACGCTCACGCACGCGAGTCCTGCGTTGGCGTGACCTACTGCCGGTAGGACTCGACCTCGCCGACCGGGCGGGCCTGCGCCTTGTCGGGGTCCTCGCCGAACTCGCGCGCGGCCCGGCGCTGCCGGAGCAGGTCCCAGCACTGGTCCAGCTGCTCCTCGACCCGGCGCATCCGGGCCCGGTCCTCCTCGCTCAGGCCCCCGCCGACCGACCGCGACCGCAGCTCGTGCTCCTCGGCGATCAGCTTGTCGATGTTGGCGATGATGTCCTGGTCGGCCATGGTTCCCTCCTCGTTCCGGTCACCGCTTCAGACCGTACCCGCGATCACCCGTAGCTGCGCCCCTTCCAGGTCGCGCCGAGCCCGCGCCAGTGCCGCACCGCCGAGCCGACGGTCATCAGCAGGTACAGCGTCGCGGTGACGGGCAGCAGGGGCGCAGCGAGCCACGGCTGCCGGTAGTAGCGCAGCATCGGGACGAAGGTCGCCGTCATGAGCACCCACGCGGCGAGGGCCAGCACGCGGACAGCGCCGGTGGCCGCGAAGGTCAGCACCGGGGGCGCGAGGAAGACCACGGCCAGGCCCAGCACGGTGCCGGCGAGGAGCAGCGGGGAGTGCCGCAGCTGGGCGTAGGCGCTGCGCGCGATCATGTCCCACAGCGAGCGCAGCGTGGGGTAGGGACGGACGCTGCGCACGTCCCCGGCCAGTCCGAGCCAGATGCGGCCTCCGGCGCGCTTGATGGCGCGGCCGAGGGCGACGTCGTCGATCAGCGCGTCCCGGATCGCGGCCAGGCCCCCGGCCCGCTCGAGCGCGGTGCGCCGCACGAGGCAGCAGCCCCCGGCGGCCGCGGCGGTGCGGCCGGGGCCGTTGACCCACCGGAACGGGTAGAGCATCGCGAAGAAGTACACGAAAGCGGGAACGATCAGCCGTTCCCAGCGGGTGCGGGTGCGCAGGCGGGCCATCTGGGACACCAGATCGCGGCCGTCGGCGGAGGCGACCAGCGCGGCGACCGAGTACGGGCCGTGGGCGATGTCGGCGTCGGTGAACAGCAGGAAGTCGGGCTCGCCGGCCTGGGCGACGCCGTGCGCGAGCGCCCACAGCTTGCCGGTCCAGCCGGGCGGGCGTTCACCCGGTGCGGTGACGGTGAGCCGCTCACCGCCCAGGGCGCGGGCGACGTCCGCGGTGCCGTCGCCGCTGCCGTCGTCGACGAGGATCATCCGGAGTGGTCCCGGGTAGCGCTGGGCGAGCAGTGCCGGAAGTGTTTCCGGCAGGATCGCGGCCTCGTCGCGCGCGGGTACCACGACCGCCACCGACGGCCACGCGGCGGGCTCCCGGCGGGGCGGTAACCGCTGGTCAGTGCGCCAGAAGCCGGTCGCGGCCAGCCACAGCCAGGCCAGCAGCGCGACCGCCGCGACGATGATCATGAACGGCAGTTTCCCACGCGGTGACCGTGACGGACCGGATCCGATGGGGTAGAGTCGGTCTTGTCGGGAGATTCTCGCAGGCTGGCACAGGGCCGGTTTCGTTCCCTTCGGTTGGCCCATCGTGGTTGATCCTCCACGAGAGAAGTTCCTTCTTGACCTCTTCGGCTCCCGTTGTCCCGGACCGGAAGACCAAGCCCCTGCTGTCGGAACAAGCGTCGATGACCGAGATGGTGGTCATCCGGGCGTTCCTGATCATCCCCTTCGCCGCGCTGATCGCCGCCGTTCCCCTGCTCTGGGGCTGGGGACTGAGCTGGCTCGATCTCGCCGTCGCCGCCGCGTTCTACACGGTGTCCACTTTGGGCATCACCATCGGCTACCACCGCTACTTCACCCACGGCGCGTTCCGCGCGAACCGTCCACTTCGGATCGCGCTGGCGATCGCGGGGAGCATGGCGGCGCAGGGACCGGTGATCGGGTGGGTGGCCGACCACCGTCGTCACCACGCGTTCTCCGACCGCGCGGGCGATCCGCACTCGCCGTGGCTGTTCGGCACCTCGCCGGCCGCGCTGGCCAAGGGTTTCTGGCACGCCCACATGGGCTGGCTGTTCGGCCGCGACCGGACCAATGTGGACCGGTTCGCCCCGGATCTCGCCGCCGACCCGGACATCCGCGCGGTGGACCGGCTGTTCCCGCTGTGGGTCTCGTTGTCGGTGCTGCTGCCGGCGCTGATCGGCGGGCTGGCGACGATGTCCTGGTGGGGCGCGCTCACCGGGTTCCTGTGGGCCGGGCTGGCGCGGGTGGCGTTCCAGCACCACGTGACCTGGTCGGTGAACTCGATCTGCCACATGATCGGTGACCGCCCGTTCGCCAGCCGGGACCGCTCGGCCAACTTCTGGCCGCTGGCGATCCTGTCCATGGGCGAGTCGTGGCACAACTCCCACCACGCCGATCCGACTTGCGCCCGCCACGGCGTGCGACGCGGGCAGATCGACGTGTCCGCCCGGGTGATCTGGGCGTTCGAACGTCTCGGCTGGGCCTGGCAGGTGCGCTGGCCCACCGAGCAGCGGCTGGCGAGGCTGGCCGTGAAATCCGCACCACCGAAGGGATCGTCATGACCTGGGCTCGCCACGCTTCCCCGCCGCGACCCGAAAGCGGCCCGATCGCCGAGGCACGCGCCCGGATGGCCCAGGACGAGGCGATCGCCAACCACCGTGCGGCGCGCACGGTCGCCGACCACGCGCTGGACGTCCACGACTGCCGCGAGCTGCTCGCCATGCTCGGGCTGACCACGAAGGGCGCGGCTTCCGCGCTCTGATTGTTAGAGAAAATATCAAGGAGAAACGCATGACACAGGGCACCGTCAAATGGTTCAACGCCGAAAAGGGCTTCGGCTTCATCGCGCAGGAGAGCGGACCGGACGTCTTCGTCCACTACTCGGAGATCGACGGCAACGGCTTCCGCAGCCTTGAAGAGAACCAGCAGGTGACCTTCGAGATCACGCAGGGCGCCAAGGGCCCCCAGGCGAGCCGCGTCAGCATCGTCTGACACGCACGACTGCTCAACGGGCCGGTTCCCCATCCGGGGGACCGGCCCGTTGCCGTTGCAGCACACCGCTCGCCGGGCAAGTGCCGATCGCCACGGCCCCCGGCATTTCCGTCCGGCTCGAACCGGCCGGACGCAAAATCGCCGTCGCGATCACGCCGCCGTCAGGTCCGGCAACCCCGCCGGGGTGCCCGCGTCGATCCACCTCGCCAGGCGGTCGCGCGTGAACAGCTCGTCCAGCACCATGAACGCGGCGCCCACCACGCCCGCCTGGTCGCCCAGCGACGAGCGCGCGATGCGCAGGTCCCGCGTCGCCAGGGGCAGGGACCTGCCGTAGATCACCTCGCGGATCGTGGCGAGCAGGTGGTCGCCCGCGCCGGCCACGCCGCCGCCGATCAGCAGCAGCGACGGGTTGAAGAAGCTCACCAGCATCGCCAGCTGGTCGCCGATCAGCCGCCCGGCGCGCTGGATCAGTTCGAGCGCCGCCCGGTCGCCGTTCTGCGCCGCCCACGCCACGTCCTCCGCGGTGACCACACCGTTCCCGGCGAGCCGCTCGGCCAGGATCGGGCTGGTGCCGTCCTTCGCCGCCGTCTCGCCGTCCCGGGCCAGTGCCGCGCCGCCGGCAAGCGCTTCCAGGCAGCCGATGTTGCCGCACCGGCACACGACCGTCGTGTCGGTGCGGGCCGCCGTGTGCCCGACGTCGCCGGCGCACCCCTGGCTGCCGCGGTGCAGGTGACCGCCGGAGATGAGCCCGGCGCCGATCCCGGTGCCGATCTTGACGTAGAGGTAGTCCCGCACCCCGGCCGCCGCGCCCGCCCGGAACTCGCCGAGCGTCATCGCGTTGACCTCGTTGTCCACCCACACCGGCGCGCTGTGCCGCCGGGCGAAGTGGTCGCGCACCGGGTAGCCGTCCCAGCCCGGCATGATCGGCGGGGCGCTGGGCCGCCCGGTGGCGAACTCGACCGGGCCCGGCAGCCCGATGCCCACCCCCCACACCTCGGCGCCCGGCCGGGCGGCCAGCAGGTCGTCGAAGAGCGCGCCGACCTGGGCGAGCACGGGTTCCGGCCCGCGGGCGACGTCGGAGGCCTCGGTGCGCTGGGCGAGCAGGGTCCCGGCGAGGTCCGTGAGCCCGGCGCTGATGCTGGTGGCGCCCAGCTCGGCGGTGAGGATCACCCCGGCGCCGGAGCGGAACCGCAGCTCCCGCGGCGCGCGTCCGCCGCTGGAGGGCCCCAGCTCGCCGTCCTCCAGCAGCCCGGCGCGCATCAGGTGACCGACGCGCTGGCTGATGACGGTCCGCCCCAGCCCCGACCGCCTGCCCAGCTCCGGCCGGGTCCGCGCGGCGCCGGAGCGCACCAGATCGAGCACCAGGACCAGATCGTCGAGCTGGTCGGACGGGATGGTTGCGGTCACGCGCGTTCCCTTCGCTCGCACTAACCCGGAAATTCGTACCAGGCCCGGGGTCAGCCGGGCGTGACCTCCACCCAGTCGCGGCGCGTGGCGGAGCTCAGGACCGCCTCGGTGATCGCCGTGGCGCGGGCGCCGTCGGCCAGCGTCGGCAGGCCCTCGGGCTTCTCGCCGCGGATCGTGGCGTAGGTGTCGGCGATGAAGCCGGTGAAGGAGTCCAGGTAGCCCTGCGGGTGGCCGGCCGGGACGAGGTTGCGGGACGTCGCGTCGGGGCCGAGGGCGGGGTCGCCGCGGTGCAGGACCCGCGTCTCGTCGCGCCGGCCCATCCACAGGATCTCCGGCTCCTGCTGGTCGAACGCGTACTCGACCTCGGGGGTGTCGATCCGCAGCTGCAGCTGGTTGCGCCGCCCCGGCGAGATCTGGCTGATCACCGCCGACCCGAACACGCCCTGCTCGGTCTCGAACTGCAGCAGCGCCGCGTCCTCGGTGTCCACCTCGGCGCCCGCCCGCACCGGCACGACCCGCGGCAGCACCGCGTGCACCCGCGCGATCCGCTGTCCGGTGACGAACTCCGCCAGATCGCACCAGTGCACCCCGATGTCGCCGAACGCGCGCGACGGCCCGCCCAGCTCGGACCGCACCCGCCAGTTCGTGTCGCTGTCGCGGGAGAGCCAGTCCTGCAGGTAGACGCCGTGGATCAGCCGGATCCGCTCGCCGCGCACCCGCTCCCGCACCTCGCGCACCACCGGGTAGAAGCGGTAGGCGAACGGCACGGCGACCACGCGGTCGGTGTCGCGCCACCGCCGGACGAGGCCGGCGACCTCGGCGCCGCTCATGCCGACGGGCTTTTCCAGGACGACGTGCTTGCCCGCGTCCAGCGCGATGCGGGTCAGCGGCGCGTGCAGGGCGTTCGGGGTGCAGATGTGCACGACGTCGATGCCGGGGGCGGCGGCCAGCTCCTCCGCGCTGTCCACGGCCGACCGGGCGCCCAGCTCGGCCGCTGCCGCGCGGGAGCGGGCGGGCGTGGACGCGGCCACCGCGGCCAGGTCCTGGCCCAGCGTGCGCACCGCACGGGCGTGTACGGCTCCGATGAACCCGGCGCCGATGATCCCGGCCCGCAACGGCTCGCTCACTTCTCCCCCTGTCAGCAGGTCTTCTGCACTACTGAAATCATCTAATGCATACCATGAACATAAGTCAAGTCGCAAAAAGGGGCGTCGTCCTCGACCAGCCTGGGGGTCACTGGGAGAACGACGCCTCCACCATCATAGCCGCTTCGGGGCGGGGTGTGCAGGCTGAACGGATCTCGACACGAAAAAGGCCGGCGAGCCCCCAGGCCCCGCCGGCCGCGCATCCGCTGTAGCGGATGACCTGGGCCAGAATAGGTGCAGGACACCTCGGTTTGTCAACGGCCTGCGGCTGATTGACAATGACTGCCGTCCGCCGAAGCGGACGACCACCTTCGAGCACGAGGAACCGCATGGACCAGGGCGGGCAGGAGGGCGGCTCGCTCGCCGCCAAGATCACGCACCTGATCACCACCCTCTACCCCGAGGGCAGGCCCGGATACGCGAAGCTGGCGGCGCAGATCCGCGAGCGCACGGGGGCGACCCTGTCGAGCACGTACCTGTGGGAACTGGCCAGCGGCCGCAAGCGCAACCTGACGCAGGAGACGCTGGGCACGCTCGCCGCGTTCTTCGGCGTGCCGCCCGACTACTTCCTCGACGACGCGGTGACCTCCCGCGTGGACGCCCAGCTCGAGCTGGCGCAGGCGCTGCGCAACCACAAGGTCCGGTCGATCGCGCTGCGCGCGGACGGGCTGTCCGACGATACCCTGGACGCGCTGCTGGCCATGGTCACCGAGGCCCGCAAGATCGAGCGGCTCGGGCCGCCGGCCGAGCAGCCGGACGACGAGCCGGGCGCGTAGACCGGGGCAGGTGCCGCGCCCGCTCGCAGACCCGCCCGAGCGGAGGTGACGGCAGCGATGGTGACGCGACGCGACCTGCGGCGGTGCCAGGCCCTGGTGGCCGGCCTGCCGCTGCCCCGGCCGTTCTCGGTGCCGGCGCTGGTCGACGCCCTCGCCGCGCGGCGCGGCCGCCCGATCCACGTGCGCACGCTCCCGCCGGGGTCCGGCGCCGCCGCGTGCGGGGCGTGGATCCGGCTGGCGTCGGCGGACGTGATCTACGTCGAGGAGCAGACGAGCCGGGTGCACCGCGACCACATCGTGCTGCACGAGATCGGCCACCTGCTGTGCGACCACACCGGCGACGGCACGGGGCATCCGCTGTCGCGGGTGCTGCCGGACCTGTCGCCGGAGCTGATCGAGCGCCTGCTGACCCGCACCGGGTACACCACGGAGGAGGAGCAGGAGGCCGAGCTGGTCGCCAGCCTCATCCGGACCGCCGCGCAGGCCCGCGCGACCTGGACGACGACCGGGGCGCTCGGCGAGTTCGAAACCGCGCTCGGCCTGCGGGGAACGTGGGAGTGAGCGGCCAGCTGCGCCGGGGTGCGCGGTGAGCCCCGCGGCGCTGGAGAGCGGCGGCACGCACCTCCTGGCCGCCGGGACGCTCGTGCTGTGGGTGACGCTGGTGATCCGCGCGCCCGCCGCCCGGCGGGCACCCCCGCGGCGGCGCATGCTGATCGCGATCGCGAGCCTCGCCACCTCGATCACCCTCGTCCTCGAACCGGTCGCCGGCCTGGTCGACCGCGCCTTCGGGCCGGGCGGCGGCTGCGGCATCGTGGTGAGCGTCTGGGGCGTCGTCGGCTCCGCGCTCATCCTCGACTTCGTCCTGGCCGCCACCGCCAGCCGCCGCCCCCTGCTGGTCTACGGCGGTGCCGCCCTGGTCAGCGCCGCGCTGCTGCTGATCAACTCGGGCGCTCCCGCGCCGGCCTGCCTCACCTCCGCCGACGTCCCGTGGTTCGGCCTGTTCTGGTCGCTGCTGTGCCTCGCGCACGTGCTGGGCACCGGTCCCGCGGCGATCCTGTGCGCCCGCTACGGGCGGCGGGCCACCACCCGTCCGCTCCGGGCCGGCCTGTACGTGCTCGCCACCGGGTTCGCCTCCTCGACCGTCTTCTGGGGCCTGGTGGTGCCCGCCTACCTGGTCACCCGGTCGCCGTGGCTGGGGCGGCGGCCCCGCTCAACGTCGCGATCACGGCGTGGGTCATGGCGCTGGGCACGGCACTGCCGCAGCTGCTGCGGCTGCACCGGGCCGCGGGCGACCGCCGGACGCTGCGCCACCTGGAACCGTTGTGGCGCCGCCTGGTGACGGCGGTGCCACAGGTCCACCTGCCGGAGAGCGGCCGGTGGGCCAGCGACCTGCGGCTGTACCGCCGGGTGATCGAGATCCGTGACGCGGTCCTGGTCCTGCGCGACTACGTGGACCCGGGCACGATCGAGGCGGCCCGGGCCCACGCGGGCAGCGAAGCCCTCGCCACGGCCTGCTGGCTTCCCCTGGCGGAGGCGGCGAAGGAGCGCGGCGAACCCCCGCGCGCGGCGCCCCCGCCGGGCGCGGACTGCTCGGGCGAGGAGTGGGCCGACGAGGTCGGATTCGCCCTCACGCTCGCCGAGCACCGGGATTCCGCGCTGGTGCGCTCCTTCCAGCCCGCCAGCGGCTCCATTCCGGACGGTCAGCGGTAGTAGCCGTCCACCGGCACGCGCGCCTCGTCGAACAGGAACGGGCCCTCCTGCGGCACCGGCCGCACCACGACCGGCGCGGTCGGCTCCCTCAGGCTCTCCAGCTGCTCCCCCGACAGGGCGAAGACCACCCGCCCGAGACCGGACCGCGCCAGCGCGCCCGTGCACATCCCGCACGGCTGGCAGCTGGTGTACATCGTGGTGCCCGCCGCCGTCTCCGGGTCCAGCTCACGCGCCGCCCAGCGGGCCAGTTTCTGCTCGGGGTGCGCGGAGATGTCCCGGTCGGTGATCGTGGTGTTGCGGTCCTCGGCCAGGATCCGGCCGTCGGGGCCGACCAGCAGCGAGCCGAAGGGCGGGTTGCCCGCGGCCCGGGCTTCGGCGGCCAGCTCGATCGCGCGCCGCAGGTACTTCTCGTCGGACATCAATCCTCCATTTGGGCGCGGACCGTCGCCAGCGCCTGCCAGGCGGCCTGGGGCCGCAACGTTTCCGCCGGGTCGCCCCCGAACGGGTCGAGCACCACGGTTTCGGCGCCCAGTGCGCGCAGTTCCGCGAGGTCGGCGACGATCTGCTCGATCGTGCCCTCGCCTGCGAGCCGCTCGCCGGTGACCGGTTCCCGGGTCAGGCGCAACGCGATCCGCGGCGCCAGGGCGGGCACCGGCCGTCCGGCGTCGTCGGCGATCGCCTTGAGCCGTCCCAGCGCCTCGCGGAACCAGCCGAGGCCGAACCGCAGCGGGTGCCACGGCTCGCCCAGCCGCACGGCCCGGCGCAGGGCGGCCGCGCTGTTCCCGCCGATCCACAACGGGATCCGCCCCGCCCGGTAGCCCGGATCGGCCCACGCCTCGCGCAGCACGTCCAGGTACTCGTCGGTCAGCGCGCCGCGCCGTTCGAACGGCACCCCCAGCGCCTCGAACTCCTGACGCGCCCAGCCGACCCCGACGCCGAGCACCAGCCGGCCGCCGCTGAGGGCGTTCAGGTTGGCGGCCATGCGCGCGGTCAGCAGCGGGTGGCGGTACGGCAGCACGAGGATCGTCGTGCCGAGCCGGATCCGCTCGGTCACCCCCGCCAGCCAGGACAACGTCGTGAACGGCTCGTAGAACGGCGCCGGGTACTGGCCGGCCACGTCCGGCGTGATCGCCACGTGGTCGGACATCATCAGCAGGTCGAAACCAAGTCCCTCCACGGTCCGGCCCCAGTCGCGGAGCACGCCGGGATCCGTGCCGGGGCCGAAGTTCGGGATGTTCACACCGATTTTCACGACGTCCAGGTTAGGCAGAGATCACCGGGCGGCACAGGGATTCCTTGCGGACTTGTGCCCCGTCCGCCGTGGATCTGCCGGTATTTTCGGGTCATGACCGAGACTCTCGACGCGACCGACTGGGCGATCCTCACCGAACTGCAGGCGGACGGGCGGGTGCCGCTGACCGAGCTGGCCCGCCGCGTCAGCCTGAGCGCGTCCGCGACGACCGAACGGGTCAAGCGGCTGGAGGCGGCGGGGGTGATCACCGGGTACCGGGCGGAGGTCGATCTCGGCAAGGTCGGCTACCCGGTGCTCGCCGTGGTGCGGCTGAAGTACCCGGGCAGCAGGCACGAGCCGCTGCACCGGCTGCTCGGCGAGCGCCACGAGATCCTGGAGTGCCTGCGCACCACCGGCGACGACTGCTACACGCTGAAGGTCGCGGCCGCCTCGATGGACCACCTGGAGGAGGTCGCGGACCAGCTGGCGCAATTCGGCAGCACGACGACGAACGTGGTGTACCGGCGGACGCTCCCGGCACGCGGCCCGTCCGGACCACCGCGCCGCGGCTAGGACGGTGAAGCCACTTGGGGAACCCACGCGGCCTGCGCCGCCGCGGCTAGACCAGCGGCCGGCCCGTGCGCAGGCGGCGTCGCAGGTCCCACAGGTAGGCGTTGAACGGGAACTCACGCACCGGGCGCGGGGAGAGCCGCACCGCGAGGCCGATCGCCTTGAGCAGCCGGTCGAACCGGCGCTCGTCGCGCGGCGTCCAGCCGAGCTTCATCTGCTCCCGGAACACGCCGGGCAGGAAGCCGGTGGTGACGAACCGGTTGACCGGCCCCAGCGCGCGGCTGACGAACCCGGGCAGGAACTTCAGGTCGGCGACCCCCATCAGGTACTCGCGCACCGTGTCGTCGATCGAGATCTCCGCCAGCGCCCCGGTCCAGTACTCCTCGAACGCCTGCCGGTCGGCCGGCCACATGTCCTCCGTGACCTGCAGCGTGGTGCCGAGCACGGACGAATGCCGGTAGATCTCCTCGGCCCGCTCCGGGGCGAGCGGCCCGACGAACGCCTCGTAGACGTCCTCGAACCCGCGGTACAGGCAGGCCGCGACCCACAGCTGCAGCTTCGGATCGAAGGCGTTGTAGGACACCGGGCTGGACCCGGTGGAGCGGACCTGCGCGTGCGCGACGTTGACGGCCTTCCGGTACGCCGCGCGCTCCTCGTCGGTGCCCAGCGCCACGACAGCCAGGTAGGTCACCGTCGTCCGGCTCCGCTTGACCGGGTGCTTGAACAGGTTCCCGCTGTCCACCCGGCTTTCGTACACGCCGTAGCCCACGGACGGGTGCGCGAGCTGCATGATCACGTTCGCGCTGCCGGCCAGGAGACCGGCCCCGATCACCGCGTCGCCGAGGCGGGTGGGGGCGGCTGTGGCGGTCATCGCCGGTCTCCGATCTGCTCACGTCCGTTCGCAGATATTCCAGCGCGGCCCCACCACACCTGTCAAGATGGGGGCATGGAGACGTCAGCGCTGCGCACCTACGGCGGCGTCGCCGGCGAGGACCGGCAGGCCGAGCGCCGCGCCCAGCTCATCGAGGCCGGCCTGGAACTGCTCGGCGCGCGCGATGGCGACCGCAACCTGACCGTGCGCGGCGTGTGCCGGCAGGCCGGGCTGGCCGCGCGCTACTTCTACGAGAACTTCGCCGACCGGGACGCGCTGGCCGTCGCGGTGTACGACTCGGTGGTCGAGGGCATCGCGGCGACGACCCTGGAGGCCGTCGAGTCCGCACCCGGCGACGCCCGCGCGAAGACGCACGCCGGGCTGAGCCGCCTGGTCCGCGCGATCGCCGAAGACCCGCGCAAGGGCTTCCTGCTCTTCTCCCCCACCCTCGACAACACCGTCCTGGCACAGCGGCGCGCCGCGTCCGCGCGGTGGTTCGCCGGGCTGCTCGGCCTGCAGGCCCGCGAGTTCTACGGCATGCCCTCCACCCCGCGGCTGGACCTGCTCGCCGAGATGCTGGTCGGCGGGCTCTCCCAGGCGCTGACGTCGTGGCTGGACGGCTCGCTCGAACTGTCCGAAGAGGACCTGGTGGAGCACTGCACGGAGGTCTTCCTCGCCGTGTCGAAGATCGCCTGACGACCGTTACCTAACGATCGCTAATGAGCTATGGTCGGGGGAACCACGGGAGGTGCCGCCGATGACCGCTGTCCGGATCGCGAACTTCTCCGGCTATCTGGGGGATCGCTACACGGCGATCGACGAGGCGATGAGCGGCGATCCGGTGGACGTGCTGATCGGCGACTACCTCGCCGAGGTCACGCTGGCCGCACTGGCCACCGGCTACCGGCGGGACCCCGAACGCGGCTACGTCGAGTACTTCGTCGGCCAGATCCGCCCGCACCTGGCCGCGATCGCGCAGCGAGGCGTGAAGGTCGTGACCAACGCGGGCGGCTTCCACCCCGCCGCGCTCGCGGAGAAGCTGCGCAAGGTCGCCGCCGACGAGGGCGTCCCGCTGCGGATCGCGCACGTCGAGGGCGACAACGTGCTGTCCCGGCTGGGCGAGTACGCCGAGGCCGGGCACCGGCTGGAGAACCTGGACACCGGCGCGCCGCTGGCGTCCTGGGGGCACGAGCCGCTGGCCGCGAACGCCTACCTGGGCGGCTGGGGCATCGCGGCCGCGCTCGCCGAGGGCGCCGACATCGTGGTGTGCGGCCGGGTCGCCGACGCGTCACTGGTCACCGGACCGGCCGCGTGGTGGCACGGCTGGGCCACCGACGACTGGAACGCGCTCGCGGGGGCGGTCACCGCGGGCCACGTCATCGAATGCGGTCCGCAGGCCGTGGGCGGCAACTTCGCCGGCTTCACGCGCATCCCGGACATGCTGGTGCCGGGCTTCCCGATCGCCGAGGTCGCCGCGGACGGCAGCAGCGTGATCACCAAGCACACCGGGCACGGCGGCGCGGTCACCGTCGACACCGTGACCGCGCAACTGGTCTACGAGATCCAGGGCCCGCGCTACCTCAACCCGGACGTCACGGTGCACCTGGACACCGTGCGGCTGGCCGCGGCGGGACCGGATCGGGTCGAGGTCACCGGCGCGACCGGGTCCCCTCCCCCGCCGACCACGAAGGTCGCGGTGTTCGCCGCGATCGGTCACACGCTGGTCAACACCGTCTACGTCACCGCGCCGGACGTGGACGCGAAGGTCGCCCTGCTGCGCGCGCAGATCACCCGCGAGGTGCCCGAGGGTGTCGAGCTGGACATCACCAGACTGGGCACCGCGGCCACCGACCCCGAGACGCAGTGGGACGCCACCGTCGCGGTGCGCGTGATGGCCGTGGCCGCGACCCCGGAGCCGCTGGCGAAGCTGAACCTGGCCGGCCGGCTGGGATCGCTGTACCTGCAGAGCATCCCGGGCTTCTACCACGACGGCGGCGCCGGGCTGACCTCGCGCAGCAAACCGCGCATCGACTACTGGCCGGCGCTGCTGCCGATGTCGGAGGTGCCGCACCGGGTCGTCCTCGACGACGGCCGCACGCTGCCGATCGCCCCGCCGCCCACCGCGCCGGTCCAGCCGCAGCCGGTGCACCCCGAACCGGCCGGGCAGCCGCTGCCGGAGCGGGCGCGCAAGGCGCCGCTGGGCACCGTCGCCTACGCCCGCAGCGGTGACAAGGGAGGCAACAGCAACGTCGGGGTCTGGGTGCCGGACGAGCGGGCCTGGCCGTGGCTGCGGCAGGCACTGTCCACAGCGGAGCTTCGCAAGCTGTTGCCCGAGACCGGGGATCTCGACATCGTCCGGCACGAGTTCCCGCACCTGCGGGCCGTCCACTTCGTCCTGCGCGGCCTGCTGGGCACCGGAGGGTCCGCTAACCTGCGCACCGATCAGGTCGGCAAGGCCGTCGGCGAGTACCTGCGCGCCAAGCACGTCCTGATCCCCGAGGAGCTGCTCGACCATGTCGCTGACTGAGCGCATCACCGCGGCCGTGGCGAACCCCGCGACGAGCGACGAGTTCGACCCGCACGCCGAGCTGGCCGAGGTGCTGGCCGGGATCGGGATGAGCCCGGCCGACACCGGCGGCGCGATCACGTTCCGCGGTGCGGACCCGGTGGTGCCGAGCACGCTGCGGCTGGGCGGGTCGGCGGCGATCGCGCTGGCCGCGAAGTCCGCCGCGATCGCGAAGCTGTGGCGGCTGCGCGGCGGTGACGGGCAGGACATCGGCGTCGACCTGCGCGTGGCGCCGCACCGGCTGTGCCCGTTCTACGACCGGAAGTGGGAGCTGCTCAACGGGTATCCGGCGAGCACCCCGGCGAACCCGTCACAGGCGCTGGGGTTCCGCTTCTACCGCACGGCGGACGACGAGTGGGTGATGCCGCTCAACCCGTACCCGAAGATCAAGCTGGCGGCGCAGAAGCTGCTCGGCGTGCCCGACGACACCGAGGCGGTCGCCGCGGCGATCGCGAAGTGGCGGGGCCGGGACCTGGAGAACGCGGCGGTCACGGCGGGCGCGGTGCTGCCGATGCTGCGCACGCCCGCGGAGCTGATGGCCGAACCGCACTACCGCCAGGTGCTGGCGGACCTGCCGCTGGTGGAGATCACGAAGATCGGCGACAGCGCGCCGGAACCCCTTGGCGCGGCGGAGGATCCGCTGTCCGGGGTGCGGGCGCTGGGGATGGGGCACGTCATCGCCGGCGCGGGGGTGGGCCGGGCGCTGGCGTTGCACGGGGCGGACGTGCTGAACGTGTGGCGGCCCGGCGAACTGGAGCACGACGTCACCTACATCACGGCGAACGTGGGGGTGCGGTCGGCGACGATCAGCCCGTACGAGTCCGCGGGGGCCGGGCTGCTGCGGTCGTTGCTGCGGGACGCCGATGTCTTCTACGCCAACCGGCGACCGGGGTATCTGGACAAGATCGGGTTCTCGGCGGAGGAGGCCGCGGCGGTGCGGCCCGGAATCATCCACGCGACGGCGTCGCTGAACGGGCAGCAGGGCCGTGGGCGGACCGGGTGGGGTTCGACCAGAGCGCGGGCAGCCTGGTCGGGATGATGCACCTGGAGGGCGACGGGGTGCGGCCGGCGCTGCCGCCGATCCTGGTGGTCAACGACTACATCGTGTCGTGGCTGATGGCGGCGGGGATCGTGGAGGCGCTGGCGCGGCGGGCCCGGGACGGCGGGAGCTACCGGGTGCACGTGTCGCTGACGCGGGCGGCGCTGTGGATCCTGGGGCTGGGCGTGTTCGACAAGACGTACGCGACGGAGGTCGCGGGCCGTGGTGAGGAGCACGAGTACCTGGACCCGGAGACCTTCACCGCCGACACGCCCCTGGGGCGCTACCAGGGGGTCACGGACCAGGTGCGCATGTCGGCGACGCCGGGCCGCTACCGGACGGTGCTCGTGCCGCGGGGCTCGTCACGGCCGGAGTGGCTCTGAAGAGGCGGTTGCCGGAGCACCACTCGCCGGGAGGCACAGCCGGCACCCGGCGCACCCGCACCCGCGACGGCAGAACTCGCGCCCACGAACGCGGAACTCGCACCCACGAACGTGGAACTCGCGCCGACGAACGTGGGACTCGCGCCCAGGCCGAACCGGCGCGAGTCCCACACTCGGGCACGCGAGTCCTGCGCTCAGGCGCGTGAGTTCCGCGCCCGGGTGCGTGAGTTCCGCGCCCGGGCGCGAGGCCCGCTCAGAGGCCGTACGTCTTGCCGATGATGTCCCGCTGCACCTCGCTCGTGCCGCCGTACACGGTGCTCACCACGGTGGCCCGTAGGTGGCGCTCCATGTCGTACTCGGTCGCGTAGCCGTAGCCGCCCATCATCTGCATTCCCTCGAGCGCGATCTGCTTCGCGGTCTCGGTCACCTTCAGCTTCGCCATCGAGGCCTCCCGCGGCAGCTGCCGGTCCGGGTGCTCGTCCGCCATCGCCGCCACCCGGTACACCAGCAGCTCGCAGCACGCCAGCTCGGTCGCCAGGTCGGCGATCCGGTGCCGCAGCGCCTGGAACGTCCCGATCGGACGGCCGAACTGGGTGCGCTGCCGCACGTACTCCAGGGTGTCGTCGAGGATCCGCTTCGCCCGGCCGAGCATCGTCGCGGCGAGGATGAGCCGTTCGGCGTTCAGGCCCGCCGTCAGCTGGTGCCACGCCCGGTCGGCCTCGCCCACCACGGACTCGGCGGGCACCAGGCAGTCGGTGAAGTACAGGTCGTTGACCTCCCGCCCGCCCATCGTGTCGATGCCCTTGATCCGCAACCCCTCGGCGCCGGTGGGCACGCAGAACATGGTCAGCCCGTCGTGGCGCTTCCCGGACGTGCGGGCGACGAGCAGGATGTGGTCGGCGAGGTGCGCGTTGGAGCACCACGTCTTCTGGCCGTTGATCAAGTACCCGTCGTCGACCCGCTCGGCCTTGCAGGTCAGGGCGGCCACGTCGGAACCGGCGCCCGGCTCGGACATGGAGATCGCCTCGACCGCACCCGCGGCGACCCCGCCGATCACCTCGGTGCGCTGCTTCTCGGTGCCGAACTTCAGGTACGGGCCGGCCGCGATGATCGATGTCGTGTACCCGCCCACCGGCGCGAGACCGTAGGCACTGCGCTCGGCGAACACCGCGATCTCGGTCATCCCGCCGCCGGCGCCGCCGTACTCCTCGGGCAGGCCGGCCCCGAGCCAGCCCAGCTCGGCCATCCTCCGGTAGAGGCCGCCGTGGTGATTCTCCGTCCCGTTGCCGGTGAGCGCGTCGCGCTGCTCACGGGTGCCGCATTCGCGGCGGCAGAACTCGTCGATCGCCGCGGCGAACGCGCGCAGGTCGGGGTTGAGGTCGAGCATCGGAACCACCCATCTTCTTGTATCTGACCTCATACCAAATATATGATCGCGCCATCAGACTCAAGCCCGAGGAGACGACGATGACGTCGGTGCAGGAGACGCTGCGCTCGCTCGACCCGGCGACCGGGGAGGTCGTCGGTGAGTACCCGGTCGCGACCGCCGAGGACGTCCGCGCCGCGGTCGACCGCGCGCGGGAGGCCGCCCGGTGGTGGTCGGGCCTGGGCTGGTCCGGCCGGCGCTCGTGGCTGCGGCGCTGGAAGCGGGCGCTGGCCCAGGGCGCCGGCGAGCTGGCCGGGCTGATGAGCGCCGAGACCGGCAAGCCCCTCGACGACGCGCTCCTGGAGATCATGCTCGCGGTCGAGCACCTGGATTGGGCGGCCGGCCACGCCGAGCGCGTGCTCGGCCCGCGCCGGGTCCCCGCCGGCCTGCTCGCCGCACACCAGGCGGCCACGCTGGAGTACCAGCCGATGGGCGTGGTCGGCGTGATCGGCCCGTGGAACTACCCGGTCTACACCCCGATGGGTTCGATCTCCTACGCGCTGGCCGCGGGCAACGCCGTCGTGTTCAAGCCGAGCGAGTACACGCCGGGCACTGGGCGGTGGCTCGCCGACCGATGGGCCGAGCTGAGGCCTGAAGAGCCGCCGTTTCAGGTCGTCATCGGGGACGGCGCGACCGGCGCGAGCCTGTGCGCGTCCGGTGTGGACAAGGTCGCGTTCACCGGTTCCGGCGCCACCGCGCGGAATGTGCTCGCGTCGTGCGCGGAGTCGCTCACGCCGGTGGTGGCGGAGTGCGGCGGCAAGGACGCGCTGATCGTCGCGGCGGACGCGGACCTCGACGCCGCCGCGCAGGCGGCCGTGTTCGGCGCGTTCGGCAACGCGGGACAGACCTGCGCCGGGGTGGAACGGGCCTATGTGGACGAATCGGTGTTCGGCGAGTTCGTCCGGCGGGTCGAGGAGCTGGCGGGCCGCGTCCAGCCGGGCTCGTCGTACGGGCCGATCACCATGCCCGGGCAGCTGGACGTCATCGGCAGGCACATCGGCGACGCGCTGGACCGCGGCGGGAAGGCGGTCGTCGGCGGCCGGGAGTCGGTGCGGGCGCCGTTCGTGGCGCCGGTCGTGGTCACCGGCGTGCCGGAGGACAGCGCGGCGGTCACCGAGGAGACCTTCGGCCCGACGCTGGTGGTCAACCGCGCCCGCGACCTGGACCACGCCGTGGACCTGGCCAACGAGAGCCGGTACGGGCTGGCGGCGTCGATCTTCAGCCGGGACCGCCGGACGGCGGAGACGGCGGCCCGGCGGTTGCGCTGCGGTGGCGTGTCGATCAACTCGGTGCTGGGGTTCGCCGCGGTGCCGTCACTGCCCTTCGGCGGCGTGGGCGAATCCGGTTTCGGCCGCATCCACGGCGCGGACGGCCTGCGGGAGTTCGCCCGGGCGAAGTCCGTGACGCGGCAACGGTTCCGGCCGCTGCTGGACCTGATGTCGTTCGACCGCAAGCCGGCGCACGTGGCTCTGGCCCGCACCCTGCTGCGCCTGCGCCACGGCCGCTAGTGTCCTGAGTCGTTAATTCGAGTTCAGCTGTAGGGTGCGGCATGCCGAATCCGAAGCTGCCTGAGTTGGCCTTGTCCGTTGATGAGGCACAGACGTTGCGGAACTGGGTGCAGCGGCGGAAGACGGCTCAGGCGTTGGCGTTGCGGTCGCGGATCGTGCTGCGGTGCGCCGAGGGCGGCTCGAACAGCGAGATCGCCGCGGAGTTGGGCGTCGGGCGCGCGATGGTCGCGAAATGGCGTTCCCGGTTCGTGGCCCAACGACTGGACGGCCTGGTCGACGAGCCACGTCCGGGGCGCCCGCGCACGATCACCGACGAGCAGGTCGAGGCGGTGATCACCAAGACGCTGGAGTCCACGCCGGCGAATGCGACGCACTGGTCGACCCGGTCGATGGCTGCGGAGTCCGGGTTGACCCAGACCGCGGTGACCCGGATCTGGAATGCGTTCGGTCTGCAGCCGCATCGCCGTGAGGCGTGGAAGTTGTCCAAGGATCCGTTGTTCGTGGACAAGGTCAAGGACGTGGTCGGGCTTTACCTCGCGCCGCCGGAGCGGGCGGTGGTGCTGTGCGTGGACGAGAAGTCCCAGATCCAGGCGCTCAACCGCACCGCCCCGATCCTGCCGATGATGCCGGGAACGCCGCAGCGTGCCACGCACGACTACACCCGCCACGGCACCTCCAGTCTGTATGCCGCACTGGACATCGCCACCGGCAAGGTCATCGGCCGGCTGCACGCGCGGCATCGTGCGATCGAGTTCAAGAAGTTCTTGATCGCCATCGACAACGAAGTACCCGCGGACCTGGCAGTGCATCTGGTTATGGACAACGTCTCGACCCACAAGACCCCGGTGATCAAACGCTGGCTGGCAGCTCACCCGCGGTTCACCGTGCACTTCACTCCGACCTCGAGTTCCTGGCTCAACCTCGTCGAACGCTGGTTTTCCGAGCTGACGACCAAAAAACTCCAACACGGCAGCCACACCAGCGTCCACGCGCTCAATCGCGACATCCGCGCATGGATCGAGACCTGGAACAACGAACCACGGCCCTACGTCTGGACCAAGACCGCCGACCAGATCCTTGACTCCATCGCACGCTACTGCACGCGAATTAGGGACTCAGGACACTAGTCCTGCGACCACATCCCGATCTCCTCCAGGTGCGCGATGAGCCGGGCGCCGCTGTCCAGGACGTGCTTGCGGGTCTCGGCCATCGCGGCTTCGACGTCGCCCCGGTGCAGCGCCCGCAGGAGCTTCTTGTGCGAGCGGACGGCTCCGAAGCGCCACTCGGCATCCGTGGAGTAGAAGTGCTGCGGCAGGTACACCGAGACGTTGCGCAGCAGCCAGGACAGCTTGCGCGACTGGGCGACGAGGTTGATCGCGCGGTGGAACTCGTACTCCAGCCGCTCCAGCTCCGCGGCGTCGGCGGCCTCGGCGGCGCGGAGGAGGTCGTCGTTGATCGCCGTGAACCGCTGCACGTCCTCGGCCGTGAGCCGGAGCGTGGCGCGGCCGACCAGCGTGCACGCGAGATCGGACTGGACCGCGAACATGTCCTCGACGTCCTGTCGCGACAGTGGCTGCACCACGTACCCGCGGCGCGGTTCGAGCTCGACCATGTCCTCCCCGCGCAGCGCGGCCAGCGCCTCGCGCACCGGGGTCACGCTCACCCCGAGGTCCGCCGCGATCTGGTCCAGCCGCAGGAACTCCCCCGCGCGGACCTCACCCGACGTGATCATGTTGCGCAGGTGCGCGGCCACCTCGTCGGCCAGCTGGGGCCGGCGGGTGAGACCGGATCGCGGCATCTTGCCCTCCTTCTGTCAGATATAGGATATTGGATAACGAGGAGGCTGGCGATGACCGGATACTGGCTGCGCCGGATCGAGCGGTGCGACCCCGAGCGGGACCACCAGGAGATCTACCGCATCTCCATCGGCTTCGAGTTCCCGTGGGACTACCAGCGGGCCCTGGAGTTCGCGCTGTTCCGCACGTACTGCGTCCCGAGCATCTCACACCTGCTCGCGGCGACGGGCGAGTTCGAGAAACGGCCGCAGAAGCGCTATGACGACACGGCCGTGCTGATGGCGGAGCTGGCGGAGCACGGGTACGACTCGCCGCGCGGGCGGGAGGCGCTGAGCACGGTGAACCGGATGCACGGCCGGTACCGCATCAGCAACGACGACATGCTGTACGTGCTGTCGACGTTCGTCTACGACCCGATCGACTGGATCGACTCGTTCGGCTGGCGGCCGCTGCACGAGAACGAGCGCCAGGCGGCGTACTTCTACTTCCGGGAGGTCGGCAGGCGGATGGGGATCAAGGACATCCCCGGCGACTTCGACGCGTTCCGCAAGTTCAAGGACGCCTACGAGGAGGCGAACTTCGTATATTCGCCGGACAATCACCGGATCGGGCGGTACACGCTGGACCTGTTCTGCGTGTGGTTTCCGAAGCCCCTGCGCCCGGCGGTGGCGATGGGCGCCAAGAGCCTGCTCGACGACCGGATGCTCGCGGCGTTCGGGTTCCGCCCGAGCCCGGCGTGGGTGGGCCGCGCGGCGCGGGCGGGACTCCGCGCGCGGGCCGCGGTGGTGCGGCTGCTGCCGCCGCGCCGGAAGTCGAAGCTGCTGAACTCGAAGGTCCGCAGCTACCCCGGCTACCCGAAGGGGTACTCACCGTCGGACCTCGGAGCACCCGAACCACCGGCGGACATCGACCCAGCCCTGCTGCGGCGCCGTGCGCGCTGAGATTCGGTAGCCGCGCGCAGGCGGCCTGGCCGGTCACATGTGACCTGTATGCCGGAAGCGGCTCGCGGGACTGGGAGCCGCTTCCGGCATATATCAGGTACGAGTGGGCAGGCGTCCTCGACCTCGGGACGAGGTCGGGCAGTTCCGGGAGGCGCTTCCCGGATTCCTGAGTGACTCAACTCCACCAGCGGCCCTGCGAACCAGCGGCCACCCCACCGCATCCTCGGCCACCGCGCTCAGTCCCGGTACAGCGCCTCGATCTCGTGGGCGAACCGGTCGTGCAGTACGCGGCGCTTCAGCTTCAGCGTGGGCGTCAGCTCGCCCGACTCCGGGGACCACGCCTCGGGCAGGATGGAGTGCTTCTTGATCTGCTCGGCGCGCGCCAGTTGGCCGTTCACCGCCGCGACGAGCTTCGACATCTCCTCTCGCACCGTCGGGTGGCCGGCCAGGTAGGCGAGGCTCCCGCTGATCCCGCGCGCCTTCGCCCAGGCCGGGGCCGCCTCCTCGTCCAGGGCGATCAGCGCCGTCAGGTACGGCCGCCCCTCCCCGACCGCGACCGCGTGCCCCACCAGCGGGTGCGCCTTCAGCAGCCCCTCGATCTTGGTCGGCGCCACGTTCTTGCCGCTGGAGGTGATGATCAGCTCCTTCTTGCGGTCGGTGATCGTCAGGTAGCCGTCCTCGTCGAGGTTGCCGATGTCCCCCGTCGCGAGCCAGCCGTCCGCGTCGGTCACCTTCTCGACCGTGCCGTCGGCCCGCAGGTACCCGGAGAACACGATCGGGCCGCGCACGAAGATCTCGCCGTCCCCGGCGATCCGCAGCCCGACCCCGGGCAGCGGCCGCCCGACCGTCCCCGGCTTCGCCGCGCCCGGGATGTTCGCCGTGGCACATCCGGTGGTCTCGCTCATCCCCCACACCTCGTGCACGTCGATCCCCGCGCTCGCCAGGAACTCCCGCACCGGCGCGGGCAGCGGCGCCGAACCGCTGCCCGGCCACTGCAGCCCGTCGAGACCGAGCTGCGTCAGGATCGCGCCGCGCTGGTCCTCCGGCGTCGCCGCGAAAGCCGCCTGCAGCGCGGCCGCCAGCTTCTCCCACACCCGCGGCACTCCGAAGAACGACGGCGGCCGCACCCGGGCGAGCGTGGTCACCGCCTGCGCCGGCTCCGGGCAGATGTGCACGTGCGACGCCTTGTACAGCGCGCGATAGATCGCCAGTTCCCGCTCGGCGATGTGCGCGAGCGGCAGGTAGGCGATCGTCGGCGCGTGGTCGGCCATAGGCACCAGCCGGTCCAGCGCGACGGCCTCATATATGACGTTGTAGTGCGTCAGGACGACGCCCTTCGGATCGCCGGTGGTGCCCGAGGTGTACATCATGCCGACCGGCTCGTGCGGCTCGATCGCGTCGGTGAACCCCTCGAAGGCGGCCGGGTCCGCCCGGTGCGCCGCCGTGCCGCGCCGCAGCACGTCCGCCCAGTGCACGAACCGGCTGTCCCCAGGCAGCTCGACGTCCTCCAGCACCACGACGTGCCGCAGCGCCGGTAGATCACCGAGGACGGGGCGCCACCGATCCAGCTCGGCGGCACCCTCCAGGACGACGACCGTCGCGGCGGAATGCCGTGCCACATATCTGATCTGCTCGGTGCTCAACGTGTGGTAGGCGGTGCACGGCAGCGCTCGCAGGTGGGCGGCGGCGAGGTCGGTGACCCAGTGCTCGGGGCGGCTGGACATCATGATCAGCAGGCGCTCGCCCGGCGCGAGACCCAGCCGCGCCAGGCCGTGCGCAAACCCGGCAACCTGGTTCCGCAGGTTCGACCAGGTGACGGTGTCCGCGCCGGTGGTCAGCGCGGGCTCGCCGGCGAACCGTTCGGCATTCCGCCGCAGCAGCCCGGGGACGGTCAGCTTGGCGGCCTCCGCCGCACACTCCTGCGCAAGGTCCATGCTCGCTCCTCGTTGATTCGCATAACCGGCGTTACGTATCATGCGTTACGTAACAGTGGTTATGGAAGAGGGTGCGGGACGATGGCACGGCGAATTCGCGATCCGCAGTCGCGCGACCAGCTTGTCGACGCGGCGTGGCGGCTGGTCGCCGCCCACGGCCCCAACGACACCACCCTGCGCGCGGTGGCCGCCGAAGCCGGCGTGACGACCGGTTCGGTGACCCACTACTTCGCCGACAAGGCCGAGCTGATGGGCGCGGTGCTGCGGCACAACGCGGCGGTCGCCTCGGCGCGGGTGCTCGCCGCGATCGGCTCCAAGCGCGGGCTGGCCGCCGCCGAGGCCGCGACGCTCGCGCTGCTGCCGCTGGACGAGGTCCGGTTCCGCTGCTGGCAGATCTGGCTCGCGTTCTGGTCGCACGATCCCGGGCAGGTGCGGGAAGGCGGGTTCGGCGAGGGCTACCGCGACTGGGCCGAACGGGTGGAAGCGCACCTGGCCGAGGCCGTCGAGGACGGGGAGTTACCGCGCGGACTGGATCTGCGGTACGAGGTGCACGTGCTGGGGACGCTCGTCGCCGGGACCGGGCTGCTGGCGGGGTCCGATGAAATTGGGCGGGCTCGGTTGCGGAAGCGCGCGAAGCGGGTTTTTGGGGAGCATTTCGCTGGGTTGGCTGCTCGGGTTGGGGTGGACGTGTAGGCGCTACGCGCGTGTTTGCGCTGCGCGCGGCTGGAAGCGCCGGCTTCGCTTCGCTACGCCCGGATCTGCCCCTCCCGGACCCGATCTTTCAGTGTTCGGTTGCCGAGAAGCGGCGTCAAGGCTGGAAAGAGTACCTTGACCCCGCTGCTCGGCAACCGATGTGGGCTGGGGATCGGGTGCGGGAGGGGGAGTGGTTCGGGGGGTTGTTGCTTTGCGTTGCCGGGTGGCGGTTTGCCGGTGCGGCGGGCGGCTTGACGAGGTGCGGCGTTGTGTTGCCGGGCGGTGATTTGCCGGTGCGGCGGGCAGCTCGGCGAGGCGCGGCGTTGTGTTGCCGGGCAATGATCGCCAGCCAGCGATTCCCCACACGGCCTGGCCGGGCTCGCGGCATCGCAGGCAGCGGGACTGTGGCGGAGTGGTGCGGCCGCACCCCATGTGGCCGCACCACCCCGGGCTATTCGGTGGCGGCTTCGAAGAACCAGGCGACCGTCAGCGCGCCGGGATCCGTCACGCCGCGCGCGTGTTCCCCGACGTAGCTGGCCCGGCCGCGCTTCGCCAGCAGTTGCTCCGTCGAGCGGGCTCCCGCGTCCGCCGCGGCGGCCGCTTCCTTCAGCGCGGTTTCCACGTCGGCGTTGCGCTCCGCCGCCGCCGCCAGCGCCTGCGCCGCCGGCACCATCGCGTCCACCATCGTCTTGTGGCCCACCTCGGCTCCGCCCAGGCGGCGCACCGTCGCCTCCGCCTCGCCGGCCGCGGCCGCCAGGCTCCGCGGCGTCACCTCGTCGCCCAGGCCCTTGGCGAACTCCCGGAACCACATGCCGAACAAGGGACCGCTGGTGCCACCGGTGTTGAGGAACGCGTCCGACACCGCGGTGAACACCGCACCGGGCGTTCGCGGGTCGTCGGCGGCCAGGTTCGCCCGCACCTTCCCCAGGGCCGACCGGAGGTTGGTGCCGTAGTCGCCGTCACCGGCGCGGCGGTCCAGCTCCGTCAGCTCGGCGCCGCGCTCGTCGATGACGGCAGCGAACCGCTCGATCCACGCACGAGTGTCCACAATGGTCTCCTTCACCAGGTCAGGGCCGCGGTGCGGACGGGCGCGTCCCACAGGGCCAGCAGTTCGTCGTCGGCGCGCAGCAGCGTGATCGAGCAGCCCCGCATGTCCAGCGCGGTCACGTACGACCCGACCAGCGCACGGCCGATCCGCACACCCAAGCCGTCCAGGAACCCACCCAGCTCGCGGTGCACCACCGACAACTCCAGACCGTGCGTCGCGCCCAGGCCGTTGACGATCGCGATCACCTCGTCGCCCCGGTCCAGGCCCAGCGCGGCCACCAGCGGCTTGGTCAGATCGGCCACCAGTTCCCGCACCGGCGCGTACGGGCGCCGCCCCACACCGTGCTCGCCGTGGATGCCGACCCCGAACTCGATCTCGCCGTCCGGCAGGTCGAACGACGGCCGGTCCTGACCCGGCTGCGTGCACGCCGCCAGCGCCAGCGCCATCGTGCGCGCCGACGACACGATCCGCTCCCCCAGCGCGGCCAGCTCGTCCAGCGACGCGCCGTTCTCCGCCGCCGCGCCGCAGATCTTCTCCACCGCCACGACCGCCGCCGTGCCGCGACGGCCGGGCGCGCCGTCCTCCTGGCCGTCGGTGGCGAGGTCGTCGTCGACGAGGACGGTCCGCGTCTCGATGCCGTCGTCGGCGGCCAGCTCGGCGGCGATGCGGAAGTTCAGCACGTCACCGGTGTAGTTCTTGACGATCAGCAGCACCCCGCGGCCCCGGTCCGCGGCGGCGATGGCCGCGCGGATCTGGAACGCCGTCGGGCTGGCGAACACCGCGCCCGGCACGGCGGCGTCCAGCATGCCGGCGCCGACGAAACCGGTGTGCAGCGGCTCGTGCCCGGAGCCGCCGCCGGAGACCAGCGCGACCTTGTCCGCTTGCCGCGCGCGGACCACGTACGCCGGGTCCTCGTGGTAGCGGACCAGGTCCGGATGCGCCCGCTGGAGCCCCTCCAGCGCCTCCCGCACGAAATCGTCCGGATCGTTCACGAGCTGGCGAACCGCCATGCCACCCCTCCGTCATCGTCGACCATCATTCGACATTGTCGAATCGCGTACGAAGATAGAACGGCGGGCGGCTGTTGTAAAGTGCTGGCGGGCAGGAGGGTGCACCGATGATCCAGTCCGTCGACCGGGCGGTCCGCGTGCTCGCCGTGCTGCAGGCGGAACGGCGGCTGAGCCTGTCCGAGATCGCGGCCCGGCTGGGGCTGGCGCCGTCCACGGTGCACGGCATCATCAAAACGTTGCAGGCCCACGGCCTGGTGCTGCAGGACCGCGGCTCGGCCCGCTACCGGCTCGGGCCCGCCGTGCTCAAGCTCGGCAACGTCTACCTGGACACCCTCGAACTGCGGTCCCGCTCGCTGACCTGGGCGGCCGAGCTGGCGCGCACGACCGGGTTCGCGGTGCGGACCGGGGTGCTGCTGCCGGGCGAGGTGATGATCGTGCACCACGAGCCGCGCCCGGACGGCTCCCGCCAGATGCCGGAGGTCGGGATCGTCATCCCGGCGCACGCGAGCGCGCTCGGCAAGGCGATGCTGGCCTGGTCCCCGGACCTCGCGCCGGAACCGCTGCGCAGCATGACCCGGGACACCGTCACCGACCCGGCGGAGCTGGCCGCGCACCTGGCCCAGGTGCGCGGCGAGGCGCTGGCGACCGAGGTGGAGGAGGCGGTGATCGGCGAGTGCTGCGTGGCCGCGCCGATCTTCGACGCCGCCCACGACATCGCCGGGGCGATCGGCGTGGTGGTGCCGATGACCGACTGGCCGGCCGGCCCCGCGGTGCCGAGCGCGGTGCGGGAGGCGGCGCGGGCGATCTCCCGCGAGCTGGGCGCGCCGTCCTGGCCGCCGGCGCAGGCATGATCACGCGCCGGCCGGGTACCCGGCCGGCATGACGACCTCACCGTTCGAACCCGACCCGTACCTGGGCGAAGAGCGCATCGCCGCCGCGGACCCCGGTCCCGGAGCGCCGGAACCGGCACCGGGCTTCGGCCCCCGCGGCGGCAACGCGGAGGACGAGCACCGCGGCGAAACGGCGGACCAGGAGCGCGAAGACTCCTGATCCGCCGCCCCGGAGCATCAGTACGGGCAGGTCGACCGGTACTCCTCGATCGCCAGACCGCTCGGGTTCGGGCAGAGGAACTGGTCGTAGCGGGTGTCGTTGTCGATGAACCGCTTGAACCACGAGATCATGTATTTGGCCATCGTGGTGTTGGACGTGTTCGGGAAGAAGTGCGACGCGTTGTTCAGCTCCATGTACGCCTTGTCCAGGCTGCTGGGCAGCGACGTGTAGAACGGCTCGGAGTGCGAGGAGACCGGCGCGACCGAGTCCGACTCGCCGCCGATGATGAACGTCGGCACCTGCACGCTGGAGAAGTTCTTCCGCAGGTTCCACGGCGCGAGCGGCACGGCCGCCTGCAGCGCGGGCCGTTCGTCGGCGGCCTCCAGGGTGCCGCCACCGCCCATCGAGTGCCCGGCGACGCCGAGGCGGCTGCTGTCGATGCGGCCGCGCACCGAGCTGCGCTGCGTCAGGTAGTCCAGCGCCGCGAGCAGCTGGTCACCCCGGCTGGACGGCTGGTCGTAGCGGGTGATCGTGTCGATGGTGAACACGACGAACCCCTGCGAGGCCAGGCGCGGCCCGATCCAGGCGATGCTGGACTGGTCGGCGGTGTAGCCGGGCGAGATCGCGACCGCGCCGAAGGTGCCCTGACTGGTGTCGGCCGGGTAGTAGATGGTGCCGCCGCCGAAGCCGCTGACGGCCAGCGACGAAACCGTGGTCTGCGAGACGGCGAACGGGCCGCGGCTGGCCTCGATGCTCGACTCGGTCGGGTCGGGGCCGCGCTCGTACGGGTTGTCGGCGGCCTGGGCTGTGGCCGTCGCAGCGGCGGTGCCCGCGACCAGGGCCAGCGCCGTGACCAGCCGGGAGAGGTGTCTTGGTGAACGTCGCACTGTTCGAACTCCCTTTCCGTGAGAGGGGAACCAGGCGAGCGTGGCAAAAGCCCGCAACCACGCGCATCGGTGAAATCGCCAGTCACCGGTAGCGGGCGGCCAGCTCGACGCGGGACCGGATGCCCAGCCGCGCGAAGATGTTGCGCAGGTGGTGGTCGACCGTGCGGTGGCTGATGACCAGCTGGGCCGCGATCTCCCGGTTCGTCGCGCCCTCGGCGACCAGCCGCGCGATCTGCATCTGCTGCGGCGTCAGCCCGCCCGGCTTGGCGCACCCGGGCACCGACTCCCCCGCCGCCCGCAGCTCGGCCGTGGTGCGCTCGGCCCAGCGCGCCGCGTCGTAGCGCTGGAAGATCTTCAGCGCGTCCCGCAGCAGCTCGCGCGCGGCGCGGGCCTTGCGGTTGCGGCGCAGCCGGTGCGCGTAGAACAGCTCGGTCTTGGCCAGCTCCAGCGCGGTCTGGCTGGCGCGGTGCAGCTCGATCGCGGTCTCGAAGTGCTCGTCGGCGTCCGGCTCGCCGAGCAGCGCGCGGCAGCGGTGCGACAGCGCCATCCGCACGTCGCAGCCGGTGCTGCGGGCCCAGTCCTCGTACGGGGCCAGGGCCTTGGCGGCCTTGACGTGCTGCCCGCAGCGTGCCGCGGCCTCGACGAAGTGCGGGGTCGCCATCGCCCGGATGCCCGGGTGCACCCGCCCGGTGCCGGCCGCCATCAGCCGGAACCGGTCCAGCGCGTCCTCCGGCCGGTCCTCGGCGAGGTCGACGCACGCCGACGCCCACGTGCTCAGCGCGCCGGGCCGGCCGAGGCCGCGGGTGGCGACCTCGTGCGCGGCCGCGTCCAGCCTGGCCTGCGCGGTGTCCCGGTCGCCGCGCAGGGACGCCTCCAGGGCGAGGATCGTCAGGTGGTCGACCGCCGAGTTCGGCTGGCCGATGGTGCGGGCCATGCGCAGCCCCTCCAGCGCGCTGGACAGCGCCGCCGAGTGCCGGTCGAGCAGCAGCTCGGACACCGCCACGTACACCAGGGCCCACGGGACGACGGCCGTCGTGCCGCGGCTGCCGGCCGCGGTCACCGCGCCGACGGCCAGTTCGTGGGCGCGGGCGGCGTCGCCGAGCGTGTAGGCGGCCTGGCTCGCCCAGATCTTCGCCACCGGCTCGTCGAGCACCCCGCCGAGCCCGACGACCCGGCGCAGGGGCGCGGCCGCGCGGTCGTGCCGCCCGCGGAAGGCGTCGCTCATGCCGGCGAAGTGGTCCAGGATCAGCCGGGTGCGCGGGGAGTCGTCGGGGCGGCGCAGCTGCTGCGCCCGGTCGGCGATCGCGTAGTACCGCACGTAATCCCCCGCCACGCAGCTCGCCTCGCCGGCGAGCATCAGCGCGGTGAGCGCGTGGTCGCGCTGGGACCCGGCGAGCTGGTTCGCCGCGACGAGCAGCGTCTGGCTGGCGACCGCCGGCATGCCCTCGCGCATTTCCAGGCTGCCCTGCAGCAGGTCGGCGACGCCGCGCAGGGACGTGTCCCGCGCCAGCGGGCGGGCCTGCCGCAGCAGCGCCCGCGCCCGCCGGGGCCGCCCGGCCAGCCAGAACTCCGACGCCGACTCCAGCAGCTCACCGGCCAGCTTCGGATCCGCGCTCCCGGCGAGCGCGGCCCGGTGCCAGGTGCAGCGCAGCCGGTGCCGCCGCGGGTCCAGGACGGACAGCAGCAGGGTGTGCGTGGCGCGCCGGTCGGCCAGCGGCGCATCCTCGCGGACCAGCGCCTGCAGCAGCGGGCTGGTGGCGAGGACGTGGTCGCCGTCCAGCCGCACGAACCCGGCTTCGCGGGCCTCCTCCAGCGCGCGCAAGTCCACTCCGGACCGTTCGGTGGCGCGCACCAGGGTGTCCACGTCGAGCCAGTCGTCGAGCGCGGCCATCAGGGCGATCTCCCGGGCGCCGGGGCCGAGCGCGGCGAGCCGGTCCCGCACCGCGCGGCGCAGTCGGCTCTGCGGCGGGATCCGCGACGCGGCGGCCAGCTCGGTGAGGGCGAGCGGGTTGCCGGAGGCCAGGTCGAGCAGGTCGGGGGCGGGTTCGGCGACGCCGTGGTCGGCGAGCACCTGGGCGCTGGCCTCCGCACCCAGCGGTTCGAGCCACAGCCCGGGCATCCCGTCGAGCGGCGACCCGGCCGCGAACAGCACGAGCACCCCGCTGCCGGACAGCCGCCGGGCCGCGAACGCCAGCGCGTCGCGCGATCCGGGGTCGAGCAGGTCGGCGTCGTCGACCAGGCACAACAGCGGCGCCGCGGCGGCCAGTGCCGCGTGGACGGCGCGGCCGAGCGCGAGCGGGTCCGCGGGGAGATCGGCCGGTTCCGGCAGCAGCTGGAGCAGGCCGCTGTGGCGGAGGTGCCGTTCGGCGGCCACGCCCCGGGCCGAGCGGATGGCGAACCCGTCGGCTTCGGCCCGCGCCGCCGCGAGCAGCGCGGTCCGGCCCGACCCCGGCTCACCGAGCACGACGAGACCGCCGCCGCGGCCGTCCCGGGCGTCGGCGAGCGCGCGGCGCAGGACGGTCAGCTCACGATCGCGACCACGCAGGACCACCTGGTCATCGGAGCCCATGCGGTCATCGTGCCCAGCCGCCCCGGGCGCCGGGAAGAGACGATGGTGGGAAACTCACCGGGCCGCCGGTTCTTGCGCCGGTGACACGCACGCGCGTGACAAATTCCTCCGGCTTGCGACCCACCGGGGCGAAGCGCAACAGCCGCGGGCGGCAACACCCGGGTGCGCCCGGCTCATCGATCCTTCCTCAGCAGGCTCCGGTCGCGAAAGCTGCACGCGACCGCGGCCGGGTCCACTACGGCTCGCGGTGCACCGACCGGTCCCAGTCGACAGCGCCGGCCCCGGGCCACATCCCGGCACGTCCGCGCCCCGCTCGCGCGCCTTCCGCACCGCGCGGACCGCTGGACGGGGACGCGGAAGACTCCGCGTCCCCTACGGCTTGCGACCCACCGCGCCGGCGATGCACCGCGCGGCCAGGCTCAACGGCGCCAGCCGCGGGCCGTCCGGCCACCACTCGTCGCAGACGGACAGGCCCGGCTCGGACAGCGCGTTCGGCTTGATCAGTTCCAGGCCGTCCAGCATCGCGAGGATCTCCGCGCGCGTGCGGAACCGGCCGGCGCCCATCGGGCCGTTGACGAGGATGTTCTCGATCCGCTTCGCCACCTCGGTCAGCTCCGGCACCTCGGGGTCGAAGAAGTGCGAGAACACGACGTAGGAGCCCGAGGGCAGCGCGTCGATGTAGGCGCGCATGATGGCGGCCGCGCCGTCGCCCTCGTAGTGGTGCATCGTGCCGACGTGCAGCAGCACGAGCGGCTCGCTGAAGTCGAGGTGCCGCCGGACCACCTCGTCGCCGAGGACCTCGGACGGCTGGAAGATGTCCGCCTCCGTCATGTGCACGAAGTCGTTCTCCACGAGCAGCGCGCGGCCGTGCGCGAGGACCACCGGGTCGTTGTCGACGTAGACGACCGTCGTCTCCGGGTTGGCGCGCTGCACGATCTGGTGCGTGTTCTCCGCCGTCGGCAGACCGGAACCGCAGTCGAGGTACTGGGTCAGCTCGGTCTGGCCGGCCAGGAAACGGCAGGCGCGGTTGAGGAAGCCGCGGTTGCCGCGGGCGATGTCGACCGCCTCGGGGACCGCCTCGTTGATCTTGCGCATCACCGCGCGGTCGACCTCGTAGTGGTCCTTGCCGCCGAGGAAACCGTCGTAGACGCGGGCGATGCTGGGCCGGGTCGGGTCGACGCCGACGGGCACCTGGCTGGGCGAAGAAGCCATCACAACACCTTCTCGCGAGCGGGTGGGTGAGCACACAGTAGTGGTCCGCGTCCGCTAGGTGGAAGCGCCCTCACGCCGGCGACGTGGACGGGGCCAGCGCCTCGGACACGCTCGCGTACACCGGCAGCACCCGGTCCAGACCGGCGAGCTTCAGCGGCTGCAGCACGGTCCCGCTCGCCGCGACCACCCGCAGCGGCGTGTGGTTGCGGGTGCACCGATCGTCGGAGTTGACCAGCAGCGTCAGCCCGCACCAGCCGAAGAACCCGACCTCCTGCAGGTCGAGCACGACGGGCGCGGGCGGGGACGCGACGGTCACCGCGGTGTTGAGCTCGTCCTGGAGGTGCGCCAGCGAGCTGAAGTCCACCTCACCGGCGACGTGCACGACGACGGCCGCGCCGCGGGTCTCCCGGCGGATGGTGAGCAGACCGTCGGCGGAGGTGCTTCCGGACATGCCGTCGCCCTCCCCTCCGCACGAGGCCCGGTGCGGTTGTCCTACCACGCGACCTGGGGACTGTCCACCGATCTTCGGATCGCGCGGGTGCCGCTGCTGCCGGCGGTGCTCGCCCTCTTGCGGGACGCGGCGACCGGACTCAGGCTGAGGTCGGAAGATCACCTGAGGGAACTGGAGCGGATGCCGTGACCGAGGTCCGGGCGTTGCACGAGTGGGTGCGGGCACACCGCGCGGCGATGGTCGGCGACCTGGGCCGGTACGTCGGCCTGGAGACGCCGAGCACCGACCGGCCGCTGCTGGAGGGCGGCCTGTCCTGGCTGGACGGGTGGCTGCGGGCGCGGCTGGGCGAGCCGGCGTCGGTGCGGGTGACCGGGGGCGGCCAGTTCGGCGACGTCCGGGTGTACGACTACGCCGGGTCCGGTGTGGAGCCGGTGCTGGTGCTGTGCCACTACGACACGGTGTGGCCGCCGGGGACGCTGGCCGGGTGGCCGTTCACTGTGGACGGTGACCGGGCGACCGGTCCGGGGGTGTTCGACATGAAGGCCGGGCTGGTGCAGGTGGTGTGGGCGCTGCGGGCACTGGAGGCGGCGGGGTTGCCGCGGCCGCCGGTGCGGCTGGTGCTCAACGGCGACGAGGAGATCGGCAGCCCGGTGTCACGGCCGGTGATCGAGGCGGCGGCGGCCGGGGCGCAGGCGGCGCTGGTGTTCGAGGCGGCGGCCGACGGCGCGCTGAAGACGGCACGCAAGGGCGTGGGCATATATCGGATATCCGCCACGGGCGTGGAGGCGCACGCCGGGCTCGACCCGGGCAAGGGCGCGAGCGCGGTGGACGAGATCGCCCGGGTGGTGCTGGCGTTGCACGGTCTGACCGGCCTGGCGGCCGGGACGACGGTGAACGTCGGTGTGATCGGGGGCGGTTCGCGCGGGAACGTGATCGCGGGCGCGGCCTGGGGCGAGGTCGACGTGCGGGTGTCGAGCGCGGCGGAGGCGGCGCGGATCGAGGCCGCGCTGGCGGGGCTGACGGCGGCGGACCCACGCGCGACGGTGACCGTGGAGGGTGGCTGGAACCGGCCGGTGATGGAGCGGTCGGCCGGGATCGCGGCGTTGTTCGCGCGGGCGCGGGACCTGGCCGCGGAGATGGGGGTGACGCTGCGGGAGTGCGCGGTGGGCGGCGCCAGCGACGGCAATTTCGTGGCCGCCCTGGGCGTCCCGGTGCTCGACGGTTTCGGCGCCATCGGCGACGGGGCCCACGCGCGCCACGAGCACATCAGCGTGACCGGCATGCTGGAGCGAAGCGCCCTCGCCGCGGCGGTGCTCACGTCCCTGGCCTGAACCGCTCCGGCGGTTCGGTCACCGGGGCTCGCCGCCGTCCAGGAATGCCCGGCCTCGCGGGGAGAGGCGGTAGCCCACCTCCAGGCTCTCCGTCAGCCCCAGCTCCTTGAGGCGCCGGACGCGGCGCTTGAACACGTCCCGCGCCAGGCCGACCCGCGCTGCCAGGTCGACCGCCCGTACGGCCTCGTTCGCGGCGATCAGCCTCAGGAACGCGCCCGTCCACGGTACGTCCGCCACCCGGTCCATCCGCCACAGCGCGGCGCCGATCGCGGCCCGGTCGTCGTCGGTCAGATCGGCCGCCGCGCGGAGGGCCACGCGCGGGTCCGGGCCCGCCACGCGCAGCCCGATCCGGAACAGCCGCCCCGAGCCGCGGTCGGGCAGCTCCGCCGCGGACGGGTAGCCGGCGGCCCGGGCGTCCTCGTCGGTCACCGTGGTGACCTCGTCCACCGAGGTCACCTCGACCACCCCGGCCGCGGTGCGCATCCGCGAGCCGGGCCGCACGCGGGGCGCGTCCCACCTGCGGAAGGCCACCGTGACGCGGCCCTCCGCGAGTCCCTCGATCGCCGCGCGGTCGAAGAGCATGCCCCAGTCTCGCACGCAAGACCGCTTGCGCCGATGCCCGAAGATCACCCACATGAGCAACGAAATCCGCGCCCGGTACGACGACGACACGATCGTCGTGTACCAGGCCTACTCGCCGGAGATCGCCGATGGGCAGGTGCGGGTTCCTGTCCGGATGCCACTGCATTCGCACCGGGCTGGTGGCCGGTTGCGCCATCCAGATCGGTGTGGCGGGTGAGGCCGCGAGCCGCTACGTCGACGACAACCGAACGCCCTTACCCGGTGGACGCAGTACTCGCCTCCCGCATCGGCGTCGGCTAGCGGCCGCATCGGCATCGGTCTCTCTCAGGACCACCGTGCGCCCCCGGCGACGCGATCGCCGCCCGCCGAACCGGCCGGTCAGCGGGCCAGCACCCGCGCCACCGCCGACTCCAGCACCGCGTCCGCCTCCGGCACGGGCATCGGTGTGCGCCAGGCGACGAAACCGTCCGGGCGGACCAGCAGCGCCCCGCCGCCCGCGATGCCGACAGCCGAAAGCCACGCCGGGTCCGGCACCACCGCGGCACCCAGCGAAACTCCCAGGCGCGCGGCGGCCTTGTCCGTCGCCTCCGCCCAGTCCGGGGTGCCCGCGAACACCGTGAACCGGGAGCGCACCAGGTCCACACTGGACACCCCGGGCGACACCCACCGGTGCGGCAGGCGTGATCCCGGCGCGCCGTCCAGCGCCGCCGCCACATCCTCTGTGGACGGTGGCTCGGGCACCGCGTCGATCACCGCGGCCGAGTCGTAGCGGTAGCCCATCGTCACCATCGGCGCGTTCCACGCCCCTGCCGCCGCCCGCTCCGCCGCCGCGGCCGGATCCCAGTGCAGCCGCGGGTTCTCCCACCGCAGCACCGCCTGCCGGGTCACCAGCTCCGCCACCGCGTGCCGCTCGTCGTCGTAGGTGTCCAGCAGCCGGTCGCCGGCCTGTCCGGACAGCACCATCGCCAGTTTCCACGCCAGGTTGTGCGCGTCGGCCACGCCCGTGTTCAGCCCGAACGCCCCCAGCGGCGAGACGGCCCGCGCCGCGTCCCCCACCAGGAACGCCCGCCCGGCGCGGAACGCCTCCGCCATCCGCAGCGTCGGCCGCCACCACTTCGCCGCGATCACCGTCACCGGCACCTCCGCGCCCAGCGCGGTGCGGATCAGCTCCTCCGGCGTCCCGGGCGCGCCCGAGTGCAGCACCCACCGCCGCTCGCCGACGCTGAGCAGCATCCCCCGCACGTCCGGGTGCCGGATCTCCACCATCGTCGGCATCGTGCCGAAGAACCCGGTCAAATCGGCCTCGAACAGGATGTTCAGCACCGGCTCCCCCACCTCGCCGGGCCCCGTCGTGCCGATGCCCAGCGCCGGGCGCACGGCCGTGTTCACCCCGTCCGCGCCCACCAGGTACCGCGTCCGCAGGATCCGCCCGTCCGACAGCGTCACCGACACCCCGTCCGCGTCCTGCTCGACCCCGGTGACGGCCACACCGAACTCCACCGTCGCACCCCGCTCCCGCGCGGCGGGCAGCAGCGCGGCATCGAGCCGGTCCTGCGGGTAGTGCCCGCGGGGCGTCTCCGGCGAGACCTCCGACAGCGCCGGCAACGGGTGCCGCGGCGCGTCCGCCGGGTCGATCTCCGCCACCGTGCGCGCGTCCGCCTTCCACATCGCGGTCGACCGGACCGCGACGGCCTCGAGCGCCGGCCCCAGCCCGGCCTCGCGGAAGAACTCCAGCGTGCGCGGGCTGAGGCCGAGTGCCCGCGGGTGCTCCGACAGCCCCGCCCGCCGCTCCACCACGTGCGCACGCACCCCGTGGTGCCCCAGGAACACCGCGGCAGCCAGCCCGACCGAGCCGCCACCGGCGATCACCACATCCGACACGAGCCTTCTCCTCTCTTCCGGGAACAGCGTTCCCGATATGGGCACACTGTACCCGAGAAGTACGCTGTGCCCATGCCGCGCGCGAAGAACCCGCCGACGATGGTCTGGATGCGCGACCGGACCGCGAAGACGCGCCCGGTCGTCACCGAGGAGAAGATCGTCCGGACGGCCATCGCGATCGCCGACGCCGAAGGGCTGGACGCGCTGTCCATGCGGCGCCTCGCCGCGGAAATGGACTCCGGCACCACCTCGCTCTACCGGCACGTGGCGAGCAAGGACGAGCTGTTCGAGCTGATGGTCGACACGATCATCGGCGAGCAACCGCTCCCGGAACCCACCGACGACTGGCGCGCGGAGCTGGCCCAGCTCGCCCGCCGCCAGCGCGCCCTGCTGCTGCTGCACCCCTGGCTCGCCCAGCAGATCACCCGCCACCCGGCGCTCGGGCCGCACGTGATCGCGCACGCCGACCACCAGCTCGGCATCGTCTCCCGCGTGACCGGCGACCCGACGCTCGCGACGATGGTGGTGGACACGATCAACACCCACGTGCTGGGCGCGGTGTCCGCCGAGCTGGCCGAACTGGAGGCCCAGCGCCGCACCGGCATGACCGAGAACGAGTGGCGCGACTGGGTGGGCGCCTACGTCCGGCAGGTCATCGAGTCCGGCCGGTACCCGCACTTCACCCGGCGGGTGCTGGAGGCCGACGACACCGACCCCGCCACCCGCTTCGAGTTCGGGCTGGAATGCCTGCTCACCGGCATCGAGGCCGCCCTGCGCCGGTGAACGCTGCGCCGGTGAACGCGGGCGGCCGAGTCAGGCCGCGGCGAGCGCCTCCTCGACGCTGTCGTACACGTCGAGCACCTTGTCCAGCGCGGTGAGCGCGAAGATCCGGCCCAGCGAGCCCGGTGCGACGATCCGCAGCTCGACACCCGCGGTGAGCGCGGAGGCGATGGCCGCCAGCCCGGACGAACCGAGGAAGGCGACCCCGCTCAGGTCGACGACGACCACTCGCGGGCGGCGCGCGACGAGCCGCCGGAAGGCCGTCTCCAGCCGGTCCGCGGTGGCCAGGTCGAGTTCGCCCTCGACCGTCAGCACGGCGACGTCGCCGCCCGGCCACCGGGCCGAAACCCGCAGCGGTGTGGGCGTGGTGAGTCCGGCCGGTTCCTCCGGAACGCGCGGAACCCGAGACATGACGCGCTCGCCTACCCTTCGGCGACAGCCCTGCCCTTCGGCAACGCATGGTGCGGCTGCGCTCTGAACCGCGTCCAACCCAGCGTAGTCGACCCGCCGACGCCCGCACCACCGAACCCGGAGGCGACGACTTCTGTCCCGGGCGGCGCGGCGGAGTACTCTCCGGACCGATGAGACGGTCCGGAATCGTGGTGGACGCGCGCGGCCTCGGCTGCCACGACCACCTGTGCTGGGGCTACGAGGACCCGGCCGAGTTCCGGTCCCGGGTGCGCGAGTTCCTGGCCGAGGGCCTGGCCCTGGGGTACCGGGTCGGCTACGCCGGGACCGGGCCGGTGTCGCGCCTGGCCGAGGACCTCGACGGCATCGTCGACGGCGACGAGGCGCGGCGCCGCGGTGATCTGCGGGTGGTGTCGCTCGACGACCTCGGCGAGCTCGGCGACCCGCACGTGCGGCTGCGGCTCTACGCCCAGGCCACCGAGGCGGCGGTGGCCGACGGCTACCGCGGCCTGCGGGTGGCGGCCGATGTCACCGGGCTCCTGCGGCCACCCACCCGGCTGAATTCGCTGGCGCGGTTCGAGCACCTCACCGACGGATACTCCGCGCTGCACCCGTTCTCCGCGTTGTGCGGCTACGACCGCAGACAGCTGGACCGCCACACCCTGGCGCTGCTGTCCGCCCTGCACCCCAGCGCCAACGAGAACCGCGCGGGGTTCCGGCTGCACGCCTCGGCGCGCGGCGGCTGCTGCGCGAGCCTGGGCGGCGAACTCGACCTCGCGTCGGCCGAGGTGTTCCCCCGCGCGCTGCGGCACGCCGACCCCCGTCCCGTCCGCGGGCGGCTCGTGCTCGACGCCACGACCCTGGACTTCATCGACCACCGCAACCTGCTGACGCTGGCCGAACACGGCAGGCGGCACGCGGCCGAGGTCGTCCTGCGCGCCCCCCGCCCCGGGCCGGCGACCGTCGTGGCGGTCCTCGATCTCGCGGACCTCCGCGTGGAGGCGCCACGATGACCACCGGTTTCGTGCACGAGGCCCTCTTCTACGACTCCCCGGACGAGTACGTGGCCGGGCTGGTGCCGTTCCTGACCGAGGGCTTGGCGGCCGGACATCCGGTGGCGGCCGCCGTGCCGGAACCGAACCTGTCGCTGCTGCGCGACGCGCTCGGCGAGGACGCGAGCCGCGTGCACCTGCTCGACATGGGTGTGGCGGGCCGCAACCCGGGCCGGATCATCCCGCACGTGCTGCGGGACTTCGCCGACCGCCACCCCGACGCCGCCCGCGTGCGCATCATCGGCGAGCCCATCTGGGCGTGGCGCTCCGCGGTCGAGTACCCGGCGTGCGCCCAGCACGAGGCGTTGATCAACCCGGCGTTCGAGGGCCGGGACGTCACGATCGTGTGCCCGTACGACACGAACGCGCTCGACCCGGTCGCGATCGCGGACGCGCGCGTGACCCATCCGCTGGTGACCGAACGTGGCGTGCAGCGCGACAGCGACACCTACGCGTGGGAAGACCTCGTCGCCCGGTACAACGATGAGCTGAAACCGGCCGCGGACGCGGTGACGTTCCGCGTCGAGGTGCCGGACGAGCTGTCCACCGCGCGACGGACCTTCGCGGCGCACGCGCGGGAGCAGGGGCTGGACGAGGACCGCACCGAGGACCTCAAGCTGATCCTCACCGAACTGGCGACCAACAGCCTGCTGCACGCGGGCACTCCGTGCGAGCTGAGCCTGTGGCGCGAGGGCGGCGAACTGGTCTGCTCGGCCACCGACGGCGGGCGGCTGGCCGACCTGCTCGCCGGGCGGCGTCCGCCCCGGCGCGGCCAGCTGTCCGGGCGGGGCCTGCTGCTCGTCAACGACCTGGCCGATCTGGTCCGCACCCACCGCGCGCCGGACGGCACCACGATCCAGGTGCGGCTGCGGCTGGGCGAAAAGCCCTTGTGACAGAAGCAGGCCGGATGTCCACTTCGGAGCCGGTCCGGCTGCCGTGACGATCATCGAGCCGGTATGTTCGGCCGGGTCATGACGAAACCCGATCAACCGTTCCTCCTCGACACGCTGCGCGCCGAGATCCACGGGATCGGGGTCCTCGCCGCGCCGGCCGATCCGGACCTGCCCGTGCCCGCGTGTCCCGGGTGGACGGCCGGCACGCTGATCCGCCACCTGGGCGGCGTCGCGCACCGCGTCACCGATTGGGTGGACAGCCAGATCCTGCCGCTGGAGTGGGAACGCGAACCGCCGGCCGGGCAGGACGCGCTCGGCTGGTTCCGCGCCGCGGCCGACGGGCTGTTCCGCAGCCTCGCCAGCCGGCCGCCGAGCTTCCCGTGCCAGACCTGGTTCCCCGCCGACCGCACCTACGGGTTCTGGCGCCGCCGGATGGCGCACGAGTTCACCGTGCACCGGGTCGACCTGGAGCAGGCGCTCGGCCTGCCGCCGGTGGTCGATCCGGAGCTGGCCGCCGACGGGGTGGACGAGGTGCTGACCGTGTGGCTGGCGGAGGGCAACCGGCCCGCCCCCGAGGAGACGGTGTCCGTGGCCGCCGCGGGCGAGGTGTTCGAGGTGCGGTGCGCCGGTCGCGTGTGGACGGTGCGGATGCCGTCCGGGACCGGTGTTCCGGACGTGCGGCCGGACGCCGCGGACACCGCCGACGGGCGGGTGACCGGGGCGCCGGAGGACGTGTACCTGTGGCTGTGGGGGCGCGGGCCCGCCGATCCGCTCTCGGTGACCGGGGAGGTGGCCGGGTTGCGCGCGGCGCTGGCGGCCGTCACCCGGTACGCCGGCGAGTAGCGTGGTGAGATTGGGCACGACTCCCGCACCACCGCCCGCCGAGGGCCCAGAATGGGCAGGTTGCGCACCAACCTAGGGAGGGGCCGATGCAGGAGCCGTTGTTCGGCTCGGTTGACGAGGTCGTCGAGCGCCTGGCCGGGGCGGGCTACCTGGCCTCCACCGCCGTGGCCACCACCGTCTTCCTCGCCGACCGCCTCGGCAAGCCGCTGCTGGTCGAGGGCCCGGCCGGGGTGGGCAAGACCGAGCTGGCCCGCGCACTGGCGCAGGCCACGGGCAGCGAGCTGGTGCGGCTGCAGTGCTACGAGGGCATCGACGAGGCCCGCGCGCTGTACGAGTGGAACCACGCCAAGCAGCTGCTGCGCATCACCGCCGGCCGCGACGAGGGCTGGGAACAGGCCCGCGACGAGGTGTTCAGCGAGGAGTTCCTGCTCCCCCGCCCGCTGCTCAAGGCGATCCGCAACCCGGACCCGACGGTGCTGCTGATCGACGAGACGGACAAGGCCGACGTGGAGATGGAGGGCCTGCTGCTGGAGGTCCTCGGCGACTTCCAGGTGACCGTGCCGGAGCTGGGCACGATCACCGCGCGGCGCCGCCCGTTCGTGCTGCTCACCTCGAACGCGACGCGTGAGCTGTCGGAGGCGCTCAAGCGGCGCTGCCTGTTCCTGCACCTGGACTTCCCGTCGCCGGAGCTGGAACGCGACATCGTCACCCTCAAGGTCCCGGGCCTGGACGCGCGCCTGGCCGACTCGGTGGTGCGCGTGGTCGCCGCGCTGCGCACGATGGAGCTGCGCAAGGCGCCCTCGATCGCCGAGACCGTGGACTGGGCCCGCACGCTGCTCGCGCTGGGCGCCGACACGCTCGACGAGCAGGTGGTCGAGACCAGCCTCGGCGTCATCCTCAAGTACCAGAGCGACCACCGGAAGGCCGCGGCCGAGCTGCGGCTCGACTCGCTGCTGTCATGACCTCCCCGGCGCTGCCGCGACGGCTGGTCGAGTTCGTCGGCTCGCTGCGCGAGCACGGCATCCCGGTCGGCCCCGGCGAGACGGTCGACGCGGCCGCGGCCGTGGACGTGCTCGGGCTGACCGACCGCGAGCAGCTGCGGGCCGCGCTGGCCGCGACCGTGCTGCGCCGCTCCGGCCAGCGGGCCACCTTCGACGCGCTGTTCGACCTGTACTTCCCGGTCGCGGTCGGCGCCGCCGAGACGGCCGGGGACGCGCCACCGGACGCCGCCGACCTGCGGGAGGCCCTGGTCGCCGCGCTCGCCGAGGGCGACGAGGACCGCCTGCGGGCGCTGGCCGCGGCCGCGGTCGAGGCGTTCGGCCGCTACGGCTCGTTCGGCGAGGGCGGTTCCGGGGGCGGCGGGGCGACCGGGATGCGCGGGTGGTCGGCCTACCAGGCGCTGGACCGGGTCCGGCCGGACGCGCTGCTCAACCGGGTGCTCGCCGCGATCCGCACCGACGGCAGCGCGTTCGGCGACGCCGTGGCCCGCAGTGAGGCGCAGTCCCGCATCGCCACCTACCGGGAAGCCGTGCAGGCCGAAGCCCGCCGCCGCACCGCCGAGCTGCGCGGACGCGACCGGATCGCCCAGTACGCGGTGCCGCCGCAGACCGACCTGGTCAGCTTCACCAACGCCACCCGCGCCCAGCTGGCCGAGCTGCGCCGCACGATCCAGCCGCTGTCCCGCAAGCTCGCCACCCGGCTGGCGACCCGCCGTCGGCGCGCCCGGCGCGGGCAGATCGACCTGCGGCGCACGCTGCGCCGGTCGCTGGCCACCGGCGGGGTGCCGATGCGCCCGGCGATGCGCGACCGCCCTCCCGGACGGCCCGAACTGGTGCTGCTGTGCGACATGTCCGGCTCGGTGGCCGGGTTCGCGCAGTTCACGCTGCTGCTGGTGCAGGCGCTGTCCGACCAGTTCAGCAAGATCCGCACGTTCGCGTTCGTCGAGCTGACCGACGAGATCACCGGCCTGGTCACCGCGGGCGCGGCCGATCCGGAGGGGCTCGCGCGGCGCATCCTGACGCAGGCGAAGCTCACCCGCTGGGGCATGAGCAGCGACTACGGCGGGTCGCTGGCGAGCTTCGCCGACGGGTGGCCGGACGCGGTCGGCCCGCGCACGTCGGTGCTCATCCTCGGCGACGGCCGCACCAACGGCGGCGACCCCAACCTGGACGCGGTGCGCCGGATCGCCGACCGCGCCAAGCACGTCCACTGGCTCAACCCGGAAGCGCGATCCGCCTGGGGCACGGGCGATTCCGCCGCGCTGCAGTACGCCCGCGTGGTGCCGATGCACGAGTGCCGCAACCTGCGTCAGCTCACCCAGCTGGTGACCGAACTGCTGCCCGGGTGAGGGTAACGAAGACGTCTCGCGGGGAGTGATTTTCCCGCTGCGGCGTGTAAGTGGTCGAGACCAGGGCACCCCCTGGTCATGGCGGGCAGCAAGGTCGGCAGGCGGGCGTTCCTCACCGCGGCTCTGGCGGGCGCGGCGAGCGCGGCCTGCAGCAGTGGTGGAAATTTCTTTTCCGTGCCAACGCTTTCCGGGCCGCACAACCGGCTGGACGCCCCGGCCGCCGGGTTGCGCGGGTTCCCGGCGCAGGTCGCCACGCACAGCGTGGTCGACGACCACCTGCTGGTCGGCTACTGCGGCGCGCCGGGCAGCCCGGCGCTGGGCCGGATGACCGGTGACCTGCAGGCGGCTTCGGCGCAGCTGCGCGAGCTGATCGCCACGTACCCGAAGGACCGGCCGGTGGTCCCGGTGGTCGAGCTGATCGCCACCACGGTGAACCCGACACCCGGGCCGGACGGCATGTTCCGCAGCCGGGCGAACGACAGCACGATCCGGCGGTACCTGGACGCGGCGCGGGCGCTGGGCGGTCAGCTGCTGCTCGACATCCAGCCCGGCCGCGCGGACTTCCTGCCCGAGGTGAAGGCGTTCGAGCACTGGCTGGTCGAGCCGGACGTCGGTGTCGCGCTGGACCCGGAGTGGGCCGTGGAACCCGGTGTCGTGCCCGGTGAGGAGTTCGGCGTCACCACGGGCGAAGAGCTGGACGGGGTGGCCGCCTACCTCGCCTCGCTGGTGGCACGGCACCGGCTGCCGGAGAAGATCATGGTGTACCACCAGGTGGCGGTGTCGGTCGTGCGCGACATCGCCGGGCTGAAGCGGCACCACGGCGTCGCCGTGATCAACGTGGTGGACGGCATCGGCAGCCCCGAGGCGAAGAAGGCGACCTGGGACCTGGTGATGAAACGCCGCCCGCCGCACGTCAACACCGGGTTCAAGCTCTTCTACCAGGAGGACACCCGCAACGGGCAGGCGCTGATGACACCCGAGCAGGTGCTCGCGCTCAACCCGAAGCCGGTGTACGTGGTGTACGAATAGGGCCCCCGAGCGCGGGGCAGTTGGGAGTCCGCACTCGGGGGCCACTCGCCTGCCACAACGCTCCGAGGGGGAGTTCGAGCGCCGGGCAAGACGGCGGTGCCGGAGGTGTCGCGCCCACCCTCCGCGCGGGCCTTACCAGTGAATCGAGGCGAAAGCAGGGCGTGTTACTGGCGGGTCTTCAGCAATTTCCGGGGATCCACGAGATGTCGTCGAGTTCGGCGTGGCAGAGGGCCTGCCGGGTTTCCTGTGAGCTGGCTCGCATGCCCCACGACGCTAGCGATTGTTGAACGATCCGTCAACCCGGTTGCTCGATTGTTCAACGATCCCCTATTCTGTGGCGCACCACACCGTTCTCGGAAAGGTGCCAGCGATGACCGCGTCCACCCTCAGCCACCGCGACGTCGAGTTCCTGAAAGCGGTTGCCGACGGCCGCGTGGAACTGACCGCGAGCAGCGAGCCGCACGTGTACGTCGACGGTCTGTCCTGCTGCGACCAGTTCGGCGCGCGGCTGCTGATCCACGCCGGCCTGGTCCGCCGGGTCCCCGGCACGGGTGCCCGCATCCCCGCGAAGCTCACCGACGCCGGCCGCGACGCGATCCGCTAGCGGTTCGTCCTGAGTGGACGGCTGCGGTAGAGGACCGCGACGAACGCGGGCACGCCGATGATCGACGTGACCACGCCGACCGGCACCTCCCGCGGATCGAGCACCGTGCGGGCCAGCGTGTCCACCCACACCAGGAACACCGCCCCGGCCACGGCGGTCACCGGCAGCAGGCGGCCGTGGCCCGGGCCGACCAGCGCGCGTGCGGCGTGCGGCAGGACCAGCCCGACGAACCCGACCGCCCCGCAGGCGCTCACCAGCGCGGCGGTCAGCAACGCGGTGACGCACAGCAGCACGATCCGGGTCCGGGCCAGCGAAACGCCCAGCGCCGCGGCGAGGTCCTGGCCGTAGGCGAGCACGTCGAGCGTGCGGGCGTGACCGAAACACACGACCAGCGCGACGGCCAGCACACCGGCGCACACGCCGGCCTCGGACCAGGACGCGCTGCTGAACGACCCGAGCAGCCAGAACAGCACGCCCCGCGTGGTCTCCGCGTCCCCGGCCGTCAGCACGACGAACGAGGTCAGCGCGGAGAACAGCTGCATCGCGGCGACCCCGGACAGCACCACGCGTTCGGTCGTGCCACCCAGCGTCTGGCTGAGCAGCAGCACGAGCCCGAACGACAGCACCGCGCCGGCGAACGCGCCCGCGGACAGCGACACCACGCCCCCGCCGACGCCGAGCACCACCACCAGCACCGCGCCGGTCGACGCGCCCGAGGACACCCCGAGCACGAACGGGTCGGCCAGCGGGTTGCGCAGCAGCGACTGCATGACCGCGCCGCACACCGCCAGGCCCGCGCCGCACACGGCGGCGAGCAGGGCACGCGGGATCCGCAGGTGCCAGACGATGCCGTCGCGGACCGGGGTCAGCACCGGGTCGCCGAGACCGAGGTGGGCCAGCACGGTGGCGTAGACGTCGCCGACGCCGATCCCGGCCGGGCCGATCGTCACCGCGACGGCCAGCGACACCACGAGCAGCGCGAGTCCACCGGCGCACAGCGGCGCGGCGCGGGCGGTGCGCCTCACCCGGCCAGCCCGAACCCGCGCAGCGCCGCGGCGACCTGCTCGGTGCCGTCGACGGTGCGCAGCGTCGGGTTCATCGCCTGCCCGGACAGCAGCACGTAGCGTTTGTTCCGCACCGCGGCCAGGTCTCTCGTCACCGGGTGCGATTCCAGGAACGCGATCTTGGCCGCGGCGGACTCGGCGGTCTGCGAACGGCGGGTCAGGTCGCCGAGCACGATCACGTCCGGGTTCCGTTCGGCCACGGTCTCCCAGTTGATCTGGGGCCACTCGTCGCGGGTGTCGTCGAAGACGTTGTGCGCGCGCACGGTGGTCGCGATGATGCCGGGCGCGCCGCAGCAGCCGGCGAGGTAGGGGGCTTCGGAGTTGGCGAACCAGAACATCAGCCGCGCCTTCGACGCGTCGGTGCCCGCCGCGGCGCGCATCCGGTCCCGCAGGCTGCCGATCAGCTGTTCGCCGCGGTCCTCGACGCCGAAGATCCGCGCGAGGTCCCGGATCTCGGTGTAGACCGCGTCCATGGTCAGCGTCTCGGTGCGGGCGCCGTCGCCGCCGCCGCTGGTGTCCTTGGCGCACTCGGTGGGCGACACATAGGCGGGCACGCCGAGCTGCTCGAACTGCTCACGGGTGGCGACCCCGCCCTTGGCGAGGGTGGCGCCGAACGAGGCGGCGACGAAGTCCGGTTCGGCGGCCAGCACGCTTTCGAACGACGGGTAGTTCTCGGCCAGCCGGGGCACTTTCGCGTTGGCGGCGGCCAGGTGCGGCAGGACGGGGTCGGTCCAGGTCGCGGTGCCGGCCATGCGGTCGGCGAGGCCGAGGGACAGCATGATTTCCGCCGCGCCCTGGTTGAGCGCGACGGCCCGCTGCGGTGGTTGCGACACGCGGACCTGGTGCCCGCAGTTGTCGATCACCACGGCGGCGGTGGCCCCGGAGGTGGCGCTCGCGCACCCGGTCAGCACGAGCACGGCGGCGAGCAGCGGAACGGTGATCGATCGGCGCACAGCGGCCCCTTGCGTCGAGGGCTCATGCGCGGAGCCCGGTCCGGCGGTCTCCCCTGGCGGGGTGCCAGCAGGTCTTCGGACTCGGGGTCGTCCGGGCGGAACGCCTTCCCGGACCGCGTGGTCCAGTGGCCGTTGTCCCGCCCGTCGCCGCTCACCGCTGCGCGTCAGTTCCGGATTCGCACCGGATTCCCTGGCCCTTGGCGGGCACGACTGGCGCGCCCACGCTACCAGGCCTGCCAGGCCAGGGTCACGGCCAGGCCGATGCCCGCGAGGGCGATCGCGACGCGCAGCGGGGCCGGCGGCAGCCGCCGCACCACCGCCGGGCCCACGAAGGAACCGGCGATCAGGCCGACGCACAGGGCCGCCGCCGCGGGCCAGAGCACCGGGCCGGTGAACGCGAACACCAGGGCGGCCACCAGGTTCGCCGCGCCGGTCACGATGTTCTTCGCCGCGTTCGTGCGCGCCAGCGGCTGGGTCCACGCCGCGGACAGCAGGGCCAGCATGATCACGCCGGCCGCGGCGCCGAAGTACCCGCCGTAGATCGCGACCAGGAACGCGCCCGTCGCGGTGCCCGCGGTGAGCCCGCCGTCGCCGCGGCCGGCGCGCTCGGCCAGCCGCGGGGAGAACAGCAGCAGCACCGACGCGCCGCCGATGAGGAACGGGACGATGTAGGCGAACGTGCCCTCGGGCGTGAGCAGCAGCAGGGCGCTGCCCGCCGCGCCGCCGACCGCGGTGATCGCGCACAGCCGCAGCAACCGCGTCCGCTGGCCCCGCAGCTCGGGCCGGGAACCGGCCGCGGACCCGACCGTGTTGCCCATCAGCGCCACGGTGTTGGTCACGTTCGCGGCGACCGGCGGCATCCCGATCGCCAGCAGCGCCGGGTACGACACCAGCGACGCGAGCCCGGCGATCGACCCGGTCAGGCCCGCGCCGACCCCGGCCACCACGAGGAAAACCAGCTGCCACGGGCCGAGGGTGAGGATCGGGTCAGCGGGCACGTCGGGTCAATTTACCGCAGCGGCAACCGGTTTCCCGCCGCGCGAGACGAATCCCACTCCTCCACTGTGGATCCGGCGGACTACGGCTTGCGGGCGGTGACGAGCCAGGTGGCCGCGCCCAGCATCACCCCGTCGGGGGTCTGGTGCGGCTGGAGTGCTTCGGTGAGCGCGGCGACCGCCCGCTCGACGGTTTCCGCCGGATAGCGCTCGAAGATCGCCTTCACCATCGCGCCGCGGCTCAGGAAGCCGGCCGCCTCACGCGCGTCGGCGCCGATCCGGACGGGTTCCCGGACGGCGTCCACCGCGATGCCGGTCAGTCCCGCGCCGTTCAGCAGTTCGCGCAGGTAATCCGGCTGGGCGAAGGAGAACGGGCCGGGGCCGGGCGGGGCGGCGTCGCTGGTGTCGACGTACGGGGCGATGGCGTCCAGCGTCAGCGCCCGGTGCTCGTTCTCCCGCAGGTCCTGCCAGCACAGGAACGCCAGCCGGCCGCCGGGCCGCAGCATGCGGGTGACGTTGGTGAAGGCGGCGAGCGGGTTGTCGAAGAACATCACGCCGAACCGGCTGAGCGCGAGGTCGAAGGTGCCCGCGCCGAAGTCGTGGACCTGCACGTCGGCCTGCTCGAACCGCACCCCGTCGAGACCGGCGGCGCGCTCCCGGGCCACGGCGAGCATCGGGCCGGACAGGTCCGCGCCCAGCACCGTCGCGCCCTGCTCGGCGGCCAGCAGCGTGGTGGTGCCGCAGCCGCAGCCGATGTCGAGGACCCGCTCCCCCGGCTCGATGCGGGCCGCGCCGAGCAGGTGCGGCGTGAGCCGGGCCAGCATGGCGTCGTAGTGCTCGGCGTGGTCGGCCCAGTAGCGGCCGATGTCGCCGTTCCAGTCGCGTGCCTCGTCTTCGTTGGCCATGCGGTCACGTTAGCCGCGTCGCCGCGCCGGTGGCGTAACCTGCGGCCATGTCCCACTCGCGCCCCGCCGCGCCGGAGGAGCTGCGGCCGCTCGAGGTGTTCGGCAACTCGGCGCGGTTCCTCTACGACGAGGACCACTTCCGCGCGCCCGAGCCGGCCGCGAGCTGGCTGGCCGAGCACGAACTGGGCTCGTTCCCCCTGGACACGCGCGGGCTGGAGCGGCTGGTGCGCTTCCGCGAGACGCTGCGCGACCACCTGGACGGGGTGGACGTGTCGGCCGCGCTGAACGAGTTCGCGGCGTCGGCGGTGGCCGGTCCCCGCTGGCCGGGCCCCGCGCTGGCCGCGGCGGGCGAGGGTGTGGACGGCCTGATCGCGCGGCTGCTGGAGGTGCTGTTCCGCGCCGAGGTGACGGGCCAGGCGCGGCGGCTGAAGCCGTGCCGGGCGCCGGAGTGCCGCTGGCTGTTCTACGACCGCTCCCCGGCCGGGAACAGCGTGTGGTGCAGCATGGACCTCTGCGGGGCGCGGCACAAGATGCGGGCGTACCGCTCGCGCCGCTGAGCAGTGCCCCAGCCGGGTGGCCTCAGCCCAGCCGCAGGCGCTCCCCCAGCCTCGTGATGTAGCCGGCCACCTCGTCGGCGTCCCGGTCCGGCAGGCCGAACAGCACCTCGGTCACCCCGAGCGACCTCCAGTGCGCCAGCAGCTCCTCGTCCGGGCGTCCGGCGAGCGCGATCACCCTCGGCTGCCCCTCCCGGCCGGCGTCCTGCCAGATCTTGCGCAGCAGGCGCACCTTGTCGTCCAGGTGGTGGTCCCGCGGCGTGGTCAGCCAGCCGTCGGCGGAGCGCGCGATCCACGCGAACGTCCGCTCCGTGCCGCCCGCCCCGATCACCACCGGCACGTCCCCCACCGGCTTCGGCCACGCCCACGACGGGCCGAACCGCACGTGCGCACCCTCGTACGACGCCTCCTCGGCGGTCCACAGCGCCCGCATCGCCTCCAGGTACTCGCGCAGCACCGTCCGCCGCTGCCCGGCCGGGACGCCGTGGTCGGTCAGCTCGTCGGCGTTCCACCCGAACCCCGCCCCGAGCACGACCCGGCCGCCGGACAGGTGGTCGAGCGAGGCGATCGTCTTGGCCAGGGTGATCGGGTCGTGCTCGGCGGGCAGCGCGACCGCCGTCGACAGGGTGATCCGCCGCGTCACCGAGGCCGCCGTGGCCAGGGCGACCCACGGGTCGAGCGTGCGCAGGTACCGGTCGTCGGGCAGCTCGGCGGTGCCGGTGCCCGGATGCGCCGCCTCCCGGCGGACCGGGATGTGCGTGTGCTCCGGCACCGCGAACGAGTCGAACCCGGCGTCCTCCGCCACCCGCGCCGCGTCGGCGGGCGCGATCCCGCGGTCACTGGTGAACAGCACGACCCCACACCGCACGGCGGCCTCCCGTCTCCGACGACTAGAACGTGTTCTAGTAAATCACGCCGGCGGAAGCCGGTGCACGGCCCGAGGCGTGACCGTCACGCGGTGCGCAGCGAGCGGGCCCACTCGGCGAGGTCGGTGACCGTCCACTCCGGACTCGGGTGGGCCGGGAGCGGGCGGCGGCCGTCGCGGGTGACGAAGGCCGTGCGCAGCCCGGCGGCCTGGGCGCCGGCGATGTCCCAGTCGTGCGCGGCGACCATGACCGGCGGCTCGCCGTCGTGCTCGACCAGCGCGTAGGCGGCCGGTGACGGCTTGAGCGCGCCGGCCGCTTCGGCCGAGTAGAGCGCATCGAAGCCCAGGTCCGCCAGCTGCGCCTCGATCACCGCCTGCGGCGAGTTGCCGAGCGCCACCAGCCGGTGCCCCTGGTCGCGCAGCTCGTCCAGGGCCGGGACGACGTCCGGGTGCGGCGGCAGCGACCGCAGGGTCTCGGCGAGCTTCGGCACGTCCACCTCGGGCGTGATCGTGCGCGCACAGGCTCCGGCCAGCTGCGCGAAGTCCTGGTACCGGTCGCTCGCGGTGACCACCAGCGCGGTGTGGATGAGCAGGTCGAACCACCGTGTGCGGGCCTCGGTGCCACCGAGGACGTCGTCCAGCGGCGCGAGGTCGAGCAGCGTTTCGTTGATGTCGAAGACCAGCAGCATCCCGGCAAGGTACTATCACCTTCGTACCTAGGACAAGGGGACGCGATGGACCTCGATCTCGGCACCGTGCTGTCGGCCCTGGCCGATCGGCACCGGCGCGGGGTGGTCGTCGACCTGCTGGACCGGCCGGACGGCGAGCACGCGTGCGCCTCGTTCGAGCTGCCGGTCGCCAAATCGACCCGTACCCACCACTGGCGGGTGCTGCGGCAGGCCGGGCTGATCCACCAGCGCGACGCCGGCAACGGCAGCTTCGTGCGGCTGCGCCGGAACGAGATCAGCGCGCGCTTCCCGGGCCTGCTGGACTCGATCCGGCACGCCCACCACGACGAAAGGCGATCCGAGTGACCTTCTCCACCGCCGACCTGGTCGACGAGCACGGCGACGAGCTCCGGGTGTGCGACACGCAGTTCCGCCAGTTCGGCGGGCGGCGGGTGTTCTCCGGGCGGGTCCGGACCGTGTCGTGCCACCAGGACAACGGCCTGGTCAAGCAGCTGCTCGCCACGCCGGGCGAGGACGCGGTGCTGGTGGTCGACGGCCGCGGTTCGCTGCACACCGCGCTGACCGGTGATCTGATCGCGGGGTCGGCGGTGGAGAACGGCTGGGCCGGGCTGGTGATCAACGGAGCGGTGCGGGACAGCGCGGTGCTGGCCGGGCTGCCGATCGGGATCAAGGCGCTGGGGACGAACCCGCGCAAGAGCAGCAAGGCGGGCCACGGCGCGGTGGACGTCCCGGTCGGCTTCGGCGGGGTGACGTTCCACCCGGGAGACCTGCTCTACTCCGATGATGACGGCATCGTCCTGCTGACGAGCTAGCCGCGGCCCGCGGGCGGGTGGGCTGCGCAGCGGATGACCGCAGCGCGGACCGACCGCGACGCGGCGCCCCGCGAAGCGGGGGTTGGCCACGCAGCGGCAACCCGCGAAGCGGCGGTTGGCCGCCCAGCGGCAACCCGCGAAGCGGCGGTTGGCCGCGCAGCGGCAACCCGCGAAGCGGCGGTTGGCCGCGCAGCGGCAACCCGCGAAGCGGCGGTTGGCCGCGCAGCGGCAACCCGCGAAGCGGCGGTTGGCCGCGCAGCGGCAACCCGCGAAGCGGCGGTTGGCCGCGCAGCGGCAACCCGCGAAGCGGCGGTTGGCCGCGCAGCGGCAACCCGCGAAGCGGCGGTTGGCCGCGCAGCGGCAACCCGCGAAGCGGCGGTTGGCCGCGCAGCGGCAACCCGCGAAGCGGCGGTTGGCCGCGCAGCGGCAACCCGCGAAGCGGCGGTTGGCCGCGCAGCGGCAACCCGCGAAGCGGCGGTTGGCCGCGCAGCGGCAACCCGCGAAGCGGCGGTTGGCCGCGCAGCGGTTGGCCGCGCAGCGGCAACCCGCGAAGCGGGGTGGGTTGCGAAGCGGACGGCCGCAGCGAGCCGACTGCGGCACAGCGCCCCGCAGGGCGGGCGAACCGTCGCCCACGGGGCGGGCGGGCCTACCCCAGCTCACCGGCCGCGCAGCCTGCACCACCGCCACGGCGGCGGCACGGCGGTTCGACGGCGCAGCGACGAACCGCCACCCACCGGGCGAGCCGCCTGCGGCACAGCCGCCCGTGAAGCGGGCGAACCGCCACCGGGCGGCCCGCCCCCGGGGGCGGGCCGGCAGCACCGGCCCGCCCGGGCTCAGCGTCCCGCGGCGACCAGCGCCCGCTCGGTCAGCACGCGCGCCAGGTGCTGCCGGTACTCGGCCGTCGCGTGGGGCTCGTCGGCTGGGGAGGTGCCCTCCGCGGCCAGCGCGGCCGCCTCGGCGGCCGACGCGCCACCCGCCAAGGCCGCCTCGGTCGCCGTGGCGCGCAACGGCGTGCCGCCCATGTTGATCAGCGACACCGCGCCCCCGGCGACCACCACCCCGACGATCGCCCAGTCGATCGAGCGCCGCGTGAACTTCTCGAACGCCCAGCCGGCGCCGTCCTGCACCGGGATCCGCACCTCGGTCAGCAGCTCCTCCGGCGCGAGCGGCGTCTCGAACGGCCCCTGGAAGAACTCGGCCGCGGGAATCCGCCGCTCACCGTCCGGGCCGCGCGCCACCATCACCCCGTCCACGGCCAGGATCGCCGCGGGCAGGTCGGCCGCCGGGTCGGCGTGCACCAGCGAACCGCCGATCGTGCCGCGGTGGCGGACCTGCTGGTCCCCCACCTCGCCCGCGACGTGCGCGAGCAGCGGCGCGTGCTCGGCCAGCACCGGGTCGTGGTGCAGGTCGTGGTAGCGCGTCATGGCCCCGACCGCGATCTCGCCGCCCTCGGCGCGCACGTACCGCAGCTCGTCCAGCGGGCCGATGTCGATGACGACCTCCGGCGCGGCGAAGCGCAGTTTCATCAGCGGCAGCAGGGACTGCCCGCCGGCCAGCAGCTTGGCGTCGTCCCCGTGCTCGGCGACCGCGGCCAGCGCTTCGTCCACAGAGGACACCCGCCGGTAGGTGAACTGCACCGGGATCACCGCTGGACCTCCTGCCCGGACGCGTTCATCACGGCGTTGACGATGTTGTGGTAACCCGTGCAGCGGCACAGGTTCCCCTCCAGGCCCTCGCGCACCTCCTGGCGCGTGGGCTTCGGGTTGTGCTCCAGCAGCGACACCGACGCCATGATCATCCCCGGGGTGCAGAACCCGCACTGCAGGCCGTGCTCCTCGCGGAACGCGCGCTGCACCGGGTGCAGGTCGCCGCCCTCGCCGCCCAGACCCTCCAGCGTGGTGACCGAGTGCCCGTCGGCCTGCGCGGCCAGCACCGTGCACGACTTCACGGACTCGCCGTCGAGCAGGACCGTGCAGGCGCCGCAGGACGTGGTGTCGCACCCGATGTTCGTCGCCGTCAGCCCGGCCTGCTCCCGCACGAAGTGGACCAGCAGGGTGCGGTCCTCGACCTCCTCGGAGACCGTCGTGCCGTTGATCTCGATCGAGACCTTCACTTCAGTTCGCCTTCCTCGCGTCGGTGAGAGCCTGCCAGACCCGCAGCGGGGTGGTGGGCATGTCGAGATGACGCACGCCCAGGTGGGACAGCGCGTCGACGACCGCGTTGTGCACCGCGGGCGTCGCGCCGATCGTCGCCGCCTCGCCGATTCCCTTGACCCCCAGCAGGTTCCGGGTCGTCGGGGTCTCGGAGTCGACCAGCTCGAAGTCGGGCAGCTCGGTCGCGGTGATGAACGAGTAGTCGGCCAGGGTGGCGGTGGTCGGGTTGCCGTCGGCGTCGTAGTTCATGACCTCCAGCAGCGCCTGGGCGGCGCCCTGGCCGAGCCCGCCGTGCCGCTGGCCCTGGAAGGCGAGCGGGTTGACGATCGGGCCGGCGTCGTCGCACGCGATGATCCGCCTCAGCTCGACCTTCCCGGTGAGCGTGTCCACCTCGACGACCGCGAGGTGCGCGCCGAACGGGAACGTCGGCTGGCCGTCGCCGAACCACACGTCGGCGGTCAGGTCGGCCTGCTCGGCGACCTGCGCCCAGGTGACCGAACCGCTCGCGGGCGCGCCGCGCACCTGGAAGGCGCCGTCGGCGAGTTCGATGTCGTCGGGGCTGGCCTCCAGCCGGTCGGCGGCGAGCGCGCGGGCCTGCTCGATGACCTGGTCGGCGGCCTGGCGCAGCGCGGAACCGCCCAGCTGCAGCGATCGCGACCCGAAGGTGCCGATCGCCCTGGGCACCTCGTCGGTGTCGCCGTGCCGGATGCTGATCTTCTCGATCGACACGCCGAGCTGGTCGGACAGCAGCATCGCCAGCGTGGTGTCCAGGCCCTGGCCGTGCGGGGAGGCGCCGGTCCACGCGGTGACCGTGCCGTCCGGGTTGATGTGCACCTTGCCCGCCTCGCCGGCCCGGTCGTTGCCGGTCACCTCGACGTAGGCGGACAGGCCGAGGCCGAGCACCACCGGGTCGCCGGCCTCGCGGCGGCGGGCCTGCTCGGCGCGCAGCTGCTCGTACCCGCCGGCCTCCAGCACCTGGTCCAGGACCTTCGCGTACTCGCCGGTGTCGTAGTTCGCGCCGGTCGGCGACTGGTACGGGAACTCGTCCGGGCGGATGAAGTTCACCCGGCGCACCTGCGCCGGGTCCATGCCGATCTCCGCGGCGAACAGGTCCATCGCGCGCTCGATGGCGGCCGCCGCCTCGGGCCGCCCGGCGCCCCGGTACGCGGCGATCGGCGTGGTGTTGGTGACGACGGCTTTGCTGCTCGTCTCCACCTTCGGGAAGTGGTAGACGCCGGTGGCCATCAGCTCGGCCAGCGTCGGCAGGAACATCGTGCGCGGGTAGGCGCCGGCGTCCTGCACCACCTCCAGCCGGAACGCGAGCACGGTGCCGTCGCGGCGGCCGCCGATGGTCACGGTGTTCTGCTGCGCGCGGCCGTGCGTCATCGCGACCAGGTTCTCGCTGCGGGTCTCCACCCAGCGGATCGGCCTGCCGGACCGCTTGGACGCCCAGCCCAGCACCACCGACTCCGGATCGGTGCCGATCTTCGCGCCGAAGCCGCCGCCGACGTCCGGGGTGATGACGCGGACGTCGGCGGACTCGACCCCGAGCCCCTTCGCCACCACGGACCGGGAGATCTGCGCGTTCTGGGTGGACAGCCACAGCGTCAGCCGGCCGTCCTCGCCCCACGCGCAGGCCGCGCCGCGCACCTCCAGCGGCGCCGGGGCGACGCGCTGGTTGAGGATCGTCTCCGTGACCACGACCTCGCAGTCGTCGAACGCCTTGTCGTCGAACTCGCCGCCGGTGGTCTGCAGCAGGTTCGTGCCCTGGTCCGGAAACAGCACGGTCTCGTCGCTCAGCGCGCTGTCGATGCTCGCCACCACGTCGAGCGGGTCGTAGTCGACGTCCACCAGTTCGGCGGCGTCGGCGAGCTGGTAGCGCTCCTCGGTCAGCACGAGCGCGACGGGCTCCCCGACGTAGCGGACCACGCCGTCGGCGAGCCACGGTTCCACGACCGGCCCGGCCTTGTGCGGGGCGAGATCGAGGTCCGCGGCCGTGTAGACCGCGACGACCCCGGGCGCCTCCAGCGCGGCCGAGGTGTCGATCGAGGTGATGCGCGCGTGCGCGATCGGGCTGCGCACGAACACCGCGTGCACCGCGCCCGTCAGCGCCTCCACCCGCAGATCCTCGACGTAGGTCCCGCCCTGCGTGATCAGCTGCTGGTCCTCGATCCGGACCACCCTGGTGCCGACGATGCTCAAACTGGCCTCCCACTACGGATACGTCGCGATCATGCCCGCTGACGCGGCGGAAGTCACCCTCGGGTTCGCCCGGCGGAAGAAGTCGCTGGCAGGATCTTGGCGAACCTCTGCGGTTCTGCCACTCGTGCCGGCGGGCCTACCGGAGCACGCTCCAGGCATGCGGATGCTGAGCCGAATCCTCACCGGGCTCCGTGAGTTCGCCGCCACGCAGGCCGAGCTCGCCGAGCGCCGCAACCTGCTCGACCGGCCGTGGGAAGAGGAGTTCCTGCACTGGACCGCCGGCGGCGAGCTGCACGGAAAAGTCGTGCCACCGCGCGGACGCCACAGCACGACGCGGTCCGGCTGGTGCCCCGGGCACCAGCGCGCTAACGCAGATCCGCCAGGGATTCCGCGCGGAACTCGACGGGGGTGCGGCCCGTCGCGCGCTTGAAGACCTGGCCGAAGTGGGACGCGCCGCGGAACCCCCAGCGCGCGGCGATCGCGGCGACCGGCACCGTGGCCAGCCGCGGGTCGGCCAGGTCGCGCCGGCAGCCCTCGACGCGCCGGGCGCGGATCCACGACGAGACCGTGGAACCGGTTCCCGCGAACAGGTTGTGCAGGTGCCGGGGCGAGATGTAGTGCGCGGCGGCGACCGCGGCCGGGCCCAGGTCCGGATCCCCCAGGTGCTCCTCGATCCACTCGCGCACGTGCGCCAGCAACACCTCGCGACGGCCGGGCAGCGTGCGCGTGCCGTGCAGCATCACCGTCACCAGGTCCATCACCGTGCGCACCGCGCGGGGGCCGTGCGGGCCCAGTGATGCCACGTTCCGGTTGAGGCTGAGCAGCATGCCCCACACGGTGGACGGCAGCCCGGGTTCACACTCGAAGGCGGTCGCGGTGATCCCGGGCGGCGGCGCGGGCAGGTACCGCTTGGGGAACCGGATGCACGTGGAGCGGTAGTCGTCGCTGGAGACGATCGTCGCCGGTCGCGCCGAGTCGTAGAGGGCGAAGTGGCCCGGTTCCAGGACCGTGACGCGCCCGTCCTGCGCCAGCCACAGCTTCCCGGACAGCTGCAGGGTCATCACGTAGAAGTCCGGCTCGTCCGGGGAGATCGTGGCCGCGTCGCGGTAGGCGGCGTGCCGTCCGCTCTCCATGTCGACGAAGTTGACGTCGGCGAGCGGGCGGTTGCTGACGATCCCGGCGAACGCGCGCGGCCGCTCGCAGTCGAAGCGGAACCGCAGCACGCTGCGCTGCACGGCGTGCGTCCACGAGCCGAACTCGACCTTCGGCCCGGAGGCCGCGGGCGCCACGGCCACCACGTCCGCGAGTGACGTCATCGTCATCCCCACCGGTTGTGCGCGCATTCGACAGCGGCGTGCGCTCATCGCTCACGACGGGCGCCGTCCGCCGAATCTACCGTGCGGAGACCACCGCGGAAAACCTCAGTGTGGAGGCGTTTTCATGGCGTTCGTCGAAGGTTCCCACCACGTCACGCTGTCCGTCGCGGGCGCGCAGGAGGACGTGGACTTCCACGTCAAGGTGCTGGGCATGCGCCTGATCAAGCGCACGGTCCTGTTCGACGGCTCGCTGCCGATCTACCACCTGTACTACGCCAACGCGGCCGGTGATCCCTCCAGCGTCGTCACCACGTTCCCCTGGGCGCAGGCCGGTTTCCGCGGCAAACGCGGCACGAACCAGGCGCGCGAGGTGCTGCTGTCGGTGCCGCACGACTCGCTGGACTACTGGCACCGGCGCCTGACCGAGCACGACGTCGAGGTGAGCGACGTCGAGGTGTTCGGGCAGCGGCGGCTGGCGTTCCGGCACCCGTCGGGCATCGAGTACTTCTTCGTGGGCAACACCGGCGACGACCGGGTCGGGCACGCGGGGTACGGCGTGCCGCCGGAGTGCGCGATCCACGGCATCCACGGCGTCGGCGTCCACGTCGCGACGCCGGACCGCATGGTGGAGTTCGCCCAGGAGTCGTTCTTCGCCCAGGGCCGTCTCGCCGAGGAGGGCGACCGGGCCGCGCTGCGGATCGGCGACGCCAAGCACGGCAACCACCTCGAGCTGGTCGTGAACCGCACCGACGAGCAGGGCACCTGGGGCTACGGCGCGGGCACCTACCACCACTTCGCCTGGAACGTGGGCAACCTGCGCAACCAGGACGAGGTCAAGTTCGACATCGAGGGCCGCGGCTACACCGACATCTCCGAGCTGAAGGACCGCAAGTACTTCAAGAGCGTCTACGTCCGCACCCCGGGCGGCGCGTTGTTCGAGCTGGCGGTGACGCATCCGGAAGGCGGCTGGACGTGCGACGAGTCGCCGCGGGAACTCGGCACGCGCTTCCAGCTGCCGGAGCAGTTCGAGCACCGCCGCGAGGAGATCTTGGCCCGGCTCGAACCGATCGAGATCTGAGATGGCGGCACCACACGTGACGGGTGGCCACGAGGTCACCGTGCGGCGGGGGCAGTTCTGGGTTCCGGGCGAACGGGTGAACACGAGCGGCGGGACCGTGCAGCGGGCGCCGATGTTCGTGCAGTGGGAGGCGCCGCCGGAGGTGTCCCGGCCGTTCCCGCTGGTGCTGGTGCACGGCGGCGGCGGTCAGGGCACCGACTGGACCGGCACCCCGGACGGGCGGCCGGGCTGGGCGACGCGGTTCGTCGAGGCCGGGTTCGCGGTGTACGTGGTGGACCGGTGCGGGCACGGGCGTTCGCCGTACCACCCGGACGTCGTGGCGCCGATGGGCGCGCCGTTCCCGTACGAGGCGGCGCGGGCGTTGTTCCTGCCCGCGGACCGGCGCGGCGAGCAGGTCCAGTGGACCTACGGCGAGGCGGAGGTCGACCAGCTGCTGTGCCCGATGGGCCCGCTGCCGGCGGATCTCGCGGAGTCGCAGCGGATGGACGCCGACCGGCTGGGCCGGTTGCTGGACGTCACCGGCCCCGCGGTGCTGGTGACCCACTCCGCGGGCGGCCCGGTGGGGTGGCTCGCGGCGGACGCGCGGCCGGATCTGGTGGTGGCGATCGTGGCGGTCGAACCGGCCGGGCCGGCGTTCGCCTCGATTCCCGGGATGGGGTCGCTGGACTGGGGGCTGACCGCGGCGCCGATCACCTACGCGCCGCCGGTCACCGCGGCGGCCGAGGTGCGCGCCGGGATGCGGATCCCGGCGCTGGACGGTAAACCGGTCGTGGTCGTGACCGGCGGCGCGTCGGCGTTCGCGGATTTCGCGCCACAGGTGGTGGATTTCCTGCGCGGCGCGGGCGCCGATGCGGTGCGGCTGCACCTGCCCGACCACGGCGTCAAGGGCAACGGGCACGGGCTGATCTTCGAAGCCAACTCGGACGAGACGGTGCGGCCGGTCATCGACTGGATCCGCGGACTGGAGGGGACGGACGCATGAGCCTGCACGTCAGCGACGAGTTCGACGGGTTGATGGCGCGCCTGGACGAGGCCGCGCCGGTGCTCGCCGCGAACGCCGAGAAGGGCGAGGAACTGGGGCGGCTCACCGACGAGGTCGCGCAGGTGCTGCACGAGACGGGCGCGCTGAAGATCGGGATCCCGCGGGACCTGGGCGGGTACGAGTTCTCGCCGCGGCAGGTCATCGGGACGATCGCGAAGATCGCCTACTCGGACGCGTCGGCCGGGTGGTCGTTCATGGCGTTGCAGATGGTCACCGGCACCACGGCCGCCTACCTCGGCGAGGAGGCCGCGGCGGAGTTGTTCCCGGACGTGCGCGGCAACCGGTACGCGCTGATGGCGGGGCAGGGCACGCGGCTGGGCAAGGCGGTGCGGGCCGACGGCGGGTACGTGATCAACGGGCGGTGGAGCTTCGCGTCCGGGATCTCGATGGCCACGCACATCCACACGGCGGCGCTGTGCGAGGAGACCGGGCAGGCGCTGATCTTCACGTTCCCCAAGGAGCAGGCCACGCTCGCCGGCAACTGGGACGTGATGGGGCTGAAGGCGACCAGCAGCATCGACTACGTGTGCGAGGACGTGTTCGTGCCCTCGACGCACGTGTACGAGATCACCACGATGGCACCCCGCCACGGCGGCGCGATCTACCGGATGGGGCTGGCGAACATGGCCGGCGTGTGCCACACGGGGTGGGCGCTCGGGGTGGGGCGCCGGATGCTCGACGAGATGCGGGCGCTCGCCGTGCGGAAGTCCGGGACGCCGGGCGCGTCGGTGGACACCGGGCAGTTCCACGCGGAGTACGCGCAGGCGGAGGCGGCGGTGCGCGCGGCGCGGGCGTGGGCGATGGAGGTGTGGGAGGCCAACGAGGCGACCCTGGACGGTGGCTCGCTGCTGACCACGGAGCAGGAGACGCTGACCCGGCTGATGCTGAACCACACGACGTGGTCGGTGCACGCGGCGGGCCAGACGGTCTACAAGTGGGCGGCCACGGCGGCACTCCGGCGGGGCGACCTGCAGCGGTTCTTCCGGGACCTCCACGCGGGGACGCAGCACATCACGTCGGGGCCGGTGGTGCTGCAGAACTGCGGCCGCCTGCTGGCCGGCCTGGCGCCGGAGGCGCACTGGGAGTTCCTGGAGCTGACGGACTGACGGCGGCGAGCACGCCGCGCCGGTCGGCGCGACGTGACGAACGGCAAGACGGCGCCCCGGCCGCCGAGCGCGCTGCGCGCGCCCGCGCGCCGCAGGGCGGGCACGCGACGGACGGTGGGATGGCCGCTCCCCGCGGCGTGTCGGTCACGCCCGCCACCGCCAGCCCCTCCGGCAGCGGCGCTGGCCGGCGGCGCGTCAGCCACGCGGCGGATTTTCGCCGGGTCGGGGCAGCGCATCCGCCGCTCTGGCGGCGCATTCGCTGCCCCCGGCAGCGCGTCAGCCACTCCGCGAGTACCACGCCCCAGCAGCGCATCGCCACCCCAGCGGCGCATTCGCCACCCCAGCGGCGCGTTCGCCACCCCAGCGGCGCGTTCGCCACCCCAGCGGCGCGTTCGCCACCCCAGCAGCGCATTCGCCACCCCAGCGGCGCATTCGCCACCCCAGCGGCGCGTTCGCCACCCCAGCGGCGCATTCGCCACCCCAGCGGCGCATTCGCCACCCCAGCGGCGCGTTCGCCACCCCAGCAGCGCATTCGCCACCCCAGCAGCGCATTCGCCACCCCAGCAGCGCATTCGCCACCCCAGCGGCGCGTTCGCCACCCCAGCGGCGCGTTCGCCACCCCGGCGGCGCGTTCGCCGCCCTGGTGGCGAATGTTCCGCCCCAGCCGCGCGTCAGCCACTCCGCCGCAGTACTCGCCACGCCGGGCGGCGCGCTCGCCCCTTCCAGCGGCGTCTCCGCCACCCCCGCGATCGTGCCGGCCACCGCGCGGCGTGTCAGCCCCCAGCCGCTACGGGCAGAGCCGGAAGTGCGTCGTCAGGCGATGCTGGTCGTCGGTCACGTGGAAGGCCAGCGCGGGCGGCCGGTCGTAGTCGAGCGGTCCGCCCTCGGCCCAGCCCGCCTCCCCGCCCGTCTCCCACGGCAGCGTCAGCGAAGACACCACCCCGGGCGCCACCACCAGCGGCCGCCCGGCGAAGGTCGTCACCGCGGGCGTGTGCGCGTGCCCGCAGAACAGCCCCACCACGTCCGGGTGCCGCGCGACCACCTCCGCCAGCCGCGCCGCCTCGTGCTGCCGGATCTCGTCCAGCAGCGGGTGGTGCAGCACCGCCGGGGGATGGTGGAACGCCACGAACGCCGGCCGCCCCGCCGCCTCCGTCAGCACCTCGTCCAGCCACGCGATCGTCTCCTCGCCCATCAGGCCCGATCCGCGGCCCGGGACGCTCGTGTCGCACAGCGCGAACACCGCCCCGGCCGCCTCCCCGGCCTGGTTGACCGGCGCGTCCGACGGCGCCTCGCCGAGCAGCACCGACCGGTAGGCGGCCCGGTCGTCGTGGTTGCCGGGGCAGTGGAACACCGGGTACGGCAGGCTCTCCAGCAGCTCCGCGACCTCGGCGTACTCGGCCGGGTCGCCGTGGTCGGCGAGGTCGCCGGTCACCAGCACCGCGTCCACCGGCACCCGCAGGTCCCGCAGGTGCCGCACCACCCGCGCGGCGCGATCGGCGTTCCGCGGGCCGCCGTCGAGGTGCAGGTCGGACAGGTGCGCGAGGACGGTCATGGCACGACCGTAACGACCTGCGAGAATTTTTCCGACCGGAGTCAACAACCGGGCGGTCCCGTCGCGTTGAAGGTCCGTCATCCGACGAAAGGACCACCGGTGCGGGACCGCTTCGACGATTTCGTGGCACAGCGCCTCGACCGCCTCCTCCGCTACGCCACGGCCCTGACCTGCGATCCCCACCTCGCGCAGGACGTCGTGCAGGAGACCCTGCTGCGCGTCCAGCACCGCTGGTCCCGCATCGCCGGGCTACGGGCGCCCGAGAGCTACGTGCGCAAGATGATCACCAACGAGTACCTGTCGTGGCGGCGGCTGAAGGCCTCCCGCAACGTCACCGCCGCGCACAGCACGCTCGACGCCCTCGGCACGCCCACCGCCGACCCCGCCGAGCACTTCGCCGAACGGGACGCCATGCGCGCCCGCATCGCCGCGCTGCCCCGCAAGCAGCGCGCCGCGATCGTGCTCCGCTTCTACGAGGACTGCACCGACGCCGAGATCGCCGAGGCCCTCGGCTGCTCGGCAGGCACCGTCCGCAGCCACATCTCCCGCGCCCTGAGCACGCTGCGCGCCGCCGAAGGCGGCCGGCGCCGGGGCCTGCCCGTGACGGAGGCGCTGTCATGACCCCCGACCCCACCGAACAGCTGATCCGCGCGGCGCTGCACGCCGAGGCCGCCCGCCGTCCGGACCCGCGCGCCGTGCTCGCCGGGCTGGCGCACGCCGAGCCGCGTCGCAACCGGACGCCGATGCTCGTCGTGGCCGCCGCGGCGGTCGTCGCGGTGGCGGTCGCCGCGATCCTAGTGCCGCGGATGCTGCAACGCGCCGAACCCGTCGTCGGCACACCGCCGGCCGCCGACCAGAACGTCCTGCTGGCCGGCCTGGACGATTACGGCATCGCCGATTCGGTCGTGCTCGGCCAGTTCCGGCGGGACGGCACGGCCGCGCTCGCCTCGATCCCCCGCGACTCGCTCGTCGACATCCCCGGTTTCGGCCGGGGCAAGCTGAGCAGCGCCTACACCCGCGGCAAGGACGCCGCCGAGCGGCAGGGCCGGAACGGGGCCGCCGCGGCCGAAGCGGGGGCGCGCACGCTCGTCGAGGCCGTGCAGCAGCTCACCGGCACCCGCATCGACCACTACGCCCTGGTCGGCATGCCCGGATTCGGTCAGCTCGCCTCCGCGCTGCAGGGCGTTCCCGTGTGCCTGCGCGCGGCCACCCACGACCCGCGAACCGGCGTGTCGTTCCCCGCCGGCGAGCAGGTCTTGGACTACTCGAGGGCACTGGACTTCCTCCGGCAGCGGGCCGGGCTGCCCAACGGCGACCTCGACCGCGTGGTCCGGCTCCAGGCCTACCTGCGCTCGGCCGCGGAGCGGATGATGACCCCGGGCGTCCTGGGCAATGCCGAGTTCGTGGCCACGCTGATCGAGACGGCGCACCGCTACACGCTGATCGACCCCGGCTGGGACCTGTTCGGCTTCGCCGCGCTGCTGCGGGACATCAACCCGGCCAACCTGCGGATGGGGACCGTGCCGATCGCCGGTACGGACCTCGGCTCGCCGGAGGCGGGCGCGGCGATCGATCTCGCGCCGGACGAGGTTCGCACGTTCGTGGCGAACCTGCCGGGCTCGGGCACGTCGGCGCCGGATTCCTGCGTGAACTGAGCACGGGAAATCGTGCGCGAACCGTGTCACGGTCGTCCGCGCGGGGTTAGGCTGGCACCCGCCGACGGGAAGGGGACGGCCGATGACCGGGCGGCGAGCCGACGACGAGGACGCGGGGCCGGGCGGTCCCGCGTCCTTCGGCCTGTCGGACACCGTCCGGGTGGCCGCGGTGCTGCGCACCGAAGCCGGGGACGCACCGGATTTCACCGCCGCCGCGCGGGCGGTGGTCCGGCGGTTGCGGGACGGGTTCACCGCCGCGGCCGAGCTGTACACAGTGGACGAAGACGGTCCGCCGGTTCTCGTCGCGGCGGCCGGGGACGCGCGGACCGGCGGCGAGCTGGCCGCGGCGATCGCGGCGCGCCCCGCCGGTGAGCGCTTCCCGGTGATCCCGCTGCCCGGCGCGCTGGCGTTCGGCGGGCCGCTGTCGCCGGGGCGGGCGTTCTGGATCGTGCTCGCGGCCTCGGCCGGGCTGCCGGCGGCAATGGCCCGCTCGATCGCGGTGAGCGTCCGCGCCGGGCTGCTGACGCACGGTCCGGCGGCGGACCGCGCGGACGCGTTGCGGGACTACGCCGAGCTGCTGGAAGACACCGCGCGGGTGCGGGGCGCGGCGCTGGAGGACGCGGCCGACCGGGCCGGGGCCGAGGCCGCGCTCGGGGAAACGCTGCGGGCGATCGGGCAGCGGCTGACCGCGCAGCTCGACATCGACACGCTCGTGCAGGACGCGACCGACGCCGCCACGCGCGGGACCGGCGCGGGGTTCGGGGCGTTCTTCTACAACCTGATCGACCAGTTCGGCGAGTCCTACACGCTCTACACGCTGTCCGGCATCCCGAAGGAGACCTTCGACGGCTTCCCCATGCCACGCAACACCGGCGTGTTCGCGCCGACGTTCAACGGCACCGGGATCGTCCGCAGCGACGACATCACCCGGGACCCGCGGTACGGGCACAACGCGCCGCACCACGGGATGCCGGAGGGGCACCTGCCGGTGCGCAGCTACCTGGCGGTCCCGGTGATCACACCGACGACGCGCGAGGTGCTCGGCGGGTTCTTCTTCGGCCACCCCGAGCCGGGGCGGTTCACCGAGCGGCACGAGCAGGTGGCCGCGGGGATCGCCGGGTACACGGCGATCGCGCTGGACAACGCGCGGATGTTCGCGCGGCACCGGTCGATGGCGACCGAGCTGGCGCACAGCATGCTGCCCGCGGTGCCGGACATCCCGGGCCTGCGGATCGTGTCGCGGTACCTGCCCGCGGCGGCCGGGGCCGAGGTCGGCGGGGACTGGTTCGACGTGATCCGGCTGCCCGGCGGCCGGACCGCGTTCGTGATCGGGGACGTCGTGGGGCGCGGGGTGCCGGCGGCGGCGGTGATGGGTCAGATGCGGACCGCGATCCGGTCCTACGCGCTGCTGGACCTGCCGCCGTCCGACGTGCTGCACAACGTGTCGCAGCTGGCGCGGACCACGCCCGGCGCGACGTTCGTCACCTGCCTGTACGCGGTGCACGATCCGATCGACGACACCCTGACCTACGCCAACGCCGGGCACCTGCCCGCGGTGCTGATCGGCGCCGACGGCGCGATGCGGCAGGTCGCGGAGGCGCTGGGCATGCCGCTGGGGGTCGGCGAGCAGTACCCGCAGGAGCAGGCGCCGTTCCCGCCCGGGATGCGGCTCGTGCTGTACACGGACGGGCTGGTGGAGAGCCGGACGCGGGAGCTGGGCGCGGGCATCGACGCGCTGCTGGCGGAGCTGGAGGCGCTGCCCGCCGAGGGTGATCTGGGCGCCGCGTGCGACGAGCTGATCGAGCGGCTGACCGGCGGACGGCACGACGACGACGTCGCCCTGCTGTACGTGGATCACCGGGGCGCGCACCGGCGGGTCGCGTCGATGACGCTGACCAGTGACGTCTCGCTGGGGTCGGTGCGGGAGTTCGTCGCCGGGCGGATGGCCGAGTGGGGGCTGGCGGAGGTGGCCGAGAGCGCGGTGAAAGTGTCGTCCGAGCTGGTGACGAACGCCACGCGGCACGCGTCGGCGCCGTTGACGCTGCGGCTGTTCCACGACGGTTCGCGGCTGACGGTGGACGTCGCGGACCGGGCCGGGGCGTTGCCGCACATCCTCGCGACCGGCGGGATCGAGCACCAGGGGCTGCGGGTGGTCGACGCGGCCGCGGCGCGGTGGGGCACGCGCACCACGCCCGACGGCAAGGTGGTGTGGGCGGAGCTGACGACCGGGTGACCCGGATCCGGCCGACACGTGTGTAATCCGTGCACGGTGGGTAATCCCGGCGGGACGAAGAACACGCCGAGGGGACTTCGATGCACGCCGGAGATCATCGCCTGCACCGACTGGTGCCGGCGCGGTCGCGCAACGCGACGACTCTGAGACAGGCCCTCACCCAGTGGGCGAACGACGTGGACCTGCCCGAAGACACCACGGACGCGATGGCGCTGGCCGCGTACGAGGCGATGATCAACGTGGTGACCCACGCGTACCCCGCCCAGGCCGACGGCCCGCTGGAGCTGTCGGCGGAGCTGCGCGGGAGCGAGGTGGACGTGACCGTGGCCGACCGGGGGCGGTGGCAGCCGCCCGCGGCGGACCCGGGGCCGCTGCACGGCCGGGGGCTGCCGCTGATCCGGGCGCTGTCCGAGCGGGCGGAGATCGCGCCGGGCCCCCAGGGCACGACGGTGCGGATGCGCTGGCCCGTCCCCGCGGCGGCGCGCCGCTACCGCCGGGAAGCCGCAGCAGCACGCTAGCCACCAGCCCGCGCTTTGCGCGGGCAGCCACCGAGCCTGGCCGATCCCCCGCGCTGGCTGACCCAGCGGGAACTGCACCGGTCCCGGGGCACCGTTCGTGAACGCTCGCCGGTACCCGCGGCGGCGCGCCGCTACCACCGGGGAGCCGTGCGGGAGCACGCCAGCCACCAGCCCGCGCTTTGCGCGGGCAGCCACCGAGCCTGGCCGATCCCCCGCGCTGGCTGACCCGGCGGAAATCGCATCGGCCCCGGGGCACCGTTCATGAACGCGCTCCGGTACCCGCGGCGGCAGGCCGCTACCACCGGGGAGCCGTGCGGGAGCACGCCAGCCACCAGCCCGCGCTTTGCGCGGGCAGCCACCGAGCCTGGCCGATCCCCCGCGCTGGCTGACCCGGCGGGAACTGCACCGGTCCCGGGGCACCGTTGGTGAACGCTCGCCGGTACCCGCGGCGGCGCGCCGCTACCACCGGGAAGCCGCGCAGGAGCACGCCAGCCACCAGCCGGCGGTCGCCAGCCGTCGGCCGCGCGGCGCAGCCGCCGAGCCCCCATACTGACCGCCCCAGAGGAGACCGCACCGGCCCCGGCGGGGGACGACCGTTCGGGAACGCTGCCCGGTGTCGGCTGCGGGAACCGTGTGGACACGGCCCCCTCCCACAGGGCACGGCCGCGGCCCAGCGGTACGACAGCCCGCAGCGCCAGCGCACGCCCCGGCACTCGTCGGCGGCCTCGCGGCCGTCGGCCTCAGGTCATCGTCCCGGGGCCCGGATGCCGCTTAGCTTGGCGAGCCGGCGAAGCCACGAGCCGGCGAAGCGGCATCCTCGGGCAAGCGCGGCGTAGCCGTCACTCCGAGGCTTGCTCCGTGATCGGCAGATACACCCGGAACCGCGTGTTGCCCGGTTCGGACTCGACCCTCAGGTCGCCTCGGTGGCGGTCCACCACGATGCGCCACGAGATGTCCAGTCCGAGGCCCGTGCCCTCCCCCACGGGCTTCGTCGTGAAGAACGGCTCGAAGATCCGCTGCTTGGTCTCCGCCGAGATGCCCGGGCCGGTGTCGCCGATCTCGACCACCACCCGGTCGCCGTCGCGGGCGGTGCGCAGCGTCAGCGTTCCCGTTCCCTCCATGGCGCTCACCGCGTTGTCGATGATGTTCGTCCACACCTGGTTCAGCTCGCCCGCGTACGCCGGCACCGTCGGCAGGTCCCGGTCGTACTCCTTGACGACCTGCACCCCGGTGCCGATCTTGCCCGCGAGCATCACCAGCGTCGAATCCAGACCGTCGTGCACGTCGATCCACTGGTGCGGCGCCCGGTCCATCTGCGAGTACTGCTTGGCCGCGCCGACCAGCGCCGAGATGCGGGTGGTCGAGTCCTCGATCTCCCCCATCAGCATCTCGGTCTCCAGCGCGTACGCCAGCCACCGCAGGGCGCCGTCCAGCAGGGCGTCGCCGACGGACTCCAGCACGTGGTCGAGGCTTTCGGCGGTCAGCCCGGCCGCGACGAAGATCGGGGCCAGGTCCCAGCCCTGCTCGATGTCGCGCTCCTCGAGCCAGTCGCCGATCTCGTCCTCGCGGTCGGCCTGCTGCATCGCGGTCAGCGGGGGCGCGTCGGCCACCTGCTTGACCAGCCGCTCCTGCACGTCCAGCAACAGCTCCAGCAGATCGGGCTCGATGTCCCGCTTCGCCAGTATCGCCAGCTTGTGCCGCATGCCGGCGACCCGCTCCCGCAGCGCCGCGGTAGCGCGCACCGCCGCGGCCGCCGGGTTGTTCAGCTCGTGGGTCAGCCCCGCCGACATCTCGCCCAGCGCGAGCAGCCGCCGCCGCTGCCCGATCAGCGCGTCGGTGTTGCGCCAGCCCAGGTACGAACCCTCCAGCAGGTGGGTCGCCATCGGGAACCAGCTGCGGAACTGGTCGGCGAACTCCTTCGCGGGCAGCGTCAGGAACGTCAGATCGGTGACCGCGTACACCGAGGCGCCGTAGCGCTGCTGGTGTTGCCCGTAGAAGAACTGCGTCGCCCCGCAGTAGGCGCCGCGCTGGTCCGAGCGGACGGTCTCCACCTCGCTGCCGCCCACCAGCCGCGTCATCCGCAGCGCGCCGGACAGCAGCACGTAGAAGCACGTCGCCGGATCACCCTCGTTGATGATCGCGGTGTCCGCCGGATAGTGCTCCAGCTTGGCGTGGTCCAGGATCCAGTCGAGCTGGGCGTCGGACAGATCGGTGAACAGGAACAGCTCGCGCAGGAACTCGCGGGTCAGCTGCGGCTCGGTCATCGTGCCTCCAGGTAGCGGTGCACGAGCGAGACGGCCATCGCGCCCTCGCCCACGGCCGAGGCGACGCGCTTGACCGACTGCGAGCGGACGTCCCCGGCCACGAACACACCCGGAATGGACGACTCCAGGTGGTACGGGTCCCGGTCGAGGGTCCACCCCGGCGGGCGTCTGCCCTCCACCACCAGATCGGCGCCCGTGCAGACGAAACCGTGCTCGTCACGCAGCACGTCGTCGCCGAGCCACTCGGTGCGCGGCGCGGCGCCGATGAACACGAACAGGTGCCCGGTGGGCACGGTCTCGGTGATGCCCTGCTCCTCGTCGCACAGGGTCAGCGCTTCGAGGTGGTCACTGCCGTGCGCGCGCAGCACGGTGGTGCGGGTGCGGACGTGGATGTTGCCGATCGCCTCGATCTGCTCGATGAGGTAGTGCGACATCGACGCCCGCAGCGACGGCCCCCGCACCAGGATCGAGACTTCCTTGGCGTAGCGGGAGAAGAACACCGCGGCCTGCCCGGCGGAGTTCGCGCCGCCGACGATGTAGACGTGCTCGCCCTCGCAGTCCGGCGCCTCGGTGGCGGCCGAGCCGTAGAACACGCCGCGCCCGGTCAGCTCGGCGACGCCCTCGGCTTCCAGCGCCCGGTAAGAGACTCCGGTGGCGAGGACGACGGCGTGCGCGGCGATCTCGCTGCCGTCCCCGAACCGGACCACGCGCGCCGAACCGCGTGCCTCCAGACCGGTCACGTCCCGCGCGGTCAGCACCTCCGCGCCGAACTTCTGGGCCTGGCGGCGGGCCCGGTCGGTCAGCTGCGCCCCGGACACGCCGTCCGGGAAGCCGAGGTAGTTCTCGATCCGGGAACTCTGCCCGGCCTGCCCGCCGGTCGCTCGGCGCTCCACCAGGACCGTGCGCAGCCCTTCGGAAGCGCCGTAGACGGCCGCGCCGAGCCCCGCGGGACCGCCGCCGATCACGATCAGGTCGTAGAACTCCGCGGCCGGCCGGGTGGACAGCCCGACGGCGTCGGCGATCTGCTCGCCGTCCGGTTTGCGCAGCACGGTGCCGTCCGGGGTGATCAGCACCGGGATGTCCGCCGCCGCGCACTCGGCGGCTTCGAGCAGGCGGCACGCCTCCGGCTCGTCGACCGAGTACCACCGGTAGGGCACCGAGTTGCGGGCGAGGAAGTCCCGCACCTTGTAGGACGGCGCGGACCAGCGGTGCCCGATCACCTTGGTCTCCTCGACCGGACGGTCACCGGCCGCGCGCCACGCGTCGACGAGCGCGTCGACCACCGGGTACAGCTTCTCCTCCGGCGGGTCCCACGGTTTGAGGAGGTAGTGGTCGACGTCGACGACGTTGATCGCCTGGATCGCCGCGTCGGTGTCGGCGTAGGCGGTCAGCAGCGCGCGCCGCGCGTACGGGAACAGGTCCATCGCCTGCTCCAGGAAGGTGATGCCGTCCATCTGCGGCATGCGGTAGTCGGCGAGGATGGCGGCGACGGCGTCCCCGCGCAGCTTGATCTCGCGCAGCGCTTCGAGCGCGTCCGCCCCGGAGGCGGCGCGCACGACGCGGTAGTCCTGGCCGTAACGACGGCGGAGGTCACGGGCGACCGACCGGGACACGGCCGGGTCGTCGTCGACGGTCATGAGGATGGGCAGGCTCACGACGCAAACCCTACGGCCTGACACGGTCCCACGGTCAGATCCTGCCCGCACGAGATGACCACATACTGGACGTATCTTGCCGCCTCCGGTCACTCGCGGTGATCATCGAAGCCCGTCCGCGATCGTCCCGGGAGGTCCGCGAAATGCCCGTCGAGCTGCCCGAACGCGTCGACCGCCTGCGCCCGGCCGAGGTTCCGGCCGACGGCATCCTCGAGGGTCCGCGGCTCCTCTCGCGCCTGCACGAGAATGACCGGTCGCACGCCTACGAGATGTTCACCTTGTGCCCGCTGGGCCCCCTGATCGGCGCCGAGATCACCGGCGTGGACCTCCGCCGGCCGCTCACCGCGGAGCTGCGGGAGGAGCTGAACCGGGCGCTGCTGGAGTGGAAGGTGCTGTTCTTCCGCGACCAGGACATCACCGCGGCGCAGCAGCGGGCGTTCGCGCGCAACTGGGGCCCGCTGGAAACCAACCCGTTCCTGCCGTCCGGGGACTCCGACGAGGTCACCCGGTTCGCCCGCGGCGCCGGCATGCCCGGCTTCGAAAACATCTGGCACACCGACGTCACCTGGCGCCCCGAGCCCGCGCTCGGGTCGGTGCTGCGCCTGGTCGAGGTGCCCCCGCTCGGCGGTGACACGCTGTGGGCCGACATGGCCGCGGCCTACGACAACCTGCCCGCCGACGTGCGCGAGCGGATCGACGGGCTGCGCGCGGTGCACGACTTCGTGCCCGGTTTCGCCCGCTTCGCCGACCACGACCTGCTGGCCCGCTGGCAGGACCGCTTCCCGCCGGTCGAGCACCCGGTGGTGCGCACGCACCCGGAGACCGGGCGGAAGACGCTGTTCGTCAACCAGGCCTTCACCACGCACATCACCGGCCTGGACCGCGACGAGAGCGACCGCCTGCTGCGGCTGTTGTTCGCGCAGGCGCACGTGCCGGAGTACCAGGTGCGGTTCTCCTGGCGGCCGAACTCGGTGGCGTTCTGGGACAACCGCGCCACCCAGCACTACGCGGTCAACGACTACCACCCGCACGCCCGGGTCGCCGAACGCGTCGCGATCGCCGGTGATCGCCCGTTCTGACCGGTTAGCCTGGGGCCATGGCGGACCCGAAGAGCACGGTGACCTCGTTCCTGACGGCCCTGGAACGCGACGACGTCGAAGGCGCGCTGTCCCTCGCCGACCCGGACGTGGTGTACCAGAACGTCCCGCTGCCGCCGGCGCGCGGCATCGCGGCCGTGGAGAAGCAGCTGCGGATGCTCAGCCGCTACCGCATCGGGTTCGAGGCGCGGGTGCACCACATCGCCGCCGACGGCCCGATCGTGCTGACCGAGCGGACCGACGTCCTGCGCGCCGGGAGCTGGGACACGCGGTTCTGGGTGTGCGGCACGTTCGAGGTGCGCGACGGCCGGATCGTGCTGTGGCGGGACTACTTCGACTGGGCCACCGTGCTCGCCTCGAGCGTGCGCGGCGCCGGGCGGGCCGTCGTCACCGGCGCGTCGACGCTGCTCGCCCGCGCGCGCCTGCGGGACTGACGCCGGTACCACCGCAGGCAGATCACCAGCGCGAGCGCGATCCCGACCGCGTCGCCGCCGTAGTACATCAGCTGCGCCCCGGCCCGGAACTCGTCCCCGGCCGCGTACAGCGTCTTCGCCAGGACGCCGTGCGCCGCGCCGGCCAGCACCAGCGTCGCGCCGCGCAGCGCCAGGCCGTGGCGGTGCCGCACCGGCTCCACCTGGCAGATCGCGGTCGTGAACAGCAGCCCGGCGGCGAACACGTGCGCCAGCGCCCACGGCTGGTGCGCCTGGGCGATCAGCGGCGTCCGGTACAGCAGCCACAGCCCGCCCACGTCGAGCACCGCGGCGACCGGCGGGAACACCAGCACCGCCACCGGCCACGACCGCAGCACCCGCACCAGCGCGCGGCGGCCGCGGCATACCCGCAGCGCCAGCGTGACCGGGCGGCCGAGCACCAGCAGCAGCGGACCGGCCATGCCGACCACGAGGTGCTGGGCCATGTGGGCGGTGAACGTCCGCGCCGGGGTCGACAGCGCCACGACCACCGCCAGCGCCCCGGCGGTGAACGACACCGTGCGCCACCGGGGCCAGCGCCGCGCCGCGCTCAGGTAGCCGGCCAGGGCCACCAGGACCAGGAGCGAGACCGGCCAGGTCCCACCGGGTTCAGGCAGAGTGCCGACGTGGTCAGGCACGTGCCCGCTCCCGCACCAGCAGCACCACGCCCGTGACCAGCAGCAGCACCGCGATCGCGTTCCACGCCCAGTCGTAGGGCACCAGGTTCACGTGGTAGCGGATCTGGTGCAGGGTCAGCAGCTTGTGCTGGATCGTGCCGTCGTAGAGCTGGAACGCGCCCGCGCCGGTGAGGATCCCGCCCAGCAGCGCCCGGCCGGACAGCGCCGCGCGCCGCCGCAGGTCGGCCACCAGCACCAGGCCGAGAACGGTGGCGAACCAGCCGAACGCGTGGAACAGCCCGTCGGACACCAGCCCGGCGTCCGAAGTGGACTTGTCGTAGAAGTGGTGCCAGTGCAGCAGCTGGTGGAAGACCGTCTCGTCGGCGAACGCCGCGATCCCGATCCCGATCGCGGCACCCGCCCAGGCCGATCGCGCCCGTGCCACCATCCCCGTGCACCTCCGGGCAGCGGCCTACCCGGTGGCGCCCGGGTTATGCGTTCAGTGCCGCGTCGAGTTCGGCGAGCAACCGGGCCTTGGGCCGCGCGCCCACCCACTGCGCCACCGGCGCGCCGTCGCGGAACAGGACCAGCGTCGGCATCGACATGATCCGGAGGTCACGCGCGAAGCGCTGATTCTCGTCGCAGTCGATCTTGCGGATGGCCAGGGTGCCCGCGCGCTCGGCGGCGATCTCGGCGAGCACCGGCGCGATCATGTGGCACGGCGGGCACCACTGCGCCCAGAAGTCGACCAGCACGGGACCGTCGTGGCGCAGCACCTCCGCCTCGAAGGTCTCGTCGGTCACGGCGAGCACGGCGCCGGAGAGGTCGGTGGTGGCGGTCATCGGGACTCCTCGAACGAAGTGGTGACCCGGCACGGGCCGGGTTCTCGGTCCAGCGCTTCGGTGAGCTTGGCGCGCAGGTCGTCGCGCACGGCCTGCAACCGGTCCAGGCAGGCCTCGACCTCGGCGAGCTTGCGCTCGTAGACCTCGATCGAGTCGGCGCACGAGTCCCCGGTCTCGTGGCCGGCCCGGAGGCAGTCCACGAACGGCCGGGTGTCGTCGAGGCTGAACCCGACCGCCTGCAGCGTCTGGATCTCCTTGACGAGCCGGAAGTCCTCCTCGCCGTACTCGCGGTAGCCGTTGGCCGCCCGGCGCGCGGCCAGCAGCCCCTGGGACTCGTAGAACCGCAGGGCGCGGGTGGTGGTCCCGGCCCGCTGCGCCAGCTCCCCGATTCGCATGAGATCGAGCGTAAAGGTTGCCGCTGACGTCAAGGCAAGGATTCGCGCGCGACCCGCTCCAGCCGCTCCCGGTAGTCCGCCCACCAGCGGGGGCCGGCGTCGGGCAGGTTGCCGGTGTCGCGGCGCATGCCGGCGGCGCCGTCGACCAGCTCCCGGACGATGTCGGCGTGGCCGGCGTGGCGCTGGGTCTCGGCGATCATGTGCACCAGGACCCGGTGCAGGGTGACCGGCTCCCGTCCCGGGATGTGGCCGACCGCGTCCAGCGCCAGCGCGCCGATGGTGGCGTCGGCGTGCGCCCAGGCCTGGCGGTAGAGGGCGACGATCTCCGCGCTGGACTCGTCCGCGCGCGCCCACATGTCGGCGTTGGGTTCGGCGTCGGACAGCCAGGGCAGCTCGCGGCCGAACGGGCGTCCGAAGGAGGCCCCGAAGTACCCGAGCTCGCAGCCGACGAGGTGCTTGACCAGGCCGAGCAGGTTGGTGCCGGTCGGGGTCATCGGGCGGCGCATGTCGTATTCGGACAGGCCCTCGAGCTTCCAGAGCATCACTTCGCGCGCCGCCTGGAGGTACCGGTGCAGATCGTCCTTCGGATCGTTCTCGGTCATGCGGACAGCGTCCCACCGCGGACCGGAAAATGTCGGGGGTGGGTGCGAACATGTGTTCGTGACGAACGAGGGCCCGATCCTGCACGCCGACCTGGACGCGTTCTACGCGTCGGTCGAGCAGCGTGACGATCCGTCGTTGCGCGGGCGGCCGGTGATCGTCGGTGGCGGGGTGGTGCTGGCGGCGAGCTACGAGGCCAAGGCGCGCGGGGTGCGCACGGCGATGGGGTGCGCCCAGGCGCTGCGGCTGTGCCCGTCGGCGGTGGTGGTGCCGCCGCGGATGGCGGCCTACAGCGCGGCGAGCAAGGCGGTGTTCGCCGTGTTCGAGCAGATCACGCCGCTGGTGGAGGGGCTCTCGATCGACGAGGCGTTCCTCGACGTCGGCGGGCTGGCCAGGATCGCCGGCCCGCCCAGTGAGATTGCGGCCGGCCTGCGGCGCGCGGTGGCCGAGCAGGTCGGGCTGCCCATCACGGTCGGGGTGGCGCGCACGAAGTTCCTCGCGAAGGTCGCCAGCGGGGTGGCGAAACCGGACGGGCTGCTCGTCGTGCCGCACGATCGTGAGCTGGAGTTCCTGCACCCGCTGCCGGTGGAGCGGTTGTGGGGTGTGGGGCGGGTGACGGCCGGGAAGCTGCACGCGCGGGGCATCCGGACGGTGGGGCAGGTCGCCGAGCGGGGCGAGGCGGAGCTGGTGGCGCTGCTCGGCCGGGCCGGTGGGCGGCACCTGTTCGCGCTGGCGCACAACCGGGACCCGCGCCCGGTCGTGGCCGGGAGACGGCGGCGGTCGATCGGGGCGCAGCGGGCGCTGGGGCGGCGGGCGCGTTCGCCGGACGAGCTGGACGAGATCCTCGCCGCGCTGACCGACCGGCTGGCGCGGCGGTTGCGGGCCGCGCACCGCGTGTGCCGGACGGTGGTGCTGCGGATGCGCTTCGCCGACTACAGCCGCGCGACGCGGTCGCAGACGGTGCCGCGTCCGACGGCGCACACCGAGGACATCCTCGCCACCGCGCGGGGCCTGCTGGCCGCGGCGATGCCCCTGATCCGGGAGCGGGGGATCACGCTGATCGGCCTCGCGCTGTCCAACTTGGACAACGACACGCCGGTGCAACTGGAGCTGCCCTTCGACGAACACCCACCGGACGCCCTGGACGCCGCCCTGGACCGGGTCCGCGACCGCTACGGGGCGAAAGCGGTGACGCGAGCGATGCTCCTCGGCCGCGACGACGGCCCGACGGTGCCCCTGCTACCCGATTGAGCCGCGGGCGGTCGCCGCGCCGGCGTTGCCGGGTGCAGGGCAAGCGGGCGAATGGCGGTTCGAGGGGTGACGGTGAGTTTCCGGCGGCACGTGCCCAGCCGGGGTTCGCGGGAGCGCGAATGCGACCGCCGGGGGCACTGCTCTGCGCCGGAGGCGCCGGCCAGCGTGAGGCTCGTGGACCCGGTGCGACCGAGACATCTCACGAGTCCTCCGGGCCGGAAGGAACGGCACCACCACCGGGCGATGGTGGCGGTCAGGGCGCTACCTGCGCTCGGTGGCCGGGTGGGGCTGAGGGTGGGTTGCCCGCTCTTTCCGATCCGGCGCAGTGGGGCGGCCGCTGGACCCGTGGGGATTTGTCGACCAGCGTGCAAGCGTCAGCAACCAGCGGCTCGTCCTGGTCCTGCGCGTCGATTTCAACTCACAGTTGACGTCTTCAACACGCAGTTGTAGCGTCCCTGCTCATCGTTCGATCGGGTGAGGAGATGCCATGTCTGCGAGGTCACGGGTGACGCGCTGGGGCGCGCTGGTCGTCGGCTGCCTGATGGTCACGGCGGCCTGCGGCGGCGGGTCCGACGGCGCCGGAGGTGGCGGCACCGCCACCGGCTCGGACGTTCCGGACACCGCGGCCATCCTGCAGGGCGTCACGAAAGACCCGCAGCTCGCGGCGGCCCTCCCGGCTCCCGTCGCGCAGGCCGGCAAGCTCAACATCGGCTCGAACATGCAGTCCGCGCCGAACAACTTCTACTCCGCCGACGGCAAGACGCCAGTCGGGTTCGAGGTCGACATCGCCAAGGCCGTCGCCGCCAAGCTGGGCCTCACCGCCCAGCACACTGATATGCCGTTCGGCTCGCTGATCACCAGCCTGCAGTCCGGCCGCCTCGACCTGACGATGGCCGGCATGAACGACACGAAGGCCCGCCAGCAGCAGATCGACTTCGTGGACTACTTCACCTCCGGTATCACGATCATGGTCCGCAAGGGCAACCCGGACGGCATCACCGGCCCGGACTCGCTGTGCGGCAAGACCGTCGCGGTCGTGCAGGGCACCAGCCACCAGACCTTCGCCGCCGAGCAGAGCGCCAGGTGCGTCCAGGCCGGGAAGCCGGAGGTCACCACGACGGCCACCGACAGCGACTCGCAGAACCAGAACCAGCTGCGCACCGGCCGCGTCGCCGCCATCCTCAACGACCTGCCGACCGCCGCCTACGTCAGCCGGAACGCGGGCGGCGGCGAGTTCTTCGAGGTCGTGCCCGGCGAGCCGATCAACGGCGGCCCGTACGGCATCGGCGTCAACAAGACCAACCCGCAGCTGCGCGACGCCGTCGCGCAAGCCCTCACCGCGCTCGTCGACGACGGCACCTACGGCAAGATCCTCGACGCCTGGGGCGTGCGGCAGGGCGCGATCACGAAGGTGACGGTCAATGCCGGAAGCTGACCTGACCACCCGGCTGCCGCAGGCCGAACTGCCCATCGTGCGCCTGCGGCACTGGGGCCGCTGGGTGTCGGCGGTGGTCATCCTCGCCCTGCTGGCCGGGCTCGGCGTGGTGCTGGCGCAGGCGAAGATCCAGTACGACACGGTGCCGGAGTTCCTGTGGTACCACGTGATGGCCGTCGGCCTGCTCAACACCGTCCTGCTGGCGGTGATCGCGCAGGCCGCGGCGATCGTGATCGGCGTCGTGATCGCGCTGATGCGCCGCTCGGCCAACCCGGTGGCCCGCGTCGTCGCCGCCGTCTACATCTGGCTGTTCCGCGGCCTGCCGGTGCTGCTGCAGATCCTGATCTGGTTCAACCTGGCGCTGGTGTTCGAGTTCGTCTCGATCCCGCTGCCGTTCACCGGCGGCTACCTGGTCCACGAACCGACCAACGTCATCGTCAGCGCGTTCGTCGCCGCGCTGCTCGGCCTCGCCCTCAACGAGAGCGCCTACATGGCCGAGATCGTGCGGGCGGGCCTGAACAGCGTGGACCGCGGGCAGACCGAGGCGGCGAAGTCGATCGGCATGACCCCGGCCATGACGCTGCGCCGGATCGTGCTGCCGCAGGCGATGCGGGTCATCATCCCGCCGACCGGCAACGACTTCATCAACATGCTCAAGGGCACGTCGATGGCGTCGGTGATCGGCGTGACCGAGCTGATCCACGCGGCCAACAACATCTCGTCGCACAACCTGCTGGTCATGGAGACCCTGCTGGCCGCCGCGGTCTGGTACATGGTCGTGGTCACGGTCGCCAGCGTCGGCCAGCACTACCTGGAGCGCGCGTTCGCCGCCGAGGCGCACACCGCCCGGCCGTGGTCGCGCGTCGGCCGCGCCCTGACGACCCTGCGGAGGGCCTGACATGACCGAGCCGTTACTGCGTGCGGTCAACGTGCGCAAGCACTTCGCCGGCACCGAGGTGCTGCGCGGCATCGACCTGTCAGTCCACAAGGGACAGGTGGTGTGCCTGCTCGGCCCGTCCGGCGCGGGCAAGAGCACGTTCCTGCGGTGCGTCAACCACCTGGAAACGATCGACGGCGGCCAGGTGTGGGTCGACGGCGAGCCGATCGGCTTCCGGCTGCACAAGGGGAAGCTGCACGAGCTGCGCGAGCGCGAGGTCGCCCGTCAGCGGCGGGACATCGGCATGGTGTTCCAGCGGTTCAACCTGTTCGCCCACCGCACGGTGCTGCAGAACGTCACCGAGGGACCGGTCCGGGTGCGGGGCCTGTCCGCGGCCGAGGCCCGCCGCACCGCGCTGGAGCTGCTGGACCGGGTCGGCCTCGCGCACCGCGCCGAAGCCTACCCCGACCAGCTCTCCGGCGGCCAGCAGCAGCGCGTGGCGATCGCGCGGGCGCTGGCGATGAAACCGAAGCTGATGCTGTTCGACGAGCCGACCTCGGCGCTGGACCCGGAGCTGGTCGGCGAGGTCCTGGAGGTGATGACCTCGCTCGCGTCCGAAGGGATGACAATGGTGGTCGTGACACACGAGATGGGGTTCGCGCGGGAGGTGGCCGACGAGGTCGTCTTCATGGCCGACGGCGCGGTCGTGGAGACCGGGCCGCCCGCGCAGGTCCTCGGCGCGCCGGAGCACGAGCGCACCCGGCAGTTCCTGGCGCGCATCCTCTGATGGCCAGGATCTCGCCCAGCTACCTGCTCCAGTTCGACGAGCCCGCCGGCTACCTGGACTTCGCCCGCTACGGCCCGCCGTCGCACGCCGTCGTGGACACCACCGCACGGCTGCTGAACTCCTCCGCCAAGGCCGGCCCGTCCACAGTGGACGACCTGATGCGGCAGGAGGTCCGCGCGAAGGCGGCGGTGGCGCGGCTGTGCGGCACCGACACCGACCACGTCGTCCTGCTGCCCAACACCAGCCAGGGCCTGTTCCAGGCCGCGTTCCACGCCCCGCCCGGCGAGGTGCTGGTGTCGGCCGCCGAGTTCCCGGCCAACACCTACCCGTGGGCGCGCGCCGCGGAAGCCGGCCGGATCACGCTGCGCCGGATGCGGCCGCCGCGGGGGTACGTCACGCCGGAGGTGGTGGCGCGGGAGCTGACCGGGGACACCACGCTGGTGTCGGTCAGCGCCGTGGACTTCCGCACCGGCTACCGCGCCGACCTCGCCGCCCTGCGGGACACCGTCGGCGACCGGCTGCTCGTGGTCGACGGCATCCAGGGCTTCGGCGTCGTCGACGCGCCGTGGGAGGCGGCCGACGTGCTGGTCGTCGGCGGCCAGAAGTGGCTGCGCGCGGGCTGGGGCACCGGGTTCGCGGTGCTGTCGGACCGGGCGCTGGAGCGCATGCGGCCGCTGTTGTCGGGCTGGACCGGCGCGCACGACGCGGGCCTGTTCGACGACGAGATCCACCCGCCGGCGGAGTTCGCGGCGTCGTGGTCGGTCAGCAACCTAAGCCCGGTCACCTCGGGTGCGTTCGCGGCCGCGCTGGAACTGGTCGAGGAAGCCGGGGTCGCGGCCATCGAGTCGCGCATCGCCGAGCGGGTCGGCGAACTGGAGGAGATGCTGCGTACGGTGGGCGCGGAGATCGTGTCCGCGACCGGCCGGCGTGCCGGGATCCTCGCGTTCAGCCTGCCCGGGCACCCGGCGGAGCGGGTCGGGGCGGTGCTGGCCGCCGAGGGTATCGCCGCCACCGTGCGCACCGACCACGTGCGGCTGTCCCCGCACGCGTCCACGCCGGCGTCGGCGGTGGAGGCCGTCCGCACCGCGCTGGAGCACCTGTCCCGCCCGATGCCGGCCAGCCAGGTGCCAGCCGCGTCCGCCACCGACTCGGTGCTGTCCGCGCTGGTCCCGGCGGTGAGCGGGCTGGCCGCGATGCTCGGGCCCGGCAACGAGGTCGTGCTGCACGACCTGTCCAAGCTGCCGGATTCGATCGTCGCCATCGCGGGCGGCATCACCGGCCGCGAGCCCGGCGGGCCGATGACGGACCTGCTGCTCGGGCTGGTGCGCCGCGGCACGACGCACGACCTGACGAACTACGAGACCCACGGCCCGGACGGCAGGCCGATCCGCTCGTCGACCATCTTCCTGCGGGACGCCGACGGGGTGGCGATCGGCTGCCTGTGCGTGAACAGCGAGGTGACGCAGGGGCCGGCGAGCGAGGTGCGGGCGGAGAGCTTCCCGCCCGACGTGGACAGCCTGCAGCGGTTTCTGGTGGACCGGGCGGTCGCGCAGACGGGGATCCCGGTCGGGCTGATGAAGAAGAAGCACAAGGCCGCGGTGGTGCGCGAGCTGGACGAGGCCGGGTTCTTCCTCATCAAGGACGCGGTGGACTTCCTCGCCGGTGAGCTGGAGGTCACCCGGTACACGATCTACAACTACCTCAACGAGATCCGGGCATAATCCGGGGCCGCGCGGGGTAAGCCGGTTTCGAACACATCGGCGAACGGAGGTGTGGGGTGACCGGACCGCAGAACCCGGAGAAGGACCCGCGGGACTGGACCACGGGCGAGGAGGAGATGACCGGCCCGCAGCGCTCGTACCTGCAGACACTGGCCCGCGAGGCCGGTGAGGAGCTGCCGGAGAACCTCACCAAGGCCGAGGCGTCGCAGCTCATCGACCGGTTGCAGGAGAAGACCGGCCGCGGCACGGACATCTGAGCGCGGCACTCGCGCGCGGGAACGCGGGACTCGCGGGCGCAAGCGTGGGACTCGCGGGCGGGAGCGTGGGACTCGCGCGCCGGAACGTGGGACTCGCGGGCGGGAGCGCGGCACTCGCGCGCCGGAACGTGGGACTCGCGGGCGGGAGCGCGGCACTCGCGCGCGGGAACGCGGGACTCGCGGGCCCGAGCGTGGGACTCGCGGGCCCGAGCGTGGGACTCGCGCACCGGAACGTGGGACTCGCGGGCGGGAGCGTGGGACTCGCGGGTAGGGGGTGTGGGGCGTTCGGGCACGTGGGTGCCGTGGGCGCGGCAAGGTTCACCGGGCGGGCGGGGGCCGTTCCGCCGGGCGACATCGGGACGTCAGACGTGATCACCAGGCTGGGCGCGACTTTTCCCAGGAGGCGGTATGTCCGACAGTTCCCCATCCCCCGGTCTCGCTCGCCGGACGCTGCTGCAGGCGGCCGTCGGCACGCCCGTCGCGGCCGCGGCCGTGCTCGGCGCCCAGCCCGCTCAGGCCGAAGCCGGCGGCCAGGCCGACGCCGACAGCCCGCGGTTCACGCTCGCGGTCGTGCCCGACACGCAGTACCTGTTCGACGAAGGCGGCTCCGACCCGGAGCCGGTCCGCGCGACCTTCCGCCACGTCGTCCAGCGGCGCCGGGAGGACGGCATCGTCTTCCTGGCGCACCTGGGCGACGTGACCGAGCACGGTACGGCCACCGAGATGCGCCAGGCCGACGACGTCTTCCGCGCGATCGACGGCCGGATGCCCTACAGCGTCCTCGGCGGCAACCACGACGTCTCCGGCGACGACCAGCGCGGCGACACGCCCTACCTGCAGACCTTCGGCCCGCGCCGCTTCGCCCGCTCCGGCACCTACCAGGGCAGCTCCCCCGACGGGTACAACAGCGCCCACGCCTTCCGCGCCGCCGGGCGGCAGTGGCTGCTGCTCGCCCTGGACTGGCGGGTCTCCGACGCCGGGATCGCCTGGACGAAGAGCGTCCTGGACGCGCACCGGGGGCTGCCGACGATCCTCACCACCCACGACCTCGTCTACCCCACCGACGACGGCGGCGCGCAGCTGTCCGACCACGGGCAGCGGCTGTGGGACCAGGTCATCCGCCGCTACGACCAGATCTTCCTCGCCATGGGCGGCCACTACTGGCCCACCGGCCGCACCACGCTGACCAACGACCACGGCCACCCCGTGCACCTGCACATCACCAACTACCAGGACCGCTACTACGGCGGCGCGGGCATGCTGCGGTACTACGCGTTCGACCTGGCCCGCGGCGTGATCGACGTCAGTACCTTCTCCCCCTGGCTGCGGGCGCGGCGGAACCCGACCGCCCTGGAGGCCGAGACCCACGAGCTGACCGGCGACACCGACCGGTTCACCGTCGAACTCGACTTCGACACCCGGTTCCCGCCCGCGCCGCTGCCGGCCCGGCCCGCCGCGCAGGTCGTCATCCCCGGCACGGTCGCGTACTGGCGGTTCGACGGCGAGGGGCTCACCGGCGCCGACGGCCGCCCGGTCGCGGCGGGCGCGGTCGCGCGGGACCTGTCCGGCAACGGCAACGACCTCACGATCACCCGCCTGCACGACGGGCCCGCCGACGTGCTCACCTTCTCCGCCGACCACCACCGCGCCGCGCCCGGCCACGGGAGCCTGCGCTTCGACGGCGGCCAGAACCCGGACCGGGGCGCGGTGCTGCGGACCAGCGCGACCGCGCCGCTGACCCGCGCCCGCTTCGAGAACGGCTACACCATCGAGACGTTCCTCAAGCTGCCCGACCCGTTCACCGGCGACCACGCGTTCATGGGGATCCTGAGCTGGGAGGGCCGCAGCGGGGACGCGGGCAAGACCAGCGGGTGGTCGCCCGACGAGCCGACGTGCAGCCTCAACCTGTCCGGCGAACGCTTCCTGCAGTTCGTGGTGTACCCGGTGGACCGGGACGCCGACCCGACCTCGTGGAGCCACGCGCTGCCGGTGGGCCGGTGGACGCACGTCGCGGTGGTCAACGACGGCCGCCGCACGGTGGTGTACGTGGACGGTTCGCGCATCGCCCGCAACGCCGCCGAGGACTCGCGGGGCATCACCACGCTGGGCAAGCCGTTCGCGCTCGGCGGGACGCAGTTCGCGGAGAAGTACGGCCAGGGGTACTACGGCTGGCTGGGCGACACGCGCATCGTGGCGCGGGCGCTGCGGCCGGAGCAGTTCCTGACCCGCTGACCGGCGGCCGGGACCCGGCGCGGGTCCCGGCCGCTCAGGTGACCTTCGCCAGCAGCCGCAGTGGCAGGTGCCGCATCGCGAAGCTCAGCGGGGTCCACGGCCAGGCCGGTGTGTAGGCGTGCGGGCGTTCCCGCTCGATGGCCCGCACCATCGAGCGCACGCCGGGCTCGGTGTCCACCAGCAGCGGCGTCTTGCGGACCCGGGCGTTCATCTCGGAGCGGATGTAGCCCGGGAAGATCGTCGTCACCCGGATGTCCGTGCCGAGCACGTCGGCGCGGATGCCCTCGGCGAGCGCGGCCACGCCCGCCTTGGTCGCCGCGTAGGTGGTCAGGTTCCGCGGCATCCCGCGCATCGCGCTCATCGACGAGATCACCACCAGGTGCCCGGCGCCCTGCTCGCGGAAGATCTCCATCGCGGCTTCGCACTGGGCGAGCGCGGCGACGAAGTTCACCTCCGCCGTCTGCTTGTTCGCGGCGAAGTACCCGGTGCCCAGCGGCTGCCCCTTGCCCAGTCCCGCGTTGACCACGATCCGGTCCAGCCCGCCCAGTTCGTCGCGCAGCTCGCGGAACACCCGGAACACCGCCTCGTGGTCGGTGACGTCCAGGGCGCGAACCGCTACTGTGACACCGGGATGCGCCGGCGTCACTTCCGAACGCAGCGCTTCGAGCCGCGGAAGCCGCCGCGCGCACAGGGCCAGATCCCGGTCCAGGGCCCCGAACTGCCGCGCCATCTCCTCGCCGAGCCCGGCGCTGGCGCCGATGATCAGAATCCGCTTTCGCACGCGGGACAACCTATCCGGTGCCGGACTTCGTCGCAGCGTGACAAATATCGGGCCGGACAGACCGAATGACGTTCGGCTCCTTCCGCGACCGGTCGCCGGCCGTAACATGAACGACTGCCCGACGTCACGAGAGGGGGTCGTTCGTCCTGGTAGAGAACCGGAACGCGGCGCTGCTCGCCTCCGGCCCACGCTGGGTCGCGGTCGAACTGCGCCCGCACGCCGGGCGGCTCGCGGCGGCGATCATGCGGGAGGTCCAGCGGTCGGTGCCGGCCTATTCGCGCCCGCTGACCGGGACGTTCGGCCGGGTCTTCACCGAGGGCGTCGAGCAGGCGGTGCGGCACGTCATCGAAAGCATCGGCAACCCCGCGATCAAGCACCACGACTGGATCGAGCTGTTCCGCGAGCGCGGCAGGCGGGAGTTCGCCGACGGCCGCAGCCTCGACGCGCTGCAGGCCGCGGCCCGCATCGGCGCGCGCGTGGCGTGGCAGTACGTCGCGCCGGTGCTGCGCAAAGCGGGCGCGTCGCCGCAGGTGCTGGCCCACGCGGCGGAAATCATCTTCGCCTATGTGGAGGATCTGTCGGCCACCGCGCTCGACGGGTTCCACGAGGCGCAGTCCAGTTCCGGCGGCACCATCGAGCGGCGACGGCGGCAGCTGCTCGAGCTGATCCTGTCCGGCCGCCCCGCCGGGCCGGAAACACTTGCGAACATGTCCCGGGGCGCGGGCTGGGCCCTGCCGGACAAGGCCGCGATCGTCGCGCTGGAACGCGCCGAGGGCACCGCCGATTTCCCCGTGGAGCTGCTGGACGACGAGGTCCTGGTAGACCTGGAGAGCACACGGCCGTGCCTGCTGACCACCCGCCCCAAACGGCACCTGTTCCCGCTGACCGGGCGCTGGAACGGCTGGCGCGCCGCGGTTTCGCCGACCGTCGCGCTCGCCGACGCGCCGGCTGCGCACCGCACCGCCCGGCGCGCGCTCGCGCTGCTGCCCGCGAGCGCCGGTGACGAGCCGATCACCTGGTGCGTGGACCAGCTGTCCGCGTTGTGGTTGCTGGGTGAGGACTTCCTCGCCGCCGAGGTGGCGCGGCAGGCGTTGCGGCCGCTGGACGCCCTCGGCGGCAAGCAGCGCGAGCGGCTCGGCGACACCCTGCTCGCGTGGCTGGAAACCCGTGGCGGGGCGCCGGAAATCGCCAAGCGCCTGCAGGTGCACCCGCAGACCGTGCGGGCGCGGCTGCACCAGCTGCGGGAGCTGTTCGGCGACCGGCTGGACGACAGCGAGGACCGGTTCAGCATGCACCTGGCGTTGCGCGCGCAGCGCCTCGCCGCGCGGGGTGACCGGCCGTGAGCGCGCGGATTTGTCACGTGGGTGAGGGAAAACGAGGCGCCGGCACTCATCCGCGTGCGGTGCGCTGGGCCGATCGCTTCGCGCGGTTGCTCCGCGCACGCAAGAGATCCTTGCCAAGCACCGGACGTGGTGCGATGTTGGTCCTCCCGACGAAGAGGTAGTCATGACCACCGATGCCGGTTACCGGCACGGGAACACCGTGCGGCAGAACGTCTCCCGGAGACCGCCCCGCGCGCCGGGACTCCCCCCGCGGCAGCGCCAGAACGAGCCGGAGTTCACCGCGGGCATCGGACGCGCCAGCAGGCTGTGGGCCTCGCTGCCGCGTGAGCTGGCGAAGGCGTTCCGGCCGCACGCCGACGCGATGACGGCCGAGATCCTGCGCGAGATCCAGCTCGCCGTGCCGGAGTACGCGCGGCCGCTGGAGGGTCCCTTCGGCCGGACCATCGTGCGCAGCATCCAGCAGGCGGTCCGGCACTGCATGGACAACCTCGGCAACCCCGCCGCGCCGCAGGAGGCGTGGATGGGCGTGTTCCGGCACCTGGGCAAGGTCGAATTCAGCGAGGGCCGCACGCTGGACCAGCTGCAGACCGCCTACCGCGTCGGCGGCCGGGTGGCGTGGCGGTACGTGGCGTCGGTGAGCCAGTCGCTGGGCCTGTCGACGGACTTCCTGTGCGTCGGGGCGGAGGCGATCTTCGCCTACGTCGACGAGATCTCCGCCTTGTCGCTGCAGGGGTACGCGGCCGCGCGGAAACGGGCCGCCGGCACGCGGGCGCGGCAGCGGCGCCAGCTGCTGGAACTGATCCTGGCCGACCCGCCCGCGTCCCCGAAGGCGATCGCCCGCCTGGCCGCGACCGCCGGGTGGCGGCTGCCGGACCGGGTCGTCGCGGTCGCCCTGGAACCGCGCGCCGATCAGCACCACCGCGAGCCGCCGTCGCTGGACAGCGAGGTGCTGATGGATCTGGAGGGGCCGCAGCCGTGCCTGCTGGCCGACCCGGACCTGGTCACGGCGGGCTCGCTGGAACCGGCGCTGGCCGGGTGGCGCGCGGTGATCGGGCCCGAGGTGAAGCTGGGCGACGCGGCGATGTCGCTGCGCTGGGCGCGGCGCACGGTGGATCTGGCCCGGCGCGGGGTGATCGAGGCGCCGCCGCTGGCGCGCGCGACCGATCACCTGGCGACGTTGTGGCTGCTGTCGGACGAGTTCCTCGTCAAGGAGCTGATCCGGCGCTGTCTCGCGCCGCTGAACGGGCTGACCGACAAGCAACGGACCCGGCTGGGGCAGACGTTGCTGGCCTGGCTGCAGTCCAGCGGGACGGCGCCGGACATGGCGGACCGGCTGGGCGTGCACCCGCAGACCGTGCGGTACCGGATGCGGCAGCTGGAGGAGCTGTTCGGGGAGCGGTTGAACGATCCGGAGAGCCGGTCGGATCTGGAGATCGCGCTGCGGGCGGCTCGGTTGTTGGGGGTTTCGTAGGTGTGTAGGCGCTACGCGCGTATCTGCGCTGCGCGCGGCTGAAAGCGCCGGCTTCGCTTCGCTACGCCCCGGTTGGTGCCCTCCCGAACCCGATCTTTCAGTGTTCGGTTGCCGAGAAGTCGCGTCAAGGCGGGAAAGCGTGCCTTGACCCGACTGCTCGGCAACCGATGTGGGCTGGGGATCGGGTGCGGGAGGCGGAGTGGTTCGGGGGGTTGTTGCTTAGCGTTGCCGGGTGGCGGTTGTGTTGTTTTGTTATGCGCCGTCCAGGGCTTGGCAGGTTGGGGCCTTCTCGAATGCCTTGGCGAGTTCGGGGTTGTTCGTGAGGTCCTTGGTGGGGCCTTCCGTGGCGGTGCCGAGGTGGGCGAAGGCGTCGCCGGCGCCGCGGACCGCCTGCTCGAAACTCGCCTGGTCGGTGATCGGCGCCGACTCCAGGGCGGCGCGGGCGGCGTCCACCGAGGACTTCGTCGCGTTCAGGGTGTCCATCGCCCGGTCCACCGTGGCCTGGCCGTCCGTCACCGGGGGCGGGCCCTCCCTGGTGATGCCGTGGCCCAGGTCGGTCAGGGCCTGCGACAGCGACGCCAGGTAGGTGACCAGGCCCTCCCGCGCCTTGCCGGCGTCCGAGGCGTCCACTCCGGGCAGCTGCGACAGCTTCGCCCCGCCGTCGCGGACGGCCGCGCACACGTGCTCCGACCAGGTGATCGCGGCGGCGTTCTCCTCCGGCACGGCCCGCTCCGGCCCGCACCCGGCCAGCACCGCCATCCCGGCCAGCGCGCCGGCGATCAACACAGCTCTCACGGCAACCCTCTCCTCAGCGTCGGCACCCGGCCGCCGTGTTCAGCGGCGCGGGTGTGGTGTCCAGGCCGTTGCGGTACCGGGTGCCCTCGTACCCGGCGGTGCACGGCAGCGGATCGAAGAACGTCGTCGCCAGGCCGAACCCCGCCGAATCACCCGTGATGACCGTGCTCCCGGCCTCGATCGCCGCGGGCGCGGCCACCAGCAGCTCCTCCACTCCGTCGCGGTGGGCGAGCAGCACCTGCGACGTGGTCAGCAGGTTCGCCAGCAACGTGGTCAGGTTCGGGCCGGTTTCGCGCAGCAGGCCGCTGATCTGCTCCGCGGCCGGGGGCGCCGACGACAGGATCGCCGACAGGTCCGCGTCCGAGTTCCGCAGCGTCTCGGCGATGCGCTTGGCGTCCGCGCCGAACGCCGTGATCGCGGCGGAGTTCTCGATCTGCGTGGTCAGCACGGTGTCCGCGTCGGTGATCAGCTGGATGGTCTGAGGCAGGTGGTCCGACGCCGATCGGGTGAACGCGGCCGTCGCGTCGAGCAGGGCCTGCAGGCTCGGGCCGGTGCCGAGCGTCGCCTCGTACAGTTCGTCGACCACCGAGCGCAGGTCGTCCCGCGGCACCGACGCCACCAGGCGGTCCAGGTTCAGCACCAGCTGCTCGTTCGGCAGCGGCAGCCGGGTGCGCGGCCGCGCGATCGCCGAGCCGTCGGCCAGCACCGGGCCGCCCGAGCTGCGGGGCCGCAGGTCGACGTACTGCTCCCCCACCGCCGACCGGTTGGTCACCACCGCCTCGACGTCCGCGGGCACCGGCGGGGTGCCGTCGTCGATGCGCAGGTCGGCCTCCAGCCCGGTGTCGGTGAGCCGCAGCTCCCCGACCCGGCCGATCGGCACGCCGTTGTAGGTGACCTCGGCATTGGTGAAGATGCCGCCGGAGTCGGCCAGTTCCACGCGCACCACGTACCCGCCGCCGCCGAAGAGCCGGTCCAGCCCGGCGTAGCGGGCGCCGACGTAGGTGATCCCGGCCAGCGCGATCAAGGCGAACACGATGACCTGCACACGCACCTTGCGGGTCAGCATCTAGGAACCCCCACCCAGCGGCAGCGGCACGGACTGCGCACCCGAGGTCTGGGCGTCGAAGTCCAGGTACAGGTTGAGGTAGTCGCCCTTGATGGCGTCCAGCGCGGCATCCGGGAACGGGAAGGTCAGCAGCATCTCCATCGCCTCCGGCAGCTGCTGCCCGGCCACGGTGAGCTGGCGCAGCGTCGGTTCCAGCGCCCGCAGGTCGGCGATCAGGTCGTCCTTGCCGCGGTTGACGGTATCGACGGCGACGCCGGAGAGGTGGTCGAGCGAGGTCAGCATGGTGACCAGCTGCTCACGCTGCCGCGCCAGCACGTCGATGCCGGGCCCGAGGTCGTCCAGCACCCCGGTGATCTGGTCCCGGCGCGCGGACAGCGACGCGGACAGCGCCTCGATGCCGGTCAGCGCGCGGGTGATCTCGGCGCGGTGCTGGTCCAGCCCGCCGACGAAGGTGTTCACCTCGGTCAGCAGGTCGCGGATCTCCGCCTCGTTCCCACCCAGTGCGGCGTTCAGCTCGCGGCTGATCTGCTGCAGCTGGCCCACGCCGCCGCCGTTGAGCAGCATCGACAACGCGCCGAGCACCTCCTCGACCTGCGGGTTGCGGTTGGTCCGCTCGACCGGGATGCGGGCGCCGTCGGCGAGGCTGCCCTGCGGTTCACCGGCCGCGGGCGGCCCCAGCTCGACGAACTTCTCCCCCAGCAGGCTGCTCTGCCGCAACCACGCCTCCGCGTTCGCCGGCAGCCGCACCGTGCCGTTGACCAGCAGCGTGACCTGCGCGGTGCGGCCGTCGGCGGACAACTCGATCCGCTCGACCCGGCCGACCGGCACGTCACCGACCTGCACCGCGGACTGCGGCACGAGGTCGAGCACGTCGCGGAACCCGACGGTGACCCGGTACGGGTGGTCGCCGAGGTCCGCGCCGCCGGGCAACGGCGTGTCGTAGAGCCCGCCGAACGAGCAGCCGGCCAGCAGCGCCAGCACGGACAGCAACGCCAGGGACATCCGCTTCATCGGCTGCCTCCCAGCGGCAGGACCGGGCCCATGCTGAACTCGTTGAGGTCGGCGCGGCTGTAGATCGTCGAGTTGGCCGGGTCGTAGGCGGCGAGCAGCCGGTTCAGCGCCTCCGGCGCCGCGGTCAGCGCCTCGGACAGCGCGGCGCGCTGGTTCGCCAGCACCTGCGTGGTCCCCATCAGCTTGTCCACATTGGACTTCACGCGGCCGCGGTTGTCCCGCACGAACTGCTGGATCTGACCGAGCGCCGAGGCCAGTTCGTCCAGCGACGCGCCGAAGACGTCCCGTTCGGAGGCCAGGAACGCCGACACCTGCGCCAGCAGATCGGCCAGCCGGCCCACCTGGTCGTCGTTGTCCGCCAGCATCGTGGTGAACCGCTGCAGGTTGTCGACGGTGGCGAACAGGTCGTCGCGCGACCCGCTCAGCGTCGTGGCCGCCTGGCCGAGCTGCCGGATCATCTCGCCGAGCTGGGCGCCGTTGCCCGTGAGGTCCTCCGCCGCGCTGCTCAGCAGCTCCGACAGCGCGCCGCCACTGTTGGCGCCCTGCGGTCCCAGCGCGGTCGTCAGCCGGTCCAGGCTCGCGAACAGCTGGTCCAGCTCGACCGGCACCGCGGTGCGCGCCACCGGGATGACCGTCCCGTCGGCGATCTCCGGCCCGCCGCGGTAGACCGGCGCGAGCTGCACGTACCGGTCGCTGACCAGGCTCGGCGTCACGACCAGCGCGGCGGCGTCGGCGGGCACCCGGATGCCGCGGTCGACGGTGAAGACCACCTTGACCTGCTGCCCCTGTGGTTCGACGGTGTCCACGGTACCCACCGGGACGCCGAGGATCCGCACCTCCGAACCGGGGTAGATCCCGACGGCCGCGGTGAAGTACGCGGTGAGGTGCTTGCCGCGCGCGCTGTCCCGCACGACGATCACGATCGCGGTGGCCAGCGTCGCGAGGATCACGACGAGCACGCCCCAGCGCAGCCACCTGCCCAGACGGGACATCGCCATCAGCCGCCCCCTCCCGGTTTCGGTGGCATGCACGGGCTGCCGTCCGCGGGGACGATGAGCCCGCACAGGTAGGTGTCGATCCAGGCGCCGTTGCCGAGCGCGTCGCCCAGCAGCCGGTAGAACGGGCCGGACAGGCTCAGGCTGCGATCCAGCGTGGCCTGGTTGCGCTGCAGCACGTCGGTGACCCGGTCGAGCTGTTCCAGCGCGGGGCCGAGCTGCGCGGTGTTCTCGTCGATCAGGCCGCGCACCTGCTGGGACAGGTCCCGGGTGCCGCGCAGCAGCTGGTCGATCGCGGCCCGGCGCTGGTCGAACTCGGTCAGCAGCACGTTCCCGTCGGTGATCAGGCGGGCGAGCCGGTCGGTGCGTTCGGCGACCGTGCCGCTGAGTTGCGCGGTGCCGTCCAGCAGCTGCTTGAGCTGGGTGTCGCGCGAGGAAATGGTCTGCGACAACGCGGCCAGACCGTCCAAAGCGGACCGGACGTCCTGCGGGGTGGCGGCGTCGAAGGTCTGCGCGAGCGTGCGGAAGCTCGCCGCGAGCTGGCCGGTGTCGAGTTCACCGGTGGTGCGGGCCAGGTCGGCGAAGGCGTCGTTGACGTCGTACGGGATGACCGTGCGGCTGCGCGGGATGGGCTGGTCCGGGTCCTGGTCGCGCTCGCCGCGCGGGTCGAGCGCGAGGTTCTTGGCGCCCAGCAACGTCTTGATGCGCACCGAGACGGTGCTCTCGTCGCCGACCCACGTGTCGTCGACGCGGAAGGTGACCTTGACGTGGTCGCCGTCCAGCGAGACGCCGGTGACCTCGCCGACCTTCGCGCCCGCGACCCGCACCTCGTCGCCGCTCTTGAGCCCGGCGGCCTCGGTGAACTCCGCGGTGTAGGTGGTGCCGCCCAGCGCGGGCAGCCGGTCCCAGAACAGGGTGAGCGCGCCGAGCACGAGCATCAGGGCCAGCCCGGCGAGCCCGAGCCGGAAGGAGTTGCGCGACCGGAACGACTTCATCGACGGCACCTCGCCTCGGTCACCGGCACGCCGACCGGGCCGCCGCCGGGCGCGGGGGTGGCGTCGGAGCGCACCGAGCACAGGTAGAAGTTCAGCCACGAGCCGTAGGAGGCGATGCGGCCGATCGCCTCGTACTTGACGGGCAGGTTGTTCAGGAACCGCTCGAACTCGGGGGTGTTGTCGCCCAGGGTGCGCGCCAGTTTCTCCAGCGCGTCGATGTCGTTGCGGAGTGGTTCCCGCGCGTCCCGGACGAGCCCGGCGGTGGCGGTGGTGAGCTCGCCGATGCCGTCGATGGCGCCGCCGATCGCGCCGGAGTTCGCGGCGAGACCGGACACCAGCTGCTGGGTCGCGTCGAGCAGCTGCGCGAGCTGCCCGTCACGCGCGTTGACGCGGTCGAGCACCTGGTTGAGGTTCGTGATCACCTGGCCGATCACCTGGTCCTGGCCGGCGAGCGAGGACGTCAGCGACGCGGTGTGCCGCAACAGGTCCGCGACCGTGCCGCCCTCGCCCTGCAGCACCTGCACGATCTCGCCCGCGAGCTGGTTGACGTCCTGCGGGGACAGCGCCTGGAACAGCGGCTTGAACCCGTTGAACACCGCGGTCAGGTCCAGCGCGGGCCGGGTGCGGTCGAGCGGGATCAGTCCGCCCGGCTCCAGGCGCCCGGTACCGGTGCCCTGGTCGAGCGTGATGTACCGCTGGCCGATCAGGTTGCGGTACTTCACCGCCGCGGTGACCGTCGCGCTGAGCGTGCGGTCGCGGTCCACCGAGAACGACACCTCGGCGATGCGGCGGTCCACGATCTCGATGCCGGTGACCTGCCCGATGCGCACCCCGGCCATGCGCACGTCGTCGCCGGGGTTGAGCGAGGTGACGTCGCTGAACCAGGCGCGGTAAGTGACCGTGCCGCCGTCGCCGCGGTTGGCGATCGTGATCGCCAGGAGCCCGGTCGCCAGCACCGTGACGACCGCGAAGATCAGGCCCTTGACCAGCGGTCGGATCATTTCAGCGTCACCTCCGCGCCACGCAGCAGCGGGTTCATCAGCAGCCCGCTCCAGCCGGGGATCTCGGACGGCCGCTCCCCCAGCACCGGGGCGAGCAGCTCGGACAGGAACCGCTGCGCGGCCGGGGTGTCCGCCCCGGGCGCGGCCGACCCGGCCGCCGGGCACCGCGGTCCGTCCGCCGCGGGCGGCGGGGCGCCGCCCTGCCTCGGCGGCCGCACCGTCAGGTCCACGTGCAGGCCGGGTTCGGCCGTGCCCACCCCCAGGGCCCGCTCGACGACCGGTTTCAACCGGGCGGCCGCGTCGGCCACGCACGGGATCTCCGGGCTGTACTCGGCGAGCAGGTCGAGCACCGGCCTGCTGTCCGCGGACAGGTCGACCAGCGTGTCGTCGTTGGCGTCCAGGAAGCCCCGCGCGTCGGAGGCGGCGGCGGTGACCGTGCCGAACAGCGCGGCGAGGTCCTGCTGCTGCCGGGTCAGGGTGGCCGCGGTGGCGCGCAGATCGGCCATCGCGTCCACCAGGTCCGGCGCGGCGGTGGTGTAGGTCCGCACGGTGTCGGCGAGCTTGGTGATCGCGGTGCGCAGCGCCGGCACCTCCGGGTTGAGCCGGCCCAGGTAGTCGCCGAGCGCCACCAGCGTCGTGCCCAGCTCGGGGCCGCGGCCTTCCAGCGCCTGCGACACCGCGCCGAGCGTGCTCGCGAGCTTCTGCGGCTGCACGGCCTGCAGCACCGGCAGCAGATCACGCAGCGCCTGCTCCACCTCGACCGCCTGGGTGCTGCGGTCCTCCTGGATCACCGCACCGGCGGACAGCGCGCGCGGCGCGGGCTCCGGCGGGATCACCAGGGTGACGTAACGCTGACCGAACAACGTCTTCGGCAGCAGCCGGGCGGACACGTTGGACGGGATGCCGGAGATGCGGTCCGGGTCCATGGCCAGCTCGACGTCGACCCAGCCGGGCCGGACCTCGATCGAGCGCACCGATCCGACGAGGACCCCGCGCACCTTGACGTCGGCGTTCTCCTTCAGCTGGGTGCCGGCCCGCTCGGCCCGCAGCACCACCGGGACGGCGGAGCTGAAGGTCTTGCGGTAGACGGCGACCGCGAACCAGCCCATCGCGCCGAGCAGCGCGAGGAACACCAGCCCGAGCGCGCCGAACACCAGGCGTCTGCGTCGCTCGCTCATCCGGCCACCCGCACGGTCGTGGTGGCGCCCCAGATCGCCAGGCTGAGGAAGAAGTCGAGCACGCTGACCACGACGATCGAGGTGCGCACCGAGCGGCCCACCGCCACCCCCACCCCGGCCGGGCCGCCACCCGCGCGGTAGCCGTAGAAGCAGTGCGTGAGGATGATCGCGACGCTGAACACCATCACCTTGAGAAACGACCAGAGCACGTCCTCGGGCGGCAGGAACAGGCTGAAGTAGTGGTCGTAGGTGCCGCCGGACTGGCCGTAGACGGTGACGGTGATCGTGCGGGCCGCGAGGTAGGAGGTCAGCAGGCCGATCACGTACAGCGGGATGATCGCGACGAACCCGGCGACGATCCGGGTGGTCACCAGGTAGGGCATGCTGCGCACGGCCATCACCTCGAGCGCGTCGATCTCCTCGGCGATCCGCATCGCGCCGAGCTGGGCGGTGAACCCGGAGCCGACGGTGGACGACAGCGCGAGCGCGGCGACCAGCGGGGCGATCTCGCGGGTGTTGAAGTAGGCCGAGAGGAACCCGGCGAAGGCCGACGTGCCCAGCTGGTCGAGCGCGGAGAAGCCCTGCAGGCCGACGACCGTGCCGGTGAACACGCACATGCCGACCATCACGCCGATCGTGCCGCCGATGACGGCGAGCGCGCCGCTGCCGAACGCGACCTCGGCGAGCAGGCGGATCACCTCGCGGCCGTAGCGGGTGAGCGTGCGGGGCGTCCAGGCCAGGGCGCGCAGGTAGAAGGCGAGCTGATCGCCCAGGCGCACCAGGCCGTTCATCGGGCGCTCCGGGTTGAGCAACCGGTGGGTCACTGCCTCAGGCTCCCTTCGCCGGCACGACGCGCAGGTAGATCACGCTGATCACGAAGTTCACGAAGAACAGCAGCAGGAACGTGATGACGACGGACTGGTTGACCACGTCCCCCACGCCCTTGGCGCCGCCCTTGGGGTGGAGGCCGCGGTAGGAGGCGACGAGCCCGGCGAGGAACCCGAAGATCACCGCCTTGATCTCGCCCACCCACAGGTCGGGCAGCTGCGCCAGGGCGGAGAAGCTGGCGAGGAACGCGCCCGGGGTGCCGTCCTGCAGCAGGACGTTGAACACGTAGCCGCCGGTGACGCCGACGAAGCTGACCATGCCGTTGAGCAGCACGGCGACGGCCATGGCGGCGAGCACCCGCGGCACGACGAGCCGCTGGATCGGGGAGACGCCGAGGACCTCCATGGCGTCGATCTCCTCGCGGATGGTGCGTGAGCCGAGTTCGGCGCAGATCGCGCTGCCGCCCGCCCCGGCGACGACGAGGGTGGTGACGATCGGGCTGGCCTGCTGGATGACGGCGAGGACGCTGGCGGCGCCGTTGAACGACTCGGCGCCCAGCTGGCTGGTGAGGCCGCCGAGCTGGAGGGTGATGACGGCACCGAACGGGATGCTGACGAGCGCCGCGGGCAGGATCGACACGCTCGCGACGAACCAGAACTGCTGCACGAACTCCCGCACCTGGAAGGGCCGCTTGAACATGGCGACGACGATGTCCAGGGCGAGGCCGAAGAGCTTGCCGAACTCGCCGACGGCGTTCCGGGCGGCGGCGACGGGGGCGGTCACGTCAGCCCACCCCCTGCGCGGTCAGCGTCGTGGTCATCTTGTTGCCCGGGCCCGAAATCAGGCCGGTCAGCAGCGGGTCCAGGTCCTCGCTCACGCCGCAGCCGGAGAACGCGGGAATGTCGAAAGTGGACTCGATCGTCGACTTGCTGCCGGGCAGCAGCGAGGTCTGTCCCTTCATCGGGATCACCAGCGGCGAAACCGTCCGGCAGTTCGCGCCCACCGCGATCGGCACGCCGTCCTGCCGCACGTCGCTCACCACCAGGTTCACCCGCACCGTCAGGTCGATCGTGGGGGTGAACAGGCCACCGCTGATGTCCGCCGTGCCCGTCGCCTTGCCCTCCTGCGGCAGCTCCACGTCGCTGGTGACCGGCATGAACCGGAACGCCACGAAGTAGCCGGCCGACTTCGGCAGGTTCAGCTCGCCCTCGACGCGGATCGTGTCCGGCAGGTCGCCGGGGAACAGGCCGGCGTCGAACGTGCCCTGTTCCAGCACCAGGTCCGAACCCATCTTCGCGATGCGTGAGACGCCGTCGACGAGGAACTTCGCCGTCAGCAGCGGCGTGTCCGCCGTGACGCCGGGCACCGGTGGCGCGGCGGGCGCGGTCACCGCCACGCGTGCCAGCTCCCCGTTCGCCGCCGGGTCGGCGGTGCACGCCAGGTCGGCGGTCAGCGTCTCACCGCGCGCGACCAGCTTGGGAACCAGCGAAGTGAGGGAGACCGTCACCGGACCCGCACCGGCCGCGATCGGCGGAACGCGGCCGGGCAGCGTGATCCGCAGCTCGCCGTCGGCGGGGAGCGGGATCTCCGATGTGGACAGTCCGGTGACGGTCAGTTCCTGGGTGCCCGCCTGCTGGGTGACGCTCAGCTGCACCGCGGCGGACGCGTCCACCGACGTGGCGCCCGAATCGCGCAACGCGTCGACCGCCCCGGCCGGCACGACGAGGGTCACGGACGCCGCCGACACGGGCACGTTCGCGCCCTGCACAACGGTTTCGCCGAACGTGGCGCTGAAGGAGACCGGCACGTCCACCGGTCCCCCGGCCTGGCACGTGCTCGTGCCGCCGCGGGTGGCCGCGGTGGCGACGGCCGTCGTCGCGGGCGCCAGCGCGGCGGCCACGAGAGCCAGTCCCAGCGCGGCGACAGCGGCGCGACGTGACCGGGTTTGCGTCATCGAACCCTCCGGTAGCGGACCGCGAGGACGTTACCGACGAGTCAACGAGCGCCACAACGCTTCGCGTTCGTTCTCCGGCGGCACCGGTTTTTCTTGTCACGGAACGACGAAATACCGGTTCCGCGGGTGTCACCCGCCAGCGTCCTCCAGCAGCAGGCGCTTGAGCACCTTGCCGGTCGGCGTGCGCGGCAGCTCGTCGACGAACACCACCTCGCGCGGGATCGCGAACCGCGCGACCCGGCGGCGCAGGTACGCGCGCACCACGTCCTCGTCGAGCCGGGCCCCCGGCCGCACCGTCACGAACGCGACCAGCCGCTGCCCGAACTCGTCGTCGGGCACGCCGAGCACGGCCGCGTCGGCGACGCCGGGCAGCTCGGTCAGCGCCTCCTCCACCGGCCGCGGGAACACGTTCTCCCCGCCGGAGACGATCATGTCGTCGTCCCGGCCGGCGACGAACAACCGGCCGTCGGCGTCGAGGTAGCCGCGGTCGCCGGTGTCCATCAGCTCGCGGCGGACCGTGCGGCTGGTGCCGTCCGTGTAGCCGTCGAAGAGCAGGTCGTTGCCGACGAAGATGGCGCCGACCGTGCCCGGCGGCACCGGTTCGCCCGCCGGGCCGAGCACCGCCAGCCGCGTGCCCAGTGGCGGATATCCGGCGGTGGCGGGGGCGGCGCGCAGGTCGGCCGGGGTGGCGACGGAGGCCGCCGACACCTCGCTCGAGCCGTAGAAGTTGTAGAGCACGTCACCGAAGGCGTCCTGGAACGCCGTGACGAGCGAAGCGGGCAGGGCCGACCCGCTGCTCGCCACGATCCGCAGGCCGCTGGTGTCGTACCGCGCCCGCACGTCCGCCGGCAGCGCCATGATGCGCTGCAGCATCACCGGAACCGCGAACATCGCGGTGCACCGGTGGTCCTGGATCGCCCGCAGGCACGCCTCCGGGTCGAACCGGCGCTGCATCACCAGTGTCGCCCGCAGCGGCATGCCGACCTGCAGCGCGGACAGGCCCCAGGTGTGGAACAGCGGGGCGGCCATCAGGATGCGTTCCCCCGCCCGCAACGGAATCCGCGACAGCAGCGCCACCGCGGCGCCCAGGCCCTTCGGCGTCGGCCGCCGCGCGCCCTTGGGCGTGCCGGTGGTGCCCGAGGTGAGGACGACGATCGGCGCGGGCCGTTCGGGCGGGGTGAACTCGGCGTCCGGGGTGTCGGCGATGACCTCGGCCAGCGTCGGCTGCCCCGCCGGGCCCGCGTCGGCGCCGGTGAGCACGACCGCGGTGAGCGGCAGCCCGGCCACCAGCGGCGCGAACTCGCCGTCGGCCACCAGCACGCGCACGTCGTGCCGCGCCACCGCGTCGGCCACCTGCGGCCGGGCCAGGCCGGTGTTGAGCAGCACGGTGCCCGCGCCCAGCCGTCCGCACGCGAGCAGTGTCTTCACCATCGCGCTGTGGTTGCGCGCCATGATCGCCAGGGTGCCGTCCGGTCCGACGCCGACGGCCCGCAGTGCGGCGGCGAGCCGGTTCGCCTCGGCGCTCAGCCCGGCGAACGTGGTGGGGGCGCCGTCGTCGTCGATCACCGCGATGCCGCGGGGCGAGCGGGCCGCGGCCGCGGTGTACCCACCGGCCAGGGTGGCGCCCCACTGGACCAGCGCGCGCAGCTGCCGCACGAGGCGGTCCGGCCGGGCGGGCGCCAGGATGCCCGCCGCGATCAGGGTGTTGGCGATCTGCCGGGTCGACGGGGCGCGGCCGGGCGGCCACGGTTCCGCGATCTCCCGGAGGTGGCGCTCGATCCGATCGAGACCGTCCCGCGCCCACGACCGCACCTCGGCGGCGGTGGGGGCGCGGCCCGGGCCCGGCACGCCCGGCCGGAAGTAGATGATCTTGAGCCGGGTGCCCGGGGAGGCGTCGGACAGGCGCACCGACAGGCAGCCACCGGTGTCCGGCACCGTCTCCAGCACCAGCTGTTCCTCGCGGCGGCTCAGCAGCACCCGCATCTCGTGCTCGACCGGACGTCCGCTGAGCGTCAGCCGGATCCGGTAGCGTGCGTGGCGTCCCCGGCCGCCCGTCCGCTCGACCGCACCGACGCCCCGGAAGAAGCGGGGGTACAGTTCCGGCGACCCGAGCAGCGGCCACAGCGCGGCGCGCGGCTGGCCGGAGAACAGGTCGAACGTCACGCACTCGGGCATTCGCGGAACCTAGAACCGGCCCCCCTGCCGGTCAAGGCGGCCGCGCGTTGTCGGCACACGCGCGCGAGCCGGGAAACCGGTTTTTGTCACCGCGGTGAGTGCTCGCGCAGGCCGCCGGTGAACATTGTCCGCGTCGTACGGGTCCGATCGGCGCGGCCGTATCAGCCGGTGACAAGTTCCTTGGCCCCCAAGGACAATCCGCGCGGACGTATTGCCAATGCGGACGCCGCGAAACTACTTTACCCATCGGTAGCAACCAATTCCGATGACCTCGCGGCGGTTTTCCTTGCTGTCGCGTGGTTTTTCGTATCACTGCCGATACCCCGGAGGATAGGTGTGCGAACGAGAACCAGAATGAGAAGGATGGTCGCGGCGGCCGCGTCCGCGACCGTCGCGACCGGCGCGGCGCTGACGGCCGTGCTGGCCGGCTCCGGGACCAGTGCGGCCGAACCGGTCTCGCTGACCCTGCAGTACAGCTGCCCGTTCCCGCTGATCGGTACCCAGACGCTGCAGATCGTGATCAGCGCGGACATCCCCACGACCGTGAACGTCGGCGAACCCACGCCGGCCTTCCAGGTCAAGGCGGTGGCGACCGTGCCGCCGACCGCGACGCAGGGCCTGACGCTGGTCGGGGCGGCCACGGTCGAGGGCACCGCCAAGGCGAGCTCGACGGTCACCGCGCCGGAGGCCACCATCCCGGTGACCGTGCCGGCGACGATCCCGGTGACCCCGGTGCCTGCGTCGGGTTCGTTCGACACGGTGGCCACCGGTGACGCGCCGTCCCTGACCTTCACCCAGGCCGGGCAGGCGACGATCACCGTCGGCGACATCCTGCTGACCCTGCACCCGAAGCGCGCCGACGGCACCGACACCGGCCTGGGCGTCTTCGACTCGCAGTGCACGCAGGTGGCGGGCCAGAACAACGTGCTGGCCGACATCACGATCAACGGCGGCACGACGACCACCGAACCGACGACGACGGAACCGACCACCACGGAGCCGACCACCACCGAGCCGACGACCACCGAACCCACGACGACCGAACCGACCACCACCGAGCCCACCACCACCGAGCCGACGACCACCACGAGCAACCCGCCGACCGGGATCGACTACGGCTACGCCCTGGCAGGCGACTCGGTGATCAAGAAGCTCGGGGCCACGGTGCCGCTGTCCGGCGGCATCGACGCGAACCTCGACCTGGCGACCGGGAACTTCACGGCCGACCTGTCGCTGGAACCGACGCAGCTGAAGGCCACGCTGTTCCGCTTCATCCCGATCACCGCGAAGGTGGCCTTCGCGCAGGAGGGCAAGACGACCGGGACGCTGTCCGGCGGTGTGCTGAACTCCACCAGCCACACCACCATCAAGCTGCCCAGCGTCAAGGTCTTCGGCTTCCCGATCAGCAAGTCGCCGAAGTGCCAGACCGCGGAGCCGTCGGAGATCAACCTGACCTCCGGCCCCGGGTTCGACCCGCTGGCCGGCGGTGACCTCAGCGGCACCTACGACATCGCGCCGCTGCAGAACTGCGGTCCGCTGACCGGGCTGATCAGCCCGCTGGCGGCCGGCCCCGGCAACACCATCGACGTGACCCTGTCCCCGAAGGAGTCCTGATCCCTGACGGAACGGGCCCGTTCCCTCCCGACCGGGGGAACGGGCCCGTTTTCGCCGTGTTCAGAACACCGGCAGGTGCGGCACGCAGGGCGGCTCCGGCGCCGCCGGGTCCAGCCCCTGCTTCACGTACCCGATGGCGCGCGGCGAGTAGCTCATCGACAGGTGGTCGGACAGGTCGATCTCGCACCCGTCCTGCAGCGTCACGTTCCGGACGGCCTCCCCGGTGAGGAAGGTCGACTCGTACGGGGTGGTGACCTCGTCGTAGCGGGTGGCGATCACCAGGTACCGCACGCCGGGCACGGTGTCGCCGCCCGCGTTCAGGTCGGTGAGGAACTCCGAGCCCCGCACCTGCTGCCCGGCGGCCTTGCCCAGCAGCACGTCGGTGTAGGGCAGCAGGCCCAGTTCCCCGGCCAGCGTGGCGATCCCGCTCAGCGTGGTGCCGTGGTGCGTCGCGCCGAGCGTGACCAGCGTGTGCACCTTGGCCGCGCCACCGTGACGCAGGTATTCGCGGGGCATCAGGCCGCCCTGCGAGTGGCCGACGACGTCCACCTCGGACGTGCCGGTCGCGGCGAGCACCCGGTCGACGAACGCGGCCAGCTCCTGCGCCGAACGGCGGATGTCGCCGGTGCCCTTGAACGCCGGGTTGAGGCCGAACACGCTGGTCGGGTCCTCGCCGTAGTTGAGGGCGAAAACGCAGTAGCCGTCCCGCTTCAGCGACGGTGACAGGCGGGCGAAGTTGTCGTAGCGGTTCTCCCACGTGCCGTGCACCAGGACGACCGCGCGCGGGTGGTCCGCACCCGGGCGGCAGGTCCAGTCGTTCGCGCCGGGCGGGGTGGCGTTCGGGTCGACGAACTGGGAATAGGCGAACGCGGCGGGGAAATCGGGGGCTTCGGGCGCGGTGGCCGCCTGCGCCGGGGGCGCCGCCAGCACCGCGCCGGTCACCGTGGTCAGTGCCGCGAGGATTGCGGACAGGGCACGTCTTCTCCGGTTGCTCATCGTCGAACCTCCGTTTTCGGGGACCGGTCCGGCGATGCTAGATCCGCTCCGGGCCGCCGGAGGGCGGCCCGGTTTTTCTTGTCACGCGGGTGATCGTGGCGGGACGGCGTTTGCGCATCCGGCTCAGCGCAGCAGCGGCAGGACCTCCGCGCCGAGGCGGGTCACGTTCGCCAGCACCCGCTCGCGGTCCCCGGCGCCCTCGACGAGCAGGATGGTGTGCCGGATACCCGTCCGCTCCGCCGCCGCGGCGAGCCGGCCGGCGCACTCGCGCGGGCTGCCGACCGGGTGCAGCCGGCACAGCAGGTCGGTGTACTCCGCGGCGTCGCGCGGGCGGTACGGGCGGCCGTCCATCGGCACGTATCCCGCCAGCCCGTCGCGCAGCCAGCCCGGCATCGCCGCGCGCAGCTCCCGCACCGCGCTCGCCCGGGAGTCCGACACGTGCGCCAGCACCGCGGACACGTGCGGCGCGGACGGGTCCTGCCCGGCCTCGGCCGCCGCCTTCGCGTAGCAGGCCACCATCGCGGCCTTCTCCTCGTCACCGATGTGCATGCCCAGCAGCATCGGCAACCCGCGCGCGGCGGCCAGCTCCACGGTCGCCCGGGACGTGCACGCGACCGTCACCGGCGGCAGCGACACCGGCCGCGGCACCACCGGCACCTCGCGGAAGGCGAAGAACTCCCCCGACGCGGCCACCCGCCCGGAAAGCGCTTGCACGAGCACGTCGAGTCCCTCGGCGAACCCGCGCTCGTACCGGCCGAGCCCGGTGCCGAACACCTCGAGATCCACCCACGGCCCGCCGCGCCCCACGCCGAGCCGGAACCGCCCGCCGGACATCCGGTCCAGCATCGCGGCCTGCTCGGCCAGCGCGACCGGGTGCGCCGTGGACAGCACGCTCACCGCCGTGCCCACGGTGATCCGGCGCGTCCGGCCCAGCGCGTGCGCGGCGAACGCGACCGCCGACGGGCAGACCCCGTAGGACATGAAGTGGTGCTCGGCAACCCACGCGTCGTCGAACCCGGCCGCCTCGGCGCACTCGACCACGTCCAGCGAGCGCGCCAGCGCCTCCCCGTCGTCCTGTCCCGGAAACCGCCCGGCGAGGACGAAAACCCCGAACCGCATGGCGGCGAACCTAGCGGTCCCGCCAGAACGCGCAGTGGTGCGCCGCGGCGAAGTCCCCGATCGTGCGAGCGCCGCCCGGCACGAGCGCGCGCACCTGCTCGTGCGCCGGGTCGTAGCGCGGCCAGTCCGGGCCGGGCGCGCCGGTGCGCACGAAGGACGCCCAGTCCCCGACCATTTCCGCGGACAGCCGCCGCTGCCCGTCGTCCAACGACTCGCCGTCGCCGAACAGGTAGGACAGCTCCAGGCTGTGCGCGGCGCCGAGCGGGAACGGCGCGCGCGACAGGGAGTCCGGCACCGGGGCGCGGGCATCACCGAACTCGTAGGCGTACACCGGGCCGGTCCGCGACAGCGAGCCGGCCATGTCCCGGAGCGGGCAGGCGAACGCGACGTCGGTGAGCGCCGCCGCGAGCGCGCGCGGAGCCGACCCGGCGTAGGCCCGGAGCGGGTACTCGGCGGCCACGGCCGCGGCGTCCGGGCCGAACACCCGCGCCAGCGCCGCCGGGTAGTCCGCGGCGGTGACCGTCTTCCCGGTCGCCGCGTGCTGCTGGGCCAGGAACAGGGTGAACTCGTCCCGCGTCACGCCGACGAGCACCGGCACCCGGGCGGCGGCGCCGGCGCGCATCGCGTCGACGGAGTTGGCGGGCAGCACGGCCCCGCCGGTCACCGGGCCCACGACGGCGACCCCGGCGAGGTCGAAGTACCGCGGCACGGTCTGCAGGCGGGACGGCGGCAGGGCCCGCAGGCAGGCGGCGGCCGTGGCCGGCTCGGCGCAGCCGAGCCCGGCCGCGTACTCGGTGCTCGCCTTCTCCGCGACCGGCGCGCTCGCCTGCGCCTGACACGGTCCGCTTTGGACGATCGCGGCGCGGAACAGCCCGGCCGAGGCCGGGGAGACCAGGTGGTCGCACACCGACATCGCCCCGGCGGACTCGCCGGCGAGCGTGACCCGCGCCGGGTCCCCGCCGAACGCGGCGATGTTGTCCCGCACCCACCGCAGCGCGGCCTGCTGGTCGAGCAGCCCGAAGTTGCCCGCGCCGCCGTCGTGCGCGAGCGCCGGGTGCGCGAGCCAGCCGAGCGCGCCGAGCCGGTAGTTGATGGTCACCACGACCAGCCCGCGCGCGGCCAGGTCCCGCGCGTCGTAGGAGTCGCCGTGGCCGCCGAGGAACGACCCGCCGTGGATCCAGACCAGCACCGGGAGCCCCTCGGCCGCCGCGGGCGTGGTCACGTTGAGGAACAGGCAGTCCTCGCTGCCGGCGTCCCCGGGCTGGGGGCACCGCGCGCCCGGCGCGGTCGCGTCCCGCACACCGCTCCACACCGGAGCGGGCGCGGGCGGCCGCCAGCGGGCCGCGGTGGCGTACGGGATGCCTTCGAACACCCGGTGGCCGTCGGTCACCGTGCCGCGGATCTTCCCGGCGGGCGGCGACACGACGTCCGGTGGCGCGGCCGGCGCGGGCGCCGCGCACGCCACCAGGACGACGACGAGGAGCAGGAGCAGGCGCGTCACGGTCGGGCGGTCACCGGTCTCGTCGTCACCGGCGCAGCCTAGCCGGTGCCGGTGCCCGCCTCCGGGGGCTGGCCCCAGGGTCGATTCGGGGGTTTCCACCGATGCGCGCCGCGCCGCGCGGGGGCATGGTGGAGACATGACGACGACAACGACGACACTGACCAGGTCCCGGCACGACCGCGTGATCGCCGGGGTGTGCGCCGGCCTGGCCCACCGCCTCGGCTGGAAGCCGCGCACGATGCGCCTGCTGTTCGTGCTGTCCTGCCTGCTGCCGGGACCGCAGTTCCTGCTCTACCTGGCGCTGTGGGTGTTCATCCCGAAGGAGAAACGCTGACCGAAATCACCCGATCGGGTTTGATTTTCGCGAAGCGGGTTACTCCTTCGCATGGCCAGAACGGGTATCTACCGTGGACGCGGCACCGCCGCCAGGGTGGTCACCGGGATCGGGGCGTTGTTCGCGCTCGTCGAGGCGATCTACATCGTCCTGGTCCTGGCCGGCGCCAACACGGCGAACGCCTTCTACCGGTTCATCGATTCGATCGCCCAGCCGCTCGCGTTGTTCTTCCCGGGGCTCTTCCCGATCGCGAACACGCAGCTCAACGTGCTGGTCAACTACGGTCTGGCGGCGGTCTTCTGGCTCGTCGTCACCGGCCTCATCGCGCGCCTGCTCCGCTGACGGCGCGTCGTCCTCGCCGGGCTCCTCCGGTGGCGGAGCCTGGCGGCGGGCGACGACGATCAGCACCACGATGATCGCGATCGGGCCGGCGATGATGAGCGTCTCGTCCCACCCGCCCTGGTGGGCCAGGATCATCCGCTCCCGCATTCACGCTCCCGAGACCAGGGCGATGCCCACCGCCGTGTAGAGGACCATCACGGCGAGCATCGGGTACTGCCCCACCTTCGCATAGCCGCCCCGCAGCACGCCGAGCGCGCGGTCGTGCGCCGCGGTCACCGCCAGGACGTGCCCGGCCACGATCCCGGCGATCTGCACGAACGCGATCGCCGCGGCGGAGACCACGGTGTAGTCCACCGCGCCGCCGAACCCGCGCTGCCCCTCGAACACCGCGAACGAGAAGTAGTGCGCGACGGTGTAGCCGGCCATGATCGGCACCAGCGACGGCGCGAACGCGTCGTAGGCGCCGGTGACCGCGCGCCGCAGGTACGGCCGGGTCAGGTGGATGGCGCTCGCGTAAGCCAGCGCGGTGAGCGCGATCGCCGCCGCCAGACCGGCCGTGCCCAGCAGGACCCGGTCGCCGTCGCGGGTCGCCTCGCTCCAGAACGGCAGCCGGGTCAGCCCGTCGAACGCCGTCGAGCCGAGCACGACGAGCACGAACGGGGTCAGGCCGCGCTCGCGCTCCAGGGTGCGCAGGCCGTCGAGCGGGTTGCGCAGCACCAGCCGGCCGTCCGCCCGGCGCCCCCACGGGGACAGCGCGGCGATCAGCGCCGAGTAGACCTCGAACCCGTCGCCGCGGTCGAACCAGCGCGGCCCGAACACCGCGCCCGCCACGACGTGCACGACGGCGTAGGCGGTGACGAACACCGCGATCGCGCGCGGCGAGTCCGAATGCGGGTATACCAGTTCCAGCCACAGGAAGGCGACCAGGCCCGCGATCGCCGGGAAGAACCCCCACCGCGGCACCGGACGACGGCCGGGGAACAACGCGGTGAGTGTCCGCAGTGGATTGACCAGCCGCCAGACCGGCCCGCACAGCACCGAAAGCGGCACGAGCCCGACCCAGAACCACACGTAGAACCAGGCAGCGGCCGGGTTGTCCGCCGAGTCGTCCGGGCCGGTCCACGCGAACACCAGGAACAGCGCGAAGAGCGCCAGCCCGGCTAAGCGCAGCGCGATCCGCGTCGCACGGGCGTCGGCGATCCGTTCGAGCGCCCTGGCCCAGGCGAGCCCGGCCTCGGCGCCGCGCAGTTTCGGCTGCTTCCACAGTGCGGTGAGCGCGAAGAACGACACCAGCACCGCGGCCGCGCCGGCGTAGAGCGCGAGCCACAGCGGGACCGGCAGGTCGGACCGCCCGCCGAGACCGTGGGCGAGGATCACGCGCTCACCCGGAGTTCGGTCAGCGCGGCCCCGCTGTGGTGCAGCTCGACCTCGAACACGCCGGGGATGTCCGCGGTGAAGGTGACCGCGGCCGGCTGCCCGGCCACCACGTCGGCCGTGCGGTCGTAGCCGTGGACGTGCAGCTCGTCCGGCGCGTCGGTGGTCACCTCGATGGTCACCGTCCGGCCGGCCGCGACCTCGACGCGGTCCGGCCCGGACGTGCGCTTGCCGCCGGTCACGACGAACTTCGCCACCTCCGGCCCGGCACCGGCCTGCTGCGGCGCCGTGCTCCCGCACCCGGTCACCACCAGCATCGTTGCCAGCGCCGCCACGACGAACCTGCGCATTCCCCGTCCTTCCTCCGCCCGGCTTGCCCGTTGCGTCCGGGAACCCGTAAAGTGTGTGACCAACGGTAACAGTTACTTCGGGTAGCACGCATGCCCGGCTTCATCGAGGAAGGTCCACCGTGCTCGTCGCCCAGGAGTCCAGCCCACCCGCGGGCGGGGCCGCGCTCGGCCAGATCGTCATCGCGGGCCTGATGTTCTTCGTGATCTTCCTGCCGCTCGCCGTGTTCGTCATCCGGGAGCGCGCGGGCCGCACGACGGTCGTCGGCAGGCTCGCCGACTGGTCGGCCGGGCTGAGCGGGCTGCCCCGGTGGGCGGCGCTGCCGATGTTCGTCGCGTTCGTGTCCGGCATGGCCGCGCTGATCGGCGTCTACTGGGACGTGCCGATCCACATGGAACTCGGCCGCGACGAGGGGCCGCTGGCCAACCCGTCGCACTACCCGATCTACTTCGGACTGATGGGCATCTTCGCCAGCGGCGTGCTCAGCGCCGCGCTGGCGAAGGGGAAGCTGCCGGTGCGCACGTTCCCGATCGGGCCGCACTGGCGCGCGCCGATGGGCAGCATCCAGATGATGGCGACCGGCCTGGTCGGCATCGCCGGGTTCCCGCTGGACGACGTGTGGCACCGGCTGTTCGGCCAGGACGTCACCGAGTGGGGCCCGACGCACGTGCTGATGATCGGCGGCGGTGTCGGGGTGGTGATCGGGCTGCAGCTGCTGCTGGTCGAGGCGCGGCAGGTCGGCGCGCGCGGGCCGGTGGTGCGGCTGCTCGGGCCGCTGCTCGCGGGTGCGTGGCTGATGGGCGCGTCGGCGTTCCTGATGGAGTTCGACCTCGGGGTGCCTCAGTTCCCGATGCTCGCCCAGGTGGTGCTGGTGGGGCTGATCGGCAGCTGGACCCTGGTCTACGGGCGGCTCGCGGGCGGTCCCGGCGGCGCGCTGCTGGTGGTGGCCGTGGTGCTGGTCACGCGGGCGGTGTTCGCGGTGCTGCCGCTGGTCAACGACCTGCACGTGGCGCTGCTGCTGCCGTACGCGGCCGAGGCCGTGGTGATCGAGCTGGTGGCGATCCTGCTGCGCGGGCGGCGCGGGTACGCGTTCGCCGTGGTGGCCGGGCTGGCCGCCGGGGTGCTCGGGATGTCCGGCGAGTGGGCGTTCTCGCAGTGGCTGATGCCCGACCCGTGGCCGCTGTCCCACCTCGACACGTTCGTGCTGTGGGGGGCGGCCGCGTCGGTGGCCGGGGCGCTGATCGGGGTGTGGCAGTACCAGCGGGTCGAGGCGGTGGCGGCGCGGCGGGCATCGGACCCGGCGCCGTCGGGCGCGCCCGCGGTGCGCTTCCGGACGCGGCACCTGGGCGGGCTCGTGGGGGCGCTCGGGGCGGTGGCGCTGTGCGCGGCGGTCATCCCGCCGGCCGATCCGCCCGCCGACCTGGTGGCGGACATCCAGCTCACGGACACCGGCCAGAGCCTGCCGATCTCGAACCCGCACGGTGGCGGGCAGCCGCGGTGGGTGACCGCGACGGTGACGATCAACCGGGCGGACCTGGTGTCGGATCCGGTGTGGCTCAACGGTTTCTCGTGGCAGGGCGGGGATTTCTACAGCGCGCCGCTGGAGCGGACGGCGGAGGGCACGTACCGGACGACACAGCCGCTGCCGGTGTTCGGGCAGTGGAAGACCAGCATCCGCGTGCACTACGGGAACCGGGTGATGGCGATCGCGCCGATCTACGCGCCCGCCGACCCGGCCGCGAACGCCGGCGAGATCACCGCGACGTCCGGGCCGCGCCCTTTCATGTCGGAGATCAAGTTCCTGCAGCGCGAACGCAAGACCGACACGCCGCTCGTGCTGTGGACCGTGGCGTACGTCCTGGTGGGCCTCGTGTTCGGCGGCATGTGGGTGCTGTTCGCCTGGCTGTACACCTCCGCCGCGGGCGGCGCGCCGTCCCCGTCGCGGCGGGTGAGGGTCAGCAGCAGGTGACGCCGCGGCCGGCCGGTGCCTTCCGGGGGCGCACCGGCCGGCCCGTCACCCCACCTCTGCCAGCCTTCGCGTCAGGAAGCGGCGCTCCGCGTCCGTCGTGACCAGCCGCAACGCCTCGCGGTACTCCGCCGCCGCCTCCGTGTGGCGTCCCAGGCGGCGCAGGAACTCGGCTCGCGTGGCGGGCAGCAGGTGGTAGCCCGGCAGATCCACACCGGACAGGATCCGCAGCCCCTCGGCGGGCCCGGCGGCCATCCCCACGGCCACCGCGCGGTTCAGCTCCACCACCGGCGACCGGGTCATCTCGGCCAGCCTGCCGTACAGCGCGGCGATCTGCGGCCAGTCCGTGTCCGCGGCCCGCGCCGCCGTCCCGTGGCATGCGGCGATCGCCGCCTGCACCTGGTACGGCCCCGGCGCCCCGCGCCGCAGCGCGCCGTCCAGCAGCGCCACGCCCTCGTCGATCTCGGCGCGGTCCCACCGGCCGCGGTCCTGGTCCGCCAGCAGCACGAGGTCACCGTGCTCGTCCACCCGCGCGTCCCGGCGCGCGTCCTGCAGCAGCATCAGCGCCAGCAGCCCGGTGGCCTCCGGCTCGTCCGGCATCAGCTCGTGCAGCACGCGCGCCAGCCGGATCGCCTCCGCCGACAACTCGCGGCGCAGCAGGTCCGCGCCGGCCGTGGCCGCATAGCCCTCGTTGAACAACAGGTACAGCACCGCCAGCACGGCCGGGGTCCGCTCCGGCAGCAGGTGCGCCGGCGGCACCCGGTACGGGATGCCGGCGTGCCGGATCTTCTGCTTCGCGCGCACCAGCCGTTTCTTCAACGCGGGCTCGGCGATCAGCAGGGCCCGCGCGATCTCGGCCGGGGTCAGCCCGGCCAGCGTGCGCAACGTCAGCGCCACCTGCGCGTCGAGCGACAACGCCGGGTGGCAGCAGGTGAACATCAGGCGCAAGCGGTCGTCGGGCACGCCGCTGTCGTCGGATTCGGGTTCGGGAACAGGCATCGCCGCGACCTCCCGCAGCTTGGCCGCCCCGACCGCGTCCCGGCGCAGCCGGTCGAGCGCGCGGTTGCGGGCGGCGGTGGTGAGCCAGGCCCCGGGCCGGCGCGGCACGCCGTCCCGGGACCACGACCCGACGGCCTGGGCGAACGCGTCCTGGGCGCACTCCTCGGCGAGGTCCCAGTCGCCGGTGAGCCGGATCAGGGTCGCGACCACCTGGCCCCACTCGTCCCGGAAGGCCCGGACGAGCGCGGTGTGGACGTCGGTCACGGCTGCCAGATCGGCCGGACCTCGATCGACCCGTAGGTCGCGGCCGGGTGCTTCGACGCGATCTCGATCGCCTCGTCCAGGTCGGCGCACTCGATCAGGCAGAACCCGCCGACCTGCTCGCGGGTCTCGGCGAACGGGCCGTCGGACAGCAGCACCTCGTCCGACCGCACCCGCACGGTGGTCGCCTCGTGCGGGGGCCGCAGCCCGGCCCCGCCGCGCAGGACGCCCCGCCCGGCCATCTCCTCGCCCCAGTCGCCACAGCCGTCCTCGGCGTGCTCGGCGGCCTCCGGGCCACCGCAGATCAACAGCATGTACTGCATCGCGTCCTCCTCGCCGGTCCGTGTTCTCACCACACCGACGAACGGGATCCGCGGTCAGGGACGCGCGGCGGCGAGGAATTCCCGGATCAGCCCATGATCCTTCGTGCCGCGCGTGGATTCCACTCCGCTGGACACGTCAACGCCCCACGGGCGCACCGTCTCGATCGCCTCCGCCACGTTGTCCGGGCGCAGCCCGCCCGCCAGCAGCCACCGCCCGGTCTGGCCGCGCAGCTCCGACCAGCCCCACTGCTCCCCCGACCCGGCCCGCGGCGAGTCGAGGATCAGCATCTCCTCGCCGAACGCCCCGACCGCCACCCGCTCGCCCGCCGTCGACGTGGCCCGCACCAGCGGCACCCCCAGGTCGGCGAGCGCGGCGAAGTCCTCCGCCGCGTAGCCGGCGCCGTGCAGCTGGACCGCGCCCAGGCCGGTCTTGACCGCGACGTCCCGGACCTCGGCGACGGGCATCCCGAGGAACACCCCCACGCTGAGGACCTCCGGGGGCACGGCGGCCACCAGGCGCGTGGCCTCGTCCACGCTGACCTGCCGGGGACTGGGGGCCAGGACGAACCCGACCGCGTCGGCCCCGGCCGTCACCGCGCAGTCCACGTCGGCCTCGGTGCGCAGGCCGCAGATCTTCACGAACACCCCACCAGGGTAGGCGCCGCGGCTGTCTAGACTGCGGCGATGTCCTTGATCGGTGCGCCGTTGCGGAGGCTGGCCAGGCGATACGTGGTGTCGCGCCGGACCCACGACGACCTCCTGGCCCGGTGCGCCGCCGCGGAAGCCGAACGCGACCGGCTCGCCGCCACCTACCGGACCTGGGTGCCGCCGGGCCACTTCTACTCGCCGCACCCGGACCCCGCGCAGGTCCGCGCCCGCGCCGCGACGCTGTTCGACACCGGATCCGATCCCGCCGGCCTCGACCTGCGCGAGGACGACCAGCTCGCCCTGCTGCCCGTGCTCACGGAGCTGCTGAAGGACCACCCGTTCCCCGAGGACCGGTCGCCGGAGTACCGGTACTTCTTCGGCAATCCCGAGTACTCCTGGTCCGACGCGCTGGTCCTGCACGCGATGCTGCGGCACCTGCGCCCGCGGCGGCTGGTGGAGATCGGGTCCGGCTACTCGTCGGCGATGACGCTGGACACCGTCGAGCACTGGCTGGACGGCGCGGTCGAGCTGACCTTCGTCGAGCCCTACCCGGACCTGGTGCGTTCGCTGCTGCGCCCCGGACGAACAGCGCGTGACGATCCGTGAGCAGCCGGTGCAGGACGTCCCGATGGAGACGTTCCTCGCCCTGGAGGCCGGTGACGTGCTGTTCATCGACTCCACCCACGTGGTCAAGGCGGGCTCCGATGTCAACCACCTCTTCTTCGAGGTGCTGCCCCGCCTCGCCGACGGGGTGTGGATCCACGTGCACGACGTGTTCTTCCCCTTCGAGTACCCGCTCGACTGGGTGACCGAGGGCCGCGCCTGGCAGGAGGTCTACCTGCTGCGCGCGTTCCTGGCCTGCAACTCGCGCTTCGAGGTGCGCTGGTTCCAGCAGTACCTGTGGGCCCGCCGTCGGGAGCTGCTCACGGCGGGGATCCCGGACATGGCACGCAACCCGGGCGGGAACATCTGGCTGCGCACGACGCCCGGTTACGCCGCCGCGGCCCCGGGTACCCGCCGGCCATGACCGACGGCCGCGCAGATCCGCTCGCCCGCCTCGACCACGTGGCGGCCGCGCTGGAGGATCTGCGCGGACAGGCGGCGAGCCAGCCGCTGGAGGACATCGCGAAGGGCATCGCCGAAAGCGCCGTGGCGACCCTGCCCGACGCCGACGCCGCGACGATCACCGCCATCGCCGAGGACGGTCACCTGTACACGCTGGCGGCCACCGACGAGGTGGTCATCGGCATCGACGAGTGCCAGTACCGGACCCGCCGCGGCCCGTGCGTCGAGGCCGCAACCCAGCGACGCCCGGTGCGCGCCATCGTCGGCGAGCACGAGGTGGAGTGGCCGGAGTTCACCGCGGCGGCGAAGGCGGCCGGCATCAACACCTACCTGTCCGTGCCGGTGCTGCTGCCCGGCGAGCCCGGCGGCGAGGACGAGGTGGTGGGCGGGCTCGACATGTACAGCTTCACCGCCCGCGCCTTCGACGACTACGACGAGCAGGTGATGCGCCTGTTCACCACCGCCGCGTGCGAGGCGTTCACCAACGCCCGCCGCTGGGCGGCCACGCAGCGCAAGATCGCCCAGCTGGAGACGGCCCTGACCTCGCGCGCCGAGATCGACCAGGCCAAGGGCGTGCTGATGGCGATCCACGGGTGCAGCGCGGACGAGGCGTTCACCCGGCTGGTCGAGGAATCGCAGCGGACGAACACCAAGCTCGCCCTGGTGGCCCGCAAGCTGCTGGAATCGCTACAGCGCTGAGGCGTGCCACGGGTGACTTCCCGTGGCACGCCTCGCCCGATCAGCCGATCGGCAGCTTGCCGGTCACCGGGCGCAGCGGGTTGCCGCCGGTGACCGGGGACAGCGCGCTCTGCTTGCCCGTGACGGCGCTGAGCACGCTGGGGGTGCCGGCCTTGCCCATCAGGCCGTTGACCGTCATGCCGACGGCCTTGAGCTGCGGCGTGGAGACTCCGGCGGAGGCGGCGCCCGCCCCGGTCAGAACCGCCGAGGCGGCCGCGAGACCGACGACACCAGCACGAAGTGTGCGCGACACTGAGTTTCCCCTTCATCGGAAAATGGTTCTTCGAACGAGACGAGAAAACTAGCGATCCGGCGCACGCGGCGCACGGCTGCTGACACTCGACCGAGTGGTTCTGGAGTGAATTACAGTCGATGGTGGCGGCCCGGCTTGCGGAATCGCCGCGCGGTAGCGCGGCAGCACCTTCATCGGCCAGAGAAGCATGCCCGGAACTCGCGAAGGCCCACCCGGCCGCGGACCGAGGCTTCCCGCCGTGCGCGACCGCCCTGCGATACCGCGGGAATCGCGGCAGCCCCGCCTTCACCGGCCCGAGAACCGTCCCCCCAACTCGCCCACCCGAGCGTCGACCGAGCCCGCCCGCCTCGTGCGACCGCCACGGGATACCACGGAATCGCGGCAGCCCCGCCTTCGCCAGCCCGAGAACCGTCCCCGCAACTCGCCCACCCCAGCGTCGACCGAGCCCGCCCGCTGGGCGGAACCGCCAAGCGATGCCCATGGAAAAATTGCGGCACCCGCCTTCATCAACCGGAGAGGCGTCCCGCAACTCGCGAGCCGCCCATCCGGCCCTCCACCGTGGCGGCGCGGCTCGCGGGATCGCCGCCCGGTTCCGCGGATATTGCAGCACCGCAGCCTTCACCAAACCGGACAAACCTCCCCGCGACTTGCGAGCCGCTGCCCGGGGCGCCGACCGCAGCTGCTCGGCTCGCGCCCGCGCGGTACCGCGGAAATCGCGGGCCGCCTTCCCTGGCCGAGAAGTCTCCGCGGACTCGTGAGCTGTCCTTCGCGCGTGGAATACGCTTGCTCGGTGCCGTGGCGCGCGGAACGGGTCAGCGGCCGTAGTCGTGGCGTTCCGCGATCTCGCCGTCCTTGCGGCGGACGACGTGCGTGGCGCCGCGCTTGCGGGCCAGTTCGCGGCCCTCGGCCTGGGCCTCGGCCTTGGTGTCGCCGGTGCTGGAGGCCCGGCTGTTGCCCACCACCTGGTTCTTCCACCGGCCGTCCGCGTAGAAGGTCTCGACGTCGCCGTCCGCGAGATCCGCCTCGCCGTCCGGCCCGTGCGCCGAGCCGTTACCGGCGTAGGTCGCGTAGAGCTGTGGGTCGGGTTTGGGGGCGCTGCCGGGGCCGCCGAGGGGTTTGGGGTCCATGAGGTAGTCGATGCGGTCCTCTCCGGTGGACCAGGAGCCTTTGTTGCCGTCGGGGCCGTCGGAGAGGTGCCAGATGGTGTTGTTGTGGGTCTGGTCTTCTTCGTCGAGCAGGGCGTTGGGGGCGATGTCGCTTTCCAGGCCGTCGGCTTGGAGTTCTTCGATGGCGCGCAGCCACTGCTTCTGGTGCACGGTGTCGCGGGCCAGGTTGAACTTCAGCATCTCCTTCACGCCCGGGTCGTCGGTCATGTTGTACAGCCGCGCGGTCTGCAACCGGCCCTGCGCCTCCGCGGCGGCGTTGGCCCGGAAGTCGGCCAGCAGGTTGCCGGAGGCCACGATGTACTTGCCGTTCCACGGCGTGCCGTTGGAATCCGCCGGCATGGCGCCCCCGCCGGCGACGATGGCCTGCTGCGGGTCCATCCCGCCCAGCACCGCGGCCATCACCGGATCCTTGGCGGCTTCGGCGGTGGCGGTGGCGGGGGCGCCTTCCAGCAGCCGGGCGACCATGGTGGCCAGCATCTCCACGTGACCGATCTCCTCGGTCGCGGTGTCCATGATCAGATCCTTGTACTTGCCCTCGATGCGGCAGTTCCAGCCCTGGAACAGGTACTGCATCGTCACCGTCATCTCACCGTAGGCACCACCGATCAGCTCCTGCAGCTTCCGCGCGTAGTACGGGTCCGGACGCTCCGGCTTCGCCTCGAACTGCAGGGCCTTGGTGTGACGGAACACGGGGTCCTCCCTCGCCGGTGATGATGTTGGCGAGGGAGGCTTTCCCGCTCCGGCCGCGTTTAACCGTCAGCCCAGCAGCTCCGGGCGCTGCCAGTCCTTGCCCAGCACGTGCTGGGCGAGGAACGCGAACACCGTGGCGTACCAGAGCTTCGCGTGGTGCGGGGTCAGGATCCAGTGGTTCTCGTCGGGGAAGTACAGGAACTTGTGCGGTGTCGAGCCGTCCTCGGCGGCCGAGCGGGACGCCAGGTCCCACCACAGCCGCAGCCCCTCGCCGATCGGGACGCGGTAGTCCTTGTCGCCGTGGATGACGAGCATCGGCGTGCTGATCTCGTCGGCGAAGCGGTGCGGGGAGTTCGCCTCCGCCATCTCGGGGGTCAGCTCGCGCTGCCAGTAGAAGGTCGCGTCGGTCGTCGGCCCGAACTGGTCGAGCGCCCACAGCGAGGCGTGCGTGACGATCGCCCGGAACCGGTCGGTGTGCCCGGCGACCCAGTTGGCCATGTAGCCGCCGAACGATCCGCCCATCGCGGCCGTGCGGGTTTCGTCGACGGCCGGGTGCCGCTCGGCGGCGTCGGTGGTGGCCATCAGGTCGGTGAACGGCGCCGCGCCCCACGCGCCCCAGCCGCGTTTGATGAACTCGTAGCCGTAGCCGGTGGAGATCGCCGGGTCGGGCAGCAGGACGGCGTAGCCCTGGGCGACGGCGAGCCACGGGTTCCACCGCCACTGCCAGGCGTTCCACGATCCGAGCGGGCCGCCGTGGATCCACAGCAGCAGCGGCGCGGGCGAGTCCGGGCCGGCGTCCCGCGGCAGCGCGAGCCACGCCCGCAGCGGCGTGCCGTCCTCGGCGGTGGCGGTGACCTCGTCGAGCCGGCCGGGAACGTCGGCGTCCAGGCCGAGCGCCTCGGCCGGGCCGGGCAGCGGTTCGATCGCACCGCCGTCGAGGGCGACGCGCACCGGCGCCGGCGGGTGGTCGACGGCGGAGCGCAGCGCGTAGACCCACCGGCCGTCCGGCGAGATCCGCGGATCGGTGTAGGCGCCGTCGTCGGCGGTCAGCCGCGTGACGTCACCGCTGGTGGCGTCGACCCGCCACAGCGGCGAACGGCCCTGGTCGTCCGCCGCGACGACCAGCGCCGAGCCGTCGGGCAGCCACCGCGGCGAGTGCGGCCAGCGGTCCCACTCGCGGGTCAGCGGCCGGATCTCCCCGCCGGTGAGCGGGACGAGGGCGAGCCAGTAGTCGCCCGGGGCGTGCGGGGTCGACCGGCGGTACACGGCGATCGCGACCTGGGTGCCGTCCGGCGAGATCCGGGGCGACTCGTACTCGTGGTCGGCGTCGTCGGCCAGGACGCGCCGCTCGCCGGTGGCCACGTCGATGGCGACGACGGTGGTGCGCTGCGACCCGCGCCCCTCGGGCACCACCCAGGTGGTGACGACGGTGCGGCCGTCGGGCGCGACGTCCCAGGACGCTTCGTCGCCCAGCGCGCGCCCGGCGTGCCCGGTGAGATCCCGCAGCTCGAGGCGGTCCTCCCCCGCCGGCACCCCGTCGGCGACGACCAGCCGGGTGCCGTCGGGGCCCAGGTCGTGGTCCCAGTACCGGATGGGGTACTCCTCGTGCAGGATCGCCGAGACCCCGGCGTCCTTGCGCGCCTTGCGGACCTCGGCGTCATGGTCGGCGCTCGTGGCCGAGGGCATCATCGGCGCCCCGGCCAGCACGGTGCCGGCCTCGGCGGCCACGGTGACGCCGTGGATGCCGCCGGCGGGCGCGGCGACGACCCGGGCGTCCCCGCCGGACGCGGGCTGCAGCCACAACGCGCTCTTCGGGCCGTCCTCGCCCTCGGCCGCGGCGTCCGGCCGGGCCGAGACGAACAGCAGGTCACCGGAGGGGGTGAAGGCGGCGCCGGACTCGCCCTCGGCGCTGCGGGTCAGCCGCCGCGCCGGGCGCTCGCCCGCGGGATCCACCTCCCACAGCGCCGTGGTGTAGCGGTTCTTCTTCAGGTCGGGCGTCGCCACGCCGACGACGAGTCGGCGGCCGTCCGGGGAGAGCACCAGACCCGACAGCCGCGGCAGGCGGACGTAGGCGTCGAGGTCGGCGAAGGCATCGTCGGTCACTTCGCCTTCTTACCACCAAGCACCGACGGTTTTGCGGGTTTTCGATCAGCTGCCGAGCGCGCGGGCCAGCAGGGTCCGGCGGTTGCGCACGGCGGTCTTGGTGAAGATCGACTTCAGGTGGTCCTGGACGGTGTGCTCGGACAGGAACATCCGCCGCGCGAGGTCCCGCGTGTCGCTGCCGTGGGCGAGGTGCCCGAGGAGTTCCCGCTCCCGGGTGCTGAGCCCGGACGCCCGGCCGAACAACGCGACCCGCTCGGCGGGGGCGGACTCCTCGATGGTGACGGCGATGTCCCGGACGATCCCCGCCGCGCGCAGGGTCACCCACCGCCCGTCCGCGAGGTGCACGCGGGCCGCCGGGCGGTGGCCGTCGACGCCGGCCTCGTTGGCGAGCAGTTGCGCGGCCACGTTGTAGGCGCCGGCCGGGACCGGCGCGCGCCCGTCGTCCGGCGGGACGAGCACGCGCAGGTACTCGGCGGTGTCCGGGGTGTGGCCGAGGACGTCCAGTTCCGGGGAGAGCAGCAGCACGACCGGACCCGGCCGCGGCGAGTGGCCGTCCCGCGCGACGAAGGTCTCCGCCTGGGCCCGGCGCAGTTCGGTGGTGACCGGTTCGAGGATCCGGGTGAGCGTCGCGGTTTCCGGGCCGGTGAAGGGGCGGGACCGCCACAGGTCGAGGAAGGCCCAGACGCCGAACCGGTCGGCGAACACGGCGGACGCGACATCGGCGACGCCGTAGCCGTCCAGCATCTCGCGCCACAGCAGGCTCCGGGCGGGGTTGCCGCCGGTGGCCGCGCGAAGGGTCGTCACGGTGCCGGGGCGCAGCGTGGTCCAGCGGTTGGTCGGGGTGAGGTACTTGAGCCGGATCAGGCGGGGCAGCTCCGGCAGGCACGGAACGTCGGCGAGCGGGGCGGTGCCGACGGCGGTCTCCGGGTCGGTGAGCGGCCAGGCGTAGGCGTCGAAGCCGACCTTGCGCCGGATCTCGCCGAGCACGCGCAGCCGCACCGCCCTCGCGTCCACATGGTCGAGTCTAGAACCCCAGGAACCTGGGATGGGCCCGGCGAGGCGGAATTCCTACCGTCGGCAGCGAGGAGAAGGAGGAGTCATGGCCACCTTGCACATCGAACACTCGATTGTGGATTTCCCGCTGTGGCGGGCGGCGTTCGGCCGGTTCGCCGAGGCGCGCCGCCGGGCGGGCGTGCGGGCGCACCACGTGTCCCGCCCCGCCGGCGATCCGCACTACGTGGTGGTGGACCTGGAGTTCGGATCGGTGCCCGAGGCGGAGGCGTTCCGGACCTTCCTGGCACACGAGGTCTGGTCGACGCGCGAGAAGTCACCCGCGCTGGCCGGCAGCCCGCGAACGCTGATCCTGGAACCGGCGGATGAGGATCACTGATCAAAGAGGACGTCGTCACCCTGCAACTGCGGCGGCTGATAGGCGACGCCGTCGAGGGTCGCACCGCTGAAGCGGATGTCGCCGGTGAAGACGGCCAGGTCGAACGTGGTGTAGCTGCTGAAGGCGACCCGGCTGAACCACGCGTCACCAGCGAAGGTGGCCCGGTCGAAATAGGCGTCGCGGCTGAACTCCACTCCGGGCAGCCACGCGTCCGTGAAGCTCGCCCGCCGGAAGCTGGCGTTCCCGGTGAACGTGGCACCGCTGAAAACCACATTTCCGGACAAGGTCGCGTCGTCGAAACGGGCCTCCCCCAGGAACGTCGTGTCGCGAAACGCCGTCGCTCCGACGAAGGTGGCTTCGTCGAAGCGCGCATCACCGGCGAACTCGGCCCGGTCGAAGCGTGCGTTGCCGTTGAAGGTCGCCTCCACGAACCAGGCGTCCCCGCTGAAGGTGGCGTCGCCGAAATGCGTGTCACCGACGAAGCTCACCCCGAGCATCAACGTCCGGCCGGCGAATTCGGCACCCACGAACCGGCCGTTGTTGATCTGACAGCCGCGGAGGGTGAAATCGATCAGCAGGGCACCACTGAGATCGAGATCGATGTCCGGCCAGAACCGGTGGCCGGCACCGCTGAGCGGGTCCAAGTGGTCGGTCAGGATCCGCTGCGCGGTGAGGCGTACTTCTCGTTCCTGCAGCTGTACCCAGTACCTCTCGCGGGCGGCTGACTCGGCCGGCTCCGGCAGCGCGTAGGGCATGCGCAGATAGGCCGTGATGACGTCCACGATTCTCTGCCGCTGGGCCGGGTTGTCCTGAGCCAGCCTGTCGAGCGCGTGGAGGCCGGCGAGACGAACCGGCGCCTTCTCGGATCCGAGCTGCTCGACCGCCTTGAGGTAGAGGTCGGTGATCCGCCGTTCGGCCGCGTCGTGCCGCGCATCCTCGTTCGCTTGCTCGCGAAGCGCGAGATCGTGGCGCTTGGTCGCGAGGTCGTGCTCCGCGGTCTGTTGTTTGCGTGCCGCGAGCAGCAGTGCCACAGCGCCACCCGCACCCAGAACGATGGTCCCGACGGTACGAATGCCGTCGAGACGCGCCTTGTCCGCGTCGGTGCCGTGCCCGTAGAGCCGGAGCAGGAGCCAGCAAGCGACTGCTGCTGACACCACCAATATCGCCGCACACAAAGCGATGGTCCGGTTGGACAGGACCTTGTCACCGACGCGTTCCCGGCGAGCTGACGGCGGCGGGTTCATACCTCCAGAATGGCAGCGCGTCCGAACCAGCGGAGGCAAAACCAACTGACAGGAGCAGCGACATCACTCAGCGCAACGACGTGGCGCGCCGTTCGAGGGAACCGGCCCGGCGGACCCGCCCGCCCGGCTTGTAGACCGACAACAGCACCGCCGCCAGCAGGCACGCCGGTGACACGATCGGCGGGAACACCAGGTCCGGCGGCACCCCGGGAATCCCCGCGAGCAGCGATTGGCCGTACACCGCGGCCTCGCCGACCGCCGGGCGCAGCAGGATCAGCCCCAGCACCGTCAGCACCACGTTGAGCACCAGCTTGATCGCCACCCACCAGTACCGGACCACCCCGTACCGGCTGCCCAGCCCCAGCATCACCCCGCTGCCCAGGCACACCAGCCCGGCCACCAGCACCGGCCACACCGCGAACAGCCGCAGCGCCTGGTAGCACACCGCGGCCAGCGACGGATCGTCCGTCAGCATCGCGGTGAACACGAGCACCGCCAGCACCACGTCGATCCCGATCCACGCGCCGGCGGACACGATGTGCACCGCCAGCCACGCCTTCCGTCCCCGGGCTTTGAGTCTCATGCCGCCCACTGTCGCGAACCGCGCGGTCCGGGACATCCGGCGCGGAGCGCGAACTTCGCCTACGCCGCCACGCGTACGCGCCGCGGCTTCACGCGCGTCAGGCCCACCCCGGCCAGCACCACCACCATCCCGGCCACGACCCGCACCGTCACCGGCTCGCCCAGCACCACCGCCCCGAGCGCGACCGACACGACCGGCAGCAGGTACCCGACGACCGCCGCGCCGGTCGGGCCCTCGTCCTCGATGAGCCGGTAGTTGAGGTAGAAGGTGAACCCGGTGCCGAACACGCCGAGCAGCACGACCGCGAGCACGGCGAGGCCGTCGAACCCGGGACGGCCGCCGTCCACCGGCAGCGCCAGCGCCGCCAGCCCGGACGCGGCTCCCAGCTGCGCCGCCGACGTCGCGATCGGCGCGCCGGTGCCGGCCAGTTTCCGCGCCATGTAGGCGAACGCGATCGCGTAGCTCGCCGCGGCCGCCACCAGCGCCAGCGCGCCCCAGCCGAACAACCCGGACCGCTCCCAGGGCGCGAAGATCAGCAGCACCCCGGCGAACCCGAGCAGCAGCCCGCCGAGCCGCGCCGGATGCGTCCCGCGTTCGGTGCCCAGCACCAGCCCGATGAGCAGTGACCACAGTGGAGTGGTCGCGTTGAGCACACCCGCGATGCCGGAGTCGACCGTCTGCTCACCGATGCTGAACAACGCGAACGGCACCGCGTTGCAGAAGAACGCGGCCACGGCCAGCCGCCCCCACATCGCCCGCCCGCGCGGCATCCGCTGCCCGGCGATCCGCGCCAGGACGAACAGCACCGCGGCGCCCAGGACGCTGCGCAGCACCGCGATCTCGATCGGCGTGAACCCGCGCAACGCGAGCTTGATCCACAGGAACGCCGAACCCCACAGCAGGGCGAGCACACCCATCCGCACCCACGTCTTGATCACACCACCAGCGTGCGACCGAGGAAGCGGAAGAACAAGTGAAAGATTTTGACGTTTCGTTTAGCTCAGCTTACGGCCGAACAGCAGCTTCCACGGCATCAGCGCGGACTCCAGCTGCACCGCGAGGCTCATCTTCGACACGCCGTCGGCGCGCTCCTCGAACCGGATCGGGATCTCCGCGATGCGCAGCCCCTGCTTCACGGTGCGGTAGTTCATCTCGACCTGGAACGCGTACCCGTTGCTGCGGATCGTGGCGATGTCGATGCGCCGCAACGTCTCCGCGCGCCACGCCTTGAACCCGGCGGTCGCGTCCTTGACCCGCAGCCGCAGGATGGCGTTGACGTAGAAGTTCGCCCACGCCGACAGCGCCTTGCGGTGCCAGCCCCACTCCCCGGCGAGCGAACCGCCTGCCACGTAACGGGATCCGAGCACGACGGCGGCGTCCGACGTGGCCAGCTTCTCGATCATCCGTGGGACCGCCTCGACCGGGTGGGACAGGTCGGCGTCCATCTGGATGACGATGTCCGCGCCCTCCTCCAGCGCCCGGGTGATGCCGGCGACGTAGGCGCGGCCGAGACCGTCCTTTTCGGTCCGGTGCAGCACGCCGATGCGGTCCGGGTCCTCGGCCGCCAGCTTGTCGGCCACGTCGCCGGTGCCGTCCGGCGAGTTGTCGTCCACCACGAGCACGTGCAGGCCGGGCAGCCCGAGGCCGGTGAGCTGGCCGACGAGGTTGGGCAGGTTGTCCCGCTCGTTGTAGGTCGGGACGACGACCGTGACCTTCGGGGAGCTCTCTCCCATGATCAAATCCTTCGTGCGCGGGTGGAGGTTCGGCACCGAACGGTATCGCACCCGGTTTCGCACCTCTTCCGGGTAACGCCGACGCCGTTTTCCGAGGTCGTCAGCGGGTACGACGAACCAGGAGCGTCCTCGCGCGTCTGAACTGGCGGGAGGTCCGGCGAGGGAGGGGGAGCATGCGCAGCGGTCGTGGGGCGCTCCTGGCCCTGTTCCTCGCCGTCGTGGTGGTCGGCGGGATCGTCACGTGGATCGTGCTGGCGGGGCGGCCGGCGCCCCGGCCGGGGTGCACGGCGACCGCGGCGGACGGCTCGTCCGTGGACCTGACCGTCGAGCAGGCACGCAACGCGGCCACGATCGCCGCCGTCGGGAAGCGCCTGGACCTGCCCGACCACGCCGTGACGGTGGCCCTGGCCACGGCGATCCAGGAGTCGCGGCTGCGGAACCTGCCCGGGGGCGACCGCGACTCGGCGGGGCTGTTCCAGCAGCGGCCGAGCCAGGGGTGGGGCAGCTACGCGGAGGTGACCGACCCGGTCTACGCGGCGACGGCGTTCTACGAGCGGCTGCGGGAGGTGCCGGACTGGGCGGACCTGCCGCTGACCCGGGCGGCGCAGCTGGTGCAACGGTCGGCGCTGCCGGAGGCCTACGCGCAGTGGGAGACGGAAGCCGCGACGATGGCGGCGGCGCTGACCGGGGCCCGGCCGGCCGCGCTGACCTGCGCGAACATCTCACCGGGCGCGCCGGAGGCGGACATCGTGCCGGTCGCCAGGGCCGAGCTGGGCACCGCGGTGCTCAGCGGCCCGCACCCGGCGGCCGAGGGGTGGGCCTTCGCGAGCTGGCTGGTCGCGAACGCGACGCGGTTCGGTCTGGACGGCGTCACCTTCGACGGCGTGACCTGGACGGCGGACTCGGGCGCCTGGACGGCCACCGGTCCCCGGGACGGCGTGCTCAGCCTGCACCGCGTCCCGTGACCACGATCGCCCGAGGGCCGACGACGCCGCCTACCTGGTCGGCGACCGGCCGAGGTCGTCCTGGAGTCCTCGCCGGCTGGCGGGAGGTTCAGGCGCGCTGGGCGAGCACCCCGAACATCGTCACCGAGAGGTGGAAGTCCCCGCGCGCGGCGCCGTCGGCGACCTCGGCGAGCAGCCGCTCCCCCTGCTCGCGGGTGACCGCGCCGTTGCCGACGGCGTGCTGGACCATCATCGGCAGCAGCGTGTCCCGCACCGATTCGTGGTCGGAGATCAGGGCCTGCGAGCCGCGGTCGAGGATCGTCAGGCCGGCCGCGGTCAGCCAGCCCGCGAGCTTGCGGCCCGCGGCCGGTTCGGCGGTCTGCGAGAGCATCCCGGCCAGCACGCCCCGCGCGGTTTCCGGGTCGCCGGGGTGCAGGATCCCGGTCGCCCAGTCGGTGTCGATCAGCACCACGCGACCGCCCGGCCGCAGGACGCGGACGATCTCGGTGACGGCGGCCGCGGGCTCGGTCAGGTGCTGGAAGACGCGTTCGCACAGGACGGCGTCGAAACTCGCGCCGGCGAAGGGCAGGGAGCAGACATCGCCGGGCACGAACCGCGCGGAGGATCCGGCCGCCCGCTCCCGGGCCAGCGCGAGCATGGCCTCGTTGGGGTCGAGGCCGATCGCCTCGCCGCCGGGCCCGGCCGCGGCCGCGAGCACCTGCACCTCGGACCCGGTGCCGCAGCCGATCTCCAGTGCCCGCTCCCCCGGCCGGACGGCCAGCGCTTCGTGCGCCCAGGCCCGCAACCGCCGCACGCCCGGGGTCGCGGCCTGCACGTCGAGGACCTCGGCCTGGCGCGCGACCACGGCCGGGTCGATCCGGTCGGCCCGGAAGGAGATGTCGGTGTCCGCCACGAGCGCGAATGCTAGTCCGGCGCGGAGGTCGTCACGACCAGATTCCGCAGTTCGTAGCTGTCGATCTCGGCTTTCCTGGTGACCCGCGGCGGGGTCGCCATGCGCAGGCCGGGCAGGGCGAACAGGCGGCTGAGGAAGACGTCGGTCTCCAGGATCGCGATGTGCGCGCCCGGGCACTTGTGCGCGCCGTCGCCGAAGGACAGGCCGGGCGGCTCGCACGGCTCGAGGTTGGCCGCGTCGATCCGCAGCTCGACCAGCTCACCGGCGGGGATCGTGTCGCCGTCGAGCCGGAGCGGCTCGGTGGTACGCCGTTTCAGCCCGCCGATGACGGGTTCGGTGCGCAGGATCTCGTGCAGCAGGGCGATCCGCTCGTCCTCGCCCGCGGCTCGGTAGCGCGTGCGCAGGTCGTCGTCGGTGAACAGGTGCCAGGCCGCGACGGAGACGAATTCGCGGGTGGTGACCATGCCGGCGGCGGCGAAGGTCAGGCACTCGCCGAGGATCTCGCCCGCCGTGCAGCCCTCGTCCAGCAGGTGCGAGATGAGGTCGTCCCGGCGGTCCCGGCGCCGGGCGCGGACGGCGGGGCGGACGTCGGCGAGGTAGACGGCCAGCCAGTTGCGCATCTGCCGGAAGAACCAGTGGATCCCGGTCAGGCTGGTGAACCCGGGGCGGCCGAACTTCTCCGGGAAGAAGCGGTCCAGCCGCCGCTGGATGCCCGGCCTGCTCTCGGTGAGGCCGATGACCTCGGCGGCGACGCCGATCGCGAGGCCGAAGGCCAGGTCCGGCAGGTCGGCCCGCCCGGTGCGGGTGAGCCGCGCCAGTTGCTCGCCGGCGACGCGGACCATGATGTCGCGGTAGTGCTCGCTGACGCGCCGGGGCGTGAAGAACCGGGCGGTCTGGCGGCGGTGCTCGCGGTGTTCCGGGCCGTCGCGGTAGAGGACCGGGCGGCGGAACCGGGCCGGCAGCTTCTCGACGGTTTCGATGCCGAGCCCGGCCTGCACTGTGCCGCCGCTGCGCAGCACCGTGCGGGCCTGCTCGTAGCCCGTCACCCGCCAGGTCCCGTCCGGGCCGCGCCGCACGGGGCAGCCGTCCCCGGCCGGGCCGCGGTCGATCTTCCGCCCGCCCACGGGATCCAGCCAACACGACCGGACGGGCGGCCGACAGGGCCGCCCGGCGCAGTCAGTGGTGGTACTGGTGGACGACCGCGTGCCCCTTGCCGCGCCCGATCATCCACTTGTTCACCGGCCAGGTCAGCACGAACGCCACGGCCAGCGCGAACGCCAGCGCGCCCCAGAACAGCCAGCTGGCCAGGCCGGCGTCCATCGCGCCCGGCACGGCGACCATGATGCCGTTGTCCACGATCTCCATCACCGTGATGGAGATCGTGTCGGCGGCCAGCGCGACCTTCAGCGCCGCGCGGAAGGGCACACCCGCCTTCAGCACCCCGCGCATGGTGAGCGCGTAGCCGAACACGAACGCCAGCGCGACGGCCAGGGCGATCGTGGCGACGCCGTGCAGCCCGAGCGCGGTGCCGATGACCATGCCGAGCACCTCGCCGATGGCGCAGCCGGTGAGGCAGTGCAGGGTGGCCTGCGCGGCGGCGGCCCAGGTGGTGGGCGGCCGGTGCCCGGTGTGCGCCCCGTGCCCGGCGTGGGCGGCGTGCTCGTGCGTCGAGTGGTCCATCTCGTGCTCCTCCGTTTAATACCCCTAGGGGGTATGACTGGAGTGAAGATAGCCCTCTTGTCCGGATTGCGCAATCACCTTCGCGCGGCACGCACCGACTGGGCGATCACGGCGATCACGGCCAGCCCGGCGACGGCGAACCCGTAGACGATCGCGGTGGACCGCAACCCGGCCGATGTCGCCGCGAAGCCGGCGATCACCGCGGGAACGCTGAACGCGAGGTAGGCGATGACGTAGACCACGGCGAAGAGTTCCCCGCGTTCGCCGGGGGCGGCCAGCCGGGCCAGCGTGCCGAAGCTGGCCAGCGCCGACGCCCCGAACCCGACCCCGGACACGAGCGTCCCGGCCACCGCGAGCGTGACCGTGTCCGTCAGCACGCCGGCCAGGCTGGCGCCCAGCCCGGCCGCCAGCAGCACGGCGCCGGCCTGCAGCACCATGCCGACCGGTGCGGTGCGCAGCGCCAGCGAGGTCAGGGCGCCCGTGCCGCACAGCAGGGTCACGACGAGCCCGCCGACGAGGTGGTTGGTGAGCCCGAACAGCCCGGCCGCCACCGACGGCCCGAGCGAGAGGTAGAGGCCGCCGAGGGCCCAGCTGGAGAGCAGGATCGGGAGCAGCGCGAACAGGTCCGGCCGCAGGCGCGCCGGGACGCCGAGCCGCGGGGTGAGCGAGGCCAGCGCGCCCGGACGGCGGGCCGAGGTCTCCGGCAGGCCGGCGGTCAGCAGCAGCGCGACGACCATTCCGGCGAGCAGGAGCGCGTAGACCAGGTGGGTCGGGGCGGGCGCGAACTGGACGAGGGCGCCGCAGCCCAGTGCGCCGAGGGCGAGCCCGCTGGTTGGGGCGACGCTGCTGATCACGCCCGCGCGGCCGGGGGCGTGCGGCGGGTTCAGGTCGACGAGTGTCGCGCCGAGCACGGACATCGCGGCGCCGGTCGCGACACCCTGCACGACGCGTGCCGCGAACAGCGCGGAGACGTCACCGGCGACCAGGAACAGCACGAGCGAGACGGCTTCGCCCACGATGGCCGCGGCCAGCACCGGCCGCCGTCCGATGTGGTCCGACAGGGCGCCGACGACCAGCAGGGAGACGATCAGCCCCAGGACGTACACCGCGAAGACCGCGGTGAGCGTCATCGACGAGAAGCCCCATTCCTGCTGGTAGACGACGTAGAGCGGGGACGGGACACTGGAGGCCGCCATGAACAGCACGAAGATGACCGCGACCGCCGTGAACGCCACCGGGTGGGACAACCGGGCTCTCGGGCGGACCGCCACGGGGGCGACGGCGGGACAACTCGACATCAGCACTCCTCGGAAAAGCAAAGATCGATGCGTTAGGACGACCATAGCGCAAACGCAACGATCGATGCGATAATTTCTTCATGCCAGCCACCATCAGCACGACGCGCCCCGGCGGCCGGTCCGCGCGGGTGCGTGCCGCCGTGCACCGCGCCGTCGTGGAGTTCCTGGCCGAGAACCCGGCGGAGGCGCTGACCCTGCCACTGATCGCGAGCCGCGCGGGTGTCCACCCGACCACCCTGTACCGGCGGTGGGGGTCGGTCGCGGAGCTGATGGCGGACGTCGCGAGCAGCCGCTTCAGCGGCGACATCGTGGTGCCCGACACCGGTTCGCTGCGCGAGGACCTGCGGCGATGGGCGGCGGACGTGGCGACCGACCTGGCCGACCCGGACGTCCTGGCGCTCATGCGGGCCACGATCGGCTCCGGCCCCGGAGGTGGCTGCGCGTGCACGGCGGACCGGCACGCCCAGCTGACGGCGATCCTCGACCGGGAGCGTTCGCGCGGCGGGACGGCGCCGGAGACGCTGCACGCCGCGGACGTCCTGCTCGGCCCGCTGTACTACCGGGCGATCTTCGTCGGCCAGCCTGCCGATCCCGGCTGGACGGCGGAGCTGGTGGACACGCTGCTCAAGTAATCCGCTTGCGCGTCGTTACTCGCGCGAGTAACTTTTTACTCATGCAGGTAATCAGTGACGTGCAGCCGGACCTGGGCCTGAGCCCGGCTGAGGAGGCGCGCCGGTCGCAGATCATTGCGGCGACGCTCGCGACGATGGCGGAGCTGGGGTATCGCCGGACGTCGTTCGCGCGCATCAAGGAGCGCGCCGGGTTGAGCAGCACGCGGCTGATCGGCTACCACTTCGGCACGAAGGCGGGGCTGATCCAGGCGGTGGTGACGACGGCGCTGAGCATCCGGGACCGGTATCTGGAGGAGCGGGCCGGCGACACGACCGATCGGGCCACGATGCTGCGCGCGGTGATCGAAACGGAGGTCACGTTCGTCCGCGACCACCCCGAGTGCGTCCGCGTGCTGCGCGAGGTGGCCGCGAACGCCGACGACCCGGACGGCTGGCCGGTCGCGGGCCCCATGTTGAGCGGTTTCCGAACCGCCCGCATCGAGCGGCTGCTGACGCAGGGCCAGAGGGAAGGCGCCTTCGGCGAGTTCTCCCCGGAGGTCGCGGCCCGCACGATCGCGCAGAGCATCGACGGAGCGATCCAGGCCTACACCGAGAACCCGTCCCTGGACCTCGAAGCCTACGGACGCCAGCTCGCGGACTTCTTCGAGCAGGCCGTGGCAGCGAAGGGCTGAGCCTGTTCTCTCCCGGTCCCCCGCTTCGCCAAGCGGGGGACCGGGACCGCCCCGGCGACCACCAGCGAGCACCCCCGCGGGTCGGCGACCGCTCACCGGCAGGCCATTCCCCACTGACGCCCAGCCCGACCAAACCCCGGCCGAGAAGCGCGACCCCCGAGGAGCACCGCACCACAGCCACCGGCCCGGCCTCCGTCATGGCGACGACGCGACCACACCGCTCCCCGCGCAAACCGGCGCGCCGGCCCACGCCCTCGAAGCGACGCTCGCTGACCCACCGACCCCGGCCCGCTCCACCACCGACCACACGGCCTATTACCGGCCGCCTAGCGCATCCGCCTTCCACCAGGACTCAGCCGCATCCGGCGCACTACGCGCTCGCCTGCCGCATCCAGCCCACCATCGAGTGACCATCCGCATCCGGCCCACTACCGAGTCACCACCCGCGCCCGGCCTACCACAGAGTCACTACTCGCGTCCGGCGCGCCACCGGGTTCGCCATCGGGTCACCCCTCGCATCCGGCCCGCCACCGAGCTACCAGCCGTGCCCAGCCCGCCACCGAGTCACCGCCCGCGCCCGGCCCGCCACCGAGTCACCGCCCGCGTCCAGCCCGCCACCGAGTCACCGCCCGCATCCGGCCCGCCACCGAGTCACCGCCCGCACCGCCCGCATCCGGCCCGCCACCGAGTCACCGCCCGCGCCCGGCCCGCCGCCGGCGCGGAAACCTCGGCGCAGTCAGGGCCGCAACCCGGACAGCGCCGTCTCCACCACCCGGTCCGCGAACTCCTCCGTGAGCGGCCCGCGCTGCATCCAGCGCACCGTCACCGGCCCCCAGATCACGTCCACCGCCATGTCCAGGTCCACATCGGACAGCTGTCCCACTTCCACCGCCTTCCGCAGCCGCTCCTTCTTCAGCTCCCGCACAGGCTCGTCGAGCCGTTCCGCGTACATCCGCGCCAGCTCTGGGTCGTGCATGATCTCCGAACTCAGCGCACGCATCGGCAGGTCGTAACGCGCGTCGCGCAACTCCTTGACCGTCGCGCGCAACACGGCCTTCAGGTCCGCCTCCAGATCCCCGGTATCGGGCAGTCCGCCACCGTCCCCTTCGGACAGCATCAGGAACGCGTCCAGAAGCACCGCCCCCTTCGACGGCCACCAGCGGTAGATCGTCTGCTTCCCGACCCCGGCCCGCGCGGCAATCCCCTCGATGCTGAGCTTCGCGTATCCCACCTCCCCCGCCAACTCGAACGCCGCGGTCAAAATCGCGCGACGCGAGTTCTCGTTCCGACGACTCGAATCCGGCACGTCCCGACTCTACCACAAGATGAGACGAGACGGTCCGTCTTGACAGCCTCGAAACGAGACGCTACGGTTCGTCTCACAACGAGAGGAGCACACCATGACCACCGACCCCACGTCCCGCGTCTGGTTCATCACCGGAGCGAGCCGAGGCCTCGGCCGCGCGTTCACCGAAGCCGCCCTCGCCCGTGGCGACCGGGTCGTCGCGGCCGCCCGCACCATCACCACCGAAGAGACCAGCCAGTTGCTGCCCATCCAGCTCGACGTCACCCGGCGCGAGGACGTGTTCAAGGCCGTCGAGCAGGCCGTGGAGCACTTCGGCCGCCTCGACGTGGTGGTCAACAACGCGGGCACGCTGTCGATGGGCATGGTCGAGGAGTTCACCGAGGAGCAGGCCCGCGCCGCGATGGAGACGAACTTCTTCGGCGCCCTGTGGGTGAGCCAGGCCGTCCTGCCGGTGCTGCGGCGGCAGCGGTCCGGCCGCATCCTGCAGATCTCCAGCATCGCCGCGCTCGGCGGGTTCCCGATGACCGGCCTCTACAGCGCGAGCAAGTTCGCCCTGGAGGGCATGAGCGAGGCACTGGCCCGGGAAGCGGCCCCGTTCGGCGTCCAGGTGAGCATCGTCCAGCCGGGTGGTTACTGGACCGACCTCTACACCGCCCCCGCCAGGGCGAGCCCGATCGACGACTACGGGCCCCTGAGACAGCAGCTCGAACGACTGTGGTCCGAAGAGTCGGTCGACAGCGACCCGGCGCTGGCCGCCGAGGCAGTGCTGAAACTCGCCGACAGCGAGGACCCGCCGTTGCGCCTGCTGCTCGGCAGCATGGTCTACGACCTGGCGCACGACCTCACGCGTCAGCGCCTGGACGGCTGGTCGGACTGGGAGGAGGTGAGCCGCGCGGCCGAGCAGGCGATCCCGATGCCGGTCAAACGAGGAACGTGAACAGGGGGCTGTCGGGCGAGACGCGTTCGATGCGGTGCGGGCCGGCCATCATCCGCTTCATCATCGGTTCGAGGTTCTCCGGCGACCCGAGTTCGATGCCGACCAGCGCCGGGCCGGTCTCGCGGTTGTTGCGCTTGACGTACTCGAAGAGCGTGATGTCGTCGTCGGGTCCGAGCACGTCGTCGAGGAACCTGCGCAGCGCGCCGGGTTCCTGCGGGAACTCGACGAGGAAGTAGTGCTTGCGTCCCTCGAAGATCAGCGCCCGCTCGACGATCTCGGCGTAGCGGCTGACGTCGTTGTTGCCGCCGGAGACGATGCACAGCACCGTCGACCCCGGCTCCAGTCCGAGGTCCAGCCCGAGCGCGGCCGGGGAGAGCGCGCCCGCGGGCTCGGCGATGATGCCGTCGGACTGGTAGAGGTCGAGCATCTCGACGCAGATCTTGCCCTCGGGCACGGCGATCATGTCGGGACGGCGGTCGGCGGCGAGGGCGTAGGTGTGCTCACCGACGAGCCGCACCGCGGCGCCGTCGACGAACGGGTCGATGGCCTCCATGGCGACCGGGCCACCGTGCTCGAGGGCGAGCGCCATGCTGGCCGCGCCCTGCGGTTCGGCGCCGATGACGCGCACCTCGGGCTGGGTCTCGCGCAGCCAGGCGAGCGTTCCGGCGAGCAGGCCACCGCCGCCGACCGGCACGACGACGACGTCGGGCGCCTTGCCCAGCTGCTCGATGGCCTCCTTGACCACGGTGCCCTGCCCGGCGATCGTGCGCGGGTCGTCGAAGGCGGGGATCATCGTCGTGCCCGTGCTCGCGGCGTAGGCCTGCGCGGCGGCGGCCGCGTCGTCGTAGGTGTCGCCGTGCACCACGATCTGGACGTGCTCACCACCCAGGCGGGCGACGCGGTCCCGCTTCTGCCGGGGCGTGGTGCGCGGCAGGTAGACGCGGGCGAGGACGCCGAGCGCGGCTGAGGCGAACGCCACACCCTGGCCGTGGTTGCCGGCGCTCGCGCACACGACGCCCCGGGCACGTTCCTCGGGGGAGAGCTGGCTCACCAGGTTGTAGGCGCCACGCCCCTTGTAGGACCGGACGGCGGACAGGTCCTCGCGCTTGAGCCAGACGTCCACGCCGTGCTGCAGCGAAAGCCGTTCGTTGCGGTGCAGTGGCGTCGGCTGGATGACGCCGGCGAACCGGGCGGCCGCCATCGCCACGTCGGCTGCCCGCACCGCGTCGGGCCCGTTACCCACGACTTGGTTCCTCCTGTCGGCGTAGACGTCATTCGTACCAAAGTCGTGCCGGGCGCCCGCACCCGGAGCGGCCGGTGCCAGATAATGCGAGCCGTGGGTGCGGAGCGGGCCAGGGGGCAGTTGGTGGAGGAGTACGGCCCGGCGTGGTCGCCGGGACCGTTCGAACGGGGCACCGACGGTCCCCACATCGTTCTCGCGGGCGTCGACGGCTCCCCCACCGCGCTGCGGGCAGGTGCCTACGCGGCCGGGCTCGCCCGGCGACAGCGGTCGCGGCTGGTGCTGGTCTACGTGCTGGCGCCGCCGGCGTGGACGGGCATGGCGACCGGCTACCTCGCGGCCGCCCAGGAGCAGGCCTACGAGGCGACGATCGACGAGATGCGCAGGCCGATCCGCGACCTGGCCGACGAGGCGAACATGCCGATCACGTTCATCGTCCGCCGGGGCGACGCCTTCACCGAGCTGCGGCGCGCGGCCGTCGAGCTGCATGCCGACCTCGTGGTGGTGGGCGCGTCGGAGAGCCGGGGCCACCGCATCGTCGGATCGGTGGCGAACCGCCTCGTGCGGTCCGGTCTCTGGCCGGTGACGGTCGTGCCCTGACCGGTGCCGGCCGCGCAACCTCGCCGGTGCCCGCTCGGCCGAGCTCACCACCGGCGGGCCTGCTCCGGCAGGCCCGATTTCTCAGTGAGAGGCAGGGCATCGAGGGTGGCTGTGGATCGGGTTGTGCGGGCGCGGCGCCAGATCGCGGGACAAGGCCCGTGGCGATTCAGGACGATCGGGGCGCAAGTCCACCGCCGCCGAGGGCAGCCAGCCCCCGGCGCCGGGCACCGCCGCTCAATCCGGCGCAACCGGAGCAGCGCGAGCCCGAGCAGGAGCAGCGCGAGCCCGAGCAGCTCAGCGTCGCCAGCTCCAGCCGGCCGCCGAGACCGCGCGGCCTCTGTCATGCAGCCAGCCGCAACCAGACCCAGCCGAGCAAGCCCGTACGGGGTAACCGATGCCAGTGCCAGGCATTGCCTCTCCCCCAGCGCAATGACACCCACGCACACCCCAACGGGTCCGGCGGGACCACCTCCAGTCGGCCGCCGCTGCCGCACAGCCCGCAACCAGCACCCACGCCCTGCCCGGCAAGCCCCTGCGGGGCAGTCAATGCCGGTGCCGCCCATCGCCCCCCACCGCAACCACACCAACGCGCACCCCGCAGGCCACGCACCACCGCCTTCAGCCGGGCACCGCTACCGCGCGGCCCGGGTCAAGCCGCCGATCCCGCGACCCGGGGTCAAGCCGCCGATCCCGCGCGGCCCGGGGTCACGCCGCCGATGGCGCGCGGCCCGAGTCACGCGCGGGCGATTCGGTCCAGTGCTTGCTCGAACAGACTGACCGTGGCCGCGTGGAGGCGGTCGCCGGTGGAGCGGGGTGCCTTGCCCGCGCAGGCCCGCGCGTGGGTGCCCTCCAGCACGATGCCCAGTTTGAAGCACGCCAGCACCGCGTACCAGGCGATCGCGGACGTGTCGCGCCCCGAGTGGTCGGCGTAGCGGGCCACGATCTCCTCTTCGGTGGCGAGGTCGCCGGCCGTGGCGAGGCCGGTCCAGCCGAGCATCGGGCGGGTGCCCGGCCAGGTGGCCAGCAACCAGCCGAGGTCGAGGAGCGGGTCGCCGATCGTGCTCATCTCCCAGTCGACGATCGCCGCCACCGCGGCGTCCTCGCGGGAGAACAGCACGTTCGCCAGGTGGTAGTCGCCGTGCAGGATGCCTGGTGTCCACTGCCGCGGCACGTGGGACGCGAGCCACTCCGCCACCGCCGGCACGCCCGGGATGTCCGGTCCCGGGTAGCCCTCGTGGCCGGCGTAGGAGTCCAGCTCCGCGAGCCACCTCGGCACCTGGCGCTCGAGGAACCCGTGCGGCCGCCCGAAATCCGCGAGCCCCACCTCCTCGTGGCCGACCGACCCGAGCGCCGCCAGCGCGTCGGCCATCGCCAGGCCCATCTCGTGCCGCAACGCGGGCCGGGTCGCGTGCGGCTCCGGCAGTTCGAGGGTCGCGTTGAAACCGTCGACCGGCTCCATGAGGTAGAAGACCGCGCCCGGCAGGACCGTCTCGTCCGGGCAGGCCGCGATCAGCTCCGGATGCGGCACCGCGGTGCCCGACAACGCGGCGAGCACCCGCATCTCGCGGCGCAGCACGTCGTTGCTGCGCGCCCGCCGGTGGCGTGGCCCGCTGCGCAGCACGTAGGCCCGGCCGCCGCAGCGGAAGGAGAACATCAGGTTCTGCGTGCCGCCGGCGATGGGCGCCAGATCCTCGACGGGGCCGCCCGGCAACCCCTGACGGTCCATCCATGCGCCGAGGGCCCGCAGCTCCCCCGGCGACAGGACGTCGGTCTCCGGCATCGGGCCCCTCCTTCGCTTCGGGATGCAACATGGCAGACGGACTGGGGACAGCGGAAGCCCAGCGCGCCGACCAGCGCGCCACGGGATGCCACCGGTGCCCGCCACCGCACGCCGCCCGCGCTCGCCACCGCACGCCGCCCGCGCTCGCCACCGCACGCCGCCCGCGCTCGACACCGCACGCCGCCCGCGCTCGACACCGCACGCCGCCCGCGCTCGCCACCGCACGCCGCCCGCGCTCGACACCGCACGCCGCCCGCGCTCGCCACCGCACGCCGCCCGCGCTCGCCACCGCACGCCGCCCGCGCTCGCCACCGCACGCCGCCCGCGCTCGCCATGGCATGCAGCTGGTGCTTCCAGCGTTGAGGGGCTCCGGTTGCTCGGAGCGGGCACCACACGTCCGGCGGCAACCGCGCCGCCGGTGGACAGCAGCCTGAGAGCGGGGTGGGTGGGCGGTCGCCGAATTCGACAGTCCCGGCCTGTCGCCCTTCCGACGCCCGCGGACGGCAAACGTTAGGCCCGCCAACGTTGAACCGGCAAATGATTCGGCGTCCAAACGTTTCGGTTACACTCCGGCCATGGACACGACCGCCTCCGGACGGCTGCGCGCCCTGCCCAGCTGGCTGCTCACCCAGACTGCCCACCACGCGCACCGGCTCGTCACCGAGGGCCTGTCCGAGGCCGGCGCCCGCGGCTACCACTACCGCCTGCTGGCCGCCCTGGAGGAGTCCGGCCCGGCGAGCCAGGCCACGCTCGGCCGGCGCAGCGCCATCCACCTCTCCGACCTGGTGGCGACCATCAACGAACTGGCCGACCGCGGCCTGGTGAGCCGCGAGCCGGACCCGGCCGACCGGCGCCGCAACGTCATCACGATCACCGCGGACGGCCGCCGCCACCTCAAGCGCCTCGACAAGCAGATCGCCCGCATCCAGGACGACCTCCTCGCCCCGCTGAGCGACCAGGAGCGGGAACAGCTGACCGGCCTGCTGTCCAGACTGCTGCGCCACCACACGCCGGACGCCTGAGCACTGCGGCCACGGCAACAGGCGTTGGTGATGAAGCTGGGTGTGTTCGTGGTGCTACAACCGACGGGCTGAGCACTGCGACCACGGTCACACGACGCCCGGTTTCGGCAAGGCCCGGCTGGGTAGTCTCACCCGACCGTTGAGCAGCCAGCGGAGGGAGCCCGCGTGACCGACTTCTGGATCGACAACGCCCTGCAACGGGTACTGAGCCACCCCACCGACGTGCGCACCCTGCGGGAATCGGCCGCCGCCTTCCTCGACGGCTGCACGGTCGAGTCGGTCACGGACGCGCTGCTCGTCATCGACACCCTGGCCAGCGCCGCCTACGACCAGGGCCGCCTGCCCGCCACACTCCGCCTCGTGCGCGAGGGCACCCAGTCCGACTGGCTGCGGATCTCGCTGGCCGCGCCCGGCATCGAGCTGCCCTCCGCGGACAGCGGCTTCGGCACCGGCCTGCACGTCCTCACGACCTGCGCGGCCCTGTGGGGGCGCAGCGGCGAGGGGGACCATGCCGCTCTCTGGGCGCATCTGCCGCTCGTGGCTGCCGTACCGGCCGCACTTCACGTAGCGTTTACACATGGAGTCGCCCCTGATCACCGACCGGCTGCTCATCCGTGACTGGACGGTCGACGACGCCGAAGCCGCACTCGCGATCTACGGCTCGGAAGAGGTCACGCACTGGCTGACCCCGGCGATGGACCGGGTCGGCGATGTCGCCGCGATGCGCGCGGTGCTGCACGCCTGGCGTGAGGCCCAGCCCAACCTGCCGCCGCCCCGCGGCCGGTGGGCGATGGAGCGCCGGGAGGGCGGGCAGGTCATCGGCGGCCTGGGCATCCGCCTGCTGCCGCCCTACGACGAGGACCTCGAACTCAGCTGGCAGCTGCATCCCGAGGCCTGGGGCCAGGGCTACGCCACCGAGGGCAGCCAGGCCCTGATCAGGTGGGCGTTCACGCAGGACACCGACGAGCTGTTCGCCGTCGCGCGACCGAACAACATTCGGGCGATCGCCACCGCGAAGCGGCTCGGCATGCAGTGGGTCGGCGAGACCACCAAGTACTACGACCTGCGCCTGCAGGTCTACCGCATCCGGCCGGGCGACCTGGACGACGCGCCGGGGACTTGACCACCACACCGGCCGCGCGGTTCACTGACTGACGGGTCGACGTCGCCGCAAAACCGAACGGGATTCTGCCGGGTTCGGCAACCGACCCGGACGAGTACCGGGCGTCCAGGGCAATTCGGGCGCCGCGGAGGAGAACGACGTTCGGAAGGTGGGCAGGCCATGAGCTTCAACCTGGCGATCATGCTGCGGGAGTCGGCGACGGCCACGCCGGGCAAGGACTTCCTGCGGTTCCCGTCGGGTGCGATGACCTACGCCGAGGTCGACGAACGCTCCGGCCGGGTCGCCGTCGCCCTGCGGGAGCAGGGCCTGCGCCCCGGCGACAAGGTCGCCGTGCAGCTCGCCAACGTGCCCGAGTTCGTGATCGCCTACTTCGGGATCCTCAAGGCGGGCCTGACGATGGTGCCGCTCAACCCGTTGCTCAAGGCCGCCGAGATCGCCTACCACCTGGACGACTCCGACTCCCGGATGATCATCGCCCACGCCGCGGGCGCCGCCGAGGTGTCCACGGCGCTCAAGGAGGTGGCCGAGGTCCGCGCGGTGGTCGTCGGCGACCTCGACGCGGGTGCCTGGCCGGAGGGGACGCTGTCGTTCGCGACGCTGCTGGACCCCGCGGACGACGGCGACATCTTCCCCGGCGCGGCCGACGACACCGCGGTGCTGCTCTACACCAGCGGCACCACCGGCCGCCCCAAGGGCGCCGAGCTGTCCCACTTCCAGCTCTACATGACCTGCACGCTGGGCAGCGAGCGCTTCGGCGCCGAACCCGAGGACGTCGCGCTGGCGGTGCTGCCGTTCTTCCACGTCTACGGGCTGTCCAGCATCCTCAACGCCTCCGCGCGGCACGGCCGGACCATCTCCGTCGTGCCGCGCTTCGAGGTGCCCGCGGTGCTGGAGGCGATCCAGCGCGACCGGGTCACGATCATGGCCGGCGTCCCGACGATGTACCACGCGCTGGCGTACGCCGACACCACCGGCTACGACACCAGCAGCCTGCGGATCGGCAGCTCCGGCGGCGCCGCGATCCCGGAGGAGGTGCTGCGCCGCTTCGAGGAGAAGTACGGCATCCCGGTGCTGGAGGGCTACGGGCTGTCCGAGTCGGCGTCGACCACGACGGTCAACCCGGGCGCGGACAACCGGAAGATCCTCTCGATCGGCAAGCCGATCTGGGGCGTGCAGCTGCGCATCGTCGACGAGGCGGACCGACCACTGCCGGCCGGGCAGGTGGGCGAGATCGTGCTGCGCGGCCACAACATCACCAAGGGGTACTACAAGCGGCCGCAGGAGACCGCGGAGGCGTTCCGCGGGGGCTGGTTCCACACCGGCGACCTCGGCTACGTCGACGCCGACGGGTTCGTGTTCATCGTGGACCGCAAGAAGGACCTGATCATCCGCGGCGGGTTCAACGTCTACCCGCGCGAGGTGGAGGAGCTGCTGTACCGGCACCCGGCGATCGGTGAGGCGGCGGTGATCGGCGAGCCGGACGAGCGGCTCGGCGAGGAGGTCGTCGCGGTGGTCTCGCTCAAGCCGGGCGCGACCGCGGAGCCGGACGAGATCGTGGCGTGGGCCAGGGAACGCATCGCGGCGTACAAGTACCCGCGGCGCGTGCGGATCGTCGACGAGCTGCCGAAGGGCGCCACGGGCAAGATCGCGAAGCTGGAGCTGCGGGCGCGTCTGCGAGGATGACGTCATGCGGTACGACGTCAACACCTCGATCCTGTTCACCGAGCTGGCGCCGGAGCGACGCCCGGCCGCGGCGGCGGAGGCCGGGTTCGCGGGTGTGGAGTCGTGGTGGCCGTTCGCCGGTGTGCCCGGTGACCGCGAGGTCGAGCGGTTCGTGACGTCGATCGCCGACGCCGGGGTGGAACTGGTGTCGCTCAACGTGCCGCACGGCGACCTGGCGGCGGGCGAACGGGGGCTGGCCGCGTTCGCCGCGCGGACGGCCGAGTTCCGGGACGGCGTGGACATCGCGGCCGCGATCGGGCGGCGGCTCGGGTGCCGGTTGTTCAACGTGCTGCCGGGCAACCGGACCGGCGGTTCGCGCGAGGTGCTGCTGGACAACCTCGCCTACGCCGCCGAGCGGTTGCCGGGCACGGTGCTGCTGGAACCGCTGTCCGGCGCGCCGGACTACCCGCTGCTGCGCGCCGCCGACGCGCTGGCGCTGGCGGACGAGGCCGGCGCGGACAACATCGCGCTGCTGGCGGACGTCTACCACCTCGGCAGCAACGGCGACGACCTGGACGCGCTGCTCACACCGCCGCTGCTGGCGCGGACCGGGCACGTGCAGGTGGCCGACGCACCGGGCAGGCACGAGCCGGGCACCGGGACGCTCGGCGTGACGGCGTGGCTGGAGCGCCTGGCCGCGACCGGCTACGCGGGCTGGGTGGGGCTGGAGTACCTGCCGACCGGGTCCACTGTGGACAGCTTCGGCTGGCTCGCTGGTTAGGACACCTCGAACCGCGGCACGACCAGCAACTGCCCCGGCCACCCGCGGTCTTCGTCCGGCACGCCCCGTCAGTCCCCGGCCTTCCGGGCGGCCGCGTCGTCGGCCACGACCACGCGTCGCATCAGGTCGACGAGCGTCCGGCGTTCCGCTGTGGACAGCACGCCGAGCGACTCCTCCTGTGAGGCGTGCGCCACCTCCTGCAGGCGCCGCACCAGCCTCCGCCCCGAATCGGTCAGCGCGGCGCGCTGGCGGCGGCGGTCCTCCGGATCGCGTTCGCGCCGGACGAAACCGCGTCGCTCCAGCACGTCCAGGTACCCGACCAGGTGGCTGCGGTTGAGCCCGAGCCGGTCGGCCAGCGCGTGCTGCGCCAGCGGCCCGAAATCCGACAACCCCGTCAGCACGGCGAAGTGCGGCAGCCGCAGGTCGTGCTCGGCCAGTGCCGCGACCAGCCCGCGATGCCCGATCCGCGCCACGTGGCCGGCCAGGTACGAGGGCAGGGCGAGCAGGGTCGGCGGGCGCGTCTCGCGGTCGTCCATGACGGCGATCCTACCCCCTGGACGTAATAATGTCGTCGTGTAATCATTACGTCATGACACGAACTTCCGCTCCGTTCGCCGCGCTGCTGATCGCGGTGCTGTCCTTCTCGTTGCTGCAGACCATGCCGGTGCCCGCGCTGCCGGCCCTGCAGGCCGAGTTCGGCACGTCGACCACCACCGTGTCCTGGGTGCTCAGCGCGTTCCTGCTCACCGCGTCGGTGGCCACCGGGCTGCTCGGCCGCCTCGGCGACATGTTCGGCAAGCGCCGCGTGCTGCTGGCGTGCCTCGCGGTGTCCGCGGCGGGCACGCTGCTCGCCGCGGTGGCCCCGTCCATCGGCGTGCTGATCGCCGCCCGCGCGATCCAGGGAGCCGGGGCCGCGACGTTCCCGCTCGCGTTCGGCATCGTGCGCGACGAGTTCCCGCGTGAGCGGGTCCCGGTCGCGATCGGCTGGATCAGCTCGACCTTCGGCATCGGGTTCGGCGCCGGGCTCGTCATCCCCGGGGTGATCGTCGACGCGCTGGGCTGGGAGTGGATCTTCTGGCTGATGCTCGCGGTGATCGTCGCCGGCATCGCCGCGGTGACCGCGTTCGTGCGCGAGTCGCCGGTGCGCTCGCCGGGCCGGGTGGACTGGGCGGGCGCCCTGCTGCTCACCGGTGGCCTGGTCGCGCTGCTGCTGGCGATCAGCGAGGGCCGCGTGTGGGGCTGGGGCTCGGCGGCGATCGTCGGGCTGTTCGCGGCCGCCGCGGTCCTGCTGGCCGTGTTCGCGCTGGTGGAGAAGCGCCTGGCGCGGCCGCTGATCGACATCGGGCTGCTCGGCCGTCCCGCGGTGCTGACCTCCAACATCACCGCGCTGATCATCGGGTTCGGCATGTACGGCGCGTTCACGCTGGTGCCGCTGCTGGTCGAGACGCCGTCGCAGGCCGGGTACGGCTTCGGCGCGTCGGTCACCGAGGCCGGGCTGTTCATCATCCCGATGGCGGTGACCATGCTGTTCGCCAGCCCGCTCGCCGGGCGCATCGGCGCGAAGGCCGGGTTCAAGCTGCCGCTGGTGCTGGCGTGCGTGGTCGGCGCGGCCGGGTTCGTGGTGTTCGCCGTCGCGCACGGCACGCAGTGGCCGATCTACCTGGGCAACGGGATCCTCGGCATCGGCGTCGGGTTCGCCTTCGCGTCGCTGGCCAACCTCGTCGTGGGCGCGGTCGACCCGCGTCAGACCGGGGAGGCCACCGGCGTCAACACGATCATGCGCACCATCGGCGGCACCTTCGGCGCGCAGATCGCGTCGACCATCGTCACCGGCGAGGTCATCCCCGGCACGCGGTTCCCGGTGGAATCCGGCTACACCACGGCGTTCGTGCTGTCCGCGATCGCGATGGGCGTGGCGGCGCTGGTCGCGCTCGCCGGCCCGGGACGGCTCGTGCCCGCCGCCCGCCCCGCGGTGGCGAGCCGATGACGGACTACGGCCACGACCTGCTCTTCGGCGCCGTCCTGGTACCGGTGACGGCGCGGCCGGGCGAGGCGCTGGAACTCGCGCGGGTCGCGGACCGCGCCGGACTGGACCTGGTGAGCGTGCCGGACCACCCGTACCGGCCGGAGTTCGCCGAGGCGTGGACGACGCTGTCGGTGATCGCCGCGCGGACCGAGCGGGTGCGGGTGTTCCCGAACGTCGCCAACCTGCCGCTGCGTCCCCCCGCGATGCTGGCCCGCGCCGTGGCGAGCCTGGACGCGCTCAGCGGCGGCCGGGCCGGCCTGGCGCTGGGCGCCGGGGCGTACTGGGACGCGATCGCGGCCGAAGGCGGGCCGTGGCACCCGCCCGCGGAAGCGGTTTCCGCCCTCGGCGAGGCGATCGCGGTGATCCGTGCACTGTGGACACCCGGCGGGCCGGTCCACCTGCCGGGCGAGCACTACGCGCTCGACGGCGCCGAACCCGGTCCCCCGCCGCGCGATCCGGGCATCTGGGTGGGCGCGCTCGGGCCGCGGATGCTGCGTCTGACCGGCACGCTGGCCGACGGGTGGCTGCCGAGCATGACCCGGATCCCGCCGGAGGATCTGCCGTCGGCCGGCGCGATCATCGACGCCGCCGCGGCGGACGCGGGCCGGGACCCCGCCGCGATCCGCCGTCTCTACAACCTGTCCCCGCCGGCGCTCGGTTCCCCTCGCGACTGGCCGCGACGACTCGCCGACCTGGCGCTCACCCACGGCGTCAGCGGGTTCCTGCTCCCGGCCGGCACGGCGGACCTGCTGCGGCTCTTCGCCACCGAGATCGCCCCGGCGGTCCGGGAACTCGTCGCCGCGGCCCGGGGCGGGCCGGGCACCGAGCGGGAAGCGGCCGCCGGGCGGCGGCTCGTCGAGGCACACGACCACCTGCGCGCGGAACTCGGCCGGTTGCGCGACCTGGTCGCCGAGGTCGCCGCCGGCACCCTCGACGCCGGCGCCGCGCGGTCCCACCTGCGCACCCTCGCGCTGCGTCAGAACAACTGGACGCTCGGCGCGTACTGCGCGTCCTTCTGCCGCGTGGTCAGCGTCCACCACCACCGCGAGGACGCTGACATCTTCCCCGCCCTGCGGCGGTTCGAGCCCGGGCTCGCCCCCGTGCTGGACCGCCTCGAGGACGAGCACCGCGCCATCCAGGCCCTCGTCGAACGGGTCGACGCGGCGCTGGTCGCGTTCGCCGGCGGCGCCGGGGACATCACCGGCCTGCGGGAGGCGCTCGACTCGCTCACCGACGCGCTCCTGTCCCACCTGTCGGACGAGGAACGTGAGCTGACCGGGCCGCTCGGCCGGATGTGGGGTGGCGCCGGGTAGCGACGCGACGACGACTTCCGCGCGAACGGGTGACGACATCCGCGCTGCGTATCTCCCTCGCGGGGAGGAAAGCGCTTTCGGGGCCCGGCACCTCGCCGCCACCGGGGACAACGGGGTTTGCGCACAGTAACCGGGGGGTCGCGGCTCAGGGGTGAACGCCGTACGACATGATTTCAGTCCGACCAGAGCATCTATCGAGTGATCGGTGACTGTGACGCAGAGTGAGAATGACCCCGAGCCGCCGGGAAGGCGCTCGCCGGCAGCCCTGGCTTGACAGGGGTGGTTGCATACGACTCTGTCGTGACGTCGCCGTCTTCGTCCCGGTCCCCAGGATTTCGTGGAGCGTCGTGAAAAACACAGATGACAAGTCAGGCGAAGGCCACCACAAGTCGATTCGCAAACGCCTGACCGGAACCGTCCTGATCCCCAGTATCGCGCTGCTGGTGATGTGGATCGCGGGTTCCGGCTACTTCCTGGTGGACGCGATCTACGTGCGCACGGTGGCCTCCTCCGTGCAGGACGTGTCGATCCCCGCCGTCACCGCGCTCGGCGCCGTCCAGCAGGAACGCCAGCTGTCCCTGGTCTACCTGGAACGCCCCCAGGTCGGCCTGCGCGACCTGCAGGCGCAGCAGCAGTCCATCGACAAGTCGCTGACCAGCCTCCGGTCCGCGCTGGCCGAGGTGAAGAGCCTCGTGCCGGACGAGATCGGGCAGCGGATGAACCAGATGGAGTCCAGCCTCGACCAGCTCCCGGTCATCCGCGCGGAGATCAACCTGCGCACGATCTCCAAGGAGCAGGTCAACGACTTCTACAACCGCCTGCTGGACACCGCGACCGACCTGTTCGACTCGCAGGCCCGCCTGGTGCCCGACGCCGAGTCGACCCAGGGCGGTATGACGTCGGTGGACATCTTCCGCGCCTCCGACCAGATGTCGCGCGCCGCGTCGCTGGCCTCCAGCGCGTTCGCCGCCGGGCAGTTCGCCCCCGCCGACCACCTGCAGTTCGCCCAGCTCGTCGGCAGCTACCGCGCGCAGCTGACGAAGATCGCGAGCTACATGGCCCCCGAGGCCGGCCAGCGCTACCGCGAGCTGACCTCGAGCGACCAGTGGCAGCGCCTCACCGCCGCCGAGAACTCGATCATCACGCACGGACCGGGCCCGTTCCGCGAGAACGTCGGCGGCCTGACCCTGCGGGAGAACGACTGGCGCGACCTCACCACGCAGGTGTCGGGCCAGCTGATCGCCCTGACCGTCGAGCAGTCGGAGCTGGCCTCCGGCGCCGCGCTCGACAAGGGCAACGTCAACCTGTGGACCGTGATCATCGGCAGCATCGCCGCCCTGCTCGCGGCGGTCGCGTCGATCTGGGTCGCCATCCGGGTGTCCCGCACCCTGGTCGACCGGACCCTGATGACGCGCCTCGAGCGCCTGCGCAACGACTCGCTGGAGCTGGCCCGCACCCGCCTGCCGAGCATCGTGAACCGGCTCAAGGAGGGCGAGCCGGTCGACGTCAGCGCCGAGCTGCCCCGGCTGGACCACGGCAAGGACGAGATCGGGCAGGTGGCCGAGGCGTTCAACATCGCCCAGCTGACCGCCGTCCAGGCCGCGGCCAGCGAGGCCAAGGCCCGCAGCGGTGTCAACAACGTGTTCCTCGGCATCGCCCACCGCAACCAGGGCCTGGTGCACCGCCAGCTGCAGATCCTGGACCGGATGGAAAGCCGCGAGGAGAACCCGGAGCAGCTCAAGGGCCTGTTCCAGCTCGACCACCTGGCCACCCGCGCCCGGCGCACCACCGAGAACCTGATCATCCTCGGCGGCAAGCAGCCGGGCCGCCGCTGGCGCAAGCCGGTGTGGCTGATGGACGTGCTGCGCGCCGCGGTGTCGGAGACCGAGCACTACTCGCGGGTCGAGGTGGAGAACGTCCCGCAGGTCGCGATCATCGGCTCCGCGGTCGCCGACACCATCCACCTGGTCGCCGAGCTGGTCGACAACGCCACCACGTTCTCCCCGCCCGGATCGCAGGTCCACATGACCTCGACCCTGGTCGCGCGCGGCGTCGTGGTGGACGTGGCCGACCAGGGCCTGGGCATGAAGGACGACGTCCGGGAATGGGCCAACCGGATGATGTCGGAGCCGCCCGAGTTCGACGCGATGGCCCTGAAAGCCGACTCCAGCCTGGGCCTCTTCGTGGTCGCCCGGCTGGCGGCCCGGCTCGGCCTCAAGGTCATGTTCGATTCCTCGCGCTACGGTGGCACCCGCGCCACGATCCTGATCCCGTCGGCCCTGCTCGCCAACACCGACCAGGTCGCCGAGAACGCCGATCCGGAGTTCCGCGGCGCCCCGGCGACCGCCGGGCCCGACTCGTACGAGCAGGAGGAGACCGGCGTGCCGGCCGGAGCGAACGGTATGGGACGACACGAGAACAACGGCGCCCCCGAGCCCGCTCGGCGGGTCCCGGTGGAGCTCCCCGCGGGACGGCACGCCGAGCCGGAACCGGAGCGGGCGAGCGAGACCACCGGTGTGCGGACGATCTCGGTGTTCGAGCCGGACCCCGCACCGTCGCCGACGCCCTCGCCGCGCCCCAAGCGGTCCCGGGCCCCGCTGCCGCAGCGCGAACCGCAGCAGAACCTCGTCGCCCAGCTCCGTGACGACCCGGACGCGGACGCCACCGATTACCACGAGTTCTCCGGTCGGACCCGCAACACGCTCTCGGCGTTCCACAAGGGGACCCGCCGCGGGCGCGACGCAGACGCACCGGAAGACCCCCGGGCCACCATTGACTGAGAGGGAAGTCGAACCTCATCGATGAACGAGAACGAGAACTCCAAGGTCGACCTGAACTGGCTGCTCGACGACATGGTCGACCGCGTCGTCGGGGCGCAGCACGCCGTGGTCCTCTCGGCCGACGGGCTGCTCATGGGCAAGTCCGCGAACCTGTCCAAGGACGACTCCGACCAGCTGTCGGCGATCGCGTCCAGCCTGCAGAGCCTCGCCAAGGGCGCCAGCAAGCACTTCCAGCGCGGCCCGGTGCTGCAGACCCTCATCGAGATGGCCGAGGGCTACCTGTTCGTGTGCGCGGCCGGTCAGGGCGCGTGCCTGGCGATCCTCGCCGAGGAGACGGTCGACGTCGAGATGATCGCCTACGAGATGAGCCGCCTCGTCAAGCGCGTCGGTGACTACATGACGTCGGCTCCCCGGGATGCCGCGAGGTTCGTAGCGGAGCACAACTGATGGCGGACGATCAGTGGTACGACGAAGCGGCCGGGCCGCTGATCCGGCCGTACGCCATCACCCGGGGCCGGATCCCGTCCGTCGACATCAAGCTCGACGTGGCGACTCAGGTGATGGCCATCCGGGGCAACCACGACCCGATCGGGTTGACCCCGGAACACCTGACGATCCTCGAGTTGTGCCAGCGGCCGTTGTCCGTCGCTGAAATTGCCGTGTACGTCAAGGTCCCCCTCGCCGTGGTCAAGGTGTTGTGCAGCGATCTGATCGAACGGGGCGCCGTGATCGTCCGTTCGCCGTCGCAGCCGGCCAAGGCCCCCGATCGCGAACTACTCCAGGCGGTGCTCGATGGCCTCAACAAGCTCTGAAGAAGGCGGCGTCATCCCGACGCCGGTCAAGATCGTCATCGCGGGCGGTTTCGGCGCCGGCAAGACCACCATGGTCGCGTCGGTGAGCGAGATCGTCCCGCTGTCCACCGAGGAGGTGATGACGGAGGCCAGCACGGGCGTCGACGACCTGACCGGTGTCGAACGCAAGACCACGACCACGGTCGCGCTGGACTTCGGCCGCATCACCATCTCCCCGCAGACGGTGCTGTACCTGTTCGGCACGCCCGGGCAGGACCGGTTCTGGTTCATGTGGGACGAGCTCGCGCTGGGCGCCATCGGCACCGTGGTGCTGGTCGACACGCGTCGGCTGGACTCCAGCTTCGCGGCGATCGACTTCTTCGAACGGCGCAAGATCCCGTTCATCGTCGCGGTCAACTGCTTCGAGGACGCGGACGACTACGAAGAGGACGAGATCCGCAAGGCGCTCGCCATCGCCCCCGGCGTGCCGGTGATGTTCTTCGACGCGCGTTCACGGGAGTCGAGCAAGCTGGCGCTGATCCGGCTGGTGCGGTACGCGATGAGCCGGCTGCCCGCGGAGTCGGAGCTGGCGCGGACCTGAGGTTCTCCGGCCCGGGACTGGGAAAGGCCACCCCGTTCTTCGTGACGGGGTGGCCTTCGCGCATGGTGTGTCAGACGTACCGGGGCACCTGTCGTAGCTTCAGGTTGAAGTGCCGCAGCAGCTGGGGCGCGTGGGTGACCCGGTACTCCGGTACCCGTTCGGGGTTCTTCGCGATCGTCGCCAGCACGTCGGCCACGTACTCCAGGTGCGCGAGCGTGTAGGTCCGCCGCGGGATGGCCAGGCGGACCAGCTCGAACGGCGCCGGGGTGATCAGGTTGTGCTCGTCGTCGAAAGTGCCCAGGTACAGCGAACCCAGCTCGGCGCAGCGGATGCCGCCCGCCAGGTACAGCTCGCACGCCAGCGCGTGCCCGGGGAAACCGTGCGGGGGCATGTGCTGCAGCAACCGCCCGGCGTTGAGGTACAGGCCGTGCACCCCGGCCGGCTGCACGATGTCCACCCCGGCCTCGTTGATCAGCCGGGCGAAGTGCGCGGTCTCCTCGGCGCGGTTGCGCAGGTAGTTCGGGTCCACGACCTCCCGCAGGCCCTGCGCGACCCGCTCCAGATCGTGCCCGCCCAGGCCACCGTACGTCCGGAAACCCTCGGTCGCGATGAGGATCGCCTCGCACTGCTTGGCCAGCTCCGCGTCCCGCACGCCGATCGCCGCGCCCATCGGGGCGATCGCGTCCTTCTTCAGGCTGGCGACGAAACCGTCGGCGAGGGCGAACGTCTCCTGCGCGACCTCCTTCGGGGTCTTGCCCGCGTAACCCTCCTCGCGCTGGGTGATCAGCCACGAGTTCTCCGCGAACCGCGCCGCGTCCAGGAAGAACGGCACCCCGAACCGGTCGCACAGCGCGCGCACGGCCTTCAGGTTCGCCATCGACACCGGCTGCCCGCCGCCACCGTTGTTGGTGATCGTGATGAGCACCTGGCCCACGCGGGAACCGTCCGGCCCGGACAGGGTTTCCTCGAGCGCGCCGAGGTCGATGTTGCCCTTGAACGGATCCCGGCTGTCCAGGTCCGCCGCCTCCGGGCACGGCAGGTCCCGCGCCTGCGCCCCGGCCAGCTCCACGTTCGCGCGCGTGGTGTCGAAGTGCGTGTTGGACAGCGAGATCTGCCCCGGCTTCAGCGCGGTGGAGAACAGGATCCGCTCCGCCGCCCGGCCCTGGTGGACCGGGAACAGGTGCGGGAACGAGGTCAGGTCCGCCAGCGCGGACCGGAACCGGAACCACGAGTCCGAACCGGCGTAGGACCGGTCGGCCGCCGCAGCACCGGCTTCCTGCGCGGCCGACACCGCGCCGGTGCCGGAGTCGGTCAGCAGGTCGATCGTGACCATGTTCGCCGGCAGGTCGAACATGTTGTAACCGGCGCGGGAAAGCGCCTCCTCCCGCTCCTGCCGGGTCGTGATCGGGATCTCCTTGACAACCTGGACCCGGTACGGCGGGAACGACTTCATGCTGACTTCTTCCTCCCGGTTCACAACGAAGCCGCGGCGCCGACCCGCGTGCGGGGTGCGGCCACGGCGTAGGCCTCCGACGAAAGATATACCGTCGTTCCGGTGCCGAACCGGCCGAGACGCAGGGAGACGTGCGCGATCAGGCCCACCCCCGCCGCCATCGGGCGGTCGGTGACCGCGGCGATCGCCCGGTCCAGCTCCGCGGCGGGCAGCCCGGCCCGCGCGAAGTGGGCCAGCACCCGCTCCCGCGCGGCCGCGTCGTCCGGGACGTAGTCGCGGATCGGGAGGTAGAGGCTGTAGTTGCCGGGACGGCCCGCATCGGCCTCCACGAAGGAGTAGCTGGAGATCAGCGGCCGCCCGGCGTACGGCCCGGTGCCGCCGCCCGCGGCGGTCAGGAACTCCCGCACCAGCAACGGGTTCACGCCCGCGACGGCCCCGGCCGCCCGCTCCACCGTGCCCGATTCCGCCGAATCGTGCGAAATGTACAGCTTGACCCGGGACAGCGGGCCGTCGTCGAGGTCGAGCGCGAAGAACGAGAACCGATCGGCGGCACCACGCAGCAGCGCGTGTTCGGTGACGGTTTCGTAGGCGTCGCTCAACCCCAGGCGCCGCAGTCCTTCCGCGACGAGCCCGGGGGCGGCGTGCTCGCCGCGCACCTGCGGGTTGAAGTAGACCTTGAGCGCCGGGGCGCGGCCGGGGCGCAGGATCACCGAGAACCAGAGGGCGAACTTCCCCTGCGGCCGTTCGGTGAGGAACAGGTCCTCGACCGCCTGGAACCGGTCGAGCCGGAGATCGAACCGCTGCGCCATGTGGGTGAGAAAGCGCTTCGCGGCATGAATGTTCGCCGCGTGGCCCGGGTTTTGCGGGATCGTTTCACCGAGGATCCGCACGGCACGGTCGCCGCTCTCGTCGAACGCGACCGAAAACTCCACGGGGGTCGCGTCGTCCGCGACGTCGGAAGGCCACAGCGGGGGCTCGGTCAGCGGGCGCGCGCCCGCGGCCCCGAGGAGTTCCCGCAGGACGTCGACGGGATCACCGTCGTCGGCCGGAAAGCCTGCCACCCTGCAGAGTTCTCCGAGCTGTCTACTGGCATGGTCGAATAGGGTCACAGGGGCGACGTTCACACTCACTCCGACGGTCTGGCGAGCAGCTGCTCGACTAGGCGGGGGACAGACCGTCGACCAACATAACGTCATCTTTCCAGCGAGACGTACCGCTGGAGGAGTGATCTTGGCCGCACGGTCAGTCACTGCCGGACGCTGTCCTCCTGGTTCGCTGCCGCGGCACGGTTTTCGCTGTCCACGCACCGGGAAGCACTGTCGCGGCAAGCGGTTGACGTCGGCGCTAGCTGCGAAAACGCTTTCCGGTGCGATCTGCGCCACTTTTTACCATGCCGTCCACAAAGGACACGGCGGAGCAGCGTTCCTGCCGCCGTTCGGCCGGGGGCCAGAAACATCCGGCCGTCTAGAACAGCGTTCACCTGATCAGCGGAGTGTCACGGCCGGGCCGTACCCTGCCGCGCCGGGGCGCGCGAGGGCGCGATCACCCGAACCGGCGGCGGACCTCGGCCTTGCGGATCTTGCCGGAACCGGTCGTGGGCAGCGCGTCGGTGAACTCGACCGATTTGGGCACTTTGTACCCGGCCAGGCGGGTGCGCAGCCAGGCCAGCAGCTCGTCCGCTTCGATCCTGCTCCCGGGCGCGGGCACGACGACCGCCTTGCCCACCTCGCCCCAGCGCGGGTCCGGCACCCCGATCACCGCGCACGCCTCCACCCCGGGGAAACCGTACAGCTCGTTCTCCACCTCAGCCGGGTAGATGTTCTCCCCGCCCGAGATGATCATGTCCTTGAGCCGGTCGACCACGTGGAAGTAGCCGTCATCGTCCACTGTGGCCACGTCGCCGGAGTGGAACCACCCGTCGCGGAGCACCTCCGCCGTCGCCTCCGGCCGGCCCCAGTAGCCCTTCATCACGTTCGGCCCGCTGACCACGATCTCGCCCTTCTCCCCCGGCGGCACCGGCTCCCCGGACGGGCCGGCCAGCCGCACGTCGGTGAAGAACGACGGCACCCCGGCGGAGCCGATCTTCTCCTCGGCGTGTTCGCGATCCAGGACCAGTGCGCCCGGGGCGGCCTCGGTCATCCCGTAGCCCTGCACGAAGGCCAGCCCGCGGTCGAGGTACCGGCGGATCAGATCGGACGGCACCGGCGCGCCGCCGCACAGCAGGGTCCGCACACTGGACAGGTCGGTCGCGTCCCACCGCGGGTGCGCGGCCATCGCCTGGTACATCGTGGGCACGCCGAACATCAGCGTGACCCGGTCCTGTTCCACTGTGGACAGCACTGCGCCGGGGTCGAACGACGAGTGCAGGATGACCGTGCCGCCCTTGAGCAGGGCGGGCAGGCACACCATGCCCAGGGCGGCGGCGTGGAACAGGGGTGCGGCGACCAGGGCCCGCTCGTCGCTCGCGAGGTCGGTCTCCACCAGGACGTTGACGCTGTTCCAGGTGAGGTTGCCGTGGGTGAGCATCGCGGCCTTGGGCCGTCCCGTGCTGCCCGAGGTGTACATCAGCAGGCACACGTCGTCCAGGCCGACGGGCAGGTCGAGCGGCTCGTCACCGGTCGCGTCCAGCTCGCCGGCGGGCACGCGCAGCAGCCGGTCCCCCGCCAGCGCCGCGACCGTCTCCGCGTACTCCGGGGTGTGGATCAGGACCGCGGCCCCGGAGTCGGCCAGCGCGTGGTCCAGTTCCCCGGTGGTCAGCCTGAAGTTCAGCGGCACGAACACCGCGCCGGCCTGCCCGCACGCGAACAGGGTCTCCAGGTAGGCCGGGTGGTTGGGCCCGAGGTAGGCCACCCGGTCGCCCGGGCCGACCCCGGCGGCCCGCAGGCCCCGGGCCAGCCGGGCGACGCGGCGGGACAGCTCACCGTAGGTCAGCTCCGTCCCGCCGTGCCGGACGGCGATCGCGTGCGGGCTCATCCTGGCGCGGCGCACCGGCCACGAGCCCAGACCCTGGTTGCGCACTACTTCTCCGGGTCGAAGGCGCTCAGGCCGGGGCGGTAGGACTTCTGGTCGAGGAACTGGGTCAGCCCCTTGGCGCGGGCGCCGGCCTTGTCCGCGAACTGCGACTGGTCGAGCTTGGCGTAGAGGTAGTCCTCGGCCTGCTCCCACGGCATCTCCTGGGCGATCTTGTACCCGGTCTTGGCCGCGTGCAGGACCACCTGGTTCATCGACGCCAGCTTCAGCGCGACCTCGCGCGTGCGCTCCCGCAGCCGGCCGGCGGGCAGCGCCTCGTTGACCAGCCGCATCTGCGCGGCGCGACGGCCGTCGAACGGCTCGCCGGTCATGATGTGGTACAGCGCGTCGCGCTGCGGCACGGTCGCGGCGAGGGCCCGGGAGACCACGCCGCCCGGCGGGATGCCCCAGTTGACCTCGGACAGCCCGAACTGGGCGTCCTCGTCGGCGAAGGCCAGGTCACACGCCACCAGCGGGGTGAACGCGCCGCCGAAGCACCAGCCGTTGACCATCGCGATCGTCGGCTTGCTCCAGTTCGCCAGCCGCTTCCACTGCCACTCGGCGCTGGCCCGGCGGACCCGGATCTGCACCGCGGTGCTGCCGGTCGCGTCGACCTCGCGGAAGTACTCCTTGAGGTCCATGCCCGCGGAGAACGACTCACCGGCGCCGGTGAGGACCAGGACCCGGCAGCGGTCGTCGCCCTCCAGGTGGTCCAGCACCCGGACCATCTCGTCGTTCAGCGCGGGGTTCATGGCGTTGCGCTTGTCCGGCCGGTTGAGCGTGACCCAGGCGATGCCCTCGTCGAACTCCACCAGAACCGTGTCGCCCCATGGCTCCGTCCGGACCCGCCCGTTGCCGGCCGCTGTGCTCATCAAGGCTCCTCTATATCAGTAGTTCTGATATAGGAATAGCAAGGGCGGGCCGACGGCGTCAAGGTCAGACCGATCGCAAGGCCTCCGTCGGCGCCATCCGGGCGGCGCGGATCGCCGGGAGCAGGCCGGCCAGCGCGCCGATCAGGACGGCGGCGACCAGCCCGCCCGCCCAGGCGAGCGGCGGGATCACCGTGGCCCAGCCCTTGACGTGTGCGTAGACGAACGTCGCGGCCGAGCCGATCGCCACCCCGGCGGCTCCGCCGAGCGCGGCGAGCAGCACCGCCTCGGACAGGAACTGCAGGCGGATGTGCCCCCGGGTGGCACCGAGCGCGCGCCGCAGCCCGATCTCGGAGCGCCGTTCCAGCACCGAAATGACCATCGTGTTGGCCACCCCGATCCCGCCGACCAGCAACGCCACCGCGCCGAGCCCGAGGAACAGGCCGTTGAGCGCCGACTGCGCCGCCGCCCGTGCCTCCAGCGCGGCCGAGGGCTGGCTGACCGAGACCTCGTCGGCGTGCTCGGGGTTCGCGGTGGCCGCGAGCACGGCCTGCACGTCGGCGACCCGGTCGGTCTGCGCCCGGACGTAGACGGTCGTCGGGTGCCCGTCGAAGTCCAGGTAACGCTGGGCGGCCGGGTACCCCACCAGCACCATCGAGTCGACCTCCGGCGCCAGTGCGGCGGGCGCGAGGATGCCGGCGACGTAGAACCACTGCCCGCCCACCTGGATGCGCAGCCCGTCGTACAACTCCGAGATGCCGAGCCGGCGCGCGGCGTCCGCGCCGAGCACCGCGACCGGCTGCTCGGCGGTGGCCGCGTTGAGGTAGGCGCCCTTCGCGACCGGCGCGCGCAGCACCTCGGGCAGTCCCAGGCTGGCGGCCCCGACGCTGATCGCGTTCGTGTTGAAGCGCGGGATGTGGGGCGATCGGTACACCTCGGTGTCGACGCTGCCGGTGCTCTCCGTCATCTCCACCGGGCCGATGCGCGCGATCATCCCCGGCGCCTCGTAGGGCAGTTCGGCGTCGCCGCCGCTGATCGTCTGGCCAGGAGTGACGGTGAGCAGGTTGGTGCCCAGCGCGTCGATCTCGGCCAGCAGACCGGCCTGCGATGACGCCGAGAGGCCGAGCACCGCGACCATCGCGGCCACCCCGATCGCGATGCCGAGCGCGGACAGCGCGGCCCGCATGCGCCGGGTGCGCAGGCCACCGGACGCGGTGCGCGCGAGGTCGGCCGGCAACAGGCGGCCGGGGACGGTGGTGCTCATGCCGCCCGGCCTTCCGCCGTCGTGTCGGCGACGATCCGGCCGTCCAGCACCTCGATGCGCCGGGGCAGCCGCGCCGCCAGCTCCCGGTCGTGCGTGATCATCACGATCGTCGTGCCCTGCCGGTTGAGGTCGGTCAGCAGCTCGAAGATCGCACTGCCCGAGACGCTGTCGAGGTTCCCGGTCGGCTCGTCGGCGAGCACGATCGCCGGATCGCCCGCCAGCGCCCGCGCGATCGCCACCCGCTGTCTCTCCCCGCCGGACAGCTCGGGCGGGCGGTGCCCCATCCGGTGGCCGAGCCCGACCCGCGCGAGCGCCTCCGCCGCAGCCTCCCGCCGGACCCGCTGCCGGACACCGGAGTACAGCATCCCGACGGCGACGTTCTCCAGTGCGGTCTCCTGGGGCGTCAGGAAGAACTGCTGGAACACGAACCCGATGCGGCTCGCGCGCAGCGCCGCGAGGTCGCGGTCGGACATGCTCGCCACGTCCTCGCCGACGACGCGCACGGTGCCCGACGTCGGCCGGTCGAGGGTGCCCATCACTTGCAGCAGCGTCGACTTCCCCGAGCCCGAGGGGCCGACGATCGCCACCAGCTCCCCCGGCTCGACGGTGAACGTGGCACCGTCCAGCGCGACCACCGGCGACACACCCGGGTAGACCTTGGTGACCTCGTCGAGGTCCAGAACCGGTGCGCTCATGCCGGCACCACCACGTTCTGCCCCTCCGCCAGGCCGTCGCCGCGCACCTCGACGCGCCCTGCGCTGTCGTCGAACAGGCCGGTTTCGACCGGGACCAGCCGGCGCGCGCCGGAGACGTCGACGACCTCGACCGCGTACCCACCGCCGGCGAGCGCGAGCAGGGCGTTGACCGGAACGGTGAGGACGTCCTGGACGGTCTCGGACACGATGGACACCTGCACCGGCGCCTGGTCGAGCTGACCGGTGGCGGCCGGATCCGACGGTGTGATGTGAACGTCCACCGTGGTGCTGTCGTCGTCCTTGGTGGCCACCTTGCCGACCCAGGCGACCACGCCGTCGGTGCGGGTGCCGTTGGGCAATGTGATGGTCACCGGGTCGCCCGCCTTGACCTCGGACTGCTTGTTCGCGTTCAGCGCGACCGTGACCTCGCGCTGGGTCGAGGACGCGGTCAGCAGGACCCCACCGGGCGCCGCGGCAGCGCCCAGCGCGGCATTGACCTGGGTCACCCGGATCTCGGCGGCGGGCAGGAACACGATCTGGCCGAGCGTGAGCTGCCCGGTTTCCTCGATCCCGGCGTGCTCCTGCAGTTCCCGCACCGCGTAGTAGGTCTGGCGGCCGAAGTAGTCCGACTCCGGGTCCAGCTCGCCGGTCGTGGCGTACCCGAGCGCCACCAGCGCGGCGTTGAGCTGCTGGACGTCGGCGCCCTCCATGCCCCAGTACAGGTTGCGGTAGGCCGGGTAACCGCCCTGCAGCAACAGGACCGCCACGCCCTCCACCCAGTACAGCGCGTCGCCCTGCTTGACGATGTCGCCGACCGCGGGCAGCCGGGTGACCTTGCCGTTGGCGTTGTTGATCGCCGGGTAGCTGCCGGCGTAGCCGAGCGTGCCGTTCTGCTGGCTGCGCGCCGACAGCGTGCCCTTGGTCACCTGGCCGAGCCCGGTGGCCGATCCGTTGTCGATCGACGTTTCGGTGGCCGGCGCCCCGAACGGGTCGGCGACGACGAAACCCGTGCCCGCCGCGGCGAGGATCGCCACGACGGCGACCACCCGCCCGGCCCGGCGTCGCGCGGTCACGAGCGGGGCCTGTTCTTCTGCGGCATGTTCTGCGGCACGTACTGCTGGCACGCCTTTTCGGTCGCCTCGAACTGCGGCGACTCCGGGTCGACCGGGCCGCCCTGCAGCAGCGCCGGGAAGCCGCCGTCGGCATCGGGGTCCGGGAACGCCGGAACCCCGTTCTCCCGCATGCACTGCGCGTACTTCAGCTTGTCCTCGGCCGGCCACTGGTCCCCATCGCCGACTTGCCCTTGTCACCGGGCATGAGCTGCTTGCACTTCGAGTCCGCGTCCTTGAACTGCTGGGACTGCGGGTCGATCCCGCTGCCTTCGTCGAACGTCATGCCGCCGTCGGCTTGTGGGTCGGGGAAGTTCGGGACTCCGTTGGCGCGCATGCACTGCGCGTAGGCGACCGGGTCGGCACTGGCGGCCGCGGCCTGCGTCGTGGACGACGACGAACCGCCCACGCTCGCGACCGAGTTGCCCGGGTCGTCGCTGCCGCACGCGGCGGTCGTGGCGAGGGCGCCCAGCAGGAGCGCCGTCGCGAGGATCCGTTTCATGGTTGTCCTCCGTTTCGGGATGTGCGGCAAGTTCTACGGAGAGCCCGGTTTCGGGGTGGTTTCACCGGTTCCGATACGCCGGCGAAACCGCCGCGGGGGCATCCTGATGTCGTGCGGGTACTGGTGGTGGAGGACGACGAGGAGATGGCGCGGACGGTCGCGACCGGGCTGCGCCGGGCCCGGATGGCGGTCGACGTGGCGTTCGACGGGCCGGGCGGTCTGGACCGGGCGCTGGGCAACGACTACGACGTGATCGTGCTGGACCGCGACCTGCCGGGCCTGCACGGCGACGACGTGTGCGCGGAGCTGGTGGCGGCCGGGTGCCGCAGCCGCGTGCTGATGCTGACGGCGGCGGCGAGCACCGAGGACCTGGTCGAGGGACTGGGCCTCGGCGCCGACGACTACCTGGCCAAGCCGTTCGACTTCCCGGCGCTGGTGGCGCGGATCGGGGCGCTCGCGCGCCGCGCCCACCCGGCGGTGCCGCCGGCGCTGCGGCACGGCGACCTGGTGGTCGACACCGCCCGGCGCACCGCGAGCCGAGGCGGGCGGGCGCTGGAGCTGGCACCGAAGGAGTTCGGAGTGCTGGAACTGCTGCTCGCTGCGCAGGGCCGGGCCGTGCCGGCGGAGGAACTGCTGGAGAGGGTGTGGGACGAGGCCGCGGATCCGTTCACGCACGCGGTGAAGATCACGATCAGCCGGCTGCGCGCGAAACTGGGCGACCCGCCGGTGATCGAGACAGTGGCCAAGCGCGGCTACCGGGTGGCTCCGTGCTGAGGCGCCTCGCGCGGCGGTGGCTGCCCCGGCGGACCGTGCGGCTGCGGCTGACCCTGCTCTACGGCGGGGTGTTCCTGGTCTCGGGCGCGGCCCTGCTGGTGGTCACCTACCTGCTCGTCGCCCACGCGGTCCGCGGCCCGTTCCAGGCGTTCCAGCCGGCGCCCGGGAACGCCCCGGCTCCCGCCGGCGCCGGCCTGCTGACCGGCGCCGCCGAGATGCTGCCGCGGCAGATGCAGGAGGCCGTCGAGAAGCAGCAGGACGCCATGCTGCACCAGCTGCTCGTCCAGTCCGGCATCGCGCTCGGACTGATGGCGGCGGCGTCGGTCGCGCTCGGCTGGCTCGTGGCCGGGCGGATTCTGCGGCGCCTGCGGACGATCACCACCACCGCGCGGGACATCTCCGCCACCAACCTGCACCGCAGGCTGGCGTTGGACGGGCCGGTCGACGAGCTGAAGGAGCTCGGGGACACGATCGACAACCTGCTCGCCCGCCTGGAGGGGTCCTTCGAGGCGCAGCGGCGGTTCGTCGCCAACGCCTCGCACGAACTGCTCACCCCACTGGCCCGTCAGCGCGCGCTGGGGCAGGTCGCGCTGTCGGATCCGGACGCTCCGGCGGCCGAGCTGCGCCGGGCGCACGAACGGATCCTGGCCGCGGGCGAGCAGCAGGAGCGGCTCATCGACGCGCTGCTCACGCTCGCGCGCGGGCAGACCGGGATCGCTGTCCGGCGGCCGTTCGACCTCGGTGAGCTGGCTCGCGAGGTGACCGACGCCCGGCCCGACGCCGGCGTGACGATCCGGACGTCGGCCGGTCCCGCCGTCGCGTCCGGGCACCGCCCGCTGGCCGAACGGCTCGTGTCGAACCTGGTGGGCAACGCGGTGCGGCACAACGTGCCCGGCGGCTGGGTGGAGGTGCTCACGCGGACCTTCGACGGGCGCGCGGTGCTCGTCGTGTCGAACACCGGGCCGGAGGTTCCCGCGGACGCGATCGGCGACATCTTCCAGCCCTTCCACCGGCTCGGCGCCACCCGCACGGGCGAAGGGCTGGGTCTGGGTCTGTCGATCGTGGAGGCGGTGGCGCGGGCCCACGACGCGACGGTGACCGCGGTGCCGCGACCGGGCGGCGGCCTCACGGTGACGGTCGCCTTCCCGGCGGCCGCGGCTGGTGCGGACAATCGGGGGCATGAGGTGTCCCTGCGGGTTGGGTGAGACGTACGAGAACTGCTGCGCGCCGCTGCATCGCGGCGAGTCGGCGGCGCCGACCGCCGAGCGGCTGATGCGCTCGCGGTTCAGCGCGTTCGCCGTCGGCGAGGTGGACTACCTGCTCGCCAGCTGGCACCCGGACACCCGCCCGACTGCGATCCGGCTCGACCCGGCCCAGCGGTGGACGCGGCTGGAGGTTCTCGCGACCACCGGCGGCAGCCCGTTCCACACGCACGGCACCGTCGAGTTCCGCGCCCACTACCGGGACGCCGCCGGTCCGGGCTCGCAGCACGAGGACAGCGAGTTCACCCGCGTGGACGGCCGCTGGGTGTACACCGGGCCGCGGCGGGTAGCCCGCGGGACATGACCGAGTTCGAACGCGAACGCGCCATGCCGGCCCCGGCGGAGCGGGTGTTCACCGTGGCCGCCGACGTGAACCGGCTCGACGAGTGGCTGCCCGGCGTGATCACCGTCCACCCGGCCGAGCCGGAGGGCCTGGATGTGGACGTGCACGACCCGGCCGGCGAGTACGAGGCGCCCGGGGTGCTGGGCGCGCGCCGCGAGCAGCTGCGGCTGGAGTGGGGCCGCCGCGGCAGCCCGGACTACAGCGGGTGGCTGCAGGTGTCTTCGGCCGAGGGCGGGTCCAGCTACGCCACCCTGCACCTGTCCTTCCACGGCGACCAGCCGGCCAACCACGGCGGCCGCGCGGCGGAAGACGTCGAGCGGCGACTGGACGAGTCGCTGGACAAGCTGGCGAACCTGGTGTCGACGGGGTGAACGTCGTGGCCGCCGGCGATCACCCCGCGCTCGTGAGGTGCCGGGTATAGGTCGTTATACGGCCGGCGCGCGGGGATCCCGCGCGGCCGCGATCGCCTCCCGGACCATGTCCGGTGCCACTTCCGCGGCGCGCTCCCGGAAACCGCTCGCGTACAGGCCGTCGATGATCAGCCAGATCCGGTCCGCCAGCCCCTCCGGGTCGGGCACGCCGGTCGCCCCCGCCAGGCGTCCGACCAGCTCGCACGTCTGGGCCAGGTACTCGCGCGCCATCCGCTCCGGCAGCTCGTCCCCGGCCGGGAACTCGGTCAGCAGGTTGCGGAACGGGCACCCGCGGAAGTCCGGCCGCCGCAGCCGTCCGGCGATCTCCGCCACCAGCGCCACCAGCCGCTCACCCGGGTCGTCGCCCGCTTCGCGCAGCGCTTGCGCCTCGGCGCGGTCCCGTCGCTCGCGGAACCGGCCGAGGTAGGCCGCGACCAGGTCGGTCTTGCTCGGGAAGTGCGCGTAGAGCAGGTTCTTCCCGCAGCCGACCTCGCCGATGATCCGGCTCATCCCGACGGCGCGGACCCCTTCGGTGTAGAAGAGCGCGCCCGCGACGTCGAGGATCCGCTCCCGCGTTCCCGGTGCTGCCGTGCGTGCCATGTGTCGAGGATAACGGACCGATCGGTCCGCGCGCCGTTGACAGCCGTGTGATCAGCGGCGCATGCTCGGACCGATCGGTCCGGGACCGATCGGTCCGCCAGAAGGGAGCACGCCAATGAGGGACGCCGTCATCGTCGAGGCCGTCCGCACCCCCGTCGCGAAGGGCAAGCCGACCGGCGCCTACGCCGCGGTGCACCCCGTCGAGCTGCACGCGCACGTCCTGCGCAGCGCCGTGGAACGCGTGCCGGGCCTCGACCCGGCCGAGATCGACGACGTCATCGGCGGCGCCGTCGGCCAGGTCGGCGAGCAGAGCGGCAACACCACCCGGTTCGCGGCGCTGGCCGCGGGCTTCCCCGAGTCGGTCGCCGGCGTCACCGTCGACCGGCAGTGCGGCAGCAGCCAGCAGGCGATCAGTTTCGCCGCCCAGGGGATCGTCGCCGGCGCCTACGACATCGTCCTCGCCTCCGGCGTCGAGTCGATGAGCCACCTGCCGATCGGCAGCTCGGCCAACGTCGACGGCGTCCGCGCCGACGTGTGGGGCCCGTCGGTCGACCGCCGCTACCCCGGCGGGCTCATCCCGCAGGGGGTCAGCGCCGAGCTGATCGCCCGCAAGTGGAACCTGTCCGGCACCCAGCTCGACGAGTTCGCCGTCACCAGCCACCAGCGGGCGGCCGCCGCGTGGCGCGACGGGCACTTCGCCGGCCAGGTCGCGCCGCTGAAGGTGACCGCCGCCGACGGCACGGTCACCCAGCTCGACGCCGACGAGACGATCCGGCCCGGCACCACCCTCGAGGTGCTGGCCGGGCTGCGTCCCGCGTTCGCGCACGACCACTGGACCGGGCGGTTCGGCGAGATCGACTGGAAGGTGACCGCGGGCAACTCCAGCCCGGTCAACGACGGCGCGGCCGCGCTCGTGCTCACCACCAGCGAGATCGCGCGGCAGCGCGGCTGGCGGCCGCGGGCGCGGATCCACACCGCGACGGTCACCGGCGACGATCCGGTCTACATGCTGACCGGGATCATCCCGGCCACCGCCAAGGTTCTCGCCCGCGCCGGACTGTCCATTTCAGACATCGACGCGTTCGAGGTGAACGAGGCGTTCTCCTCGGTCGTGCTCGCCTGGCTCGCCGAGACCGGCGCCGACCCGGCGAAGGTCAACGTCGACGGCGGCGCGATCGCCATCGGTCACCCGCTGGGCGCGAGCGGCGCGCGGCTGGCCACCACCCTGCTCGGCGTGCTGGAGCGCACCGGGGGCCGGTTCGGGCTGCAGACCATGTGCGAGGCGGGCGGCACGGCCAACGCCACCATCATCGAAAGGCTCTGACATGGACATCGCCGGTTCCATCGCGCTCGTGACGGGCGCCAACCGCGGTCTCGGCCGCGTGCTCGCCACCGCACTGCTCGACCGCGGCGCGAAAACCGTCTACGCCGCGGCCCGCGATCCGCGATCCGCCGAGCATCACCGATCCGCGCCTGACACCGGTCCACCTCGACGTCACCGATCCGGCGTCGGTCGCCGCGGCGGCGGAGCTGGCTTCCGACGCCACGCTGGTGGTCAACAACGCGGGCATCGGCAGCAACGGTTCGCTGCTCACCGCGCCGGACCTGGACGCGGCCCGGGCGGTGCTGGAGACCAACTTCTTCGGCCCGGTCCACGTGTCCCGCGCGTTCGCACCGGTCCTCGGCCGCAACGGCGGGGGCGCGCTGGTCAACGTGCTGTCGGTGCTGTCCTGGCTCGCGCCCCCGATCACCGCCGACTACAGCGCGGCGAAGGCGGCCGCATGGTCGTTCACCAACTCGGCCCGGTGGGAGCTGCGCGGCCAGGGCACGCTGGTGGTCGGGGTGCATGTGGGGTACATGGACACGGACATGGCCGCGCACGTGAACGGCCCGAAGGTGGCGCCGGAAGACCTCGCACGGCAGATCCTGGACGCGGTGGAGAGCGGGCAGGAGGAGGTGCTGGGCGACGAGCTGAGCCGCGGCGTGAAGGCAGGGCTCGCCGGACCGGTCGCCGCGTTCGAGCGGTAACCTGCCCCGCATGGGGGGATTCCGGTTCGTGCTGCCCGTTCTGTTGTGCGTCGCGGCCTGTTCGGCGCCAGCGCCACAGCCTCCGCCGCCGCCCGCGGATTGCGCCCACTACGACGCGGGCCTGGTCGACGCGGCGCTGGGGCACCGCGGGTTCGTGCTCACGCTGACCAACTGCGGGACCGCCGCCCGCGCGGTGTCCGGCTACCCGGACGTCCAGGTGCTCGGCCCGGAGGGCCGGGTGCTGGACGTCCGGGTGGAGCGGGGCACGTCCTACATGGCGATCGACCCCGGGTCGGGGACTTTCGCGCTGGCGCCGGGGAAGTCCCTGGTCTCGGTGGTGTCCTGGGCGAACACGGTGACCGACGGTGAGGTGCTGACCGGCTCGGCGCTCGGTGTCGCCTCCAGGCCCGGGGAGGCGCCGCAGCGCCTCCCGGTGGAAACCGACCTCGGCACGACGGGTGAGATCACGGTGACCGCCTGGGCCGAGGAGCTGGCGCGCTGACCCGGACCACGGCGGCCACCCTCCGGCGGGGGATACATGGCGTGCAGCACCCACGTGCTCGCCGGCCAGCCCTGCGCGTCGAAGCCCGTCGCGCGCTCCATCTCGGGCCGGCCGGCGAGCCAATCCAGCTCGCGCTCCGGGTCCGGCGCCGGCCGCATCGGTGTCTCCCGCCCGGCGCAACGGAATTCCGCTAGACCCGCACCTCCTCGCGGGCCACCGTCCACGCGCGGGCCTGCTCGCTGATCGTCACGCCCAGGCCGGGGCGTCCGGACAGGTGCATCCGGCCGTCCGCGATTTCCAGATGCTCGTCGAACAGCGGGTCCAGCCATTCGAAGTGCTCGACCCACGGCTCGCGCGGGTAGGCGGCCGCCAGGTGGATGTGGATCTCCATCGCGAAGTGCGGCGCCAGCCCCAGGTGCGCGTGGTCGGCCAGGGCCATCACCTTCAGGAACTGCGTGATGCCCCCGACCCGCGGCGCGTCCGGCTGCACGACGTCCGCGCCACGAGCCCGGATCAGCTCGGCGTGCTCCCCCGCGCTCGCGAGCATCTCGCCCGTCGCGATCGGGGTGTCGAACGCCGCCGACAGCCGCGCGTGCCCCTCGAAGTCGTAGGCGTCCAGCGGCTCCTCGATCCACACCAGGTCCAGCGGCTCCAGCGCACGGCACATCCGGCGCGCCGCCGCGCGGTCCCACTGCTGGTTCGCGTCGACCATCAGCGGGACGTCGCCGATCTTGTCCCGCACCGCCGTCACCCGGGCCAGGTCGGTCTCGTGCGAGGGGTGGCCCACCTTGATCTTGATGCCGCCGATGCCCCGCTCGACGGCCGCGGCCGCGCGGTCGACCACCTCCTCGATCGGCGAGTGCAGGAACCCGCCGGAGGTGTTGTAGCAGCGCACCGAATCCCGGTGCGCGCCGAGCAGTTTCGCCAGCGGCAGCCCGGCCCGCTTGGCTTTCAGGTCCCACAACGCCACGTCGAACGCCGCGATCGCCTGCACGGGCAAGCCGCTGCGCCCGACGGACGCGCCCGCCCACACCAGTTTGTCCCAGATCTTGGCGATGTCGCTGGGATCCTCGCCGAGCAGCACCGGTGCGATCTCGCGGGCGTGCGCGAACTGGCCCGGCCCGCCGGCCCGCTTCGAGTAGCTGAACCCGACGCCCTCCAGCCCGGCCTCGGTGGTGATCTCGGCGAACAGCATCGCCACCTCGGTCATCGGTTTCTGCCGTCCGGTGAGGACTTTCGCGTCGCTGATCGGGGTCGCCAGCGGCAGCGTCACCGACGAGATCCGTACCCGGGTGATGCGGTCGAGGGTGGCGTTCATGCGGTCTGCTCCCTGGTGTCGAACTCGATGCGGCGGATCTTGCCCATCACGGCGAGCCCGGCGAGGGCCAGCACGCCGTGCGCGGCGACGAACCACAGCGCGGTGTCGAACGAACCCGTGGCCTGCACGGTGTAGCCGATGACGATGGGCGTGACGATCCCGGCCGCGTTGCCGAACGCGTTCATCGTCGAGCTGACGAAACTCATCGCCTGCGGCGGCGCGATGTCGGTGGTGATCGCCCAGCCCAGCGAGCCGACGCCCTTGCCGAAGAACGCCAGCGTCATGATCGCCACGATCAGCGCGCTGCTGTCGGTCAGGCTGCACAACGCGATGCTGGTCGCCAGCACCATGCCGATCACCGACGGGATCTTGCGCGCCGCCGTCAGCGACTTCCCCCGGCGCAGCAACGCGTCCGAGGCGAACCCGCCGGCCAGCCCGCCGGCGAACCCGCACAGCGCGGGCAGCGCGGCCACGAACCCGACCTCCAGCAACGACAACCCGCGCCCCTTGACCAGGTAGACCGGGAACCACGTGATGAAGAAGTAGGTCAGCGCGTTGACCGCGTACTGCGACAGGTACACACCCCACAGCGGGCGGGTGGAGAAGATCCGCGCGATCGTGCGGCGGTCCAGCGGGGCGCGCTGCTCGGCGCGGGTGCGCGCGTCGTCCAGGTCGACCAGGGCGCCACCGGTGGTCATGGTCTCCAGCTCGGCCCCGGTGACGCGGCGGTGCCGGCGCGGCGAGTCCATCCACCGCGACCACAGCAGCGCCAGCGCGAGCCCGAGCACGCCGAGCATGACGAACACCCAGCGCCAGCCGAACTGGTGCGTGATCCACCCCATCACCGGCGCGAACAGCGCGGTCGCGAAGTACTGCGCGGAGTTGAACACCGCGGTGGCGCGGCCGCGTTCGGCGGTGGGGAACCAGGTGGCCGCCACCCGCGCGTTGGCCGGGAACGCCGGTGACTCGAACACGCCGAGCAGCAGCCGGAGCGCGAACACGATCGTCACGGCCACCAGTACCGGCGTGGTGATCAGCCCGACCAGGCTGATCGCGGCGGTGACCACGGTCCACAGCGCGAGGCTCAGCGCGTAGATGCGGCGCGCGCCGAAGCGGTCCAGCAGCATCCCGCCGGGCAGCTGCCCGGCCACGTAGGCCCAGCTGAACGCGGAGAAGATGTAGCCGAGCTGGACGGTGCTGAAGCCGAGGTCGGCCTGCAGGCTGCTGCCGGTGATCGACAGGCTGCTGCGGTCGGCGTAGTTGATCGCGGTGATGACGAAGATCAGGGCGAGAACGAGGTACCGGGTGGGGATGCGGCGGCGGCCGGTCGCGGGGCGCGCCACGGCCTGCGCCGTCTCGGTGTCCGGCATCGGTGTCCTCCTGCGTTGGAGTGTGTCAGGAGGTTAGGGCGGTGCGTTGATTCCCGTCCAAGACTGTTTGAACATCGGGTGATACCCGCACGGCATCGCTCAGGTCAGCTCGGCCGTGAGCGGTTCCAGCGCGGTGAGCACAGTGGACAGTGCCGGGTTCGCCGACTCGCGCGCCCACAGCAGGTGCAGTTCGACCGGCCGGTCCGGCAGCCCGCCGAGCTCGGCCCAGGCCACGCCGTCGATCCGCATCCGCGTCGCCGACTCGGGCACGAACGCCACGCCCCGCCCGGCGGCGACCAGCCAGATCATCGTCTGGATCTGGCTCACCGCGTGGACCACGTTGCGGTGCGCGATCGGCACCAGCCCGACCACGAGGTCGTAGAAGTAGCGCGCCTTGACCGCCGAGTGCATGATCAGCGGCTCGTTCGCCAGGTCGTCCGGGGCGACCGGCCCGGCGCCCGCGAGCCGGTGCCCCGCCGGCACGCACAGCACGAGCCGTTCCCGGTGCACCGGGCGGGAGGCGAAGGTCTCGGTGTCGAACGGCGGGCGCGCCAGTCCGAGATCGATCTCGCCGTTGGCCAGCGCGGCGACCTGTTCGCCGGTGACCATTTCGGACAGTTCCACGCGCAGGTCCGGCAGCCGGCCGCCGATCGTGTTGAGCACGCGGCCGAGCACCCCGAAGGCCGAGGCGCCAGTGAACCCGATGCGGATCGAGCCGGCCTCGCCAGCCGCGATGCGCCGCGCGAGGTCGGGGGCACGCCCGGCGAGCGCGAGCAACCGCCGGGCGTCGACCAGGAACGCCTCCCCGGCCGCGGTGAGCCGCACGCCGCGGCTGTCGCGGTCCAGCAGCTGTGCGCCGACCGACCGCTCCAGTTTCTGGATCTGCCTGCTCAGCGGCGGCTGCGTCATGGAAAGGCGCTCGGCGGCGCGGCCGAAATGACGTTCCTCGGCGACGGCGACGAAGCCCTCGAGCTGGCCGAACGAGAACTCCATGCCGGAAAGGTATCATCGGATGCAACAACGGTGTTGGACTGGTATCGCCGGTGGCACCTACCGTCAGGAAACCGAACATCCCCAGTCCATCGAGAGGTCACCGATGTCCTCCCTCCCCACCGCCGGGCCGCTCGACGCCGCGGTCGGCAAGGTCTTCCGCCGCGTCGTCCCGCTGTTCGTCGTGATGCTGATCTGCAACCAGCTCAACCGCTCCAACATCGGGTACGCCCAGGAGCACCTGGAAGCCGACGTCGGCATCGGCGCGGCCGCCTACGGCCTGGGCGCCGGCCTGTTCTTCATCGCCTACGCGATCTTCGAACTGCCCAGCAACATGCTGATGGAGCGCTACGGGCCGAAGATCTGGCTGACCCGGATCATGGTCAGCTGGGGCCTGGTGTCCGCCGCGATGACGTTCGTGCAGGGGCCCACGTCGTTCTACGTGCTGCGGTTCCTGCTCGGCGCCGCCGAGGCCGGGTTCTTCCCGGCGATCATCTACTTCTTCTCCCGCTGGCTGCCCAGCTCGCACCGCGGCCGGGCGACCGCGCTGTTCGTCGCGGGCTCGTCGATCGCCGCCGCGGTGTCCGGCCCGCTGTCCGGGCCGCTGCTGTCGCTGCACGGCTTCCTCGGCGCGGCCGGCTGGCAGTGGCTGTTCGGGCTGGAGGGGCTGCTGTCGGTGGTGGTCGGCCTGATCGCCTACACACGGCTGGACAGCCGGATCACCGACGCGAAGTGGCTGAGCCGACCGGAGCAGGACGCGCTGGCGGCGGCCATCGAGCAGGAGGACGAGGCCCGCCGGTCCACCGCGGCGAGCGGCTCGGTGTCGCGCTGGCGCCTGCTGGTGCAGCCGCAGATCCTGGTCTTCTGCGTGATCTACTTCGCGATCCAGCTGTCCATCTACGCGAACACGTTCTGGCTGCCGAACATCATCCGCCGCATCGAGGGCACGAACGACATCACCGTCGGCCTGCTGTCGTCGCTGCCGTGGATCTGCGCGGTCGTCGCGATGTACTTCACCGGGCGCGCGTCGGACAAGCTGGGCCGCAGCAAGCCGCTGCTGATCGGCGCGCTCGTCGTCGCCGCGGCCGGCACCTACCTCGCGGCGATCGTCTCGCCGGTGCTCGCGCTGGTGTTCCTGTGCGTCGCGGCGATGGGCTTCAAGAGCGCCAGCCCGCTGTTCTGGACGATCCCGCAGGGCAGCGTGCATCCGCTGGCCCTGGCCTCGGCGGTGGCGATCATCAACTCGCTGGGCAACCTCGGCGGGTTCGTCGCGCCCTACGGCTTCGGCCTGATCAAGGAGGCGACCGGTGAGGTGACCTGGGGCCTGTACGCCCTGGCCGCCGCGTGCCTGGTCGCCGCCGTCCTCGTGCTGTTCCTGCGCCGCGACCGGGTCGTGGCGCCCCCGGTAACCCTCCGAGAGACCGTTGGAGAGAAGTCATGACGTTCACCCCGACCGAGCTCGCCCGGCGGCTGGGCTCCGGCCTGCTGTCGTTCCCGGTCACGCACTTCGACCGCGAGCTGAACTTCGACGAGCCCGCCTACCGCGACAACATCGCCCGGCTGGGCAAGTACGAGGTGGCCGGGTTGTTCGCCGCGGGCGGGACCGGGGAGTTCTTCTCGCTCACCCCGTCCGAAGTGGACCGCGTGGTGCGCGCCGCGGTGGAGAGCGCCCCGGAGGGCACGCCGATCGTCGCCCCCGCGGGGCAGAGCACGGCGGCCGCGATCGAGTTCGCCCGCGCGGCCGAGCGGGCGGGCGCGGACGGCGTCCTGCTGTTCCCGCCCTACCTCACCGAGGCGCCCCAGGACGGCCTGGCCGAGCACGTGCGCGCGGTGTGCGCGGCCACCTCGCTCGGCGTGATCGTCTACAGCCGCGCCAACGCCAAGTACAGCGCCGAGACCGTGGACGCGCTGGCCGCCGACTGCCCGAACCTCGTCGGGTACAAGGACGGCGTCGGCGACGTCGAGGCCATCACGAAGATCCACGCCCGGCTCGGCGACCGCCTCACCTACATCGGCGGGCTGCCCACGGCCGAGACGTTCGCGCTGCCCTACCTCGAACTGGGTGTCACCACCTACTCGTCGGCGATCTTCAACTTCGTGCCGGAGTTCGCGCTGGCCTTCTACGCCGCGGTGCGGGCGGAGCGGCGGGACGAGGTGCGGCGCATGCTGAAGGAGTTCGTGCTGCCGTACGTGGAAATCCGCAACCGGAAGGCCGGGTACGCGGTGAGCATCGTGAAGGCCGGCATGACCGCGACCGGCCATCCCGCCGGGCCGGTCCGCCCGCCGCTGAGCGACCTGACGCCGGACGAGCTGGCGGCGCTGACCACGCTGATCGAGGGGGTGGCCTGATGCTGACCGGGGAGATGTTCGTCGGAGCGGCGCGGGTGCGCGGCTCCGGCAAGGAGGTCCGCTCGCGCGACCCGCGCACCGGCGTGGAACTGGCGCCCGGCTACCGCTACGGCGGGGCGGCCGAGGTGGCGCGGGCCGCTGCCCTGGCGGAGGAGGCGTTCGACGTCTACCGCGCCACGGACTCGGCAACGCGGGCGGCGTTCCTGGAGCGGATCGCGGACGAGATCAGCGCGCTGGCCGGGCCGATCGTCGAGCGGGCGGTGCTGGAGACGGGGCTGCCGGAGGCGCGGCTGACCGGTGAGGCCAGCCGCACGACCGGGCAGCTGCGGCTGTTCGCCGCGACGCTGCGCGAGGGCAGCTGGCACGGGGCACGCATCGACCCGGCACAACCGGACCGCACTCCCCTGCCGCGCGCGGACATCCGGCAACGGCGGGTGCCGCTGGGGCCGGTCGCGGTGTTCGGCGCGAGCAACTTCCCGCTGGCGTTCTCCGTCGCGGGCGGGGACACCGCGTCCGCGCTGGCCGCGGGCTGCCCGGTCGTGGTGAAGGCGCACGACGCGCACCTGGGCACGTCCGAGCTGGTCGCGTCCGCGGTGCGGGCCGCGGTGGTGGCGTGCGGGTTGCCCGAGGGCGTGTTCACGCAGCTCGTCGGGGACGGGCCGGAGCTGGGCACGCAGCTGGTGACCGATCCGCGGATCCAGGCGGTGGGGTTCACCGGGTCGCGTCGCGCGGGGCTGGCGCTGGTCGCCGCGGCGGCCTCCCGGCCCCAGCCGATCCCGGTGTACGCGGAGATGAGCAGCGTGAACCCGGTGGTGCTGCTGCCGGGTGCGCTGGCCGCGCGCGGTGCGGAGCTGGGCACGGCGTTCGTCGGCTCGCTGACGCTGGGTGCTGGCCAGTTCTGCACGAACCCGGGCCTGGTGCTGGCCGTCGAGGGGCCCGGGCTGGACGAGTTCGTGTCCGCGGCGGCGGAGGCGGTGCGCGGCGACGCGGGCGGGACGATGCTGACGCTGGGCATCGCCGGCGCGTATGCGAGCGGCCGGGACCGGCTGGCCGGGCGGCCGGGGGTGACCGAGCTGGCGCGGGGCGAAGCCGGGTCGTCGGTGGCCTGTGGTGGCGCGGCGCTGCTGAGCGTCGACGGGTCGCGGTTCACGGCTGACCCCGAGCTGCAGGAGGAGGTGTTCGGCGCGACCTCGCTGGTGGTGCGCTGCGCCGACCAGGCCGAGCTGCTCGCCGTGGTGCGTGCGCTGGAGGGACAGCTGACGGCGACCGTGCACGCCGACGAGAGCGACGAGCCGCTGGCCGCCGCGCTGCTGCCGGTGCTGGAGCGCAAGGCGGGGCGGATCCTGTTCAACGGCTGGCCCACCGGGGTCGAGGTCGGGCACGCGATGGTGCACGGCGGCCCGTTCCCGGCCACTTCCGACTCCCGCACGACGTCGGTCGGCTCGCTCGCGATCGAGCGGTTCCTGCGGCCGGTGGCCTACCAGGACGTGCCGGCCGCGCTGCTGCCCCCGGTGCTGCGCGACGGCAACCCGGAAGGCGTGTGGCGCAGGATCGACGGCGAGCTCTCCCGCGACTAGAAAGGCGTTCGACATGACCGTTCCCGTGGTGACCGAGATGCGGGTGGTGCCCGTCGCGGGTCAGGACAGCATGCTGCTCAACCTCAGCGGTGCGCACGCGCCGTTCTTCACCCGGAACCTGGTGGTGCTCACCGATTCCGAGGGCCGCACCGGGGTGGGCGAGGTGCCCGGCGGCGAGCCGATCCGGTCCACTTTGGAGGATTCCCGCTCGCTGGTGGTGGGGCGGCCGGTGAGCCGGCACCACGCGGTGCTGGCCGAGGTGCGGCGCCGGTTCGCCGACCGGGACGCGGGTGGCCGCGGCGCGCAGACGTTCGACCTGCGGGTGACGATCCACGCGGTGACCGCGCTGGAGGCCGCGCTGCTCGACCTGCTCGGGCAGCACCTCGAGGTGCCGGTGGCGGAGCTGCTCGGCGAGGGGCGGCAGCGCGACCGGGTGCCGGTGCTGGGGTACCTGTTCTACGTGGGTGACCGGCGGCGCACCGACCTGCCGTACCGCGGTGGCTCGGGTGACGGGTGGTTCCGGGTGCGCGACGAGGAGGCGCTGACGCCGGAGGCCGTGGTGCGGCTGGCGGAGGCGGCGCAGGCGCGGTACGGGTTCCAGGACTTCAAGCTGAAGGGCGGGGTGCTGCCGGCCGAGGAGGAGGCCGCGGCGGTGCGGGCGCTGGCCGCGCGGTTCCCGTCGGCGCGGATCACGCTGGACCCGAACGGCGGGTGGCTGCTGGACGAGGCGATCCGGGTGGGCCGGTCGTTGCGGGACGTGTTGTCGTACGCGGAGGATCCGTGTGGCGCGGAGGGCGGGTACTCGGGCCGGGAGACGATGGCCGAGTTCCGGCGGGCGACCGGCCTGCGCACGGCGACGAACATGATCGCGACCGACTGGCGGCAGCTCGGGCACGCGGTGCGGATGGACGCGGTGGACATCCCGCTGGCGGACCCGCACTTCTGGACGATGGCGGGCTCGGTGCGGGTCGCGCAGCTGTGCGACGCGTGGGGGCTGACGTGGGGTTCGCACTCGAACAACCACTTCGACGTGTCGCTGGCGATGTTCACGCACGTCGCGGCGGCCGCCCCGGGCGACATCACGGCGATCGACACGCACTGGATCTGGCAGGACGGCCAGCGCCTGACGGTCGAGCCGCTGCGGATCGAGGACGGGGAGATCGAGGTGCCGCGGCGGCCGGGCCTCGGGGTGGAGCTGGACTGGGACCAGGTGGCGCAGGCGCACGAGCTGTACCAGCGCGAAGGACTGGGCACCCGCGACGACGCGGCGGCGATGCAGTACCTGATCAAGGACTGGACCTTCGACCCGAAGCGCCCGTGCCTGGACCGGTGAGGCGGGCGGGGTTCGGCGGGGGCTGGCGAGGGGCTTCGCCGAGGCGCTCCGCGCGGGCGAGCTGCGGCGGGCGAGCTTGACCGCGGCGATTCCCGGGCCGCGAGGGCTTCTCCGGGCCGGTCCGCGCCACCAGCCCGGAGAAGCCCCTCCGCGGCGGGGGCGGCAGCCCCCTCGGCTGCCGTCACCGCACCGGCCCTCGCGCCCCGTCACCCAGTGGCCTGCCAGGCTCGCGGCCGGTCAGAAGCCCTCCACGAAACGGCGCGGCGGCAGTCCCCGCACGCCCACTTCCGCTCGGTACAGCAGGCCGCCCTCGCCGTCCTGCCGGGCGCTCGTCACGTACAGTTCGTCCAGGTCCGGCCCGCCGAAGGCGCAGCTCGTCGGGCACGCCGCGGGCACGTCGACCGTCGTGAGGCGGTCGCCGGACACCGGGTCCAGCCGCCACACCTGCCCGGCTCCCCAGATCGCCACCCACACGCCTCCCGCCTCGTCCACGGTCAGCCCGTCCGGCAGCCCCACCCGGGGCGACACGCGCCGCAGCACCCGCCGTCCCGACACCTCGCCCGTCGCCGGGCGGTAGCGCCACGCCGCGATCTCCCCGGCCGCCGTGTCGACGTGGTAGAGCACCTGCCCGTCGGATGACCAGTCCAGGCCGTTCGACATCCCCAGCCCCCGCACCGCCACCGCGACACTGCGCCCGGCGACGCAGAACAGCGCCCCGATCCGGCGGCCGTCGTGCGTGGCCGAGCCGGCCCAGCACCGCCCGCGCGGGTCGATCGCGGCGTCGTTCATGCGCGCGCCCGCCTCGAGCGGCAGCTCGAGGATCGGCGACGTCCGTCCCGAGCGCGGGTCGAGCCACGCCAGGCCGCGTTCGGTGACCGCCAGCAGGTCGTCGCCAGGGCCGAGTTCGACCGCGCTGACCCGGGTGTCCAGCCCGACCGTGATCCCCGACCCGGACGGCGTCACGTTGTGCAGCCGCCGGCCGGGGATGTCGACCCAGTACAGGACCCCCGCGGGGTCCCACAGCGGCGACTCGCCGAGTTCGCTGCCTGCGGTGCCCACGCATTCCGCCTGGCACAGCGCCGGGCCGCGCTCGGAACCGATCATGAGACCTCGACTTCGCTGGGTTTCACTAGCCGAAGAGCATATCTCAATACACGGATTGCGCTAGCCCCGGAAGCCGGGCCACCGGCTCTGCGGACGGCGGCCTCGGCGAAGACGGCCTTGACCGCCGTCGTACTCGTAGGCGGCGAGGAGCGGTTCGATGGGCGGCGGGATGCGGGCGGCGTCGCGCACCAGCCCCGAGTCCCGCGGGGGCCTCAGCCGTGGTGCACCGCCTCCACGTTGTGGCCGTCGGGGTCGCGCAGGAACACCGCGTAGTAGCCCGGGTGGTACTCCGGCCACTCGCGCGGCTCGTGCAGCACCTCGACACCCGCCTCGACCGCCGCGGCGTGCACGGCGTCCACCGCGTCCCGGCCGGGCGCGCGGAAGGCCACGTGCAGCTCGCGTGTCTCGCCGCCGCGGGCGAACTCAGCCAGAACTCGGGCTGCCCCTCCGGCCGGCTCCGCCTGGCGCACAATGGGGAGACCGACGAGAGGGGACACCGTGCCCGACGAAACCACGCCCGAGGGCGACTACACCGAATCCGGCGTGCCGAGCTTCGACTTCGTGCGCGACCGCATCGAGAACCGCCACGCCACGGCCCTCGGGTCGACGGAGCTGGCCGGGGAGACCCCGGAGGCGGCGGCGTTCGAGGAGAAGCTGGCCGACCGGGACCGCGCCGCGCGGGACAAGCTGGCGGAGATCCGCCGCGAGATGCGCGGCGAGTGAGTCAGGGCTTCTGCCACACCGAGACGTGCTTGCGGCTCTCCCCGGTGAACGGCTCGCGCGTCCAGTCCGCCCACCGCTCCCGCAGCCGCATCCCGGCCAGCTCGGCCATCAGGTCCAGCTCGGCGGGCCACACGTAGCGGAACGGGATCGACCGGAACGCGCCACGACCACCGGTGACGTCGACGTAGTTCGAGCTCATCGCCTGCGTGGCCACGTCGTACACGTCGTAGGCCCAGCTCGTCGCGCCGACGCGGAACGGCACGACGGTCTGGCCGGGCGGGAGCTGCCGCAGCGCGGGAACCCCGACCTCGACGACGAAGCAGCCGCCGGGTTCGAGGTGCGCAGCGGCGTTGCGGAAGCACGCGACCTGCTCCGCCTGGGTGGTCAGGTTCATGATCGTGTTGAACACCAGGTAGGCGACCGCGAACGTCCCCGGCGCGGTCGTCGTCGCGAAGTCGCCGATGGTCACGCCGATCGCGTCGCCGCCGGGTTTGGCGCGCAGCCGGGCCACCATGGCGCGGGACAGGTCGATGCCGTGCACCGGCACGCCGCGGGCCGCCAGCGGCAACGCGATCCGGCCGGTGCCGATGCCCAGTTCGAGGGCCGCGCCGTCGCCGGCCAGCCCAGCCAGGAAGGCAACGGTCGAGTCCACCACGGCGGGGTCGAACTCGGCCGCCTCCGACTCGTCGTAGGTCGCGGCGACCTCCTCGCCGAAGTAGTCCATGGCCGGACGGTAGCGCGCGGCACCGCGATGAGGCTCGGCATTTTCACAGCCGGACCGGGCCGTCAGCGCACCGTCATCCGCACGCCCTCGGCCAGCCGGTAGGGGCGCGTGTCCACCAGGGCGCCCAGCAGCCGCCGGAGGCGGGAGATCTCCGCGCGCACCGTGACGACGTGCTCGGCGTCCCCGTACAGCGCGCGGCTCAGCGCCTCCGCCGACAGGCCCGCGGGGCCGGCGCGGTGCAGCAGCACCAGGATTTCCGCGTGGCGGCGCGTCACCTTGCGCCGCCAGCCCGCGTCGCCGCCCTGCAGGGTCAGCAGCGGCGTGTGCGTCAGGTCCAGATCGAGCGTCACCCGGCGGTCGGGGCCGGCCGGGCGGATCAGCCAGCCCTCGGCCAGCCGCTCGGGCAGGCACGCGCCGAGCCCGGGCACCGCGATCGGCTCCCCCGCCGACGGCGCGGCGATGCGGTCGCCCACCGACACGCCCGCGCCGGCGGCGACCCAGCCGTGGTCGTCGACCAGCAGCGCGGGGCCGGTGGCCAGCAGCGGTTCGCCCACCTGGCGCAACCGGTCGAGCCGCCGCTGGTGCCAGCGCCAGATCTGCGCCTCGGCGAGCCGCCGCCCGGTGTCCACCAGCGCACCGATGGCGGGGTGCAGGGTGAGCGCGGGGCCGCTGACGTCGATCACGCCGAGCAGGTCCCCGGTGCGCGGGTCGTGCACCGGGGAGGCGGTGCAGTACCACGGGTGCTGGTTCTGCTCGAAGTGCTCGCCCGCGAGCAGCTCGACCGGGGCGGCCTCGGCCAGCGCGGTGCCGATCGCGTTGGTCCCGACGCGTTCCTCGGTCCACTCCGCGCCCTCGAAGAAGCCGAGGTCGTCGGCGCGGCGGCGCACGCCCGGGGTGCCCTCGCGCCACAGGATGACGCCGTCGGCGTCGGTGACGACCAGCAGCACGTGCGGCATCGCGCCGAGCACCTGCTTGAGGTCGCCGACCGCGTCGCGCAGGGGCGAGTTCTCCCGCCGCCGGGCCAGCTCGTCCTCGCTCAGCCAGTCGCGCGCGTTGAGGCCGTCGGCCTTCAGCCCGAGCCCGATCACCCGCTCCCAGGACCGGGACACGATGTCGCGCGGGCGCAGCGGCGGGCGGCCGCCGGCGATGACGGCGTCGTGCATGCGGATCAGGTCGCGGGCGTAGGCGGGCAGGCTGCGGCCGGGCGGGACTGCGCCGGGCACGCTCACGCTCCACCTCCGCACCACTGCGTCGACGATCGAGCATAGGTGCCGCTCACGCCCGCGCCAAGACGTGCAATTCGCTGCAACCGTTGCCGGTCACCCCTCCGGGCGGCTGTGATCGGTGTTACATCCCCAACGGCGAGGAGGAGTGGCGATGACACAGACGATCGACCGGGAGGCGCCGGCGCGGTCGCCCCAGGCGCGCGTGGACGCCTGGCTGGCGCGGTTCGAGGCCGCGCTCGCGGCCCGCGACGTCGAAGCGGCGGCCGGTCTGTTCGCGGTCGACAGCTTCTGGCGCGACCTGGTGGCGTTCACCTGGAACATCAAGACCGTCGAAGGCCGCGAAGGCGTCGCCGACCTGCTGTCCGCCTGCCTGGACGACACCGATCCGTCGGGTTTCCGCACCACCGAGACCCCCACCGAGGCCGACGGCGTCACCGAGGCGTGGCTGGAGTTCGAGACCGCCACCGGCCGGGGCAAGGGTCACCTGCGGCTCACCGACGAGGGGGCCTGGACGTTCCTGACGAGCCTGCGCGAGCTGAAGGGCTTCGAGGAGCCGCAGCGCGAACGCCGGCCGAAGGGCGTGCGGCACGGCGTCGTCCGGGGCCGCCGGTCGTGGGCCGAGGAGCGTGAGCTGGAGAAGGCCGAACTCGGCTACGAGCGCCAGCCCTACGTCGTGGTGATCGGCGGCGGGCAGGGCGGCATCGCGCTCGGCGCGCGGCTGCGGCAGCTCGGGGTGCCGGCGCTGGTGCTGGACCGGCACGAGCGGCCCGGCGACCAGTGGCGCAAGCGGTACCAGAGCCTGTGCCTGCACGACCCGGTCTGGTACGACCACCTGCCCTACCTGCCGTTCCCGGAGAACTGGCCGGTGTTCGCGCCGAAGGACAAGATCGCGGACTGGCTGGAGATGTACACCCGGGTGATGGACGTGCCGTACTGGACGCGGTCGGAGGTGAAGTCGGCCTCCTACGACGAGGACACTGCACAGTGGACGGTCACCGTCGACCGGGCGGGTGAAACCGTGGTGCTGACGCCGAAACAGCTCGTGTTCGCCACCGGTATGTCGGGCAAGCCGAACATCCCGTCGTTCCCCGGGATGGATGTCTTCGAAGGCGAGCAGCACCACTCTTCGCAACACCCGGGGCCGGACGCCTACGCGGGCAAGAAGGCCGTGGTGATCGGGTCGAACAACTCGGCGCACGACATCTGCGCGGCGCTGTGGGAGCACGGCGCGGACGTGACGATGGTGCAGCGGTCCTCGACGCACGTGGTGAAGTCGGACTCGCTGATGGAGATCGGCCTCGGCGACCTGTACTCCGAGCGCGCGGTGGCGAACGGGATCACCACCGACAAGGCCGACATGGTGTTCGCGTCGCTGCCCTACCGGATCATGCACCAGTTCCAGATCCCGGTGTACGAGCAGATCAAGCAGCGCGACGCGGACTTCTACGAGCGCCTGGAGAAGGCCGGTTTCCTGCACGACTGGGGCGACGACGGGTCCGGCCTGTTCATGAAGTACCTGCGGCGCGGGTCCGGCTACTACATCGACGTCGGCGCGTCCGAGCTGGTCGCCGGCGGTGACATCAAGCTGGTGCGCGGGCAGGTCGACCACCTGGCGCGGGACGCCGTGGTGCTGTCCGACGGGACGGAGCTGAAGGCCGACCTGGTGGTGTACGCGACCGGGTACGGGTCGATGAACGGGTGGGTCGCCGACATCGCCGGGCAGGAGATGGCCGACCGGGTCGGCAAGTGCTGGGGCCTGGGCTCGGGGACGACGAAGGACCCGGGGCCGTGGGAGGGCGAGCAGCGGAACATGTGGAAGCCCACGCAGCAACCCGGGTTGTGGTTCCACGGCGGGAACCTGCACCAGTCGCGGCACTACTCGCTGTACCTGGCGCTGCAGCTGAAGGCGAGGTACGAGGGGATTCCGACACCGGTGTACGGGCTGCAGGAGGTGCACCACCTGTCGTGAGGCTTCCGGGTCCCGGCTGTCGACGGGGCGGCCGGGACCCGGGTTCCAGCTGAGGCGAACCGCCGCGGTGCCGGGGCGGGGCGGCTTCCGGGTCCCGGTCGCCCGGGGGGCGCGGCCGGGACCCGGGTTCCACCTACGCGAACGCGTTCACCCCGGTCAGCTCCGCCGACAGCGTCCACAGCCGGTCCGCCTGCTGCGGGTCCACCGCGTAGTCGCGGACGCCCAGGAACATCGCCGGGCGGCCCGGGCCCGACGGGAGCGGGTCACCGGAGGCGGGCTCGGCGATGTCGCAGTCCTCGCAGTACACGCCGCCCATTCCGGCCAGCCCCGGCGACGTCGCGGCCCACACCTGCGTCGCCGCGCCCTGTTCCGGGGTCTTGAACCAGTCGGCGATCGGCTCGCCGTTCTCGTCGACCCAGCCGTTCGCGATCTGCTCCTCCAGCGGGATGTGCCGCTGCAACGGCGTCAGGATGCTGCCCGGGTGCACCGAGAACGCCCGCACCGCGGACGGCTCCCCCAGCTTGTCCAGCTGCACCGCGAACAACGCGTTCGCCGTCTTGGCCTGCCCGTACGCCTGCCACTTGTCGTAGCCCCGCTCGAACCAGAGGTCGTCCCAGCGGATGGCGGAGAAGTGGTGGCCGCGCGAGGAAACGGACACGACCCGGGCGCCCGGCGCGATCGCCGGCCAGAGGCGGTTCACCAGCGCGAAGTGGCCCAGGTGGTTGGTCGCGAACTGGGCCTCCCAGCCGGGCCCGACCCGCGTCTCCGGGCAGGCCATGATCGCGGCGCTGCCGATCACGATGTCGATGCGACGCCCGGACGCCAGGAACCGCTCGGCGAAGGCCCGCACGCTCGCCAGGTCGCCCAGGTCCAGCTCGTCCACCTCGGCCAGGTCGCGCAGCGCCGCCTTGGCCGCGTCCGGCCGCCGGGCCGGGACGACGACGTGCGCGCCGGCCGCGGCCAGTGCCCGGGTGGTCTCCAGGCCGAGGCCGGAGTAGCCACCGGTGACGATCGCGAGCTTGCCGGACAGGTCGATGCCGCGCAGGACCTCGGCGGCGGTGGTCGACGCGCCGAAACCGGATCCGATCTTGTGCTGTGCCGTGGTCATGGCGCCGAAGCTAGGTGCTGGACCGCGCTCCAGGTCAAACCTTCTTCGGGGACTTGACTGAATCTACAGCGCGAGCTACATATATTGGTGTCAGCGGTGTGGACGCAGGACCTCCCCCGGGAGTGATTCGCGATGCCGGACGTGCTGGAGCAGCTCGGGTTCGCCGACCTGGTGTGCGACGACCCGGACTGGCTGCGGGACGAGTTCGCCGCGATCATCGACGCCAACTTCGGCGAAGCGGAGCGTCCACGACCACGGCCGCCGGCGATCCCACTCCCCGAGCCCGCCGGGCGGCCACGCGGCCCCGAGCGGGTGTCCCAGCCGTGGCGGCGTCAGCGCTCGCCTCCGCGCTCGTGAACGAACCCGTGGCCCACGACGAAAGGAGGACAGGCGCGAACGATCGTTTCCCGAAACATCCGCGATCTCTTCCTGAGCCCCGCCGCGTCCGCCGCGGCGGGGCAGTCACGTGCTCAGCCGAGGACGAGCGGCACCAGCAGCACGGCGACGTAGTAGGCCATGAACTGCACGCCGGAGGTCATGCCGAGCATGCGGTTCGCCAGGCCGCCGACCGCGCCGACGGTCAGGCTCACCGCGAGCGCGAGCGGCCCGCCCTCGTACCAGGCCACCACCGCGATCAGCGCCACGAACGCGCCGATCAGCGCCTCGTGGCTGATCCGCCGCGCGACCCAGCCGCTGGCGGCCCGCGCGTAGCGCATCGCGAACGGGTACACGACCAGCCCGGCGATCGCCACCCCGATCAGGCTGAACACCAGGAACTGCCAGGAGCTGAGCAGGGTGTGCAGGTTGTGCACGCCCCCGTCCGCGCCCTTGACCGTGTAGACCGGCGGCGCGTTGAACAGCGCCGCCGCGGGACCGGCGGCGACCGGGCTCAGCGGCAACCCGAACGCGACGAGCGGGATGAGCGTCTCGGCCAGGTAGGTCGACTCCGTGGTGCCGTTCTTGACCGCCATCAACGTGGTGAGCCTGCGGTAGGGGTGCTTGATCCGGGACCCGGTGATCTCCCCCGCGAGCACGGTCGCGGCGACCGGGCTGAGCATGAACGTCGTGGAGGTGACCCCGGCCGCGGCAGCGGTCGCGGCCGCCTGCCTGCCGTCGAGGATCCGCAGCGGGTTGGGGATCCAGCGCCGTCCCGTGCCGCTGTCCGGGGCGAGCCAGAACGGGCGCGGCCCGGTGCGTTCCAGGGTGCGCCGCCCGCTGCGGGAGGATGCGATGAGCAGATCCACCACGAGCGGCCCGATCGCGATGCCGAGGAAGAAGCTGATCGACAGGCTCTTGTCCAGCTGGTCGGTGGCGACCGTGTTGAGCCCGGTCACCAGCAGCGCGAACGGCACGATCGCGGCGATGCTGGCCCAGCGGCCCGGCGAGAAGTAGCCGACGAAGATCGCGGCGGCGCCGAACACGAACGGCGCCACCGTCTTGATCGGTCCGGCCAGCGGGGCGAGCAGGGACGCGACCCCGACCGCGACCGGGACCGCGAGGAACGCGGCGACCAGCCCGCCGGCCAGTGCCTTGCGCAGCGCGATGTGCGGGGCGCCGAGGCGGCGCAGCGCGGTCGCGTCGTCGAGCAGCGGCACCGCGGTGGTGTCCCCCGGGATGCCCAGCAGCGTGGTGGGGATCGCGTGGGTCATGTGCTTGCTGACGGCTCCGGCGATGAAGAACGTCAGCACCCCGGCCGGCGGCACGCCCAGCAGCACGACGAGCAGCGTGACCGGGGCGAGGGTGGAGGTCTCGTCGGTGCCGGAGACCAGGCCGATCGCCGCGAACACGACCGCGCCGAGCAGGCCCATGCCCAGGGCCCACAGCAGGTCCGGGGTCATGCCCGCACCTCCGGCGCGGTTTCGCGGACCAGGCCCAGCTCGGCCATCTCGGCCCGCACGCGCGGCGGCAGCTCGGCGAACGTCTCGGCGGTGCCGCCCAGGCGCTCCAGTTCCGCCAGCGCGGCCTCCCGGTCCGCGGCCTGTTCGGCGCCGAACGTCCGCTTCGGACGGAACAGGCGGGCGCAGACGGCGGCGGCGAGCACGCACGCGGCCAGCCCGGCCAGCAGCGCGTAGCCACCGGCCAGCGAAGGCGTGTCGACCACGGCCCCGAACAACGCTTTCGCGCCGAGGAAGGCCGGCAGGCCGGCGGCCACGCAGATCACGATGGACGCGGCCAGGTGCCGCAGGTCGACGGCGTCGTTCCAGACGACGACGTAGGGCGGCTCTTCGTTGAGTGCCATGGCTTTTCTCCGTAGGGGTCAGGCGCCGGTGAGCGCGCGCAGGGCGCGGGAGGGGCTGGGCCGTCCCAGGTGCCCGGCCAGCCACACGCTGGTTTCGGCGAGTTTGGTCAGGTCGACACCGGTGTGGATGCCGAGCCCGTCGAGCTGCCACAGCAGGTCCTCGGTGGCGAGATTGCCGGTGGCGCTCTGGGCGAACGGGCAGCCGCCCAGCCCGCCCGCCGAGGCGTCCACGGTGGTGACGCCGCGCTGCAGGGCGGCGAGGGTGTTCGCCAGGGCTTGGCCGTAGGTGTCGTGGAAGTGCACCGCGATCCGTCCGATCGGGACGCCCGCGGCGACGAGCCCGTCGAGCAGCGCGACGACGCGGCCGGGGGTGGCGACGCCGATCGTGTCGCCGAGGCTCAGTTCGGTGCAGCCCAGGGCGAACAGCCGGGTGGCGACCGCGATCACCCGGGGCAGCGGGACCTCGCCCTCCTCCGGGTCGCCTCAGCACATCGACAGGTAGCCGCGCACGCCGAGCCCCGCCTCCCGGGCGCGGGCGACCACCGGCGCGAACATCTCCAGCGACTCGCCGACGGACCGGCCGAGGTTGGCCCTGGCGAAGCTCTCGGTGGCCGAGGCGAACACGGCGATGTCGGTGACGCCGAGGTCCAGTGCCCGCGCCAGGCCGCGCTGGTTGGGCACCAGCACCGGGTAGCGCACGCCGGGACACCGGTCGAGGCGGCGCAGGACCTCCTCGGCGTCGGCCAGCTGCGGCACCCGGTCCGGGTGGACCAGGCTCGTCGTCTCGATCACGGTGTGCCCGGCGTCGGCCAGCCGTTCCACCAGCTCGGCCTTCACCGCGGACGGCACGAGCACGGATTCGTTCTGCAGCCCGTCGCGCGGGCCCACCTCCCAGATCGTCACCGCGGACGGCAGACCGGGCAGCTGATCGACGGTCATGATCAGCTCTTCGCCCGCAGCTCGGCGAGGACCTTCCCGGCGTGGTCGGCGCGGACCTTCCGGTCGGCGACCAGCCGCGCGACCACCGCCGGGACCTCCGCGGCGGTCGCGCCCACGGTGGTGGCGATGTTGCGGGCGTGCAGCGACATGTGCCCGCGCTGGATGCCCTCGGTGGCCAGTGCCCGCACCGCGGCGAAGTTCTGCGCGAGCCCGACCGCGGTGACGATCTCCGCCAGTTCGGTCGCGGTCCGCACGCCGAGCAGGGCGACCGCGGCCTGCGCCACCGGGTGCACGCGCGTGGCGCCGCCGACCAGCCCGACCGGCATCGGCAGTTCCAACGTGCCGGCCACGTTGCCGTCGGCGTCCTTTTCGAAGCGGGACAACGACGTGTACCGCCCCGACTCGGAGACGGCGTGCGAGTGGGCGCCGGCCTCGACCGCGCGGGTGTCGTTGCCGGTGGCGAGCACGACCGCGCTGATGCCGTTCATGATGCCCTTGTTGTGCGTCGCCGCGCGGTAGGGATCGGCCTCGGCGAGCGCGGCGGCGTGCACGATGTCGTCCACCACCGCGGGCCCGCCGAGCGATTCGGCGTCGAACACCGCGCGGGCCCGGGACAGGCGCAGATCGGCCTTGTTGGTCAGGATCCGCAGCAGCACCCGGCCACCGGCGATCTCCCCGGCGCGCGCGGCGACCGCTTCGGCCATCGTGTTCACCGCGTTGGCGCCCATCGCGTCGCGCACGTCGACCTGCAGATGCGCGACCACGTAGGTGCCGGCGCGGGAAGGCACCAGCCGCACCGCGATGTCCCGCACGCCACCACCGAACTCGACGAGCTTCTCGTCCTGCGCGTTGGCCAGGCCGATCAGCTCGTCGCGGGCCTCCAGCAGCCGGACGCGGCCCGCCTCCGGATCGCGCACGCCGACGATCTGCACCTGCGCCTGCATGATCGGCGCCGTCGAGGACGTGTGGAACCCGCCGCGGACGCGGGCGATCTTGGCGGCGTTGCTCGCGGCGGCGACCACCGAGGCCTCCTCGGTGGCCATCGGGACCAGCACCTCCCGGCCGTTGACCACGAAGTTGGTGGCCACCCCCAGCGGTACGCCGAGGATGCCGACGACGTTTTCGATCATGTGGTCGGCCGCGACGGCGTCGAGCCCGTGCCCGTGCCCGGGGTCGAACGCCGCGAGCGACGCCGGGTCGAGCCCGGCCGCCTCGGCGGCGGCCTTGCGCCGGGCCTCGACGGGCAGATCCCGGAGTCCCTGGATACGACTGGTGCGCGCCATAGCGCCCCTTCCACTTCCGTGTGGCTGCGTGACGACCCAGGACGCTAGCTCCGCACCCGGGCAGCGGGAATGGACCGAACGTCCACTCCGTACGGCCCGGCTATGGACGTTCGGCAAGGCGGGCGAGCCGGACGGCGACGGTGAGCCGGAACAGCCGGTCGGGCTCCTGCCAGCCCTCCCCCAGCAGCTCGGCGGCGCGGTCCAGCCGCTGCAGCACGGTGTTCTTGTGCACGTGCAGCGCGCGGGCGGTGGCGACCGGGCTCATCCGGTGGTCCAGGTAGGCGGCGAGCGTGGGCAGCAGGGTGCCGGAGTGCTCGGCGTCCCAGTCCAGGACCGGCCCGAGGACCCGGCGCACGAACGCCGACACCCGGGCCTCGCCCGGGCCGAACAGCGCCGTGTAGGGCAGGTACTCGTCGGTGGTGACCGCCGCGCCGGCCACGCCCAGCGCGGGCAGGATGCGCACGCACGCCGTGGCCTGCTCCACGGGTTCCCGCAGGTCGTCCCCGGCGGCGGCGCCCACGGCCAGCACCGGGGCGGCCAGTGATCGCGCGACGGCGGTGTGCACGGTCCGCGCCGCGGCGGCCGGGTCCTCCACCGGGGTCAGGACGACGATGTGGTCCGCGTGCTCGCCGACCAGGTCGCCGGTCCGGCGCAGGGCGCGGGCCGCCTGGTGGCGCAGGTCGGCGGGGACGGCGACGACCACGACCGAGCGCGGGCCGTCCAGCCGGATCCCGCGCGCGCGGGCGCGGGCGGCGGCACCGGCACGCCGGTCCGCGTCGGCGGAGAGCAGGTCGGCGAGCAGATCCCCGCGCACCCGCTGCTCGGCCTCGATCAGGGCGTCCTGCTTGAGGCGCAACAGCGCGGTGATCTGCGCGGCGCGCTCCGCGGTGCGGAACTCCACGGGCCCGAACTCGACGGTTCCCTGCTCCAGCAGCAGCGCGCCGAGCAGCGTCGGCCCCGCCACGACGGCGACCGCGAAGGCACCTTCGCCCGCCGGCACGCACCGCCCGCTGCGCCGGCTCCGCTCGACGGCCTCCCGCACGCCGCCGTCGAGGTGATCGGTGTCCAGCAACGCGACGCGGCAGCGCAGGGCCCGGCCGAGCGCGCCGGCGACCTCGGTGGCGTCGCCGCCCTGGAGGACGAGCGTGGTGAGGTCGCTGTGCACCTCGCTCGCGCGTTCCATCGCCTCCACGTGCCGGGCCAGCTCGCCGTAGGCGCGGCGGGTTTCGTCGGCGGCGGTGTTCGCGCGGGCCAGCAGCCGGGCGGTCTGCAGCACGACGGCCGCGTGGTCGGCGAACGCCGACAGCAGCGAGATCTCCTCCGGGGAGAACGCGTGCTCGACGCGGTTGGCGGCGAACAGCACCCCGATGACCTCGTCCCCGGCCAGCAGCGGCACGCCGAGCAGCGAGACGAGCCCCTCCGCGGCGACGGTCTCGTCGATCCGGTCGTCGTGCGGCGCCTGGGTCATCGCGTCGTACCGGGCGGTCCAGCACGGGCGGCGGCTCTCGACCACCTGGCTCGCCAGGCCCATCCCGGGCGGCACGCGCAGCCCCGGGAACGACGGCGCGACCGTGCCCAGCGTCGTGCGCACCCGCAGCTCCCGGCTGCCGACGTCGAACTCCGACAGGTAGGTGACGTCCGTGCCGACGAGGTCGTGCGCCCGCTCCACCAGCCGGGCCAGCAGCTCGTCGACGTCCCGCAGCTCGGCCAGCTCCCGCGCGGAGGAGAACAGGGCGGCGAGCTCCTGCCCACGGCGCCGGAGGCGGTCCGAGGTGGCCCGCAGGCGCCGGATGCCGGAGGTGATCCGCTCGGCGTCGGCGGTGCCGAGACCGGCCAGCAGCGGAGCGACGTCGGTGTGCTGCTCGGCGGCCTCGAGCAGGCCGACGACGGCGGCGACGGGCAGGGTCATGCATCACCTCGTGGACCGGACGACCACCCCGAGCCGGGCCGGGGTGGTCTCACGGTACCGGCGAGGTCAGGGCGTGGTGTGCCAGCGGTGCTCCGGGAGGAACTTCACGTCGTAGCGCTGCGGCACCGTGCCGAACTTGTGCGGCTCCGGCACGGCGGGCACCTTCGGCAGCCCCAGCTCCTCGGCCGGGACGCCGAGGTTTTCGAAGAACCGCTCGAACGTCCCGCCCGGACCGGCGGCCACGCCGACGACCATGCTGTGGTGCCGTTCCATCCGGTAGGCGTGCGGGCAGTTCTTCGGCACGAACCCGAAGTCGCCGGGGGTGAGGAGCTTTTCCTGCTGGTTGCCCGCGGTGTCCTCGACGAACAGCCGCACCGCGCCGGCCGTCACGTAGAACACCTCGTAGGTGTCGGGGTGCAGGTGGGCCGGGATGAGGTCGCCCTTCGGGCCCTCGCAGGTGAAGAAGTTGAACGTGCCCTCGGTCTGCTCGCCACCCGCGTAGATGGTGAACAGGTCGCCGAAGAGGTGGGCGCGGTCGCCCTCGCCCTTTTCGATGAAGTACGGCTTGCCCGGCTCGGCGGGGATGCGCGACGCGCGGCGGTAGGGGGTGGCGAACTCTGCCGTCATGATGTCTCCCGGTCGGTGTTTCTGTCAGGCAGCCTGACAGATATCCTGTTGTCGTGCAAGCAGAACCCACACTCGCTCAGTCGCTCGGCGAGGCTCGGCGGTGGTTCGACGAGGCGCTGATCGCCGGCCTGGCACGGGCGGGCGCGGCGCCGGTGTCGGGCACCCAGGTCGCGCTGTTCGCGGTGCTCGACCCCGGCGGGACGACGGTGTCCGAGCTGGCCCGGCGCATGGGCGTGACCCGGCAGACGGCGCACCAGGCCGTCGGTGCGCTGACCCGGCTCGGTCTGCTCGAACAGGTGCCGGATCCCTCTTCCGGGCGGCAGCGGCTGGTGCGGCGCACCGCGGAGGGCGAGCGGACGCACCGGACCGCGCTCGGCATCCTGCGCCGGGCGGAGACCGCGCTGGCGCGCCGGATCGGGCGCGAGCCGGTGCGGGCCCTGCGCGCGGCGCTGCACGCCGACTGGGGCCGCCCGCCCTCCTGACGGGGTCACTTCGCCAGCTCCTCCAGCGGCCGCTGCTTGGTCTCGATGCCGAAGCGGAGCATGACCAGCAGCCCGATCAGCAGCACGGCGGCGGTCAGCGCGAAGCTCCACACCACCCCGGCCGCGGCGCCGAGCAGCAGCCCGATGGTGATGGGCGCGATCACCGACGCGAGGTTGCGCATCGTGCTGCCGACCATCGTCGCCCAGGCGCGCATCCGCGTCGGGTACAGCTCGGCGGTGTAGAGGTAGGCCAGCGGCGCGTTGATGTTCACGCCGAACAGCACCAGCGCCCCGCACACGAACAGCGCCACCCAGCCGGTCGCGCCGAGCAGCACGCCGCCGATGCTGCCTGCCAGGGCCAGCCCGTACCCGGCGGCGAACCAGAACCGGCGGCCCAGCTTGTCCAAAGAGGACGCGCTGACGTAGAGGGCGACGAGGTTGCCGACCACGATCCCGCCGGTGAGCAGGGACGCGACGGCCGGGGTGAGGTGGCCGACCCGGACCAGCAGCGTCGGCATCCAGGAGGTGAACCCGCCCAGCGGCAGGAACGTGGTGAACCAGATGCACCAGAGGGCGAGCGTGCGGCCGCGGTAGTCGCGGGAGAGCAGCTCGCCGAACCGGGTGGGCGGTTCGGGGCGCAGGTCGGCGGGTTTGTGCGGTTCTTCGAGGATGCGGCCGCCGCGGCGGGCGCTGGCCTCCATCGCCTCGACGATCTCGGTGGCGGCTTCGAGGTCGCCGCGGTGGATGAGGTGGCGCGGCGACTCGGGCAGGCGGAAGTGGGCCCACACCGCGGTGAGCACCGGGACGCCGGAGATCACGAACAGCCAGCGCCAGGCGTCCTCGGGCGGGAACACGGACAGGAACAGCGCGCCGACGAGCGTGGCGCCGAGGATGCCCCACACGAACAGGCTTTCGTAGACGAGCACGATCCGGCCGCGGGCGCGGGCGCGGACGAACTCGTTGAAGATCGTCGCGGCGACGGGCACCTCGGCGCCCAGGCCGATGCCCTGGATGAGGCGGAAGGCCATGAGGCTTTCGACGTTCCAGGCGATCGCCGAGGCCAGCGCGAGGAGGCCGAACAACGCGGAGGCGGCGACGAAGGCGGCCTTGCGGCCGTAGCGTTCGCTGATGACGCCGAAGAGGATGGCGCCGGCGATCTGCCCGACGTAGCCGACGGCGATGAGCGTCCCGGCGACCGACAGCGGCGCGCCGAGCGTGGTGAGGACCGCGGTGAGCGCGACGGACAGGATGAGCGCGTCGAAGGAGTCGAAGAACGTCCCGACGCCCAGTATCGAGGCCACCCGCAGGTGGTAGCGGGTCAGCGGAATCCGCTCGACGCGGGCGAGAAGGGCCGCGGCGGCGGTGGCGCGCGCGGCGGTGGGTTCGATGCTCAAGGTGCCTCCACACTGAGACGGGGAGCGGGAGCGGACAGGAGGGGACGGATGGGGCGGGAATCCGGGGCGGTGGACGAGCATCGAACCGCCGCACGCGGCCGGGCCCGGGCCGCGCACCGGGTGCCGCGCGCGGCAGTTGCGCCCGCGCGGTGAGACGACCGGGACCGCACGCCCGCGCACGGAACGCACACCTCACTCACGCCGACAAGGACGGCAACGCGCGCGACGCTGGGTGAGCCCCGTCTGGCCGCCGTCGCGGCCGGCGGGCGTCCGGATTGAGCACGCACCGCCGCACGCAGCCGGGCCCGGGCCGCGCACCGGGTGGCGCGCGCGGCAGTAGCGCCCGCGCGGTGAGACGACCGGGACCGCACGCCCGCGCAACGGAACGCACATCTGATCCGTGCACACCCGCGCGAGGAGGGTCACCGTCCCGGTGGCGCGCGCGGCGGTGGGTTCGATGCTCAAGGTGCCTCCACACTGAGACGGGGAGCGGGGAAAGGTCAGGACGCGACCACGGCGGCGTGCGCGCCGCGGGCGATGTCCAGGATCTCGGCGGCCGCGGTGCTGTCATCGCCGCGCCAGGCGATGTGCTGGTCCGGGCGGATCAGCAGCAGCGGGGCGCCGTAGGAGTCCTTGCCGGGCAGGCCGGGCAGGTCCAGCACCGTCAACGGCACACCTCGGGCCCGCGCCGCCTCCACAAAGGACTCCATCGGCACGGTTTCCAGGCGCAGCAGGGTGAAACCCGGCCCGAGGTGGTCGAACAGCGACGAACCGTCCGGCAGCCACCGGTGTGGCAGGCGCGTTCCGGGACGCGCCGAGCCGTGGTAGGTCAGCGGCTCGTGCGGGGGCACCGGCGAGCCGTCGTCCACCACGATCGGGGAACCGGCGTAGTGGTAGCCGAGCACCAGGCCGAGGCTGTGGAACTCGCCGCGCTTGGCCGACAGCGCCTCGGCCACCACCGCCCGGCGCGCCACGCCCGCCGGGGTCGCGGCGTCGATGTCGGGGTGCGCGAACGCCCGCGCCAGGTGGTTCTCCTGCGCCGCCGCGTCCGCGATCGTCTGCCGCGCCACCGGGCGCCGCTCCGGTTCGTAGCTGTCCAGCAACGCCGGGCCGGCCCAGCCGCGCAGCACCGCGACCAGTTTCCACGCCAGGTTCACCGCGTCCCCGACACACGTGTTGTACCCGTGCCCGCCCCACGGCGGGTTCAGGTGCGCCGCGTCGCCGACGAGGAACGTGCGCTCCCCCCGATACCGATCCACCAGCAGCATCCGCGCCACCCACGGGTCGGTGGCCTGCACCTCGACGTCGACGTCCGCCCCGATCAGCCGCCGCACCAGGGCGGCCGGGTCGACGTCGCCGTCCCGCACGTCCACGCCCTGCGCGATCGCCCACCACGTGCCTTCGGTGTCCATCCGCCCGGCGATCCCGCCGAACTCGGCCCCGAGCACCCAGTAGTGGACCGCCCGCGCGCACACCGTCTCGTCGGTCAGGGCGGGCGCGCGGAAGGTGATGTTCAGGTTGGGCAGCTCACCGCTGCCGCCGGAGTACCGCGCCCCGATCACGTCCCGCGTGATCCCGCCGGCCCCGTCGCAGCCGATCAGGTACTCCGCGGTGACCTCGCGGACCGCGCCGTCCGGCCCGGCGATCGTGGCCCGCACCCCGGCGGCACCGTCCTCGGCGGACACCATCCGCCAGCCGAAGAGCGTCCGCACCGACGGCAGTTCCGCGACCGCCTCGCGCAGCACCTCCTCGACGATCGGCTGCGGGATCTGCTGCCCGCCTTCGGCGAACTCGTCCCGCCGCTCCGCGTGCATCGCGAACGCGTGGGGGAACCGGGTGATCTCGTGGCCGGTGAGGCTGGTGCAGAACACGACGTCCTGCGCGTGCGACACCGGCAGCGGCGCGGCCGCGCGGACCCGGTCGGCCAGGCCCCAGCGGCGCAGCAGCTCCATCGTGCGGGCACTGGTGGTCTTGGCGCGCGGCCGGTCCCCGGTGACGGTCGCGCGGGGCTCGACCAGCAGGCACGGGATGTCCGCGCGGCCCAGCTCGATCGCGACGGCGAGCCCGCTCGGGCCACCACCCGCGATGAGAACCGGAAAGTGCTCAGGCAACATGTCCCCCAAAGCAGTGAGTACGGGCGAATTCGAGTGAGAGGTCGAAGGCGGTGGCGGCCAGTCCGGGGTTGCCGAGCCACATGTGGCCGGCGCCGTCGAACAGCCGCAGGTCCACGTCGGCGCCGGCCGCGGTGAGCGCCTCGGCCAGCCGCCGCGACTGGGCGCACGGCACGAACCGGTCGGATTTCCCGTGCAGCAGCAGGAACGGTGGCGCTCCACTGTGGACGTAGGTGACCGGGCTGGCCTCGGCGGGGGCGACGTCGCGGAGCAGCAGGGCCTCACGGGTCTCGGTGGATCCCGGCGCGGGCTCGGCGACCAGGCCGGCCTCGGCCAGGTCGGTGTCCAGCGCGGTGAGATCGGCGGGACCGTACCAGTCCACGACCGCGACCACGCCCTGCACCCGCAACCCGGCCAGCGCGGCCAGGTGCCCACCCGCGGACTCGCCCCACACGACGATCCGGCCGGTGTCCAGGCCCAGTTCGGTGGCGTGGTCGCGCAGCCAGGCGAAGGCCGCGGACACGTCGTCGAGCTGGGCGGGGAACGGCGCCTCGCCGGTGAGCCGGTAGTCGACGCTCGCGACGGCGAACCCGGCGGCGGCGAGCCGCTCGAACGGGCTGGGCGAGGTGTCCGCGAACATCGGGCCGAAGGACTCCCGGCTGCCGACGCGCCAGCCGCCGCCGTGCACGAACACCACCAGCGGTGCGAGCCCGGGCGCGTCCCCGCGGTGGAGGTCCAGCAGCAGCGGCCGGAACCCCGGGACCGCGGCGTACTCGAAGGTGCGGCGGGTCATGATCACCTCGTTCGGATCGGCGGTGGTCCGGTGCGCCCCAGTATCGGGCGGGCGATCACGGCGGGACAGCGAGCGTTCCATTGGTTGGGTCTGTCAGACTCGATGGATGGACGGCGAAACCCCGGTCGCGCGACGTGGCAAACGACCGAAGAGCGGCGCGCCGGTGGTGGACCGGGCGCTGTCGCTGCTGGCCGCGTTCGACGAGGAGCACCGGGCGCTGGGCCTGGCGGACCTGAGCCGCCGGGCGGGCGTGCCGCGCAGCACCGCGGTGCGGCTGGCGGCCCGGTTGCGGGAATGGGGCGCGCTGGAACGGGACGAGCGCGGCCGGTACGTGATCGGCCTGCGGCTGTTCGAGATCGCGTCGCTCGCGCCGCGCAGCCACGGGCTGCGGGAGGTCGCGCTGCCCTACCTGGAGGACCTGCACGAGGTGACGCGGCAGCACGTGCTGCTCGCGGTGCGGGACGGCGCCGAGGCGCTGCTGGTGGAGCGGCTGTCGACGCGCGGGGCGGTGGAGATCGCCTACCGGGTCGGCGGGCGGCTTCCCCTGCACGACACCGGCGTCGGGATCGTGCTGCTGTCGGGCGCGCCGCCGGAGCTGCTGGAGGAGCGGTTCGCGGAGCTGTCCCCCGCGGAAGGCGCCAAGCTGCGCCGCCGCCTGGCCGACACGCGGCGCCTGGGCGTGGCGATCTTCGATCGCCGCAAGCCGGCGCCGGTGTCGTCGGTGGCCGCGCCGATCCACGACCACACGGGCACGCTCGTGGCGGCGGTGTCGGTGGTGGTACCGGCCGGAGCGGCGCGGCCGCAGGCCTACGAGCAGGTCGTGCGCGCGACGGCGCTGGCGATCTCGCGGGGCATGGGCCTGCGGCGGCCCTGAACGGCGGCGATGAACTCTCCCGCCAGCCAGGCGGGATCCCCCGCGCCGAAGACGTGGAAGTCCGGCCGGATCAGCACCGCCGGGGCGTCCAGTTCGGACAACCACCGGGTGTAGGTACCGTCCACATCGGTCACTTCGTCCAGCGCGACCACGGAAATCCCCAGCTCCGCCAAGCCGCCCGGCGAGCACGGTTCCCGGGTGATCAGCGCACCCGGGCCACCGAACACGTCGTCGAACAGCCCGGTCACCCCGCCGGCCGACACCCGGCCCTGCAGCGCCAGGATCCCGCCGGACTCGCCGGTGTGCAGGCCCGGCCCCAGGCCCGGGCGCGGTGGCGCCGGGGGTTTGCCGCCGGCCGCCCGGGACGCGATCATCCGGCGGTCCCGTTCCGCGGCCTCCGCCGGATCGGCGATGCAGATGACCTTCCCCAGCTCCACCGAGAACCGCACGAACGCCCGAGCGTGGTGCAGCCGCTCGCTGCCGTAGGTGTCCAGCAGCTCCGCCCCTGCCAGGCCGCGCAGCACCAGGTCCAGCTTCCACCCGAGGTTCATCACGTCCCGCACCCCCGCGCCGAGCCCCTGCCCGGCGAACGGCGGCATCAGGTGCGCCGCGTCCCCCGCCAGCAGCACCCGGCCGGCCCGCCACCGCTGAGCCCAGCCGGCCTGGAAGGTGTAGGCCGAGTGCCGCTCCAGCTCGGCGTTCCCGGGTGTGATCCCGTGCGGCGCCAGCAGTTCCCACGCCTTCTCCGCGCGATTCAGGTCCTGTTTGGACTCGTGCGGCAGCCGCATGAACTCCCACCGCCGCCGCCCGGGTCCGCCCGGCACCATGGTCGAGGGCCGCCGCACGTCGCAGGACTGCGTGGCGATGTGCGGGAACTCCAGCCCCGGCCGGGGTTTGACGTCGACGACCAGCCAGTCGTGGAAGTACCCCTCGTCATGCCAGCCGATCCCGGCCCACCCGCGGACGCGGCTGTTCGCCCCGTCCGCGCCGACCACCCAGGACGCCGAGACCGCGAGGCGCTCGCCGCCCCGGCACGCCTCGACCGCCCCGGTGGCCGCGTCCACGGCGGTCGCCTCCCAGCCGCGCAGCACCCGCACCGCAGGCAGGCCGCGGATGATCGAGTCCAGCCGGGCCTCCAGCGCGGGCTGGCTGAAGAAGTACGTGTTGTACCAGCCGGATTCGCCGCGCCCGCTCCAGTCGACCTCGACCAGCGTCTCGCCGTCGCCGTTGCGCCACACGTACAGGTCGTCGTAGGGCTCGGTGATGTCCGGGATCGCCGACGGCGGCAACCCGACCGACTGCAGGATCCGCGCGAAGTCCGAGCAGTGCGTCACCGCGCGGGGCAGCGGGTAGTCGGCCTCGTTGCGGTCGAGGACGACCACCCGGTGCCCGCGACGGCCCAGCTGGATCGCCAGCAGCTTGCCCACCGGCCCGTAGCCGATGACTGCGACGTCGAAGTCCACGTCGACCTCCCGGTCTCTCCTAGCCTGACCGGGCGAAGATAGGTGCGGGACCGGGTCAGGCGGCCCCTCCGCGTCCCGGTTCCCGGGACAGCAGCCGCTGCTTGCCGTCCACGATCGTGTTGCGCAGCACGCCCAGCCGGTCGACCTCGACCTCGACCACGTCACCCGGCTGGAGCAGCCACCGCGGCGTGCGCGCGTACCCGACGCCCGACGGCGTGCCGGTGGCGAGCAGGTCGCCGGGCCGGACCGTGAAGGTCCGCGAGATGTGCGCCAGCGTCTCGCCGACCGGGTACACCATCTGGGTGGTGTTGCCGTCCTGCACGGTTTCGCCGTTGACCCGCGTGCGCACCCGCAGCCCGTCCCGCAGGTCCCCGACCTCCGCGGCCGGGACCATCGGGCCGAGCGGGCCGGAGGAGTCGGCGTTCTTGCCGAGGATCCACTGCGAGGTCAGCTTCTGCGCTCGCCGCGCGGTGACGTCGTTGAACGCCGAGTACCCGGCCACGGCGGCGAGCGCCTCCTCTGGCGTGGCGTCGACCAGCGTCCGGCCGACCCACGCGACGATCTCCCCCTCCCAGTCCAGCCCGTCCTCGTCGGCCGGGACCGGGATCTCCGCGCCGTCCACGGTCAGCGACTGGGTCCAGCGCGCGAACAGCGTCGGGTACTCGGGCAGCTCGGCGTCGCGGTAGGAGCCCTCGGCGACGTGCGCGAGGTAGTTCAGCCCGATGCAGATCACCCGCGCCCCGGGCAGCACGGGCGGCACCAGCCGCACGTCCGTCAGCGTCTGGCCCGACCGCGGCCGGGCCAGGAAGCCCTCCGGGTCCGACCAGAACTCCTCCAGCCCGGCGATCACGGTCACCGACCCGTCCTCCGCCAGGCTTCCGACCTCGGTGCCGGCGCCGCGCGCCACTCCCACGATCCGCATCGTTGCTCCTTCGCTCCAGAAAACTTCCTAAAGGTTAGAACCTTTATGGTTGAATAGCACCATGACGAACCTGACCGGACTCGGGCGCACCCGCGCCGAGCAGCTCGCCGCCCTGCTCGAGGAGCGGATCCGGGGGCTCGCGCCGGGCGACCCGGTGGGCACGATCGACGAGATCCGCCGGGAGTCGGGGCTGGCCAGGGCCACCGTCAGCGAGGCCATCCGGCTCCTGCGCGACCGCGGCGTGCTGGCGATCCGGCCGGGCCGCGGCGGCGGGCTGTTCGTCGCCGACCAGGGCCCGGTGGTGCGGATGCGGCACACGCTGCTCGGCGTCCGCGAGGACCCCTCGTCCGTCGCCGACGCCGTCGAGCTGCGCAACCACCTCGAAGAGCTGATCGACGTCGGCGCCGCGCGCTGCCGCACGGCCGAAGACATCCCCCGCCTGCGCGCCCGCCTCGACGCGATGGCCGCCGCGCCGTCGTGGGCGGAGTTCGTCCGCGCGAACTGGGCGCTGCACGAGGAGATCGCCGCGCTGTGCCCCAACGCCATGGCCCGCGCGGTCTACCTGGGCACGCTCGGGCACCTGTCCACCACCGCACCGCACCTGCGCGACACCGACGCCGAGGCGTACCGGGCGCGGCGGCTGCGGGTCCACGTCGACCTGGTCGACGCCATCGCTTCGGGCGACGAAGCGGCCGTCCGCGCCGCCGTCGCCCGGCACAACACCACCGACTGAGGAGGCACCGTGGCCCCGGCCGAATTCCGCCGATACCTGTTCCCGCCGGACTCCCCGCGCATCACCGGCATCAAGGGGATGGACGCCTACACCTACCGGGAGGCCGCGAAGGAGGACCCGTTCACCGGCGGCCTGATCCGCGGCTGGGAACCGTTGCAGCTGCAGGAGTTCCGCGGCGTCACCGAGGACGGCACGCTCCGCCCGGAGGTCCACCCGTTCGAGCCCGCCCGGCCTGGTGAGGAGGCCCCGGTGGAGGCGATGGTCGCCGCCGCCCGCGCGCTGGAGGCGGCGCTGGACGAGGAGAGCCGCGGCAAGCTGCGGTACGCCGTGGACGCGGTCGAGTGGCAGACCTGGGCCAACCCGGAGTTCATGCAGTTCGACACCGGGATCCGGCTGGAGTTCCAGCCGCCCGAGGTGCGGCGCGCGGCCCTGGAGCTGGTGCGGGCCTCGCTGAGCCCGGAGGGTTTCCGGCTGGTGCACGACATGATGCGCATCAACGGGTTCCTCGGCGAGGTCGTCGGGCTGGCGAGCATCCTCAACGAGTTCAGCTACAACGTCGCGCTCTACGGCGAGCCGGACCCGGTGGAGCCGTGGGGCTGGCAGCTGTTCGGGCACCACTGCGCGGTCAACTGCCTGGTGGTGGCGGGGCGCATGGTGGTCAGCCCGGTGTTCCTCGGCGCCGAGCCGAACGAGATCGACGAGGGCCCGCACGCCGGCACCACCGCCTACACCGACCGGATCCGGCTCGGCACCGACCTGATGGCCGCGCTGCCGGAGAACCAGCGGCGCGCCGCGGTGGTGTACGAGCGGATGGTGGACCCGGCGATGCCGCCCGGGCGGGTGCACCCCGGCGACGAGCGGCACCTCGCGGGCGCGTTCCAGGACAACCGGGTGATCCCGGTCGAGGGTGTGCGGGTCGCGGAGATGCCGGCCGCGGCGCGGGAGCTCGTGCTGGCGATCGTCGAGTCGTTCGTGTCGCTGCTGCCCGAGGGGCCGCGGGCGGCGCGGATGCGGGAGGTGCGGTCGTTCCTGGACGAGACGTGGTTCTCCTGGATCGGCGGGCACGAGCCCGGGGACGTGTTCTACTACCGGGTGCAGTCGCCGGTGGTGATCGCCGAGCTGGACCACCACTGCGGGGTCTTCCTCGACTACGACACGCCGAAGCCGTTCCACATCCACACCGTGCTGCGGACGCCGCACGGCAACGACTACGGGCGCGCGTACGTGCGGGCCTGGCGGGACCGGCAGGCGTGAGCGCGACCGCCCGGCACCACATCGCCAACCTGCTGCACACCTACGTCGAGATCGCCGATCGCAAGGACGTCGACGCGGTCGTGGACCTGCTGGGCGCGGCGCGGGTGGTGTTCCCCGCGGCGCGCAGCGCGGATCCCGGCGGGGCGCGGGAGCTGTTCGGTCGCTTGTGGACGGACCCGGCGCCGCATCGGCACGACGTGAGCAACCTGATCGTGGAACCCGCCGGTGACGGGTTGTGGTCGGCGCGGGCCCACTACACCCGGTGGGTGCTGCGGCCGGATCCCGAACTGCACACGCTGGGCGAGTACGCGCTGCTCGTCGCCGAGGACGGGTGGCGGGTGCGGTCACTGACCGTGACCCGGACCTGGACCCGGTGAGATGGCCGACCTCGCCCGCGTCACGCTCGTCCTGGACACCCTCGCCGAGAGCCGGTGCGGCCTGACCGTCACCGAGCTGGCGGTGCGCACCGGGCTGCCCCGCTCCACCGTGCACCGCGTGCTGCAGAGCCTGGAGCGCGAGCTGTACGTGGTGCGTTCCCGCGAGCCGGACCGGCCCGGGTACGTGCTCGGGCCGGCGCTGCTGAAGTTCGGGATGAACAGCCACCTGCGGCTGCTGGCCGCCACCCGGCCCGACCTGGTGGCGCTCGCGCGGGAGGTGCAGGAGCGGGTCGAGCTGGCCGTCTTCAGCGGGCGGGAGGTCGTGGTGGTGGACCAGATCGCCGCCCCGGCCCGGTTGCGCGGGGTGACGCAGGTCGGCAAGAGCTTTTCGCTGCACGCCAGCTGCATCGGCAAGGTGCTGCTGGCGCAGCTGCCGGACGCGCGGGTGGCGGAGCTGCTGCCGGAGCGCCTGGACCGGTTCACCCCGGCGACGGTGACGTCACGGACCGCGTTGCTGGCGGAGCTGGCGCGGGTGCGGCGAGCCGGGGTCGCGGTGGACCGGGAGGAGCACGACCGCGGGATCTCCGCGGTGGCGACGGCGCGGCTCGGCGCGGGCGGCACGTGGCAGGCGGTCGCCGTGGTGATGCCGAGCCAGGCCTTCGCGACCAAGTTCGAAGCAGCGGTCCACGGCCTGCGGCGCGTCAACCCGGCGATCGACGTGGCGGCCGTGCTCGGCAGGTGAGCCTTGTGGCCGGTGGCACGCAGAGCGGCGGCCGCGGAACGGGGCGGCCGCTTCCCGCCGATGGCGCACACACCGCGCGGACCGAGCGGCGCACAGGCCACGCCAGCGCGACCGCCTCCCGCCGGTGGCGCACCGGCCCCAGCGTGAACCGGCGCGGGGTGGCCGGCCCCGCGCCGCCAGGTGCCGCGACCACCTCCCACTCGGTGAGCATGTCCGACGTGGTCGAGCCGAAACCACCGGCCCTGCCGTTGGCGATGACCAGGAAGCCGTGCGAGGTCCACTCGGTCAGCATGTTCTCGAACCAGGTGCCATCCGCGCGGCACGCACCGTTGCCCCACGCCACGTTCGGGAGCTTGACGCCGGCGGGCTGCGCATGGGCTTTTCCCTCACTGGAGACACGGGAGGAAAAGTGCGACCGGTCGCGGACAGAACCGGTGACACCACCGATACCGGAGCTGTCCCGGGAACCGGGACGAACCCGTTCTGCCGCGGCCCCCGCCACCGCACCCTGAGACGGCCATCACTCCCGCCCGGAGGACACCAATGAAGCTGGCCAACTCGCCCCGCACCGGGGCGTCCGCGGCACACCGGCGACTCGTCGTCGCCGTCTGCATGATCGTCACCGTCATCGAGGGCTACAACCTCATCGTCTACGGCTCGGTCGTGCCGTTGCTGCTCGCCGACCCCGCCCTCGGCATCACCGACGGCCAGACCGGCCTCATCGGCGGCGTCGTCTACCTCGGCGCGGTGCTCGGCGCCCTCCTGGCCCCCGCACTGGCCGAACGCACCAGCGCCAAGACCACCCTGGCCACCGGCATCGTGGTCTTCGGCCTCGGCTCGCTGGCCTTCGCGCTCGCCACCGGCGGCACGATGCTCGCGTTCGCCCGGCTGCTCAACGGCCTCGGCGTCGGCGCCGCGCTGACCACCGCGATGACCATCGCCCGCGACCAGGCCCCCGCCCGGCGCGCGTCGCTGGTCGTGACCATCACGATGGCCGGCATCCCGCTCGGCGGGGTGGTCGCCGCGCTGCTCGCGATCCCGGTGCTGCCCGCGTTCGGCTGGCGGACGCTGTTCTTCGTCGGCGCCGGGCTGAGCGTGCTGATCTTCGCCGTCCTCGCGCCGCTGCGGGTCCCGGCCGACCCCGCGCGGGCCGCGGCCGACCAGTCGTGGACCGGGCGGCGCAAGCTCGCCGCCCTGGTCGCGGGGCGGGGCAAGTGGATCCTGCTCGCCGTCGCGGGCGCCGTCATCGCGAACATGGTCGCCTGGCAGGGGCTCAACGTGTGGGCCGCGCAGGCGATGATCGACCTCGGGTTCTCGCTGAGCAGCGCGCTGCTGTTCACCTTCGCGCTGACCGGCGCCGCGGTGCTCGGGTCGTTCGTCACCGCGTGGGCCGCCGACCGCCACGGCAGCGCGCGGATCGCCGTGGCCACCGGCACCTGCACGATCGCGGGCCTGGCCGGGATGCTCGTCCTGCCCACCGGCCCGGTGACCGCCGCGGTGTGCATCGCCGCGATGGGCGTCGGCGGCCACTCGACGATGAACCTCGTGCACACCACGACGTCGTCGGTGTTCCCGGCGCCCGCCCGCGCCGCCGCGCTGGGCTGGTCCAACGGGACGTCGTTCATCGGCGCGTTCTTCGGGCCGACGCTGGGCGGCATGGCGATCGGGGCGGGTGGCGCGCACGCCGTGTTCGGCACGTTCGCCGTCGCCGCCGGGGTGTGCCTGGTCGCGGTGACCGCGCTGGCCGGCCTGGCCCGCGCTCAGACCGAGGTCGTGCTCACCGCGCCGGCGATCCGGGCCAGGTGAGCGCGCACGCCACCCACGAGGTCGAGGTCCCCGTCGGCGAGGACCCACTGCAGCTGCAGCCCGTCGCTGACGGCGACGCACTCCCTGGCCAGCTCCCGGCAGTCGGTGCCGGGCGCCAGCTCCCCCCGCTCCGCGCAGCGGGTGAACAGGGCGGCGATCGCGTCGACGGTCTCCGCGTAGCGCGCGGCGAACACCGCGTGCGCCGGGCTGGAGGCGTCCGCCGCCTCGGCCGAGCACAGCACGAACAGCTCGATCAGGCCCGGCTGCGCGAGGTGCCGTTCGGTCGAGGCGACCATCTCCGCCAGGACGTCGGCCAGGGTCGCGTCGGCGTCCAGCTCCGTCCACCAGCGCGCGGTGGTGGCGATCCGGTGCTCGGCCACGGCGTGCAGCAGGTGCTTCTTCGTCGGGAAGTGGTAGAGCAGGCCGCCCTCGGTGAGGCCGACGTCGGCGGCGATGCGCGCCAGCGGGACCCGGTGGTAGCCGCGTTCGGCGAAGCGCTCGGCGGCCGCGGCCACGATCCGCGCGCGGCGCTCCCGGCCCGCCGCGTAGCTCCCGGTCCTGCGTCGTCCCACGGCGGTCACTCTAGCCCGGCCCGCCAAAAACCTTGTTGACTCAGTTTTTGTCGGCTACGGTTCCGGCCATGAACCAGCCCGCGGAGCTGCGGCTCGAACACCTCCCGCCCGGCCAGCCCTGCGGGGTGCCGCGGCCCCGGCTGTCCTGGTGGCTGCCGGAGAACGCGGCGGTCCAGCACGCCTACGCCGTCCGGATCGTCCACGACGGACGCGTGAGCTGGGAGTCCGGACGGCGGGCGGACGGCCGTTCCGTGCTGGTCGACGCGGGTGTCCCGGCCGGGGTGCCTGGCAGCGAGTGGCAGGTGCGGGTGTGGACGGACCTGGGCGAGTCCGGCTGGTCGGCGCCCGCGCCCTGGACCGTGACCGCGCCGGACTTCGGCACCGCGCAGTGGATCGAGCCGGCCGAAGACGCGGTGCCACCACCCGGCCGGCGACCTGTATACAACTTGCATACCGAGTGCACGCTGGGCGCTGCGGTGGTGCAGGCGACGGCCTGGGCCACCGCACACGGTGTATACGAGCTGTTCATCAACGGTGTCCGGGTCGGTGACCAGGAGCTGACGCCCGGCTTCACGGCCTACCGGTCACGGTTGCAGGCGCAGCGCTACGACGTCGCCGGGCACCTGCGCGAGGGCGTCAACACGGTCGACATCCTGCTGTCGGATGGCTGGTTCCGCGGGCGGCACGGGTTCGAGCGGACCGCCGACGGGTTCGGCACGCGCGTCGCGGCGCTGCTCGCTCTCGGCGCCACCCTGGCCGACGGCACCGGCGCGACCGTGGTGACCGGCGATGGCTGGCGGTCCCGCCCGTCGGGCATGACGGCGGACCTGATGGACGGCCAGACGCGCGGGCCCGCGACCGCGGAGTGGGCGGCGGCCCGTCCGGTGCGTGGCGGCCTCTACGACGACCGGTCGCGGCTGGAGCTGTCCGTGGCGCCCCCGGTGCGGCGGGCCGCCGAACTGGCGCCGGTGAGCGTCCGCCGGGCCGGCGGGAGCCAGGTGATCGACTTCGGGCGCAACCTCAACGGGTGGGTCCGGCTGACCGCGCCACCCGGGCGGATCACGCTCACCCACGGCGAGTTCCTCGGCCCGGACGGGCGGGTGGACACCGGGCACCTGCGGGCGTTCGACTTCGCGACCCGGCAGCCGCTGCCCGCCGGCCAGGTCGACGTCGTCGAGGGCGGCGGGGTGTTCGAACCGCGCCACACCACCCACGGCTTCCGCTACGTGCAGATCGACGGCCGGGCCGAGGACGTGACGGCCGTCGTCGTGCACACCGACCTGCGGCGCACCGGGTGGTTCCGGTGCGGTGACGAGGACCTGAACGCGTTGCACGAGGCGGCGACGCGAAGTTTCCTCGCGAACGCCTGCGATCTGCCGACCGACTGCCCGCAGCGCGAGCGGTCCGGGTTCACCGGGGACTGGCAGGTCTACGCCGGGGCCGCGGCGTTCACCCACGACGTCGCGGGGTTCAGCGACAAGTGGCTGCGCGACCTGGCGGCCGACCAGCTGCCGGACGGGCGGGTCACCACGATCGCCCCGAAGCCCTCCGGCGGGACCGCGATGGACGGCTCCGCGGGCTGGGGCGACGCGTCGGTGATCGTGCCGTGGGAGATGTGGCGCGCCTACGGCGACCTGGAGCTGCTGCGCCGCCAGTTCGGCTCGATGCGCCGGTGGGTCGGTTTCGCCGCGCGGACCGCCCGCGAGAACCGGCACCCGGACCGGCGGGGCGCGCCCGCGCCGCACGAGGAGTACCTGTGGGACACCGGGTTCCACTTCGGGGAGTGGCTGGAGCCGGGCGAGACCCCGGCGCCCGATCCGGGTGAGGACCACGGGATCGTGGCCACCGCCTACCTCGCCCGATCGGCGGATCTGCTGAGCCGGATCGCCACCCTGCTGGGTGAGGACGCGGACGGCTACCGCCGGATCGCCGCCGGGGCGCGGGAGGCGTGGCAGCGCGAATACCTCGCCGCCGACGGGTCGATCGCGGTGCCGACGCAGGCGAACCACGTGCGGGCGCTGGCGTTCGGCCTGGTGCCGTCGTCGCTGCGCGCGGCGGTGGCGGCCCGGCTGGTGTCGCTGGTCGAGCGGGCCGGTTATCGCGTGGGCACGGGGTTTCTGAGCACGGGGCTGCTGTTGCCGGTGCTGGCCGATGCCGGGTACGTGGACGAGGCGTACCGGGTGCTGCTCGCGCGGGGCGTGCCGTCGTGGCTCGGGATGCTCGACCGCGGGGCGACGACGATCTGGGAGTACTGGGACGGCGTGGACGCGGGGCGGGCGCGGGGTTCGCTCAACCACTACGGGAAGGGCGCGGTGATCTCGTTCCTGCACACGCACGTCGCCGGGATCCGGTTGCCGGACGACCCCGGCGCGGCGGAGGCGGGGTACCGGCGTTTCGTCGTGCAGCCGTGTCCGGGCGGTGGGTTGCGGTGGGCCGAGGCCGAACACCACAGCCCCTATGGCGTGATTCGCAGCGCGTGGCGGGTGGGGGGTGGACGGATGTGGTTGTCGGTGACCGTGCCGCCGGGGACGCGGGCCCGGATTCGCTTGCCGGACAAGGAAATCGGCGATGCCGGGCCGGGCGCGCACGAATGGCGGGTGGAGTTGCCCCGGTGATTGCGCGGCAAACACGCCGCGCGCGCCGACGCCCGGCGGGGTAACCGGACCACTGCCGGATTCCGGATCCTTATGCATGATGGGCGGATGGCACCACCCAGCGACCGTTCACCGGCCGGACCCGCGCACGCGATGACGGTGTCGGCCGAGCACCGGGGACGAGACGTCGTACTGACCGCGACGGGCGAACTCGACATCGCGACGCTGCCCAAGCTGCGCCGCCTGATCCGGCTCGCGCTGGTCGACCGGCCGCGGTTGCTGGTGCTCGATCTGTCCGAGCTGAGGTTCATCAGTTCGAGCGGGCTGGGGCTGCTGGCCGGCACGCACCGGGAGGCCGCGCCGGCGGAGTTGCGGGTGGTGGCGGGGGACGCCGTGCGGCGGGTCATGGCGTTCACGGATCTGCTGGATTTCCTGAACGTGTACCCGTCGATGGCGGAGGCGCTCAAGGACACGGGTTGAGGCGCGCCCCAGCGGCTGGCGATGCACCAGCGGCAGGGGCGCCCCGCCGGGCGGCGCCGCTAGGGCGCGCTCGCGCCCTAGCGGCGGCTCGGATGCCACTGGCACGAGGGCGACGGGGGCGGCCGTTCGGGCAGCGCAGCGCATCCGCGGCACGGCGCCTCCGCAGCGGCACAGCGGCGGGCCTAGGCCCGGCCCGGCCATTCGGCGGGAAGTCCCGCACCGCGAGGCGCCCCGTAGTCCGGGCCAGGGCCTCAGCGCACCCCGACCACCTCGGCACACCGCGCAGCAGGCACCCCACCCGCGCGCGACGGCCGGGACCGGCCGTCGAGCAGCGCCGCGCACTTGCGGCACGGCGCCTCCGCAGCGGCACAGCGGCGGGCCTAGGCCCGGCCCGGCCATTCGGCGGGAAGTCCCGCACCGCGAGGCGCCCCGTAGTCCGGGCCAGCGCCTCAGCGCACCCCGGCTACCTCCGGCACCACCAGCAACCCCACCGCGCAGCAGGAACCGCCCGCCGCGCGCACGGCCAGGGTTGGCCGTTCGGGCAAGCGCCGCGCATCCGCGCCTCTCCGCAGCGGCCCAACGGGCCGAGGCCCGGCCATTCGGCGGGGCGCCCCGCAGCGCGAGGCGCCCGCATCCTGGCAAGCGCCTCAGCGCACGCCGGGTTGTTCGGCACCATCGCGCAGCAGGCTCCCCGCCGGGCGCAACGGCCGGGGCCGCCCGGGCCAGCCCGTCAGCGCACCCCGACCACCTCCGGTACCGCCTCGGGCTGAGCCTCCGACGTTGCCGGCGCCGCCTCCGCCTCGAAACGGCTGAACTCGAACCGCACGTCGCTGCGGTCGGGGCCGCAGGGGGTGGCCGTGATGACGCCCGCGGTGTCCACCGCGGCCAGCTGGGCCAGCAGCCGCGCCAGGCGGTCGGGCGCGCCGGCCACCTCCTGGTCCGTCTGCACCAGCGTGCGGTGCAGGTTCGTCAGCCCCCAGCCGTCGGCGCTCCCGCTGCCCGTCGCCACGGGCAGGGCCACCGTCAGCAGCCACCGCCCGGGCTTGCCCGTCATGGAGGGGGTGCGGTGGTTGGAGATCCCGATGATCTGATCGGCCCGGACCAGCCCGTCGCCCAGCGTGCGGATCCAGACGTTTTCCAGCGCCATCCCTCAAACCTCCTGTTCGGTCTCCGTCCCATCGGTCCTCTCGCCCAGCCGGCGCCGCAGTTCCGCGTTCTCGGCACGCGTGGCGGCCAGCTGGTCCTCCAGCCGGACGATCCGCTCCGCCGCCGCGAGGGTCATCCCGTCGTCGAACAGCTCGCGGACCCGCGCGGCCAGCCGCAGCTGGCGGCGCGAGTAGCGGCGGTGGCCGCCCGACGAGCGGTGGGCCTGGACGACCTCGGCGGCGTCGAGGCTGCGCAGGAACGCCGGCTGCACGTCCAGCGCGTCCGCCGCCTGCCCCATCGTCCAGGCGGGGTAGTCCTCGTCATCCAGCTTGTCTACAGCCACTTGACGAGTCTATCTGCTTCAGTTGCTTGACTCAATCTACAGTCATCACTATAGATATTCGCGGGAGGTGAGGGCAGGTGTTCCCGAACCCGGGTCTGGACCCGCAGAGCAGGACGGCGCGGGGCCTGCGCCGGTACATCGAACTGATCGAGGACATGCTCGGCCTGAGCGGGCAGGGCTCCTGCGTGCAACTGGAGGCACCGCTGGGCGCCTACATCGCGATCGACGGGCACGTCCCCGCGTTCCCCGAGCGCGACGTGGCCCTGCTGTGGGACGAGCGTTACGGCTGGGCCGTGGCGGTGGAGGCCCGCTGCGGCGAGGACCTGCTGGTGCTCGGCTACCTGGGCGGCCAGGTCGTGCCCGCGCCCCGGGTGGTGGCCGCCTTCGTGCGGCGCGCGCTGGGCGGGGAGTGCGCCGGCAGCCCGGAACCGGAGGTCCTGGAGGCGCCCGGCCTGCACGAGGAGCTGGCCGCCTACGCCCCAGCCCCCGAGCTGCTGGCCGCGAGCTAGCGCCCACCCCTTGGGAACGGCACGCCCTCCCGGGAAGTCCTGCCAGAATCGTGATCACGGACCCCGGGAGGACGTGTGTCACGACCGCTGCGGAAACTGGGTTTCCTCACCATCGGCCTGTTCGACGAAGCCGACCCGCGCGCGGGCCACGAAAGCACGCTCGGCATCATCGAGCTGGGTGAGCAGCTCGGTTTCGACAGCGCGTGGGTGCGGCACCGGCACCTGCAGTACGGCATCTCCTCGCCGGTCGCGGTCCTCGCCGCCGCCTCGCAGCGCACGCGCCGCATCGAGCTGGGCACCGCGGTGATCCCGCTGGGCTGGGAGAACCCGCTCCGCCTCGCCGAGGACCTCGCCACCGTCGACGTCCTCTCCGGCGGCCGCCTCAACCCGGGCCTGTCCGCCGGCCCGCCGACGCACTGGGAGCACGTCAAGGACGCCCTCTACCCAGGCACCGCCGACGCCGAGGACTTCAGCCACCAGCGCGTCCGCCGCCTGCTCGACGCGATCCGCGGCGAGCCGGTCACCACGTTCCGCGGCACCGAGGGCTTCGAGGTGTACTCCGACCGCGTCCAGCCGCACTCCCCCGGGCTGGGCCGCCGCCTCTGGTACGGCGGCGGCAGCCTCGGCTCGGCGCGCTGGGCGGGTGAGAACGGGATGAACTTCCTGACCAGCAGCGTGGTCAAGGCCGAGGAGGCGGCGGACTTCGCCGAGATCCAGCTCGCCCTCATCCGCGCGTTCCGCGCCCACCACCCCGACGGCGACCGGGCGCGGGTGTCGCAGGGCCTGGTGGTCATCCCGACCGACTCGGCCACCGCAGAGCAGCGCGCGAAGTACGCCGAGTACGCGGCGAACCGCATGCCCCGCACCACCACGCCGCAGGGCCCGGCGCGGTTGATGTTCGCACCCGACCTGGTCGGCACGTCCGCCGAGATCGCCGAGCGGCTGCACGCGCACGCCGCCTACCGGGAGGTCGACGAGGTCGCCTTCGCGCTGCCGTTCACCTTCGAGCACGCCGACTACGTGCAGATCCTGACCGACATCGCGACCAAACTCGGCCCCGAGCTGGGCTGGTCGCCCGCTACGGGGTGAGCTCGCGTTCGGCCGGTTCGGCTACCGGCTGGACATGGCGCGGGAGCGGGCCGGTGCCACCGACGTGATCGACTACGCCGAAACGCCGGTGCTGGACGCGCTGGACGAGATCACCGCGGGCGCGGGCCGGACGCCTGCATCGACTCGGTCGGGATGGAGTCGGCGGGCGCGGGGCGGAACTCGACGCGGCCGGAGTTGCGCACCCGCGTCGCCCACCGACCGCCATTCGAGGTGCTCACCGGCCTCCTCGCTGGTGATCTCGCGTCCCACTCGACATCCGCCCAGTGGCCGCACGGGCTCCAGGTGGCTCAGGACGCGCGGCAGGGTCTCCAGCTCGCGCCAGGCCGCGTACACCTCGGCGACCGGCCGGTTCACGTGATGCGCCCCGCGGCCTCGACCGGGGCGCGGTTGCCGTTGCGGCTGGTGATCACGGCGGCGACGGCCACCGCGGCCACCGCGGCGGTCGCCACGGTGGCGCGGCGAGCTGCACGGTCCCGAGGCTGATGCTGAAGACGCCGAGGCCGTCGGCCAGTCTCCGGGAGAGCTGTCGTGTCATCTCGGGTTCCCTTCCGCGCGAGTCGAGCGTGATACCCGCTGCCGGACAGCGGAAACCGGCGCACCCGTTGACCGCCGTTTCACTCCTTCGGCAGCGGGAACCCGGCCGCGTGGAGGAGCGATGGTGACGAGGTGCCGGATCGGGTTCGTCGGCGCGGGTGGGGTGGCCGCCCGCCACGCGCGCATGCTCGCCGGGTTCGGCGACGTCGAGCTGGTCGCCGTCACCGACCTCGATCCGGACCGGGCGCGGGCGTTCGGCCCGCGGGCCGTTCCCGGGGTGCCGGAGCTGATCGACTCCGGCATCGACGCCGCCTACGTGTGCGTGCCGCCGATGGCGCACGGCCCGGCCGAGGAAGCCCTCGCCGAGGCGGGGATCCCGATGTTCGTGGAGAAGCCGATCGCGCTGGACACCGGCGTCGCGGACCGGGTCGCCGCCGCGCTGGACCGGGCCGGCGTCCTCGCTTCGGTCGGGCACCACTGGCGCTACTCGGCGGCGGTGGAGCGCGCGCGGGAGGTGCTGGACGGTCGCCCGGTGCGGCTCGCGATCGGCGCGTGGCTGGACCGGGTGCCGCCGGTGCCGTGGTGGGTGCGGCGGGACAGCTCCGGCGGGCAGGTGATCGAGCAGGCGATCCACGTGCTGGACCTGGCGCGTCTGCTGGCCGGCGAGGTCACCGAGGTGCACGCGGTCGCCGACGGGGCGCCGCCGAGCGCGCCGGACGCCGACGTGGACGGCGCCACCGTCGCGACGCTGCGATTCGCCGACGGCGGGGTCGGGACGCTCGTGGCGACCTGCCTGCTCGGGTGGAAGCACCGCGCCGGGCTGGAGGTGTTCGCCGACGGGCTGGCCCTGTCGGTCGCCGAGGACGTCCTGGAGGTCCGCGACGGCGACGGCGCGCAGGTGCAGCGGGTCGATCCGGACGACGCCAAACGCGCGGCGGACCGGGACTTCGTCGACGCGGTGCTGGGCCGCACCGCGGGGGTCCGGACCTCCTACGCGGAGGCGGTGCGCACCCACCGGCTGGCCCACGCGATCGCGCGCTCGGCCACCCGCGGGATTCCGGTGCGGCTCGATGGGTGAGGACCGGGTGCTCGTGGTGACCGGGCCGGGCCGGGTGAGCCTGGTCCGCGAACCCGCGCCGGACGGCGACGTCGAGGTCCGCACCCTCTACAGTGGACTGTCCGCGGGCACGGACCTGAGCTTCGTCAAGGGCACGCACCCGAGCCTGCACGCGGGCTGGGACGCCGAGCTGGGCCTGTTCGACGCGCGCGGGCCGGAGCGGGGCTACCCGGTGCGCCGGTGGGGGTACATGCAGGTCGCGCGGGTGACCGCGAGCCGCGATCCGGCGTTCGCCGAGGGCGAGCTGCTGGCCATGACCTACGGGCACCGCGACGGCTACCGCGCCGACCCGCGGTCGGAGCGGATGGTGCGGCTGCCTGCCGACCTGGACCCGCTGCTCGGCATCTACGTCGCGCACATGGGCCCGATCTGCGCGAACGGGCTGCTGCACGCGGCTGCCGACCTGCACGGCACGGACGTGCGGTCGCTGGCGGACGGGGTGCGCGAGCGGCGCGTGGTGGTGACCGGGGCGGGGGTGGTCGGGCTGCTGACCGCGTTGTTCGCGCGGCGGCACGGGGCCGAGGAGGTCGTCGTGGTGGAGCCGACTCCGCAGCGGCGCGCCGTCGTGGAGCGGTTCGGGATCGAGGCGCTCGATCCGGGGGCGGTGGATCCGGCGGTGCTGCTGAAGACGCGGTGGCGGCACGGGCCGGGCGACCGCGGCGCGGACGTGGTGTTCCAGTGCCGGGGGCAGCCGTCCAGCCTGGCGATGGCGCTGCGCGCGGCCCGACCGCAGGGGACGGTGATCGACCTGGCGTTCTACCAGGACGGCGCGGACGCGGTGCGGCTCGGCGAGGAGTTCCACCACAACGGGCTGGCGATCCGGTGCGCGCAGATCGGCCGCGTGCCGCGGGGGCTGGCGCACACGTGGGACCGCGAGCGCCTGTCGGCGCGGACGATCGACCTGCTGCGCGCCGAGGGGCCCGGGATCCTGGCGCACGTGGTGACCGACGTGGTGCCGGTGGAGGAAGCGCCCGAGCTGCTGATGGCCCTCGCGCGGCGGCGCAGGCACGTGCTGCAGGCGGTGTTCACGTTCGGCTAGTCAGGCGAACGAGTCCTGCCCGGTGCACACCTTCTCGTACAGGGACACGTAGTCGTCGGCCATGCGGGACGGGGAGAAGCGCTCCGCGGCCACCCGGCGGCACGTCCGCGGGTCCAGCCGTCGCGCGTTGCGCCAGGCGGTCACGAGTCCGTCCTCGTCGCCGGGGGCCACCAGCAGCCCGGTCCCGCCGTCGTCCACCAGTTCGGGCAGGCAGCCGCGCCGGTAGCCGGCCACCGGGGTGCCCAGCGCCAGCGACTCGACCACCGCGGTCCCGCCCGGCTCGTCCCACTGCAGCGGGCACAGGCTCACCAGCGCGCCGGCGAGCAGCGCGTCCCGCTTCGCCGGGCCCACCGAGCCGACCCACCGCACGCACCGCCCGTCCACCCACGGCCGCACCCGCTCCTGCCAGTACTGCACGTCGGGGTTGCGCAGCGCGTCGGGGTCGTCCCGCAGCGCCCGCGCCAGCGCCGCCGGCCGGTCGTAGGGGCCCACCGGCCCGGCGAGCACCAGCTCCTGCCCCGCCGCGTGGGCCAGCCGCGCCGCGACGTCCTGGCCCTTGCCGGGCGTGATCCGGCCGAGCACGATCGCGTACCGGCCCTTGTCCACGCCGGCCCGCCGGCCGGCGAGCGGTGTCGCGAGGTGCACGTGCCCGAGGCTCGCCGCGCGCAGCGCCGCCGGAGCCCGGTACAGCTGGTCGGCCGACACGCCGTTGACCCGCACGCGGCCGCGGCCGTCGAAGTTCTCGTACAGCGCCGGGTGCTTGCCCAGGTCCCAGTGCAGGGTGTGCAGCGCGGGCGGCGCGGCGGAGCCGAGCGCGGCCAGCACCACCGGCCCGACCGCCTCGACGTGGTCGTGCACCAGGTCCACGTCCTCGCGCCGGGCCAGTTCCCGCACCACGTGGTCCATGTGCGCCATCACGCAGCCCATGACGCGGTTGTAGGGCAGTTGCAGCAACGGGAACTGCGGCACCGGATGGCGGAACACCACCTCGTCGGCCGCGATCGTGCTCGTCCCGACCGTGGCCAGCACGACCTGGACGCCACGATCCCGCAACGCCGGGACCAAAGTGGCCACGACGTTTTCGATCCCGCCGTATCCGGCCGGCGGAACGGACAGCCAGGGTCCGGCGTTCAGCAAGACGCGCACGGATGTGCTTGTTCCCCGGTTTTCCCCCGTTACACAACGGAAATCGATTCACGACCCCGGCTCGCACCCGGCGCAGGATTTTCCGGCGCCGCTGATACCGTCCGTCCTCTCTGGACCGTGGTCGCTGAGGTGCTCGGCTCATCCGGGTGCGACCGCGGGAGCGTCGAGCCGGATTTCCCGGTCCGCGCGGGACACCACGGCCGCGTCGTGACTGGCGATCAGCACCGCCGCGCCCCGGACGGCGGCCGCCCGCAGCAGGTCGAGCACCAGCCGGGCACGGCGGTGGTCCTGGTGGGAGGTGGGTTCGTCGGCGATCACCAGTGACGGCGCGGCGACCAGTGCCCTGGCCACCGCCGCCCGCTGCTGCTCGCCGCGCGACACCTCGCCCGGGCGTCGCGCGGCGAGGTGTCCCAGCTCCAGCGCCTCCAGCAGCTCCGCGCCGCCGGGGCCACCGCGGGCGAGCGCCAGGTTGTCGGCCAGGGTCAGCTCCTCGAACAGGCTGATGGACTGCGGCACGAAACCCAGGTCCCGCCAGGACATCCGGTCCACCGGCACCTCCGGCAGCGGCGGGCGCGGCACGATCTCGCCGCCGTCCGGGGTCTCCCACCCGCCGGCGATCATCAGCAGTGTGCTCTTGCCCGATCCGGACGGCCCGGTCAGCACGACCAGCTCCCCCGCCACCAGGTCGAGGTCGACCGGCCGCAGCGCCGGTGTCCCGCCGTAGCTCTTGCGCACCCCGCGCAGACTCAGCATCAGCCCTCCCCCATCCGGCCGTCCACCAGCTCCACCACCCGGTCCGCCACCCGGCTCACCTCCGGATCGTGCGTGGCGAGCAGGATCGCCTGCCCGCGGTCGGCCAGCCGCCGCAGCGCCTCGGCCACCCGGCCGGCGGAGTCGCGGTCCAGCTGCGCGGCCGGCTCGTCGGCGATCACCACCGCCGGTTCCCCGGTCGCGGCGAACGCCAGCGCGACCCGCTGCTGCTCACCGCCGGACAACCGCCGCGGCACGTGCCCGGTGCGGTGGCCCAGCCCCAGCACCTCGACCAGCTCGGCGCCGGTGTCCCGGCCGCGCAGCCGCGCCGCCAGCGCGAGGTGCTCGGCGACGGTGAGGTAGTCGAGCAGGTTGTCCGCAGGGTCCTGGAACACGTACCCCACCCGCGTGCGGCGCACCGCCCGCCGCGCGCGGGCGGACAGCGCGGTGACCTCGGTCCCGGCTATCCACACGCGACCGTCCTCCGGCCGCTCCAGGCACGCCAGGATCTTCAGCAGCGTCGACTTGCCCGAGCCGGACGGCCCGACCACCGCCGTGATCGCCCCGCGCGGCACCGTCAGCGCCACCCCGGACAGGGCGTGCACGGTCTCGCCCCGCGTGGGGTAGTCGTAGGCCACACCCTCGCACCACAGCGCCGGGTCATCGCGAGTCACGCAGCACCTCCGCCGGACAGGCGCGGGAGACCGCGCGTTGTGCCGCGCCCGCCGCGAGCGCGGTGGTGACGGCCGCCGCGGCCGCCAGCCCGGCGACCAGGCCCCACGGCGGGCTCAGCAGCGTGCCGGGCAGGGTCGCGGGGTTGACGTCGTAGGCGCGCGCGGTGAGACCGACCGCCACCGCGGCGAGCACCAGCCCCGTGACGAACCCGGCCAGCAACAGCCCGCCCACCTCGAAGCACAACGCCCGCCAGTGGTCGGCCGGGGTCACCGACATCCGGCGCAGCAGCACGTACGCGCTGCGCCGCGCCCGGGCCTTCGCCGTCAGGTAGAGCAGCAACCCGACCACGATGATCGCCCCGCACAACAGCGACACCGCCGCGAGGAACCCGAACGTGTAGGTGATCGGCGAGTACACCCCGGCCGCGGTCACGGTCGACGCCTCGGCGTAGGTGCGCACCGGCAGCCCGGACACCTGCGGCCGGATCTCGTCCGGATCGCCGCGCACCCACAACTGCGGCCGGGTCACCAGGCCGAGCCCGTCCAGGACGTCCTGCCGCACGAGGAGCAGCGGGTTGCCGGACTTCTTGCCCGGCAGCTGCGGCACCGCCACCACCGTCAGCGGCACACCCCGCCCGCCGATGTCCACAGTGGACGTGCCATCGGCGCGGTTCAGCCCGGCCAGCGCCGCGATCGGCTCCCCGCGCGCCAGACGCCCGAGCAGGTCGTCCAGCGACGGCCCGGGCAGCGCGGGATCCCAGAACGCGGCGCGGCCGAACGTCGCCGGGTCCACGCCGAGCACCTCGACCGTGCTGCCGCCGACGCGGGCGTTGCCGTAGGCGGACACCAGACTCGCCCGGTCCGCCAGTCCGGGCGGCACCGGCACGCGGGACTCCAGCGAGAACACCACGTCCGTGCCGACGATCAGCTGCCCCTCGGCGTGCAGGGTGCGGTCCACCGAGCCGGTCACCGACGCGCCGTACACCGCCAGTGCGACCGGCACCGCCGTCGCCCCGGCCAGCACCGCCGCCGCGACCGGGCCGGCCAGCACCCGCCGGGTGGCCAGGAACCAGCCGGGGCGCCCCGGGCCGCCGCAGGCCCGGGCGCGGGCCAGCCCCCAGCAACGCGCGCGCCGCGGCCACCGCCAGTGCGATCACCAGCAGGATCGGCGCCACCACCAGCCGGGGCGGCACGCGCGCCACCGTGCCGACCGCCCCGCTCGCCCCGGTCTGGACGTCGTCGCCGAGCACGAACCAGCTCACCACGGCCGCGGCGAGCGGCACGAGTTCCCACGGCACCCACCGCGCGCGGCGCGCCCGCACCGGCGGCACGTCGAACAGGCGCGCCGTCCGCCGCCACGCGACCAGCGCGACCGCGCCGAGGGTCACCAGGAACGCGCCGGTGGCCGCCCAGACCGAGCCCCGGAGGGCGGCCGGTGTGAACGCATCGCCCGGCCCCACCGAGCCGACCAGGGCTCGCGCCGCGAACCAGCCGCCGGCCATCCCGGCGGCGACGACGAGCGCGACCTCCAGCACGGCCTTCCCGGCGAGCGCGGCCGGGCCGACGCCACGCGCGGACAACACGGTCAGCTCCGCCCGGCGCCGGTCCACCCAGAACCCGCCCGCGGCCCCGGCCACGACGAGCCCGGCGAGCGCGGCGGCCGCGGCGAGGGGCACGACGGTGCCGGTGAGCGCGTCGACCACGAGGGTCGCCCGGTCGGTCATGCCGGGCAGGGCCGAGGTGAACTGGACGCCGTCGGGGTAGTGGTCGCCGGCCTGGTTGGTGTCGTCGCGCAGGCGGGCCAGGTCGTCCAGGACGGGCACGGCGTTCGCGGTGGTCAGTCCGGTCGCGTCGAGCGGCAGCTCGATCACCGTCGCGGCGCGCAGGCCACTGCCGTCGGCCGCGGCGAGGAACTCCTCCCGCGGCACGAGCGCGAGCGGGTAGACCGGGGCTTCCGACAGCGGCCGGCCCCGGTAGAGGTCGGTGAGGCTGCACCAGTACGGCTGGTCGGGAGCAGACCGCAGGTCCCGGTAGACCGCCGCGACGGGCATCGTCACGGTGCGGCCGGCGAGCGTGACGGGGACGCGGTCGCCGACGCGGATGCCCCTGTCCGCCGCGAAGCCGTCGGGCAGCCACACGCCGGGACCGCGGCCGCCGCCGAGGACCTGCACGTGCCCGTCGAACCCGGTGCGGGCGACCAGGTTCACGGTGCCGCCGCCCAGCGCCGCCTGCTGCACCAGCGTGGTCACCGGGGCGGACAGCCGCGGCACCTGGGCGCCTCCGCTGGTCAGCGCCCGCTCACGCGCGTCGAGCAGCACCGCGCCGGCCGGTGCGGGGTCGTCGAACCGCAGCCCCGCGCTCACGTGTGCGCCGGTGTAGGCCGGGCAGGCGTCGGCGACCTGGCTCTGCAGACTGGCATTGCCCGCGGCGGACAGGAACAGCGCGGCGGCGGCCGCGGGGAGCGCGACGAGGAACGCGGCCGCGGCCACGGCCACCGCGATGGCGGGCCGGCGCAGCAACATCCACGGCGCGCGCGCCCAGGGTGACGGAAACCCCCAGTGGTTCTCCGGCGAAGTCTGACACGATCGGCGGTTCGGGGAGCCGCTTTTCGTCGCGCCGGTGCGGTTCCCGGCGCACCCGGACTGCGCGGCCCCGGCGGAGTCCGCTGGGCGGCGGCAGTCTCCACCTGGGCGAGGCCGAACGGGCGATCCTCACCGCCGCACGGCGGCGGCTTTCGCGGTCGGCTGCGGGTTTACTTATTGTCAACAATCTCCGCATTGACAATCCTACGAGCGCGCACCTAGCTTGATCGCGATCACGTCGCCCGGTCGGGTGACTCGAGCTCCCGAGGAAGGCACTTCGATGCGCCCTACCGGAATCTCCCGCCGAAACCTGCTGCGTGGCGCGGGCGCCACCGTCGTGGCGGCGCCGCTCACCGGCTTCCTCGCCGGCTGCAGCTTCACGCAGCCCGGCACCGGGCAGCCGAACTCCACATTGGACCAGGTCCGGAGCCAGGGGTACGCGCGCGTCGCGATCGCCAACGAACCGCCCTACACCAAGGTGAACGCCGACGGCTCGGTCACCGGCGTCGAGCCCGACGTCGTGTCGGCCGTGCTGAAGCGGATGGGAATCGGCAGCATCCAGGGCGTCGTGACGCCGTACGAGTCGATGATCCCGGGCCTCAACGCCAACCGCTGGGACATCATCGCGGCCGGGTTGTTCATGAAACAGTCGCGCTGCGCGGAGATCCTCTACTCCGAGCCGGACATCGTCTCCACCGAATCGTTCGCGGTGCCCGCGGGCAACCCGCGCAAGCTCGCCGGGATCGCCGACGTCAAGGCCGACCCGGCCGTGCGCGTCGCCGTGCTGCCCGGCGGGTTCGAGGACGGCGTGCTCAAGACCGAAAAGGTGCCGGCGGGCCAGATCGTCAGCGTCCCCGACGGCCGCAGCGGCGTGGAGGCGGTCCTGGCCGGCCGCGCCGACGCGTTCTTCCTGCCCACGCTGTCGCTGAACTCGCTGAAGACCGCAGGCATCGAGATCACCGCCGCGATCAAGGACGTCCAGCAGACCGGCGCCGGCGCGGGTTTCCGCAAGAACGACACCGCTTTCCAGCAGGCCTACGACGAGCAGCTCGCCGCGTTCAAGCAAACCCCGGAATACGCCGGCACGCTGGCCAAGTGGGGCTTCTCCGCGGACGACGTCCGCGGGGTCACCCGCGACCAGCTCTGCGCGGTGAGCGGCTGAGCGCGATGTCCGCCATCGCTCCCTACCTCCCCCTGCTGCTCGACGGCCTGCTCATCACGCTGGCGCTGACCGTCTGCGGCATGGCGCTCGCGCTCGTCGTCGCGTTCACGGCCGGGCTGGCCCGGCTGTCGCCGCGACGGCTGCTGCGCTGGCCCGCCGGGATCTTCGTCGAGGTGTTCCGCGGCACGTCCATGCTGGTCCAGTTGTTCTGGCTGTTCTTCGCGCTGCCGTTCTTCGGCATCCAGCTCACCCCGTTCGCGGCCGGTGTGCTCGCGCTGGGCCTCAACGAGGGCGCCTACGCCGCGGAGATCGTGCGCGGGTCGATCAACTCGCTGCCGCGCGGGCAGCACGAAGCGGCCGCCGCGCTGAGCATGAGCCCGTCGCTGAAGATGCGGCGCGTCCTGCTGCCGCAAGCGATCCCGGTGATGCTGCCGTCGTTCGGCAACGTGTTGATCGACCTGCTCAAGAACACCTCGCTGGTGTCGCTGGTGACGGTGGCGGACCTGACGTTCCGCGCGCAGATGGTCCGCACCAGCACCGGCGCGACGACCGCGGTGTTCGGCACGATCCTGGTGATGTACTTCGTGGTGTCCTACCTGCTGTCCCTGGGCCGCGGATGGCTGGAGAAGCGGGTGGCGCCGGACCGGATCGCGCCGGACCGCACGACCCTGGTGCGCAAGGCCGCCGGCGGGGTGGTGCAGTGATGGTCTGGGACTGGAACTTCGCCTTCGGCATCCTGCCCGAGCTGTTGCGCGGGCTGTGGGTGACGGTGCAGGTGACGCTCGCCGGGATCGTGATCGCGCTCGTCGTCGGCCTGGTGGTGGCGGTCCTGCGGCACCTGCGGATTCCCGTGCTGCGCCAGATCCTGTGGTTCTACGTGGAGTTCGTGCGCGGCACTCCGCTGCTGGTGCAGGCGTACTTCGCGTTCTACGTGCTGCCGCTGTACGGGATCACGTTCTCCGCGATGGTCACCGGGATCATCGTCATCGGCCTCAACTACAGCGCCTACACCGCCGAGGTCTACCGGGCCGGCATCGAAAGCGTCCCGAGCGGACAGTGGGAGGCGGCGACCGCGCTGAGCCTGCCGTGGCGGCGCCGGTGGCAGGCCGTGGTCCTGCCGCAGGCGGTGCGGGCCGTGGTGCCCGCGCTGGGCAACTACCTGATGCAGATGTTCAAGGACTCGGCGATCCTGTCCGCCATCACGGTGCTGGAACTGCTCGGGCACGCGACCGCGATCGGCTCCGGCAGCTACCGCTACCTCGAGCCGTACACGCTGGTGGGGCTGCTGTTCCTGCTCGTGAGCTACCCCGCCGCCAAGCTGATCCGACGATTGGAGCTCCGCCTTGCCCAGCCCCGCTGACCCGATGATCGCCTTCCGTGGCGTGCGCAAGTCCTTCGGCAGCCACGAGGTCCTGACCGGACTCGACCTGGAGGTGGGGGCCGGGGAGAAGGTGTCGATCATCGGGCCCAGCGGGTCGGGCAAGACGACGATCCTGCGCCTGCTGATGACACTGGAGCAACCCGACGCCGGGCGCATCGAGGTCGACGGCGAAACCCTGTGGGACGCGGGCGGTTTCGACACCGGCCGGATGAAGCTGGTGCGCCGCCGGATCGGGATGGTGTTCCAGCACTTCAACCTGTTCCCGCACATGACCGTGCTGCGCAACGTGACGGAAGCGCCGGTCCACGTGCTCGGGCAGGGACGCGAGGAGGCCGACGCGCACGCCCGGGAGCTGCTCGGGATGGTCGGGCTGGAGCAGCACGTGGACAAGAAACCGGGGCAGCTGTCGGGTGGGCAGCAGCAGCGGGTCGCGATCGCGCGGGCGCTGGCGATGCGGCCCCGGGTGATGCTGTTCGACGAGGTGACCTCGGCGCTGGACCCCGAGCTGGTCGGCGAGGTGCTGGGGGTGATCCGCGAGCTGGCGCACTCGCAGTCGATGACGATGCTGCTGGTGACCCACGAGATGCGCTTCGCGGAGGACATCTCCGACCGGGTGCTGATGTTCGACTCGGGGGCGGTCGTGGAAGCCGGCCCACCGTCGGTCATCTTCCACGAGCCGCGGGAGGAACGCACGAAGCGGTTCCTCAGCGCCGTGCTGGACCGCCGCTGACCCGAGCGCGGACCGGCCGCCCGCCGGTCCGCGCTCAGCACCGCCGCCGATCTCAGCCGCCCGGGGAGTTCACGAGCGCTCGCACAACCCCGCGTGCACCGGGCACTCCGCACACACCGACCGGTCACACAACCGGCACAACTCCGCCAGCACCTGCTCACTGCGCGCCTCCGGGCCCAGCACCGCCTCCGCCACCGCGGCCAGCTGCGCCCGCTGCTCCCCCGACAACCGCCCCACCAGGCGGTCCAGCGCCGCCCGCCGGGCGGCCAGCGCGGACGCCGCCCGGCGTTCGCCCTCGGCCGTCAGCCTCAGCGGGCGGCGGCGGCCCTCGCTGTCGCGCGTGATCCAGCCCTGCTCGGTCAGCCGCCGCACCAGGTGGGCCGTCCCGGGCTGGGAGATGCGCAGCACCCCGGCGAGCCAGTCCGCCGTCCGCCCCGGCTGGTCCTTGATCGCGATCAGCGCCTCCCCCAGCGCGCCACCGGCGCCGACGGCCTCGGTGACCGCGTCCCGGACCGCGCCGGCCACCAGCAACGACATCGCGCCGAGCAGGTTTGCGCTCCGCGCTTCCGGCTCATTCATAAGTTATGAATATACGGGCTCTGGTCCTGATCGGCTGCCTGAACCTCGCCCAGCTGCCCATCGCGATGCGGCCGCTGCTCGTCACGCTCACCGGGGTCGAGGCCACCGGCAGTTTCGCCGCCGCGGGGCTGGCCGGAGCGGCGGCCGCCGTCGGCACCGCGATCGCCGCTCCCCTGTGGGCCCGCACGCTGCCGTCCTCGGGCGACCGCCGGGTCCTCGTGCTGTCCGGCACGGTGTTCACCGCCGCCCAGCTGGCGCTCGCGGCCGCGCACGGGCCGGCCCTGTTCACCGGCCTCGCGGCGGCCTCGGGACTGGTCACCCCGCCGGTGTCAGCGAGCGTGCGCGCCATGCTCCCCCGCCTCGCGAAATCGCATCTGACCAGGGCCTACGCGGTCAACTCGGTCGCGCTGGAGACGGTCTACATCGGTGGCCCGCTGTGGGTGAGCGGCTGGGCGGCGCTGGCCGGACCGGCGGCGGCGCTGGTCGCCACGACGCTGACCGGCGCCGCGGGCCTGGCCGTCGGTGTCGCGCTGGTGCCCGCCTTCCCGCGGTCGCGGCCGCGGCGGGGCCGTCTGCTGAACGATCCCGCGGTGCACACGCTCGGCGCGGCCTACCTCGCCTACTGGGTCTGCATGGGCGCGATGTGGGTGCTGGTGCCGGCGTTCGCCGAGCACGCGGGCGCGGCCGGGCAGTCGGGGCTGCTCGTCGCGGTGTGGTCGGCGGGCAGCCTGGCCGGCGGACTCGCGCTGGCGGTGCGCCCGCCCCGGGCCGCCCAGCGCACCAGCTACACCCTGCTGCTCGGCGCGCTCGCGCTGACGTCGCTGCCGCTGGCACTACCCGGCACGATCGCGGCGATGGCCGTGGTGATCGCCGTGTTCGGGCTGGCGCTGGCGCCGTGGCTCGCGGTGCACGACCAGCTGGTCGCCGCCACCGCCGACGATCGCAGCGGTGAGCTGTACGGCTGGCTGACCACGCTGGGCCAGGTCGGCAGCGCCGCGGGCTCGGCGATGGCCGGCCCGGTCGGCGACCGCTACGGCGGCGGGCCGGCGTTCCTGCTGGTCAGCGCGGCCCTGGTGATCGCGGCCGGGATCGCGGTGACCCGGCGGCGCACCCTGCCGGGGGCCTGACCGTCAGGCCTTGCGCGCCACCCCGGCCCACACCACGGAGTCGTTGGGCGAGTCGAACTCGATCTCCGGGGCGTTGGCGCCGTTCTCCTCCGGGTGCCACAGCGGCGTCCAGGTCGCGCCGGGCTCCACCATCTCCAGGTCGCCGAACAGCGCCTCGATCTCACCGCGCGGGCGCCAGATCACCGGCGTCGCCGTGGCGTCGTACATCTTGCCGAACTCGGCCATCTCCCGGGCCCGGCTCTCCGGCACGCCGTCGGCCGTGCCGTGCGAGAGCACCAGGTACGAACCGGGGGCGAGCAGTTCCCGGTAGCGCGCCACCGCGGCCGGGCCGATGTCCGTGCCGTCCGGGCCGGGCTGGGTGACGTGCAGGACCGCGATCAGCAACAGCGCGACCGGCTGCGCGAAGTCGATGACGCCGGAGTCGGCGACCTTGTTCCACAGCAGGTCCGGGTCGCGCAGGTCGGCCTGGATCACCGCGTGCCGGTCGAGGTCGCCCTCCTTCTCCAGCAGCATCTGCGAGTGCGCGACCGCCACCGGCTCGTTGTCGATGTAGACCACGCGAGTGGTGGTGTCCAGCTCGTCGGCGACCTGGTGCGTGCTGCCCATCGTGGGCACGCCCGAGCCGACGTCGATGAACTGCCGCACGCCCTGCTTGACCAGGTACCGCACGGCCCGGTGCAGGAACAGCCGGTTGGACTTCGCGGCCGGGCGCACGAACGGGAAGCGCTCCAGCGCCTTTTCCGCGAACACGCGGTCGACCGCGTAGTTGGCCTTGCCGCCGAGGTAGTAGTCGTACACCCGGGCCACGTTCGGGTGGTCCAGGTCGACGCCTTCCATCGGGAACTGCTCGAACCGGGACTTCGCCATCACAGCCTGCTTTCCCCAGGGAGATCAACACCGATGACCCGAATACTAGCGGTCGCCGGGGACGCCCGGCGGTCAGCTGCCGAGGAAGGAGTCCAGCTCGGCGAGGAATTCCGGCCACGCCGGTTCTTGCTCGGTGAGGACGTGGTTGCGGCTGTCCAGGAAACACAGCCTGCTGTCCGGGATGAGCGCGGCCAGTTCCTGCGCCTGCGCCTTCGGCACGCGCAGATCGCCGCGGGAGTGCAGGATCAGCGTCGGGCAGCGCACGGACGGCGCGATGGCGGAGACGTCGATGTGGGCGAAGACGTTCAGGAAACGCACCACGTTGTCGTTGGAGGTGGTGGCGCGCTGCAGGTCGTTGAAGGCGTCCCACAGCTCGCGGGTGGCGTCCGGCAGGAACTGGCCGGCGAACACCTGGCGGAAGGTCGGATCGTCGTGGCGCCAGCCGATCCGGCCCAGGACGAGGTCGAGTTCGGCCTCCTCCTTCTCCTCCGGGGTGGTGGCGCGCGCGAACCGGCCGCGGCTGTAGGCGCCGGCGAGCACGAGCCGGGACACGCGCTCGGGGTGCCGCACGGCGTAGGCGATCGCGACCGCGCCGCCCTGCGAGATGCCGAGCAGCGGGAACCGCTCCAGCCCCAGCCCGTCGACCACCAGCTCCAGGTCGTCGACCCAGTCGTCGAACCGGAACTCGCCGATGTCCCAGTCGGACAGGCCGCAGCCGCGCTCGTCGTAGCGCACCAGGGTGTGCCGCCGGGCCAGGCCGTCCAGCCAGTGCGCCCAGATCGGGCTCGCCCACTCCAGGTCCAGGTGGGTCAGCCAGTTCGCCGCCTTGACCAGCGGCGGCCCGCACCCGGACAGCGCGTACGCGACGCGCACGCCGTCGGGTGAGCGGCAGTAGCGGATCTGCTGCGGGGCGCGGACGCGGAGCGGGGCGGCGCCGTTCTCGCGGACGTCGGCGACGAAGCGGTACCCGACGCCGTGCACGGTCGCCACGATCCGCTGCCGTTCCCCGCTGTCCCCGATCGCGCGGCGCAGCGCCTTGACGCGGCTGGTGAGCGCGGACTCGCTGACGTGCCGGTAGCCCCACACCGAGTCGAGCAGCTCGGTCTTGCCGACGACGCGGTCGCGGTGCCGGATCAGGTGCGTCAGCAGGGCGAACACCTGCGGCTCGACGTGGACCGGCTCGCCGCGGCGGCGCAGCTCGAACCGCTGCGGGTCGACCACGCAGTCCTCGAACTCGTACATCAGGGCCACCTCGCCACCGAATCTCCACATCATCCCCACGATTCCGCCAAGCCACCAGACCCCCTCGCGGGTCACCCTGAACCGGACACATCCGGCAGGGAGGACACCATGACCACCACCGAGACCCCGTACCTGCTCGGCAGCGAGCCCGACGAGCTGCGCCGCCTGGAGGAGCAGGCCGCCGCGCTGGCGCCCGCGACGCGCGCGATCCTGGGGCTGGCCGGCATCGAGCCCGGCATGCGGGTGCTGGACCTGGGCACCGGCGCCGGCGACGTCGCCTTCGAGCTGTCCCGGATGGTCGGGCCGTCCGGGTCCGTCGTCGGGATCGACCAGTCGGTGAAGGCACTGCGCTGGGCGGCGAGCCGGTGCGAGGCGCAGGGGCTGCGCAACGTCTCGTTCGTGCACGACGACGTGCGCGAGATGCGGCTGACCGGGCAGGTGGACGCGGTGGTCGGGCGGCTGGTGCTGCTCTACACCCCGGATCCGGCGGCGGTGCTGCGCAAGTTCGCCGGGTACGTGCGGCCCGGCGGGGTGGTGGTGTCGATGGAGTACGAGATGAGCGTCGCCGGGCTGTTGCCGGCCACGCCGCTGAGCGAGCGGATCACCCACTGGATCACCGAGGCGTTCCGGCGGTCCGGGCTGGACCCGTACCTGGGCGCGCGGCTGGACTCGGTGTTCGCCGACGCCGGCCTGGCGGGGGCGACGGTGCTGGGGCTGCAGGCCTACCGCGCGCCGGGCGACCCGACCGGCGGCCGGATGGCGGAGGGCGTCATCCGGACGCTGCTGCCCGTGCTGACGCGCACCGGCCTGGCGACGGCGGAGGAGGTCGGCATCGAGACGCTGGGGCAGCGGTTCTTCGAGGAGCAGGTGCGCAACGGGGCGATCTTCCGCCCGCCGACGCTCGTCGGCGCGTGGTCGCGGATCAGCGGGAGCTGACCGCACCGGGTGCCGGGTGCTGGGGGCAGCACCCGGCACCGCCCAGCGCTCGCCGCGCACCAGGGCTCGCGGCGTACTAGCGTTCGCGGCGTACTAGCGTTCACGGCGTACTAGCGTTCACGGCGCACGGGGCCGGCGCGGATGTCCGGCTCCCACCGCCGGGCCGGGCGGCGGACGGCCCGGGGCTCCGGGCGCGGGGGCTCCGCGGGGCGCGGACTGTCCCGCAGCTCCCGGTAAGCCGCCAGCACCTCGGCCAGCCGCCCGGGATCCGGCTCGGGCGCGTCGGGGTGCAGCGCGCGCACCAGGCGCCGGTACGCGGCGGTGATCTCGGCCGGCGTCGCCTCCCGGGGGACGCCCAGCACGGCGTACGGGTCCATCGTCATCACCCCGCTCTGACAACGTCGCCCGACGGCGATCGGGTTCCGATGTCGAAACGCGGGCGGCGGCGTCGACGTTCCGGGTGACAATGGCAGCGCACCCGAGGAGGACGACATGGCGGCACTGGACAAGGAATTCGACGCGACCCTGGTGAAGAGCCCGGCCGAGGGCGGCTGGACCTACGTCGTGATGCCCGGCTCCGCCGAGTACTTCGGCACCCGCGGCCTGGTGAAGATCCGCGGCACCATCGACGGCCACCCGTTCCGCAGCTCGTTCATGGCCCTCGGCGACGGCACGCACAAGCTGCCCGTCAAGGCCGACGTGCGCCGCGCGATCGGCAAGGACGCCGGCGACACGGTGCACATCCGCCTCACCGAACGCCTCGGCTGACCCGCCGCACGTCCGGCCGCACCCGGTCGGTTCGGCCAGGCAGGCGAACGGAACTGCCGGCGCGGGGACTGGAGCCGCCGGCCGCCGCGCTGGGCGAGCGGGTGCGGTTCGGGGCGGAGGTGACCGGGGTGACGCGCCGCGGGTGGGACCCGGTGGTCGACCACGGGCGCGACAGAGCCCGGCCTGTCTGTCCGAGCTGCGCCTGGACTTCGACCCGGCGCTGCGGGCGCCGAGCGCGCCGCTGGTCGGCCCGAACGTGCATTCGTGCGGCACGGCCTGCCCTGACGGGGGTGATCGTCATCGGCGGCGGCCAGGCGGAATCGGCCGCCGCCGACATCCCGAGCCCGCCGGCGCCGGCCCGCTCGCGCTCGGGGCGGGCGGGTCCCGGCCGCGTCTCCCGCCTACCTCGACGCCCATCGAATTAGATGTGTGTTTAGATAGAGCCATGTCGAATCAGGACGAGTGCTGCTCGCCGCTGGTGCGGGAGCCGCTGTCGGCGCCGCAGGCCGTGGAGCTGGCCCGGGTGTTCAAGGCGGTCGGCGACCCGGTGCGGCTGCGACTGTTGTCGCTGATCGCCTCCCACGACGGTGGCGAGGCGTGCGTGTGCGACCTGACCGGCGCGTTCGAGCTGACCGGGCCGACGATCTCGCACCACCTCAAGGTGCTGCGCGAGTCCGGCCTGATCACCGGCGAGCGCCGCGGCACCTGGATCTACTACCGCGTCCAGCCGGAGACGCTGGCCCGCCTGTCCGCCGTCCTCACCCCCGCCGGGGCGATCGCATGACCACCACCGCCGTCGCCGCCCGTCTGTCCACTCTGGACCGCTTCCTGCCGGTGTGGATCGCCGCCGCGATGGTGCTCGGCCTGCTGGCCGGGCGCTGGGTGCCCGGCCTGGAGAGCGGCCTGAACGCGGTCGCCGTCGACGGGATCTCGCTGCCGATCGCCCTCGGCCTGCTGGTGATGATGTACCCGGTTCTGGCGAAGGTCCGCTACGACCGGCTGGACTCGGTCACCCGCGACCGGCGGCTGCTGCTGCCGTCGCTGCTGCTGAACTGGGTTCTCGGGCCCGCGCTGATGTTCGCGCTGGCCTGGCTGATGCTGCCGGACCTGCCCGAGTACCGCACCGGCCTGATCATCGTCGGCCTCGCGCGGTGCATCGCCATGGTGATCATCTGGAACGACCTGGCGTGCGGCGACCGGGAGGCGGCGGCGGTGCTGGTCGCGCTCAACTCGGTGTTCCAGGTGGTCATGTTCGGCGTGCTGGGCTGGTTCTACCTGTCCGTGCTGCCCGCCTGGCTGGGCCTGGAGGCCACGAGCCTCGCGGTGTCCGGCTGGGAGATCGCGAAGAGCGTGCTGATCTTCCTCGGCATCCCGCTGGTGGCCGGGTACGCCTCCCGCCGGATCGGTGAGCGGGTCCGCGGGCGGGACTGGTACGAGACGCGGTTCCTGCCGCGCGTCGGCCCGGTCGCGCTGTACGGGCTGTTGTTCACGATCGTGGTCCTGTTCGCCTTGCAGGGCAACCAGATCACGAGCAGGCCGTGGGACGTGGCGCGGATCGCGCTGCCGCTGCTGGTCTACTTCGGACTGATGTGGGCCGGGTCGTACGCGCTGGGCCGGGCGGCCGGGCTGTCCTACGCGCGCACCACGACGCTGGCGTTCACCGCCGCGGGCAACAACTTCGAGCTCGCGATCGCGGTCGCCATCGCCACCTTCGGCGCCACCAGCGGGCAGGCGCTCGCCGGGGTCGTCGGACCGCTCATCGAGGTGCCCGTCCTGGTCGGGCTCGTGTACGTGTCCCTGGCGCTGCGCCGCCGGTTCGAGAAGGAGCCATCGTGACCCCCGAAGTGCTGTTCGTCTGCGTGCACAACGCCGGCCGCTCCCAGATGGCCGCGGCCCTGCTGGACCACCACGCCCAGGGCCGGGTCCTGGTCCGCTCCGCCGGTTCCGCGCCCGCGGACTCGGTGAACCCGGCCGTCGTGGAGGTGATGGCGGAGCTGGGCCTGGACCTGTCGAAGGAGTTCCCGAAGCCGCTGACGACGGATGCGGTGCGGGCGGCGGACGTGGTGATCACCATGGGCTGCGGCGACGCGTGCCCGGTGTTCCCCGGCAAGCGGTACCTGGACTGGCAGCTGGACGACCCGGCGGGCCTGGCCGCCGAGCAGATCCGCCCCATCCGCGACGAGATCGACCGCCGCGTGCGCGAGCTGCTGGCCGAGCTCGTCTGAGGCACTGGCGAGAATCCGTCGGAACGTGGCACTCCAGCCACTACTGACCGGGGGCGGGGGCGCCTAGTTTCGGGTTCGTGATGATCGTTGTCGCGCTGCTCATCGGCGCCGCTTACGTCCTGGTCAACTCCTTCGTCCCGGAGGCGCACCGCCGCCGGTTCAACGCGCTCATGGTCGGCGGCGCCGGTGCCGCCTACCTCAGCGGGGGCGGGCTCGGGATCTGGGAGTTCGTGTTCACCGCGGCCGCCACCTACGTGGCCTATCGCGGGCTGGAGTCGTGGACCTTCATCGGCATCGGCTGGCTGATGCACACCGCGTGGGACGTGGTGCACCACCTGCGCGGCGAGCCGATCGTCCCGTTCGCCGAGCACTCGTCCTACGGGTGCGCGATCTGTGATCCGGTGATCGCGATCTGGTGTTTCACCGGTGGCCGCTCGGTGCTGGACCTCGTCCGGAAGCGGCTGGTGAAGGCCTGACGCGGAACTTGGTGTCCGTGCGGCGCGTCTGGACGAGCGCCATGAGGGCGAACAGGAACATCCAGCCGAGGTAGGGGTCGTCCGGCAGGCTCGTGTGGCGCGGCAAGGCGCGCAACGCCAGTTCGGTGAGCACGATGACGAACGTGATCACGCACCCCAGGGTGAGGCAGGTGATCGACGCCGGGCTGCGGGCGAGCAGCAACCCGGCGCCGGCGAGCGAGAAGGCCATGCCCGCGCCGTACAGGAGCCCCAGCAGCACCACGGCCGCCGTGTTGTCCACCACCGGGACGAGCGCGACCGCGGCGGCGAACCGCAGCAGGCACAGAAACCCCGTGAGAAACCCGAACACCACGGCGAAGACGGTCGACACGCGGCTGGTGCCGTACGGTTTCGTTCGCACCACTACCTCCCCTTGGCCGGAAGCCCGAAGGTAGGCGGCGGAGTGGCGCGACGGGTGGCGGCTGGCCGGAACCGGCCACGAGCAGCGGCACGGCGGGTGGCCGCCGGCCCAGCCGGGCACCAGCAGCACGGCGGCCAACCACCGACCGAAATGAATCACCAGCGGCGACCCGGCACGCAGCCAACCACCGACCGAAACGAATCACCAGCAGCAACCCGCCCCCGGGCAACCACCGAACCGAAACCAGTCAGGATCGGCGCGCCAGGCGTGCCACCAGGCCAGGCTTGCGGCGTGGCGTCCGCAACCGTCCGGCGATGGCGTCCTCGAGCAGGCGGCCCACCGTCTCTTCCGCGCACGCCCTGTTGGCCCCGATCCCACCCGACGGCCCGCGCTTGATCCAGCCGACCACGTACGTCCCCGGCCGCACGCGTCCGCCGTCGTTCGGGATCGTGCCGCTGTCCTCGTCGAACGGGAGCCCGGGCAGCGGCGTGCCGCGGTAGCCGACCGCGCGCACCACGCCGCCCGCCGGGATCTCCACCTCGCCGGTCACCCGGATTCCCCGCACGCGGTCCGCACCCACGATCTCCCGCGGCGCGGAGTGGAACCGCAGCACGATGCGTCGCTTGCCGGGCTGCGGCGGCGCCGACCAGTCGATGGTCTCCTGCTTGCAGTCCCGCAGCAGCGCGGCCCGCGGCTCGGTGTCGATCGCCTCGGTGATGCGTGGGTCGTGCGCGTCGACCACCAGGTCGATGTCCTCGTGCTGGGTGAGCGCCAGCAGTTCGGGCGTGGTGTACGCGGCCGCCTCCGGGCCACGGCGGCCCAGCAGCACGACCTCGCGCACGCGGCTGGACTTCAGCCGCTCCAGCGCGGCCGGCGCGATCGACGTGCCCTCCAGCGAACGCGGATCGGTGGTCAGGATCCGCGCCACGTCCAGCGCGACGTTGCCCGTCCCGACCACGACGAGCCGTTCCGCGGACAGGTCGATCGCGTCCGCGGGCACGTCCGGGTGGCCGTTGTACCAGGCCACCACGGTCGTCGCCGCGACGCTGCCGGTCAGGTCCTCGCCCGCGATCCCCAGCCGCCGCGCCGAGGACGCGCCGACCGCGTAGATCACCGCGTCGTAGCGCCGCGCCAGCTCGTCCACCGTGACGTCCCGGCCGACCTCGACACCCAGCCGCATCCGCAGCCGCGGGTGGTGGTGGTACCGCGCGAAGGTCTCGCCGATCTTCTTGGTGGACGGGTGATCGGGCGCGACCCCGTACCGCACCAGCCCGCCCGCGACCGGCAGCCGGTCGATCAGCGTGACCCGGGAACCGGTGTGCAGCAACAGGTCCTCGACCGCGTACATGCCGGCCGGCCCGGTGCCGACCACCGCGACCTCCAGCGCCGGGAAGTCGCTCGGGATGGCGCGGTGGAACACCGGCGGGCCCCACGCGTGGAAGTTCGGCGCGGGATCGGCCGCCGCCGGCTCCCGGCCGGCGTAGAAGTCCGCGTTGATCCCGGCGTAGGGCCGCATCGCGGCGGTCAGGGCGTCCACCGGGAAGATCGCGTCGACCGGGCAGGCGTCGGCGCACGCGCCGCAGTCGATGCAGCTGCGCGGGTCGATGTAGAGCATCTCGGTGGTCCCGAAGTCCGGCTCGTCCGGCGTCGGGTGGATGCAGTTGACCGGGCACACCGCCACGCACGACGCGTCGTTGCAGCAGGTCTGGGTGATCGCGAAGGCCATGGCTAGAGGAGGTTCGCGCGCTTGTAGAAGACCGCCGCGGCCTTGGTCAGCAGGCCGGCGGAGTCCAGGAACTCCATCAGGCCGGCGCAGCTGGACCGCAGCATCGACTTGTGGTGCTCGTTGGCCTTCGCCTCGCGCAGCGCGCGCTGGGTGTCCAGCCCGGCGTTGGCGTACACCTTGGGGTTCCACATGCTGCTGACGATGAAGTACGCGGCGATCGACACGACCAGCGCGTTGTACTGGCGGCGCAGCGGGCCCGCGCCCTTGAGCCGCTCGCGCGTCTCCTCGCGGGCGAACTTCATGTGCCGCGACTCCTCGACCACGTGGATGTTGTTGATGGTGCGCACGAACGGCACCACGCGCTCGTCGCGCATCCAGTCGCGCTGCATGACGTCGAGGACCTCTTCGGCGACCAGGATCGCCGCGTAGGCCGCCTCGCCCCTGGCGGTGGTCTTGAAGAACCGGCCCAGCTCGACGGCCAGGCGGCGCGGGCGGTAGGCCGGGGCGCGCAGCTTCGCGGCGCCGCGGGCGAACATGATCGAGTGGCGGCACTCGTCGGCGATCTCGGTGAGCGCCCACTGGAACGCCGGGTCGGTCGGGTCCTTGGCGTAGAAGTCGCGCAGCACCATCTGCTGCAGGATCATCTCGAACCAGATGCCGGTGCTGGCGACGGACGCGGCCTCCTGCCGGGTCAGCTCGCGCTGCTGCTCCGGGGTCATCTCGTTCCAGTACGCGGTCCCGTACAGGGTGCACCACTCCGGGCTCGCGCCGTGGTAGCTCGTGTCCAGCGGGGTGTCCCAGTCGACCTCCTTGACGGGGTCGTAGGACAACGTCTCGGACGAGTCGAGCAACCGCTGCGCGACCGACTGGCGGTCAGGCTGCGCGGTGTCCGCCTGCTCGTGCGCACCGACGCTGGTCATGGCACCCTCCCTGACACGACTGCCTGTTACCTCGGTTTACTGTTACCCAAGGTAACACACATTGGTGGTGGCGCAAGCCGGAGCCGCCGCAGGCCCGCGGCGGCTCGGTGACCGCCGCGGCGGCGGCCAGGGCGGTGGCCTGCGCTGTCGCGGCCCCCGGCCGCGGTGATGGCCGGAGCGGCTACCAGCGCCGCAGGATCGGCCCGATGCCGTCGCCGGGGTCGTCGAGGTCGTCGGCGGGGTGGGGAGCGACGCCGCGGGCTGGCGGCGGTTCGGTGACCGCCGCGGCGGCCAGGGCGGTGGCCTGCGCTGTCGGGGCCCCGGCGGCGGTGATGGCCGGAGCGGCTACCAGCGCCGCAGGATCGGCCCGATGCCGTCGCCGGGGTCGTCGCGGTCGTCGGCGGGAGGGGCGGTCCGGCGGGCCGGCTCGGTGACCTCCGCGGCGGCCAGGGCGGCGATCTGCGCTTCCGTGGTCTCCCCGGCCGCGGTGATGGCCGCCTGCTGCTGGTCGGCGGGCAGGGCGTGCCAGTCGTCCACGGCCTGGTGCAGGGAGGCGACCGTCCGCTCGTCGAGGTAGGCGGAGTACAGCAGGTCCTGCGGCTGCGCGCGGCCGGCCACCACGTCGCGGGCGAAGTCGGCGATGTCCCCCTCGCCCCGGGCGAGCAGTGTCATCCAGTTCCGCAGCGCGGCGCGGCCCTGCTCGGTGCGCCACGGCGAGAGGTGGCCGTTCATCGCACCCCCGGGTGACGGTACGGCTCACCGGGCCACGCCTGCGCGGCGATCTCGCCGTTGCCCGCCACCATCTCGGCGATCGACTGGACGGTGTGGGCCAGGGCGTTGAGCGCGTCGACGGCGGTGCCCAGGGCCGTCGCGTCGGTCATGATCCCCGCGATCGCCTGCCGGATGGACTCGCCGTCGGCGAGGCCGATGATTCCCATCAGGACGGCCTTGGCGCGGCTGCCGATTTTCAGCACGGCGCCGAGGCCGGAGTCGAGCAACGCTTCCAGCGCGATGTCGAGCGCGAGCATGGCGTCGTAGGCCGCGCGGGCGAAGTTCTTGATCTTCCAGCTCGCCTCGGTGCAGAACCGGGCGTGCGCGGCGCAGGCGTAGGAGTAGTCGGTCAGCCAGGCGCGGGCGGCTTCCCCGGCGTGCCCGGTCCACAGTTCCTGGATGCCGTAGCGGCCGCGGTCGATGTTCTGCTTGATCTTGCCGAACGCGAGGCCGGTGTCCTCGAACACCATGCCCTGCCGCAGCAGCGCGTCCCAGTCGCCGGCGACCAGTTTCTGCACGACGGTCAGCAGGTCGACGCCGATCAGCTTGGCCAGCAGTCCCCGCACGGAGCCGCTGACCGAGGCCGCGCCGAAGATCTTGTCCGAGATCTTCTGCAGCTCGATGTTCCAGCCGCCGTAGGCGTCCTCGGACGGGTTGCCCGGCCCGGTGTACTCCAGTTCCGGATGGCGGGGGTCGCGGGAGGCGTCGTCGAAGTCGGTGAAGGTGGCCGCGGTCTCGGGCGCGGCGACGTCGTCGGCGTCGATCCGCTCGGACAGCGCGTCCGGGTAGGTGCGGTCGAGGGCCGCGGCCGCCCGGCGGTCGGTCGAGGCGTACATCTTGGCCGCCGCGACCAGGGTGGCGTCGTAGGCGTGGGCCAGGGCGGCCGCGCGGCCGGCGTTGGCGACCCCGAGCGCCTGCCACCGGTCCAGCGGGGCGGCCAGTTTCCCGAGCAGCCCCTCGCCCAGTTCGTTCGGACCGCCGGTCGCCGCGGCGGCGTACAGCTGAGCGGCGTGCCCGGCGCGCCCGGCCAGCCGGGCGAGCTTGGTGATGGCCGCCGGATCGGCCCTGAACTCGTCGATGATGACCGCCTCCCCCGCCGCGCCGTCGAAGCAGACGCAGCATAACCCGGCTCGCCCGCGACCGACGGTGACCGAGCGGCCCGATTTGCCGGAACGGGTATTTCGGCCTTATCGCCGGGTGCCTCGCGCGGCCTACCGTGTCCGGCACGAGCGGAAGAAGGGCGGATGCCATGGAGATCAACCGGATCGGGCGCGAGGTGAGCGTCCTGAGCGACCAGGCCGAGGTGCCCGGCATCGGCTTCCTCCCGGTCAACGCGTTCGTCCTGCACGGCGCCGAACCGGTCGTCGTCGACACCGGGCTGAGCCTGCCCGGCCGCGGCTTCCTGGACGCCCTGGGGACGGTGATCGACCCCGCGGACGTGCGGTGGATCTGGCTGACCCACCCGGACCGCGATCACACCGGCGCGCTGTTCGACCTGCTCGAGCTGGCGCCGCGGGCCCGCTTGGTCACCACCTACCTGGCGATGGGCATCATGTCGACCGAGCGGCCGCTGCCGGTCGACCGGGTGTTCCTGCTCAACCCCGGCCAGTCGCTGGACGCGGGCGGCCGCCGCCTGACCGGATTCCGGCCGCCGCTGTTCGACAGCCCGGCGACGGTCGGTTTCTTCGACCACAGCAACGGGGTGTGCGTCAGCTCGGACTGCTTCGGCGCCCCGATGCCCACCCCGGAACTCGCCACCTGCGACGACGTGGCGAACGCCCCCGCGGAGGCGCTGCACGCCGGCCAGCTGCTGTGGGCCACAGTGGACAGCCCGTGGGTGCACAACGTCGACCGGGACCGGTACCTGGCGACGATGGCGCCGCTGCGGGAGTTCGACCCGGCGGTCATCCTGAGCACCCACCTGCCCCCGGCGCCGGGGCGCGCGGCGGAGTTCCTCGACCGGGCCGCCACGGCTCCGGATGCCGACCCGTTCGTCGGCCCGGACCAAGCCGCGCTGGAGGAACTGCTGGCGACCTTCGAACCGGCGCCGCCCGTGGTCACCTAACCGAAGAGCAGCGCGCTGCCGTGCGCGCGTTTGAAGTACAGGTGCGCGTCGTGTTCCCAGGTGATCGCTATTCCGCCGTGCAGCTGGATCATCTCGGCGGCGGCGTGCTGGAACGCCTCCGAGCACACCAGGCGCGCCGTCGCCGCGTCCGCCTCCAGGTCGTCGCCGGTCAGGGCGCCGTACAACGCCGACCGGGCGGCTTCCACGTGCACGTGCACGTCGGCCATGCGGTGCTTGAGCGCCTGGAAACCCCCGATCGGACGGCCGAACTGGCGCCGCTGCTTGGTGTACTCGACGGTCAGCTCCAGCGCCCTGGCCGCGGCCCCGACCTGCTCGGCCGCCAGCGCCACGACCGCGAGCGCACGCAGCCGCCCGAGGTCGAATCCGCCGGTGTCCAGCCGTCGCGCCGGGGCGGCCTCAAGCGAGACGACCGCCAGCCGCCGGGTCGGGTCGAGGGTGGTCACGGGCTCGCGGCGGGCGTCCGCCGGGGTGACCTCGAACAGGCCCGGGCCCTCCGGCGTGCGCGCCACCACGAGCAGGACGTCCGCGAGGTCGCCGTCGAGCACGTAGTGCGCCCGGCCGTCGACCCGCCCGTCCGCGAAGACGCACGCCGGGGACCACCGTCCGTCCTCACCGGACCAGGCCAGCGCGGCCACGCTGCTCCCCGCGGCGATGCCGGGCAGCAACCGCCGGCACGCCTCGTCGTCGCCGGTCAGCAGCAGCGCCTGCCCGCACAGCACCGCCGAGCCGAGCATCGGGGCCGGGGTCAGCGTGCGCCCCAGCTCCTCCAGCACCACGCACGCCTCGGCGAGCGTCGCGCCGGCACCGTCGTACTCCTCGGGGATCGCCAGGGCCGCGACGCCGATCTGCTCGCACAACGTCGACCACAGCTTGTCGTCGTACCCCAGCGGGGACGCCATCGCGGCGCGCACCGCCGCCGGCCCTGACCGCCGCGCCAGCAACGTCCGCACGGACTCCCGCAGCGCCCGCGCCTCCTCCGTCCACATCGGATCGACCCGGCTCATGGCGTCAGCACCCGCTCGCGGTGGAACCCGCCGTCGCCCCACGCGCCGATCAGGGCACGCACCTTGGTCAGCCGCAGCCCGAGGTCGTGTTCGGCGGTGTAGCCGATGGCGCCGTGGACCTGCAACGCGGTGCGGGCGGCCAGGTAGGCGGCGTCCCCGGCCTTGACCTTCGCGGCCGAGACGTCCCGCGGGCTCAGGGTCACCGCGGCGCCGTGCACCAGGGGCCGGGCCAGTTCGAGGTGGGTGGCGACGTCGGCCAGCAGGTGCTTGACCGCCTGGTACTCGCCGATCAGCCGCCCGTACTGGCTGCGTTGCTTCGCGTAGGCGACCGCGGCGTCCAGCAGCCACTGCCCGGCGCCGAGCAGCTGCGCGGCCACCGCGAGAACGCCCAGGTCGAAGGCCCGGCCGTCGGTCGCCGGCGCGGAGGTGCCGAGCCGGAACAACCGCCGGACCGGATCCACCGACTGCACGAATTCCCCGTGCCCGGCCGGTGCGGCGGTGCCCGCGCCGAGATCCACCACCAGGCCGGCGATGTCGGCGTCGAGTGCCAGCGGCACGTGTGGCGGGGCGAGCACCGTGGCGAAGACCTCCCCCGCCGCCAGGGCGGGCCACCACGACCCGGCCGCCTCGACGGCGGGCGCGACCGCGGCCGTCTCGACGAGCGGGCCGGGCACGGCGTGGTAGCCCAGGGCCTCGAAGGCCACCACCAGGTCCACCGGTGAAGCGCCGAGCCCGCCGTGGCCTTCGTCGATCAGCAGCGCCGGCACGCCCAGTTCGGCCAGGCCACGCAGCACCTTGAACCCGGGTTCGTGCCGTCCCTGCGCCCACGCCCGGGCCGCGCCCACCGGGTCGGCGCCGGTGAGGAAGTCGTGCAGACTCGCGGCGAAGTCCTGCTGCTCCGCCGACAACGCGAACCTCATCGGCGGGCCTCCCTGGGCAGTTTCAGCAGCCGTTCGGCGATGGTGTTGCGCTGGATCTGGTCGGTGCCGCCGTAGATCGGGCCGGCGAGGGAGAACAGGTAGCCGTCCACCCACGCGGGGTCGGTCTCACCGTACGGGCCGAGGAGGTCCAGCGCAGTCTCGTGCAGGGCGACGTCCAGGTGCGACCAGAACAGCTTGTTCACACTGGACTCCGGCCCCAGCTCCCCGCCCTCGGCCAGCCGGGACACGGTGCCGAACGTGTAGAGCTGGTAGGCCCGCGCCCCGATCCAGGCGTCGGCCACCCGGTCCCGCGCCGCGGCCGGTTCCCCCTCCGCACGCCACAAATCCACGAGCCGGCCGGCGGCGGCGAGGAACCGGCCGGGGCTGCGCAACGACAGGCCGCGTTCGTTGTTGGCGGTGGTCATCGCGACCCGCCAGCCCTGCCCCGGCTCGCCGATCACGTCCTCATCCGGCACGAACACCCGGTCCAGGAAGATTTCGGCGAACCCCGGCTCCAGGTCCAGCTGCGGGATGGGCCGCACCGTCACGCCCTCGGCGCGCAGGTCGAACATGAAGTACGTCAGCCCGCGATGCCGCTGCTCCGCCGGATCGGTCCGGAACAGCCCGAACGCGCGATCGGCGAACGCGGCCCGGGAGCTCCAGGTTTTCTGCCCGGACAGCAACCAGCCGCCGTCGGTGCGCACCGCGCTGCTGCGCAACGCCGCGATGTCCGACCCGGCCTCGGGCTCGGACCACGCCTGCGCCCACACCTGCTCACCCCGCGCCATCGCGGGCAGGATCCGGTCCCGCTGCTCGGCCGTCCCGTGCGCGAACAGCGTCGGCCCGAGCATGAAGATCCCGTTCTGGCTGACGCGTCCGGGTGCGCCCGCGGCGTAGTACTCCTCCTCGAACAACACCCACTGCAACAGCGACGCGTCCCGGCCGCCATACTCGCGCGGCCACGACACGACCGACAACCGCGCGTCGGCCAGCTGAGCCTCCCACTCGCGGTGCGCCGCGAAGCCTTCCGCGGTATCCATGGACGGGAGCGTGGGCACGTGCTCGGCCAGCCACTCCCGCACCTCGTCGCGGAACGCCGCCGACTCGGGATCGATGTCCAGGTCCACTCACGCCCCCTTGTTCGCGTCCCGCATCGAGCGCGCGTCCTGCCCGCCCAGCGAATCCGTCGAAGTCTCCGCGTTGTGCGCGTGGGCGAAGTGGTGCAGCCCGAACACCGAGTCCATTCCGGACCGCAGCCCCATCAGGTCCTCGGCCTGGTTGACCGCCTTCTTCGCCAGCGCCAGACCGAACTGCGGCATCTCCGCGATCTTGTCCGCCAGCTCCAGAGTGCGCTGCGCCAGCTCCGTCCGCGGCACGACCCGGTTGACCATTCCCCATTCCCTCGCCTGCTGCACGCTGAACCGCTCCCCGGTGAACAGCACCTCCTTCGCCGCCCGCGGCCCCAGCACCCACGGGTGCGCGAAGTACTCCACCCCCGGAATGCCCATGCGCACCACGGGATCGGCGAAGAACGCGTCGTCGGAGGCCACGATCAGGTCGCAGATCCAGGCCAGCATCAGCCCGCCCGCGATGCACGCCCCCTGCACCGAAGCGATCATCGGTTTCGGGATCTCCCGCCAGCGGCGGCACATCCCCAGGTACACCTCGGACTCCCGGGCGAACCGCTGATCCCCGCCCTCCCTTGTGGTGTGGTCCCACCACATCACCGCGCGCCGCTCGAACGACTGGTCCACGTCCCGGCCGGGCGTGCCGATGTCGTGGCCCGCGGAGAAGTGCTTGCCCTCCCCGGCCAGCACGATCACCTTCACCTCGGCGTCGTTCACCGCCCGGGTGAACGCGTCGTCCAGCGCGTAGGTCACCGCCGAGTTCTGCGCGTTGCGGTACTCGGGGCGGTTCATCGTCACCAGCGCCACCGCGCCCCGGCGCTCGTAGCGGACCACCGGTTCACTCATGCCTGCTCCTCACCTCAGCTGCCGCTTCAGCACCTTGCCGGAAGCGTTGCGGGGCAGCTCGCCGACGAACTCGACGAGCCGCGGGACCTTGTAGTTGGCCAGCCGCTCCCGGCAGAACCCGATCACCTGCTCGGCGGTCAGCCCGTCGCCGACGACGAACGCCTTGCCGACCTCGCCCAGACGCTCGTCCGGCACCCCGACCACGGCGACGTCGCGCACGCCGGCCAGCTCGGTGAGGGCGTGCTCGACCTCGGCCGGGTAGACGTTGAACCCGCCGCAGATGTACATGTCCTTGAGCCGGCCGGTGATGGTCAGGTTGCCGCCGTCGTCGAGCACGCCGACGTCGCCGGTGCGTAGCCAGCCCTGTTCGTCGATCGCCTGCGCGGTCGCCTCGGGGTCGTCCAGGTAGCCGAGCATGACGTTGGGCCCGCGGACGACGACCTCCGCGCCGCGGATCGCCACCTCGAACCCGGCGGTCGCGCGCCCGGACGTGCTCGCGACCAGCTCGGCGTCGTCGCCGGGCCGGCACATGGTCACCACCACCGCCTCGGTGAGCCCGTAGGCGGTCAGCACGGTCTCGAACCCCAGCTCGGCGCGCATCCGCCGGACCAGCGACGCGGGCACGGTCGCCGCGCCGGTGACGGCGAGCCGCAGCGACGAGGTGTCACCGCGGTCGGGCTCCTGGAGCAGTGACTGGAAGATCGTCGGCGCGCCGGGCAGCACGGAGATCCGCTCGCGTTCGATCACCCCGAGCGTGGTCCGCACGTCGAAGACCGCCTGGGGCACGATCGTGGCCCCGGTCAGCAGGCACACCACGATCCCGGCCTTGTAGCCGAAACTGTGGAAGAACGGGTTGATCACCAGGTACCGGTCGTCGGCGGTGACGCGGCCGCACTCCGCCCACGCGGCGGCCACGTCGACCACCTGCCGGTGCGCGGACAGCACGCCCTTCGAGCGGCCGGTGGTGCCGGAGGTGAACAGGATGTCGCTGACGTCGTCCGGCCGGACGGCGTCCGCGCGGACTTCGGCGTCGGCTACGGGCACCTGCTCGGCGAGCGCGAGGAACTCGTCCCAGCCGAGGGTGCCTTCGACCGGGCGGTGCGGTTGTTCGAGCGGGACGCGGACGACGGTGCCGAGGTCCGGCAGGGCGGCGCCGGTCGCCCGGATCGCGGCGTGCCGGTCGGCGCCGAGGAAGTCGGCCGCGACGACCAGCGCCTTGGCCCGGCTGCGGGCCAGCAGGTCCACGGTCTCGGCGGCGGTGAACCGGGTGTTGACCGGCACCAGCACCGCGCCCGCGTACAGCGCGCCCAGCGCCGACAGCACCCAGTGGCGGGTGTTCGGGAGGTTGATCGCGACCCGGTCACCGGGTCCGATCCCGCGGGCCAGGAACGCCCGGGCCACGGTCTGAACACGTTCCAGAAGCTGCCCGAAATCCAGCCGCACGCCGCCGTCGACCAGCGCCTCGGACGTGCCGAACTTCGCGGCGGCATCGCGGACGACGGCCGGGATCGTGGTCTGTCCCACCGCACCCTCCCCTGGACCGAGAAACTAGAACGTGTTCTCATTACCCTAGGTGGCCCGGAGGCCTGGCAGCAAGGAGGCGTGCGTTGGAGCTGACGCGGTTCCGCCGTGAGGTCGCGGACTGGCTGGCGGACAACCTGACCGGTGAGTTCGCGCGGCTGCGTGGGCTGGGCGGGCCGGGGCGCGAGCACGAGGCGTTCGAGCTGCGGCTGGCGTGGGAGCGGCACCTGGCGGCGGCGGGGTGGACGTGCGTGGGCTGGCCGGCCGAATTCGGCGGGCGCGGGTTGTCGCTGGAGGAGCAGGTGGCCTTCCACGAGGAGTACGCGGCCTCGGGGGCGCCGGCGCGGGTCAACCACATCGGGGAGCAGTTGCTGGGGCCGACGTTGATCGCGTTCGGCACGCCGGAGCAGCAGAGCCGGTTCCTGCCGAAGATCGTGGCGGTCGAGGAACTGTGGTGCCAGGGCTACTCCGAGCCCGGTGCCGGGTCGGATCTGGCGGCGGTGTCCACCTCGGCGGAGCTGCGGGACGGCCAGTGGGTGATCAACGGCCAGAAGATCTGGACGTCGCTGGCGCACGTCGCGGACTGGTGTTTCGTGCTGGCGCGCACCGAGCGGGGGTCTCAGCGGCATCGCGGCCTGTCCTACCTGCTGGTGCCGCTGGAACAGGACGGGGTGACGGTCCGCCCGATCCAGCAGCTGACCGGCACCTCGGAGTTCAACGAGGTCTTTTTCGACGACGCCCGCACCCCCGCGTCGATGGTGGTCGGCGAGCCGGGCGAGGGGTGGCGGATCGCGATGGCCACCCTCGGGTTCGAGCGCGGGGTGTCCACGCTGGGGCAGCAGATCGGGTTCCGCCGCGAACTCGACGGAATCGAGGCGGCGGCCAAACGCCTGGGCACCTGGGACGATCCGCTGCTGCGCGCCGATCTGGAGCGCGCGCGGATGGGCCTGCGGGTATTGCGGGCGCACGCGCTGCGGACGCTGGGTCAGGCCGCGGGGCCGGAGGTCGCGGTCGGCAAGCTGATGTGGGCGCAGTGGCATCGCCGCCTGGGCGAGCTGGCGGTGCGGGCGCGGGGCGCGCGGTCGCTGGTGGCCGAGGGCGAGCTGGACGAGTGGCAGCGGCTGTTCCTGTTCACCCGGGCCGACACGATCTACGGCGGCTCGGACGAGATCGAACGCAACATCATCGCCGAGCGGGTGCTCGGCCTGCCCAAGGAGGCCCGTTGATCCCCCACTACCCGCCCGGGCACGACCTGCTCGCCGGCAAAGTCGTGGTCGTGACCGCCGCCGCCGGCACCGGCATCGGCTCCGCGGTGGCGAAACGCTGCCTGGAAGAGGGCGCGAGCGTGGTGATCAGCGACTGGCACGAACGCCGCCTCGCGGAGAAGGCCACCGAGCTCGCGGAGCTGGGCAAGGTGCACGCGATCGCCTGCGACGTCACCGACGAGGAGCAGGTGCAGGCGCTGATCGCGGGTGCGGTGGGGCAGTTCGGCCGGATCGACGTGATGATCAACAACGCCGGGCTCGGTGGCACGAAGTCGGTGCTGGAGATGACCGATGAGGAATGGTCCCGGGTTCTCGACATCACGCTGACCGGCACGTTCCGCTGCACCCGGGCGGTGTTGCGGCAGTTCGTGGAGCAGGGCGGTGGTGGGGCGATCGTCAACAACGCCTCCGTGATCGGCTGGCGCGCCCAGGCCGGGCAGGCGCACTACGCCGCCGCGAAGGCCGGGGTGATGGCGTTGACCCGGTGTTCCGCCCTGGATGCCGCCGAACACGGGGTGCGGATCAACGCCGTCGCACCGAGCCTCGCGATGCACCCCTTCCTCGCCAAGGTCACCAGCGACGAGCTGCTGCACGAGCTGGAGCAACGAGAGGCGTTCGGCCGCGCCGCGCAGCCGTGGGAAGTCGCCAACGTGATGGTGTTCCTCGCCAGCGACTACGCCTCCTACCTGACCGGCGAGGTCGTGTCCGTGTCCAGCCAGCACCCCTAGGGAGCCGTTGTGCCTGAAGCATTTCTCCTCGACGCCGTGCGCACCCCCGTCGGACGGCGTGGTGGCGCGCTGTCCGGATGGCACTCCGCCGACCTGGGCGCGCACGTCATCCGCGCCGTGGTCGAGCGGACCGGGGTGGACCCGGACCTGGTCGACGACGTGATCCTCGGCTGCACCGACACCCTCGGCCCGCAGTCCGGCAACATCGCGCGCACCGCGTGGCTGGCCGCCGGGTTCCCCGACCACGTGCCGGGGGTGACCGTGGACCGGCAGTGCGGGTCCAGCCAGCAGGCCGTGCACTTCGCCGCGCAGGCCGTGCTGTCCGGCACCCAGGACCTGGTGGTGGCCGGCGGGGTGCAGAACATGAGCCGCATCCCGATCAGCGCCGCGATGCTCGCCGGGCGGGAGTACGGCTTCGACGACCCGTTCTCCGGCTCGAAGGGCTGGCAGGAGCGCTACGGCAGTGTCGAGGTGTCGCAGTTCCGCAGCGCCGACATGATCGCCGAGCACTGGGACATCACGCGCGAAGCGATGGAGGCCTACGCGCTGCGCAGCCACCAGCGCGCCCTCGACGCCATCGACTCCGGACGGTTCGCCGCGGAAATCGTGCCCGTGGACGGCTTCGAGGTTGACGAGGGCCCGCGCCGCGACACCAGCCTGGAACGCATGCGGGGCTTGAAGCCGCTCAGCGACGGGTCGCGCCTGACCGCCGCGGTGGCGAGCCAGATCTCCGACGGCGCCAGCGCGGCCGTCCTCGCCTCGGAGAAGTTCGTGCGGGAGCACGGGCTCACGCCGCGGGCGCGCATCCACCACATCTCGGTGCGGGCGGCGGATCCGGTGTGGATGCTCACCGGCCCCATCCCCGCGACCGCGCACGCCCTGCGCAAGACGGGACTGACGGTGGACGACATCGACCTGTTCGAGGTCAACGAGGCCTTCGCCAGCGTGGTGCTGGCCTGGCTCGACGAGACCGGGGCGGATCCCGCGCGGGTGAACGTCAACGGCGGCGGGATCGCGCTGGGCCACCCGATCGGCGCCACCGGCACGAAGTTGCTCGCCACGCTGCTGCACGAGCTGGAACGGCGCGGTGGGCGCTACGGGTTGCAGACCATGTGCGAGGGCGGCGGCACCGCGAACGTGACGATCATCGAATGGCTCTGATCAGGCGGTGCCCAGGCGGTGGAGGATCTCCTCCGCCTGGGTGACCGTGACCTGCACGATCTCGGCCACCGTCGGCAGGTCGTCGATCATCCCGACCACCTGGCCGGACGCCAGCACACCCGCGTCGGTGCGGCCGTCGACCAGGCCGGCGCGCAGCAGCATCGGCGTGTTGGCCGCCATCAGGATCTGGCTCCACGTCATCTCGTTGCCGTGCTTCATCGCCAGCCCCTCGCGCACCATCGCGGGCAGCGACAGCCCGGTGATCCGCCGGAACCGCAACGCATTGCGGAGGGCTTGGATGGTGCCCCGGACCCGCCCGGTGTCTTCCAGCTTGTCGACCAGCTCAGTGCGCAACACGCGGTGCGGCAGCCCGTCGACGCGTTCGGTCACCACCGTCCCGGCCAGGCCCTGCGCGAGGTAGACGCGCTTGACCTCCTCGGGCACGGTGCTTTCCTTGCTGAGCAGGAACCGCGTGCCCATCGCCACCCCCGCGGCCCCGTAGGCGAGTGCGGCGGCCAGTCCGCGGCCGTCGAAGAACCCGCCCGCCGCGACCACGGGAATGTCCACGGCGTCGAGCACCGAGGGCAGCAGGAGGGTGGTGGCCACTCCCCCGGTGTGGCCGCCGCCCTCGCCGCCCTGCACGATCACCGCGTCCGCGCCCCAGGCGGCGACCTTCTCGGCGTGCCGCGCGGCTCCGACCGACGGGATCACCACGACGCCGTGGTCGCGGAGTTTGGCGATCATTTCCTTGCGCGGCGCCAGCGCGAAGGAGGCGACTTTCACGCCCTCGCGGATGAGCAGGTCGACCCGCTCGGGAGCATCAGCGGCGTCGGCGCGGAGGTTCACGCCGAAGGGCTGGCCGGTGCGGTGTTTGACGTCTGCGATCGCGGATTCGAGTTCGGGGTAGGTCATGGTGGCCGAGGCCAGGATGCCCAGCCCGCCGGCTTCGGCGGTCGCCGAGACCAGGCGGGGTCCGGCGACCCAGCCCATGCCGGTCTGCACCACCGGATGCCGCACCCCGACGAGCCGGGTCAGGGCGGTGTCCAGGGTCATGACGGCACTTCCTTGTCCCGCAAGCCCTTCGGATCGAGCACCTCGCGGATGAGCCGGAGCTCCTCCTCGGTGGGTTCGCGGCTGGTAGCCGCGCTGGAGAGATCGATCTCGAAGGAGGTGGCAGCGGTGATCTCCTCGGGCGTGACACCGGGGTGCAGCGAGACGGCGCGCATCGAGCGATCCGGGGTGGCGAAATCGAACACGCCCAGGTTGGTCACCACGCGGTGCACGTCGTGGTACTTCAGTCCGGCTTTGGCGGCGTTGTCGTAGCCCACGCCCGACACGATGTCCACGCTCTCGACGAACACCCGGGGGCTGTGCCGCGGGACCCAGTAGCTGGTGCGGTGGTTGGCCGTGTTGCCCGGCGCGCCCCGCACGCCGAGGAGCTGCTTCGCCGGGCGGGTGTGGTCGCCGATGGCGGAGATGTTCTGGTTGCCGAACTTGTCGATCTGGTTGGCGCCCATCACCACGTGACGCCGCCCGTGCGGGACGATGGTGTCCAGCATCTTGCGGAACGGCTGCCAGCCTTCCACGTTCCCGTCGGCGTCGATCAGGTAGGCCTCGCCGTCGGAGAGCAGCAGGTCGGGTTCGAAGGTCAGGCGGGCGAGTTTCGCGCCCAGCGAAGGGATGTAGCCCATGGGGCTGGCCACGATTTCGCCGTCGCCACGGAAGAGTTCGGCCACCGCCACCACGGCGATCTCGGCCCGGGTCGCGCTCATGCCGCCGCCTCGAATCGATCCACTTCGGACAGGTACTGCCGTTCGTCGCCGGACAGGAACCGGTCGACGAACCCCGGCCAGGCGTCCAGGTCCTTGGCGCAGGCCACGTAGTGCTTCTGGAACCGTTCATCCCGGCCGTAGTCGGGCACCGCGGTGGTGAAGTGCGCGCCCCGCGGGGCTTCCACCACACCGTCCACCGAGCCGCGGTTCAGCAACAGCGACTGCACCGGCCCAGCCAGCTCCGCGGTGTCCACCACCTTTTCCACCGAGACGAAGCGTTTCTTCGCCGCCAGGCAGAACAGATCGTCGAAGTAGGGGTCCGGGCCGAGGTACTGGGCGTTGCCGCGGGCGTCGGCGCGGTTGAGGTGCACCAGCGCCACATCCAGGTCCTGCGCGGGCACCGCCACCAGCTCTTCGCCGTCGGCGTAGGGCGACCGCACCGTGCGCAACTCCGGGTTCACCCGCATCACGTCGGAGCCCAGCCCGGCCCGCAGTGGCAGGAACGGCAATCGTTGCGCGGCTGCGGACAGGGCGGCGGCGAACATGCCCTCGTCGTATTCGGTCACCTCGATCGCCCCGGTCTCGCGGGCACGGCCGAACCACGGGTCGAACGGGATCGAGTCCAGCGTGACGAACCCGAACACCACCCGCCTGACTTTCCCGGCCGCACACAACAGGCCCACATCCGGGCCGCCGTAGGACACCACGGTCAGGTCCTTCACGGGAGTGCGCAGCAGAGCACGGACCAGGGCCATCGGCTTGCGGCGCGAGCCCCAGCCGCCGATGCCGATGGTCATGCCGTCGCGAACCTCCGCCGCGACCTCGTCGGCGGTCATGCGCTTATCGGCCATTCAGGAACTCCTCACGGGCCTCGTCCGACGCACCGAGCAGGTTCAGCTCGAAGGTGAACCCCTGCTCGAACCGGTAGCTGCGGTGCACGTGCTGGGTGTCGATGCCGTTCAACGCCTCCTTCGCCGCCCGGATCACCCGGGGGTCCTTGGCCGCGATGTCCCGCGCCACCGCCAGCGCCGCCTCGTCCAGCTGCTCGCGCGGCACCACCTGGTACACCGAGCCGTGCCGGTGCAGCTCGGCCGCGGTGATCGTGCGCGCCGTGAAGTAGAGGGTGCGCATCAGGTGCTGCGGCACCAGCCGGGCCAGGTGGGTCGCCGCGCCCAGAGCGCCCCGCTCCACCTCCGGTACCCCGAACGTGGCGTCCTCCGAGGCGATCACCACGTCCGCGTTGCCGACCAGGCCGATCCCGCCGCCCAGGCAGAACCCGTGCACCGCCGCCACCACCGGCACCGCGCAGTCGTACACCGCACCGAACGCCGCGTAGCAGCCCTTGTTCGCCCCCACGAGTGCTTCGTAGCCCGCGGTGCGCTGGATCTCCTTGATGTCGACCCCGGCGTTGAACCCCCGGCCCTCCGCGCGCAGCACCACCGTGTGCACGTCCGGATCCTCTCCGGCGCCCCGCACGGCGGCGGCCAGGTCGAACCAGCCCTGCACCGGCAGCGCGTTCACGGGCGGGAAATCCACGGTGACGATCTCGACGTGACCGTCCCGTTTGGTCAGAACCGGCATCAGCTCGCTCCGTACACGGGTTCGGGCGCGGGCGCCTCGGCGATCAGTTTCTCCACCACCGGCCCGAGTTCCCCCGGTTCCCAGCGGCTGCCCTTGTCCACCGACGGGCCGTGCCGCCACGCCTGCGCCAGCGACACCTTGCCACCCTCGACCTCGAACACCCGGCCCGTCACCGCGCCGGACTCCGCACTACCGAGCCACACCACCAGCGGCGAGATGTTCTCCGGCGCCATCGCATCGAACCCCTCATCGGGGCGGGCCATCGTCTCCGCGAACACCTCCTCGGTCATGCGGGTGCGTGCCGAGGGGGCGATCGCATTCACCGTCACGCCGTACCGCTGGAGCTCCGCCGCCGCGACCACCGTGAGCCCGGCGATCCCCGCCTTCGCGGCCGAATAGTTGGACTGCCCCACACTGCCCAGCAGGCCCGCGCCGGAACTGGTGTTGACCACCCGCGCGCTCGGCATCCGCCCGGCCTTCGCCTCCGCGCGCCAGTACTCCGCCGCATGCCGCAGCGGGGCGAAGTGGCCCTTGAGGTGGACTCGGATCACCGCGTCCCACTCGTCCTCGCCGAGGTTGACCAGCATCCGGTCCCGCACGAACCCCGCGTTGTTGACCAGCACGTCCAGCCGGCCGAACCGCTCCACCGCGGTGCCGATCAACGCCCGCGCCCCGGCCCAGTCGGCGACGTCGTCGGTGTTCGCCACGGCCTGGCCGCCCAGCGCCTCGATTTCGGCCACCACCCGGGCGGCCGGACCGTCCCCGGTCGCGGAACCATCGAGGGCCACGCCGACGTCGTTGACCACCACCCGCGCGCCCTCGGCCGCGAACGCCAGCGCGTGCGCCCGCCCGATGCCGCGCCCGGCGCCGGTCACCACGACCACGCGGTCCTGGCACAACCCCGTCATGAACCCTCCCTGTTGACATCCGCGGCCGCCTGGAACGCGGGCGCCTCACCACCGCCGTGCACCTGCAACGTCGCCCCCGACACGTAGGAAGCCAGCGGGGAAGCCAGAAACGCCGCGCACTGCCCGATCTCCTCCGGCTCGGCCAGCCGTCCCAGCGGCACCGTCTTCCCGACCGCCGCCACGTCGCTGCCGTAGTGCAGGTGTGACTGCTCGGTGCGCACCATCCCGACGTCGAGCGCGTTGACCCGCACCTTCGGCGCCCACTCCACCGCCAGGCTCGCCGTCAGGTTGTCCAGCCCCGCCTTCGCCGCGCCGTACGCGGCCGTTCCCGGCGAGGGGCGGGTCGCGGACACGCTGGAGATCATCACGATCGACCCGCCACCGTCCTGGCGCTGCATGACCGCGTTCGCCTGCTGCGCCACCAGCAGCGGGGCCAGCAGGTTCAGCTGCACGATCTTGTCGTGGAACCGCGGCGACGCCTCGGCAGCGGAGGCGAACGGACTTCCACCCGCGTTGTTCACCACCACGTCCAGGCGACCGTGCTCGGCCACGATCCGGGCGATCAGCGCCTCGACCTGCTCCGGCTCCCGCACATCGCAGGCGACGAACTGCCCCACCGGCGCCTCCGGCTCGCGCCTGGCGCAAGTCACCACCCGTGCGCCCTGCGCCGTGAAGACCTGGCTGATGCCCCGGCCCACGCCACGCACGCCCCCGGTCACCAGAACCACGGCGCCGGCCAAACCCAGATCGGTCTCCACGGACCCAAAACTAGAACATGTTCTCATCATGGACAAGCTTGGTGAGCCGAGACTGGGTCACACGGCGTGAGAACCGGTTTCGATCCGGGTGCGGATCGCCCAGCGGGCGGCCGGGATCGTGCCCAGCCCGGCGGCGAGGAACACCGCGGCGAGCACGAACCAGCCGGGCCGGCCCCAGGTGCCGACCAGCAGCGTCATCAGCGCGGGGCTGAGCATCTGCGCGGCCGCCTGGGCGGTGGCGGCGAGGCCCTGGTAGCGGCCGGTCGCGCCGGGCGGGGTGAGGTCGAGCGTGAGCGCCCACTTCGCGGCGATGAACCACAGCTCGCCGGCCAGGTGGGCGGCCGTGGCGAGCAGCACCAGCCCGGCAGCCAGGGCACCGCCACCCCCGCCGGTCGCCGCGGACAGCAGGCAGGCCAGCGCCAGCGCGCCGCCCGACCACGCCGCCCGCGCGGCGCCGTGCCGGGCACCGGTGCAGCCGCGGCTCGCCACGACCTGCAGGAGCGCCACGCCGAGCGAGTTGACGATCACGACCACGCCGGCGAGCCCGGCAGGCAGGTGCGTGTTCCGGACCAGCCACAGCGGGAGCGCGGTCGAGACCAGGCCCCAGCACAGGGACAGCAGGCCGGTCGTGGAGACCACCGCGAGGAACGCGGGATCGGCGAACAGGGTGCGCGGCTTGCTCGCGCGTGCGACCGGCCGCACCGCGGGCACCCGGGTGAGCAGGGCGGCGTAGATCAGCGAGGTGACCGCGTCGACGGTGATCAGGACGTGGAACGCGGCCGGGCTGCCCAGCGTCAGGCAGGCGGCCCCGGCCGCGGCGCCGACGGTGTAGCCGAGGTGGCTGGCGACGCGCTGCCGGGCCAGGTGCGCCACCCGGGTCGCCTCGTCGGCCAGCTGCGCGACGTAGGCGGTGCGGACACCGGCGGTGGCGCGTTCGGCCGTGGTGTTGACCACCGCGACGGCCAGGAACACCGCGACGTGCTGGGCGAACACGAACGCGGCCATCGACACGCCCTCGATCGCGATCAGGGCGATCAGCAGCTCCCGCGGCCCGATCCGGTCCGCGAGCGCGCCGACCGGAGTCGCCGCGAGCAGGCCCGCGCCGCCGGCGAGCATCAGCCCGAGGCCGACGACCGGGGCGGGCAGCCCGGCGACGGTCGTGAAGTAGACCGCCCACGTCGTGTACCAGGCGCCGCCGCCCGCGGTGGTGACCAGCACGCCGAGGGCCAGCACCCGGAACGGGCCGGGCGGCGGGATCTGCTCCTGCCAGTAGCGTCGTAGCATCACATAGACCTATCACGTATCCGTGAAACGTGAAAGTCGATGGTAGGCTGTGGGGGTGACCTCCCTCGGATGGACGAGCGCGGAACAGCCGGTGGTGGCGACGGTGACCGGGCTGGCGCGCGAGCTGGCGGACCCGATCCGGCTGACCGTGCTGCAGCTGCTCGCGCACGAGGGGCCGCACGGCATGACCCAGCTGGCGGACATCCTCGGCGTGACGCCGGCGCGGCTGGGCAACCACCTGGCGAAGCTGCGCCAGGCCGGGCTGGTGGTCACCTCGCAGAGCGGGCGGCACGTCACGTACCGCCTGAAGGACCCGTCGATCACCGCGGTGCTGGACGCGCTGGCCGACTACGCGGGCGGTGCGCTCCCCGTGCCCGGCCCGGCGGCGCCGCCGGAGCGGCTGTGCTACGACCACGCGGCGGGGCGGCTCGGGGTGGCCGTGCTGGACCACCTGCTGGCCGCGGACGCGCTGCGCCGCCGGGCCGACACCGACGAGCTGGAGCTGGGCCCGCGGGCGGCGCAGGTGCTGGACCGCCTGGGGATCGACGCGGCCGAGCTGGCCGGAAGCCGCCGCAAGACGGCGACGAGCTGCCTGGACCGGACGCTGCGCCGGCCGCACCTGGGCGGCGCGCTGGGGCAGGCGATCCTGGCGCGGCTCCGCGCGGAGAAGCTGGTGGAGATCGACCAGGACGGCCGGACGCTCACCCTCCGCCCCGGCGCCCCCGAGCGGCTGGCCGGGCTGCTCCCGGGCCTGACCTTGGAGCGGTGAGGCCGCCGGTCCACACGGACAGGTCCGCCTCCCGGCTCCCGCGGGGCGGCACCGGAATACTGGACCCAGACCCGGGGTTGACCGGGTGCGAGCCGGACTACTCGGTGAGAGGTGATGCGAGATGCGGACGTTCGTGCTGGCCGGCGGGTGCTTCTGGTGCCTGGACGCGGTCTACCGGACGCTGCGCGGGGTGCAGGACGTGGTGTCCGGCTACACCGGTGGCGAGACGGCACAGCCGACGTACGAGCAGGTGTGCACCGGGCGCACCGGGCACGCGGAGGCGGTCGCGGTGACGTTCGACGAGACGGTCATCCCGGCCGAGGCCATCCTCGACGTCTTCTTCACCCTGCACGACCCGCGGCAGCTCAACCGCCAGGGCGCCGACGTCGGCACGCAGTACCGCTCGGCGATGTTCCCCGCCGACGACCAGCAGCGCGCCGAGTTCGAGGCCGCGATCAAGCGCGCCGGCGACTGGTGGGACGGCGAGATCGTCACGACGCTGGAGCCGCTGGGCGAGTTCCACCGGGCCGAGGAGTACCACCAGGACTTCTTCGCGAAGAACCCCGGCCAGGGCTACTGCCTCGCGGTCGCGCTGCCGAAGGTGAACAAGGTGCGCCAGTCCTTCGCGCAGTACGTGATCTGACCTCAGCGCTCGACGAACGCGGCGAGCTTGGCCAGCGCCATCCGGGTCCCGGTCTCGTTGTCCGCGGGGGCGACCGAGGCCGGGATCCCGTCGTGCCGGATCACGACCTCGGTGCCGCCGTCGGCGTCGGCCAAGGTGGTCGTCATCGTCATCGCGCCCCGGGACGCCGGGTCGGGGCTCTCGAACTCGATGACCTCGACCACGCGCCGCCCGGGTTCGAGCGCGGCGAAGTGGCCGGTGTAGGTGTCGGTGCGGGCGCCGGACTTGCCTTGGCGGCCGGGGTCGTCGTAGATCAGCGAGACCCGGAACCGCCCGCCTTCCCGCGGCTCGAACTCGTGCACCCGAGCGGTCATCCCGTCCGGGACCCGCCAGGTGGCGATCGCCGCGGCGTCGACCAGGGCACGGTAGACCTCGGCGCGCGGTGCACGCACGAAGCCGGAAACGCTCGTCGATGTCACGGCAACACCTTGGCGCGACGGCCCGCTGGTGTCCAGCCGCTGCCCGCGTTCGCCCCGGTGCGCGACCCGCTGCCGCGGAGGGCACCGCACCTAGCGGCCGGCGAAGGCGGCCTTGCGCCGCTCGAGGAACGACCGGTTGCCTTCCTTCCGTCGGCCGTGGCGAACAGGCGCGTGACTGGTCGATGGCGGCGGCGACTTCCTGGACGAGACCGAGGCGGTGGGTCTCGGCGGCGTCGAACTCGTCGCCGGTGAGCATCCAGCGCATGGCGTTGCCCCAGCCAGTTTCGCGGGAAAACGCAGGGTTGCGCCGCCGAACGGGTAGATGCCGCGGCGGACCTCGAGCTGGGATAAGCGGGCGTCGCGGCTCGCGACCCGGATGCCGGCGGCAAGGAGCAGCTCGATGCCGAGCGTGAGCACCCACCCCTGCGCAGCGACCGCCGGGGTGGTCGAGTTCCCGTCCAGGCGCCACGGATCGCGGCCGCCGTCCGGGGAGAGCCCGGTGCCCGCCTGGATCGCCCGGCCAACGTCGGCCAGGTCCAGCCCGGCGGTGAAGTGCTCGCCGCGCGCGAACAGCACACCACAGCGCAGGCCATCGTCCGACTCGAGCAGGGCGTAGGCACGGGAGGGGTCATGCAGCATCGCGAGGTCGAACGCGCCGTGGCCGGCGACCACAGCCACCGGCGCCAGGCCGCGCACCTTGTCGAGGGCCCGCAGCCACGCGTCGATGCCGCCGCCGAGCCCGCCGTCGGCGGGGTACTGGTGCACAGTTTCGTGGGCGACGTCGCCGGCCGTGACCAGCCCGAGGTCGGGCACGTGCAGCACGGTGGAGTCGCTGTGACCGGCCTCGACCGGGATGAGCGGATGTCCTTCCAGCACCAGAGCTTCGGAGGGCGCGGCTGGGCGATCACCCGGTAATCGGGTATCTGGCCGACCACAGCTGCGGCTCTCCCGTGGGGAGCGTGCCGGTGGTGGGAATGGGCTCGGACACGAAAAGTGGATCGACCTGCTCGCGGATCCTTGACGCGCGCGTAGGTGTTGACCCGCGGTGCGGGCGGGCGGACGATGGCCTCTCCCGAGTCTGTGAAGGAGCGGGACATGACTTTCGTTCAGGTCATCGAGTACAAGACCACGCAGCCGGAACGCATGAGCGACATGCTGGACCGCTGGCTGGCCGAGACGCAGGGCAAGCGGACGGCCACCCACGCGGTCCTGATGAGCGACCGGGAACACCCGGGCACCTACATGGAGTTCGTCGAGTTCCCGTCCTATGAGGACGCCATGCGCAACTCGTCGCTGCCGGAGACCGACCGGTTCGCGAAGGAGATGATGCAGCTGTGTGAGGGCGAACCGGTGTTCCACAACCTGGACGTGGTACGGGACGAACGCCTCTGACCGACCGGTGCGCGAACCGTCCTACGCGGACCGCCAACGCCAGCCCGCCCGGCGCAGCGTCTCCGCGCGGGCCAGCACGCTCTCCATCCGCGCCGCGGCCTCGGCCTCGTCCCAGTAGCGGTCGGCGGCCGTCGTCTGGGCGTCGTGCTTGCGGTAGAGCACGCTGGGCTCCGCGATGAACTCCCCCGGCGCCACCGCCTCGGCCGCCAGCAGCAGCCCGACGGTCTCCGCACCGGTCAGCGCCGGCCACCCGCCCAGGGCGCGGACCAGGTCCGTGTGCGCGGCGAACGTGTTGGCCTGCACGGACAACCGGTCGCCGGCCTGTTCGGCGTAGAACCGGCCGGGCGCCACCGGTCCGGCGGGCGGGTCGTAGGGGCCGGGCCGCGTCGAACCGTCCGGCAGCAGGTCGACACACGCCGACGTGCACCACGCCACCCGGCCCAGCGCCTCGATGTCGCGGGCCAGGGCGCCGGGCAGCAGGACGTCGTCGGCGTCCAGGGTGCGCACCACCGAGCCGGTCGCGCGCGCGAGCGCCATCGTCCGGGCCACCGCCGCACGACCGGGCAACCCGGACCCGGGCAGCACCCGGTCGTCGGGCGGCAGGGCGTCGAGCACGCCGCTGTCGCCGTCCTCCTGCAGGCACCACTCCCACTCCCAGCCGGACGGGAGCACCTGGTCCCGCAGCGAGGCGTAGGCCTGCCGCAGGAAGTGGTGCCCCCCGCGGTGGACGGCCGTGATCACGCTGACCTTCGGCAACGAATCCCCCAGATCGAGACGATGTCCGCCCATCAAACCAGGTCCCGGCCGGCGCGTCGGCTACCCGGCCGTCCCGCTCGGGGTCAACGCACGTCAGGGCGCCCCCCGGTCGTCGGCGCGCCCCTCGCGGGAACCGGCAACTTCTCCGGCGACATCCCGACGCTGACGCTGCGCACCGACGACATCATCTGCGACGCCGAGGCGGCGTCCGGCCCGCCCGGCTACCTGTGGCAGCCGCGACGGCCCCTGGCCCCGGCGAACGCCAGAACCTCACGGTGCATGCGAGAAATACCCGTCAGCTTCGGCCGATCACACATGGTCGGCCAGGAAGTCGGTCATCTCTTGGACCACGGCCGAGACGGAGGAGCGGCACGCCTCCGTCGTGAGAAAGGCGTGCGACAAGCCGTCCGCAACGGTGAACTGGTGCTCTATCGAAGCATCCTTCAGGCGGGCCGCCAGAAGTTCCGATTGCGGCCGGTACACGGAATCGTCGGAACCGACGACGAGGTAGGTCGGCGGCAGGACGTGCGCCGAACGAATCGGGCTGACCCGGGGATCTCGCAGCCTCTCGGTGGTCACGTCGACATAGGAGGCCAGACGGGTGGCGGCGCGATCATCCGCGGCACTCCCGATCAGGTATTCGAGGTCGAACACACCGTATGCGAACGCCGCGGCGGATATTCTCAGGTCACTCCGAGCCGACGCGAGTTGCGCGGCAACGGCGGCACCAAGATTGGCACCCGCCGAATCGCCGGCGATGACGAGGCGTCGAGGGTCTGCGTGGTAACTCGATGCGACCTGCGCGACCCAGTGCACAGCGTACGTACAGTCCTCGAAAGCCGCCGGAAAGGGATACTGTGGACACAGCCGGTAGTCCACTCCAGCGACCAGGAATCCCGCTTGCGCGAAACGAAGGGTGACGTTCCGGTAGTCCCGCGAGCAACCACTGCTGAACCCACCACCGTGGAGGTACAACAGGACGGGGTGCGGTCCGCGCCCGGCGGGCTCGATGACCTCACCGGTGACTTTGACGCCGTCGACCTCGCGGATCAGCGTATTCTCCCGTATTGCGTCGAGGCCGGGGATTGATTCAGCAGTGGTGACAGCCTGCGGAGCGGGAGCGAGCATGGCGACCTCCGGGCGAGACACGTCATCCTACGGGCCGTTTCATCTGCTGGACCAGCGGCCTCAACCAGTAGAATTTAGACGTGCACATGCGTCGTCGCAACCCGCGCTCCAGCGGGCGCCGCGCAGTCGGAGCTCAGTGTCACAGGTCCATCACAGCGGCGGTCGGCGGCCAGGGCTCCCGTCCCTCGCCACTCGTCGGCTCACTTCGGTTCGATCAGATGATCGAGCAGCTCGGACACCCCGCACTGAGGCGACGTGGCGACCAGTTCGAGTGCGCGCGAGAAACTGACGCCGAGTCGAACCGCGAGGTCGGTACCGACGAGCTGGGAGTTGTAGCGGATCCCCGGCGACAGCGACCCGTCCGGGTTCATGTTCACGTTGAAGTTGAGCCCACTGGTCGCCGCGAACCGTCTTCCGTCACCAGTGAGCGACCACGCGCTCAGCGGAAACGGACGAACCCGGAAAGTAGGATCATCCGCCGGAGGCGGCATCGCCTGCCGCCCGTCTTGGTGCGCCTTCATGACGTTGACGGTCACGTCGAAGATGGTGGCCTGGTCCGCTCCCAGGGAACGCTCGACCAAGCCGAGCGGGACCTGAAGGTGCGAAGCTCTGGCCACTTCGCGGCGAGCGAGCCCCACCGCCTCGCCCACTGTCGCTCCGGCCCGCAACTCGCAAGGCAGGGTCACGTAGTTGAACACCGGCCCGACAAGGGGCAGCAGTTCGGGCCGCGCTCGGTTCGCCGAGACGAATCCGATCAGGATCGCGCCGCCGAGATACGGGTAAAGGGTCGCCGACACCGCGGTAAGAACCGACGAGGCGAGAATCCAATCGCTGCCACTGAACGCCCGATAGAGCTGAGAAACCGCGTCCGGCCGGACCGCGGGAGCCGGCTGTGGCACCATCTCGAAGCCGTCGTCGGCCCAGTTCGGCAAGCGTTGCTGCTTGACGCCGCAGGACCGAAGCGCCTCGAAGTACCGTTCGTCGAAGTCGTCCGCCGAAAGGGCGCGTTCCCAGCTGGCGTAGTCGCCGAACTGAATCTCCATGGGCGGCAGCGTTGCGTCGCAGGCCGCGGTCAGGCTTCTGCAGATCCGTTCGAAGTCCCGCGCCACGATGGCGGTGGACCACGCGTCGGCCAGCACGTGGTGCAGGGTCAGCACCACGACATGCCGTCGCTCCGCGAGCTTCACGACACCCGCCCTCCACGGCGAGCCGGCCGACAGGGAAAACCCGGCCTGCCAGTGTGGCGCGGCGAGGTGCAGCAGCTCGTCCCACGGCGAACCGGATCGCGACAGGTCTGCAGACCAGAAGGTGACGTCAGCAGCGTTGCGCACCACCTGGCACACCTGATCGTCGCGAGCGGCGAAAGATGTTCGCAGTATCTCGTGCCGATCGGCGAGAAGATGAAGTGTGCGTACGAGCACATCCGGATCGGCACAACCGGTCACCTCGATGATCAGGGGAAGGTTGTGGCTGGACTGGATGGACCGGTGCGCCCGGTACCAGGACTCCTGCAGGTACGACGCCGGACAACGGATTTCCGGATCGTCGGTCATCGAAACCCCCGGGTCGGAGTTCGTGTGCGTCGAGAGATTCGCCGTCACTGCGAGCAGGCGAGCTCGTCGAGGCAAGTCAGAAGCCTTCGTCCGGCCGCGCGTGCGACGTCATCCGGGATCGCCGCTGTGTTCACGATCAGCGATACGCCGAGTCCCCCGCCGGCGGGGAAGTCGAACTGGAAGTTCAACGCGCCCATCAGGCCCGCTCCGTTGGGGAGCCGGATTCGTCGGCCGTCCATTCTGAGAGTCAGCTCGTCGAACAGGACCGATACCTCGCCGACGTTGCCCGATGGATGACGTTGGTAGTCCCTGCAGTTGACGGTCACGTCGACAAGGTGGTGGTTGACGTCCGTCAGCCTTTCGTTGCTCAGTGAATGGATGGCACTGAGCGTGATCTGCCGGTCATAAGCTTCCGATACTTCACGGTCGAAGCGGCCGATGAGTTCGCTCCATGTCAGGTCCGGCGCGGTCGCCAGTCTCAGGGGCAGCGTGTCCTCGATTTCCCCGACAGTTCGGCGCAGCTCCGGCAGGTGCCTGTTCGCGGTCACGAAGCCGACGCGCAGGGAGTCGCGCGCGAGTTCGGTCACCGACCTGACGGTGGCAGCACCCAGCAGACGCGGTAGCGTCGTGCCCCGGTTCCGCGCCTGTCCGCCCAGCTTTCCCGCGACCCGGCTGTCGATGTCGGCTACCGAGAAGACCTGGAACATCCCGCCGGTGACACGGTGGCTGTCGTCGAGCCGCAGGCCGTCCTGATCCAACGCGAGCCGGCGGTACCAGCGTTCGACATCGCGTGCGACCGTGGTCTCCCTCTCCCACACGGCGTAGTCCGCCGGCTGGATTTCGACCGGTGCGAGACGGGCCGGGCGGTTCTCGGCACGCGATCGGTAAAGCTCGGTGAGGTCGTGAATCAGCAACCCGCGCGACCACCCGTCGCACACCGCGTGATGCAACGCGATCACGACGTATTCGCGTGCCTTCGTGTCGTGGTACAGCGCGATCCGGACGAGGGGGCCACCATCGAGGCGGAAAGGTTCGAGAACTGCCCGCGACAGCGTTTCGTCTCGCTCGCCCTCGATCGGGTGCTCGACGAAATCCAGTCGCGGCGTGCGCGATTCGTCGACTACCTGGACCACCGCGCGTTCCTGCCGGCGAAAACTGGTCCGCAGGGCCTCGTGCCGATGACCAAGACATCGGACAGCGTCGTCGAGCGCCGCCCTGTTGAGCACCTCCCGCGCTTCGAGCACGATCCCGTTGTTGAAATCGGACCACCCGCCGTTGGTCGTCCGGAAGTACCACTCCTGCCGGAACGTGGCGGGGAAGCAGAATCCGGGAGATGCCTCTGTGCGCATGGTTCAGGACTCGCTCGCGGGTTCGTTCCCGAGCGCCGGCGAGGTCGGCCCGGCATCCCGGACTCGCCGCCGCACCGGTCTGATCCGGCCGGCGCCGGCGTTCTCGATCAACGGCGCTTTCTCGACCATGGCCGTGAAATCGTGGACGTTCGCCGCATCGAACACGTCTCGTTGCGTGATGCGCCGGTGCAGGTCGGTGCGGATCCGGCTGACCAGTTCGATGGCCGCCAGAGAGCCGCCGCCGAGATCGGTGAAGCCGGCGCGGTCGTCGGCGACCTGGTCTCCGAGGGCCACCTGCCAGAGCGCGCGCACCCGTCCGGCGAGGTCTGCCTGCTCCGTTGCAGCGCCGGCAGCCACCGATGCGGCGAGGCTGTCCCTCAACTTCGCTTTGACGATCTTGCCCATGGGGTTTCGCGGGAACTCCTCGACCACCACGATGTGGCGCGGCGTCTTGGGGTGGCCGAGCCTGTCTCGCACGTGTTCGCGCAGGGCGCTGAGCGATACGTCACCACTCGTGCGGACAGCGGCGGCGACGAGCTCGCCGAGCAGGGGATGGGGAATCCCGACGACAGCAACCTCGGAGATCCCGTCGAACTCGATGATCACCTTCTCCAGCTCGATCGTGGAGATGTTCATCCCGCCGGAAATGATCAGGTCGGCGCTGCGGTCCACGAGGTACAGGTAGCCGTCCTCGTCGACGTGCCCGATGTCACCGGTACGCACCCACCCGTCTCGCTTGAAGACATCCGTGGCACCTGCCGGAGGATCGAGGTATCTCCGCTGAGGTGCCCCTGGGGACCGGAGTTCGATGAACCCGTCGACCCCGGCAGGCTGCTCGGCCCCGTCGGCGTCGGTGATCCGCACCTGGCCGGTCGTCCGGCTGCGGCCGACGGAGTCGGGATGGCTGACGTCGTACCTGGTCCTGATCCGGGCAGGCCAGGACTCGGTGGTCGTGTACATGTTGGCTATCTCGGCACCGTGGAACACGTCCTGCAACTGACGCAATGTCGCCGGAGCGATGGGGGCGCTCATCGTGCGCACTGCTCGCACCGAGGAGAAGTCGAACTCGTGGGTCCGCGAGTAGTCGATCAGTGACAGGGCCAGTGTCGGAACTATTACGACATCGGTCGCTCCGTACTCCGCGATCGCGGACAGGAACGTTTCGTCGTCGAATTCCGGCATCGCGACGACCCGGTGCGGCCTCGCATCCAACGGTTGCAGCAGGAGCCCCTGCCCGGCGAGAGCCCCCGGCGGCAGGGCGTGGATCACTGTTTTGCACTCGCTGGTGTTCGCTGTTTCCGCATGCGTGAAAAGCAAGTTCTCGTGCGTGGCGACGATGCCCTTCGGAGCGCCGGTCGTGCCCGAGCTGAAGATTATTTCGGCGTCGTCGGCGGGGCCGACTTCGATCGCCGGCCCATCGCTCATCGTGGCCGGCGGCACACCACCGAAGCTCAGAATCCGCTCCGCCTCGATCCCGTCGGCGCGCTCGGTGACGACCGCGGCCGCATTCGACGATTTCACAACCGCGTTGAGGTGCCGTCGGCCGAGCTTTTCGATCACCGGGACAGCGACGGCGCCCGCTTTTTGAACAGCTACGTACGCTGTCGCGTATCCGATCCAGTCGGACGGACTGCAGGGCAGGACGACTCGGTCACCGCGCCTGATGCCGTGACTCACGAGGTGTTGTGCCGCCGAGCGGGATCTCTGATCCCATTCGGCGAACGTCAACGATCCCTGACCGGGGACCAGGAGGGCGATCTCGTCCGGACGATCTGCCGCGCGTGCTGCCAGCCGGGCCGGCACGGTCTTCGGTCCAGGCGCGAATTGTTCCGTGTGGCGGTACATTGTTTTCCTGTTCCAGGAAGATGTGTCCCAACAGGGCTGGGTCACCAAGCTAGCGAGGCCGGGTGGGCCTCGGTCATCCGTACCGCGCACGGTCTTGTCCGCTACGCGCATTCAGGCAGTTCAGTCACGTACTCCGGGCCCCGCGAGGGCGTCCGGCCACCTGTGGCAGAACCGCCACGGCAACTACGACTTCAACTTCGGCGTCTACTCCGACGACGCGAGCGGACAGTGGCTCAACGGGGTGTACCTCCTCTGACCGCGGCCGCTCCGGGGCCCGGCGTGCACATCGCCCACGCTGGGGCCAGGAGTGTTCCCTCCTGTCCGGGGGTTGTGAGCGCTGCGGTGGCCTCGCGGCTTTCCCGGGCCAACGCCGCGGGTGTGGTTCCGGCCAAGGCCGCGATGTCGCGGTGCAGGTGGGACTGGTCGGTGTAGCCGCTCTCGGCCGCGACCCGGGCCGGGTCCTGGCCCTCGGCGAGGCGGTGGGCGGCGTGGTCGAAGCGGACCAGTTTCGCGGCGCGTTTCGGTGGCAGGCCGATCTGCGCGTGGAACCGGGACCACAAGCGTTTGCGGCTCCACCCGAGCTCGGCCGCCAGCCGGTCGACCCGGACCTGACCGCGGCCGGCCACCATCCGCCGCCACGCCCAGGCGACCTCCGGCTCGACCGGCGCCCCGGCCTCGTGCCGGCGCGCCAGCCAGCCGCCGATCACCGCGAAGCGGTCCTGCCACGCCGCGGTGGCGCTGAGCCGCTCACCGAGCCGGGCCGCGTCCCGGCCCCACAGGTCGTCCAGGGCGACGATCCCGCCCGCCAGATCCGCCGGGTCGAAGCCCAGGACGGCGCGGGCGGCCAACGGGGACAGCCGGACGTGCACGCACTCGATGTTCGCGCCCCGCACCCACACCGCGCCGCCGAAACCGAGACCGACGGCCAGGCTCCCTCGGCGCCGGACGCCCGTCGCGTCGTCCACGATGACCGGTTCGGCGCCGAAGTCCACGCTTAGGGTCACCACCGCGTGCGGCACCAGCCGGTGCTCGGCGCCACTCGCGCCGCGCCGGAAACCGGCGATGGTGACACCGGCGACGACGCCGGGCCGCGCCGGGCGCGTGACCTCCCACACCGCCGCATCGTCACCTCGCCCCACGTGCCCATCCTAGGGCGTGTCTGGCAATGCCTTTGTCCAGGTGATGGTGTCGTGGATGAGGATGGCGGCGCGGTAGAGGGTGGCGAGTTCGTCGTAGCGGGTGGCGGTGCCGCGCCATTGTTTGAGCTGGTCGAAGCTGCGTTCGATGACGTTGCGGCCGCGGTAGTCCTGGGCGTCGAAGACGGGCACCGCGTCCGCCGCGGGACCCGCGGCGGACGCGGTGCCCGATCTGGTCGGCGGGTTCCGGTATGACGGCGCGGATTCCGCGGCGGCGCAGGTGGTTGCCGATGGCGCGGGAGGGGTAGGCCTTGTCGCCGCGCACTCGGTCGGGCCGGGTGCGGGGGCGGCCGATGGCATGGTCAGGCGGCTCGATCCCGGGTGTCGTGTAGTTCGATCCAGCCCCCTGCGTGGCGGGTGATATCGGTGGCGTGCTAATGAGCACCGGCGATCGTGGAACCCACCGAGACCGCCCAGCCGATCAGCCCGGCCGCCTCCGCCGCGGCCAGCAGCCGGGCCAGCACCACATCCCACCTGCCCTCGCGGGCCAGGCGGCGGTGCCAGGTCCAGATCGTCTGCCAAGGCCCAAACACCACCGGCACATCCCGCCACGCAACCCCCCGATACCGGAAGATGACCCCCTCCACCATCGCCCGCGCACCCGAAAACGGCCAACCAGGCCTACCCGTCCGCACCGGCAACAAGCCCTCGATCAACTCCCACTGCCCATCCGACAGCAACTCACACCGCGACACAACCAGCACCATCCCAGCCACAACCTTGCCAGACACGCCCTAGGCGAGCCGGGGAGGGGAACATTCGTCCAAGCCACCGGGGCGCGCAGGCGGCGAGGGTGTGCCCATGACCCGTCACGACCATCCCGCGCCCGACCATCTGTCCGTGCGCCAGGACGGCCCACCCGGCCGGCCCGCGCTCCTGCTCGTCCACGGCTCGGGCGCATCGAGCCGGTCGTGGGCGCCGCTGGTTCCACTGCTGACCGCGTCCCACCGCGTCATCCGGGTGGACCTGCCCGGCCACGGCCGTTCAGCCCCCTCGCCCGATCCCGGCTACGAGATCCCGGAGCAGGGCCGCCGGGTCGGTGAGGCACTGGACCGGCTCGGCGTGGAGCACGCCGTCGTCGCCGGCCATTCCGCCGGCGGCGCGGTCGCCACCGCCCTCGCCGAGCTGCGGCCCGGCCTGGTGACCGCGCTCGCGCTCGTCAACACCGGCCCGCGGACGAGCGATCTCATCGCGGCGGAACCCGCCATCAGCGCGGAACAGTGGGCGCACCTGACCGACGACCGGATCCGGCAGGCCCTGAGTCCCGCCTTCCACGCGGGTTTCGAGATCCCGCAACAGCTCGTGGACGACGCGCGCGCGGTCAACCACGACGCGTTGCGCCGGACGATGCGCGCCTCCCTCGCCTACCTGGAGCAGCAGCCGCTGCCGGACCGGCTGGCCGCGCTCGGCAAGCCGCTCCTGGTGCTCTTCGGCGCGGAAGACCGGCGGTGGCGGCCGTCGTCCGCGGCGCGGTACCGCGCCGTTCCCGGTGCCACCGTCGAGATGCTGCCGGGGCTCGGGCACTCACCCATCCTCGAAGACCCGCCGCGGACCGCCGCGGCCCTGCTGGCCTTCACCGCCCGGATCAGCCGAACCGACGCCCGCTCGTCGCCCGCCAGCGGTAAGGAGGCTCGATGACCACCGCCCCGGTGGAGGCCGCACCGGCCGGTCTCGGGCGGCTGCTGCGGCCGCACCTCCCCGCCTTCGCCGCCGTGGTGGTGCTGCAGGTCGCCGGCGCGCTGGCGGGCCTCGCGCCGCTGCTGGCGGTCGCCGAACTCGGCCGTGCCCTGCTCGCGCCGGGGCCCGCCGACAGCGGTCGCGTGTGGACGGTCGTCCTCGCGGGCGCGGGCGGCCTGCTCGTCCGGCTGCTGTGCACCGCCGCCTCCTCGGGGATCGCGCACGTGCTGGATGGCCGGGTGCAGCTGTCCTTCCGCCGTCACCTCGCCGCGCGGCTCGGCCGGGCGCCGATCGCCTGGTTCGCCCGCCGCCGCACCGGTGAGCTGGCCAAGGTGGTCGGCGACGACGTCAGCGCCGTGCACCCGTTCCTCGCCCACACCCCGGGCGAGCTCGTCTCCGCGTTCGTCGTGCCGCTGGTGTCGCTGGTCTACCTGGTCTCGATCGACTGGCGGCTCACGCTGATCACCCTGATCCCGGTGGTGCTGGCGGTGGCGATGGTCCCGCTCATGACGACCACCACCCGGCAGCGTGAACAGCGGGAGTTCGACGCCGCCATGGGCCGCATCGCGAGTTCCGTCGTCGAGTTCGTGCGCGGCATCGCGGTGGTCAAGGCGTTCGGCGGGTCCGAGCGCGCCCACCGCACGTTCCGCACCGCCACCGACGACTTCGTCGCCACCTTCCTCCGCTGGGTGCGTGGCATGTCGGGGATCGCCGCGGCGATGCAGCTCGCCCTGTCGCCGCCGTTCGTGCTGGTGGTCGTGCTCGTCGGCGGCGCGGCCCTGATCACCTCGGGCAGCCTGGCCCCGGCCGACCTGCTGCCCTTCCTGCTGCTCGGGCTGGGCCTGACCGCCCCGGTCGCCGCGCTGGGCCACGGGTTCGACGACCTGCAGGCCGCCGGGCGCGCGGTCGGCCGGATCCGGGAGGTCCTCGCGGTGCCGCCGCTGCCGGAACCCACACACCCCGTCGCACCGCGGGGACACCGGGTGGAACTGCGTGACGTCCGGTTCTCCCACGTCGAGGGCCACGAGGTGCTGCACGGCATCGATCTGGTGCTCGAACCGGGCACGGTCACCGCGCTGGTCGGCCCGTCGGGCAGCGGCAAGTCCACTGTGGTCCGGTTGCTGCCGCGGTTCGCCGACCCGGACTCCGGCTCGGTCACGCTCGGCGGCGTGGACCTGCGCGAGATCGGCAGCGACCGGCTCCACCGGATGGTGTCGTTCGTCTTCCAGGAGACGTCCCTGCTGCGGGCCTCCGTCGCGGACAACATCGCGCTCGCGGTGCCGCGGGCCGATCGTGCGGATGTCGTCCGCGCCGCGCGGCTGGCGAACATCCACGACCGGATCCTGGAACTCCCGCGCGGCTACGACACGGTTCTCGGCGAGGAAGCCGGGCTGTCCGGCGGCGAAGCACAGCGCATCGCGATCGCCCGTGCGCTGCTCGCCGGCGCGCCCGTCCTGGTGCTCGACGAGGCCACCGCCTTCGCCGATCCGCGGACCGAACACGCGGTGCGCCGCGCGCTGGCGACGCTGAAGGGCGACCGCACGATCCTGGTGATCGCCCACCGGCTGGAGACGATCGCCGGCGCCGACACCGTGGTGATGCTGGAGAACGGGTCGATCACCGAGCACGGCAAGCCCGCCGAACTGCTGGCGCACAACGGGAAGTTCGCCGCGTTCTGGCGGGCCCGGGGAGAGGAACCACGATGATCGCCACGCTGTTGCGCGTGCTGGGCCGCGACTACGCCCGCCCGGTGCGGCGCACCGTCGCCCTGATGACCGTCACCGCGATCGCCGAGGGCTTGTCCTACGCCCTGCTGGTGCCGGTGCTGCGGGCGCTCTTCGGCGGCACACCCGGGGAGGTCTGGCCGTGGCTGGCCGGGTTCGGCGCCGCGGTGGCGGTCTACGCGGTGCTGCGCTACGCCGGCGACCTCGCCGGTTTCCGGGTCGGGAGCACGCTGCTGCGCGGCATGTACCACCGGCTCGGCGACCACCTGGCCCGGTTGCCGCTCGGCTGGTACGGCGCCGGGCGGGTCGGCGAGGTGTCCGTGCTGGCCAGTCGCGGCGTGCTGCAGGCGATGAGCGTGATCGCGCACCTGCTGGCCCCGTTCGTCTCGGCCTGCGTGACTCCCCTGACGGTCGTCGCCGTGATGCTCGCGTTCGACTGGTGGCTGGGGCTGGCCGCGCTGGCCGCCGCGCCGCTGGTGGTGGCGATCCAGGTCTGGTCGGGACGCGCGATGGCCGCCGCGGACGCGGAACGCCACGAACGCGACCAGCAGGCCACCGCGCGGGTGATCGAGTTCCTGCAGGCGCAGCCGGTGCTGCGGGCGGGCGGCCGGACCGCCGAACGGTTCCGCTTGCTGGACGACTCGCTGCGGGACGTGCAGCGCGCGTCGCGCCGGTCCACGCTGTCGGCGCTGCCCGCCGCGGTGGGCCTGACGCTGGTGGTGCAGGCGATGTTCACCGGAGTGCTGGTCCTGGGCGCCGCCCTCGCGCTCGGCGCGCGCATCGGCGCGGCGGAGGTCCTGTCGATCCTCGTGCTGGCGGCGCGGTGCGCGGATCCGCTGCTGTCGCTGGCCGAAACCGGGGGCAAGCTGCGCGCCGCACGCGCCGAACTGGCCCGGCTCGACGCGGTGCTGCGCACCGAGCCGCTGCCGGAACCGGCCGACCCGGTCGTGCCGGAGCGCCACGACCTGGAGTTCGACGCGGTCACCTTCCGGCACGGCGACCGGACGGTGGTCGACGGTGTGTCACTGTCCGTTCGGGAGGGGCAGCGGCTCGCGGTGGTCGGCCCCTCGGGCGCGGGGAAGAGCACGTTGCTGCAGCTGATCGCGCGGTTCCACGACGTGGACGCGGGCGCGGTGCGCGTCGGCGGCGTGGACGTGCGGGCGATGGCGGCCGCGGAGCTGATGTCCCGGATCGCGATCGTGTTCCAGGACGTGTACCTGTTCGACGGCACGATCGAGGAGAACGTGCGCCTGGGCCGTCCGGACGCGACCGCGGCGGAGGTCCGCGCGGCGGCGACGGCGGCCCGGCTGGACGAGGTGGTCGAGCGCCTGCCCGGGGGCTGGTCGGCGACCGTCGGGGAAGGTGGTGCCCTGCTGTCCGGCGGCGAGCGCCAGCGGGTGTCGATCGCCCGCGCGTTGTTGAAGGACGCCCCGGTCGTGCTGCTGGACGAGGTGACCTCCGCGCTGGACCCGGTGAACGAAACCGCGGTGCAGGACGGCATCGAGCGGCTGATGGCCGGCCGCACGGTGGTGATGGTGGCGCACCGGCTGCGCACGGTCCGGCGCGCCGACCGCATCGTCGTCCTGGAGCACGGCCGGATCACCGAAGACGGCACCCACGAGGAGCTCCTCCGGCGCGGCGGCCGCTACGCGGGGTTCTGGGACCTGTCCCTGGAGCCGGCGCACGACTGAGGTGGGCGCCCGCCGGGGCGGGCGCCCCTCCCTCAGTCCACCTTCTCCACCGGTGCGCGGCCGTTCCCGGCCGGGCCCGCCTCGTTCGCCGGGGCGACCTGCAGGCAGAAGTCGCCGTCGTAGTGGCGGTTGCCGGTCAGCACGGCCTGCTCCACGATCTCCGCGCTCTTCTCCTCCCGCCGGATCATCGGGTCGCTGCGCAGGTCCTTCGCGAGCGCCACGCACAGCACCACCATCACCAGCGCGAACGGCGCCGCCGCGATGATCGTCAGGTTCTGCAGCCCGGTCAGCGCCTCGTCACCGCCGCCGCCGACCAGCAGCATCACCGCCGCCACGCCGCCGGTCGCCACGCCCCAGAACACCACCAGCCAGCGCTTCGGTTCGATCGCGCCGCGTTGCGACAGCGATCCCATCACCAGCGACGCGGCGTCCGCGCCGGACACGAAGAAGATCGCCACCAGCACCATCACCACGACACTCGCCACGGCGGCCAGCGGCAACTGGTCCAGCACCCCGAACATCTGCGACTGCGCGCTGCCCGCGCTCGCCAGATCGGTGCCGCCGCGCTGCAGCGTGATCGCGGTACCGCCCATGATGCTGAACCACGCCAGGCTCACCACGGACGGAACGAGGATCACGCCGACCACGAACTGCTTGATCGTGCGGCCGCGGCTGATCCGCGCGATGAACATGCCCACGAACGGCGTCCACGAGATCCACCACGCCCAGTAGAAGATCGTCCACGAGGACAGCCAGCTCTCCATGTTCTCGCCGCCGGACGCGCCCGACCGCGAGATCATCTCGCCCATCTCGCGGAAGTAGTCGCCGATCGTCGAGGGCACCAGGTTGAGGATGAAGATCGTCGGCCCGACCACGAAGACGAACACGGCGAGCACGGCCGCCAGCACCATGTTGATGTTGGACAGCCACTGGATGCCCTTCGCGACCCCGGACACGGCGGAGGCCACGAACGCCACCGTCAGCACCGCGATCACGCCGATGAGCAGGCCGGTGCCCGGGTTGTCCGACAGCCAGCCGCGCTGCACCAGCCCGCTGCCGATCTGCAGCGCGCCCAGCCCGAGCGACGCGGCCGACCCGAACAGCGTCGCGAAGATCGCCAGGATGTCGATGAGCCTGCCCAGCGGGCCCTCGCTCACCCGCTCCCCGAACAACGGCGCGAACGCCGAACTGATCAGCTGCTTGCGGCCGCGCCGGAAGGTGCCGTAGGCGATGGCCAGCCCGACGACCGCGTACATCGACCACGGGTGGATGGCCCAGTGGAACAGCGAGGTGGCCATCGCGGTCTCCACGGCGGCGTCGGTGCTGCCCTCGACCGTGCCCGGCGGCGGTTCCACGAAGTGCGACAGCGGTTCGGCGACCCCGTAGAACATCAGCCCGATGCCCATGCCGGCGCTGAACATCATCGCGATCCACGAGATCGTGCGGAACTCCGGCCGCTCGCCGTCGTGGCCGAGCGGGATCTTGCCGTACCGGCTGAACGCCAGCCAGATCGCGAACAGGACGAACCCGGTCGCGGCGAGCAGGAACGCCCAGCCGGTGTTGCGGATCAGCCAGTCCAGCACGCCGGCCGAGACGCTGGAGAGGCTGTCGGTGGCGAACACCCCCCAGGCCAGGAATCCCGCCGCGACCACCGCCGCGACGACGAACACCACGCGATCCATCCCGCCGCGAGCCCTGGGTTCCGGCCGGGTCGCTGCTTGCTCACCGGGCACGACGCTCACCGCCTCTTGCTCGAGTTGGTTGTCCGGTTGCCCCCCTGCGCTCTGCGAGATGGTCACCGCGTCACCGCCCGCCGGCCAGTGTCCGCTCGACCCACTGGTGGAATTCGCCGATGTGGTGTTCGGACGGCACCAGGACCCCGCCCTGGGCGTAGGCCCGCGAGGACATCGCCGGCTGGCAACGCTCGCAGGCGTCGAAGTCCTGCTGGTTCACGCGGTGGAACAGCTCGACCGAGTGTGACACGTCGCGGCCGGATTCCACCACTTCCCGGGCGTAGAGCCAGTCGCATTCCACGATCGTGCGGTCGGCGGCCATCGGGAACATCCGGTGGATGATCACGTGGTCGGGCACGAGGTTGACGAACACCTGCGGCCGGATCGTGATCGCGTAGTACCGGCGGTCCTGGTGCTCGTCCACCCCGCCGAGCCGGTCGAACCCGGCGCTGCCGTCCACGGTGAACCCGCTGACCTCCTCGCCGAACTCGGCGCCGTGGCCGACGTAGTACTGCGCGGCGTACCCGTCGGCGAACTCCGGCAGCACCTCGGTCAGCTCGGGGTGGATCGTCGCGCAGTGGTAGCACTCCATGAAGTTCTCGATGATGAGCTTCCAGTTGGCCTTGACGTCGTAGGTGATGCGCCGCCCCAGGGCCAGGTCCTCGATGCCGTAGTTGCCGATCGCGTCGAGCTGCCCGAGCCGGCCGGCCACGTCCGCCTGCACCGTCTCCTCGAACGAGGGTGGCTCCGGCGCCAGGCACAGCCACGCGTAGCCGAGCCACTCCCGCAGGTGCACCGGCTTGAGGCCGTACTCGGTGCGGTCGATGTCCGGCATCGAGGTCAGGTTCGGCGCCGCGACGAGCTTGCCGTCCAGGCCGTAGGTCCACGCGTGGTAGGGGCACTGGAAGTTCCGCTTGACCGTGCCGGACTCCTCCACGCACAGGCGCGCGCCGCGGTGGCGGCAGATGTTGAGGAAGGCCCGCAGGGCGCCGTCCCGCGACCGGGTCACCAGCACGCTCTCGCGGCCGACCTGGACGGTGCGGAAGTCGCCGGGTTTCGGCAGGTCGGCGCTGCGGACAGCGCAGAACCACATCTGCTCGAAGATCTTCTCCTGCTCCAGCGCGAAGATCGTCTCGTCGGTGTAGGTGATCCCGGCGAGCGTGGGGATCAGGCTCGACGGGAGCCCGGGCTGGTCGGTGGCCGGCGCGGTGGTGGTGTTCTCGGTCAACGAACGCTCCGTGGTGGTGTGAGTGACCGGGGACTAGTTGTTGCTTCTTGCGCAACACCTGCGCGATATGCAACTGCGATGCGGACCACAGTGCGGCTTGCCCGCCGGTTCTGTCAAGACCTGAACCGGCGATGGCGAGGAGTTTGCGAACCCGAAACACGAACCGGGAAATGCCTGCCGGACAAGGAACTCACGAGTAACAACGGGTTCCCCGGAATCGGCTCTTGACCCCGCCGGACACCGGCCGTAGCGTGGCCGCCAGTTGATATATCAGTCGGCGAACAGAGGTATGAGACAGGGAGGCAGCATGTCGGTGGCCATCGGCCGCGCTGGCGCACTCAGCCCCCAGCGCGTGCTCGGGCGTTCCCTGCCGGAGACCGACCCGGAGGTGCACGCGGCGATCGGGCGCGAGCTCGCCCGGCAGCGGGACACCCTGGAGATGATCGCGAGCGAGAACTTCGCGCCGCTGGCGGTGATGCAGGCGCAGGGGTCGGTGCTGACCAACAAGTACGCCGAGGGCTACGCCGGCCGCCGCTACTACGGCGGCTGCGAGCACGTCGACGAGATCGAGACGCTGGCGATCGACCGGCTCAAGGCGCTCTTCGGCGCCGAGTACGCCAACGTGCAGCCGCACTCCGGCGCGCAGGCCAACGCCGCCGCGATGGCCGCGCTGCTGGAACCCGGGGACACGATCCTCGGCCTGGACCTCGCGCACGGCGGGCATCTGACGCACGGGATGAAGCTCAACTTCTCCGGCCGCCTCTACGACGTGGCCGCCTACCACGTGCGCGCCGGGGACCACCGCGTCGACCTGGACGAGGTCGAGCGGCTGGCCCGGGAGCGCAGGCCGAAGCTGATCGTGGCCGGCTGGTCGGCCTACCCGCGGCACCTGGACTTCGCCGCGTTCCGCCGGATCGCCGACGAGGTCGGCGCGTACCTGATGGTCGACATGGCGCACTTCGCCGGCCTGGTCGCGGCGGGCCTGCACCCCTCCCCCGTGCCGCACGCGCACGTCGTCACCTCGACCACGCACAAGACCCTCGGCGGCCCGCGCGGCGGCGTGATCCTGGCCGAGCGGGCACTGGCGAAGAAGCTCAACAGCAGCGTGTTCCCCGGCCAGCAGGGCGGGCCGCTGGAGCACGTGATCGCCGGGAAGGCGGTGGCGTTCAAACTGGCCGCCGAGCCGGAGTTCCGGGAGCGCCAGGAACGCACCCTGCGCGGCGCGAAGATCCTCGCCGAGCGCTTGCTGCGCGAGGACACGATCGGGGTGCTGACCGGCGGCACCGACGTGCACCTGGTGCTGGCCGACCTGCGGGAGTCCGAACTGGACGGCAAGCAGGCCGAGGACCGGCTGCACGAGGTCGGCATCACGGTCAACCGCAACGCGGTCCCGTTCGACCCGCGTCCGCCGATGATCAGTTCCGGCCTGCGGTTCGGCACGCCCGCGCTGGCCGCCCGCGGGTTCGGCGACGACGACTTCGCCGAGGTCGCCGACATCGCCGCGCTGGCCCTGCGGCCGGACGCCTCCGCCGCCGACCTGGACAAGCTCTCCGCCCGCGTCGCCGACCTCACCGCCCGCCACCCCCTCTACCCGGAGCTGACGGCATGACCCCCACCCAGCCGCCGGGCGCGCACCTGCCCGACCACCCGGACTTCCTGTGGCGCAACCCGGAACCGAAGCGCAGCTACGACGTCGTGATCGTGGGCGGCGGCGGGCACGGCCTGGCCACCGCGCACTACCTCGCGCGCAACCACGGCATCACCAACGTCGCGGTCCTGGAGCGCGGCTGGCTGGCCGGCGGGAACATGGCCCGCAACACCACGCTGATCCGCTCCAACTACCTGTGGGACGAATCGGCGGCGATCTACGAGCACGCCCTGAAGCTGTGGGAGGGCCTCGAAGACGACCTGGGCTACCCGATCCTGTTCTCCCAGCGCGGCGTGCTCAACCTCGCGCACACCGAACAGGACGTCCGCGACAGCGTGCGGCGGGTGGAGGCCAACAAGCTCAACGGCATCGACGCCGAATGGCTCTCCCCCGACGAGGTCGCCAAGGTCTGCCCGATCGTCAACGTCTCCGGCGACATCCGGTACCCGGTGCTGGGCGCGACCTACCAGCCGCGCGCGGGCATCGCCAAGCACGACTACGTCGCCTGGGGGTTCGCCCGGCGGGCCGACGAAGCCGGGATCGACCTGATCCAGGACTGCGAGGTCACCGGGTTCACCGTGGACGGTGACCGGGTCACCGGTGTGCGGACCAGCCGCGGCGACATCGCCTGCGGCACCGTCGCCCTGTGCGCGGCCGGGCACACCTCGGTGCTGCTGGACGAGCTGGGCGTGCGCGCGCCGCTCCAGTCGCACCCGCTGCAGGCGCTGGTGTCGGAGCTGCTGGAGCCGGTGCACCCGACGATCGTGATGTCCAACGCCGTGCACGTCTACGTGTCCCAGGCGCACAAGGGCGAGCTGGTGATGGGCGCCGGTGTCGACTCCTACAACGGGTACGGCCAGCGCGGCGCGTTCCACATCATCGAGCGGCAGATGGCCGCCGCGGTGGAGCTGTTCCCCGTGTTCGCCCGTGCGCACCTGCTGCGCAGCTGGGCCGGGATCGTCGACGTCACCCCGGACGCCTCGCCGATCATCGGCCGCACGCCCTACGACAACGTCTACCTCAACTGCGGCTGGGGCACCGGCGGCTTCAAGGCCACCCCGGGGCTCGGCTGGTGCCTGGCCGACACGATCGCCAACGGCGAACCGCACCCGTACGTGGCGCCGTTCGGCCTGGACCGCTTCGTCACCGGCGCGCTCGTCGACGAGCACGGCGCCGCCGCCGTCGCCCACTAGGAGCCACGCATGCAACTCATCACCTGCCCGTGGTGCGGGCCGCGCGAGGAAGTGGAGTTCCACTACGGCGGCCAGGCCCACGTCGCCTACCCGGACGACCCCGCCGCGTTGTCCGACGAGGAGTGGGCGCACTTCGTCTTCTTCCGGGACAACCCCAAGGGCCCGTTCGCCGAGCGCTGGAGCCACGCCACCGGCTGCCGTCGCTGGTTCAACGCGGTCCGCGACACCCGGACCTATCAGTTCCTGGCCGTGTACCCGATGGGCCAGTCCGCACCGGAGGTGGCGTCATGAGCCGCATCAAGGGCTACGGCCGGATCGACCGCACCCGCACCGTCGGGTTCACCTTCGACGGCGTCACCTACACCGGGCACCCGGGCGACACGCTGGCGTCGGCGCTGCTCGCGCACGGCGTGCACGCGGTCGGCACGAGCGTGAAGTTCGGCCGCCCGCGCGGGATCGGCGCGGCGTGGGTCGAGGACCCGACCGGGCTGGTGCAGATCGAGGAGCCGTTCCCGGAGCCGATGCTGCTCGCCACGACCGTGGAGCTGACCGACGGGCTCGTCGCGCGCGGGCTCGCCGGGCAGGGCCGGCTCGCCGAGGTGGCCGACACCGCCCGCTACGACCGCAAGCACACGCACTGCGACACGCTCGTCGTGGGCGCGGGCCCGGCCGGATTGCTGGCCGCACGCGCCGCCGCGCGGCGCGGGGAACGGGTCGTGCTCGTCGACGACCGGGCCGACGCGGGCGGGTCCCTGACCGGCACCGAGGTGATCGACGGGCGGCCCTCGCGGGAGTTCGTCGCCGACGTCGTGGCCGAGCTGGCCGCCACGCCGGAGGTGCTGCACCTGCAGCGCACCACGGCGTTCGGGCACTACGACGACGGGTTCGTGCTGGCGCTGGAACGGCGCACCGACCACCTCGGCACCGCCGCGCCGCGCAATGTCTCGCGTCAGCGCGTGCACCGGATCCGCGCCCGGCACATCGTCGTCGCCACCGGCGCGCACGAACGGCCGGTGGTGTTCGCCGACAACGACCGGCCGGGCATCATGCTCGCCTCCGCGGCGCGCGACTACCTGCACCGCTACGGGGTGCTCGCCGGACGCGAGGTCGTCGTGTTCACCACCGGCGACTCCGCCTACGCGGCCGCGCTCGACCTGGAGCACGCCGGGGCGCGGGTCGTCGTCCTGGACGCCCGCCCGAGCGCGCCGGAGTACTGGGCCGCGCTGTGCCGGGAGCGGTCGATCGCCGTCCGTCCGGCCAGCGCCGTCGTGGGCGCCACCGGCGACGGCCGGATCACCGGCGTGGACACGGTCACCGCGGGCAAGCCCGAGTCGCTGCCGTGCGACCTGCTGCTGACCTCCGGCGGCTGGAACCCGGCCGCGCACCTGTTCAGCCACGTCCGCGGCGCGCTGCGCTACGACCCGGCGCTGGGCGCCTTCCGCCCGGCCGAGCCGGTTCCCGGGGTGTCGGTGATCGGCGCCGCCAACGGCACGTTCGACCTCGCCGGGTGCCTGCGCGACGGTGCCGGGGACGACGCGCCCGCCACCCCCGCGGAGCCGGAAGCCACGCCGCCGCTGGTGCTGTGGCGCACCGAAGGCGACCCGGCCCGCCAGTTCGTGGACATCCAGCGCGACGCCACGGTCGCCGACATCGAGCGGGCGGTGGGCGCCGGGCTGTGGTCGGTCGAGCACGTCAAGCGCTACACCACCATCGGCACCGCCCACGACCAGGGCAAGACGTCCGGGGTGATCGCCTCCGGCATCGTCGCCGAGCTGCTCGGGAAACCGGTCGAGGACACCGGCACCACGACGTTCCGCCCGCCCTACACCCCGGTGGCGTTCGCCGCGCTGGCCGGGCGCGAGCGCGGCAAGCTGTTCGACCCCGAGCGGATCACCTCGCTGCACAGCTGGCACGTCGCCGCCGGGGCGGTGTTCGAGGACGTCGGGCAGTGGAAACGGGCCCGCTACTACCCGGCGCCACACGAGAACATGGACACCGCCGTGCTGCGCGAGTGCGCCGCGGTCCGCGGCGGGGTCGGCATCCTGGACGGCTCCACGCTGGGCAAGATCGACGTGCAGGGCCCGGACGCCGCCGTGCTGCTCGACCGGCTCTACACCAACATGATGAGCACCCTCAAGGTCGGGCGCGTGCGCTACGGCGTCATGTGCGGCAACGACGGCATGGTGTTCGACGACGGCACGGTGCTGCGGCTGGCCGAGGACCGGTTCCTGGTCGTCACCACCACCGGCGGCGCGGCCCGCGTGCTGGACTGGATGGAGGAGTGGCTGCAGACCGAGTGGCCGGACCTGCGCGTGCACCTGACCTCGGTGACCGAGCAGTGGTCGGTGTTCCCGGTGGTCGGGCCGCGCTCGCGGGACGTGATCGCCGCGACCTTCCCGCACCTGGACGTGTCCAACGACGCGTTCCCGTTCATGTCCTGGCAGGACACCGAACTCGACGGCGTGCCGGTGCGCATCGCGCGCATCTCGTTCTCCGGTGAGCTGGCCTTCGAGGTCAACGTGAACTCCTGGTACGCCAGGGCGATGTGGCTGCGCCTGCTCTCGGCCGGCGCGCGCTGGCACATCACCCCGTACGGCACCGAGACCATGCACGTGCTGCGGGCGGAGAAGGGCTACCCGATCGTCGGGCAGGACACCGACGGCACGGTCAGCCCGCACGACCTCGGCCTGGGCTGGGCGGTGTCGAAGAAGAAGCGGGACTTCGTCGGCAAGCGGTCGTTCACCCGGGCGGAGAACACCAACCCGCTGCGCAAGCAGCTCGTGTCGCTGCTGCCCGCCGACGCCCGCACCAAGCTGCCGGAGGGCTCGCAGGTCGTGGAGTTCCGCCCGGACGGCACCCTGCCCCCGCCGCCGGTGCCGATGCTCGGCCACGTCACCTCCAGCTACCACAGCGCCGAGCTGGGCCGCCCGTTCGCGCTGGCCCTGGTCAAGGGCGGGCAGGCCCGCATCGGCGAAACCGTGCACGTCCCGGTCGACGGCACCCTGGTGCCGGCCGAGATCGGCGGGATCGTGCTGGTCGACCCGGAAGGAGCACGCCGCGATGGCTGAGCCCCGTCTCTACCCCACGCATCCGCTGCAGCAGTGGATTCCCGCGCTGGCGGCCGCCTCGCGCAACGCGACCGGCCTGAACCTGGAGGCCGAGCCGCCGGTGGCCGCGGTCGATCTGCGGGTGACGCCACCGGCCGACGTGCTCGGCACCCCGCTGCCCACCGAGCCGAACACCTGGGTCTACGCCGCCGACGGGCAGATCGTCTGGCTCGGCCCGGACGAGTGGCTCGTCACCAGCACCGCCGCGGACGGGCACGAGCTGGAGGCGCGGCTGGGCGCCGCGGTCCGGCCGCGCGGCGGGGCCGCCGTCGACGTGTCCGCGCAGCGCACCGGAATCCGGATCAGCGGACGGCACGCGCGGGATGTCCTGGCCACCGGCTGCTCGCTGGACCTGCACCCGCTGGCGTTCCCGTCCGGGCGGGCCGCGCAGACCACGCTCGGCCAGGCCCCGGTGCTGCTGCTCGCGCTGGGCACCGGCGACGACTTCCGGGTGTTCGTGCGGCCCTCGTTCGCCGGATACCTCGCCGACTGGCTCCTCGACGCGGCGCTGGAGTTCCAGCCCGCCGGGACCACCTCGTAGACCACAGACAGGAGACCACGATGAGCACCACACCCCGGGTTGTCATCATCGGCGCCGGCATCGTCGGCGCGAACCTGGCCGACGAGCTGACCGAACGCGGGTGGACCCGGATCACGGTCCTGGACCAGGGTCCGCTCCCGCTCACCGGCGGCTCGACCTCGCACGCGCCCGGCCTGGTGTACCAGACGAACCCGTCGAAGACGATGACCGAGTTCGCCACCTACACGGTGAACAAGCTGAAGAGCCTCGCCGTGGACGGCGCCTGGTGCTTCAACCAGGTCGGCGGCCTGGAGGTCGCCACCACCCCGGAACGCCTGGCCGACCTGCACCGCAAGCAGGGCTGGGCCACGTCGTGGGGCGTGCCCGGTGAGGTCGTCGGCCCCGAGGAGTGCGTGCGGCTGCACCCGCTGCTCGACCCCGAGCAGATCCTCGGCGGGTTCCACACCCCGACCGACGGGCTCGCGAAGGCCGCCCGCGCCGTGGTGGCCCTGCGCCGGCGGGCGGAATCCCGCGGCGCCGAATTCCACGGCAGCGTCCGGGTCACCGGCATCGCGCACAGCGGCGGCCGCGTCACCGGGGTGCGGACCACCGCCGGTGACTTCCCGGCCGACATCGTGGTGTCCTGCGCCGGGTTCTGGGGCCAGGCGATCGGCGAGATGGTCGGCATGCGGGTGCCGCTGCTGCCACTGGCGCACCAGTACGTGCGCACCGGCCAGGTGGCGGACCTGGTGGGCCGCAACGACGAGCTGACCGAGGCCGGGCTGCCGATCCTGCGCCACCAGGACCGCGACCTGTACTACCGGGAGCACGTGGACTGCCTGGGCATCGGCTCCTACGCGCACCGCCCGATGCCGGTGCGCCTGTCCGACCTGCCCGAGGTCTCCGACGACGACCTGACCGAGGCGGCGATGCCGTCCATGCTGCCGTTCACCGAGGAGGACTTCGCGCCCTCCTGGGAGCACAGCCGTCAGCTGCTGCCGTCGCTGCGGTCGGCCAAGATCGAGACCGGGTTCAACGGGATCTTCTCCTTCACCCCGGACGGCGGCCCGCTGATCGGCGAGTCGCCCGACGTCGCCGGGTTCTGGATCGCCGAGGCGGTGTGGGTGACGCACTCCTCCGGCGTGGCGCGCTCGGTCGCGCAGCTGCTGGTCGACGGCCGCAGCGAGATCTCCCTGCACGGCTGCGACGTGCACCGGTTCGACGAGATCGAGACCACCGACGCCTACGTGGACGAGACCGCGCAGCGCAACTTCGTGGAGATCTACGACGTGCTGCACCCGCTGCAGCCGAAGCTGTCGCCGCGCGACCTGCGGGTCAGCCCGTTCCACGCGCGGCAGAAGGAGCTGGGCGCGTTCTTCCTGGAGGCGCACGGCTGGGAACGCCCGCACTGGTACGAGGCCAACGCGCACCTGGTCAAGGACCTGCCGCCGGAGTGGCAGCCGCCGTCGCGGGACGCGTGGTCGGCGATGTTCCACTCCCCGATCGCCGCGGCCGAGGCGTGGAAGACCCGCACCGCGGTCGCCCTCTACGACATGACGCCGCTCAAGCGCCTGGAGGTGTCCGGCCCGGGGGCGCTGGCGTTCCTGGACCGGCTCACCACCGGCAAGATGGACAAGTCGGTCGGCTCGGTGACCTACACACTCGCCCTGGACGACGCCGGCGGCATCCGCAGCGACCTCACGGTGGCGCGGCTGGGCGAGGACCGCTTCCAGGTCGGCGCCAACGGCAACCTGGACCTGGCCTACTTCCGGTCCGAGGCCGGTGGTGACGTGCAGGTCCGCGACATCACCGGCGGCACCTGCTGCATCGGCGTGTGGGGACCGCTGGCGCGCGACCTCGTGCAGCCACTGAGCCGGGACGACTTCTCGCACGAGGCGCTGAAGTACTTCCGCTGCACGCCCGCGCACATCGCCGGGATCCCGGTCACCGCGATGCGACTGTCCTATGTGGGCGAACTCGGCTGGGAGATCTACACCAGCGCCGAGTACGGGCAGCGGCTGTGGGACGTGCTGTTCGAGGCCGGCCGCCCGCTCGGGGTGGTCGCCGCGGGCCGCGCCGCGTTCAACAGCCTGCGGCTGGAGAAGGGCTACCGGTCGTGGGGCGCGGACATGACCACCGAGCACAACCCGTACGAAGCCGGGCTCGGGTTCGCGGTGCGCAAGCAGAAGGGCGACTTCGTCGGCCGGGACGCGATCGCCGGGGTCACCGACGAGACCGTGACGCGCCGGCTGTCGTGCCTGACCGTCGACGACGGCCGCAGCGTGGTGCTCGGTTCCGAGCCGGTGTTCGTCGACGGCGAGCCCGCCGGGTACGTCACCTCCGCGGCGTTCGCCCACACCCTCGGTGTGCCGATCGCCTACGCGTGGCTGCCCGCCACCGCCACCCCCGGCACGCCGGTCGAGATCGGCTACTTCGGCCGCCGGGTGCGCGCCACCGTGGCCGCCGAACCACTCGTCGACCCCGAGATGCTGCGCATCCGGCGCTGAGGAAGGACCCCATGCGCACCCTCACCCTCGAAGCCTTCCTCGACGCGCTCGCCGCCCGGGTGCCCGCCCCGGGCGGGGGCGCCACCGCCGCGCTGCACGCCGCCCAGGGCGCCGCGCTGGTCGCGATGGTGGCCCGCTACAGCGACGGCGAGAAGTACCGGCAGGACGCCGAGGCGATCACGCAGATCCGGGACAACGCCGACGATCTGCGCACCCTCGCCCTGGCACTGGCGGAGAAGGACGCCGCCGCCTTCCAGGCCGTCACCCGCGCCTACGCGCTGCCGAAAACCACCGAGGGCGAGAAGCTGGCCCGGTCGCGGGCGATCGGCGCGGCCCTGGTGGAGGCCGGGCGGGTCCCGGCGCGGGTCATCGCGGTCGCCAAGCAGATCGTCAACCTCACCGAACGCCTCCAGCCGATCGGCAACCGCAACGTGATCAGCGACGTCGCCGCCGCGGCCGACGCGGCGAAGGCGGCGCTGTCCACGGCGCGGGTGAACGTCGAGATCAACCTGGCCGGCATCGCCGAGGGCCCGGCGCGTGACGAGCTGGGCGCGGCGATCGCCACGGTGGACCAGGCGATGGCGCGCGCGGACGACGTGACCGCCGCCGTGCGGAAGCAGATCACGCGATGACGGCCGTCCTCAGTGGAACCGAGCTGGGCCGGCTGATCCGCGCCGGCGTCTCGGCCGACGCCGCGGCCCTGTCCGAGCGGGGCGTCCACCCCCGCCTGGCCGTGGTGGTCGCCACCGACGACGAGTCCAGCGCCTGGTACGTGCGCTCGATCGCGAAGACCGCGGCCCGCAGCGGTGTGCAGTGCGATGTGGTGGACCTCGGCGCGGGCGCCACCCCCGCCGGGATCACCGCCGAGCTGGAGCGGCTGAGCGCCGATCCGGCGGTGCACGGGATCATCCTGCAGACGCCGCTGCCCGGCGGCGCCCGGCTGGAGGAGCTGGCCACCGCCATCGACCCGGCCAAGGACGTGGACGGGGCGAACCCGGTGTCGCTGGGCCGTCTCACGGCGGGCCTGCCCGCGCACCCGCCGGCCACGGCCGCGGCGGTGCTGGCGCTGCTCGACCACTACGAGGTGCCCCTGGCCGGGCGCCGCGCCGTGGTGGTCGGGCGCTCCACCGTGGTCGGCAAGCCCGCGGCGCAGCTCCTGCTGGCCCGGGACGCGACCGTGACGATCTGCCACCGCCACACCGCGGACCTCGCCGCCTGCACGCGCGAGGCGGACGTCCTCGTGGTGGCCGTGGGCCGGGCCGGGCTGATCACCGCCGAGCACGCCGCCCCGCACGCGGTGGTCGTCGACGTGGGCACCAACCCGACTCCGGACGGTGGTCTCGCCGGTGACGCCGACGCTGGATCGCTGTCCGGCCGGGTCGCCGCGCTGACGCCGGTGCCGGGCGGGGTCGGCCCGGTCACCACCGCGCTGCTGTTGCGGCACACCATCACCGCCGCGTCCCGTTAGGACAGTCATGACCAGGACCGGGAACTCCGCCGCCGTCCGCACACCGGTGCCGGAGCTGCTGGCGCGGCCGCGCACGCTGGTGTGCGGCATCGTGAACGTGACGCCCGATTCGTTCTCCGACGGCGGCGCCTTCCACGACTCCGGGGCCGCGGTCGCGCACGGCGAACGGCTCGTGGCCGAGGGCGCCGACCTGCTGGACGTGGGCGGCGAGTCCACCCGGCCCGGCGCCCATCCGCCCGCGCTGGAGGAGGAACTGGACCGGGTCGTGCCGGTGATCGCCCGGCTGGCCCGCGTGGTGGACGTGCCGATCTCGGTCGACACGTCCCGGCCCGAGGTCATGCGGGCCGCGGTGGACGCCGGGGCCGCGATGATCAACGACGTGCGGGCGCTGCGCCACCCCGGGGCTCTGCCGGCCGCGGCTGAGCTCGGGGTGCCGGTGTGCCTGACCCACATGCTCCGGCCACCGCACCTGATGCAGCGCGACCCGCGCTACACCGACGTGGTCGCCGAGGTACGGGACTTCCTGCGGGCCCGTATCGAGGCCTGCCTGGCGGCCGGCATCCCGGCCGGGCACCTGATCGCCGACCCGGGGTTCGGGTTCGGCAAGACGCTGGAGCACAACCTCGCCCTGCTCGGCGCGCTGCCGGAGTTCCGCGCGCTCGGGGTACCGGTCATGGCCGGCCTGTCCCGCAAGGCGATGCTCGGCCGGCTCACCGGCCGTCCGGTCGGGCAGCGCACGGTGGCGTCGGTGACCGCCGCCGTGCTGGCCGCCGAGCGCGGCGCGAAGATCGTGCGGGTGCACGACGTCGCCGCCACGCGCGACGGCCTCGCCATCCTGGCGGCGCTGCGATGAACCGGTCAGATGATCGCGCGGATCGCCTTCTCGAAGCCGGTCACGTGGGTGAGGGCCAGGTCGGCGGCGGTGTCGCCGTCGCCGTCGGCGATCGCCCGCAGCAGCGCCGCGTGCTCGCCCACGTGCCGGTCGAAGTGCGGCATCCGGTCGAGGAACAGGCAGAAGATGCGGGTCGCCAGGTTGTCGTAGCGGACCAGCGTGTCCTCCAGGTGCGGGTTGCCCGCGGCGCGGTAGATCGCGCGGTGCACCCGCAGGTCGCAGCGCATCAGCCCGGTGCGGTCGAGCGCCCGCACGTCCAGGTCCGCGACCTCGTCGGCGAGCTCGGCCAGCCCGGACTTCACCGCCGCCGCGGCGGTCTCGGCGGCACGCCGGGCGGCGAGCGGTTCGAGCTGGACGCGGATCTCCGAGATGTAGGCCAGGTCGGTGATGTCGACCCCGGTGGCGAACGTGCCGCGCCGCGGGTAGGAGATCACCAGCCGGTCCACCTCCAGCCGTTTGAGCGCCTCCCGCACCGGCGTGCGGCCGAGTCCGAGCGACGCGGACAGCGCGGTGTCGTCGATCGGCGCCATCGGCGGGATGTCCAGCATGATCAGCCGGTCCTGGATCGCCGTGTAGGCGCGCTCGGCCAGCGAGACCGGCGGGCCCTCGAGTTCCTGCGGTTGAGCGGTCACGAACCCCATCCTAACGCCTGAAAACCACGACTCGTCACTCTGGTATATCAACCCTACATCAGGAGGGACCATGACGGTCTCCGTCTTCGACCTCTTCAAGGTCGGCATCGGTCCGTCCAGTTCGCACACGGTGGGCCCGATGCGGGCCGCGTACCTGTTCGCCTCCCGCCTGGCCGACACCGGCCTCCTGGCGCGCACGGCGCGGCTGCGCTGCGAGCTGTTCGGCTCGCTGGGCGCTACCGGGCACGGGCACGGCAGCGTCAAGGCGGTCGTGCTGGGCCTGTCCGGGGAGCAGCCGCACCTGGTCGACCCCGTCGCCGCCGAGCCCGCGGTGACCGCGGCGCGGGCGGACGGCGCGATCGCCCTGCTCGGCAAGCACCGGATCGCGTTCGCCGTCGACGAGGACATCGTGCTGCACCGCCGGAAGCGGCTGGACTTCCACAGCAACGGCATGGTGTTCACCGCCTTCGGCGAGGACGGCGAGATCCTCGACGCCCGCGAGTACTACTCCGTCGGCGGCGGGTTCGTGCTCGACGAGGACGAGACCGGCCGCCGGGCGCTGGTGCCGGATCCCACCCCGGTGCGCTACCCGTTCACCACCGCCGACGGGCTGCTCGCCCTCACCCGCGAAACGGGCCTGCGCATCAGCGATCTCATGCTGGCCAACGAGCTGTCCTGGCGCGGTGAGGCGGAAATCCGGGCCGGGCTGCTGCGGATCTGGTCGGTGATGCGCGAATGCGTGCACCGCGGCACGCACACCGGCGGCGTGCTGCCCGGCGGGCTGAAGGTGCGCCGGCGCGCCAACGACCTGCGGGAGCGGCTGGAACGCGACTCCGGTGAGCCGGACGCGCTGCACGCCATGGAGTGGGTCACCCTGTTCGCGCTGGCCGTCAACGAGGAGAACGCCGCGGGCGGGCGGGTGGTCACCGCGCCGACCAACGGCGCGGCCGGGATCGTGCCCGCGGTGCTGCACTACGCGGAGAAGTTCCTGTCCGGCTTCGACGACGACGCGGCCGTGCGGTTCCTGCTCACCGCCGGGGCGATCGGGTCGCTGTTCAAGGAGAACGCCTCGATCTCCGGCGCCGAGGTCGGGTGCCAGGGCGAGGTCGGCTCGGCGTGCTCGATGGCCGCGGCCGGGCTGGCGGAGATCATCGGTGCCACCCCGGAACAGGTGGAGAACGCGGCCGAAATCGGCATCGAGCACAACCTCGGCCTCACCTGCGATCCGGTCGGCGGGCTCGTGCAGATCCCGTGCATCGAGCGCAACGCCATCGCCTCGGTGAAGGCGATCACCGCCGCGCGGATGGCGGTGCGCGGCGACGGCCGCCACCACGTGTCGCTGGACAAGGCCATCAAGACGATGCGCGAGACCGGCGCCGACATGAAGGACAAGTACAAGGAGACCGCCCGCGGCGGGCTGGCTCTCAACATCGTGGAATGCTGAGGAGACAACGATGACCCGTTCGTTCACGCTCACCCTGGACTGCCCGAACCGGACCGGGATCGTCCACGCCGTCAGCGCCTACCTCGTCGAGCACGGCGGCAACATCGAGGAGTACCAGCAGTTCGACGACCCGGTGCGCAAGCGGTTGTTCCTGCGCACCAAGGTGACCACCGACCACGAGGTGGACCTCGGCGAGCTGTCCCGCGGGTTCGAGCCGGTCGCCGCGGACTTCGCCATGTCGTACGCGTTCCACCCGGACCGCAACGCGCGCATCCTGGTCATGGTGTCCAAGCAGGGGCACTGCCTCAACGACCTCATCTTCCGCTGGCGCGCGGGCAGCCTGGGCGCGGACATCGTCGCGGTGGTGTCCAATCACGACGATCTGCGGCCGATGGCGGAGGCGGCCGGATTGCCGTTCCTGCACATCCCGGTGACCCCGGAAACCAAGCCCCAGGCCGAGGCGCGGCTGCTGGAGGTGGTGGAGGAGTACGAGGCGGAGCTGGTGGTGCTGGCCCGGTACATGCAGGTGCTGTCCGACCAGCTGTGCAAGGCGCTGCACGGCCGCGCGATCAACATCCACCACTCGTTCCTGCCCGGGTTCAAGGGCGCCAAGCCCTACCACCAGGCCTACGACCGGGGCGTGAAGCTGGTCGGGGCGACCGCGCACTACGTGACGCCCGACCTGGACGAGGGCCCGATCATCGAGCAGGAGGTCATCCGCATCGACCACACCTACGACCCGCGCGCGCTGCAAACGGTGGGCCGCGACGCGGAGGCGCTGGCGCTGTCCCGGGCAGTCCGCTGGCACTGCGAACGGCGCGTACTGCTGAACGGCAACAGCACGGTGGTGTTCCCCTGAGCCGGGGCCCGCGGACCGGCCGCTCCGTGCACTGTGGACGACCCGTACTGCTCAACGGCAACAGCACGGTGGTGTTCCCCTGACCCGCGGCGCGTGTCCCGACGTCAGCGGGGGCCGAGGTAGCCGACGCGGAAGCTGATCTCCTCCGCGCCCGCGACGATCTTCTCCGCGACGTCCGCATAGGACGACGGTTCCATCCGGTACGCCGGGCCGGAGACCGACAGCGCCGCGATCACGTCCCCGTTCGCGGCGCGGATCGGGGCGGCCACCGCGTTGAGGCCGACCTCCAGCTCCTCCACCGTGCACGCCCAGCCGCGCTCGCGGACCTGCGCCAGCTCCTCGGTGAGCTTGGCCCGGTCGGTGCGCGTGTTCGGGGTGAACGGGGTCAGCTCGGCCAGGGCGGCCTCCCGGACGTCGTCGGCGGCCCAGGCCAGCAGGACCTTGCCGCTGGAGGTGGCGTGCAGCGGCGTGCGCTGGCCGATCCAGTTCCGCGCGGTCACCGCCGCCGAGCCGTAGACCTGCATGATGTTGGTCGCCTGGCCCTGGTCCACCACGGCGACGTTCACGGTCTCGTCGAGTTCCGCGGCGAGCCGCTCGCACACCGCCCGGCTCTCCCGGGACAGGTCCAGCCGTGCCGTGGTGGCGCCGGCCAGGCGGACGATGCCGAACCCGAGGCGGTACTTGCCGCGCTCGCTGACCTGTTCCACCAGCTGCCACGCCTCGAGCGCGCCGACGAGGCGGAACGCGGTCGACTTGTGCACATCCAGTTCCTGCGCGATCTCGGTGACCCCCGCCTCCCCGCGTCTGGCCAGGATGTCCAGGATGGCGATCGCCCGGTCCACCGACTGGACCTGGCTCGCGGACCCGTTCGTCGAGCGCTCGTTGTTCCGCATACCGCAACTCTACTCACATGACACAATTTCCCACTTCCAGGCCTTGACCGCTCCCGGTTCGCTGCCGCACTCTGTTGCGGATAGCACGTGTAGTTGTGCATTACACAACGGAGCCGCCTCATGATTCCCGTCTGCGCTCTCCAGGACCTCCCCGTCGGCGAAGCCGTCCGCATCGACGGCGAGGTGCCGATCGCGGTGTTCAACGTCGACGGCACGCTGTACGCGATCGACGACACCTGCACCCACCAGGACGCCTCGCTGGCCGACGGCTGGCTGGAGGGCTGCGCGGTGGAGTGCCCCCTGCACGCCTCCTGTTTCGACCTGCGCACGGGCATCCCGAGCGGGCCGCCGGCGAAGAAGCCGGTGCGCACGCACGAGGTCGTCGTGGTCGACGGGCAGGTCTACGTCAACGTCAAGGCGCCCGAGCGGATGGGGGTCTGATGCGCACGATCGCCATCGCGGGCGCGTCGCTGGCCGGCCTGTCCACGGCGCGGGCCCTGCGCGAACGCGGCTTCGACGGGCGCCTGGTCGTCGTCGGCGACGAGCCGCACCGGCCCTACGACCGGCCGCCGCTGTCGAAGGAGTTCCTCGCCGGCGCGATGTCGGCGGCCGACCTGGCGCTGGAGAGCGACGACGAGGACCTGGACGCGGACTGGCGCCTGGGACGGCGCGCGGTCGCCCTCATCCCGGCGCTGCGCACCGTCGAGCTCGATTCGGGCGAGCGGATCGTCTGCGACGGCGCGGTGCTGGCGACCGGCGCGCGGGCCCGCCGCCTGCCCGGCCCGGCGCCGGCGGGCGTGCACACGTTGCGCACCCTGGACGACGCGGTCGCGTTGCGCGCCGCCCTGGTTCCGGGCGCGCGGCTGGTCGTGATCGGCGCCGGGTTCATCGGGGCCGAGGTCGCCTCCACCGCCCGCGGGCTCGGGCTGGCGGTCACCGTGGTCGAGCAGCAGGCGGTGCCGCTCGCGGGCCCGCTCGGCGTCGAACTGGGCTCGGTCTGCGCGGCACTGCACGGCGACCACGGCGTCGAGCTGATCACCGGCGTCGGTGTCGCGGCGCTGGCCGGGGCCGGCCGGGTGAGTTCGGTCCACCTGACCGACGGCCGCGAGCTGCCTGCGGACGTCGTCGTGGTGGGCGTCGGCGCGGTGCCCAACACCGAGTGGCTGGCCGGTTCCGGGCTGGACGCGACCCGGGGCGTGCGCACCGACGCCCGGTGCGCGACCGGCATCCCGTCGGTGGTGGCGGCCGGTGACTGCGCGGTGGCGCACAACCCGTTCGCCGGGGCGGAGATCCGGCTCGAACACTGGACGAACGCGCTCGAGCAACCGGCCACCGCCGCGGCGACGCTGCTCGGCCACGAGTCCGTGCCGAGCACCCGCGCGCCCTACTTCTGGTCCGACCAGTACGGCACGCGCCTGCAGTTCGCGGGGCACCGCCGGGAGGGCGACCGGATGGAGATCGTCGACGGCGACCCGGCCGCCCGGCGGTTCACCGCGGTGTACCGCCGCGGCGATCGCGCGGTGGCCGTGTTCGCGATGAACCAGCCGAAGGTCTTCGGCCGCCGGCGCCGCGAGCTGAGCACCGCGCCGGAACCGGTGGCCCAGCCGTAGCCGCACCGGTCCTGGCCGCCCCCGCGGCGGCCAGGACTCACGGCCCGTGGACCGCCCGGCGGAAGATCGCTTCGACGTCCGAAGAGGACGGTGCGTCGTCGGTGATGGCCAGCTGCATCAGCAGCCCGCAGAACAACCCCGCCAGCACGCGTCCGGTCAGCGCGTCCGTCCGCGAGCCGAACAGCTCGATCAGCGCGTCGTCCCACGCCGCGCTCAGCGGCCGCAGCCGGGGCCGGTGCATCGCCGCCACGTACAGGTCGTACTCGACCACCGTGTGCGGCCCCTCGTCACGCACGTACCGCATCACCAGCTCCGCCAGCGCGGCCGCGAAGTCCGCATCCGCCGGCACGGTCCGCTCCCACTCCCGCAGGCGCCGGACGTTGTCCTCGGCCGCCTGCTTCAGCGCCACCTCCAGCAGGTCGTCCAGGGTGCGGAAGTGGTACGTCGTCGACCCCAGCGGCACCCCCGCGGCCGCGGCGACCGCCCGGTGGGTCAGCCCGTCGATCCCCCGCTCGGCGACCACGTCGATGGCCGCCCGCGCGATCTTCGCGCGACGCTCGGGATCGTTGGGACGCTGCCGGCGCGAACCGGCCACCTGTGACACCACCGCACACCCCCACCCGCGAAGACTCCCGGTTAACACGATCGTAGCCGACGAGTATGGACATCCGTACGCACTCTCATGTACAAATGTACGCACTGAAAGTGCCGCGCATCACATCACCAGCGCCGGCTTGCCCGCTACCACATCGGAAAGGGCTCATGAAGGACCTGTACATCGACGGAAACTGGACCGAGGGGCGCGACGGGTCCCGCACCGACGTCCTCAACCCCTACGACGCCTCCGTCATCCAGTCGGTCGCCCTCGCCGGGCCCGCCGACGTCGACCTGGCCGTCACCGCCGCGCGCCGGGCGTTCCGCCCCGGCTCACCGTGGCGCCGCACCACCGCGGGCGAGCGCGCCGAGCTGCTCCGCCGCATCGCGGACCTGCTGGTCCGCGACCGCGAGGAGCTCGCCCGCACGGAAAGCCTGGACACCGGCAAGACCCTCGCCGAGGGCCGCGTCGACGTCGACGACGTGGTCGCGGTGTTCCGCTACTACGCCGCGGCGATCGCCCAGGAGGCCGGCCGCGTGGTGGACACCGGCGACCCGGGCGCGATCAGCCGGATCGTGCACGAGCCGGTGGGGGTGTGCGCGCTGATCGCCCCGTGGAACTACCCGCTGCTGCAGATCTCCTGGAAGATCGCCCCGGCACTGGCGGCGGGCAACACGATGGTGCTCAAGCCGAGCGAGCTGACCCCGCTGACCACCATCCGGCTCGTCGCGCTCGCCGAGGAGGCCGGTGTGCCGCCGGGCGTGGTGAACCTGCTGCTCGGGCCGGGCGCGGTCGGCGCCGCGATGGTCGAGCACCCCGGGGTCGACCTGGTGTCGTTCACCGGCGGGCTCGCGACCGGCGAGAAGATCATGGCCGCCGCGGCGCGCGGGGTCCGCCGGGTGGCGCTGGAGCTGGGCGGCAAGAACCCCAACGTGGTCTTCGACGACGCCGACTTCGACACCGCCGTGGACCAGGCCCTCAACGCCGCGTTCGTCCACTCCGGACAGGTCTGCTCGGCGGGGGCCCGGCTGATCGTGCAGAACGGGATCCACGACCGGTTCGTCGACGAGCTGGCCGCGCGCGCCGACCGCATCCGGCTGGGCAACGGGCTCGACCCCGCCACCGAGACCGGTCCGCTCATCTCCGCGCAGCACCGCGCGAAGGTGGAGGGCTACATCGCCGGGGCGCTCGCCGCCGGGGCCACCCTGCGCGCGGGCGGCACGCGGCCGGAGGATCCCGCGCTGCGCAACGGTTTCTTCCTCCGCCCGACCGTGTTCAGCGACTGCACCCGGGACATGGCCGTGGTGCGCGAGGAAGTCTTCGGCCCGGTCGTGACCGTCGAGAGGTTCGCGACCGAGGAGGAGGCCGTCGAGCTGGCCAACGACACCGACTACGGCCTGGCCGGCGCGGTGTGGACGTCCGACGCCGGGCGCGCCCAGCGCGTGGCCGGGGCGCTGCGCCACGGCACGGTCTGGATCAACGACTACCACCCGTACCTGCCGCAGGCGGAGTGGGGCGGCTTCGGCAAGTCCGGCATCGGCCGGGAACTCGGCCCGTCCGGCCTGCACGAGTACCGCGAGACCAAGCACATCTACCACAACATCGATCCCCGGCCGCAGCACTGGTTCAAGGGCTGACCGGGATTCCCTCTCCACGCCGCAGTACTGAAGAGGAGGCGCGCGTGAGCACCAGCAACGACCACGGACTGTCCGAGTTCGGGTATCGGCAGTCACTCGACCGCAGCATCGGCAAGTTCGCCAGTTTCGCCGCCGGCGTCAGCTACATCTCCATCCTCACCGGCACGTTCCAGCTGTTCTACTTCGGGTTCGGCACCGGCGGGCCGGCCTACTGGTGGTCCTGGCCGATGGTCTTCGTCGGGCAGATCGCGGTGGCCCTGTGCTTCGCCGAGCTCGCCGCCCGCTACCCCGTCGCCGGTTCGGTCTACAACTGGTCCAAGAGACTCGCCGGGCGCACCACGTCGTGGCTCGCCGGGTGGATGATGTTCACCGCCTCCGTGGTCACCCTGGCGAGCGTGGTGCTGGCCTACCAGGTGACGCTGCCGCAGCTGTGGCCCGGCTTCCAGCTGGTGGGCGACGGCAGCGGCGCCCACGACTTCGCGATCTCCGCGGTCATCTGGGGCGCCGTGCTGATCCTGTTCACCACCCTGGTCAACGCCTTCGGCGTCAAGCTGATGGCGCGCATCAACAGCATCGGCGTGTTCATCGAGCTGATCGCGGCGGTCCTGCTGGTCGTGATCCTCGCGGTGAACGTGGTGCGCGGGCCGGGTGTCTTCGTCGACACGCACGGGCTCGGCGAGGGGCACACCGGTGGCTACGCCGGCGTGTTCCTGGTCGCCGCGATCGCCTCCGCCTACGTCATGTACGGCTTCGACACGGCGAGCTCGCTGGGCGAGGAGACGGTCAACCCGCGGCGCACCGCGCCCGCCGCGATCCTGCGGGCGGTCATCGCGTCGTTCGTGATCGGCGGGCTGATCCTGCTGTTCGCCATCATGGCCGCGCCGGATCTGTCCGACCCGCGGCTGGGCACGTCGGCGGGCGGGCTGCAGCTGATCGTGCTGCAGGTGCTCGGCGGGCCGCTGGGCAAGGTGTTCCTGGGCTGCATCGTCGTCGCCATCACGGTGTGCGCGCTGGCCGTGCACACGGCAGGGATCCGGCTGATGTTCGCGATGGCCCGGGACAACGCCCTGCCGTTCGGGGTGCGGCTGGCGCGGATCAACGCCAAGACCGGCACGCCGGTGATCCCGGCGATCCTGATCGGAGCCGTCGCGGTGCTGATCCTGGTGGTCAACATCGGCACCCCGGAGATCTTCACCGCGGTCACCAGCGTCGCCGTGGTCATGATCTACTTCGCCTACCTCCTGGTCACCGTGCCGATGCTGGTCAAGCGGCTGCGCGGCGGGTGGCCGGGCCGCGACGCCGGCGGTCACTTCTCGCTCGGGCGGCTGGGCCTGCCGATCAACATCGTGGCGGTGCTGTGGGGCGCCGGGATGGCCGTGAACCTCGCGTGGCCGCGCGAGCAGATCTACGGCAGCGGCCCGCTCCGCTGGATGGCCCTGATGTTCATCGGGCTCGTCGCCGCGATCGGCCTGGCGTGGTTCCGGCTGCGGGGCCGCCACCGCCTGGGCACGCTCCCCGAACACCAGGCCGACCGCGACAACCGGCTCGTCGACGAGCTTTCCTGAGGAGGACGAACGTGAGCACGGAGAACTACGACTTCATCATCGTCGGCGGCGGCTCGGCCGGGTGCGTGCTGGCCAACCGGCTGTCGGCCGATCCGAAGGTGAAGGTGCTGGTGCTGGAGGCGGGCCGGTCGGACGCGAAGTGGGACGTGTTCGTGCACATGCCCGCCGCGCTGACCTTCCCGATCGGCAGCCGCTTCTACGACTGGGGCTACCGCAGCGAGCCGGAGCCGTTCATGAACCGGCGGCGCATCTACCACGCGCGCGGCAAGATCCTCGGCGGGTCGAGCAGCATCAACGGCATGATCTTCCAGCGGGGCAACCCGATGGACTACGAGCGCTGGGCGGCCGATCCCGGCATGGCCGAGTGGGACTACGCGCACTGCCTGCCCTACTTCCAGCGCATGGAGAACTGCCTGGCCGATCCGCCGGACGGGCCGTGGCGCGGGCACGACGGCCCGCTGGAGCTGGAGCGCGGCCCGGCGTCGAACCCGTTGTTCCAGGCGTTCTTCGACGCCGCCGAGCAGGCCGGGTACCCGCGCACGGACGACGTGAACGGCTACCGGCAGGAGGGGTTCGGGCCGTTCGACCGGAACGTGCGCCGCGGCCGCCGGCTGTCGGCCGCGCGCGCCTACCTGCACCCGGTGCGGCACCGGAAGAACCTGACCGTGCAGACCCGCGCGTTCGTGTCGCAGATCCTGTTCCGCGGCACCCGCGCCGTCGGGGTCGAGTACTCGACCGGGCGGGGCGCGCCGCGTGAGGTGTACGGCAAGGAGGTCGTGCTGTGCGGCGGGGCGATCAACACGCCGCAGCTGCTGCAGCTGTCCGGCGTGGGCAACGCGGCCGAGCTGGGCCGGCTCGGCATCGACGTGGTGCGCGATCTGCCCGGTGTCGGGGAGAACCTGCAGGACCACCTCGAGGTGTACATCCAGTACGCGTGCAAGGAGCCGGTGTCGATGCAGCCGCACCTGGCGACGTGGCGGCGTCCGCTGATCGGGGCGCAGTGGCTGTTCCTGCGGTCCGGTCCGGGCGCCACGAACCACTTCGAGGGCGGCGGGTTCGTGCGCAGCAACGACACCGTGGCCTATCCGAACCTGATGTTCCACTTCCTGCCGATCGCGATCCGCTACGACGGGTCGGTGCCGGCGGGCGGGCACGGCTACCAGGTCCACGTGGGACCGATGTACGCCGACACGCGCGGCAGCGTGAAGATCACCTCGACCGACCCGCGGCGGCACCCGGCGCTGCGGTTCAACTACCTGTCCACCGAGAACGACCGGCGGGAGTGGGTGGAGGCCGTGCGGGTGGCCCGGAAGATCCTCAACCAGCCCGCGCTGGACCGCTTCAACGGCGGCGAGATCTCCCCCGGCCCGGCCGTGGAGACCGACGAGCAGATCCTGGACTGGGTGGCCAAGGACGCGGAGACGGCGCTGCACCCGTCCTGCACGGCGAAGATGGGTGTGGACGAGATGTCCGTCGTGGACCCCGGTTCGATGCGGGTGCACGGCGTCGAGGGCCTGCGGGTCGTGGACGCGTCGGTGATGCCCTACATCACCAACGGCAACATCTACGCGCCGGTGATCATGACCGCGGAGAAGGCGGCGGACCTGATCCTCGGCAACACCCCGCTGGCGCCGATCAAGGAGCCGTTCTACCGGCACAACGCCGGCTGAGGGACGCGGGGCGCCTGAGCGGGGCGAGGACCGCTCAGGCGCCCGCCTGCACCGACAGGTGCGGCGCCAGCGCACGCAGAAACTCCGGCGCGTCGAACGCCGCACCCGCCGACACCACCCCCACGGCCCGCGTCCGCCCGGTCAGGACCCGCTCCACCGCCTCCACCGCCAGCGGCGCACTGATCGCATAGATGTCCCGCCCCGCGGCGGGCACGCGACGGTCCTCGCCCGCTCAGGCGCCCGCCTGCACCGACAGGTGCGGCGCCAGCGCACGCAGAAACTCCGGCGCGTCGAACGCCGCACCCGCCGACACCACCCCCACGGCCCGCGTCCGCCCGGTCAGGACCCGCTCCACCGCCTCCACCGCCAGCGGCGCACTGATCGCATAGATGTCCCGCCCCGCGGCGGAGATCCGGCGTTCCGCGTCACCGGAGCGGACGACCACGTCGACGACGAACGTCTGCGCGGACCGGCCTCGCTCGTCGACGGGGGCCGGTGCCGCCGCGTCGGGCGCGGCCAGGTCCGCGGCCGCCGTCGTCGTCATGTACGTGCGCACCTCCGGGACCGCCAGGTGGCTCGGCACCGTGACGATGTCGGCCATGCTGAACTCCGCGATGACGTCCTGCCGCCCGAGTGGCGCCGGGAACTCCCACGCCAGCGTCGGCAGGGCGTCGTCGTGGTACCGCAGCCGTCCGCCGCTGTAGCGGACCCGGCGGTCGGCCCGCCGCTCGCGCGACACCGCGCCCGCGGCGAGCGTTCCGGCGGTCGGGTGCCAGCTGCTCAGGCCGTAGGCGATGCGCACCTCGTCGGCCGCCGTCCAGTCCCCCATCGCGGCGGTGACCAGCAGGTCGCCGAGACCGCCGAAGAACGCCATCGCCGGGACCACCACGGTGTCCCCGGCACGCTCGGCGAACTGCGCGAACGTGTCCGCGTTCGCCTCGATCTCGGCCGCCACGTCCACGTACGGGATGCCCGCGCGCAACGCCGCCTCGATCAGCGGGGCGGCGGTCGTCGCGAACGGGCCGGCGCAGTTGATCACCGCCGCCGCACCGGCCAGGGCGCGGTCGAGCGCCACCGGGTCGTCCACCGATGCCGGCCGCGCCTCCAGCCCCGGTTCCGCCATCGCCAGCAGCTTCTCCCGGTCGCGGCCCAGCAGCAGCGGGACGTACCCGCGCTCACGCAGCTCCGCGACCACGAACCGCCCGGTGTGCCCGTACGCGCCGTACACCGCAACTCGTCCCATGCCCGCTCCACCCGCTCGAAGTGATCCGTTGCGGAAATCCTGTCCGACCGTCCGGCGACTGCCCAGTGTCCGGAACGACACGACCCATACACTTTCCGACATGAGATCTGTCGCGGTCGCCGCCACCGACGGGATGCTGCACTTCGAGCTGGCGCTGGCCTGCGAGGTCTTCGGCTCGGCGCCCGCCGCGGTGCGGGTGCCCTGGTACGACCTCAGCGTGTGCGGCACGCACCCGGTGCGGGCGGGCCGGTTCCTGGTCGAGCCGGACGACGGGTTCGACCGGCTGGCGCGCGCGGGCACCGTGGTCGTGCCCGCGCTGGCCGACGTCGACGAGGACCCGCCGGCCGGCCTGGTCGAGGCGGTGCGCGCCGCCCACGCGGCCGGCGCGCGAGTGGTGTCCCTGTGCACCGGCGCGTTCGTGCTCGCCGCCGCCGGCCTGCTGGACGGGTTGCGCGCGACCACCCACTGGGCCCACACCGGCGAGCTGGCCGCGCGCTACCCGCGGGTGACGGTCGACCCGGACGTGCTCTACGTCGACAACGGCCGCGTGCTGACGTCCGCGGGCAAGGCCGCGGCGATGGACCTGTGCCTGCACCTGGTCCGCCTCGACCACGGCTCGGCGATCGCCAACGTGGTGGCCCGCCGCCTGGTCGTGCCGCCGCACCGCGACGGCGGCCAGGCCCAGTTCGTCAGCACCCCGGTGCCCGAGCCGGACGGCCATCCCCTGGCCGAGCTGCTGCCGTGGGTGATGAGCCGGCTGGACCAGCCGTTGACGGTCGAGGACCTGGCCCGCCGCGCGAACCTCAGCTCACGCCACCTGGCCCGCCAGTTCCACGCGGTCACCGGCACCACCCCGCTGCGATGGCTGCTGGCGCAACGGATCCGCCGCGCACAGGAGCTGCTGGAGACCACGGACGACAGCATCGACACCATCGCCGCGGCGGCGGGCATGGGCACCGCGACCACACTGCGGCGCCACTTCCAGCGCACGATCGGCGTGCCGCCGGACACCTACCGCCGCACGTTCCGCGCGTGACCGCGCCCGGTGCTGGACGCGCTGGCCGGCCACGTCGAGGTCCTCCGGCGTCATCCGCCGGCGCTACGAAGGCACGCCGGGAGACGGGGCACCGGCGCGTGCCTGACTGAGCTCGGGGCCCTCCGGGACCGGCGCGTAACCCCGGCGCACCGGGTAGCGCTTCATCAGGACGTAGAACGCCACCGCCGACACGACCAGCCCGACGAGCCAGGAGATGTCCGCCCCGCCCAGGACCTCGACCAGCGGTCCGGTGTAGAGGGCCGTGCTCATGAACGGGACCTCGACGGCGACGCCCACGGCGTAGGCGGTGATGGCGCGCCAGTCGGTCCCCTGGTACCGGCCGGCCGGGTTGAAGATGTCGGCGACGTCGTACCGCTCCTTGCGCACGAAGTAGAAGTCGACGAGGTTGATCGAGGTCCACGGGACGAGGACCACCGCCAGCAGCACGATGAAGTTCTCGAGGTTGTCGAGGAAGTCGCCGCGGCCGAGGATGGCGATCAGCACACCGGTCGCCGAGAGCAGCGAGACCGTGAGGACCCGGCCGCGCTTGGAGATCGTGCGGGCGTGGCGCAGCGCCCCGGTGATCGTGACCAGCGACATGAACGCGCCGTACAGGTCGACCGCGAGAATCGGCAGGCTGCTCAGCACCATGATCGCGAGGAACAGCCACGGCGCGAACCCCGCCTGCTCGGCGACGAAGCGGACCGAGCCACCGCCGAAGGCCTCCGGGGCCGCGGCGGCCAGGAGTGCGCCGAAGACGAACATCCACACCGAGGAGACGACCGAGCCGGCGTAGGTCCACCAGAACGTCGCCTTGGCCGAGGTGCGGGCGGGCAGGTAGCGGCTGTAGTCGGCGACGTACGGGGCGTAGGTCAGCTGCCAGGTCGCCGACAGCGTGACCGCGAGCAGGAACACGCCCCAGCTGAACTCGCCGGTGGCGAAGGCGCCGCCGACGTCGTTGCGGAAGAAGAACCCGATGGTCAGGACGGCGAACGCGATCGCCGTCACCCAGGAGACCGCGTTGACCCACACCTGCATCAACCGGTAGCCGAAGATCGCGATCACCGTCGCGGCGACGGTCGTCAGGACGATGCTGACGTCGACGTCCCAGCCCAGCAACTCGGCGAGGGCGTTGCCGGCGAGCACCGCGCCGCTGGCGATGTAGCCGAGGTACATGAGCACGACGAGCACGAGCGGGAGCACCGCGCCGCGGTACCCGAACTGCGCGCGGCTCTGGATCATCTGCGGGATGCCGAGCACCGGTCCCTGCGCGGAGTGCGCGGCCATGAAGACCGCGCCGATGCCGTGACCGGCCACCGCCGCGACGATCGCCCACGCGAGCGGCAGTCCCAGCGCCACCGCGACCGCGCCGGTGGCGATGGTGAGCATGTTCGCGTTGACGGTGAACCAGATCGGGAAGAGGCCGCGCGCCTTCCCGTACCGTTCGGAATGGGGGACGAAATCGATCGAATGCTTCTCGACCTGGAGGGTCTCGTTGGGCGCCATTTCCAGCCTTCCCTGGCGAATTCGGGCACCGTTGCCCGGAAATCCGGCCGTCACACAGCCTGCCGTTGGGGAAACGCTAGATCGCACCCTGGCTTCTGTAAAATCGTATTAATCGACACTCTGCATCTGCCGTTCAGATTCAAGCCTGCATCGGCGTTTCCGATGCACACCGCCGGAAACCTCCGCTTTCCCGGCCTCCCGCTGGTGGCGATAGTAGACGCAGCTCCGACGAAAGGTGTCCACGTGATGAACCATGGCGACTGGGTGCGTGCGGCGGCGCGGCTGCGGCCGCGGACCGCGGCCTTCGTCGACGGCGACTGGGTCGAGGCGAAGTCCGGCAAGACCTTCACCGACACCAACCCCGCGACCGGACAGGTCGTCGCCGAGGTCGTCGCGTGTGAGGCCGACGAGATCGACCTCGCGGTCTCCGCGGCGCGGCGGGCGTTCGAGGACGGCCGGTGGTCGCGGCTGGCGGTCGCCGAGCGGAAGCGGCGGCTGCTCGCCCTCGCCGGGCTGATCCGGGACAACGCGGACGAGCTGGCGCTGTGCGACACGGCCGACGTCGGCAGGCCGATCGCCGACACGTCCGGCATGGACGTGCCCGCCACCGCGGACTGCTTCGCCTGGTACGCCGAGGCCATCGACAAGCTCTACGACGAGGTCGCGCCCACTCCCCCGGGCAACTTCGCGGTCATCCGCCGCGTGCCGCTGGGCGTCGTCGGCGCCGTCGTGCCGTGGAACTTCCCGCTCGACATCGCCGGCTGGAAGCTCGCGCCGGCGCTGGCCGCGGGCAACAGCGTGGTGCTCAAGCCCGCCGAGCAGTCCCCGCTGTCCGCGCTGCGCCTGGCCGAGCTGGCCGTCGAAGCGGGCATTCCGGACGGCGTGCTCAACGTCGTGCCCGGTCTCGGCGAGACCGCCGGGCAGGCGCTGGGCAGGCACCCGGACGTCGACGTGCTCGCGTTCACCGGCTCGACCCCGGTGGGCGGGCTCTTCCTGCGCTACGCCGGGGAGTCCAACCTCAAGCAGGTCTGGCTGGAATGCGGCGGCAAGAGCCCGGTGGTCGTGTTCGACGACGCCGATCTCGACGCGGCGGCCGGCCTGGTCGCGTTCGGGTTCTGCGCCAACTCCGGCCAGGTCTGCTCGGCCACCACCCGCCTGCTGGTCCAGCGGTCGATCGCCGCGGACTTCCTCGACCGGCTCGTGGCCGAGGTGCGGAAGTGGGTGCCCGGCGACCCGCTGGACCCGGCCACGAAGCTCGGGCCGATGGTGGACGAAGCCGCCGCGATCCGCGTCCAGCGCGCCGTCACCGAGAGCACCGGAACCGTCCACATCGGAGGATCCCGGCGCGGCGCCTTCCTGGATCCGGCCGTCGTCTCCGGGCTGCGCCCGGAGGACCCGCTCGTGGCCGAGGAGCTCTTCGGCCCCGTGCTGGCGGCGCTGACGTTCGACTCCGAGGCCGAGGCGATCCGTCTCGCCAACGACACCCCCTTCGGGCTCGCCGCTTCGGTGTGGACCCGCGACCTCGCCCGGGCCCACCGGGTGTCCGGGGAGATCCACGCCGGCACCGTGTCGGTCAACACCGTCGACGCGCTGAGCACGGCCACTCCGTTCGGCGGGTTCAAGCAGTCCGGCTTCGGCCGGGACCTGTCGGTGCACTCCTTCGACAAGTACACCGGGCTCAAGACCGTCTGGACCGCCTACGCCTGACCGCCGCCGGTGAGCTCGCAGCCGGTCTCGGTCTCCAGGTAACGCAACACCAGCGCCCGCGCCCGGGGCACCGACACGCTCGAATTCCGGCCCACGACGTGCAACCCGTAGGCGTCCTCCAGGGCGACCGCGTTGGCGGCGACGTCGGCGACCGGCCCCCGCAGCCGGAACACGCCGGCGTCGCGGCCGTGCGCGAGCGCGGCGGAGTACAGCGACACCTCGCGGTCCCACAGCGCCGTCATCAGCGCGGCGTGGGTCCGGCTGCGCGAGGCGTGGACGTGCGTCTCGTACAGCACCCGGCACACCGGGTCGTTCTCGTCGGCGGGCAGCCCGGCCTCGACGATCCGCACGAGACGGCCCCGCGGATCGGTCTCGCTGTCCGCCGCCTCCGCGCGTCCCCAGTAGAACCGGTCGACCGCGTCCTGGTGCACCTCGAGCAGCAGCTCGTCGAGGTCGCGGTAGTAGTAGCTGACCAGCCCGGCCGACAGACCGGCCTCCTCGGCCACGTCCCGCACGCGCAGCCCGGTCAGGCCCCGGCGCAGGATGGCTCGGCCTGCCGCGGCCACGATCTCGTCGCGGCGCTTCGCCTGGTCCTTAGGTCGTGCCACGATCTGAATTCTTGATGGTCTGCATCAAAAAACTCACGCCGCCTCTCGCCGAAGTTCCTGGGCGCAAGTCTTGCACATCTGGCTGCCTTGCGGTCATTCTTTGCGCTACGTCGCAAAGAATACGGAGACGCGCATGAACCACCCCCTCGCCCGCCTGACCCGCGATGAGGTCGCCCGCAACCGCGAGCTGCTCCACGACGCCGGGATCGCCACCGCCGACACCCGCTTCGCCCTGGTGTCGCTGCACGAGCCCGCGAAGGCGGAGGTGCTGGCGTGGGCCCCCGGCCAGGCGCTGGACCGGCGGGTCCGGTCGCTGCTGCTCGACCGCCGCACCGGGGAGGTACGCGAGGTGCTGGTCTCGGTGACCGAGGGCCGCGTGCTGGCCGACCGGGTCGTCGACGTGGTCGCCGAGGGGCAGCCACCGATCCTGCACGAGGAGTTCGACCTGGTCGAGGAGATCCTCTGGAAGGACGAGGCCTGGAACGCGGCCATGCGGCGGCGCGGCATCACCGAACCGCGCTCGGTCCGGGTGTCCGCCCTGAGCGCCGGCTGCTTCGGCATCCCCGGGGAGGAGGGCCTGCGCCTGGTGCGCTGCCTGGCGTTCCTGCAGCTGAACGAGGACGACAACATCTGGGCGCACCCGATCGACGGGGTCGTGGCCTACGTCGACCTGATCGGCCGCCGCGTGCACGACCTCATCGACGAGGGCCCGGTGGAGATCCCGGTGACCGCCTACGACTACCACCTGGACGACCCGGCCCGGCCGTCGCGGACCACGCAGAAGCCGATCGAGATCACCCAGCCCGAAGGGCCCAGCTTCACCGTCGACGGCGACGTCGTGACGTGGGAGAAGTGGCAGTTCCGCGTCGGCTTCAACGCCGTCGAGGGCCTGACCCTGCACCAGATCGGCTTCGCCGACGGCGACCGGGTGCGGCCGATCGTCTACCGGGCCTCGGTCGCGGAGATGGTCGTGCCCTACGGCGACCCCGGCCCGGTGCGGTTCTGGCAGAACTACTTCGACGCCGGCGAGTACTCGCTGGGCAAGGAGGCCAACTCGCTGACGCTGGGCTGCGACTGCCTGGGCGAGATCCACTACCTCGACGCCACGCTGCACGACGACGACGGCCACCCGCGCACGATCCGCAACGCGATCTGCATGCACGAGGAGGACGCCGGCGTGCTGTGGAAGCACACCGACGGCTACAACGGCAGCGTCTCCACCCGCCGCCAGCGCCGGATGGTCGTGTCGTTCTTCGTGACCGTCGGCAACTACGACTACGGCTTCTACTGGTACTTCTACCTCGACGGCACGATCGAGCTGGAGTGCAAGGCCACCGGCATCGTGTTCGCCTCCGCCTACCCCGGTGACGGGCCGGACGGCGCCGAGTACCCGTGGGCGAGCGAGATCGCGCCCGGCGTGGGGGCGCCCTACCACCAGCACCTGTTCTCCGCCCGGCTGGACATGATGGTCGACGGCCTGACCAACGCCGTCGACGAAATCGACGTCCAGCGCGTCCCGATGGGACCGTCCAACCCGTACGGCAACGGGTTCACCCGCAGGATCACGCGCCTGGCCAAGGAGTCCGAGGCCGCGCGGCTGGCCGACGGCAACCGGGGCCGCGTGTGGCGGATCAGCAACACCGAACGGCGCAACGCGCTCGGCCGGCCCGTCGCCTACACGCTGCACCCGGAGGGCCTGCCGACGTTGCTGGCCGACGATCAGTCGTCCATCGCGCGCCGGGCGGCGTTCACCCGCAAGCACCTGTGGGTCACCGCCTACGACGAGAACGAGCGGTTCCCGTCGGGCGAGTACGTGAACCAGAACGACGGCCGGACCGGGATCGACACCTGGGTCCGCGCCGACCGCGACCTCGACGGCGCCGACGTGGTGGTGTGGCACACCTTCGGGCTCACCCACTACCCGCGCACCGAGGACTGGCCCATCATGCCGGTGGACCACACCGGGTTCGTGCTCAAGCCGACCGGCTTCTTCGACACCAACCCGGCGCTCGACACACCCGCCCCGCAGCCGCGCCACGCCTCCTGCTGCCACCCGGCCCAGCAGTGACGGGGGCCACCGTGAGCACCAGCCATCCCGACCTGGTCATCGTCAACGCCGAGGTGTTCTCGGCCGCACCGGGCGCCACCTCGGTGGCGATCAGCGGCGGGCGCATCCAGGCGGTCGGCCGGGCACCCCTGGACGAGCTGGCCGGTCCGCGCACCGAGGTCGTCGACGCCCGCGGCGCGACGCTGCTGCCCGGGTTCACCGACGCCCACGTCCACCCGCTGGCCGCCGGCGTCCAGTTGCTGACGTGCGACCTGTCCCGGCTGCCGCACTCACCCGAGCGGTACCGGGCGGCGATCCGGGCCTACGCCGAGGACCATCCCGGGCTCGAGTGGATCAGCGGCAACGGCTGGTTCGGCGACACCTTCCCGGGCGGGCTGCCGCACCGCGACTTCCTCGACGAGATCCTGCCGGACCGGCCCGCCGTCTTCGTCAGCCACGACGGGCACGGCGTGTGGGCCAACAGCCGGGCCCTCGAACGCGCCGGGATCGGCGAGCAGACCCCCGACCCGCCCAACGGCCGGATCAACCGGGATCCGGACGGGCGCCCCACCGGGGTGCTCGTCGAACGCGCGGGCGATCTCATCACCTCGCTGCTGCCGCCGATCACCGCGGAGTTCGCCGAAGCCGCGCTGCTGGCCGCTCAGCGGCACCTGCACTCGATGGGTGTCACCGGGTGGCAGGACGCGTGCGTCGGTTCGCTGTGGGGGCTGCCGGACCCGCTGCCGACCTACCTGAAGCTCGCGGGCGAGGGCCGGCTGACCGCACGGGTCGCCGGCGCGCTGTGGTGGTCGGCGGAGGACGGTCTCGGCCAGCTGGATTCGCTGGAAGAACGGCGGGCGGCAGGCACCGTCGGCCGGTTCCGCGCCACGACGGTGAAGATCATGCAGGACGGTGTGTGCGAGAACTGCACGGGCGCGATGCTCGAACCGTACGCCGGCAACTTCCACCACGGCACGGAGTCGGGGCTGTCGTTCATCGATCCGGAGCAGCTGAAGCGGATCTGCGTGGAGCTGGACCGGCGCCGGTTCCAGATCCACATGCACGCGGTCGGCGACCGGGCCGTCCGGGAATGCCTCGACGCGCTGGAAGCCGCCCGCGCCGCCGGCCCCGGGCACGACAACCGGCACCAGATCGCGCACGTGGACGTGGTCTCCCCCGACGACGTGCCGCGGTTCGCCGAGCTCGGGGTCATCGCCAACATCCAGGCGCTGTGGGCGCGGCGGGACCGGGAGATCGTCGAGCGCAAGCTGCCACTGCTCGGCCCGCACCGGGAGCCGCACCACTTCCCGTTCGGAGCGCTGCACCGGGCCGGGGCGCGGCTGGCGATGGGCAGCGACTGGCCGGTCACCGACCCGAACCCGCTGTGGGCGATCTACACGGCCGCCACCCGGCTCGGCCCGCCGGAGGACCCGCACGCGGTCGGCGAGGGTGTGCTGTCCGAGCCGCTGGAACCGGTGCAGGCCATCGACCTGCGGGTGGCGCTGGCGGCGTACACGGCGGGCTCGGCCTACGCCAACCACGCGGACGGCGAGACGGGAGTGATCGCGCCGGGCATGCTCGCCGACCTCGCCCTGCTGGACCGGCCGATCCTGTCCGGTGAGCAGGTCAGCGCCGCGAAGACGGTGCTCACGCTCGTGGGGGGCGAGGAGGTGCATCGCGATATCTGAGCCCTCCTTCACCCTCGTGCAGCTGCGGTACTTCGAGGCGGCGGCCCGGCACCTGAGCATGACCGCCGCCTCACGCGAGCTGATGGTGTCGCAGTCGGCGGTCTCCACCGCGGTCGCCCAGCTCGAACGGGAGCTGGGGGTGCAGCTGCTGCTGCGCCACCACGCTCGTGGGCTGAGCCTGACCACGGCGGGGCAGGCGTTCCACCGGCGGGTCCTCGACTTCCTGGCCCACGGCGCCGAACTCGTCGAGGCGGCGCGACAGGCGGGTACGGAGCTGGTGGGCACGCTGACGGTCGGCTGCTTCGCCACGCTCGCGCCGTTCCGCCTGCCGGGCCTGCTGGCCGAGTTCGAACACCGGCACCCGCGGGTGGTGGTGTCCGTGCGGGAAGGCGAGCACTCCGCGATCAAGGCCGCGCTGCGGGGCGGGGAGTACGAGGTCGCGCTGCTGTACGGCTACGACCTCGACGACGACATCGATCACGTCGTGGTGGACACCGCGCCGCCGTACGCCCTCGTGGGCCCCGACCACCCACTGGCCGGGAGCGGCACGGTGTCGCTGGCGCAGCTCGCCGGAGAGCCCATGGTGCTGCTCGACCTGCCCAACAGCCGGGAGTACCTCCAGTCGATCCTGCGCGAGGCGGGGGTGGAACCGCGCATCCGGCACCGCAGCGCCGGTTACGAAACCGTGCGGGCCCTGGTGGCGCACGGTCAGGGCTTCGCGCTGCTCAACCAGCGCCCCCCAGCGGAGACCACGTACGCCGGAGCACGCGCGGTCCCCTTGGAACTGAGCGACGACGTCCAGCCGCTGGACATCGTGGTGGCGTGGATGCGGGGCGCCCGCACGACCCGCAGGGCGCAGGAGTTCATCACACTCTGCCGGCAGATGTACGCGCGATGCCGCCCGGCGGTCACCGAGGACCCGACGGCTCACGGATTTCCCGGCTGCGCCGACGAGTTCCCCGCGGTTGCGGGCGGTTGATCCGGGCCCTGGTCCGGACGCCGGCTGGTCTTCGTCTACTTCGGAGCCTGGCTTTCGGTCAGCCGGTCGATGCCGAGGGTGGCGACGAGGTCTTCGTGGAGTTGGAACCAGACCCGGTGGCAGGAGTCCACATCGGTCTTGCCGATCCAGTTGTGCTGCCCGCTTCTGGCCTTGCGCAGCGCCGATCGGTAGGCCCTGTCACTGTGGCCGTTGGGAGCGAACCGGTCCGTCCCGGCCGGTTTGATCTGCCAGTCCGTTACGGCCCGCAGCAGGCGCGCGTTGAGCGGCAGGAACTCGCGGTAGACAGCCGCTACCACGTCTTCCGACCACCCGTCGATGTCGGCGAACGCGCCATGCTGCACCCAGCCCGCGCGCTCAGACTCGCGCAGCACCCGCAGTGCCTCGTCATGGTTCGTTCCGGCACGCTCGGCTACTGCCCGGCTGTTCGCGAACCCCAGGAGGCGTACCGCGTGCAGGACGGGCAGTTCCAGCAACGACTGATCGGTCATGGCGATTTGTCCTGTCTGGCGCTGAGCCGGTTCACGTATTGCTGGCACGCCTGCGGGGAGCGGAAACCCATGGCCTCCGCGATCTGCGCCCACGTCAGCCCCTGGTTTCGCGCGGTGAAGAGCAGACCGATCTCCACACCCTCGACCTCGGCCCGAGCCGCCGGGAGCAGTGCCAGCGCGGCCAGGAGCTCATCGGGGGTCAGGTCGGCTGAGCGCCAGAGCGCGTACTGCGTCAGATCGACCGCCGTCGGCGGGACCGGCGCGGGTCGCCACGGGCGCGGTTCGAGTTCGTCCGCGCCCAGTTCGAGCAGGACGTCTTGGGCGTCGCGCTCACGCTGAGCCTGCGCATGCTCGGCGCTGACGCGTCGTTCGAGATCGCGCTTCCGTTCCACGACAACCATCCTGCTACTATCAACATATTGTTGTCAACGTTTCGTTGATAGGCGTGTTGATGCCGGCGGCGCTCACTGACGCGACCCGCGCGAACTCGGGAGGCAAGGCCGCAACGCTCGGTGTGCTGCTGCGCGAGGGGTTGCCGGTGCCGGATGGGTTCGTGGTGCCCTGCGGCCGGCAGCAGCCCGGTTCCGCGGTCGGGCGCTCGCTACGCGACGCGATCGCCCGGGAGCTTGCGCGGCTGGGTGACCCGGTGGTGGCGGTGCGTTCTTCCGCGACGGACGAGGACACCGCCGGTGCTTCGGCGGCGGGCCAGTACGAGAGCGTCATCGGCGCTCGGGGTGTCGACGACGTGTGTGAGGCGATAGCGGCCTGCTGGGAGTCGGTCCGCGCCACGCGGGTGGGCGAGTACTGGAGCCGGACAGCCGGCCGCACCGCACACCTCGTTCCCGGCATGGCGGTGCTCGTGCAGCGCGTGATCGAGGCGGAGGTGTCCGGCGTCTTGTTCACACCCCAACAGCCGGGAGCACCGACTCGGATCGACGCATCGTGGGGTCTGGGCCTGGCCGTCGTGGGCGGCACCGTCACCCCCGACACCTACGAGGTCGCGCCCGACGGAACCATCGGCTGCTGGGTCGGAAGCAAACGGACTCGAACGGACCTCGACCACGAGCACAGCGGCGTCGTCACCAGCACGGTCGCACCGGACAAGCAGGCCGCGCGAGCACTGGATGACGCCACGGCAGCGACGCTGACGGATTTGGGCGCGCGCGTAGCGGGGATTCTCGGAACCCCGCAAGACATCGAATGGGCGGTCGCCGAAGGTGCGGTGTGGATTCTGCAGGCACGCCCCATCACCGCGCCCTTGCCCCCGAGCCGCGTGCCCGGCGCGATCGGATCACTGAGCGGAACGCCCGGCTCCCACGGAGCGGTCACCGCGGCGGCGCGGATCGTGCGCGGTCCCTCGGACTTCCCGCGCGTGCGCCCCGGTGAAATCGTCGTCTACCCCTACACCGATCCCGCTTGGACGCCGCTGTTCACCATCGCCGCCGGTGTCGTCACCGAGACCGGCGGCGCGCTGTCGCACGCCGCGATCGTCGCCCGGGAGTACGGCATCCCCGCCGTCCTCGGTGTCGCGGATGCCACCACCCGCATCGGCAACGGTGACCGGATCGCGCTCGACGGGACAGCCGGAACCATCACCGTCCGCTGACCCGGCCCACCCGCGGAAAGGACACGCTCGTGGCAACCAGATACCTCTACATCGCCCGCCACGGTGACGCCGACGCCTTCGGAAATCTCACCGACACCGGGCGACGGCAAGTCCGCCTGCTCGGCCGGCGCCTGGCGCACTTACCCATTGACGCCGTGTGGCATTCCCCGCTGCCCCGCGCTGCCGACAGTGCACGGGAACTGAACATCTTCCTCAGCGGCAGTGCCCCTGTCGGTGAGGCGGCCGAACTGATCGACCACGTGCCCTACGTGCCGGCGCCGGAGGAAACCCCACCGTCCTGGGTGCCGTTCTTCGACGGCTACGACGCCGACGAGGCCGCGGCGGGCCACAAGATCGCCCAAAGCCTCACCGCGAGGTTCGCCACCGCCCCCGACCAGGACGACGACGTTCACGAAGTGCTGATCACCCACGCCTACCCGATCGCGTGGCTCGTCCGCCACGCCTTGGCCGCCCCAGCGGTGCGGTGGCTGGGACTCAGCAGCGCCAACGCGGCGCTGACGGTCATCGAGAACCGGCCCAAGCTACCGCCGAGCGTCGTCATGTTCAACGAGATGAGCCACCTACCCCCCGACCTCCGATGGACGGGTTCCCCAAGACACCGCGCCCCTGAACGGCAAAGACAATCACGGCGACGCCGGCGGTGGCACGCCCTGGGCAGTTCTCGCATAGAAAGACGCAGCGGCCCGTCTACCTGGATAACGGGCCGCTGCCCCTGAGAAAATAGAGAATTTCCCAGTACAGCATGGGGCAGTTGCGGCACAGTCGCGCTGGTCTGGGTCGGCGTGGAACACCGCGCGCGCTGGTTTCGCTCCCGCTCCCCCATTGGTGAACTCGGCCGGCGACCGCACCGGTTCGCGCGGCCGCTGGGTCACCGGACCTGGCCGGTCCGGTATTGCCCCACGATGGCATCCCACTCCCGTTCGGCGTCGCGTCCCTCCGCAGACCCGAGGTCCTGATCGATGAGAGTCAGCACTTCTCTGGCACGCGCAAGGGGAATACCAACCTCCTGAGTAAGCACCCTGAGGAGATTGAAGGGCGTAGCCGCGAACGGCGCCGATCTCATGTACGAGATCAGTTCGGCAAGCGAACCGCCGGCTACGACCATCCGCCCGGCCTCAGTGAATGCCTCGTCCACGCCACTGTTATCCGGTGAAGATGACTTCGACATCAGTGTAGCTCCCCCACGGTCCTGCCTCCTTGACGTCCTGAGCCTCACTCCAAATTGCTCCCGCCTGCTGATCTTGCAATCGACGAGGCGCACGCTTCCCATCCACCCTATTGCAGCGCCACTACATTCCAGCTGAACGTGAACTGACCTCCAGCACCTGGCGATCCACCTCGCCGACCCCTCACACTGCCAGTGTGGTGCGCTAGACCGCTTGACCTGCGGCTTTGGAGGATTCCCTGGTTGGCTGGGGCACTTTGGGGCAGTGCGGTTCCGTTCAATTCCGTTTAATGCCGCTCTAAGGGATGTCTCGTAACCCGGTGCCGGGCTAGCTGCTCCGGTAGTTGATCATGATGCTGTGGTGCGGGTGATCACAGCATCGCGGCCGGAGTGGATTGGCCCGTTCACCGGGCTGGAGCCGGCCCAGTTCCGCACGCTCGTGCGGCTGGTCGCCAAGCGAGGCGGGGACGAAATCGCGGACGGCCGAGCAGGCCGACAGTGGGCGTTGCCGCTGGCCGACCGCGTTCTGCTGGTGGCGACCTACTGGCGGACGAACCTGACGATGCGCCAGATCGGGCCGCTGTTCGGCGTGTCGCATTCCGCGGCTCATCGGATGATCGACACGGTCGGACCGCTGCCGGCGCTGGCCCCGGTCCGCAAACGCCGGATCGATGCGGTCGCGATCGTGGACGGCACCCTCGCCCCGACCCGCGATCACCGGCTGGCCACGCCGTCGAAGAACTACCGGTACTCCACCAACGTGCAGGTCGCGATCGACCCCGAGACCCGGCTGGTGATCGCCACCGGCGACCCGCAACCAGGCAGCCGCAACGACTGCACTGCCTACCGCGACTCCGGCATCGCCGAGCAACTCGCCGACCGGCCGATCATCGCCGATGGCGGCTACCAAGGAAACCCCGAGGTCGTCATGCCCTACCGCAAACCCCGCGACGGCAGCAACCTCCCGGACTGGAAGGAACATCTCAACACCGTCCACCGCAAGGTCCGCGCCCGCGTCGAACATGTCCTTTCCCGGACAAAGAACTTCACAATCCTGCGAGACTACCGCCGCGCCGCAAGCACGCTCGCCGACACCGTCTCCGGAATCGCGAACCTCCACAACATCATCCTCACAGCCTGACCCAACCACTAGCCCCACCAACCACAACACCAGCTACGAGACAGCCCTTAGGCAAACGCAAGCTCCGCGAATTGACCGCAGAAGATGTCGACAAATGGTTGGCCGAACTAGCCTGTTCTGTCAGCACGCGCACACTACGGCTGCTGCACTCGATTCTTAGTCGAGCTGTCAAGCACGCACAGGCACGGGACAAGGTGAAGCGTAATGTCGTCGCGCTCTGCGAAATTCCTACTGGACAGGATGGAAGGCCATCAAAGTCCCTCACGCTCGAACAGGCGGAAGCCGTCTTGGCTGCCTCGGAAAACTCACCGCTGCACGCGTACATCGTGTTGTCCTTGTTGATCGGTGCCCGAACGGAGGAGCTGCGCGCGCTGACTTGGGATCACGTAGACCTGGCTGGTGACGTCACCGCCGATCCCCCGGTGCTGCCTTCCATCAGTGTCTGGCGGTCTGTCCGGGCTGGCGGCGATACGAAAACGCGGAAGTCGAGGCGCACCCTCGCGATGCCGAAGCGTTGTGTGATTGCGCTCCGACTGCATCGAATGCGGCAACGAGCCGTGAAGGTGGCGAGCGGGCAGAGGTGGCAGGAACACGGGCTGGTGTTCGCCTCGCAGGTCGGTACGGAGCTGGATGCGCACAACGTCCGACGCCAGTTCCGGAAGGTCGTCGCGGCCGCCGGGCTCATCGCGGAGGAGTGGACACCTCGCGAGATGCGGCACAGCTTCGTCTCGCTGCTGTCCGACGCCAAGGTGCCTCTGGAAGACATTTCGCGCCTGTGCGGCCATAGTGGCACCGCTGTCACCGAGCAGGTCTACCGCCACCAGATCCGGCCGGTGATGGTCGAAGCCGCCACCGCGATGGACCAGATCTTCAGCCTTAGTCACCCACTTAGTCACTCGGCGCGCTGAGATCGCTGAACGAAAAGGACCCCTGACCTGGCTTTTAAAGCAGGTCAGGGGTCTTCTCTGGCCGTCGGGCTGACAGGATTTGAACCTGCGACCCCTTGACCCCCAGAGTAGTGGAGGCAACGCGCTTACCTGCGAAAACGGAGAATCCCCTGCACAAGCTGGGGCAGTTGCGGCACATTCGGGGCAGCTCAGCGAACAACACGAACATCGGCGGCTCCACTTTCGCTCCTTGCTCCACCAGTCGGCTGGGTGTTCGGTCAGTCCGCGCTACCTGCGAACGCAGCCTGGCGTTGACCTCTTCGGTGTGAACTATGTACGCGATACCGCGCCGACCTGGGAAAACATGCCTTCCGCAGGTTAGCGCGGGTCCGTTCGGAGCCGTCGGGCGCAGTTCAGCACCATTCAAAGCCTCCGTCTGCTCCCCGTTTGCTCCCCACGCCGCTCCCCCGTTACCTTCTTCGCGGCTCTTGTCCAAGGGCCATGGTCGCCAGGCCGGGCATGACTGATGCCCCCGGACGTCCTTGTCGATCTTCACGACCGAGGCGATCGAGGCGGTGGTGTACTCGCTGAAGGTGGAGATGCCGCACTGTTGGCCGACCGGGTCGCCGTCGAGGTGCATCCGGAACCTGGCCGGGTCGTCGGCTCGGGCGCCGGTGCGCAGCGAGGCACCGAGGTCGCAGAGATTGGACAGGCCGCTGGCGCAGAACTCGCACCGGCCGCAGGCAGGCAGGAATCAGAAGACGACGTGATCCCCGACCTCGAAGGCGGGAGTGTCCGGGCCGACCGCGGTGATCACGCCGGCGCCCTCGTGGCCGCCGGCGCAGGGGTAGATGCCGACCGGAATGTCCCCGGTAACGGCGTGGTCGGGTTGAGCGCGGCTGAGGGCTCCTGGAACACCATGCCGATCCGGGCGCCACGCACCTCCCGCAGCGCGCGTGGCCCGAGCCCGAGCAGTTCCCGGTTCCCGAGCACCCGTCCCGCTTCCTCCTGTCGTGACCGTCTCGGAGGCGGCCGGGCTCTCGTCCGGCCGCCGAACCCGTCAGGCTGTCCGGTGCGCCGCCCGGCGCCGCCTGTACTCGACGAGCCCGAAGATCACCAGAAGCCCGGCCATCGTGCCGTACGTCACCCAGCGCATGACTGCTGACGGCCCGGGTGGCGGGTTGAGGACATCGTTGATGTAGAGCCACACGATGACCAGTGCGGCGAGGGCCGCGGCCACGATGACGCGCCACTGCACACGCCTGTCCCGCAGCGTCCGGACGATCGCGCCGATCGAGAGGAGGAGGTAGGCGGGAAGCCACGAGTAGACCAGTGCGGTGGCGAGCGCCGTGTAGCCGCTGGTGACATCGCCGGCCACCACTACCGCCGACTCCACCACCACGAACCCGACCGCGGTCAGGACGATCATCGCGAGAGCCGGGCTGCGGTAGCGGCGGTGGACGACCGCCAGCCGGGATGGCAGCAGCTTGTCGGCGGCCAGGGTGGCGACGAAACGGGAGCCGAAGTTCACGAACCCGACCAGGCCGGCGAACATCGACACGGCCAGGAGGAGGTCCGCGGCGGTTCCGACCGCGGGAGGCAGCCCGGCGTGCAGAGCGAGCGCGGCGGGCGGTGAGAGCCCGGCTTCGATCTGCGCCGACGCGGCGGCGAGCCCGGGCAGCTGCACGATCGTGGCGAGCAGGTACGCGATCCCGAGCACGACCGGCAACGACATGACGGCGAGGGGAACGTTCCGCTTCGGATCCCGGGTCTCGGCAGCCAGCGCCGCGAGGCTCTCGAACCCCACGAGAAACGTCACGCCGGCAGCGAAGCCCTGGAACGTCCCGTTGACCGAAAGTTCGTCCAGATCAAACTGGTGCGGCAGCTCGAGACCGGTGTGGGCACCACTGAGCACGGTGATGAGCAGTGGCAGCGGAAGTGACACGGCCGCCGCGATGACCACGGTGCGCACCGACGCGTCCAGGCCGCGGATGGCGATGAGTGCCGCCGCGCCCAGGGCGACGAGGTAGATGACCGCCTGGAAGGCGGCGCCGGTCGCGGCGTCCACTCCGATCTCGGTGAGAAAGCTGCCGAGGAACACCCCGACGACGCCGACGATGATCGCGACCTGCAGCACGAACCCCAACAGCAGCGCCGCGGCGACGACGATGCGGGCCCAGCGACCCTGGAACGCGTTGCCCATGTACGAGTAGATCGAACCCGTCGCCACGTACCGCCGCGCGAAAAAGCTGACCGTCAGTCCGATGCACACTGTCGCGGCCATCCCGAGAAGCTGTGAGGGCCAGCTCTGCATCCCGCTGTAGGAGAACATCAACATGGGAACGAGGGAAATCCCGACCGCGGGAGAACCGGCCGCGATCGCGAACAGAACGATCTGGGTGCGGCTGAGGTGACCCGCTTCCAGGTGCACCACCCCGCCGGAATCCACTGCTTCGCGTTGGTTCCGCACTTCTGGGTCAGGCATGGTGGGCCTCCCTATCGGCGGTCTGACAACACGACCTGCCGCACAGCGCGTGCCGCGCGGAGGCCGGTTTCGATGGCGCCGTCGATGTAGCCGACCCAGCCGGTCGCGATGTCCGCGGTGGCGAACGCGATGCGGCCCTCCAGCTCCATGAACCTCGTGTGTGGTTCGTAGCCGCTCAGCTGTCCCAAGCCGTAGTACATCCACGCGCCCCGGGAAAACTCGTCGTCCATCCCGTACACGCCAGGGACGACGTCGACGACCTCCACGTGCGGCAGCAGCTCCCGCAACGCCGCCGCGACCTCGGCGGGATCGCCCGGGTCCGTCATGCCACCCGTGGCGATCGCCACGACGGTCTGCTCGTCGGCCGACTGGCGCGAATCGGTCCAGACCGCGTCGAGGGGACGTCCTGGCCTGTTCAGGACGTTGATGTTCCGCGGCTCCCCCTTGATGCGAATGAGAATCTTCGCGGCCCCGGTGGCTCCTTGCATGCCCTCCCGCGCCGCCTGGATCCGTTCCGGGGACAGGGCCGGGGAGAAATCGATGTGGGGCCACACCCCGGTCGGCGTCGCGATCACGACGGCAGCGGACGAATACGTCCGGCCCCCCGCGGTCGACACCCGCACGCCCTGGCCGGTCGACTCCACTGTGGTCACTGCTTCGCCGAGGCGGACCTCGGCGCCACCGTCGGCCAGCATTGCGTTGAGGAGACTCGCCGTCCCCCGCGCGAGCTTGAAGCCCAGGATGGCTTCGTACACCGAATCGGCGTCCCCGCCGGACACCGACCACCATCGCATCCAGGTCAGGATGCTGCTTTCCTCCGCCGAGCGCATGGTCTCGTAGGTCAGCGCCTGGGTGACGAGCGCGTCGTCCTCCTCCGACAGGTCGAACCTGTCCATCCACTCGCGAACCGTGGTCCGGTCCAACTTTTCGACGTCCGCTCGTCGTAGCAGGGGCTGGAACGGCTGCGGGAAATAACGCCGGGACTCTTGGAAGAGCTTGTCCAGCAGCGCCGATTCACGCTTGTCGTATTCCGCGGCGTCGACCCAGGCCATGCCCGAGGAGGACGGAGCGAAACACTGGTCGGGCGCCACAGCGCCCGGAACGAGATCGTCGGCCAGACCGTAGCGCGTGATTTCCGCCCACACGTGGGGCTGACGCCAATGCACGTACGTGCCGCCGATGTCGACGAGCTGACCGTCGGACATCTGCGATGTCCACGTTCGTCCGCCTACGTGGTCCCGGCCTTCGAGTACCAGTGTGCGCAATCCTCGGACGGCGCACTCGCGAGCCGCCGTGGCGCCGGCAAAACCAGCGCCGACCACAATGACATCATAGTTTTTTGGCATGATCACTCCTTTGTGAGTCACGCGGTTGGTGGGAAGGAAAAGATCCGGTCTAGCGGGCCCGGTGCGCGGTCTTGGCGCCGGGTCGGTCAGCCATGAGTTCGATGGACTTCACGGCCAGGTCCATCGAGGCCCGCATACGCTTGCGGTCATGGTCGGCGAACCAGGCGAGGACAAGCCCGTCGACGATGGCGAAGACGAGGCGGACCAGTGGCTCGACGAGGTCGTCGTCCTCGCCGGGCAGCATGCAGGAACGGAGTATGCCGGCAGACTTCCGCTCCCCGGACCGGTAGGCGGTCCTGGCGATTTTCGACCACTTGCCGCCCTGGTGCAGCATCCATTGGTACAGGTCCAGCTGGGCGCGCGCGTAGGAGGGATTGGCCGTGTACCACTCGCATGCGGTGACGAGGAACGCCGCGGCCGCCTTACCCATCCCCGCATGCCGGCCCGTCGACTGCACCGCGTCCAGGATCAAGGCGTCGACATGCTGGAAAACGGCCACGAGAAGGTCCTGTTTCGTGGCGAAGCAGTAGTGGATGCTCGCCAGCGGGGCGTTCGCGGCGGCCGCGATGCGCCGCGTGGTGGCGCCACCGACGCCATGCTCGCCGATGACCTGGACGGCAGCCTCGATGAACCGCTGTCGACGGTCATCCGCCGCCATCCGGACCATGCGCTCCCCCTGCCCGCTGACTTGGTCGGCCGACCCAGACGGTAGCACGGGCTTAGCTTCCGTCAGCTCCTGGAATGAACCGCCGGATGTTGCGCGCTGCCTTGAGTCCGGTCTCGATCGCACCGTCGATGTAACCGACCAGCACGGTCGCGATGTCGGCCGTGGCGAACGCGATGCGGCCTTCCAGTTCGATGAACTTCCGCGACGGTTCGAAGCGGGTCATCACGCCGGGGCGCAGGTACATCCACGCGCCTCGCGAGTGCGGATCGCCCGCGTCGTAGACGCCAGCCGCCACTTCGAGAACCTCGACGTGCGGAAGGAGTTCCCTGATGCCGTCCGCGATCTCGGCCTTGTCGTTCGGATCCTTCATGAGCCTGCCCGCGACGGCCACGACCGTCTGCTCGTCGGGTGCGTCACGCCGCTCCGTCCACATCGTGTTGATGCGGTACGCGTCGCCGCTGGCCACCTCGATGCTGTGCGGCTCACCCTTGATCCGGGCCAGCACTTTGGCCGCGCGCGGGCCCTGAATCCCTTCGCGCACCGCCTCGAACCGCTCCGGCGCGATCGCGGGCGAGAAGTCGATGTCCAGCCAGGAACCCGTCGGCGTCGCGACGACCACCGCGGCACCCTGGTAGGTGTGCCCGTCGGTCGTCGACACCTCGACACCGGCATCGCCAGAGACGACCCGGGTGACGGTCTGCCCGAGCCGGACCTCGGAGCCGCCGTCGGCGAGCATCCGTTCTTGCAGGCTGCCGATCCCGTTCCGCAGCCGGTATCCGAGCAGCATCTCGTACGCCGAGTCGTAATCGCCGCCGGACTGGGCCCACCACCAGACCCAGGTGAGGATCCCGGCCTCGTCCGCGGGCCGGAGCGCCTCGTAGGTCAGCAAACCGGTCGCCAGCGCGTCGTCCTCCGGCGACAACTGGAATTGGTCGAGCCAGTCGCGAATGGTCAGCTGGTCCAGTTTCTCCACCTTCTCCCGTGCCGCCAGCGGATCCGGGAGGAACGGGAAGTAGTCACGCGCATCGGCGAAGATCCGGTTCATGAGCTCGGCCTCGCGCTTGCGGTGGGTGGCCGCGTCCACCCATTTCAGCCCGTCCCCGGACGGCGCCAGTACCTTTTCCGGGGTCTCGGACGCGGCGATGAGGTCGCCGGTCAGGCCGTATCGGGTCAGCTCGGCCCAGATGTGGGGCTGGCGCCAGTGCACGTACGTACCGCCGATGTCGATCGGCTGACCGTTGGAGAACCGGGAGGTCCAGGTCCTGCCCCCGATCCGGTCACGGCCTTCGAGCACCAGCGTGCGGAAGCCTCGTGTCGCGCACTCCCGTGCCGCGGCGGCGCCGGCGAAACCCGCGCCGATGACGATGACGTCGTAACGTTGCGACATTACTTCTCCTTTTTCCTGCGGCCGGCAGATTTCGGCTTGTTGCTGAAAAGGATTGTCAGGCGAGGTGCGATGAGAAAGGCTGATGATCAGCCGACTTGGTCGCTTGACCAGAATGCGTCCGGTCCTCGTCCGTGTCAACAGGAACCGGCGGGTCGGGCACCGTGCACAGATCGCGTCCGCCGGGTTCGTCCGCCGCGCCGAAGTTCCGGCCACCGTCATCCTGTTAGCGTCGCGAGATCTGGAACTGGCGGGAGGAGACACGATGCGGCCAGCCCCCTTCGATTACTCCGATCCTGAGACGGTGTCCGAGGTCTGCGAAGTCCTGCACCGACTTGGCGGCGAGGCCGCCGTGCTCGCCGGTGGGCAGAGCTTGCTCGCCCAGCTCAACAGCCGAACTCGCAGGCCCGCCGTGCTGGTCGACCTACGCCGAGTCGCGCAGCTGCGCGAGGTGACCGTCGAGCGCGGCACCCTCGTGATCGGCGCGGGTGTCACCCAGCGGGCGCTGGAGCACCACTCGGCGACACCGGCCGTGCTGCGCGAAGCGCTCGCCCGCGTCGGGCACATCCCCACGCGCAACCGCGGCACCGTCGGCGGAAGTCTCGCGTTCGGCGATCCCCAGGGCGAGTTGCCCACGGCGGTGCTGGCGCTCGACGGCCGCGTCCGCGTGACCTCCGTGCGGGGTGAGCGTGTCCTCGCCGCGACGGGGCTGTGGACGGGCCCGTTCAGCACCGCGCTAGCCCCCGACGAGCTGATCACCGCCATCGAGGTGCCGCTGCCCGAGGATTCCCGGTGGGCGTTCGAGCAGCGCGACTTCCGCCGGCACGGCAAGACCACCGCGGTCGCCGGATTCCGCGCCGGGCGGCTCGTGCTGTCCCTGGGCGGTGTCGGCACGCGCCCGTTCCTCGTCGACGACGAGCTGCTCGCGGATCGCTCCCCCGACGCCGTCGGCGCCGCCGTGCGCGAACTCGTCGTGCCGATCGGCCCCGACCCCTACGTGTCCATCGACCACCGCAGGCACCTCGCCGCTTCCGCCACCGCGGCCGCGCTGCGCCGCGTCCTGACCACCGCACCTCGGGAGGATTCATGACCACGACGGCACGGCCGATGCCCGGACGCCGGACGCGGCGCGCGATCACGGTGCGCGTCAACGGCGAGGAGGTGACCGGCGCCGTCGAGCCACGCACCCACCTCGCCGACTTCCTGCGCGAGAAGGCGCAACTCACCGGCACCCACACCAGCTGTCACCAGGGCCCGTGTGGAGCGTGCACGGTGCTGGTCGACGGGCTGTCCGCCCGGTCGTGCCTCACACTGGCCGTGCAGGCCGACGGGGCCGAGGTCACGACGGTCGAGGGCATCGCCGAGCGCGGCGCGCTTTCGGTGCTCCAGCAGGCCTTCATCGAGCACTTCGGCTTCCAATGTGGATACTGCACGCCCGGCATGATCGTTCTCGGCACCGAAATCCTCGCCGAGGCCGCCGCCGGCGCGGTGTTCACCCGCGAGGATCTGCGCGCCCGCCTGTCGGCCAACCTGTGCCGCTGCACCGGGTATGTCGGCATCGTCAACGCCCTCGAAGCGGCGCTCGCCGCCCAGGCACGGGGAGAGTCCGCATGAACGCCACCGACCAGCGCGTCACCGGCAGCCGTGTCCCCAACCGCAACGGCGAGCGGTTCGTGCGCGGCGCCGGCCGCTACACCGGCGACATCCACCTCCCGCGCGAGGCGACGATGGTGTTGCTGCGCAGTCCGCACGCCCGCGCCAAGATCCTCGACATCGACACCTCCGCGGCCGCCGCGCTCGACGGCGTCCACGCCGTCGCGACCGGTGCCGAGCTGTTCGACCGCATCGGCCCCCACGGCTACCTGTGGGACCTGCCCGGCCAGAAGGTCGGTTCCGGGCGTCCACTGGCACACGGCGAGGTGCGGCATGTCGGCGAGCCACTGGTGGCCGTCGTCGCGTGCGACCAGTACGTGGCCGAGGACGCCCTCGACCTGATCCGGGTGGAGTACGAACCGCTGCCGCCGGTGAACACCCCGGCGGAGTCCCTGGCGGAGGGCGCACCGCTGCTCCACGCCGACTGGGGAGACAACGTCCAGGTCGTCGCGAGCTGGCCGGTCGCGATCCCCGGCCTGCCCACACCCCCGGACCCGGCGCAGGCGCTGGCGGAGGCACATCTGACCGTGCGCGAGACGTGGACCTCCTCGCGCATCACGGCGGCGTCGATGGAAGCCCGCGCGGTGGTCTGTGACTACGCGCCCGGACCGGCGCTGACGTTGTACACCTCCACCCAGGCCCCGCACATCATCCGCGAGGAGGTCGCCCGGATGCTCGGGGTCGCCGAGCACCGCATCCGCGTCATCGCCCCGCATGTGGGCGGCGCGTTCGGCATGAAGGGAGTCTTCTACCCGGAGGAGGCCCTCGTGCCGTACTTCGCGATGCTGCTGCGCCGCCCGGTTCGCTGGATCGAACAGCGCGACGAGAGCTTCGTCGCGGACACCCCCTCGCGCGCGCAGGAAATGGACTTGGCGGTCGGCTTCGATACCGACGGGCGCATCGTCGGGCTGCGCGCCCGGTACTCCATCGACCTGGGCAGCGCGCCGTCGGCCTGTGGCGCCGGGACCGGATGGGCCACCGGTGCCCTGCTTCCCGGGCCGTACGCGGTGCCCGCCGTCGACATCGTCGCCACCGCGGTGGTGACCGACAAGACACCGCTGGGTGCCTTCCGCGGTTTCGGTCAGCCCGAGGCCAATTTCCCGCTGGAGCGCACGCTCGACATCGCCGCGCGGCGGCTCGGGCTCGACCCGGCCGAGATCCGCCGACGCAATCTGGTCCCGGCGGCGAAAATGCCGTTCGCCACGGCCACGGGCAGCATGCTCGACAGCGGCGACTACGCCGAGCTGCTCGAGCTTCTGCTCGAACGTCCCGCCTACCGGGCCGCGCTGGCCGAGCGGGACGCCGGCCGCGCCGAGGGCCGCGTCCTGGGCCTGGGACTGGCCGTGTACAACGAGAACACCAACTTCGGCCCCTCCGGAATCCTGCCGCTGATCGGTGTCTCGACCGGTGGCTGGGACACCGCGACGGTGCGGATCGAGCCCGACGGCACGGTCCGCGTGGTCAGCAGCCAGACCCCGATGGGCCAGGGCGTCGAAACCGCCTACGCCCAGGTCGCCGCGGACGCGTTCGGGGTGCCGCTCGACGCGGTCACCGTCGCGTTCGGCGACACCGATTCCAGCCACTTCACCGGGTACGCCAGTGGCGCGAGCCGTGCCGCGGGTGTCGGCGGCTCCTCGGTGCTGATGGCCGCGGGCAAGGTCCGCGACAAGATGCGGGCGATCGCCGCGCACCTGCTGGAAGCCTCGGCCGACGATGTCGAGCTGACGGCGGGCGGGTTCGTCGTCGCCGGCAGCGGGATGGACCCGTTGCCGATCGCGGGCGTGGCCAAGGCCGCCTATCAGGGCGGCAACCTGCCCGAGGGCATGGAGCCCGGGCTGATCGCGGAAGCCGGGTACGACCCGCCGGGGATGGCCTTCTCCTACGGCGCGGTGGCCGCGCTCGTGGAGCTCGATCCCGAGACCGGGAAGGTCGCGGTGCGCCGGCTGATCTTCGGGCACGACTGCGGCACCCAGCTCAACCCCGCGATCGTCGAGCACCAGGTGATCGGTGGTGCGGTGCAGGGCATCGGGATGGCCCTGTCCGAGGTGCTTCCCTACGACGAGCACGGGCGCCCGTTCGCCAGGTCGTTCGCCGACTACCTGCTGCCGCTGGCCACCGACGTGCCGGAGATCGATCTGTTCCACACCGAGCACCCGACGCCGTTCACCCTCAACGGCGCCAAGGGCGTCGGCGAGAGCGGTGTGATCGCGGCACCCTCGGCGATCGTCAACGCGATCCAGGACGCCCTGCCCGAGGGCGCCGCCCCCATCACCTCGATCCCCGTGCTGCCCGAGCGGGTGCTCGACGGGCTGCGCACCGGCGTCAGCCGAGGGTGACGACGGTTTTGCCGACGAGGCTGCGGTCGCGCAGGGCGTTGATCGCGTCGGAGGCGCTGCGCAGCGGGACGAGCGCGGCAAGGGATTAGTCGAAAGCCTTGGCACCGGCCGAATCGAGCACGAGATCCGCCCTGGCCCGCGGTCACCTCAGCCAGCTCGGCAAACCCACCGCCGTCTACGACCAGCGTCGCCACCCGGCACGGCCACCTCCCTCGCCCCGACACCTGGTAGCGCGTTGTCCTTCCCGACCTCGGCGCGGAGTTCGACTACGGCGCCACCTACGTGCTCGAGGACTACCGCGCCTACATGTACGCCCCGCTGCACATCGAGACCGACTACGTCGGCATGCCCGTGATCGCGAAGACCGAGATCATCTCCCAGACGGACTCCTTCACCGGCAGCGGTGGCTTGGAGACTGAGGGGCGCGGGTGCGGCGCCGGCTTCTGACGGTGCCGGGCGCCACGGGGTGCGGAACGCGTCGCGGATGTCGCCAAGGTGAGTCGGCAGGTCCTCACGCAGGTTCCCGGTATCCAGCGGCCGGCGGCGGGGCGAACTCGTCACGCCGGTCGATGAACGCCGTGGCCACCAAACCCGCCTTGTCACCCCACCGCCGGTAGATCGTCGTCTTGTTCACCCCGGCCCGCTCGGCCACCGACTCGATCCGCAGCGCCGCGTACCCGACCTCGCTCAGCTCGGCGATCGTCGCATCCAGCACGGCCTGGCCCACGCGCGCCGTCCGGCCTCCTGGCCGCGACGTCCTGCTGTCCGCCCGCAGGTGCTCGACCGAGCCGGTGCCCGGTTCGCCGGTGTCCTTCCCCACCGCCCCAAGATAACGGGCCCGCTCTCACCAGCCTCCGCGCAGGACCAGGAGGCGGACCTGCAACTCAAGCGTGAACCGCTGGACCGCGTCGTCGAGGTCGATGGCGCAGAGCTTTTCGATCCGCTGGAGCCGGTAGCGGAAGGTGTTCCGGTGCACCCGCAGGGCCGCGGCGGCGCGGGTGGCGTCGCAGCCGGCGTCGAACCAGCTCAGCAGGGTGTCCAGGTACTCGGCGCCGCGCGGCGAGTCGTCGTGGCGCAGCACGTCGAGCGCGCCGTGCAACAGCTGCGGATGGTCGGTGGCCAGGCCGGCCAGCTCGGCGATCAGGACGTGCGGGCGCAGGTCGGCCAGGTCGCCGGTCACCGGCTCCGCTCGCGCGGCCAGCACGTCCACCGCTCGCCGCAGCAGTCCGCATTCGGCACGGACGTCCTGGCTCGTCTCGAGCGGCCGGCTGAGGCAGGCGACCAGGGGGCCGCCGGCAGCCCTGGCTGCGCGTTGCCGCAGGCGCTCGGCGAACGCGGCCGGGCCGGGCGCGGCGGGGAACAGCACGTAGGCCACCGCGCCCAGTACCGCCGTGGACGCGTCCGGATTCAGCATCCGCGCGCAGCGGCCCAGCACCCGTTCGACGTCCGGGGTCACTCCGCCCGTCTTCGCGTGCGCCCCGAGGCTCATCAGGCACCATCGCCGTGTGCCCGGCCGGTCGAGCCGGTCCGCCAGTGCCTCCAACGATCCGGTCCCGGTCAGCAGCCCGCGCAGCAGCTCCGCCCGCACCGCGTCTTCGTCGTCGCGTCCGGCCGGTTCGTCGATGAACCACGCGGCGGCCGCCGCCGCGACGTCACCGAGCACCCGCGGCGCGGAATCGGGGGTGTCGGCGCCGGGCGCCAGCACCGCATATCCGCCCACCACGTGCCCGACCGGGATCGGCGCGACGAGCCGCGGACCCGCGCCCGGCACGTCGATCCAGGCGGCGGTCCGCATCGGCGCGAACTGGTCGCGCAGGGCAACGGGGACCCGCCGGGCGAGGATCGTCTTGGTGGTGAGGTCGTCGACCGTCCCGGGGCAGGCGAAGGCGAGCACCCGCAGACCCGCGTCGGTGAGCACGACCGCGCCGTCCAACGCGAGTGCCGCGCTTTCGGCGAGCTCGTAGAGCCCGCTCGCGGTGGGGGCGCCGCTTCGCGCACCGAATCGGGCGCCGGACACCAGCGCCCGCACCAGCGTGCCGATCTCCTCCCAGCCGACCTGCTCCCCCACCGCGAGCACCGGCACCCCGGCCCGCGCCGCGACCGCCGTGACGTCGAAGTCCCGCGGCAGGCAGCCCTCGCGCACCACGAGCGCGGCGGCATCCGCGCGAGCGGCCGTCTCCAGCGCCTCGGTGAGCTCGGCGGCGGCCGGGCGCGGCGCGGGCACCAGCACCAGCTGATGCCGGCCCGGTGGCCGCGCCGGGTCCCAGATCGTCGCGCCGGACAACGGCTTGTCGATCCCCGTCGCCGGGGCCAGCACCGTGAACCAGCCACGCCGGGCTCCGACGAGTCGCGGCAGCCGGACCGCCGGCAGTGGAAGGACCCCTGTCGATTCGCCTGGCCGGTTGTCGACGACCGTCATCGGACCACTCCTTCCGCCACGTCACACCGCGTGGGAGCAAGGTTAGGCAGCGATCGGCCCGCCGTCAGTGGGCACACAGCCCGGTGAAAGCCGTTCAACAGTGCGCTGAGCCACGACCACGGTTCTCCAGACGTGTCAGGCCAAGGTGCGAAGCCGTGGCAGGAGATCCTTCCTGGCCAGTTCGAGGAACCGGGCCTGGTCGTGGCCGGGCGCGTGCAGCACCAGATCCGTGAAACCCGCCGCCACGTACGGGCGTATTCGGTCCACGACCTCGTCCGGATCGGCCGAGACGATCCAGCGGGAGGCCACCTGCGTCATCGGCAGTGCGTCGGCGACCCGTTCCATGTCGACCGGATCGGAGATGCCGTGCTTCTGCTCGGCGGTCAGCGACAGCGGCGCCCAGAACCGGGTGTTCTCGATCGCGGCTTTCTCGTCGGTGTCGTAGGACACCTTGATCTCGATGGACCGCACCACGTCCGCGGGGTCCCGGCCGGCCTGCGCGGCACCGGCGTCGACAGCGGGCTGCAACTTCTCCGTGTAGAGGTCCATCCCCTTGCCGCTGGTGCAGATGAATCCGTCCGCCGCCCGGCCGACGTACTTGGCGACCACCGGCCCGCCCGCCGCCACGTGGATCGGGACCGGCTGCGGTGGCCGGTCGTAGACCGTCGCGTTCTCGGTGCGGTAGTACCGGCCGTCGAAGGTGACCCGCTCCTCCGTCCACAAGCGACGGATCAGGTCGATCGCCTCGCGCAGGCGGGCGAAGCGTTCCCGGAACTCGGGCCAGTCGAGCCGGGCCACCGAGACCTCGTTGAGCGCCTCACCGGTGCCGAGACCGAGAACGACCCGCCCCGGGTAGAGCGCGCCGAGGGTGGCGAACGCCTGGGCCACCACGGCCGGGTGGTAACGGAAGGTCGCGGTCAGCACGCTGGTGCCCAGCCGGACCCGTCCGGTCCGCTCGCCCACCGCGGCGAGCCAGGCCATCGAGAACGGCGCGTGCCCGTCGCGGTGCCGCCATGGCTGGTAGTGGTCGCTGACGAGCACCGAGTCGAACTCCTGCTGTTCGGCCAGCACGGCCAGCTCGACGAGTTCGCGTGGTCCGAACTGTTCCGCCGACGCCTTGTAGCCGACGGTGATGCCGGCGTGTTCGAAGTTCATGTCCGGCAGTCAACAGCTCCGCAGCGGCCAGGTCATCGTGCTCCGTGGCCGAACCCGGACCCGTCGCCCTTGTGCGGCCCGTCGGGCGGGTCGTCCCACTCGACGTCCACCGCGCGCGCCGCCAGGTGCACTGCCAGCCGGTCGTCGGGATCGCCGAGGTCGGCCTGCAGCAACTCGGTGACCCGTTCCATGCGCTGCATGACGGTGTTGCGGTGCACGCCGAGGAGCACGCCGGCCGCCTTCGCCGAGGACTGGCAGTCGAGGTAGCAGCGCAGCGTGCGGACCAGCTCGCCCGACGGGTCGGCCTCCGCCAGCGGCGCCAGCAGGTCGGCCGCGGCACCGCGCAGCGGAGCCGAGCCGTACCAGCCCGCCAGCAGCCTGCGCGTGCTGACGGCGTCGAAGTGCTCGACGGCCGCCGGGCGGTGGGTGGTGCGGGCGAGCAGGGTCGCCTGGCGCGCCTGGTCGACGGACCGGCCGATCCCCGCCGTGCCCGCGTGCGGTGCGCCCATGCCCGCGCACAGGCGCAGCCCGGGATGCTCCGCCTCGAGCGCGGCGAGTGTCCTGGTGAGCCGCTCGGTCAACGGTCCGGGGTCCGCCTCGGTGGCCTCCGCCTCAGTGGTCGACCAGAACACCCAGCCCTCGGCCCGTTCCACGACAGCCGCGGGCACACCGTGCTCGGCCAGCTGTTCCTCCAGTTCGGCGCCCAGCGCGGACGCCCGCAAGGCCGGGGGCGCGTCCGAGACCTGCACGTGCACCGCGGTGTGCCAGCCGGCCAGCCGCCAGCCCAGCGCCGTGGCCCGCTCGACCGTGCGACGTCCCGGATCGTCGGGTTGCTCGAGGATTTCGTTCAGCAGCAACGATCGCCGGCGGTGTTCGCGTTCGGCCCGGACGGCCTCGCTCGCCACGTGCACCGCGAAGGACAGCGCCGCGATCGCGACCGCGCGCCGGACCGGTTCGAGCAGTACCCCGGTCGCGAAGCGCGGCCGGCGGACCACGATCCAGTACGCCGCCGGCCCGGCCGGGTCGACCTGCACCGGCTGCGCCAGCAGGCCGTCGCCGTCGGTCTCGAACGTCACCGCGACCGGATGCGGATCCCCGAGCTCCTGCGCGGTCGCGCGGGTGCCGAGCAGCGCGTGCACCGCGGGGTCTCCCGCCACGAACCGCGCTTCGGCGTCGACCAGGGCGACCGGCTCGCCGAGCGTCGCCGCCAGCAAGGAGGTGAGCGCGTTCGCGTTGGCCGGTGGGCGCTGGAAGTGACGGGCCGCGTCACCGAGCACCCGCAGTCCCGCCATCTCGGGCGCACGGACGTAGGGGTCGAACGCGGCGACGACCCCGGCGGGGGCGATGTCCTCGACACCGACGAGCGGCAACGCCAGCCGGTCCGCCAGCCGCCGGGTGGCGAAGGGAACCTGCCGTGACGTGCGTGCCGCGATGATCCCGGACAGGCCCGCGCTGCCGGCCAGCCGGATCGCGAGATCGACCGCCAGATCGTCGAGGGCGAGCTGCTCACGGCCGAACACCACGACACTGCCCGGCGCGAGCTCGGACACCTCGTGCACAGCCGAACCGGCCACGACCATCCGGACGGGCCGCCCGAGGCCCGCCGCACCGCCGAGCACCTCGTGGTGGTTGAGCAGGTCCAGGTCCAGCAGCTGGCCCAGGGTGACCGCCGGGGAGCCCGTCACGGCGCCACCGTCGCTTCGGCCGGCTCCAGCAGCGGCCCCACGGCGGTGACCCGCAGCCGCGCGGCGGGCACCGGAACATAGGTCATCAGCGCCTCCTGCACCGGGCTCTCCCGCAGCGTGCGCGGATCGGCGCCGGCCCGCACCGCGGCGTCCGAGGCGAGCCGCCGGGCCCGGTCCACCGAGTCCTGCCGCCCACCCGCGCCCTGCCAGAAGATCCGGTCGACCGAGCCCATCGCCTCGGCCGTCGCCGCACCGACCGCCGCCGCCAGATCGCCGTCCGGTGGCCGGAGCACCGGGAGGCCCGGCGGATCCGGCAGGTCGTCCGCCCGGTCGCCGACGATCACGACCGGCATCCCGTCCACCCCGTACCGTGCGCGGGCGAGCGCCGCGAGCAGCCGGGCGGTGAACTCTTCCGCGCGACGGGACACCATCGTCAGTCGTGGCGTCCGCAGGCCCGTCCGGATACCCGCGATGTGCCGCGGCAGCCCCGAATCGGGCAACAGCCCCGCGTGCGTGGTGCCGACGACCGCACGGTCGGCGGTGACCTCCACGACTGCGGCCGAGCGGACCCCCGCGAGCCGCGCCGCACCGTGGATCAGACCCCCGTGCCCGGCCCCGATCCAGGCCGTGGCATGGCGTGGCGCGTCGAGCGCGGGCAGCACCGTGCCGTCGCCACGCAGGACGTGAAGCTCCGCGTCCGGGCAGTGCACCCGGACCGCCGCCCCCAGCTCGTCGAGACGAGCACGGGCGACACCGGCGAACGCCGCGTCCAGCACCGCGGTGTGTTCCCGCTCCAGCAACCCGAGCGCCTCGGTCTCGGCACCGCGCAGCACCGGCACGTCCGCCCCGAGCTCATCGGCGATCACGTCCGCGGCACGCTGCTCGTGCTCGGGATTCTCCAGCGCGTGGATTCCCGCGACCGCGACCGCGCCGACGTCGCCGGCACACCGGCGCGCGAACCCGGCCACCGCGAGAAGATCCAGCGGCGCCGAGATCCGGCCGTCGTACTCGTGCCCGCCGCGCACCATCGTCACCGGCCCGGCGAACGCCCGCCGCTGCGGGGCGGGCCATCCGGCCAGCGGGGGCAGCGCGGTCGCCGCGGGAGCACCGATGCGCACCACCCCCACCCGCACCCCACCGGCGACCTCCGCCGGCGTCAGGTCCGGCAGGATCACCACGACCCGGTCGATCGCCGCCGGGTCTTTCCCGCCGGCGACCACCGCGCCCAGCAATCGCGCGGCCGGGTCCCGTCGTGGTCTCCCCCGGTGGGTCGCGACGATCCGGCCCTGCCGGTCGAGGGCGACCGCGCGCGCCCGGACCGCGTCCACCCCCACCCGCAGCCGGCTCGCGCTGGGCGGCGCCGTCATCGCACGGCCGCGACAGGACGGGCGCCGTCGAACCGGACGGGATCCACGGCGTAGCCGAAGGCGCGCGGTCCCACCATCGCGTGCCCGCCGGGCGTGTGCCACCGGTGGTCCGCGGGCCCGGTGATCACGTGCACGACCTGTCCGAGCGCGAGGTCGACGGTCTGCATCAGCGCGCCGGTGCCCGCGTCGGCCACGCTGATCAGATCCGGCACGGTCGCCAGCACGATGCCCTCCCCGCTCACGATCAGGTTCTCGTTCTGGAAGTCGATCCGCACGAAACCGTCCGCGGTCTGCAGGGACACGACGCCGCGCGGCCAGCCGTCGGTGGAATGCTGCACGAGTTCGGCGACCGTTCCCGTGCACAGCAGCCGGCCGCCGCACGCGCGCAGGTAGGGCTCGTACCCGCCGGCCACGGCCGGGGACACCGCGCGCAGCGCCGCGCCGATCCGGGCGCACTCGGTCACCGAACCGTCGACCCCGAGGCGGGCGCAGTCGCCCGCGTTCACCCGGTACGCGCTGACGAGCGCGACGAGGCCGAGGCTGGGCATGACCGCACGGACGAGCCTGCCGAGCACGGTGGGGTCGCCCTGGCTGAACTCCGCCACGACCCCGGCGCCGCCGACCACGGTGATCGGCGCGGCGGGATGCCCGTGCAGGCCCAGCAGCGTCATGTCGATCGACGGCAGCGTGCGCCGCATCAGGTCGCTGTCCAGGCACGGCAGGCCGAGCTCGGCGGCGACGGCCAGCGCCACGGCCAGGTTGATCGCGCCGAGCTGGATCGGCAGCACCGCCGCGCACGCCCGCGCGGCCCGCGCTTCCACCGCCGCGCGCAGCGTCTCCGCCTCGAGAGTGCTGTGCGCCTTCTCGGCGAGGGCGTAGGGCGTGCCGGCGGACACGACCGGCAGCACGAGCGCGTCCGGATCGAGCATCCCCGGCCTGACCAGCGGGATCGGCCCGTGCCTGCGGACGGCGGCGGCCAGCAGCTGCTGCCCCAGGTACGGGTCGCCGCCACCACCGCTGCCGAAGTGCACCGCCCCGCGCACGATGTCGTCGACCGCGGCTTCGGCGACGTGATCCATCGGTGGAGTCTAGCCCCGGAAAGTCGCGTACAACCTGGCGAAGGTACGCGCGGCCGCGACCAGCTCGGCGACCGGCACGTACTCGTCGGCGGTGTGCGCGACCCGCGCCGAGCCAGGTCCGTACACGACGGCCGGGATGCCGAGCCGGTTGCGGAGGAACCGCGCATCGGTGCCGAGTTTCAGGCCGCGGACCGGCGCGTGCCCGGCCGCCCCCCGGAACTCCGCGACGAACGGGTGCTCAACGTCGAGTTCGGAGCCTTCGGCGAACGCGAGCACGGTCGTGTCGTAGTCGAACGCACCCACGGCGTCGATCAACCGGGTGATCTGGGCCAGTGCCCCGGCGCGGGTCTGGCCCGGCAGCACCCGGCGATCGACCCGCAGCCGGCACTCGGCGGCCACGATGTTGGCCGCGGTGCCACCGGCGATCGTGCCGACGTTGCAGGTGGGTGAGCCCAGCAGCGGATGAACGTGACCACCGAAGTCGGCCAGGTGCAGAGCGGAGACGATCCGCGCGGCGTCGGCGACCGCGGAACGCCCGACGCCGGGATCGCTGCCGTGCGCGGCGCGCCCGCGTACGGTGATCTCGGCCATCAGCACGCCCCGCTCGGCCACCCCCACCGCCAGCTCGCTGGGCTCGGGAACGACCGCCGCGTCAGCCTTCACCAGCCCGGAACCCACCAGCGCCTCGGTGCCCAGCCTGCCGCCGGTCTCCTCGTCCGCCACGAAATGGAAGGCGATCGTGGCCGGTGGCACGACACCGGCGTCCCGGCACGCACGCAATCCCTCGAGGGCCGCGGCGATCCCGCCCTTCATGTCGCATGCGCCACGGCCGTAGAGCAGGCCGTCCCGCACCTGCCCGCCGAACGGCGGCACCGCCCAGTCCGCCTCGACCACGGGAACGACGTCGATGTGCCCGTTGACGAGCAGCGTGGGACCGGCTCCGGAACCCACGTGACCCAGTACCGACGGCCGTCCCGGCACCGGTTCGAAGACCTCGATCGCGGCGCCGAGGTCGCGCAGCGCCGCCACCAGGGGTTCGACCACCGGCTGCTCGCCGCCCGGCGGGTTCCTGGTGTCGTGCCGGATCAGCTCCGCCGCCAACGCGGTCACCCGTCCGGTGTGGACGGCGGCCGCGGCCGCTTCGGCGGTCACGCCGATTCCCGGGCACGTGAGGTGATCGCGGCGAGCGCGTCGGCGTCGAGAAAGCCCAGTGGCGCCAGGCCTTCGGCGAAGCGCAGCAACGCGGGCCGGAACGCGACGACGTCGGCGAACAGGTCGGCGGCCTCGTGCTGCCTGCCGGCGCGGGCGAGCAGCAGCGCGCGCCAGAAATCGGCTTCCCGGTTGTCCGGCCCGATGACCTCCGCCGCGGAGGCGAGCGCGCGCAGGTGTGCCTCCAGCCGCTGAGGTTCGACGCCCTCGAACGGCCCGAGTGTCAGCCCGCGCGCGAACATGACGTCACCGACGGCACCGAACGCGCGCGACCGGGGCAGCAGCCGGGACAGCTCGGCGAGCGGGTCGGGATGGTCGTCGACCCGCAGATCCACGATCTTCTCGGCCCACGGTGCCGGGCCGCGCCGGCCCGACACCACCAGCAGGGCGGCGGACTGCGCACCGCGCACGTCTCCCCCGGCCGCCTCCCCCGCCCGGAGCCCGGCCAGGATCCGGTCGGCGAGGTCACCGTCGGCGGATTCGAACGCGGCCAGCGCGGCACGGCACACGGACGGATCACCCAGCATGTTCCCCTGCACCGTCACCCCGTCCCCCAGCGCCGCGGCGGCGTGTGGCGCGCACGAGCGCCCGGTGTGCGCGGCCACCGCACCCGTGGCATCGACGACACCCAGCTGCCGGTAGCCGGACTCGGGATCACCGGCCACCAGCTTGTCCACAGTGGATCGTGCGGATTCGCCCGCACGCAACAGGTCCAGGCCATGCGGACCGTGGCCGACGTCGACGAACGCCTGGGTCGCGACCGCGCCGACGCCGGCCTCCGCCCAGGGCAGCAACGCACCGACGCCGAAGAAATGGGTCTGGGCGCCCACCCCGAGCTGACCCGTGGCAGGGTCACGGGCGACGATCGAGTACGTCACGCGGCCGCTCCCTCGGCCTTGGCGAGGTGGTCCCGCAGGATGTCCGCCACCCGTGCCGGCTCCTCGAGCATCGGCAGGTGCCCCACCCCCGGCAGTGTCATCGCGGTGCCGCCGGTGGCCTCGGCCAGTTCCCGTGACATCGCGACCGGGCAGGTCGGATCCTCGGTGCCCGCCACCGCGAGCACCGGGACACCGGCCGCGGCGACCTTGCCGACCAGGTGCCGGATGTCGGCCCCGAAGGCCCCGCGCAGGATCCGCGCGATCACCGCTTCGGGCCGCGTGCCGACCGCTTCCGCCATCAGATCACCGATCGCGGCGGAGGACCGGTAGGCCGGGCCCACGATCTGCGGCACCAGATCGGCGAAATAGCCGGCGGTTCCCTTGGCCTCGAGTTCGGTCACCATCTCCTCGATGGCCTCGGCCGGCACCCGGGTGCCCAGTGTCGAGCCGAACGCCGTGACGCTGAGGACCCGTTCCGGGCGCAACGCGGCCAGCGCCACCGAGATCGTGCCCCCGAGCGACCCGCCAGCGAGGTGCACCCGGTCCAGTCCGAGACCGTCGAGCACGGCCAGGACGTCGACGACGTAGCCCTCCTCGACGGTGAACGGGCCCACTTGGCCGGAGCGCCCGTGCCCGCGCAGGTCCGGCGCCACGACCGGCCGGCCGAGCCGCTGCGCCACATCGGTCCAGACCACTGCGGCGGAGTTGATGGGGTGAAGGAGCACGAGCGGGGTGCCGGGCCGGTCGCCGGTCGTGCGCAACACCGACAGGCGACCGGTTTCCCCGGCGACGCTCACACGGTCCAGCGTCACCGTCACTCCGTTCCGTACTTGGGCATCTGCTGGTCCATCACGCTGCAGTGCATGTGCCAGATCTTCCACACCGGTTGGCCGTCGCCGTCGTCGCGCCGGTAGAACTCGGTGGTGCGAAACGGGGTGGGCACCGAGTCCGACTGCCCCGGCAGCAGCAGGTCGGCCACGCCCTCGGCCGTGAGCAGCGCGACGTCACCGAAAACCTGGACGTCCGGCCCGACGGTGTCCTTGATCGCGGTGATGTCCAGACCGATCTTCGCCGCGTTGACCCACAACCGGTGCTTGTCCCGCGCCCCGTGATAGGTGTGGCCGTTCAGGTTGAACTGGTGGTATTTGTCGCCCGACGGGAAGTAGTCCAGCATCCTGTCGGCGGCGAGGCCCACGTTCGTCTCGTACCAGCCCTTGTGCGCGTCGAGGATCTGCTCGCGGTCGCTGCTCATGATCTCTGCCCTTTCAGTACGTGAATTCGCCGGTCAGTTCACCGACGGCGGTGAGCGTCTCGTCCGCCCCGTCCGCGACCACGGTCGCGACGGTGACGGTGTCCGCGCCGGCGTCGAGGAACTCACCGATGCGCTTGCGTGCGGCGTTCTGGTCGCCCACGAGGCCGAAGATGTCGATCCACTCGTCCGGCATCTGCGCGGCGACGGTCTCGGGCCCGCCGCGCGCGAGCATGGCCGAGAGGTGCTCGTTGGCGCCGACCGCGCCGAACAGCGGTCCCGGGCCCGAGGCGGCGAGGTAGAACGCCAGGACGGCTTTGAGCGCCTCCCGCGCGGCGGCGACCTCGCCCGGGTCCCGCGTGACGTTGGCGGCGGCCAGCACGCTGATCGTGATCCGCTCGTCGCGACCGGCGGCCTTCGCGGCGGCGTCGAGTTTCTTCCGCGCCGCCCGCACGTATTCGACCGGGGCGAGCGCGCTGACCAGGAGCCCGTCCGCCAGTTGCCCGGTCAGTTCGAGTCCCTTGTCGCCGAGCACGCCCGTGAACAGCGGGACCGGCTGGGGCACCGGATGGGTGAGCGTGACCTGCCGGAAGGTGGCGAACTTCCCGTCGTGGTCGACGGTCTGCCCGGCCAGCAGCGCGCGGACCCCGGTCAGGGTTTCGCGCAGCGCGCTCATCGGCGACTTCTGGGTCAGCCCCATCTGCGCGGTCCAGGCCGGCACGCCGTGCCCGATGCCGGGGATCAGCCGGCCGGGGTAGGCGCGGGCGAGGGTGGCGATTTCCATGGCCAGCAGCGCCGGATGGCGGACCACCGAGGAGACGACGCCGATGCCGACCGGAACCCGGGAGGTGGCCCCGAGGGCGAGTGCCGCCCCCGCCACGCCACCGAGGAAGAAGTAGTCCTCGGGAAGCCACAGTTCGCCGTAGCCGGCGGCTTCCGCGGCAGCGGAGCGCTGACCGATCTGTTCCGGCGGGGTGGTACTGCCGAGCAGCACACCCAGCCGGCTGCGCGCGGGTTGAGTCATGAGGCAGGCTCCTGTGGTGCGGACCGGTGGTGAACGTTGTCCGCGAACACTACGAACTGAGACGCCGGGAGCGCTTCGGCCACGTCGACGAACCCGGGCCCGAGTGGCTGTGCGCGGTGCACCACGTACGTCCACTGCGGTCACCCGCTCCGGCGCTTCACTCTTCCAGATAGTGCAGGGCCAGGCATTCGACGCTGATATCCATGTACGGGTTCAGGGGCATGCCGGACAGCAGCCGGTGCAGTCGGTGGCGTCCTGTGCTTGCCACACCCCCACATTCGCCGAGGTTCCCGGGACGCGCCAGATGCGAAGGATGTGTCCCTTGCGCTGGTAGTCGGTCGCGTGGGCGCGCTCCCGCTCGAGCAGGCCCGACCAGTCTTTCTCGTCGAGCCCATCGGGTCGGGTGACTGTGATCCGGACCAAGAACTCCATCGGTTGTCTCCTTGCTCGGGCGGATTCCTGTCGATGTGTTCGCCCCGGCGCCAGATTGTGGCGGTCATGGTCCGAACCTCAGGGTGGTTCCCACGGAGGGCTGCAGGTAGCGGTCGGCCAGGTCGGTGGAGAAGCTGGCGTGGGTGGCGACACCGCTGCAATGCATGGGCACGGAGCTCCTCGCCGAACAGACCGCGACAGCGATCCACACCGCGCGGCTCCGGGGACGACGGGACTGGGCCGAGCAACAGCACCGCACACTCATGCTGCCGCCAAGAGGTGGCGCCGGGCAGTCACGAGTCAACCCAGCGCGACGTGCCCGACCCTTGCTCAGCAGAGCGGCTTGAACCTGACTCCGCCGCCGCGCGACAGCGGACGCGCGGCGGCGGAGGGTCACTGGGACTGGAAGAAGTCGATCGGTTACGTGGTCATCTGTGGATGCCCGTACTCGGGTGTGGGCAGCACTTCGAACACGTTCGGGCACAGGAAGTGCCGCACGGCTGGGTAATCTGCTGCCGCCAGCACGGAAGAACCGACCTCGAAGCGGCGCCCCTCTGTGAGGCACGGAGGGCGCGTGCAACACCGATGAGGAACTCGCACACGAGGCCCCGCTGGGGAAGCAGTCGCGCCGGGTCATCAATCTGCTGATCACCTCGACGCAGCTGAGCACCCAGGCGACCACGGCGGTGATCGCCGAGCGGGCCGGGGTCAACGCCTCCACGGTGGTGCGCACCGCGCACGCGCTGGGTTTCGACGGCTGGCCCGCCCTCCGCTCGGGGATCCGCACCCGTTACCTGGCCACCCTGTCGGCCCACCAGGTGCTCGCCGAGCACAACGGGTCGGTGTCGGACCCGGTCACCGGCGCCATCCAGCAGGATCTGCGCAATCTCGAAGCGCTGGCGCACGGCCTCGATGTCGCGGACGTGCATCGTGCGGCGCACCTGCTGCTGGAGTCGCGCCGCGTCGTGGTCACCGGGTCGGGCACCTTCGCCGCGCCGGGCCTGCAACTCACGCACACCTGCACCACGCTGGGGCTGGATTTCATCCTGGAGCGCCACGGCGGGACGCAGCTGGCCAACCGGGTGGCCACGTTGACGACGGACGACTGCTTCGTGATCTTCAGCTTCTGGCGGTTGCCCCGGGAGTTGCTGGCCGCGGCCCGGATCGCCCGGGACAACGGCGCGCGCGTCATCGTGGTGACCGACCGGCGGAGTTCGCAGCTGGTGCCGCTCGCCGACGTCACGATGGTGATCCCGAGCGAGGGCGTCGCCGCGCTGCCCTCCATCACCCCCGCGATCGTCGTGGTGCACGCCCTCACCGCAAAGATGGGCTGGATCGGCGGCCAGGAGGTACGGGGACCGCATCAGCCGCACCGAAGCCATCTGGGGACGGATGGACATCTTCGACGCCCACGGCTGATCACCCGCACGCCCCGGTGAGCAGCTTCGCCGCCAGCTCGACGAGTTCCTTCTTCTCTGCGCTAGTCAGCCGGGTCGGCGAGCCGTTCTCGTCGGTGTCGGCTTGGGCCATCCAATTCCGCAGGCAGGACTCGCTGATACCCAGATCCTTCGCCAGCGCAGCGACCGACTTGTCGCCCAGACGGGCCAGCTCGCCGCGCCGCGCAGCCGTGACGTGCCCGGACTCGAGGAACTCGGGCAGCGCCTGGGGCAGCGGCTGCCCGCGCACCAGCGCGCCGCCCTCGTGCACGGCGACTACCGGCTGGGCAACGTCGTCGTCGGCGGGGACGGCACGATCACCGCCGTCCTGGACTGGGAGATGCCACCCTCGGCGACCCGCTGACCGGCCTGGCCTCCCTGCTCGTGTGGTGGGGCGGCATCAGCGGCCTCGACAGCCCGGTCGCCGCTGTGCCCGGCAACGTCCCCGGGTTCCGGCCCGGCAGCACGCTCGCCGAGCACTACGCGCGGGCCACCGGCCACGACCTGTCCGGCGTCCTCCTGTGCGCGGTGCACCACGCACTCCATCGTGGACAGGACCGTCCCCTGCCGTGACGGCCGGGCGGGCTCGGCTCAGCCGCTGGGCGTGCGGAGTTCCTTGCTCAGCGCCGGGATCCGGGCGTCGACGAGCCGGTCGACGAAGCCGTCCGCCCCGCCGGGAAGGGTATCCGCCCCCTCGATCAACGTCACCCAGGCCGCGTTCTGGCTGGCCCCGGCCAGCGAGAGCGCCTCGAACTCGGTGTCGACCGTCTCGTCGATCAACCCGCGTCCCTTGAGTTCGCGCAGGTAGGAGGCGATGAGCCGCCACATGTGGGCAGGACCTGAGCCGGCCGCCCGGTGCGCGTCGGCGTAGTAGGTGAACAGCTCACGGTCGCCCATCACGGACCCGACGATCGGGGTACTCGTGCGGTAGAACGAGTAGAGCGCCTGTACCACATCGACCAGTCCGGAGCGCAGGTCGGCGCGCTTCGCCCGATCGAGCGCGTCGTAGACGGTGTTGGCCTCGGGCAGTCCGGCCGACAGGACCGCCGCCAGCAGCCCGCCCTTCGACCCGAAGTGCTTGAAGATCAGCCCCTCGCTGCAGCCGGCCACCTCGGCGATGCGCCGCGTGCGCAGCGTCGCGACCCCCTCCTGCCTGATCAACATGCTCGTCGCTTCGAGGATCTGCTCCCGCAGGGACATCGAGTCTCCCTCTCTCGTCTGCCGACCGGCCCGCCGTTGACACGACCGTCGCACGCATGCATCATAAACCACCAATGAGGTGAGCACTCACTCACCGCTCGGTGCGTGCCGAGACCTCAACGACGAGAGGGCGGTTCCAGTGGACCTGATGCGACCTCGGAGAACCTCCGCCGTGCCGGACCCGCCACGACGCAGGGACGGCGACCTCATCCTGTCGGGCCGGGGGGACTACCTCGATGACGTCCGCGTCCCGGGCTTGACCTACGCCGCGTTCGCCCGCAGCCCCCACCCGCACGCGCGGGTCCGTGGCTTCCGGACGGCGGCCGCGGAGGCCTGTCCGGGTGTTCTGCGCGTGCTGACCGGAAAGGAAGCAGCCGAGCTCATCGGCCCGATCCCCCATTTCGTCAGCCCTGCCAACATCGGCGGCAAGAGCGCCGAATTCGAATGCCTGGCGTCGGAGGAGGTGCACTACGTCGGCCAGCCGGTGGCGGCCGTGGTCGCCACCGACCCTGGCGACGCCGAAGCGGCGGCCGAGCTGATCGAAGTGGACTACGACGTGCTTCCGGCCGCGCTCCACGCGCGGCAGGCACTCACACCCGGTTCCGCCCGCGTGTTCTCGCAGTGGGAGGACAATCTCGTCGTCCGGGTCGCGTTCACCGAGGGTGACGTGGCAGGAGCATTCGAGTCCGCTCCCCACGTCCTGCGGGACCGGGTGAAGATCCAGCGCTATGGCACATCCCCGCTGGAACCACGCGGCTACATCGCACAGTGGAATCCGGACGGACGCCTCGTCATCCGCGCCGCCACGCAGATGCCCCATCCGTTGCGCTCCGCCCTGGCGGCCATGTTCGACCTGCCCGAAACCGCGGTCCGGGTCATCGCGCCGCGCCTCGGCGGCGCGTTCGGCCACAAGTTCCACGGCTTTCCGGAAGAGGGCGTCGTCTGCCTGCTGAGCAGGTTGGTGCGGGCACCCGTGAAATGGCTGGAAAGACGCGAGGACGCGATGCTGGTCGGCGCCCGCGAGATGGAACACGACCTGAGCATCGCCTTTGACGGCGACGGCGTGATTCTGGGCCTTCGTGACTCCATCGTCTGCGACGTCGGGGCGCTCGGAACCAGCGCGGGGTGGGGAATGGCGTTCGTGGCCGCGATGACGTTCCCCGGCCCGTACCGGGTGCCGGCCTACGAGGTCGAGAGCCTCGTCGTCGTCACGAACAAGGCCCCGTGGAACGGCGCCCGCGGCTACGGGAAGGAGTCGGCGTGCCTGGCGCTCGAACGAGCGGTCGACCTGGTGGCCGCCGAACTGTCGCTCGATCCGGCCGAGGTCCGCAGGCGGAACTTCATCCCCAGTACCGCTTTTCCTTACTGGACGGCGTCGAAACGGCTGGATTCCGGGGACTACGAAACGGTCCTCGACAAGGCGCTCACCCTCAGCGACTACCCGGAGCTCGTCGAAGGACGCCGGCAGGCGCGCGCCGCGGGCCGGCTCGCCGGCGTCGGGATAGCCTTCGAACTGACCCCGGAAGGCGGTGACTTTCCCGGCGGACTCGCCCGCGGGTTCGACACCTCGACCGTGCGGATGGATCCCAGCGGATCCGTGACGGTGCTGACCGGCGTCACGAGCCCGGGAACCGGGAACGAGACGGCCATCGCGCAGCTTGTGGCCGCGGAACTCGGCGTGTCCTTCGACCGGGTCCGCGTCGTGCAGGGCGACACCGACACCACGCCGTACGGATTCGGGAACGGGAGCAGCCGCCCACTGAACCTCGGTGGCGGCGCGGCGGTGCTCGCCGCCCGCGAGATCCGCGAGAAACTGGTCGCCGCCGCGGCGGTGGCCCTGGAATGCGATCCGGCAAGCATTTCCCTGGACCAGGACACCGCGGTCAGCGACAGCGGCGCGAAGATGCCGATCAGCGATCTGGCCCGCTTCGTCTACACGACTTCGATCGCGCACCCCGGAGTGCCGTACCAGCATCTCGAAGCGACCCGCAGCTACGCCCCCGAGCAGAATCTGCTGCACCAGCCGGATTCCGCCGGCCGCACCTCGTCCTATCCCACGTTCTCGAACTCGGCCCACGTCTGCGCGGTCGAGGTGGACGAGTACACCGGGCAGGTCACGCTCGCCTCGTACGCGGCGGTCGATGACTGCGGCGTCATCGTGAACCCGGTCCTCGTGCGCGGGCAGTTGCTCGGCGCGATCGCGATGGGCATCGGCGGCGCGCTGTGGGAAGAAGCCCGCTACGACGACCGGGGCCATCCGGTGGCCACGTCGTTCAAGAACTATCTCGTGCCGCGCAGTGTCGACCTTCCCCCGATTCGCCTTGGCCATCACACCACGCCGTCGCCGTTCACGCTACTGGGCACGAAAGGCGCTGGCGAGGGAGGTGTCGCGGGCGCGGTCGCCGCCGTGTGCAATGCCGTGAACGACGCGATCGCGCCCCTGGGCGCCCGCGTCAGCGAGATGCCGCTCAGCGGGCCGAACGTGTTGCGTGCCATCCGGGAGGCGACCCGATGATCCGCGATCGGCTTCGGTACCACGCGCCGCCCGATGTGGACATCGCGTGCCGCATCCTGGCCGACAGTTCCTCCGCCACCGTCATCGGCGGTGGCACGATCGCCGTGCCGCGGCTCGGTCGCGGCGAAGTGCGGGCGGACGACGTCGTCCATCTGCACCGCGCCGGGTTGACCGGGGTACGGCTGACCGGGGACGAACTCAGTATCGGCTCGATGGTGACCTACACCGAACTCCTTGCCACGCCGGGCATCGATCAGCTCATCCCACTGTTGTGCACGGTCGCGCGGGGGATCACCGGTGGCGACCAGATCCGCAACCAGGGCACGCTCGGCGGGTCGCTCTGCCACGCCAACCCCGCCTCGGACGTGCCGACGGCACTCGCCGCCCTTCAGGCACGCCTGATCCTCCGTAGCGTCCACGGCGAACGCGAGGTGCGTGCCGAGGAGTTCCTGCGTGGCGGTTTCCAGACCACCATCCGCCCGGGAGAAATCCTGACCCACATCCTCGTGCGCCCCGTCGAAAAGTCCGGCTACTGCAAATTCAAGCTCAGTGAAAGCAGCTGGCCAATCGTCACCGCGGCGGCGACCGTGAGCGGCGGGCGCTGTCATGTCGTTCTCGGCGGAGTGGAGCCGGCGCCGGTCCGGATCGACCTCTCCTCCGTCGTCACAACGGAATCCGCCATCAGAGAGCTCGTCGCCGCCACCGTCCGGCCGCTCTGGTCCGACGCACTGGCGCCCGCCGAATACCGGCACCTGATCAGCGGCGAGATCGCTGCCCGGGCCGTGGCACAGCTTGGAGGAATGTGAATGTCGAAGCCGAACGCCGAGGACGTTCCCGGCCGTGAGATCACGGTGACGGTGAACGGGGTCCAGCGCAGCGCCTGGTGCGCCGACCGGACGCTGCTGGTCCACTTCGTCCGAGAACAGCTGGCCTTGCCCGGAACGCATGTGGGGTGCCTGAACGGGGACTGCGGAGCATGCACCGTGCTCGTCGACGGCGCACTCGTCAAGTCCTGTCTGCAATTAGCGGCCGCCGCCGACGGCGCGGAGATCACCACGGTCGAAGGACTCGGCGAGCCCGGGAATCTGCATCCGGTCCAGGAGGCGTTCTGGGCGGAAGACGGGTTCCAGTGCGGATTCTGCCTGCCGGGCCACCTGCTCGTCACGCTGAAACTCGCCGAGCAGAAGGAAGACCCGTCAGAGGAGGAGATCCGGTCCGCGCTCGCCGGAAATCTCTGTCGCTGTACCGGATATCAGTCGATCGTCGCCGCCGTGCGGCGCGCGGTCCGGCAACCAGAAGGGGCCTAGCTTGCGCTCGCGGCAACAGATCAGCCAGATAACCGAGGCACGGCTGCGGGAACTGGCGGAGAATGTCTTCGCCTACATCCAGCCGGACGGCGGCTGGTTCGTCAACAATTGCGGCGTGATCGTCGACCCGAATTCCGGCGACTGCCTGGTCGTCGATTCGGCCTCGACGGAGGACCGCACCAGAAACCTGATCAGGACGATTCGGGAAAGCACCGGCCATACCGCCTCGGTTCTGGTCAACACGCATCATCACGGCGATCACACCCACGGGAATTACCTGTTCGACAACGCCGTGCACATCGCGCACAGGCTGTGCCGGGAAGAGCTGCGGCATTTCGCACTCCCCGCTCCTGGTTCGTTCTCCGACACCGTGGACTGGGGCGATATCCACGCCTGCCTGCCCACCGTGACCTTCGAGGAATCGCTGACCGTCCACATCGGCGAGCTGGCCTGCCACCTCGAACACGTGGGCACCGCCGCGCACACGACCAACGATGTGGTGGTCTGGCTGCCGGAGCGGTCCGTCCTCTTCGCCGGAGATCTGTTGTTCAACGGCGGAACACCGTTCGTGGTCCACGGTTCCATCGAGGGATCCCTGGCGGCGCTGCGCGCCCTGCGACGGTACGAGGCCGTGACCATCGTGCCCGGGCACGGCCCGGTGGCGGACGCGAGCCTGATCGACTTCGTGGAGTCCTACCTGCTCTTCGTGCAGGACCTCGCCGCCGACTGCTTCGCGCGCGGCCTGGCACCACTGGAGGCCGCCCGCCAGGCGGAACTCGGCGAATTCGAACGACTGCTGGATTCCGAACGCCTGGTGGGAAATCTCTACCGGGCCTACGCCGAAATCGAAGGACGGCCGCGAGGCTGCCGCCTCGACGACGGCCGGATTCTGGCCGACATGGTCGCCTTCAACGGCGGCCGGCCGCTCACCTGCTGGGCGTGACGATACAAATTTCGAACAAGGAGAACGGTTATGCGGTGGGTCAGCTACGTTTCACCAACCGACAAGAAGGAACGCATTGGCGCGGTGGTCGGCCAGCGCATTCACGGGCTGGCCGAACCCCCAACGCTGCGCGACCTCATCGCTCAGGGTCAGGAGGCCACGCACGCCGCCGCTGAGCGCGCGATCGACAGCCCGGCGGAGGTGCTGGACCTCGCGACGACCGAACTGCTCGCCCCCATTCCCGTTCCGCCGTCCGTCCGGGACTTCATGTCGTTCGAGGACCATGTCGCGACCTCGGCGCTGGCGGTCGGCGACCGGGTGGACGAGGGCTGGTACGACAATCCGGTCTTCTATTTCACGAATCCCGCGGCTACGACCGGCCCGGTGGCGGACATCGCCGTCGCACCCGGTTCGGACGAGCTCGACTACGAGCTCGAAGTCGCCGCCGTCATCGGACTCGCCGGCAGTGACATCTCCGTCGAGGACGCCGGGAAACACATCGCCGGCTACACGTTGCTGTGCGACTGGAGTGCCCGTGACCTGCAACTGCGGGAAATGCGGCAGTCCCTCGGCCCGGCGAAGGGCAAGGACTTCGCCACCTCCCTCGGACCAGTACTCGTGACACCCGACGAGATCGCCCACCTGCGCACCGGAGACGGCTACGCGATCACCATGACCGCCGAGGTCAACGGCAAGCCGTACAGCTCGGGGTCCTGGGCCGGCATTCACTGGTCGTTCGAGCAGATGGTGGCCTACGGGTCACGGGGCACACGGCTCGTCCCCGGTGACGTCATCGGCAGCGGGACGGTCGGCACCGGCTGCATCTTCGAACTCGCCCGCGTGCACGGACCGGACCGCTTCCCCTACCTGCGCCCCGGCGACGAAGTGGTGCTCCGCGCCGATCACCTCGGCGAGATCAGCGCCCGGATCGTCCCGGGGGCCGAGCCGCTGCCGCTGACCCCGGCGGCGCACGCGAAGGGGTAGCCACGTGCCGGCCTACGCCGGCGCCGGTCGTCCTGTCAGCGGCAGGCCGGTCGCGGCGTAGGCCTGGTCGATCAGGCTCTCCAGATCGTCTTCGCCGGTCACCCACCGGGCGAACGCGGTGCGGAACAGCGCGAGCGCGACCTCGACCTGCGCGATCGCGGTGAGTTCGCCGACTCCCCGGTCGATCAGCACGCGCGCGAGGGCCTCGGCCCAGGACTGCCCCTTGAGCAGCTCACGCTCGGCGAGTTCACGGTGCGCCCTGATCAACGCCGCCCGCTGGGCGAGCCGCTCCCGCCGCGGGGTCATATCGGCGGCGAGGGCGGACAACGCGTCCCGCAGCGCCTGGCCGAGCGGCTCGGGCGGATTCGGCAGCGCATCGACCAGCAGGCGCACCAGCCGATCGCCGTCACCGAAAAGCACCTCTCGCTTGTCGCCGAAGTGGCGATAGAACGTCCGCTCGGTCACCCCCGCGCGTTCGGCGATCGCGACGGCCGTGGTCTCGGCATAGCCGTCGCGTGCGAACAGCTCCAACGCGGCCTGCTGGAGCCGCTCCCGGGACCGTTCCCGCCGATTGACCATTGTGCCCTCCTACGTGGGCAAGACGACAGATACTGACACCCCCAGGATGGCAGATACTGACATTCCCGTGGTAGCGTCGTCAATGTCAGAAACTGACATCCGGAGGATGACGATGCTGGTCCGCACCGACACGATCACCGCACTGCGGTCGTCCTACCACGCTGGAGACGTCACGGCGGGCGAGGTCATCGCACGCCACCTCGGCCGGATCGAGACGTTCGACACGACGGTCAACAGCATCGTCACGATCAACCCGCGCGCGGCCGAAGACGCGGCACGGCTCGACGACCACCTCGAGCGGACCGGGGAACTCCACGGTCCGCTGCACGGGATCCCGGTCGTGATCAAGGACAACATCGACCTCGCGGGCCTCCCGACCGCCTTCGGTTCGGTGGCCTTCGCGGAGCACATCGCCACCAGCGACGCCGTCCTGGTCACTCGGCTCAAAGAGGCCGGAGCGGTGGTGCTCGGCAAGACCACCATGCCGGACTTCGCGGTGTCCTGGCACGGGCATTCCTCGCGCTCCGGCATCACGCGCAATCCCTACGACACCGCACGGGACCCGGGTGGTTCCAGCAGCGGCAGCGCCGCCGCGGTCGCGGCCGAATTCGCGGTGGCCGGAATCGGCACCGACACCGGCGGCTCGATCCGGGTCCCGGCCGCGTTGTGCGGGCTGGTGGGCCTGCGCCCCAGCGTCGGGCTCGTCAGCCGCGCCGGTACCGCCGCGCTCGTCGGTGACCAGGACTCTCCCGGCCCCATGGCCCGCTGCGTCGCCGACGTCGCGGCGTTGCTGGACGTACTCGCCGGCTGGGATCACCGGGATCCGTACACCGCGCTGCCCTCGGTGACCCGCCGGACGGGGACCTTCAGCGAGCGCATCGCCGCCGGAGCGTCGCGGGGGGCCCGCATCGGCGTCGTCCGTGCGCTGTGCGCGAGCGGCCCCGAGGACGATCCCGAGGTGGCGGGCGTGGTCGACGAGGCACTCGGCGCACTGCGCTCCCGCGGCGCGGTCCTCATCGAAGTCGAGCTGCCGAACCTCACCACGATGCTCCGCGACACCTTGATGTATTTCCTGCAGTCACGCCGGGACGTCAACCAGTACCTGGCCGACGCCGGTGCCCACACGCAGGACATCGCCGAGGTCGTCGCCCGGGGCGAGTTCTTCCCGCACCTCGCGCTGTTGCCGCCGCTCGCCGCCGGCCCCCGGGACCCCTGTTCCGCCCCGGCGTACGCACGCGCGCTGGAACGCCGGACTCACCTGCGCAACACCGTGGCGGGCCTGTTCGCCGAGCACGGCTTGGCCGCCCTGGCGTATCCCACGGTGCGGATCACGGCTCCGCTCTGGGCCGACGTCGAGGCCGGCACCTTCGAGGACGGCCCCGCCCACGGCCGGGACCGGGCACCGGGAACCTTCCCGACCAACACCTTGATCGCCGCGCAGTGCGCGTTTCCCGCGCTGACGCTGCCCGTCGGGCAGACCGGCCGCGGGCTGCCCGTCGGTCTCGAACTGCTCGGCCTCCCCCACCACGACGGAGATCTCCTCGCTCTGGCCAGCGACCTGGAGCTCGCGTGCCCTCCGCGCCCTGTCCCGACCGGCTACCAGCAGGTGGTGAACCCATGATCGACCCCGACGTTCCGATTATCGACGTGCACGCCCATTTCTCGCCCCCGGCCAGTGCCGAAGTTCGGCGGGCCCGGTGGGAAATGACCCGCCGGGAGCACTTCCTGGCCGAGGCGCCGTACGAGTGGAGCCTGACCGAAACGCTGGCCGTCATGGACGAGACCCGCACCGCGATGCAGTTGCTCAGCAACATTCCCGCCGACCTCGGCCAGCTGCGTGCCTCCAACGACTACGGCGCCGAGATCGTGGCCGCGCACCCGTCGCGGTTCGGGTTGCTGGCCGCGCTGCCCACCGACGATCCGGACGCGGCCATCGCCGAGATCCACCGGGTCGGTGACGTCGACGGGTGGGCCGTGCACGCCGAGTACAACGGGATGTCCCTCCAGGACCCCGTCCTCGACCCGTTGTGGGCGGAACTCAACCGGCGCCACGCGGTCGTGTTCGTGCATCCCAACGCCTACGTCCCCGCGGTCGCGGCGATGCCGAGGCCGCTGTTCGAGGTGGCCTTCGACACCGGCAGGACGGTCGTGGCCATGGTCTACACCGGCGTGTTCCAGCGATTCCCGGACATCACCTTCGTGTTCGCGCACGCCGGCGGCACCTTCCCCGTCCTCGCCGGCCGGCTGAGTCTGCTCGGCGCGGAATCGTGGGTGCCCAATCCCCTCGGGCTCAGCCGCGAGGCCATCGCCGCGATACTGCGCCGGCTCTGGGTGGACACCGCGGCCTCCGCCAGCACCCAGCAACTGGCCGCCGCCGTCGAGACGGTCGGCGAGGACCACATCGTCTACGGCTCGGACTGGGGCGTTCCCTGCACCGGGCGCGCATCGCTGACCCGCAACCTCTGCGCGCTCCGGGACAACCACGCCCTGTCCGAGGCCGCCCGCGCCGCGATCCGCGACCGTGCCGGCGTCCTGTTCCCCGACGCGGCGCGGCGCGCTGCTCAGTGGAACGCGGCGTGACGGTTTCAGCCAGCGGTGACCGGGATCCGCTGGTTCCATTCTGATCAGATCGAGACAGTGAGGAGTCTTCCCCATGACAGATTCGACTCAACGTCCTTCGCGTGCTCTCGTGCTGGGCGGGGGTGGGGTGACCGGCATCGCGTGGGAGGTCGGCGTGCTGGCGGGGCTGGCCGCCGGGGGTGTCGACTGGAGCAAGGCCACTTCGGTGATCGGCACCTCGGCGGGGTCGTTCGTGGGCACCGCGGTCGCCAGCGGCTACGACCTGGAGCGGCTCTTCGCCGCCCAGCTCGTCCCGGACGCCAACGAGGTGGACGTCAAGGCGTCCGAGGCCACGATGCAAGCCTGGTGGGCGGCACTCGAGGAGGGCGGCGACGATCCGCGCAAGGTCGGCGCGGCGATGGGGCGGATCTCCCAGGCCGACCCCGAGCCCGTACCCCCGGCCGTCCGCCGCCGGGTCGTGACGTCGCGGCTGGTCACCACCGACTGGCCCGCCGTCCTGAAGGTCACCGCCATCGACGCCGACACCGGCGAGCTGCACCTGTTCGACCGGCACTCGGGCGTGGACCTGGCCGACGCCGTCGCCGCCAGCGGCGCGGTTCCCGGGGTGTGGCCGCTCGAACGCTTCCAAGGCCGTTCCTGGGTGGACGGCGGCATGGTCTCCACCACCAACGCGCGCCAGGCCGCCGGGCACGACACGATCGTCATCCTGGCGCCGATGCCCGCCGGCTACGGACAAATTCCCGGCGCAGCCGCGGATGCCGAAGCGCTCGCCGAAAATGCCGACGTCCACCTCATCACACCCGACGAACACAGCGTCCAGGCCATCGGCCCCAACCCCTACGATCCCCAACGCCGCCCCGCCGCCGCACACGCCGGCCGAGCACAAGGCGAAGCTGTTGCGGACAACGTTTCGATGCTGTGGTGAGTCCCGGCGGGTAACGGCGGACAGTGCCCACGTCGGGCTCCTGGTCTGAATCGCCGGGCTGCGCTCCGCGCCGACTGTCCGGGGATTATGGTGCCTCGCGGTCAGGCGCCGGAGTGCCCGGCGAAGTCCTGTGAGCAGGAACAGGTCAACGAGGTCGTGGTCGCCCCTGGCGGTCGCGAATTCCGAGCCGCGCGAGGCCACCATGCGGGAGTGCCGTGACGACGATGGTGTCGAAGGGAACGGCGCCGGCCTGCCTCGCGACCCCCTGGCCGTGCTGTCCTGGCCGGCCCGCACCCAGCTGATCGGCGAACCCCTGCCCGCCGTTGCCGCAAACACATGGCGACCTACGAGATCCAACGCGAATCGTGCCGGTCGCCGAGTTACCGTGCACCGCGACAGGCAAGGTGCGCACGGCTGCCTTGCGTGATTCGGCGGGCGCGGCGGCGGCGTACCACGTACCGGGATCGGATGCCTGGACAGCTGTCCCGCACGGCGCTGGTGCGGTGCACCAACCTGGTCCGCCGCGATCTCACGATCCGTCCGCCCGCGCTGAGCCACTGGATCGACCGCGGTAGCCCGCTCGGCCAGGGCTGGCCGGCGTGCGGCAGCGGTTCTCGGCCGATCTCGCCTGATGGTCGGGTGTCAGCGAGGAGCGTCCGGGCGGCGTTCCTTGAGCGTGGACAGCAGCTTCTGCACGCTCCACATGCTGCGTTCGACGTGGGCGCGCATGGCGCGTTCGGCGTCGGCGGGTTCGCGCGCCGCCACGGCCGCCAGGATCTCGTGGTGCTCGGCGATGGTGGCGTCGTGGAAGGCGCCGCTCTCCGGCAGCAGTGCCAGCGCGGGGTGGCAGCACTGGCGTGACTCCTCGATGCCGCGTACGAGGAACGGGTTACCGCTGATGTGGGCCAAGGCGAGGTGGAACACCGCGTCGCTGCGCATGAACGACGCGTCGTCCGGCGCGCTCTGCAGCTCGTCGTGTGCGGCCTGGAGCGTCGCGAGCTCCACAGCCGTGCGCCGCTCGCTCGCCAGCCTTGCCACGACCGGCTCCACCAGGCACCGGTACTCCATTGCCAGCCGGATCTCGTCGCGGTTGCGGACCGCCTCGGCGATCACGTCCTGGAAGCGCGACTCGTCCTCGCTCGCGCCGCGGACGAACGCGCCGCCGTTGCGGCCACGACGCTGTTCGATCAGCCCCTCGGAGCGCAGCTGACGAAAGGCCAGCTGCACCGGTGTGCGGCCGACACCGAGCATCTCGGCGAACTCGCGCTCCGAGGGCAGCGCCGACCCCGGGGGCAGCAGCCCGAGCCGGATCTCCCGGCGCACGAGATCGGCCACGTACCGGTTGACGTCGACCTCCGGGGGCGGCAAGGCGACCGCGCGACCGGACAACCGGCTGACGTTCAACCCCACCGGTTCAGGCACCAGTCCCACTCTCTCGCCCAGGGACACCGCTCACCCGGTCATGTTAGCAAGCGCCCGTTTCCAGGCCCGCGCCTCAGGAATACCGTTCCCGCTCCCACTCGGTGACCGTGTTCTGCCACGCGTGCAGCTCCCACTCGCGGGTGCGCAGGTAGTGGTCGCAGAACCCGGCGCCGAGCACCTTGTCCACCCCGGCGTCACGACGGCGGAACTCGACGATGGCGCTTTCCAGGCTGGCCGGCAACGGCTCGTCGTACCGGTCCAGTGCACGGCGGTCCGGAATGGACCGCTCGGTCAGTCCGAAGTGGATGGAGGCGGCGATGGCCGCCAGTGTCAGGTAGGGGTTGCAGTCCGCGCCAGGCCGGCGCAGCTCGAACCGGCTCGAGCTGGAACCGCGGAGCAGGGCACGCACCGCGAACGACCGGTCGTCGGTGCCGCAGGAGGCGCGCACCGGCGCGAAATAGCCGGGCACGAGGCGTTTGTAGGAGTTGATGGTGGGGTTGTAGATCAGGCTCAGGGCGGGCAGGTTCGCCAGGACTCCCCAGGCGACCCGGCGGTAGGTTTCGTCGTCCGGGTCCGCCGCGGCCGAGCGCAGCACGTTGGCACCGGTGTCGTCCCACAGCGAGAAGTGGACGTGCGCGCTCGACCCTTCCTGCTGGGCGAACGGTTTGGCCAGGAAGCTCGCCCGCAGCCCGTGCCGCCGCGCGGCCTCAGCCGCGGCTAGCCGGAGCAGCGCCGCGGTGTCGGCGGCGGCCAGGCCGTCCTGCGGGTCGACGTTGACCTCGATGAGGCCGGGTGCTCCTTCAGCGTGCACCACCGACAGGCCCAGCCGGAGCGCGTCGGCGTAGCTGCGGAGTGTGCCGACGAACTCGGCGACCTCGGACAGCGTCAGCGGACTGTAGCTGAGCCCGGAACTGGCAGGTTCCCACCCGCCTTCCCGGAACAACCGGAACTCGAACTCGAACGCCGCCCGCACGGCGATGCCCTGGCCGGCCAGGGCGTCCAGCGCGCGCCGCAGCACCTGGCGCGGGCTGACCTCGCAGGGCAGGCCGCCGGTTTCATGGAGATCGCCCAGCAGCAGCGCGGCATCCGGGAACCACGGCACCGGCCGCAGGGTGGCCGGGTCGGGTCGCAACAGCAGATCCTTCGCTCCGCCGTTGAGCCCCATCGTCGGCAGCGTCGTGATCGGCTCGTCCCGGGGGTCCACGGCGAGCAGCAGGTCGGTGGTCGGCAGCCCCGCGGTGCGCGCCTGCTCGTCCACGACCCGCGGCTCGACCATCTTGCCGCGCAGGCCACCGTGAAGGTCGGGGAAGAGCAGCAGGAGCGAGCGCACGTCGGCGGGTCGATCGCCCACGGGGGTGGTGGCTGTCGCAGACAAGGTTCTCCCTCGACTTCCCTAATGGACTTCGTCAAGCACCTTTTTCTAGCAGAGCGCGACCAGCGGCCGCAAGAACTGCTTGACTTCAGTTGTGGCACCCGGCTACAAAAGGAGTATCAAACGCTCCAATTAGCCGAACACGAGGAGTGAGCCCATGACCGCAGCGTACGACCGCGACCCGCTGGAGACCGCCGCGCTGGAGCACCTGTGGCTGCACAGCAACGACCTCGAGTGGGACGAACTCACGCGCGGCGGCCTCCGCGTGTTCGTCGAAGGACACGGCGCGACCCTGACCGACGTGCGCGGCAACTCCTACCTGGACGGGCTTTCCGGCCTGTTCGTCGTCGCGGCCGGCCACGGACGCACCGAGATCGCCGACGCGATGGCCGCACAGGCCAGGAAGATCGCCTACACCGCCGCCTCCAACGCGGCCAACCCGGCCGCGATCGCCCTGGCCGAGAAGATCAGTTCGCTGACACCGGGCGATCTGGACCGCGTGTTCTTCTGCTCCGGCGGCTCCGAGGCCGTCGAGAGCGCGATGAAGATCGCCAAGCAGGTCCAGGCGATGCGGGGCTTCGGCAAGCGGTACAAGATCATCGCGCGCCGCGGGTCCTATCACGGCACCACGTTCGGCGCGGCCAGCCTGACCGGCAGCGCCAACGAGGGCTACTTCGGCCCGTTCATGGCGGGCGTGAGCAAGGTCCCCTCGCCCAACCACTACCGCAACGACTTCGGGCTGGAGGGCGAAGCCGGCGACATCATGTGCGCGCGGTTCGTCGAACAGGAGATCCTCACGCAGGGCCCCGAGCACGTGGCCGCCGTCATCGGCGAGCCGATCTCGGTCGCCAACGGCACCCACCTGCCCGGTCCCGTCTACTGGCAGATGCTGCGCGAGATCTGCGACCGCTACGGCGTGCTGCTCATCATGGACGAGGTCATCACCGGCTGGGGCCGCACGGGCACCTGGTTCGCCGCCGAGCACTACGGCGTCGTCCCCGACCTCATGACCATGGCCAAGGGACTGTCCAGCGGCTACGCGCCGATCGCCGCCGTCGCGGCGCGCTCCTCGTTGTTCGACGACTTCCGGCCCCACGGCCGCGCGCTCAACCACCTGATCACCTTCGGCGGTCACGCGGTCGCGGCGGCGGCCGCGCTCAAGAACATCGAGATCCTCGAACGGGAACGCCTCGTCGAGCGCTCGGCGGAGATGGGCACCTACCTGTTCGAGCTGGCCCAGCAGCTGCGCGAGCACCCGACCGTCGGCGACGTCCGCGGCGGGCAGGGCCTGCTGTGCGCGATCGACTTCGTCAAGGACAAGGGCACCAAGCAGGCGTGGGGCACCTCGCACCCGTTCATCAAGTTCCTGGCGCTGCGCACGCAGGAAGAGGGCCTGGTGACTCGGGTGTGGGACGTGCTCCACCTGGCCCCGCCGTTCGTCCTGACCCGTGCGGAGGCCGAGCGAGCGATCGAGATCGTCGACCGCTGCCTCACCGAGGCGGAACACAAGTTCGCCGACGAGATCGCCTGAGCCGCCATGACCACACCCGTCATCGGAGTCTGTGCCGCGTTCGAACCCGCCCGCTGGGGGTTCTGGGACCAGCAGGCCGCGATCCTCCCCGCCACCTACTTGGAGAAGGTGCGTACCGCCGGCGGGCTGCCGATCGGCCTCGTGCCCGATCCCCGCGCCACCGCGCGGCCCGAGCTGGTGCTCGACCGCGTCGACGGCCTGCTGCTGATCGGCGGTGTCGACCTGGAGCCGGACACCTACGGCGCGGCCAGGACCGAGCGCACTGAGGCGACCGCGCCGGAACGCGACGCGTTCGAGCTGTCCCTGGCCCGTGCCGCGCTCGCCCGGGATCTCCCGGTGCTGGGGATCTGCCGCGGCATGCAGATTCTCAATGTGGCTGCGGGCGGCACGCTGCACCAGCACCTGACCGACGCCGGGTTCGCCGAGCACCGGCGCAGCCCCGGACGGCTGGACAGCGCGACCTTCCACGAGGTCGACGTGGTGCCCTGCTCGCTCGCCGAGTCGCTGTCGGGCAGCGGCGTCCAGGTCGTGAACTCCCACCACCACCAAGGGGTGGACGCGCTGGGCGAGGGCGCGGTGGTGACGGCGTGGTCCATTCCGGACCGGCTGCCCGAGGCCATCGAGTTCCCGTCCTGCCAGTACGCCCTGGGTGTCCAATGGCACCCGGAGGTCGACCACCTTCAGCACGCGCTCACCGCCTTCGTCGCGGTCGCGGCGCGACCGGCCAGGGAGGACCAGCCAGCGTGACCACCATCGACGTGATCGAGCCCGCCACCGAGCGCGTGCTCGACACCCTCGAAACCACCGATGTCGCCGAACTGGACGCCATCGTCGCGCGTGCCGCGAAGGCGCAGAAGCTGTGGGCCGCGAAGTCCCCGCAGTACCGCGGGCAGGTTCTGCTCGCGGTCGCGGCGGCGATCGAGTCGAACTCCGAACACCTGGCACGACTGGAATCCCGCAACGTCGGGATGCCGATCACCGAGGCTCGGGGCGCGGTCGCGGGCGCGGCCGCGACCTTCCGCTACTACGCCGCGGCGCCGGAACGCCTGCTGGGACACACCATTCCAGTCGAGGGCGGCGTGGACATGACGTTCCGGGAACCGATCGGGGTCGTCGGCCTGATCACCCCGTGGAACTACCCGCTCACCATCGCGTCCTGGAAGGTGGCGCCGGGCTTGGCCGCGGGCAACGCGATCGTGCTCAAACCCGCGGAGCTGACCCCGCTCACCGCACGCGAGCTCGCCTCGCTCGCGACCGCGGCGGGTCTTCCGGAGGGTCTGCTGACTGTGCTGGTCGGCCCGGGCCGGACGATCGGCCGCGCGACGGTCGAGCACCCGGGCATCGGCAAGATCGCCTTCACCGGGTCCACCGAGGTCGGCAAGGACATCGCCCAGCGCGCCGCAGGCACCCTCAAGCGCGTCACGCTGGAGCTGGGCGGCAAATCGGCCGCGCTGGTGTTCGCCGACGCCGATCTCGACGCCGCGGCGAGCGGCCTGACCGGCGCCGTCTTCGGCAACTCCGGGCAGGACTGCTGCGCGCGGTCCCGCGTGTTCGTCGAGCGGCCCGCGCTGGAGACGTTCATGGAGAAGCTGGAGAAGGTGGTCGGCGGGATCGTGGTCGGCGATCCGCTGAATGAGAGCACCCAAATGGGGCCGCTGGTCTCGGCGGGCCAGGCGGCACGGGTGCGGGCCTATGTGGACGGTGCGCCGGTGCTCTTCCGCGGTGTCGCACCAGGGGGCCCGGGTTACTGGGTTCCGCCCACGGTGCTGTACCCGATCGACGACCGGCACCCGGCGGCGCGGGAGGAGATCTTCGGCCCGGTCGTGTCGGTGTTCGCCTTCGACAGCGAGCAGGAGGCGCTGGCCCGCGCCAACGACACGGTGTACGGGCTGGCCGGGTCGATCTGGACGTCCGACGCGGCACGGTCCCTGCGGGTGGCGCGTGCCGTCGACGCAGGCGCCCTCGCGGTCAACTCCTACACGTCGGTGCGCATCACCACGCCCTTCGGCGGGTTCAAGCAGTCCGGTCTCGGCCGCGAACTGGGCCCGGACGCGCTCGACGCCTACACCGAGGTGAAGAACGTCTTCTTCAGCACGGCGGGCTGACACCGGCGTGGCCCGCGAAGAACCGGGTGAGCATGAAGTGGGCCTGGGCGAGGACGGCGGGATCGCCGTCCTCGTCGCCGGTGAAGGCGAACTGCACGAGCCGTTCCAGCGCGTGCAGGGCCACGCTGCAGTGGGCCTGGGTCAGCCCCGCGAAGGCCGGCGCGTGCTGGCGGAACTGGTCCAGCACGCGGGCGGCCCAGTCCTCGATGCACAGCTCGTCGAGGGTGCGGACGCGTTCGGTGAGGTTCTGCCGCACCCACAGTTCGCGGACCAGCGGGATGCGGTGTTCCTGCGTGTAGTAGTCGATCAGGACGTCGATGATCTCGGTCCACGCCTGGCCCGGCCGGTCCTTCAGCGCCCGCGCGAGCCCTTCGGTCGAGACCTGCATCTGACGGTGGCACAGCTCTTCGAGCACCCGTTCCGGAGACTCGAAGAACGCGTAGAACGATCCCCGGCTGACGCCCGCCTTCTCCAGCAGCAGCGTCGGTGACCCCACGACCGCTTCGTAGCCGAGGGTTTCGACCAGCTCCGTCGCGGTGTCCAGCACGTGCTCGACCATGGCCCTGGACCGCTCCTGGACCGGCAGTTTGCGCAGTCCGCCCGCGATCGGGGCACGCGGATCGGATCTGCTCTCGTACCCGGTCCGTCTCATCGGTACTCCCCCGTTCCGCCTGTTACGACCACGTTACACGACTCTAGTCGCGTTACCAACCTGGACTGCGGTCACGTCTCCAGTATTCTTCGGCACAGGAAAACGGCGGCGCCAGACAACGCACAACGCTCGGCTGGGGTGTCCCAACCGAGCGTTGTGCGTGCGGGTCGTTGATTCGGCGGCGGTTGCCGTCGAGGTGTCCGCCGCTCCGAACGGCCGCTGGTGTTTGTCGTTGCCGCGAGGCTCCGTCCCCCGGTCGCCGACCGGGGGACGGAGCCTCGCGGCGGGTCAGACCGCGGCCAGCGGCAGCACCGTCTGCGCATTGCGGACCAGGATCTGCTCGAGCGCGTCGTCGTCGGCGCCCTTGCGCTTGAGCCACGGGACGATCACGCGGTGGATGTAGCCGTAGCCGTTCCCGCCGAACTTCTGCCTGCTCGTCTTGAAGCAGATGTCGTGCGACAGCAGCAGCCGGTCGGCGAGGCCGGCCTTGATGAGACCGAGGATGGTCTCCACGCGCAGCTCGTCGGACGGGTAGACGAAATCCACCTCCGGCTCGTACCCGCTGGGGTAGCCGAACAGGTCGAGCTCGACGTAGCAGCCCAGCTCCCCGACCACGTCGAGGAACCGCGGATCCCGCGAGAACCCGTCGCAGTGCCCCATGATCACCCGGCTCATGTCGGCCCCGAGACCGGCGATGCGGCGGCCGATCTCGAGCAGCGTGTCGGCCCCGGGCACGTAGTACGGGTTGTGGATGGACAGTGCGGCGCCGGTCTGCCGGTGCGCCCGCACGCTCGCGGCCAGCGCCCGCTCCTCCAGCGGGTCGATCGGCCAGGACAGGCCGACCTCACCGACGATGCCGGCCCGCACGTCGGTGCCCTCCATGCCGACCGTGATGTCCTCGACGATCTCGGCGACCATCGCATCCTCGGTCATGGACCTGCGCTCGTCGGGCCAGCTCGCCGCGACGTAGTAGGTCGACCCTGCCACGATGTGCACGCCGGTCACCTCGGAGACGTACCGCAGGCCGGCGGCGTTGCGTCCCATGCCGATCGGGGACAGGTTGACCAGCGTGCCGACCCCGAGATCGGGCAGGACCGAGAGCTCGTCGATCGCGTCCTTCTCGTCGCCCATGTGCAGGTTCCCGCGGTTGGTGCACGGGTTCTCGCGCCAGTGCCACAGGTTTTCCAGGGTGGGGCTGGAGTCGGGGTCCCGCGAGGCGCGCGGGTCCTCACCCGGGTCCCAGTACATGTCCACGGCACCGAAGACGTGCTCGTGCGGCAAGGTGGCGCCCATCTCGGCGGGGTCGATGTCCCCGCGGACAGTGCGTAACGTGCCCGGCATCTGTCACTCCCTTGTGGTCAGAACGCGGTGTAGACCTTGAACACGGTTTCGTGGATGTCCCACGTGCCCGTCCAGCCGAGCGGGAAGACGGCGCTGTCGCCGGCCTTGATCTCGTAGGACTCGCCGCCGTCCTCGGTGACGGTCATGCGGCCCTCGAGCATGGTGATGGATTCGTTGGTCTCGAAGACCCAGCGGGACGGCCCGGGCGCGCACTCCCAGAGGCCGACTTCGAGCACCCCCTCACCGGTCCACAACTTCTTGCCCGCGGTCCGCATCGGCTCGCCGGTCGCCTCGGGCAGGGGACCCCAGTCCTCCAGCTCGACCGAGCGCGCGTCGGTGAGGACCACCGTGGGCACGGAGGAGGTGTGTGTCATCGCTGCTGGTTCCTTTCGTTGGGTGAAACGGTCAGCTGTGCAGGCGCAGGGGAAGCGTGAAGTAGTGGCGCGAGGCGTCGGTGTTGCGGATGTCGGGTTCGGCGGTCAGCTCGACGCGTGAGAACCGGGCCGCGATCCGCTCGAACACCACGCGGATCTCGGCCTCGGCGAGCAGCCGTCCCTGGCATCCGTGGCTGCCGAAGCTGAAGGTCAGGTTCCGGGTCTGCTCCGGCGGCCGGGTGAAGTCGAACTCGTCCGGGTTGTCGAACACCGCCGGGTCGTGGTTGGCGGCGCCGAGCATCAGGCGCAGGCTGCGGCCGGCGGGCACGTGGACGCCGTGGATGACGAGGTCCTCGGTCGTCGCCCGGGTCACGACCGGCTCGGGCGCGTCGAAGCGGGCCAGTTCGGCGACGAACGCCTCGTGCTTGTCCGGGTTTTCCCGGAACGCGTCGAAGAGGTCCGGCCGCCGCGTGAACAGGTGCAGACCCGAACAGATGAGGTAGGTGGCGTCCATGTGGCCGACGACGTAGAAGAACAGGGTCGTCGCCAGCAGCTCCGCGGCGGTCATCTCGCCCCGGTCCTGCGCGGCCACCAGGGAGCCCAGCAGGCCCTCCCCCGGGTTCTTGCGCTTGGCCTCGATCAGCGCGGCGGTCCGGCCGCGCAGCTCGTCCAGGGCCTCCTCGGCCCGTTCGAAGTCCTGCTGTGAGGGACGGGCGCTGAGGATGGGCATCGCCTGCCGCATCTTGCGCCGTACCTCGTCGTGGTCGTCGGCGGGGATGTTCAGGATGTGGCAGACCGTGCGGTGCGTGACCTCCACCGCGAGGTCGGAGCCGTCGACGAGCCCGTCCTGGCCGAGGCCGTCGAGGAGGCGGTCGGTGATGGCGGCGGTCGTCTCGGCCCACTCGCGGACCCGCTTGGGGGTGAACCACTTGCTCGTCAGGCGCCGCAGCCGGGTGTGGCCGGGTTCGTCGTGCCCCAGGGCCATGTCCAGCAGAACGCGCCAGGCGCCGGCCTTCTCCCATTCCGGCGCGATGCGGACCGAGGGCAGCCGGCCGTAGTGCATCAGGTCCTCGTACCGGGTGAGCACGAAGCTGCCGTCGTGGTCGTCCCGCATGATCGGCGCCTCGGCCAGCGCGCGGGCGTAGTAGGGGTAGGGGTCGATCCGGAACTGCGGGTCGGTCCACGGCAGGTAGCGGGTGACCTCCGGGCACTGCCCCGGCACGGTGACCGCGGTCGTATGGGTTGACATGGGCATTGTCCTTTCCGGTAGGTGTGGGATCAGCTCGCGGCCTGGCCGAGACCGGCGTAGGTCCGTGGCCGCGCCGACTTGAAGTAGAGCGCGAGCCCCACGCCGGCGATCGCGGAGACGGCGAGCACGGTGAGCAGCACCAGGTTCTGTCCCGGCGCGCCACCGACCACCAGGTCGAAGTGCAGGACGGCGAGCACCACGGTCGCGCCGAGTGCCAGGGCCGCGATGCCCGGTGCGATGTAGCACTTGAACGAGTTCTCCCCGGTGGACCTGCCCGTCCGCGCGAACCACACGATGACCGAGACGCTGACCACCGCCATCAGGGCCAGCAGGCCGACGGTGGCCAGCCCGAACAGCTGGGCGTCGAGCCCCACCCCGGACGTGTTGGTCAAACCGAGGGGAATCAGGACCACGGCGACGATCACGGCGGTGACCGTGGACGCGCGGGCCGGTGAGTGGTGGCGGGGGTGCACCTTGGCGACGTAGGCGGGCAGCGCCCGGTCACGGCCGAGGTTGAACAGGTAGCGGGCGACGACGTTGTGGACCGAGATCGCCGCGGCGAGCTCGGAGGTGATGATGAACAGGAACGTCAGCTGCGTGAAGAACGGCGCCACGAACTGCCCGATGGCGGCGGGGAACATCGACTTGGGATCGTTGGTCGCCGCGTCCACCGCACCCGAACCGTAGGCGGTCGTGAGCAGGTAACACGACAGGATGTAGAGCACACCCACGAACAGCACGGCACCGTAGGTGGCGCGGGGAATCGTCCGGTCCGGGGTGCGCACCTCGTCGCGGAAGACCGCGGTGGCTTCGAAGCCCAGGAACACCATGACCGCGAAGAGCATCGTCACGCCGACGTCGCCGTGCGACAGCGCGGCCGGCGAGAACGGGGTGGCCGAGAAGCCGTCCGGGCCACCGCCGTGCAGCACAACGGCCACGTTGAAGATCATGGCGATCGTGACTTCGAGGACCATGGCGACGCTGAGGACCTTCGCCGACACCTCGATGTGGAAGTAACACAGGACGCCGACCACGGCCCAGGCCAGTGCGCCCCACAGCCACCACGGCGTCGTGGGCCCGCCGATGCTCTCGATGAGTTCCGTGGCGGTGAGGCCGAGGAACACGAAGCACCCGCCGAGCATCAGCAGGTAGGACACGACCGCGAGGAAGGCCGCGCCAAGTCCGCTGATCTTGCCCAGGCCGGCGCTGACGAACGCGTAGAACGAACCCGGCTTCGGGATGCGCCTGGTCATCGTCACATAGCCGACCGCGAACAGCAGCAGCAGGATCGTGGTCGCGACGAACGCGAACGTGGCGCCTTCCCCGCCGAAGGTGACGGTGAACGGAATGAACCCGGCGACCACGGCGATGGGGGCCGAAAAGGCCAGGACGGTCAGCATCAGCGAGCCGACCCCCATGCGGCCCGAGAGCTTGTCCGGAACGGCGCCGGTGCCGAGGTCCGTGGTCGACGGCGGATTGACGACGGGCGTGCTGTCACTCATTTCGGGTTGCCTCTCTCGGACGAGTCGGGGGTTCGGCGGTGCCGTTCCGGTCAGGCCGGCGCGGCGACGGCGAGGACGACGCCGGCCCAGGCGACCGCGATGTCGGATGGGTTCAGCCCGCTGTCCGCGTCGTGGTAGCCGGTCTCCCCGATCTGGGTCGCACCCAGGCCGGTGAAGGTGGACCGCAGCGTGGCGACGCCGAGGTTGTACGTGTCGTAGGTGCTGTCGCCGAGGCCGAACGCGGCGAACCGGACACCGGACAGGTCGGGTTTGCTATCCACGAGCGCCTCGTGGAAGGGCGCGGCGGTGGCGGGCAGGTCGCCCTCACCGTAGGTCGACACCACGAGGATGACCATGTCCTCCCCGGCGAGCTCGTCGACCGGGTAGTCCTCCATGTTCACCACCCGGGTCGCGGTTCCCTTCTCCTCGAGCGCGGCGGCGACGTCTTCGGCGACCAGCTCGGCGTTGCCGGATTCGGTGCCGAAGAGGACGGTCAGCTTGTTCACGCAAGGTCCTTCCTGTGGTTGGGGTCAGCGGGCGCCGGTGGCGATGGCCAGCATCTGGTCGAGGTCGGTGATCTTGCGCCGGCACCGGTCCGGCCGCGCCGAACGGTGTTCGGCCGCCTCGATGCGCTGCCAGTCACCGAACCCGATCGCCCGGTGAGCGAGCAGGTCCGCGACACCGGCGAACCCGGGCCTGCTCGCAGTGATCCGCCCGGCCTCGAAGTCGTCCACGATGGACCGGACGAGGCTCTGGGCGTGCTTGCGGTTCTCGGCGATCGTCCCCTGCGCACCGCGGCTGAGCCACCCCGCGCGGTAGACGTGGTCGCCCGCCCAGTCCGGACCGGGGCAGCCGTCGTCGTGCGCGGCGCCTTGGGTGAACCCGATGGCGGTGACGACGGCGTCGGCGGCGAACTCGACCGGCGTGCCGTCGTCACGGCGGCACGCGGTCAGCACGGTCCGGCCGTCCCGGGTGGTCACCGATCTGGGCTGCAGTCCGAAGTGGAAGGTCACGCGGGTGCGTCCCGGCTCGTCCCGCGCCGGGGCGGCGGAACTCCGCAGCAGGTCGGCGACCGGGCCGCTGTCCTTCTCGTCCAGCCCGGAAGCGACTATGTTCACACCGTTCAACGCGATGAGCTCGCGCAGCATCGCGGCGTCGCACTTCGCCTGGGACGCCCCGGATCGGGCGATGACGTCGAGCGTTGCCGGCCGCTCCGGGCGCAGCTGCGTGAGCATTTCGTCGTCGATGTCCGATCCGGTGAACGCCGCGGTGTCCTTGGACAGCAGCCTGAGCACGTCGAGAGCGACGTTGCCCATGCCGACGACGAGCACCCGCGAACCCAGCGGCGTGCACCGCCCGGTCCCGTCGCGGGACAAGCCGTGATGGGGAAACCCGTTGAGCGCGCGCAGCAGCGCACCCGCTCCGACGACCCGTGCCCCCGGGTCGCGCGGCACGTCGAGTTCCCGGTCGCCGGACAGGCCGGTCGCCAGCACAACAATGTCGAAACTGGTCGCCAACCGGGAGAAATCGATGTCCCGGCCCACCGTCACATTGCCCGCGAACCGGATGCCGCCGCGGGTGAACAGCCGGTCGAACTGCCGCACGACCCCTTTGGTGCCCTGGTGGTCGGCGGCCACGCCGTAGCGGATGAGCCCGTAGGGCGCGGGCAGCGACTCGAAGACCGTGATCTCCGAGTCCGGCCACGTCTTGGACAGGAACTGGGCCACGTAGCAGCCGGACGGGCCGCTGCCCACCACGGCGATCGTGGGGCTCCCTGCGCTCGGGGGGACGTGTTGCGAAGTGTGCGTTCCGACCATGCCATCACCTTGGTAGCGCTATGACTGCGGGAACTGACTGGAATCGAGATTTGAGACGCGACCTCAGTCGCATTCATGGGAGGTTAATACACGACTCGCGTCGTGTCCACCGGTCGATTCCATCGAGTTCACGCGTACACTCTCAAGCCACCTCGGGTGTCCAAGTTAAGGAGCGATGGTGTCACGGTCGACTTCTCGGACGGCCCCTGCCGCGTGGCACGAGCGGCTCGACGGTGGCCTGCGCAAGCAGCCGGTGCAGGAACGCTCCCGGGCGATGGTGGAACATGTCCTGACCACGGCGGCGGAGCTGGTCGAGAACGTCGGCTACGAAGCGGTGGTCGGTTCACCGACCCTGCTGCTGGAGAAGTCCGGCGTCAGCCGGGGCTCCTTCTACGCCTTCTTCGAAACACCCGAGAGCGTCCTGGACGAACTGTGTTACCGGCAGATGCGGGACGCGACCGCGAGCTTCCAGCAGGCCCTGGACGACCGGCGCGGGAAGCGGTGGACCGAGATCGTCGACGTGGTGATCGACTACTACACGCAGGAGCACCGCACCCCGTTGATCCGGGAGCTGTGGGTGCGCCAGAACCTCACCGACCGCGTCCGCATCCTCGACGAGGCGTGCATCGAGGACTGGGCCGGCCGAATCCTGGGGCAGTTCCAGCGCCACGCTCCCCTGTTCGGCGAGCTGACCCAGCTGCACTGCAGCGTCGCCCTGCACGCACTGGAACGCCTCGTCCAGTTCGCCTTCACCGACGACGAGGACGGCGACGCAGTCATCCTCGACCAGGCCCACTTCATGCTCACCCGGTTCTTCGCCGGCCACTCGGGCCGATGACGGTCTAGCGCCCGCAGCCTCGGTCGCCTACCATTCCCGACACACGACTCCAGTCGCGTCACAAAACCGGACCACGGTCACGTCTGCAGCAGCGTCGCTGCCGGATGTCCGGTACCAGGGCTGCCGCACCTGTCACCGACTTCTTCCTCCTCCCCGCTCGAGAGGATTCTCGATGAGCAACGAAGTGGATGCCGCGGACTCGACGGTCCTGCGACCCGCACCCCAAACCCCCGCCCCGTCCGGTTCCGCCCGCAGACTCAAGGGACGGATGGGCGTGATCGAGCTGGTGTTCACGGTCCTGGCGTGGTCGGCGCCCGTCATGGTGGTGTCGGCGAGCACGCCGTTCATCATCAGCTTCGGCGGGACCGGTGCCCCGCTGGCCTACGTGATCGCCATGGCCGTCCTGCTGATCTTCTCCGTCGGCTACACCACCATGACACGCTACGTCGACAACCCCGGCGCGTTCTACGCCTACATCACCGCCGGACTGGGCAGAGCGCCCGGACTCGGCGCGAGTTTTCTCGCGATCGTCGGCTACCTGTTCATGGCCGTGGCGACCTACATGTTCATCGGCGTCTCCCTCAACACCCTCCTGGAGACGATCGGGGCGCCCACCCTGCCCTGGTTCGTCTACACCTTCGCGGTCCTGGCGGTCACCGGCGTGCTCGGCTACTTCCGCATCGACCTCTCCGCCAAGGTGCTCTCGGTCGTCATGGTGTGCGAGATCGTCATCGTCGGCATCTTCGACGGCGCGGTCGTAGGCCGCGGCGGCGGCCCCGAGGGCGTTCCGGTCACGTCCTTCACCTGGAGTGCCCTTATGTCCGGGTCCGTGGGTGTCGCGGTATTGTTCTCCGCCCTGAGTTTCGGCGGGTTCGAGGCGACGGCCGTCTTCCGGGAGGAGACGAAGGACCCGCACCGCACGGTCCCCCGCGCCACCTACCTGGCCGTCGGCGCGATCGGCGTCTTCTACATCGCCGCGACCTGGTTGCTCATCGCGGCCTATGGTCCCTCGCAGGCGACCGCGGCCGCGGCCGCGGATCCGACCGGCATGTTCTCCGCCGCCGTGGAGACCTTCGTGGGCGTGTGGGCCAGGGATGTGGTGACGGTGCTGGTCGTGACGTCGGCGTTCGCGGCGCTGTTGTCTGTGCAGAACATCGTTTCCCGGTACTGCTACTCGCTGGCCGTCGACCGCGTGCTGCCCGCCCGGTTGGCCAAGGTCCACCCGCGCCACGGCTCGCCGAACGTGAGCTCGGTGACCGTGAGCGTGGTCCTGTTCGCGGCGCTGCTGGCGTTCTCCGGCATCGGCTCGCCCGAGTTGTGGTACGCCCAGCTCGCCGGAACCGGCGGATTCGCCATCATGGTGCTGATGACCCTGACGAGCCTGGCCGTCATCGTGTTCTTCCGGCGGCGCCGCGACATCCGGGATTCGACGCGGTGGCACACGTTCATCGCGCCGCTGCTCAGCGCAGCAGGCATGGGGATGGTGCTGTACCTGGCGATCACGAACTTCACCACCATGACGGGCGGGTCGACCACGCAGGCCGTCGTCGAGCAGGTGGTCGTCTGGGGCGTGCTCGCCGCCGGCGCGGTGCTCGCCTTGGTCTACCGGACGAAGCGCCCGGGCGTGTACGCCCGCATCGGGCGCCAGAAAGCGTAAGGAGTATCGATGGAGTTCACCCACGTCCCGCCGGGCCCGCCGAGCGACAAGGCCCAGCAGTTCATGGTCCGGATGCGCGACGGCGTCCGGCTGGCAACCGACGTGTACCTGCCGGAGGGGGAGGGCCCCTTCCCGGTCGTGCTGACCCGCCTGCCCTACGACAAGAACGGCGACATCATCCGCGTCGACGTCTTCGCCGAGGCGCTCGTCGAGCGGGGGTACGTGCTCGTCGCGCAGGACACCCGCGGCAAGTTCCGCTCCGAGGGCGAGACGGTGCCCTGGGTCAACGAAGCCTGCGACGGCTACGACACGATCGACTGGATCGTGAACCAGCCGTGGTCCAACGGCCGCGTCGGGATGACCGGACTGTCCTATGTGGGCTTCACGCAGTGGGCCGCGCTGGCCACCAACCACCCAGCTCTGCGTGCCATCGCGCCCCGGAGCACGAACACGAACCTCGGGGCCGCGCAGCTGACGCCGGGCGAACCCGAGTGGGGGTTCTACTTCAAGTACGTGATGGACTTCTACGTCGTCAACGACCTCCTCGCGCACGAAGAGGACTACGACTGGTCGCGGCGGCCCCTGGTGAACGCGTTCGAGGACGCGGTGGAGCAGATGGGAGTCCGGCCGCCGGCGATGGACATGCACCTGTCGGTTACACCGCCGCTGCGCCGCTTCCCCGAGGGACATCCCCTCAACGCGAAGCCCGTTCCCGTGCTGCTCTCGCTCGGGTGGTTCGACCCGTACTGCCGGGCCGAGGCCATGCGCGACTACCACGCGATGACGGCGAACCCCGCGTGGCGGCCGCTGGTCCACCTGCGGCTCGGGCCGACCGACCACGACGACACGCGTCTGGACGACCGGCCGGCCGCCGTGGAGCACCAGGGCAGCATCGACATCCCCCTGCTCACCCCGGAGCAGATCAGGGCGTGGTTCGACGGCGAGCTGCGGTTCTTCGACCGCTACCTCAAGGCGGACGACGATGTCGAGCCGCTGCCGCCGGTGGAGTACCAGCTGGCGCACAGTGACGAGGTGCGGCACGTCGGCGCGTGGCCGCCGCCGGAGGTCACCCGTCGGGTTCTGCACCTGTCTGCCGGACCGGACGACACCAACGGGCACCTGGTGTCGCGGCGGGACGCGGCCGCGACCGCGGTGTCGTGGGTGCACGACCCGGACAAGCTGGTGCCGACCGCGACGAACCTGTGGTCCCTGCTGGTCGCCGAATGGCCCGATTACCGGGCGACGGCCGACCGCGACGACGTGCTGGCCTTCCGCGGCGAACCCCAGACCGAGCCGCTGGAGCTGGCCGGCCCGGTCACCTTCCACGGCACGGTCACCACCACGGGCCCGGAGATGGACCTGTTCGCGTTCCTGCTCGACCTCGAACCGGACGGCAGCGCGCGGTTCATCTGCCGCGGACAGCAGCGGCTGACCGCCACCGAACCGACGGAGGTGGCGATGCCGGCGGGCGAGGCCGGATACGTGGTGCGGCCGGGCCACTCGCTCCTGCTGATGCTGTGCAGCAGCGACTACCCCGACTTCATCCCCCTGACCGGCACGCGGGAACGCTGGTGGTTCGCCACGTCGATGCGCCCCACGACGCAAACACTGGAAATCGGCGGCCGGGCCGGCGCGCGGCTTGAACTGACCGTGCTCTGATCGCGCGCCGGGCTCTTCCGGCACCCCAGGCGATAGCAGGCGAAGTCCGCGCGGACGGCAGGCCCTTCGCGGCGAGCCACGACGTCAGGACCGGACCGCGCCTGGGAACCCGGCGCGCGAGCTCCGGAACGCACGCGTATCACCCGGGCTGTCGGGAACGGAGGGGACGCAGGCCGGTGCGGATTTCGCTGACCAGCACCTCGGGCTGTTCCAAGGCCGCGAAGTGCCCGCCCTTGTCGGCCTCGCCGTAGTGGATCAGATTGCGGTAGGTGTCTTCGATCCAGCTTCGCGGCAGGCGCGGGATGTCCTTCGGGAAGACGGTCACCGCGACCGGAACGCTCAGCTTCGGGCCGGCGAACGTGGCCGATCTGTTCTCCCAGTAGATGCGGCCGGACGACGCCGCGCTGTTGGTGAACCAGTAGAGGGATATCGCGTCGAGCATGTCGTCGACGCCGAGGACGTCCTCGGCCAGCCCGTGATTGTCGGTCTTGGACTGGAACTTCTCGTAGATCCAGGCTGCCTGACCGGCGGGAGAGTCCGCCAGGGCGAATCCGACAGTCTCCGGCTTCGTGCCCTGCAGGTGGTTCGACCCACCGAGATCGCCGGTGTAGAGGGCGAGGGTCTCCACCGCGTGGCGCTGTTCGGGCGACAAGGTGCCGGGTATCTGCGCGGGAAAGGCGTACTGGGTGTTCAGGTGAATTCCGAGCAGCCCCTCGGGTTGCATGGCCCCGAGGGCGGTGGTCACGACGGCACCCCAGTCGCCGCCTTGCGCGGCCCACCTCGGGTAGCCCAGACGCTTCATCAGCTCCACCCACGCGCTGGCGATGCGCGACACAGTCCACCCGGTCTCCGCGGGCTTCTGGGAGAACCCGAACCCGGGAAGTGACGGGACGACGACGTCAAACGAATCGGCGGCGTCTCCTCCGAACGGAACCGGATCGGTCAGCGGGCCGATCAGCTTCAGGAACTCCACGATCGAGCCCGGCCATCCGTGCGTGAGAATCACCGGCATCGCGCCAGGATTGCCGGACCTGACGTGGATGAAGTGGATGTCCAGCCCATCGATCTCGGTCAGGAACTGGGGGAAGCGGTTGAGCTCGGATTCGAAGCGCCGCCAGTCGTAGCCGTGCTCCCAGTAGTCGATCAGTGATCGGGCGTTCGCCAGGCGAACGCCTTGCGACCAGTCGTCCACCGTTTCCGGATCCGGCCACCGGGTTCTGGCCAGTCGCCGCTTCAGGTCGTCGATCTCCGAATCCGGGATCGAAACGGTGAACGGGCGGACGAGGGCCGAGGTCGGCGTTGGTGCGGTCATGGCCGTCTTCTCTCTTCCCGAGCCTCGCGGCACGGCGCAACCACTCGTTGCACACTGGTGTGCAACCTACTTTAATGCACAGCAGTGTGCAACACTCGCGCCGTGCCCACCGAGTCCTCGCGTGCGCGGTCGATGAACGAGACCCGCGATCGCATCCTCGACGTCGCCCTCGAGGTGCTGGGCGACAACCCCGACGCCGGAATGGGCGACATCGCCTCCGCCGCCGGCGTCGTCCGCCGCACCGTCTACGGCCACTTCCCCTCGCGCCTCGACCTGATCCGGACACTCACCGAACGGGCCGTGAGCGAGATGACCGCCGTACTCACCGAGGTCGACGGCGCCAACACGGAAGCGGACGCGACGTGGGCCGATTTCGTCGCCCGCATCTGGCCGGTGGCCCACCGGTACCGGGTGCTGCTCGCGCTGCGCCGCGGCGAGTACGGCGAGGCGATCCACGGCCTGCTCGGACCACTCGACGAGCTCCTCGCCGACCTCGTGAAACGGGGCCAGGACAGCGACCTGTTCGCACAGCACCTGCCGGCAGGCACGCTGAGCCAGCTCGCCTACGGCATCGTGTTCGCCATCGCCGACAGCGACCTGTCGAACGCAACCAACGGCGCCCGGGCAGCGACTATCACGAGCCTGCTGATGCTGGGAGTTCCCGAAACCCGCGCAAACGCTCTCGTGGGCGACCAGCGCTGACCCGATCGCGATCCCGGCATCGAACTCACAGCCACCCGGGTGCGACGAGGATCGACCAGCTCAACAGGGGGCCTACGACCGCCATCGCTCCCGAGAAGCGGAGCAGACCGCGGTAGATCCTGCGCCGTTCCGGCTCGGGGGCGTTGGCCATCGCGATCGCGCCGCCGGTCGAGAACGGGGACACGTCCACCAGGGACGAGGAGATCGCCAGTGCGGCGACGAACCCGATCGCCCCGATCTCGCCCGTCGCGATCAGCGGCACCGTCAGCGGGATGACCGCGCCGAGGATGCCCGTCGTCGACGCGAACGCCGAGACCACCGCGCCGATGAGGCAGATCAGCAGCGCCGCGAGCAGCGGTGAGTCGACCCCGGCGACCGACGTGCCGAGCCAGTCGATCGTCCCGTTGCGCTGCAGCACCCCGATGTAGGTCAGGATGCCCGCCATCAGCAGGATGATGTCCCAGCTGACCTCCTTCACCGCACTGCGGCTCGTCGCGGGGAACGCCAGCGCCAGCACCGCCGCCACGGTCAGGGCCAGGAACCCGATGTCGAGGCCGAAGACGAGCGCCCCGACGGTCAGCACGACGAACCCGAGCAGGGTCAGGCCCTGCTGCGGGCTCAACGACGTCGACGGCGGTGCGGTGGCGGCTCCGGGGCTGTCGGCGACCACCACAGCCGGAGCCTGACGCCGCGCCAGGAGCACATAGGTGGCCACGGCGACGGCGGTGCCGATGCCGAACGTGCACGCGAACAGCAACAGCGGATTGCTCGCCAGTCCGTTCTTCTCCTGCACGCCGTGCACGATGACGCCGAGCAGGCCGGTGGGCGCGAACGAGCCCGCGGTCGACCCGAGCCCGATCAGGATGCTCACGAGCAACGGCCGGAGGCCGTGGGCGGTGGCGAAGCTCATCGCGATCGGCATGAGGATCGCGCCCACCGCGGGCGGCAGCGCGCCGATCCCACAGATCGCGGTCGACAACAGGAAGAAGACCCACGGGATCGCGGACGTGCGGCCGCCGGCGAGCCGGAAGGTCGCTTCGACCAGCCACTGGACGGTGCCGTTGTTCTTGGCGATGGCGAACAGGTAGGTGACACCGACGAGCACGACGAACAGCTCGGCCGGGAACGAGGCGAGCACGTCGTCCGGTGATTCACCGCCGATGAGGCTGCCCACGAAGAACGCGGCGACGAGCCCGAGCACGCCCATGTTGACCGGGCGGACGGTGGCGAGAGCGAGGACGGCGGCGAGCACGCCGATGGACAGAAGTGCGGTGGGCATGGGATCTCCCGAGCGAAGCAGCGGTGGTTGGCTGGGATGAGCGGGTGTTACCGGGCGGGCGCGCGGCGCCGGTGATGAGGCGACGCGGTCCCGTGAAACAGCGGTGGTCGGCGGGCATGGACGGGTGTTGCCGGGCGGGCGCGTCACGCGGGTGATGAGACAGCGCGGTCCGCGAAGCGGCGGTGGTCAGCGGAAACCGAAACGGGCTTACCGGGTGGGCGGCGGGTAGTACGCCGCCCCCGCCATGAGCCGGCGGGCCGTGCGGCTGAAGCCGAGCAGGTCGAAGGCCACGTGTGGCGGCTCCGGGACCGTCCGGGCGGCCACCCGGGCGGGCGTGATGCCGGACGGGTGGCCGATGAGGACGGTGTCCCGCTGCCGCCGGGTGGCGACGGTCTCGACGACCGAGCCGCGGACCCGGGAGGCCGCGGCGAGGCACACCGACGCGGTGCCCGCGATGCTCTCGTGCAGGCGGTTCATGAAGATCAGCCGGACCCGCAGGTCCATGTCCGGAGCGTCGGCGGTCGTGCCGCTCAGGGTGCGGTAGCCGCCGGGTGGGGCGACGAGCCCCACCATGGGCAGACCGGGTGACTCGTCGTCCACGCGGCGCCACTCCGTGCACAGGCCGAAGAGCGCCGCCGCTTTGCCGCGGATCTCCCGCACGACGTCGAGCAGGGTCTCGGAGAAGTCGACTTCGCTGCCGTCGAGGCCGACGTCCGCGGCGGGCACCCAGACGCACGGATTCCCGGCGTCGCAGGTCGTGGCCCGGACGACGGAACCGTTCTCCAGCACGATCTCGTCGACCGGGTTCCCGGTGGGCAGCAGCGCACCGGTCTTGGACCCCACGGTGCCCGACCAGTCCATGACGATCTCCGCGCCCGTGCCGGGTACGCCCGGCACGGCGAAGTCGCCGAGAACAGCGGCCCTGCCCGCGCGGACGGGCACGTGCGCGGTCATCACGGCACCGGTGTTGGTGTTGTGGATCCGGACCGGCGTGACCCCGTCGACCGCGTCGACGAGGCCTTCGTCGATCGCGAACGGGCCGACCCCGGCCGAGATGTTCCCGCAGTTGCCCGCGTAGCCGACGCCGGCGCGGTCGATCTCGACCTGGCCGAAGGTGTAGTCGACGTCGGCGTCGTCCCGGGTGGACGGTGCGATGATCGCGAGTTTCGACGTGATCGGCCGGGACCCGCCCAGGCCGTCGATCTGCAGCGGGTCCGGGGATCCCATGAGGCGGACGAGCAGCGCATCGCGCTCGGTGCCGGGAGCAGGCAGGTCCGCCTCGTGGAAGTAGAGTCCCTTGCTCGTGCCGCCGCGCATCAGGACGCAGCGGACGGTCAGCTGGTCCGTCATGCCGCTCCCCCGCCCGCCAATGTCCGCACGAGTGCGCGCATCGACGACTCCGCCGACAGGCCGAGCACACCGTCCGCGATGTCGTCGGCGTCGTCGAAGACCCGGCCCGCCAGTGACGCGAACTTCTCGCGCAGCGCGGCGTCGCCGATCCAGTTCTCCGGTTCGCCGAGCGGGACCGGGACCGCGCGGGACGCCGTCCGGCCTCCCGAGTGGACGGTCAGGGTGCCGCCACCCATCGGCACGCTGTCGTCGGCCGACACCGTGATCCGGTCGATTATCGCGACCACGGCGGGATCGGCGAGGCGCTGGTAGCTGTCCCAGTCCACGTGCCCGTCCAGCCACGCGCACGCGACCTGGAAGTACACGCTGAACTGGGCGTCCACGACGCTGCCCGGCCGGCGTTTCGCCGGGCTGTCCTCGCCGACGATCGGCATGGCCGCCGACGGGATCCCGACGTGCAGTTCCGCGCCGGGGTCGGGGTCGCGCAGTGCGAGCGCGGCGTCGATGGCGCCGTGGGTGAGCCGGCACGACGGGTACGGTTTGACGGCGGTGTCGAGCAGCAGCCACTTCGTGCCGAGACCATCGGTGAGCGCGCCGGGGTCGGCTTCCCCGGTGTATCCGGTCAGCAGGCCGTACCGCCCGTCGAGCGCGTCGGCGGCGCCGCGGACGCCGGCCTCCGCCAGGGTCGCGCACGTCAACGCGTCGTGGGCGAGGAAACCGGGGTGCAGGCGCTTGTTCCACGCCCCGTTGGCCAGGTACTGCATGCTGCCCGCCGCCTTGCTCAGGGCGAGACCGAAGGCCGACGCCGTGGTGGCGGCGTCGAATCCGCGCAGCCGGGACACCGCCGCGACCGCGCCGAAGATGCCGGACACGGCGGTGATGTGGAAGCCGCGCTCGTAGCTGCGCGAGGTCAGCGCCGCGCCGATCCGGCAGCACACCTCGTACCCGACGGCGACCGCGTCGAGGAACGTGCGGCCGTCCACGTCGAGGCGTTCGGCTTCCGCGGTGGCGGCGGGGAAGATCGCGACCCCGGGATGCCCGGTCTGCGTCCGGTTCGTGTCGTCCATGTCCAGGGAGTGGGCGTGGACGCCGTTGAGGAACGCCGCAGAGGCCGGGCTGTGCCGGCGGGCCACGCCGATCACGGTGGCGTCGCCGCCGTGCGGATCGAGCCGGTCGACGGCGGCGCGCACGGCGGGGCTGCTGTCGGCGTGCACGGCCGCGAACGCGGCGACACCGATGTGGTCGAGGAACAGGCCACGCAGGCGCGGCGCGAGCGAGGAGTCCACCTCGGACTCGACGGCGAAGCGGGCGAGTGCGTCGGTCGCGGCGAGGGTGGCGGGGCTGGTGGTCACGGTGATCAGATCTCCCGCTTGAGGATCTTGCCGGTCGCGGTCATCGGCAGGGTGTCGCGGAACTCGACGCGGCGCGGGTACTTGTAGGCCGCCAGCCGTTCCTTGGCCCACGCCACGATGTCGTCCTCGGTGACGTCGTCGTGGTCCTTGGCCCTGACGACGACCGCCTTGATCTCCTCGCCGTGGGCGTCGTCGGGGACGCCGATCACCGCGACCAGCGAGACCGCCGGGTGGGTCATCAGCAGTTCCTCGATCTCACGCGGGTACACGTTGAACCCGCCGCGGATGATCATGTCCTTGGCCCGGTCGACGATGTAGTAGAAGCCGTCGGCGTCCTTGCGGGCCAGGTCGCCGGTGCGGAACCAGCCGTCGCGGATCGCTTCCGCGGTCGCCTCGGGCCGGCCGTGGTAGCCCTTCATGACGTTGTGGCCCCTGATCGCGATCTCGCCGACCTCGCCGGAGGCGTCGGACCAGTCGTCGGCGATCAGCTTCATCTCGACACCCGGGATGGGCACGCCGATCGAGCCGACCCGCGGTTGCTCGCCGTACACCGAGAACGACGCCACCGGGGAGGTCTCCGACAGGCCGTAACCCTCGAGGATCGTCACGCCGAAGCGGGCCCGGAAGTCCCGGTGCACCTCGCCCGGCAGCGCCGAGCCGCCGGCCACCGCCACCCGCAGGTTCGCCGCCAGCGCCGCCACGTCCACCCCGTCGTCGAGCGCGCCCAGCAAGCCCCAGTACATCGTCGGGACGCCGGCGAAGAAGGTCACGGTCTCCTGGAGCATCAGGGTGAGCGCGGCCCGCGCGTCGAACCGCGGCAGCATGACCATCGTGCCGCCGAAGGCGATCGCGCCGTTTTGGGTCACGGTCTGCCCGAACGAGTGGAACAACGGCAGCACGCACAGGTAGGTGTCCGGGTTCGCCGGGTCGGCGCCGAACACCTCCCGGCCGGCGAGGGCGTTGTCGCGCATGTTGCGGTGGCGCAGTTCCGCGCCCTTCGGGTGGCCGGTGGTGCCCGAGGTGTAGAGGATCACCGCCGTGTCCTCGTCATCGACGTCGACCGTCGCGAACTCGGCGGGCTCGTCGGCCCACGGCAGCCGGCCCGCGGCGGGGACGACGAACAACGACCGGCACCCGGCGGTCTGCTCGACGGCTTCTGCCGCCCACTCGCCGATGGGGAGGTCGGCGGTGCCCTCGAACGCGAAGTGGGCGACAGCGCCGGAATCGGCGAGGTGGTAGGCGATCTCGCGTGGTTTGAGCAGCACGTTCAGCGGTACGACCGTGGCGCCCGCCTTGAGGATGCCGAAGTAGACGACGGTGAAGGTCGGCAGGTTGGGACACGACAACGCGACCGCGTCACCGGGGCGCACTCCGTGGCGTACCAGGAGGTTGGCGACCTGGTTCGCGGCGCCGGCGAGCTGGGGGTAGGACAGGCGGGCGTCGCCGCACACGATGGCCGTGCGATCGGGGTGCTCCCCGGCGGTCGTGTCGAGCAGGGCGGCCAGGTTCGTCATGGGAAGTCCTCTCAGAGCGTCACGGGCAGCGCGGGAACCTCGGCCGCGAGTTCGCCGACCAGCACGGACACATCGGGCACGGAGTCGAGGTCGAGCACCAGGTGCTCGATGCGCTCCCACCGGGTGGCCAGGTCGATCGACTCGGCGAGACGCCGCGCCTTCGCCACCACGTCGGCGTCCGGCAGCGGGCGCGTGGGGCCACCGAGCGGACCGTCCACTTCGATCTCGACGGTGTCGCCACCGCGCCGCGTGACCCGCATCCGGGTGCGGAACCGGTCTTCGGCGCGGTCGAAGTCCGGGCAGTGGTGGACCTCGACGCGGCGCAGCAGCGACCACACGTCGTCGGCGGCGATGCGGTCGCAGGTGAACTGCTCGGCCAGGACCTGGCCGTCGAGCAGCGCCACCGACACGGCGTAGCCGATGTTCATCTGCGCGCCGATCGTCTCCAGCAGGGGTTCGGGTTTCCACCAGCCGTGGTGGTAGGCGGCGTGCGACACCTCCACCGAGATCGACTCGACGTCCTCGGCCGTGATCCCGCGCGAGCGGGCCTGAAGCGCGCAGTCGATCGAGGCGTGCGTGGCGGCCATCGCGGCGTAGGCCTTCACCCCGGTGTCCAGCAGGACCCACTCCTGGCCCAGCCCGGCGGTGATCAGCTCGGGGCGCGGGTCGTGCCCCTCGCCGAAGGTGGCCAGGAATCCGCCGTACTCGCGCTCGTACACGCGCTTGATCCCGGTGTAGCCGGCCTCGGCGAGCGCCGCGGCGTACAGGCCGTTACGCGAGGCGAAACCGTGGTGCATGCGCTTGGACATGGCCTCGTACTGCGCGGCCATCAGCCCGGACGACTGGGTCGCGGCCAAGCCGAGCGCGTCTTCCACCCGTGCCGGGTCGAGCCGCCGCAGCCACGCCGACGTCGCGGCGCTCGCGTGGGTGCCGAACACCGAGCCGGAGTGCCAGCCGCGGGAGAGCATTTCGGCGCCGTGCAGCGCCAGCCCGACCCGCGGGCCGACCTCGTAGCCGGCGATCAGCGCGGTGAGCAGCTCCCGCCCGGACACCGGACGGCCCAGCGTCGCGACGGTGCTGACCGCGCTCGGCACGATCAGCGAGTTGCTGTGCAGCGGCGCGCGCACGTGGTAGTCGTCCAGCTCGAAGCCCTGGATGAAGGTGCCGTTGAGCAGGCACGCCGCGGGCGCCGACGTGGTGCGGCTCCACCCCAGCAGCGGGACGTCCCCGGCGCCTTCGAGCGCGAGCACGGCGTCCACGGCCCGCTCCGACCACGGCAGGCGGGCGCCGACCAGCGCGCACACCAGCCCGTCGAGCAGGAGGTGCCGCGCCCGTTCGCGCACCGTGTCCGGGATGTCGTCGTGGCGCAGCTGGGCGATCCAGGTCGCCAGTTTGCCGGTCACGCCGTCGGGGTCGGTCGGGCTCACGCGGTCACCTCGTAACGGTTGCGGATGCGGGATTCCAGCTGTTGCAGGGCCAGTGTCGGCAGGAGCGCGAGGACACCGGTGAGGACGACCTGGCCGATGATGTTCTCCACCCGCGCGAGCGAGAGGTTGCGCAGCAGTTCGTAGCCCAGGCCGGAGGATCCGGAGAACATCTCGGCGAGCAGCAGGCCGATCAGGGTGAGCCCGAAGCACAGCCGCATCCCCGACGCGAGCGAGGGCAGGACGCTGGGCACCACGATCCGCCGCAGCAGTGACCACCGCGACAGGCCGAGCGCGGCCGACATCTTCAGGTGCAGGCGGCTCACCCCCGCGGTCGCCTCCACCATGATCAGGAACATCGGGAGCACGCCCGAGACGAACGCGAACGCTCCCCGGCTCAGGTCCCCGATTCCCAGCAGGAGCAGGAAAACCGGGTACAGCACGATCTTCGGGACGCTGTTGAACGCGTACACCACCGGCAGGACCGCCCGCGACCAGAACGCGCTGAGCCCGAGCACCATCCCGGCGACCGCGCCGGCGGCGACCGCGGCGGCGTAGGACAGCAGCAGCACGCGGGCGGTGTCGCCGACGCTGCCGAGGAACCGCGGATCGCCCAGGTCCGAGCCCAGGCTCCGCAGTGCTTGCCCCGGTCCGGGGTAGACGGCGCTGTCCGCCAGCGCGGCCGTCACGGTCCACACCACCACCAGAACGGCGGCGAGGACCAGCGGCGGGACCCAGGCGGGGCTTCGACGGGTGCTCATCGCCGCCTCCAGTCGAACGCGCTCAGCGCGGCGCCGAGCGAGAGGTTGGCCAGCAGCGCGAAAACGCTGACGAAGACGATGCCGGCGTACATGTCGACGGTGTCGAAGTTGTTGTAGGCGCGGTTGACCACCTGCCCGAGCCCGGTGGTGGCCAGGATGAACTCCGTCGCCAGCACGGCGATGATCGCGTACGCCAGGCCCAGTTTGAGCCCGGCGAGGATGTCCGGCAGCGCCGAGGGCAGCAGGACCTTGCGCAGCTGCTGCGACCGGGTCATCTCCAGGGACCGGGCGAGCTTGGTGACGATCGGCGGTGTCGACTCGAACCCGACCAGCGCGTGCGAGATGACGATGACGACGCTGAACAACGTGGCCAGCAGGACGATGGGCACCACGCCGGTCCCGAACATCACCACCATCACCGGGTAGAGCGCGAACACCGGCAGCGCGTAGAAGACGTTGACGTAGGGCTTGACGGCCCGGTGCACCCAGCGGGAGCGGGCCATGGCGTAGGCCACGGCCACGCCGGCGACCGCCGAGGCGGCGAAGCTCGCGCAGATCAGCAGGACACTGCGCAGCAACGCGTCGACCACGAAGTCGCGCTCGCCCAGCAGCTCGACCGACCGGGCGACCATCTCGCTCACCGGGATCAGGTCCAGCCGCGACACGGCACCCGACCGCGCGTACAGCTCCAGCGCGGCCACGAGCCCGATGACGAGGACGAACGTCCACAGGCCCGACGGCAACCCGGCGACGCGGCGCGGCGTGGGCCGCACGTAGGACGGGACGACCGAGCGCGCCCTCATCGTTCGCTCCGCATCGCCACTTCGGCCTCGTTGCGGATCTGCGCCCAGATGCGCTCCTGCGCCGCGGTCGCGGACGGCTCGGACAGCGCCGCGTGCACCCGCGGCCGGGGCAGGTCGACGACGACCTCGTCGAGGAAGGTGCCCGGGCGGCGGCCCATCACCAGCACCCGGTCCGACAGCAGCACCGCTTCCTGGATGCTGTGGGTGATGAACAGGACGCCGCACCCGATGGTCTCCACGACGCGGAGCAGCTCCTCGGCCATCAGCATGCGGGTCTGCTCGTCGAGCGCGCCGAACGGCTCGTCGGCGAGGATCAGGTCCGGGTCCATCGACATCGCGCGCGCCATGGCGACGCGTTGCCGCATCCCGCCGGACAGCTGCGCCGGGTAGTGGTTCTCGAAGCCGCCCAGTCCGACGACCTCGACGAGTTCCCGGGCGCGTTCCCGCCGAACCTTCCGTCCGACGCCGCGCACTTCGAGCGCGAAGGCGACGTTGTCGACGACCGTGCGCCACGGCAGCGTCGCGGACTCCTGGAACACGATCGCCGTGCGGCGGCGCGGACCGGTGAGCGGGACGCCGTCCACCTCGACGGAGCCGCGCGCCGGGTCCTGCAGCGCGCCGATGATCTCGAGCAGGGTCGATTTGCCGCACCCGCTGGGCCCGACGATCGAGACGAACTCGCCGCGCCCGATGGTCAGGTCGACCGGCCCGAGCGCGTGCACCGGGCCGAAGTGCTGCTCCACACCTTCGACGCGCACGATCGGCGTGGTCGCCGTGGACGCGGTGCCGCGCTGCTCCTGCGTCTGTGTGTTCACTGCGCTGCCCCGCATTCGGCCGGGAGCGTGGTGGGCACGTTCGCGGGCAGGTAGGCCTTCTGGAACAGGTCGCAGAACGGGAGGTCGGTGCGGTTCATGGCGAGGCGCTGGGCCTCGACGGCCTGCTGGATCGCCTCGGCGTCGAACCCGGCGCCCCAGTTGTCGTACTGGACCGCCTTGGTGACGATCGTGGTCGCCGCGGCGACGTCGATGTCGATGTAGTCGGCGTAGAGCTGCGCGGCCTTCTGCGGGTTGGCGCGGATGAACTCGACCGACTCCTGGTAGCCCGCCACCACGGCCTTGACCGTGTCGGGGTTGCGCTCGGCGAACTCGGGCGTCGTGGTGATCACGCTCTGCTGGAACTTCTTCAGGTAGTCCGCGCTGGACACGACCACGCGGAACTTGCCGGTCTTGGCCACGACCGACGGCGGCACGACCGCGACGTCGACCGTGCCGGCCTCCAGCAGCGCGACGCCCTCACCGACCCCACCGGAGGAGGTCCGTTCGATCTCCTGGGTCGCCCCCGCGACCTTGGGGAGGATGTAGGACAGGGCCTGCGTGACCGACTGCGGGTTGGTGTAGGCCCACTTGTGCACGTCGTTGATGGTCCGGACACCGGTGTTGCTGTCGAGGGTGTAGAAGTCGAGGCCGTAGACGCTCTGCGTCGCGCCGGCCACGACGGTCAGCGGGGTGCCGGCCTCGCTGGACTCCAGCACCGAGGTGAACCCGACGTCGGCCATGGGCAGGTCACCGCTGAGCATGTTGCGCACGGTCGTCCCGCCGCCCTTGCCCGGCACGATCTCGCCGATGGTCACCCCGCGCTTGGCGAAGAACCCCTGGTCCTTGCCGACCAGCCAGGGGATCGAGTACGGCTCCGAGGCGTTGCTGACCGCGATGTCGAACGAGGTCACCCCCGCCGCGCCACCACCGCTTCCGCACGCGCTCAGCACCAGTGCGGCCGCGGCCGCGCCGGCGATCAGAGCTGTCCTGCGCTTCATGGTTTTCCTCCTGTGGTCGCGTCTTTGCGATCCAGGAAGCCTCCGGCTTCCAGGCGGTTGATCAGCCCGCCACCTTCGATGAGCTCGACGACGAAGGCGGGCAGGGGTTCGATGGGGTGCTCGGTCCCGCGCGTCTCGTTGCGCAGCAGGCCGGCCACGGCGTCGATCGCGAGGACGTCTCCCTCGTCGATCAGCGTGCGCGCGTCCGGCACGGTGAGCGCCGGGAGCCCGTAGTTGAGGGCGTTGCGGTGGAACAGGGAGTTGTACTGCTCGGCCACCAGGCAGGAGATTCCCAAGTGGACGAACAGCTCGGCGCACGCGCGGCTCGATCCGAGGCCGAAGTTGCGCCCCGCGACCACGATGTCACCCGCCTCGACGAGCTTGGGCCAGCCGGGCCGGGTGGCGTCGAACATGTGCTGCGCCGCTTCTTCGACGGGCAGCTTCATCGCGAACCCCGGGTACATGTCGTCGGTGTTGATCTCGTCGCCGAAGACCCAGGCCCGTCCCCGGACACGCAGCGGTGAGGTCACGCCGCCACCTCCGCCACCTGGTCCGATCCGGCGATGTAGCCGGTCAGCGCCGACGCCGCGACCGTCGCGGGCGAGGCCATGTAGACCCGCGCCTCGGTGCTGCCCATGCGGCCGCGGAAGTTGCGCGTGCTGGAGGTGACGCACACCTCGCCGGGCGCCAGCACGCCCATGTGGTAGCCGAAGCACGCGCCGCAGGTGGAGTTGGTGACCACCGCGCCGGCCTCGACGAGCGTGGCGACGTAGCCGCGTTTGACCGCCTCCAGGTACACCTGCTGCGAGGCCGGGGTGACGATGAGCCGCACACCGGGCGCGACCTTGCGGCCTTCGACGACGCGCGCCGCGACCGCGAGGTCGGCGAGCTGGCCGTTGGCGCAGGACCCGATGAACGCCTGGTCGATGCGGGTCCGGTCGAGACCGGACAACGGCACCGCGTTGTTGATGACGGTGCCCGGCAGCGCGACCATCGGCTCGACGGTGCCGAGGTCGAGGGTGCGCACGACGGCGTAACCGGCGTCCGGGTCGGGGTCGCTGCGGGTGTAGGCCGCGCCGGGAGCCACCTCGGCCAGGAACTCCCCGGTGACGGCGTCGCACGGGAACAGCGTGAAGTCGGCGCCGATCTCCGCGCCCTGGGTCGCGATGGTCCGGCGATCGGACATCGGCACCGACGCCAGGCCGGGGCCGCCGAACTCGAGCGCGTGGTCGGTGGCGTCGCCGTAGCGGCCGGAGATCGTCAGGAAGATGTCCTTGCCGTTGATGTGCGCCGGTTTGGTACCGGTGAGCTCGTACCGGATCGTCGGCGGCACGCGGTACCAGGTCTGGCCGGTGCACAGCATCTGCAGGATCTCCAGCGGCCCGAGTCCGCGCGCGGCCGAGTTCAGCGCGCCGCCGGCGCAGGTGTGGGAGTCGGTGCAGCACACGACGGTGCCCGGCAGCACCAGGCCCTGCTCGGCGATGACCTGGTGGACGATGCCGTGACGGCCGACGTCGTAGAACCGGTCGATGCCGTGCTTGGCGACGAACGCGCGGGCCTTCGCGCCGTGGTCGGCGTCGCGCGGGGTGGGTGCCGGGACGGCGTGGTCGAGGACGACGGCGACCTTGTCCGGGTCGTGGAGGGCGCGGACGTCGGCGAGGCGGTCGTGGGCGAACTGCACGTCGATCACGACGGTCATGTCGACGTCGCAGGTGACGATCTGTCCCGGTTGGACGGTGTCGAGACCCGCGGCGCGGGCCAGGATCCGCTCGATGATGGTGTCAGGCACGGGCAGGCTCTTTCGGTGCGCGCCGGACGGCCCACTCGGTCAGGCCGACGGCCTCGAACAGGGCGCGGGGCCCGGCGACCTGGCCGGCGGGCAGGCCGCCACCGGCGATGTCGGACAGGGCTTGGGTCATGGCGGTGAACGCGGCGCCGACGGTGGCGCCGGGCAGGATGGCGCCGGCGTAGCCGAACCCCTCGAGCTGCTCGCGCGACACCTCGGGCGACTTGCCGCCGGGCACGACGTTGAAGATGACCGGCGCGCCGACCGCGGACGGGATGGCCGCCACCTGGTCGAGGGTCTGCGGCGCCTCGACGAAGAGCACGTCGGCGCCGGCCGCGGCGTAGGCCTTGGCCCGGGCGATCGCGGCGTCGAACCCCTCGACGGCGATCGCGTCGGTGCGCGCGACGATCAGGGTTCCCCGGCGCCGGGCGGCCAGCGCGGCCCGGATCTTGAGGACGAACTCCCCGGCCGGGATGAGTGCCTTGTCGTCGAGGTGGCCGCACCGCTTGGGGAACACCTGGTCCTCGAGCTGCACGGCGGCCGCGCCGGCGTCCTCGTAGGTGCGCACGGTGCGGAAGGTGTTGGTCTCGTCGCCGAACCCGGTGTCGGCGTCGGCGATGACCGGGACGTCCAGCTGCCGGTGGGTGACCGCGATCGCGCGGGCGATCTCGGTGACGGTGGTCAGCCCGATGTCGGGCAGTCCTTCGGCGGCGGACACGGCCGCGCCGGAGACGTAGGCGGCCTCGACACCGGCGCGAGCGGCGACCGCGGCCGACAGCCCGTCGTAGACGCCCGGTGCGACGAGCAGCCGCTCCCGGCTGAGGAGTCCGGACAGGACGGCGGCGTCAGACATCGGCCCGCTCCTCGGCAGGGACGTGCCCCATGCGCGCGGCGATGGCCCGGGCGGTGGCGGCGACGACCGGGCCGACCCGCTCGGCCTCGTCGCGGTCGAGCCGGAACGAGGGACCGCCGATCGCCAGTGCCGCCTCGGGCCTGCCGTCGAACCCCGGCACCGGCGCGGCGACGGAGTTGAGGCCGACCTCGCGCTCGCTCTCGGTGAAGGCCCAGCCGCGCTCGCGCACCTGCGCGAGCTGGCGGTCGAGCTCGTCGCGCGTGACGACGGTCGAATCGGTGTAGCGCTCGAGGCCGGCGGCGAGCGCGGTGGCGAGCGCGCTCTCGTCGAAGGCCATGAAGCACTTGCCCGCCGCGCCGGCGTGCAGCGGCAGCACCTGGCCGACGTAGCCCCGGTAGATCACCGAGTGGCGGGAGGCCGCCGACTCGACGAGCACGCGGGTGGCGTCCTGGCGCACGTAGACGCCGGCGCTCTCCCCCGTGACGTCCCGTAGCTGCTCGACGAACGGCCGCGCGACCCCGAGCAGGCTCGACCCTGAGCGCGCCGGGGCGCTCCAGACCAGCACCCGCAGCCCGACGCGGTAGGAGTCCCCCTCCCGGACCAGGAGCCCCTCCTGCAGCAGGGTGGACACGATCCGCGCGACGGTGGTCGCGGGCAACCCCGTCCGAGCGCGCAGGTCCGCCACGCTCAGACGGGGTTCGGCCTCGGTGAAGCAATCCAGAACGTCGCACGCGCGCCCCAGCACGCGCACCCCGGGCTCAGCCATCCATCCTCCAACACACCGTTCTGCGGTTTCAGAAACCGTATAGCGGTTTTGGACGATAGGCGGGTGAACTGGGTCACGTCAAGCGTCAGGCCGCGGGCGGCAGCAGATCCGCGCCCGCGGCGAGCAGCTTCTCGACCTCGGCCTGGCCGTCTTCGGTGAGCGGGACCAGCGGCGGGCGCACGAAGCCGGACCCGATGAGGCCCCGCTGCTGGAGCGCCCATTTCAACGGCGCCGGGTTGGTCTCGACGAACAGCAGGTCGGCCAGCGGGTGCAGGCGGTAGTGCAGGTCGCGGGCCGTCGCGAGATCGCCGGTCTCCCACGCTTCGTACATCCGCGCCACTGCGGCCGGCGCGAGGTTGGCGACCGCGCTGATGAACCCGACACCACCGAGCGCCAGCAGCGGCAGGCACAGCAGTTCGATGCCCGACCAGACCAGCAGGTCCGGCCCGCAGGCGTGCAACACGCGGGAGAAGTGGGAGAAGTCCCTGGTCGTCTCCTTGATCCCGACGAGGTTGTCGAAGTCGCGGTACAGCCGGGCGACCGTGCCGGGCGCGATGTCCACCGCGGCGCGGGAGGGCACGTTGTAGATCACCAGCGGCAGGTCGGGAAACTCCCGCGCGACCGTCGCGTACCAGTCGTAGAGCCCCTGCTGCGTGGGTTGCGCGTAGTAGGGCGTGATGACGAGCGCGGCGTCGGCGCCGGCGTCACGGGCGATCGCGGTCAGTTCGAGGGTTTCGTCGAGCTTGGCGCTGCCGGTTCCGGGCAGGAACGGCACCCGGTCGTCGACGGCGGCCGCGACCGTGCGGATCGCCTCGGCCCGCTCGGCGAGCGTCTGCGCGCCGGGTTCCCCGGTCGAGCCGCCGAAGGAAATCGCGTGCGATCCGTTGGTCAGCTGGAACTCGACCAGACCACGCAGGCTGTCGTGGTCGACACCGCAGTCGGGGTGGAACGGGGTGACCAGCGGGGCGATCGAGCCACGCAGGCGGGCGGGGTCGGTGCGGAACTTCACTGTGCTCCTCCTTCACTGTGGGGTAAGGCGGTCAGCCACTCCTGGTAGCGGCCGCGCCAGGCGTCGCCGAGCGGGTAGAGACCCTCGATCGCCGCACCCGCGGCGACCTGCTCGGCGATGAACCGCTCCTGGCGTTCCTGTTCGATGGCGGCGGTGAGCACCTCACGCACCAGCGACGGCGGGATGACCAGCACCCCGTCGTCGTCGCCGGTGATCCAGTCGCCGGGCAGCACCGCCGCGCCACCGCAGGCGACCGGCACGTCGACATCCCACGGAACGTGCCGCCGCCCGAGCACGGCGGGATGCGCCCCGCGGTGGAAGACCGGGATGCCGAGTTCGGCGACGACGGCCGCGTCCCGCAGTCCCCCGTCGGTGACGACGGCCGCCGTCCCGAGGACCTCGGCGCGCAGGGCGAGGATGTCGCCGATCGTGCCGCTGCCGCGCTCACCCCGCGCTTCCATCACGAGGACCTCGCCGGGGCCCAGGGATTCCACGGCCCGTTTCTGGGCGTTGAACCCGCCGCCGCGTTCGGCGAACAGGTCCTCGCGGTGGGGCAGGTAGCGCAGGGTGCGGGCGCGCCCGGCGAAGCGCGACCCCGGCCGGGCCGGTCGTACGCCCTCGATGGTGACGTCGTTGAACCCGCGCTGCCGCAGCTGTGCCGACAGCGTCGCCACCGCCACCGTGGTCAGTCCAGCAGTTGGACTCGGTGCGGTGGCTCGGTGTGCAGCCTGGCTGGTAGCGGCCGCTGTAGCTCCACGCCGCTGAGTCGCTGGAGGCCAGCGTGTCGGCGTAGCGGGCCAGGCCGGTGGCTTTGACGCCGAAGCCGTGCAGTCGCAGGCCCCGCGTGTGCAGCGAGCGCATGATGCGCTCGACGTGGGCGCTGTGCTGGCGCCGGCACACACTGCCGACGCCGACCAACGGCAGCCTCGACAACGCGACGCCGTGCCGCTCGTAGAGGTCGGCGCACCAGTGGTAGTCGGCGGCGGAGTCGCCCTGCAAGACCGGGACGAACGGCAGGTCCGGGGCGATGTCGCGGAGCTGGAGATAGTTGCGCACGGTGCGGCGCTGGTGCGTGCGCAGGCTGGCGCCGGTGCGGGCCCGGACGTGCGCCTCGACCATCCAGTCCTGGGGCGCCGCCCAGGCCAAGTGACCGATCTCCTCCGCGTAGCGGCGCACCGCGGCGGCGTAGGTGCGGGCGTCGGTGCGCCACCGGCCGTGCAGCGACAGTTCGGTGAAGCCGCCGGAGTCCAGTGCCCCCTCCCCTATCGCATGCGGCAGGGTGCGCCGGGGTGCCAGCCGCCGGTGCGAGACCAGCGGCGGGATCCCCAGGTCGCGTGCCAGCCACATATGCTGATGGGTGCCCAGATAGAACTTCACGGCAGCACCCCGCCTCGTCGTCGCGCCGTCAGCGCGGCCGCCGCCGCGAGGGCCATGACAGTGGCAACTGCCTTGCCCGCAAGGTGCCCGGGCAGCAACGCAAGCGACCCGAACGCCCACGGCACGAACACCGCGCTGTCGAGCACCAGCCCACCGAGATTGGACACCGCGATCGCCGCCGACCGGCTGCGGCGCCGGAACCGGGTGTAGAGCCACCAGTCGACGAGTTCCGCGACCAGGAACGCCGTGGTACTGGCCAGCACCAGCCGGGGCGGCGCCACCATCAGCGACGCCGCCATGCCTCCGCCGATCGCGGCCGCCACGGCCGCCGAACCGAGCGTGTCCTGCACGATGTCGCGGGCCGTGAGCAGGACGCCGGCCAGGACCACACCGGCCGGGATCACGAGCGATCCCAGGACGACCGCGACGTGGCTACTGCCCCAGTTCGCCGCGGCGATCCCCGCCAGAAAGGTCCCCATCGCGGCCCAGCCCGCGGCGCGCCCGACTGCCCGCGGCGTTGGCCCGTTGCCAGTCCCCTGGGACGACGAGCACGGGTGCGCAGCGGGCGCCGCGGTCTCAGGTCCCGGCATGACCTGTCTCCGGTGCCGTGATGTCGGAGGGGGCGAGGTGCTTGCGGAGCACGATCACGTCTTCGTGCGCGATGAGGTGCAGCGGCAGTCCCTGCTCGCGTTGTTTGCGGATGAAGTCGCGCTGGAAGAAGCTGCCCCGGGCGACGAGGCCGTCCTCAACCACGCGCGCCAGCAGCGCCACGCACCGCTCGACCGGCACCAGACCCGCCGCGACGCCGCAGGCGATGATCTGCGCGGGCAGGTCGATCAGTTCGGAGTGCTCCCGCCACGGGCGGACCGTGAGCGCGACGTGCCCGCCGGGACGCAGCACAGCCGCACAGCCGGTGAGGATGCGAGTGAACCCGGCCAGCAGGCGGTGGTGGCCGACGTTGGCGAGGTTGCCGCGGTCGAGCGCGTTGCCGTAGCGGTGGTGGTACTTGTGCACCTTGCCGTCGCCATTGGGGTCGCCGGCCGTGACGACCTGCCCGTGCGTGGACGGCCCGTACGGCGGCGAGGTCACCACGAGCGCGACCTGCCCGTGGTGCCGGGCCGGCAGGAGGTGCGGCAGCTGCCGGGCGTCGCCGTGCACGACCTCGGCGTCGTGGTCGTGGCCGCGTGCGCGCGCCAGGTCGAGGTTGGCGCGGGCGACGGCGACCCAGTGCGGCTCGTACTCCACGCCGACCGCGCGCCGTCCGGCGTCGAGTGCCTCCACGAGGGTCGTTCCGGCCCCGGCCATGGGGTCGAACACCAGGTCGCCGGGGCGTGTGTAGTGGCGGATCGCGTGGGCCGCGACGGCGGGCAGCATCTTCGCCGGGTGTGCGGTCGTGTCGGGCACGTAGCGGCCCTTGCGTTGCGCGGCCGGGGAGGTCTGCGCGGTCACCCACACCGACAGCGGCAGCTCGCCCGGGTCGGTCTCGGCGGCGTGGTCGGTGGCGGTGTCGATGGCGTCGATGAGCGCGCGCGGGATCGGCACGGTCGGCTCATCGGGGTGCGCTGCGGAGGTGTTCATGCGCGGTCTCCTGCGGGCTCGCTGGGCTGGGCAAAGACGAGGACGTCGCCGTGTGCGCGCAGGTGCGGCGCAGGCAGACCGCGGGCGGTCGCGCGGTGGCGCGCGACCTCGTACTCGGCGGCGGCGGGTGTCGGTGCGGCGCGGAGCTGCCCGTCGCGCACCGGGGTGTGCAGCGTGACGATGTGCTGCAGGTAGAGCAGGTCGGCGTTCTGCGCGGCGGCGATGACGGCGCCGGTGGGGTCGGACAGGTACCCCTGGTTCCAGTCGCTGTGGGTGTAGACGGCGAGGACGCCACCGAAGCGCAACCGGGCGGCGGCCATCAGAGCCAGCCGGTCCAGCGACACCACCGCGGCGGCATCTGCGGGTAGTGAGACGAGGATCAGCTCGACCCGCTCCCCCGGCGCCACCGCGGTCGGGTTGGAGGCGTTCGGCGCGGCCGCGGTATGCGTTGCGCCGCCGGTGACGAGGTCGGCCCAGAACGGCCGGGACTGCCCGTCGGTGCTGTTCGGTTCCAAGCCGGCGAGCGCACCCACTTCGCGGTCGAGCGCGCGCACTGCTTCCATCGCGGCCTCGTCCGCGTCTGGGCCGAGCAGGACACGGGCACGGGGTGCGCTGAACGAGGTCGTCAGCGCTTCCACGATCGGCACCGGCCACGGTTGGTGGCTGTCGATCGGGTCGGGGCCGCACGTCCACACGGTGGCCGGGATCGGCGATGCGGTGGTGCGTCTTGTCGTGGTGCGTGTACCCGGGTGCGAGGTGGCGTGCGGTCGGGGTGCGCGGGCTCCGGGGTAGGGCGGGCGGTCGCCTCCGCGCCGGGTGCGCGGTGGACGGGTCGAGTCACCGCGGCGGCCAGGGCGGCCGTCCGGGGACTGCGATCGCTGGGTCATACGAGGGCCTTCCGGGATCGAGAACGCCGGGCCACGCGGCTGAGCCTGTGGCGCTGTCATCCCCTAACTCCGCACCGAAAATCCATTCGGGACACCGGCCATTTCCGCGGCAGCCGAGCATCCAGAAGGCGCAGGTCCAGGGCCGGAAATGACGACGCTGAGGCGCCTTTGAGGCGCTTTTGTCACGCCCGTGAAGCGGGCGTGCGGCGGTTGTGAGGCTCCCCGGATGACTCCATGGCGATCCGCCAGTTTCCCCCGCCTTCTGGGAGGTGGTCATGGATCTGTCTCTGTTCGAGAACGAGCCGAAGAACCCGGTCTTCTTCGTGCGGCGCAAGCCGGTCGCGGCCGAGAACGCGAACGTGTTCGACCTAGCGTGGCGCAGCTTCGAGTGGCTGGTGACCGGACCCGACCCGGTCGCCGTCGACGGCCGCGACATCGACGGCCTGCCGGGGCGGCTGCTGCCGTTGGACGAGCTGGGTACCGCGCTCCTCGCGCGCAGTTGTGCGCAGACCACGCGCGATGCGACGTGGCGGTATCTGGTGACACGTTCCCGCGCGGAGGGCGGCACCTGGACGGTGGCGTGCACGGGTCTGGCGTTGCCGGTGCTGTTGCCGGTCGCGCGCAGCTTGACGCGCGAGTTCGCCGGTGACCGGGACGACGTGTACTCGGCGATCCTGACCGGCTTCCTCGACGGTCTGCGCGAGGTAGATCTGGACCGGCCGGCGATCCTCGTGCGACTGCGGTGGACGGCCTACCGGGCCGGCTCGCGGACGGTGCGGGAGGCGTTGGACAGCCCCCGGCCGCGCGAGGATCTCGGCTTCCGTTCCGCACCGCCGGTACGGGCGGGAAGTCACCCGGATCTCGTCCTGGCCGCGGCGGTCGAGGCGGGCGCGATCAGCGCCGAGGAGGCGAGCCTCGTCTCCGCGACGCGTCTCGGGGAGCTGTCGCTGGCCGAAGCGGCGCAGGCCCGAGGGCAGACCTACGAAGCCGCCAAACGTGCCCGCCTGCGCGCCGAGGCGCGGCTGCTCACCCACCTCGCCGCCGACGACAACGAAAGCCGTGCGCACCGAGCCCGTCGGCGAGGAGCGCACCGTCGGGTGTCCCGGACGGACTCGAAATCCGGAGTTAGCCGGCGCGGGACTCACGCGCCCGCCGATCGTGCTCACCCTCCACGCCGGACCGCCACCCGGTCGGACGTGCCGACGACTCGGAAGGTCCGATGATGCGTCTGCGCCAGCTTCGCCCCCCACGCACCCGACGCCGTCGCGCACTTGTGGCGGGGTGGCTCGTCGGCGCCGTGCTGCTGTTGACCGCGTCGGCCGCGCAGGCGGAGGCGGTGCACGTCGTCGCGCTCGCACAGACCGTCGACGAGGTGCTCAACAACATCCGCAACTGGATCATGGGGATCCTTGCGGGGGTCGCGATCGTGTTCCTCACGATCGGTGGTCTGCGCTACCTGATGGCCTCCGGTGATCCCGGTGAGGTGGAGAAGGCCAAGGGCGCGTTCAAGGCCGCCGGCATCGGCTTCGGGCTGGCCGCGCTGGCCCCGCTGGTGGTCGAGATCCTCAAGGGCATCGTGGGCGGGGTGTGAGCCATGACCACCCCAACAACCCGGCCACCGGAACCGCTTGGGCGCGGTTGGGGTCGGCTGCTGCCGCGGCGTGCGGGGCGCGCGCTCGCGGTGCTGGTGCCACTGCTGGCGGCGGTGGCCGGACTCGCGTTCGCCGCGGCCGCCGCGCCCAGCCCGCCACCGAGTGCCTCCGTGACCGCGATGGTTCCGGCGCAACCGCCGCCGCTGCCCCTGCCACCCTCCGACCCGTCGTGCACACCGGGCTCAATCGACCCCGCGTGCCGGCTGCCGACCGGCACTCCGCCGCCGCCGTCGGGAGTGCCGAGTTCGCCGTTGGTGCCGGGCCCGTCCGTGCCGCCGGTGTCGTGCTTTCCCGGCGCGTTGATGCCCGAGTGCACCGGCACGCCCGCACCCACCACTCCTCCGTCGTGTGAGGGGCCGAACTGCATTCCCCAGCCGACCCCGCTCGAACCCAGCGGCCCGGGCCAGACTCCGGTGCCCGGGCAGGACGGGGAGGGCGAGGACGAGTGCGGCATCACTGATCCGGTCGCCTGTGTCACCGAAGCGATCGACGCCTTCTTCCGCACGGTGGTGACCGACGCGCTCAACCCGCTGCTCGAGCTTCTCGGGAAGACGTTGCTGACCACACCGGAGCCGTCCTCGCTGCCAAGTGTGGGGCAGTTGTGGACGGAGTCGTGGCGGATTCTGCTCGCCGTCTACGTCATCATCGTGGTCGTCGCGGGGATCGTCGTGATGGGCTACGAGACCCTGCAGACCCGATACACCATCAAGGAGATCGCACCCCGGGTCGCGATCGGGTTCCTCGCCGGAACCCTGTCACTGTTCATCGCGACCAAGGCGATCCAGATCGCCAACGCGCTCGCCCAGGCCGTCATGGGCGAGGGCGTGAACCCGCAGACCGCGGGCAAGGCGTTGACCGACATAGTGCTCGGCGCGCTCAACGGCGGCGGGCTGTGGCTGATCTTCATCGGGCTCGCGCTCGCGGTGATGGTCGTGGTCCTGCTGCTCACCTTCATCGTGCGGGTGATGCTGACGGTGCTGCTGATCGCGGCTGCCCCGATCGCGCTGATGTGGCACGCGCTGCCGCACACCGAGGACATCGCGCAGGCGTGGTGGAAGGCCTTCGGCGGGGTGCTGGCCATCCAGGTCGGGCAGTCGCTGGCAATGGTCGTGGCGTTGCGGGTGTTCTTCGCCCCGGGCGGGTTCACGGTGTTCGGGCCGACGCTGTCGGGGTTGGTGAACCTGCTGCTGTGCCTGGCGCTGATGTGGGTGCTGATCAAGATCCCGTTCTGGTGCCTGGCCCCGCTGCGCACGGGGCGCCGCTCGCTGCTCGGCTCGCTCGCCCGCGGCGTCATCGCCTACAAGACGATGGGCCTGCTCGGCGGCGCCGGCACCGCCCTCGGCCGGAAGGGAAGCAAGCGGCCGAGTGGTGGTGGGGGCGCTGCGGCGGATCCTCCGGCGACCCGGTCGGGCCAGTTCATGCTGCCGCTGCGGCTGCGTCGCACCCGCTCCCCCGCGCCACGCTCGCCCCGGCTGAGCGAGGTGCCGACCACCGCGGGCGGTGGGGAGCGCAGGCCGGGTCGCGGGCAGCTGTCGCTGTTCACCGCGAGCGGGTCCGGTGACGAGCGGACGGTGTCGCCCAATCCGCGGGCGCTGCCCCCGGACGTACTGCCGCATGCGCTGCCGCCCGATCAGCTCGGGTTGCCGATCACCACGCGGTACGACCCGGACCGGGTCGGGCGCCGCACGCTCGCCGATAACCCCACTCACCCTCGTTCGCCGGTGCCGCAGCCCGGGCTGCTGACACCGGATGGGCGGATCAACCGCCGCGCGCGGCCGCCCGCGCGGCTGCCCCGTGCGCTGGTCGCGCCCAGCGCGGGGATGCTCCCGATCCACCTGCGCCCCGCATCACCGCGACCCGCTCGCCGCACCCTCGCCGACGAACCCGCGACACAGCCGCCGCGGCAGACCGGGCCCGGCCTGCTCACCCCGTCCGGGCAGATCAACCCGGCCGCCCGCGCCCCGCGCCGCCCTCAGCGCGACGCCTACACCGGCAACCGGCCACTCGCCTCGGGCCAGTACCCGCTCCCCCTCGCCGTGCGCCGCCAACCCAAACCCACCCCGCCGCCGAGCGACAGCCCGCCCCCGGCGCGGAAGCCGCGGCCGGGCACGCAGCTGCCGCTGCCGTTGGACCTGCCCCGCCGCCGGGGCCCCAGGAAGAGGAAGTGAGGTGTGTTCGCCGTGACCAGTCCTGTGCGTGTTCCGGCCGACGTCGACCGTCCGGACCGGGTGCTGGGTCCGCTGACCGCCCGGCAACTGGCGATCCTCGCCGGCGCCGGAGCGCTGCTGTATGGCCTCTACTCGCTGACCCGGGCGGTGGTGCCGCTGGCGGTGTTCCTCCTCGTGGCGGTTCCGGCCGGGATCGCGGTCACCGTGCTGGCGCTCGGGCAGCGTGACGGGCTCCCGCTGGACAAGCTCGCCCTCGCCGCGATCCGCCAGCACCTCGCCCCGCGGCACCGGGTTGCCGCCCCCGAGGGCGTGTGCCCGGCACCCGCCTGGCTCACCGCGCAGCAGGCGAAGGGGCGCGTGGAGGCGGTGTCTCCGGCGCCGCTCGAGCTCCCAGCAAGCGGGGTCGCCGACAGCGGCGCGCAGGCCGGGATCGTCGACCTCGGCAGCGACGGGCTCGCAATCATCGCGGTGTGCTCGACCGTCAACTTCAGCCTGCGCACCCCCGCCGAGCAGGAAGCGCTCGTCTCCTCCTTCGCCCGCTACCTGCACAGCCTGACCGCGCCGGTGCAGATCCTCGTCCGCGCCGAACGACTCGACCTCGCACCCCAGATCGCGCAACTGCGCGCCCGCGCGGGCGGGCTCCCCCACCCGGCGCTGGAGACGGCCGCGCGGGATCACGCCGACTACCTCGCCCAGCTGACCGCGCAGACCGAGCTGCTGCGCCGCCAGGTGCTGCTCGTGCTGCGCGAACCCCTGCACACTCACCCCGCGCCCGCATCAAACGCGCTGCCCTGGCGCCGCCGTCGCGCCACGGAGCAGGCGGTGGATGTGGGTGTGCGGCTGGCGGCCGAGCAACGGCTGGTGCGCCGCCTCGGCGAGGCGAGCGAGCTGCTGTCGGCGGCCGGGATCGTCGTCGCCCCGCTCGACGCCGCGGCGGCGACCGGGGTGCTGGCGTCGGCCTGCAACCCCGACACCTTCCTCCCGCCCTCGGCCGCGCTCGCCGCTGCCGACGAGGTCGTCACCGCCAGCACCACCTTCACCGACCTCTACGCCCCCGATGAAGCCGCGGTGCGGCCGCGACGCGAGGGACAGGCCGGGCCGTGGCTGTCCGACGACGAGGACTGGGACTACGACGACGACATCGAAAGCAGGTAACACCATGGCGCGCACCAGGCATCAGTTCCGGTCTGGGTCGGCGGGGGCGTTCACCCCGGACTCGTTGTCGGTGGCCGCCCGGCATCTGGAGGTCGGCAACGAGTTCGTCGCCAGCTTCGGCGTCACCGGCTATCCCCAGGAGGTCTATCCCGGGTGGCTCGCGCCGCTGCTGACCTACCCCGCCCGGCTGGACGTGTCCGTGCACATCCAGCCGGTCGACCCGGCCACCGCCGCCAGCGGTCTGCGCAAGCAACGCGCCCGGCTGGAATCCTCCCGCCGGCACAACGCCCGGCACGACCGGCTCGACGACCCGGACCTCGACGCCGCCGCCGAGGACGCCGCCAACCTGTCCCGCCGCATCGCCCGCGGCGACGGAAAACTGTTCCGCTTCGGCCTGTACCTGACGGTGCACGCCCCGGACGAGCACACCCTCGCCGAGGAAGTGTCGGCGCTGCGGTCGCTGTGCGCGTCGCTGCTGCTGGACGCCAAACCCGCGACCTACCGCGCTTTGCAGGGCTGGGTCTCCACCCTGCCACTCGGCCTGGACCCACTCGGGCTGAAGAGGACGTTCGACACCGCCGCAGTGTCGGCGGCCTACCCGTTCACCTCGCCGGACCTGCCGCCCACGGACCCGACCACGTCGGCGCCGTCCGGGGTGCTCTACGGCTACAACGTCGGCAGCTCCGGGCTGGTGCACTGGGACCGCTTCGCCTGCGACAACTACAACTCCGTCGTGCTCGGCCGCTCCGGCGCCGGCAAGTCCTACTTCGTCAAGCTCGAAACCCTGCGCAGCCTCTACCGCAACCTCAGCGACGACGGCGGCGGGTGGGTCTCCGACGGGGTGCAGGCGTTCGTCGTCGATCCCGAGGACGAGTACGCCCGCCTGGCCGCCCAGGTCGGCGGCACCTACGTGCACCTCGGGGCCGGTGGGGTGCGGCTCAACCCGTTCGACCTGCCCGTGCACACCGACGCCCGCGGACGGCGCACCGCCCCGCAGGACGCTCTCAACCGGCGCAGCCTCTTCCTGCACACCGTACTCGCCGTCCTGTTCGGCACGCCGGTCACCGCCGCCGAGCGGGCGGTGCTCGACCGCGCGATCACCGCCACCTACGCCCGCGCCGGGATCACCGGCGATGCCGCCCGCACCTGGACCCGCCCCGCTCCCCTGCTGCGCGACCTCCGGGACACCCTCGCCGCCTCCGGGGATCGCGGGGACGCGGTGGCCGGTGATCTGGCGGCCCGGTTGCACCCGTTCGTCGACGGCGCGTTCAGCGACCTGTTCGCCGGGCCCACCACCGCCACCCCGGACGGTCACCTCGTGGTGTTCTCCCTGCGCGACCTTCCCGACGAGCTGCGCGCGATCGGGACCCTGCTCGTGCTCGACGCGGTCTGGCGCCGGGTGTCCAACCCCGCGCATCGGCGGCCCCGGCTGGTCGTGGTCGACGAGGCGTGGCTGCTCATGCAACAACCCGAGGGCGCGCGTTTCCTGTTCCGCATGGCCAAGGCCGCCCGCAAACACTGGGCCGGGCTCACCGTCGCCACCCAGGACACCGCCGACGTGCTCGGCACCGATCTCGGCAAGGCCATCGTGTCCAACGCCGCCACCCAGGTCCTGCTGCGCCAAGCGCCGCAGGCCATCGACGAGATCGCCGACACCTTCGGCCTCTCCGCCGGCGAACGCCAGTTCCTGCTCTCCGCCGACCGCGGCCAGGGCCTGCTGTCCTCCGGCACGCAGCGGGTGGCGTTCCAGTCGCTGGCCTCGCCCACCGAGAACCTCCTCGTCACCACCGACCCCGCCGAACTCGCCCGCCTCGCCGACGACGACCCCGACGCCACCGACCACGGCCTCGCCGACACCTACATCGGCCTCGGCCCCGCCGACGACGGACTCGACGACACCGATCCCGCCTGACCCTGCGCCAGGTGTCCAGAAAGGAGGCCCGCCATGCCGGCGCCAGCGGTGCACAGCTGGGTGGGCGATTACCTGCGTGACCCCGGCGGCGCCACCGCCGATCTCCTGGCGGTCCTGCTGGACTGGGCGCTGATGTGGGGCCCGATCGTCCTTCCCACGCTGCTCGTGGCGGTGGCGGGGGCCCTCGTGGCACGGCGCTGGTGGCTGCGGCGCCGGCACGCCGCGCTGGAGGTCGACGCCCGCCGGATCACGGTGCTCGCCCCGCCCACCGTGGATCCCGCCGGCGGGGCCGCCGTCTGGTCCAACCTCGTCGGCCTCCTGCGCCCCGCCTGGCGGCGGTGGTGGGCCGGCCAGCCCCACCTCGCGCTGGAGTACGTGTTCGGCGAGCACGGCGTCACCGTGCAGTTCTGGGTCCCCGCCGTCATCCCGCCCAACCTGGTCGAACGGGCCGTCGAAGCCGCCTGGCCCGGCTCCCACACCCGCACCAGCCCCGCCACCGCCCCCTTCCCCACCCCAGCGGCCGGGCGGCGGATCGTGGTGGGCGGGCAGCTGCGCCTCGCCCGCCCCGAATCGCTGCCGCTCCGCACCGACTTCGACGCCGACCCCATCCGCGGCCTGCTCGGCGCCCCGGTGGGGCTGGGCCGTGGCGAGCACGCCTGCGTACAGATCCTCGCCCGCCCGGTCACGGGCCGCCGTGTCGCCCGGGCCCGCCGCGCGGCCCGCCGGGTCCACCACAGCTCCCCCACCCGCCTCGGCGGCCGGATCCTCGACGCAATCACCCCCGGCGCGAACGCCACCCGGCGTGGCCGGACCCCGGATGCGCGGCGGATCAGCCAGGACCCGCAGCTGTCGCTGGAGTACTCCGCCCAGAACAAGGCCATCGTGGGCAAGCAGCGCGGCTCCCAGTACGAGACCCTCGTGCGCTACGCCGTCGCTACCGACCTCCCCGCCGACGCCCCGGATAAGCTGGTGCGCCAGGCCCGCGATGCTGCCCGCGGCCGGGCCCACGCGCTGGCCGCCGCGTTCGCCGCCTACACCGAACACAACCACTACACCCGCACCCGACTACGCCACCCCGCCCACGCCCTCGCCACCCGGCGGCTCGACCGCGGCGATCTGCTGTCGGTGCCCGAGCTCGCGGCGATCGCGCACCTGCCCACCGACGCCGAGATCCCCGGTGTCGAACGCGCCGGCGCCAAAGCCGTCGCCCCACCACCCGGCATCGCCACCCCCGGCCCGCAAGTCAAACCACTCGGCCGCGCCGACACCGGCCACGCCCGCCCGGTCGGGCTGCGGGTCGCCGACGCCCGCCACCACCTGCACGTCCTCGGCGCCACCGGCTCCGGCAAATCAACCCTGCTCGGCACCCTCGTCCTCGACGACACCACCCACCACCGGGGAGTCGTGGTCATCGACCCCAAGGGCGACCTCGTCACCGACATCCTCAACCGCCTGCCCCGCACCGCGGCGGACCGGGTGGTGCTCTTCGACGCCGACTCCCGCCACCGCCCACCCATCCTCAACCCCCTGGAGGGCGGCGAAACCGACCGCGAAGTCGACAACCTCGTCTCCGTTTTTCGCCGCGTGTACTCGGCGTTCTGGGGCCCGCGCACCGACGACCTGATGCGCGCCGCCTGCCTCACCCTGCGGGCCCAGGACGGCGTGCCCACCCTGGCCGACCTGCCCAAACTGCTCGCCAGCGAGGCATTCCGGGCCCGCATCACCACCGGCCTGACCGACCCCGTGCTGACCGGGTTCTGGCAGTGGTACGACGACCTCACCGACAGCTCCCGCAGCCAGGTGATTTCGCCGCTGATGAACAAACTGCGCGCGTTCCTGCTGCGCCCCTTCGTCAAAGAAGCGATCGCCGGAGGCCGCTCCACCGTGGACATGGGGCAGGTGCTCGACGAGGGCGGCATCTGCCTGGTCCGCATCCCCAAAGGCTCGCTGGGTGAGGAAACCACCCGCCTCGTCGGGTCGCTGGTGGTGGCCCGCACCTGGCAGGCCACCACCGCCCGCGCCCGCGTCCCGCAACGCCTGCGCCCCGACGCCAGCCTCGTGGTCGACGAGTGCCACAACTTCCTCAACCTTCCCTACCCACTGGAAGACATGCTGGCCGAAGCGCGGGGATTCCGGGTGGCGATGACCCTCGCCCACCAGCACCTCGGCCAGCTGCCCCGCGAACTCAAAGAAGGCATCTCCACCAACGCCCGCAGCAAAATCTTCTTCTCCGCCAGCCCCGAAGACGCCCGCGAACTCGCACGCCACACCACACCCCGGCTCTCCGACCACGACCTGTCCCACCTCGGCGCCTACCACGCCGCCGCCCGCCTGGTCGTCCACGGCGAAGAAACCGAACCCTTCACCCTCACCACCACACCCCTACCCGACCCGATCCCCGGACAGGCCCGCGAAATCCGCGCCGCACTGCGCGCCCAACGCCGCTCACACAACACCGGCGCACGCACACCCATCACCACGCGGACCCGGCCTGCCGCACGACCGGTGGCGCCGACCCGGCCGCGCAAGACCGACCCGCGCCGCACCCGCCCCTAACTCGGCACTTGTCCACACCCTGTTGATGACTCTGAGGGAACGCCTGTGATCACCATGACCACGCGTCAGCACACGCTGCGCGGACACCTGCCCGGGCACCGCAGCCCCCGCGCCGCCGGCTCGGTCGAGCACCAGGCCATGCTCGCCGCCCGGCTCACCGCCCGCGACCGGTGGATCCTGGCCCTGCTGCACGAACACCGGGTCCTGACCAGCAGCCAGATCCAGGACGCCGCGTTCCCCTCCGGCCGCTCCGCCCGGCAACGGCTGCGCGATCTCTACCTATGGCGGGCCGTGTCGCGGTTCCAGCCGTTCCGGCAACACGGCTCCGCCCCCATGCACTACGTCCTCGGGCCCGCCGGCGCCGCCGTCCTCGCCGCCGAGCACGGCCTGGAGGTCAAAGAACTCGGCTACCGCCACGACCGCGCCATGGGCATCGCCCACAACCAGCGCCTCGCCCACACAATCGGCGTCAACGACTTCTTCACCGCCCTGATCGCTCGCACCCGCGCCACCCGGGACGAGGCGCTGGTGGCGTGGTGGTCCGAAACACGCTGCGCCCGCCACTTCGGCGACCTCGTGATTCCCGACGGCTACGGTCGCTGGCGCACCACCGCCCGGGAGATCGAGTGGTTCCTCGAGTTCGACACCGGCACCGAATCCCTCACCAAGGTCGGCCGCAAACTCATCGGCTACGCGCGACTGGCCGACGCCACTGGCATCGCCACCCCCGTGCTCATCTGGCTGCCCACCACCCGCCGCGAAGCCGGCGCCCGCACCGCGCTTGCCCGCGTGCACGCCGACCTCGACAACCGTCACGCCGTCCCGGTCGCCACCGCCGCAGCCGACCAACTGAACCCGCGCACGGCGCAGCCGAGCCCCGCCGAGGCCGTGTGGCTGCCGCTGACCACCGCACGCGCCGACCGCGCCGGACCCCGCTACACCCTCGCCGAGCTGCCCGACGCCTGGCCCGGCCTCCCGCCACCGGCCGACCCCACCACCCCCGACGACGACGCCGACACCGCGGCCGCCACGCCCTACCGACTGCCACCGCCCAGCCCGATCCCGCCGCGCGCGACGCCGAACCGGCTCGCCCGCTAAGCCGACGCCAGCATCGACGGAAGGGAGCCGTGCCGGAACCATGGGAAGCAGACTCGCGGCCGGTGTCGCCGCCCTCGTCCTGGCCATCCCGCTGCTCCTCGCCGCCGGGATCGCCGGCGTCGTCAGCGCCCTCACCGGCAGCAGCGCCGCGGGCTCGCTGATCTGCACCCCGGACGGCACACCCACCGGGACGGTGCCCGGCTTCACGGCCGAGCAGATGGGCAACGCGGCCATCGTCGTGGCCGTCGGCAAACAGATGCGGGTGCCTGAGCAGGGCTGGGTCGTCGCGATCGCCGCCGCCATCCAGGAATCCGGGCTGCGCAACCTCGACTACGGCGACCGCGACAGCCTCGGCCTGTTCCAGCAACGCCCCTCGATGGGCTGGGGCACCCCTGCCCAGATCACCACACCGACCTACGCCGCGACCCAGTTCTACGAACACCTGCTCGCCACCCCGAACTGGCAAGCCATGAGCATCAACGCCGCCGCCCAAGCCGTCCAGCGCTCCGGCACCCCACACGCCTATGGACCACACGAAACCGACGCCCGCCGCATCGTCGCCGCCGTCGCCGGCATCCGCTGCGAACCGTCACCCGCCCTCGACGGCACCGGAGACTGCAACAACATCCAAGCCCCAACGCCAGCGGCACTGACCGCCATCAACTACGCCTGCGGCCAACGCGGACTGCCCTACATCTGGGGCGGTGACGGACCCGGCAGTGGCGATCGTGGATTCGACTGCTCGGGGTTGACCAAAGCCTCCTACGACGCCGCCGGAATCACCCTCCCCCGCACCGCCCACGCCCAATTCCACACCGGAACCCGCGTTCCCGCCGGATCCCCGCTACTCCCCGGCGACCTCGTCTTCTATGGCACCCCAGCCAACATCTCCCACGTCGCGCTCTACCTCGGCAACGGCAAGATGATCAACGCCCCAACCTTCGGCAGCCACGTCCAGATCGACACCTACCGCCACCCGAACGACAACTACGTCGGCGCCACACGGCCGTCATCAGACAACTAGGGAACGCAATCACGTTGCGTTGCGATCAGTCGTACTTGGTGGCGCGTTCCCGTAGCACGCTGAGAATGTCAGCCTGACAGCGCGTCTGGATGCGGTGCCGAGTGCCCTCTCGCATCTCCTTGATGAGCTTCGCAACGTTCGTAGCTTTCTCGAACTCGCCCCCTGCTGCAAAGAAGGCGCGCAGCCAGGTTTCAACATCGAGCGGATAGCCAGCGTCGGTGAACGCGCGCAGCAGCTGCACGACGGCACCCTTGCCGTTACCACTCGATAGCCCGTTGTACTGCTCACCAACCCAGCACTTCGCGGCCTCGAGTTGCACGGCATCCGGAGCCTCAAGCACGGACCCGGTGTGAAGATTCAGGGCGCCGACGCCATCGAGCCAGGCACGGACCATGTCTCGCGGTGACCACACGATGGCGAACATCTTCACGACAGAGTCCGCCGGGACGATTTCGCGAAGTAGATCGCAATCCCGCTCCTCATGGGGATGCATGACGACCAGCGGAGCCGTGAGCTGTTCGTCGCTGCGTCGGAGCCCGCTGAGGTCTGACAGGTCGATGACGTGCCGCTCGTCGGCACTAGGGGCAACGTAGGTCATGAATTGCGCGTCACCGCGGTGGTCCAGCTCGATCTTCTTCCGATCGGCCGTCGCGAAGACGTATGGTGGCCTCCCAGGCCACTCTCGAATCAGGGCACTCTGCTCTCCCATGGTGGTGCCGTACTGAGCCCAATCTTCACGAACCATGTACGCGAGTTCGGCCATGGGCCAAGTCTGCCGCAAATCTCGAACTTGAGGTTCGTGACCCGCCCGGCGGCGTCCTCATCAACTACAGTCGACCTCCCGTCCCGCCCGGTGGTTCAGCTCTGCCTCGGCCTCTCGGCGCGACAGCGCCCGGCCTCAGGCCAGACATCGATTGCCCTTGTCCAGTGATCGCACCAACGCGCTTTTACGACACCGGTCTTTTTGGACAATCGCTTGACATGGAGGCGGTGACGAAGCGTCCATAGTCGTGTAGCCCGAACCACCGGATGCGCACCGGCGGGCTACCGTCCCGGCCGGGGCATTCCCACCCAATTCCATCCCAGCGCACACCTGGAGTTCGTCATGTCCCGTAAGAACCCGCTTACCTCCGACACCGCGGAGCGCCACCTCCACGTCGCCGCCCACGGCCCCGATCAACAGCCCGCTGCAACAACCACTGACGGCAAAGTCCGCGCCGCATTGGCCGACAATCCCAGTCTCACCACGGCCGAGCTGGCGCTCGTGGCCGGGATCGGCCGTTCGACCGCCGGGAAGATCTTGGCCCGCTGGGACCGCGACGGTGTCGTGATTCGCACCCCTGGCGTCGGTCCGCGCGACCCCGACAAGTGGTCCCTCGCACCCTCGGACATCGCCATCGCGCCGGACGTCGAGCAGCCCGTCACCCCGGAAACGGCGCCCAGCACCGACTCGGAAACGGACAGTACCGACGATGCCGGGGACCCTGCTGAGGCCGCCGACGCGCCCCACGACGCGGCGACCCCAGCAGCGAACGACAGCACACCCGGCGACGATGCTCCCGCAGCGTTGCCCGAACCGCCGTCGGCCTGTCCTGCAGACAGTACGCACCCGGCCGAGCCGTTGGCGGAAGTCTCAACTACGGACGCGGAAACCGCCGACACCGCACCGACTGCCGAGAAGAGGTTGCCCAAGGGCGGACTACGTGCCCTGGTCGCGGAGTACCTCACCGAGCATGCGGGCCAGAGTTTTGGGCCCGCCAAGATCGGCAAGGACCTCGGCCGCTCTGGTGGTGCGGTCAACAACGCCCTGGAGAAGCTCACCGCCGACGGTTATGCGATCAAGACCTGCGAAGCGCCCAAGCGGTTCGCGATCAATCCGACCAAGACCGACGTCCCGCAGGAGGCCCGGGACACGGCGTAGGCCGAGCCCCATCCGGAACGCCGTGTGTGGTCGTCGCAGGTTGCTTAGGGCAGCCAGAGCGCGACTAGCATGGTCGGATGGAACCAGCCTGGGTGGCTGCGATCGCGGCCGGAATCAGCTCAGTCGTTGCATCTGTCAGCGCGGGCGCTGCCGTATGGTCGGCGCGTAACGGCAAACGAACTCTGGCACGGGCCGATGCCGACAGCCGTGCCCGCACCAGACCAATGGTTGCTGCCGAGTTGCGAGACGAGCCATATGCGCCCGCAACACAGCTGCTAGTGATCAAGAACTACGGGCCAACGATCGCGCGTAACGTCACAGTCACCTTCGACCCACCGCTCGGCGACCCTCCTCCGGAGCAAGAACACGAGAGCGTCGCTCCGTTCCTCAAGCGGCGCTACGCCAAACCGATTCCCGCCCTCGTTCCAGGTATGGAGCTGGACAACATCTACTACGACGGCACCACTGACGGGCGGGACAACCGGAACCCTTTTCCCGATCAGGTGACTGTAACGATCGAGCTGGACGCACCCGATGGTGAACGCTACGTCGACCGGTTCGAGCTGGACGTGAGCGTCATCCGAAACCGGACATTCGTCACTTCATCCACACATCCTGAGCAGAGGATGAAGCAGGCGGTCACGGCGCTGAAGAGGATCAACGAGTCGTTGTCTCGCATCGCTCGCGCGTTGCCCGCTGATCGCTATGCGGGTGCGCCACAGGAGTGGAGGGCGGAACTGGAGCGTCGCCTACTCGGTAAGCCGACAGAAGGCCCTCCGGCAGTCGACGAAGATCACGACGGTGCCACGAAGAGCTGACGCGGAGATACTGGCTGATCCCCGCGCCACGGTCCGATCCCGCTGAGGGCGTTGTCGGCACTGGTCGGCCTCCTGGCAGTAGCCGTGGAGCGCCGCACTATTTGGCCGCCATCCGCCCTGCTGGGCGATGGTTTCGCGCCGTGCGCCGAGTACCCGGTGAGCCGCAGCTCGAGCCCGGCCTGCGCGCCCAGTCGCGTGATGACGTCGCCGACCGCCTGGCTCGACATGCCGCCCCAGGACGCTGCCGCGGGCCGACGATCGCACCGGCCAGTCACCGGTCGATGGTGCTCGGTGCCCGGCCGAGCTTCTCGAGGTACACCTCGCACCCGAGGAGCGCGCCGAGACTGGCCGAGGTCTCGGGGATCCCAGCCCGGGGCGCGCACTCCTGCCACACCCTCCAGTCGGCCTCGTAGACGCACTTGGTGTTGGCCGGCCGCTTCGGCCTTTTCCATGTGCTCAGCCGCCAGCCGGCCCGCCTCGACGAAGCGTTCGGCAGCGGTCGCCCGCTCGCCAGAGGCGGTGGGTCGAGCGTGGCTACAGCCTGTTCCTGGCTCACGATGAGCTCACTTATCGTGAGCCACGATTCAGGCTGCCATAGCGCGAATGTGACCTCTCAGCTCCCGCAGATTCCGGAGCACAACTGCCCCTGGCGTCGTCCTCGCCTCGCCAGTCGTGAGGTGGTGCGCTAGGTCCTTCTCGATCACCACGGCGTCTGCGTAACCCGCAGCGCATGCGAGATACATGATGTCGTTCAGGTCGTTCCGTTTCCATAGGCGCTGCGGATTCCGGAGACGCTGGTACGTGATCTCCATGATTCGACCTACGAACGGCAAACCGGCGAACAGTTCAATCGTGCGCTCCGGCTGGAGCCAAGCCGAGAACTGCTGACGCGTCAGGCCCGCAAGGTGTGCCTCCGCCGAGATCTCCTGCATCAGATCGGCGGCCGTTCGTACCGCAGCAACGAGACGGATGTCCCTATCAGCAGGATGATCCCTCATGTACTCCGCAAGTTCCTGATACGACGCCGCCCATCCGCCGATGACCGCGTCGGCATGGTCTTGTTCGGCCGTGGTCATCGTCTCGGTCAAGAGAGTGGCTGCCCACGCATCGCGCCAGGAGCGAATCTCAACTTGACGCCGGGCCCATCCAGGCAGGTCAGAATCCTCCGCGTTGTAGGGCACGTACTCCTCCGCGAGGAAGGGAGTGCCCGGCTTCTGGCTGAAGACGTCATCGGCGCGGACAGCGTCGCTACTGGCTCCGCGAAGAGACCATGAGAGCTCGGCCCGGCGCACGTCGATCGGATGGCGCATATGCCACCCGTCGTACGCATCGAGCATGGCCTCCGCCAGCATCCTGCGTCGATTCGCTGCCCCCGCATGCGCGGTCTCCACCAGGTGCGCACTCGACAACGGCAGTCTGACATAGCCCTGGCGCACATACCGCCACAGCGCGTCCGCCGCGGCAAGCTCATCTTTGTTCAAGATCTTCTCGGGGGTGAACACCGAACGCGCCATCGTAACCCAGTGACATTGATCGAGATACACCGTCAACGGAGTCACGACCGACCAACCCTTCTGCAACCCGCAAACGTCCGATGTGGAACTGCTCGTCTCCGGAATCGTGATCGACGAGCACTGCGTTACGAGGCGCGCACGATAGCGGGGAAGGACGGCCAGACAGCCTGGAATGTCTCAAGTAAGTCAGAGCGTCGCTCCTCCTTACAAAACGTCGACCAAAACGCCTGGTTCGCCTTGCTCCACACGCCCGCAGTCAGGTCGAAGGTGGTGGGCAGCGGCAACGCCTGCTTGGACCGGTACACGCTGTACCAGCCCCGCCCCAGCCACCGTCAAGCAGCAGCTCTTTCCCGGTGCCGCTTTCGGTCGACGAAGGTTCAACGAGGTCCGCTGGTGCGGCAGCAAAGCCACAGCGTGGTCTCTCCCCACTCCCCGGTGCTGCTCGCGCTAGCTGGCGCCACAATCTACGAGATCGCCGAGAACACTCTCGTCGAGTTCGACGACGCGGTGCCGGTGCGGTTGACGCGCGGCTTTCTCGCCGCGCGCAGCGGTGCCTGCAACACCTCGTCGCTGGCGACTGAGCGTCCCCGGCCGATCAGTGAGCGCGGGCGAGCAGCTGTTCGAGGTTGTGGCGTGTGCTCGGACTGGTCTTCGGGAAAGCGGTCAAATAGGTCAGCATCTCCGGCGTGGCGCGTGGCGGAGCGTCGCCTGCCAAGACCGCGAGCGCGGCCTGGTGGCGGCGTCCCAGATCGGTGGCGAGCGGCGCGGCGATCGGGAACCATACGTCGTGGATCTCGTAGCGGCCATGGGCGTCGGGGAGGATGACGCGCGGCTCGGGTTCGGCTGCGAATCCCCACGGGTTGTCGTAGATGTGCAGGGCGTCGCCTTGCCAGTCGTAGTGGACCTGCGCGCCGCCGTAGATCGATTCCACGTGGATGCCGATCCACTGCGCCACGGATCGGCGGCACCGGAGGCCCGTCTCCCACCAGCAGCCCTCACTCTGCGGTTCGGGCCCGATCTCCGGAGATGTGATGACGGCGGGCGGGAGTTCACTGGCGGGGATTCCGGGGAACACGGCCTGATACGGCGAGGCGACCAGAACCTCGCCGGGCCGAAATGCGGGCAGCACAGTGCGCTCCTCCTTAGCTCGTGCGGGGCGCCTTCTGAACGAGGTGGAAGGTCCACTCGTCGCCGTCGATGCTGTAGTTGCCGTCGTGGTCGGGGTCGATGCGCCAGGGCAGGTAGTTGTCCAGGACGCGCAGGTGCTGGTGCACGTGGACGAGCGTGTGGCCGTCGAGGTAGACCTGCGGGTAGTCGTCGGGGGCGAGGTCGTGGTGAGTGGTGCAGAACGCGGCCACGGCTTCGGCGATCTCGGGCCGGAACACGGGGATCCAGGGCTGCTGCCGGGGGCGGGTGTCGATCCTCGCGGGGAACGCGCTCGCCGCCGCGTTGGCGGGGTTGCAGGTGACGAGGATTTCGCCGGGGCGTGGGGCGTGGCGAGTGGGATCACCCAGCACGGCCAGGTCGTGCTCGATTCGGGCGGCGGTGCGGGTCGGGGTGGACAGGAACCAGCGGCCGATGTCGGCCAGCGGGTAGCGGCCGCCCTCATCGGGTGGGATCTCGTGGCGTTGATGGGCGGCGTCACCGGTGAAGACGACGAGCAGGTCGTTTTCGAAGCGGGCCAGCGGATACCAGTCCGGGTCCGTCGGGTACACGAGGTTGAGCCACTCGCACAGTGCCTGCGCGACCTCGCGGCGCAGCCGGGGCCGCACCCACAGACCGTGGTGACGGCGAGGTTCGATGAGGGCGGGGAAGCTGAGCTGGTGGGGCCGGATGCGCGCGGCGGGCACGTGTTCGATCCAGTGCTCGCCGGCGGCGAGGTCGATGTCCGCGGACGAGCCGGCGGTGAGGGTGTTCATCGGGTGTCTCCTTCGGTGGTGATGGGGTCGGGCGAATCCAGCGGTAGGCCACCGGATCCCAGGTGGCGGTGGTGATCAGGCGGGTGAGGTCGGGCAGACCGGGGCCGAGCATCCAGCCGAACTCGGCGCATTCGGCTTCACCGGGCCACCGCCCGGTCCACACGTCCTGGAGGCAGCGGCAGGCCCCGTGACCGAGGCGCTGCAGTCCGGTGGCCAGACAGCGGGCCACGTCGCAGCCCTCGCGATGAGCTTGTCCGATTTCGGCGTGGCAGTCCGGGCAGCGCTCCTCGATCGGCGTCTCATCGGGGTGGGTCACGCCAAACTCCTGTGGTGTCGTGGTGGTTTCGCAGGAATTCGGCCCGCCGGCTGGCCTGCGAGATGAGGTAGGTCAGGTGGTGGTCAGCACCGCACGGGTGTGCCGGTCGGCCAGTACGGGGTGGGTGCGGTGGCGTTCGTCGTCGGCGAGGAGCACGCGTACGGCGAAGCGGGGCGGGTCGCCGTTGGGGTCGGTCCATCCGTAGAGGGCGGGCAGCATGGCAAGCGCCTGTACGACGGCGTCGGCGGCGAGGTCGCCGTCGAGTAAGCCAAAAACCTCGATCTCAAGCTCTACCGTGGTCTCGTGGGCGGTGATGGCGTACCGCAGGTGCGGTGGGAGTTGCGCGCGGAGCTCGACGAGCTGAGCGGATGCCGGTCCCGGCGACCACGGCAGGGTGAGGTCGGACAGGATGCTCAATCCCAGCTGGGACAGGTCGTGGCGGTGGGTCTCGCCCAGGAGCGGTCCGTAGCGGCGCCTCGTGGTGTCGGCGGCATAGATGCCGGTGTAGCCGCATGTGTCGCGACCGTGCGGAAACACCACCGGGGTGTCGCCCGGTCCGGGCGGGACGTACTCGCCCGCGCGCATCGACCAGCGCTGGCCTTGCCGGGCTGTCCACACGGTGTCCGTGTCGAAGGCATGGGTGTAGTCGGTGCCGTGGCTGGTGGGCCAGGGCCACGGCCACGGTCGGCCTCGGTGGGTGACCTCCCCGGCCTGGCCGACCTCGGCGGCGTGCAGGAAGGAGTTCACGAGGTCGGCGAACTCGTCCGCCGAGCGGGCCCGCCAGATCTGTTCGACACTCTGGCAGGCGCAGGCGCCGAGGTGGATCGATCCGATTCGCTCGGCGTCGGGTCCGCGCCCGAGGTAGAAGTCGTGGGTGGTCGAGCGGCTCATCACACACCTCCGGCGGTGTAGGAGGTCCGGTTGCGCGGCGGTTCGTAAGGGTTCGAGCGGGTCGTGGCCGGGTCGGGTGCCAGGTTCGGCGCGGGCCGGGCATCACATTCGGTGTCCTGGTCGCGCTCGGTGGCGCGGTCGAGGAGGTAGGCCGCCACGACGACTGGGGTCCAAGGTCCCGGCAGCATCACGGCCAGCACCGTCCACAGGAGCCGTTTCTTGTCTCGCATGGGTCTCCTTCCGTAGTGGTGTCAGGGTTGGTGCCACAGCACGCGGGCGTAGTCGGTGGATGGATCTCCGGGTGAGCGGAACACCGGGAGCGTGACCGCTGGCGGTGCGGCAGGGTCGCGTGCCCAGGCGGCGAGGTCGGGCGGGCCGCACCGCAGAGGCGGGCGCGGGTAGTCGGGGCCGAGGCGGTGCCAGCGGTCGCCGCCGCCCGCTGTCATGTGCACTCCGCCGCCAGGGCCGCCGAGGAAGGTGATGATCCAGTCGTTGCAGTGGCTGGTGTCCCAGTCCCACGGCCAACCGTGGCGGGGCGGGTGGCCCACCCCCAGGCGCTTGATGGGCCACATCATCAGCAGGTCCCGCACCGCCTCGCGGTAGCGCGGCAGGGCGAGCGCGGTCAGGACGGCGCGGCCGTGGTCGTCCTTGAGCAGGTTGTCGGGATGGCAGGCGAACTGCAGGGACCCGATCCACTCCGCCCTCGGGCCCGCCCCGAGGTAGAAGTCCGTGCGTGTCACCATCACTGCTCCCCCGTGCTGTGCCCGGTTTCCGCGGGTGGTGTCGGTGGCGGGACGAGCACGGGTCCGCCGAGGGCGAGGGTCAGGCGGCAGCCTGCGGACTCGCGGGCGTGGACGTCCCAGAAGCCCCGGTACAGGGCCTGGGTGCCGGGCGGGTTCCCGGTGTCGGGAAGTGTGGCGTGGCAGACGATCCAGCTGTCGCGGGCGAGTGCCTCCTGCACGAGCTGGTCGCGGTAGCCGGGCGGGAGGAACATCAGATTGCCGGGCCGGAAGATGCAGGTCGCGCACTTGGCGGTCAGCAGGCGCGGCAGGCCGCTGGCGTGGTCGCGGACGTCGCCGCACCGGGACGGTATGTCGCGCGCGTCGCGGATCATCGCTGCGTGCTCCGTGGTGCGTCCGCCAGTTCGGCGCGAAGGTCGGCCAGGGGGCGGTCGTCGCGGGCGCGGCGCCACAGGTACCAGCCGTTGACCGTGGTCGGTGTGGCGAGCCGGGTCGCCAGTGCGGACACGGCGGTCGGGAACAGCGGGGCGGAATCGGTGCCGTGCAGCAGCGCGCCGCCGTGGCCCACGGTCGCGGTGTGCCCGTTCCACACCACCTCCTCGCCGGGCGCGATCAGTCCGGCGTCGATCAGCTGGTCAAGCCCGTCCGGGTACGGTGGCATGCCGACGGACGAGGTGAACAGCCGCTGTCCGATCGCGCGCTCGGCCTCGTCGGCGAGGGCGCGCATCCAGGCCATGATCGTGGCGGCGCGGTAGTGCGGCCAGTGCCCGCTCATCGCGGGCAGGGTCTGCACGCTGTGCCAGCCGTACGCGGTCGCGATGAGGACCTCGACGTCGGCCTTGTCAGGGTCGTTGTTGGCGGGCGGGTGCAGCCGCACCACGACGTCGCCCTGGTGCAGGTCGGCGGAGGGCTGGGCGGGCAGCCACACCCCGGCCATCAGGTCGGTGGGCCGGGTGGACCAGGGCCGGCCGAGCCGGACGGTGGTGATCACGAGTGCCCACGCGTCGGCGGGGTTGCGCAGCGGCACCGAGTCCGGCGGTGCGGGCACGAGGGCGACGGCGTCGGCTGGCACGGTCGGGTCGCTCGGGTGCGGGTCGGTGGTCATGGCTGGCGTTTCCTTACCGTTGCGGTCGTGGGGGTCCGGTCCGGCGGCGTCGGTTGGTTGGCCCCGCCGCCGGGCGGGCTGGTTCAGCGGGTGGCGCGCAGGGCGGCGGTGGCGGCCTGCCCGATGGCGCGGGCGGTGGTGGCGGGGTCAGTCAGGGTGTGCACGGTGGCGCCGCGCATGGGTTCGTTGAAGGGCGCGTCGGGCGCCAGCCACAGCACCGCGCATCCGCTGGCACGCAACCGGTCGAGCATCTTCTGACCCGGTTCCTTGGTGGTCGCCTCGAAACACCCGTCGGAGACGATCACGAGCAACCGGGCGGCGTCGGGACGGGTGAGGCCGAGCGCGCCGTCGAGCGCGCTGATCGCGGTGTCGACGTGGTGCTCACCGTCGTTGGTGTCGAATTCGGTCACGCGCGGCGGGGTGCTGCCGGGGCGCGTGATGGGGCGCACGTGGTAGCCGAAGATGACGGTGGCGGTGGTGGCGGGCACGGAGGTGTGGCGGGCGGCCTCGGCGAGGATCCACGCCGCGGAGGCCACGGGGCGGGCGAAGGCGCTCATGGACCCGGACACATCGCAGGCGATCCCGATCCGCAGCGGTGGGGCGGGCACGGTCGCACGTGTGGTGCGGGTGAACGGCTCGGCAGTGGGGATCGCGCCCGCCGCGCGTTGCGCGTCGGCGGTCATGGCGCCGCGCATGCGCAACCGTCCCGGGGGCAGCGCGGAGCGGATCTTGGTGGGGGTGCGGTCGCGGGCTCCGGCGGTGGTCAGCGCGCGGGCGAGGTGCCGCGCAGCGGCGCGTTCAGGCGCGGAGGGCGGACGGCTGCCCCGGATGGTGGTGCCGGAGGTCGGGGGTGCGCCGGGGCCGTCGAACACCGCGCGCGCGTTGCGCTGGGCCTGTTGGTCGGCGGCGTCCTCCCGGGCGGCGGCCTCCAATGCCTCAGTGGCGGGGTCCGTGGGGGCGGGCTCGGCGTCCACGGCGCGGTCGATGGCCGCCACCGCGTCGGCGAGCGCTGTCGCCAGCGGCGACGGGGTGCTGCCGGTGCCGCCCGGCGCCTGTGCGTGGCTGCCGGGTTCGGGGGGCCGTTCGTTCGGGTCGCTGCCCACGGCTTCACACCAGCGGCGGCCGAGGTCGATCATCGCGTCGGTGTCGTCGTCGGCGGTGCGGTGGGCCTCGCGCCAGATCTCGCGCAGCGTGTCCAGGGTGCCGGCGTCGAGGACCCGGGTGACCTCGCGCCGCACGGCGGCGGTTTCGCGGCTGTTGAGGACTCCCCCGTCCACCCGAGCCAGCAGCAGCGCGGCGCAGCGCGCGGCGTCGGCGGTCGTCATCTGCGGGGCGGTCGCGGGGTCGTCGAGATCGACCTTGAGATCGGCGAGCAGGAGGTTGGTGGCGCTGGCGCGCAACCAGTACCGGTCACCCGGGCGGCGGCGCAGCTGTGCCGCTTCGATGCGGGACTCCTCCAGCAGGGCCGCCGCCGCTGCCGCACCGGGCGGCGCGTCGTCCGGCGCTTGCCACACCGAGTGTTTGGCGTGCGCGCATTCGTGAGTCAGCAGTCCCCACGCGGTGCGGTAGCGCTTGCGGTCCCCCACCCGGTGCGGGGCGACCGTGGCGGGGTCGACCCCGGGGGCGAGGTGGACACCGTCGACCTCGATCGTGGCGGGATCGTAGAAGAAGCACGCGGGGGCGCCGTGGCCCGCTCCGGGCGCGACGGTGACCACGATGTCGTCGCGGTCGGCGATCGCGGGGACCTCGTCGCCGAACGCGGCGGACAGGGTCAGCCACCCGGGCGCGGCCGGGAACACGGCGGTCGGTGTGGCGGCGGTGGCGACGTGGGTGCTCATGTCCTGTCCTTTCCGGACTGTCCCTTAGAACTGGGGGCCTAGTGACAGTGGGGCGACGTGGGGGCCGAACACGTTGTGCACCACGTCGGCGACCACGTCGCGGTCTTCCTCCGGTGCGATGCCGAGGAGGTTGCCAGCGGCGGCGGCGGTGCCCAGCACGTCGGCGATCCGGGTGAACGCGATCAGCTCGCGCAGCTGGGGCGCCCACCCGATTTCGCCCTTGTGCTGCCGTGCGGCCAGGTTCCGCGCGACCCGTACCGCCCTGGGTTCGATGCCCAGCTGGGTGGCGAGGTCGTAGTCGGTGGACACGTGGATCTGCGCGGCGAACCGCGACGAGAGCGCGTCGGTGAGCACCGCGCCGTGGACGCCGGGGTTGTGTCCGGCCACGACGTAGAACCCGGGCGCGGCGTCGACCACCTCGTTGCGGTGGGATTTGACGATGATCTGGCGGCGTCCGTCCATCGCGGGGTACACCACGGCGAGCACGGTCGGCGGGATGAGGGTAGCGTCGTCGATGAACAGCGCCCGCCCTTCGCGCATCGCGGTCACCAGCGGGCCGTAGGCGAATTCGTAGCGCCCGTCCGGGGTTTGCGTGTAGGAACCCACGAAGTCGTCGGTGACGGTGTCGCTGTCGCCCTGCACGGTGATCAGGTCGTCGAACGCGGCCTCCACCACCGACGTTTTCCCGGTGCCGGGTGGGCCGTACATGAGCGCGGACACCCCAGCGGCACGCAACCGCCGCAGCGCGGTGACGTCGGACAGCCCGGACAGTTTGCGCGGGTGGTACATCTGCCCATTCGGGCGCCGGACCGGGGTGGTGACCAGCGCGGCGGGAGCGGGTGGCGTCGACCCGGTGGGGGTGGTGGTACGCGGGGTGATGGTGACGGTTTTCGCGGCGTCGGCGGTTTTCCCGGTCGCACGGTAGGTGAGCGGGTTGGTGCCGACCTGTTCGGCTTGCCCGCGCGCGGCCAACGTTGCCAGCGCGTTGCCCACTGCGCCCGATGATCGTTTCAGGGTCTGCGCGATCGCGGACGGGGTGACCGTGGCGGTGGGGTTGCTGGCGAGGTGTTCGGCCACCATGCGGCGCAATTCGCCGTTGCGCAGCCGGGTTGTCGTCCCCGGGGCGGCGGGCGCGTCGCCCCGGGCAGTCGGTGTGGCGGGCGTGCTCATCGGGTGTCCCTTTCAGACAGTCGCGGTTGCGGATCGGTCCGGGGCTAGAGGTTTTCGCCCCATTCGGCGTGCCGCCGATGGAAGGTCAGGTCGGCGCCGCTGCCGCACGGGCACGGCGCGGACGCGTCGCGTTCCCACTGCTGGCGGGTGATGGTCAGCGGTCGCGAGCATCCGCCGCATTCCACGGTTCCCGTGTCGGGACCGCCGCCGGGGGTGGTGGTGGACAGCCATTCGACGGCGTCGAATTCGCTGGCCGCGTGGTAATGCGTACCGTCGGTGGCGACGATGCGCCAGTGCTCACCGCGCACCCGGTCGGCCGGGTAGTAGGTTCCGGCGAGTGTTCCGTCGGGGCGGGTGACCGTGCCGTACAACGTTTGTTGCGCGTCGGCGGGGTCGATGACCACGCACGTGACGGTGCAGCCGTTTTCACGGAAGTGGTCGACGGTGATTTCCGGCAGCGGCGCGGGATCGGCCATCGGGTCGATGACGTGCACGGCTGGGGTGCGGGCGTTGCGGCTCACGACGTGGCCCCCTTTCCGGGATGTGGCGCGGGTTTTTGGGCGGTTCAGCTGTACGCGAGTTCGGTGGCGTCGTGGTGCGCGTCGGTGGCGGCTGCGGCGGCGTCGTGGCTGGGGTGTTCTTCGGTCCATCCGCAGTAGCAAAACGCGGTGGCGGTTCCATCGGCGTGGGTAGTGACATCGGTGAAGCACATAACGGTCCCCATTCGCGAATTCACTGATTCCGATTTTCCGGGGGTTCCCGGCGACACAACAAACGTAACTCGATCCCGGGTGCCGCGCAATAGGTTTCCCGCGCGAATTTCCGCGAATTTCGGGCGATTTTCGAGCGTTGCCGGCGTCGTTTTCCACAGACGTTTGCGCAGGTCAGGAGTGTCCGGCCCAATAGTGAAAGGGAATGGAAGGCCGGCCGCGATTGATAAAGCCGCGGACAAGAATTGCTTATCGTCAATATGTGGGCAAGCGCGGGAAAGACAAGGTGAGTGGAGTGCGGTAGTCCGTTGCTGACGAGCGGCAGCCACGGGCCACACCGCCCCCGGGCCTGATGTGCTTACCCGCTTGGCGTCAAGCGAGTCTGGGACACCGGCGGATCCCCCGTCGGTGGTCGTGAGCTGCGGAAAGGCCCCGCACCGGGGGATCCGGCTTAGCCGGATACCGGAGGGCGAGGCTGATCTGCCGGGCCAGCGGCCCCACGGTTGGCCGTCACGCTCAGGATCACCGCACCTTGCCACGGTGGCGGTGCGTGACCGCCCGCGGGCGTCGCCATCGCTGCGACGTGGACAGTGAGGCAGGCACGCAGGCCACTCGACGCGGAGCAGCGAGGGAATTTCCGCAGAATTCAGGAGCACGCTCACAAAGTTCTTCTTTTTTGACGTCGCCGACGGTATTACCGTGGCCGACGCTAGCATCCGAGCGGGCGTGAACGGGGCGAGATATCGAGGCATTTCGCTGTTCCGCACAAATGCCTTTGACGCTGCCAGGAGGTGGTGCGGTTCATTCATTTGCCATGGCACGAGGCGAATCATCGAGCGGGATCCCGGTGTGGCGGGCACGTAGTCGCTGGGCGAGGTCGATGGTGTCTTTGGTGGGTTCGGTATCGATTTCGGCGAGGCGGGTGTGCAGGAGTGTGAGGGTGCGGGAGATGGCGTCGTGCCGGCCGAGTTTGTGTTGCAGGCGCATGATGTCGCGGTAGAGCAGCTCGTTGTGGGGGTCGAACGCGCGCGCGGTTTCCAGCAGATCCAGGGTGTAGTCGGGGTCGGTGTCCACGCGGGCGCGGGCGAGCGCGGCCACGGCGTCGAGGGCGTCGCGGCGGGTCGCTTCCCGTGCCGCGGCAAGCCATTCGGCCTCCAGGCCCTCCGCCAGGAAGCCGCCGTAATGGGCGACGATGGCCTCGTAGGCGTCGGTGCGCTGCTCGGGGGTGGTGGCGGTGCGGCGTCGGGTGACCGCGTCGGCGAAGGCCCAGTAGTCCACCTGCACGACGGCCGGGTCGAGCCGGTAGTAGCCGTGCTCGGCCAGCACCAGCTCGCCGACGGCGCCACCGGTGGCGGTGTCGAGGGCGCGGCGGATCCGGGACAGGAGGGTGCGCAGCACGCTGGCGGGGTTGCGGGGTGGCCGATGCGGCCACAGGGCGTCGATGATGGATTCGCGGGGCGCGCCGCCGGGGTGCACGGCCAGGAACACCAGTAGTTCCGTGAGCCGGCTGCTCAGGTCGACGGGCAGGTCCTGCGGGTGGGTGGGATCGGGGCGCCAGCGCAGGACCGGGGTGCCGAACACGGTCAGCAGCAGCGCCGCCGCCGCGTTCTCCGGGGGCGCGGCCGCGGCCTGCGGGGGCTCAGGAGCGCCCGCCCTCGGCGGCGGTGACGGCGCATTGGTTGCGATCTCGAGGTGATCGGGATCGTGGTGAGGAACCCCGGGGCCGGTGTCCTCTGTTGGCGCTTGGGTGGTGCGCAGGAAGGTCAGCAGGTCGCGGGTGGCGGTTTCGGGGAGGGTGAAGGCCCGGATGCCGCGCAGGGGTTCGCCGCGGCCGGGGTCGGTGGCGGAGATGACGCCGGCGGCGGTGACGTAGGCGGTAACGCCGGGGCGCCATTGGCCGAGCAGCAGCGCGGTCAGGCCGTGCTGGGCGTGGTTGTCGAGCAGCTGCTGCAGCCGCTCCTGCTGTCCGGCGTCGGTCGGTGGCGTCGCGACGAGGGTGTACCCGGGTGGCGTGTTCTCGGACTCCAGGGTGGCCAGGGCGGTGTCCACGTCGGGTACGACGGTGACGGTGTCCGGCAGGTCGGCGGGCGGCACCGGGACGCCGAGCAGCCGGGTGAGGTCGGCGGCGGGCACGAGCATCCTCGGCGCGGGGCGGTCGTCGTGTCGGGTGGTGAGGAGGGTGAGCAGCAGGGCACGAGCTGCGGCGTAGGCGCCAGGCCCGACGAGTCCGAGGCCGTGCACGCGGGCCAGATCGAGAGCGACCTGCGTCCCTGCTCCGTGTATGGGAACGTCGAGGCCGATGTCCACCACCGAAGGCGAGTTCTTCAGCCCGGCGCCGCCCACGACCCGCACCTCACGCTCGGCCGGGGCCGCCGGGTCGGCGGGGTTAGCGTCCGGCTCGGTGTCCTCGTCATGCTGGGCGCGCAGGTGGGCCAGGCGCAGCTGGTAGACCACAGGCGCGACGGGCAGGTCGTCGCGGCGGCCGCTACCGGGCCGGTAGCGCGCATTGTGGCGGCGGCGCGCGAGCACCAGCAGGGCGCTGACGGCCGCGGCCAGGCCCAGGCTGACGAAGATCTCGGTGCTGCCGCATGCCGGGTCGTCGGCCGGCTTGCCCGGGCTCCCGGCGTCGGCAGCGGGCGTGGTGCTCGGACCTGGACTCGCGAGTGGAGGCGGCGGCGCCGGTGTGCTGGAGCCCCTGTCCGGTGGGGCGGGTGAGCTGCTCAGGGGCAGGCGGAGCAGGTCGCCGGGGTGAATGAGGTGAGGGTTGGTCAGGAGCCGCCCGCCGGGTTGGGAGCTGCCCTGGTTGAGGGTCCAGATCTCCGGCCACCGGTTCCCGTCACCCAGGCGGCGTTGCGCGATCCGCCACAGCGAGTCGTGCACCCCGGCCTCGGGTGCCCGGACTCGCTCCGTTCCGGGCTCGGCCGCGGGCACCGGTTGTTCGACGGCCGCAGCGACGATCGGCGCGTGCCCGGCTGGCGTGGGGGCGGCGGTCGCGGTGCGACCTAGGACCGCGACCAGCACTGCGCCGACGAGCACCGCCGCGACCCGCCGCAACGGTCCTCTCTGTAGCCGCAGGTCCGGCCACCGCGCGCCGCGGGCAACATCGAGGGTGCAGACGGCGATGTCGAGGACCAACATCAGCCACAGCAGCCAGGCCAGGCAGGCGAGCGCGTCGAGCAGGAACCTGCTCGACATCGGCGCCATCAGCACGGTGCCGATCTCGTCCAGGCTGGGCACGTGGTCCGGCAGCGGCCATCCCACGCCGTGGATCAGCGCCCACGGAAGCCCGGCCACCAGCGCGGCCAGCAGCACCGCGGCGAGCAGCCCGCTCACCGTCCGGCCCAGCAGCCGCACGATCCCCAGGGCGCCGGACGCCGCTGTCATCAGGTGCTCGCCGCGCCGGCCGCGACCGCGGTGGAGTCGGGCGCGCCCGATGGCACTATGGGCGCGGCCACCGTGCCGTCATGCCGGAATTCCTTGCCGTTGGTGGGTTTCTGCTTCCTAGTGGGTGGTTTGCGTTTGCCGCCGCGGCGGGGTTTCGCCGCGTGGTCGCGCCAGCGTGCGAGGTCGGTGACGGGGATGTCGGTGACCTGGGACAGCTCGTCCACGTCGATGACGTCACCGGCCGAGGTGAGGGTGTCGCCGAGTTCGCGTTCGAGCTCGGCGAGCTGACCAGCAAGCTCCGCGTGCCGGCGCGCGAGCTCGCCGACGGTGGTGGCGGCGTGCGCGCGGCGGGCGCTGCGCGCGGAATCGGTTTCCTGGAGGCGGCGGGTGATCTCGTCTTCGGAGGTGACCATGCCGGTGTTCCCCTTTCGTGTTGGTGTTGCGGCGTTCAGGGGTCGATGCCGGTGACGCCGCGCTGGGGGTGTGCGGCGCCGCGGCCGTGGGTGTGGATGTCGGTGATGCCGATCAGCGAGAGCAGCTGGGGCCGGTAGGTGTCGGTGACCTCGACCGTGACCGTGTCCCCGGCCACCTGGACCGTGCCGGTCGCGCCGATACCGGCCAAGTACCGCTGCGCGAGGTCCCGCGCTCGCGCGGGGTCGACGCGGAGGGTGCCGTCGCTGCGGTAGGCGGCCAGGTCGAGGGCCTGTGCGCCGGCACGCGCCGCGGACTCGGCATGCCCGCTCACGCGGACCTTGCTCGCCAGCGCGAGCCCGCCATCCAGGCTCAAGCCGGCCAGGGCGAGCAGCCCGACCAGCAGCGCGAGCACGAACGCGGTCACGCGCCCATGCTCTGCACGCCACCAGGAACCTGGGCCGGTCATGGCGTCGCTCGGGCGGCGGGCTGTGATCGGTAGGTGTCGACGACCTCGCTGGCGCTCGATTCGAGGGTTTTCCCGCCGGGCACGCCGAGCAGCAGCGCCTGGCCGAAGTCGACGGTGCAGCGCACGTGGACGGTGACCGCGCCGCCCGGGGTCAGGGCTCCGGACAGGGTGGTGGCGACGTTACGGCAGACCGGGCCGGCCTGGGCGAGTGCGGCGCTCGCGGTGTCGCGGGCGGCGGTGGCGGCGGCCGCGGTGCTGCGTTGCAGGGTGGCGGCGCGTGCGGCTTGGTGGGCGGCGTCGTCGAGGCGCAGCCGGGCATCGACGCCGCGGTGCACCACCACGGCCACGAACACCAGCAGCATGACCAGTACCGGCGCCACCAGCACGGCCTCGGCCGTCACCGATCCGCGCTCGGCCACCCACCAGCGTCGCCACGTCGGCGCGGAAGTTGAACTCGGTCGAGTCAACGGACTTCCTCCCCTCACCAGCCGTGCGCCGTGGTGAGGTCGGGCAGGAAGCGTTCGACCTCACCGAACGCTTCGGCGTGCACGTGCAGATGCACGCCGGGCAGTACCGCGGCGGCCTCGCCGCGGATGCTCACCGCCACCGTGGCCGCGGTGCGGGAGACCGCGAGTTGCGGCTCGCGCAGGGGCCCGGCGGCGAGGTCGTCGAGCAGGCGCTGCCCGGCGGCTTGGCCGGCGCCGGTGGTGCCGTTCTGGGTGCGCGCGGCGGCCAGGGCTTGGGATGCGGCGGCCTGGGCGACGTGTGTGGCGTGGGACCACAGGGCGAACTGGACGATCGCCAGCAGGGCCAGCAACAGCAGCGGGGTGGCCAGCACCAGCTCGACCGTGACCTCGCCCCGGTCTCCGCGCAGCGCCCGGCGAACCCTCCCGGCTAGCATGGTCAGCTGCCGAGGCCGAGGTCGATCGAGTTGGCCTTCTGTGTCAGTTTCGCGACGATGATGGCGATGATCGCGATCGCGGCGATCGCCATCAGGGCGGTGACGATGACCGTGGTGGTGATCTCCCCGCGTTCCGGGTCACCCCGCAGCAGCGCGAGCCGCGCGGCCATCAGCTCCCAGACGATGCGCATGTGGTTCACCATTGGTGTGCCTTCTTTCCGTTGTTGTGCAGAGCTTTCACAGTCCATTGAGGACTTGGATGACGGCGGGGTAGGCGATGAATCCGAGGAAGCCGAGGAACAGCAGCGCCACCGGCATGGCCATGCGTTCGGTGGCGGCTTGGGCGTCGGCTTCGGCGTCGGTGACCTGGTGGGTGCGCAGTGCTTGGGCTTTCGCGGCCAGGGAGGCGCGAACGCGGGCGCCTTCGGTACCGGCCAGGGAGATCGACGCGGCCAGTTCGGACAGTTCGGTGATGTCGAGTTCCTCCCCGAGCCGGCGCAGCGTGGCCCAGGGGGTGGTGCGGGTCAGCTGGGCGGCGTGCAGCGCGCGGCGGATCTGGTCGAACGCCGGGCCGCGCCCGACGGCGGCGGCGTCGCCGAGGGCGGACTCGACCCCGGCGCCGCCGGCTAGGGTGATCCACACCAGGTCGAGGAAGGCGGACAGGGCGTCGCGGAATTCGCGCCGCAACCGGGTGGCCTTGGTCCGCACGTCGAGGTCCGGCACGAGGAACCCGAGCGCGGCGAGCACGAGCCCGGCCAGCAGCGGCACCTCCAGCCCCAGGGACAGCCCGCCCAGCGCCAGCAGCGCCTGCAGCAGCCACGGCGCAAGCAATCCGCTCAGCGCGAGGAGAGCTTTCGACGCGAGGTGGGTGTCGACACCGCGCCCGGTGACCCGCAGATCGTTCTCGATCTTGACGACTGGCAGGCCGAGCGTGCGCAGCGCGGGCACGAACACCCGCCCCCATTTGGTGACCCAGGCGGCGTCGGACACGGCCGTGATCGGTGGGTCGGCCGGCCGGGTGCTGATGTGCGCGAGGCGGGCGCTCAGCGCGGGGCGGGGTGGCAGCGCCCAGATCAGGAGGAGCCACAGGCCGGCACCGGCGCCGGCGCCGAACACGAGCGCGGGGATCATGCGCCCTCACCTCCGCCGATGATCGCCATGCCCTCGCCCGACGGTGCGCGCGGGGTGTCGAGCGCGAGTACGCGGGCCCGGCCACCGCTGGTGGTGATGCGTGCCAGCCAGGCGAATCCGGCGGCGAACACGCCACCGAGCAGGAGCAACACGACCTGGCCGATGGCGGAGTTGTAGACGTCGAGGTAGGCGCGGTTGAACAGCACGACCCCGGCGGCGAAGGCGAGGGTGGTGGCGACGATGACCCGGACCGAGGTGCGGGTGCGGGCTCGCCCGGTTTCCACGCGCATCCGCATCGCGGCCTGCTCGCGGGCGGTGGTGGCGAGCGAGCCGAGCAGGTCGCCGAGCTGGCGAGCCTGGTGCTCGGCGGCCAGGACCAGCGCGGCGAGCACGAGGTCCGCGGTCGCGTCGTCCAGCTCGCGCGCCAGTCCCCGCAGCGCGGGCGCGAGACGCTGCCCGCTTTCCAGCCTCGCCGCCAGGCCGGTGACCTCGCCGCGGATCGCCGCCGGCGCGAGCGGCGCGGTGGCGAGGATGGCTTGCTCGAGCCCGGCCGCCGCGGACAGCACATCGCGCAGCATCTCCGTCCACGACGCGATCGCCTCGATCCGCGCGACCCGCCGGGCATGGGCACGGTCCGGCCCCACCAGCCGGGGCAGGAACCAGACCCCCGCCGCAGCCAGGACACCACCGGCCAGCCACCCGGTCACGGCGGCGGTCAGCAGCCCCGCACCGACCGCCAGCGCCAGCCGCACCAGCACCCTCCGGTCAGCGCCCCTCCCCCGCGCGGCACGGACAACGCCGCGACGCGACGGCGTCGCGCGCCAGCCGGCGAGGATGAGCAGGATCCCGGCCGCGGCGCCCAAGCCGAACGCGGCGGCCACGAGGACCTCGGTGTCGAGCGTCATGGCGTCCACCACCCCTCCGGCCGGGTCAGCAGGTCCGGGTCGAACCCGGCCGCGACCAGGTCGTCCAGGGTGTCCGCGCGCAACGCGCCGGGCACGGGCACCGCGCGGCGGTCGGGGCCGCGGCGGTAGACCTCGTTGGAGATCACCGAGCCGGCCTCGGCATCGACGACCTCCCGGATCGAGGCGATCACCCGCGTGGTGCGGTCGGCAGCGCGGTCGAGGTGCACCACGAAGTGCACCGCGCTCGCCACCAGCAGGGCGGTGGCCTCCAGCGGCAGCCGCTCCGGGCCCTGAGCCGCGTAGGAGGCCAGCCGGGTGAAGGCGATCTTCGAGCTGGAGGCGTGCAGGGTCGCCATGGAGCCGTCGTTGCCCTGGGACATGGCGTTGCACATCGGGATGACCTCGGGCCCGCGGATCTCGCCCACGATCACCCGGTCCGGGCTCATCCGCAGTCCCCACCGCACCAGCTCGGCCTGATCGATCGCGCCCTCGCCTTCCACGTTGGGCTCGCGGGCCTGCAACGCGGTGACGTCGGCGTGCAGCTCCGGGTCGAGGCCCAGGCCGAGTTCGAAGGCGTCCTCGACGGTGACGAGGCGTTCCATCGGGTCCATCTCCGCGGCCAGGGCCCGCAGCAGCGTGGTCTTCCCAGCCCCGGTGCCGCCGGTGATCAACACGTTCTTGCGGGCCCGCACCACCGCGCGCAGAAACCGCTCCAGCCCGGCATCGAGCGTGCCGCGGCGGCGCAGCTGGGCGAGGGTGGCGGTGAGGTAGCCGTGCCGGCGGATCGTGCACGCCGTCACCCCGCCCGCCGTCAGGCCCAGCACCGCGAACAGGCGTTCCCCGCCGGGCAGCTGCAGGTTCAGCGCGGGCGAGCCGCGGTCGAACCGGCGCTCCTCCGACGAGGCGCGCGCCGCCAGCGTGCGGATCAGATCGGTCAGCTCCTCATTGGACCCGGCCACCGGGGCGACTCGCGCGCGGCGGCCGTCGTTGTACTGGACGAACACCTGGTCGTAGCGGTTGACGGCGATCGTCTCCACGGTCGGATCGGCCAGCAGGGGCTGCAGGCCACCGAGGCCGAACACCTCGTCCAGCACCTGCTCGACGACCCGCTCCTCGGCCTCCGAATCGACCAAGGTGCGTCCGGCGAGCAGCTCGGCCTCGCTGTGTGCGGCGATCGCGGCGTCGAGGACCTCCCGGCCGAGCTCGCGGCGCCGCTGCACGCTCGACCCGCTGGCGCCGTCGGTCTCGACGCGGCCAGGCAGGTCCGTGGTCAGTGTCTGCCGGAGCCGGGCTCGCAGCCGCTGCTCGGCGTCGTCGGGCCCGTCGGCGAGCGGGGCCACCAGGTGCAGATGATCGATGTGGGTCATGTGCGTGGTTCCTTCCCCGGCTGGTGTCCGTTCCGCGACGGCTCGCCCGCCTGCGGTGTCGGCACCGGCCGCAAGCGGTAGAGGCCGGGCCCGGGCGGGCGGATCACTGCCCCGCCGGGCAAGCGCACCTGCTGAGCGGGCACGCCCGGCACCACAGCCAGCCCGGGTGGAGCCGCCTGAGCCGGTGCCGGGGGCGGAGTGGTCAGCGTGCGGGCGAGCGCGGCAGCGGCGCGCGCGAGACCACCACCGCGGCGGCGAGCCGAGGGCTGGTGTCCGGCCAGCGCCGCCGCGGCGGCCGGGTCGTGCGGGATGCGGCCGATCGCCGGCACGCCCAGCTCGCGTTCGACGTCGCTGGTCGGGTAGCCGTGCCCGGTCAGCAGCAGCCCCGGCCGCGCGGTCCAGTGGGCCAGCTCGCTCAAGCGGGCGGCGGCGTGCGCGAGAGCGTCCGCGTGGGTGCCGGTGAGCAGCACCAGCGCGTCCGCGCGGCGCGCGAGCGCTTCGGCCGGCGAGCCCGGGTCCAGACGCCCGCAATCGGCCAGCACCACCACCCCGGGCTCCCGGGCGGTCGCCTCGATCAGCGGCTCGCCCGGCGCGGTCGCCAGGGTGGTGAGCGCGGCGCGGGCGTGCGCCGCGCCCGGCGGGGCGAGCAGCACCCGCGCACCTCCCGGCAGAGCCTGGGTGTGCTCCCACACCAGCCCGAGCGCACGCCGGCGGCGCGCGGCGGCGGCGAGGCTGACCAGGCCGGGCGTCGGGGGCAGGCCGAACCGCATCGCCAGATCACCCCCGCTCGGGTCCACCTCCGCCACCAGGCGACGCTGCGGCGTGGTGTCGGGCCACTGCGCGGCCAACGCCACCGCCGTCGTGGTCACTCCGGGCGAGCCCTTCAGGCTCATCAGCGCGACGAGCATCAGCGACCACCACCCGCGGGCTGCATCACCAGCGCGAGCTGCCCGGCCGGCACCTGCGCCAGCTCGGTCGCCGCCGTGGACTCCAGCTCCAGCGACACCACCGTCGCCTGATCGGTCCCCGTCGGTGCGACCCCGATGACCGTCGCGTGCCACGGCGCGCCTCCCGCGCTGGATTTCGCCGTGTCGGCCGTGGTGTCGGCGATGACGACGACCGTCACCCGGGTCCCGGCGGCCAGTTCCGGCGGGAACTGGCCCGGCTTCACCGCGACCGCCGCCACCGCCCGCCCCGCCGCGGGGACCACAGCATCGCCGACGCTGTCCGGAGTCAGCAGCGCCCCCGGCCCGAGGCTGGTCGCCATCGGACGGCCCAGCACCGCCGACGCCTCACCGGCGGGCACAGTCGCCACACCCGGTGCCGCGGCAACGTCGACGCTGCGCAGATCGGCGGTGGTCAGCACCTGGCCGACGCCGACCGGCCGCGCTACCACCAGCACCGCGACCCGGTCTTGGCTGCCGGTGGTCCACCACACCGCGCCCCCGACGCAGCACACCACCAGCAGCACACCGAACAGCAGATGAGGCAGGCGACGGCGCCGACGACGAGGTGGCGTCCCCGGGGAACCGGTGGAATCCAACCAGGCCCCCGGCCGCTCGACCGCAGCCGTGTCACCGCCAGTGTGGATGTCGGTACTGGTCACGTGCGCCTCCAGGCATAGCTCACCCGCACCACGCATCTCGAATGCGCAGCCGGAAAAAGGAAAAGAACGAATTCAGTTGAGGGGCGGGGGTTATCCCGTTCCGAGTGCCTGCGCCTCGGCGACCCGGAAGGACGCCTCCGCGCTCGTGGTCATGTCCGGGAACGTGCCCGACTCCCCCGCACCAGACCACGTGACACGCCACCGCACCGTGGCCGTCGCCGGGAACCGCTCGCCCGGCGCCGAGGCCGAGGACCGGTGGAAGGTGTATCCGCAGTCCGGCGACGCCGCTTCCGGGTCACCACCGGCGGGAAACGGCGTGCCCGGCCCCGCACACGTCACCGTGGCGCCATCACCCATCGACCACGACACCGAGGTCGGCGTCGCCGTCGCGGTGACCGACACCCCCGGCACCGACGCCGTCGCCGACCTCGGCTGCCACACCGCCCGGTCCACCCACAACCACGTCGGCAGGCGCACCAACTGCGTCCCCGCCGGACTCGACGCGATCACGGGACTCGGCAACCGCAACTGCGAACGCGCCTGCTCCGCCAACTCCTCAGGCGACGGCAACGCCACGGCACCCGGCGTCTGACCATCCGGAATCCACACCGGCGAGCGGAACAACGCATCACGCCCACCCGGGCCCGCGCACTGGTAGACGTACCAGGCCCCGCGCTCCCCCGGCGCCTGCGCCAACACCGCACCCCCGGACCGAACACCGGCCCGCGCCACGAACCGCACGCCCCCGGCGCTCTCGCCACGACGGTGGCTGACCGTCGCCACCCCATTCGACGGCGGCTGGTAATCGCTGCGGACGTAGGCGCAGTTCGCAAGACCGGACTCGCCACCGACGATACGGTCGCCAGGTGCGGCTGCAGACGGATCGGAGCCGCCGGTTTGCGGCTTCGCGTCGCCGCGATTCGGCGCAGGGCGAGCTGGAGGCTTGCCCGATCCGCTTCCGGCCGTGCCGGCGCCGAGGTCGCAGTATGGCGAGGGATCGCTGCTGCAATCGACGCTGCCCCAACCACTTCCGAACGCGGGCGTCGCGCATCCAAGGACGACAACCAGCGCAATCGTTGTCGCGGAGCCTGTTCTTCTCAGCATGTTCCCACGTCCTGGATGGCGAAGTCGGTAACCTTCCAGGAGCCATCAACGGCCTTCTTCACCATCGCGTTGATGTGGCGGCGTCCCCCAGGGCCGTCCTCGGCAGGCTGGCCGTTGTCGATCCGGTACTTGAGCCAATGGCTGTCGTCGCCGCAATCGACGATGTTCACGGTCGTGGGGTTGTCAGCCGGTTCGACTGACTCGACCTGCGGGCTGTTCTCCGGCTTCCCCTTGGTGACCAAGCCGTTGTACCGGTCGGCGTAGAGGCCACGGGACATCTTTGACAGAGCCTCGGCGGTCGCATTCCGAGCGAGCTTCGACGATTGCCAGTCCGACGTGGTTGCCGCTTCAGCCATGTCGCTCCACATCCCCAGGTAAGCGGCGATGGCCAACTGCTTCGCAGTGTCGGCCGGATCGGCGACGGCGGTCGTGCTGCCCGGCAATGAGGCCTGGGAGGGCGCGGTCGGGGAAGCTTGGCTCGCGCCCTCTCCAGAGCTGCAGGCCCCCAGGGTGATGCTGGCGGTGGCGGTAAACACGGCCAAGCCGATGCGGGCCTTCCTCCAATTCATCACATACCCCCAGGTCATCAACGGTCGTGGTTGCGCTCTGAGTACGACCCTGACCGCTCGGGTGGTACTGGTGGCCTGGCCCGCGGAAAGTTCACCCGTTGGTTTGAGCGAGCAGGCGCTCTGCGGCAAGCAGGGCACGATGGCGTGCAGGGTGACACGGAGGGACGCGGGATGGTGCAGTCGGCAGGCGCGGTGTGGTGGACGCTCGGCGCCGCCGTCGCGGGGTTGGTACTGGGAGCCGCGGCGAGCACCCTGACCCGCCAGTTCCTGGCGCAGCCTCGCGCCCTTGCGGGAGCCCGATGGTTCGGCGGCGCGCTGACGGCGGTCGTGCTGGCGTTCCTTGCCTGGCGGAACGGGAACCGTGACGAGTTGGTGGTTCAGAGCCTGGTGACCGTCTTGGGGGTTCCGCTCGCGATCATCGACTGGTGCGAGCATCGCCTGCCCCGCGCCTTGGTCCTGCCACAACTGGCTGCAGCGGCCGTCGGGTTCGCGGCCCTGTCCATCGTCCGCGCAGAACCCGAGCCGGGGCTCCGTGCCCTTGTAGCCTCGGTAGCGCTTGCCGCAGCATTCCTCGCCCTGGCTGTCGCTACAGCGGGTGGAGTGGGCGCCGGGGACGTGAGCCTTGTCGCCGTCGTCGGCCTGGTTTGCGGCTGGCTGGGGTGGCCGCAGGTTCTCGGGGCGCTCGTCGTGGCGCTTCTGCTTGCCCTGTGCCTCGTGGCCATTCCAGCGACCCGCGGACGAGATGAGGGTGGAGCGGCGGTCGTGCCCTTCGGGCCGTGCCTGCTCGGCGGGACTCTCACCATGGTGCTGGCCGCCGGATGATCTCGGCTCGGCCGAGTCCGTCCCGGCGTCACTGGCTGCCGTCATCGTACTGCTCCAACCGTGGTCGAAGGTGTCGAAGAGGAGTGGTCATTGTCGGTCGCTCGGGGTCTTCCGCCTGGGTGTCCGCGGGCAAAGTGGCATCACGGGTGATCTCTAGGCCGGTGACTGGTTGCCATGTCGAGCAGGTAGCGCACCAGACGTAGGGCGGAATTCTCGTCGGTTCAGCGCCGCCCTGGTCGACATCGTCGACGTCGTCGAGCTCGCGGGTGTGGGCGCAAGCGAGTACGAACTGCACCACTGGCTTGTTCCTTCCGCGACTCGGCCTGCGCCGTGAGGGTGGGAGAGCCGGGTGCCGCCCCGGGGGCAGGGCGTCACCCGGCTAGCGCGGACTGGCATCGTCGGTCCCCCGAATGAACCGACGAGCTTCTCGTTGACCAAGGCCCGCACTACTCCACTGTGGACCACGAATGAGCGACGGGGAACTCCGTTCGAGGGACAAGCTTGTGCTGTTTCCGGTGCTGTTTCTGTGCCGGTTCTGTCAAGTCGACAACGACTGTCAACTAAGAGATCAGAGCGTGTCCAGCTTGGCAGCTCTGGCGCGGACGTCGAGGGTGCGAGGATCGTGCAGGGATTCGAAGATGCTCGCGGCCTCGTGGTAGCAAGAGCGGGCCAACGGGACATCGCCGAGCTTGACCAGAGCCTCTGCACGGGCGACGAGCGTCTCAGCTTCCGCCCAGCGCTCACGGCTGACCCGCCGGAGTCGCAGCGCGGCGTCGAACTGGGTCAGTGCGGCGCGGTAGCGTCGCTGCTGCAACAGCAGCATTCCGTACTGATGGTGCACCAGACCGAGCACGGGTGGCACCGCGACCTTCTGGGCATGTGCAAGGGCGTCCGCGGCAGCGCGAGTGGCGGCGGCGATGTCGCCCGCTGCCTGATGCACGTGCGCCAGCGTGGCACCCGTGAAGGCCAGGCCGAGGTCGAATTCCTGGCCGGCGAAGAGATCCTGGGCTTCGGCGAGGCACTCACCTGCCTCCGCTCGCTCGCCTCCGGCCATCAGCGCCGCCCCAAGCGCGAACAGCGTCCAGGCCCGGACGCGCTCGTCATCCCCGCGCAGCCGCATTGCCTCCCGGAGGTGGTTGATCGCTTCTTCCGTGCGGCCGAGTTCGTGCTGCGCCCAGCCCAGGCTGTGCAGGCACCAGGCGACACCCCGGGCGCTGCCATCGCGCCGCGCGGCGGCCAAGCCGTCGGTGGCCGCTGTCAGCCAGGTCCCCCAGTTCTTGGTCACGTAGAAGTAGGGCAGGAACAGGGTCGGCAAAGCCCACGCCGCGTCGCGCGCAACGTGGCTGCGCGCTTGGCGGGCGATGTGGATCGCCGTCTCGGCCTCGGCATCGCACCAGGCGATCGCCGCGTCGTAGCCACCGTTGTCAAAACGCAGCGGCTCGATCCCGGCCTTGTCGCCGGCGGCCAGCTCGCGCCCAGACCAACCGGGTGCCAGAGCGTTTCCCGCATGCCAGGCGGTCGCGAGGTACCAGTTGAGAACCCGGTCGTGCGCCCGTTCGAGTTCGGACAGGGGCTCCTCGACCACGGCGCGCTGGTGTGCGTAGGCCCGCAGCAAGTCGTTCATGCGCAGCCGCCCGCCGTGGGCGTTGTCGAGCAGGTGCGCGTGGCGCAGGACCTCCAGCATCGCCCGGGAGCGCTCCCCGCTCAACCCGGTGAGCGCTGCCGTGGACTCCACGCTGGCCAGCCACGCCGGGCTGAAGCCGAGCAGCCGGAAAACTCGGCGAGCCTGCGGCGGGAGGGCGAGGTAGGACAGGTCGACGACAGCGTGGATGCTGACCGACGGCTCCGGTGAGGCGAACAGGTCCAGCCGGCGCGCGTCCGCGGCCAGCTCCTCTGCCAGGCCCGTGAGCGAGCCATGGTGCCGTTGCCGGATGTGCTCGGCCGCGATCAGCACCGCCATGGGCAGCCGTCCGCAGCGCTGGACGACCGCCTCAGCCGCGCGCCGCTCGGCCATGACCCGGGCGTCGCCGATGCGCCGCCCGAGCAGGGACAGGGCCTCCTGCTCGCTCAGGGGTGGCAGTTCGAGGTGGAGGCCGCCGGTGTGGAGCAACAGGCCCGGCTGATGCTCCCGGCTGGTCACGACCACCGCGCTACCTGCCCCTGGGAGTAGGTGCCGGACCTGGTCGTAGTTGGCGACGTTGTCGAGTACGACCACCGCCGGCCGCTGAGCGAGCAGCGAGCGGTAGCTCGCGGCGCGATCGTCGATCGAGCCGCGGAGTGCGTCCGGACCGGCGCCGAGAGCGTGCAGAAAAGCATCGAGGACCTCGTTCGGCTCCGCGGCCGTGCCGGGCGCCAGCCCGCGCATGTCGGCGAAGAGGCATCCGCCCGGGAACCGGCCCTGCACCCGCGCGGCCCATTGCAGAGCCAGCTCGGTCTTGCCCACCCAGAATACGCCCTCGATCACCGCGGTCACGGCCGTCCCCGGACGCGCCTGCGTGATCAGCGCGGTGTCGAGTTGATGCAGGAACTCCTCCCGGCCGACGAAGTCGGCCGCGGCTGCAGGCAACTGCATCGGCCGTGCCGGCGGACGGCGCCCGGCATCCTGCTCGCGGGCGATGCGTTCCAGTTCACCGTCCGCTCGGAGAGCCGAATCGATTGCCTTGACCGCTTCCGGTGACAGCCGCCTGTGCCCGTGCAGCATCTTCGACAGGTAGCTCTCGCTGTAGCCGACCGCGTGGGCGATGTCCCGCACCGACATGCCGCGCTCGCGGCGCAGCCTGTGCACCGCCGTGGCAAAGCTGTTGATCACCCGCATACCTCTCCCCCACGGCGAAGCAGCTCCTCACCACACCGAATGAGAAGACCCACGCACAGCAGCCGCCGGGGACCGGTTCGCCGCCCCCTCGGGCGACAACCGTGAACAGCTGAAATTCATTTGTGTAAGCCAGCAGCTCAGCAATGAAGATCTACTCGACGCCTCCTGAATACGTCACCACACGACACCGAGCAACGAACATGACATCAGGTGCACCCGGACGGGTTACAAGTCCCAGTAGGACCACTCGCGCGGCCTAAGCAGAACTACTCAGAGCCCACTGCCCGAAGCGGTCGGCCCGCCCCGAAAGATCCGCCAAGCAGGTCGGCGCCGACTCCCCTCCTGAGCAATGCCGGAGCCTCGGGCGCGACGAACGTCCCCTTCGCGGGCACCGTGTAGAGCAAGCCCAGGTCCCGGAGAATCCGAGTCCCATGCCGGACCGTCCCCAGCGCATACCCGAGCTCCTGCGCCAGACGCCTCTCCGCAGGAAGCGGGCGGTGGGGCCGCCACTCGCCACTCTCGATCCGAGACTTGATCTCCTCCGCGACGAGCATGTAGGCGAACTCGGGAGTGCGCTCGCGCTGGCTCATCGCCAGCTCCCCCTAACCCGCCCCCAACCGTTCTCCGCATTGAGCTTCGTCTTGACCCGTTGCGGCTTCGCATGACGACCTAATTCCTTTCGCCGCGATCGCGAGTTCGAAGCGGGAAACAGACCGCGAAAAGACACACGGGGCCACATGATCGACCTTCTTCCAATTGTTGGTGCCAACCGGTGCCGATTCTGGCACCACCCAAACCGTGCATTAGCGCAATACGAGCTGGCAATAGCCCAAGCGGGTCGTTCGCACAAAGAGAGTGTGATCGGTACTCTTCACTTCATGGCGAGCGATGACCGAGAGGCACGAGCGGGCAACGAGCAGCCACTGGCCAGACTGCTGCGCTCTCACTGGTCGGCCCGGCAGCCACAGGAGAGCCTGCGCTCCGTCGCCCAGCGACTGGGCGTAGTGCACACCACGCTCGGCCGCTGGCTGGACGGCTCGCGCACGCCGTCGGAGGACCAGGTGAGGGCCCTTGCCGACGTTCTCAAGATCACAGGACGGGCCCGCGACGACCTCCTGAAGCTTGCTCAGTGGTCCAGCGCACGCGGCCGCACTGCAGGACTATTAGGCATCTCGGATGCCTTCACGGAAATCCTGAACCTCGAATCGCAGGCCAGGACCGTAGCGGAGTGGTCACCTCTTCGCATCCCCGATCTTTTACAAACAGCGCACTATGCGCGGAACACCTCGAAGGAAAACGCCGCTCATGGCGCAACGCTGAAACTCGGACGCCAGAGCGTACTTCTCGAGAACAAGACGATTCACTACAGGGCCTATCTCGGAATGCCGGCACTGACATCCCGAGTGGGAGGCAAAAGTGTAATGGCCGAGCAGATCGAGAAGCTGCTCGTCGCCTCTGAGCGGACTACCACCGAGGTTCGGCTCGTGCCGAATGATCTTGACTGGCACGATGGCCAACTGGGCGGGTTCGTCCTCTATGAGCGCGAGGACGAACCTGCGGTCGTGCACATCCAACACCTTGGGGCGTCGACGTACTTGACCTACCCAGAAGTCGTCGCCCAGTACCGCGCGCTGCTGGCCGAACTCGACGCCCTGGCGCTGACACCTCAGGAGACGCGGCAGCATCTCGAGAACGTCCTCCAGGCGTTGATCGGAACAAATCGCCCTCAGTCTGCCCGCCATTCCCCTCGGAAACCGCGATCATCACAATCTTGAGCTACACTCTTCGACCTCAATCGGCCGTCAGACTCGCGTCGCCTTGATCGCGACGAACCCGTCGATCTTCGCCACGTCGCGCAGGCCGAACTAGTTCGACAGGGTTGCGTCCGCCTTGACGGTCGGCAGTGCCATCGCCGGCCGCGCGTCGCAACGTACCCACACCCTCCGCACTGACTCTCGCTCCGGCGCCCACGTCGGTGTCAGCGCATCCTGCTGCTGGGCCGACTGGAGTTGCGACAGAACCGTGACGGACCTTGTACATGCAGTCGTAACGGCAGCAAGAGCCTTGATCAGGCGGCCTGGGACCTCCCGAGCGGCATCACCAGAGCGAACTTGCAGGACGCAGTCGACGGCGTCCAGCGCTATCGTGCCGACGGCCTAGGTCAAGACGAGGCCATCGCTCAAGCATCCGCCGGGCTGGTTTGGTCGTGCCACCACTGACCTTCATCGAAGGTGCACGCCGAGGCCATCCGCAAACGTAACTGGTCACGGAACCGATCGAGATGAACCCACCCGCTCGCCAGGTAACGCCGCACTGCTCCGCCGCGATCGATCAACGTGGTCGATGATGCGGAGCGTGCGGAACTTGCCCGGCAGTTCGCAGCTGACATGCAGCGCGGGGTGATCGAGCTAGCTCGGCTGGGCTACGACGCCAAGTTGTTCCGACACCATGCTCGCCGAGCACGGGCCCATCGAAGCGGCCCGCCGCCTGGTCCTGGCCCGCGACCCCTCGTATGGCCTGTGGCGGCTGAAGACACTCCGACGGCTGCACATGAGCGTCGAGATGTGGGTCCTCCTGCCCTGGTACAAGCCATTGTTCGACGACACCGTCCGCAAGCAGGCCGAAATCAAGCTCCGCCAACTCGATGTCGACGTTGAAGCTGAGCTGGACCGGCTCGTCCGTAAGCTCGAGCGGCCGGAATGATCGCGCGAGCGCGCCCCCAACCGCGGCCAGCAGGTGTCCTGGCACTTCGAGAGCCCCTTCGTCAAACGCGAGGCGGGCGGACGCCGATCCGCTCGGGCCACCGTCGAGAGGGAGCCACGCCATGAGCGGCGCGCCTACCCTTCAGCGGCTCATCGATGCCGCGACGGGTCTTTCGCTTCAACCGCGTGGTCCGCGATGGAGCCACCTGTCACTGTGCGTCCTAGACGCCGTCTTCTCTATCGGGGCCCGCTACTCCAACGTCACCCGCCTCTGCTGGCGTTACGCCAACTATGCGGCTCTGCCTGACCCCCTGCTGCCCGCGGATGAACTGGGCACCATCGTTGGAACGCACCGCGAGCAGCCGCTCGATGATCTCGTGACCCATATTCGGTCCACCGACCCCGAAATCTTCGCCAGCACCGTCCTCCGCCACCGCGGCCGCACCAGCACGCGGAACGGGATCCTCAAGGCGGAAGCGGTCTTGCACTACGCCGACATCCTCACAAACCACCACGTCGACACAATCGGCGACATCCCTGCTCTCCTCTCCGACGACGCCCGGTTGGCAATGGTCGAAGACGCCCTGCGCCGCGTACCAGGGAACGGCGGCAACGACGTGCGACTGAACTACCTTTGGATGGTGTCCGGCGATGATCACCGGGTGAAGCCGGATCGCATGGTGCTGCGTTGGCTCACTCACCACCTTGGCCAACCGGTCACTGCCCGAACTGCGCGCGAACTACTGGCCGCCGTAGCCGCCCGCCTCAGCTGTACGCCCTGGGAGCTCGATCATGCGATCTGGCGTGTCCAGTCCGGCCGCCGGTGATCCCCGACCGTCCTACACCGTAACGGCCTTCTCCCTGCGACGCCGGAGTTGTAACGACACCGGAGGCCCGCTCGATCTTGCCCTCGTGCACCCAATCACCCCCCGACGTCCGACCCCGGGGACACCCTGGATCAAGACAGCGTTCGCCGGGTGTGCCGCGATCGTCGCAAGCGGGTGCACTGGCGCGCCCACACCCATCACCGTGACCGTCACCGCCCCGCCTCCGAGTCAGACCGCAACGCTAACTACTTGTGACGGATCTTCCGTCTCGATGCCGGTTCAGTACACACTGACCTGCGCGGACGCCAACACCTGGCTCGACAAGCTGCAGTGGACAGGCTGGGGCACGCCCACGGCGCACGCAACCGGTGAGCTATGGCAAAACGACTGCGAACCGAGTTGCGCCAGAGGCCAGTTCGTGCAGTACCCCGCCTCGGCGACCGCAACCGACATGGTCAACGGTCACTACACCTGGCTGGAAGTTAGCGCTCCCCAGGCGCCAGGAGGTCCGTACGACTACGTCATCGACTCCCAAGGACCGCGATAGGCAGGCGGTCCATCGCTGACATGGTAGGTACTGCCGTTAGGAGCACATCGCGAGCAGGTCGGCGGCAAAGGAGGTGAAGGCGAAGTGCTGCCCACCGTACCCGTCCACCAGTTCAGTCACGAGCCCCTCGGACTGGGCGATCATAGTGTTGATAGCCAAGAAGGCATAGTCAATACTCTCGCGATGCACGTACGACAGGGGAGCCACTGGGATTAGTATGTGCGCAACCACCGTGTGCACCTTGTCGCACACCTCCAGGGTGTACATCTTGCCGAAGAACATGCCCTGAACCTTGTCGTTGACGAACTCGAGCACCTCGGGGGTTATGCGGAATATTCAGTGCGAGTCCGCAAGTCATGGAAATGAAGGCACTGTCGGACTGCTCTGCGATCCACAGGACGGTCAGGACACGGCCGTCGCACTGCACGAAGTAGAGCGTCTTGTTGCCTATCTCTGACCTTCCCATGAGCCGTTGTACTGGTGGTCGAGGAACGCGGCCATCAGGTCAACAGCTTCAGTTTCATTCATTTCCGCGACCCCTCTCGCCCTGAACTCACAAGAGTGTCGTCGACCAGTGCCAGCGCGTTACCGCCTCCGCGAACCGGCACGCCGTAGCGTCAATCCGCAACTTTCTTTCCGATCCCGCCGGTCTTTGGCCTTGTCCCTCGCTAACAATCGTCACGCAGCCCTGCGCCGTCTGTAACGACGAGTCGGTCGAGGCGAGTTATCGGCTACCGGGCGCGCTCCTGCCGGAACACCAGGGCGCGCATCCTCTCATCAGGCAGGTGAACGGTGGACCTCAAGAACCTTCCCGAGCCTGATAACGCGGTCTGGCTCTACACGGCCTACGCCCGTCGGCAACCTCTTGTCGATGGAGGTCGGGTACCACCGGGGCCGCGGGGTCGACTTCTAGTCTGTGCCACTGGGCTCTCTCACGCGGCTGCTGCGGGGGACTGGGTCTCTCAGGGCCTACCTTGCAGTGTGCCTCGTTGCTCTCCTCGCTGCATATCGCCGACGAGCGATCAGGACCCCAGAGCACGCGAGAAACCTCGCCCTGGTGCTTGCCCTGCCGGTGCTGCCGTTCGCCCTGTTCGGCACGCTCGGCGGCGCCATGATCCTCGTTGATTACCTCGGATACCTCGACATCTACGCCAACACCTTCACGAAGGATCAGGTCGTCATGGTGTTCGTCTTCGGCGCTCTGTCCATCAGCTACATCTTGGCGTGCCGGGCAGCGCTCCGGGTTCCCCAGATCGTCGTGTCCTTCTGGCGCCAGCCACCACGACATGCCCGTCCCGAAGACGACTACCGCCGGCCAAGCACCGAGCTCAGGTAGCTATCGCCCGCTCACGACCACACGCCCGAGAGGAAAGCCAAGATGGGTCTCTTCAGCCGACGCAAGCAGCAGGATGACGCACCTCCGGCTGCGCGTAGTTCGATCAGCCAGCAGGACCTACGGCGCGCCGATGAAGTCCTATCTGCCTGGGAACAAGCCATTGGGACGACGGATCAAGCCGTGCGGGCCGCGACGCTGAGGGGCTCGAAAGCCGGCGGTTTCGTCAGCTTCGAACACAGCCTCCGACACGGCGAGGCCGACGTCAATGGCCCTTGGCGCTGGTTATCGGCAGTGGCTGCGGCGGCCGGCAACCAGGGCGACAGCATGCTCGCTGCCCGCGTCTTCCTCTTCGCCTACTTCTGGTGCGAGCAGTTCGTCGCAATTATGTCGCTGGCAGACTGCGCTGAACTCGGTCTTGGCAGGACGCCGAACGACCTCATGGCCGAGATCGCCTCAACGGGATTGGTCTGTCTCGAGCGCCTGGCACCGGAGACGGTCGTCGTCGACAGCATCACGGGCGTCGTCCGCGTCGAAAACCTCAGCGACGCCGCAGCCTTGACCATAACTGACCTGCACAAACAGGGCGAACAGGTTGAGCCCGAGGTTCGCCTCCGCGCCGAGGAAATTCTGCAGAATCGTACGTAACCAGCACATGCCAGCGGCGTGTGAAAGGTGCGCGCGGTGCACTCGGAGCCCAGAGCGAGCAACGGCCGATCTTGCCGCGTTCGATCGTCCGTGGTGAGCTGAAGCTCATGCGTCGATGGGATCCCCTCAACGATCGGCAGCTGGACCTTCTCAAGCGCGTCGACGCGGGCGAAGACCTCAGCGGCCCGGACCATGCGAACCTGCGCCACTCAGCCAACGCTGTCCGCGACCGCGGCCTCATCACGGTCAGCCGGCGCGGCGGCGTCTGGCGAGCCGAACTTACCAAGGCCGGTCGCTTCTACCTTGATCACGGCCACCACCCCGACGACCCGCGGTTCACATCCCGCATGACGACCGGTTCCGCAGTCACGGCCAAGCCTGCCCCGTCGCAGAACACGGACGATCTCGACGGCGAGCTCGCTGAACCGGCGACCGCACGAGCCAACTCGCGCCAACCTCCCCGCGCCACGATCAAGACGACCGAGCGGCGCCGAGCCGAAGCGACGGAACTGATCGAGCACCTCACCGTGCACGAGGTCTACGTCGTCAAGGCCCCAACGGAGGCAGACCTCGCCCGCTGGCGCAAGATCGTTGACTTCGCCAAGCGCCATGACCTCGTGCCCGAGGGCCGCTACATCGAGAAGATCCGCCAGTGGAATCAGGGCCGCGATCTTCACATCTGGCTCCGGAAAGGCCGTCCCGTCAACGTCAAGCGCGACGGGCTTGACCTGCCGGCCATCCCGGTCGCCGAGACCCTGCGGTCACCGCATCCGGTCGTCGCCGACCTCCGGGATGACAAGGGCCGGCTCGTCATGCCCAAGCCCTCGCGCCATCGCTGTCTCCTCGTACTCCAGGCCCTCGCCGCGGAAGCAACCCGGCGGGGCCACGTGGTGAAGAAGAAGCCCGTCGACCAGCGTCATCACCACCACTACTACGGCTACGGTCCGCGGCCGACGGGACCTCAGTACTCGCGGCGCGAGGGCCAGCTCACGGTGGTCATCGACGGGTTCGACTTCGACGTCACGGTGCAAGAGGCAAGCCCCAACTCGGAGGATCCCGAGAAGAAGAAGCGGCTCGTACTCGAGCTGCCCGTGTACCGCTCCGAGGGCCGGCAGTATCGCTGGACAGATGGCAAGACCCGGACTATCGAGGACGGGCTGCGGCAGCCCTCCACGAGCTGGAGACGCGCGCCAGCGAAGCCCGGCAGCGCCAACTCGACGAAGAGCGCGCCAAGGCGGAGCGCAAGGTCCGCTGGGAACGGGCCATGGCCGTGGCGAGACAGAAGGCTACGGAGGCCTACTACGGCAAGATCCTCGACAACCAGGTCGTGCGGTGGCAACGCGCGAAAGAGCTCCGGACCTATCGGGCCGAGCTCGCGCAACGTCTGGAAGACGCTGGCCCTGATGAAGACCTCGACAGCACGCGTCAGTGGCTGGGGTGGATCGACCAGCACATCACGAGGACCGACCCCACAGAAACCCTGCCGGACATGCCGGCCACGCCGGAGCTGACGCCGGATGATCTCAAGCCCTACCTAGGCTCCTGGAGCCCTCACGGCCCCGAGGCCAACGTCAACAGCTGGCAAAGACAGTGGTGACCGGGCCTTCTAGCGCGATCCTCCAGTGGCGGCTCGTTTTCGAAGCTCGGTTAGCCGCTTGGACAGGGGTCAAGCAGGGCGGCATGGACGGCCGCGGGCTGCGGTATTCGCGCCACTCGTCGGTGCGCAGCACGCCGTTGCACGTGATGGTCTTCTCGCGCCATGTGCTGGCGCCGTCCAGTCGCCGAGCAGTGGGGTAATCGAGATCACGCTGCTTCACCTCGACCGGTACGACGTTGGCGCCGAACCGCGGACGTTGTTCGAGACCGTCTCGTGTCGCAAGTCAACCGCCACCAGACGTCCTGAGCCGAGCAGCCACACCTCGAAGGAGCGCTTCGTATACCGCGTTGAGCGTATCGACCCCGCGGTGTCCTGGAGCAGCTGTTCTTCCTGGTCCTCCGAGAACACCCGCCACCCGTCGATGACCTGCTGTCGATCCGGCGCTTCGACGACCTCGGCCTTCGCTCTGCGGAAGAGCCCGCCAGGTGTTGGCCTCTTGACCTGCTGCGCCTCGCGCACTACGACGGAATCCCGGGGCACACCTGCACGCCTGAGATCAGCCGCAACCTTGCGTGCGAACCCCTGCAACCTTCGAAAAGCCAGCGCTTCGTCCGGCGTCTGATTGCTTGCCACCCGGGCCCCTCAACTCACTGCGGTCAGGGACGCGGACACGTGGTAGCCAGCCGGCTGGAGGGCTACCACCTGCTCGAACCCCGTGAAGTTCAACAACTAACGCCCGCTGGTCTTCGGTTGGTTGCTTGCGTTGACGCCCTGTTCGATGTCGTCCGTGCGCTTCTCGCGCTGCTTCTTCGATTCGCGCTCAGCGTCCATCGCGTCCTCGACGCTGCGCACGATGGGCGGAGGTTCCGGCGGAAGAGGAACTGGCATGCTATTCGCTCCTTCAGCGGGCCCCGGCCGCAGCCAAGGCAGGGTTAGCAAGTCGTAGTCGGTTCTGCCGATCCAAGCGTTACCGGCTCGACCGATTGGGGCTGCTTCGCCCGTAGCAGTAACAGACCACTCGTCGGGAACGCTTGATTGGGCAAAGGCAGACAGCCAACGGGGGTCATGTGAAGTCCATGTGGACCTGTTCTTGTGGTCATTATTGCGCTGAGAAGAGCTGCTGCCACTGCACTGGCCGAACCCCGGCGTTGAGACCAGAGGCCGGGTCTGCAACGAGCAGGCGTCCGGTGAAGCTGCGCTCGCCGAAGGACGAAGTTGAGGCGTTCCTGCATCCTAAGGGCGCCTCACGACGCACCGGAGCCGGCGCGCGGGGGAGCACCGGCGCCGAGAACCGCGCCAAGGCTGAAAAATCCAAATCGCGGAAGGCATCCAAATCCAAGAAGAAAAAGGGCGCGAAGGCAAAATATTATCATCCCGCCAAGTCGTCCTCTCGCTCTAGCGCGCCAAAATGGATAACGGCGACGCGGGGCATCACCTCGGTTGTCACGAACCCGGTCGGCAACGGGAAGCGTCGTTAGAGCCGCAAGCACCACGCGGATTGCTCGTCGCTTTCCGCACCCGACTTACTGCTCGTCGTTCGAAGAAGCCTGTCGTCGACTCGACTCGAAGGCCACGCCGAGAACAAGCGCTCGACGGTTCGCTAGCACTCCACGTGCCACCTCCTCGAGCTCGGCGGTCCCGGTACCACGAGTACCGATCCAGCCATCCTTGACCAGTGCGGCAAACATCGTGTTGTTGATATGGCGCGGCACGTTGTCGTAGCCGAGACGGGTCCCACCGTTTGGGCCCTTGCAGGTTCGAAGCAGCTCCGCGAAGTATTCCCGAGCAAGGTACATCCCCTTGACAAGCTCTTTCGGCTCCTCGAGGCGCCCCCAGGAGTCACACAACTTGACCCAGCAGGCCTGACTGGACAGACGGTAGTCCCCTGCAGAGCCGCCAAATAGCTCGTCAACCCGGCGCATGCGCTCCATCTCGCTGGCGAGGTTCTTGTCTGGCCGGTACCAGAGGGCCCCGCCTCCCTCCCTGCGGCCATCCCGCACCATGCGCTTGTACTGCACAAGCACAAAAGAGCGGAACGTCTGGTTGAAATAGACGACGTCCACACCCAGCACGGTTTCTAACGGCTCAGTGTTGGCGTTTAAGACGAAGACTCGACGCCGTCCGTTACCAAAAACACCCCAGTCCACATGACCAGACTGGCCACGAACCAGGCCGGGGAAGGTGTGAACGTCATGATTGATGAGCGATTCCTCGGACACAAGCCGGCGATCAATCCCCGCGAGAAACGATGGCTGTTGTTCCGTCGGCAGTCTCCAAGAACCAAGCGCATCGCGTCCAACACCGGCCATCTCGAGCACCAAGCCAGTGCCATCTCGCTGCTCGTTCAGGACGAGGCTACGATCGCCGGCGGGCGGCCCAACCTCATCTCGTCGGTTCAAGCGCCGGATGAGATCGGCCATCTCTGGGAACATGGCGACGAGAGCGGCCACGACAGCGTCTCCCACAGCGCTGGTCAACACGCCCGGCTGAACCCGCGCTTGGAGTCGGTCAGGCAACTGCTTGCGCAGCGCTTCGAGTGAGAAGGCCGGCACCTCCTCAATCTCGACGATCTCGACTCGACGTTCGAGGTCTGACACCCGTCGCCGGCCACGGGCCCGACCCAACCATCTGACCTGGTTCTCGTCGTCGAGCAGCAGCGCCAGATGTGATTTGACACCCTTCCACTGCTCGGACCGCCACGCCACGGAAAACGTACGCTGGCGTCGCACGATCCAGCGCGCGTCGAGGCGCGTCGAGATGTCGCCCGTCGCGATGATAGCAACCATCAGGCCGCCCTACCTCCAACGCATCACCGCTCGGTGTCAGCCAGCCTTCTCCTCGGGGACTGCCCGCGAGCGGACCTCGTTCAGCACGGTCTGGATGGCATTGACCTCGGCGTTCTCAAAGATGTCTTCCGGCCCACCCGGAGCGAGCGCAGTAAACGGCGGCTCATACAACGCGCCCACGTCAACGGTCCCGTTCTTGGCCAGGAAGTCGATCAGCAGCTTGAGGAAGTGCAGCTGCGATGCCGACAGCGTCTTGCCCGCCTGAAACTGATCGAAGGCCGCCGCCGCTGACTCATAGTCCAGGCCAGTCAGCGAACGGAGAAACAAGCCCAGCCCGCCGTACTCCTCCTTCACCTGGGCGATGTCCTCAGGTGAGCCGAAGGCGGACTCAACGAATACCGCCTCCAACTGTTCGAGGTCCACGGCGGTGATCTGACGGTTGCGGAGCAGCTTCTGAACAGCCAGCTCGTGCTCGTGGCTACGCAGATACGTCCGCACCTTGGTCTCGAACCGGCTCCGGTTCGTGCCGAGTGTGATGCCACGGAGCTCAGCCTGGGTCAGCTCGCCAAGCTCGTCCTCGAAGTCGGTGTAGACCACGCCTCGGCGGATCTTCGGGATCAATCGGACGAGACCCCGGATCCGCCGGCGCATCGACTCCAACATGGGCAACGTGACGTCCTGCCACCAGTCATCACTGATGAGGTCCGACAGCAGCTCCTGCTGCTTCGCCACGACCGGGTTGTTCAACGTCGTGGGGTCGAGCAGCGCCTCCGCGATCTCCTGCACCTGGTGGCGCAGCGCGTCATAGGCGGGGTCACCCTGGAGCAGGCCGAGCTGCAGTCGTAGCACCAGCAGATCGAACCGCTTGGCTTCCTCGCTGTTCTCATCCTCCTTGAACTCAGTCGGGAGGCCAGCGAGCGTTTCGGCCAGTTCGTCACGCTTGTCCGCGGTGATCTTCCCCCAGCTGGCCAAGTCCTGGTAGGTCTCCACCTCCCGCAATCGGCGCCTGACCTCAATGTTCTGCGGGTTCATGCCCACGACCTCGGCTTGCAGCCGCGCAGCAAGGTCCCATCGGAGGCCGACCTCGGTCTGGGTTCCATCTACCGGCTGATCCTCGTTCGGCGGCGGGACCTCCGGCAGCTCCTGGTCCAACGCGTACAAGAGCTCGGCCCGCCGGCGGAACAGCCGCTCGCGCAGGGACGGCTGCAGCCGCCCTTCCGCGGGCGCAATGTCCTGGTTGAAAAACTCGACGTTGCGGCACAGATCGAAGACGAGGAAGCCCTGCTTGTCGTTGTTGGGGCCGAACAGGTCGGGACACAGGCGCGTCCCCCGACCGATCATCTGCCAGAACTTGGTCTTTGAACGGACCAGCTTGGCGAAGACCAGGTTCAGAACCTCGGGCACATCGATACCGGTGTCGAGCATGTCGACCGACACCGCGATGTGCGGCGCCGAGTCCTTCATCGAGAACTTGTCGATGAGATCCTGGGCCAGGGCCACATCGTGGGTGATGATGCGCGCGAAGCCACCTTGGTGCTCTGGATAGAGAGTGTCGAAGCGCTGGACGATGAACTCGGCGTGCTTCCTGTTCCGGGCGAAGATGATCGTCTTGCCGAGACGGTCTCCGCCTTCGACGTGCGCGCCGTACGTCATCAGCGTCTCGAGCATCTTGTCGATGGTGTCGGCGTTGAAGAGGAACTTGTTGACCTCGTCCGCGCTGATTTCATCCGGCTGCCCGTCCTCGTCATCCCAGTCGACGAGGTCCCACTCCTCTTTCTCCGCCTCCGACAGCTCGTCGTACCTGATGCCGCGCTGGGGGAACTTCAGTGGGACGTTGACGGTGTGAGGTTTGACCAGGTAGCCCTCCGCCACGGCCTCCTCCAGGCCGTAGACATCCGTGGGCACGCCGTCCTCGAGGTTGAACAGGCGGTAGGTGTTGCGGTCGATCTCGTCCTTCGGCGTGGCCGTCAGGCCGACCAACAGTGAGTCGAAATACTCGAAGATCGTCCGGTACTTCTGGTAGACGGAGCGGTGCGCCTCATCGACGATGACCAGGTCGAAGTGCCCCGGACCAAAGCGCCGGAGCCCGCCTTTCATCTCGTTGATCAGCCCCATCATCGTCGGATAGGTTGAGACGTAGACCCGGCCGTCGATGTTCTTCTCCGTCAAGAGGTTGACCGTGGGAGTCCCGGGCAGGTGCTGCTTGAAGGCGTTCGCGGCCTGCGTCACCAGGGCCTGCCGGTCAGCCAGGAAGAGGACGCGCTTCACCCACTGCGCGCGCTGCAGCAAGTCAACCAGCGCGATGATGGTGCGGGTCTTGCCAGCGCCGGTCGCCATGACGAGGAGGGCCTGGCGCTGCTTGTCCCGCTCGAACGACTCAGCGATCCGTCGGATCGCTCGGCTCTGGTAGTAGCGGCTGGCGATCTCGTCGTTGATCGCAACGCCGCCAAGGGCCAGCCGGCTCGTTCGCCGCTGGATCAGGAGCCGAAGCTCGTCCTTCGTGTAGAAGCCCTGGACCTCCCGCGGCGGGTAGTCCACGTCGTCCCAGAGAAACGTCTGGTAGCCATTGGTGTAGAAGATGACCGGCCGCTGGCCGAACTGCCGCTCGAGAGCGTTCGCGTAGGCCTTGGCCTGCTGCTGACCGGCCAGGGCGTCCTTGGTGGTGCGCTTGGCTTCGACCAGGCCCAGCGGTCTGCCGTCCTCGTCCCAGAGGACGTAATCGACCCGTCCCTTCCCGCTGGGCGTCGGCAGCCCATCTACGGGGTACTCCCGGTCCTCCTGCTTGTCGAGAGCCCAGCCCGCCTCCCCGAGCAGCAGGTCGATGATGTGCTTGCGGGTATCAGCCTCGTTGTAGTCGTGGGTGTCCGGCTGGGCCAGGTTGGCGGCCTTGGCCGCCTTGATTTCGGCCCGGAGCTTGGCGACCTCAGCATCAAGGTCTTGGTTCTTCCGACGCTCCTTGACCAGCTCCTCCTGCTGGCGGGCGAACTGCTCCGCCATCGCCTGGATCTCAGCCTGCTTCTTCCGCCGCACCTCCTCGGGCATGGGTACCGGGATGCGCGACTGGTCGAAGGTCAGGCCGGCGGCCGGGAGATCTTCCTGGTTGCGGGCATACCGCCGGGCGATCCAGTACAGAACATGGAACAGCTCGGCAACCGTGCGCACAGCGTCCTTGGGCTGCACCGGCCCCGGCCTGTGCACCGCGGTGTTGCCCTGCCGCCTGATCACATCCATCTTCGTCCGGATCGCCGGCCCGACCAGGTTAACCATGGTGGGTTCGGCGATCAGGGCGGCGAGCTCGCTGTGGTACGGCAGCTTCAGGGTTCCATCAGCCCGGTAGAGCCAGTTCACGGCCAACTCGAGCGTGCGACGAGCGTAGAAGCAGGCCGCCCGCGGGTCCGCCACCGCGTTCCGCTCCGCCCGCACTGCCTCGTCGTGCAGGTCGGGCCACTCAGCCTGCAGGAACCCGAAGTTACTCACGCATCAACCTCCCCAGGACGACAGGAAGATCAATTCTGCCACAGGTGTCCGACGAAAGCACGCGTCTGCAAGGCATTGAAGAGCTCGTCAAGGTACGCCAAATCCTTCTCCTGGAGGGTCCTAACTTGCTCAACCTCCTCCACGCGACGAGCGAAATCGCGCTGCAAATCCACAGGGGGAACCGGAATTGGAATACGCTTCAGCTCTTGGGCATTTATGTTAGCCATACCAATAATACTCTTGCACATATTGCGCAAAATGGCCTTTCCATACCTACTGTTGAGGAATGCGGAAAGATACTCAGGGTGATTTTCAGCGCGCATCCTGACACGGATTAGATAGCCCGCATAAGCCAACGGTTCACCACTGCGATAAACCGCCGTCTTACCTACAAGATCCGGACTATTCGTGCGATTAAATAACACGTCACCCGGATAAACCAGGTAGCGGTCATTTAGGCTTTCACGCGGCAAATATTTGAGATCCGAGAGGTCTATGCGGCCACGCGTCGTGATGTTACCCATTCGCAGCACTGGAAGGTCACCGTGCTCATCGGCCTTCTCGCTAGTGCCATATCTTGCAGACTCAATTATGTCGCCAATTCTGCCAATGGGCCATCCCTTTTCGTTAGCGACAGGATTGCCAAACATGGCGATGAAAATTGCCTCCGAAAGATCGTCGAGGAGCCCAAGAGCCTCCCGACGCTTCGCGCGCAACTCATCCATGGCATCCAAAATGTCTGCGACATATTCCTGCTTCTCAAACGGAAAGATCGGAACCGGCAGCTTCTTAAAGACGTCCTGAGGCAAGCTTCGTCGCCGAGCGGTCGTTCCTCTGAGCTTTGACGAGTAGTACGCGAGTGCACGCGGCGACCGAAGGTACCTCTCGAGGTACCTTCGGCAAATATTGTCGCTTTTCAGATTCCAAATTCCATACGCCGGACTGACAATCGCCGCCGGATAGAGCGTTTGGAACGACAGGACCCCTTCATCGATAGGAAACCCAACAACAAGCTGACCACGTCGCACAACCTTGTAAGAAGAAGTATCCGCGCTTGCTACCCGTTTCTTGAACTTGTCACCCTGCTCCACCAAGCCTCGATGCATGGTCATAGACAAAACAGGATGAGAAGATTGACCGGCAAGCTCAACAGGCGCAGGCTCTATCAGATCACCAAGCTTAACCAGCTCACCGTTCATTCCAGCATTCCCTTCAGGGCGGAAACACCGCGCTGAATCTCACATTCAAGGCGCTCAAGGTCTTCTACAACCTTCAGCGGCGGCCGATACTCGACTTCCTCATGGACGACATCCTTGTACCGGTTCACACTGAGGTCATACCCGTTGGCAACAATCTCCTCTTTTGGCACACAAAAGCTCTGGTCCGTTCGTACCCGAGTTTGCTCCGAACCATTCCGACGATTCCATCGGGTCAGGATATCCGGCAGATTATTGCTCCGATGATCTGATTCCTCGAGCGCCCGACGAGGACGGACGCCAAGCTTGTCGGCGCTCACCAGTGGAGCCCGCTTGTCGTCGAGACTGAACCCGTCGGCAGTCACGTCATAGAACCAGACTGAATCTGTTCCGCCTGAATCGGTTTTGGTGAAGATTAGGATGGCTGTGGATACGCCCGCATAGGGCCGAAAAACCCCGCTTGGCAGTTTAACGACACCCTCGAGCTTCTGCTTTTCAACTAGGATCTGACGGATACTCTTGTGGGCTTTAGTCGAACCAAAGAGCACTCCATCGGGTACAATAACGGCGGCCCGACCACCTGGCTTGAGTAGCCGAAGGAAGAGCGCCAGGAAAAGAAGTTCGGTTTTCCTTGTTTTGACGATCTGCTGCAAGTCTTTAGCGGTGGCCTCATAATCCAGGCTTCCCGCGAAAGGCGGGTTTGCAAGGATGAGGGAATACTGTTCAGCCTCACCGGAAGCACTCTCGGCCAGCGAATCCCGGTAACGAATGTCAGGCTGCTCGATACCGTGCAAGAGCATGTTCATGCTGGCAATGCGCAGCATTGTACGATCGAAATCGAAGCCATGGAACATGCTCTGGTGGAAGTGTCGCTGTTGGGCCGATTCTAGTAGCGCATCCTTATGTTCTCGACTAACATAGTCAACAGCGGCAATGAGAAAGCCGGCTGTCCCGCATGCGGGGTCACAGATCTCGTCCCTCGGCCCTGGGCTCATCATCTCGACCATCAACTCGATAATGTGCCGGGGGGTTCGGAACTGGCCGTTCTGACCGGCGGTTGCGATCTTACTGAGCATGTACTCGTACAGATCGCCCTTGGTATCCCCCTCGCCAAGAGGTATGTCATCCAAAAGGTCAACGGCTTTGGTCAGCAAGTTGGGAGTCGGGATGGTGAACCGGGCATCTCGCATGTGGTGCGCGTAGGTGGTGTCGTCACCGCCGAGCGCCCGCAACCACGGAAAGACGCCGTCCCGCATGACGACGAACATGCCTTCGGGATCAAGATCCCGGAGTCGCGACCAGCGAAGCGCTTGCGCGTCGTCGGAGTAGATCGCCTCCTCGACTGGTCTGCCCGTCCGAGCGGCCTTTCGCTCCTTCGCTGTCTGCAGGTCATCCAGCCGGCGCAGGAACATCAGGTACGTGATCTGCTCGATCACCTCAAGGGGGTTGGAAATCCCACCCGACCAGAAGGCATCCCACAGACGATCGATCTTGCTACGTAGTTCACCCGTGATCACCCGAGGCAGCATAGTCCTGGGGTACGACCGAACGATGCCACCAGCCCCCGGCCACTGATCTAACTCAGGGTAGTCGGACAGTGTCAAGGCGCACTGGCGGCGTCACCGTCGCATCACCGGTCATCCCCGCCGACCGCAGCGGGCGGCAGTGTGTCCGGGTCGATTGGGCTGACCTCGAAGGCTCCGAAAACCTGACTCAGGTCGGCGAGAGGCCGGACCGCGTCCCCGCGGCGCTACAAGCGCGGCCGCGGAGCCCGACGGGGCCTGAGCGGTCCAGAAGGTCAGCGCGCCCAGCCCCGCCACGACAGTCCCGAGGGAGGCACCGATGGCCGGAACGGTCGTCAGCGCGATCGCGACGATCAACGCGCCGACGACGACCAACAGCACGCACGCGCGCAGGGTCGTCGACCAGCCGCTCAGAAATTGGGCAGCCAGACACAACCAACCGTCACGAGCGGGGGCCTTGCGGTGGCGGCCTGCATGTGGCCGCTTGGCGACACCACCTGACGGAGCGGCCGCCGGCCGCGGACGCCTCGGCTTCTCGTCCGGGTGGTTCAGGATCACACGGACCCGTTTGGGCGGGGCCTTCTCTGGCGGGTCGCCAGCAGCGGGCGGTACAGTCATCAGGTCCTCACGATTGTCTAGCCGGCATTCATGGACACTCACGTGGCCCCCTGTTCCCGCAGGGGGCCACGACCTTTCACCCACCAGCACGCAGGCGCTGGTGCGATTGGAGCCATTGTGACCGCTTCGCACCGCTGCCTGCTCGCGCCGTCGGATGCGTCGCGCCGAGCGGTTCAGCCGAAGCGCCCGGCGGTCGGGTGAACCGCAAAATTAACCGAGCGTAACTAGTCCAGCCGATCACTTCAGCCGCATTAACCTTCCCGGCGACCGGTCGTCGCGGCTGACCACTTCCCAGAGCGGCTCAGTTGAACACACTTCGTCGCTGGTCGCAAGCGTTCGACTGCGGAGTGCTATCTCGATGGTTCACGAACGGCGGGCTAGATCTCCTCGAGCACTCCTCACCTGCACACCGCGGCCGTACTGTCAAGGCTTTCACCCTGCGTTGCGCCATATCAGCGTCCCCCGGGTGAAGATCAAGAACTCTGGGTAGCTCAAGACGCCAGGACCGTGACGTCCGACGGCGCCCTGGCGCGCAATCGAGATGCCCCGTCTGGATGAAATGGACCGGTTCTCCCGCAGATCGCGTTGGCAGCAGCCAAGGTGAAGTGCATGGAACTTCAACCACTGGGCGAGTACGAACCCACACCGCGGCCACCACGCCGGCCTAACGCCGGCCGAAATGACCGTTTGACCGTCCACCTACCTGAAAAGCTCCCGGAACTCAATCCCCGGGCCGCCTCGACCCTGCTCGGCATCCTTCGCGAGCTGAACAGCTCGCCTCAGCAGCAGCGACCGCAGGATGGCGGCTAACGGACGCGGGCACGGGTAGCCAGTGCACCACATTTGAGAGACCCGACTGCCTGACCTCGTACGCGGAGTTCTCCCGAATCGTCCCGCAGATCAAGCCCTGACAGATGCCGACGCCACAACTCAAGCTGTAGCGGCGCTGAGGCCCCTGTCGCGGACATTTCGCCACTTTCTCCCGGGAGCCCAAGCCTGGTGCCAGGACGCGGCGGTCACGCTCCCCTGCTTGAGAACCGCATCTCGAGTCAGCAGCGCCGGCCAGAACTGGATGAGATGTGGGGTCACCGTCGGCCGGCCGAATCGGCGTGCACGTCGGTCGCACACCAGGTCCACACCACGGAGGCAGTAGCGGACCCGGAGCGGACCTTCGTGCAGGGCGAGCCTCCGGGACTGCAGCCCTGACCAGTCCCGCAGGCAAACCTCACCAGCGGACTCGAAGGAAACCTCAACCACGTCCTCCCACTCAGGATCAAGGTCAGGCGGGCCGCTCAAGGCCTCAACCTGTAACGGAACCCGCCCGGTCGGCAGGCCGGTGATGAACGCCAAGCGGCCACTCAAAGCGGCTCCACGGAAACCGTTCTACTGCCCGGCAAATGCCCTCTGCCACATCGCCGAACCGCGCCTGGGCTGCCTCAACGCTGATGTAGCCCTCAAGAACGTCGAGCTCGCCGTCGAACAAGACCGTCATGCCTGCCCCCAGAGACCGCCGGTATCCAACTGCCCTTCGCAGTGATGCTTCGATCATGCATCAGAACAGCCGCCTGACGCACGTCTAGTAACAGATTGCCCCGGCAGTCCTACTTGGCCTTCTTCCGCCCCTTCGGCTTAGCGGGAGTTGCCTGAGCCGCTTCATAGGCCTCGACCACGTCAGCCCGAATCCGACCGCGGTCAGCCAGTTCGTACCCCTGCTCCTTGGCCCATTCACGAATGGCGCGCGTCTTCTCCCGATCAGCCGGGGACGCGGCGTGGCCGTTCGTGCTCGGCCGCACTCCGCGCTTGCTCCGTCCGCCTGTTTTTCGCGCATTGGCGACGAAGTTAACAAGCTCATCGCGCAACCGACCAGCGTTGTCGGCAGTAAGGTCGATCTCGTAATCCACGCCGTCGAGTGCGAAGAACACCGTGCTGATGTCCTCGGTCACCGAACCATCGAGGTCGTCGACCAGTTCAACGGTCACCTTCTGTGCCATACATCTTCCCCGTCATCGTGGTTGTCATCAATCGAGCAAGGCACCGCTCCTCCAACAGGCAGCGGAGGAACCAATGCAGCGTCGACCCTACCGGCCATGACGACATCGCCTCCGACCGACTGTCGGCACGGTGCTAATAGGACACGCGCTAGGCGCGCTCGGCCCTGATCACGACAAAGCCGTTGGTCTTCCGCACTTCTCGAAGCCCGTACCGCGCGGGTATAAACTCCTCCGGTCCGTAGCCGACGCTGCCAGCGCCGGCCGTCCGCGCTGGCAGATACACCAGCACCTGGTCGACGAGACCTGCAGCGAGAAACGGCGCCGCCTTCGTTGCGCTGTAGTTCAATACCGCTGACCGGATGCCGCCCTGATGCAATGACGCCAGGAGCTCTTCAGGCGAGCCGCCGCTGGCGACGCCGTCAAGTTCGATCATGCCCAGGCCATGACCACCCAGTACCCCTTCGAAGACCCGTCCGTCCTCCGTCAGAACGGCGTCCACGGATACCCGCATCTCGTCAAGGAACGGGTCAGACAGCGAAGAGCGGCCACCCTCCACCTCCGCCAGTGACGCCCAGGTGACAAACGGACGTGCGGTCCGCAGAGCGCGCAGCCATGGCCCCAGCACCAACTCGGCCTCGTCGGCCAGAAGGCCGACCTCCACGTCGACGCCTGCGGCCCGCATCCTCGCCGCGCCGCCCTCTTCCCGTGAAGTCGGATCGATAATCGCGATGACACAGCGGGCGATGCCCGCCTCAATTAGCAGTTTCCGGCATGGTGGCGTCCGGCCGAAGTGGTTGCACGGCTCAAGCGTCACCACCGCCGTCCCGCCCCGTGCCCGGTCGCCGGCCATTGCCAGGGCATGCGCCTCAGCATGGGCATCACCCTTACGTTCGTGGAAGCCTTCGCCCACCACGACGCCGTGTCGGTCCAGGATGACGCAGCCCACCGGCGGGTTCGGGCTGGTCGTCCCAAGACCAAGCGCAGCAAGGGAAATGGCTCGCCGCATGGCGGCGAGCTCAGTGGGTGCAGCCATCACGGCATCCCGGCGATTGCAAGGTCGTCAAGCAGGTGGGCGACCTCCGCGACGCGTTGGTGGCGGTGAAGGCGTTGCCCCACAACCTGTATCTCACGTTCCGTTCGGACGGAACCGGCACTGCGGGCAATGCCAAGCGCTTCCCTGGCCACAGACGCAGCCTGCTCCACCTCGTCGACGGCCGCGTAGGCTACGGCGAAGCGACTCAACGCCACCCCGCGGTCGCGCCGGTAAACGGCTGGCAACGTCGGCAGGGTCCGGTCAAACACCTCGATGGCCCGTTTCGGTTGCTGAAGCGTCAGCCAACAGGACGCCCGCTGCAGCTCTAGGTAGCTCTCCGTGCAAAACGATCCGTGCCCGCCGCGAGCGTCCCCGTCGGTGTCTGTGGCGGCCCACGCCAGCGCTTCGTCAAGTTTTCGCAGCGTGGAACCGGCATCCCCGTCGAGGGCGTACCCGTGTGCCTCCTGCTGAGCCAAGGCCGCCCGCATCGGACCAGCCAACGCGGCTTCATCTCGTTGGGCAGCTTGCACCAAGCCGATGGTCTGGCCAGCGTCACCACTCGCCGCGGCCTGCTGGCTCCGCCGAAACAGTGTCCAGGCCAACATCACGCGATCGTCAGCTTCGTGGGCCCACTCCAGTGCCCGATTCGTCCAGTACACCGCGCGGTCGAGGCCGCCCGCGTCCTCGTGCAGCCAGGCTGCGGATTCCGCGTACTGCGCCGCTACCCGCGCCACCTCACGCCGGGCATGGTCACGCGTCACGGCCAGCAAGTCACCGATCATCACCAAGTGGCTCTGCACCGACGTCAAGGCGTAGCGGGGCCCGAAGAGGTTGTCCGTCTTAACCAGGAGGTGCCACTGCTCCCGCAGGTGGTCGACCATCTCGTGGACCTGGGTCGAAGTCACCACCGGCAAGTCGGGGCCGCGAGCGGCATCAGCCGCGGCACCCAAAGCCGGGCCGAGCGTCATGGCGGACGCACCGGCGGCGGCGACGTCCGTCCCTGGACCGACGCCGACTAGTTGTAGTCCCGCGCCACTACCCCACTGAGCGATCTTGCGCTGATGGTGCTCCAGCTCGGCGATTCGGGCGGCGTGTTCGGCCTGAGCCCTGGCGTTCTCGAAGGTTCGGTAGGCCGCGAGGAGCTGGCCAGCCGCGGCGAGTGCTTCATCAGCCGCTCGCCAGAACGCCTCATCTCTGGACCGCTGCCCGCGTTCGACATGGGCCAGGGTCGTGCGGTCGCAGTACAGCCGCTTCGCGAGCTGGGCTTGCGTCAGGCCGGCGAGCTTCCGGTACGCGCTTAGCTGCTCTCCGAGCGCCCGCTGCCGCTCCGTGACCTCGCCTGGCTCCGTGTCCATACCCCTCACAACCCACCTTGCGACGCGGTGGTCCACCGGTGCTCGATTCTGTCAGGTGACGCCGCGTGTGCCAACTGTGTGCACAGGGTTGTGCACACCACTGACACGCGCTGAAGTCAGTGGCAGGCGCCCGCCGCCGGGCGAGCCTTTCAGACACCTCCCCGATCCCGGCGGCGGGCGCTGCCCAACCAGCGACTTCACCAGGACAACGTCTATGGCGACCCGATTGATCGAACGCACCCCCTCCCCGATCCCGGCCTGCTGGCAACGGGGACACAACCGTCTCGCTACCAGCACTGAGCCCCGCCTTCCCGAGCCCGCGCTCCTCTACAGCCTGACCGCCTTGACGCTGACGCTGCACGCGCCGCGCCCACAATCTGGCGGTTGCAGGACGTGTGGCCGACCATGGCCGCGCTCGTCGGTCTGCTTGGCCTACCGACTGCGTGAAGGGTTCTGACGATGGCCGAACCAACCGCGGAAGCGGAAGCCCTGGTCAAGGCCTTGGCCAGCATGGCCGCCAACCTGCCGATGGCGGCGCTCGAACTGCGGGAGGGTCGTATGGGGCCGGCCCGCCAGCATGCCCTGGGCGACCTGCTCGTCGAACTCGGCCAACTGGTCCACCGCCATGCCGAGATGGACCAGGCGGCAAGCCCCGACGCCGGGAGCTCCACTCCCCCACCATGACACCTGCGGCCGCCGCACTCCTCACGCTGACCGCTGGCCTCCCCTTGCTCTACCTCCTGGTCCTCGCGCTCAGGCGACGCCATCACCTCCGCCAGCACCAGCGGTCCGCCGAACCGCGATCCGTGGCGGCCATCGTCCGCAGGGTCCACGAAGACCAGCAGGACCAGCACCACGACGTGAGGTGGCCACGGGCTGACCCGGACCGCGGACGCGTCGCCCAGCCGAGGCCGCTGCTTTCTGACTAATCCCCCACATCACGACCGCCCTCGGGAAAGGAGCTGCCCGCGATGGACCCGCACCACAGACGGCCACGCCGGTCCGCACCGTGCTGACACATTGGTTGCGCTGGACGCGCGCGCGGTACCGGTGGCTCACCGTCCAACGACAGGTCGGCCGGGGCCTGCGGCAACTTCGTCAGGAGCGGCATTGGACCAACCGGCGGCTAGCCAGCGCAGCCGTTGCTCCTGGTTTCGCGTGGTTCTCATCGAGCACGGTCGGACTGAGCCAAATCTGCCCGACCTCCTACAACTGGCCCGCGCACTCGCCGTCGATCCCCGCGTCCTCGTCGAAGGCCTCCGCCCTCCGTCCGCCCCACCACCTTTCGAGGAGTAGCCCTCCATGACGCCGATCACGACGTTGCCCATACAGGTCGACACCGACCACACCCTCCGCGTGAAGATCATCGACGCCTGCGGAATGACCTGCACGTTCTGCCACAACGAGGGCACCCCCGTCGTCGCCGACAACCTCGGCCGCGAGATCAGCAGTTTCGTCCCCTCCGGGCGGACCGGTAGGGTCTCCATCTACACCGGCACCAACGGCGCCCACTTCCTACCGGCCCCCGTCTTGCCCGATGCCAGCTTCGAACAGGCCCTCATCGCGCTCCGTGACGCCCTCGGCCTGGACGAGCTCCATCTCACCGGAGGCGAACCCACCCTGCACACCGGTCTCCCACAGCTCGTGACGGTCGCCCGGCGGGCAGGTTTCTCGGTCCGGATGACCTCGAATGGTGAGCGGGGTGCTGATCAGATGGCCGCATGCGCCACGGCCGGGCTCGAGCGAATCAACTTCTCCGTCTTCGGCACGACCCCTGAGGAGCTGGCCGCGGTCCAGCACAATCGGTACCGCAACCTCGGCCGAGCCACCCGCAAGCTGGAGGCGCTCAGGGCGTCCATCGACGCCGCCCTGGCTGCCGGCGTCGGCGTCAACGCCAACATCGTGGTCCCCGACGCCAGCCACATTCCACGGATCCACCGCCTGCTCGATGAGTACTCACCGCGGCTGTCCATACGGCTCCTCAACTCGCTCGACCACGGCGATGCATCGATCCGGGCCATCAACCAGGCTCTCGAAGAGCGAGGCGCCGTACCCGAAGTCCGACACCTCACCGCCGGCGTCTCCGGAGCCCGTACCGCCTATCGACTGCCCGACGGGCGCCGGGTCTTCTACAAGCAGATCCGGCGGGTTCGCCTGCCCCAGACTTGCGCCAGCTGCCGCTTCAACAACGACACCGACTGCGAAGAGGGCTTCTACGGTGTCCGCCTCTACCGCGACCGCCGCGGTGCCTACCAAGTTGGCGTCTGCATTCAGCGGATGGACCTCTGCCGTCCTCTGGACGACTTCCTGCAGTCCGACCTACCGGCCGAAATCCGCCGGCTCCGAGAGCAGGAGCTCGCCGAACTCACACCCACCACTCGCTAGGCTCGACCACCACCCGACGAAGGAGAACTGCCAGTGCCAGTCGAGCACGAAGCCAAGGTCCTCGACATCGCCCCTGACGCCATCGCGACACTCATCCTTAACAAGGGTGGCCGGCAGGTCAGCGAGACCAAGCTCATGCGACGCTACGTCTACGACATCACGCCGGGAGATCAGTCGAAGTGGATCCGGCTCCGCGAAACCGGCAGCGAGACCACCCTTTGCGTCAAGGAGATCCGCAGCGACGCCATCGACGGGACACACGAAGTCGAAGTCACCGTCGACGACTTCGCCGGCACCAACGAACTGCTAGGCCTCCTCGGTTTCACGCCCAAGTCGTACCAGGAGAACCGTCGCACGAGCTTCCTGCTTGACGGCGCCCGTTTGGAGATTGACGAGTGGCCCCTCATCCCGCCGTACCTTGAGATTGAGGCCGACGCCCCTGATGACGTCGTCCGGACAGCCTCCTTGCTCGGGTTCGGCGAAGACCAGCTGACGAGCGAGAACACGATCAAGGTGTACGCCCGGTATGGGATCGAACTCGCTGCGATCAACAATCTCCGCTTCTGATCGTACCTAACTAGCCTCGGGCCGTTGCCGCTCAGTATCTCGCCGGTCGTAACACAACGACTGGCGTGACAGATCTCTTGATGAGCCCCTGTGAGAGGAACGGCAGGATGAGCAAGAGAGCTGCGCCCCTGTGAAGGGCAAAGTGCTGGTCGGCGTCGGCCTGCTGATTGTCGTGGCGTCGATCAACTGGGTCGTGGTCGCGGCTCTGGGTGGGGCTCTCCTACTTCTCGCGATCATCGGGATGATCGTTTCGCCTACTTCGGAGCGACCAGACGCCAAGCCGAAGCCAGCGAAGGCCAAGCCGAAGAAGCAGACTGAGCCCGTCCGAGTGGCGGGTGGATGGCAGTATCCGGGCGGCGAGACCGTCGACGAGGAGACCCACTCGCGTCGGCTCCTGGCGGAACAGTTGGTGCTCCCCGCAGAGCGACGCGACCCGGTCTGGATGGCAGCGCTCGCGGCGCGCGATAAGCCGATCAACGAGCTGGCCGCGATGCGTCAAGCCGCCGAGAACTGGCTAAGGGCCTATCACGCCCGCGCCTACCGAATACTGGACCGTTCGACCGAAGACCTCGAGCGGCTGTGCGCGCAACGCGGCCTGACCTCGTCGCTTCCTGTCGGCACCAACATGCGCGCACGCGACCTCGCTGACGCGCTGTCCCGATGGCTCGAACGGACACCAAAACCCGAGCCAGACCGAACTGCCGTCCTTCATCTTGAACGGCAATTCTCGCTGACGACGGATTGCAGCAACGGCCATTTCGCCGATCACGGCATCGTCTCCGCAGCCGATGGGCGCGTTACGCGAGAGTGTCGCTACTGTGATCCGTCGACTCGGTGGACGGAAGAAGCATGACGGTGGCCCTTAACGGCTGAAGGTCGCGTGCACCCCATGGACACGAGGACGCCGGCACGAGCCACAGTGACTACGCCTACGCCTGTTGGAGTGACCGTATCCGTGAGCCCGTGATCGGCTGGTTCGGCGACAGGCAAGGGCTCGATGTTCGTCGCGACGGTTCGGTGGCAGTACCGGGTCCAGCCAAACGTGCCAACGATGCGCTTCGCCTGCCTCTCGGACGAGTCGGAGTACCGCGAACTCCTCCGCAACCCGACGATCGCCTCAGTCTGGAACTTCGACCTCTCGGGCGGCCTCGATCCTGCCGAACTTCCGAAGTCTTCACGCTGCGCAGCTGGCCGTCGACGGAAAGGCGCGAAGATCCGCCGTACCGTGCGCGACGGAGCATAGTTTGCCTCCGTGACCCTCGGCCAGGACGTCGTCGACCAGGACGTGACGATCTCCTACACCTATCCGTCCTGTGCAGCGCCACGCCACCTGCTCTACCTCGACCTCCCGCGGCCAGCGAAGGGCGTCCACTTCCAGGGCGGGCATTCGTCGGGTCAACGTCGTGGATTACTTTGCCAGCCCCGACACCGCTCGGGTCGAGCAGTCACCAGCGGACGCTCCCGCCAAAACCATCGACGTCAGGCAGGTGTTTCCGAGGGCAGGCGTGGCGTTCGTTCGGGTGCTTGAGGACCCACTGGGTAACACCTCGGGCCGTCAGAAGGCACTGCAAGATCGGGGGGGTTACCTAGTCCTCATCCTCGTCAGGCGTCGGATCGCCTGTCCTCACCAAGCGGAGCCACAGCTCATCAGGCGCGGCGCCGGTTGCGCGACTAGCGGGCGCTTCCACCGTTAAGGCATACACACCTGGCCCGTCCGGCAGTTCGAACGGCCCATGCACCCCGCGTGTGATCTCTCGGCATGGGCTACCTCGACACCTACGCCGCCACCTGCGGCTTCAACGTCGGCCTCCTCGACCCCTAAGCCCACGGCCTCGGGTCTGCCCAGGGTCTGGTTGACATCTCACGTGTGAGGCTCGGCCTCGCCTGGAAGGATGTCATCGTGCCCAAGCCCTACCCCCGCGAGTTCCGCGACGATGTCGTTGCCGTGGCCCGCCGCGGCGAGACCCCGTTGAAGCAGGTCGCCAAGGACTTCGGGATCTCCGAGTCATGCCTGGCCAACTGGCTGCGCGCCGCCGACGTGGAGGACGGCGCCCGGCCCGGCGTGACCCGGGACGAGTCCGCCGAGCTACGCGAGTTGCGTAAGCGCAACCGGCTGCTGGAGCAGGAGAACGAAGTCCTGCGCAAGGCGGCTGCCTATCTGGCGCAGGGCAATCTGCCGGGAAAATAGTCTTCCCGCTCGTCCGTGAACTGGCCGCGGCCGGCGCACCGATTCGGGTGCCGGCCGCGGTGACGTGCAGGGTGCTGGGCATCTCCCGGCAGGCCTACTACCAGTGGCGATCGTCTCCGGTCTCGCAGCGGGACTGGGACGACGCGCACCTGATCGACGCCGCCCTCGAGATCCATGCCGACGACCCGGCCGACGGGTACCGGTTCGTCGCCGATGAACTCGCCCGTCGCGGGTTCACCGCGTCGGAGAACCGGGTGTGGCGGATCTGCTCGATGCAAAAGATCTTCTCGCTGCACGCCACAAAGAAGGGCCTTTCCCGCACGGCGGGGCCGCCGGTGCACGACGACCTGATCCGCCGCGACTTCACCGCTGACGCGCCGAATACCAAGTGGCTGACCGACATCACCGAGCATCCCACCGGCGAGGGCAAGCTGTATCTGTGCGCGGTCAAGGACTGCTACTCCAACAAGATCGTCGGATACTCCATCGCCTCGCACATGCGGGCCTCGCTCGCGGTCGCGGCGCTGCGTAACGCGATCGCGCTCCGTAACCCGCGCGGCGTCGTCGTCCACTCCGACCGCGGCGCCCAATTCCGATCGGCGACCTACCAGCGTGTGCTGCACGCACACGGGCTGGCCGGGTCGATGGGCCAGGTCGGTGCCTGCGGGGACAACGCCGCGATGGAATCGTTCTTCTCGTTGCTGCAAAAGAACGTTCTCGACACCCGGCGATGGCACACCCGCGACGAACTCCGGTTGGCGATCGTGTCCTGGATCGAGACGAAGTACCACCGCAAACGCCGCCAACGAAGGCTGGGCAAGCTCACCCCGGTCGAGTTTGAGACCATCTACACGACCGCAGCAGCGGCCTGAGAAACAGTCAGCCCCGGTGTCAACCGAAGTCTGGGCAGACCCCTCAGCATCGACACCACCATCCGGCTCCTCAACGGTCTCGCACCGCCGCTGTGCCGGCCGGCCTCACCCCATTGGCCCCAGCTCAGAGAATCGCTCACCGTGGAAAAGCGTTCCGCCAGGAAGCGGTTGGGCTCGGGGCGGAAGTTTTGCCTTCCTCTCGCCATGTCCCTTTCGGGTCGGTTCGCCGGAGTTAGGGGTACACCGGCCGCTCGACCTGGCGCGGTCGTGACGAAGGAGGTTGGCGCCTATGAGCAGTTTTTCTCGGGCAGGGTCGCATTCTCGGCTTACTCGGCCGCCTACGGCACCTCGGGGCGTCGATCGTGCGCCGTCTCGTGGCGGGCAGGGTTCGAATGCTTCCCCGGCGGCTCAGCCGTCCGAGTCGACGGCGCCGATGCTGTTCACTGCTGAGCAGGCGGCGGTGATCTTGCAGGTGCGGCCGTCGTGGTTGCGACGGAAGGCGGCGGCGCGGGCAGTGCCGTGTCGATTTGTGGGTAAGCATCTGCGGTTCGCTCGCGCGGACCTGGAGGCCATCGCCGAGATGAGTGCCCGGAAGCCGCGAAAGAGCTCGTGACCTCAAAGAACCTTCAGTGGCGGCTTGCTTTATTGACGGACATTCAGCGTCCATATGTCCGTCAATTCATCCACGCAAAAACATTGAGGGGTGATTCGTCATGGCTTTCGTCGAGAAAAGCGGAAAAGACTTGTGGAGGGTTCGTTATTGGCGGGACGACGGGACGCATGGGTCGTTGTCGGGGTTTCGGACGAAGAAGGAGGCGCAGGACAAGGCCGCTGAGATCGATGCCGACAAGCGGCGTGGGACGTTCCTCGACCCGGAGGCCGGCAAGCTGCTCCTGGCGGAGTGGATCGTGACCTGGTTCGACGCCATCGACGTCGCACCCGCCACGCTCGCGCAATATCGCAGTCTGACCGACAACCACATCATTCCCCGCTGGGGCGACACCAGTCTGAACAGTATCTCCGGTATCGCCGTGCATGCCTGGGGCAAGAAGCTCCGCGGCCAGGGGTATGCGACCTCGACGGTGTCCACGATCATCAAGCTGATGACCATGATGCTGGCCGACGCCGCCGACGAGCGCCTCATCCCAGTCAACCCGATCCAGCCCCGGCGGCGCGGACGGCGGCGGCACCAGCCCCGGACCGAACAGCTGTGGGCGACACCGGAACAGGTCGTCGCGATCGCGGCGCAGGCCAGCGCGCTGGTCGGGCTGTGGGCCGGACTGCTCATCATCACCGCGGCCTGGACCGGCGCCCGCTGGGGTGAACTGACCGGCCTGCAACGCCCCAACGCCCACCTCGACGACGGTGAGATCATCATCGACCCGCAGATCGGCGCGCTGCACGAAGTCAACGGACAACTGGAACTCGGACCGCCCAAGACGGCGTGTTCCGCGCGCACCATCTCCCTGCCGCCGTTCCTCATCCCGCCACTGCGGGCCTACCTCGACAGTCACGACCATCCGCATGTGTTCGTCAGCGCCGAGCACCAGCTGCTGCGGCGGTCGAACTTCTCGCGCCGTGCGATGCGACCCGCGGCAGATGGGAATCTCCAGCGGGTTCGGCCCGAGGTGCGGGTGCGGCCGATCCTGCCCGGACTGCGCTTCCACGACCTGCGGCACAGCCACAAAACCTGGATGATCGCCGACGGCATCCCCGAGGTCGCCCAATCGCGGCGACTGGGGCACCGGATTCCCGACGAGATCCGCGACGTCTACTCCCACGTAGCCGCCGAGGTCGAGGCCCGTCTGCTGGACAGTCTCGAACGCCGCTGGCACGACGCCGTCGCCAGCGTGCACGAAAATCACGGGCCGACGATCACGCAGCCGCTCTTGCTCGCTGCCTGACATTCACCATCACGTGGCCCGCTGCCCGTCCGGCAGCGGGCCACCGTCATATCCGGATCTCGTCGAGCGCCGCAGGCGTTGCCAAGCAGCCGTATCGCCCCCGAACCACCGCCCACCGGCCCCAGCCGTCCAGCGCGGCCGTCAGCGGAGCGCAACGGCGCCTATCTGGCCGCAACCGGCACGAACCCGAATCGGGTTCCGGGCGCTTCGAGCAGGTTCAGGTCAGTTGGTCAAAGAGCGGCCGAGCAGGAGCGTTTAGGCGACCCCATTTGCCGCCGGAAGCATGATCCACTCCAGAATCGCTCCTGCACACCCCCGTTGATCTTGAAGTCGACGAGCTGCAACGAACGTGAAGAAAACACGAAAAAGCCCGCCGACCTGGGCTTCCACCCAGAGCCAGCGGGCTCATCCAGACCGTCGGGCTGACAGGATTTGAACCTGCGACCCCTTGACCCCCAGTCAAGTGCGCTACCAAACTGCGCCACAGCCCGGCCGTCGCCTGCCGTGAGGCTCGGCGACGGGGGATAGCTTATTACGGACCGCACACAGCCCGGTAGCGGGGTGCCTTCAAGTCGCTGGCCTGCGCGGATGAGGCCGGGCCCCCAGGACGGCCCCGCCCCTCACCAGTGCGCCGCCACCACACCGGCGGGCCACCAGCTCACAGGTGCGCGGCCAGCCGCGCCCCCAGCTCCGGTGCGCCGGACAGCTCCTCCCGGATCGACGCTGTCGCCATGGTGGTGAACAGCTCCCTGGGCGTGGCCGACCAGTCGAGGCCGCCGAAGGGTGGCTCCGGGTCGTACTCGATTCCGAACTGGAGGAACTTCGCGACGTCCTCGCTGGTGAAGCGGGCCGCCAGGTGCAGGGCCATGTCGATCCCCGCGGCCACGCCCGCCGCCGTCAGGATCTTGCCCTCGTCGACCCACCGGCGGCTCACCGGCATCGCGCCGAACGCGCGCAGCGCCTCCAGGAAAGACCAGTGCGTGGTGGCCTCCCGGCCCTCCAGCAGGCCCGCCGCGCCCAGGATCAGCGAACCGGTGCAGACCGAGGCCGTCACCTCCGCCCGCGCGGCCGCCGAGCGCACGTAGTCCAGCAACCGCTCGTTCGTCAGGGCCCGCAGTGTGCCGGCCTGGCCGCCGGGCACCACCAGGGCGTACGGCGCGGGCACGTCGTCGAAGGTGCGCTCCGCCGTCAGCGACAGGGGGATGTCCGAGTGCACCGGGTCCAGGCTCTCCGCGACCACCGTGGCCTCGAAGGACGGGTCCGCGTGCCGCAGCGACGCCAGGACCTGCAGCGGACCGATCAGATCAAGGGGCGTGAGCCCGGGATACAGCACGAAAGCGATCGTCTTCATGCACCGCAGCCTGGCGGGCACCACGGCTGCCCGGGCAGGGGATGTCCGAAAACCTGGGATCGTCGTCGGACGGACGGCTACGCTGACGCCATGCGCCGGATGGTGATCGTCGGGTACGAGGAGTCCGCCCTGCTGGACATCGCCTGCCCCGCGGACGTCCTCGACGCCGCCAACCGGTACGGCGCCACCCCGGCGTACGAGGTCACCCTGGTCAGCCTCGACGGCCGGCCGATCCGCTGCCAGAACGCGCTCACCCTCGCCGCGCAGGACCGGCTCGACCGGCTCCGCGGCCCGGTCGACACGCTGATCGTCGCGGGCGGGACGGGCCACGCGAGAGCCGCGGCGGACGTCAGGCTGACCACCCACGTCCGCCGGGTGGCGGCGACGGCCAGGCGGGTCGCATCGGTCTGCACGGGGACGTCCGTGCTCGCCGCGGCGGGGCTGCTCAACGGCCGGCGGGCGACGACGCACTGGATGTGGGCGGCGAAGCTGGCCCGGCAGTACCCGGAGATCAGCATCGACCCGGCGCCGCTGTTCGTCCAGGACGGCAACGTGCACACGGCCGCGGGCGTGACGAGCGGACTGGACCTGACGCTGTCGTTCGTCGAGGCCGACCACGGGCCGAGCCTGGCGCGCGAGGTGGCCCGCGCGCTGGTCACGTACCTGCAGCGGCCGGGCAACCAGGCGCAGGTGAGCATGTTCCTCGCCGCGCCGCCGCCCGAGCACCGCCAGGTGGCCGACCTGGCGGCGTACATCACCGGCCACCCCGGCGGCGATTTGTCGACCCGGGCGCTGGCGGAGCGGGCGGGGCTGAGCGAGCGGCAGCTGACGAGGCTGTTCCAGGAACACGCCGGGGTACCGCCGGGCCGGTTCGTCAGACGGGCCCGCACCGAGGCCGCCTCCCAGCTGCTCGCCACTACGGACCTGCCGTTGACCGCGGTGGCCCGGCGGTGCGGGTTCACCTCGGCGGAGACGCTCCGCCAGGCGTTCGTCGAGTTGTGCGGCACCCCGCCGTCGGCGTATCGGCGCCTGCACCGGCGGGCCTGCATCGCCTGAGCAGCGGGCCGGGCCGCCCGCCGCACGACCGCCAAAAGGCGGGGTACCCACGCGAACCGGACAGCCCACCCCCCGAGCCTGCACCGTCAGGAGCAGCGGGCCGGGCCGCCCGCCGCACGACCACCGAGGCGAACCCCGGACGAGCCGGTGGAACCCGCGCGCGGAGCGGTACCACGCCGCGACCTGTCGTTATCGAATATCTACAGTAGTGCCCGATGCGCAAATACCTGTGGCTGGTCCCGGTGCCGTGTGCGGTCTGGCTCTTCTTCGCGGTGCAGGGGATGATGCACTACCTGCCCACCCGCCCCCAGATCGACCTCGAGGTCTACCGCCACGGCGTGCAGGCCTGGTGGGACGGCCGGGACATGTACGGCGCGCTGCCGGAGGTCGCCAACGGCGCGCAGCTGCCGTTCGTGTACCCGCCGTTCGCCGCGTTGCTGCTGTCGCCCCTGGCGATGCTGCCGTGGGACGCCTCCGTCGTCACGCTGTACGTCCTCAACGGCCTCAGCATGTTCGTCACCGTCTACCCGGTCGCGCGCGCCGTCCGGCCGCAGCTCGGGCGCGACGGCGGGGTCGCCGTCGCGTCGGTGGTGCTTCCGCTCACCGTCTTCCTCGAACCGGTCAGCCAGACGTTCGGCTTCGGGCAGGTCAGCATCATCATGATGGCCCTGGTGACGGTCGACTGCCTGGCCGGGCGCACGATCTGGCCGCGTGGCTTCGGCATCGGCCTGGCCGCGGCCCTCAAGCTCACCCCGGCCGCGTTCGTGTTGTTCTTCCTCATCCGCCGCGACCACCGGTCGGCCATCACCTCGGCGATCACGTTCGCCGTGGCCTCCGTCATCGGGTTCGTCGCGGACTTCGGCGGCTCGATCCACTACTGGTTCCAGGGCGGCCTGAGCGGCGGCGGCGTCAGCGGCACCGCGTTCGCCACCAACCAGGCCATCGAGGCCGTCGTCGTGCGCACCGGGCTGACCGGCGCGGCCGAGAAGGCCGTGTGGCTCGTCCTGGTGCTCGGCCTGCTGGCGCTGGTCGCGAACGCGATGCGCCGCGCCGAACCGGCCCTCGCGTTGATGGCCTGCGCCGGACTCGCCCTGCTCGTCTCCCCCACCTCGTGGTCGCACTACTACGTGTGGGTGGTCCCGGCGCTGGTGGTGATGCTCGGCATCACGATCCGCCGCGCCGAGGACCGCTCGTGGCTGGCCACCGCGTGGCTCGGCTGGGGCGCGCTGACCGCGGTGTTCTTCGTCTGGGCGCCGTTCCACACCCTGCCGGACACCGACTTCCCGGTCGTGCACCGCGACTGGACGTTCCCCGAGCAGCTCTCCGCCGCCACCTACGTCCTGGTCGGCGTCGCCCTGTTGCTGGCCTTCGCGATCCCCCGTCAGAAGGATCGCGAGCTGACGCCGGTCACGCCCGCAAGGCGCCCCGCCGGCGCTGCCAGTCGGTGACCGCGGAGCAGCCCGCCTCCAGCTCGGCCCGCAGCAGCGCCTCCTGCTGAGCCGCGACCTCGTCACCGAGCAGCTTCGCCACCCGGTCCAGCCCGGACAACGCCTCCCACGGCGTGCCCGGCAACGCACCCACGACCTCCCCCGCCGGCGGCAGCGGAACCCCCTCCTCGATGCCGGCCCGGCCCGCCGCCAGCAGCGCCGCGAGCACCAGGTGCGGCTGCGCGTCGGCGCCGGCGAACCGGAACTCCAGCCGCAGCGACGCGTCGCGCCCGGCCACTCGCACCGACGCCGTCCGGTCGTCCACGCCCCACCGCAGCTCCCGCGGCGAGAACGGCGCTGTCCGCAGCCGCACGTAGCTGTTCCAGGTCGGCGCCCACACCGGGGCCAGCGCCGCCGCGTCCCGCAGCACCCCGGCCAGGAACGACGCCATCACCGGCGACAGCGCGGTCCCGTTCCCCGACGCGGGCTCCCCCGCGACGGAAGACAACGACAGGTGCACGTGGCACGAGCACCCCTGCCCCGGCTCCGGCGCCGCCAGGTAGGCCGCGGACACCCCGTGCTCCGCGGCCACCGACCGCACGATCAGCTGCTGCAACAAGGCGTCGTCACACGCGGCGAGCGCATCCCGGTGCCGCAGCACGATCTCGTACTGCCCGGGATGGCACTCGGCACGCGCGGACTCCACCCCCAGCCCGGACTGCTCCAGCGCCACCCGCAGATCACGCAGCACCGGCCGCATCCGCTCGGTCCCGCCGACCGCGTAGTCCACGCCGTGCGCGCTCAGCGGGCCGTCCGCGTCGCCGAACACGACCTCGTGTTCCAACCCCGCTGACGGCACGTACCCGAGCGATTCGAGCGCCATCAGCTGCTCGGTCAGGGCCCGCCGCGGAGCCGCTCGCGCCGGTTCGCCGTCCGGCCACTCGACGTCGCACACGATGCCGCACAACCCGTCCGGCAGCGCGGTCATCGTCGCCGGATCGGGCCGCATCCGCAGGTCCCCGTAGCCGCCGACGTAGCGAGCGAGCGGGCTGTCCGGCCCGGCCGGCAGCGCCTCCCGCTCCACGTCCCAGGCGAACACGTACGTGCAGACCCCGTAACCGCCGGAGAGCACTTCCTCGGCCACGAACCGCCCGGACAGCTCGACCGCGGCGAACCGGGCGTGCGGATCGGGCACCAGCAGCAGCACCCGCGGCACGTCCCCGCGCGCCAGCGCCACGCGCAGGCCCCGGGCGGCCGCGGCCCGCTCGGCGAGCGTGCGCGGCCCGACCGGGCGGGGCGCTCTCACCACGCCCCCGCCGGGTCCGGGGCGTGCAGCGGGTTCGGCACGCGCCCCCACCGCACGTCGAACTCGTCGTCGCGGTCGACCTTGTCGAACCCCTGCCCGGCCAGGTGTTCCCGGTTCAGCGTGACCCGCTCGACGTCCGGCGCGAACAGCAGGCACGCGTCGAACCGCCGCGCGACGTCCGGGTTCTCCGCCCGGTAGCGGCCGGCGACCTCGCGCACCAGCTCCCAGAACCGCGCCCGCGGGAAGGCCAGGTCGTCGAGCAGGATCTCCGCCCAGAACCGCAGCTGACCGGAGAACACCGAGCTGAACAGCGACTGCGCGAGCAGGTGCGCCGGCCAGCGCAGCATCTCCCCGGCCGCCTCCGGCGCGAGCAGGCGGTAGCAGTCCAGGTCCTCGTCCAGGAGGTCGACGCCCTGCGCGAAGTCCTTGATCGCCACCCGCAGCGGCCGCCCGCGCTCGTCGACGATCAGGATCAGGTTCTGGCCGTGCGGGCAGAACCCGACGCCGTAACGCAGCAGCCACTGCAGCAGCGGCGTGAGCAGCAGGTCGAACACCGTGGCGCACCAGCGTTCGGCGTCCCAGCCGGACCGCTGGATCAGGCCCGTGATCACCGACGCGCCCGAGCGATCGCGGTAGGGCAGCGCGGCGAACGAGATCGCCTGCTCCCCCTCGGCCAGCCGGGACACCAGCGGTTCCCGCCACAACGCCCCGAGTGTTTCGTGGAACCGGTACGGCAGGTCCTCGATGGCGCCGAACAGCGGGTGCTCGACCGACACGCTCGCGACCTCGCCGAGCAGCTCGAACCGGTACTCGCCGGCGAGCAGCGGATCCGCCGCGCCGACCCGCTTCAGCCAGCTCGTCACCGCCGGCCCGGCGAGCGTCGCGCCGGCCGCCAGCCCGCGGTAGACGAGCGTGTTGCGCACCGACACCGCGGTCTTGACGTCGTACCGGTCCGGCCGCGACACGTTCGCCAGCGTCCGCACCGTCTGGTGTGGACGGTAGGCGTCCCGGGACTCGCCCAGCTCGATCACCACCCCGGTGGCGAGTTCCCCGGCGTAGAGGGTGCCGAGGATCTCGTCGGCCTGCCACGGGTGCACCGGCGCCCACACGTACTCGGCGGGGTCGGCGAGCCGGGCGAACTCCGCGCGCTGGTCGTCGTCCAGCTCCCCGGCCAGCAGCGTCTCGGCCGACAACGAGTCCACGCAGCGGAACCGCGCGTGGTCGCGGTGCACGGCGAACCACCGCAGCCGCACGTCGGCCCCGGCCTCCGGCGCGTACCGGGCGCGGTCGCCGGCGGAGAACCCGACCCGGCCCTTGTTCAGCACCAGCCGCGGATGCCCGGTGAGGTGCCCGTCGGCCAGGTTGTAGTCCATCGTGGACAGTTCCGCGGCGCTGGGGGCGCGGCGCAGGCGGGCGGCCTCGTTGGTGACCGTGGCGGTCAGCTCGGCCAGCACGTCCGCGAGCCGCAGCCCGGACAGGCCCAGCTCCTTGCGCGCGTCCACCACCAGCACGCGCGGGTCGGTGGCCGGTTCGCCGTCCCGCGACGCGGAACCCGGCTGCACCGTCCACGACTCGAAGGCACCGCGCCGGGCCCGGAACTCGTAGGTCACCTCCGGCAACGCCAGCCGCCAGAGCCGGTGCTCCGCGTCGTCCGCCGGCGACGGGTCGAACAGACCCTCGTAGGACAGTTCGCCGAGCATCTTGTGCACGATCAGCGTGCCGGCCGCGCGCCACGCCTGCGCTGAGTCCACGCTCACTCCTCCAACCCGAACCGCGTGAATGCCGTGCGCGACGGCAACCGGTAGACCGTGCGGCCGCAGACCGCGTTGACGATCGAGGCGGCCCGCCACGCCACCAGCCCGAGATCCGGCGCGCCGACGCCGTGCGTGTGCCGCTCGGCGTTCTGCACGAAGATCGCGCCGCCGATCTCCGGCGCGAGCCGCAGCCGGTAGTCGCGCTCGACGACCGGGCGGCCGCTGCCGTCCCGGGCCACCGCGTCCGCCAGCGGCCCGAGCAGCCCGTCGATCGGCCGCTCGCGGTAGCCGGTGGCGGCGACCACCGCGTCGGTCACCCAGGTCGCCGTGCTGCCCTCCTGCCGGTGCCGCAGGCCCAGCGCGATCCGCTCCCCGTCCCGCCGCGCCGACACGACCTCCACGCCGGGCGTCAGCGTCACGCCGGGCCAGCCGCCGCCGATCGTGCGGCGGTACAGCTCGTCGTGGATGTCGGCGATGGTCTCGGCGTCGATGCCCTTGTAGAGCTGCCATTGCGCGGGCAGCAGCCGGTCGCGCTCGGCCTCGGGCAGCCGGTGGAAGAAGCGCGTGTAGTCCGGCGTGAACTGCTCCAGCCCGAGCTTGGAGTACTCCATCGGCGCGAACGACACGGTCCGCGTCACCCACCGCAGGCCGTCCGGCTGCTTGCGGTGCCGCAGCAGGTCCAGGAACACCTCCGCGCCGGACTGGCCCGAGCCGACGACCGTCACCGCGGGCAGCGCGAGCAGCCGTTCCCGCTCGGACAGGTACTCCGCGGAGTGGATCACCGGCACGTCCGGATCGTCCGCGAGCGCCCGCAACGGTTCCGGCACCCACGGCTCGGTGCCGATGCCGAGCACCACGTTGCGCGCGCTGATCTCGCCGGCGGCCGCGTGCAGGCGGAACAGCCCGTCGCGCCACTCGATCCCGGTGACGGTGGTGCCGAACCGGCAGCTGCCCAGCCGCCGCGACACCCAGCGGCAGTAGTCGTCGTACTCGGCGCGCGGGATGTGGAAGCGCTCGGCGAAGTAGAACGGGAAGAGCCGGTCCTTCGCGTGCAGGTAGTTCACAAAGGACAGTGCGCTGGTCGGATCGGCCAGCGAGACCAGGTCGGCCAGGAACGGCACCTGCAGCGTCACGCCGTCGAGCAGCAGCCCGGGGTGCCAGCGGAACTCGGGGCTGCGCTCGTACAGCGTGACGGTCAGGTCCGCGACCGGCTCGGCGAGCGCGGCCAGCGACAGGTTGGCCGGGCCGATCCCGACCCCGGCCAGATCGACCGGAGTCACCGCAGGACCACCTCGGCGGCCTGGGCGGCGGCGGTCGCGGCCACCGCGTCCAGCAGCGGGCGGTAGTCCTCCGCGGTCGCCCGCGGGTGCAGCAGGGTCAGCTTCAGCCACACGCCGTCGGCCATGGTGGCGCGGCCGACGATCGCGGTGCCGGCTTCCAGCAGCGTGCGGCGCACCCGGGCGACCAGTTCGTCGTCGGCGTCGGCCGGTTTGAACAACACGGTGGACAGCGCCGGCCTGCCCCACAGCCGCAGCGCGGGGTGCCGCTCGATCATCTCGGCGACCTCGGCGGCGGTGGCGCAGCAGTGTTCCACGAGCGCGCCCACGCCCTCGATGCCCAGCGCGCGGAAGGTGACGGCCATCCGGAACGCGTCGGGACGGCGGGACGTGCGGATCGAGCGGCCCAGCAGGTCCGGCAGCCCGGCCTCGGTGTCGTCACCGGCGTTGAGGTACTCGGCGCGCACGGACAACGCCGACAGATCCGCGGCGTCGCGCACCGCGAGCAGGCCCGCGGAGATCGGCTGCCAGCCGAACTTGTGGGCGTCCAGCGCCACCGAATCCGCCTGGTCGAGCCCGTCGAGCAGGGGCTCGAGCTGCGCGCTGCACAGGGCGAGCCCGCCGTAGGAGGCGTCCACGTGCAGGCGGGCACCGTGGCGGCGGCACACCTCCGCGACCTCGCGCAGCGGGTCGATCTCGCCGGTGTCGGTGGTGCCCGCGGTGGCGACCACGACCGCGGGCCCGCCGAGGGCGCGCAGGGTCTCCGCCAGCGCGGCCGGGCGCATGCGCTCGCCGTCGCAGTCCACCGGAACCGGCGCGGGCAGCCCGAGCAGCCACGCGGCGCGGGCCACGCTGTGGTGCGCGGTGCGCCCGCACACCGGGCGCACCGCCGGGTCCGGCTCGCGCGCGAGCAGCAGCCCGAGCAGGTTCGATTCGGTGCCGCCGGTGGTGACCACGGCGTCCGGCGCGGGCGCGTCCGGGTAGCACAGCCGGGCGATCAGGGTGACCAGCTCGCGTTCGATCTCGCTGGCGACCGGCGCCTGGTCCCACGAGTCCATCGACGGGTTGAGCGCGCTCGCCACCACATCGGCGGCGACGGCGACCGCGAGCGGCGGGCAGTGCAGGTGCGCCGCGCACGCCGGATCGGCGGGGTCGACCGAGCCCGCGGCCAGCAGCCGGGACAGCTCGGTAAGCGCTTGCTCCGCGCCCACGCCGGTGGCCCCGGCCAGGGGTTCCGCGCCGGTCAGGGCCGCCACCCCGGCCGCGACGGCCGCGGGTCCGCCCGCCGGGCCCGGTCCCCCGCGCTCCGCCGCGCCCTCGCCCATCGCGTCGAGGACCAACGGGATCAGCTCGGCCAGCCGCCGGTGACCCTCCCGGCCGCCGGCCAGCCCGGCGCCCTCCGGCATCGATTCGCCCACTCACCGCTCCTTAGGTATGCCTACGCTAAGCCACGATACGGACACCGTGCGCCGCGGGCACACCCCCGGCGGGCACGTTCCTCCCAAAGTGCCCGCCCGGGGAGCGCAAGTCATGCCGCCAAAGGGGTCACAGCGGCGTGTGCCGGGTCACCGGGGTGCCAGCGCCTCCACCTGCCGCACCGGGTCCTCGCCGGTGGGCAGCAGCGCGATCACCGGCGTGGTCAGCCCGTTGTCCACATAGGACTGGATCTTCGCACGGCACTCCTCCGGGCTGCCGTGCACGATCAGGTCGTCGACCACCTCGTCCGGAATCACCTCGTTCGCCCGTTTGCGATCGCCGGCCCGCCATGCCTCGTGCATCGGCGCGAGCGCCTCGCCGCGGCCGAGCCAGTCGTGGAACGCCGCGTACACCGGCACCGTGAGGTAGCTGCTGATCATCATCCGGCCCAGGCCCCGCGCGGCGTCGCGGTCGGTGGTCGGGCAGACGAAGATCCGGGCCGCCAGCTCGGTGTCCGGCCCGACCTCGGCGCGCACCTGCCGGACGTCGGCGGGCGAGAGCCAGTTCGTGATCGCGCCGTCGGCTTCCTTGGCGGCCAGTTTGAGCATGCCGGGCCGCAGGGCGGCGAGCATGATCGGCGGAGCCGGTTCCGGCGCGCGTTCCAGCCGGAACTTGCTGACCGAGAACGTCTCGTACTCCGCCGTCACCTTCTCCCCCGCCAGGGCCGCACGCAGGAACCGCAGGGTGTCGCGGGTGCGGGCGAACGGCTTGTCGAACGCGGCGGCGTTCCAGCCCTGCACGATCACCGGTGAGGACGCGCCGATGCCGAGCACGAACCGGCCGGGCGCGGCCTCGGCCAGGGTCGCCGCGGACATCGCCAGCAGGCCGGGACCGCGCGTGTAGACCGGCACGATCGCGGTGCCCAGCCGCAGCTCCGGCGCCCACTGCGAAGCCAGCAGCAGCGGCGAGAACGCGTCCGTCCCGGCGGTCTCGGCCGACCACGCGTCGGTGTAGCCGAGCGCGGGCAGCCGCTCGATCAGCTCACGGTGCGCGATCAGCGGCACCCCGGTCAGCGGAATCGTGATTCCCCAGCGCTTCATCGCGCAGCAGCCTCCAGCTCTCGGTTGATCCAGTCCACCTGGACCTTCATCAGGTTCTCCGCGACCTCTTCGGCCTGCGGCGTCATGTGGGTCGCGCCGACCAGCGGCAGGAACACGTGCGGGCGGCCCGCGGCCAGCAGCGCCGAGGACAGCCGCAGCGCGTGCGCGACGAACACGTTGTCGTCGGCCAGGCCGTGCACGATCAGCAGCGCGCGCCGCAGCTCCGGCGCACTGGCGATCAGCGAGTTGCGCTCGTAGGACTCCGGCTCCTCGTCCGGCACGCCGAGGTAGCGCTCGGTGTAGTGGGTGTCGTAGAGGGACCAGTCGGTGACCGGGGCCCCCGCGACCGCCGCGTGGAAGACGTCCGGGCGGCGCAGCACGGCCAGCGCGGACAGGTAGCCGCCGTAGGACCAGCCGCGGATCGCCACCCGGGACAGGTCCAGCTCGGGGTGATCGGCGGCGACCGCGTGCAGCGCGTCCACCTGGTCGGTGAGCGTCACCTCGGCCAGCTCGCGCACGATCTCCTTCTCCCACGCCGGACCGCGGCCCGGGGTGCCGCGGCCGTCCGCGACCAGGACCGCGAAGCCCTGGTCGGCCAGCCACTGCGAGGTGAGGAAGGCGTTGCGGCTCTGCAGGACGCGCTGCGCGTGCGGGCCGCCGTAGGGGTCGAGCAGGACGGGCAGCTTCCCGTCCTCGGGCCGGTAGCCGGTGGGCAGGAGCAGCGCGGCACGCAGGCCGCGCTCGCCGACGGTGAGCCACTCCGGGTCGGGTTCGAGGCCCGGGTCGACCGGGTAGGACTCGACGTTGGCCAGCGGGCGGCCGTCGCGCAGCACGCTGACCTCGGGGCCGCTGCGGCGCAGGCTCCACGACGACAAGACGGTGATCTCCGCGGTGCCGGCGCCGACGTGCACGCCGTCGGTGCCGGACAGCCGGGTCACGCCGTCCGGGCCGGTGCGGTAGACGTGGATCTGCGTGGGGTCCTCGGCCGAAGCGCTGAACAGGACCTCCGCGCCGACGTGCAGCACGGAGCGGACCTGCAGGCCGGGCCCGGTGACCGGGTCGCCGTCGATCACCAGCCGGTAGCTGCCGTCGGCGGCGCTGACGTGCACCAGCCGCCCGTCGGCGGTCCAGGCCGGCACGCCCGGCACGATCTCGACCCAGTGCGGATCGGTCTCGGTGTGCAGCAGCTTGGTGGAGCCGTCGGCCGGGTCCACCGCGTAGATCGCGAGTTCCCGCTGGTCGCGGGGCTGCACGGCGAGCAGCGGCGGGCCAGCGGCCGTCCAGTGCACCGCGACGAGGTACTCCCAGTCGCCGCGCTCGACGTCGACCCGGGTGCCGTCGAGACCGAAGAAGGACAGCGAGACGTCGACGTTCGTGGTGCCGGCGGCCGGATAGGCGACGGTGTTCGCGCCGGACTCGGGGTGGGCCGGGTCGGAGATGGTCCAGCGGGGCACGCCGGTGCGGTCGGTGCGCTCGACGAGCAGGCTCTGCCCGTCGGGCGACCACCAGTAGCCGCGGGCGCGGCCCAGTTCCTCGGCGGCGATGAACTCGGCCAGCCCCCACGCGATGTCCTCGCCGTCCTCACCGGCGAGCACCGTGTCCTCGCGTGTGGCGAGGTCGATGACGCGCAGCGCGCGGTCCCGGACGTAGGCGATGTGCGTGCCGGGCGGGTTCGGCCGCGGGTCGACGACCGAGGTGTCGACCAGCTCGGACACCTCACGGCTGGCCAGGTCGACGGTGTAGAGCTTGCCGGACAGGGAGAACGCGGCCAGGCGGAACTCGTCGTCGACGGCGTAGCCGACCACGCCGCCCGCGCTCTCCCGCATGCGCTCGCGGCGGGCCCGCTCCTCCGGTGGCAGCTCCTCCTCGCCGGGCAGCAGCTCCGCGGCGTCCACGACCTTGGTTTCGGTCCCGGTGGCGAGGTCGAATTCCCACAGGCTGTTGCGCCGGTCGGTGCCGGACTCCGAACGCAGGAACAGCAGCCGGGCCCCATCGGGCGCGACGCGGAACTCGCGTGGGGTGCCGAGGGTGAAGCGCTGCGTGCGGGCCTGCTGGCGAAGGAAGGAGAGCTCGTCGGTCACGCCTCGCACTCTGTCAAACCAGCACCGCTCTTGGCGACCCGTGCACGGGGGAACAACGAATTGCCACCTGGCGGCGGAACTGCGCAACGATCAGTCCGCCGAAACAACGATCGACGGATGATTCCCAGCCTGAACTGCCCTTAGCCTGATGTCATGACGACCTCCGCGGCCGAGTTCATCGCGCTCGACGAGCGCTGGAGCACGCACAACTACCACCCGCTGCCCGTCGTGATCGCCGAGGCCGAGGGCGCCTGGGTGACCGACGTCGAGGGCCGCCGGTACCTCGACTTCCTGTCCGCCTACTCGGCGCTGAACTTCGGGCACCGGCACCCCGCGCTGATCGCCGCCGCGCAGGAGCAGCTGGCACGGGTCACGCTGACCTCGCGCGCGTTCCACCACGACCAGCTGGGCGCGTTCTGCCGCGAGCTGGCCGAGCTGACCGGCACCGAGATGGTGCTGCCGATGAACTCCGGCGCCGAAGCGGTGGAATCCGCGCTGAAGGTCGCCCGGAAGTGGGCCTACGAGGTGAAGGGCGTGCCGGACGGGCGGGCCGAGATCGTGGTCGCCGGGTCGAACTTCCACGGCCGCACCACCACGATCATCTCGTTCTCCACCGACGAGTCCGCGCGCGCCGGGTTCGGCCCGTACACGCCGGGGTTCACGGTGGTGAAGTACGGCGACGCGGCGGCGCTGCGCGACGCGATCACCGAGCGCACCGCGGCGGTCCTGCTGGAGCCGATCCAGGGCGAGGCCGGGGTGCTGGTGCCGCCGGAGGGGTACCTGGCCGAGGCGCGCCGGCTGTGCGACGAGGCCGGGGCGCTGCTGATCGCCGACGAGATCCAGTCCGGACTGGCCCGCACCGGGACGCTGCTGGCGCTGGAGCACACCGGGGTGCGCGCCGACCTGTACACGCTGGGCAAGGCGCTGGGCGGCGGGATCCTGCCGCTGTCCGCGGTGGTCGGCCGGGCCGACGTGCTGGGCGTCCTCAAGCCGGGCGAGCACGGTTCGACGTTCGGCGGCAACCCGCTGGCGTGCGCGGTCGGCCGGGCGGTGATCGGGCTGCTGTCCGCCGGCGAGTTCCAGCGGCGGTCCACGGAGCTGGGGGCGCGCATGCACACGCGCCTCGGTGAGCTGGTCGGGCACGGGCTGGCGGAGGTGCGCGGACGCGGCCTGTGGGCGGGCATCGACATCACGCCGGGCGGGTTGTCGGGCCGCGAGGCGTCTGAGGCCCTGGCTACAAAGGGCCTGCTGGCGAAGGAGACCCACGGCGCGACGCTGCGGCTGGCCCCACCGCTGACGATCACGGAGGCCGATTTGGATCGGGGGCTGGACATCCTGGCGGAGGTCCTGGGCCGCTGACCGCCGCCGTGGACCCCGCCGCCGCGAAGTGGCACTCGGCGCAGCGGGCGCGGAACTCACGTGCGGGAGCGCGGGACTCGCGGGGCGGAGCGCGGGACTCGCGCGCGGGAGCGTGGGACTCGCGCGCGGGAGCGCGGGACTCGCGCGCGGGAGCGTGGGACTCGCCGAACGCGGACGTGGGACTCGCCGGACAGGAGCGCGAACTCGCCACCGCAAGCGCGAACGTGGCACTCGCCGTCGCGAGCACGCCACCACGGGCGCGAACGTGGAACTCGCGCGCCGCAACGTGGGACTCGCGCGCGGGAGCGTGGGACTCGCGTGCCGCGGTTGAAACCCTCCGTCCCTCCCGTACGTTGGGCAGGCAACGGAGGGAGCAGGGGATGGAACGGGCACTGGTGCCGGGCGAGGCGAGCGATCCGGAGGAGCTGCACGCGCGGGGCCGGGAGCTGGGTGAGCGCACCCCGCCGACCGCGCACGACCACGCCGCCGCGGGGGAGCACCGGCCGGGCGTCGCCGAGTTCGTCGAGCGCAGCAACGAAGGGCGGCTCGGCGAGCTGATCCCCCTGCGGATCGGGCGCATGATCGCCTCCCCGTTCGCGTTCTTCCGGGGCGCGGCCGGGCTGATGGCCGCCGACCTGGCCGGCACCCCGCACAGCGGCCTGTCCGCCCAGATCTGCGGTGACGCGCACGCCGCGAACTTCGGCCTGTACGGCACACCGGACGGGCAGATCGTCATGGACATCAACGACTTCGACGAGACCATCCGCGGCCCGTGGGAGTGGGACCTCAAACGCCTCGCCGCGAGCCTGGTCCTCGCCGGGCGCGAGGGTGGCGTGTCCGAAGAGGACTGCCGGGACGCGGCCGAGGACGCGGTCAAGTCCTACCGGCGCGTGGTGCGCCAGCTCGGCGAGGCGTCGTTCCTGCGGTCGTGGAACGCGCTCGGCGACGCGGACGCACTGTCCAAAGTGAAGGCCCACGACCTCGCCGACGAGTTCAGCGAGGCCACCGAAAAGGCCCGCCGCAACACCAGCGCCCGCGTCTCCGCCAAGTGGACCGAGCGCATCGACGACCACACCACCGGCCTGAGCCGCCACCGGTTCGTCGAGGACCCGCCCGTGCTGCGGCACGTCGACGAGGCCACCGCGGACGCCGTCGCGGACGGGCTGGTGTCCTATGTGCACACGCTGCGGGAGTCGCGGCGCAACCTGATCGCCCGCTACCGCATCGCCGACGTCGCCTTCCGCGTGGTCGGCACCGGCAGCGTCGGGCTGCGCAGCTACCTCGTGCTGCTGCACGGCAACACCGACGAGGACCTGGTGCTGCAGGTCAAGGAGGCCCGGCCGTCCGCGCTCACGCCGTACCTGCCGGAGCACCGCACCGAGCACGAGGGACAGCGGATCGTGCACGGCGCCCGCCTGGTGCAGGCCGAGACCGACATCCTGCTCGGCTGGACCACCGTCGCGGGCAGGCCGTTCATCGTGCGCCAGTTCCGCAACTACAAGGGCGAGATCGAACCCACCGAGCTGGGCGGCAAGGACCTCGACGACTACGGCCGCCTCGCCGGCGCGCTGCTCGCCCGCGCCCACATCCGCTCGGTCCACCCGCGGCTGCTGGCGGGATACTTCGACGGTGACGACCAGCTCGACGAGGCGATCGGCCGCTACGCCGTCCGGTACGCCGACCAGACCGAGGCCGACCACGCCGAACTGGTCACGGCGGTCAAGAACGGCCGGTTCCCGGCGATCACGGACTGACGCGTGAGGTGGGGCCTCGCGGCGGTCTGCCTGCTGGCCGCGGTGGCGATCGGCGTCCCGTTCGCCGGGGACACCACGGCGAGCGGGCCCGACGCGACGATCACCGCGTGGATCGGCGACGCGGTCGGCGGGCAGCCCGCGCTGCTGCGGTTGTTCGTGCTGCCCACCGAACCGGTCGTGCTGCTGCCGCTGCTGGCGATCGTGGTGCTCGCCTGCGCGCTGGGCCGCCGCTGGGACGGCGTGGCATTGGCGGTGCTCGGGGTCGCGGTGCCGGTCGCGCTCAACACCTGGGTGCTCAAGCCGCTGTTCGACCGGATGAAGACCGACTACCTCGCCTACCCGAGCGGGCACACGGTCAGCATGGTCGCCACGCTCACCGTGCTGGTGCTGCTCGCCCGGCCGGGCCCGGCCACCGCGGTCACCGCGACGCTGAGCGGGTTCGTCACGATCATCGCCGGCATCGGGCTCGTCGGCCTGGGCTACCACTACCCCACCGACGTGCTGGGCGGCGCGTGCTTCGCCGTCGCCGTGGTGCTCGCGCTCAGCTCACCGACGCGGCGTCTCGCGCCAGCGCGGTCAGCCGGCTCACCGCCCGCAGGTACTTCTTCCGGTAGCCCCCCTGCAGCATCTCCTCGGTGAACAGCGCCGCCAGCGACTCACCGGAGACGACCACCGGGACGGCCCGGTCGTAGAGCCGGTCGGCGAAGGCGACCAGCCGCAGCGCGACGTTCTGGTCCGGCGCCGGCCGCACCCCGCGGATGTGCACCACCGACACGCCGTCGACGAGACGGCCGTAGCGGGACGGGTGCAGCTTCGCCAGGTGCGCGCACAACGCGTCGAAGTCGTCGAGCGTCGAGCCCTCCCGGCTGTCCGCCGACGCGAGCAGGGTCTCCTCGGACACCGGCGGCGGCGCCTCGGGCAGGCCGCGGTGCCGGTAGTCCGGCCCGTCCACCCGCACCACCGAGAACCGCGACGACAGCGACTGGATCTCGCGCAGGAAGTCCTCGGCCGCGAACCGGCCCTCGCCGAGCTTGTCCGGCAGCGTGTTCGAGGTCGCCGCGACGTACACGCCGGCGTCGGTCAGTTCCCGCAGCAGGCGGGTGACCAGCATCGTGTCGCCCGGGTCGTCCAGCTCGAACTCGTCGATCGCGAGCAGCCGGTGCTCGGACAGCCGCCGCACCGCCTCGCCGAAGCCGAGCGCGCCGACCAGGTGGGTCAGTTCGACGAACGTGCCGTAGGCCTTGGGCGAGGGCGCGTCGTGCCAGGTCGAGGCGAGCAGGTGGGTCTTGCCGACGCCGAACCCGCCGTCCAGGTAGAGGCCCTGCGTGCCGGGCGCGGGCGCGGAACCGCCGCCGAACAGCGACCGCAGCTTCGACTTCCTGGGCGCCGCCTTCTCGATGCGCGCCGCGAACGCCGAGCACGACTCGACCGCCTGGGCCTGGCTCGGCTCGTCCGGGTTCGGCACGTACGTGGCGAACCGCACGGCGTCGAAGCGCGGCGGCGGCACCAGGGCGGCGATCAGCTCGTCCGCTCCCAGCTCGGGCTGCCGGTCGGTGAGGTGCGCGGGCATTGACCCAGGCTATCCGGACCCGGTCGCCCGGCCCCGGTGACGGCGGCGTGATGTGATGGAGATCGTGCGCAGCCTGTGGCCCGACCCCCTCGACGACGTGACCGACGACGACCTGGACCGGATCTACGGCTACCCGGCGGCCCTGGACCGGCCGTTCGTGCAGGCCAACTTCACCGCCTCCGCCGACGGCGCCTCGACCCTGGAGGGCCGGTCCGAGGGCCTGTCCGGCCCGGCGGACAAGCGGATCTTCTTCCACGGCCGCCTGCTGGCCGACGTCGTGCTGGCCGGCGCCGGCACCGTCCGCGCGGAGAACTACCGCGGCGCCCGCACCAGCCCGGAACGCCGCGAGCGCCGGGCCCGGCTCGGGCTGGCCGAGGTCCCGCCGATCGCGGTGGTCACCGGCAGCGCCCGGCTCGACCCGTCGGCGCCGCTGTTCACCGACACCACGGTGCCGCCGATCATCATCACCACCGAGCACGCCCCCGCGGACCGGCGGCGCGCCCTCGCGGACGCGGGCGCGGACCTCCTCATCGCCGGCGTGGAGACCATCGACCTGCGGAGCGCGCTCGACCAGCTCGCCGAGCGTGGGCTGATGCGCATCAACTGCGAGGGCGGGCCGCACCTGTTCGGCGAGCTGGTCGCCGAGGACCTGGTCGACCAGCTGTGCCTGACGGTCGCGCCGCTGCTGGCCGGCGGCGGCGCGGACCGCATCGCGATCGGCCGGATGGCGTCCGAGGCCCGCGACATGGACCTGGCATCGATCCTGGTCGAAGACGGTTTCACGATGCTGCGGTACCGCCGCCGCCCGTAAGGTGGGCAGATGCTGCCGCTGACCCCGCCGATCCAGCCGATGCTGGCGAAACCGGCGAAGTCGATCCCGGACTCCGACGAGCTGCTGTTCGAGCCCAAGTGGGACGGCTTCCGCTGCCTCGTCTTCCGCGACGGCGACGAGCTGACGCTGCAGTCGCGGGCCGGGAAGCCGCTGAACCGGTACTTCCCGGAGGTCCTGGCGCAGCTGCCGCCGCTGCTGCCCGACCGGGTGGTGCTGGACGGTGAACTGGTCGTCGGCCGCGAGGGGCACCTCGACTTCGACGCGCTCACCGAGCGGATCCACCCGGCCGAGTCGCGCATCCGGCTGCTCGCCGAGCAGACCCCGGCCACGTTCGTCGCGTTCGACCTGCTCGCCCTGGGGGACGAGGCGTTCCTCGGCGAGCCGACCAGCACGCGGCGGGATCGCCTGGCGGAACTCGCCGGGCAGGACCTGAACATCACCCCGGCGACCACCGACCCGGCCACCGCGCGGCACTGGTTCGAGCTGTTCGAGGGCGCCGGGCTGGACGGGGTGATCGGCAAACCGCTGGACGCCGGGTACGAGCCGGGCAAGCGGATCATGATCAAGTACAAGCATTCGCGCACCGCCGACTGCGTGGTGGCCGGGCTGCGCTGGCACAAGGATTCCACGCCCGGCGAGGCCGTCGGATCGCTGCTGCTCGGGCTCTACGACGACAACGGCGTGCTGCACCACCCGGGTGTGGTGGGGTCGTTCCCGGTGAAGCGGCGCAGGGAGCTGGCGGAGGAGTTCGCCGGCCTGATCACCGACGGCGCCGGGCACCCGTGGCTGGACGGCACGGTCGAGGGGCAGCGCCTGCCCGGCGGCGTCACGCGGTGGCGCTCGACCGAGCAGCCGTGGGTGCCGCTGCGGCCGGAGCGGGTCGTCGAGGTCGCCTACGAGCACACCGAGGGCGGGCACCCGTCCCGGTTCCGGCACACCGCGCAGTTCATCCGCTGGCGCCCCGACCGCGAGCCGGACTCGTGCACCTACGCCCAGCTCGAGGAGGTCGCCCGCTACGACCTGGACGCGGTCTTCCACGGCGAGGTCAAGCGGACCCGCTGATGACCGGCCGGATCGAACGACACGCGCTGCGGAGCCCGGGACGGCTGGCCGTCCTCGCGACGGCCCACCTGTGCCGCCGCCACCGCCGCTCGCCGGAGACGCTCGTCCGGGTGATGTGCCAGGCCCGGAACGACGAGGCGGCCGACCGGGCGCGCACCACGCTGGAGCGCGCGTGGCACACCAGCCCGCTGTGGCGGGAGAAGATCTGGCACGCCATGCGGGCGGTCCTGGCGGCCGAAGCGGACCGCAACGCCCGGGACGGCCGGGATCTGCCGTGGGTGGTCATCCTGGCGCTGGTGGACGTCCGGCCCGGGCTCATCGCCCGCTACGACCAGCGCCAGCTGCGCGAGATGCTGCTGAGCGCGGTGGGCGAGCCCGACGTCCCGTACGTGGTCGCCGCCGCCCGCCGGGCGCTGGACCGGCTGCCCGGCGGGCCCACGCAGCCGGCCCGGCCGGCTCCCCGGCGGTCGTCCGCGCCCGGCCACTACCGGCCCGGCGGAACCGGGACCGCGGGCTCCGGCGGGTTCAGCACGGGCGGGTTCACCGTCCACGGCGTCTGAGCGCACCGACCCCGCTCACCCCCGGCACACCGGCGTCGTGCGAACCTCGGGGGCGAACACGCACCCAGGGAAAGAGGAACGTCGTGCCGCGCCGTGGTCTCGTGCTCGCTGTGCTGCTGTCGGCCCTCCTCGCCGGCTGCACGGCGGGGCCGTCGAAACGGCCGCCGGTCGTGGAGAACGACGAGCCGGTGTCCTCCGCGCCGGCCAGCTCCGCCACGGACGTGCCGCTGCCGCCGCTGACCGAACCGCGCTCGCCCGCACTGGACTGGGCCGACTGCGACGCCCAGACCCGCAGCCGGCTCGGCACCGAAGCGCCCGGCTACCTGCGGTTCAGCTGCGGCACCGTGATGTCCACACTGGACGACCCCGCCCTGCCGGGCCGCGTGCAGACCCGCGTGTCCGTCCTCAAGGCGGGCAACGGCGCGATTCCGCTGGTCGTGGTCAACGACGTCGCGGGCGAGCCCGGCACCCTCCACGCCGCGCGGCTCGCCTCGGCGCTGCCGCCCGCGCTGTTACAGCGGTTCTCGCTGATCGGCGTCGACCGGCGCGGCACCGGCGAGTCGGACCCGCTGTCGTGCGTGCCCGAGGACACCCGCAGCCAGCTGCTCAACCAGGACCCGGCCGACGACGACCTGGAACCGCTGCTGGACGCCGCCCGCAAGGCCGGGCAGCAGTGCGCGATCGACCTCGGTGGCGCGCAGCAGGCGTTCGACAGCTGGCGCACCGCGGGCGATCTCGAGGAGATCCGCGACGAGCTGGGCGTGCCGAAACTGCACGCGCTCGCGCACGGCGAGGGTTCGCACGTGCTGATCTCCTACGCGGCCCGGTTCCCGGAGCGGGTCGGGCGGTTCGTGATGGACGGCATCCCGGACCCCTCCAGCGACACGGTCACCGTGCTCGGCGACCTGGCCGCCGCGCAGCAGGCCACCCTCGACGCCTACGGCCGGGCGGTCGGCCAGGACGCGGCGGCGACGGTGAACGCCGTGATGGACCGGTTGCGCGCGGCGCCGCAGGTCCTGCCCGGCGGCGCGGTGTTCGGCGCGGGCACGGCGCTGCGGGCGGTGGTCACCGGGCTCGCCGACCGCGCCCGCTGGACCGAGCTGGCCCGGGCGCTGGACGCCGGCCGGGCGGGCGACGTCCGCGGGCTCGCCGGGTTCGTCGCACCGATGCTCAACGGCTCGGACGTCTCGCCGTCCCACCTGGACGGCACGCTCGCCACCGAGTGCAACGACACGGTCGAGCGGATGCCCGCCGACCGGATCTCCGGGCTGACCACCGAGCTGCGCGGCCGCTACCCCGTCTTCGGCGGGCTGGTGACGCAGCGGCTCGTGTGGTGCCTGCCGTGGCCGGCGCGCACCGAGCCGCTGCCCACGCTGGGCACCTCCGGGCTGCCGCCGATCCTGGTCACCAGCACCCTGACCGACCCGGTCACCCCGGAGACCGGCACGGTGCGCGCGGCGCAGCAGATCCCGAGCGCGGTGCGGGTCGCGTGGCAGGGCGCCGGGCACGGGGCGCTCGGCTCGCCGTGCGCGGCCGAAGCGGTGCGCGCGTTCCTCGTCGACGGCAAGGTCCCGGCCGACGGCACCCTCTGCCCCGCTTAGGGGACCCGGCGCGGCCCCCGTTTAGGCTTGTCCTCCATCCGCCGGACCACTGAGTACTGGGAGTGACTGTGCCGTCTTCCGCGGTCGAGACGCCGGCTGTGACGCCGGCGCCCCGGGACAGCGCGCGACGACCGATTCCCTGGATCGCCGTGTGGCCCGTCCTCGTGCTGGGCGCGGTCGCCGGGTTCTGGTACGTCAGAGAGGTCCTGACCCACCTGCCCGCGCTGCTGCACCTGCTCGACCTGGGCGTCTACCGGATCGCGGGCGAGCGCGTGCTCGGCGGCGTGTCCGTCTACGACACGCCGCTGCTGGGCAACATCCGCGGGCACTGGGAGTTCGTCTACACCCCGTTCGCCGCGCTGTTGTTCACGCCGCTGGCGCCACTGAAGGGTGAACTCTTCACGTGGGTGGGCGCGCTCGGTGACTACGCGATGCTGGCCGTCGGCGTGTGGGCGGCGCTGTCGCTGCTGCGGTTCCGGCGGGATCTGCGCTTGGTGCTGGTCAGCCTGGCGGTCGCGGCGCTGCTGATGTGGTGCGAGCCGGTGCGCGAGACGATGGCGTTCGGGCAGATCAACATCCTGCTCATGACGCTGGTGCTGCTCGACCTGGCGCTGCCGGACTCGTCGAAGGTCAAGGGCGCGCTGATCGGCATCGCCGCCGGGATCAAGCTGACACCCGCGTTCTTCGTGCTGTACCTGCTGGTGACACGCCGCTACCGGGCGGCGATCGTCGCCGCGGGCACGTTCGTGGTGACCGTGGCGGCCGGGTTCGCGTTCCTGTGGCGCGACTCGGTGACGTTCTGGTCCGGTGCGTTCATGGACCCGACACGCGTGGGCGTGCCGGAGAACCCGGCGAACGAGTCGCTGCGCGGGTTCTTCGCGCGGGCGACCGGGGTGACCGGCGGGATGCAACTCGTGTGGCTGCTGGCCGCGGCCGCGACCGCCGTGGTGTGCCTGCTGCTGGCGCGCCGCCTGGCCGCCCGCGGTGAGGAGCTGGTGGCGGCGACGCTGTGCGGCCTGGCGACGACGGCCGTGTCGCCCTACAGCTGGGTGCACCACTGGGTGTGGCTGGCGATGCTGCTGATCTGCCTGGCGAACGTCGCGCTGCGCGGGTCGGTGCTGGGGTGGATCGGGCTGGCCGGGGCCGCGCTCATCACCTCCGGCGGGGTGCTGCCGCTGATCGGCTTCGAGGCCGACACGGTGCTGGGCTTCCAGCCGGCCGGGCTGACGTGGCTGTTCCAGAACGCCTACCTGTGGCTGACGTTCGCGGTGTTCGTGGCGGTCGCGCTGTACTACCGGACGCCGAAGGACCCGGCGGCGCTGCCCACGGCGACCGCCTCCGCCAGCAGCCGGTAGGAGTCCAGCATCTCGGCGCGGTCGTAGGTGCTGGTGGTCACCAGGACCTCGTCGGCGCCGGTGCGGTCCACCAGGCCGGCCAGGGCCGCGGCCGCCTCGTCCGGGGTGCCGGCGATCTGCCCCTGCCGGGCGTCGTCGAAGTAGCGTCGTTCGCGGTCGGTCATCGGGGTCGCCAGGATCTCCCCCGCCGGGCGCAGCGGCGGGAACACGCCGTGCGTGCGCGACCAGGCCGACGACCACGCCTCCGGCACCAGCAGCCGCTCGGCGGCCGCGCGCGTCCCGGCCACGGCGATCGTCGCCGAGACGATCACGTACGGCATCGGGCAGCGGGACGACGGGACGAAGCCGTCGCGGTAGCGGGTGATCGCCTCGATCATGGGTGCCTCGCCGCGCACCGAGCCGATGACCAGCGGCAGCCCCAGCTCGGCGGCCAGGTCCGCGCCCGCCCCGGTGGCCAGCAGGAACGCCGGGACCGGCTGCCCCTCGGCCGGGAAGGCGTGCACCCCGGGGAACGCGCGCTGGGTGCCGTCGAGGTAGCCGAGCAGCAGCCGGACCTGCTCGCCGAAGCGGTCGGCGTCGTCCTTGTCGTGGCCGAGCGCGCGCCGCACGCCGCCGGTGAACCCGACCGAGCGGCCCAGCCCCATGTCGATCCGGCCGGGGTGCAGAGCCTCCAGCACACCGAACTGCTCCGCCACGACGAGCGGCTGGTGGTTGGGCAGCATCACGCCACCGGTGCCGACGCGGATGCGCGAGGTGGCATCAGCGACGGCGGCGGCGAGCACGGTGGGCGCGGACCCGGCCACCCCGGGCACGCTGTGGTGCTCGGACACCCAGAACCGGTGGTAGCCGAGCGCCTCGGCCTCCCGCGCGAACGCCACGGTCTCGCGCAGGGCCTGGGCGTGGGTGCCACCTTCGCGGGTACGGGACCGATCGAGCACGGACAGCTTCACGCCTTGGTCAACACGCCGGCCCCGCCACGTGTTCCGGTCCCGGCGCGAGCAGCGTCACTCGGAGCGGACCGGACCGGCACGAAGATCGCCCGGGCGAGGCCGGTGAGCACCGATCCGCTGCACACCTGCCACCCGCGGCCACCTCACGTGCCCGGCCGCGCCTTGCTCGGCTGCACGCGCTTCGGCTCGCCGGGCATCTTCGGATAATCCGGCGGGTACGGCATCTCGCCCAGGCCGTGGTCGCGCTCGTCGCGGGCGTACCACTCCAGCGCCGCCTCCAGGCCGAACGCCCGGTCGTCGATGGCGGCGTGCGGGTCGCCGTGCTCGGCCAGCCAGTCCGGCACCGTGAGCACGTCGAAGTCGTCCGGGTCGGCCTCGGGCAGCTGCTCCCACGTCAGCGGCGTGGACACCGTGGCCCGGGGCGTGCCGCGCACCGACCACGACGACGCCACCGTCCGGTCCCGCGCCGCCTGGTTGTAGTCGAGGAACACGCGGCCGCCGCGCTCCTCCTTCCACCACGCGATCGTGGCGAGATCGGGCACGCGCCGCTCCACCTCGCGACCCAGCGCGATCACCGCGTGCCGCACGTCGACGAAGTCCCACTCCGGCCGGATCCGCACCAGCACGTGCACGCCGCGCCCGCCGGAGGTCTTCGGGTACCCGGTCAGCCCGGCGTCCGCCAGCACCTCCCGCACCACCAGCGCCACGCGGACCGCGTCGCCGAACCCGGATCCGTCCGGGGGATCCACGTCGATGCGCAGTTCGTCCGGATGGTCCACATCGGCCCGCCGGACCGGCCACGGGTGGAAGTCGAGCGTGCCGAGGTTGGCCGCCCACGCGAACACCGCCGCCTCGGTGGGACAGACCTCGTCCGCGGTCCGCCCGGACGGGAAGGTGATCCGCGCGGTCTGCACCCATTCGGGCGCTCCACGAGGTACCCGTTTGGCGTAGAACGGCTCACCGGAAACGCCGTCCGGGAACCGTTTCAGCGTCGTCGGCCGCTCCCCCACCGCCCGCAGCAAGGGCTCCGCGACGGCGAGGTAGTACTCCACGACCTGCCGCTTGGTGATCCCGCGCTCCGGGAAGTACACCTTGTCCGGATTGGACACCCGCACCGTGCGCGCGCCCACCTGGTATTCGACCGCCTCACCGCGTGCTGCCACCGGATCACCGTAGCCCCGCCGGGCCGGTTCCGCGCGTGCCTTACCGTGGACGTCGTGCCCCGCCGCCTGAAGATGATCGTCGCGCTCGTCCTGCTCGCCGGGGCGGTGGTGGCGGCGTTCACACTTCCGGTGCCCAGCCCGGCGGAACTGCGCAACTGGGCCGCCGGCGCGGGCGCGGTGACCGCACTGGTGTTCCTGGCCGCCTACGCGGTGCTCACCGTCGCCCCCATCCCCCGCACCGTCTTCAACCTCGCGGCGGGACTGCTGCTCGGCGACGCGCTCGGCATCGTGGTGGCCATCACGGCGACCGCGGTCTCCGGCGCGCTCGGGTTCGGCCTGGCCCGCCTGGTCGGGCGCGACCTCGTGTCCCGCCACCTGGAACGGAAAGTGGTGCGCGCGGTCGACGAACGACTCGCCGACGGCGGTGTCGTCGCGATCGCGTCGCTGCGGCTGATCCCGGTGGTTCCCTTCGCGCCACTGGGATATTGCTGCGGCATCCTCTCGGTGCGGTTCCGCCCTTACCTGATCGGGACCGTGCTGGGCAGCCTGCCGGGCACGATCGCGGTGGTGGTGCTGGGCGACGCGCTCACCGGCAGCACCCCGCCGGCGCTGCTGGCCTGCTACGGTGCCTTCGCGCTCGCGGGTGCCGTTGGCCTGGCGCGAATCGCCCGCGGGACTGCTTACGCCGGGCGTATCAGGCAGCCCGCTACACTCGACCCGGTGCGCGAGGAGATCGTTCGCGCTGAGCCAAGCCAGCACATGCGGAGAGTTTCCGAGGAGTAGTCCCATCGACACCGGTCAGCTGATCGCAGGGCACTATCGCCTCGTTGAGCACATCGGCAGCGGCGCCATGGGCGTCGTGTGGCGCGCGGTCGACGAGCGCCTCGAGCGTTCGGTTGCGGTGAAGCAGATCCTCGCCCAGCCGGGCATGTCCGAGGCCGAGCGCAACAGCATGCGCCAGCGAGCGATGCGCGAGGCGAAGAACGCGGCACGGTTCCAGCACCCGAACGCCATCGTGGTGTTCGACATCGCCGAGCACGGCGGCGACCCGTGCCTGGTCATGGAGTACCTGCCCTCGCGCAGCCTCTCCGCGGTGATCGCCGAGCAGGGCACGCTGCCGCTGGCCGAGGTCGCCCGCATCGGGCACCAGGTCGCCTCGGCGCTGGTCGTGGCGCACCGCGCGGGGATCGTGCACCGGGACATCAAGCCGGCGAACATCCTGATCGACGAGAACGGCACCGCGAAGATCACCGACTTCGGCATCTCGCGGGCGGCGGGCGACCTCACGCTCACCCAGACCGGCCTGATCGGCGGCACCCCGGCCTACCTCGCGCCCGAGCTGGCGCGCGGCTCGGACCCGGCGCCGGCCTCCGACGTCTTCTCCCTCGGCGCGACGCTCTACCACGCGCTGGAGGGCCAGCCGCCCTACGGCAACAGCTCCAACCAGCTCGCCCTGCTCTACACGGCGGCGAACGGGCAGGTCATCCCGCCGCGCAGCGCCGGCAAGGCGACCGCGCTGCTGATGAGCCTGCTGCGGGTCGAGCCGGAGGAGCGGCCGACCATGCTGGAGGCCCGCGACCGGCTGGCCGCGCTCGCCAACGGCGAGAAGGACACCAAGGGCACGCTGGTGTCGCCGCCGCTGTTCAACGGCGGCCGGCGGCCCGCGGCCGTGCCCGCCGAAGCCCCGGCGCCTGCCGAGCGGCCGCCGTGGCAGCGCACCGGCGCCGCCACCGCGGCGCCGCCCGCCCCGCCCCCGCCCTGTCGCAGCAGCGCAGCCCGCGCAACCCGACGGCGGCGTTCATCCCGCCACCGAAGCCGCCCCAGCAGGCCAAGCCGTCACCGCTGAAGCGCAAGGGCGTGCTGGCCGGGTCCGCGGTGGCCGTGGTCGCGGTGCTCGTCCTGGTGCTGGTGGTCGTGCTCAACGGCGGTGACCAGCCGAACGCCGGCACCTCGCAGGCCAACGTCGGCGGCACCACGTCCACCACGTCGGCGCCGTCCAGCACCTCCAGCAGCGCCGCCCCGGCGGACCTGGGCAAGACGGCCAACACCGGTTCGGTGAACTTCGGGCAGGCCGGGCAGGTCGTGAAGGGGTATCTCGACGGCAAGGGGTCGGCCGCCGCGTGGGCGCTGCTCACGCCGTCCGCGCAGGCGGTGTTCGGCAGCCAGCAGGCGTTCCAGCAGTACTGGTCCGAGCACGAGATCCAGGGCTACAACTCGATCCTCGCGGACAAGGGCCTCAACTCCGACGGTTCGGCGGACATGTACGTGACCATCGCGGGGGTCGGCCGCATCTCGTGGCGGGTCGTCAACACCGATCAGGGCATGCGCATCGACGCCGACACCCGCATCGGCTGACCTACCCTGGTCGGTATGACCGAAAGCGGCCACAACCCGCGCTTCGACGACGACCTGGCCGGGCTCGACCCCGACGATCCGGAGGCCCAGGCGTTCGCGCGGCACCTGGACCGGATGCAGCGCTGCGAGCCGGGGTTCACCGTCGAGGGCACCCTGCACAACGTGGCCGAGTTCGCCGAGTCCAGCACCCGGGCCGGCGGCCTGCGCTGGTGGATCGCGGCGACCATCGTGGTGCTGCTGGTCCTGGGCGTGATCGTCGCCTCCTGGGACATCGTGGTACGGGCCGTGCAGTGGCTCGCCGAGTAGCCTGACGCATATGAAACCTCGCATGGAACCCGTCGTGGGAGCCACCCCGAAGGTGGTCAAATCCGACCAGGAGTGGCGCGAGCAGCTCTCCCCGAGGAGTACGCCGTGCTGCGCCAGGCGGGCACCGAGCGGCCGTTCACCGGCGAGTACACCGACACCAGGACCGCCGGTGTCTACGAGTGCCGTGCCTGCGGTGCGGAGCTGTTCCGCAGCGACACCAAGTTCGAAAGCCACTGCGGCTGGCCGTCGTTCTTCGACCCGGCCGCCTCCGACGCCGTGCTGCTGCGCGAGGACCGGTCGCTGGGCATGGTGCGCACCGAGGTGTTGTGCGCGACCTGCCACAGCCACCTGGGCCACCTCTTCGAGGGCGAGGGCTACCCCACCCCCACCGACCAGCGGTACTGCATCAACTCGATCTCCCTGCGGCTGGTGCCCGCCGAGTAGCGGTTACGCTCGGGGCGCATGGGGGCGTTCTGGGGACTGTCCGCCAGGGAACTGGTGGTGCTCTACACGGCGCTGATCCTGGTGCCGCCGGTGGTGCGCCTGCTCGGCCCGGTGCTGCTGCGGTGCCGCCGGATCCGGATCGGCACCGAACCGGTCACCGCGGTGGAGCTGGCCGTGCTGTCCGGCGGGCCGGAACGCGCCGTCGACGTGGTGCTCGCGGGCCTGGTCGCCCGCCGGTGGATCCGCGTGGACGGCGCCGGACGGCTGACCACGACGACCCAGCAGGCCCCGGCCGATCCGCTGGCCGTCGCCGTGATGCTGGCGGTGTCGTTCTGGCGCGGCCTGGCGACCGCGCAGACCCTGCGCGTCCACTTGGTGGCGGGCACCCCGTTCGAGCAGGTCGTCGACGGCCTCGTGGCCCGCGGTCTGGTGGTGGCGCCCGGTGACGCCGCCGGTATCCGGATCGCGTCCCGGGTCCTGCTGATCGGGGTCGTGGCCAGCACGTTCGCCGGCGGCTACGCGATGGCGGCCATCCCGGTGATGCTGGCCGGCGTGCTCGTCCTCGGGCTGGCCGAACTCGTGCCGCCGCCCCGGCGCACGGTCGCGGGGGCGCGCCTGCTGCGCCGGGTTGCGCGGCAGCCGGGAACCGCGGCCGCGTACCGGTCGTCGAACCGCCAACGTGCCCGTGGGGGACTCGGAGGTGGCTGGGGTGGCGATCCTTTCAGTCGGTGACGGGCCCGCGTTCTGGGGTCTGCCGGCGTCCACGTTCCTCCCGGTCTTCGCCGTGCTGGCGGTGCTTCCCGTCGTGGTGCGCACGCTCGGCCCGTGGCTGCTGAAGCGGCGCGGCGGCGGACCGCACCAGCCGCCGGGGCCGGTCGAGCTGGGCTTCCTGACCGGCGGTCCGGCGCGGGCGACCGACACCGCGCTGGCCGAGCTGATCGCGAACGGCCGGATCCGGGTGAACAGCACCGGACTGCTGTCCACCACCGGTGACCGGCCCCCGGCCGGCGGCCTGGCCGCGGCGATCTGGGCCAGCGTGTACGGCGGCCGCGGCACCTGGACCGTGCACGACGTGCGTGCCGCGATGCGCGGCCACGCCGAGTCCGGCCGGCTGCGCGACCGGCTCGCCGGCGACGGGCTCCTGGTCCAGCCGGGCCCGGTGCGCGCCCTCCGGCGGCTGGCCATGCTCCTGCTCGTCGCGGTCCTGGTCATCGCGTTCGTGACCTTCCCGGACGGCACGTTCGTGCTCGCCGTGCTGCCGGCCGGGCTCCTCTGGGCGCTCACCGACCGCCCGGCGCGCGGACCTGCCCGGACGACGGCGGGTGAGGCGGCGCTGCGCGCCGCGAGCGTGACCCCGGGCTGGTCCGCGAAGGAGGTGGCGCTGGGCGGTCTGAGCCGGTACCCGGACCCGGCCATCGCGACGGCCCTGCTGTCGCCGCCCCCGCCACGGAAACCGCGCCGCCGCTGGGGGTCCGGCTCGGCGACGAGCGGCTCGTACGGCTACGGCTGCGGATCGAGCAGCTCGTGCGGGAGCAGTTCGTGTGGGGGCGGCAGCTCGTGCGGCGGCGGAGGCGGTGGCGGTGGTTGCGGCGGGGGCGGCGGTGGTAGCTGAGCGGCTGGGCCCGGTCGGCGTGACCGACTTCGCGGGCCTGGGGGGTGCCGGTCTTCCTGCTGGTCTACGCCGGACTGGTGCTGATCCCGGTCGTCATCCGGCTCGTGGTGCCGCACCTGCCGCGGCTGCGCCGGGGCGCTGGCCGTTCCCGCCGTTGCCATTGCCCCGGTGGTGCTGCCGGGCTCGCGGACATCCAGTGGGCGGACGGTTCCGGGTGCGGCGGCTGCGGAGGTGGTTGCGGTGGGGGTTGAGCGGCTGGGCGTGGGGATCGGGTGGCGGCCCGAGATCGACCTGTCGATCGCCCGGTTGCCGGGTGTGGAGTGGGTCGAGGTGATCGCGGAGAACCTGCACCCGGGGAATCTGCCCGCGTCGCTGGTGGAGCTGCGCGAGCGTGGCCTGCCGGTGTTGCCGCACGCGGTGTCGCTGTCACTGGGCGGCGCGGAGCCGCTGGACACGCGGCGGGTGGAGCACCTGGCCGCGGTCGCCGACGAGCTGGACGCGCCGCTGGCCAGTGATCACGTGTGCTTCGTGCGCGCGGGCGGGCTGGACGCGGGGCACCTGGTGCCGCTGCCCCGCACGCGGGAGGCGCTCGACGTGCTGGTGGACAACGTGCGGCTGGCGCAGTCGATCGTGGGCCGGCCGTTCGCGCTGGAGAACATCGCCGCGCTGCTGGAGTGGCCGGACGTGGAGTTGAGCGAGGGCGCGTTCCTGGCCGAGCTGGTGTCGCGGACCGGGTGCTGGTTGATCGTCGACGTGGCGAACCTGTACGCGAACGCGCGGAACCTGGGCGCGGACCCGGTGGGGTTCCTGGCGGAGGTGCCGCTGGAGCGGGTGGCGTACGTGCACGTGGCGGGCGGCATCGAGGTAGGTGGTCTCTACCACGACACGCACACGCACCCCGTGCTGCCCGAGGTGCTGGACCTGCTGGGCGAACTGCGCCGCCGGAGTGAGCCCCCGGGAGCCCTCCTGGAGCGCGACGGAGCGTATCCCCCGGACGACGAGCTGGCCGGGGAACTGGAGTCGATCCGGCAGCGGCTGGGTGGTGCAGGGCCGGCGCGCCAGGCCGGACTGCCGGCGGTCCGGGAGCAGCCGGCACGCCAGGCTGCACCGCGGGCGATCCGGGCGCAGGTGGGCGGTGCGCTGCCGGCGCGCCCGACGCACGGGGAGCGGCGGTGAGCCGGGAGGAGCTGGCCGCCCGGCAGGCCGAGTTGCTGCGCGCCCTGCTGGCCGGCGCCGAGCCCCCGCAAGGTTTCGACGCGGGGCGGGTGGCCGCCGAAGTGATCGCCCTGCGGGCCAAGCGCCGCTCCATCGTCGCCAACCTGCGGCCCGACCTGTGCCACACCCTCGGCGACCGGTTCCGCCCCCTGTTCGACGCCTACGCCGAGGCCACCCCGCGCACCGACGGCACCGGCTACCGCCAGGACGCCGCGAACTTCGCCGCCTGGCTCACCGACCGCGGCGCGCTGCGACGCCCCCGCCGGAAGCTCTTCCGGCGCGGCTAAACCATTCCGCGCACGAGCCACCCCCGCAGCTCACCCACCGCGGGAACTCCCCCGCACCACGTCCGCCGAACGCCAGCACGCGGCCCGCGACCGGCCCCGCGATCACGTGCGTCGGATCGAGCACCGGCACCACACCCAGCGGCCGCACACCCGCCACACCACGGCGGCCAGGGTCGCCGCGGCGACGCTCATCGACGCGGCCGCCGCCACCCGGTACGGCCCGGGCCGCACGCCCTCCGCGCCGGTGAACTCGACCGGGCCGGGCGCGTCACCGGTCAGGTCGCGCCACAGCGCGTCGAACACCTACGGCAGGTTCAGGATCAGCTCGGCGGGCACGACCCTGGTGCCGGTGTAGAACGGGATCTCCTCCCGCACGTGGCGCCGCGCCTCGGTGCCGCGCAGGTGACGCATCAGGTCGACGATGCGGTGCAGCTCGTCGGCCTCGAAGGCGAGGATCCACTCGTAGTCGCCCAGCGCGAAGGACGCGACGGTGTTGGCGCGGACGTCCGGGTAGTCCCGGGCCTCCTTGCCGTGGTCGGCGAGCATCTTGCGGCGCTCGGCGTCCGGCAGCAGGTACCACTCGTAGGAGCGCACGAACGGGTACACGCAGACGTACTTCCGCGCCTCCTCCCCGGCCAGGAACGCGGGGATGTGGCTGCGGTTGAACTCGGCGGGGCGGTGCAGCGCGAACTGGCTCCACACCGGCGTCGACACCCGGCCCAGCGGCGTGCGGCGGAACCCGGTGTAGGCGGCCTGCACCTGCTCGGGGGTCTCGGCGTGCCACCAGATCATGTAGTCGGCGTCGGCGCGCAGCCCGGCGACGTCGTAGACGCCGCGCACCACGACCCCCTTGCCCTCCAGGGCATCGAGGTACTCGGTGGTCTCCGTCGCGGCCTGGCCGCGGTCCTCGGGCAGCCGCCCGGGCTCGACCCGGAACACCGACCAGGCGGTGTAGCGGATGGTGTCGTTGAGCTCCTGATAGTTCAGCCGCGCCATGCCCCCATCTTGGCACCGCGGCGAAACCGGCTGCTAGCGCACCAGGTGTGAGGTGACGCGGGTCGCGGCCGCGGTGGCCGTCGCGATGCACGCCGGCACGCCGACGCCGTGCAGGGCGGCCCCGGCCAGCGCCAGCCCCGGCACCTCGGCGACGGCCCGCTCGGCGCGCTCCACCAGGTCGAGGTGCCCCGGCCCGTACTGTGGCAGCCCGCCGCCCCAGCGCTGGACCGCGACGTCGATCGGCGTCGCGGTGATCCCGGTCAGCTCGGCCAGGTCGTCGCGCACCAGGCGGACCAGCTCGTCGTCGTCGCGCTGCAGCGCGCCGGGCTCGCCGAACCGGCCGACCGAACCACGCAACAGCACCGGCCCGGTGTCCAGGTGCGACCACTTGCGGGAGGAGAAGGTGAAGGCCTTCGCCGCGAACGGCCGGCCGTCGGCGCGGCGTTCGCGCGCGCCGATCAGCACCCCGGAGGCGGCCGGCAGCTCGGTGCCGGGCGGCAGGGCCATCGCGACGACCGCCATCGAGGCCAGCTCGACCTCGCCGAGCGCCGACGACGCGGCCGGCGCGACGTCGGCCAGGAGCCGGCGGGCCGCCGGGGCGGGCACCGCGAGCAGGACGGCGTCGGCGTCGATCGCCTCGTCGCCGATCTCCAGCCGCCAGCCGTTCGCCCGCCGCCGCAGCCCGGTGACCGGCTGTCCGAACCGGATGTCCGGCTTGGCCAGTTCGACGAGCCGGTCGATCAGGGTGCCGAGACCGCCGGGCAGGGTGCCGAACACCGGCGCGCCGCTGGGCTTGGCGGGGATCAGGCCGGCCGCCGCCGCGGTCAGCGAGGGCGCGCCGCGGTCGATCGCGGCGGCGAGGGCGGGGACGGTGGCACGCAGGCCGAGACCGTCGGCGCCGCCCGCGTAGACGCCGCCGAGCAGTGGGTCGACCAGGCGGTCCACCAGTTCGTCGCCGAAGCGCTCGCGCAGCAGGACGCCCAGCGCGGTGTCGGACTCCAGCGTCACCGGGGGCAGGTCCGGCTCGGCCGCGACCCGCGCGCGCCCGGCGCCGGAGAGCACGTCGGCGACCGCGTCCGGTGAACCCGGGATGCCCATCAGCGTCCGGCCGGGCAGGGGCGCCACCCGCCCGCCGGCCCGCACCGTGGAGCGGGCCTTCGTCGGGTGGACCAGCTCCAGGCCCAGCTCCGCCGCCAGCCCGGCGCCTTCCGGGCGGCGGGCGAGGAAGGCTTCGGCGCCCACGTCGTAGCGCACGCCCGCGACCTCCGCGGTGCGCAGCTTGCCGCCGAGTGTGCCGGTGGCCTCGACGACGGTGATCGCCGCGCCGTCGCCCAGCGCGGCGCGCAGCCGGTACGCCGCGACCGCGCCCGAGACGCCTCCGCCGACGACCGCGACGTGCATCAGCCCTCCAGGCTGTGGACGAGCTCGACGACGCGGGTCAGCACCTCGGGGCCGGTGCCGGGCGGCACGCCGTGGCCGAGGTTGAAGATGTGTCCGGCGGCGGCGCGGCCCTCCGCGGCGATGCGCCGCACCTCGGCCTCGATCACCGGCCAGGACGCCTGCAGCAGCGCCGGGTCCAGGTTGCCCTGCACCACGGGCGCGGGCTCCCCGTGCGCGGTCAGCCGCCGCACGGCCTCGTCCAGCGGGACGCGCCAGTCGACGCCGACCACGTCGGCCCCGGCCTCGCGCATGGCGGGCAGGATCTCGCCGGTGCCGACGCCGAAGTGGATCCGCGGCACGTCCAGGTCCGCGACCGCGCCGAGGACGCGCGCCGAGTGCGGCAGCACGAACTCGCGGTACTCGCGCAGGGTCAGCGCGCCGGCCCAGGAGTCGAACAGCTGCACCGCGTCGGCCCCGGCCTCGACCTGGCCGCGCAGGAAGGTCACCGCGATCCCGGCGAGCCGCCCGGCGAGGTCGTGCCACACCTCCGGCTCGGAGTGCATGAGGGCCTTGGTGCGCTCGAAGGTGCGGCTGGGGCCGCCTTCGATGAGGTAGGAGGCGAGCGTGAACGGCGCGCCGGCGAACCCGATCAGCGGGGTCTGGCCCAGCCGCTCGACCAGCAGCCGGGTGCCGTCGAGCACCGGCTCGAGCCGCCGCGGGTCGAGCTCGGGGAGGCGGCGGGCCGCCGCGGCGTCGCGCACCGGCTCGGCGACCACGGGGCCGGTGCCGGGCACGATGTCGACGTCGATGCCGGCGGCCACCAGCGGGACCACGATGTCGCTGAAGAAGATGGCGGCGTCCACGCCGTGGCGGCGGACCGGCTGGATCGTGATCTCGGCGATCATCTCCGGGTCGAAGCACGCCTGGAGCATCGGCACGCCCTCGCGCAGCGCGCGGTACTCGGGCAGCGAGCGGCCGGCCTGGCGCATGAACCAGACGGGCAGCCGCGCGGGACGGCGGCCGCGGGCGGCCGCGAGGAAGGGAGACCCGGCGAGGTCCCGGTGGGCCGTGCGTGGCCGCGACTGCGCAGGAGTGGACATCGTCAACCATGGTGCCACGCGGCCCGGCGGCGCCTTCCCTCGGCGCGTCTGCCGCCCGGCGCCCGTTCCCCGTCCTACAGTCGGGCTGTGACCGCGATGACGCATGCGCCCGAGATGTTCCGTGAAGCTGTCGCGGCGTTGCAAGCGATCCGGCCGCGGCCGGAGATGACCCTCGAACCCGTGCGCGCGCCGCAGCGCCTGGCCCCCTGGTCCTACGCGCTCAGCTGCGACGCGACGGGTCCCGCGGACGTGACGGCCACCGGCCGCCTGGTGCTGCTGCACGACCCGGAGGGCCAGGAGGCCTGGAACGGGGTGCTGCGGATGGTCGTCTACGTGCGCGCGGAGATCGACCGGGAGCTGGCCAGCGACCCGTTCCTGCCCGCGGTCGGGTGGTCGTGGCTCACCGACGCGCTGGAGAACTCCGGGGCGGCGTGGACGGCGCTGGGCGGGACGGTCACCGAGACCTCGTCGGCCCGCTTCGGCGACATCAGCGGCCCCGCCCGCACCGACGACCTGGAGCTGCGGGCGTCCTGGACGCCGGCCGACCAGCACCTGCGCCCGCACGGCGAGGCGTTCTGCCAGCTGATGTCGAGCGTGGCGGGCCTGCCACCGGTCGGGGTCTCGCTGTTCGGCCACCGCCAGAGCGGCTGAACCGGCCCTCCGGCGCGCCGGGTGTGACGCAGACCTCAATCCGGGGCCGGGGACAGCACGGATAGAGTTCGCTCGCGCGGTTCCCGGTCACCCCGATTTCCCCCGTACGGGGCGCTCCGGGGCCGCCCGCGGGCCGCCTACGCTGCGCGAAGTGATCGCGTACGTCGATCCGATGACACCCTCACCCCGTCCGGGGAACACCGGGCGGCACCGCGCGTGAGCAGATGCACGGTCCGTATGCACGCGCAGCGCTCTGTCCCCAAAAAGGGTTTATCGCTGGCGCTCCGCGACGCGTTAGCCACGCGCGGTGTATTACTCCGAACGTGCTACACCGATGCCAGCTAGTAACTACCCGATCGAGATAGATACCCGTTCGATCCCCCCGCGGAGGGCGATCGGCGGCTAGAGTGCCTCTTCGACGACACCACTTTCGGTCTAGAGCTGGCGCGGCTGATCGGCCGAAAGTACCCGGTGCCGGTCGGGGGGCACGACCGACTCCAGGGAGGTAGTGACGTGGCTGCCGTCGGCTTGTCGCAGGCCGTCAGATCCACGCCAGCCGGTGCTTTGCCGGCGAGCATGGTCCCGCACCCGCGGGAAGAGCTGTTTTCGGTGCTGGTGGTCGACGACCACCCGCTCCTGAGGGAGGCGATTGCCGCACGACTCGCACAGATGGGTGCGGGCACCGTACACGAAGCTGCCTCGGTGGCCGAGGCGAGGGCGCGGGCGACCGCGACGGGTCCGTGCGACCTGGCCATCCTCGACCTCGGGCTGCCGGACGGGAGCGGGATCGACCTGGTCACGGAGCTCCGTAGCCAGGGCTGGCCCCGGATCGTGGTGCTCGCCTCCTCCGACGACCCGTATGCCGTGCGCTCGGCCTTCCAGGCCGGTGCCCAGGCGTACCTGCTGAAGTCGGCCTCGCCCATGGTGGTGACCGACGGGGTGCGCCGGGTGCTGGACGGCGGGGTGTACGCGGACCCGAGCGTGGCCCCGGTCCTGGCGACCGGCACGCGGGTGCCGGGCACCGACAACACGCCGCGGGAGCTGTCCGCGCGCGAGGTCGAGGTGCTGCAGCTGGTCGCCGACGGCCAGTCCAACAAGGAGATCGGCGAGGAGCTCAGCCTCTCGGCGCTCACCGTCAAGTCGCACCTGTCCCGGATCGGGCGCAAGCTCGGCACCGGCGACCGGGCGCAGATGGTGGCGCTCGCGATGCGAGCCGGCGTCATCCGCTGATCCCAGCCGATTGCACGACCCCAACGGACGGGCGTACCGGTGACGGTGCGCCCGTCCCGTAGGGTTGACCGACGTGGAAACCGCAGATCAAGTGCCTGATACCAGCGAACCGGACGTCCCGGTCACGCTCAAGGAGCCGGCCGACGGGACGCCGGACGTGGTGGCGGACGAGCCGGCGCTGGCGCGTGCCTGCGCACGGCTGGCGGCGGGCACGGGTGCGATCGCGGTGGACACCGAGCGCGCGTCCGGCTACCGCTACTGGCCCAAGGCCTACCTGGTGCAGCTGCGCCGCGAGGGCTCCGGGACGGTCCTGGTGGACCCGATCGCCCTCGCGGGCAGGCTGGGGCCGTTGCGGGACGTGCTGAACGGCCAGGAGTGGGTGCTGCACGCCGCCTCGCAGGACCTGCCGTGCCTGGCCGAGCTGGACCTGGTGCCGGGGAGCCTGTTCGACACCGAGCTGGCCGGACGGCTGGCCGGGTACGAGCGCGTGGCGCTGGGCACGCTGGTGGAGCGGTTGCTGGGCTACCACCTCGAGAAGGGCCACAGCGCGGCGGACTGGTCGAAGCGGCCGCTGCCGGTGGACTGGCTCAACTACGCGGCGCTGGACGTCGAGCTGCTCATCCCGCTGCGGGAGAAGCTCGAGGCCGAGCTGGCTGCCCAGGGCAAGCTGGACTGGGCGCGCCAGGAGTTCGAGGCCGTCCGGACCGCCCCGCAGCCCCCTCCGCGCAGCGAGCCGTGGCGGCGCACGAGCGGGATCCACAAGGTGCGCACCGCGCGCGGCCTGGCGGCGGTCCGGGCGCTGTGGGAGGCCCGCGACGAGCTGGCCCGCAAGCGCGACCGCGCGCCGAGCCGGGTGCTGCCCGACAGCGCGATCGTGAACGCGGTGCTGGCCGACCCGAAGTCCGTGGCCGAGTTGCAGGCGCTGCCGGTGTTCGGTGGTCGCGTGCAGCGGCGGTACACCGGGAACTGGTTCCGGCACCTGCAGGCCGCCCGTCAGCTGCCGCGGGACCAGCTGCCGAACCCGGCGCAGCCCAACGACGGCCCACCCCCGGCGAACCGCTGGGCGGACAAGGACCCCGACGCGGCGGCGAGGCTGACCGCGGCACGGGCGGGGCTGGCGAAGATCGCCGAGCACCACCAGCTGCCGGTGGAGAACCTGCTGCTGCCGGACCTGTTGCGCCGCACCTGCTGGCGGCCGCCGGAGGACCGCAGTGTGGCGGGCGTGTCGGCGGCACTGGCCGCGGGAGGCGCCCGGCCGTGGCAGGTGGAGCTGACGGCACCAGTGATGGCGAAGGCCCTCCAGGCGACTGCCTGAGCGCTGGGGTTGGTGCTTGAGGTGGGCGGTGCCGTGTCTTGGGCGGAGGCCGCCGCGGGCAAGGCCGCCGGGGTTACCGCTGGATGGTGAGATCGGCGCCGCTCACGGGGGTGGGTCGCCGCTCCGACGGCGAGTGGCCCCTGCAGGCGCGAAGTCAAACCACGAAACGCCGCCCGGCAACGCAACAGCACCGACTACCCCAACCAGACCTCCCCCGCCCCCGATCCACAGCCGGTCTTTGGTCGCCGACCAGGCGTGTCAAGGTACTCTTTCCCGCCTTGACACGCCTGCTCGGCGACCGAAACACAATCAGGCATCGGGGGCGGGGGTGGTCGGAAGGTGACCTTCCGGCGCCGTGAGGCGCTTTCCGCCCGAAGGGCGTTGCCCGCCCGTAGGGCGGACTCCCCGCCTGCCCAACGTCACCTCTAAAGATCAAAAGATGTCCTCGCCGGACGGGCAGGCTCCGGGATGACGGGGGACCGTTGTCGGCTCACCTCGAGCAGGTGGTCGCTGGGTGGTCATCCCGTCGCCTTCCGGTTTGTGCATATCACCTTGAGCCAGGCCCGCAAGGTTGGCATGGTCGGCCGCCGGTTGGCGGCCTGGGTTGCGGCCCTGGCTCAAGGTGATCGTCCAGTGTCAGGCGACGGGATGACCACCCAGCTACCTTGGGTTTGCCGCCCCGGGTGCCGCTCGAAAAGGTGGTCTCACCCACCACCCTGGTTACCCACCGGTAACCGGGGTTAGAGTGGCGTCATTACCGCCGGGTAACCGGCGTCCCAGTACTGACAGAGGGAGCACATCGTGGCCGCAACCCCCCTTGCGCCGACCGCGCGGGCGGTGCGCACCGTGGCCTTCGTCGAGGGGGTCCGCACCCCGTTCGGCAAGGCGGGTGACAAGGGCATCTACGCCAACACCAGGGCCGACGACCTCGTCGTCAAGGTCATCCGCGAACTCCTGCGCCGCCATCCGGAGCTGCCGCCGGAGCGGGTGGACGACGTCGCCATCGCCGCCACGACCCAGACCGGCGACCAGGGCCTCACGATCGGCCGCACGGCCGCCCTCCTGGCCGGCCTGCCGCGCTCGGTCCCGGGCTACGCCATCGACCGCATGTGCGCCGGCGCCATGACCGCCGTCACCACCGTCGCCGGCGGGATCGGCTTCGGCGCCTACGACATCGCCATCGCGGGCGGCGTCGAGCACATGGGCCGCCACCCGATGGGCGAAGGGGTCGACCCCAACCCGCGCATCGTCGCCGACCGGCTGGTCGACCCGTCCGCGCTGGTCATGGGCCAGACCGCGGAGAACCTGCACGACCGCTTCCCGGCGATCACCAAGCGCCGCGCCGACGAGTACGCCGCGCAGAGCCAGGAGCGCTACGCCGACGCGGTCAAGGCCGGCAAGATCGGCCCGGAGCTGGTCCCGGTCGCGATCCGCTCCGAGCTGGGCTGGGGCCTGGCCACCGAGGACGAGCCGCCCCGCCCCGGCACCACCGTCGAGACCCTGGCGAACCTCAAGACCCCGTTCCGCCCGCACGGCCGGGTCACCGCGGGCAACGCCGCGGGCCTCAACGACGGTGCGACCGGTGCGATCCTCGCCGACGAGGAGACCGCCCGCGAGCTGGGCCTGCCGGTCGCGATGCGGATGGTCGGCTACTCCTTCGCCGGCGTCGACCCCGAGGTCATGGGCGTCGGCCCGGTGCCGGCCACCGAGAAACTCCTCAAGCGCACCGGACTGTCCATCGACGACATCGGGCTGTTCGAGATCAACGAGGCGTTCGCCGTGCAGGTGCTGGCCTTCCTCGACCACTTCGGCATCGACCAGACCGACCCGCGCGTCAACCCGTGGGGTGGCGCGATCGCCTGCGGCCACCCGCTGGCCTCCTCCGGCGTGCGGCTGATGACCCAGCTGTCCCGCCAGTTCGCCGAGCACCCCGAGGTCCGCTACGGCATCACCACGATGTGCATCGGCCTCGGCATGGGCGGCACCGTGATCTGGGAGAACCCTGCCTACGACGGGAGTGACAAGTGACGTTCACGGTTGAGCAGGCCAAGGCCGCCTTCCCGGACGAGGTCGTCACCCGGGCGACCACGCGCCTGATCAAGGTTCCCGGCCTGGACCAGCAGGTCGCACTGATCACCTTGGACAACGGGCACGACCACACCCGCCCGTCCACGTTCGGCCCGCAGGGCCTGGTGAGCCTGAACGCCGCGCTGGACGAGGCGTTCGCCGCGGAACCGGCCGCCATCGCGGTCACCGGCAAGCCGTTCATCTTCGCCGTCGGCGCCGACCTGTCCGGCGTCGAGGCGATCAGCGACCCGAACCTGGCGCACGAGATCGCCGAGACCGGCCACGCGGTGTTCCGCCGCCTGACCGACTCGAAGATCCCGACCTTCGCGTTCGTCAACGGCGCGGTCATGGGCGGCGGGCTCGAACTGGCCCTGTCCTGCCACTACCGCACGCTGTCGGAGTCGGCGGCCGCGATCTCGTTCCCCGAGGTGTTCCTCGGCCTGTTCCCGGGCTGGGGCGGCACCCAGCTGCTGCCGAACCTGATCGGGCCGGACGCCGCGGTCACCGTGATCATCGAGAACGCGTTGAACCAGAACAAGATGCTCAAGCCCGCGCAGGCCGCGCAGCTGGGCATCGTGGACGAGCTGCTGGGCAGCGCGGACTTCCTCGAGCAGTCGCTGCTGTGGCTGTCCAAGGTGGTCAACGGCCAGGTGACCCCGCAGCGCAAGGAGATCGACCGCGGCGCCGGGTGGGACGCGGCGATCGCCCGCGCGAAGGCCATTGTGGACGGCAAGACCAAGGGTGCCTCGCCGGGCGCGACCAAGGCCGTCGAGCTGCTCGAACTGGCCCGCGCGAACGACCTGGACGCCGGGTACGCGGCCGAAACCCAGGCGCTGGCGCAGCTGCTGATGGACGACACGCTGCGCGCCGGGCTGTACTCGTTCAACCTGGTCAACAAGCGGGCCAAGCGGCCGGCCGGCGCGCCGGACAAGTCGCTGGCGCGCAAGGTGACCAAGGTCGGCGTCGTCGGCGCGGGCCTGATGGCCAGCCAGCTGGCGCTGCTGTTCGTGCGGCGGCTGAAGGTCCCGGTCGTGCTGACCGATGTGGACCAGGCGCGCATCGACAAGGGCGTGTCCTATGTGCACGGTGAGATCGACAAGCTGCTCGGCAAGCAGCGGATCTCGCCGGACGAGGCGAACCGGCTCAAGGCGCTGGTGAGCGGCTCGCTGGACAAGGCCGCCTTCGCGGACGCGGACTTCGTGATCGAGGCCGTGTTCGAGGAGATGGGCGTCAAGCAGCAGGTCTTCGGCGACCTGGAGAACTACGTCAAGCCCGAGGCGATCCTGGCGACGAACACCTCCTCGCTGTCGGTGTCTGAGATGGCCTCGAAGCTGCGGCACCCGGAGCGGGTCGTCGGGTTCCACTTCTTCAACCCGGTGGCCGTGCTGCCGCTGCTGGAGATCGTGCGCGGCGAGCAGACCGACGACGCGGCGCTGGCGACGGCGTTCGCGGTCGGCAAGCAGCTGAAGAAGTCCAGCGTGCTGGTGAAGGACGCCCCGGCGTTCGTGGTGAACCGGCTGCTGCTGCGGTTCCTCGGCGAGGTGCTGACCGCGGTCGACGAGGGCACCCCGTTCGACGTGGCCGACCGCGCGCTGGAGCCGCTCGGCCTGCCGATGTCGCCGCTGACGCTGATGCAGCTGGTCGGCCCCGCGATCGCGTTGCACGTCGGCGAGACGCTGCACGACGCGTTCCCGGACCGCTTCGCGGTGAGCGAGAACCTGAAGAAGTTCGTCGCGTCGGGCAAGACCGCGGTGTGGCAGTGGGACGAGCAGGGCAACCCGAGCGTCGACCCGGAGGTCGCGGCGCTGTGGCAGCAGGGCGACCGGCCCTCGACCGCCGAAGAGCTGCGCGAGCGGGCGCTGGCCGCGATCGCCGAGGAGATCCGGATCATGCTCGACGAGGGCGTGGTCGCGGAGGCGCAGGACATCGACCTGTGCCTGATCCTCGGCGCGGGCTGGCCGTTCTGGCTCGGCGGCATCACGCCGTACCTGGACCGGACCGGCGTGTCGGCCAAGGTGACCGGCAAGCCGTTCCTGGCGCCCGGCGTCGCCTCGGTGCCGGCGTAGTCACCCGACCTGACGGCCCCCTCGCCCACGGGCAAGGGGGCCGTCGGCGTCCGGCGGGTTCCCGACCTAGGACTCCTTGGCGACCCTCTCGCGGACGGCCGGCACGATCTCCCGCGCCCAGCGTCCGAGGGAGACGTCGTCGTGGGCGGCGTGGCCCGGTGGGAACAGGATGAAGCCGCTCATGCCGTGCTCCAGGACGCCCGTGGTCAGCTCCTCGACCCACTGGTCCACGGACCCGCCGATCCAGCGGCCCTCCGCGTCCCGCGTCTTCGCCAGCGGCGCTTCGGTGATCGTGCCGGGGAAGTTCAGGATCGTGCGGACCTCGCGCGGGTCGCGGCCCGCCGCGGCCGCCGCGTCGTCGATCACCGGCCGCGACGTGCGGTACCGCTCGCTCAGCCAGTCCGCCGCGTGGCCGGGGAGCCAGCCGTCGGCCACGCGGCCGGTCGCGGCGAGCGACTTCCGCCCGACCGACCCGGTCCACACCGGCGGCGCGGGCACCGGCGCGGGCTCGATCCCGCGCACCCGGTAGTGCCGCCCCTCGTGGGTCACCGGCTCGTCACCCCCGGCCAGGCTCTTGACCAGCAGGATCGCCTCCTCGAAGGCCTCCACCGCCTCGGCCGGGGTGAACCGCGGGCCGCCCATGTCGGCGATCCGGTCCGGCAGCCCGCCCGCGCCCATCCCGAGCACGACCCGGCCGCCGGACAGCGCCGACAGGGTCGTCACCGTCCGGGCCAGCATGGCCGGGGGCCGCAGCGGCAGGTTGGTGACGTTGGCGAAACCGGCGATGCGCTCGGTGTGGCCCAGCAGGAACCCGACGGTCGCGTAGGCGTCCAGCCTGCCGCCGAAGTAGGGGTGGTCGGACAGCGAGACCAGGTCGAGCCCGTCGGCGTCCGCGCGCCGGACCAGGCGCAGCAGGTCCGGCACCTCGTCGACGCCGGTGTGCGCGCCGAACCCGAAAACCACGTCAGATGCGGTCATGATGCCCTCCTTGAAGTTCGTACTGCGAACAATAATGGTTCGCAGTACGAACTGCAAGCGCGGTCAGCGGTCGAGGAAGACCGGGGGCACCTCGTTGTCCGTCACGACCCGGCCGAGCAGGCCGGCCAGCCGGTCCCGCTCCGCGGCGTCGAGCCCCGCGGGCAGTTCCTCGATCCGGCGGCACGTCTCGGCGTAGAACTCCCCCGCCAGCCGCTGCCCCTCCGGGGTGAGCGCGACCCGGACCGCCCTGGTGTCCCGGGGATCCGGCTCGCGGCGCACCAGGCCGTTGCGTTCGGTGCGGTCGACCAGCCCGGTCAGGCTCGACTTCGCCAGCCGCAGCACCGCGCCCAGCTCGGTCATGCCGTAGGGCCGCGCCATCAGCACGCACAACAGCTGCCCCTGCGGCATCGTGATGCCGTACTCCCGGGCCGATTCCGAATACACCGCGTTCACCAGGAACGTGGACCGCACCAGAGCGGTCACGATCCCCATCCGGCCGTCATCCTGTGCGGGCATTCCGCCAGACTAACAGTTCGTGGTGCGAATTACCTCACGCGTCGGGGTGGGGACCGTGCCGGTCGCCGGACTCCAGGGTCGCCAGGCCGGCGATGTCGTGGGAGTCCAGCTCGAAGTCGAAGATGCCGATGTTCTCCCGGATGCGGCTCGGGGTCGCCGACTTCGGGATGATCATGTGCCCCATCTCGATGTGCCAGCGCAGCACCACCTGCGCCGGGGTCTTGCCGTGCTTGCGGGCGATCGTCGTGATCACCTCGCTGTCCAGCTGCCTGCCGCGGGCGAGCGGGCTCCACGCCTCGGTCACGATGCCGTGCTTCTCGTGGAACCCGCGCAGCGCGGCCTGCTGCAGGCCGGGGTGCAGCTCGATCTGGTTGACCGCGGGCACCACCTCGGTCTCGGCCATCAGCCGCTCCAGGTGCGGGATCTGGAAGTTCGACACGCCGATCGCACGCGCCTTCCCGTCGGCCAGGATCTTCTCCAGCGCGCGCCACGTCTCCACGTACTTGTTCTGCCGCGGCACCGGCCAGTGGATCAGGTACAGGTCGACGTAGTCCAGCCCGAGCAGCTCCAGGCTGCCGTCGAACGCCTTCAGCGCCGAGTCGTAGCCGTGCTCGGTGTTCCACAGCTTGGTGGTGACGAACAGCTCCTCGCGCGGCAGGCCGGACGAGCGCACCGCCGCGCCGACGCCCCGCTCGTTGCCGTACAGCGTGGCGGTGTCGAAGCTGCGGTAGCCGGCCTCCATCGCCACGTGCATCACCGCCTCGACCTCGTCATCGGGCAGCTTGTAGACCCCGAACCCGAGGGCGGGCAGCTCGACGTCGTTGTTCAACCGGATCGAAGGGACCATGCCCAGCACCGTAACTCAGCGGGTCGCGGGCAGCCGGACGGTGACCGCGAGGCCGCCCCCGACCACCGGTTCCGCGCTCACCAGCCCGTCGTGCGCCTCCACCGCCGCCCGCACGATCGACAACCCGAGACCGGCGCCGTGCCGGGCGGTGCGCGCCACCCCCGCGCGGCGGAACGGCTCGAACAGCTCGTCCACCGCCTGCGGGTCGACCAGCCCGCCGGAGGATCGCACCCGCAGCGCCGACCACTGCTCCCCGGCCTGGGTGGTGACCTCGATCCAGCCGGCGTCGACGTTGTGCCGCACCGCGTTCTCCAGCAGGTTGCCCGCGATGCGCTCCAGCAGCGCCGGATCGCCCGTGGTCCAGGCCGGCTCGACGTGGAAGGTGGTCTTCAGGCCGCGCTGGTCGGCCTCCCCGGACACCGCCCGCCACGCGCTGGCGACCAGCCCCGCGAGGTCGACCGGCTCGGTCACCACCAGCCCGGCGCCGTCGGTGCGGGCGAGCAGCAGCAGCGACCCGACGAGCTGGTTGGCCCGCTCGGTCGCGTCCCGCACCACGCCCGCCATGCGGCGCAGCTCGGCGGTGTCGGCCTGGTCGTCGGCGAGCGTGACGTCCAGCTCGGTGCGGATCACCGACAGCGGGGTGCGCAGCTCGTGGCTGGCGTTGGCGACGAAGTGCCGCTGCGCCTCGAACGCCGACTGCAGCCGGTCGAGCATCGCGTCGAACGTCTGGGCCAGCTCGGCCAGCTCACCGCGCGCGTCGACGTCGCCGATGCGCTCGCCCAGCGATTCCACCGACAGCCGCCGCGCGGTGCCGGTGATGTCCCGCAGCGGGCGCAGCACGCGCGAGGTGAACGTCCAGGCCAGGACCGCGGTGGCCAGCACCACGCAGCAGAACGCGATGGTGCCGGCCAGCAGCATCTTGTCGCGCGCGTGGTCGCGCAGGTGCGCGGCCAGCGCGGCGGCGTCGACGTCCACGCCGTCGACGCGCACGACCGTGCCCGGCGGCATCTGCGGCACCGCGGACACGGCGTCGCCGACCAGCGTCCAGGCCAGCCAGAGCAGCACGAGGCTGACGCCGGCCGCCAGCCCGGTCGCGAGCAGCGTGATGCGCGCCCGCAGGCTGCGTACCGGCGTGCGTGTCGAGCGCGAGCTCACCCCTTCGCGGGGCCGGTGTCGCGTGCCCGGTACCCGGATCCCACCACGGTCTCGATGATCCCAGGTTCGCCCAGCTTCTTGCGCAGGGTCATCACCGTGACCCGGACGGTCGTGGTGAACGGGTCGGCGTTCTCGTCCCACACGCGTTCGAGCAGCTCCTCGCTGCTGACCACCGCGCCCTTGGCGGCCATCAGGACCTCCAGGACGCCGAACTCCTTGCGGGTCAGGTCGACGGGGCCGCTCGCGCGGCGGACGGTGCGCTTGGCCGGGTCCAGCTGCACGTCGCCGACGGTGAGCAGCGGCGGCGCGGCCGGGGTGGCGCGGCGGCCGAGCGCGCGCACGCGGGCGACCAGCTCGGGGAAGGCGAACGGCTTGGCCAGGTAGTCGTCGGCGCCCAGGGACAGGCCCTCGACGCGGTCGGAGACCGTGCCGCTGGCGGTCAGCATGAGGACGCGGGTCAGCTCGTCGGAGGAGACGATCTGACGGCACAGCTCGTCGCCGGACATGCCGGGCAGGTCGCGGTCCAGCAGCACCACGTCGTAGCGGGTGATGCTGGCCTTCTCGTGCCCCTCGTCACCGGTGAGGGCGACGTCGACCGCCATGCCTTCCCGGCGCAGCCCGCGCGCGATCGCGTCCGCCAGCGGCGCCTCGTCCTCGACTACCAGAATTCGCACGCGAACCACCGTGCCACAGTTTCCTGAGAGTTACCTCAACGGCGGTGTCCCGGGCGTTCCGGGACGGCGCCGGTCACTTGCCGGACAGGGTCCGCGCCGCGATCGTCACCAAGTCCTTCAGGTGCGGGCGCCGGTGCCCGTCGGCGACGGCGAGGCAGATCTCGAACTCCTCGGCGTCGCCGATGCGGCGGTGGATCACGTCGGGCCGGGAGTAGTAACGCGCCACGCTGCGGGGGATCATCGCGACGCCGCGGCCGGCCGCGACCAGCTCCAGCTTTTCCTCGATCGTGCTGACCCGCCTGTCCTGCCCGTCGATGAGGTGTTCGCCCTCGAGGTCGGCGTACCGCACCCGCCGCCGCTTCGCCAGCGGGTGCGCCGCGGGCAGGCACACCACCTTCGGCTCGCTGCCCACCCGCAGCGTCCGCAGGCCCGTGGCGTCGAACGGCTGCCGCAAGTAGCCGACGTCGGCGCGGCCGTCGCGCATCGCCTCGGCCTGTTCGAACCAGTGGAGGTGCAGCAATTCGACCTCGACGTCCGGGTGCGCCTGCGCGAACACCCGCACCGCCGGGGAGACGGTCAGCCCCGGCGCGAACCCCAGGACCAGGCGGCGCGTACCCCGCGCGGCGCCGTAGGCCCGGCGCGTCGCCGCCACAGCGGTCGCCAGCACGCCCGGCGCGTCCGCGTACAGCTGCTCACCGGCCGCCGTCAGCCGCACCGACCGCGTCGTGCGCTCCAGCAGCTCGCAGCCCAGTTCCCGTTCCAGCGCGCGGATCTGCCTGCTCAGCACCGGCTGCGCGATGTGCAGCCGCTCCGCCGCGCGGCCGAAGTGCCCGTGCTCGGCGACGGCGGTGAAGTACCGCAGCTTGCGCAGGTCCAGATCCATACCCGAAGGGTATCAATGCCGGCGAAGAGGTATTGGACGATCGGCGCCGCCCGGGCGGAGGCTGGTCGCATGATCGTCATCACCGCACCGGCCGGCCGGATCGGCCGTCAGCTCACCGAATCCCTGCTCACCGCCGGGGCGCCGGTCCGCGTCATCGTGCGCGACCCGTCCCGGCTCGCCCCCGCGGTCCGGGAGAAGGCCGAGGTCGTCATCGGCTCCCACGGCGACCCCGAGGTCGTCGGCAAGGCGTTCGCCGGCGCGGACGCCGTCTTCTGGCTGGTCCCGCCGAACCCCGCCGCGGACAGCCTGGACCGGGCGTTCCTGGACTTCACCCGGCCCGCGTGCGAGCTGTTCCGCACCCAGGACCTGCGGGTGGTCGGGGTGTCGGCCCTGGGACGCGGCGTCGCGGTCAACGCCGGGCTCGTGTCGGCGTCGCTGGCGATGGACGACCTGATCGCCAGCACCGGGGTGCCCTACCGCGCGCTGACGATGCCGACCTTCATGGACAACGTGCTGTGGCAGGCGGCGTCGATCACGCGCGACGGCGTGTGGTCCGAGATGGCCGTCCCCGGTCACAAACGACCGCTGTGCGCGACGAAGGACATCGCCGGCGCCGCCGCCCGGCTTCTGCTCGACGAGACGTGGACTGGGCGGGGCGAGGTTCCGGTGCTCGGCCCGGAGGACCTGTCCCACCTGGAGATGGCCGGAATCATGTCCGACGTGCTGGGCCGGCCGGTGCGGTTCGAGCAGGTCACGGCCGAGGCGCTGAAGGCCGGCCTGCGGCAGCGGGGCTGGACCGAGGCGATGGCGCAGGGCATGGCCGACATGATGGCGGCCAAGAACGCGGGCCTGGACAACGCCGAGCCGCGCACCCCGGAATCGACGACGCCGACGACGTTCCGCCAGTGGTGCGAGGAGAACCTGCGGCCCGCCGCGTAGCAACCGCCCGCGGTCCGTCCACGATGGACTGTCCACGTGTACTCGTACGCCGCGCGGCGACGACGTGGTCCGGGCGGTCGCATCCCGCGCGCGGGATGCGACCGTCCGGCACGGACCTAGTCGGTCGGCGCGTCCGCCGTCGCCGGCTGGGCCTCGCCGATCAGGTTCGACGCCCACTCCGTCACGCGCCGCGCCACGTCCTGCGCGGTCAGGCCGACGCTCGCCAGCACCTCCTCGCGCGAGCCGTGCGGCAGGAACTGCTGCGGCACGGCCAGGTCACGCAGCGGCACGTCGCACTCGGCGTCCCGCAGCACGGCCGACAGCGCGCTGCCGAAGCCGCCGTGGCGGCCGCTGTCCTCGACCGTCACGACGAGCCGGTGCTCGCGCGCCAGGCCGACCAGCTCGTGCGGCACCGGCAGCACCCACCGCGGGTCGACGACCGTCACACCGATGCCCTGGTCGGCCAGCCGCTCGGCGGCGGCCAGCCCGAGCGGCGCGAACGCGCCCACGGCGACCAGCAGCACGTCCGCGCCCGCGCCTTCCCGCGGCCGCCGCAGCACGTCGACCACGCCGATCCGCTCGGCGGCGGGCACCGACTCGGTGACGCTGCCCTTCGAGAACCGCAGCGCGGTCGGCCCGTCCGACACCGCCACCGCCTCCCGCAGCTCCTCGCGCAGCGTCTGCGCGTCCCGCGGCGCGGCGACCCGCATGCCGGGCACCATGCCCAGCAGCGACAGGTCCCACATGCCGTGGTGGCTCGGGCCGTCCGGCCCGGTGATGCCGGCGCGGTCGAGGATCAGCGTGACCGGCTGGCGGTGCAGCGCCACGTCCATCAGCAGCTGGTCGAAGGCGCGGTTGAGGAACGTCGAGTACACCGCGACCACCGGGTGCAGCCCGCCCATCGCGAGGCCGGCGGCCGAGGTCACCGCGTGCTGCTCGGCGATGCCGACGTCGAACCAGCGGTCCGGGTGCCGATCGGCGAACTCGTGCAGCCCGGTGGAGCGCAGCATCGCGGCGGTGATCGCCACGACGTCCTCGCGCTCCTCGCCGATGCGCGCCAGCTCGTCGCCGAACACCGACGTCCAGCTCAGGCCCTTCGGCTTGGGCAGGCCGGTCTCCGGGTCGATCGGGTCGGTCTGGTGCATCTGGTCGGCCTCGTGGTTCACCGCGGGCGGGTAACCGTGGCCCTTCTCGGTGACCGCGTGCACGACGACCGGGCCGCCGAACGCCTTGGCCGCCTGGAACGCCTTCTCCAGCGCGGCGATGTCGTGGCCGTCGACCGGGCCGAGGTACTTGAGCTTGAGGTCGGAGAACATCTCCTGCGGGCTCAGCGCGTCCTTGATGCCCGCCTTCGCCGCGTGCAGCGCCGCGTAGATCGGCTTGCCCACGACCGGCGTGGACAGCAGCAGCTCGCGGCCGCCGTCGAGCATGCGCTCGTAGCCGGGCTGCAGCCGCAGCGACGCCAGGTGCTCGGCGAAGCCGCCGATCGTCGGCGAATAGGACCGGCCGTTGTCGTTGACCACGATCACCACGGGACGGCCCGGCTCGGCGGCGATGTTGTTCAGCGCCTCCCAGCACATGCCGCCGGTCAGCGCGCCGTCCCCGACGACCGCGACGGCGTGCCGCCCGCCACCGGCCAGCTCGAACGCCTTCGACAGGCCGTCCACATAGGACAACGCGGTGGAGGCGTGGCTGTTCTCCACCAGGTCGTGCTCGCTCTCCTCCCGGGACGGGTAGCCCGACGGCCCGCCCTGCTGGCGCAGCAGGTCGAACTCGGGGTGCCGGCCGGTCACGATCTTGTGCACGTAGCACTGGTGACCGACGTCCCAGACGATCGCGTCCTTCGGCGAGTCGAAGACCCGGTGCAGCGCCAGGGTCAGCTCGACCACGCCGAGGTTCGGGCCGAGGTGGCCGCCGGAGCGGCGGACCTTGTCGACCAGGAAGTCGCGGATCTCCCCCGCCAGGTGCTCGAGCTGGCCGTGTCCCATGCGCTTCAGGTCGGCCGGTCCGTGCACGGACTCCAGCAGCGTCACTTTCCACCTCACCCGCATAGATCCCTCGCCCTGCCCGCCAGGGCGCGTCCAGTCAGTCTACGGAGAACCGTAGTCCCCCGGCCGCCCCGCGGGTCCCGGGTCACTGATCAGGTCGTGAGAACGTGCCTGCCGGTGCCGCAACCGTGTGAACGCGGTCTCACTGATCTGACGCACCGGGGTGCGCGAGTGGTGACATCCCGTGAGATCGGGTCCGGCCAGGCGTGGCGTTACTCAGTCCACGGGATTGGTGAACCGATCAAGACCCCGTACGGGTGGCGGCGCGCCTCAGGCGGGGTGCCCGAGGTGAGGCAAGGCACCCCGCCTCGACCGGCGAGGCACCGCACGGGCGGGGAACCCCTCGGGCGGCGTGCCGGTGGGGGGGCACCGCCCCAGCGGAGCACCGCCCCAGGTGGCCGCGCCGGCAGGCTCCCGCCCCACCACACCGCACCCGGTGACTCACCCCCACCAGCCCAACCCGCGGCGGCCTCCCCCGCCGACACTCACCGCCCGGCCAGCTCCACCCCGGCCGGCAGCGCGCCGTCCCGGTGCAGGTCGTCCAGGTGGGCGCGCAGCGTCTCCCGGAACGCGCGGGCGGCGTTGGTCGGCGCCACGTCGGTCCGCTGGGCCAGCGCGATGGTCCGCGTCATCTCCGGCGCGGTCAGCGGCGTCCCGCGCAGGGCGGGCCGCCCGGTCAGCACCAGGCTCGGCACGACCGCCACCCCCAGTCCCACCTCGACGAACCGGAGCACGGCGTCCATCTCCCCGCCCTGCGCCGCGAACTCCGGCGTGAACCCGGCGGCGCGGCAGGCCTGCAGGGTGGTGTCGCGCAGGTCGTAGCCCTCCCGGAACATCACCATCGGCCGGCCGCGCAGCTCCTCGAGCCGGACCGCCGCGCCCAGGTCCACCCCGGCGGGCGCGGCCACCACCAGCCGTTCCCGCAGCAGCGGCACCGTCGTCAGCGCCGCCTCGTCCCCGGCCGCGATCAGCACCGCGAGGTCCAGCTCGCCGTGCGTCAGCGCCCGCACCAGGTCCTTCGACCCGCTCTCCTCCACCACCAGCTCGATGCCCGGGTACTCGCGGTGGAAGCGGTGCAGCACGTCGGCGAACACGGTGACGCACAGGCTCGGCGTCGCGCCCACCCGGACCCGGCCGCGACGCAGCCCGACCAGCTCGGCGACCTCCAGGCGGGCGGTGTCCACGTCGGCGACGATGCGCCGCGCGATCGGCAGCAGCGCCTCGCCGGCCGGGGTGAGCGTGACGTTGCCCCGCGCCCGGCTGAACAGCGGCGCGCCCAGCTCGTCCTCCAGCGCCCGCACCTGCTTGCTCAGTGAGGGCTGCGCCACATACGTGCGCTCGGCGGCGCGCGTGAAGTGCCGCGTCTCGGCCACGGCCAGGAAGTACAGAAGCTGTTGCAGCGTCATAGCCTCAGGCTATCGTCTTCAGCTCTTCGATATATTGGACGACTCGATCTCCCCGGCCGCACGCTGCCGGAGTGGCCCTTCTCGAACGCTCCTCACCACCACGACCGCGCGGCCTGTGGTCCTCGACCGTCGGGCAGAAGGCGATCATGGCCGTGACCGGCCTGTTCCTGCTGCTCTTCGTCATCGCGCACATGCTGGGCAACCTCAAGTTCTTCGTCTCCGCGGCGAGCTTCGACCACTACGCGGCCTGGCTGCGGACGATCCTGGACAGCGTCCTCGGTCACTCCGGGTTCCTGTGGGTGCTGCGCACCGGCCTGGTCGTCTGCGTCGTGCTGCACGCCGTCACCGCGGCCCGCCTGGCACGCCGCGCCCGCGCCGCCCGGCCGGTCCGCTACGCCCACCGCGGGCGCGTCCAGGGCGGCTACGCGGCGCGGACCATGCGCTGGGGCGGGGTGATCCTCGCGCTGTTCGTCGTCTACCACGTGCTCGACCTGACCACCGGTCACCTCAACCCGAACGGCGTGCCGGGCGCCGTGCACGACAACGTCACCGCCGACTTCCGGCTCTGGTACGTGACGCTGGTCTACACGCTGGCGGTGGTCGCCCTCGGATGCCACATCCGGCACGGGCTGTGGAGCGCGCTGCAGAGCCTCGGCTCCTCCGGCGCCGCGCGGCGCACCGCGCAGGGCGTCGCGCTCGGCGTGGCGGTCGTCGTCATCGCCGGGTACCTGTCCGTCCCGTTCGCCGTCGTCACCGGATTGGCCGGGTGAGCACCGTGTTCGTCGAAGGAACCCCGATCTCCGACACCCGCGCGCCGGACGTCCCGCTCGCGCAGCGCTGGGAGCGGCGGCGGTTCACCGCCCGCCTGGTCAACCCCGCCAACCGGCGGCGGCTCTCGGTCATCGTGGTCGGCACCGGGCTGGCCGGCGCGTCGGCCGCCGCGACCCTGGCCGAACTGGGCTACCGGGTTCGCTCGTTCTGCTACCAGGACAGCCCGCGCCGCGCGCACAGCATCGCCGCGCAGGGCGGGATCAACGCGGCCAAGAACTACCGCGGCGACGGCGACAGCATCCACCGGCTGTTCTACGACACGGTGAAGGGCGGCGACTTCCGGGCCCGGGAGTCCAATGTGCACCGCCTCGCCGAACTGAGCGTGCGGATCATCGACCAGGCCGTGGCGCAGGGCGTGCCGTTCGCGCGCGAGTACGGCGGCTTGCTGGACACGCGGTCGTTCGGCGGCGCGCAGGTGTCCCGGACGTTCTACGCCCGCGGGCAGACCGGGCAGCAGCTGCTGCTCGGCGCGTACCAGGCGATGGCGCGGCAGATCCACCTCGGGCGAATCGCGATGCACCCGCGCACCGAGATGCTCGACCTGGTCGTGGTGGACGGCCGGGCGCGCGGGGTCGTGGTGCGGGACCTGGTCACCGGCGAGATCTCCACGCACGTCGCGGACGCGGTGGTGCTGGCCACCGGCGGTTACGGCAACGCTTTCCACCTGTCCACCAACGCCAAGGGCTGCAACGCGACCGCGATCTGGCGCGCGCACCGGCGGGGCGCGTTGTTCGCCAACCCGTGCTTCACGCAGATCCACCCGACGTGCATCCCGGTCAGCGGCGGGCACCAGTCGAAGCTCACGCTGATGAGCGAGTCGCTGCGCAACGACGGGCGGGTGTGGGTGCCCGTCACCCCCGGCGACGCGCGGCCGCCGTCGGAGATCCCCGAGGCCGAGCGGGACTACTTCCTGGAGCGACGGTATCCGGCGTTCGGGAACCTCGTGCCGCGCGACATCGCCTCCCGCGCGGTGAAGAGCGTGTGCGACGCGGGCCGTGGCGTCGGACCCGGCGGGCGCGGGGTGTACCTGGACTTCGCGGACGCGCTTTCCCGGCTCGGGCGGGACGGCGTGGAATCCCGCTACGGCAACCTGTTCGCGATGTACGAGCGGATCACCGGGGACGATCCGTACCGGGTGCCGATGCGCATCTACCCGGCGGTGCACTACACGATGGGCGGGCTGTGGGTCGACTACGACCTGCGCAGCACGATCCCCGGGCTGTTCGTGATCGGCGAGGCGAACTTCTCCGACCACGGCGCCAACCGGCTCGGGGCGAGCGCCCTGATGCAGGGCCTCGCGGACGGGTACTTCATCCTGCCCACGACGATCGGCGACTACCTGGCCGACGGGCCGTTCCCTGCCGTGGGGGACGTGTCCGGGCCGCAGGCGGAGGTCGAGGACCGGATCGCGCGGCTGCTGGCTGTGGACGGGGACCGGTCCGCCGAGGACTTCCACCGCGAGCTGGGTGCGGTGCTGTGGGAGCACTGCGGGATGAGCCGCACCGAGGCGGGGCTGCGGAAGGCGCTGGAGCTGATCCCGGCGCTGCGGGAGGAGTTCTGGGCGCGGCTGCGGGTGCCGGGTTCGGGCGCTTCGCTGAACCAGTCGCTGGAGAAGGCCGGGCGGGTCGCGGACTTCCTGGAGCTGGCGGAGCTGATGTGCGTGGACGCGTTGCACCGCACCGAGTCCTGCGGCGGGCACTTCCGGGAGGAGAGCCGGACCGTCGACGGTGAGGCCCAGCGCGACGACGCCGCGTTTTCGTACGTGGCCGCGTGGGAGTTCACCGGGCCCGGGAAGCCGCCGGTGCTGCACCGCGAAGCCCTGACGTTCGACCATGTCACCCCCAGTCAGCGGAGCTACTCGTGAAACTCGTGTTGAAGATCTGGCGGCAGAAGGATGCGGCCGACCGTGGCCGGCTGGTGCGGTACGAGGTGGACGACCTGTCGCCGGACATGTCGTTCCTGGAGGTGCTCGACGTGCTGAACGAGCGCCTCACCGCGGCGGGCGACGAGCCGGTGGCGTTCGACCACGACTGCCGGGAGGGGATCTGCGGGGCGTGCGGGGTCGTGATCGACGGCACGGCGCACGGTCCGCAGCGGGCGACCACGACGTGCCAGCTGCACCTGCGGCACTTCGCGGACGGGCAGACGGTGACGGTCGAGCCGTGGCGGGCGCGGGCGTTCCCGGTGGTCAAGGACCTGGTGGTGGACCGCGGGGCGCTGGACCGGATCATCGAGGCGGGCGGGTACATCACCGCGCCGACCGGCAGCGCCCCCGACGCACACGCGACGCCGGTGCCGAAACCCGCCGCGGACCGCGCGTTCGAAGCCGCGGCCTGCATCGGCTGCGGCGCCTGCGTGGCCGCGTGCCCGAACGGCTCGGCGATGCTGTTCACCGCCGCCAAGACGACGCACCTGGGAACCCTGCCCCAGGGCGAGCCGGAACGGCTCCCACGGGCGGTGACGATGGTGGCCGCGCAGGACGCGGAGGGCTTCGGCGGATGCACCAACAGCGGCGAGTGCACGGCGGTCTGCCCGAAGGGGATCCCGCTGGAGACGATCGGCCGCTTGAACCGGGACGTGCTGGGGGCGGCGCTGCGGCCAGGGTGAGGTGAGGTGGGGTGGGGTGGGGTGGAGCCGCGGTAGCGCGAAGCGCGGCGGTAGCGCGAAGCGCGGCGGTAGCGCGAAGCGCGGCGGTAGCGCGAAGCGCGGCGGTAGCGCGAAGCGCGGCGGTAGCGCGAAGCGCGGCGGTAGCGCGAAGCGCGGCGGTAGCGCGAAGCGCGGCGGTAGCGCGAAGCGCGGCGGTAGCGCGAAGCGCGGCGGTAGCGCGAAGCGCGGCGGTAGCGCGAAGCGCGGCGGTAGCGCGAAGCGCGGCGGTAGCGCGAAGCGCGGCGGTAGCGCGGCGAGGCGGGGCGCGGCGGGGCGCGGCGCGGGGCGCAGCGGGGAGCGCCGCCGCACGCGGGCGGTGCCCTTGACGGCCCCGCGGAGCAACGGCGCCCCTGGGCAGCACCTCAACGCGGACCGCGCCTGGGCGACGCTCAAGATGAAACTCCGCCTGGGCAGCGCCTCGAGACGAACCAGCCACTGGCGGTGCCTCAGGGCCAACCGGTGCATCGGCAGCGCCCCGCGGCGAACCGTGCGCCAGGCCCGGCGTGTCTCCGTGAAGAACCCATCGCCGGGTGGCCAGGAGCGCATCCGGCAATGCAGCCCCCACGAAAGACCCCTCCTAACCAGCCCCCAGTTCCGTGCGCTCCACCGTCAGCCGGGCGTGGTTGGCTGCTTCTCGGCCGGCTGTCCAGCCCTCGCCGTTGCTGATGGTTGTCCTGTGGCGCGTTGTGTGGGGGAACAGTTCCGCGAACAGCGTGTCCACCTCCTGCCGACGGCGAGTCAGGATCGGCAGCAAGCGCGAATCGGCGAACTGGGCGCCTGCCGTGCGGTCCGCCTCGGTCAGGCGCTCGCCGATTCGGGTGGCGTACGCGAGCAGGAACGCGTGCCGGAACGAGCGGGTTCTCGCTCCGCGGCCGGCGGCCAGCATCGCCTCGTTGGCTTGCACCAGCAGCGACGTCGACAGCAACTCCACCAGGTCCAGGTCCACCTCGTGACCCACCAGCGCCACGAAACCCAGCTTCGCGTAGAACGCCGCCCGGCACCGGTTCGCCGTCGCGACCGCGGTGACCAGCGACGACTTCGGGCCCAGGTACGGCTGCTCCAGCCAGAACCGCCGCGCCGAACCGGACCGCGCCGCGACCCCCTCCACCAGCGCACGCTCGAACGAGTACCGGCTCATCAGCTGCTGCGCCTTCGCCGACAGCGCCTCCGCCTCCTCCGGGAACGACGTCGACTCCGCCTTCGCCAGCAGCGCCCGGATCCGCGCCAGCATCTTCTCGTCCACCCCGGCCGCCCGCTCCTCCGGAACCGGCACGTCCGGCAACCGCGGCAGCGGCAACAGCACCTCCAGGACCGCCAGCACCACGAGCAGCGCCGTCACCCGCTCGACGCCGTGCCGCTCCGACCACCGCGCCAACAACGGCCGCCCGGCGCCGTCGCACCCGGCGAGCACATCCGAAGTCAGCGCCACGCCACGCCGGTCCAGCCGCCGCAGCGCGATCTGGTGCACGTCCCGCGGCTGCCACCCGGTCCGCCACAGCCGCGCCAGCACCTCGCGCAGCGCCAGCTCCGCCGCCCGGTCGATCAGCCCCGCGTCGTAACGCGGGCCGGCCAGCTCCCGCGCCGCCAGCTCACCCAGCCGCCGCCGCGCGGCATCGCACAGCAGGACGGCGAAAGTCTCCACAGTGGACTCCGCCACGAGGTCTCCCTTGCCGGTCAACGGTTTCGCGCACGCACCAGCAACGGAGCCGGCGGCCCCCGTCCGGCCCGCGAACCACGCAGCGATGTCATGCCCGCATCATGCCGGAGGGCACCGACAATTTCCGGAGCCTCAGCGCGCCAGCAGCGCCACGCACTCCACGTGATGGGTCATCGGGAACGCGTCGAACGCCCGCAACCGCTCCAGCCGGTACCCCGACTCGGCGAACGTGGCCACGTCCCGGGCCAGCGCCGCCGGATCACACGCCACGTACACGACCCGCTCCGGCCCGGCCGCGGCCACCGCCCGCACCACGTCCCGCCCGGCCCCGGACCGCGGCGGGTCCAGCACCACGACCTCCGGCCGCCCGGACAGCGACCGCAGCACGTGCTCGGTCCGGCCCGCCCGCCAGCTCACCTGCGGCAGGTCCGCCAGGTTCTGCTCACCGTCGCGCACCGCCCGGTGCCCCGACTCGACGGCCACCACGTGCCCGGTCACCCCGACCTGCGCGGCCAGCACCGAGGCGAACAACCCGACCCCCGAATAGAGGTCCCAGGCCAGCGCCCCCGGCGAGGCCCGCGCCCACTCCCGCACCACCGCGGCGAACGTCTCCGCCGCCGCCGGGTGCACCTGCCAGAACCCGTGGGCCTGCAACCGCCACTCCCGCCCGGCCGCGTGCTGCACCGCCACCCCGCCGGCCAGCTGCCGCGCCCGGCGCTTGCCCCGCACGGTCGCCAGCTCGCGGGCGTGCACCTGGCCGTCCCCGTCGCTGGTCACCTCGATCTCGGTGCCCGGCCGCCACCGCCGCGACAGCGCCCGGTCCAGCGCGCCCGGCACCGCGATCGGGCACTTCTCCAGCGCCACGACCCGGTGGCTGCGGTGCGCCCGCAACCCGGCTCGCCCGTCCTGGCCGGCGACCAGCCGGACCCGCGACCGCCAGCCCAGCACGTCCCCGGGCAGCGCCTCGACCTCGACCGGCCACTCCAGCCCGGCCAGCCGCTGCAGCTGCTCGGCCACCACGCGGCCCTTGAGCTCCCGCTGGAACTCCGGCGTCGCGTGCTGCCAGTCGCAGCCACCGCACTGCCCCGGCACCGCCAGCGGGCACGGCGGATCGACCCGCTCCGGCACCGCGCGGAGCACCTCCACCGCGTCCGCGCGGCAGAACGAGCCGCCCTTGTCCTCGGTGACCTCGGCCCGCACCAGCTCGCCGGGCAGCGCGTGCCGCACGAACACGACCCGGCCGTCCACCCGGGACACGCAGTGCCCGCCGTGGGCCACGGGTCCCACGTCGAGCTCCAGGATCCGGCCGGTCCAGTCCTGCCCGGTCACTTCCCGCCGTCCTTGCCGGCCCCGTTACCGGCAGCCCCGTCCTCGATGAAGCCGCGCCGCACGTCACCGGCCGCCGGACGGGTCCGCGCCGCGCGCCGCACCGCCTTCGCCGACGACGCCAGCTGCCACGGCACGCTGGTCACCATCACGCCCGGCTGGAACAGCAGCCGCCCCTTGAGCCGCAGGGCGCTCTGGTTGTGCAGCAGCTGCTCCCACCAGCGCCCGACCACGTACTCCGGGATGAACACGGTCACCACGTCCCGCGGGTTGTCGCCGCGCACGCGCTTGACGTAGTCCAGCACCGGCCGGGTGATCTCGCGGTAGGGCGACTCGACGACCTTCAGCGGCACCTTGAAGCCCTTGGCCTCCCAGTCGGCGGCCAGCTGGCGCGTCTCGGCGTCGTCCACGTTGACCGTCACCGCCTCCAGCACGTCCGGCCGCATCGCCTTGGCGTAGGCCAGGGCGCGCATGGTCGGCAGGTGCAGTTTGGACACCAGCACGATCGCGTGGTTGCGCGAGGGCAGCACGGTCGGGCTGCCGTCCAGCGCGGCCAGCTCCTCGGCGACCCGGTCGTAGTGCTTGCGGATCGCGGTCATCAGCAGGTAGATCACCACCATCGCGGCGATCGCGATCCACGCGCCGAGCAGGAACTTGGTGATCAGCACGATGATCAGCACTGCGGCCGTCATGAACAGGCCGAACGAGTTGATCGCCTGCGACCGGCGCATCCGGCGCCGCGCGAGCGGGTCGGTCTCCGTCCGGAGCAGCCGGTTCCAGTGCCGGATCATGCCGCTCTGGCTCAGCACGAACGAGACGAACACGCCGACGATGTAGAGCTGGATCAGCCGCGTGACCTCGGCGTCGAACGCGATCACCAGGATCGTCGCGAACCCGGCGAGGAAGATGATGCCGTTGGAGAAGGTCAGCCGGTCGCCGCGGGTGAGCAGCTGGCGCGGCAGGAACCGGTCCTTGGCCAGGATCGAGCCGAGCACCGGGAAGCCGTTGAAGGCCGTGTTGGCCGCCAGCACCAGGATCAGGCCGGTGAAGAACACGATGTACCACACCGCGGGCGGGAACCCGGCGAACACCGCGGCGGCCAGCTGGGCGACCAGGGTCTTCTGCTCATAGCCGGCCGGGGCGCCGACCAGGTGCGCCGTGTCCTCGACGATCACCGCGCCGCTCACGTGCGCGAGCACCAGCAGCCCCATGAACATCGTGACCGCGATCACACCCATCAGCAGCAGGGTGGTCGCGGCGTTCTTCGACTTCGGCTTGCGGAACGCCGGCACCCCGTTGCTGATCGCCTCGACGCCGGTCAGCGCCGCGCTCCCGGAGGAGAACGCGCGCAGCACGAGGAAGGCGAAGCCGATGCCCGCGAGGTGCTCGCTGTTCTCGGCGATCTCGAAATGAGCGCTCTCCGCGCGCACGTCCTGTCCCAGCACGATGACCCGGACCAGGCCGTAGATGATCATCGACAGGATGCCGAAGACGAACGCGTAGGTCGGGATCGCGAAGGCGCTGCCGGACTCCCGGATGCCACGCAGGTTGACAGCGGCGAGCACGACGATCGCGGCGACGGCGAACAGCACCTTGTGCTCGTTCACGAACGACACGACCGCGCCGATGTTCGCCGCGGCCGACGAGATCGACACCGCGACCGTGAGGATGTAGTCGACCAGCAGCGCACTCGCGACCACCAGGCCCCACCTGCGCCCGTGGTTGACGGTGGCGACCTCGTAGTCGCCGCCGCCGGAGGGGTAGGCGCGGACGTTCTGCCGGTAGGAGGCGACCACGGCGAGCATGACCACCACGACGACGACGCCGATCCACAGGCTGAACGCGTAGGCGGACAACCCGGCCACCGACAGGGTGAGCAGGATTTCTTCCGGCGCGTAGGCGACGCTCGACATGGGGTCGGAGGCGAACACCGGCAGCGCGATCCGCTTCGGCAGCAGGGTGTGGGACAGCCGGTCGCTGCGGAACGGACGGCCGACGAGCAGCCGTTTGGTGGCGGTCGCAATCTTCGACACGTCAGAAGGGTACGGGCGGGTCCGCGAAGGGGCCGGACAAGGTAGGTTCTGCGTCGGCATCTACCGGGTAACCGCCGTTCGGGTGACACACAGGAGGCAGGACGTGCACGTGGTGATCATGGGGTGCGGCCGGGTGGGCGCGTCCCTGGCCGCGGCCCTCGAGCGCCTCGGTCACGAGGTCGCGGTGATCGACAAGACGCAGGAGGCGTTCCGGCGGCTCGGCAGCGACTTCCACGGCCAGCAGGTGCTCGGCATGGGCTTCGACCGGCAGGTGCTGATCGACGCCGGCATCGAGAAGGCGGGCGCCTTCGCGGCGGTGTCCAGCGGCGACAACTCCAACATCATCTCCGCGCGGGTGGCCCGCGAGAACTTCGGCGTCGAGCACGTCGTGGCCCGCATCTACGACCCCAAGCGCGCGGCGGTCTACGAGCGGCTGGGCATCCCGACGGTGGCGACCGTGCCGTGGACGACCGACCGGTTCCTGCGCACGCTGCTGCCCGACGGGGTGGCTTCGGCGTGGCGGGACCCCAGCGGCAACGTCGCGGTGCTGCAGCTGCCGCTGCACGAGGGCTGGGTCGGCCGCAGCGTCACCGAGCTGCAGGAGACGACCGGCGCGCGGGTCGCGTTCATCATGCGGTTCGGCACGCCCGTTCTGCCCGATTCCAAGACGGTGTTGCAGGCGGACGATCTGGTCTACGTGGCCGCGAAGTCCGGGACCGTCGGCGACGTGACGAGCATTGCGGCGCGTGCGCCGGAGGAGGAAGCCTGATGCGGGTCGCGATCGCGGGGGCCGGCGCGGTGGGCCGGTCGATCGCCAAGGAGCTGATCGACGGCGGCCACCAGGTCATGCTGATCGAGCGGCAGGACGGGCAGTTCGAACCGGACGCCGTCGAGCAGGCCGACTGGGTGCTCGGCGACGCGTGCGAGGTCTCGACGCTGGAGGAGTCCGGCATCGAGCGCTGCGACGTGGTGATCGCCGCGACCGGTGACGACAAGGTGAACCTGGTCGTGTCGCTGCTGGCGAAGACCGAGTTCGCGGTGCGGCGCGTGGTGGCGCGGGTGAACAACCCGGCCAACGAGTGGCTCTACACCGACGCGTGGGGCGTGGACGTCGCCGTGTCGACGCCGCGGATCCTGGCCGCGATGGTCGAGGAGGCGGTCAGCGTCGGCGACCTGGTGCGGCTGCTGACGTTCCGGCAGGGGCAGGCCAACCTGGTCGAGCTGACCCTGCCGGACCAGACCCCGCTGGCCGGGCGCCCGGTGAGCGACCTGGCGCTGCCGCGGGACGCCGCGCTGGTGACGATCCTGCGCGGCGACCGGGTGATCGTGCCGCAGCCGGAGGACCCGCTGGAGCCCGGCGACGAGCTGCTGTTCGTGGCCAGCGCCGAGGTGGAGAACGACATCCGCAAGGCGCTCGGTTACTAGCGCACTGGGCTACTGGCGGCCGAGGAGGTCCCGGATCGCGGCGGTGACCTCGCCGGGGCGTTCCTCCGGCAGGAAGTGGCCGCAGGGCAGGACCCGCGTGCGCAGGTCCGGCGCCCAGCTCGCCCACAGCTGCCGCGGGTCGAACGGCAGGACCACCTCGCCGGGGTCCTGCCACATCGCCAGGACCGGCATCGTCAGCGTGCGGCCGGCGTCGCGGTCGGCCTGGTCGTGCCCGGCGTCGACGAACGCGCTGGCGCGGTAGTCCTGGCAGATCGCGTGGATCGCGGCCGGAGTGCCCGCCGCGGCCAGGTAGGCGGCCCGGACGTCGGCCGGGATCGCGCCCGGCTCGGCCGTCCAGGTGTCCAGGAAGTGACCGAAGAACACGTCCGGGGCTGCCCCGATCATCCGCTCCGGCAGGCCGGAACCCTGCGCGAGCAGGTACAGGTGGAACGCGAACACCCCGCCGGCGCCGTGCAGCGCGGCCCAGTTGTCCACGGTCGGGATCACGTCGAGCACGGCGAGGTGCTCGATGACACCGGGGTGGTCGAGCGCGGCCCGGAAGGCGACCAGCGCTCCCCGGTCATGCCCGACGACGCTGAACCGCTCGTGACCGAGTTCGCGCATCAGCGCGACCATCGTGGCGGCCGTGACGCGTTTCGCGTACGCGGCGGGGTCGTCGCCCGGCGGCGGGGCGCTCGCGCCGTAACCGGGCAGGTCCGGGCACACCACGTGGAAGTCCGCGGCCAGCGAGGCGGCCACGTGCCGCCACGCCAGGTGGGTCTGGGGGAAACCGTGGAGGAGCAACACCGGGTGCCCGGCGCCGCCGTGTGCCACGTGCACGCTCGAGCCGTCCACCGCAACCGTGCGCTCGACCAGTCCAGGGATCACTTCCGCAGCCTCCAGCTGTACGGCGTCCAATTCATACTGGACACTGTACAGTAGGCGTCGTGGAACGTGCTCCTGGTCATCGCGCCGGACTGACCCGCGCGGCGGTGGTCGGCGCCGCGCGCGAATTGCTGTCCGAGCGGGGGCTGACCGGCTTGTCGATGCGGGCGCTGGCGGCGCGGCTCGACGTCGCGCCGAACGCCCTCTACAGCCACGTCGCGAGCAAGACGGCCCTGCTCGACGCGGTGCTGGACGACGTGCTCGCCGAGGTCGACACGCCGACGGAGGACGGCGACCCGGCCGAGGGCCTGCAGCGGCTGATGACCTCGACCTACACGGTGCTCCTGGACCACGCGGACCTCGTGCCGCTCTACCTGAGCCGGCAGGGCGCGCACGGCCCCAACGCGCAGCGCCTCGGGGAGATCACCGCCGCGCTCCTGCGCCGGGCGGAGGTCGCCGAACCGGCCGTGCCGGAGGCGTTGCGGGTGCTGATCGTCTATACGATCGGTTTCGCCGCGTTCACCCGCCACCTGCCCCCGGGAGCGGGCACCGAGCGGCAGCCGAGCGCGGCGGAGATGCGGGGCAACTTCGACCGGGGCCTGGGCTGGCTGCTCACCGGCATCCGCGTGCAGCCGGACCGGCGGCGCTAGGCCTCCTGCGGCGGCTGGCCGTACTTGAGCCGGAGGCGGGCCTCGACGTCGGCCTCCTCGGCGACGCGGGCCTCTTCGAGGGCCTTGAGGCGCTTGTCGGAGCGGCGCACGGCCCACACGACGACCAGCAGCGCCAGCCCGTACAGCGGCCAGCCCATCGCGATCTTGGCGAAGGCCAGCCAGCCGGTGTAGTCGGCGTCGTAGAGCCACCGCTGCACCACGAACCGCGCGCCGAAGACGGCGGCGAGCGCGAGGGTGGCGATGTCGTAGCCGAGGCGCGACGGCTTGTCCCGGCGCCACGCGGTGCCGGTGCCGTTGAGGAAGTTCCAGATCACGCCAGCCAGCGGCCAGCGGACCAGCACGGACGCCACGAACACGCCGCAGTAGACGAGGCTCGCCCAGATCCCGAACAGGAAGAACCCCTTCGCCGACCCGGTGCGGTAGGCGATGAACGCGCCGATGCCCACGCCGAACAGGCCGGAGATCGCCGGCTGCAGCGACTCGCGGCGCACCAGGCGCACGATCGTGATCAGCGCGGCGCTGGCGACCGCGCTCCAGATGCCCACGGTGAGCCCGAAGAACGAGTTCGCGAGCACGAACACGACGATCGGCACGGAGGAGTAGACGAGCCCGGACACGCCGCCCATCTGCTCCAGCATCGTGGGCTCGGGCCGCTCACCCACCCGCCCAGGCTCGGCCCCGGACTCGGACTCGGCGGGGCGGTCGTCGGTCTTGTCGCCTGGACGGGCAGGTTCAGTCACGCGGTTACCAATTCAGGAGGTCGTCTGCAGCTCGTAGAACGGGTTGTACAGCACCTTCTGGCCGTCTCGCTCGGCCATGCGGCCACGGACCTTGATGGTCCGGCCCGGTTCGATGCCCGGGATGCGGCGCCGTCCCAGCCAGACTAGCGTCACGCCCTCCGTGCCGTCGAACAACTCGGCACGCAGTGTCGCCGCCTCTTTCGTGGGACACAGCTCCACGCTGCGTAACCGCCCCAGGACGGTCACCTCTTCGCCCGACCGGCAGTCGCAGGCTCGTCGCGCACCGCCGGCCTCGGATTTTTCGGACAGATCATCAGCGTCGAGTTCCTCGACGTCGCTGGTCAGCTTGCGTACCAGCCGGCTGAAATAGCCGCCGTCTTTGGCGGACATAGGCGTCTGCTCCTGTTCCAGGGCCCCCGACTCGAACGGCCCGTACGTCATCCAGCCTAACCTCGTGGGGGCCAGCACAACGGCTTTGCGGCAAGATCGCAACGTGACGTCCGCTATGCCGAAACCGGCCGCCGTTCTGCTACCCGGGACGGGCTCGGACGAGGTGTTCGTCCGGTCCGTTTTCGCAGGTCCGCTGGCCGCGTTCGGGATGCGCACGGTGGCCCCGCCGCCGCCGCGCGGGGCGGCGGTGACGGCGGGCCTGCTCACTTCGCTCGACGAGGCGGCCGCGGACGGCCCGGTGCTCGCCGGAGGCGTCTCCTTGGGGGCGCATCTGGCGGCCGAATGGGCGGTGCGCAATCCGGGCAAATGCGCCGGACTGCTGCTCGCGATGCCCGCGTGGTGCGGCCATCCGGGCGAGGCGCCGGCCTCGCTCGCCGCGCGCGCGTCGGCCGACCTGGTCGACGCGCACGGGCTGGACGAGGCGCTGCGGCTGGCGACGGCCGGGGTGGCGCCGTGGCTCGGCGCCGAGCTGACGCGGGCGTGGCGCCGGCACGGCGACGGCCTGGCGGCGAGCCTGCGCGTCGCGGCGGCCCACCCCGCGCCGACGCTGGAGGCGCTGGCGGAACTGGACATCCCGGTCGGAATCGCCGCGTGCACGGACGATCCGGTCCACCCGGCCGCGGTGGCGCACGCCTGGGCGAAAGCGCTTCCCCGGGCCGTGGTCCGGGAGACCACGCTGGCGGCGCTGGGCGCCGACCGCGAGTCACTGGGCCGGGCCGCACTGCTGGCCTGGCTCCAGGCGGGCGGGTGAGGTCCGCACCGCCGCCGCGGCGGCCGCCACGGCGGTGACCGCCAACGCGGCCGCGGCGAGCAGGGTCGCGCCGTCCGGTCGCAGCAGCGCCTGACCACGCAGCGCCTGCCAGGTCAGCAAGACGATCAGGCCGAGGTACTCCACCGCCGCGATCCGGATCAGCCGCCGCCGCACGACCGCGGCCCGCAGCACGGGCACCCGGCGGGCCAGCGCCTCCAGGCCGAACGCCAGCAGCGGGATCAGCTGCAGCGCGTGCAGGCCGGCGAAGTGCGCGATCCGCAGGTCGCCGCCGTCCACGCTCCAGCCGGTCAGCGGCAGGCCGGGCCCGTCCTCTGGCGCCCCGACGCTGTGCGACCCGACGACTGCGGGCTCACCGCCCGCGTCGATCACGGCCTGCTGTTCCGGGGTCGGGGTGAACATCAGCATGCCCAGCGCCATCCCGGTCAGCGCCAGGAAGAGCCCGGCGCGGATCGCCGAGGCCCGCGCGGGGTCGGCCAGGCGCTGCCACACCAGCAGCAGCGCGACGACCAGGGTCGCGGCCCAGAGCAGGTACACCGCGGTGGCCATCTGGTTGTGGATGAACCGGTCGGCCTCGGTCGCGAAGTTGAAGTGCAGGCGCCGCCCGCGGACGATCGTCTGCCCGATGATCAGCACCATCTCGACGGTCAGCCCGGCGGCCACGGCCGTGCCCATCCACCAGCCCCAGCGCCGCGCCCTGGGCAGCAGGGACAGCATCCCCGACAGAGTGGCCGTGTACAGCGCGATCGAGACGGCGAACTTGGCCGTCTTGCTCCAGACGGGAGCGCCGACGAGCTGCCGGGGATCAGCGAACAGGCCCACCACGGCGACCGCGGCCAGCACGGCCATCACGGCGGTGACGACTACCAGCGGGCGGTGCAGACCCGCCCGGCTCTCGATCAGCGACATGATCAAGAGCTTTCCGCCCGCCGGGAGCACGCACACTGGTGCGCGCTCCCGCGATCACGGTGGGGCGGGCCCCCTACTGCTGCGCCTGCTGCTGCGCGATGTGCTCCGCCACCGCGTCCGGCAGCGTGATCGGCAGCGGCGTGCGCACCGGCATCGGCGCGTCGCCCCGGTCGACGATCGTGCCGCGGACGATGTCGCGTAGCACCGCGGGCGCCTCGGCGGCCATCGACTGCGGTCCGGCGATCACGCCGCGCAGCATCCAGCGCGGGCCGTCCACCCCGACGAACCGCAGCGCGACGTCACCGATCAGCGCGGACAGCTCCGGCCCCCACTCGCCCTGGCCGGGGGCGACCTTGGCGCCGTCGGTGCGCAGCTGGTCGGTCAGCTCGGCGATCACCTCGCGCCACAGCCCGCCCGACCGCGGCGCGGCGTAGGCGCTCACGGTGACCTGCCCGTGGGCCGTCACCACGTGCACCGCCCGCACCCCACCGGCCTGCGGGTCCATCTCGACCTGCACCTGGGTGCCGTCGGGCACCGGGACCCGCACCGAGCCGAGGTCGATCCGCGGCCGGCCGTCCTCGGGCGCCTCGGTGACGTCGAACGGCCCCTCGGAGGCGTCCGGCTCCGGGTCCTCTTCCGGCTCCTCGGCGACGTCCTCTTCCCAGGACTCGTCGGGGTCGGCCATCGCGTGGCGGCCCCGCTTCTTGCGTCCGAAGATGCCCACTACTTCCTCGTTCCTTCCCCGGGGTTTCCGGTCAGCGTCGCATGCCCGCCGGTCGATCCGTACCCGCCGGCCCCGCGCTCGGTGGCCGCCAGCTCCGCGACCTCCACGAACTCGGCCGTCTCCACGCGCTGGACCACCAGCTGCGCGATCCGGTCACCCCGCGCGAGCCGGATCGGCTCGGTGCGGTCGTGGTTGACCAGGCACACCTTGATCTCCCCGCGGTAGCCGGAATCGATGGTGCCCGGCGTGTTCACCACGGACAGCCCGGTGCGCGCGGCCAGTCCCGAGCGCGGGTGCACGAACCCGGCGTAGCCCGGCGGCAGCGCGATCGCCACGCCGGTACCCACCAGCGCCCGCTCGCCGGGCTCCAGGACGACGTCGGTGGTCGTCACGAGGTCGGCGCCGGCGTCACCGGACCGGGCGTAGGACGGGATCGGGACGCCCGGATCGAGCCGGGTGAGCAGGACCTGAACGGGGGACACGGGCGGCGAGACTACCCTGAAGGCATGGGTGAGCACGCGAGCGCGGCCGGTGCGGTGGGTGAGACGGCCACGGGAGACGGCCGGACGCGGTATTCCGAACGGCTGTACCTGTCGTGGTGGGGCTGGCCGCTGCCGCTGGCGGGCGCGGCGCTGCTGGCCTACGAGATCCACCTCGGCTACCCGGCGGTGCCGTTGTGGCTGCCGTTCGCGGTGCTGATGCCGCTGGCCGTGGCGTTGCTGGTGGCGATGGGCCGGGCCCGGATCCGGGTGACCGGCGACGAGCTGGAGGTCGGGGACGCTCATCTGCCGTTGCGGTTCGTCGGTGAGGTCGAGGTCATCGGGAAGGACCGGAAGCGGAAGGCGATGGGACCGGAACTCGACCCCGCCGCTTACGTGACGCATCGCGGCTGGGTCGGTTCGCTGCTGCGCGTGCACCTGACCGATCCCGCGGACCCGACCCCCTACTGGGTGTTCAGTACCCGCCGGCCGGAGGCACTGGCCGAGCTGCTCCGCTCAGGGAAGTAGCCCGGCCGCCCGCGGTGTCACGCGCAGTCGCGGCAGATCATCTGCCCGTTGTGCTCCTCCGCCAGCCGGCTGCGGTGGTGCACCAGGAAGCACACGGAGCAGGTGAACTCGTCCGCCTGCTTCGGCACCACCTTCACCGTCAGGTCCTCACCCGACAGCCCGGACAGGTCCGCGCCCGGCAACTCGAAGTTCTCCGCGCTCGCGTCCTCGTCCACGTCCACCACGCCGGACTGCGTCTCGTTCCGGCGAGCCTTCAGCTCCTCCAACGAGTCCTCGGCGAGCTCGTCGGCTTCGCTGCGGCGCGGAGCGTCGTAGTCGGTCGCCATTGTCCCTCACCCCTGCGATCAGCTCTGTAATCACTGTTCAAGCACGCTGTTCGCATGCCATCGTGCCGCTGGACAACGTCCCAGCGCCCCGGTTTGTGCCCGCCGCCGTAGTGAGCCAGGTCTCTCTTCAGCAACGTGTTTCGATACCTGATCCACGGGCGGAGCCCGCAGAGGGTAGCTCACGCTTTACCCGGACGCGCAGAGTGTCATTCGAAGCAGGACGTACGTCACCCAACAGGGGGAACGCGGTGCGGGGAGGTTCATGGGACCGTGCGACACGGACCCCGGCTTCGGCCGGGTGACGGCGCTGGTGCACTGTAACGCCTACGCTGATCAGGAACGACGGTTCGGGCGAGCGGGTGTTCGGGTCTTCGATCGAAGGGATGGGGCAGGTGTCGTCGGGGATCGGTTACGGCAACCGGAGATCGCGGCCCTACCGCAAGCGCCGTCCGCTGCCCGCCCTGATCGTGATCGGAGTGCTCGGCCTCATCGCGATGTTCATCTGGGTGCGCGCGATCACCAGCAAGCAGGACATCGACGCGGCGCTGCGGTGCGATCCGCCGCCCACGCCACCGCCCGGGGTGACGTACACCAACCTGGGGTACACCGCGCTCGACGGGACGACACCGGTGCCCGCCGACCGGATCGCGGTGAAGGTGCTCAACGCCAGCGAGAAGCGCGGGCAGGCCGCGATCACCACGGAAAGCCTGCGGCAGCTGGGTTTCACGCAGATCGCGCCGCCCGAGAACGACCCCGCCTACGCGACCGCCGAGGCGGCCTGCCGCGGCCAGTTGCGCTTCGGTGACAACGGCAGCTCCGCGGCGCGCACGCTCAGCCTGGTCGTGCCGTGCGTCGAGCTGGTGCGGGACAACCGCGAGGACGCCAGCGTGGACCTGGCGATCGGCAGCGCCTTCGGCGACGTGGTGCCGACGCAGGCGGCGCGCGAGATCCTCGCGCAGCTGCAGGCGTGGTCGGCCCAGCACGACGGCGACGGCGGCGAGCAGTCCGCGGTGAGCCCCCCGCCGATCGACGAGGCACTGCTGGCCGCCGCGCGCCCCGGCACCTGCTGAGGCCCGGCGAGTCCCCCACTCGGGGAGGCGAGTCCCACGCTCCGGCTGGCGAGTCCCCCACTCGGCCCAGCGAGTCCCACGCTCCGGCTGGCGAGTTCCGCGCTGCGGCTGGCGAGTTCCGCGCTCACGCGCGCGAGTCCCCACTCGGGCAGGCGAGTTCCGCGCTCGGCGCGTGGCCCCGCGAACGCGGGTGGACGGGCGCCGCGGCGGCCAGCCTCATCCAGCGCCCGCGAGTCCCACGCACGGTCCGGGGAGTTCCACGCTCCGGCACGTGAGTTCCGCGCTCGGGCCCGGCAGGCGAGTTCCACGCTCGGCGCGCAGGCGCCGCCAACACGGGCGGAAGGGTGCCGCGGCGGCCAGCCTCATCCGCCCGCGAGTCCCACGCTCCGGCTGGCGAGTCCCACGCTCACGCGCGCGAGTCCCCACTCGGGCCGACGGGCCCCGCACTCCGGCTGGCGAGTCCTGCAACCCGGCAGGCGAGTTCCGCGCTCGGCGCGCGGCCCCGCCAACGCGGGTGGACGGGCGCGGCAGCGGGCCAGCCTCAGCCGCGCCCGCGAGGCCCACGCACGGTCCGGGGAGTTCCACGCTCCGGCACGTGAGTTCCGCGCTCGGGCCCGGCAGGCGAGTTCCACGCTCGGCGCGCAGGCGCCGCCAACACGGGCGGAAGGGTGCCGCGGCGGCCAGCCTCATCCGCCCGCGAGTTCCACGCTGCGGCTGGCGAGTCCCACGCTCACGCGCGCATGTTCCACGCTGCGGCTGGCGAGTCCCACGCTCACGCGCGCGAGTCCCCACTCGGGCCGACGGGCCCCGCACTCCGGCCGGCGAGTCCTGCAACCCGGCAGGCGAGTTCCGCGCTCGGCGCGTGGCCCCGCGAACGCGGGTGGACGGGCGCCGCGGCGGGCCAGTCTCATCCTCGCCCGCGAGTCCCACGCACGGTCCGGGGAGTTCCACGCTCCGGCACGTGAGTTCCGCGCTCGGGCCCGGCAGGCGAGTTCCACGCTCGGCGCGCAGGCGCCGCCAACACGGGCGGAAGGGTGCCGCGGCGGCCAGCCTCATCCGCCCGCGAGTTCCACGCTCGGGCAGGTGAGTCCCCACTCCGGCAGGTGAGTTCCGCGCTCACGCGCGCGAGTCCCCCACTCGGGGAGGCGAGTTCCGCGCTCGGCGCGTGGCCCCGCCAACGCGGGCGCACGGGCGCGGCAGCGGGCCACCCTCATCCGCGCCCGCGGGCCACCCGGCGCTACACGTCCTTGACGCCGCACTCCACTGCCGCGTCGTAGAGCGCCTCGGCGATCGACGGGGCCGCCGCGAAGGTCGCGTCCTCCCCCAGCGCCGGGTCCGCGCCCGGCAGGTGCACCACCGCGCCCGCCTCGGCCGCGATCAGCGCCCCGGCCGCCCAGTCCCACCGGTTCAGCCCGTGCTCCACGTACCCGTCCAGCCACCCGGCCGCCACCGCGCACAGGTCCAGCGACGCCACCCCGGCCCGGCGCACGTCCCGCACCCTGGTCAGCAGCCCGGACACGAACCGGGCCTGCCGGGCCCGCCGCTCGGCCTGGTAGGCGAACCCGGTGCCGACCAGGCTCAGCTCCAGCCGCGACGGCGAGGACACCGCCAGCCGCCGCCCGTCCAGCCACGCGCCCTGGCCCCGCACGGCCGTCCAGCAGCGCCCGCTGACCGGCTCCACCACCGCCCCGGCCACCGACACCCCGTCCACCTGCGCCGCCAGCGACACGGCGAACAGGGGCGCGCCGTAGAGGAAGTTCACGGTGCCGTCGATCGGGTCCACCACCCACGTCACCCCGTCACCGGCGGAGCCGCCGGCCTCCTCCCCCAGCACGTGGTCCCCCGGCCGCAGCTCCGCCAGCCGGTCGCGCACCAGCTGCTCGGCCGCGCGGTCGGCCGCGGTGACCACGTCGGTGTCGGTCGACTTGGTCTCGACCGACACCGCCTCACCTGCGACCATGGCGTCACGGGCACGGCGGACCAGGTCCGCGGCCTCGGCCGCGACCCGGACCGCGACGTCCTTCAACTCTGTTTCGGCAGCTCCCACGTCCACCATGGGACCACACCCGGTTAAAGTCTCCGGCACAGGTTTCTGAATCGAGCGAGAAGGGACGGCGCCAATGACGGCGACCCGAGGTTTCGGAATCGACATCGGCGGCAGCGGTATCAAGGGCGCCCTTGTCGACCTGGAAAAGGGCGCACTGATCGGCGACCGCTTCCGGATCGACACCCCGCGCCCGGCGACCCCGGACGCGGTGGCCGACGTGGTGGCCCAGATCGTGGCCCACTTCGGCTGGGACGGCCCGGTCGGCATCACGCTGCCCGCGGTGGTGAAGAAGGGCGTCGCGCACACGGCGGCGAACATCGACCCCGCCTGGATCGGCACCGACGCGGACGCGCTGTTCGCCAAGCGGCTGGACCGCCACGAGGACGACATCGCGATGCTCAACGACGCCGACGCGGCCGGCATGGCCGAGATCCGCTACGGCGACCCGGCGGCCCGCAAGGGCGTCACCACCCTGCTGACCTTCGGCACCGGCATCGGCAGCGCCCTCTTCCAGCACGGCACCCTGATGCCGAACACCGAGTTCGGCCACCTCGAGGTCGACGGGCACGACGCGGAGAAGAAGGCGGCCGCCTCGGTCAAGGACAACGAGGGCCTGTCCTACCCGCAGTGGGCCAAGCGCGTGAACCGTTACCTTTCCGTGCTGGAGAACCTCATCTGGCCGGATTTGTTCATCGTGGGCGGCGGGGTCAGCAAGAAGGCCGAGAAATGGGTCCCGCTGCTGGAGATCAGGACACCGGTCCTGGTCGCATCGCTGCAGAACAACGCGGGGATCGTGGGCGCGGCGCTGGCGGCCGCCGAGGGCCTGGAGCACTGAGTCCCGGACCGGGTTCGCCGAGTTCGACCGATGATCGGCCGCAACACACCGGCGTATCGTCGTTACAATGGAACACGGCCCACGGTCGCGGAGGACAAAACCGCAGGCCGCGGGACGTTCCCCGAATCTGAGGCGGCCGGGACGCACCATCCCGGCTCGCCGTGATCGACCGCTGCGAAAGGGCGTACGTGGCAGCCGCAAAAACCGCTACCCGAAGCGGCACGAAGACAACGAGCGCCGCCGACGTGAGCGCGGAACCCGACGCGGGCCGTGAGAACGTGACCGAGGCCGAGGCTCAGGGCTCCGGCGCCACGAAGAAGGCGACCACCCGGAAGCCGGCCGCGGCCAAGGGCCCGAAGAAGGCTCCGGCCAAGGGCCGCTCCACCCGCAAGGCCGGCAAGACCGACGACGGGGAGCCGGACGGCCCCGGCGGCGAGGAGATCGAGGACGTCGACCTCGAAGCCGATCTCGCCGACCTCGAGAGCGAGGTGGAGGTCGACGTCGTCGACGCGACCGTCACCGACGAGGCGGAGGATCTCGACGAGGACGAGCCGGACGAGAAGACGCCGGCCAAGTCGGGCGCCAAGTCGACCGACCGCGACTTCGTCTGGGACGAGGAGGAGTCGGAGGCCCTGCGGCAGGCCCGCAAGGACGCCGAGCTCACCGCGTCCGCGGACTCGGTGCGCGCGTACCTGAAGCAGATCGGCAAGGTCGCGCTGCTCAACGCCGAGGAGGAGGTCGAGCTCGCCAAGCGGATCGAGGCCGGCCTGTACGCGGCGGAGCGGCTGCGCGTCGCCGAGGAGGAGGGCGAGAAGCTCGCCACCCAGATGCGCCGTGACCTGCGCTGGATCATCCGGGACGGGGAGCGCGCCAAGAACCACCTGCTGGAGGCGAACCTCCGGCTGGTCGTGTCGCTGGCCAAGCGCTACACCGGTCGCGGCATGGCGTTCCTGGACCTGATCCAGGAGGGCAACCTGGGCCTGATCCGTGCGGTCGAGAAGTTCGACTACACCAAGGGCTACAAGTTCTCCACCTACGCGACGTGGTGGATCCGGCAGGCGATCACCCGCGCCATGGCCGACCAGGCGCGCACCATCCGCATTCCGGTGCACATGGTCGAGGTGATCAACAAACTCGGCCGCATACAGCGTGAGCTGCTGCAGGACCTCGGCCGCGAGCCCACCCCCGAGGAGCTCGCGAAGGAGATGGACATCTCCCCGGAGAAGGTCCTGGAGATCCAGCAGTACGCCCGCGAGCCGATCTCGCTGGACCAGACGATCGGCGACGAGGGCGACTCGCAGCTGGGCGACTTCATCGAGGACTCGGAAGCGGTCGTCGCGGTCGATGCGGTGTCGTTCACGCTGCTGCAGGACCAGCTCCAGTCGGTGCTGCAGACGCTGTCCGAGCGCGAGGCCGGCGTGGTCCGGCTGCGCTTCGGCCTGACCGACGGTCAGCCGCGGACTTTAGACGAGATCGGCCAGGTCTACGGCGTCACGCGCGAGCGCATCCGCCAGATCGAATCGAAGACCATGTCCAAGCTGCGCCACCCCAGCCGGTCGCAGGTCCTCCGGGACTACCTGGACTAGCAGAAGAGAAGAGCCCGGGCTGCCGACGGTGGCCCGGGCTTTTTTCTTTTCCAGCACCACGGCTGAACCGCAAGCCGGCAACGGCAGTGGACCGACCACGCACCAGACCTCCCCCGCCCCCGCTCCACGGTCGTCAACGCGGTACTCGAGGGCGGGCTGAGCTATACCGAAGCGGCGCGCGATGTTGATGTGGTCGCGCAGACGGTGCACAACTGGGTGACGGCCGAGAAAAAGAAGAGAGCTGAAGAGTCGCCGACCGCGACGCGGGGCCAGGTGGGCGAGCTGGAGCGGCGTATCCGCGAACTGGAGCAGGAGAACGCGTTCCTGAAAAGCGGCAGCCTTCTTCGCGAAAGAACAACGGTAGCCCAGCGCTACGCGTGTATTGCAGCGGAGAAGGCGCATTTCGACGTGGCCCTGATGTGTCGGCTGATGGGTGTGTCACGCTCGGGCTTCTACGACTGGGAGCGTCGCACGGTCTCGGCGCAGGAACAGCGCCGGGGATTGTTGATCGAGCAGATTCACGTGGTGTTCGCCGCCTCGAAGCGCACCTACGGCTATCGGTGCGGGCATGCCGAGCTGGTGCGCGGCTGGTCGGCGATATCACGCAGCTCAACACCGGGGCAGCGCACCGTATCCGACTGCCCGCCGGATCGATGTTCGGCAAGCACGTTGCGTGATACGCTCCGCTCGAGCCGCGTCCGACATTCTCGGAGCACATCACTTTCCCGCCTTGACACCCTGCTCGGCGACCGAAACACAATCCAGGAGCGGGGGCGGGGGAGGTCCACCCAAGGTGACCGTCCGGCGCCGTAAGGCGCTTCGCCTGCAAGGCGCCTTCGTCACAACAACCGCCCACCGCGCTGCGCGTCTTCAGGTGATCTTCTAACGTTCCACCATGGGCATCACCCGAACGCTCGACGTCAACGAAGTCCTCGCCCGGCAGGAGTCCAGCGACCTGAAGCGCCGCCTGCGGGCCAGGGATCTGGTCGGCTTCGGCGTCGGGATCATCATCGGCACCGGCATCTTCACGCTCGCGGGCGTGGAGGCCAAGACGCACGCCGGGCCGGCCGTGACGTTGTCGTTCGTGATCGGGGCCGTCGTCGCGGGCCTGGCGGCGCTCTGCTACGCCGAGCTGGCCTCCAGCGTGCCCACCGCGGGCAGCGCCTACACCTACGCCTTCGCCACCCTCGGCGAGGTGTTCGCCTGGATCATCGGCTGGGACCTGCTCCTCGAATTCGCCCTCGGGGCCGCCGTCGTGTCGCGCGGGTGGTCCGGGTATCTCGCCAACCTGCTCGGCCTGCCCCAGGAGTGGTTCGGCGAGGACGCCACCGTCAACGTCGGCGCCGTCGCGATCATCGCGATCCTCACCGTCGTCGCCGTGCTCGGGATCCGCGAGTCGGCCCGGGTGACGAACGTGCTGGTACTCGTCAAGGTCGCGGTGTGCGTCCTGATCATCGCCGTGGGCGTGTTCTTCATCAAGGGCGCCAACCTGACCCCGTTCATCCCGCCGGCCCGGCCGGGCGAGAGCGGCGCGAGCGTGCTGCACCAACCGGTCGTGCAGGCCGGGCTCGGGCTCGAACAGTCCATCTACGGCATCGGCGGTGTGCTGTCGGCCGCGGCGATCGTGTTCTTCGCCTACACCGGGTTCGAGGCGCTGGCCAACCTCGGCGAGGAGACCCGCAACCCGCGCAAGGACCTGCGCGTCGGCATCCTCGGCGCCCTCGGCGTGTGCGCCCTGCTCTACATCGGCGTCTCGCTGGTGCTGACCGGCATGGTGCCGTTCACCGACATCGACGCCGGTGCCCCGCTCGCCGCCGCGTTCGACTCGGTCGGCCAGCACTGGGTCAGCGCCCTCATCTCGCTGGGCGCGGTCACCGGCCTGACCTCGGTGATGATGGTCGAGCTGGTCACCATCGGCCGCATCGGGTTCGCGATGGGCCGCGACGGGCTGCTGCCCAAGCCGATCGGCACCACCCACCCGCGCTGGGGCACGCCGCACCGGATGACGATCAGCGGCGCGATCCTGATCGCCCTGCTCGCGGCGTTCGTGCCGATCACCGAACTGTCCGACATGGTCAGCATCGGCGCGCTGTCGGCGATGGTGATCGTCGCGATCGCGGTGCCCGTGCTGCGCCACAAGCGCCCCGACCTCCAGCGGCCCTTCACCGTCCCGCTGTCCCCGGTGCTGCCGATCGTCGCCGCGCTGGCGTGCCTGTACCTGATGCTGAACCTGGACGTGCTGACCTGGATCCGGTTCGCCGTGTGGCTCGCCATCGGGCTGACCATCTACTTCGCCTACGGCCGCAGACACTCCCGGCTCGCGCCTAAGGAGTGAGGCGCGCCCGCGCGACGAGCGCCAGCGCCGCGGGCGCGTCGGCGGCGGGCACCACCAGCAGCAGCCCGCGCAGTGCCGCGACGACCCGGTCCAGCATCTGCAGGTGCACGCCGTCCCGGCCGATCGAGCGGTAACCGTCCACCACGGCCACGAGCGTGCCGCCGGGACCGCTGACCGTGCCCGCGAGGAACACCGGATTCCGGGCGTGCCAACGGGAACTCCAGAACGGCGGCAGCCCGCCGTCGAGGTAGTCGCGCAGAGCCCGGTCCGGCGTGTCCGGCGCGCCGAGGTCCGCGGTGTCCACAAAGGCCACCAGCGTGACGTCCAGCTCGGGCACACCGGCCAGGATCGCCCGGAGCGCCGCGGCGGTCCACGCGCCCTCCGCGGGGACCGCCGTCAGCTCGCCCCCGGACAACTCGGCGATCGCCGCCGCGGCCGACGCCGGTGACGACCCGGCGGAGGCGGTGTCGTCCTGGCTCGCCACCGCGATTCCGTGCGCCCGCAGGGAAACCAGCGTGACGAACGCGGCCGACTCGCTCTTCTGCTGCGGCATTTCGGCCCGCGCGAGGTCGACGAGGCGCGCGGCGCCGGGGAACCAGCGCACCTCGTCGAGCAGCGCCACTAGTACCGCCAGAGGTGGGCGGCGACGATGTCCTCGACCGTCCGATCGGCGGCCCAGCGCCGGTCGGAGGCCCGCACCGCGCGGAACGCGCAGAGCAGCTCCGCCCCCAGCGCCGCACGCATCCGGCCACTCGATGCCAGCGCCCTGTCCTGTTCGTCCGGAGTGTCCGGAAGGCGGGTGATTCCGGCGGCCGCACGGCGGTCCTCGGTCCAGGTGCCCGGGTCCTCACCCACCGGGTCCGGCAGGGCAAGCCCGTCCGCCAGCCCCTCGACCCCGGCCGTGATCACCGCGGCGAGCGCCAGGTACGGGTTGGCCGAGGCGTCGCACGGCTTCAGCTCGACGTTGGCGTGGTCGTCGCCGAGCAACGCCGACCCCGGCACGTACCGCAGCGGGGCCTCCCGGTTCTCCACGCCCCAGAACGCGTACGCGCTGGCGAAGTAGCCCGGCCGCAGCCGCAGCGTGGACGGCACGCTGGGCGCTGTCACCGCGGTGATCGCGGGCAGGTCCCGCAGCAGCCCGGCGAGGTAGCCGGCCCCGTCGCCGTCCGGCAGCCCGGCCAGCAGGTTGCGTCCCCTGCGCCACACCGAGGTGTGCAGGTGCCAGCCGTTGCCCGCCGCGTCCGGGCTGACGATCGGCGCGAAGCTCAGCCGCAGGCCGTGCCGGTGCGCGGCGGCGTGCAGGGTCTGGCGGGCCAGCAGCTGGTCGTCGGCGGCGGACACCGGGTCGGTCGCCGCGAGCGAGAGTTCCAGCTGCGCCAGGCCGTATTCGGCGTGGAACTGGTTCAACCGCAGGCCGTTGGCCTCGAAGTCGTGCAGCACGGTCGCGACGAAGTCGTCGAGCGGGATCAGCGCGTGCGGGCTGTAGGCGGGGCCGTGGTGACCGGGGGCGGAGGCGATGTCCGGCGCCCCGGCTGGCGCGACGGCGAACTCCATTTCGAAACCCGCGCGGATCTCGTAGCCCCGCCTGGCCGTGGCGGACACCACGTTCTCCAGGGCCGTGCGCTGGCAGTAGGGCCACGGCGACCCGTCGGCGGCGACCTGCCGTCCGGGCGCCCAGGCGAGCGCCGGCTGCCCCGCGAGCCGCCGTAGGCGGTCGATCACCGGCACGAGACGCACGTCACCGGAGGGCGTGGCCAGCCCGGGGTGGTCGAAGGTGATGACGTCGTGCGTGTCGAACACGGCGAACAACGAGGTGATCCCCACGCCGCGCGTGGCCGCCGCGGCCAGGCCGCTCAGCGGCACGATCCGCGACCGCGGGATGCCGTTGTTGTCGGCCCAGGCGATCTGCGCCCCGCCGACCCCGGCCGCCGCCAGGTCCTTCGCGGCCGCCGACGCCTGCTTCGTCATGACAACGAGTGTCTCGCAGGAACCGGCACTGCCCCGCGCGGGGGATGGTTTCGCACACGGACTGATCACGATCTCACCTCGGACCGGTCCGCCGAATTCCGCTGAGAACGAACAAGCCCGTCCGCGCGGCCGCTTGACACCCGTTTTCCCGGGCCGGGTTCCGCCTCATCACACTGGTCCTGACCACGGGAAACAGGTTTCCGGCAGTCCTCTTCGTCCCGGCTGGCGGGATTGATCTACGACATCCGGGGTAATTCTGCGTGACACACATCCCACACAGCCGGGAACACTTGCCAGGCGCTCAACGTCTGCAAGAGTGGAGGCCAGCGAACACCGCGGAGCCGACGGGCAACCGCAGGGCCGAAGTGGTCGCCGCTGGATCGATGGCATCGGGCAGCCGATGCCGGGACGGAGGGAGACTCCAATGACATCACCGACGCTCACCCGCCCCGAGTTGACCGCAGCCGACCGTTGTGACCGGTGCGGCGCTGCAGCACAGGTACGAGCCATCCTCTCCAGCGGTGGCGAGCTGCTCTTCTGCGGCCACCACGCCCGCGAGTACGAGTCGAAGCTCAAGGAGATCGCTGCGGAGATCCAGCGCGGCTGAGCCAGACCACAGACAGCGAGCGGGCGCCCGGACGGACCGGGCGCCCGTTTTCGTTTGTCCCCGCCGGAATTGTGCCCGGCGTCACACCGGGAACCACCGCGCCGCTCCCGGCGACCTGGAGGGAAAGCCGGTCCCTCCCCGCCGAGGAGCAGCATGACGACGGACGACCTCCGCCAGCCGGCCGCGCCGACCGTCGCCGCGGCGCGCGGGACGCTGCGCCCGGTCCTGCTGCGCCTGCACTTCTGCGCCGGGATCCTCGTCGGCCCGTTCCTGCTGGTGGCCGCGATCACCGGCCTGCTGTACGTGTTCGCGCCGCAGCTCGAGCAGGTCGTCTACGACCACGAGCTGCACGTGCCGGCCGGGACAACGACGCAGACGCTGGCCGCCCAGGTCGCCACCGCGGAGGCCGCCGTCCCGGAAGGCACGTTGTACAGCGTGCGGCCCGGGCCGACGGCGACCGACACCACGCAGGTCGTCTTCACGGTCGACGGCCTGCCCGAGAGCTACTACCGGACCGCCTTCGTCAACCCCTACGACGGCGAGCTGCGCGGCGTGCTGGACACCTACGGCTCCGGGGGCGCGATGCCGATCCGGGGCTGGCTGGACAACCTGCACCGCAACCTCCACCTGGGCGAGGCCGGCCGGCTCTACAGCGAGCTGGCGGCGAGCTGGCTGGCGGTCGTGGTGGCCGGCGGGCTGGTCCTGTGGTGGGGCCGCCGCCGCAAGCGCCGGGCCGCGACCGGCCGGGCACGCACGCTGTCCTGGCACGCCACCACCGGCACCGGGGTGGCGCTGGTGCTGTTCTTCCTGTCCGCGACCGGGCTGACCTGGTCGCAGTTCGCCGGGCAGAACATTTCCGAGGTGCGGGCCGCGCTGAGCTGGCAGACGCCGTCGGTGCCGTCGAAACTGCCCGCCGCGACCGCGGCCCCGGCGGTGGGTTTCGACGAGGCGCTGGCCGCGGCGCGCACGGCCGGTCTGGACAACCCGGTCGAAATCACCCCGCCCGCGGCCGGCAAGGCGTACGTGGTGAAGCAGATCCAGCGCAGCTGGCCGGAGAAGCAGGACGCGGCCGCGATCGACCCGGGCACCGGCGAGGTGCTCGGCGTCCTGCGGTTCGCGGACTGGCCACTGGCCGCGAAGCTGGCGCGCTGGGGCATCGACGCGCACATGGGCCTGCTGTTCGGCCTGGCGAACCAGATCGTGCTGGCGGTGGTGATGGTCGGCCTGATCGCGCTGATCGGGTGGGGCTACCGCATGTGGTGGCAGCGCCGCCCGACCGGGCGCGCCCTGGGCCGCCCCTACCCGCGCGGCTCACTGCGGCGGCTGCCCAGGAGGGTGCTGGTGCCGCTGGCCGCCGCCGGCATCGTGGCCGGCTGGTTCGCGCCGGTCTTCGGGCTGTCGTTGCTGGCGTTCCTGCTGCTCGACGGATTCCTCGGGTGGCGGGCCCACCGCGCCGGGACTGCGGTGCCGCGCAGCGGGACGTAGCCGCCGCGCAGGGCAGGGGCCGTGCGCTCCGGCACTTGGCCCTAGGAGTCGCGAAGCCACCCGGCAACGGCCCACCCAGGACGCACTGCGCCCCGACCGCCGCTGCGTAGGGCGGCGCTCCCCGGCCGGGTCAGCCATCCGTGGCCGCCGCGGCCAGCGGGTTCGCTGCCGTCCCCGTGGTCACCACGCCGGTCGCGCTCCGAGGGAGCCCGGCTCACCAGGAGCGCAGCGTCGCGATCCGCTCCTCCAGCTGCTCCATCGTCGCCATCGCCGTCGGTGGGCCGCCGCAGGCACGGCGCAGCTCGCTGTGGATCGCGCCGTGCGGTTTGCGCGTGCGGTGGTGGTACATGCCCACCAGGGTGTTCAGCTCCTTGCGCAGCGCGGCGATCCGCTCGTTCACCGACTGCGGCCGCGGCGCCGGCGCCGGGACCTGCTCCTTCTCCGGCTTGCGGCGGCTCGCGTCGGCCAGCTGCTCCTCCTGCCGCTTGCGCAGCAGCGCCCGCACCTGGTCCGGCTCCAGCAGGCCGGGCAGCCCCAGGTACTCCTGCTCCTCCTCGCTGCCGGAGAACACCGCGGTGCCGAAGGAGTTGCCGTCGTAGATCACCTGGTCCAGCTCGGCCGAGGCGCCCAGCGACGTGAACGCCTTCTCCTCCTCGCCGGGCTCGTCCTCGGTGCGGTTGGCCTGCGCCAGCAGCTCGTCGTCCCAGCCGTCCTTCTCCCGGTGCGGCTTGCCGAGCACGTGGTCGCGCTGCGCCTCCAGCTCGCTGGCCAGCTCCAGCAGCACCGGCACGCTCGGCAGGAACACGCTCGCCGTCTCGCCCTTGCGCCGCGCCCGCACGAACCGCCCGATGGCCTGGGCGAAGAACAGCGGCGTCGACGCGCTCGTGGCGTACACGCCGACCGCCAGGCGCGGCACGTCGACACCTTCGGACACCATCCGCACCGCGACCAGCCACCGGTCGGTCGACTCGGAGAACTCGCCGATCCGCGCGGTCGCCTTCGGGTCGTCGGACAGCACCACGGTGGGCGCCTCGCCGGTGATCCGCGCCAGGATCTTCGCGTAGGCGCGCGCCGACTCCTGGTCGGTGGCGATGACCAGACCACCGGCGTCCGGGATGCCGCCGCTGCGCAGCTGCTGCAGCCGGGTGTCCGCGGCCTGCAGGACCGACGGGATCCACTCGCCGCCGGGGTCGAGCGCGGTGCGCCACGCGCGGGCGGTCTGCTCGGCCGTCAGCGGCTCCCCCAGCCGCGCGGTGAACTCCTCCCCCGCGCTGGTGCGCCAGGACGCCTCACCGCTGTAGGCGAGGAACACGACCGGCCGGACGACGCCGTCGGCGAGCGCGTCGGCGTAGCCGTAGGCGTGGTCGGCCTTGCTGCGCAGCGAGCCGTCGCCGTCGGGCTCGTAGGTGACGAACGGGATCGGCGAGTCGTCGCTGCGGAACGGGGTACCGGTCAGCGCCAGGCGCCGCACGGCCGGCGTGAACGCCTCGCGGATCGCGTCGCCCCAGCTCTTCGCGTCACCGCCGTGGTGGATCTCGTCGAGGATGACCAGCGTCTTGCGGCCCTCGGTGCGCACCCTGTGCAGGGTCGGGTGGGCGGCCACCTGCGCGTACGTCAGGGCCACGCCGCGGTAGTCGGCCGCGACGGCGCCCTGGCCGTTGCGGTAGTTCGAGTCGATCGGGATGCCGGCCATGGCCGCCGAGGCGGCCCACTGGTGCTTGAGGTGCTCGGTCGGGGTCACGATGGTGACCGCCTCGACCGTGCGATCGGACAGCAGCTCGGCGGCGATGCGCAGGCCGAACACCGTCTTGCCGGCACCGGGCGTCGCGACGGCGAGGAAGTCCTGCGGCTGCGTGCTCAGGTACTTCGTCAGCGCCCGGCGCTGCCAGGCCCGCAGCGGGCGGGCGGTGGAGTCGTGCTGGGGCTCGGGTGCGGCGAAGCCCTGACCGGTCCGATTACCCTGGGCCGTGTCCGACAAGGGATTCCTCCCCCTCCTCTCGCCGACGATGGAACGCGACATGCGAATGCCCCCACGGAACTGCCCGGCCGCGACGCCGGACGGGGGTGAGGGCGGCTCATCGGAGATTACCCGTCCCCACCGACAAGGGCCGCGAACGGCACGGCGGAGTTGAACACGCCACAGCTCTTGACAAGCCAAACCGCGCCGCTTCCGCCATGCTTGGGGCTGAGATGAGTGCACCGTCCGACGAGACGCCCGAGGCCGCCGCCCGCCGCAAGGGCCCAGCGCGCCTGCTCGGGCGCACGCTCAACAAGGCGTGGGAAGGCAACATCTTCTCGGAGTCGGCGGAGGCGGCCTTCTGGCAGACGCTGTCGCTCCCGCCGCTGCTGCTCGGGCTGCTGGGCAGCCTCGGGTTCATGGGCGACTGGTTCGGCCAGGGCTTCGTCACCGCGGTGCACGACCGGATCATCACGTTCGCGGACAAGATCTTCAGCGACAGCGTCGTCACCCAGATCATCGAACCGACGGTCGACGACATCCTGACCATCGGCAAGGGCGAGATCGTCTCGGTCGGCTTCCTGATCTCGCTGTGGGCGGGCTCGTCGGCGATGTCGTCGTTCGTCGACGCGATCACCGTGGCGCACGACCAGTACGGTGTGCGCAACGAGGTGTGGCAGCGGATCTACGCGCTGCTGCTCTACCTGGCCAGCCTGGTGCTGCTGGTGGTCGGCCTGCCGATCATCGCGGTCGGGCCGGACATCCTGATCGACTTCCTGCCGGACGGCTGGGCGCCGACGATCACCACCTGGATCAGCTGGCTGTACTACCCGGTGATCGGGGTGCTGCTGGTCCTGGCCGTGGCGACGCTGTACAAGCTGGCCCTGCCGCGCCGGCTGCCGTGGCACCGCGGGCTGCCCGGCGCGGTGCTGGCGATGGTGATCTTCCTGCTGGCGAGCGTCGGGCTGCGGGTCTACCTGTCGTGGATCACCAGCACCGGCTACACCTACGGCGCGCTGGCCACCCCGATCGCGTTCCTGCTGTTCACGTTCTTCATCGGCATGGCCATCGTCGGCGGCGCCTACTTCAACGCCGCGATCCAGGAGCTGTGGCCGGCGAAGATGACCCGCCGCCAGCGCCGCAAGTGGCGGCGGCTGGAGATGGAACGCGCCAAGGAACGCCTGCGCGAGGACTCGCCGTCACTGTGGGAGCGCACGACGCAGCCGCTGCGCAAGCCGCGCAAGCCGGAGGAGGCCCCGGCGGAGGAGGACCTCGCGGATCAGTCCTCGCCGTCCGGACCGGGGCGCAAGCCCTCGTAGATCTCCTTGCACGCCGGGCACACCGGCGAGCCGGGCTTGGGCGAGCGGGTGACGGGGAAGACCTCGCCGCACAGCGCCACCACGTACGTGCCCATGACCGCGCTTTCGGCGATCTTGTCCTTGCGCACGTAGTGGAAGACCTTCGGCTGATCGCTGTCGGTCTCCTCGGTGGACTCCGGGCGGGTGTCTACCTCGGGCAGCGTCGATGTGCTCATGTGCCCATTTTGCCGCAGCGCCCCGGCACGGCGACACCGGTGGGCATCTGTACCTATTGGTATGTACAGTGAGGGCATGCCTCTCGTTCGCATCGACGCCCTGCCCACCCACGACGACGCCACGCTGGCCGCCCTGGGCGACGCCGTCCACCAGGCCATGACCGAGACGATCGACGTGCCCGCGGACGACCTGTTCCAGGTCATCTCGACCGGGGGCCTGCTGCGGTACGGCACCTACCCTGGCATCCGCCGGGACGACGGGGTCGTGTTCGTCAGCATCACCATGCGGGTGGGCCGCACCGACGCGCAGAAGAAGGCGCTCTACGCGCGGATCGCGGAACTGGCCGCCGAGCGGGCCGGGATCGAACCGCGGAACGTGTTCGTCAGCGTGACGGAGAACCACCCGGTGGACTGGTCCATGGGGGAGGGCGTGGCGCAGTACCTGAAGTGAGGCGGCCCGGCTCGCCCACCCGCCGGGGCTCTCCCCCGGACCGTCGGTGAAGATGGTCCCTCGTGACACCCCCGATATCCCTGGCCGACGAGGTCGCCGACGCCGTGCACAGCGGCCGCGCGGTCGTCGCGCTGGAAAGCACGATCCTGTCCCACGGCCTGCCCCCGGGCCGCAACCTCGCGGTCGCGAACCGGCTGGAGGAGACCGTCCGGAAGGCCGGCGCGGTGCCGGCCACGATCGCGGTGCTCGACGGCGTCGCCCACGCCGGGCTGTCCCGCGCCCAGCTGGAGCGCGTGTGCGCGCCCGACGCGGGGCTGGACAAGCTGTCCCTGCGCGACCTCGGGCCCGCCATCGGGCTCGGCCGCTCGGGCGCGACGACGGTGGCGAGCACCTCGGCGCTGGCGCACGCGGCCGGGATCGGCGTGTTCGCCACCGGCGGGCTGGGCGGCGTGCACCTCGGGGCGAACGAGTCCTGGGACGTCTCGGCCGACCTCGGCGTACTGGCGCGGGTGCCGGTGCTGGTGGTCTGCTCGGGGGTGAAGTCGGTGCTGGACATCGCCGCCACCCTGGAGGTGCTGGAGACGAACTCGGTGCCGGTGCTCGGGTACCGGACCGGCGAGTTCCCCGCGTTCTACCGGCGGACCTCGGGTTTCGGCGTGCCGTGGCGGGTCGACGACCCGGTCGCGGCCGCCGCCGTGGTCGCCGCACACCGGCGGTACGCCTCGTCGGGCGTGCTGCTGGCCAACCCGATCCCGGCCGAGGCGGAGATGGACGCCGAGCTGCACGACCGGTTGCTGGCCGAGGGGCTGGCGCTGCTGGAGTCGCGCGGGGTGCACGGCAAGGAGGTGACGCCGGTGCTGCTGGAGCACTTCCACACCGCCAGCGGCGGGGCGAGCCTGGACGCGAACGAGGAGCTGGTGGTGTCGAACGCGCGGGTCGCGGCCGAGGTCGCGGTGGAGCTCGCGTGAAGGTCGTCGTGGTGGGGGACGCCGGGCTGGACGTGGTGGCCCGGCACGAGGGACCGATCGTCCACGGCGGCGACTCGCGGTCGCGGGTGCGGCTGGCCGGTGGCGGCGCCGGCGCGAACACGGCCGCGTGGCTGGCCGCGAGCGGTGTCGAGACCACGCTGATCGCCCGCGTCGGGGACGACGCGGGTGGGCGGATGGTGCGGGCCGAGCTGGAGGCCGCGGGCGTGTCGTGCGCCTTCGCGGTCGATGCCGCCGTGCCCACGTGCTGCGTCGTGGTGCTGGTGGACGGGTCGGGGCAGCGGAGCATGCTGCCGGACCGGGGCGCGATGGGGCGGTTCGCGCCGGAGGACGTGTCCCCTGCCGCGCTCGACGGTGCGGATCACCTGCACCTGTCCGGGTACGTGCTGCTGGATCCGTCGTCGCGGCCGGCCGGGCTGGCCGCGCTGGCGGCGGCGAAGGAAGCCGGGCTGACGACGTCGGTGGACCCGCAGGCGGCGGCGTTGATCACGGACGCGCGGGCGTTCCTGGCGGACGTGCGCGGGACGGATCTGCTGATGCCCAACACCGCGGAGCTGCTGGCGCTGACCGGTTCGGCGGCACCGTCGGCGGCGAAGGCGCTGCTGGACGACGTCGGCGCGGTGGTGGTGACGGCCGGTCTGGAGGGCGCGACGTGGGTGTCCGCGGACGGCGAGGTGAGCGTCCCGGCGGAGGAGGCCGAGTGCGTGGACTCCACCGGCGCGGGCGACGCCTTCGACGCGGGCGTGCTGGCGGCCTGGCTGCGGGGTGAGTCCACTGTGGACGCCCTGCGGGCGGGCGTACGACTGGGCGCGCGAGCGGTCACGAAGGTGGGCGCGCAACCCTGAGCCTCGCGCCCCGCGAGTCCCACGCTCAAGCCCGCGAGTCCCACGCTCCGGCCCGCGAGTCCCACGCTCAAGCCCGCGAGTCCTACGCTCCGGCCCGCGAGCTCTGCACTCGCGGACGCGAGTGCTGCACCGGGGTTTCCCCGCGAACGTGGAACTCGCCCGCGCGAACGTGGAACTCGCCTGCGGGGGCGTGGGACTCGCGTGCGGGGGCGTGGGACTCGCGGGGGTCAGCCGTCGATGATGCGGTGTTCGCGGTGCTCGATGGCCTTCGCGGAGCGCTGGTAGCGGTTGACCTCCTCCCGCTTGCGCGGGGGGCGGTCGTTGGCGATCAGCACCGCGACCCACGGCAGCGGGACCGAGATGACGATGAACAGCAGCGCGAGCCACCAGGTGTGGTAGAAGAGCCCGGCCAGCACCAGGCACGGGAACCGCATGCCCATCATGAGCATGTACTTGCGCTTGCGGGCCGCGTGTTCCTCTTCGTAGGACGGGGCGGCCTCGGTGATGAGAACGGGGGCGTCCTCGTCGCCGGTGCCCCGGGGGACCTGTTCACCGCGACCACCTCCTGTGCCCTCCATGCTGCCACTTCCCCCGCACCGGCGATACTCGGGTGGCGTTAAATCCCGCACCAGGCGGCACAGATGCGCTTCAGGATCTCCACCGACTCCGCCAGGCGGGTGATCGAGCACCACTCGTCGGTGACGTGCGCCTGCTCCGGCTGGCCGGGGCCGCAGATGAGCGTCGGCACGCCGCCCAGCGCGGGCGTCAGCACGGACGCGTCGGTGAAGTACGTCGCCGTCGCCACCTCCCCGCCGGCGCCCGTGACGTCCCGGACGATCTCGGCCGCCGAAGCCGCCCACTCGTCGCCCGGATCGGTCCACACCGGCGGCAGGTCGATCAGCGGCCGGACCTCGACGCCGGCCACCGAGGCCAGTTCGGCCAGCAGCGCCGCGTGGTCCTGCCCCGCCACCGTGCGGACGTCGACCGTCGCCACCGCGCGGTCGGGTACCGAGTTCGTGTTCAGCCCGCCGGCGAAGGTGCCGACGTTGAGCGTCGGCGGCCCCATCACCGGGTGCGGCTCCACGCCGAACCGGTACTCCGCCAGCCGCGTCACCGCCGCCGCCAGTTTGACGACCGCGTTGTCCCCCAGGTGCGGCATCGACCCGTGCGCGGTGACCCCGGACGCGTGCGCCTCCAGCCACAGCGCGCCCTTGTGGCCGTGGAACGCCACGTTCGCCGTTGGCTCGGTGATCACCAGCGGCCCGCTCGGCCCCAGCCGGTCCGCCACGAACCGCGCGCCCTGCGAGCCGGTCTCCTCCGCCGCCGTCAGCACCAGCCGCAGTCCGGACCGCCGCGGCCGGGACCGCGCGACCGCGACCGCCGCCGTGACGATCGCCGCCACCCCGGCCTTCATGTCGCTCACCCCGCGGCCGTAGACCCGGTCGCCGTCGGTCTCCCCGGCGAACGGGTCGCGCTGCCACGGCGCGCCGCCCAGCGGCACCGTGTCGACGTGCCCGGACAGGCACAGCGGCGGCACGTCGTGCCCGGTCTCCCACTCGGCCACCAGCGTGCCGCGGCCGGGTTCGTGCTCGAACACCTCCAGCCGGAACCCCGCCTCCCGCAGCAGCGGCGCCACGACCTCCAGCGCCGCCGTTTCGGCGTGCCCCACCGTGTCGACCGCGGTCAGCGCGCGGGTGAGCGCGAGTGCGTCGGTCACGTTTCCCTCCTTCAGTACCCGGTCTTGCCGTCGATCCGTTCGCGCAGCAGGTCGGCGTGCCCGTTGTGGCGGGCGTACTCGGCGAGCACGTGCACGATGATCCGGCGCAGCGAGACCGGCTCGCCGGAGGCCGCGTGCACGCCGGTGACGTCCAGCGACGGCGCGTCGGCGACGATCCGCCGCGACTGCTCGCACTCGGCGCGCCACACCGCCAGCGCCTCCGCCGGATCGCCGTCCAGGCGCTCGAAGTCCTGCTCCGGATCGTCGTCGGAGTAGTACAGGACCGGCACGTCCTCGCCGCGGAACTGGATGCGGAACCACCAGCGTTCGACACCGGCGAGGTGGCGCAGCAGCCCGTGCAGGGTCAGGCCCGACGGCGGGATCAGCTTCTCGGACAGGCGATCCGGTGGCACGCCGGCGCACTTGAGCTCGAAGGTCTGCCGGTGCCAGTCGAGGTAGGCGGTGAGGATCTCGCGCTCGTCACCGGTCTTGGGCAGGGGCGGGCGCGTGTCCTCGGCCCACAGCTGGGCGAAGTTGGCGGCCGGGATCTCGGTCATGCTCCGAGCGTGCCACCACCCACCGACAAAAACGTGAGCGCGGCCACGACCAGCGTCTCCACGCCGGTGCGCAGCGTCGGGTGCAGCACCGGCGCGAACCGCGGCGAGTGGTTGGACGGCACGTCCCGCTCGAACCGGCCCTCGGCCATGGCGGTGAGCACGAAGTCCTGGTCCAGCCCGCCGACCAGCCAGAACACCGACGGCACCCCGGCCGCGCGGCCGAACTCGCCGAAGTCCTCGCTGCCGGTGACCAGCGGCGCCTCCATGGTGCGGTCGGCGCCGAAGTGGGCGGTGAAGGCCTCGCTCAGCGTCCGGTTCGCGGCCTCGTCGTTGCTGGTCACCGGGAACGTCGCGATCGGCGTGATCTCCGGGGGCCGTGGCGCGCCCGCCGCGGCCGCCTCGCCCCGGACGATGCGCTCGACCGCGGCCAGCACCCGGGACCGGACCTGCTCGTCGAAGGTGCGGACGTTGACCTCGAGCACGGCTTCCTCGGCGATGATGTTGGGCGCGGTGCCGACGTGCATCGACCCGACGGTCACCACGGCCTGCTCGGTCGCCGCGATCTCGCGGGACACGATCGTCTGCAGCCGCATCACCACCGACGCGGCCAGCACCGCCGGGTCGACGGTCGTCTCCGGCCGGGAGCCGTGCCCGCCGCGGCCGTGCAGCACGATCCGCAGCGAGTCGGTCGCCGCCATCAGCACGCCCGGCCGGGTCAGCACCCAGCCGGCCGGGCCGGGCACGACGTGCTGGCCGAGCACCACGGCGGGTGTGCCGACCAGGTCGAACAGGCCGTCGCGGACCATCGCCTCCGCGCCGTCGCCGACCTCCTCACCGGGCTGGTAGACCACGACGAGGGTGCCCCGCCAGCCGTCCCGCCGCGCGGCGAGCAGCCGGGCGGCGCCGTCGAGCCAGGTGGCGTGCATGTCGTGGCCGCACGCGTGCATGACCGGGACCTCGTCGCCGCCGGCGTTCGGCGCGCGCACCTCGCTGGCGTAGGGCAGGCCGGTCTTCTCGGCGACCGGCAGCGCGTCGATGTCCGCGCGCAGCATCACGGCCGGGCCGTCCCCGTTGCGCAGCACCCCGGCCACGCCGGTGCCGCCGATGCCGGTGTGCACCTCGAACCCGGCCTCACGCAACCGCGCCGCGAGCTTGCCCGCGGTCCGGTGCTCGGCGAACGACAGCTCGGGGTGCCGGTGCAGGTCGACGTAGAGCTCCTGCAGGCCCGGCAGGAGCTCGTCGAGCCCCGCGAACAGCGCTGCCCGGTCCGTGGTGGTCATACGGCCATCACAGCACAGCCGCGGCGGCTCGCGTGGGAGGATCACCCACCGTGAGCATTCCGCGGTTCTCCGACGATTTCCTGGCCCGGCTGCGCGAGGCGTTCCGGCGGACCGGCTACGACGCCGACGGCGTGGTCGGCGCGCTCGGCGGGACCGCGCACGCGGCGCTGGGCCGCGGTGAGCCCGAACTCGCCTTCCGCGCCACCGCGGACGCCGGTGAGCTCGGCACGCTCATCCGCCTGTTCCTGCTGGGCTCGGCCGAGCCGGAGGCGGCGGTGCGGGCGGCCCTGGCGCCGCTCGCGCTGGACGACGCGCTCGCGGCCGGTCTCGTGCGCGGACGGGAGCTGCTGCGCGCGGGCCTGGACGTGCGGCCGCACGGGGACGAGCAGGGTTCCTGGTGGGTGGTGTCGGACCTGGACTCCGACGTGCTCGGCGCCGAGGTGCCGCCGGACCACGTGCTCGGCGTCGGCCACGCGTCGCTGAGCCTGATCCGCGCCACCACCCGCCGCCCGGTGGGCAGCCTGCTGGACCTGGGCACCGGCAACGGGGTGCAGGCGCTGCACGCGACCCGGCACGCCCGGCGGGTCACCGCCACCGACGTGTCGGAGCGGGCGCTGGCGCTGGCGGACGCGACGTTCCGGCTGAACGAGCTGGACGTGGAACTGGTGCGGGGCGAGTGGTTCGCGCCGGTCGCGCGCCGCCGGTTCGACCAGATCGTGTGCAATCCGCCGTTCGTGGTGGGACCGCCGCGCATCGACTACACCTACCGCGACTCCGGGCTGGGCGGCGACGACGCGAGCGCGCTGGTGATCCGCCAGCTGCCCGGGTTCCTGACCGAGGGCGGCACCGGGCAGCTGCTCGCCTCCTGGTTGCACGTCGACGGCGAGGACTGGGCCGACCGGGTGAGCCGGTGGCTGCCGGGCGGCACGGACGCGTGGTTCGTGCAACGCGACGTAGCCGACCCGGGGCTGTACGTGGGCACCTGGTTGCGTGACGCGGGCATCGATCCGCGCTCCGAGCGCGGCCGGGCCAAGGCCGCCGGCTGGCTGGATTGGTTCGCGGAGAACAAGGTCCGGGGCGTCGGGTTCGGGTTCGTCACGCTGCGCCGGACCGACGCGGCGCACCCGACGGTGGTGTGCGAGGACCTGCGGCAGGCCTACGACGATCCGCTGGGCCCGGAGGCCGGCGCCTGGCTGGACCGCGTGAGCTGGCTGCGCGAGCACGGCCACGACCTGCTCGGCGCGCGCTTCCGGGTGCCGCCGACGGTGCTGCTGGAGCGGGTTTCCGCGCCCGGCGACGAGGGCTGGGACACCACCGTGCTGCGGCTGCACCGCTCCGACGGGCCCGGCTGGCAGCACGAGGTCGACGAGACGGTCGCCGCGCTGCTGGCCGGCTGCCGGGGCGCGCTGCCGCTGTCGGACCTGCTGTCGCTGCTCGCCGCCGGGCACGGCCTGGACGCCGACGCGCTGACCGAGGCCGCGTTGCCGCTGGTGCGCGAGCTGGTCCGCCACGGGTTCCTGGAGGCGGTGTGAGGGCGGTCGCGGCGCGGGTGACCGAGGCGAGCGTCACAGTCGGGGGTGAGGTCGTCGGCGCGATCGAGGAGCCGGGGCTGCTGGTGCTGCTGGGCGTCCACGTTTCGGACACCGAAGACAAAGCGGTCACCATGGCACGCAAGCTGCACGAGCTCCGGATCCTGCGCGACGAGGAGTCCTGCGCCACTTCCGGGGCCCCGCTGCTGGTGGTGAGCCAATTCACGCTCTACGGCGACACCCGCAAGGGGCGCCGTCCATCGTGGACGCAGGCGGCCCGCCCGGACGCCGCGCTGGCGTTGTTCGACCGCGTCGTGGCGGAGCTGCGCGAGCGCGGAGCCCGTGTGGCCACGGGGAAATTCGGCGCCATGATGGCGGTGCACAGCGCCAACGACGGGCCCTTCACGGTGCTCGTAGAGGTCTGAACCACTGCCCCGCCGGGCGGGTCTCTCAGCAAAACCTCAGCTTTGGTGGAGCAACCCGGTCCGGTACCGCCCCGTCTGGAAGTCGAGGAGGCGGGAACGTTTTGGCAACGGCCGGCGTTGGAACCATTGTCCAGCCGACGAGCTGGGCGCGCGGGGGTGGAGTACTCCACAGGATTCACCCACGCGGCGCAGGAGCCGGTGTGACGCACCGAACGTGTCCGCCCGTGACCGGGGAGGCAGAACATGTCAGTACAGACTCTCGAGCGTCCGACTCGTGAGGTCCCCGAGCCCGAATTCGAGCCCGTCGAGTCCAGCGTACGCCCTTCGCCGAACCTCGACGCGGATCTCGACGCCCAGGGCCCGGCCGCGGACCTCGTGCGGGTCTACCTCAACGGGATCGGCAAGACCGCGCTGCTGTCCGCCGCCGACGAGGTCGAGCTCGCCAAGCGCATCGAGGCGGGGGTGTTCGCGCAGCACATGCTCGACACCGCGCCGAAGCTGAGCCCGCAGCGCCGCAAGGAGCTGGAGGCGCTCGTGCGCGACGGCCACAAGGCCAAGAACCACCTGCTGGAGGCCAACCTCCGGCTGGTCGTGTCGCTGGCCAAGCGCTACACCGGACGGGGGATGCCGCTGCTCGACCTGATCCAGGAGGGGAACCTGGGTCTGATCCGCGCGGTGGAGAAGTTCGACTACTCCAAGGGGTTCAAGTTCTCGACCTACGCGACGTGGTGGATCCGCCAGGCCATCACCCGCGGCATGGCCGACCAGGGCCGCACCATCCGGCTGCCCGTGCACCTCGTCGAGCAGGTCAACAAGCTGGCCCGCATCAAGCGCGACCTGCACCAGCAGCTCGGCCGTGAGGCCACCAACGAGGAGCTGGCCGCCGAGTCCGGCATCGCGGTGGAGAAGGTCGCCGACCTGCTCGACCACGCCCGCGACCCGGTGAGCCTGGACATGCCGGTCGGCACCGACGAGGACGCCCCGCTGGGCGACTTCATCGAGGACTCCGAAGCCACCGACGCCGAGAGCGCGGTCATCTCGGGCCTGCTGCAGGACGACCTGCGCCGGGTCCTGGCCACGCTCGACGAGCGGGAGCAGCAGGTCATCCGGATGCGCTACGGCCTCGACGACGGCCAGCCGCGCACCCTCGACCAGATCGGCAAGCACTTCGGGCTGTCCCGCGAGCGGGTCCGCCAGATCGAGCGCGAGGTCATGTCGAAGCTGCGCCAGGGCGAGCGGGCCGAGCGGCTGCGCGCCTACGCCAGCTGACCCGTCCAGGGCAACCGACAGGGCCACTCCGCCTACGCGGGGTGGCCCTGTTTGCCTTCCACGACAACCCGATCGGCCGTGTTGACGTATGACGTAGGTCACGTCACCGTGGAAGCAACGTCTGGTGAGTTCTTCACGTCCTACGGACGGTGAACTTCGCGGCGGGCGCCCTGTGCTCCCGGCCGCTTTCCCCGGAAGGTCGGGTCCGTCGGGGTGGGCCCGGCCTTCCGACTTTTCCGGGGTGGTTCGCGCCACGCGATCGCCGGCGAGGTCCGCGCCACACCTCAGCGTGGGTGAGCACGCGCAGGCGGTAACGTCAAGGGCCCGAATTGCCTGCGAGGGAGCCCGAGTGACCACCACCACCTTCCAGTACACCGACGTGCTGCCGCTGGGTCCGGACCACGAGACCGAGTACCGGCTCGTGACGGCCGAGGGCGTCCGGGTCGTCGAGGCCGCCGGACGGAAGTTCCTGGAAGTCGACCCCGAAGCGCTGACCAAGCTCGCCCGGACCGCCATCACCGACATCCAGCACCTGCTGCGCTCGTCGCACCTGGCGCAGCTGCGCGCGATCGTCGACGACCCCGAGGCCAGCGGCAACGACCGCTTCGTGGCGATGGACCTGCTGCGCAACGCCGCCATCTCGGCCGGCGGGGTGCTGCCGATGTGCCAGGACACCGGCACCGCGATCGTCATCGGCAAGCGCAGCCAGGGCGTGCTCACCGGCGGCAACGACGAGCAGGCCCTCGCGCGCGGCATCTTCGACGCCTACCAGGAGCTGAACCTGCGCTACTCGCAGATGGCGCCGGTCACCTTCTGGGAGGAGAAGAACACCGGGACCAACCTGCCGGCCCAGATCGAGCTGTTCCACAAGGACGGGACCGGGGATCCGAGCTACGAGTTCCTGTTCATGGCCAAGGGCGGCGGCTCGGCCAACAAGACGTTCCTCTACCAGGAGACCAAGGCCGTCCTGAATCCGAAGCGGCTGGCGAAGTTCCTGGACGAGAAGCTGCGCAGCCTCGGCACCGCGGCCTGCCCGCCCTACCACCTGGCGATCGTGGTCGGCGGCATGTCGGCCGAGTACAACCTCAAGGTCGCCAAGCTCGCCTCCGCGCGCTACCTGGACAACCTGCCGCGCGAGGGCTCCCCGCTCGGCCACGGCTTCCGGGACACCGACCTGGAGCAGCAGGTCCTGGAGATGACCCGGCAGTTCGGCATCGGCGCCCAGTTCGGCGGCAAGTACTTCTGCCACGACGTGCGCGTCATCCGCCTGCCGCGGCACGGCGCGTCCTGCCCGGTCGGCATCGCGGTGTCCTGCTCGGCGGACCGCCAGGCCAAGGCGAAGATCACCGCCGACGGCGTGTTCATCGAGCAGCTGGAGCGCGACCCGGCCCGCTTCCTCCCGGACGTGACCACCGACGACCTGTCCGACGAGGTGGTCCAGGTCGACCTGAACCGCCCGATGGACGAGATCCGCGCGCAGCTGTCCTCGCTGCCGGTGAAGACCCGCTTGTCGCTGACCGGCCCGCTGGTGGTGGCCCGCGACATCGCGCACGCCAAGATCGCCGAGCGCCTCGAAGCCGGTGAGGAGATGCCGCAGTACCTGCGCGACCACCCGGTCTACTACGCCGGCCCGGCCAAGACCCCGGACGGCTACGCGTCCGGCTCGTTCGGGCCGACGACCGCGGGCCGGATGGACTCCTACGTCGCCCAGTTCCAGGCGGCAGGCGGGTCGATGGTCATGCTCGCCAAGGGCAACCGGTCCAAGCAGGTGACCGCGTCCTGCCGGCAGCACGGCGGCTTCTACCTGGGCTCGATCGGTGGCCCGGCGGCGCGGCTGGCGCAGGACTGCATCAAGAAGGTCGAGGTCCTGGAGTACCCCGAGCTGGGCATGGAAGCCGTGTGGAAGATCGAGGTCGAGGACTTCCCGGCGTTCATCGTCATCGACGACAAGGGCAACGACTTCTTCGCCGAGACCTCGGAACCGGTGCTGCAGATCAGCTTCCGCTCCTGACCGGCTGACGGGAACGGGCGCCACCCGCGGGTGGCGCCCGTTCCTTCACGCCTGGAACAGGTTCACCAGCCGGTCCAGCGTCTTGTCGATGGCCTGCTTGTTCTTGCGCGGGAAGAAGCTCAGGTCGATCAACAGCGGGATCCGCGCGGTGGACCAGTCGAAGGTCTCGGTGACCTCGGTCGAGCCGTCCTCGAGGGGCGTGAGCTGCCAGCGCCAGCGGTGCCCGTTGAAGTGCCGCCAGGCGATCAGCCGGTTCTCGTCGTACTCGACGACCGTGTTGAGGATCTTGTACGGCGCGCCCATCTTCATGTCCATGCCGAAGCGGGAGCCGAGCGTCAGGCGTTCCGGCCCGCTGCTCTGCGCGGCCAGCACCGTGCCGGACCCGTCGATCAGCGGGTGCTTCGACGGGTCCGTGAGCAGCTCGAAGATCTTCTCCGGCGGAGCCGCGACGATCCGCGTGGCGGAGACCTGGCGTTTCTTCATGCCCGGGATACTACCGGTCAGTAACCTCGTTTGGCGCTCGTCAGCACCACGGTCCGCTCGTTCAGGGGTTCGGACAGGGTCGCCGATACCACCGGGTAGCGCATGTCCATGGTGCACATCTGGCCCGCCAGGTTGCTCTTGTTCTCCACCAGGGTGACCACGACCTGCCGCGCGTCCTGGGCGGTCACCTCGGCCGCGGCGCGCCCGCACCCGCCTTCCTCGGCTCGGACGAACAGCTGCCTGCCGTCGGCGCTGACGTACACCTCGCGCGGGAAGTCCGAGGGCAGCGCCGAGGAGTCGACGCGGGTGGCCGGCACCTGGGCGGTGTCCGCGGGCGGCTGCATCTGCCGCGGGCCGCCGGGCATCACCGGGGGCAGGTCGGTGGTCGGGATGGGCGCGACGACCGAGGGCTCGCCGGTGGGCTGACCGCCGGAGCCGGGCTGGACGGATTCGGGTCGCTCACCGCAGGCCGTGGCCGCCAGCAGGACGAGGCCCAGCCCGCACATCGTTGCTTTCCACCTCATGCTCCCTGGACGGTACGGGCCCGCCGGCGGGTTGCACGAAAAATCTCCGGGGCCGTGTCGATCGAATCGTTCCCCGTTCGACCCATGGGGTGAGAGGGTCCGAGAGGGACCCGGACATCGAGGGAGAAACACCGTGAAGTTCATGCTGATCTGGCGGGCCACCGACGAGGCGTTCGCGAACCTGGGCGACTTCGACTTCGACCAGATGATCGAGATGACCGGACGCTACAACCAGGAGCTGATCCGCGCGGGCGTGCTGGTCGCCGCCGAAGGGCTGGACGACGCGAACGACGGCGTGGTGGTCGACTTCTCGTCCGAGCCGCCCGTGGTCACCGACGGCCCGTACGGCGAGACGAAGGAGCTGTTCGGCGGGTTCTACATCCTCAACGTGGCCTCCAAGGAGGAGGCGGTCGAGTGGGCCAAGCGGTCGCCGATCAAGGGCAAGGGCTTCAAGACCGAGATCCGCCGCGTCACCACCATCGACGAGTTCCCGCAGGACAACGAGTGGATCCAGAAGGAGCGGGCGTGGCGCGAGGCGACCAGCCAGCTCTGAGATGACCGAACGGGAAGCGATCGCCGCGGTCTGGCGGATCGAGTCGGCGCGGATCGTCGGTGCGCTCGCGCGCTACACCGGCGATTTCGCGCTGGCCGAGGACCTCGCGCAGGAGGCGCTGGCCGAGGCGCTGGTGACCTGGCCGCGTGAGGGGGTGCCGCGCAACCCGGCGGGGTGGCTGCTCACGGTGGGCAGGCGGCGGGCCGTCGACGCGTTCCGCCGCCGCTCCGCGCTCGACTCGAAGTACGCCGTCCTCGCAGCCGACCTGCGCGAGGACGGCGGCGAGGTCGAGTGGGACCCGGACCAGATCGACGACGACGTGCTCGCGCTGATGTTCATCTCGTGCCACCCGGTGTTGTCGCGGGAGGCCAGGGTCGCGTTGACGCTGCGCGTGGTGGGCGGTCTGACCAGCGACGAGATCGCGCGGGCGTTCCTCGTGCCGACGGCGACCGTGCAGGCGCGGATCACGCGCGCGAAGAAGACGCTCGCCGCGGCGCGGGTGCCGTTCGAGGTGCCCGCGCCGGACGAGCGGGCCAAGCGGCTCGGCTCGGTGCTGAACGTGATCTACGTGATCTTCACCGAGGGGTCGTCGGCCAGCTCGGGCGGCGACCTGATCCGGTTCGACCTCGCGGGTGAGGCCCAGCGCCTCGCCCGGGTGGTGTCGCGCCTGATGCCGGACGAGCCGGAGGTGCACGGGCTGCTGGCGTTGCTGGAGCTGACGGCGGCCCGGTTCCCGGCGCGGACCGGGCCGGACGGCGAGCCGGTGCTGCTGGAGGACCAGGACCGGCGGCGCTGGGACCGCTCGGCGATCCGGCGGGGCCGGGCGGCGCTGGCGCGGGCGGAGGCGGCCGGGCGGGGGCTGGGCGCGTACGGCCTGCAGGCCGCGATCGCCGAGTGCCACGCCGTGGCGCCGTCGGTGGCGGAGACGGACTGGGCGCGGGTGGTGCTGCTGTACGAGGCCCTCGGGCGGCTCGCGCCGTCGCCGGTGGTGGAGCTGAACCGGGCGGTGGCGGTGTCGATGGCGCAGGGTCCGGTGGCGGCGCTGCCGCTCGTGGACTCCCTGGCGGCCGGCGGCACGTTCGAGAAGTCCCACTTGCTGCCCACCGTGCGCGGGGAACTGCTGGTCCGGCTCGGCCGGACCGGTGAGGCCCGGGCCGAACTGGAGCGGGCGATCCAGCTGTGCGGGAACGACCGGGAACGCGCGGTGCTGCGGCGCAAACTGGACGCTCTCGGTTGAGCCCGCGTCGCCGAACGAACGGCCGCCGAACATCCCGTAACGGATCACCACCACGGCCGGGCCACCGGCTACGGTCTCCCCGTGACAGGACTGACGCGCCGGCTCGGGACCGGGGACGCGGTGGTGATCGGCCTCGGGTCGATGATCGGGGCCGGGGTGTTCGCCGCCTTCGCGCCCGCCGCCCGCGCCGCGGGGGCCGGCCTGCTGGCCGGGCTGGCGCTGGCGGCCGTGGTCGCCTACTGCAACGCCACCTCCTCGGCCCGGCTGGCCGCCCGGTATCCGGAGTCCGGCGGCACCTACGTCTACGGCCGCGAGCGGCTCGGCCCGTTCTGGGGCTACCTCGCCGGGTGGGGGTTCGTCGTCGGCAAGACCGCGAGCTGCGCGGCGATGGCGCTGACCGTCGCCGCCTACACCGCGCCCGGCGCGGGCCGGTTCACGCAGTCGCTCGTCGCCGCGGCCGCCGTGCTCGCGCTGACCGCCCTCAACTACCGGGGCGTCCAGCGCTCGGTGACCGTCACCAAGGTCATCGTCACCGTCACGCTCGTCGTCCTCACCGCCGCGGTCGTCGCGCTCGCCACGGCCGGCGCGCCCGTCCCCGGCGGCCTCACGCCCGCGATCGACGCCGGTGGCGTCCTGCAGTCGGCCGGGCTGCTGTTCTTCGCCTTCGCCGGGTACGCGCGCGTCGCCACCCTCGGCGAGGAGGTGCGCGACCCCGCGCGCACCATCCCCCGCGCCATCCCGATCGCACTCGGGATCACCCTCGTCGTCTACGCGGTCGTCGCCGTTTTCCTGCTGCGGCAACTGGGCCCGGACGGACTGGCGTCCACTTCGGACCCGATCGCCACCGCGATCACCGGCACGTCCTGGCCGGCGCTCACCCCGGTCGTGCGGGCGGCCGCGGCACTCGCCGCGCTCGGCGCGCTGCTCGCGCTGGTGCTCGGCGTGTCCCGGACGACGTTCGCCATGGCCCGCGACGGTCACCTGCCCGCTCCCCTGGCCGCCGTGCACCCGCGGTTCGCCGTGCCGCACCGCGCGGAGGTCGCGGTCGGTGTCGTCGTCGCCGCCCTGGTGCTGGTGACCGACCTGCGCGGCGCGATCGGGTTCTCCTCGTTCGCGGTGCTGACCTACTACGCCATCGCGAACGCGAGCGCGTGGACGCTCGGCACCCGGCGCGTGGTGCCGGTGGTGGGCCTGATCGGGTGCGTGGTGCTCGCGTTCAGCCTGCCGCTCGCGTCGGTGATCAGCGGTGCCGCGGTGCTGGCCGTGGGCGCCGTGGCGTGGGTGGCAACTTCCGGCCGACGCCGTTGAGGACGCCTCCTCCGGCGCGGACGATTCCGGGCATGACGCTGGAGATGGCACGGACGCGGCCCACCTTCGCCGCGGTGATCGGTGAGGCCCTCCGGAAGTCGTTCGTGGGCACCGGCCGGATGTCGCGGCGCGACTTCTGGTTGTTCGTGCTGTTCTGGTTCCTCGTCAGCTGGGGTCCGCTGCTGACCGCGACCGCGATCGGACAGGAGTGGGTGGGGACCGTCGGGGTGGTCGCCGGCATCGTCCTGATGTTCCCGCTGATCTCCGCGGGGATCCGCCGGCTGCACGACACCGGCCGCTCCGGCGCGTGGTGCCTGCTGCTGCCGACCTTCGCGTCCTTCGTCGTGCTGATCCTGTGGACCGAGGCCGCTCAGCCCCACGCGAACCAGCACGGCCCGGTCACCGGGTCTTGTCGAGCCGGTCGAGCGTCTCGGAGTAGCCGCTGACCAGGTCGGCGATGATCTCGGCCACCGGGCGCACCCGGTCGATCCGGCCGATGATCTGCCCGGCCGGCATCGACACCACCGTCGGGTCGTTCGCCGCGTGGATGCGGTTGTGCGCCTTGCTGACCAGCAGGTTCTGCAGCGGCATCGGCAGCGGCTCGGGCGCGTCCGCGGCCGACCAGGCCTGCGTCCACCGCGTCTTGAGCAGCCGCGCGGGCTTGCCGGTGTAGATGCGCGTCCGCACGGTGTCCGACGACGTGGCCCCGACCAGCGCGCTCTGCATCGCGGTCGAGTCCGGCATCGTCTGCAGGTACTCCTCCGTCGCGAGCCAGATCGAGCCGGTCCACGCGCCGGACGCGCCCAGCGCCAGCGCGGCCGCGACCTGCCTGCCCGAGCCGATGCCGCCCGCGGCCAGCACCGGCGCCCGGTCGCCCACCGCGTCGACGATCTCCGGCAGCAGCACCATCGACGCGATCTCGCCGGTGTGCCCGCCGGCCTCGTAGCCCTGCGCCACCACGAAGTCCACGCCGTTGTCGACGTGCCGCACCGCGTGCTCGGCCTTGCCCGCGAGCGCGGCGACCGGCACGCCGTGCTCGTGGGCCTGCTCGATCACGTCGACCGGCGGGGAGCCGAGCGCGTTGGCGATCAGCTTGATCGGGTGCTTGAGCGCGACCTCGACGTGCGAGCGGGCCACCGAGTGCAGCCAGCCGAGCACACCGGCGCGTTCCGCGGTGTCCTCCGGCAGCTCCGGCACACCCAGCTCGCGCAGGGTCCGCTCGACGAACGCGCGGTGCTCCTCCGGGATCAGCTTCTCGAGGTCGACCGCGGCGCCCTCGGCGGGCACCTTCGCGGGCATGACGATGTCGACCCCGTAGGGCTTGCCGTCGGTGTTGGCGTCCATCCAGTCCAGCACCCGGTCGAGTTCCCCGGCGTCGTTGAACCGCACGCAGCCGAGCACGCCGAGCCCGCCGGCCTTGCTGATCGCGGCGGCCACGTGCTCCGACGGGGTGAACCCGATGATCGGGTACCGGATGCCGAACGTCTCGCACAGCGCGGTGCGCATCAAGTGTCTCCTCAGGCCTTCTGGATCTCGGCGGGCGGGTTCGCGGCGGCGTGCCGCTGCGCCCACGGGTAGTCGGGTTTGCCGCTGGGCAGGCGGCCGATCTCGTCGACGACCCACACGCTGCGCGGCACCTTGTAGCCGGCGATCCGGGTGCGCACGTGGGCCTCGACGTCGGCCAGGTCGAGGCTGCCGCCGGGCCGGGCCTGCACGATCGCCGCGACCCGCTGGCCGAGCCGGTCGTCCGGCACGCCGATGACGAGCGCGTCGAACACGTCCGGATGCGATTTCAGGGCGCCCTCGACCTCTTCCGGGAACACCTTCTCGCCGCCGGTGTTCACGCACTGCGAACCGCGGCCGAGGAGGGTGACGGTGCCGTCCCCCTCGTAGCGGGCGTAGTCGCCGGGCACGACGTAGCGCTTGCCGTCGATCTCCACGAAGATCGTCTCGGTCTTGGCCGGGTCCTTGTAGTAGCCCAGCGGCACGTGCCCGCGCCGGGCGATCCGGCCGACCGCGCCGGGTGCGCGCTCCACCAGGTGGTTGTCGTCGTCGATGAGGATGGCGTCCTTGCCGAAGTTCACCCGCGGGCCCGCGGAGTGGTCGGCGTCCTTGGCCACCATGCCGATGCCGGTGAACCCGCTCTCCGACGAGCCGATCGCGTCGGTGAGCACCAGGTTCGGGAACGTGCGCAGGTACTCCTGCTTGACCGACTGCGAGAACAGCGCCGCGTGGCTGGACACCGCCACCAGCGAGGACGCGTCGTACCCGCCCTGGTGGTAGGCCTCGATCAGCGGGCGCGCCATGGCGTCGCCGACGATCGTCAGCACCTGCACCCGGTGCCGGGCGACCTCGGTCCAGATCTCGTGCGGGTCGAACTGCGGCACGAACACGACGGTGCCGCCGCTGAACATCGCGCCGAACGCGGCCCACTGGGCGGCGCCGTGGATGAGCGGGGCGGCGGGCAGCCGGACCATCGCGCCCTGCTTGCCCTGCTCGGACATCGTCCACTCGTCCGGCACGTACTCGCCGGTGATGAAGTCGATGCCGCCGCCCAGGGCGCGCCAGACGTCCTCGTGGCGCCACATCACGCCCTTCGGGTACCCGGTGGTGCCGCCGGTGTAGAGGATGTAGAGGTCGTCGGAGCTGCGCTCGCCGAAGTCGCGGTCGGGCGACTGGGCGGCCAGCGCCGACTCGTAGTCGACCCCGCCGTAGCCCGAGCAGTCCGCTCCGCTGCCGTCGTCGACCACTAGGACGTGTTTCAGTTTCGGGGTCGACGGGAGCACCGCGGCGACCCGGTCGGCGTACTGCCGCTCGTGCACCAGCGCGACGAGGTCGGCGTTGGTGAACAGGTACTCCAGTTCGGCGTTGACGTAGCGGTAGTTGACGTTGATCGCGATGGCGCGCAGCTTGTACGCGGCGAACATCGCCTCGATCATCTCGACGGAGTTCCGGGAGTAAACGCCGATGTGGGAGCCGGGACCGACCCCCTGGGCGGCGAGGTGGTGCGCCAGCCGGTTGGCCCTGTCCTCCAGCTGGGCGTAGGTGACGTGCCGTTCGCCGCAGATGACCGCGGGGCGATCCGGCACGGCGTCGACGGCGTGCTCGAGCAGATCCGCGATGTTGTAAGCCACGCAGTCAAAGTAGAACATGTTATCGTTTTGGGCAATGGCGCCGGATGGAGAGGTACTCATGGAACAGCCGCACGCCCTGGTGGAACAACGCGCGCACACGCTCGTGGTGACGATGAACCGGCCGGAAGTCCGCAACGCGATCAGCGGCGAGATGATGGCGATCCTGGTCGAAGCCTGGGACCGGGTGGACAACGACCCGGAAATCCGGTGCTGCGTGCTCACCGGAGCGGGCGGGGCGTTCTGCGCGGGCGCGGACCTGAAGTCGATGAACCGCAACTCCCCCGCCGACTCCTACGAGCGCGGCACGTTCGACCCGGGCCGCATCGAGGGCCTGCTGAAGGGGCGGCGGCTGACGAAACCGCTGATCGCGGCCGTGGAGGGCCCGGCGATCGCGGGTGGCACGGAGATCCTGCAGGCCACCGACATCCGCGTGGCCGGGGAGAGCGCGCGGTTCGGGGTGTCGGAGGCGCGGTGGGGGCTGTTCCCGATGGGCGGTTCGGCGGTGCGGCTGCCGCGGCAGATCCCGTACACGCTGGCCGCGGAGATCCTGCTGACCGGGCGGCACCTGACCGCGGCCGAGGCGAAGGAGATGGGGCTGATCGGCAGCGTCGTGCCGGACGGTCAGGCGCTGGAGCGGGCGCTGGAGCTGGCGGACCTGATCGCGGCCAACGGACCGCTCGCGGTGCAGGCGATCCTCCGCACGATCCGCGACACCGAGGGGATGCCCGAGGAGGAGGCCTTCAAGCTGGAGGCGCAGTACGGGCTGAAGGTCTTCCAGTCGGCCGACGCGAAGGAGGGGCCGCGCGCGTTCACGGAGAAGCGCAAGCCCCGGTTCGAGGGCCGCTGAAACTGTCGGTGGTGGCCGCTGGCTCGGGGCGATGGACGACGACTTGCCGGCGGGGCAGTGCGCGTACTGCACGCCGCCGCCGGCGGGAGTGCTGCCCCGGGGCTGGCGCACCACGGGCGGACCGGCCTACCACAACGACGCCCGGCGCGAGTGGCTGGTCAAGGGCCAGGACTCGTGCAGCGCAGGGGCGCCGACGTGGTGCCGGTCCGCTGGGCCGGCGTGGGCCCGGAGAAGCTGCAGCCGTGCGGGCACTGCTGGCTGCGTCTGCGCGGGAAGGCCGAGGCGCCGGCCAGGCCCGGCCCGGTCCAGGACGGCGAGCAGTGGGTGCCCGGCACGCTGACCTGGGAGAAGCACCCCCCGCGGCAACGGGATGTGGTGGGCGTCGGTGCGGTTCTCCCGTGCCGGAGACCTGGTGACGGAGGAGCGCAGTCAGCGCGCGGTGCGCCCACACCCGGCCTGAACCGAGGGCGCGGCGGGGTGGTACCGAGGGGCGGTCTCCTCCGGCAGGCTCGCCCGACCGGCAGGCTCGTCTGGCGGGCTGGCTCGCCCGGCTGGCTGTGGCATCACCTGCGGGGCCTGGTCGTGCCACCGGACTGGTGCTCACCGCGTGCGCCGTCCGTGGTCAGTGGCGTTCCGTGCTCGAAGTGATCGTGCCGGCGCCTCCCGGCAACGCGATCAGATCTTCCGGTCCGTCCAATAGGGATCCCGCAGCTTCCGCTTGTACAGCTTGCCGTTGGGGTCCCGCGGCAGCTCCTCGGCGAAGTCGACGCTGCGCGGCCACTTGAACTTCGCCAGGCGGCCGCGCACCCACTCCAGCAGCTCCGCCGCCAGCTCGGGTCCCGGCGAGACCCCCGGCGCGGGCTGCACGACCGCCTTGATCTCCTCGCCCCAGTCCTCGTGCGGGATGCCGAACACCGCGACGTCCGCGACCTTCGGGTGCATCACCAGCTCGTTCTCGATCTCCGCCGGGTAGATGTTCACCCCGCCGGAGATGATCATGTCGTTCTTGCGGTCGTGCAGGAACAGGTAGCCGTCCTCGTCGAGGTACCCCACGTCGCCGAGGGTGAACAGGTCCCCCACCCGCGCCTTGCGCGTCTTCTCGGCGTCCTTGTGGTACTCGAACGTCGACGAACCCATCCGCATGTAGACCGTGCCGGGCTGACCCGCGGGCAGCTCGTTGCCGTCGTCGTCCAGGATCTTGATCACCGAACCCGGCCACGGCATCCCGACCGAACCGGGCTTGCGCAGCCACTCCTCGCCGGTGATCATCGTGCCGCCGCCCTCCGTCGCGGCGTAGTAGTCGGTCACCACCGGGCCCCACCACTCCAGCATCCGCCGCTTCACCTCCGGCGGGCACGGCGCGGCGCCGTGGATCATGTTCCGCAGCGACGACAGGTCGTAACGCGACCGCACCTCCTCCGGCAGCGCCAGCAGCCGCCGGAACTGCGTCGGCACCATGTGGCTGTGCGTGACGCGGTACCGCTCGATCAGCCGCAGCATCTCCTCCGGATCCCACCGGTCCATCAGCACGACCGTGTGCCCCAGCTGGATCGAGATGGACGCGAAGTTCAGCACCGCCGTGTGGTAGAGCGGCGACCCGCACAGGTGGACGTGGTCGTCGAACGGCTTCAGCCCGAAGATACCGAAGAACCACGTGGACGCCGCCGGCACGCTGTCCGGATCGGCCCCGCTCAACGGCCGCCGCACGCCCTTGGGCCGTCCCGTCGTGCCGGAGGTGTAGAGCATCGGCGACCCCGCCGTGCGCACCTCCGGGCGGCCGCTGCCCCCGGCGCCCAGCTCGGCCACGTCGCGGAACCCGTCGATCCGGCCCACCGCGAACCGCGCCGAAGCGGGCACCCCGGCTTCGTCCGCGGCCGCGATCGCCACCTCGGCGAACCGCTCGTGCGCGAGGAAGGCCTTCGCCCCCGAATCGGACAGGATGTAGGCCACCTCGGGCCCGACCAGGTGCCAGTTGACCATCACCACGTACAGCCCGGTCTGCAGCGCGGCGAAGTAGGCGGCGAGCAGCTCGTCGCTGTTGGGCTGCAGCACCACCACGACGTCGCCGGTCTCCAGGCCCAGCTCGCGCAGACCGCGCGCGTAGGCGTTGGCCTTGTCCGCGAGGGCGCCGTAGCCGACCTCGCTGCCGTCGGGGTTCACGATCGCCGTCCGGTCCGGCTGCCCGGCCGCGATGTGCCACAGGCCGATCGTCTCCAGTGCGGTGGTCATACCCCCGAATCTAGAACTTGTTCCACTTACCGCGCAAGCTCCCGGCGGAGCGTCTTGCCGGGAGATCGAGAACGTGTTTCACTTCGATTCGTGAGTACACCGCTGTCCGCGCCGCTGGATCTCGCCTTCGACTACACCCGCTCCCTCGGGCCCGTGCTCGGCCGGTTCGCCGCCGGTCTGCGCGAGCGCCGCATCGAGGGCGTGCGCGGCTCGGACGGCCGCGTGCACGTGCCGCCGGTGGAGTACGACCCGGTCACCGCCGCGGCGCTCACCGAGTTCGTGCCCGTGTCCGACGAGGGCACGGTGCTGTCCTGGTCGTGGATTCCCGAGCCCCTGGACGGTCAGCCGCTGACCACGCCGTTCGCGTGGGCGCTGATCCGGCTGGACGGCGCCGACACCGCGATGCTGCACGCCGTGCACGTGGCCGGCCCCGCCGACATGCACACGGGCATGCGGGTGCGCGTGCGCTGGGCCGACGAACCCGCCGGTCACATCCGCGACATCGCCTACTTCCGGCCCGTCGGCGCCGGCGACGGGCCCTCGCCCGCGCCGCCGCCGAAGTCCGGACAGGACGGGGTGATGGTCACGCCGATCCAGCTGCACTACCAGCATTCGGCCTCCCCGGAGGAGAGCCGCTACCTGCGAGGTCTCGCCGAGGGCAAGCTGATCGGGCAGCGCTGCCCCGCGTGCGCGAAGGTCTACATCCCGCCGCGCGGCGCCTGCCCCACCGACGGTGTGCCCACAGTGGACGAAGTGGAGCTGCCGGACACCGGGATCGTCACCACCTTCTGCATCGTCAACGTGCCCTTCCTCGGCCAGCGCATCGAGCCGCCCTACGTCGCGGCCTACATCCTGCTCGACGGCGCCGACATCGCGTTCCTGCACCTCGTCCTCGGCTGCGACGCCGCCGAGGTCCGGATGGGCATGCGGGTGCGCGCGGCGTGGAAACCGCGCGACGAGTGGTGGACGAGCCTGGAGAACATCAGCCACTTCGAGCCGACCGGCGAGCCGGACGCGCCCTACGAGTCCTTCGCCCACAACCTGTAGAGGGGAACTGCCATGCGAGACGTCGCGGTGGTCGGGTTCGCCCAGGCCCCGAACGTGCGCTCCACGCCGGGCACCACGAACGGCGTGGAAATGCTCGTGCCCATCTTCGCCGAGGTCTACCAGCAGACCGGACTGTCCAAGAAGGACATCGGGTTCTGGTGCTCCGGCTCGTCGGACTACCTGGCCGGACGGGCGTTTTCGTTCATCTCCGCCATCGACGCGATCGGCGCGTTCCCGCCGATCCACGAGTCGCACGTCGAGATGGACGCCGCCTGGGCGCTGTACGAGGCCTGGCTGAAGATCCGCACCGGCGAGGTCGACACCGCGCTGGTGTACGGCTTCGGCAAGTCCTCGGCCGGGCAGCTGCGCCGGGTGCTGGCGCTGCAGCTCGACCCGTACACGGTCGCGCCGCTGTGGCCGGACTCGGTGAGCATCGCCGGCCTGCAGGCCCGGCTCGGGCTGGACGCCGGGCTGTGGAGCGAGAAGGACCTGGCCGAGGTCGCCGCCCGCAGCCGCGCCGACGCCACCCGCAACCCGCGCGCCCAGTTCTCCGGCGCGAGCGAGGTCGCCGACCTGCTGGACGCGCCCTACGTGGCGGATCCGTTGCGGGCACACGACATCGCGCCGGTCACCGACGGCGCCGCGGTGATCGTCCTGGCCGCGGCCGACCGGGCGCACGAGTTCGCCGAGCAGCCCGCGGTCATCACCGGCATCGAGCACCGCGTGGACACGCCCGTGCTCGGCGCCCGCGACCTGACGCGCTCACCGTCGACGGAGGCGGCCGGGCGCGCGGTCGGCACCGGGGACGTGGAGGTCGCCGAGCTGCACGCGCCGTTCACGCACCAGGAGCTGATCCTGCGGACGGCGCTCGGGCTCGGCGACGACGTCCGTGTCAACCCCTCGGGCGGCGTGCTCACCGGCAACCCGATGTTCTCGGCCGGGCTGGCGCGCATCGGCGAGGCCGCCACCCGGATCCTCACCGGCCAGGCCTCGAAGGTGCTCGCGCACGCCACCAGCGGCCCGGCCCTGCAGCAGAACCTCGTCGCGGTCCTGGAGGCGTGAAATGGCGAAGCAGCTCGCCGCGGTGCTCGGCACCGGGCAGACCCACCACCGGGCCAAGCGGACCGACGTGTCCATGCCCGGCCTGCTGCGGGAGGCGATCGACCGCGCGATGGCCGACGCGCGCGTGGACTGGCCGGACATCGACGCGGTGGTCATCGGCAAGGCACCGGACCTGTTCGAGGGCGTGATGATGCCCGAGCTGTTCCTGGCCGACGCGCTCGGCGCGACCGGGAAACCGTTGCTGCGCGTGCACACCGCGGGTTCGGTGGGCGGGTCGACGGCGCTGGTCGCGACGAGCCTGGTGCAGTCCGGCATCCACCGGCGGGTGCTGACGGTGGCGTTCGAGAAGCAGTCCGAGTCGAACGCGATGTGGGCGCTGTCGATCGCGCCGCCGTTCACGATGCCCGTCGGCGCGGGCGCGGGCGGGTACTTCGCGCCGCACGTGCGGTCCTACATCCGGCGGTCCGGCGCGCCCGAGCACATCGGCGCGATCGTCGCGGCGAAGGACCGGCAGAACGGGGCGCTGAACCCGTACGCGCACCTGCGCCAGCCGGACATCACGGTGGAGAAGGTGCGGTCCTCGCAGGTGTTGTGGGACCCGATCCGCTACGACGAGACCTGCCCGTCCTCCGACGGCGCGTGCGCGATGGTGATCGGCGACGAGGCCGCCGGGGACGCGGCGGCGGGCGCGGCGTGGGTGCACGCGACCGCGATGCGCACCGAGCCGACCACCTTCGCCGGCCGCGACCAGGTGAACCCGCAGGCCGGCCGCGACGCCGCCGCGGCGCTGTGGCGCGAGGCGGGGATCACCGATCCACTGTCCGAAATAGACGCCGCGGAGATCTACGTGCCGTTCTCCTGGTTCGAGCCGATGTGGCTGGAGAACCTGGGGTTCATGCCCGAGGGCGAGGGGTGGAAGCTGACCGAGGCCGGGGAGACCGCGCTGGGCGGGCGGCTGCCGGTCAACCCGTCCGGCGGGGTGCTGTCGTCGAACCCGATCGGGGCGTCGGGAATGCTGCGGTTTTCCGAGGCGGCGAAGCAGGTGATGGGCCGGGCGGGCGACTACCAGGTCGACGGCGCACGCCGCGCGATGGGCCACGCGTACGGCGGAGGCTCCCAGTACTTCGCGATGTGGGTGGTGGGCGCGGAGAAGCCCTAGCGGACGGACGCGGCGGCGCAGTCAGGGCGCCGCCGGGAAACCCACCCTCCACCGGCGCGGCGGGCACCGAGATCGCCGCGGTGCCCGGTCCAGCCCCGCCGCGTGATCAAGGTGCGACCGGGAAACCACCCACCTCCCGCTCGTAGGCCGCGGCCACGCGGAGGACCGTCGCGTCGTCGAAGCGGCGCCCGGCGATCATCAGCCCGGTCGGCAGGCCGTCCACGGGGGCGGCGGGCACCGAGATCGCCGGGTGGCCGCTCGCGTCGAAGGGCGCCGTGTTGCCGACCATCCCCAGCGCGTTGACCATCCGCTCTTCGCGCGTGGTGTCCGGCCCGGGCAGCGGCTTCGCCACGTACGGAACCGTCGGCAGGACCAGCACGTCCACCTCGGACAGCGCCGCGTCGTAGCCCGCGCGCAGCTCCCACGCCAGCTCGCGCGCCATCGCGTAGTGCCGCATGTCATACCGCTGCGCGGCGTAGGCGCCGGTGAGGATCATGGTCTTGAGCGTGTCCGACATGTCGTCGGCGTGCACCCGCCTGCCCTGCGCGAAGTGCACCATCAGCTCGGGGTCGTACCGGCCGGGCACGTTCATGCCGTAGCCGTTGCCGTCGATCATCTGCCGCGCGGTGCCGTCCGTGCCGATCACGGTCCACACGTCGAGCCCCTCGCGGTGCCACGGCACGCTCACCTCGGACACCACCGCACCCGCCGCCGCGAGCCGGTCGGCCGCGGCGCGCACGGCGTCGTCGACGGCCGGCTCGGACACCGGCAGCCCGAAGCCCTCGGTGAGCACCCCGACGCGCACGCCGCGGATGTCCTGCTCGACCGCGGCCAGGTAGTCCGGCGGCTCGGGCGTGCGGTACTGGCGCGGGTCGAACCCGTCGTCACCGGCGAGGACGCTCAGCATCAGCGCCGCGTCCCGCACGGTGCGGGTCATCGGGCCGAGGTGGTCGATGGTGGTCTCGATGGGGAACGCGCCGGTGTAGGGCACGAGCCCGTGCGTCGGCTTGTGCCCGACCACCCCGCAGAACGCCGCCGGCATCCGCACCGACCCGCCCTGGTCGCCACCGATCGCGAGGTCGGCCTCACCGGCGGCGAGCAGGGCCGCGTTGCCCGACGACGAGCCGCCCGCGTGCCGGGCGGGGTCCCACGGGTTGCGCACCGGCCCGCTGGCCGACGTGAAACTGGACCCGGAGTAACACAGGTCCTCGCACACCGCCTTGCCGACGATCGTGCCGCCCGCGGCGAGCACCCGGCTCACCACGGTCGCGTCCCGGCGCGGCACGAACCCGTCCACCGCGCGCGATCCGTTCATCATCGGCACCCCGGCGACCGCGATGTTGTCCTTGATCACGACCTCGCGGCCGCTCAGCGGACCGTCACCGGACGGCGGGATCCGGGTGCGCACGTACCAGGCGCCGAGCGGGTTGTCCCCAGGCCACTCGTAGTCGCGGTGCGGGGCGCTGGGCGCCGAGCGCGCGTACAGCCGCTCGACGGCCTCGTGGGCGGCGAGATTGGCCTCCACGAGGCCGGCGAAGGACTTCCGGTCGGCCTCGCTCAGCTGGAAGCCGTAGCGGGCGGCCAGTTCGGCGAGTTCTTCCGGGGTGGGCGGGATGACGGGCAACGGGCACCTCCTGGCGAGGACGATCGCCTGCGAGGTGTGAGCGTAACCCCTATTCGTAGGCCACCCGGTAGTGCTTGATGCCGTTCAGCCAGCCCGAACGCAGCCGCTCCGGCGGCGCGACCTCACGGATACCAGGCATTTCGTCGGCGATCGCGTTGAAGATCAAGTCGATCTCCAGGCGGGCCAGATTCGCCCCGATGCAGTAGTGCGAGCCGGTGCCGCCGAAGCCGACGTGCGGGTTCGGGTCGCGCAGGACGTCGAAGCGCTCGGGCTCGTCGAACACCTCGGGGTCGAAGTTGGCCGAGCTGTAGAACATGCCGACCCGGTCGCCCTTGCGGATGTGCTGGCCGCCCAGCTCGGTGTCCGCGGTGGCGGTGCGCTGGAAGGCGATCACCGGGGTGGCCCAGCGGACGATCTCGTCCGGCGCGGTCTTGGGCCGCTGCTCGCGGTAGAGCTCCCACTGGTCGGGGTGGTCGAGCATGGCCTTCATGCCGTGGGTGATGGCGTTGCGGGTGGTCTCGTTGCCGGCCACCGACAGCAGGATGACGAAGAAGCCGAACTCCTCCGAGGTGAGCGACTCACCGTCCACATCGGCCTGGATAAGCTTGGTGACGATGTCGTCCATCGGGCACCTGCGGCGCTCCTCGGCCATGTTCCACGCGTAGCCCACCAGCTCCGCGGAAGCGGCGATCGGCTCGACGTCGTACTCCGGGTCGTCGTAGCCGATCATCTGGTTGGACCAGTCGAAGATCTTGCGGCGGTCCTCCTGCGGGATGCCGATCAGCTCGGCGATGGCCTGCAGGGGAAGCTCGCACGCGACGTCCTCGACGAAGTCGCCGGAGCCCTTCTTCTTCGCCTCGTGCACGATGCGTGCGGCGCGGTCGCGCAGGGTGTCCTCCAGGCGGGCGATCGACCGGGGCGTGAAGCCCTTCGAGACGATGCGGCGCAGCTTGGTGTGCTGGGGCGCGTCCATGTTGAGCAGGACGAGGCGGTTCGCGTCGAGGCTCTCGTCGGTCATGTTCTCGTCGAAGCGGATGATCGCCAGCTTCTCCTGCGAGGAGAACAGCTCGCTGTCCTTCGACACGGTCTTGACGTCCTCGTGCCGGGTGACGACCCAGAACCCGTCGTCGCGGAAACCCGCGCGGTTGTGCGGCTGCGCGTTCCACCAGACCGGCGCGGTCTTGCGCAGCTCCGCGAACTCCTCCAGGGGCAGCCGCGTCGCGATCAGGTCGGGGTCGGTGAAATCGAAGCCGGCGGGGATCAGGGGCGTGGCCACGGCTACCTCCCGAGGTGCCTCACATCGTCGTGGAACACGTTCTAAACGCGATTAGAGCATACGGTGTTAACTAAGTCGAGAGGTTGAGTGAAACCCGTTTACTCGATCTTGAACGCGCTGGTGGTCCAGTTGGGCACCGAATGGCGGTTGACCTGGGTCACGCTTGCCCAATACTGAAACAAGTTCTACTTTGAGGGCGAGTCGAGTGGAGGAGGGCTGCCGTGGGTGACCCCGTCATCGTCGAGGCCGTGCGGACGCCGGTCGGGAAGCGGCGTGGCTGGCTGGCCGGGTTGCACGCGGCCGAGTTGCTGGGCGCGGCGCAGCGCGCGCTGGTCGAGCGGGCCGGGGTGGACGCGGCGATCGTGGAACAGGTTATCGGCGGTTGCGTGACGCAGGCGGGTGAGCAGTCGGGCAACGTGACGCGCACGGCGTGGCTGCACGCCGGGCTGCCGGAGACGACCGGTGCGACGACGATCGACGCGCAGTGCGGGTCCGCCCAGCAGGCGGCGCACCTGGTGGCCGGGTTGATCGCGACGGGGGCGATCGACGTGGGGATCGCGTGCGGGGTGGAGGCGATGAGCCGCATCCCGCTCGGCGCGAACCGCGGGGTGGACGCGGGCGCGCCGAAGCCCGGGTCGTGGGCGATCGACATGCCCAACCAGTACGGCGCGGCGGAGCGGATCGCGGTGCGGCGCGGTCTCTCGCGGGAGGATGTCGACCGGTTCGGTTTGGCATCGCAGGCCAAGGCGGCGACGGCGTGGGCGCAGGGCCGGTTCGAGCGCGAGGTGGTGCCGGTGAAGGCGCCGGTGCTGGACGAGGAGGGCCGGCCGACCGGGGAGACCCGGCTGGTGGCGCGGGACCAGGGCCTGCGCGAGACGACGCTGGAGGGGCTGGCCCGGCTGAAGCCGGTGCTGGACGGCGGTGTTCACACGGCAGGCACGTCGTCGCAGATCTCGGACGGCGCGGCAGCGGTGCTGATCATGGATTCGGCGCGGGCGGCTTCGCTGGGCCTGCGGGCCCGGGCGCGGATCCGCGCGCAGGCACTGGTCGGCGCCGAGCCGTACTACCACCTGGACGGACCGGTGCAGGCGACGTCGCGGGTGCTGTCGCGTGCTGGGATGGCGGTCGGTGATGTCGATTTGTTCGAGGTCAACGAAGCGTTCGCGTCGGTGGTGCTGTCGTGGCAGCAGGTGCACGAGCCGGACCCGGAGCGGGTGAACGTCAACGGCGGCGCCATCGCGCTGGGGCACCCGGTGGGCAGCACCGGCGCGCGCCTGCTGACGACGGCCCTGCACGAGCTGGAACGCCGCGACGGCGAGACCGCGCTGGTGACGATGTGCGCCGGCGGAGCACTCTCCACGGCAACCATCCTGGAGCGGCTGTAGGGCGCGCCCGCGCGGCAGGCTGGCGCCGGGGTGCTCGACCAGCCCGGGTGGCCGTCGAGCCCGCCTGCGCGCTGGACCGATGCCGGAGCGCTCCCCACCGCATACCCAACCCGGAGCGGCTGCCGAGCCCACGCGCGCGCCAGACCGGCCGCGGAACGCTCCCACTGCCACCAGTCCGGAGCGGCTGCCGAGCCCGCCCGCGTGCCAGACCGGCCGCGGAACACTCCCACTGCCACCATCCCGGAACAGTTGCGGAGCCACACCCGCGCGCCGGACCGCCGCCGGATTGCTCGCCACAACCACCCCAGCCCGGGTGGCCGTCGAGCCCGCCTGCGCGCTGGACCGATGCCGGAGCGCTCCCCACCGCATACCCAACCCGGAGCGGCTGCCGAGCCCACGCGCGCGCCGGACCGCCGCCGGATTGCTCGCCACAACCACCCCAGCCCGGGTGGCCGTCGAGCCCGCCTGCGCGCTGGACCGATGCCGGAGCGCTCCCCACCGCATACCCAACCCGGAGCGGCTGCCGAGCCCACGCGCGTGCCGGACCGCCGTCGGATTGCTCGCCACGACCACCCCATCCCGGGGTGGCTGTCGAGCGCGCCTGCGCGCTGGACCGCCGCCGAGCACGCTGCCCGCCGCCACCAACCCGGCGCGGCTGCAGAGCCCGCGCACCGCCCCGGAGCACCCGCCACCGCGACCATCCCGAGGTGACTGGAGAGCCCGTCACGGTCAGGGGAACGCTCGCCACGACCAGCAGCTCGCAGCTGTAGCAGAACCCACCTGCGCGCCGGCACGGCCAACGGGGCACTACCGCCGCGACTGTCCCAGCTCGCTCACGGCGCCCGCCCACGCGCCGTCGGCGAGGCGGCGTCCTGCGCGGGCGCGGCCGCCCACGGGCCACGGGCGCCCACGGGCCACGGGCCACCAGCCACGGGCCACGGGCATCAAGCCCACCCTCACGCCCGCCGTGTGAGGGGTGTCCTCGTACCTGTTCTCACTTGCGCTCGAAACGCACCACCTCCCGGCCCGGCCACCAGGTGGTCGCCACCAGCTTGTCGGCCTCGACCGTTGTCAGCACCGCCTGCTGGAGGTCCAGCCGGAAGAGGTGGCTTGGTTGCATGTCGCCCTGGATGGCGTCCAGGACGGCCTTCTCGGTGATCTCGATGGCGACTCCGGACAGCTTCGCGTCGCCCTCGGAGGAGGGGAAGGCGTGCAGCGCGAACCGGCCGTCGCGCTGCAGGTCGCGTGCCTTGCGTGCGCCCCACATCGACCCGATGTACAGCTCGGGCTCCCGCAAGTCGACCTCCGTGCCGCTCACCCGGGGCGACCCGTCCCGCCGCAGGGTCGCCAGCACGTGCGTCTCCGCCGCCGTCAACCGCTCACGCACCGCCGCCGCCAGCGCGGGTGCCTGCTCTTCGAATTCCCTCCAGTTGGCCACGTCCGCAGTGTGCCAGGGGGTACCGACAAAAACGGGACGCGCGCGACCCGCCTTCCAGATAAGGTGCGAACCGTGCCCGACGCGATCTTCGCCCACGCCCGCCTCGCCCCGATCTACGACACCTTCGACGGCGAGCGCGACGACCTCGACCTGTACCTGTCCATCGCCGACGAACTCAAGGCCGAACACGTCCTGGACGTCGGTTGCGGCACCGGCAGCCTGGCCGTGCTCCTCGCCGCGAAGGGACGCACCGTCATCGGCGTCGACCCGGCCGAGGCGTCACTTGCGGTCGCGCGCGCCAAGGACCCGGACGGGAAGATCACCTGGATCCACGGTGACGCCACGGATCTGCCCCCAGCCGTCGGCGATCTCGCCGCCATGACGGGAAACGTCGCGCAGGTGTTCCTCACCGACGACGACTGGGGCCAGACCCTCGCCGGCATCCGGACCGCGCTGCGCCCCGGCGGCCACTTCGTGTTCGAGACGCGCCGCCCGGAACGGCGTGCCTGGGAGGACTGGGCCGCGACCACCGACCCGCTGGTGCTCGACGTCCCCGGAGCCGGCCCCGTCGAGCGCCGTCTCGAGGTCACCGACGTCAGCCTGCCGCTGGTGTCGTTCCGCTTCACGTACCGGTTCCTGGCCGACGGCGAAGTGGTCACATCGGACTCGACGCTGCGCTTCCGCGATCGCGACGAGATCGAGGAAAGCCTTGCTGCGCAAGGTTTCCGCGTGGCCGACGTGCGGGACGCCCCGGACCGGCCCGGCATGGAGTTCGTGTTCCTGGCCCAGCGCGACTAGCTCACGCCGCCCCCACCAGGCGGCGCACCGCCTCCGCGATCACGACGAGCGTGCCGGTCGGGTCGTCGCCGAGTGGGTAGACGCCGACGTGGTCCGCGCCGGCCGCTCGATGGGCCAGCAGCCGTGCCGCCGTGGTGGCCGGGTCGCCGTGTGCGACGAGCGCGTCGATGAGCCGGTCGCTGCCCGCGCCTGACAGGTCGTCTTCGGTGAAGCCGAGCCGCCGCAGGTTCCTCGCGTAGTTGCTCACACCCAGCGCGGTTCCGGGCGGCGCGGACCGGGCGACCGCGCGGGCTCGCTCCACATCCGGCTCGACGAGGGCGAAGTGGCCGGGCAACAGCAGCTTTCCGGGCGCGAGGATCGAGCGGGCGCGCCGGGTGTGCTCCGGGGTGACCATGGCGGGAACGGCTCCGCCGCTGCGGGCGCCGGCCATGCGCAGCATCCGCGGCCCGAGCGCGGCTACCACAATGCGGCCGGCCGGCACGCCCGCAGCGACGAGCCGGTCCACATAGGGCACCAGCGTGTCGTACGGCGAGGCGTATTCAGCGTGGACTTCCCGGTGCCCGATACCGACGCCGAGCAGGAGGCGCCCAGGGTGCTTGGCTTCGATCCTGCGATAGGAGGCGGCGACCGTTTCCGCGTCGGCGGTCCAGACGTTCACCACGCTCGTGCCGACGGTCAGCCGGGTGGTCGCATCGAGCAGCTCCTCCGCGAGGGTGAGATCCGCCGGCGGCGAGGCGTCCAGCCAGAGGGTGCCGTAGCCCGCGCGCTCCACTTCGACCGCGCGGCCGGGGTTCACTTCGTGCCCGCGCAGGTGCGCGCCGAGCAGACCGAGATCGATGTTCATGTCCCGACTCCAGCACCGGAGCCCGCCGGGAACCAGGACCAAGGCTGACGCGCAGCGATAGCCTGGAGGCATCGTCGCGGAGGAGAATCGAGTGGAACTGCGGGCGTTGCGGTACTTCGTCACGGTCGCCGGCGAGCTGCACTTCGGCCGCGCCGCCGAGCGTCTGCACATCGCTCAGCCCGCGGTCAGCAGGCAGATCGCGGCACTGGAGCGCGAGCTGGGGGTCCGCCTGTTCGACCGCTCGCCGCGCCGGGTGCGGCTGACCGATGCGGGACGCCGGGTGCTCGCCTCGGCGCGGGAGGCGCTCGCGGCCGCCGATCGGGTCCGGGTCGTGGCGCGTGAGCAGGCGGGTGTCATGCGCATCGGGACCGGTGCGGGGCAGTTCACCGCCCGTCTGGAACGCGGGATCGACGCCCTGCGGGAACAGGCCCCGGGGTTCGACGTCGTGCTCGTCGACCTGCCGTTGACCGCGCGCCTGAACGCCCTGAGGCAGGGGGAGATCGACCTGGCCCTGGCGAGAGAAGTGCGTTCGGCGCGCGGGTTGCGGGTGTTGCCGGCCTGGACCGAGTCCTTGTTCGCGCTCGTGTCCACCCGGCACCCCGCCGCCGGTCGCGCGGCCGTCGGCGTCGCCGAACTGGGTGCCGATGCCCTGAAGACTTCCCTGGGCCACGACTTGTCGGTGCTCAGCGCGCTGCGGGACGTCGGACTCCAGGGCTCACCGGCGCGCCGCGCGGGGACGGTGCAGGACACGATCGTCGAGGTCGGCTCCGATCCGCGCAGCTGGACGGTGTTGCCCGCCGACCAGGTGACCGAGATCCGCTCCACCCGGGTGCGCGCGATCCCGCTCGAGCCGCGAACGACGATCACGGGCAGCGTCTCGTGCCGGACGACCTCCCGTGCGCCTGCGCGGCGGCCCACGTGACCGCCTTCGGTGACGCCACGGCCGCCTGATCCCAGGACGCAGACGGCTGCGAGCGCGCGTCTAGCGCGCGACCGCCGCCTTCGTCTCGTCGTAGGCGCGACGCGCGGCCATCACGTCCTGCACCCGGCCCTCGACCAGCTCGATCAGCTCCCGCAGCCGGCCCGCGACCTCGGCGCCGAGCGGCGTCAGGCTGTACTCCACCCGCGGCGGGATCGTCGGCTCGGCCTCGCGGTGCACGAAACCGTCGCGCTCCAGTGCCTGCAGCGTCTGGGCCAGCATCTTCTCGCTGACGCCGTCGACCTTGCGGCGCAACGCGTTGAAGCGGAACGGCCCCTCGGCGAGCGCGGCCAGCGCGAGCGTGCCCCAGCGTCCCGTCACGTGCTCCAGCACGCCACGTGAGGTGCACGCGCGCGCGAAGACGTCGGCGACCAGCTGGTCGTGCTCGGCGTCGCAACTCATGCCGTCGAGGATACCTGGTCGGCCCCACGGTGGCCTGTGACGGTACTTACCAATGGTTGGTACTCACCAGAAGTTAGTACTAACTTGAGGCGCAGTCGTCCGAGAAGGAGCGAGGAACATGACCATCGTCGTCACCGGTGCCACCGGCCAGCTGGGCCGCCACGTCATCGCCGGCCTGCGTGAGAAGCTGCCCGCCGACCAGATCGCCGCCGCGGTGCGCAACCCGGAGAAGGCCGCGGACCTCGGCGTCCAGGTACGGGAAGCCGACTACGACCGGCCGGAGACCCTGGTGGCGGCGTTCGCGGGCGCGACCAAGGTGCTGCTGATCTCGGGCAACGAGGTGGGCCGCCGGGTCCCGCAGCACCAGGCGGCGGTGGACGCCGCGAAGCAGGCCGGCGTCACCCACGTGATCTACACGAGCGCGCCGCGCGCGGACGACACCACGCTGGTGCTGGCGCCCGAGCACCAGGCGACCGAGGAGATCATCCGCGCGTCGGGCGTGCCGTTCACGATCCTGCGCAACAACTGGTACACCGAGAACTACGTGCCGAACGCCCAGCAGGCCATCGCGAGCGGCGTGCTGATCGGCAGCGCCGGCTCCGGCCGCGTCGCCAGCGCCACGCGGGCCGACTTCGCCGCGGGCGCCGTCGCGGTCCTCACCGGCGAGGGGCACGAGGGCAAGGTGTACGAACTGGGCGGCGACGTGGCGTGGACGTTCGACGACCTCGCCGCCGAGATCTCCGCCATCGCGGGCACGGAGATCCGCTACCGCGACCTGACCGCCGACGAGCACCGCGCGGCGCTGATCGAGGCCGGGCTGCCGGCGGAGACCGCGGGGTTCGTGGTGGCGCTGGACCAGAACATCGCCGAGGGCACGCTCGCGGAGGTGACCGGCGAGCTGTCGGCGCTGATCGGCCGCCCGACGACCCCGCTGGGCGAGGGACTGGCCGCGGCGCTGAAGGAAGCCTGAGAACCGTCCTTTTCGGACCGAGGAGGCCGGAAGGCGGTTCCGGCGGCCAACGCCACCCCGCTGGCAAACACCCGGCGGGGGTAGCGAGCAGACGCCCCGGCGGTGTGAGCTCCGCAGTCGGCGCGCGCGAGGGTCGAGCACCCACGCCGGAGGGAAAGGCCGGGAGCCCACCGGTCAGCCATCGTGTTGTGCTTGACTTCGCCCATGATCTCGGAGAGCACGTGCCCGGTGCCGGACGGGGAGTTGCACGTCGAGCGGGGTGGGGCCGGGCCGGCGCTGCTCCTGGTGCCCGGGGGGACCGGGGCGGCCGCCTCCTACCGGGCCCTCGCGCAGCGGCTCGCGAGCCACTACACCGTTCTCGCCTACGACCGGCGCGGTCACTTCGGCAGCACGGACTCCACCGAGGGGCCCCTGACGATCGCGCGGCAGGCCGACGACGCGCGCGCCGTCATCGAGCACTTCGGCTACGGCAAGGCCCTCGTGTTCGGCAGCAGCGCCGGCGGCGCGATCGGGCTGGAACTCGCCATCCGGCACCCCGACGCCGTCAGCGGGCTGGTCGTCCACGAACCGCCCACGGTCGGCCTGCTGCCGGACGCCGACGAGTGGATCCGGTTCGCCGAGGAACAGGCGGCGCGCAGCGCGGACGGCGACGTTTTCGGCGCCTTCCAAGAGTTCCTCGCCTCCATCGCGGGCGCCGGACTGCCCCCGCTCAAGACCGTGCGCCTGCCGCACGAACACGAGTGGCGCCTGCTGTTCGACCGTGAACTCGTCGGCATCTACCGCTACCTGCCGGACCTGGACGCGCTCCGCCGCAGCCCAGTACCCATCGTGCTGACCGCGGGCGAGGGCAGCCGCGGCTACTACCACTACCGCCCGGCCCGCGCGCTCGCCCTCGAACTCGGCCTGCCGTTCGTCGAACTGCCCGGCGCGCACCTCGCCCCCCAGCGGAACCCGGAAGCGTTCGCCGACGCCCTGAACACCGTTCTCGCCGACCTGGTCCTCTGACCCCGCCACGCCGAAACCTGTCGAGTTCCTGTGAAACCGGTCCGCACAGCGAAACGCGCGCTATCCTGAATTCATACGGCCGGTGTCATCCTCCCCAGTTTCACACCGGCCGGTGCTCCGGCGCTTACCTCCCCCTCGGGCGCTGGAGCGAGGCCCCCGGGCCGCGCCTTCCTCCCCCAGTTTCGGCGCAGTCCGGGGGTCTTCTCACTTCTCCGAACCCGGCGCGACCACCCGCACGCCGTCCTGCCACACCTCCCGCACCCGTCCGGGCAGCGCGGCCAGGTCGTAGGCGTCGCCGGACACCACCACCAGATCCGCGCGGTACCCGGGCGCCAGCCGGCCCAGCGAGTCGCCGTAGCCGAGCAGCTCCGCCGCCGACGACGTGGCCGCCGCCAGCACCTGACCGGGGCTCATACCGGCCGCTTGCATCAACGGCAGCTCCTCGAGGTTCGTGCCGTGCGGGCCGACGCCGCTGTCGGTGCCCATCGCGATCTTCACCCCGGCCTCGACCGCGCGGCGGATGGACTCGGCGTGCACCTCGGCGACGTCCTCGGCCTTGCGAACCATCTCGTCGGTCAGCGCGGCACCGGCGCGGGCCGCGCGGATCACCGCGATCGGCGCGATCAGCGTCGGCACCAGCCAGGTGCCGTGCGCGAGCATCAGCTCGATCGCCTCGTCGTCGAGGTAGATGCCGTGCTCGATGGACCGGATCCCGGCCCGCACCGCGTTCTTGATGCCGTCGGTGCCCTGCGCGTGCGCCATCACCGCCTTGCCCTGCATCGCGGCCTCGGCGACCAGCACGTCCAGCTCGGCCGGCGTGAACTGGGTGTGCCGCGGGTCGTCGCCCGGGGAGAGCACCCCGCCGGTGGTGCACACCTTGAGCACGTCGGCGCCCGCACGCAGCAACTCCCGCGCCACCTTGCGCATCTCGTCCGGCCCGTCGACCAGCGTCGACGGACGGCCGGGGTGCGGCACCATCAGCGGAACGCAGTGCCCCGAGGGCATCCAGTCGTCACCGTGCCCGCCGGTCTGGCTGATGATGCCGATCGAGATGTCCAGCCGCGGGCCGCTGATCAGCCCGTCCGCCTGGGCCTTCTTGATGCCGAGGTCGGCGCCGCCCGCGTCCCGCACGGTGGTGATGCCCAGTTCGAGCGTGCTGCGCAGGTTCCGCGCCGCCTCGTAGAACTGGTAGGAAAACGGTTTCTGGAACAGCTTGATCAGGCTGATGTCGGACACCGTGACGTGCACGTGGCAGTCGAACAGCCCGGGCAGCACCGTGGTGCCGGTGCAGTCGACCACCTCGTCGCCGTCCAGCCCGGTGCCGATCTCGGCGACGCGGCCGTCCTCCACCACCACGTCCGCGTCGAACGGGTCGCTGCCGGTGCCGTCGAAGACCCGGCCGCCGGCGAACAGGATGCGGGTCACGCGCCCACCCGGCTCAACCGCCGCGCGGCCAGCGACGCGAGCAGCGCCGCGCCGTCGGCGACCACGCTGTCGTCGAACGATGCCTCCGGGGAATGGTTGTAGGGCGCGGAGCCGGGGTCGTCGGCGAAGGTCGCCCCGAGGAACACGAACGCGCCCGGGACGCGGTCGAGCACGCGGGAGAAGTCCTCCGATCCGGTGACCGGGGCGTCCGCCACGGAGAACCGCTCCTCGCCGAACACCTCGCGCACGGTCTCGGCGACGAACTCGTGACCGGCCGCGTCGTTGACGGTGACCGGGTACTCGGCCTGGTAGGTGACCTCGACCTCCAGGCCGTGCGCCGCCGCGATATCCCGGCACAGCGGGACGGCCAGCTCCGCGACCCGCTCCCGCGCCTCCTTCGAGAAGCTGCGGATGGTCGCCTCGAAGCGGGCGTCCGGCGGGATGATGTTGCGCTGGGTGCCGGCGTGGAAGTTGCCGACGGTGACCACGACCGGGTCGAACACGTCGAACCGGCGGGTCACCATCGTCTGCAGCGCGGTGACCATCTCGCACGTGGCCGGCACCGGGTCGAGCGCCGCGTACGGCCGCGACCCGTGCCCGCCCGCGCCGATCACCCGGACGAACAGCCCGTCAGCGGCGGCCATGATCGGGCCGGGCCGGGACACGAACTGCCCGCGCGGGATCATCGCCGACACCACGTGCAGCCCGTACGCCTCGGCGACCGGGCGGCCGGCGGCCTCCAGCACCCCCTCGGCGATCATGTGCCCGGCGCCGTCGTGGCCCTCTTCGCCGGGCTGGAACATGAACACCACGTCCCCGGCCAGCCGGTCCCGGTGCGCGGACAGCAGCCGCGCGGCGCCGACGAGGCCGGCGGTGTGCAGATCGTGCCCGCACGCGTGCATCCGGCCCTCGTGCCGCGAGCTGAAGGCGGCCCCGGTGTTCTCGGTGACCGGCAGGGCGTCCATGTCACCGCGCAGCAGCACCACGGGCCCGCTGCCGCCGTCGCCGCCCTGCCCGCGCAGCACGGCGGTGACCGACGACAGCCCGGTGCCGGTGCTGATTTCCAGGGGCAGCCCGTCGAGGGCGTCGAGGACCGTCTCCTGGGTGCGCGGCAGGTCGAGGCCGAGTTCGGGAACCTGGTGGAGCGCGCGCCGGAGTGCCACGAGGTCGTCGGACAGCTCGCGCGCGTCGTGCCTGAGATCCATTCCCCGACTCTAGAGCCGCCGGGCGGGGCAGGTCACGCGGCGATCGCGTCGACCTCGAAGAGCATCCCGGGCAGCGCGAGCCGGGCCACGCCGACGAGGGTCTGCGCCGGCGGCCGCGACCCCCAGATCTCGGCGATCTGGCTGCCGAGCACCACCAGCTTGTCCGCGTCGTGGTCGACGATGTAGGTGCCCAGCCGCACCACCGAGCCGAAGCCGAGCCCCTCCGCGGCGAGCGCGGTGCCGAGGTTGCGGAAGGACTGGCGCACCTGCTCGGCGAAGTCGTCGGAGACGATCCGCCCGGTTTCGTCGGCCGCGTACTGCCCCGCCACGAAGACCAGTCCGCTCGGCGTGCGGGTCAGGTGGCTGTACCCGTAGGGCACGGGGTCGGCCAGGCCGGCGGGGTTGACGACGGTGTGCGTCATCTCGGTTCCTTCCACTGTGGACACATCTCGCCGGGGACGTCCCGGCGAGATCGAATCTACCGATCACCGACCTGCCGCGCCCACGATTCGTGCGTCACCGCACCATGCGGAAGAACGCGCGCACCTCCGCGGCGAACAGGGCGGGTTGCTCCCACGCCGCGAAGTGGCCGCCGCGGTCGGGTTCGCTCCAGTGCCGGATGTCGGTGTAGCGGCCGGCCGCCCAGCGGCGGGACGGGCGCGGCATCTCCTTCGGGAACACCGTGCAGCCGGTGGGCACGGTGACCGTGTCGTCGGTCGCCGTGGTGAACCACTCGCCGACCTGGCGGAAGCTCTCCCAGTACAGCCGGGCCGACGACGCGGCGGTGCGGGTGAGCCAGTACAGGGTGATGTCGTCGAGCATCTCGTCGCGGGTCAGGACCGTCTCGGGGCGCCCGCCGCTGTCGGTCCAGGACGCGAACTTCTCCACGATCCACGCGCACAGGCCGGCCGGTGAGTCGGTCAGCGCGTAGCCGACCGTCTGGGGTTTGGTGGTCATCTGCTCGGAGTAGCCGGACTCGTGCGCGGCCGCGTGGCGCAGGTCCGCCAGTGCCGCCTTCTCGGCCGGGGTGAGGTCGCCGAACGTGGCCGGGTCCGGCGCCGCGATCGGCGGCACGACGTGGATCCCGGCCAGCTCACCGGTGTTCTGCTGCCCCATGCTGGTGGTGACGCTGGTGCCCCAGTCGCTGCCCTGCGCGCCGTACCGCTCGTACCCGAGGCGGGCCATCAGCTCCCGCCACGCGGCGGCGATCCGCTGCACGCCCCAGCCCGGTGCGACGGGCCGGTCGCTGAACCCGTAGCCGGGCAGCGACGGGATCACCACGTGGAAGGCGTCGGCCGGATCCTCCGGGTCGGTCAGCAGCGGGATGACCTTCTCGAACTCCAGCACCGACCCGGGCCAGCCGTGGGTGAGCACCAGCGGCAACGCGTGCTCGTGCGGTGAGCGGACGTGCAGGAAGTGGATGCCGACGCCGTCGATCTCGGTGCGGTACTGGGGCAGCGCGTTCAGGCGCCGCTCGGTGGCGCGCCAGTCGTACTCGGTGGCCCAGTAGTGGCACAGCTCGCGCAGGTAGGCCAGCGGCACGCCCTGCGACCAGTCGCCGACCGGCTCCTCGTCGGGCCACCTGGTGCGCAGGAGCCGCTCCCGCAGGTCGGTCAGCTCCTCCTCCGGAATGGCGATGCGGAACGGGATCACGTGCCGGTCCTCCTCGGTCGGTGTGGTGCGGCGGCGGCCGCCAGTGCGGACAGGGTCTGCGGGGTGAACGGCTCCCCGGCGATCGCGGTGAGCGCCCCCGCCCACCCGGCGACGAAGTACTCCCAGCCGTCCCGGGTGGACAGTCCGTGGGCCGCCGCCTGGTGCAGGAACCTCAGATCGCCCCGGTAGTTCAGGTCCCACGCCACCGTGCCGGGGGTCCACGGGGCGTGCCCGGTGAGGGGGCTGCCGGGCCGGTCCTTGCCGAGCCCGGTGGCGTTGACCACGAGCGTCGCATCCGGGACGAGGTGGTCGGCCGGCCCGGACAGGTGCACCAGTCCGGGCCGCGCGCCGATCCGCTCGGCGACCCGTCGCAGCGCGTCGAGCGCCGCCGGGTCGACGTCGGCGAACACCAGCCGCTCCGGCGCGTCCGCGCGCGGCCTGCCCGTCTCGACGTCCAGGTGCAGCGCGAGCAGCAGGGCGGTCGCCGCGCCGCCCGCGCCGAGGCACACGATCCGGCCACCGGACGGGGAGCCGAGGATCGCGGTCAGCGAGCGGGCGTCGTTGGCGTAGGCGGCCACCCGCTCACCGGTGACGAGGGTGTTGATCTCGCCGGTCAGGTCGACCAGCCGGTCGCGTCCGGGCAGGTCGGCGGCGCACGCGCGGTACAGCCGCAGCTTGTGCGCGGTCACCACGGCGCCCTGGACCAGCGGGTTGCCGCGCATCGCGGTGAGCAGCCGCCGGTAGACCGGTGGCGGCGTGTCCGGCGGCAGGTCGACGCCGCGCAGCACCCACGGGCGGCCGAGCGCGCGGGCCCAGCCGTCGAACACCGCGTGCGCCAGCGATCCCGCGGTGCTGATGCCGGCGAACAGGACCAGCGGCGGGCCGGTCCAGGTCTCGACGTCCTCGACCGTGATCACGTGGTCCGGCATGGTCCTCCGTTCTCCCCCACGGCCCGCCGCCACGCGGCCACCGTGCCGTCCAGGTCCTGGGCGCGTTCGAACACCGACGCCCCGAAGAACCCGAAGCGCACCCCATCGTGTCCGGTTCGCGGGAACGCTGCCGGATCGGTCAGCGGACCACCGTGCGCCAGCAGCGGCACGGCCGGAGCGGCCGCCGCCACCGCGGTGAGGGTGGCGGTGTGCTCCGCGGTGAGCGGACCCGGGCGGGTGATGCCGAGGTGGATCACGACCGCGTCGGCGCCGTGTGCCACCAGATCCGCCGCCTGCGAGGGTGCGCACGCGTACCCCCAGGCCAGCAGCCCGCGTTCGCGCGCCAGCCCCATCAGCTCGACCTCCCGCCGGTAGCCCAGCCCCGCCTCCTCCACCGCGGCCCGCACCGGCCCGGACAGCAGAGCGGTCGTGGGCGCGTTGAGGACCCCGGCTACTCCGTGCCCGGCCAGTTCGTCCAGCACCGGACCGGGTGGGCGCAGGGCGTCGTTCGCGCACACCGTCGCCAGCACGGGCCGTCCGGCGGCCGCGGCGACGACCTCCGGGACGATCCCGAGCGTCAGCTCGTTCGCGTTGGCCCACGGCAGCAACCCGGCCACCGAGGGCAGGCCGCGGCGGCGCAGCACGCTGGAGTGGTACGCGACGATCACGTCCACCCCCGCCCGGGCCAGGCGCTCCGCGGTGTCCGCGTCCCCCGCGGCCGCGGCGATCAGCGCGTTCACAGCAGGTTCGCGTGCCGCTCGGACAGGGCCGCGTCCGGTATCGCGTGGGCGTGCTGGAAAGCCCCGCACAGGGCGTCGCCGAGCAGGAGGCAGGCCTGCTCGAACAGGGAACCGCCGTGTTGCCCGCCGCCGGTGGGGACGACCACGACGAGGTCGGCCTCCGCGGCGAGCGGGGAGTCCGGCGCCGCGGTCACCACGGCCACCCGGGCGCCGCGGGCGCGGGCGACGCCGGCGTTCGCGAGCGGACCGGTGGTGCGGCCGCTCGCGGACAGGCAGACCAGCAGGTCGTCGGCCGTGATCGCGGGCGCGGTGGTCTCGCCGGCCACGTGCACGCGCAGCCCGAGGTGCATCCACCGCATCGCCAGCGCTTTCGCCACCAGGCCGGAGCGGCCGCGCGCGTCGAAGAACACCGTCCGCGCCGTGGTGATGGCCGCGCCGAGGGCGGCCGCGGCGGCCGGGTCGACGGCGGTCACCGCGTCGTGGACCTCCGCGAGCACCGCCCGGGCCCGGTTCAGCACGCCGGACCGGTCCAGCACGTCAGGCATGCGCGTGACCTCCGATCCGGGCCCGGGCGGCGACCAGCAGACGGCTCGCCGCCCGCTCGTCGTCCCGGCTGGCGAACCTGGCCTGCAGCGCCGCGGTGAGCACGGGCGTGGCGATGCCCTGCCGCACGGCCTCCTCCGCGGTCCAGCGGCCCATGCCGGAGTCGGCGACGGCCGAGCCGACACCGGTGAGGGCGGGGTCGGCGGCGAGCGCGTCGACGGTCTGCTCCAGCAGGAACGACCGGGCCGAGCAGCCCGCCTGCCACACCCGCAGCGCGGTGAGCGGGTCGAGCCCGTCGCGCGCGGACAGCAGGGCGAAACCCTCGGCGTAGGCCTGCATCAGCCCGTACTCCACGGCGTTGTGCACCGCCTTGACGAAGTGCCCGGCCCCGGTGGGCCCGACCACGGCGACCGCGCCGGGCGCGGCCAGAGCCGCCAGCACCGGGTGGATGCGCTCGGCGTCCTCCGCCGCGCCCCCGACCGTCAGCCCGTACCCGTGCCGCCAGCCCCACTGGCCCCCGCTCACCCCGACGTCGAGGAACCGGACGCCCGATTCCGCGAGCCGCGCGGCCCGCCCGGCCGCCTCCCGCCAGTCGCTGTTGCCGCCGTCGACGACGAGATCGCCGTCCGCGAGGAGTCCGGCGAGCTCGTCGACGACCCCGCCGGTCGCGGGCGGCGGCACCATCACCCAGACCGCGCGGGGCGGTGTGAGGGCAGCGACCAGGTCGGCCAGTGAACCGGTGACGCTGGTGCCCGCCACCCGGGCCCGTTCGGCCGCGGTCGGAGACGAGTCGGCGCCGATCACCTCGTGCCCGGCCGCGGCGAGGCGCCGCGCCATCGGGCCGCCCATCGTCCCCAGACCAACCAATCCGAGCTGCATGCCTCGACCTTCCGCCAGTGGATTGACATCGGATACCTCGTTGATGCCAATATGGCGGAGTTCTTCCCGCCCTGATAGGACCAATCACGGTCCGATTGGTTGGAATCGCCATGCACATCCAGGACGCGCTCGGCGACTGGTCCGCCCGCCCGGGTCCGCTGTACGCCCGGTTGTCCGCAGCGCTGGCCGCGGCGATCGATCGCGGCGACATCCCGCCCGGCACCGCGCTGCCGCCGGAGCGATCGCTGGCCACGCGGCTGGCGATCGGCCGGAGCACGGTCATGCACGCCTACGCCCGCCTCCGCGAAGCCGGGATCCTGGAAACCAGGCAGGGCAGCGGTTCCTGGGTCACCGGCGCGCGCCGGACGGGGACCGCGGAGTCTCCGCGCGAATCGCTGGCGGTCGCCGCCCTGCGGAACCCGGCGGCACTCGTCGACCTCGCCACCGCCGCGCTGCCCGCGCACCGCCGTCTGCGCGAAGCGGTCGCCGCGCTGGGCGTGGCCGACGCCGGCACCGCGGCGGTGCTCGACACCCCCGGCTACCACCCCGCCGGGCTGCCCGCGCTGCGTGCCGCGCTGGCCGAGCGGCTGACCGCGCAGGGCCTGCCCACCGACGCCGGCCAGGTGCTCGTCACCACCGGCGACCAGCAGGCGTTGTCGCTGCTGGCCGCGCACGCGCTGCCGGACGGGGAACCGGCGGTCGTGGAGACCCCGACCAGCCCCGGCATCCTCGACGTGCTGCACGGGCTGTCCGTCCCCGTGCGCGGTGCCCCGCCGGTGACCGGCGGAGGCGACGACCTGCCCGCACTCGTCGACCGGATCCGCCCCGGCCTGGTGTACCTCGTGCCGACGCTCGGCCCGCTCGGCCGGATCCTCGGCCCGACTGACCGGAAGCGGCTCGCCACCGCGCTCGCCGGCCGGGACGCCCTGGTGGTGGACGACGTCAGCCAGGCCGGGCTGGCGTTCGAGCAGGCGCCGCCGCCGCTCGCGGCGTACGCGGAGCCGGGCAACCTGGTCACCGTCGGCTCGCTCAGCAAGCTCCACTGGGGCGGGCTGCGGCTCGGCTGGGTCCGCGGCTCGGCGTCGCTCGTGGCCGCGCTCGCCCGGGCCAAGGCACGCGCCGACCTCGGCACCCCGGTGCTCGACCAGGTGCTGGCCACGCGGCTGCTCGGCATCGAGGACGAGGTGCGGGCGGAGCGGATCGCCGAACTGCGCGACCGGCTCGCGCACGCGACCGGCGTGCTGACGGAGTCGCTGCCGGAGTTCCGGTGGACTCCGCCGGAGGGCGGGCTGAGCCTGTGGCTGGCTCTCCCGGCCGGGACGGCGACCCCGTTCTGCGAGGTCGCCGCCCGGTTCGGGGTGGCGGTGGTGCCCGGCGGCGTGCTGTCGTCCCGCGGGCTGACCGACGACCACGTCCGGGTCGTGTACGCGCGGCCGCCGGAGGTGTTCGACGAAGGCGTCCGCCGCCTGGCCGCCGCGTGGGCGCGGTACCGGCACGCCGGCGACGACCAGCCGGTGCTGCTGTGACCACCCTCGGCATCGACCTCGGCGCCACGCACGTCCGAGCCGGGCTGGTCGACCGGGACGGCCGGCTCAGCGACGTGACGCGGCAGGTGCTGCCGCCCGGTCCGGCGGCCCGGCTGGACGCGGTCCGGGCGGTGCTCGCGCACTACCCCGAAGCGGCCGCGGTGGGACTGGCGGTCGCCGGTACCGTGCGGGACGGTGTGCTGACCTGGTCGGCGAACCTCGGGCTGTCCGATGTGGACTTCGCAGCGGAACTGGGCCGCCCGGTCGCCGTGATCAACGACGCCCGCGCCGCCGGACTGGCCGAGGCACGCTTCGGGGCGGGCGCCGGCGCGGCGACGGTCCTGCTGGTGACCGTGGGGACCGGGCTCGGCGGGGCGCTGGTGACCGGCGGACGGCCGCACGAAGGCACGGGGCACGCCGGCGAGGTCGGCCACCTGGTGCTGGACGCCGGTGGACCGCCGTGCCGGTGCGGCAACCACGGGTGCTGGGAACAGCTCGCGGGCGGGGTCGCGTTGAACCGGACCGGCGCCGGGCTGGGACCGGACGGCGGCGGAACACCCGGCGCCGCCCGGCTCGCCGCGGCCGCCGCGGCCGGGCAGCCACGGGCCGTGGCGGCGCTGGCGCGGCACGCCCGGGAGTTCGCCCGCGGGCTGGACAGCCTCTGCGCCGTCCTCGCGCCGCACACCGTCGTGCTCGGCGGCGGTCTGGTCGCGCGAAGCGGCCCGATCCGGGAGGCCTACCTCGCCGCCGCGCGCACCCTGCGCTGGCACACCGGCCCCGTCCGCCCCGCGCGGCTGGGCGACGACGCCGGGGTCATCGGCGCGGCACTGGCGGCCAATCTGTCCTGATTGGTTCTGGAAACCCGCGCCGCGGCGGGGTTTCCTGGTGCCATGCGCGATCGTCCGTGGTGGCAGGACGCCATCGGTTACCAGGTGTACCTACCGTCCTTTCAGGACAGCGACGGGGACGGCTGGGGCGATCTACCCGGGCTGATCAGCCGGCTGGACCACCTCCGGGACCTCGGCGTCACGTTGCTGTGGATCAGCCCGTTCCACCCCTCACCGATGCGTGATCACGGGTACGACGTCGCCGACTACCGGGCGGTCGACCCGCGCTACGGCACGCTGGACGATCTGGACAAGCTGCTGTGCGCCGCCCACGAGCGGGGCATCCGGGTCGTCGCCGACCTGGTGGTGAACCACACCAGCAGCGAGCACCCGTGGTTCCGCAGCGCCCGCCGGTCCCGCACCGACCCCATGCGGGACCGCTACATCTGGCGCGATCCCGGGCCGGACGGCGGCCCGCCGAACAACTGGCTCGCGCACTTCGGCGGTCCCGCCTGGACGTTCGACGACCACACCGGCCAGTACTACCTCCACCTGTTCACCCCGCACCAGCCGGACCTCAACTGGGACAACCCCGATGTCGCCGACGAGGTCGACGACATCCTGCGCTTCTGGTTCGACCGCGGCCTCGACGGCTTCCGCATCGACACCGCGCACTACCTCACCAAGCACCCCGGCCTCCCGGACAACCCGTGGCTGGCGCCGGAAGACGTGCCGTCGCAGGGCGGGGTGGCGGCCGAATGGCTGCGGCAGGACCACCGGTACGACATCGGGCAACCGTCCGCGTTGGACATCCACCGCCGCTGGCGCGCGATCGCCGACTTCTACCACGCGGTGCTGATCGGCGAGGTCTACATCCTGGACCCCACCCGGCTCGCCACCTACGTGCAGGCGGACGGCCTGCACTCCACGTTCTGGTTCGGGCTGGTCGAGTCCGGGTGGGCACCCGAGCGGGTGGCGACCATGCTGCGGGCGGCCGCGGCCGCCGCGCCCACCCTCGCCTGGGTGCAGAGCAGCCACGACCGCAAGCGCGCGGTCACCCGCTACGGCAGCGCCCGGCGCGCCATCGCCGTGGCCACCCTGCTCATGGGGCTGCCGGGCATTCCGTTCCTGTACAACGGGGAGGAACTGGGCCTGCCCGACGGGACCGTCCCACCCGGACACGCGCGGGACCCGCTCGCCGCCGCCGACAGCGGCAGCCAGTCGCGTGACGGCGCCCGCACCCCGATGCCCTGGGAGCCGGGGCCGGGACTGGGCTTCACCACCGCACCGGCGGCGTGGCTGCCGTTCGGGGACCGCACCCCAGCCGACACGGTCGCGGTGCAACGGGAGGACCCGGACTCCCCGCTGTCGATCCACCGCAGGCTCATCGCCGCGCGGGCCCGCACCGCGTCCGTCCGAGCCGCGCCGCTGTGGCTCGACGAATTCGGCGACGTGCTCGGCTACCGCACCGGCCCGGTCGTCGTCGCCGCCAACCTCGCCGACCGGCCGCACCCGTTCGACCCCGGCCCCGGCAACTGGCTATGCGAGTTCGACACCGACGACCCCGAGGCCTGCCAGGTGCCCACCGAGCTGGCCCCCGGCCAGGCGGTGATCCTGATCGACCGCGCGGCGGTCACAGCCAGTCGTCCGGACCGGCCCAGCTGAGCACGTCCGCCTTGACCGGCGCCGCGCCGGTGTACTGGCCGCGGTAGAACAGCAGCGGCCGCCCGTTGGACGCCTCCCCCAGCGCCGTCACGCGGCCGACGACGACGAAGTGGTCGCCGGCCTCGAACACCGTCTCCACCACGCAGTCCACCCAGGTCAGCGCGTCCTCCAGCACCGGACACCCGGACGGCGCGGGCGTCCAGTCGACGGCGGCGAACTTGTCCCCGCCCCGCGTGCCGAACACCCGGCTGACCTGGTGCTGCCCCTCGGCCAGCACGTTGACCGCGAACCGGCCGCTGCGCTCGATCACCGGCCAGGTCCGCGACGCCCGGCCCGGGCAGAACAGCACCAGCGGCGGGTCCAGCGACAACGCCGCGAACGACTGGCACGCGAACCCGGCGGGCTCGGCACCGTCCATCGTGGTCACCACGGTGACCCCGGTGGCGAAGTGCCCGAGCACCTGCCGGAACCGCGCCGGTTCGATCGCGGAGGAGATCACTTCCGCATCCCCACGCTGAAGTCGTGGCCCCACAGGCTCACCGCGGTGCTCTCCCGCGCGATCCACGACTCGTCGTCGACCTGGCGGCCCTCGCAGCCGAACTCGACGTCGAACCCGCCCGGCGTCTTCATGTAGAACGACAGCATCAGGTCGTTGACGTGCCGCCCCAGCGTCGCCGACATCGGCACGTTGCGCCGCTTCGCGCGGTCCAGGCACAGCCCGACGTCGTCGGTGTTCTCCACCTCGACCATCAGGTGCACGATCCCGCTCGGCGTCGGCATCGGCAGGAACGCCAGGCTGTGGTGACGCGGGTTGCAGCCGAAGAACCGCAGCCACGCCGGTGGTCCGTCGGCGGGGCGTCCGACCATCTGCGGCGGCAGCCGCATCGAGTCCCGCAGCCGGAACCCGAGCACGTCGCGGTAGAAGCGCAGCGCGGCGTCGTCGTCGTGGGTGGACAGCACCACGTGCCCGAGGCCCTGCTCGCCGGTGACGAACCGGTGCCCGTACGGGCTCACCACGCGCCGGTGCTCCAGCGCGACGCCGTGGAACACCTCCAGCGTGTTGCCGGACGGGTCGTCGAAGCTGATCAGCTCGGTGACGCGCCGCTCCGCCAGCACCTCGGCGCTGCCCTCCTTGTACGGCACGCCGCCTGCGTCCAGCCGCGACCGCACCTCGTCCAGTTCCGCGGCGTTGGCGGCCTCCCACCCGGCCACCGCGAGCCGGTCGCTGTCCCCGGGCACGATCACCAGCCGGGCCGGGAAGTCGTCCATCCGCAGGTACAGCGCGTCCGGATGCGGGCCCTTGCCCTCGACCATGCCGAGGACCTTCAGGCCGTACTCGCGCCAGGCGGCCATGTCGGTCGCCTCGACGCGCAGGTAGGCCAGGGAGCGGATGCCCATCTCATTCACCTCGCAGGAAGTCGAGGGCCAGGCGGTTGAACTCGTCGAACTTCTCGACCTGCGCCCAGTGTCCACACCGGCCGAACACGTGCAGCTGCGCGCGCGGGATCGTCTTGAGCGCCACCAGCGCGCCGTCGAGCGGGTTGACGCGGTCCTCGCGGCCCCAGATCAGCAGCACGCGTTGCCGCAGCCGGTAGGCGTCGCGCCAGAGCATGCCCTGTTCGTAGTCGGCGCCGGCGAAGGACGCGCCCATCGCGCGCATCGCGGCCAGCGATTCGGGCGTGCTCGCGTTGGCGTAGCGTTCCTCGATCAGCTCGTCGGTGATCAGCGCCGGGTCGAACACCATGAGCCGCAGGAACGCGGCGAGCTTCTCCTTGCTCGGCCCGGGCGGCGCGGCGAACCGGCCCAGCGCCTTGACCCCCTCGGTCGGGTCCGGCGCGAACAGGTTGGTGCTCAGCCCGCCCGGTCCCATCAGGACGAGTCGCCCGGCCCGGTCCGGGTGGTCCAGCGCGAACCGCACCGCGGTGCCGCCGCCGAGCGAGTTGCCCACCAGGTGCGCCTTGCCCACGCCCAGCGCGTCGAGCAGGCCGGCGACCGCGGCCGAACTGTGCGTGAAGTACTGCGGGTGCTCGGTCGGCTTGTCCGACCTGCCGAACCCGGGCTGGTCGACCGCCAGCACGCGGAAGGACTTGGCGAAGACCGGGATGTTGCGGGAGAAGTTGCTCCACGCCGACGCGCCCGGCCCGCCGCCGTGCAGCAGCACCACGGTTTCGGCGTGCTCGGTGCCGGCTTCGTGGTAGTGCAGCCGCAAGCCCCCGCCGACCTCGGCGTACTTGCCCTCGGTCATGTCACACCATCGCATTCTCGACCGGGACGCCGAACTCGCCGTTGCCGTACATGATGTAGGCGCGTTCGGGGTCGTTGGCGGCGTGCACGCGCCCGGCGTGCGCGTCGCGCCAGAACCGCTGGATCGGCGTGCCCCGCTTGAGCGCGCGGCCGCCGGAGTTCTCGAAGAGCCGGTCCACGGCGGCGATCGCGCGTTCGGTGCCGCGCACCTGGTCCCGCCGCACGCGCAGCCGGGTGGCGAACGGCAGCTTCTCGCCGCGGCAGGCCAGCTGGTACAGCTCGTCGATGTTGCGGGTCAGCTGCAGCCACGCGGCGTCGATCTCGCTGGCCGCCTCGGCGACCCGCACCTTGGCGAACGGGTCCTCCTTGGACTGCTCCCCCAGGTACGCGGCGCGGACGCGGGTGCGCTGGTGCTCCACGTGCGCCTCGTAGGCGCCCTGCGCCATGCCGATGATCGGCGCGGTGATCGTCGACGGGTGCACCGACCCGTACGGGAGCTTGTACAGCGGCCCCGGGTTGATCTTCTGCCCCGGCGTGCGGCACTTCGACGTGGCCTGGAAGCTCAGCGCGCGGTGCGCCGGGATGAACGCGTCGTCGACGATGATGTCGTTGCTGCCGGTGCCACGGAGGCCCACGGTGTCCCAGACGTCCTCGATCGCGTAGTCGCCGATCGGCAGCAGGTAGGTGCAGAAGTCGACCGGCTTGCCCTCGGCGTCGAACGCGGGCGCGCCGAGGAACACCCAGGTCGCGTGGTCGCAGCCGGAGGAGAAGCTCCACCGGCCGGAGAGGCGGTAGCCGCCGTCGGTCACGGTGGCCTTGCCCATCGGCGCGTAGGACGACGAGATGCACACGTCGACGTCCTCGCCCCACACGTCCTGCTGCGCCTGCGGCTCGAACAGCCCGAGGTGCCACGGGTGCACCCCGAGGATCGAGGCGACCCATCCGGTCGAGCCGCACGCGCTCGCCAGCAGCTTCACCGCGGTGTAGAAGGTCACCGGGTCGGCCTCGTAGCCGCCGAAGGTCTTCGGCTGCAGCAGCTTGAAGAACCCGGTCTCCTGCAGCGCCTTGATCGACTCGTCCGGAATGCGCCGCGCGTCCTCGGTCTCCTGGGCCCGCTCCCGCAGGACGGGAAGCAGCTCCCGGACCCCGGCCAGCACCCCGCGACCATCCTGATCGGTCATCCCCACGCCCCGTCCGTCATGTACCTGCGTTGTCGTCGGCAAGACTAGAACACGTTCTCGTTTTTGTCATCACTCCGCCCGCCGAGCTGCGGAAATTCCGGCTCTCCGTCCGGAAAACACACAGTCGGCGAGCGACAGCCCGCTCACGTACGACCTGGAACAGATTCCCACCGCGGACCGGCCGGCGGCGTACAGACCGGTGATGCCCGCGCCGTCGGCGTCCCGCACCTGACCGGTCGACTCGTCGACGACGAGACCGCCGAGCGTGAGCATCGGGCACGGGAAGCCCAGGCTCGGTTTGATGGAGACGTCGATCAGCGAGTACGGCGGCGTGCGGACCGGCCGCACGTACTCGGCCGGTTTGCCCGCGGGGTCCGCGGCCCCGGCCTCGGCGGCCGCGTTGTAGGCCTCGACGGTCGCCCGCAGCCCGTCCGGGTCGACCCCGGCCGTGCGCGCCACCTCGTCCAGGCTGCGCCCGGACACGCGGCCGCGGTGCAGCAGGTAGCGGGCCTGCAACCACTGGAACCACTGGCTCTCCCGCCGGGCGGTGCGGCGTGCCTCGGCGATCGTCTCGGCGTCGGCGAGCAGCCAGCCCTTGCCGTCGTGCTTGCCGATCATCGCCTCGCCGACCGCGGCGCCGTAGCGGGACTCGTCGATGATCCGCCGCCCGGCCGCATCGACCAGGACGCCCTTGAGCATCGCGCTGGGCGGGGTGACGAACCGCCACGCGGAGATCCGGTGCATCTCGCCGGTCGCCGCGCCCACCGCGGCGGCGAGCCCGATGCCGGATCCGTCGTCGGCGATCGTGCCCAGCGTCAGGCCGCCGCGGTAGGCGGGGGCGTGCTCGCGCACCAGCGCCCGGTTGAAGATGAAGCCACCCGCCGAGATCACCACCCCGCGCCGGGCGGTGATCTCCTCCTCCCGCGCGTACCGCCGCTCCAGCCGCTCGATCCGGTGCTGCAGGGCCTTGCGCACGCTGGGCACGTAGATCCCGGGCTTGGCGGCGTAGCGCGCCATGCGGGCGTGGGCGGCGCGGACCCGGGCGGGCGCGTCGCGCAGCGTCTTCACCCGCACGCCGGTCACCACGCCGCCGTCGACGATCAGCGACTCGGCCCGCGTGCCGGGCAGGACCCGCACGCCGCGATCCCGCGCCGCCCGGGCCAGCCGCGCGAACAGCAGCTTCCCCGACGTGCCCGGCCCCTTGGTGCGGTGTCCGCGCGCGGCCGGTTTCGCCAGGTCGCGGAACCCGCCGGCGGACTCGCTGCCCGAGTAGTACAGGTAGTAGTCGTCGTTGGGGTACGACGTCTTGTACGGGCACAGGCTGCCCTCGAACGGCACCCCGTTGCGCTCCAGCCACTCGATCATGGCCGGGCTCTGCTCGCAGAAGCGCCGCAGCGTCTCTTCGGAGACCGCCTCACCGACCTCGAGCCGCAGGTAGTCGTACATCGCGTCGACCGAGTCGTCGACCCCGGCCTCCCGCTGCTGGGCGGTGCCCCCGCCCGCGTAGACGATGCCGCCGCTCAGCGCGGTCGCCCCGCCCCCGTCGAACCGGTCCAGCACGAGCACGTCCGCACCCGCGTCGGCGGCCTCGATCGCCGCACAGGCGCCGGCCGCCCCGAACCCGATCACGATCACATCCGCCGTCTGGTTCACACCCGCTACCCTAGAACTGAAACACGTTCTCGTCTATCGTGACTGACGGGCCGACGAACAGGCGCTGCGCAATGTGGAACGTGTTACAGCGGAGGTGGCATGACCGACGAGTTCGACGTCGTGGTGGCCGGCAGCGGCGCGGCCGGCCTGACCGCCGCCCTCGCGGCCGCCGACGCCGGCCTGTCCGTGGTGGTGGTCGAGAAGGCGGCCAAGTTCGGGGGATCCACGGCCCGATCGGGTGGCGGGGTGTGGATCCCGGGCAACGAGGCGCTGCGCGCGGCCGGAGTCGAGGACACGCCGGAAGCGGCGCGGGCCTACCTGGAGGCCATCGTCGGCGACGTGGTGCCCGCCGAGCTGCGGCAGGCGTTCCTCGACCACGGCCCCGAGGTGGTGTCGTTCGTGCACCGGGTCACGCCGCTGCGCCTGCAGTGGGTGCCCGGCTACTCCGACTACCACCCCGAGGCGCCCGGCGGCCGGGCCGGTGGCCGCTCGGTGGAACCCAAGCCGTTCGACGGCAAGCTGCTCGGCGCCGAACTGGCCAACCTCGAACCGCCCTACAGCGGCGCGCCGCTCGGCGTGCCGATCACCCAGGCGGACTACCGCTGGCTGAGCCTGCTCGCCCGGCACCCGAAGGGGCCGCTGCGGGTCCTGCGCATCGGCGCGCGCTGGCTCGCCGGGCTGGCCCGCGGCAAGCGGCTGCTGTCGATGGGCCAGGCGCTGGCCGCCGGGCTGCGGGCCGGGCTGCTGCGCGCCGGCGTGCCGGTGTGGCTGGAGACTCCGCTGGTCGACCTGGTCACGGAGGACGACCGGGTCACCGGTGTGGTCGTCCGGCGGGACGGGCGGGAGGAGATCGTGCGGGCGCGCCTGGGGGTGGTGCTCGCCGCCGGCGGGTTCGAGCACAACGAGGAAATGCGCGCGAAGTACCAGCGCAGCCCGATCGGCACCGAGTGGACCGTGGGCGCGAAGGCCAACACCGGCGACGGGATCACCGCCGGGCTCAAGCTCGGCGCGTCGGTCGCCCTGATGGACGACGCGTGGTGGGGCCCGACGATCCCGCTGACCGGTGGTCCGTGGTTCGCCCTCGCCGAGCGTTCGCGGCCCGGCTGCATCCTGGTCAACGCCCGTGGTGAGCGGTTCGTCAACGAGTCGGCGCCCTACGTCGAGGCCGTGCACGCGATGTACGGGCCGGGCGACGGGCCCGCCGAGAACATCCCCACCTGGCTGATCTTCGACCAGCGCTACCGCGACCGGTACATGTTCACCGGCGTCGGGCCGCGGCAGAAGCTGCCCGGGCGCTGGTTCCAGGCCGGGATCGTGGCCAAGGCGCCCACCCTGGCGGAGCTGGCCGCCCGCATCGAGGTGCCGACGGCGGCGTTGGAGGCCACCGTCGAGCGGTTCAACGGTTTCGCCCGGCGCGGTGCCGACGAGGACTTCCACCGCGGGCGCAGTGCCTACGACCACTATTACGGCGACCCCCGCCACAAGCCGAACCCCAGCCTCGGCCCGCTCGAGAAGGCCCCGTTCTACGCGGTCAAGATCGTGCCCGGTGACCTGGGCACGAAGGGCGGGCTGCGCACCGACACCCACGCCCGCGTGCTGCGCGCGGACGGGTCGGTGATCCCCGGGTTGTACGCGGCCGGGAACACCAGCGCCGCGGTCATGGGACACACCTACGCCGGGCCCGGCGCCACGATCGGACCGGCCATGGTCTTCGGGTTCCTTGCCTCACGCCACCTGGCCACCCAGAATCGCACTGGAGGTCGATGATGACTGAAGTCCGCACGATCGACGCGGGTGCGCCGCCGGCGCGGTTCGCCCGCGGCTGGCACTGCCTGGGCCTGGCCGAGACGTTCCGCGACGGGAAACCGCACGCCGTCAACGCGTTCGGCACCAAGCTCGTGGTGTTCGCCGGCGAGGACGGCAAGCTCAACGTCCTGGACGCCTACTGCCGCCACATGGGCGGCGACCTGAGCCAGGGCAGCGTCAAGGGCAACGAGGTCGCCTGCCCGTTCCACGACTGGCGCTGGGGCGGCAACGGCAAGTGCGTGTCGATCCCCTACGCCAAACGGGTTCCGCTGCGGGCCCGCACCCGGTCGTGGATCACGCTGGAGGAGAACAAGCAGCTGTTCGTGTGGCACGACCCGCAGGGCAACCCGCCGCCGCCGGACGTCGTGATCCCCCGCATCGACGGCATCTTCAGCGGCGAGTGGAGCAACTGGACCTGGGACTCGGTGCTGATCGAGGGGTCCAACTGCCGCGAGATCATCGACAACATGGTCGACATGGCCCACTTCTTCTACATCCACTACGCGTTCCCGACCTACTTCAAGAACGTGTTCGAGGGCCACATCGCGACGCAGTACCTCAACACCAAGGGCCGCCCGGACGTCGGGATGGCGTCCAACTACGGCGGCGAGGACAACCTGCTGCGCTCGGAGGCGTCCTACTTCGGGCCGTCGTACATGATCAACACGCTGCTGAACACGTACAAGGGCTTCGAGATCGAGAACGTGCTGATCAACTGCCACTACCCGGTGACGCCGACCTCGTTCGTGCTGCAGTGGGGCGTGAGCGTGAAGAAGCTGCCGGGCGTGTCGGACGAGCAGGCGGACAAGATCGCCGGCAAGTTCGCCAAGAGCATCGGTGTCGGGTTCCGGCAGGACGTGGAGATCTGGAAGAACAAGACCCGCATCGACAACCCGCTGCTGTGCGAGGAGGACGGCCCGGTCTACCAGCTGCGCCGCTGGTACGAGCAGTTCTACACCGACGTCGAGGACGTCACCGAGGACATGACGCGGCGGTTCGAGTTCGAGGTGGACACCACCAAGGCCAACGAGGTGTGGGCGCGGGAGGTGGCCGAGAACCTGGCCCGGCAGCAGGAGGCGGGGGTCGCCGGATGACCACCGCCGAGCGCACCGAGTTCCTCGCCGGTGGCCTGCGGCCGCACGCGTGCGCGTCGTGCGGCACGCGGGTGCTGGTGAAGAAGAACAGCGTCAAGCACACCAGCATCCAGTGGACCACCGACGCGGGCAGCTGCCCGGTGTTCGCGCGGGAGGTGGCCGAGGGGCGCACCACCGCGCTGCTGGACACCTGCCCGAAGCTGGTGGACAGCATCGACGGGGCGGTGCGGGACGGGGAGTTCGGGGTTCTCGATGCCGGATAGCTACACGCTGACCGTCGCCGAGGTGATCGCGGAGACGGCCGAGGCGTCGTCGATCGTGTTCGACGTGCCGGAGGAGCACGCCGCGAAGTTCTCCTACCGGCCCGGGCAGTTCCTGACGCTGCGCGCGGGTGAGGCGGCGCGGTGCTATTCGCTGTCCAGCGCGCCGCACGAGGGCGCGCGACTCAAGGTGACGGTGAAGCGCACCGACGGCGGGTACGGGTCGAACTGGTTGTGCGACAACGTCTCCGCCGGGTCCACTGTGGATGTGCTGGCGCCGGCCGGGGTGTTCACGCCCGAATCGCTGGACGCCGACCTGCTGCTGATGGCCGGGGGCAGTGGCATCACGCCGGTGATGTCGATCCTGAAGTCCGCGCTGGCTTCCGGCGGCGGGCGGATCGTGCTGGTGTACGCCAACCGGGACGAGAAGTCGGTGATCTTCGCGTCCGAGCTGGCGGCTCTGGCGCGGGAGCATCCGGAGCGGCTGGTCGTGGTGCACTGGCTGGAGAGCGTGCAGGGGTTGCCGTCGGTGACGCAGCTGCGCGAGCTGGTCCGGCCCTACGCGAAGTTCGACGCGTTCCTGTGCGGGCCCGAGGCGTTCATGACGGCCGGGAAGCAGGCGGTGAAGGACCTCGGGATGCCGCGCCAGCGGATCCACCTGGAGCGGTTCGTGTCGCTGGGCGGCAATCCCTTCGAGGACAGGGCCGAGGCAGCCGCATCGGAAGAGGCCGGCACGACGGCGTTGCAGGTCGACCTGGACGGCGCGCAGCACTCGTTCTCCTGGCCGCGTCAGGAGAAGCTGCTGGACTTCCTGCTGGCCCGCGGTCTGGACGCGCCGTACTCGTGCCGCGAGGGCCAGTGCAGCGCGTGCGCGTGCCGGATCGTGTCCGGTGAGGTGAAGATGCTGCACAACGAGGTCCTGGATTCCGAGGACATCGCCGACGGCATCGTGCTGGCGTGCCAGTCGGTACCGTTGACCGACGAGGTGTCGGTCACCTACGAGTAGGAGTGCCCGCGTTGCCCATCGATCCCGACGTCGCCATCGGTGCCGAGCTCGACGAGCTGACGTTCGCCTGGACGCCGTCCGACGTGCTGCTCTACCACCTGGCGCTGGGCGCGGGCGCCCGGCCGGCCGATCCGCGGGAGCTGCGCTACACCTACGAGCGGGACCTGCGGGTGCTGCCGACGTTCGCGACGGTGGCGGCGAACCTGCGCATCTACGAGCCGCCCGCGGTGTCCTTCCCGGGAATCGAGGTCGACCTGGCGAAGGTGGTGCACGGGACGCAGGCGGTGACCGTGCACCGGCCGATCCCGGTCGAGGGCAAGGCCGTGGCGCGGACGCGGATCGTGGACGTGCTGGACAAGGGCAAGGCGGCGGTGATCGTCAACGAGACGTCGGTGACGTCCACGGACGGTTCACCCCTGTGGACGGCCCGGTCGAGCATCTTCGCGCGGGGCGAGGGCGGGTTCGGCGGCTCGCGCGGCTCGTCTTCGCGCGTGGAACTGCCGGAACGGGAGCCGGACGCGGTGATCGACACGCCGACGCTGCCGCAGCAGGCGCTGATCTACCGGCTGTGTGGTGACCGGAACCCGCTGCACATCGACCCCGAGTTCGCCCGATCGGCGGGGTTCGAGGCACCGATCCTGCACGGGCTGTGCACGTACGGGATCGTCGCCAAGGCGGTCACGGACGCGCTGCTGGACGCCGACGTCACGCGGGTGGAGTCGTTCTCGGCGCGGTTCGCGGGAATCGTGCTGCCCGGGGAGACGCTGCGGACGCGAGTCTGGCGCGCGGACGAGGGCCTGGTGCTGACGACGACGGCGGTGGAACGCGACGCGCCGGTGCTGGCGGACGCGGTGCTGGCGCCTACAGGCCAGTGACCAGCATGTAGGCCATGCCGGCGCCCATCAGGGCGCGGCAGACCTGGCGGACCGCGCGGTGGTCGCGCAGGCTCTCGGTGCGGGCCCAGCGCGCGCCGATGATCCCGGCGCGGACGCTGTCGACCGCGAAGTAGGCGATCCCGGCCAGGGCGAGCACCGGCCAGGCGAGTTCGCCGGGCATCATGGACATCCAGGGCCCGTCGCCGTGGCCGGGCATCGCGGTGATCATGTACAGCATCGCCGCGGCGGAGACCAGGTGGTGCACGGCGCAGCAGCGCCGCCCCCGCAGCGCGGCGACGAAGAACCAGCCCGCCGTGAGGACGAGGATCGCCTGCCACCCGGCCGCCGGAATGGGCCCCCCGAGCGGCGAGACCATCGCGAGCATCGCCAGGACCATCAGCAGTTCGGCGAGGTCCTGCTGGCGGGCGTCGGCGCTGGTGGCGGCCTCCAGGCGCACCAGCCGGACCACGCTGGGCACCGCCAGCATCGCGAACGCCACCGTCAGGCTCCACGCAACCACGGCCGGGATGTGCACGTCCTCAAGTTCGCCCATGAACGTGTGTGTGCGCTAGAGGTCATCGAGGTGAATTCCACACCGCGAGACGGCGCATCCGGTCCGGCCCCGCCCAGTGGAAATCGCCGGTGTTTGGTTGCGTACTGTGATGGGAACCACAGACCGTAGGCGACGTCAGGAAAGGACGAAAGACGATGCCGGCCACCGAACCGATCACCGACAACCCCACCATGCTCGACGACGACACCCCGCCCGAGACGGTCCTCGCCGACGACGAGAGTCACCTCATCCGCGGCTACGACTGAGCCAGCACCAGCCCGCTCGTCGGCACACCGGTACCGGCCGTCACCAGAACGTGCGACACCGAGGACACCTGGTTGCAGGACGTCCCGCGGATCTGGCGGACCCCCTCGGCGATGCCGTTCATCCCGTGGATGTACGCCTCGCCGAGCTGGCCGCCGTGCGGGTTGAGCGGCAGTGAGCCGTCCAGCTCCAGCGCCCCGGACGCGACGAACCCGGGCGCCTCCCCGCGGCCGCAGAACCCCAGCTCCTCCAGCTGCATCAGCACGTACGGCGTGAAGTGGTCGTACAGCACGGCGACATCCATGTCCGCCGGCCCGGCCCCGGCCTGCGCCCACAGCTGCCGCGCGACCACCCCCATCTCGGGCAGTCCCGCCAGCTCGTCCCGGTAGTAGCTGGTCATGATGTACTGGTCCGGCCCGCTGCCCTGCGCCGCCGCGGCGATCACCGCGGGCGGGCGGCGCAGGTCCCGGGCCCGCTCGACGCTGGTGATCACCAGCGCGACCCCGCCGTCGGACTCCTGGCAGCAGTCCAGCAGCCGCAGCGGCTCGGCGATCCACCGCGACGCCTGGTGCTCCGCCAGCGTGATCGGCTTGCCGTGGAACCACGCGTCCGGGTTCGTCGCCGCGTGCTTGCGGTCCAGCACCGCCACCCGGCCGAAGTCCTCGGTCGACGCACCGTAGTCGTGCAGGTACCGCTGAGCCACCATCGCGACGGTGGCCGCCGGGGTCGCCAGCCCCATCGGGTAGTGGAACGCGTTGTCCACCCCCGACGAGTTCACCTGCCCGGCCGCCGCGGACGACACCTGCCCGAACCGGTGCCCGGACCGCTCGTTGAACGCCCGGTAGGCCACCACCACGTCGGCCACCCCGGTGGCGACCGCCATCGCCGCCTGCTGCACCGTCGCCGCCGCCGCACCGCCGCCGTAGTGGACGCGGCTGAAGAACGTCAGCTCCGGGATGCCCAGCTCCCGCGCCACCGCGATCTCGGCGTTGCCGTCCATCGTGAACGACACCAGTCCGTCCACATCGGACGGGCGCAGCCCGGCGTCGTCCAGTGCCGCCCGCACCGCCTCGGCCGCCAGCCGCAGCTCGCTGCGCCCCGAGTCCTTGGAGAACTCCGTCGCGCCGATCCCGGCGATCGCCGCCTTGCCCGACAGTGTCATGCCGCCAGCTCCACGGTCACCGTGCCGCTCACGTGCGACCCCAGTCCACCGGTCCCGGTCACCTCGACCACCGCGACCCGCCCGTCCACCGACGCGACCCGCCCGGTGAACACCAGCCGGTCCCCGGCGTAGCAGGGCACCCCCAGCTTGATCTTGATCGAGCGCACCAGCGCGTCCGGCCCCGCCCAGTCGGTGACGAACCGCTGCACCAGGCCGGTGTCGGTGAGGATGTTGAGGAAGATGTCCTTCGACCCGCGCGCGACCGCCGCGTCCCGGTCGTGGTGCACGTCCTGGAAGTCCCGCGTGGCCAGGGCCGTGCTGATCACGAACGTCGGCGTGACGTCGAAGGCCAGTTCGGGCAGCTCGGTTCCGGCGGCGATCATCGCGCCACCCGCCAGGCCGGCAGCGTCAGGTCGTCGTCCACCTTCAGGAACGTCGCGGTCACCGGCAGTCCGATGTGGACCTCCGCGGGATCCGCGCCGACCAGTTCGCCCAGCATCCGCACGCCCTCCTCCAGCTCGACCAGCGCGATCACGAACGGCAGCTGCTTGCCGGGCACGGCCGGCCGGTGGTGCACCACGTAGCTGTAGACGGTGCCGCGCCCGCTCGCCACCACCCAGTCCGGCTTCGCGTCCAGGTCGCCGTCCGGTGGCATCGGCCCGGGCGGGTGCCGCAGCACGTCACCCCAGCGCTGGATCCGCAGCTCACCGGCCTTCGTGCCCGCCCAGAAGAACTCGGTGTCCCGGCTGATCACCGGCCGCAACGCACCCGGTGACGAGGGCGGCGGCGCGAACTTCAGCACCCGGAACAGCATGTCGGCGACCAGCTCGTCGCCGACGTACCAGGACGTGCGGGTGGTGACGAACCAGCCCTCGCCCAGCGCGGTGCGCTTCGGCCCCACCACCGACTCCAGCGCGGTCGAGGCCGACACGTGCTCGCCGACCCGCAGGTAGCGGTGGTAGGTCTGCTCGGAGTTCGTCGCGACCACGGACGTGTACCCGGCCTCGTCGAGCACGGCCATCATCGCGCCCAGCGGGTCGTCCGCGGCGCGCTGCCCGTGCAGGCCGTTCATCGTCCACACCTGGGCCATCGCCGGCGGCGCGATCCCCTCGGCGTACCGGGGGTTGGCGTCGCCGATCGCTTCGACCCAGTTGTTGATCATCGCCTGGTTGACCGGATCGCGCGCCAGGCGCCGGGACGACTCGCCCTGGGCGCGGATCCGGGCCGCGGCCTCCTCGACGCTCATCGCGGCACCCTCGGCAGCTTCAGCCCGGCCATCGCGATCAGTTCCCGCTGGATCTCGTTCACGCCACCCCCGAAGGTCAGCACGATGTTGCGTCGCGCCAGCACGTCCAGCCACTCCACCAGCGCGGCGGTGTCCGGATCGGACAGATCGCCGTGCCGCGCCACGATCCCCTCCATCAGCCGCGCCACGCGCTGGATGCGGTCCGAGCCGAACACCTTGGTCGCCGAGGCGTCCGCGATGTCCAGGTCCGCCGCCGCGACCTGCCAGTTGAGCAGCTCGTTGATCCGCACCACGGCGAGCGTCTCGCCCAGCGCGCGGCGCACGTCGGGCTCGCCGAGCAGGTCCCGGGCGGCGGCCCAGGCGCGCACCCGGTCGTAGAGCCCGCCGATCCGCCCGGCCGGGCCGAGCATGACCCGCTCGTGGTTGAGCTGCGTGGTGATCAGCTTCCAGCCCTGGTTCTCCTCGCCGACGCGCATCGACACCGGCACCCGGACGTCGGAGTAGTAGGTGGCGTTGACGTGGTGCGCGCCGTCGCAGGTGATGATCGGCGTCCACGAGTAGCCGGGGTCGCTGGTGTCGACGATGAGGATCGAGATGCCCTTGTGCTTGGGCGCGTCCGGATCGGTGCGCACGGCCAGCCAGATGTAGTCGGCGTCGTGGCCGCCGGTGGTGAAGATCTTCTGCCCGTTGACCACATAGGACTCGCCGTCGCGCACCGCGGTGGTGCGCAGGGACGCCAGGTCCGTGCCGGCGCCGGGTTCGGTGTAGCCGATCGCGAAGTGCACCTCGCCGGCGAGGATCTTCGGCAGGAAGAACGCCTTCTGCTCGGGCGTGCCGTACTCCTGCAGGGTCGGCCCGACGGTCTGCAGCGTCACCGACGGCAGCTGCACGTCGGCGCGGGCGGCCTCGTCGGCGAAGAGGTGCTGTTCGAGGTCGCCGAACCCGCCGCCGCCGTACTCCTCGGGCCACCCGGCGCCGAGCCGCCCGTCGCTGCCCATGCGCCGCACGATGCGGCGGTAGACCTCGCCGTGCCGCTCCCGCAGCAGCGCCTGCCGCTCCTCCGGCGTGATCAGCCCGGCGAAGTACTCGCGCAGCTCGTCCCGCAGTTTCCGTTGCGACGCGGTCAGTTCGATGTGCATCAGCCCTCCACCAGGTCGCCGAGCCGGTCCAGCCGCGTGCTCGCGCCGCCGGTGACCACGGCGAGTTCCTTGACCATCCCGTAGTGGCGGTGCAGCGGGTAGGTGATGTCGACGCCCAGGCCGCCGTGCAGGTGGTGGCACGACGCGAGCGCCTTGGGCGCCTCCTCGGCGAGCCAGTACGCGGCCACGGCCAGGTCCTCGTCCGGATCGAGCCCCTCGGCGAGCCGCCACACGGCGGACAACGCGGCCAGGTGCAGCGTGCGGGAGGTGATGTAGACGTCGGCGATCTGCTGGGCGACCGCCTGGAACGTCGCGAGTGGACGGCCGAACTGCTCGCGCCGCCGCACGTGCTCGGTGGTCAGCGCGAGCGCCCCGGCCACGGCGCCGTCGCCGAGCGCGACCGCACCGGCGAGCGCGAACCGGTGCAGGTCGGCCACCGATCCGTCACGCAGCAGGTCCGCCTCCCCCACCCGAACCCCGGACAGGCGCAGCGACGTGCCGTGCACCTGCGCGCCGTCGGCCCGGGGATCGACGAGGAACACGCCGGTGCCCCACGGCAGCGTGGCCGGCACGAGCACGCACCGGGCCTCCGGCAACGACGGCACCAGGGTCTTCGTGCCGGTCAGCGCCCAGCCCCCGTCCGCGGCCACGGCCTCGGTCGACGGCTGCGTGACGAACGGCGCGGACGGTTCGTGCAGCGCGGCGGTGACGACCACCTCGCCGGAGGCGATCTCCGGCAGCCACCGCGCCCGCTGCTCCGGCCCGCCCAGCCGGTTCAGCGGCAGCACCCCGAGCGCGAGGGCCGCGAGCGCGGGCACCTGCGCGCCCGCCCGGCCCACCTCGGTCAGCACCACCGCGACCTCGGCCGGCCCGAGCCCGTCCCCGCCCAGCTCGGGCGGCAGGGCGAGCGCGAGCAGGCCGGCCTTCGCCAGCGCCGGCCACGCGTGCTCGGGATCCCGGGCCAGGACCTCCGCGGTCAGCGCGGCGATCTCGGCCTGGGTCGCGTCCAGGGTGAAGTCCACACCGGCTCCTCGGCAGCAAGACTGAAACCTGTTCTAGTCTTAGCCGAGGAGTGGCGTTCAGGCAAGGGTCGAGGCCGCGTGCAGCAGTTCCGTCATCTCCTCGCGCATCGCGTCGGCCAGCGACCACAGATCTGGAACGAGTTCTCGCGCGGCGAGCAGGCCGATGTCGACCTTGCCCGCGTAGGACAGCACGGTCACGTTCAGCCCGGCGCCGTGGAACACCGGGCCGAGCGGGTAGAACGCGGTGATCCGCGCGCCGACGAAGTACAGCGGCATCGGCGGGCCGGGCACGTTGGAGACGACCAGGTTGTGCACCACCGGGTGCTTGTCGGCCAGCCGCAGCGCGGAGTAGGCCCGGACCGCGAGCCCGAACAGGCCGGACGGGGCGAACTGGGCCCAGTCCTGCAGCATGTCCGCGTCGATCGAGTGGTGGTGCTCCTTGGCCTGGCGGTTGCTCTCCGCGACCGCGTAGACCCGGGCGGCGGCCTCCGGCAGGTGCGTGGGCAGGGTCGCGAAGAACGCGGACACCTTGTTGTTGCTGTCGCCCTCCTGGCTGGTGCGGTCCAGCGTCGACACCGGGACGGTCGCCACCAGCGGGTCCGTGGGCAGCTCGCCGCGCGCCTGGAGGTACCGGCGCAGCGCGCCCGCGCACAACGCCAGGATCACGTCGTTCACCTTCACCCCGAAGGCGTTCTTCACGGTCTTGACGTCGTCCAGCTCGACGGTGCCGTAGGCGATGGCGCGGACGCTGGAGATGGTCGAGTTGAACGAGGTGCGCGGCGCGGTGAACGGCACCGGCATGCCCTGGCGGCGCAGGGCGCGCCCGAGCCAGCGGGGCGCCATCCCGGCCAGGCCGGGCAGCAGCTTCGCCATCTCCACCGGGCGCCGCGCCAGCTCCTGCACGCTGGTGCGGAGCAGCTCGAGGTGCGAGGGCGGCGCGGGGTTGCGCTCGGGCTCGGGCAACGGCGGAAGTTCACCCGGTTCGGGGCCGGCCAGGTAGGCGATCAGGCTCGCGCCGCCGACGCCGTCGACGGTCGCGTGGTGCATCTTGAACATCACCGCGACCCCGTCGTCCGGGAGGCCCTCGATCACGTACAGCTCCCACAGCGGGCGGCCGCGGTTGAGCGGCTGCCCGGCGAAGTGGGCGCACAGCTCGGCCAGCGTCTCGCGATCGCCGGGCGCGGGCACGGCGACCCGGTGCAGGTGGTGGTCGATGTCGAACGCGTCGTCCTCCACCCACACCGGGTGCAGGAAGTTCAGCGGCGAATTGTGCAGTTTCCGGCGGAACTCCGGGATCGCGGCGATGCGCTCGGCGAGCACGCGCTTGAACTCGGGGAAGCGATATCCGCCCGGTATGGTCGATCCGTCCAGCGTGAGCAGTCCGCACACGTGCAGCACCTGCGAAGACGTTTCCAGGTACAGGAAACTGGCGTCGAGTCCACTCAGCGGTCGCACCTGATAAGGGTAAGCGAGATTGACTACGATCACGGAGTATGCGACCCCGTTTCCTCACCCGCCGGGCGATCCAGCTGGCCCTGACCGCGAACGCGCTCCGCCCGGTGCCGGGGGTGCGGGCCTCGGTGCCCGCGTTCTTCGCCGGGTGGCTGACCGGGGAACTGGCGCCGCACCTGCTCGCGCTGACCGCGGCCGACACGGCGGCGCACCTGGCGCGGCACGGTGCGCGGTCGGTGCCGGACCGGGTCGGGCTCGGCCTGGCCGCGGCCTCGGCCGCCGGGCTGGGGTCGCTGATCGTCACCTCGCAGCGGGCCCGGGGCGCGGTGGAGGACGCGCTGGCCGAGGCGCTCGGGCCGGAGTACGTGGCGGACCTGTCGCGGCCGCCGGACGCGAAGGACCTGGCGACGCCGTGGGGCCAACTGGTGCTGCCGTTCCGGATGCGCAACCCGGACGTGCGGCGGGACCGCAACCTGGCGTACGCGCCGGGCGGCAAGCGGTTCCTGATGGACATCTACCGGCCGCGGGAGCCGGTCGAGGGGCGGCCGGTGCTGCTGCAGATCCACGGTGGCGCGTGGATGATCGACAGCAAGGACCACCAGGGCATCCCGCTGATGCTGCACATGGCGCAGCGCGGGTGGGTGTGCGTGGCGGTGAACTACCCGCTGTCGCCGAAGGCGCACTGGCCGGACCACATCGTCGGGGTGAAGCGAGCGGTGGCGTGGATCCGGGAGCACATCCATGAGTACGGCGGTGACCCGTCGTTCCTGGCCGCGACGGGTGGTTCGGCGGGCGGTCACCTGGCGGCGCTGCTGGCGCTGACCCCGAACGACGCCGGCCTGCAGCCGGGTTTCGCCGAGGCGGACACGTCGGTGCAGGCGTGCGCCCCGCACTACGGCGTGTACGACTTCGCCGCGACGAGCGGTTCGCCGGCGAGCAAGCAGCGGCTGCACGGGCTGCTGGCGAGGTACGTGGTGGGCAAGGACCCGGTGCGGTTCCTGGACGACTACATCGCCGCGTCGCCGCTGGACCGGATCACCGAGAAGGCGCCGCCGTTCTTCGTGATCCACGGCGCGCACGATTCGCTGGTGCCGGTCCGGGAGGCGCACGAGTTCGTCCGCCGCCTGCGGGAGACGTCCGAGCAGCCGGTGGCGTACGCGGAGCTGCCGGGGGCGCAGCACGCGTTCGACGTGTTCCCGTCGATCCGGTCGGCGCACGTGGTGCGCGGGGTGGAGCGCTTCCTGGAGTGGACGTACCTGCGCTGGCTGCGCGACCAGCGGGGCTAGCCGGCGAGGCCGAACGGGTTGTCCACCACGTAGCGCCACCGCCCGTCGCCGCCGCGGCGGGTGATGTCGGTGGCGGTCCCGTCGATGCGCACCGGGCGGCCTTCGCGGTCGGTGCCGTCGATCACCCAGTCCACGATCAGGAGGGCGATCTCCCCGGTGGCGTAGACCTGCCGCGGCCGGACCGTGATCGGCACGCCGAGGGCCTGGAACCGGGCGTTGGCGGCATGCGCGTCGGCGCCGGTCAGCGGCGAGCCCGGCGAGGCGACGAACACGGCGCCGGGTTCGTACAGCTCGGCGATCGCGGCGGGGTCACCGGTGTTGAACCGCTCGGCGAACACGGCGGGCACGTCTTCCGGGCGATCAGCGAGAGGGCGTGGCATGGTGGACCATCCTTTCGGTTGACGACGCCCGCGAACGCTAGGAGACCGCCCCGTGACTCACCAAACGGTTAGCCGCCCGGGCCTGCCCGCGGATCCGCTCGCGGAAGTGGGCGCACCGACGCCGTCCTGCCCGGTGGAGATGACCCTGGATGTCCTGCGCGGCCGCTGGACGACCCTGGTGATCCGCGAGCTGCTGCGCGGTGAGCTCGGGTTCAGCGAACTGCGGGAGCGGCTGCCCGCGCTGTCGGACAAGGTCCTGTCCGAGCGGCTGGCGCACCTCACGAGCAGCGGGGTCGTGGAACGGCATCGCGAGCGCGGCCGGCCGCCCCGGACCCGGTACCGGCTCAGCCCCGACGGGGAGCGCCTGGGGCCGGTGCTGCAAGCGCTGTGGGACTGGGGCGTGGACCGGGCAACCCCAGGTTGATCACCCGCTCCAGGTGGACGCGCGTCGCGATGGGTGCCTTCATCACGGTGCCGAGAGCCCCGGCCGCGGCCCCTGCGCGCGCTCATCCCGGCTTCCCCAGGCGGACGAGCTCCGTCAGCTCCTCGTCGCTCAGCTCCGTGATCCAGTCCTCCCCCGCGCCGATCACGCGTTCGGCCAGGCCGCGCTTCTCCGCGAGCACCCCGGCGATCCGCTCCTCCAGCGTGCCCTCCGCGATGAGCCGGTGGACCTGCACCGGCCGGTCCTGCCCGATCCGGTACGCCCGGTCGGTCGCCTGGTCCTCCACCGCCGGGTTCCACCACCGGTCGTAGTGGATGACGTGCGTCGCGCGGGTCAGGTTCAGCCCGACCCCGCCCGCCTTGAGCGACAGCAGGAACACCGGCACGTCACCGCGCTGGAACCGCGCCACCATCTCCTCCCGCTGCCGCACCGAGTCGGCACCGGAGAGCAGCTGCACCGGCAGCCCCCGTTCGGTCAGCCGCGCCTCCAGCAGCCGGCACAGCCGCACGTACTGGCTGAACACCAGCACGCTCTCGCCCTCGTCGAGGATCACGTCCAGCAGCTCCTCGAACGCGGCGAGCTTGCCCGACCGCCCGGCGACCGGCCCGCTGTCCGCGAGGTACTGCGCCGGGTGGTTGCAGATCTGCTTCAGCTCGGTCAGCAGCTTGAGCACCTGCCCGCGCCGCTGCACGCCCCGCGACTCGCGGATCACCGCCAGGTTCTCCCGCACCACCGCCTCGTACAGGGTGGCCTGCTCGGTGGTCAGCGGCACGTACCGGTCGGTCTCGGTCTTGCGCGGCAGCTCCGGCGCGATGTCCGGGTCGGTCTTGCGGCGCCGCAACAGGAACGGCCGCACCGTCGCGGCCAGGCGTTCGGCACCGCGGGCGTCGCGGTCGCGCTCGACCGGGCGCGCGATCGTGCGGCGGAAGTGCTCCAGCGTGCCGAGCAGCCCCGGCGTCGTCCAGTCCAGAATGGACCACAGTTCGGTGAGCCGGTTCTCCATCGGCGTGCCGGTCAACGCGACGCGCGCCGCGGCCGGGATCCTGCGGAGTTCCTTCGCCGTCACCGAAAGCGGGTTCTTGACGTGCTGCGCCTCGTCGGCCGCGACCAGCCCCCAGTCCACTTCGGACAGCGTCGCCCGGTCGCGGCGCAGCACACCGTAGGTGGCGAGGACGACCTCGTCGGGCGCCAGGTCGTCCAGGTGCCGCCGCCCGCCGTGGAACCGCCGCACCGGGACCTTCGGCGCGAACCGGGCGAACTCACGCTCCCAGTTGCCCAGCAGCGACGTCGGGCACAGCACCAGCGTCGGCCCCGACGGGCGGCGGTGCAGGTGCAGGGCGATGAGCTGGATCGTCTTGCCCAGGCCCATGTCGTCGGCGAGAACACCGCCGAGGCCCAGCTCGGTCATCCGGACCAGCCACGACAGCCCGGTCCGCTGGTACGGCCGCAGCGTGGCCTGCAACTCCGGATCCGGCTCGACCGGCCCGGCCGGGGCACGCAACCGGTGCACGAGACGGTCGAGCGCGGGCGGGGCGGCGAAGTCCAGCTCCTCGTCGTCGAGCCGCAGCTCGCCGGTCAGGGCCGCGGCCAGCGCCTGCGCGCCGGTGACAGCCGGGCGCGCGCGACGCAGGCGTGCCAGCAGGTGGGAGTCGGCGCGCACCCACTGCCCGCGCAGGCGCACCAGCGGGCGCTTGGCCTCGGCGAGCGCGGTGACCTCGGCCTCGCTGAGGGTTCCGCCGCCCAGGCTGAGCTGCCAGCGGAACCGCAGCAGGTCGGTCAGCCGGAACACGGCCCCGCCCTCGCTGCCCGGCGACGGCGTCACGCTCGCCTTGGCCCGCAGCGGTTCGCCGAACACGCCGCGCGGCCACAGCACCTCGACACCGGCGGCCGCCAGGGCGTCGCGGCCACCGTCGAGCAGCTCGACGACCTCGGTGTCGTCCAGGGTCAGCTCGCTGGGCGGGGCGGCGTCGAGCACGCGGCCCAGCGGAGCCCACGCGCGGGCGCCGCGCCGCAGCCCGATGAGCAGCTGCGCCTCTACCTGCTCACCGAAGCGGGACAACACGGCCTCCGGCGCGTCCCACAGCGCGGCCGCGTCCACGACCAGGCTGGGGTCGGCGCGGCTGCGCACGGCGAGGACGCCGGTGAACGCGAAGTCGTCGCCGGTCTCACGCACCTCGACGCGGAGCTGGATCTGCGCGCCGAACGCGGGCCCGTCGGTGACCACGCGGGCCGCGGGGGTGCGGCCGAGCACGTCGGCGGTGGCGTCCCAGAGCGCGCGGACGAGCGTTTCGGGCGAGTGCAGGCGGATGCGCTTGAGGCCGGACAGCGGGAGGGCGTGCGCCTCGGGCGGCAGGGCGGCGGCCAGGTCACGCAGCAGGTCCTCGTCGGCGGTGTCGAGCGGCCCGGCGCGCCAGCTGTCCACACCGGACGGACGCCGGAGCCGGCCGCGGGCGACGAGGTTCAGGCCCGCGGCGACCGCCGCCGACCACGCCCGCACCGAAGGGCTTCCGTCGCTGACGGCGAGCAGGCGCGGGATGGCGCCGGCGAGCGGGAGGACGTGCGCGTCGACCCTGGTGCGGCGGAAGGACTTGCCGGCGCCGGCGGGCAGCACGAGTTCGACCGGTACCGGCCCCGGCTCGTCACCCCAGACGGCGAGCACACCGTCCCGGGGCGGGTCCGAGGGCACGAAGATCGCCCTGGTCGTCTCGGTCCATTCCACGGTGATCACCATAGGCGGGACCACCGACAGTTTCAGGAGCGCGGCAGCCCCAGCAGGCGTTCCGCCGCCACCGACAGCAGGATCTGCGTCGTCCCGCCGGCGATGCTCAGGCAGCGCGTCAGCAGGAACTCGTGCTGGACCGGGGCGGTCTCGCCGGTCACCAGCACCCCCGGCGGGCCCAGCAGCTCCAGGGCGGCCTCGGCCGCGGCCTGCCGGTGCCGCACCCCGATCAGCTTCCGCACGCTCGACTCCGGCCCGGGGTCCTGCCCGGCCAGCCGCCGCAGCGTCGAGCGCAGGTCGAGCAGCGCGCACGCCGACCCCTCCGCCACCAGCGCGCCCAGCCGCTCCAGCACCGCGCCGTCCGGATCTCGCACCGACGCCAGCAGCGTCTCCACGGCCTCCCCCACCGACGAGCCCCCGCTCATCGCCACGCGCTCGTTCGCCAGCGTCGTCCGGGCCAGGTGCCAGCCGCCGTTCACCTCGCCCACCACGTTCTCCGCCGGGACGAACACGTCGTCCAGGAAGACCTCGTTGAACCGCTCCACCCCGGTGATCTCGCGCAACGGCCGGACGTCGATCCCCGGCGACGACATGTCGACCAGGAAGTACGTGATGCCCCGGTGCTTGGGCGCGTCCGGATCGGTGCGCGCCAGGCAGATCGCCCAGTCCGCCTCCCGCGCGAGCGAGGTCCAGACCTTCTGCCCGGACAACACGAACCCACCCTCCACCGGCCGGGCCCGCGTGCGCAGCGAGGCCAGGTCCGAACCGGCGCCGGGTTCGCTGAACAGCTGGCACCAGGTCAGCTCGCCACGCAGGGTCGGCAGCACGAACCGCTGCCGCTGCTCGTCCGTGCCGTGCTCCAGCAGGGTCGGCACGGCCCAGGCGCCGATCACCAGATCGGGCCGCCGCACCCCGGCCCGCGCCAGTTCGGCGTCGATCACCAGCTGCTGCGCCGGTGTCGCGTCCAGACCGTAGGGCGCGGGCCAGTGCGGCACCAGGTACCCGGTGGACGCCAGCCGCTCGCGCCGGTCCCCCTCGGGCAGCGCGGCGATCTCCTCGACGGTGGCCCGCACGGCCGGGTCGAAGTGCTCCGACAGGTCGACCGCCAGGTCCCGCCGCACCCCCGCGAGCGCCAGCGACGCTGCCGAGCGACGCCAGGCCGCCGAACCGCCCAGCCACTGCCGCAGCGCCACCGCGCGGCGCAGGTACCGGTGCGCGTCGTGCTCCCAGGTGAAGCCGATCCCGCCGAGCACCTGGATGCAGTCCTTCGCGGTGTCCACCGCCGCGTCCAGCGCCCCGGCAGCCGCGACCGCCGCGGCGAACTCGTGCTGCTCCGGCGACTCGTCCGCCGCCCGGGCCGCGTCCCACGCCAGCGCCCCGGCCAGCTCGGCCCGGCACAGCATCTCCGCGCACAGGTGCTTGACCGCCTGGAACGACCCGATCGGCCGGCCGAACTGCTCTCGCACCTTCGCGTACTCCGCCGCCGTCGCCACGCACCACCGCGCGATCCCGGCCGCCTCGGCCGCGGCCAGCGTCGCCGCGAAGATCCGCGGGTCGCCGCCCTCGAACACCGTCCCGTCACCGTCGCGGAGCCGGCCGAACGAGCGGGACAGGTCGAACGACTCGATCCCCTCCGCGCCGGACTCGCGGACGCTCCAGGTGTCACCGTCGGCCACCAGGACGTGCGTGGCGTCCGCGTCGAGCACCGGCCCATCCGGCGACAACGCCACCCCCGCGCTCGCCGAACCGTCCGCGAACGCCGGGAGCAGCTCCTTCGCCACCGGCGATTCGCCGTGACGCGCGAGCACCAGCGCCGCCAGCACCGTCCCGAACACCGGCCCCGGCACCAGCGCGGCCGCGGCCTCCTCGACCGCCACCACGGCGTCGGCGACCGTTCCGCCCGCGCCGCCCAGCTCCTCCGGCACCCCGATGCCGAACACGCCGATGGCCGCCAGGTCGTCCCTGCTCCGGCCGCCGGAGCGGATCGTCCCGGCGAGCGCGCGCTGCTCCGCGGTGAGGACTGACATGCGGCTCACTATAGAACGTGTTTCAGTTTTGTGGCCAGATCCACTCGATGCGCGAGATCAGCAGGCGGACCGGTAAGCTGTCGGGTGAAACTGAAACAAGTTCCGGAGCAGGTGCCGATGGCCGCGAAAGCGAAGACGTCCACCCCACCCAAGAACGGGATGAGCGCGTTGTCCAGCGACGAGCTCGGGTCCGCCGCGCAGCGGGACCGGCGACGGCGCATCATCGACGCGACCCTGGCGCTGGCGTCCAAGGGCGGGTACGACGCCGTCCAGATGCGGGCGGTGGCCGAGAAGGCCGACGTCGCGCTGGGCACCCTCTACCGCTACTTCCCGTCGAAGATCCACCTGCTGGTGTCGGGTCTGGCGCGGGAGTTCGAGCGCGCGCACGAGAAGCTGCAGCGGTCGAGCATCCCGGGCGACACGCCGAGCGAGCGGCTCATCTTCGTGCTCAGCCGCAACACCCGGCTGATGCAGCGCGATCCGCACCTGACCGAGGCGATGGTCCGGGCGTTCATGTTCGCCGACACCACGGCCGCCGCCGAGGTCGAGCAGGTCGGGCGGCTGCTGGAGAGCATGTTCGCGCGCGCCATGGGCATCGCGGAGCCGACCGAGCACGACCGCGCGGTCTTCCACCTCATCGCCGACGTGTGGATGGCGAACCTGGTCGCGTGGGTCACCCGGCGCGCCTCCGCCGCCGACGTGGCGAACCGGTTGGAGCTGTCGGTGCACCTGCTGCTGGACAACACGCGCTGACACCCTTTCGTCGCTCGCCGTCACGATTGCCGGGAGCCGTCTGGCAGGCGGCTGTAAGTTCCCTGTAGATCACGGAAAACCGGGGTCCGCCTGCAACAGGCGCTGATCAAGCCCGCGTTTGTGTGGGCATGAGAAGAAGGACGGCCGGCAAGGTCGTGCTCCCGGCCGCCGTGTTCGGCGCCGTCACGATGCTGACCTTCACGATCCAGCACCAGCCGCGGGTTTCCTCGGCGAGTTCGGTCGTGCAGGTGAGCGCACCGGCGGCGCCGGCGACGCAGAGCGCGCAGCCCGATCCGACGCCGACCGCCAGCGCCTCCCCGTCGCCGGCGCCTGCCGAGAACGACGACATCGCCGCGCGGGCCCTGGCGCTGATGCGCGAGAAGGTGGCGAGCGCCGAGGCCGGGATCGAGGTGTACGACCGGGAGACCGGCGTCGTGCTGACCCAGCTCGATGCCGACCGGCAGTTCTGCTCGATGTCCCTGGTCAAGCTGCTGATCGCGCTCGATGTGTTGCGGGACAACGAATGGGAGCTGCCGGACTCCGCCACCCAGAGCCGGCTGACCCGGATGATCACCGCCAGCGACGACACCATCGCCAGCAGCCTGTGGGTGCAGCAGGGCGGCACCGCGATCGTGACCCGCATGGCGGAGCTGATGCAGCTGACCGGCACCGAACCGCCGTCCTCGCCGGGCCAGTGGGGTTCGACGAAGATCACCGCCGCGGACGTGGTCAAGGTCTACAACTACATCGAGGACACCCTGCCGCAAGCGGGCCGCGACCTGCTCTACAACGCGATGTACCACGCGTCCCAGGCCGGTTCGGACGGGACGAACCAGTTCTTCGGCATCCCGGACGCGCTGCCGGGCACGACGTGGGCGATCAAGCAGGGCTGGGGCACCAGCGGTACGCAGGCTGTATACAACACGACGGGCCTGCTCGGCGAGGACGCCCGGTACGTGGTGGTCGTCCTGAGCAGCGCGCCGTCCCGCTACTACCGCACGCTGCCCGCGGCGCTCACCGCCGGCACCCGAGCCCTGGGATCACTGGTCGACTGACGCGCGGCACGAGCACCCCGCACCGGCGCAGAATGCCTGCACCACTGCCACATGCCGGCCACGGCACCGCAGCCCCGCAACCCTCGCCCAGCTGATGCGGCACGAGCACCCGCACCGGCGCAGAGCGCCTGCACCACTGCCACATGCCGGCCACGGCACCGCAGCCCCGCAACCCTCGCCCAGGTGATGCGGCACGAGCACCCGCACCGGCGCAGAATGCCTGCACCACTGCCACATGCCGGCCACGGCACCGCAGCCCCGCAACCCTCGCCCAGCTGATGCGGCACGAGCACCCCGCACCGGCGCAGAGCGCCACCACTACCGCCCGCCCCGCAGCCCGCTCAGCTGAACCGCGGCACCAGCGCGGCCAGCGCGTCGAGCCGGCGCAGGGTGTCACCCTCGGAGGCGGCCGGCAGGCCCAGCGTGACGCGCTCGGCACCGGCCTCGGCGTAGGCGTCCAGCAGCGCCGGGTCCGGCGGGGCGGACGTCGCGGTCACCGGCACCGATCCGGCCTGCGCCACCTGCTCGGCCGCCGCTTCCGGGTCGCGCAGGGCGTTGGGCAGCCAGCCGGCTCCCAGCCGCTTCGCACGTTCCAGGGCCGCGGCGCTGTTGCCTCCGATGTAGACCGGCACGTCCCGCTCGGGCTTGGGCCACTGGAACACCGGGTCGAAGTTCACGTGCACACCGTGGAACTCGGCCTCGTCGTTCGTCCACACTGTCCGGAGTGCCTGGATCTGCTCGTCCAGCAGCGCCCCGCGCGTGCGCGGGTCGGTGCCGTGGTTGCGCATCTCCTCGCGGTTCCAGCCCACGCCCACCCCGAACAGGAACCGCCCGCCGGACAACAGGTCCAGGCTCGCGACGGACTTCGCGGTGTGCAGGACGTCCCGCTGGATCAGCAGGGTGATGCCGGTGCCCAGCTTCAGCGTCGTGGTCGCGGCGGCGGCCGCGGTCAGCGCGACGAACGGGTCGAGCGCGCGGTAGTAGGCGCGCGCCATCTCACCGCCCGCCGGGTACGGGGTGTCCCGGCTGACCGGGATGTGCGAGTGCTCGGCGACGAACAGGGCGTCGAACCCGCGGTCCTCGACCGCCTTGGCCAGCACGTCCGGCCGCGCGCTCTCGTCGGTGACGAACGTCGAAATGCCCAGTTTCACCGGTAGCCCTCCACGAGTGCGGCGAGCTCGTCCAGCTTGGTCAGCGTCTCCGGCTCGGGGCGGGTGCCGAGCAGGAACGTCACGCGCTCCACGCCGGCCTCGGCGTACCCCGCCAGCGCCTCCTCGCTGCGACCCGCGCCGAAGACGGTGAACGGGACGTCGGTGCGGCCCTGCTCGGCCAGCCAGGCGCGGACCCGCTTGATCTCCTCCGGCGGGGTGTGGGCGCGGGGCATCCAGCCGTCGGCGTGCTTGGCGAGCCGGGTGAGCGCGGCCTCGCTCTCGCCGCCGACGTAGATCGGCGGGTGCGGGCGCTGCACCGGCTTGGGCCACTGCCAGATGGGGTCGAAGTCGACGTGCTCGCCGTGGAACTCGGCCTCGTCCTGGGTCCAGATCGCCTTGAGCGCCTGGATCTGCTCGTCGATCAGGGCGCCGCGGGTGCGCGGGTCGGTGCCGTGGTTGCGCATCTCCTCGCGGTTCCAGCCCACGCCGACGCCGAAGGCCACCCGACCGCCGGAGAGCAGGTCGAGGCTGGCCACCTCCTTGGCGGTGTGGATGACGTCCCGCTGGACCAGCAGGGCGACGCCGGTGAAGAGCAGCAGGTCACGGGTCTCGGCGGCGACCGCGGTCAGCGCCACGAACGGGTCGAGGGTGCGGTAGTAGACGCGCGGCAGCTCACCGCCGCCCGGGTAGGGGCTTTCCCGGCTGACCGGGATGTGCGAATGCTCGGCGAGCAGCAGCGAGTCGAACCCGCGCTCCTCGAGCGCGCGGCCGAGCGCGCCCGGACGGATGCCTTCGTCGGTGACGAACGTCGAGATCCCGAACTTCATGCTCCGACCCAACTTCCGCACCCGGGCGCGCTATTCCCGCTCCGGACGATCCGGACGTCCGGAGCGGGATCACACCGGCTGCGACCCGGTTCCCCGGTCCGCGTCAGATGTTGCGCCGGTACTGGCCGCCGACCTCGAAGAACGCCTCCGTGATCTGGCCGAGCGAGCACACCCGCGCGGCGTCCATCAGCACCCCGAACAGGTTGTCGCCCCGGGTGGCGGCTTCGCGCAGCGCCTGGAGCGCCTGCTCGGCGTCGTGGCTGTGCCGCTGCTGGAAGTCGGCCAGCCGCGTCAGCTGCGACTGCTTCTCCTCCTCCGTCGCGCGCGCCAGTTCGACCTCGACCTCGTCGTCCTCCGGGTGCGGGTTGCGGAACGTGTTCACGCCGATGATCGGCAGCGTGCCCTCGTGCTTGAGCCGCTCGTACAGCATCGACTCGTCCTGGATCTTGCCGCGCTGGTACCCGGTTTCCATCGCGCCCAGCACGCCGCCGCGCTCGGCGATCCGGTCGAACTCGGTGAGCACGGCCTCCTCGACCAGGTCGGTCAGCTCGTCGATGATGAACGAGCCCTGCAGCGGGTTCTCGTTCTTCGACAGGCCCCACTCCTTGTTGATGATCATCTGGATGGCCATCGCGCGCCGCACCGAGTTCTCCGTGGGCGTGGTGATCGCCTCGTCGTAGGCGTTGGTGTGCAGCGAGTTCGCGTTGTCGTACAGCGCGCACAGCGCCTGCAGCGTGGTGCGGATGTCGTTGAAGCTCATCTCCTGCGCGTGCAGCGACCGGCCGGAGGTCTGCACGTGGTACTTCAGCTTCTGCGACCGCTCGTTGGCGCCGTAACGCTCCTTCATCGCGACCGCCCAGATGCGCCGCGCGACCCGGCCGAGCACCGAGTACTCGGCGTCCATGCCGTTGGAGAAGAAGAACGACAGGTTCGGCGCGAAGTCGTCGATGTGCATGCCCCGGGCGAGGTAGGACTCGACGTAGGTGAACCCGTTGGCCAGCGTGAACGCCAGCTGCGAGATCGGGTTCGCGCCCGCCTCGGCGATGTGGTAGCCGGAGATCGACACCGAGTAGAAGTTGCGCACCCCGTGCTCGATGAACCACTCCTGGATGTCGGCCATCATGCGCAGGCTGAACTCGGTGGAGAAGATGCAGGTGTTCTGCCCCTGGTCCTCCTTGAGGATGTCGGCCTGCACCGTGCCGCGCACCTGGCGCAGCGTCCATTCGCGCAGGTCCTCGGCCTCCGACGGCGTGGGCTCGCGCCCGTGCTCGGCCCGGAACGCGTCCATCCGCTGGTCGATCGCGGTGTTGAGGAAGAACGCCAGGATCGTCGGCGCGGGGCCGTTGATCGTCATCGACACCGACGTGTTCGGCGCGGTCAGGTCGAACCCGTCGTAGAGCGCCTTCATGTCGTCCAGCGTCGCGATGGACACGCCGGAGGTGCCGATCTTGCCGTAGATGTCCGGTCGCGTGTCCGGGTCGTGCCCGTACAGCGTCACCGAGTCGAACGCCGTCGACAGGCGCTTCGCCTCGGAGTCGGCCGAGAGGTACTTGAACCGGCGGTTGGTGCGGAACGCGTCGCCTTCGCCGGCGAACATGCGCGCCGGGTCCTCACCCTCCCGCTTGAACGGGAAGACGCCGGCCGTGTAGGGGAAGTAGCCGGGCAGGTGCTCACGGCGCAGGAACGACAGCAGCTCGCCGCGGTCGGTGTAGCGCGGCAGCGCCACGCGCGGGATCCGGTTGCCGGACAGGGTGTCCCGCCACAGCTGGGTGCGCAGCTCCTTGTCCCGGATGCGGACGACCAGCTCCTCCTGCCGGTAGGACTCGGCCAGCTCGTCCCACCGCTCCAGCAGCCCGGCCACCGACGGGTCCACCTCGGACTCCGCTTTCGCCAGCAGCGCCTCGATCGGGCCGGTGTCCGCGCCGTCCGCGGCCAGCGCCCCCTTCGCGGCGCGCAGCTGGTCGACCTTGCGCACGGCCGCGACCTGGTCCCGCGTCTTCTCGTGGTAGCCGCGCACGGTGGCGGCGATGTCGGCGAGGTAGCGCTCCTTCGACGGCGGGATGATCACCGTCGCCCCGGTGGACACCTTGGCCTCCACCTTCGGCAGCTGGCCCGCCGACACCGACAGGCCGCGCTCGGCGAGCGCGTCGCGCAGGTACTGGTACAGCGCGGTCACACCGTCGTCGTTGAAGCGCGCGGCGCTGGTGCCGAACACCGGCATGTCCTCGGGCGAGGCCCCGAACGCCTCGCGGTTGCGCACCAGCTGGCGCGCCACGTCGCGGCGCGCGTCCTCGGCGCCGCGGCGCTCGAACTTGTTGATCGCCACCACGTCGGCGAAGTCGAGCATGTCGATCTTCTCCAGCTGCGACGCGGCGCCGAACTCCGGCGTCATCACGTACAGCGAGTAGTCGACGTGGTCCACGATGCCCGCGTCGCCCTGCCCGATGCCCGGCGTCTCGACGACCACCAGGTCGTAACCCGCGGCCTTGCACGCCAGCACGGCCTCGTCCAGGCCGTCGGGTACCTCACCGCTGGCCTGGCGGGTGGCCATCGAGCGGAAGTAGACCTGCGCCCCGTCCAGGCCGTTCATCCGGATCCGGTCGCCGAGCAGCGCACCACCGCCGCGGCGCCGGGTCGGGTCGACCGCCAGCACCGCGATGCGCAGCTTGTCCTCCTGGTCCAGCCGGAAGCGCCGGAGCAGCTCGTCGGTCAGCGACGACTTGCCCGAGCCGCCGGTGCCGGTGATGCCCAGGACCGGGACCGTGCGGGCCCGCGCCGCCTCGGTGATGCGGGCGAGCCGGTCCTCGGTCACGCTGCCGGCCTGCAGCTGGGTGATGAACCGCGCGAGCGACGGGACGTCCCCGGCCAGCAGGTCGTCGTCCGACCCGGCCGGCACCTCGGCCAGGTCGTAGTCGCACTCCTTGATCATCAGGTTGACCATGCCCGGCAGGCCCAGCTGGAGGCCGTCGTCCGGGGAGAAGATGCGGGCGACGCCGCGGGAGTGCAGCAGCTCAATCTCCTCGCGGACGATGACGCCGCCCCCGCCGCCGTACACCTTGATGTGCCCGGCGCCGCGCTCGTTCAGCAGCTCGACGAGGTAGCTGAAGTACTCCACGTGGCCGCCCTGGTAAGCGCTGATCGCGATGCCGTGGGCGTCCTCGCTGATCGCGGCCGTGACGACCTCGTCCACCGACCGGTTGTGCCCGAGGTGGACGACCTCCGCACCCTGCGACTGCAGGATGCGCCGCATGATGTTGATCGAAGCGTCGTGCCCGTCGAACAGACTCGAGGCGGTGACGAACCGCACCGGGTGCACGGGCCGGTGAAGTGAGGCGTTCATGCCTCAAAAATACTTGGACTTCCTACTATCGCAAACCCAAGCGTGACCGCGGCGACATCCAGCGCGGGACCGTAACGATTCAGAAGGCGGACAGCACGACGACGGCGTCGTCCGGACGGGTGCCGGGCCCCCGCCCGGCACTTCCCCAGCTACCTCGCCGGCGTCAGCGCGCGCCGGCCGTGCGCATCGCGATCCACTGCCGCATCGCGTACTCGACCAGCGTGATCAGCGTCTGCTTGGTCGACTCGCGGTCGCGGGCGTCGCAGCGCACGATCGGAATGCTCTCGTCGATCGCCAGCGCCTCGCGCACGTCGCTCAGCTCGTGGTGCAGCTGCCCGTCGAACGTGTTGACGCCGATGATGTAGGGCAGCCTGCGGTCCTCGAAGAAGTCGACCGGCGCGAACGAGTCCGCCAGCCGCCGCGTGTCCGCGAGCACCACGGCACCGATCGCGCCGCGGACCAGGTCGTCCCACATGAACCAGAACCGCTGCTGACCGGGCGTGCCGAACAGGTACAGGATCAGGTCCTTGTCCAGCGACACCCGGCCGAAGTCCATGGCCACGGTGGTGGTGGCCTTGTTGGGTGTCTGGTCGAGGTTGTCGATGCCGCGGCTCGCGTCGGTCATCATCGCCTCGGTGGTGAGCGGCACGATCTCCGAGACCGAGCCGACGAAGGTGGTCTTGCCGGCACCGAAACCACCGGCGACCACGATCTTCGCCGAGGTCATGGTCTGCGGCGCGGCCTGCCGCGGTGCCTTAAAGCCGACGGAGTCCACTCAACACCCTTTCCATCAACATGAGATGCGCCTCGGCGTCGTCGTTGGTCGACACCGTGCGGTGCACGGTGACCAGACCAGCATCGGCGGCGTCGCTGATGAGGACTCTGGCCACGCCGATCGGGACCCGCAGCAGCGCTGCGACCTCCGCGACCGACCGCGGTGTACGACATTCTTCCATGATCGAGCGGTGCTCGAACTGCACCGTCAGCGCGCCGGCGTCGAGCCGGGCGAGGACGGCGTCCTGGACGGAGATCAGCGTCTCCAGTTCCAGGGCGACCCGGGCCTTGGTGCGGCCGCCGGTGAGCGCGTAGGGGCGCACCACCGCGGTCTCCTCGGCGGGGTGGAGCTCCGGCTCCTCGCGGCGCGACGGCACGCGCGGGGCCGGCTGCGGGGGCTGCACCGGGTCGAAGAACCCGCTGCCCGGCGAGGAGTCGAAGAGGCTCGCCGGCCGGGCCGGGTGCTCCGGCTCCGGTCGCGGCGCGGGTGCCGGTTGCGGTGACGGCTGGGGCACCGGCGGCGCCTGCTCGGCCTGCGGTGCTTCGGGGGCCTCGGCCGTTTCGGTCCCGGGCTGCTGGTCGCGCTGCTTCTTGCGCTTCCAGCGGCCACGCCCGGAGTCCAGGCTGAAGCTGTTCATCACGTCGGCGAACGTCGGCTCCGGTTCGCCGCCGGATGGGGAGCCACTCTCGGATCCCGTGGTCATGTCGGCATCATCCCACCGGTTCACCGATCAGGGGGCCACCGGCTCCCTGCAGCTGAGCCCGCAGTTCGGGGGTGAGGATCTGGCCCACCCGGTCGACCAGCATGGTCATCTCGTAGGCGACCTGGCCGATGTCGCAGTTCGGGGCGGCCAGGACCGCCAGGCACGAGCCGTCGCTGATGGACATCAGGATCATGATCCCGAGTTCCATCTCCACGACGGTTTCGTTGACCGCACCGGCTTCGAAGCACCGCGCCGCGCCCTGGGTCAGGCTGACGAGCCCGGAGGCCACCGCGGCGAGCTGGTCGGCGCGGTCGAGCGGCAACCGGTTCGAAGCGGTCAGCAGCAGGCCGTCGGCCGAAACGACCACCGCGTGCGCTACGCCAGGCACACGCTCGGCGAAATCATTGACCAGCCATCCGAACTGGTTCTGTGGCTGCGGCGTGGTCATTCACCCTCCATGGTTCCTTGTTCGGGGTCGGCGGACTGAGCGGTCCGGTGCCTTCCACGCTGAACACCTTGCTGGAAACTGCTCAGCCTGCCACGCACATCCTGCGGGTCACGGCGTGTCCGCGGTGCCGGGGCGGGCGCCCCCGGGGACAGGGCGCTGCCGGGCAGCAACTGCTCACCGCGGCGCCGCTTGGGCAGCCCCGCCGCGGTGAAGTTCGACGGCGACGACGAGGAGACGGTCTGAACCGCCGCCCAACTCTCGTCCGAGGCGAACGACCAGGCGCCACCCGGGACACCCTCCGCTCCGGCCGGCTGGCGGTCCGGGGTGGATCCGGACTGCTGGCCGCCGCCGGGTCCGGACTGCTGGGCGCGGGCGGGTTCGGGCTGCTGGCCGCCGCCGGGTCCGGGCTGTAGGTCGCCGGCGGGTCCGGGCTGCTGGGCACCGGCGCGTTCGGGCCTCTGGAAGAGGCCGGTGCCCTCGCCGGTGCCCGGACGCTGGAACAGCCCGGTGCCCTCCACCGGCCGCGGCTGGCGCCGGGGCAGGCCGTTCTCGGCCTGCCCCGAGGCCGGCTGCCGCTGGGGCAAACCGTTCTCCGGCTGAGCTTCGGCACCCTCGGCAGGCTGCGGCTGGCGCTGCGGCAAGCCGGGCTCCGCCCCGGCAGCAGCAGCCGTCTCGGCCGACGGGCGCTGCGCCAGGCCGCTCTCGGCAGGCTTCGGCTGGCGCTGCGGCAGGCCGCTCTCGGCAGACTTCGGCTGCCGCTGCGGCAGGCCGGGCTCCGCCCCGGCAGCAGCAGCCGTCTCGGCCGGCGGGCGCTGCGCCAGGCCGCTCTCGGCAGGCTTCGGCTGGCGCTGCGGCAAATCGGGCTCCGGCTGAGCGTCCGCGCCCGCCGCAGGCTTCGCCTGACGCTGCGGCAGGCCGGGCTCCGGCTGAGGCTCCGCGGACGGCTTCGGTTCGCGCTGGGGTAGCTCGGGGCCCTTGTTCGTGGCGGTGGGCTCGGGCTTTGGCTCGGGTTTCGGTTGGCGGCGTGGCAGGCCGCTGTCCGTGGCGGTGGGCTTCGACGAGCCGTCCGCATCCTTCGCCTTCGGGAGAGCGGCCTCGGCGCCTTCGGCTTCCTTCGCCTGCGCGCCGGCCTTCGGCTTGCGGCGGGGTAGTCCGCTCTCCGTCGCCTCGGTGCTCTTCGGCTCGCGCTGCGGGAGGCCGCTGTCCAGCTGCGGCGCCTCCGCGCCCGGGCGCGGCTTGCGGCGCGGCAGGCCGGTCTCCGGCTGCGCCGTCCCGGCGGCGGTGCCCTCCGCCGGAGTGGCAGCGCTTTCCCGCTGCGCCGCGGCACCTTCCTGCGCCGCGGCGCTCGCCTTCGCAGCGGCACCCGCCTGCGCAGCGCTAACCCCTTGCGTCGCGGCGCTCGCCTTCGCAGCAGCATCCCCCTGCGCAGCAGCTTCCTGCGCGGCAGCACCCTCCTGCACTGCGCCAGTCCCCTGCGCGGCGGCGCTGCCCGGCACGGGGGCACTCCCCTGCCCAGCGGATCCCGGCACAGCAGCAGTCCCCGCCGCAGCAGCAGCTCCCGGCGCGGCACTGCCCGCACCCGCGCTGCCCTGCGTAGTCGCAGTGTCTCCGTCCGCGCTGGTAGCGCTTTCCCGCCCCGCAGCGGCTTCCGCGGACTGGTCCCGCTTCGCGTGGCGGGCGCGGTTCACGCCGTGCTGGAAGCTGCTCAGCCGGCCCCGCACGTCGGCCGGGTCGCGGACCGGCATCTCCCGCTGCGGGTTCGGCTCCGGGGTCTCCGCGGCGGCACTGCCGGGCAGCAGCTGCTCCCCGCGGCGGCGCTTCGGCAGGCCCGCGTCGGTGAAGGTCTTCGGCTCCACCTGGGACGCCGCCTGGACCGCGCGCCAGTTCTCGTCGACCGCGAAGTCCCAGCCGCTGGCCGCCTTGGCGCTCTCCGGCTCGTCCGAAGTGGACTCACCCGCCGTCGAGGCCACCTTCGCAGCCGCCGGCGGATCGTCGCTGCGGAACCACGCCGACAGGGTCTCGTCGAAGATCGGCGTCGTCTCGCGGCGCGACGGCGGCGGCGTGGCCGGCTTCGGCTCGTTCGCCGCCGAGCTCCACCACTCCGACAACGGGCTGCTGTTCGCCGCGAACAACGCCTTCCCGCTGGGCAGCTCATCCGAGGCCGGCGTCGGCTCCGGCTCGGCAGGCGCCTCGGGCGCGGGCGACGGCTCCGCACCCTCCGCGGGGATCGGCGTGAACAACGCGGTCCCGGAGATCTCCAGGTCCGACGGCGGCCGCGGCGGCAGCACCCCGGAGTGCCCGTTCTGCGCCCACGACGGGGCGTTCGCACCATCCCCGGGCGTCGGCGCCTGACCGAAACTCGCCAGCGCCTCCGGCCGCCCCGCACCGTTGACCGTGCGCCGCCGCGGCAGCGCGGCCGACGGGTCCGGCTGGGCCGGGGCCGGCGCGGGCAGGTCCATGACCAGGTCCGCGGGCACGGTGACGGTCGCCCGCACCCCGGCGATGTCCTTGCCCCCGTGCAGGACCACCCCGATGTTGTGCCGCCCGGCGAGGCGGCCGACCACGAACAGGCCCATCCGGCGCGAGGTCGCGAGGTCAACCGTGCCCGCCTCGGTCAGCCGGGCGTTGGCCTCGGCGACCTCGGCCTCGTTCATCCCGATGCCCTGGTCGATGATGTCGATGACCAGGCCGCCCTGGTCGTTCGCGCGGGTCGTGACCGTCACGTGGGTCTCCGGCGCGGAGAACGCGGTCGCGTTGTCCAGCAGCTCGGCGACCAGGCGCATCAGGTCGCTCGCGGCGAACCCGACGATGCGCGCGTCCGGCGGGGTCTGCACCACGACCCGCTGGTACTGCTCGATCTCCGACACCGCGGCGCGCAGCACGTCGGAGGTGGTGACCGGCTGGCCGGAGCGGCGGCCCGGCTCGGCGCCGGAGAGCACCATCAGGTTCTCGTTGTTGCGCCGCATGCGGGTCGCCAGGTGGTCCAGCTGGAACAGCGTCGCGAGCTGGTCGGCGTCCTCCTCGTCCCGCTCCAGCCGCTCGATCAGCTGCAGCTGCCGCTGCACGAGGCTCTGGCTGCGGCGCGAGAGGTTGACGAACACGCTGCTGTAGCCGGTGCGCATGTTGGCCTGCTCGACCGCGAGCCGCAGCGCCTGGCTGTGCACCGCGTCGAACGCCTTGGCCACCTCGCCGATCTCGTCCTTCGTGCCGACCGGCACCGGCTGCACGTCGGTGGTCTGCTCGCGGCCCTCCTGGATGTTGCGCACCGCGGCAGGCAGCTGCCGGTCGGCGACGTCCAGGGCGCCGGCCCGCAGCACGCGCAGCGAGTGCAGCAGCTGGCGGGTGATGAGGATGACGACCGCGGCGGTGACCACGAGCGCGAGGAACAGCAGCACCGCGAGCAGGCCGGCGTCGGTGCCCGCGCTGTCCGCGAGGTCCGCGGAGGTCGCGGTGAGCTCGTCGCCCAGGCTGTCGCTGACGGTGTTCAACGCGGCGATCACCGACGCCGACACCGCGGTCCACTGCTGGGCCGAGATGCCGCGCAATGCGCTCGGCACGGAGGCGCCCTCGGCCGCGAGCACGCCGTTGACCAGGCGGCTGCGGGTGTTGAAGTCCTGGCCCATCACCGTGCGGTCGAACAACGCCTCCTGCGCGGAGCCGGCCGCGGCGCGGAAGTCGACGAGCCGGTCGGTCAGCCGCAGCTCGGCCGTGCGCAGGTCGTTGAGCTGGCTCGGGGTGAGGTTGCCGCGCGCGATGCCGTAGCCGAGCAGCGACTGGGCGATGGACGCCTCTTCCTTCACCACCAGCACGTCGTGCAGCGCGCTCGGCGTGCCGCCGATGGCGTCGTCGCCGATGCCGGCGACCAGCGAGGTGTCCAGGCCGATCAGCGACTCGGTCATCTCGCTGTAGGCGGCCAGCGCCTGCACCGCGTCGAGGCGGCCCTCGGCGACCTGGCGGCGCACCTCGGGCAGACGGCCGACGGCGGCCGCGGCGGCCTCGCCGGGCGCGCGGATGCCGTCGTCGGCGTCCGCGGCGTGCCCGGTGGCGCCGGCGAGCGGGCCGGTCGCGCTGTCCACCAGCTGCCGGGCGGCGTCCAGCCGCGGGGAACTGCCGACGGTGCCCTGGGTGAGCAGCGCCGCGGTCTCGGTGCGCTCCTGTTGCAGGGCGTCGACCAGCGTGCGGACCGCGCCGTTCAGCTCGACCAGCCGGTTCATCCGCTCGTAGTTGCCGGAGCGCTCGACCTGGTTGCCGATGGTGATCCCGCCCAGCACCAGGGCGACCACGATGGGCACCAGGGACACGGCGGCGAGCTTGGCGGACAGCCGCCAGTCCCGCCAGCGCGTGAGCGTGGCCCACTTCGACGGCTCCTCCGGTTGCTGGCCGAGGAGCTGTCCCACAGGCACTTGGCCCTGTCCTGCAACGGTCACGAAGGTGACTCCCTGTCCGGCGTCTGCTGTGCGTGGTGGGCCGGACCCGTGCCGGAGCGCACGGCGGCGGCACCGCGTGACCTCAACCGCATGGCTCTCCTCATCACGGGTGGAACTCGTCGCTTCTCTTGCAGCCCCAGCCGACGGCGCTGTCCCGGCCGCCCGCCGTCCCGCCGGACCGGCCCGGCGCCGTTGCCGGTGCATCATGCGGTGTGCACGATGCGGCGCACAACACCGGTTTACGCTCGGTCACAGCGAGTCAGCGTGGCCCAGGAAGCGTACACCAAACGGGCCCCACCGAAGCCCGCCGAACCTGGCGGTGCTGACCTGCGGAAATACCGCTGGTGACCAGGGGTTTACGCGAAATGCCTTGTCAGGGCGCCAGAAGCGCGGTTTCCGGTTACCGCAGGGCACACCCACACCGTGGACCTGTCACCCACTTAGCCCAGAGCTGACTGGGACGAAGCGGAAAATCCACACCGACCGTGCGGACGCCCCGTGTCCGGCGAGCCGAATACCCCCCGATCTTGTGGCTTTCGCTGTGATGTGGATTTCTGCCCGGTCACCACGTCTGGCCAGCGCTTTTTCACCACCGCCGCGGTGTTACGCGGTATCGCGCGCCTCACCCCTTCCAGGGACGGCACCCCGCGTCACCTCACTGCCGGTTACGTGCTTCGGCGGAATCCCGCCCGCCTTTCGCCCGATCAGCGGATTAACCCGTCCGGGTGGCCCAGGCCCGCTTCACTCTGAAGAGGTCCTCCGATGTCGGAGGCCCAGGTCGGCGTAGTTAGCATGTGCGCCCACTGAAAGAGTTTCACCGACTTCGCTCGCTTGCCGGGAGGCAGAGATGCAGAACGTCGCCCCCACCGCCGCGACGCGCCCCGGGGAAGACACGGGGCAGATGCGGCCGCTGTTCGGCAACCCCAGCGAGCAACCGCCGCCCGCGCCGCGGCGTCCGGCCGGTCCCGACTTCGTCGCGATCCAGCGCAGCCCCGAGTTCGGCGAGCTGCGGGGGCGGTTCCGGCGGTTCGTGTTCCCGATGAGCCTGGCGTTCGTGCTCTGGTACCTGGTCTACGTGCTGCTCGCCGCGTACGCGCACGACTTCATGAGCATCAAGGTCTTCGGCGAGGTCAACGTCGCGATCGTGCTGGGGATCCTGCAGTTCGTCTCGACCGCCCTGATCACGGCCGCGTACCTGCGGTTCGCCCGGCGCCGCATCGACCCCGCCGTGGACGAGGTCCGCCAGCAGGCAGGAGTGCAGTAACCCGATGACCCACCTTCTCGCCGCGGGCACCGCGACCGCGGCCAGCAACCCGGTCCTCAACATCGCCGTCTTCGCGTTGTTCGTCGCCATCACGCTGTTCGTGGTGTACCGCGTGAGCAGCCGGAACTCCTCCCGCTCCGACTACTACGCCGCGGGCAGCGCGTTCACCGGGCGGCAGAACGGCATCGCGCTCTCCGGCGACTTCCTGTCGGCCGCGTCGTTCCTCGGCATCGCCGGCGCGATCGCCGTGCACGGCTACGACGGGTTCCTCTACTCGATCGGCTTCCTGGTCGCCTGGCTGGTGGACCTGCTGCTCATCGCGGAGCTGCTGCGCAACACCGGCCGCTTCACCATGGGCGACGTGCTGAGCTTCCGGATGAAGCAGCGCCCGGTGCGCGCCGCCGCCGCGACGTCGACCCTGGTGATCTCGCTGTTCTACATGCTGGCCCAGATGGCCGGCGCCGGTGGCCTGATCGCGCTGCTGCTGGACATCCACGGCGGCTTCGGCCAGGCCCTGATCATCGCCGTGGTGGGCATCGTCATGGTGCTGTACGTGCTGGTCGGCGGCATGAAAGGCACCACCTACGTGCAGATCATCAAGGCCGGCATCCTGATCCTGTCCGCGGTGCTGATGACCGTGTTCCTGTTCGGCAAGTTCGGCTTCAGCCTGTCGAACCTGCTCTCCCAGGCCGCCTACCACAGCCCGATGGGCGACAAGCTGCTCGAGCCGGGCGGCCAGTACGGCGCGAACGGCACCACGAAGCTGGACTTCGTGTCGCTGGCCATCGCGCTGATCCTGGGCGCGGCCGCCCTGCCGCACGTGCTGATGCGCTTCTACACCGTGCCGAACTCGCAGGAGGCGCGCCGCTCGGTCGTGTGGGCCACCGCCTGCATGTTCGTGTTCTACCTGTGCACCCTGGTCATCGGCTTCGGCGCGGCCGCGCTGGTCGGCACCGACGCGATCAAGGCCGCGCCCGGCGGCGAGAACTCCGCGGCGCCGCTGCTGGCCCTGCACATCGGCGGCACCCTGCTGCTGGGCATCATCGCCGCGGTGGCGTTCGCGACGATCCTGGCGGTCGTGGCCGGCCTGACGCTGACCGCGTCGGCATCCTTCGCCCACGACGTGTACGCCAACATCTTCAAGCGCGGCCACGCCGACCCGGTCGACGAGGTGCGGGTGGCGCGGCTCACCGCGATCGTGATCGGGGTGCTGGCGATCCTCGGCGGCATCCTCGCCAACGGGCAGAACATCGCGTTCCTGGTCGCGCTGGCGTTCGCGGTCGCGGCCTCGGCGAACCTGTCGACGCTGCTGTACTCGCTGTTCTGGAAGCGGTTCAACACCACGGGCACGCTGTGGGCCATCTACGGCGGCCTGGGCGCCTGCCTGGTGCTGGTGATCTTCTCGCCGGTGGTGTCCGGTTCGCCGGACTCGATCATCAAGGGCGTGGACTTCCACTGGTTCCCGCTGAAGAACCCGGGGCTGGTGTCGATCCCGTTCTCGTTCCTGTGCGGCTTCCTCGGCACGATCCTCGCCAAGGACAAGGCCGACCCGCGCAAGCACGCCGAGATGGAGGTCCGTTCGCTGACCGGCATCGGCTCCTGAGACGCTTCGGGGGTGACACCCCGAAGCCTCGGCCGGATCCGGCGCTTCCTGGCCGCGCACGACGTGCCGACGCCGTGCCTGGTCGTGGACACCGACGCGGTCGCCACGCGCGTGCGGGAGCTCCTCGGCGAGTTCCCGCACGCCCGTCTGTGTTATGCGGTGAAGGCGAACCCGGAGCCGGCGGTGCTGCGGGCCGTGCTGGGCGCGGGCGGCGGGTTCGACGTGGCGAGCCCGGCCGAGATCGAGGCGTGCCTGGCGGCCGGCGCCGAGCCCGCGGCCCTGTCCTACGGGAACACGATCAAGAAGCCGGCCGACATCGCGTTCGCCTGGTCGCGCGGGGTGCGGGACTTCACCACCGACGCCGAGGGCGACCTGGCCGCCTTGGCCGCGCACGCACCGGGCGCGTCGGTGTCGGTGCGGATCCTGGTGGACGGCCCGGCGTCGGCGACGCCGTTCGGGCAGAAGTTCGGCTGCGAGCCGGGCCGCGCGGCCGACCTGCTGGTGGAGGCGGACCGGCTGGGCCTGGACACGGCCGGGATCGCCTTCCACGTCGGCTCGCAGCAGCCGGAACCGCAGGCGTGGGAGGCCGGGATCGCCGCGGCCGCCAAGATCTTCGCCGACTGCGCCGCGCGCGGGGTGCGGCTGCGGCGCCTGAACATCGGTGGCGGTTTCGGCATCACCTACCGGCAGGCCGTGCCGTCGCTCGCCGCCTACGCCCGCACGATCCGGGCCGCGGTGGCGGCGTACTTCCCCGACGAGCCGGAGGTGCTGCTCGAACCGGGCCGGGCCGTGGTCGCCGAGGCCGGGCTGATCCGCACCGAGGTCGTGCTGGTGTCGACCCGGTTCGGGCGGCGGTGGGTCTACCTCGACATCGGCCGGTACAACGGCCTGGCCGAGACCGAGAACGAGGCCATCCCCTACCGGCTGGAGCCGCTGGACTCGCACGGTGAGCGGGGTCCCGTCGTGCTGGCCGGGCCGACGTGCGACGGTGACGACGTGCTGTACCAACGGACTCCCTACGAGCTGCCGCTGTCGCTGCGCGCCGGGGACCGGCTCGACATCCTCGACGCCGGCGCCTACACGGCGAGCTACTCGTCGGTGGCGTTCAACGGGATCCCGCCCCTGCGCACCTACTGCCTGGAAGGAGGCACCCTCGCCGATGGCACGTGAGATCGGCGCGTTCGCCGGACGGCACGTCCTGGCCGAGCTGCGCGGCATCGACCCGGGCCTGCTGGACGATCCGGCGTTCCTGCGCGACGCGCTGCGGACCGCGGTGACCGAAGCCGGGGCGACGGTCCGCGAGGTGGTCGGCCACCGGTTCGAGCCGCAGGGCGTGACGGTGCTGGCGCTGCTGGCCGAGTCGCACGCTTCGGTGCACACCTACCCGGAGATCGGGGCGGTGTTCGCGGACGTGTTCACGTGCGGGGACCAGGCGGATCCGGTGCTCGCGGTGCGCCTGCTGGCCGCCGCTTTGGGCACCGCCGAGGTGGAGATGTCGGTCGTCGAGCGCGGGGAGAAGCATGTCACGGCAGATCGTTGAGCCCCTGGGCCCCGGGTTGTCGCGGGTGTGGGACGTGCCGGAGGTGCTGTTCGACGAGCACACCGGGTTCCAGCGGCTGCTGATCGGCCGGACGGCCCAGGGCGTGTCGCTGTTCTGCGACGACGAGCGGCAGAGCACCGAGGCGAGCCAGCTCGTCTACCACGAGGCGCTGATGGTGCCGGCGATGCTGCTGGCCGAGCGGTTGCGCAGGGTGCTGATCATCGGGTCGAGCGAGGGCGTGGCGAGCCAGCTGGCGGTGGCGTTCGGCGCGTCGCAGGTCGACCACGTCGACATCGACCGGGTGGCCGTGCGTACGTGCGCTTCGCTGCTCCCCTACGGCTACACGGCCGAGGAGCTGGAGGCCGCCGAGCGCGGCGAGGGGCCGGTGCGGGTGCACTACGCCGACGGGTTCTCGTTCGTGGAGTCGTCGCCGGGCGGGTACGACCTGGTGGTGATCGACCTGCCGGACGAGAACACCGATCCGCGGGCCCAGCACAACCGGCTCTACGGCGCGGACTTCCTGCGGCGGTGCGCCGGGTTGCTCGCGCCCGGCGGGGTGGTCTGCTGCCAGGGCGGCTGCCCGACGCTGTGGCGCAACGAGACGCTGCGGATCGCCTGGGCCCGGTTCACCGAGGTGTTCGCCACGCCGGTGTACTACGGCAGCGACGAGCACGAGTGGGCGTTCCTGTCCGGCCGCGTGGACGAGGTGGCCGACCCGGTGGGCACGATGATCGCCCACCTGGACGGCTTCACCCCGGCGACGCTGGACGCGGACACCCTGCGCGGGTCGACCGTGGTGCCCTACTCGCTCAGAGCTTGCGCCCCGCCTGGACGCGGTGCGTGACCGACCGCTCCGCGACGAACGACAGGAACGGGATGGTGCCCGCGAGCAGCACCAGGATCGTGCCCTTGATCGACCACCGCGCCTTGAGCGCCAGGTCGACCGCGAACACCAGGTAGACCATGTAGAAGATGCCGTGGCTGACACCGGCCCAGCTCATCATCCCCGGCGAGTCGAACGCGTACTTGAGGATGAAGGCCGCCGTGAGCAGCAGCAGCGCGATACCGGTGGCGTAGGCCAGCACGCGGTAGCGCAGCAGCGGTCCCCGCAGGGCCGGCGCGGCCTTCGCGGCCGGGGCGCCTTCGCGTTCGTCCGTGTCCACCATCAGGTCTGCCTTTCTAACTCTCGCGCTGGTCGCGGGCGTGCAGCTCGGCCAGGTAGCGGTTGTAGGCGGCGAGCTCGGGGTCCTCGTCCTCGGCCGGGAGCTGCCGCCGCACCCGGGGCGCCGGCACCTCGCGCACCGGCTGGTGGCCCCACTCGGCACGCGACTCCTCCGGCCGGGCGTCCTCGTCGGCCGCCTCGCGGCGCAGCTTCCAGATCCGCCACACCAGGAACGCCGGGAACACCCCGAACAGCGGCCACTGCAGCACGTAACCGAGGTTCTGGAACGAGCCGCTCGCCGATTCGAACCGGTTCCACTGCCACCAGGCCAGCCCGCAGCACACCGCGAACGCGGCGACGCACAGGACGCCGATCGCGATCCGGCGCGGCGTGAACAGACCCGTGGGCACACCACGACGCTAGCACCCGCGGGTCAGGAGACCTTGACGACCTGGGCGGCCTTGGCGTAGGCGTCGGCCAGGCCGAACACCTTCTGCGCGTAGTCGACCGAGTTGTTGTACGACAGGATTCCCGACCACCAGCCGTTCGCGCTGGCCATGTCGCGGCTGCCGACGCACAGGTACTTGGCGGCGGCGAGCGCGGCGGCGTCGATCTGCTGCGGGTTGTAGCCGCCGCCGTAGCGGGCCCACGTGCTGGGCAGGAACTGCATCGGCCCGACCGCCCGGTCGTACACCGGATCGCCGTCGAACCGGCCGCCGTCGCTGTCGCCGATCGCCTTGATGCCGGGCGAGCCGTCCAGCGGGACGCCGACGATCGCCTTCGACGGCAGCCCGTTGGCCTGCAGCACCGCGCCGCCGTACTGGCCGTGGTTGGACTCGACCCGGCCGATGCCGGCGAGCGTGGCCCAGGACAGCCGGCACTTCGGCTGCGTGGCCCGCATCTCCAGCTCGGCGTTGCCGTAGGCGACGAGCGCGCGGGCCGGGATGCCGGTGACGTCGGCGACCTGGGCCGCCCACCGCGAGAGCAGGTCCCCGCCGCCGGACTGCTGTTGCTGCTGGGGTTGTTGCTGCGGCTGGGTCTGCGCGGCGGGCGTGCCCTCGACGGTCACGCTCACCGGGGCGGCCGAACCGGGTTCGACCTGCGCCGCGGCGTTGGCCAGGTCGGGGATCTCGGTGGTGGTCTCGGTGCGGCCGGGACGGGTGACCGCGCTGGTCGTCCAGATCCCGCCGACGGCCGCGGCCAGCACCAGCACCACGACCGCGAGCCTGCCGAGCATCGCGGGCGCGGCCCGGGCGGGCCGGGCCGCGGGATCGTCACCGGTGGACACGTCCGCAGGGTCGTGCTCGATCTGCTCCGTGTCCAAGAACCTTGCCTCCCACCTGTCGCCCGCACGCTTCGCGCGCCGACGATAGGTGCGCCGATGTCAAGCGAGCGCTAAAGCCTCACCTGACCAACGAGGCCGCGTTTCCTGACGTTACGCGGCCACGACGGTCAGCTGGCGCGCTGGCGGGCGAGCCGGGCGACGCACCAGGCCGGGGCGCTGCCGCGGCGCAGGTGCTGCAGGACCGTCATCGGGCCGAGACGACGGGACAGGTCGGACGGGGTGAGGCCGGCGGACCGGTAGTCCAGGGCGCGCTGGTCGAGCGGGCTGATGCCGGCGTCCCACCAGGCCTTGGCCTCCTCGATGTCGCCGACCATCTGCCACCAGCCGGCGGCCGCGACGAGCAGGTCGACCGGCACATCGGGCAGCCGTTCCTGCATCGCGTCAAGGTAGTCCGGGTCGGCCGACTCGACCGGCTTCCACGTGCGGGTGCCGGTGCGGGCGCGCTGGCCGGGGATCCCTGGTGGTTGCTGCGGCAGTTCGGCGAGCCAGGCGGAGGCGATCCGGTCGGCCTCCATCTCCTCGGGCGTGCGCTCGAGCTCGGACGCCCACTGGGCAATCACCGCATCCACCCCGGGATCTCCGGTCATCCCTGCCTCCTTGTGCCCCAACTGAAAGCCACCATCGAACGGCGATGATCGAAGCGATCGACCGTTTCGCCCGTGAGAACCGGCCGGTCACGCAATGTGAGCACCGTAGGGGGAATTCGGGCCGTCGCGCCAGAGGTTCCGGGCAAGGAATTCGGCGACCAGCGCGTTAATCACGGCAATCCACCCGGATGGTCGAACAGTGCCCCTCTGATGCCAGGATTGATGACTTTGCGTAGTTGTCCACGGAACGCGCACGGCCACGGCCGGCACCGCGGCGAGGCGGTGCCGGCCGTGGCCGGATGGGGTCAGGAGAAGAGGCTGCGGACGAAGGTCACGATGGCTTCGGCACCGTCCCGGAGCCAGCCCAGCGCGCTGCGCACCACCTCGGCGGACTCGGTGGGACGGGTGATCAGGAAGAACAACACAAGCGCGACGACGGCCACGATGACGATCTTCTTGGTGTTCGCCGACATGGCCGTGTTCCCCTCGCTGCACTGGACCCGCGGGCCTGGTTCCCCCCGATCAACGGCAATCCTGCCGTCACCGGGACGTTTTCGACACCCCTTCACACGGATGGCTGGGCGTTGTGACGCTGCGTGCCCAGCCGGGACGTGTGACCACTCTAAACGATCTGTCGCACGCGCGTCAGGAGGCGATCACCCCCGCCTGCCGCAGCGCCGCGACACCGTCGGTGTCATACCCGAGTTCGGCCAGGACATCCTCGGTGTCCGCCCCCTTTTCGTGCGGTGGTTCCGGGGTGGCGGGCGGGGTGCGGTCGAACCGCGGCGCCGGGGCGGGCTGCACCACGCCACCGATCTCGACGAACGTGCCGCGCGCCGCGTTGTGCGGGTGCGCGGCCGCCTCCCACGGGCTGAGCACCGGCGTCAGGCAGGCGTCCGTGCCCTCCGCCCGCGCCACCAGCTCGTCGCGGGTGTACTTGCCGATCGCCGCCGCCAGGATCTCGCGCAGCCGCGGCCACTGGTTCCAGTCCAGGTGCACCGGCAGCTCCGCCGGGTCCAGTTCGAGCACCTGCACCAGATCGCCCCAGAACCGCATCTCGATCGCCCCGACCGCGACGTACTTGCCGTCCGCGGTCTCGTACGTGTCGTAGAACGGCGCGCCCCCGTCGAGGACGTTGCCACCCCGCTCGTTCGGCCACATCCCGGCCGACCGCATCCCGAACAGCTGCGTCATCAGCAACGCCGCGCCGTCGACCATCGCCGCGTCCACGACCTGCCCGCGCCCCGAGGTGGTCCGCTCGTGCAGCGCGGCGAGGATGCCGAACGCCAGCAGCATCCCGCCGCCGGCGAAGTCACCCACGAGGTTGAGCGGCGGCACCGGCCGCTCCCCCGCGCGCCCGATGGGTTCGAGCGCGCCCGCGACGCTGAGGTAGTTGATGTCGTGCCCGGCCGCCGATGCCAGCGGCCCGTCCTGGCCCCACCCGGTCACCCGGCCGTAGACGATCCGCGGGTTGCGCCCCTGCACGTGCTCGGGCCCCAGACGCATGCGCTCGGCCACGCCCGGGCGGAAGCCCTCGATGAACACGTCGGCCCGCTCCGCGAGCCGCAGCACGACCTCGACGCCGTCGGGGGTCTTGGTGTCCACGCCGATGGTCCGGCGCCCGCGCGTGAGCGGGTCGCCGGGCACGCCGAGGACGTCCGCGCCCGGCTTGGCCCGGTCGACCCGCACCACGTCGGCACCGAGGTCGGCCAGCAGCGTGCCCGCGAACGGCGCCGGGGCCAGGCCGGCGAGTTCGACGACCTTCAGCCCGGCGAGTGGTCCCGCCATCACAGCGTCCGCGAGATGACTTCGCGCATGATCTCGCTGGTCCCGCCGAAGATGCGGGAGATGCGCAGATCCGTCCACGCGCGGGCGATCGGGTACTCGGTCATGTAGCCGTAGCCGCCGTGCAGCTGGACGCAGTCGTCGACGACCTTGTTGGCGCGCTCAGTGGTCCACAGCTTGACCATCGCCGCGCCCTGGACGTCCAGCTCGCCCTTGAGGTGCCGTTCGACGCACTGGTCGAGGAACGCGCGCGCGACGACCGCCTCGGTGGCCGCGTCGGCGAGCTTGAACTTGCTGTTCTGGAAGTTGTAGACCGGGCGGCCGAACGCGGTGCGGCCCTTGGTGTACTCGATGGTGAGGTCGATCGCGGCCTCCATGCCTGCCACCGCGGTGACCGCGATGATCAGCCGCTCCTGCGGGAGCTGCTGCATCATCTGGATGAAGCCCTGGCCCTCCTCGCCGAGCAGGTTCGCCGCGGGCACGCGCACGTCGTCGAAGAACAGCTCGGCGGTGTCCTGGCCCTTGAGGCCGACCTTGTCCAGCACGCGGCCGCGGCGGAAGCCCGGCCGGTCGGTCTCGACGACGATCAGCGACACCCCGGCCGCGCCGGCGTCCGGATCGGTCTTGCAGGCCAGCACGACCACGTCGGCCATGCCGCCGTTGCTGATGAAGGTCTTGGCGCCGTTGATGACGTACTCGTCGCCCTCGCGAACCGCGCGGGTTTTGATGCCCTGCAGGTCGGAGCCGGTGCCCGGCTCGGTCATCCCGATCGCGCCGACCCACTCGCCGCTGGCGAGCTTGGGCAGCCACTCCTTCTTCTTCTCTTCGGTGGCGTAGTTGAGCAGGTAGTGCGCCACGATGCCGTTGTGCACGGACACGCCCCACGAGCCGTCCCCGCTGCGGGCCTGCTCCTCGTAGAGCACGGCTTCGTGCGCGAAGGTGCCGCCACCGCCGCCGTACTCCTCGGGGATCGAGATGGCGAGCAGCCCGACCTCGCCGGCCTTCGTCCACAGCTCACGGTCGACGGACTTCTGCTGGTTCCACCGCTCCTGGTGCGGCACGAGCTCCTTCTGGCAGAACGAGCGGGCCAGTTCGCGGAACTCGCCCAGGTCCTGCGCCCAGGAACTCTTCGGTGCGGGCAACGGCATCGGTGACCTCCAGCAGTGGAAAACATTACGGACGGAATGTAAGTTCCAGGTGGAATGTACATCCGGCGGGAGCGCCGGTAAAGGAGGCGACGTGACCGCGCGGGGGCACCGCACACAGGCGCAGCGCCGGGAGCAGACCCGGACGGCCCTGCTCGACGCGACCATCGAGTGCCTGGTCGAGCTGGGGTATGCGCGCACGTCGGTGCAGGAGATCTGCGCCAGGGCGGGGGTCTCGAAAGGCGCGGCGCAGCACCATTTCGCGGACAAGGCCGAGCTGATGGCGGCCGCTGTGGCGCATCTCACGGCCCGGCGGACGGAGGCGCTGTCGGAGTCGTTCGCGGACCTGCCGAGCGGCGAGGAGGCCATCCCGGCGGCGATCGACCTGCTGTGGGCGGGTTACTCGGGCACGCTCGCCGCGGCGGCGACGGAACTGTGGATCGCGGCGCGCACGGACCCCGTCCTGCGGGCGGCGATCCGGCCGGTCGACCGGGCGCTGGGCCGGGAGACGCTGACGCAGATCCGGAACCTCGCGCCGGACCTGCCCCGGGAACGCGTGGAAACGCTGTTCTGGCTGACGGTGAACTTCACGCGAGGACTGGCGCTGGACGCCGAACTGGGCGGCGCACCCGCACGGCGAAAGCAACTACTGGAGGAGTGGAAGCGACTCGCGGTGGCCGCCTACCGGGGCGACACGGAGGCTGACTGAAGGCGACACCGACACGACAGCGAAGCGCGGAGCGGCGGGAGCCGCCGCGCGGACGCGACGGACCACGCAAAGCACCTGGACCGCGCCATCCCGGCGAAAAGGGCCGCGGGAGCGGCCCGCCGGCCTCCCAAACGGGCAGCGGGAGCACCAACGACGTGCCGGCCCCGAGAGCACCCTGGCCAGGGGCGGTCGCCGGGGAGTGAGTGGCCGGCCCGGCCCTCGCCCGGGCCGGCCGCTCACTCTTGAGACGTGTGGATCTCCGAATGTGACGTTCGCGAACGGAAAGAGTGTGCCGCCATACCGGCGGTATGCTGTACTCGCCGGTAACGTTGCCGACCAGTGCCAGGAGGGCCGATGACCAGCACCACCGCGAGCACGGGCGAGGCTTCGACGGGGCCGAACACCGTCGGCGGCATCGTCGGTGCGCCCACCGCCGCCCGGGCCGCCCAGCTCGCCCGCCGCGCCGAAGGCGGTCAGGACTCCGCCCCGGTCGAGATCACCGCCCCGTTCACCGGGCTGCCGACCGCGACCCTGCCGCAGGCCACCGACGCCGACGTGCGTGCGGTGTTCGCCGAGGCCCGCAAGGCGCAGCGCGCCTGGGCCGCCCGTCCGGCGACCGAGCGGCAGCGCGTGCTGAAGCGGCTCGGGGACCTGATCCTCGGCCGCCAGGAGGAGATCCTGAACCTGGTGCAGCTGGAGGCGGGCAAGGCACGCATCGACGCGTTCGACGAGGTCAGCGCGACGGCGCTGGTCGCGGGCTACTACGGCAAGCACAGCGCGAAGTTCCTCGCCGCCCGGCGCGCCGCCGGGGTCATCCCGGTCGCGACGAAGGCGGGCGAGATCCGGCACCCCAAGGGCGTCGTCGGGGTCATCTCGCCGTGGAACTACCCGCTCGCGCTGACCGCCATGGACGTGCTGCCCGCGCTCGCCGCCGGGAACGCGGTCGTGCAGAAGCCGGACAACCAGACCGCGTTGTCCGCGCTGTGGCTGCACGAACTGGCCGAGGAGGCCGGGCTGCCGTCGGGCGTGTGGCGGATCGTGCTGGGGCGGGGCTCGCGCATCGGCGACGCGCTCGTCGAGGAGTCGGACTACCTGTGCTTCACCGGGTCGACGCCGACGGGCAAGGCGCTGGCGGAGAAGGTCGCGAAGCGGCTCACCGGCTACTCGCTGGAGCTGGGCGGCAAGAACCCGATGATCGTCCTGCCGGACGCGAACGTCGCCAAGGCCGCGGCGGGCGCCGTCTCGGCGTGCTTCTCCTCGGCGGGGCAGTTGTGCGTGTCGGTGGAGCGGATCTACGTGCACGAGAACATCCGCGCGGAGTTCACCCAAGCGTTCGTGGCGCGGACGAAGGCGTTGAAGCTGGGCGCCGAGCTCGGGTTCGGCGCGGACATGGGTTCGCTGACGAGCGCCGCCCAGCTGGCGGAGGTGAGCGCCCACGTGGAGGACGCGCGCGCCAAGGGGGCGACGATCCTCACCGGCGGCCGGGCCCGCCCCGATCTGGGGCCGCTGTTCTACGAGCCGACGGTGCTGACGGACGTGACCGAGGACGTGGCGCTGTTCCGGGAGGAGACGTTCGGCCCGGTGGTGTCGATCTACGGCTACACGGACCTGGACGAGGCGATCGAGCGCGCGAACGACACCGAGTACGGCCTGAACGCGAGCGTGTGGTCCGGCAGCGCGGCGGCGGGATGGGCGGTGGCGTCCCGGTTGAAGGCCGGGACGGTCAACGTGAACGAGGGCTACGCCGCCACTTTCGGGACCGTCGGGCTGCCCATGGGAGGCATGAAGGAAAGCGGCTTCGGGCGGCGCAATGGCAAGGAAGGGCTGCTGAAGTACACGGAGGCGCAGTCGATCGCCGTGCAGCGCGGCATCCGGCTGCGGCCGCCGCGGGTGGTGCCGGGGAAGGTCTGGGCCCGGGGGATGACGGTGGGGCTTCGGTTGCTGGGCAAGCTGCCGGGCCGCTGATTCTCCTTGTGCAGAAGCGTTCGGCCGACGTGAGGCGCTTCCACCCGCGGGGCGGGGACTGTTGTCGGCTCACCTCGGGTGGGTGGTCGCTGGGGTCACCGCCGGCGCGTCAGGTCAGCAGGCCCCTGTCGTAGGCGATGGCTACCGCTTCGGCTCTCCGGCTGGCTCCCAGTTTCGCCATCACGCGGGACAGGTGAACGCTCACCGTTTTCTCGCTGATGTACAGCTCTTCGCCGACCTGTCGGTTCGTTCGGCCCAGCGCCACTCGTTCCAGGACGGCTCGTTCGCGTTCGGTCAGCGGGTCGATCGTGGGACGGGTGGCCGGTTTCGGCTCCACGCCCGGGATCTCGATGCGGGCTCGCCGCGCGACCTCCCGCACCGCGTCGCGGAGGGGTTCGGCTCGCAGGCGGTCGGCGACGTCGTGGGCGGCCAGCAGTTCCTTCGCGGCCAGGCCCGCGTCGCCCTGGGCGGCCAACAGCGCTTCCGCGTGGTGCCAGCGGCAGATCGCCTGTTCGTACACCGCCCCGTAGTCGAACTCGGCCACCGCCGCGGCCCACAGCGCCGGGTCGGCCGGGCCCTCCAGGCCGCTCGCGGCGGCTTCGGCTCGCGCCAGCCACGCTCGCGCCTCCGGGCCGAGCGTCTGGGCCCGCGGCTTGCCGTTCTCGCCGGCGTACCGGACGTGCTCGATGAGCTTCCGGCCCGCGATGACCGCCTGCTCGGCCACGCCGTGGTCACCACGCTTCCGGGCGCTCACCGCCCACGCCGTGGCCGCCTCGACCCCCAGTGCGCCGAGGCGGACGGTGCCGAGCAGGTACCCCTCGTCGAACGACAGCAGGAACTCGGTGACCTTCCGCACCCACGCGATCGCCTGCTCGTACTCGCCTTCCCACAACGCCAGTTCGGCGCCCGTCGCGCCGCTCACGACCGCCGTCAGCGGCTCGGCCCGCCAGTGCGGACGCAACTCCCCCAGGTACTTCCGCGCGGTGTCCACCCGGCCCCGCGCGACCGCGAACGGCAGCCAGGACGACGTCATCCGCGCCGCCAGCACACTCGACACACCCCGGGCCGGCGCGTTCGTGCTCGCCATCGCCGGCCAGTCGCCGGTGAGATACCGCAGCGTCAGGTGCCGCGCGCGCATCTCCAGCCCGTAGATGCTCCACGTCAGCCCGGTCTGCTCGGCCCGCTCGATGCCGCGCTGGTAGATGTCCATCGCCGGGCCGTACTCGCCCAGGTCCTCGTAGCTGAACGCGAGGAAGCAGAGGGCGCGCAGCTCGACGTTCAGCGCGCCGGAGTCGCGGGCCTTGTTCTCGGCCTCGCGAAGACGCTCGCGCGCCTCGCCCGGCTCGCCCGCGCCGTCGGCCAGCGCGCCCAGCGTCACCAGGGCCGCGGCCTCCGCACCCGTGGCGCCGACAGCCTGCGCGTCGGCGACCGCGGCGTGCGCGTTCCACTGCGAGTCCTCGTGCGTGCCGGCGCTGCGCAGGATCGCGGCCCGGGTGGCCAGCACCCACGCCCGCGTCTTGCTCGGCTCGCCCTCCGCGACCAGCTCCCACGCCCGGTTGATGGCGTTCAGTGCCTCGTGCAGCGTCCCCTCGGCGTTGAGCAGCGCCTCGGCGAGCCGTCGCCACGCCTTGGCCGCCTTCTCCCGTGGCACCCCGTACAGGTTCTGCACCGACGACCGGGCGTAGGCGATCGCGCGCTCCGGCTCCCCCGAGGTGCCCGCGAAGTAGGACGCCTCCTGCAGCAGCCGCAGCTCGCTGATGTCGGCAGGCCGGTCCTCCTTCGGCACCGCGTCCCAGATCTCCAGCGCCTGCTCGGTGTGCCGCAGCGCCGCACCGGGCGCGCCCAGCCGCTCGGCCTCGTCGGCGGCCTGCAGCAACGCGGCCAGCGCCGTCTTCAGGTCCCGGCTGCGCAGGCTGTGGTACGCGAGCTTCGCGTCGTGGCCGCGGCCCTGCGGGATGCGGCGGATGCGTTCGGCGTAGGCCGCGTGCATCCGGACCCGCTCCCCCGGCAGCAGGTCCCCGTACACCGCTTCCTGCAGCAACGCGTGCCGGAACGTGTAGGCGCCCCGCTCGATGACCAGCACGTGGTGGTGCACCGCTTCGCGCAGCGCCTCGTCCAGCTCCAGCTCACCCAGCCCGGTGACCTCGGCCAGCGCCGCGTGCGCCACCGAGTCACCGGCCGCCGAGATCGTCCGGACCACGCGCCGGGCCTCGGGCGAGAGCCGTTCCAGCCGGGACAGCAGCACCTCGGCCAGCCCCGCAGGCAGGTCCTCGCAGTCCACCCCCGCGGCCATCAGCTCCTCGGCGAAGAACGGGTTGCCCTCCGACCGCTCCGCGACCCATCCGACGATCTCGGGCGACACCGGCCCGTCGGCCAGCGCCTCGACGAACGCCCGTGCTTCCGCCGTGCCGAACGGCCGCAGCTCGATCTGCTCGACCGCGGGCAGGCGGACCAGCTCCACCAGCATCGCCCGCAGCGGGTGCCGCCGGTACACGTCCTCCTCCCGGTAGCTGCCGACCACCAGCAACCGCTGCCCCCGCAGCCGGTTGAGCAGGAACGACAGCAGGTTCCGGCTGGACGAATCGGCCCAGTGCAGGTCCTCCAGCACGAGCAGCACCGGCCGGTGCGCGGCGACCTGCGTCAGGACGCCCAGCACCGCGTCGAACAGCTGCAGCTGCCCGAGGTCCTGCTCCGGGCGCACCCGGTACGGCACGTCCCGCTCACCGGAGGTGTCCGGCACCAGGTGGTCACCGCTCACCAACGGCGGCGTGGCCCCCTGTGGCAGCAGCCGCGCGAGCGCCGGCCGGACCCGGACGGCCTCGGCGACCTCGGGATCGTCGTCCAGGCTCAGCGGCGACAACGCCTCGGCGAACGGCAGGTAGGGCAGGCCGCCTTCCCGCACGTCCAGGCAGCGCCCGCTGAGCACGAGCGCACCGCGGGACGCGGCGTGCTCGGCCAGCTCGGTGAGCAGCCGGGTCTTGCCCACCCCGGCGTCACCCGATACGAGGACCGCGCCCGCCTCACCCCGCTCGGCGGCGGCGAAGGCGGCACGCAGCCGTCGCATCTCGTCGGCACGGGCGACCAGTGGGATTCCGGAACCTAGGCGGGGCACGACCATCATTCTGTCGCACTCCACCGACAAAACCGGCACACTTTTCGCCGTGGGCGGACCCACACCTGCCCCCTACCGGGCCTGTACCAGCTCGGCCGCGCTCGGACGGCGCTGCTCCGGCACGCGGACCCCGGCCTTGTTCCTGGCCCGCCCGAACCAGCGGGGGCCGGGCCGGCTCGCCTTCTCCAGCTGCTCCCGGCGGTAGGCCACCTCGGCCATGACTGCGTCGAACATCAACTCGTTGCGCATCGGGAGTTCCCTCTTCCGGCTCTCTCAGTTCCTCTTGTGAACCTCAGAGTCGTCCTGAGGGCCGCCTCCCGGCATCGGACGATCACCTCGTCCCGGACGCGAAACGACCCCTTACCCCGCCTCATCCCCTGCTCGGCGGCGTAAGGGGTCGTCCGTTCGGCTTACCTCAGGCGCGGTCGAGCGCGCCGACGGCGCGGAGCAGGCCGCGCCAGCTGTCGGCGGACACGTGCAGCTCGCCCGCGCCGGGATTCTTGGAATCGCGGACGCCGACACCTCCGGTGATCATCGCGACCTCGACGCAGTCGTTCCCGCCACCGCTGTGGCTGCTCTTGCGCCACACCGGGGCAAATCGCTCCACATGGGACATTTCTCCCCGCTCCTCACTTCCCAGGCACACGTTGGGTACGGCTCACCGGCAACCGTTATCCGGAAAAACGTTCGGCGGCCGCGGCGATCACCTCGACCGAGTCGTCCGGTTTCAGAGCCGTCGCACGCAAATGATCGAACATGAGGATATAGCGGCGCACATCGGGGGGCAGCTCGAGGAAAAAACCACCCGAAGTGCTGTCCACGTACACCACATCGGGGTCGGCCTGCTCCGGGAATCCGAGGATCAGGAACGGTCCCTCCATCCCCGGGTGGGCGCCCGCCCCGAACGGGACCACCTGGATGGTGACGTGCGGCAGCTGCGCGACGGCCAGCAGCCGTTCGGCCTGGTGCGCCATCACCTCCGGCCCGCCGACGACGCGGTGCAGCACCGCCTCGTCGATGACGGCCCAGTACTCGGGCGGGTTCGGGTCGGTCAGCAGCTGCTGGCGGGCGGTGCGGGCGGCGACCCGGCGCTGGATGTCGGACTCCCCGGCGTCCGGCCGCATGGCGCGGATGACCGCGCGCGCGTACGGCTCGGTCTGCAGCAGGCCGGGCACGAGCAGCGCCTGGAACGCCCGCAGCGAGCTGGCGTCGGCCTCCAGCCCGACGAAGGTGCCGGTGAAGACCTCCTTGTAGGCCTGCCACCAGCCCGGTTTGCGGGCCTCGCGGGCGAGCTGGACGAGCGCTTCCCGCTCGTCACCGGTCATGCCGTACAGCTCCAGCATGTCGCGCGCGTCGCGTGGCGTGACGCCGACGTGGCCGGTCTCGATGCGGCTGATCTTCGACGCGGAACACTCGAGCTTCTCGGCGACCTCGTCGATCGTGAGGTCCGCGGCCTCACGCAACCGGCGCAGTTCACTCGCCAGCCGCCGCCGGCGAATCGTAGGACCCTGACCCCGACTCATGTCCGCTCCTCCACTCCGGCCCGCGCATTCCCCCCGGCGGCTCGTGGACAACCCGTTCCATCTAACCAGCAGAATCCGAAAACCCAGCCGGGGCAGCTCACCCCGTTGAGGTATCTTCGGCAGTTAGCGGTCTGCAAATTGCATAATGCCGCGGTAATCTTGCCCGCGCGAACTGAACTTCCCCAGGAGGCGGCGTGCTCGACCGCGACACCATCGTCGGTCCACTACAGACGTCCGTGCAGCGCCGGCTGGACGATCTCAGCCGATCGGTGGATCTCGCCGGCCCCGCCCAGGCCGCCGACCTCGCCGCCCGGGAGATCCCGCTGCTGGTGGAAGCGCTGCGTGCCACGCTGGCCACGCACGCCCCGGACGCGCGCGGCCACTGCCCGGTCTGCCGCGGCCGCGTGTCGCGGCTGTTCTTCCGCCGCCGCGGGCGGACGCCGTGCCGCGCCTACCTCGCGGCGCAGCTCAGCCTGGGTCCGGGGATCGAGGACGTGGTGCGGCCGCGGACGAAGCACCTCCGGCGCCGGCGGGCAGCTTCGCTGAGCCCGCTGGGCTGAGGGGCGCGCGGCCGTCGGAGGTGGGATCGAGGCGGCCCCCGCTGACCGGCCGACGCGGGAAGGATCACTTTCAGCGCGCACCAGCTCAGCGCAGCCGGGGCACCTCCGGCGATGGCCGGGTGCGCCAGCCTGGTCCGGCCCCTTCGCGGCGGTTCGGTGCGCGCTCGGTGGGGCCTCACACGCCTGCGGTGCCAGCCTCAGTCTCGCTGCGAGGATTGGCCGTCGGGCGGCACGACCCTCAGCAAACCCTCCTGCACGACCGTCGCGATGAGGTGGCCCTCCCGGCTGAAGAAGCGGCCCGTGGCCAGCCCGCGGCCGCCCGAGGCCGACGGGGACTCCGTGTCGTACAGGAACCACTCGTCGGCTCGGAAGGGGCGGTGGAACCACAGCGCGTGGTCCAGGCTGGCGCCCAGCACGCGGTCCAGGTCCCAGTACACACCGTGCCTCGCCAGGGGCGAGTCGAGCAGGGTCATGTCCGACGCGTAGGTCAGGACGCACACGTGCAGCAGCTGGTCGTCCGGCAGCACGCCGTCCGCGCGCATCCACACCTGGTTGCGGCCCGGCCGCTCGCCGGTCTGCCGGGTCACCCACGGCGGGTCGTTGACGTACCGGATGTCGATCGGCCGGGGACGTTTGCGCACGTCCGGCAGCGCCTGCGGGAACTCGGCGAGCCGTTCGGCGTACGTCGGCAGCGTCTCCGGCTCCGGGACGTCCGGCATCGCGTCCGCGTGCTCCAGCCCCGGCTCCACCTTCTGGAACGACGCGGACAACGCGAAGATCGCCTTGCCGTGCTGCACCGCCACCACGCGGCGCGTGGTGAACGACCGTCCGTCGCGGATGCGGTCGACCTCGTACACGATCGGCACCCGCGGGTCACCCCCGCGGATGAAATACGCGTGCAGCGAGTGCACCCTCCGCTCCGGCGGCACGGTCCGCCCGGCGGCGACCAGCGCCTGCCCGGCCACCTGCCCGCCGAACACCCGAACCGGCGAGTGCGGCGGGCTGACCCCGCGGAAGATGTCCTCCTCGATGCGCTCCAGGTCGAGCAGCGCGACGAGGTTGTCGAGGACGGCCTGCCCGCCGGCGCCTTCCTGGACGTCCAGTCCCGCGGCAGCGTCCCGAGCCAGCTCAGTCATGCGGAGAAGCCTACGGGGCACCCCTCAGGCGTGGTCGTCCTCACCGAGCTTGTGCACGCGGATCAGGTTGGTCGACCCGACGGTCCCCGGCGGGGAACCGGCCACGATCACCACCAGGTCGCCGTCCTGGTAGCGCCCGGTCTCCAGCATCGCGCGGTCGACCTGCTTGATCATGCGGTCGGTCGAGTCCACCGACGGCACCAGCTCGGTGTGGGTGCCCCAGGTCAGCGCCAGCTGGCTGCGCACGCTCTCCTCCGGCGTGAACGCCAGCAGCGGCAGCCGCGTGTGCAGCCGGGCCAGACGGCGGACCGTGTCACCCGACTGGGTGAACGCGACCAGCGCCTTGGCGTTGAGCCGCTCGCCGATGTCCTTCGCCGCGTAGGAGATGACGCCCCGCTTCGTCCGCGGCACGTGCGACAGCGGCGGCACGGCCGGGGTGTCGGCCTCGACGGCCTCCACGATCCGCGACATGGTCTGCACGGTCTCGATCGGGTAGCGGCCCACGCTCGTCTCACCGGAGAGCATGACCGCGTCCGCGCCGTCGAGCACCGCGTTGGCCACGTCGGAGGCCTCGGCGCGGGTCGGGCGCGAGTTGTTGATCATCGAGTCGAGCATCTGCGTGGCGACGATGACCGGCTTGGCGTTCTCCCGGGCGATCTGGATCGCCCGCTTCTGCACCAGCGGCACCTGCTCCAGCGGCAGCTCGACGCCCAGGTCACCACGGGCGACCATGACGCCGTCGAAGGCCAGCACGATCGCCTCGAGGTTGTAGACCGCCTCGGGCTTCTCCAGCTTCGCGATGACCGGGCGGCGGCCCTTGCCCACGCGGTCCATCACCTGGTGGACCAGGTCGATGTCGGCGGGCGAGCGGACGAAGGACAGCGCGATGAAGTCGGCACCCAGTTCGAGCGCGAACTCCAGGTCCTCGACGTCCTTGTCCGACAGCGCCGGCACGGAGACGTCCATGCCGGGCAGCGAGACGCCCTTGTTGTTGCTGACCGGGCCGCCCTCGGTGACCTCGCACACCACGTCCGGGCCCTCGACGCCCTTCACGACCAGGCCGACCTTGCCGTCGTCGACGAGCAGGCGGTCGCCCGGCTTGGCGTCCTTGGCCAGGCCCTTGTAGGTGGTCGAGACCCGGTCGTGGGTGCCGGCGACGTCCTCCACGGTGATGCGCACGACGTCACCGGTGCGCCATTCGACCGGGCCGCCCGCGAAGGTGCCGAGCCGGATCTTCGGGCCCTGCAGGTCGGCGAGGATGCCGACCGCGCGCCCGGTTTCGGCGGCGGCCTCCCGGATCAGGTCGTACACCTGCTTGTGGTCGCCGTGGCTGCCGTGGCTGAAGTTCAGCCGCGCCACGTCCATCCCGGCGTCGACAAGGGCTCTCACCTTGTCCGCGGTGGCGGTCGCGGGGCCCATAGTACAAACGATCTTCGCGCGTCGGCTCACGTCCCAATAGCGTAGTCGCTTACCCCGCGCACGTCTGTACCGATCTCTCGAACGGTTCAGGAAACGTTCACCAGTGAGCCGCGTCACGGCTGCTCAGAGGCCGGACAACGGGATCGGAGCCGAGTTCACCCGAACCGGGGAGGTCAGCGGCGGGGCTTCTCGCTGACGCCGACGTGGTCGCGTGCCCACTCGTTGAACGGGCGGACCTGCCGCCAGGCCTTGCGGACCCGGTCCAGGCACGCGCGCTCGTGCAGGGTGTCGTCCGGGTCCCAGGACTTCACGGCGTACAGGGAGCGGTGCTTGAGCAGCTCCAGCCGCGGGTGGTCGTCGGGGTAGCCGCGGGGCTTGGTCTTCATCGCGTCGCCGGTGACGGTCCAGCCGGCGCGGCGCAGCTTCGCCAGGATGTCCTCCAGCGCCTTGCCGTGGATGTCGGTGTCGACCGCCTGCCGGAAGCGGGCCAGCTGGTCGGACTGGAGGTGGAAGCAGCCGCCGCCGACGCGCATCCCCGCCGACGAGACCTCCACGTAGTAGGCGCCGCCGCCGCGGCCCTGCTCGATGACGCCGCCGCAGTGCGTCTTGTACGGGGTCTTGTCGTTCGAGAAGCGCACGTCGCGGTAGGGGCGGAAGACCTTGCCCTCGCCGAAGCCCGGGCCGAACTCCGGGGTGAGCTCGGCGAGCAGCGCCTCCATCGGGCCGCGCACGTCGGACCGGTAGATCTCGACGTGGTCCTCCCAGTACGGCTTGGAGTTGTCGGCGCTCAGGCCGTCGTAGAACTCGACCGCGTGCTCTCCGAATCCGGCGAACTTCGTCACCGCGCCACGATAATCCCCGGCACCGGCACCCCCGGCCGGGTCCGCCACGGGGACGGACCCGGCCGGGCGGGCTCAGGAGTTCATCGCGGTGATGAGCTCGCCGTCGGCGGTGTCGCCGGACAGCTCCCAGAAGAACGCGCCGCCCAGGCCCTGGCTCTTGGCGTAGCTCATCTTCCCGGCGATGGTCGCCGGGGTGTCGTAGCTCCACCACTCCGAGCCGCACTTGGCGTAGGCGGTTCCGGCGATCGTCCCGGTGGACGGGCAGCGCGCCTTGAGGATCTTGTAGTCCTCGACGCCCTGCTCGTACTTGCCCGGCGCCGGGCCGGTCGCGCTGCCGCCCGGGGCCGCCTGGGTGACGCCGGTCCAGCCGCGGCCGTAGAACCCGATGCCCAGCAGCAGCTTGCTCGCCGGCACCCCCTTCGACCTCAGCTTCTGGATCGCCGCGTCCGAGTGGAAGCCGGCGACCGGGATGCCGTCGTAGGAGGTCAGCGGCGAATGCGGCGCGGTCGGGCCGGCCGGGGTGAAGCCGCCGAAGTAGTCGTAGGTCATCACGTTGTACCAGTCGACGTAGCGCGCCGCGCCGCCGTAGTCCGCCGCGTCGATCTTGCCGCCGGACGACCCGTCCGCGGTGATCGCGGCTGTCACCAGCTGGCCGCCGAAGCGCGATCGCAGCGCGGACATCAGGGCCGGGAACGCGCCCGCGCCGCTGGTGTCGCAGGTGGCGCCGCAGGCGTTCGGGTACTCCCAGTCGATGTCGATGCCGTCGAACACGCCCGCCCAGCGCGGGTCGTTGACCAGGCGGTAGCAGGACTCGGCGAACGCGGCCGGGTTCCGCGCGGCCTGGCCGAACCCGCCGGACCAGTTCCAGCCGCCGAAGGACCACAGCACCTTCAGGTTCGGGTACATCTGCTTGAGCTTGCGCAGCTGCCCGAAGTTGCCGCGCAGCGCGCCGGCGTCCCACGTGTCGGCCACACCGTCGACGCTGGTGGCGGCCGAGTAGGCCATGTCGTAGGCGGCGTAGCCGTCGCCCACGGCGCACTGGCCGTTGGTGACGTTGCCGAACGAGTAGTTGATGTGGGTCAGCTTGGCCGCCGACCCGCTGGTGTGGATGTTCTTGACGTAGTACGCCCGGTCGTAGACGCCCCACTCGGCGAAGTAGCCGAGCAGCTTGCCCACGGGCGCCGCGGTCGCGGCGGGCGGTGCGGCGGTGATCGTCATCAGGACCGCGGCGAACAGTCCGCCGAGTGCGAGGCCGAGTCTGCGCATGATGCCTCCCTGAGGGCCGGAGGGGACACCTGCGACGGTAGGAGGTCTGAACCAATCCGACAATGGTTCAGACCACTGAACACGACGAAAGTAGGGGCGCGGCGGTCGTCCGCCGCGCCCCGCGCGATCAGCCGAAGAAGACCTCGGCCTCCTCGTAGCGCTCCGGCGGCACGGTCTTCAGCTCGGCGGTCGCCTCGGCGAGCTTGACCCGGACGATGTCGGTGCCGCGCAGGGCGACCATCGTGCCGAAGTCGCCGTCGGCGACCGCGTCCACGGCGTGCAGGCCGAAGCGGGTCGCCAGCACCCGGTCGTAGGCCGTCGGCGTGCCGCCGCGCTGGGTGTGCCCGAGCACCACCGCGCGCGACTCCTTGCCGGTGCGCGCCGCGATCTCGTCGGCCAGCCAGGTGCCCACGCCGCCGAGCTGAACGTGCCCGAACGCGTCCTTCTCCCCGGTCTTGAGCACCTCGGCGCCGCCCTCCGGCACCGCGCCCTCGGCCACCACGATGATCGGCGCGTACATCTTCTCGAAGCGGCGCTCGACCCACTCCACGACCTGCTCGACGGAGAACGGCCGCTCCGGCACCAGGATGACGTTGGCGCCACCGGCCAGGCCGGCGTGCAGCGCGATCCAGCCCGCGTGGCGGCCCATGACCTCGACGACCATCGCGCGGTAATGCGATTCGGCGGTGGTGCGCAGCCGGTCGATCGACTCGGTGGCGATGTGCACCGCGGTGTCGAAGCCGAACGTGTAGTCGGTGGCGGCGAGGTCGTTGTCGATCGTCTTGGGCACGCCGACCACGCCGACGCCGTCGTCGGTCAGCTTCTTAGCGACCCCGAGGGTGTCCTCGCCGCCGATCGCGATGAGCGCGTCCACGCCCTGCTCGGCGAGGACGGACTTGATCCGCTGCACGCCGTCCTCCTCCTTGTACGGGTTGGTGCGCGAGGAGCCGAGGATGGTGCCGCCGCGGTTGAGGATCTCCTCGACGTCGGCGAGGCCGAGCGGCCGGCTGTCGCCGGTCAGCGGGCCGCGCCAGCCGGAGCGGAAGCCGACGACCTCCCACCCGTGCGTCTCGATGCCCTTGCGGACCACCGCGCGGATCACCGCGTTGAGCCCGGGGCAGTCGCCGCCACCGGTCAGCACGCCGACACGCATCTGATCAGACCTCCGAAAAGTTGTGCTGGTCACCTGGCGATCGCCAGAGTAGCGGTAGTCACCCTTGATCGGTAAAGCGGCGGGAGCGGGTGCTAGGGTGTCGGACGTGCAGCGCTATTTCTGGTTTAGCGGGCCGGCCCTGGGTGGGCCAGCCGGCGGCCTCGCTGCGCGCTGACCTTCCACCCTGGAGCCGGAGATCGACCGGCTCGTCAGGGACTCGTGCGGGCCGGTCACCGAAAGGAAACCCCCGTACATGTCTCTCAGCGCAGGCCCCGCGGACGTCACCGAAGGCCTCGACAACCAGCGCACCCTCGGCGTCAGCCCGTTGATCTCGCCCGCCCTGCTGCGGCAGGAGCTGCCGGTGGACGCGGCGATCGCCAAGACCGTCGCGCAGGGCCGGGCCGCCGCCGTCGACATCCTGAACGGCGACGACGACCGGCTGATCGTGGTCGTCGGCCCGTGCTCGGTGCACGACCCCGCGGCCGCCCTCGACTACGCCCACCGCCTGGCCGAGCACGCTGCCGGCCTGCGCGACGAGCTGCACGTGATCATGCGGGTGTACTTCGAGAAGCCGCGCACCACGCTGGGCTGGAAGGGCCTGATCAACGACCCGGACCTGGACGGCAGCTACGCCGTCAACAAGGGCCTGCGGATGGCGCGCAAGCTGCTGCTGGACATCTCGGCGCTGGGCCTGCCGGTCGGGTGCGAGTTCCTGGACCCGATCACGCCGCAGTTCATCGCCGACACCGTGAGCTGGGGGTCGATCGGCGCCCGGACCGCGGCCAGCCAGGTGCACCGCCAGCTGTGCAGCGCGCTGTCCATGCCGGTCGGGATCAAGAACTCCACCGAGGGCGACGTGCAGGTGGCGGTGGACGCGACCCGCGCGGCCGCGGCGAGCCACGTGTTCGCCGGGATCAACAACGACGGCCTGGCGGCGCTGTTCACCACGGCCGGCAACCCGGACTGCCACGTCATCCTGCGCGGCGGCTCCGCCGGGCCGAACTACGACGCGGCGACGGTGGCCGACACCCTCGCGCGGCAGGCGAAGGCGGGGCTGCCGGAGCGGGTGATCATCGACGCGAGCCACGGCAACAGCGGCAAGGACCACGTGCGGCAGGGCGTGGTGGCCGGGGAGATCGCGGACCGGATCGCCGCCGGGGAGCGCGGGATCGCCGGGATCATGCTGGAGAGCTTCCTCGAAGCCGGGCGGCAGGATCTCGTGCTGGGTCGGGCCGGGGAGCTGGCGTACGGGCAGTCGATCACCGATGCTTGCCTGGATTGGCGGAGCACTGGGGAGCTGCTGGACCGGCTGGCTTCCGCTGTGGCTGCGCGGCGGTAGGGCGCTACGCGGGTTTCTCAATCGCCGGCTTCGCTTCGCTACGCCCCGATTGGTGCCCTCCCGAACCCGATCTTTCAGTGTTCGGTTGCCGAGAAGTCGCGTCAAGGCGGGAAAGCGTGCCTTGACCCGACTGCTCGGCAACCGATTTGGCTGGGGATCGGGTTGCGGGAGAGGGGTGGCTCGGGCGGTGGGGCCGGTTGCGTTGCCGGGTGGCGGTGCGGTGTGGCTGTTAGGCGGGGTAGCCCTTGCGGCGTCGTACCTCGTCGATGATGCGCCAGCGCTCCAGGTTGAAGCGGGCGTCGGCCAGGGCGTCGTGCGCGTTTTGCGGGGGTAGGGGCAGCTTGGGCTTGCCCACGTCCTCCCACCGCTGCCTCAGGTCGCGCGTGAACCGGGGCAGCTGGCGCGGCAGCTCGGGCATCGTGCCCCACAGCTGGGCCAGCGCGACGTGATCGTAAGCCGCGTACCAGGCCCACAGCTCGATCCCGCCGGGCGGGCGCCCGAAGAACTCCAGCAGGTCTTCCCTGATCCGGGCCCGGCTGCGCCACGCCTGGTCCGCCGGCGAGGGCAGCTTCGGCAGGACGTTCTCGCGCACCCACGGGCCGGCCTTGGCGGGGTCGAAGTCGGTGGAGACGGCGTAGAACTCGCGTCCCCGCTCATCCACGACACCGATCGACACCAGGTCGATCGTCACGCCGTCCTCGATGAATTCGGTGTCGTAGAAAAACCGCACCGGAGCACCTTAGACAGGCGCCTAGCCGGCCTTGGTCTGCGGTACCCGGTCGACGTCGGGCACGCCACTCTGCGTCGGCACCACCGCGCGCACCCCGGCGGCCTCGGCGGCCATCAGTTCCTTGGCCCTGGCCGCGTAGATGTCGACGTACTCCTGGCCGGACAGCTCCATCAACGCGTACATGATCTCGTCGGTGATGGACCGCTCGACGAACCGGTCCCCGGACAGGCCCGCGTACCGCGAGAAGTCCAGCGGCTTGCCGAACCGGATCTCCAGCCGGCGCGGGATCCACATCTTGGAACCGATCGGGTTGACCTTGTCGGTGCCGATCATGGCGACCGGGATGACCGGGACACCGGCCTCCAGCGCGACGCGGGCGACACCGGTCTTGCCCTTGTAGAGGCGGCCGTCCGGCGAGCGGGTGCCCTCCGGGTAGATGCCGAGCAGGTTGCCCTCACGCAGCAGCCGGATCGCGGTGTCCAGCGCCGCCTGCGCGGCCGAGCCGCCGGAGCGGTCGATCGGGATCTGGCCCGCGCCGGTGAAGAACCACTTCTTGAGGGTGCCCTTGACGCCCTTCTCGGTGAAGTACTCCTGCTTCGCCGGGAAGGTGACGCGGCGCTTGACGCGCAGCGGCATGAAGAACGAGTCGGCGACCGCGAGGTGGTTGCTCGCGAGGATGGCGCCCCCGGTGTCGGGGACGTTCTCCACCCCGGTCACCTTCGTGGGCCACAGGAGCCGGAGCACCGGCCCGAGCAGCACGTACTTCAGCAACCGGTACAGCACGCGACGTGCCCTCCTACCTGCCCGAACAGCCTGCCGCGTCCAGGGTAGGAAACGGCGTCCAACCGCACAACGGCCGCACCCGCAGTGGGCGGGAGGTCACAGCCGGGGGACGGCGCGCGACGGGCGGTCCCGGAGCGGGCCGGGGCATGCGACGATGGGGCCGCGTTCGGAGGAGAGGGGCGGATGCCATGCCTGTGCTCGCCGGTGCGGAACCGTTCGCGCACACCGGTTCGGCCGAGGTCGGGGTGCTGCTGTGCCACGGCTTCACCGGCACGCCGCAGAGCCTGCGGGGCTGGGCCGAGCACCTGGCCGCGCGGGAGTTCACCGTGCGGCTGCCGCGCCTGCCCGGCCACGGCACGACGTGGCAGGAGATGAACAAGACCGGCTGGCCCGAGTGGTACGGCGCGGTCGAGCGCGAGTTCCTCGACCTGCGGGAGCGCTGCCGGTCGGTGTTCGTGTTCGGTCAGTCGATGGGCGGGACGCTCGCGCTGCGGCTGGCCCAGCAGCACGGGGACGCGGTCGCCGGGCTGGTGCTGGTCAACCCGTCCGTCACGCGGCTGAGCTGGGACACCAAGCTGCTGCCCGTGCTGTCGCGGGTGGTGCCGTGGTCGCGCGGCGTCGCCAACGACATCGCCAAGCCGGGCGTCACCGAGCTGGCCTACGACCGGGTTCCGGTGCGGGCGGCGGCGAGCCTGGCCCGGCTGTGGAAGCTCGTGCGGGCCGACCTGCCCCGGGTGACGCAGCCGCTCCTCCTGCTGCACTCGCTCGTTGACCACGTCGTGGAACCCGAGAACGCGCGCATCGTGCTGTCCGGCGTGCGCAGCCGGGACGTGACGGAAGTGGTGCTGGAGAAGAGTTTCCACGTCGCGACCCTGGACCACGACGCGCCGCTCATCTTCCGGCGTAGTGTCGAGTTCGTGGAAGCGGTCCGTGACCCGGGGCAGGTGGGGGCCCGATGAACTCACGCGTACCCGATCCCGAGGACGTCGACGCCACCTTCGCGGCGATCGTCGCGGACCTGCGGGCCGAGGGGGTCGGCCTGATCGACGACGAGGCCGAGCGGACGCCCGCGCGGCCCGAAGCGGCCGAGCCGGAGAAACCCGCGGAGCCGGAGAAACCGGTCGCCGACGCGGGCTGGCGCGGTGGCGGCACCCCGTGGGAGGACACCGTGCTGGGCGACGACCCGGCCGGGGACGACGAGCACTACGTGCCGCCGGAGCCGCCGCCGTTGCCGCGGCCGGGCAAGGGCGCTTTCGTCGTGCTGCTGTTCTTCGTCGCCGGGCTGCTGTTGCTGATCGTGCCCGGGGTGGTCGGCGTGAGCACCACCGTCGCGACCCCGCTCGGGATCCTGGCGCTGGCGACCGCGATCGCGTTGCTGCTGCTGCGGGTCAAGCAGGGCCCGCCGGACGGCGACGGGGCGCAGGTGTGACGCGGGTCGTCGTCGCTCCGGACAAGTTCAAGGGCTCCCTGCCCGCCGAAGCGGTGGCCGCCGCGATCGCGGCCGGGCTGCGGCGCGGGCGTCCCGGGGCCGAGGTGCTGGAGTGCCCGATCGCCGACGGCGGCGACGGGACGGTGGCCGCCGCGGTGGCCGCGGGCTTCGAGTTCGTGCCCGTGCGGGCGAGCGGGCCGGTCGGTGAGCCGGTCTCGACGGGTTACGCGCGCCGGGACGGCACGGCGGTGATCGAGCTGGCGGCGGTGTCCGGGCTGGCTCTGCTGGACGAGCTCGCGCCGCTGACCGCGACGACGCTCGGGGTCGGGGAGCTGATGCGGGCCGCGCTGGACGCCGGTGCGTCCCGGCTGGTGCTGGGGCTGGGCGGCAGTGCGAGCACCGACGGCGGGGCCGGGTTGCTGCAGGCGCTCGGTGCGCGGCTGCTGGATTCCGCGGGCGCGGAGCTGCCGCCCGGCGGGGCCGCGTTGCGGCGTCTGGCACGGGTGTACCTGGACGGGCTGGACCCGCGGCTGCGGGACGTCGAGCTGCTGGTGGCCAGCGACGTGGACAACCCGCTGCTGGGTGAGCACGGCGCGGCCGCGGTGTACGGGCCGCAGAAGGGCGCGTCGCCGGAGGACATCGAGCTGCTGGAGTCGGCGCTGCGGCACCTGGCGGAGGTCGTGCGGGCGTCGGGGCTCGACGTGGCGAACGTGCCGGGGGCGGGCGCGGCCGGCGGCACCGGGTACGCGCTGGCGCTGCTCGGGGCGTCGTTCCGGCCGGGGATCGACGTGGTGCTGGAGCTGACCGGGCTGACGGAGAAGCTGCCGGGCGCGGACCTGCTGATCACCGGCGAGGGCTCACTGGACGAGCAGACGCTGCGCGGCAAGGGCCCGGCGGGCATCGCGGCGGCGGCCGCCGAGCGCGGCATCCCGGTGGTGGCGCTGGCCGGGCGCAACACGCTGTCGCCGGAGGCCCTCCGGTCGGCGGGCTTCACCGCCGCCTACGGACTGACCGACATCGAGCCGGACGTGCGGCGCTGCCTGGCTGAGCCGGCGCCGCTGCTGGCACGCCTCGCCGAGCGGGTGGCGCGGGAGCACCTCTAGCCGCCGAACAGCGTGTGCCACTCGTCAAGGTTGCGGGGGCGGTAGACGAAGTTGTTCTCCTTCACCGAGGACAACGACGCCGACGGCGCGGCCGAGTACTGGTGCCCGGGGTAGACCACCGGGTCGCCCGGCAGCTCCGCCAGCCACCGCAGGCTGTGGTACATCGCCTCGGCGTCGCCGCCCGGGAAGTCCGTCCGGCCGCAGCCCTCCAGGAACAGGGTGTCCCCCGCGACGAGACGGCCGTCGACCAGGAAGCACTGGCTGCCGGGCGTGTGGCCGGGCGTGTGCAGCAGCCGGATCGGGATGGCGCCGACCTCCACGACGTCGTCGTGGTCGTGCCCGGTCAGGTCGGTCGCCGACACGCCGGTGACCCGCTGGACCCACTCCGTCTCGTCGCGGTTGACGTGCACCGGCACGCTCTCCCGCGCCAGCAGCTCGGGCAGCCCGGCCAGCGTGAACCCCATCATGCTGCCGCCGACGTGGTCGGGGTGGTGGTGCGTGGCCAGCACCCCGGTGAGGCGCATGTCGTCGGCCGCCAGCACGTCCAGCAGGTCCCCCACGGCGTACGCGGGGTCCACGACCACCGCCTCCCGGGCCTCCCGGTCGCCGATCAGGTAGGCGAAGTTGACCATCTGGGTGGCCACCGGATCGCCCACCGCGAAGTCGCGGCCGGACAGCAGCTGGCGGAAGTACAAGCGGTCGCTCATGCTCCGCAGGGTAGGCCGTCAGGCGAACTTGGTCTTCGGGCGCTCCTGCTTCACGCCGTCCAGGTAGACGTCGACCTTTTCGTCGTAGAACGCGACCAGCCCCTGCACCTTCTGGCTCTCCGGCAGCGGCGTCCGGTAGTACCAGACCACGTCCTCGTGCAAAGCGTCCCCGACGCGCACCGAGTAGTACTCCGCCTCGCCCTTGTACGGGCAGCGGGTGATGGTGTCGCTGGGTTCGAGCAGGTCCAGCCGCACGTCGGTCTTGGGCAGGTAGTAGCGGGTCGGCAGGCCGGTCTCGAACAGCAGCCGCGGGCTGCGGGATTCGGCCACGGTCACGCCGTCGATCTCGATGCGCACGTGCCGTGAGCTGGCGAGGATGTCGACGCGCGTCCGCGGGTCGCGCGGGTGCACGAAGATCTCCTCGTCCTCCTCGAACCAGGCGTCCATCGCCGCGAAGTCGAGCCGCACGTGCCCCTTCAGCGCCTCCAGCGGCGAGTCCTGGTACTCCAGCGCCGCGCCGGCCGCCTCGCGGCCGCCCACCCGCACGGTGAACACATCGGCGTCGCCCCGGCTCGGCGAATGCGCCGTCTCGCCGGTGGCGACCAGGTAATCGCCGCGCACGTCCGCCCGCGGGACGTAGTAGGCCGGGTAGTACGGAACCTCCCACACCATGAGCGGGCGCAACGTGTCGGCGACGACCTGCCCGCCGAAGACCGCCCGTACGCGCTTGGTGCCCGGCTCGGTCCGGACCCGGCCACGACCATCGGTTGTCATACCGGTCGCAACCACGCCGGTCGCGGGCTTATTTCCGGTGCCGGGCCAGCAGGTCGCGCGCCATGTCGCGGGCCCGGAGGGCGGCATCGGTGTCACCCTCCGCGGCGGAGACGATCGCGCCCTTCATCAGCAGGTGCCAGGAGCGGGCGAGGTCCTCGGGCTCGGCCAGCCCGGCCTCACGCGCCAGCCCGGCCACGATGTCCCGGATGGTGTCCAGGTGCCGGATGCAGGCCCGGCCGAGCGGGTGGTCGGCACCCATCTCGAGCAGGACGTTGACGAACGCGCACGCGTCGAAGTCCTCGGGCGAGCGGAACCAGTCGTCGAGCACGTCGAAGATCGCCAGCAGCCGGCCCTCCGGCGTCTCGCCGCGGGCGCGGGCCTGCCGTTCGATCAGGCCGACGGTCCACAGCTGCTCGCGCCGGTCGAGGAAGGCCAGCACGAGGTCGTCCTTGGACGGGAAGTGCCGGTACAGGGTCGCCTTGGCCACCTGGGACCGCGCGATCACCTCGTCCACGCCGACGGCGCGGATGCCGCGGCGCGAGAACAGCTCGTAAGCGGTCGTCAGGATCCGCTCACGGGCACCGGCGGGCAGCGTGGTGGTCATGGCGCGCCGATGATAGCCCCGCCGGACCGGGTGCGGAACCGGCCGGACAGACCGGTCTGCCCGAGCACCCGTTTGCCGCAGTGGACGTGGGGTATCCGGCGGCCATGACCACGCCCGACCCGGAACGACTCCGCGCACTGCTGTCCGATGTGGACTTCCCGTGCGATCGGGCCGAGCTGATCCGCCAGGCCACGGCCCACGGCGCGGACGACAGCACGCTCGGGCACCTGGGCGCGATCCCCGACTCCACCTACCCCGACCTCGACGCCGTGACCAGCGCCTGCGGCGAAATCACCTGATGGCCATGCGGCTGCGCAAGAGCAAGCTCTCCGAGCCCGGCATCCGGCGGCGGCGCAGTGGCCGAGGCTTTCGCTATTTCACCCCCGAGGGGGAGCCGCTGCGCGACGAGGAGACCCTGCAGCGGATCAAGAGCCTCGCGGTGCCGCCGGCGTGGCGCGACGTGTGGATCTGCCCGTATCCGAACGGTCACATCCAGGCGGTGGGCACCGACGACGCCGGCCGCCGCCAGTACCGCTACCACGACCGCTGGCGCCAGGAGCGGGACGAGGAGAAGCACGAGCGCGTCGTCGAGCTGGCGAAGCGGCTGCCGCAGTGGCGCCGGCGGGTCGCCGAGGACCTGGTCAAGCCGGGTCTGGGCTGCGAGCGCGTGCTGGCGGCGGCGCTGCGGATGATCGACCGGGGCGTCTTCCGGGTCGGCAGCGAGGAGTACGCCGAGAACAACGGCACCTACGGGGCCGCGACCCTGCTGCGCGAGCACGTCACCGTCAAGCGGGACGAGCTGACCTTCTGCTACCCCGCCAAGGGCGGGATCGAACGCAACATCACGCTGAGCGACGCCGAACTGGCCGCGGCGGTGAAGGCGTTGCGCCGCGCGCGGACGGGAAGCGACCGGTTGTTCGTGTACCGCACACCCAACGGCTGGCACGAGGTGCACGCCGACGAGATCAACGAGCGCTTCAAGGAGATGGTCGGGGACGACTTCACCGTGAAGGACCTGCGGACGTGGAACGCGACCGTGCTCGCCGCCACCGCGTTCGCGGCAGCCGAAGAGGTGAAGTCCCAGCGCGGGCTGAAACGCACGCAGGCCGCCGTGATGCGCGAGGTGTCCGAGGAGCTGGGCAACACCCCCGCGGTGTGCCGGAAGTCCTATGTGGACCCGCGGATCGTGGAGGCGCACGCGCGCGGCAGGACCATCGCCTCGGCGGTGCACCGGCTCGGCCACACCGGCATCCGCGGCGACGAGGACCGGGAGGTGCTGGAGCGCGCGGTCGTCCGCCTGCTGGACAACGTTTGACTTCTCCTCCTGGTGGTACCTGCAACAGGTGAAACTGCTCAGACTTCCCGGGGTGTACCGGCCACAGGCGGACACCTGGCTGCTGATGCGCGCGATGCGGGAAGCGCGCCTGCCGGCCGGCGCGCGGGTTCTCGAGGTGTGCACGGGCACCGGCGCGCTGGCGATCGCCGCGGTCCGCAATGGAGCGGCGAGCGTGACCGCGGTGGACCGGTACCTGCCCGCGGTGCTGAGCGCGCGGTTCAACGCGCGGGTGCGCGGGCTCCCCGTGGAGGTGCGGCACGGCGACCTCTCGCGGACCATCGAGGGCGCGCCGTTCGACGTGGTGCTGGCCAACCCGCCGTACGTGCCGTGCGAGTCGGGCGAGGACCCCGACGGTGCGGCGCTGGCCTGGGACGCCGGCGTGGACGGGCGCAAGCACCTGGACTGCCTGTGCGACCGGGCCTACGACCTGCTCACCCCCGGTGGGACGATGCTGGTGGTCCATTCGTCGCTGTGCGGTACCCGCCAGACGGTGGAGATGCTGCGGGACAACGGGTTGAAGACCTCCGTGGTGGCGCGGGCGATCGAGCCGTTCGGCCCGGTGCTGCGTGGCCGCGTCGACTTCCTGGAACGCTCCGGGCTCATCGCGCCGGGGCAGCGACACGAGGAACTGGTGGTGATCCGTGCCGATCGGACGGAACGCTGAGCCCCGCAAGGTGACGCTCGTCGACGGCGGGCCCGTGCTCGTGGAGGGCCCGGTGGAGCTGGAGATGCCCGACGGGACGGTCGCGCGCTCGGACCGGTTCGTGGTGGCGTTGTGCGCGTGCCGCCGCAGCAAGCGGTACCCCTTCTGCGACACGAGCCATCGCAAGCGCGTGCGGAACTGAGGTTTCCCGCCCCCAGTAGGATGCGGCCGTGAAACCGCCGCTCGCAGTCCTGCTCACCGCGATGTCGCTCTGCGGCGGGCTGGTGGCCTGGGCGGCGGTGACCGCTTTGGAGGCGAAGCGCTGCCTGGAGGGACAGGACTTCAGCGCCGCGATCAGCGCGCGGGGCTGTGAGATCGGCACGGCGGCCGGCGGGACCGTCGTGGAGCCGATCCCCGGGCCACCGTTCGAGGCGGGAGTGGCGGGAGCCGCCGGGTTCCTCGTCCTGACCGTGGTGCTGGTGCTCACCCGCCGCGCGCGGCGGGTGAGCACCGGGTAGGTCTACAACGGCTCGCGCAACGCGCTGCGGCCCTCCTGCCAGGCGCCCAGCACGTGGTCGGCGAAGCGCTGCTCCACCAGGTCGGTGGCCTGGATGCCGAACACGATGTCGCCGGCCAGTTCCGGCTCGGTCGCCAGCAGGCCGCCGAGGACGTCACGCCGCATGATCTGCTCGTGCACCGCGTCGGCCTCGATGTGCTCGGTGTAGAAGTACCGGCACCGTTCGTCGGCGTCCAGGCGCCGCAACGCCTTCTCCATGCGCTGGGCACTGGGCGCGGTGGTGATCTCGGCGGCGGCGAAGTGCCCGGCCAGCGCGGCGCGGAACCGGCGGTGCAGGCCGAACAGCGACATCATGTTGACCACCGCGAGCATGCAGGCCGGGGCGTGTTCCAGGTAGTGCAGGTAGTCGGAGTTCAGCCCGGCGCCGTCGAGCAGGTCGGCGTAGAGCTGGGCGTGCACCTGGTCGGCGCGGCCGCCGCCGTACTCGTCGAACTCCACGGCCACCAATGCCGCCTTCGGCTTGCCGCGCAGCCGCGGGATCACCCACGCGTGCGGATCGGCCTCCTTGTGGTGGTAGATCGAGCGCAGCACGAAGTACTCGCGGAGGTGGTCCCAGGTGCCCTCGGCGGCGAGGAACTGCGACAGGCCGGTGCCGTTCACCGGCTCGACGAGCAGCGGCGCGAGCGCCTCCTCGACGTCGTCGCCGCCGGGCGTGTGCGCGCGCAGGGCGGCCAGGAACACCCGCTCCATGGCGGCGCGCAGGCGCAGCAGGTCGGGGTCCCACTCCCAGTCCGGGTCGACCCCGGTGAACCCCTGGTAGTGCAGTTCGTAGCAGACGTGCAGGGCGAGCTGGAGGTCCTCGCCGAAGGGGTCGGCGGCCACCGTCTCGGGCAGTTCCGGGAAGTCCCCGCGCTCGTCTCGGCCGAGGGCCTCGATCACGGCCGCGGAGAGCGGTCCCCTGGCTGCCGGGAGGGCAGCCGAAAGCGTCATGGCAGTCGTCACGACGGACGGTTACCCCGGCCCGGTGCTGGTCAACCCTGGTGGGTGAGGGTGGCGAGCAGCGCGGGCAGGCCGGCCGCGGCGGCCTTGCGCTGCCGTCGCGCGCCGCTGCCCTCGCGGCGCAGGCGTTCCAGGGTGATCGCCACCAGCTCCCGGTCACCGGTTTCGTCGAGCGCGGGTGCGACGTGGTCGACCAGTTCGGTGACGAGCTGCCAGGCCGGCATCCGGGTGGCGCGCAGCGGGTGGACTCCCTCGCCGTCGATCCCGTCCCGGGCCGCGGCCCACAACGCGGCCGCGGCGACCTGTTCGGACATTTCCGGCGGCGCGGTGTCCTCGGCGAGGGCGCGGCGCACCAGGGCGCGGGACAGCACGGCCTGCAGAACCGCCTCGTCCACTGTGGACGCGGCATCGGCGACGCGGAACTCCAGCGTCGGGAACGACGAGGACGGGCGGACGAGCCAGAACGACATCGACTCGTCGACCAGCGCACCGCAGTCCACCAACCGCCGCACCTCGGCGCGGTAGGCCGCGTGGTCGCGGAAGCGCGGCGGGATTCCCGCGCCGGGGAAGCGGGACTGCTGCACCATCCGCCAGCTGCCGTAGCCGGTGTCGCGGCCGCGGTCGAACGGCGAGTTCACCGACAGCGCGAGCAGCGTGGGCAGCCACGGGCGCAGGTGGTTCATGACCGCGACGGCTGCCTCCGGGCCGGGCACGCCGACGTGGACGTGGCAGCCGCACGCCTCGTAGTCGGCGACCATGCCGCGGTAGATCCGGTCGATGTCACCGAAGCGGCCGTCCTGGTTCTCCGATGTGGACGGTCCGGACAGGACCGGGGTGCCGCAGGAGGCGACGACGGCGCCGTGCACGCGGGCCGCGTCGGTGAGGGCCGTGCGGTTCATCACGAGCTGTTCGCGCAGGCGGCCGGCCTCGGTGCACACGCCGGTCGCGGTCTCCACCTGGGTGGCGCGCAGCTCGCGGTGCAGTTTCGCGCCGGGCGGCAGGGGCGGGTCGGCGGCCAGGATCGCGGCCGCGCGTGGCAGGGTCGCGCCGGTGGCGGGGTCGAGCAGCAGGAACTCCTCCTCGACGCCGATGGTCAGGCCGGCGGCAGTGGCCGGGTCGCCGGGCCCTGGATCACCGAGCCGTCCGTGGCGAATCGCGATCCGTGACATGCGCAGTCCCAGGTCTTCTCGGCGTTGTTGAACGCGACCACGCAGCCCAGGTGGGTGCAGCGGGCGCTGACCTCCCGCAGCTGCCCGTCCTCGCCGCGGTAGGAGGCGACGACGTCGGCGCCGCGGCGGGACACCTTGGCGGTGCCCGGGGCGAGGTCGTCGGGGGTGGCGGTGAGGGCTCGGGAGTATCCGGTGACGTACTGCTTGCCGACCTTGACGCCGTCCTCGGCCAGGGTGACCGAGGACTTCAGGTCGAAGCGGTTCGGGTCGTAGAGGCTCGCGGCGGGGTGGTCGCCACCGGTGATCAGCTGGGTCAGGACGAGCCCGGCGGAGGTGCCGCCGGTCATGCCCCACTGGCCGAAGCCGGTCGCCACCCACACGTTGCGGGTGGCCGGGTGGTAGCGGCCGATGTAGGGGACGTTGTCGAGGGTGGTCATGTCGTGGGCGGACCAGCGGTGGGTGGCCTTGGTGACGCCGAAGGTCGCGGCGGCCTCGGCGAGGCGGCGGTAGCGGGCCTCGACGTCGACCGGTTCACCCGTGCGGTAGTGCTCGCCGCCGACGATGACGTAGTGGCGGTCGACTTCGGTGTGGCCGCGGATGGAGCGGTGGGTGACCGCGTCGAGGTACACCCCGGGCGGCGCCTGCCCGTCCCCGGCGACGACGAGGTCGCGGGTGATGTCCAGGCGGGCCCAGTAGAGGCCGCGGTCGAAGATCGGGTAGTGGGTGGCCACGACGACGTCGCGGGCTTTCACCTGGCCGCGGTCGGTGTGCACGGTGGGTGTGGGCCGCTCGTCCAGCTTGCGGGCGCGGACCCGCTCGACGATGCGGCCGCCGAGCTGCTCGATCGCGTCGGCGAGGCCCAGCAGCCAGCGGCGGGGGTGGAACTGGGCCTGGTCGACGAACCGGACCGCGCCGACGGTGGTGATCGGCAAATCGACGTGCTCGACGAAGTCCGCGGGCAACCCGGCCTCGGCGGCGGCCTCGGCCTCCTGCTGGAGCTTGCCGAGCTGGGCGGTGTCGGTGGAATAGACGAAGCTGTCCCGCCGGACGAAGCCGCAGTCGATGCCCAGCTCGGACGACGTGCGGGCCACCCACTCGATCGCCTCCAGCTGGGCGCGCCCGTACCGCGTGGCGGCTTGCCTGCCCTTGCGGGAGGTGAGGGTGGCGTACTTGAGGGCGTGCTGGGCGGAGAGCTTGGCGGTGGTGTGGCCGGAGACGCCGGAGGCCACCTCGGCGGCCTCGAGGACGACGACTTGCCGTCCGGCGCGGGCGAGCCCGTAGGCGGTGGTGAGACCCGCGATGCCGGCCCCGATCACGACGACGTCCGCCTCGGCGGGCAGATCACGCCCACCCCGGTCCGGCGCCGGAGCGGTCTCCACCCAGAGGGAACGGGGTTCAGGCAGCTCGATGCTCACGGCCCAGATTGCCCCGGAGCAACGAAACCGAAACGCACCGGAGGGCGCGCAGCGCGGATCTTCGAACCCAAGGTAGCTGGGTGGTCATCCCGTCGCCTGACACGTGACGATCACTTTGAGCCAGGGCCGCAACCCGGGCTCTCTCCGGCGGCCGACCATGCCAACCTTGCGGGCCTGGCTCAAAGTGATATGCACAAACCGGAAGGCGACGGGATGACCACACAGCGACCACCTCGCCAAGGCGAGACGAGGCACCCCTTGGTCATCCCGGAGCCTGCCCGTCCGGCGAGGACATCTTTTGATCTTTAGAGGTGACGTTGGGCAGGCGAAGAGCCCGCCCTACGGGCGGATGGCGCCTACGGCGCCAAAAGGTCACCTTCCGACCACCCCCGCCCCCGATGCCTGATTGTGTTTCAGTCGCCGAGCAGGCGTGTCAAGGCGGGAAAGAGTACCTTGACACGCCTGCTCGGCGACCAAAGGGACTGTTTCAAGATCGGTGTTTCTGGCCCGACACGCCGGGCTGAGGTCCGGCGGGATGGGCACTGTGAGTGATGACATCTGGGGCTGTGACTCCACGTAAGAGTGAGAAGCGGTTGTCACCGGAGCAGGCCGCTGCGGTGGCGATGGTGGCCGAGGCCCGGCAGCGGGGGCTGGAGCTGACCGGCCCGAACGGGCTGTTGAAGCTGTTCACCAAGAACGTGTTGGAAACCGCGCTGAATGAGGAGATGACCGAGCACCTCGGACATGAGAAGCATCGTGCCGAGCCGGGGCGTGATTCGGCGAATGTGCGTAACGGGACCCGGAAGAAGACGGTGCTCTCGGACGCGGCCGGCGAGGTGGAGATCGAGGTTCCGCGGGATCGGGAATCCACGTTCGAGCCGCAGATTGTGAAGAAGCGGCAACGTCGGCTCACCGATGTGGACGAGATCGTGCTGTCCCTGTATGCGAAGGGGATGACCACCGGTGAAATCTCGGCGCATTTCGCCGAGATCTACGGCGCCTCGGTGAGCAAGGAAACGATCTCCCGCATCACCGACAAGGTCGTGGCGGAGATGCAGGACTGGGCCAGCCGTCCGCTCGACGTCGTCTACGCCGCGGTGTTCATCGACGCGATCGTGGTCAAGGTCCGCGACAGCCAGGTGGCCAACCGGCCTTTCTACGCCGCCATCGGTGTCACCGTGGACGGCCGTAAGGACGTGCTCGGCCTGTGGGCGGGCAGCGGCGGCGAGGGCGCCAAGTTCTGGATGAGCGTCCTGGTCGATCTGAAAAACCGCGGCGTGAAGGACGTGTTCTTCCTCGTCTGCGACGGTTTGAAAGGCTTGCCCGAGGTGGTGGAACAAGTCTGGCCGGCCGCGATCGTGCAAACCTGCATCATCCACCTCATCCGCAATTCGTTCCGGCTCACCTCCCGGAAATACACCGACGCGCTCAAACGGGACCTCAAAGCCATGTACGAGGCCCCCAACGCGACAGCGGCGGAAGTGGCGTTGCAGGAACTGGACGACAAATGGTCTGCGCAGTATCCGGCGCTGGTCCGACTGTGGCGCAACGCCTGGACCGAGTTCGTGCCGTTCCTCGATTACGACGTCGAGATCCGAAAAATGATCTGCTCGACCAACGCGATCGAATCGCTCAATGCCCGCTACCGGCGGGCGGTGCGAGCCCGCGGCCACTTCCCAACCGAGCAGGCCGCCCTGAAGTGCCTGTACCTTGTGACCCGCAGCCTGGACCCCACCGGCACAGGCCGCGCCCGATGGACGATGCGCTGGAAACCCGTACTCAACGCCTTCGCCATCACCTTCGGTGACCGCTGGCCGGCCGCCGAAACCTACTAACCGAACCGCCAGAAACACCGATCACGGGATAGACCCCGACCAAAGACCGGCTGTGGATCGGGGGCGGGGGAGGTCTGGTTGGGGTAGTCGGTCCACTTGCGTTGCCGGCCGCCGGTCATGCAGAAGGCTTCGGCCCTGGGCGTAGCCGGGCCGCTTGCGTTGCCGGCTTCCGGTGGTCGTGTCCCCGGTGGTGGTGGAAGTTCGGGTCTGTTCGGCGTGGCTGGCCGCGTGGAGGGGGCCATCGCGTGAGTCTCTGCAGGAACCCGCCAAGGAACCCGTAGAGAGGTATCACGCGATGGCCCTGGACCAGTCTGCCCTGCTCGAAGTTCTGGATGCACTCAAGGTCGCCGATGTTGGGGATCGTGTCCGTCAGGCGGCGGAGACGATCTATCAGGCGTTGATCGAGGCCGAGCTCACCGAGACCATCGGCGCAGCCCTGCACGAACGCACCGAGCACCGCACCGCTCAGCGCAACGGGCACCGCACCCGCACGCTGTCGACCACGGCCGGGGATCTGGAGCTGCGGATACCGAAGCTGCGCACCGGCTCGTTCTTCCCGTCGCTGCTGGAGCGGCGCCGTCGGGTGGACCAGGCCCTGTTCGCGGTGGTGATGGAGGCCTACTTGCACGGCGTCTCCACTCGCAAGGTCGATGATCTGGTCAAAGCCCTCGGCGCGGACAGCGGCATCTCCAAGTCCGAGGTGAGCAGGATCTGCGCCGACCTGGACACCGAGGTGGGCGCGTTCCGCGACCGGTCACTGGCCGAGCAGCCGTTTCCCTACGTGTTCCTCGACGCCACCTACTGCAAGGCCAGAGTCAACCATCGCGTCGTGTCCCAGGCCGTGGTGATCGCCACCGGCGTCCGCGCCGATGGATGGCGCGAAGTGTTGGGCTTCGCCGTCGGCGATTCCGAGGACGGCGCCTTCTGGACCGCCTTCCTCCGCTCGCTCAAGGCCCGCGGGCTGGGTGGGGTGCAACTGGTCATCTCCGATGCCCACACCGGCCTGACACAGGCCATCTCCGCGGTCCTGCTGGGCGCGGCCTGGCAACGCTGCCGGGTTCACTTCCTGCGCAACGTGCTGGCCCAGGTTCCCAAAGGCAGCTCCGAGATGGTCGCCGCCGCGATCCGCACCATCTTCGCCCAACCCAAAGCCGACATGGTGCGCGAGCAGCTCCACGTGATCGCCGGCATGCTCGGACGGCAATCCGCCAAGGTCGAAACCATGCTGCGCGACGCCGCGCCCGACCTGCTCGCCTTCGCCGATTTCCCCGTCGCGCACTGGAAGAAAATCTGGTCCACCAACCCGCTCGAGCGACTCAACAAGGAAGTCAAACGCCGCACCGACGTCGTCGGCGTCTTCCCCAACCCCGCCGCCCTGCTCCGCCTCGCCGGCGCTGTCCTCGTCGAGGCCCACGACGAATGGCAAACCAACGACCGCCGCTACCTCTCCGACAACACCATGGCCCTGCTCACCAACCCCACCACCCAGGACGAGGTAGCCACACACGAGTTGATGACGGCATGATCTAACCCAGCAGAGCCTCACGCACCGAGTTACACCACTCCACGGGACGCGACCCTTCCGTTCGCAGGGCTGCCGCGCGGTCAGGTTGATTGCCCGGCCACCTGCGTTGCCGGCTTCCGGTTCGTAGGGCTGCCGCGCGGTCAGCCGGGTACCGGCCCACTCCCCTTGCCGGCCCACCACCCTACTTCGCCACGGTCCGCCAGGCCTCACTCCTTCTTCCCGGCTCATAAACCGAATCCAGCCGCTTCGCGGTCACTCCGCCGAGGCCGTTCGCCAGGCTCGCCGCCAGTACGTCCGCTCCGCCGCCCTCGTACGAATCCGGCGTTCGCCAATACTCCCCCGCCAGCTTCAGCTTTCGCAGGCGCGCGCGGCGTTTCCGGTACGGCACCTCCAGCAACGACTTTCCATCAACGTGCAGCACGTCGAACGGCAGGAACAGCACCGGCGATCGCTCGGCCAAGCGCTTCACCGATCGTGCCTCCGCCGACACCCGCGTCTTCAGCGCCGTCCGGCTCGGGCGGCCCTCCTCCAGCACGATCAGCTCCCCGTCCAGCAGGACCTCCGTCGCCCCCAGTGACTCGCCGAGGGCGCGCAGCTCGGGGTACCGCACGGTGACGTCCTCGCCCGTCCGATCACGCACCGTGATCCGCCCGCCCTCCACCCGGACCTGCACCCGCTCGCCCTGCCAGCGGAACTCGTACGCCCATCCGTCGTCATCCGGCGGCAGCGCGCCGGACCGCGCCTGCATCGGCTTCACGAACTCCGGCAGCTCCTCCCCGCTGCCCCGGTCCACCCGCCGCACCAGCCAGTCCCGCGACTCGGAACCCTTGTGGCTGTTCACGAACACGAACCGGCCCCGCACCCGCGACCCGTGCAGGTCCACCTCGACCTTGTGGTCGTTCCAGTGCAGCACCTCGTACGTGCCGCGGTCCCAGATCAACATCTTTCCGCCGCCGTACTCGCCCTTCGGGATCTCCCCTTCGAAGGCCGCGTACTCCAGCGGGTGGTCCTCGGTGTGCACCGCCAGCCGGGGCGGCCCGGGGCGTTGCGGCAACCCCTTCGGCACCGCCCACGACACCAGGACCCCGTTCCGCTCGAACCGCACGTCCCAGTGCAGCCGGCGGGCGTGGTGCTCCTGGATGACGAACACGTCGTCGTCGCCCCGCGGCACCACCCGGTCGGGCATCGGTTCCGGCGTCCGCTTCGGATCGCGTTTGCGCCGGTACTCGCTGAGATCGGGCACGTGGCCGAGGTTACCCGCCTCACCCGGCGGTGTTTACCGAACTCCGACAACGGGGATCAGTTCGTGGTGAGTGAAACCGACATCTTCGTGCTGGGACTCGACGACGCGAACCTGCGCACCCTGCGACGCGTGCCGGGAGCGGAGAACTACCGCTACCACCAGCTCCTCACGCAGGCAGACGTGCAGGAGGGCGAGATCCCGATCGCCGACCTCATCGACAGAGCCGTGGCCGAGCTGGACGCCTTCGACGGCGAGATCGGCGCCATCGTGGGCTACTGGGACTTCCCGGTCACCACCATGGTGCCCATCCTGGGCCGCCGCTACGGCCTGCCCACCCCGAACCTCGAAGGCGTGCTCAAGTGCGAGCACAAGTACTGGAGCCGCCTGGAACAGCGGAAAGCCACCGACGCGATCCCGAACTTCGCGCTGGTCGACCTCGACGGCGACCCGAAACCACCGGCGGGACTGTCGTTCCCCATGTGGCTCAAGCCGGTCAAGTCGTTCTCCTCCGAACTGGCCTTCCACGTCAAGGACGAGGACGACTTCGTCAAGGCCGTCGAGGAGATCCGCGCCGGGATCGGGCGCGTGGGCAAGCCGTTCCAGTACATCCTGGACCAGGTGACCGGCGTCGACATCCCGCCGGAGATCGCCGAGGCGGGAGCGCTCGCCGCCCTCGCCGAGGAGGAGATGACCGGCCAGCAGGCGGCCACCGAGGGTTACGTCCACGACGGCGAGGTCGTCGTCTACGGCGCGCTGGACTCGCTGAACTACCCGGACAGCTCGTCGTTCCTGCGCCACCAGTACCCCTCGCAGCTGCCCGAGCCGATCGTGGCGAAGATGCTCGACGTCTCCAAGAAGGTCATCGAGCAGATCGGCCTGAACAACTCCACGTTCTCCATCGAGTTCTTCTGCCGGCCCGACACCGGCGAGGTGAAGCTGCTGGAGATCAACCCGCGGCACTCGCAGTCGCACGCCGAGATGTTCGAGGACGTCGACGGTGTGCCCGACCACTACAACATGATCGAGCTGGGACTGGGCCGCCGCCCGGAGATGCCGCACGACGAGGGCGAGTACAAGATCGCGGCCAAGTGGTACCACCGCCGCTTCACCGACGGTATCGTCAAACACGTCCCGACCCAGGAGGAAATGCAGCGGCTGCAGCGGGAGATCCCCGGCGTCGAGGTGGACATCGTGCCCGCCGAGGGCCAGCGTCTGTCCGATATGGACGCCCAGGACAGCTACAGCTTCGAGCTGGCGTTCGTCTACGTCGGCGCGGACAGCGAGGCCGAGCTGAAGGACAAGTACCAGCGCACGATCGACTCGCTGGAGTTCGAGTTCGAGGAGGGTTGATCGGATATGCGGGAGGTCCGCTCCCTGCCGTACGAGATCACCGAGGAAGAGCACGTCTGGATACCGGTGTCGGACGGTACCCGGCTGGCCGCGAAGATCTGGCGGCCGGTGTCCGCCGACGACGAACCGGTGCCCGGGATCCTCGAGTACATCCCGTACCGCAAGCGGGACCTGACCGCGGTCCGGGACTCCGTCCACCACCCCTACCTCGCCGGGCACGGGTACGCGTGCGTGCGCGTGGACCTGCGGGGCACGGGTGAGTCGGAGGGAGTCCTGACCGACGAGTACGTCGAGCAGGAGCAGCAGGACGCCGAGGACGTACTGGCGTGGATCGCCGAGCAGCCGTGGTGCGACGGGCGCACCGGCATGATGGGCATCTCCTGGGGCGGGTTCGCCGCGCTCCAGGTGGCCGCGCGGAAACCGCCGAGCCTGCGCGCCATCGTCATCTCGTCGTTCACCGACGACCGCTACTCCGACGACTTCCACTACATGGGCGGCTGCATGCTGTCGGACAACCTCGGCGAGGCCGGGACGATGTTCGCCTACAGCACCCTGCCGCCGGACCCGGCGCTGATCGGCGAACGCTGGCGGGACATGTGGCTGGAACGCGCCGAGGGCGTCGGCCCGTGGGTGGACACCTGGCTGGAGCACCAGCGCCGCGACGAGTACTGGTGCCACGCCTCGGTGTGCGAGAACTACAGCGACGTGCAGGTGCCGGTGCTGGCCTCCAGCGGCTGGGCGGACGGCTACTCCAACGCCGTGACCCGCCTGCTGGCGAACCTGTCCGTGCCGCGCAAGGGCCTGATCGGCCCGTGGTCGCACAAGTACCCGCACCTGGGCGAGCCGGGCCCGGCGATCGGGTACCTGCAGGAGGTCGTGAAGTGGTGGGACCACTGGCTCAAGGACCGCGACAACGGCGTGATGGACGGGCCGATGCTGCTGACCTGGATGCAGGACAGCGTGCCGCCGTCGACGTCCTACGAGGAGCGTCCCGGCCGGTGGGTCGGTGAGCCGCAGTGGCCGTCGCCGCACATCGACTGGCGCACGTATCCCCTGGCGCGGCACCGGATCGGGCGCCCGGACGAGGACGTGCCGGACACCGCGCTGCACGTCGAGTCGCCGCTGTCGGTGGGACAGTTCGCCGGCAAGTGGGCCTCCTACAACGCGCCGCCGGACCTGCCCTACGACCAGCGCGAGGAGGACGGCGGGTCGCTGGTGTTCGACGGTGACGAGCTGACCGAGACGTGCGAGGTCCTCGGCGCGCCGAAGGTGCGGCTGGAGCTGTCGGTGGACAAGCCGGTGGCGATGGTCGCGGCGCGGCTGTCCGACGTGCACCCGGACGGGCGCGCGACCCGCGTCACCTACGGGCTGCTGAACCTGACCCACCGCGACAGCAACCACGAACCGGCCCCGCTGGAGCCGGGCAAGCGCTACCAGGTGGAGCTGGAGCTCAACGGTGTCGCGCAGGCGTTCCCGCCCGGCCACCGGATCCGGCTCGCACTGTCCACTTCGTACTGGCCGCTGGCGTGGCCGGCACCGGAGCCCGCACGGCTGACCGTCCACACGAAGGGCAGCTCCCTGGCCCTGCCGGTGCGGCCGATCCGCGAGTCCGACGAGGTGAGCGGCCAGGTGTTCGGTGAGCCGGAGGGTTCGCCGCCGAGGACCACCACCGTGCTGCGGCCGGGCGAGCAGCGCTGGACGGTGTCGCGTGACCTGGTGGAGTACCGGTCGGCGCTGGAGATCGTGAAGGACTCGGGCACCGTGCGGCTGGACGACATCGACCTGGAGGTCTCGCGGCGCGCCTACGAGCGCTACAGCTCGGTGGCCGACGACTTCGCCTCGGTGTGCGGCGAGACGAAGTGGAGCATGACGTTCGCGCGCGGCGACTGGGAAGCCCGCACGGAAACGCGCACCGTGTTGTCGTGCACGCCGGAGGAGTTCGTGCTGCACGCCACACTGGACGGTTACGAAGGCGCGCACCGCGTGTTCTCCCGCAACTGGCACCGCCGGTTCCCCCGCGACCTGGTCTAGTTTCGCCCCGGAGGAGCAGGGGTAACCGCACCCGGTGGTCGGAAAGACGAGCCTGCACGCCAGACTGCTGATCGCCGAGATGCTCCTGACCGGGCGCAAGCGCACGTTCGCCGACGTGGACGCACTGCACGAGAGCATGGGGCCGCGGCAGCAGCGGGAGAACGCGCTGCCGCCCCCGGCGGTGCGCAAGCAGGTCGACCTCGACCGCACCGAGGTGCACGGTCACCCCGTGTACACGTTGCGGCCGCGGGCGAACGCGACCGGGCGGCACGTCCTGTACTTCCACGGCGGCGCGTACGTGCACCAGATCCAGGGCGACCACTGGAAGTTCTTCGCCCGGCTGATCGCCCGCACCGGCTGCGCGGTCACCGCGCCGCTGTACCCGCTGGCGCCCGGCAGCCACTACGACGACACGCTGTCGATGATCCACGCCACCTACAAGGAGGTGCTGGGCGACGCCGACCCGGCCGACCAGGTCCTGATGGGCGACTCGGCGGGCGGCGGGCTGTCGCTGGTGCTGGCGCAGGCATTGCGCGACGAGGGGCGGCCGCAGCCCAAGGAAGTCGTGATGCTCTCGCCGTGGCTGGACATCACGATGACCGATCCGGCGCTGCCCGAGTACGACCGGCACGACCCGTACCTGGGCGTGACCGGCCTGCGGGAGGCCGGGCGGCTCTACGCGGGCGGCTTGGATCCGGCGAACGAGCTGGTCAGCCCCATCAACGGCGACCTGCGTGGGCTGGGCGCCCTGAGCTGCTTCATCGGCACCCGGGACGTGCTGCTGGCCGACTCGCGCAACCTCTACCACAAGGCGGCCGTACAGGGCGTGCCACTGGAGTACTGGGAGTACGGCGGGATGTTCCACGCGTGGATGATCGCGGACATCCCCGAGGCGAAGCACGCGCTGGACCGGATCGCGGAGCTGGTGACCCGGTGAGCGGGCTGCCCACGGCGTCGGTGCCGGAGACGGTGAAGGTGCTGACCGGCGTCATCGGGCCCGTTCTCGCCGGTGGCGTGATCAAGCGGCGGCCGCGGGTGATGACCCTGCTGGAGAAGATGCAGGCCGACGCCTCCGCCGTGCGGACCCTGCAGAAGCTGCGCGCCCGCCACGGTGACGGGCTGTTGCGCCTGGCGGTGCCCGGCCGGTCGTTCGCGGTGGTGCTCTCCCCCGACGACGTCGGGCGGGTGCTGGCGGAGTCGCCGGAGCCGTTCACGCCGGCGAACCTGGAGAAGCGGAAGGCGTTGGCGCAGTTCCAGCCGCACGGGGTGCTGATCTCCGCGGGGCCGGACCGCGACCGGCGCCGGGAGTGGACCGAGCGCGCGCTGGAGACGAGCCGGCCGACGCACCACCTGGCGCCGTCGGTGCGGGCGAAGGTCGCCGACGAGTTCGCCGCGCTGGGGCCGGGGCAGCTCGACTGGGACACGTTCGCGCCGGTGTGGTGGCGGATGGTGCGCCGGGTGGTGTTCGGCGACCACGCGCGTGACGACCAGGCCACGACGGACCTGCTGGAACGGCTGCGGCTGGCGGCGAACTGGTCGTCCCTGATGCCGCGGCGCGGTCGGCTGCGGGCGGAGTTCCTCGGCCGGGTCCGGCCGTTGCTGGCCCGGGCGCCGGACGACAGCCTCGCCGGCGGCCTCGCGGCGGACGACGAGGTGGCCAGCCAGATCGGGCACTGGCTGTTCGCGTTCGACGCCGCCGGGATGGTCACCTTCCGCACGCTGGCCCTGCTCGCCACGCATCCCGCGCAGCGGCAGCAGGCCCGGCAGGACCTCGCGTCCGGTACCGATCTGGGCTACCTGCGGGCGTGCGTGCTGGACACGGTGCGGTTGTGGCCCACGACGCCGGCGATCCTGCGGGACACGACGAAGGAGCTGGACTGGCACGGCCACCGGGTGCCGGCGGGGACGGGCCTGCTGGTGTTCACCCCGCTGTTCCACCGCGACGATTCACGGTTGCCCTACGCGCACAGCTTCGCGCCGGAGATCTGGCTGGACGGGCGGGCGCAGGAGGAGCCGTCGCTGGTGCCGTTCAGCGCCGGGCCGGGTGAGTGCCCGGCGAAGAACCTGGTGCTGTTCACCGGCTCGACCGTGCTGGCCGCCCTGATCGGGGACCGGGACTACACAGTGGACTCCTCCCCCAAGCCGGGCCCGGGCCGCCCGCTGCCGGCCACGTTCGACAACTTCTCGTTGCGCCTGACCGGGCATCCGTGAGATTAGCTCCCCGATCGGGCGGGTATCGCCAGACGCATGACTGCCGCAGAGAAACCGGACCTGATCGCTGTGATCCTCTCCGATCACCGCCACATCGAACGCGTCTTCGCCGAGCTGGAGTCGGGCGCGGGCACCCCGGAGCACCGCCGTGACCTGGCCGACCACGTGATCGCCGAGCTGGTGCGCCACTCGGTCGCCGAGGAGCAGTTCATGTACCCGGCGGCGCGGAAGTACCTGGACAACGGTGACGAGCTGGTCGACCACGAGCTGGAGGAGCACGCCGAGGCCGAGGAGGTCATGAAGCAGCTGGAGGACGTGCCGGCGACCGACCCCCGGTTCGACGAGCTGATGCGCAGCCTGATGGACGACATCCGGCACCACATCGAGGACGAGGAGCAGGACCTGCTGCCGAAGCTGCAGTCCGCCTGCTCCCCCGACGAGCTCCGCGACCTGGGCGACAAGGTGGTGAAGGCGAAGAAGGTGGCGCCGACCCGCCCGCACCCGAGCGCGCCGGACCGCCCGCCGATGAACCTGATCCTCGACCCGGGGGCCGGATTGATCGACCGGATCCGCGACCGCCTCTCGGGCCGCACCACCTGAGAAAAAAGGAGCCCCCACCACGCGGTGGGGGCTTCCTTCATTTTCTTGCCTGCGGAACCCCCGCCCAGCTCAATCTCCGCCGATGCGAAGCGAGGCGGCCCCCCGCCCCCCGAAGTCACATCACCGACGGCACCGCCCGCAGGTCGCTCACCAGCGCCGCGAACGCCTCGTCCCGGTCCGGCGCTCGCAGCACCGACGACGGATGCACCGTCGCCAGCACCCGCTCCGGCGTCCCGGCGAACTCTTCCGGCGCCGCCAGCAACTCCCCCGATGAGCCGTCACCCGGAACGACGGCCCCATCAACGACGAAGCCGCGGTAGCCCCCAGCAAAACCACCACCGACGGCTGCACGGCCTCCAGCTCGGCGACCAACCAGGGCCGGCACGCCACGATCTCCCCACGCGACGGCTTCTTGTGGATCCGCTGCTTCCCCCGCTCGGCCGGCACGAACTTGAAGTGCTTCACCGCGTTCGTCACATACACCTGCGACCGGTCGACCCCGGCCTCCTCCAGTGCCCGGTCCAGCAGGCGCCCGGCGGGACCGACGAACGGCTCCCCGGCGACGTCCTCCTTGTCGCCCGGCTGCTCGCCCAGCATCATGACCTTCGCCGGCGCGGGACCGTCCCCGAAGACCGTCTGCGTCGCGTCGCGGTAGAGGTCGCATCCCTCGCAGCGCGACGCCGCCGAGCGGAGCCGGTCCAGCGCGCGGCTGTCCGGCACGAACTCGGCGGCGGTCCGCTGTGTCTTCGTGGCCATCAGCTGCCGGGACGGTCCACGTCGCCCCGCCAGGCGCCGGTCTCCCGGCCGCCGCGCTTCTCGATGAACGCCTTGAAGCGCTCCATGTCGCCGTGCACGCGGCGGTCCAGGATGCCCAGCTTGTCGGCGGCGTTCTCGACGAAGCCCTCGGGGTCGATGTCCATCTGCGCGGTCACCCGCGTCTTGTGGTCGTCCAGCCGGTGGAACGTGATGACACCGGCGTGGTTCGGGCCGGAGTCGGACCGCCACGCGACCCGCTCGTCGGGGTGCTGCTCGGTGATCGTGGCGTCGAACTCGCGCTTGGCGCCACCGATCTTGGTCACCCAGTGCGTGTGCGTGTCGTCGAGCTGGCGGATCTCCTCGACGCCCTCCATGAACTGCGGGAAGGACTCGAACTGGGTCCACTGGTTGTAGGCCGTGCGCACGTCGACGTTCACGTCGACGGACTCGGTGATCGTGCTCATTTCGGCAGGTCTCCTTTCACCCGGTCACGCTCCGGGTACCTCGAGACGCGCCGGTTACACGTCCTCCGGCACCGCCAATCGCGCCAGAATCGTTTCCAGGTGGGCCCGCGCCTGGGCAGGTGGCTCACCCGAGGCCTGCACCGCGTCGACGAGCCGGTCGGCGAGGTCGCGCAGCTTGACGTTGCTCTGCTGGGAGGCGCGGATGAGCAGCTCGAACGCGGCCGCCGGGTCGTGCCCGTACGCCAGCATGATCATGCCCTTGGCCTGCTCGATCGTGGCGCGCGAGGCCATCGCGCGCTGCAGCCCGGCGGCCTCGCCGGCCAGCTCGGACAGCTGCTCGGCCTCCCGGACGCGGGCGGTGGTCAGGTCGACGTAGTACCCGTGCACCCCGACGGTCTCGCCGTCCTCCCGCTCGACGTCACCGACCACGACGACCGCGCGGGTGCTCTCGTCCGCGGCGAGGATGCGCTGCTGCGCGCTGAACGGCTGCCCGGTGCGGCGGGCCTCGTCGAACACCGCCGCCAGCTGGCGGCGGTCCGTGGGGTGGCCGTGCTTGGTGACCAGGTCCAGGCCCGGTTCGACCGCACCCGGCTGGTAGCCGTACATCAGGTAGATCTCCGCCGACCACGTCCACGTCGCGGCACGGATGTCCCACTGGTACATCCCGACCTGATCGGCGCTCTGGCCTGCGGGCAGGTCGGACAAGGGGTCCGGCTTCCGGGGCGTGGACATGCGTGTACGGCTCCTGCAGTGGAGTTGCTTCGAACACGGGTGCCACGCTGCTGGACAATCCCAGGGAGCCAGATCATAGCCGGGTGATCATCCGGGGCCACGCTCCGCTGTCCGGAAATCCTCGCCCGCCGCCTCCGTCACGCCGAAGGCTGGAGCAGGATCTTGATCGCCCCGTCCTGCTTCTGCTGGAACATGCGGTAGGCGCGCGGCGCGTCCTCCAGCGGCAGCTTGTGGGTGGCGAGGTCCACCACGCCCAGCGGGTCGGCGTCGTCGCTGACCAGCGGCAGGACGTCGTCGATCCACCGGCGCACGTTGGCCTGGCCCATCCGCAGCTGGATCTGCTTGTCGAACAGCTCCATCATCGGCAGCGGGTCGAGCATCCCGCCGTAGACGCCGGACAGCGAGATCGTGCCGCCGCGGCGCACCGTGGCGATGGCCTGGTGCAGCACCGCGAGCCGGTCCACGCCGCCCTTCTCCATCAGCGTCGCGGCGATCGTGTCCGGCAGCAGCCCGACCATCTGGTGGGTGAGCTTGCCCAGCGGCGCGCCGTGGGCCTCCATGCCGACCGCGTCGATCACCGAGTCCGAGCCGCGGCCCGAGGTCATCTCCCGCACCGCGCCCGGCACGTCCTTCTCCGCCCTGGCGTCGATGGTGGTGACGCCGTAGCGTCCGGCCAGCGCCAGCCGCTCGGGCACCAGGTCGACGCCGATCACCTGGCCGGCGCCCCGGTGCCGCGCGATGCGGCAGCACATCTGCCCGATCGGGCCGAGCCCGAACACCACGACGCTGCCGCCGTCGGGGATCGCGGCGTACTCGACGGCCTGCCACGCGGTGGGCACGACGTCGGAGAGGTAGACGAACCGCTCGTCGGGCGGCCCCTCGGGCACCTTGACCGGCCCGTAGTGGGCCTGCGGGACGCGCAGGTACTCGGCCTGCCCGCCGGGCACCTGGCCGTAGAGCTTGGTGTAGCCGAACAGCGCGCCGCCCTTGCCCTTCTCGGTGACCTGGGTGGTCTCGCACTGGGACTGCAGGCCCTGATCGCACATGAAGCAGTGGCCGCAGGAGATGTTGAACGGCACCACGACCCGGTCGCCCGGTTTGATGTCGGTGACGCCGGAGCCGACCTCCTCGACGATGCCCATCGGCTCGTGCCCGAGGATGTCGCCCTCCCCATGAACGGCCCGAGCACCTCGTACAGGTGCAGGTCGGAGCCGCAGATACCGGTCGAGGTGATGCGGACGATCGCGTCCGTGGGTTCCTCGATCCGCGGGTCCGGGACGTCCTCGACGCGGACGTCGCGCTTGCCGTGCCAGGTAACAGCCTTCATGGGTGTTCGTGTGCCCGCACCCAGGTCACCGAAACATTCAGCCGCCGAGCCACCCGTGGTCGCGGACGAGTTCGAGGACGACGCGGCGGACCCGCAGGACCTCCTCGGCGGTGAGCGTCGGGACGCCGGTGAGCAGCGATTCCGTCAGCTCCTCGCGGAAGTCGCGCGCCGGGAACGCGTCGTCGCGGTCGTCGTCGGCGGCCTGGCGCACCAGGCGGACGTCGGACGCCTTGAGCCCGCGTTCGCCGTCCTCGACCGTGAACTCGACGACCACGCCGGGCGTGATCAGGCGTTTGTCCACGTCGAGGTCGTTGACGTGCATGAAGACGTCCTCGCCACCCCCTTCCGGCGTCACGAACCCGTACCCGCGCATCTCGTCGAACCGGACGACCTTGCCCCTGACCACCAGTGACCCTCCCGGCGAAAGTATCGCGCCAAGGTACGCCCCTCGCCGCCGCCGCACAACGGCGGAGTGTCAGCCTCCGGAACTCCGGGTACCCGGACGGGTGGAGCCGGGTCCACTGTGGAGAGGTGACGGGATGAAACTGCTGTACAAGCCGCTGAGCCTGGCCGTGAGCGCACTGGGCGGGATCCTCGCCGGAATGCTGTTCAAGCAGGCGTGGAAGGCGGTCACCGGCGAGGACGACGCGCCGGAGGCCACGTCGGGCGACCACTCCACCAAAGCGGTGCTCACCGCGGCGGTGCTGCAGGGAGCGATCTTCGGCGGGGTGAAGGCGGCGGTGGACCGCGCAGGCGCCAAGGCGTTCACCAAGGCCACCGGCAAGAAGCTCGACGGTTGAGCTCTTCTGACGGCGCCTGCCAGCCGGCACCGCCGCGGGTTCTCAGGAGCCCCCTCGCGAGGACAGCGCCGACGTGGTGGTTGGCACTGTCGCGCGAAGCGCGTCCACCAGGGGTGGTGGTCGGGCCGGCGGGCGGGAATTCATGAGGAGGCGATCCCACAGCGGGGGGCTGAGTCGGCCCAGCCGCGCGGAGCGCGTCCGTTGAGGGTGGTGGTGGGCTGGCGGGAGGGGCCGCCACCCGCACCGCGAGCAAGGCGATACGGGTGTCAATTTCGCACGGCTCTGCGGGCGGACTCGCCGAACATGGCGAGTGCCCGCAGTGCCGTGCCCAGCTCCGCGATGTCCGACGGGTCGCTCAGCGAGCGGCCCAGCACGTCGGTGATCCGCTTCAACCGGTGCCGCACCGTGTTGGGGTGGCAGTAGACCCGCTCGGCGATCTGTTTCGTGGACCCGCCGCAGTCGAACCAGGCGCGCAACGTCAGCAGCAGCACGTTGCCCTCCTCGACGGGCAGCTCCAGGATCGGCCGCAGCACCTGCCCGGCCAGCTGGGCCGACGCCTCCGGGTCGCTGGCGACCAGCCCGGCCAGCGGCGACTCGTGGAACCGGGCCACGTCCTTCGTCCCGGCCGGCAGGCTGGACAGCGCGACCCGCGCGAGGTGCAGGGCGCGCGCGGTGTCGCCGAGGCCGGTGAACACCGGGCTCATCCCCACCCGCCCGCGCGGGTTCTCCCGCAGCAGCTCCAGGACCTGGCCCGGATCGCGCACCGACACGACCCCGATCTGCAGCTCCGGCGTGAGCCGCCACGCCGACGCGTGGTGCCGTTCCCGCAGCCGGACCTCGATCAGCGGCAACGCCTCCTGCCCCAGCCCGGGGGTTTCCGCGGCGACGACGACGAAGCTGCCCTCCAGCGGCAGGTCGAGCATGCGCGCGATGTCCCACAGGGTGCCCTCGGTCGCGTTGCCGCCGGTGAACAGCGCCTCCACGAGCGCGAGCCTGCGGTTCTGCCGGGTGCGGCTGATCTCGGCCATCGTCGCGCGGTAGGTCGAGGTCAGCTCCTCGATGTAGTCGTCCATCAGGTCCCAGATGGCGGTGGTCGCCGAGACCAGGGTGGCGACGTCCTGCGCGGGCGCGGTCAGCTCGACGAAGCACTGCCACACCTCGGTGAACCCGATGCGGAACGCCCGCAGCAGTTCCGGCAGCGGGGCGCCCATCAGCGCGCGCTCGCGCCCGGTCGCGCGTGCCTTGGACAGGTCGGGGGCGCCGGGCTCGGCCAGGGCGCGGACGAGGAACTGGAGGTTGTCCCGGCACGAGGCGAACAGGTCGTCATGCGAGACGAACCGTTCCTCGCGGTAGACGGCCATCTCCTCGATGATCTGCGCGTAGGTCGCCTTGGTCATCTCCGGCAACCGCGGCAGGGCACGGCCGGCCAGACCGGCCACGGCGGGTTCGGCGCCCGTGTACCTCATGAGATGTCCGTCCTCCCCGTCGAGGGCTCGCGAGTGGACATCTAACACGAAAGTGTCCCAGGTTGCGCAGTGGCATGAAACGGCCCCGCAATCGCGGAGGATTGCGGGGCCGTGGTGCCGCATATGCACTACATCTTGGCAGCCGCGCTCTTCACGGCCTCCCGGATCCGGGAGTAGGTGCCGCAGCGGCAGATGTTGCGGATCTCGTCGAAGTCGGCGTCGCTGATCTCGCGTCCCTCGGCGCGGGCCTGCTTCACCTTGGCGATGGCGGCCATGATCTGGCCGGGCTGGCAGTAGCCGCACTGCGCGACGTCCCGGTCGATCCACGCCTGCTGCATCGGGTGCAGCTCGCCGGTGGCCGGGTCGGCGAGACCTTCGATCGTGGTGATCTCGTCGTCCGGGCCGATCGCCGACACCGGCACCGCGCACGGGTTGAACGCCTTGCCGTTGATGTGGCTCGTGCACGCCTTGCACACGTTGATGCCGCAGCCGTACTTCGGGCCGGTGATGCCGAGCAGGTCGCGCAGCACCCAGAGCAACCGGACCTTGTCGTCGGCGTCGACGGTGACCCGCTCGCCGTTGACCGTGAAAGTGTGTTGGGACAACGAAAGCTCCTCAGTACGTGTGGGCCAGGCCGTCGACCGGCGATTCGGGCACCGGTGGCACCTTCGGCTTCGGCTCGAAGCTCAGCGTGCCGTGGTTGATCGGGAAGCGGGTCGGCATCTTCCCCACCGCCCGGCCGTAGGCGCAGGCGGCGGCGGCGAACGAGCTGGCGACGGCCAGCTCCCCGGCGCCACCGGGTTCACCGGTGGTCGCGGGCATGACCACGACCTCCATCTCCGGCGGCGTGTTCCACTGCCGGGTGTAGAAGTAGTTGTCCCAGCTCGCTTCCAGCGGCAGGCCGTTGTCGATGTGCAGGCTCGACGTGAGCGCCATCGCGATGCCGTCGTTGACGCAGCCGATCGTCTGCGCCTCCAGGCCCTTCGGGTTGATCGGCAGACCGGCGTCCACGACCGCGACGGCCTTGGTGACGCGCGGTCCGGCGACCCCGTTGCGGATCTTGCGGTTGACCGTCTCCGGGCGGCAGTCGATCTCCATCAGGACCGCGCTGACGCTCTTGTACTCGTAGTGCAGCGCGATGCCCTGCGCGGTGCCGGCGGGCATCTTCCGGCCCCAGTCGCCGACCTCGGCGGCCTTGTCGAGAACCTTGCGGATGCGGTCGTCCTTGAGGAAGTTCCGGCGGAACGTCAGCGGGTCCTGGCCCATCTTCGCGGCCAGCTGGTCGACGATCAGCTCACGCGCGCACACCACGTTGGGCGAGTACACGTTGCGCATGCTGGAGGTGTGGAACTTCAGCGGCACCTCGTTGAGCAGCTGCGTGGTGGCGCCGAAGTTGTAGGGCATCTGCGTGGACAGCATGAACACCGTCTGGGAGAACCCGATGTCACCGACCGGGAGCTTCGCGGCGACCGCGGTGAGGATCTCGCCGAGGCCGTGGCCGAAGTCGGTGGTGACGCTGGTGTGCCGCTGCTCGTAGCTGACGACGTTGCCCAGCGCGTGGTTGACCCGGACGCGGGAGATGCACATCGGGTGGGTGCGGCCGTGGCGGGCGTCGTCGGCGCGGTGCCACATGAGCTTGACCGGCTTGCCCATCTTCTTCGAGATCTCCGCGGCCTCCAGCGCGGCGTCGCCGAACAGCTTGCGGCCGAAGGAACCACCGCCGGTGACGACGTGCACCTTGACCGCCGGGATCGGCAGGCCGAGCTTGAGCGCGATCTGCTCCTGGGTGGTGATCGGCGACTTCAGGCCGGACCAGATCTCGGCGCGGTCGGCCCGCACGTCGGCGATCGCGCAGTTGGTCTCCAGCGCGCTGTTGCTGGCGAAGGCGAACACGAACTCGGCGTCGATCGACTGGGTCAGCACCGGCGGCACGGTCATCGGGAGCTCGGCGGCGCGCAGCTTCCGCTCGACCGAGGCGTCGGTCTCACCGTCCACAGTGCCCGGTCCCCAGTCCACCTTCAGCGCCCGGATCGCGTCGATGCACTGGCCGAAGGTCTCGGCGCGCACCGCCACGCCGGTGGAGATCGTGGCGACGTCGGTGACGCCGGGCATCGCCTTGACCTCGGCGAGGTTGCGGACCGCCCGCACGGTGCCGTTGATCGTCGGCGGGCGGCAGACCATCGTCGGCTTGGCGTTCGGGACCTGCAGGTCCATGGTGAACTGCTTGCGCCCGGTGACCGCTTCGAGCGCGTCGATGCGGCCGGTCGGCTTGCCGATGATGCGGAACTCGGAGGTCTCCTTCAGCGTGGCGCTGGTTTCCTCGGTGCGGGCGCTCGCGGCGGCTTCGGCGAGGGAACCGTAGGTCGCGGTGCGGCCGGAGGCGGAGCGGATGACGCCGTCGCGCGCGGTGAGCGTCGAGGCGTCGACCTTCCACTGCTCCGCGGCGGTGGCCAGCAGACGGGCACGGGCGATGGCGGCGGCGGTGCGGACCGGGTTGTAGAGCGAGCGCACCGAGTTGGACCCGCCGGTGAGCTGGTTGAACACCAGTTCCGGGCGGGCGTCGGCGAGGTTGACGCCGACCTTGCTCAGCGGGAGGTCCATCTCCTCGGCGATGAGCATCGCGACGGTGGTGGTGATGCCCTGGCCGACCTCGGCGCGCGGCACCGCGAACGAGACCGTGTCGTCGCGGTTGACCTGGATCGCGATGAGGTTGGAGGTCGGCATCGCCGCGAGCGTGAGCGCGTCGCCGAGGTCCAGGATGTCGGCGGGCCCGGGGAGGGTGGGGATCGCGGCGTCGGCCGGGGCCGGGGCGGCGAGGTCCCCGCCGAGCTTCGCCGCGACCGCGAGGGTGGGCGCCGCGAGGAGGTAACCGAGGAACCGGCGCCGTTCCAGAGACGGCGCCCCGTCCCCGGACGCGGCCGATCGCCGTTGATGCGCCATGGAGAGTGTCCTTCCGAGATCCACGTTGATCGCGGTCACGATAGGAATCGGGCCACGCGGGGGTCAACGATCCGTAGCCGCGTCGGCGCATCTCTGTGACCGGATGACAGTCGCGTGCCACACAACTGTGACGCGGACACAGCCGAACGTCGTACTAGCCTGCGCCGGATGGTCTACTGATCGCGACGGTCGATCAATCGAACCGGTGGCAGGTTCGTGCCGTGGCGGCACCAACGCCCGGCTGCTCCCCCGACACTGGCGATCATGGACAAGCCCGCCGATCCACTGGCCGTGACGCTCGCGAACGCCTCGCTGCTCGGCGCCGGATACCTGATGCTCGGCCGTCGGCGGCTCGCGGTCCTCACCGGCCTGGTGACGATCGCGCTGGTCGCGGTCCTCGCCCTGGCGGTGCGGACCGTGTGGTTCGAGATCGTCGTGCTCGCGTGGTGGGCGGCGATGACCGGGCACGGCTGGTACCTGGCGCGCCGGGCCGATCGCCCGCCGAACGCGGCCCGGCAGCGGCTGATCGGCCTCGCCGTCGCGCTCCCGGTGCTGCTGGCCGCCGGGCTGCTGCGTTTCGACGCGGCCCGCATCGAGGGCGACGCCACCGAGGCGCACGGCCGCGGCGACTGCCCGGGCACGCTGGCCGCGCTCGACGGGCTGTGGGCCGGGCACACGCTGGCCGACGCGCCACTGACCGTCCGCGCCGCGGAAACCACCCGGGCCTGCCGTCTGCTGCTGGCGGCCGAAGCCCAGCTGGGCAAGGCCCTCGGCGGCGATCCGGCGAACCTGGAGCGCGCGTTCGCGACCCTGGTGGAGGTGCGCGGGATCCCGGGTCAGGACCAGCGGATCCGGGAGGTGCTGGACCGCTTCACCGCTCGCCTGCCCGTCCCCGACCCGTGCGACACCGCCGCGATCACCGACTGGTTGCGGCAGGGCGTCCGCGGCCCCGTGCTGGACCACGCCGCTGCCGTGGTCCCCCGGGTCGCGCCCGCCGCCCTCGCCGGATGCGCGGACCGGCTGATGGCCGCGAACGACTGGCCGCGGGCCCGCGACCGGTACCAGCAGATCGTCGACCAGTACCCCGGGCACGAGCTGACCGCGCGGGCCGGTGACGGCGTCACCCGCGCCACCCAGGCGATCGAGCTGGCGAACGTGCGCAATCTGCTGGAGGTCTCCTACCCCGGCGCCGAACCCGAGTACTGCGACCACCCGGCGCCCTACAGCGCCGCGGCACCCTACGGCGACGGGCCGAACCGGGCGCTGGTCTTCGGCGACGACGAGCACCTGAGCCGGTTCCCCGCGGAGTGGCGGGCCGGTGGCCCCACCGACGCGGTGGCGGTGATCTGCGCGGGCACGACGGACTACGGCGCACAGGTGCGGTCGTGCCCCTACGAGTCGGGACTGAGCCCGTACGGCTACCAGGACGTGTCCTTCCGGAAGATCGCGATCCCGGTGCGCGTGTACGAGGTGAAGACGGGGCGGCTGGTCACCGACACCCGGGTGGAGATCGGCGGCGCCTCCTGCCCGCCGGTGCTGCACTACCGGACCTACATCGACCTGGCGGTCGACATCCCGCCGAGCCAGGTGTACGTGACGCCCTCGGACGCCGACGTGCGCGCGGCGTTCCAGCCGCTGGTCGACCCGTGAGGGCGGGCAGGCCCGCCCTCACGGGGAACGCACTCAGTCCGCCGAGTGCATGAGCACGCCGCGGATGTTCTTCCCGTCGCGCAGATCCTGGTAGCCCTCGTTGACCTCTTCGAGCGAGTACCGCTTGGTCACCAGCTCGTCGAGCTTCACGTGGCCGGCCTGGTACAGGCGCAGCAGGCGGAGGATGTCGTACTGCGGGTTGGCCGAGCCGAACAGCGTGCCCTTGACCGTCTTCTCGAACAGGGTCATCACGCCGCCGGACAGGTGCACCGTCAGCTTCTCCGGGTTGGCCAGGCCGGTGATCACGACCGTGCCGCCCTTGCCGACCACGTTGAACGCGTCCGTCACGACCTGCTCGTCGACCGTGCCGACGGTGATCAGCGCCTGGTCGGCCATCTGGCCCCAGGTCAGCTCGGCGACCTTCGCGGCGGCCTCGTCCGCCGAGGCGAACGCGTGGGTGGCGCCCAGTTCCATCGCCTTCTCGCGCTTGAAGGCGACCGGGTCGACCGCGATCACGTTCGCGGCACCCGCGTGCGCGGCGCCCTGGACGGCGTTGATGCCGATCCCGCCGATGCCGTACACGACGCAGGTGTCACCCGCGCGGACGCCGCCGGCGTAGTTGGCCGTGGCCCAGCCGGTCGGTACACCGCAGCCCACCAGCACCGCCGTCTCCAACGGCAGCCAGTCGTCCACCTTGACCACCGAGTGCTCGGAGATCGTGGCGCGCTCGGAGAACGTGCCGAGCATGCACATGGCGCCGTAGTCGGTGCCGCCGCGGTGGAAGCGGAAGGTGCCGTCGGGCATGTGCCCGTCGAGGATCGTCGCGCCCATGTCGCACAGGTTCGAGCGGCCAGTGGCGCAGTAGCGGCAGTGGCCGCAGTTCGGGATGAAGCTGCACACGACGTGGTCGCCCGGCTTGACCTTGGAGACGCCCGGGCCGACGTCTTCGATGATCCCGGCGCCCTCGTGCCCGCCCACGATCGGGAACCGCGGCACGAGGTCGTTGTCGATCAGGTGCAGGTCCGAGTGGCACAGGCCGGCGGCCGTGTACTTGATCAGAACCTCGCCTTCGCGTGGACCGTCGAGCTCGAGTTCCTCGATCTCGAACGGCTTGCCCGCGGAGTGCAGGACTGCGGCCTTGGTCTTCACACCGATCACCTCTTTGTGACAGGGGTCTCATGCACCGACTGCTACATGATGCCATCTCTGGCAAGCGCCGCGGCAGCTTCAAGTAGAGCGTCCGTCCATCGACTGAGGGTGGCGCGCCCCGCTTCCGCGCTCGCCCCCGCGGGGTCACCCAGCACCCCGTTCGGACTCACCCCACGCACACCTTCGTCACGCAACCGTCCGATGAGTTCCGGCAACGGCCGCGTCTGGCCGGGCTCGAACCGGTTCGTGCGCACGGCTTCCGGCCGCAACGCGAGCATCACCGACGTCTCCAGCCGCCCGGCGTGCGTGTCGTCGGCCGGGCCGTCCGGGCACCACGCGCGCACGTTCCGGCCCTCGTAACGCAGTTTCGCCACCGCGCGGCGCAGCGGGAACGCGTTGCCGCCGTGCGCGGACACCAGCAGCACCCCGGCGAAGGCGTCCGCGGACCGCACCAGCTCGACCACGAGGAGTTCGGTGGCTTCCTGACCGATCGAGAGCGTACCGGGAAAATCGGCGTGCTCCCCGCTGGAGCCGTAGGGCAGGGCGGGCGCGACGACGACCTCCGGCCGGGCCGCGCCGAGGCGGCGGCACAGCTCGGCCGCGATCTCGGTGTCCACCGTGTACGGCAGGTGCGGACCGTGCTGCTCGGTGGCGCCCAGCGGCACGGCCAGCAGGCGGCGGTCGCCGAGTTCGGGCCAGGCGAGATCGGCGAGGTTCATAGCCGTTTTCCCGGCCAGTTGGAGAGATCGGGAATCAGCGGGCCGGGTTCGTCCTCGCGCAGGCAGCCACGCCACACCCCGGCGCCGTAGGCGAGGTCGTCGGCGGCGCGGGCCAGCAGCCACCGGAGCGGGTCGATGTCCGGCCGGGTGCGGGCCCAGTCGAGGAGGTGCCGGGCGTAGGCCAGGGCCAGGACGCGGCGGCCGCGCCGGGACAGCGCCAGCGACGGGATCGCGGCCGGGCCCCACGCACGGGTCAGGGCGTCGGCGAGGAAGCGGCCCGCGGCGACGTGCCCGCGCAGGGCGATGCCGAGCGCTTCCTTCGCCGGCACGTCGAGGGGTTTCAGCTTGCGGGGCAACAGAGCGGCGGTGCCGAGTGCGATCGCGACGCCGGTCTTCGGCCGTCCGGCGGCGAGCGCGAGCCAGGCCAGCGCGGTCCAGCCGGACACCCGCACCGGCGCGAGCGCTCGCCGCCCATGCCGTTTCGCGAGTGGCGCGGCGGAGGTGCCGTAGTTGTACCGCTGTTTCAGCCAGGCGCGCCAGGTGGTGCGTGGTTCGTGCTCCACTTCGGACTCCGGTTCGTAGCGCACGGAGCCGCCGGCATCGACGAGGCGCCAGATCAGGTCGACGTCCTCGCCGAACCGCAGGTCCTCGTCGAAGCCGTGGATCGCCTGCAGCGCCGAGGTGCGCACGACGAGTGCGGCGGTGGGCAGGTAGGTGATGCGGCCGCGGGGGCGGACCTGCGCCGGGATGGCACCCATGTCCAAAGAGGACTGAAGTTGTTCGTAGCGGGACAGGGCTTCCGGGCCGGGCGCGCTGCGCACCCGCGGCGCGACGGCCACCACGGCGGGGTCCTGGAACTGCGCGAGCAGCGGCCCGAGCCAGCCCGGTGCGGGCCGGGTGTCGGCGTCGAGGAAGGCGACCAGCTCGGTGGTGACCTTGCGCCAGCCGGTGTTGCGGGCGGCGGCCGGGCCACGCGGGACGGGATGCCGGTCGACGGCGTGCGGCACGGGCACGGCGGACCCGTCGTCGACGACGAGCGTCTCGCGGACGTCGGCCAGGCGCGGGAGGAGCCCGGCGAGGCGGTCGGCGTGGTCGCGGACCGGGACGACGACGGTGACGTCCTGCGGGGTCAGGTGCGCCTCGGGGTAGGTGGGGTGGACCATGCCGGCGAGGACGAGTTTGTCCGCGAGCCGCCGGTGGTGGGGCTGGTCGCCGACCGCCGCGCCGGCCGCCCACTGGGCGAACAGGCGCGCCCCGGCGGCGGAGAGCTTGATGACGCGCAGGGGCGAGCCCCCGAGGAGAACGCGCCCCCCGGCGACGGCCTTGGTGGAGGGATCCAGGTGGAGCACCGTCATGCCGTGAAACCCCCGTCCGCGTGGAGCACCGTGCCGGTGATCGCGCTCGCGTCGGGGCCGCACAGCCAGCACACCGCCGCGGCCACCTCGTCGGGTTCCAGCAGGCGCTCGGCGAGCTGGTGCTGCGCGAACTCCTCGACGTCGTCCAGTTCGTACAGTTCGGCCGTCGCCTCCAGCATCGGTGTGCGCGTCGAGCCCGGGGAGACGGCCGTCGCGGTGATGCCGGTGCCGCGCAGGTCCGTGGCGAGGCCCCGGATCAGCCCGACGACCGCGTGCTTGGCCGCGTTGTAGCCGGCCAGCCGCCACAAGCCGGTGTGCCCGGCGGCCGAGGCGAGCGCGACGAACCGTCCACTGCGCGGCCGCGGGCGGCGCAGCAGGGCCGGCACCGCCGCGCGGGCCAGGTGGAAGACGCCGTCCACCCCGGCGCCGAAGAGCGATTCCCATTCGGAATCGGTGGTCTCCCACAGCGGCCGCCCACCGGCCATGACCGCCGCGGCGGCGACCGCCGCGTCCAGCCCGCCGAACTCCCGCTCGGCGACGCCGACGGCCGCGTCGAGAGCCCGCTGGTCCCGCACATCCCCGACGACGTCGATCACCTGGGCCGGCCATTTCGCGGCGACCTCGGCGAGCTGCTCCCGACGCGCGAGCGGATAGCCCAGCCCGGGCAAATCCTCGGCGACGTCCACGGCGACCACCCGCCAGCCCTCCCCCGCAAGCCGATGCACGACGGCCGCCCCGATCCCGCGCCCGGCCCCCGTCACCACGGCGACGCGCGGGGTCACGTGATCATCTCCACGCGGGGAGCGTGCCACTTCAACCGTCACAACGACACCCCCACCCGATACCCCTCCACCACCGCCGCGTGCGCTCGCCTCGGCGTGACGCAGTCCCCCACCCTCAACACGCGAAACGGCGCCTCCCGCAGGGCGTGCCACAGCGTGTCCTCCGGTTCCTGGTGCGTCGCGCACACCACCCAGTCGCAGCGGGCCTCCCTGGTCTCGCCGGTCGTGTGCTTCAGCATCCGCAACGCCACGCCCCCATCCTCCGTCGCCGCGGCGGTGAGCACCATCTCGTCCGTCCGCTCCGCGATCCCGAGCGCGTGCGCCCGCCGTGCGAACAGCTCCCGGTCCAGCGTGAGCCCGAGGTCCTGCCCCACCACCATCCCCGGCGTCGACACCGTCACCCGGCACCCCCGCGCGGCCAGCAGCTCCGCCACCGACGTCGCCGGGTGGAAGCCCACCTCGTCGATCACCACCACCTCACCCGACGGCGAAACCCCGCCCAGCACCTCCCGCGCGTGCACCACCCGCGGCGATACCGCCCACTCCGGCAGCACCGGCCGGGCCCCCGTCGCCAGCACCACGGCGTCCGGCGCCTCGTCCAGCAACACCGCAGGCGTCGCCGCGCACCCTGTCGTCAAGTCGACACCCGCGCGCCGGCAGTCGGTCAGCAGGTTGCGCACCAGGTCCCCCAGCTCGGCCCGCCCCGGCGCGGTCGCCGCCAGCGCGATCTGCCCGCCCGGCTCACCGCGCTCCAGCACCGTGACGTGGTGTCCCCGCTCCGCCGCCGTCGCCGCCGCCGTCAGCCCCGCCGGGCCCGCGCCGACGACCAGCACCCGCTTCGGACGCGGCCCCGGCGGCGGCAGCGGCACCGCCTCCCGCCCGGCGCGCGGGTTCTCCACGCACCCCAGCCACCGGTTGAGTCCCATCCGCCCCACGCACTCCTGGTTGCAGGACAGGCACGTCCGCACCTCCCGCCCGGCCCGCGCCTTCGCCGCGAACGACGGGTCGGCAATCTGCCCGCGCACCACCCCGACCAGGTCGCACCGCCCTTCAACCAGCGCGCGCTCGGCCTCCTCGGGCGACTTGATCCGCCCGATGCCGACCACCGGCACCGGCACCGCCCGCCGCAACGTCTCGGACACCGGCAACGCGTACCCGCGCGGCACCGCCATCGACGGCTCGACCAGGTACAACGTCGAGGTCGCGACCCCGATCGAGGTGTTCAGGTAGTCGATTCCGGGCGCGATCATCCGCGCCACCTCGACCGCCTCGCCGAGCGTGATGCCGCCCTGGACCAGGTCGTCGCCGGACAGCCGCACCCCGAGCGCGCGGTCCGGGCCGATCGCCGCGCGCACCGCCGCGATGATCTCGAGCAGGATCCGGGCCCGGTTCGCCAGCGGCCCGCCGTAGTCGTCGGTGCGCATGTTCGTCGCGGGCGCCAGGAACCCGCGCACCAGCGACGACTGCGAGCACTGGATCTCCACGCCGTCGAACCCGCCCGCGGCGCAGTGCCGCGCGACCCGCCCGAACCCGGCGACGACCTCGGCGATCTCCGCGGCGGACATCGCCTTGGGCACCTCGCGGAACAGCGGATCCGGCACCGGCGAAGGCGCCCACACCGCGCGCCGCGTGTACCTCGACGACGCCTGCCCGCCGTTGTGGTTGAGCTGCGCGAAGATCGGCACCCCGTGCGCGTGCACCGCGCCGGTGATACGGCGGTAGCCGGGCACGACCTCCGGCCGGTACCCGTGGATCACCTTCTCGTAGGGCCAGTCCGAGGGGTGCACCACGTGTTCCTCGGTGATGATCAGCCCGGCGCCGCCCGCGGCCCGCTCGGCGTAGTACGCCGCGTGCTGCTCGGTGGGCAGGTTGCCGGTGGCGTAGTTGGTCAGGTGCGCGGCGAACACGATCCGGTTGCGCACCTCGACCGGCCCCAGCCGCAACGGCTCGAACAGCAGGCTCACAGCGCCACCGCCGCCCGGCGACCGTCCAGAACGGCTTCGTGGATGGTCCGGGGCGCCACCGCGTCACCGACCGTCGTCCCGGACAGCGCGGCATCCGGCAACCGGTGTCCACAATGGATCACGACACCACACGGCAGCTCCCGGCGTTCCCCGGTGAGCACGTCCTCCACCACCACGTGATCCCGGCGCACCACGCGAAGACGCGACCGCTTGACGAGCGTGACCCCCGCCCGTTGCAGACGCGCGTTCACCCCGGCGATGTCGCGCACCTGCGTCGCGATCACCGGATCCGGGCCGGCGATCGCCACCGGACGCGCGGCGGCCAGCAGTTCCGCGACACCCGCGCCGGTCCAGTCGCCGAGCGGATCGTGCACCACGACCGGCCCGTCCGGCAGCGTCGCACCGTCCAGCACGGCAACCACATCGAGCACGCGACCGCCCTCGACGGCGTAGTCACGCGGGCCGGGCCGGCTGCCGGTCGCCACGATCACCGGCCGCCCGTCCCCGGCGCGGGTCTCCACCCCGGTCGAGATCCGCACACCCAGCCGCCGGACCTCGGCCTCCAGCCAGTCCACCAGTCGCGCCAGCCGGTCCCGCCCGGCGAGCCGCGCCGCGACGCGCACCATCCCGCCGAGCCGGTCGGCCCGCTCGGTCAGCTCGACGTCGAACCCCCGCAGCGCGAGCACGCGCGCGGCTTCCAAGCCGGCCGGCCCGCCACCGACCACCAGCACTTCCCCGCCACCCGCGCCGGCCACGAGGTCCTCGGTCTCGTGCCCGCTGCCCGGTTCGCCGATGCAGCTGACGATCGGGTTGCGCGGGTCCCGCACGCGGCAGTTCTGGTTGCACAGCACGCACGGCCGCGGCGCGGTCCCCGCCCGCAGATGCCGGACCAGGTCCGGATCGGCGATCTGCGCGCGGGTCATCTCGACCAGCCCGGCGAACTCCAGCGCCCGCTCCGCGAGTGCTGGATCGACCACGCTGCCCTGGCACACCGTCAAGGTCCGCCCGGACACCGTCCGGCACAGATCGAGGTTGAACCCCGGTTCCGTCCGCAGATCGGGCCGGGCATCCGCGAACGCCGAACCGCGCACCGGCACCAGGTAGTCGATCCCACCGGGCACGGGAGCGGTCTCCGGCGTGATCCCGCCCCACGGCGCACCCTCGTCGCACGCCAGGCGCAGCCCGAGGATCCGGTCCCCGATCGCCTCCCGGACCGCCGCCAGCACCTCACACAGCAACCGCCCCCGGTCACCGTAGGCGTCCGTGCGCCGGTTGGTCAGCCCGGAACAGAACTGCCGCAGCAGCGAGTACTGGCCGGCGTCGATCTCCACACCGTCCACACCGGACCCAATGGCCAGTGCGGCCGCGGCGCGGAACCCGTCGACCACCGCCGCGATCTCCGGGCCCTCCATCTCCATCGGCAGTTCCCGGCTCACCGGATCCGGCACGCGCGACGGTGCCCACAGCGCAGACTGGTGGTAGGCCGACGAGCCCTGCCCGCCGGCGTGCCCGAGTGACGCGATCACAAGCGTCCCGTGTGGACGGCAGGCGTCCACGATGGACGTCCAACCAGGACCACACGAAGCGGCCAGCGGGGCACGCTCGTACGGCCAGTCGGAGGGATGCACGCTCGCCGTCTCGGTCACGATGACCCCGGCGCCACCCTCGGCCCGCCGCCGGTAGTAGGCGACGTGCCGGTCGGCGAGCGCCCGGCCCCGAGCCAGGTTGGTTTCGTGCGGACCGAAGAGGACCCGGCTCGGGGCGGTGCCGCCGCCGACCCGGACGGGGCCGGCGAGCCTGCTCATCGCGCGGGCTGGAACCCCGCGAGCGGGCTGGTGTCGCAGGCCCGGTCGGGCCGGGTGCCGCCCTCCGGCGGGCCGAACCCGATGCTGACCGGCACCTTGCCGGTCTTGCGAGCCTGGCGGGTCGTGCGGTGCGAGTGGTCGATGTGCGAGCGCGGCGCCGCGCTGACCCCGGCCAGCGCCAGTTCGCCGTGTCCCTTCACGCATTCCGGGTCCGGGCCGTCCAGCGGCAGCCCGGTGAAGAACTTCGCCGCCATGCACCCGCCCTGGCAGGCGTCGTAGGCCGAGCACGACGTGCACGCACCGCCGATCTGCGGGCCACGCAGCCGCTCGAACAGCTCGGAGGTCCGCCACACGCCGGCGAACCCGCCCTCGTCGCGGACGTTGCCGGCGAGGAACTCCTCGTGGATCGCGAACGGGCAGGCGTAGACGTCGCCGACCGGGTCGATCAGGCACACCACCCGTCCCGCACCGCACAGGTTCAGACCGGGCAGCGGGTCCGAGCCGAGCGCGTTGAGGTGGAAGAACGAGTCGCCGGTGAGCACCTGCTCGCCGTTGGCGACCAGCCAGTCGTAGAGCTGCAACTGCTGGTCGGCGGTGGGGTGCAGCTCGTCCCAGGTGTCCGCGCCGCGGCCGGACGGGCGCAGCCGTGTGATGCGCAGCTGGGCGCCGTAGGTGTCGGCGATCGCCTTGAACTCGTCGAGCTGACCGACGTTGTGCCGGGTCATCACGACGGAGAGCTTGAAGCCGCGGAACCCGGCGTCGGACAGGTTCCGCATCGCCCGGATCGCCGTGTCGTAGGAACCCGGGCCCCGGACGTGGTCGTTGACCTCGGCGGTCGCGCCATCGAGGGAAATCTGCACGTCCACGTAGTCGGTCGCGGCGAGCCACCGCGCCCGCTCCGGGGTGAGCTTGACGCCGTTGGTGGAGAACTTGACGCCCACCTGGTGGTCCACCGCGTACTCGACGAGCTCCCAGAAGTCGGCGCGCACAGTCGGTTCGCCGCCGCCGATGTTGACGTAGAAGACCTGCATGCGCTGCAGCTCGTCGATGACGGCCTTGCACTCCGCCGTGCTCAGCTCCCGCGGATCCCGGCGGCCCGACGAGGACAGGCAGTGCACGCACGAGAGGTTGCAGGCGTAGGTCAGTTCCCAGGTCAGGCAGATGGGCGAGGTCAGCCCCTGCTTGAAGTGTTCGACGAGCTTCATCGCACGCCCTTCTCGTCTGCGGTCAGCGCGGTTCGATCGTGCCGTTCTCGGCCAGTCCCGCCAGCGCCGTCAGGTAGGCCGGACGCTGGTCGTCCGGGACGCCGGCGGCGTCGAGGGTGGTGTGCACGTCGGGCTGGTCCCCGAGCGTGCGCACCACCTCGACCAGGATCTTCGTCTTCAGGAACGCCAGCCTCCGGGTGCCGAAGTCGTAGGCGAGCGCCCCGAACGGTTCCGGCCGCAACGCGACGCGCGGGGAGCACCGGTAGGCCTGGTCCGGATCGAACACGGTCAGTAGACGCCGCACATGCCGTCGATGGAGACCTCTTCGACGAGCAGGTCCTCCTCGACGAGCGAGTCCTCCGCGGTGGGGGAAACATTCTTGCTGTCGGACATGGGATGCTCCCTTCGGCGATCCGGCCGCTCCGGTGCGGCCGCGCTTCTCGGACGATAATGGCACCCAGTGCCGAATGGAAGAGGGATGACCGAAAAGGCGGAGCCGGCGCCCAGGGCGGGGCGCAAGCCGATCACGTCGCGGGCGGAGGTCGAGCACGTGGCGTTCGAGCTGTTCGCCACCCGCGGCTTCGACCGCACGACGATCGACGACATCGCGAAGGCCGCCGGCATCGGGCGGCGCACGTTCTTCCGCTACTTCCCGTCGAAGAACGACATCGCCTGGGGCGACTTCGACGGGCAGCTGGACCGGATGCGCAAGCGGCTCGCCACCTACCCGCCGGACCGCCCGCTGCCCGGTGTGCTGCGCGAGGCGCTGGTGGACTTCAACCGGGTCGACCCGGACGAGGCGGTGTGGCACCGGCAGCGGATGGAGCTGATCCTGACCACCCCGGCGCTGCAAGCGCATTCCACGCTGCGGTACGCGGACTGGCGGCAGGTGATCGCGGAGTTCGTCGCGGACCGGCTCGGGGTGGACGCCTCGGCGCTCGCCCCGCAGACCGTGGCCTACACCGCGCTGGGCATCGCGCTGGCGGCGTACGAGCAGTGGCTGCGCGACCCGCGGGCGGACCTGGCCGATCTGATGGCCGCCGGAGTGGACCAGCTGACCGCGGCGCTGACCTGAGTGGTCAGCGGGGCAGGCGGAGGAACTCCGTGGCCCGGTGCCACACCTCGCGCAGGTCCGGATCGCTCGCGGTCCACGTCGTGGAGCGGATCTCGCCCCGCCCGCGGTAGGTCCGCATGATCCGGCGGTGCACGGGCAGGCCGACGAAGCCGCGCATGGCGTCCTCGCTCCGCCACAGTGAGACCGAGCCGGTTCTGCGCCGCGAGGGTTCGGCCCAGAGCCAGTGCCCGACCGCGCCGTCGAGGGCCGGCCACAGGCGCGCCAGCTGTCTGCCCGCGCGGTAGATCCCCGGCAGGTCGCGCAGCCGGTCGGCGGTGAAGCCGGTGACGCTGACGAGCACGAGCCCGCTCGCGGTGGCGGGCCCGGGTGTCCACGAGGTGCGCAGCACGGTTCAGTCCTCCGGCAGGGTGGCGGGATCGGTGGCCAGGGCGCGCAGCCGCTCCAGGACGGCGCGGCGGGCGCGGGCGTAGGTGACCTCGTGCCCGACGAGGCGCGAGTGGATCACGGCCGACTCGCCGAGCGCGTCGATCTCGTAGGCGAGCTGGTCCGGGTCGGCGTCTTCGGTCAGCTCGCCCAGCGCGATCGCCTCGTCGACGAGCGAGCGGATGAACGCGAGCCAGTCGTGCAGCGCCTGCGCCGTTTTCGCCTGGACCGCGCCGGGCCGGTCGTCGAACTCGGTTTGCGCGGCGAGGAAGAAGCACCCACCGGGCAGCACACCGCCGGCGTAGAAGGCCATCCGCGCCTCGTGCAGCGCGAACACCCGCCGGATGCCGGGCGGCGTGCGCAGCGCGGGTGCCATGACGCGGTCCGTCCACTGGCGGCGCGCCTGGTCGATCGCGTCGAGCTGCAGGTGCTCCTTGTCCTTCCAGTGCGCGAACAGCCCGGACTTGCTGGTGCCGAGGTGCTCGGCGAGCCGCCCGAAGGTCAGGCCGTCCAGCCCGTGCACCGAGGCCAGAGCCACCGCCGCGTCGAGCACCGTCTCCCGGGTGCGCCGCCCGCGCTCGCGCCGCCGATCGATGTGCATGGGACCGACCGTACACTAGAAAACCGATCGGTCGGTCTTATTTCTCAGTGACGTGGTGGGCCGCGGATGGCACCTGGCGGCCGCTCCGGGGCTGAGCACGAAGATCCATCGTGCGGTCGATGGGCGCGGGTTGCCGATGCGGGTGCTGCTTCCCGCGGCGGGCGTCCTCCCGCTTCCGATGCCGAGGCCTACCGGCAGCGGAACGTGGTCGAACGCCGCTGCAACCGGCTCACCACCGCCGCCATCGTCCTCTGGCCCCGATGACTTAGGACACTCCCTAGTCCGCCACCAGGCCCAGCAGCTTCGCCGGGCCCAGCACGTTCGCGCCCTCGGCCTCGACTCGGGAGCGCAGCTCCCGGTCCGCCGTCACCACCACCACGTGGTCCCGCGGCCGGGCGTCCCGCGCCTTGCGGACGCTCTCCACGATCTGCGAGTCGCCGTCGCGGACCGCGGCGATCACCTCCACGTCGTCGGCCGGGGACACGTCCCGGGCCTGGCCCTCGACGACCATCTGCACCCGCGGCCACCACGACCACTCCGCCCCGCCGAGCCCGACGTCCGCGCTGCGCACCCCGTCGCGCACCAGCCCGGACAGCCGGTTCCGCAACCGCTCCGCCGCGCCGGCCCGGTCCCGCCACCAGCCGTCCGGCCGGGACCCGACCACGTTGGCCGCGTCGACCACCAGCACCAGCTCGCGCCCCAGCTGGGCGTGCAGCGCCGGCCACGCGGCGGCGAAATCGGCGTGCAGCGGGAACGACCCGACCTCCTCCGGCGGCACCCACCGCAGCTCGGCGCTCTCCTCGTCGACCACCCGCTCCCGCACCGGGTGCCGGGTGTTCGCGAGCACCGTCGTGTAGCTCCAGCCGCCGTGGTCGACCACCGACTCCGCGGTGGGCCGCACCGCGCCGACCGGCACCGCGGCCTCCTCCTCGGCCTCCCGCGTCGCCGCCTCGCGCGCCGACTCGTGGCCGCGCCGCGCGCCGCCCGGCAACGCCCACGTCCGGCCGTGGTGGGTCCACCAGGCCCGGTGCTGCAGCAGCACCCCCCGCTCGGGATCGGTCAGCAACAGGCCGGCGGCGCCGAACAGGCCCCAGTGCCGATGGCCGCGCTCGCAGTACACGAAGCCGTCGCCGTCATCAGGGGTCATCAGTCCAGCTTGTCATACCGCCCGGGCTTCGAGCGCGAGCGCGGCGGCCCCCACCAGGGCGGCGTCGTCGCCCAGCTGCGCGGTCCGGATGCGCGCCAGCGGCCGGTGCCTGCCGCCGGTGATCGCGGCCGCGTAGTGCTCACGAGCCTCGTCGAGGAACAGCGGCGCCGACTCCGACACCCCGCCGGCGATCACCACGATCTCCGGGTCGAACACGTCCGCGACCAGGGCCAGCCCCTCACCGAGCCACTTCGCCAGCTCGGCCACCGCCCGCTGCGCGACCGGGTCGCCGTCGCGCGCCGCCCCCGCCACCCGGCGCCCGGTCAGCGCGCCGGGGTCCAGCGCGATGTCCCGGGACAGGATCGTCGAGGTGCCCGGATACCGGGCCAGCAGCTCGATCGCGGTCGCGGCCAGCGCCGTCCCGCTGCAGTAGCGCTCCCAGCAGCCGTACTTGCCGCACGGGCACGCCCGCCCGTCCGGCACGACCGTCAGGTGCCCCAGCTCCGGCGCCACCCCGTTCGCGCCGCGGTACAGCTGGCCGTCCAGCAGCAGGCCCGCGCCGATCCCGGTGCCGATCGCCACCAGCGCCGCGACCTTGGCTCCACGCGCCGCGCCGAAGCGGTGCTCGCCGACCGCGGCGGCGTTGGCGTCGTGCTCCAGCGTCACCGGCAGCCCGACGCGCTTGGCGATCCGGTCCGCCACCGGCGCGTTCCGCCACGCCAGGTGCGGCGCGAACATCACGGTGCGCCGGTCGTTGGCGACGAACCCGGCGACCGCGAGACCGACCCCGGTGACGTCCCCGTGCCGGTTGCGCAGCTCGTCGATCACACCGGTGATCGCGTCCTCGAGCGCGTCCTCGGCGCTCGGCGTGCCCGCCCGCGCGGTGTCCAGGATCGAGCCGTACTCGTCCACCACCCCGGCACGGACACTCGTGCCGCCGACGTCCAGGCCGATCGCACGCACTAGCCGTCCCGCCACTGGACCGGGATGCGCTGCACCCGGCCGGACTCCGGCCGCGGCCGCGGCGGCGGCTGGAAGCCGGGCATGTGCACGCCCTCCTGCGGCTCCCACCGGTCGGCCAGCACGGCCCGCAGCAACGCGATGATCTGCGCCGCCTGCTCCAGCACCCGAGCCACGAACTCGGGCTTCTCACCGCGCACCACGGCGACGATCGCGCACAGCGGGCACCAGCCGCAGTCGCCGTCGCCCTCGGGCGTCTCGGGCTTGCCGTGCCCGGCGGCGACCACGCCGTCCAGCCACGGCGCGGCGCGTTCGGCGACCATCTCGACGAGCAGCCGGATCTCCTCGGCCAGGCTCGCCGCGGTCACCCCTTCGGTCGTCATCCGTCCTCCCCCGGCTTGGTCAGCGAGACGACGAGACCGTCCGCATCGGACTCGGCACCGGTGATCCGGCACGGGCGCAACGGTTCCGGCAACGCGACCAGGCGGCGGAACCCGTCCACGGTGACGGCCAGGTCGTCGTCCACGCGCGCCAGGTCCAGCTCGGCGCCGCGGTCCAGCGGCAGCGCCAGCCGCAGCCGGTACCCACCGTCCACTTCGGTCACGTGCAGCAGCGGCGCGGACCCGGAACCGTTGCCCGCCAACGGATCCCGCTCGCCGTACAGCTCGGTGGCGATCTCGCGCAGCGCGGGCAGCCCGACCGGTTCGGCTGCCCGGTGCTCGACCCGGGCCAGCTCCCAGGTCAGCTCGCCGAGCACCTCGTCCTGCTGGCGGCGGCGGGTGCGCATCCAGTTCGCCGCCGCGCCCCGCCACACGCCGGGCGCGGGCATCAGCCGGTTCACGATCAGCCCGTCGACGCGGATGCCGCGCAGCGCCAGCGAGCTGAGCGTGCGGCGCGCCTCGGCGACCACGACCCGCTCCGGCGTCAGCACCAGCCGCACGGTGGTGACGGCCGGATCGGTCAGCAGGTCACGCAGGGCGGACACGTGCGCCGCGAGGTCGCGGACCGACCGGGCCAGATCGCGCGACCCGGTGAGCGTGAGCTGCCAGCCGAACACCTTGTCCAGGTACCCGGAAACGGCCTCGGGAAGCGCGAGCAGCCGCAGGGTTTCCGCGGTCGGCCCGCAGTCCACCACCACGACGTCCCAGCGGCCGGCCTCGGCCAGCCGCTGCACCTCGGTCAGCGCGAGCAGCTCGTCCACGCCCGGCAGGACGCTCAGCTCCTCGGCGTCCAGCGCGTCCACCCCGGCGCCGGCGAGCGCGCCCTTGAGCCGGCCGCGCAGGTCCTGCCAGATGTCGTCGACCAGGCCGCGCGAGTCGACCTGCGCCCCGTGCAGCCGGGTGTCCACGTCGGACGGTTCGCGGCCCAGGCGCTTGCCGAACGCGTCGCCCAGCGAGTGCGCCGGATCGGTGGACACCACCAGCGTCTTGTACCCGCGCGCGGCCAGGCCCGCCGCCGTCGCCGCGGCGAGCGTCGTCTTGCCGACGCCTCCCTTGCCGGTGAACAGCAGCAGCCGCGTCATCGCCGCCCCGCCCTCAGGCGAGGTCCTCCACGCGGCGCTTGAGCTCCTTGAGCGCGGTGTCCATGACCATCTTCTCCGCCTTGCGGCGCAGCAGCCCGATCATCGGCAGCACCAGCTCGACCGACAGCGTGTAGGTGACCCGGGTGCGGCCCTCGCCGACCGGGACCAGCTCGTAGCGGCCGTCCTGCGCCTTCTGCATCTGCCCGCGCACCAGGTGCCAGCTCACCGAGCGGCCGTCGGCGGCCCAGTCGTACTCCAGCGTGTAGACGTCCTTGATCGGACCGGCGTCCAGGGTCAGCTTGACCTGCTTCGCGCGGCCGGTGTCGTCGGTGGCGAGCACCTCGGTCTCCCGGACCTGCTTGGCCCATTCCGGGTACGACGCGAAGTCCGCGATCACCGCCATGACCTTCTCCGGCGGCGCGTCGACCTCGATGGACTGCGTGGACTGGTCGGCCATGGCGGAGAGGTTACCGCCTGTCCCGCGTCACCACCGCAGGACGTGCGGGCGCTCGGTGACCTTGAAGTGGCCGACGTTACGGCATTCGGTGCGGCCGACCCGCAGCCTGGCCGACAGCGGCTGGTGCACGTGGCCGAACAGCGACCACCGCGGCTGCTCCGCGTAGACCAGCGCGCGCAGGGCCGACGAGCCCAGTTCGTGCCGCCGCGCCACCACGTCGTAGGTCAGCTCGGGCAGCGCGGGTGGCTGGTGGGTGCACAGCACGTCGATGTCGGTGAGCTTGCCGACGGCCGCGTCGAACTCCTCCTGGGTGCGCAGGTAGGGCCGCCACACCGGGTTGGACCGGCGGATCGTGGCCCCGGCGGGCAGCACCACCCCGCCGGCGAAGCCGAACCGCAGGCCGCCGATCTCGACGACCTCGCCCTCGACGAGCCGCACGTCGTCGCCGGCGAACTCCGGCCACAGGTCCGGCGAGTCGACGTTGCCGGCGATCGCGTAGGTCGGCGCGGTCATCGCCGCGAACATCGCGGAGTACTGCTCGCGGACGGCCTCCTCGACGGCGGCGGCCGGGTCGTCCAGGCTCGACCACAGGGAGCGCGAGAAGGCGATCGACTCCTCGCGGGTGCCCTCGCGGCGCAGCCGGGCGAACGTGGCGACCTTCTCCGGGCCGAACAACGTGCCGAGGATGCCCCGGTCGTGCTGGTGGTAGTCGACGAAGTCGAGCAGATCGCCGAGGACGATCAGCGCGTCCGCCCCCTCACCGGCCCGGGCCAGGGCCTCGGTGTTGCCGTGGACGTCCGAGACGACATGAACGCGCATGATGCCCCAGTTTAGCGACGCTAAGAAGTCCTCGGGGGCACGCCGGGCTCGCGGCCGTCTTCGAGGATCTCCTTCAACCCCAGCGCCACGGCCTTGGCCGCGCGGGCTCGCCGGTCGAACTCGCGGCGCAGCCGGCGCGGGCTCATCTCCGCGGCCGGGCTCGCGCGCAGGAAGTAGTGCAGCAGCGTGCCGTCCAGCGTGCGCTCCAGCCAGACCTCCATCGTGCCGACCAGGGCGCCCCGGACCGTCCAGCGCAGCCCCTCGTCACCGCGGTCGGTGTAGACCTCGAGCACCAGGTCGGGCCAGTACCGCCGCCACGCGGCCGGGTCGGCGAACACCGCCGCCACGGTGGCGGGCGGCACCGCGAGGAACGTCTCGTCGACGATGTCGATGCTGGGCGGCGCACCGTTGAGCGTGCTCACGCCGAGCAGAATGTCATGCCCGTGTTACCGCCGGTCCGCCCCCTTGGTCGTAAGGTGTCACCGACGCTAAGTTGTGACTGGCGAGTAACACCCCTGAACCACGGAGGTCCACCGTGCGCGAGTACAGCGCCCCGGCAGTGCAGCCGGTTGCCGATGACGAGAACCTCGCCGACATCGTGTGGGCGAACGCCGAGCGGTTCCCCGACGCGATCAGCTTCCGGCGCCAGGTGGACGGCTCGTGGCTGGACGTCACCGCCCGCGAGTTCGCCGCCCAGGTCATCGGGATCGCCAAGGGCCTGGTCGAGGCCGGGATCGAGCGGGGTGACCGGGTCGGGCTGATGTCCAAGACCCGGTACGAGTGGACGCTGATCGACTTCGCCATCTGGGCCGCGGGCGCGGTCACCGTGCCGATCTACGACACGTCCTCGCCCGAGCAGGTCGCCTGGATCCTGTCCGACTCCGGCGCCAAGGGCGTCTTCGTGGAGACCAGCGAGCACCTGGCCGCCGTCGACGAGGTCCGCGACCGGCTGCCCGACCTGCGGTACACCTGGCAGATCGAGGCGGCCCGGCCCGCGGTGGACGAGCTGACCACGCTGGGCGCCGACGTCGCCGACGACACCGTGCACGAGCGGCGCCGCCTGGTGCGGGCCGGCGACCTGGCCACCATCGTGTACACCTCGGGCACCACCGGCCGCCCCAAGGGCGTCGAGCTGACCCACCGCAACCTGCTCGCCGAGATCCGGGCCGACATCAACGCCTTCCCGCAGCTGATGGAGCAGGGCAACTCGCTGCTGTGCTTCCTGCCGCTGGCGCACGTGCTGGCCCGCGCCATCGCCGTCACCGCCGTCACCGCGCGCGTCACGCTGGGCCACACCTCCGACGTCAAGAACCTGGTCGCCGATCTGGGCACGTTCCGGCCGACGTTCGTGGTGGCCGTGCCGCGCGTGTTCGAGAAGGTCTACAACGGCGCGAAGCAGAAGGCCCACTCCGAGGGCAAGGGCAAGATCTTCGACGCGGCCGAGCAGGTCGCGGTGTCCTACAGCGAGGCGCAGGACACCGGTGGCGCCGGGCTGGGGCTGAAGGCGCGGCACCTCCTGTTCGACAAGCTGGTCTACGGCAAGCTGCGGGCCGCGCTGGGCGGCCGCTGCATCGCCGCGGTGTCCGGTGGCGCGCCGCTGGGCGCCCGGCTGGCGCACTTCTTCCGCGGCATCGGCGTGCCGGTGTTCGAGGGCTACGGCCTGACCGAGACCTCGGCCGCGGCGAACGTGAACACCCAGGACGCGTTCCGCGTCGGCACCGTGGGCCGCCCGGTGGCCGGCACCTCGGTGCGGATCGCCGACGACGGCGAGGTCCTGCTCAAGGGTGACGTCGTGTTCGGCGCCTACTTCAACAACGAGACCGCCACCAAGGAGGCGCTGGAGGACGGCTGGTTCCACACCGGCGACCTCGGCGAGCTCGACGACGACGGCTTCCTCAAGATCACCGGGCGCAAGAAGGAGATCATCGTGACGGCGGGCGGCAAGAACGTCGCCCCGTCCGGCCTCGAGGACACCATGCGCGCCCACCCGCTGATCAGCCAGGCCATGGTGGTCGGCGACCAGCGCCCGTTCATCGCCGCGCTGATCACGATCGACGAGGAGTTCTTCCCGGCCTGGAAGTCGCAGAACGGCAAGCCCGCCGACGCCACGGTCGCCGACCTGGCGCAGGACCCGGACCTGATCGCGGCCGTGCAGGGCGCCGTGAACGAGGCGAACAAGCAGGTCTCGCACGCCGAGTCGATCAAGAAGTTCGTCATCCTCGGCAACGACTTCACCGAGGCCGGCGGCGAGATCACGCCGAGCCTGAAGCTCAAGCGCAACGTGGTGACCAAGAACTACGCCACGTTCATCGAGAGCCTGTACCAGAAGTAACGAGACTACTACGCTGTGTCAGTGCTGCACGATCACCGGTGCTGGGCCTTCGAGTCCGCCGACGAGTTCCGGGCCCGCGCGCGGGAGTTCCTGCGCGACGGGCTCGCCCAGGGCACGCAGGTCTGGTTCGTCGCGCCCGGCGAGCCCGAGCTCGACGGGCTGGACGAGGCGTTGCGCACCGGCGCCGCGCGCGTCGTCTCGCTGGACGACACCTACGCCGTGGGCACGGTGGTCGATCCGGACGAGCAGACCCGCAGCTACGCCGAGGCGACCGAGGCCGCGCTCGCGGCGGGTTACACCGGGTTGCGGGTCGCCGCGGACTGCACGACGCTGGTGGCCACACCCGAGCAGCTGGACGCGTTCGCGCGGTACGAGCACACGGTGGACCGGTACGCGGCCGCGGGGACGTTCTCGGCGATGTGCGGGTACGACCGCGGCCGGGTCGACGACGAGGCGGTGGCGAGGGTGGCGTGCCTGCACCCGGTGGGCAACGCCGATCCCGGGTTCCGGCTGTTCGGCTCGGCTTCGGCGGCGGCCGCGCTCGCCGGGGAACTGGACCTCTACACCGAACAGCTGCTGGCCGAGGCGTTGCGGCGGGCGAACCCGCGGCCGGTCGACGGCCGTCTGGTGCTCGACGTGAGCGGTCTGCGGTTCGCCGACTACCGGAGCCTGACCCGGCTGGCCGAGCACGCCGCGAGCGAGGGTGCGACACTGGTGTTGCGCGATCCCTCGCCGGCCGTCACCCGCCTGGTCGAAGTGCTGGGGCTGCCGTCGGTGCGGGTGGAGGGGGTCGCGTGAGCGCGTTCGTGCACCCCGCGCTGTTCTACCGCTCCGACGAGGAGTACCTGGACACGCTCGTCCCGTTCGTCACCGACGGTCTCGCGCGGCGGGAACCGGTCGCGGTGGCCGTGCCCGGCGACCGGCTGCGGGTGCTGCGCCCGGCGGTCGGCAGCGACGACGTGCTGTGGCTGGACATGAACGAGGCCGGCCGCAACCCGGGCCGGATCATCCCGACGGTGCTGCGCCGGTTCGCCGACGCGCACCCGGACCGGCACGTGCGCATCATCGGCGAACCGATCTGGGCCGGCCGTTCGGCCACCGAGTACCCGGCGTGCGCACAGCACGAGGCGCTGATCAACCACGCGTTCACCGGCCGGGACGTCACGATCGTGTGCCCCTACGACACGGTGGCCCTGGAACCGGACGTGGTCGCCGACGCCAGGGCGACGCACCCGGAGGTGTGGGAGGCGTCGCGGCGGTACGTCAGCGGGGAGTACGCGCCGGACGACGTCGTGTCGCGCTACAACCAGCCGGTGCCCGCGGCGGCGCCGGTCGTGTTCCCGGTGACGGCCGACGCGGAGGTCCGGCAGGCCCGGCGCTGGGCGGCCGAGCAGGCGCGACGCCTCGGCCTGGACGACGACCGGCTGCCGGATCTGGAGCTGATCGTCACCGAGCTGGTGACCAACAGCCTGCGCCATGCCGGCGGCTCGTGCCGGGTCGAGCTGTGGCCCGCGGACGGCCACGTGTGCTGCGCCGTCCACGACGACGGTCACCTGGCGGACCCCCTGGCCGGACGGCACCCGCGCCCCCACGGCGAGCCGGGCGGGCGGGGCCTGCTGATGGTGCACCAGCTGGCCGACCTGGTGCGCACGTACACCCAGCCCGGCCGGACGACGCAGTACGCGCTGCTGCGCTTGTAGCCGGCGCGGCGATGGTGCAGGCGGTGCACCGCGCACGCCGCCGCGCGCAACCTCGGGCCGCAGCCGGCTGCCGGCAAGGCGGCCACCCCGCCGCTGCACGCCGCCGGTGAACCCAGCGGCACCGGCCGCGATGGCAAGCGCTCCGCCGCGCACGCCGTCCGCGAGCGCTGCCGAGCACCGCCGCGCGCACGGGCATCCCGATGGGATCCGCGCTCGCGCCGGCCGGGCACCATCCCGACGCACGCCGCCGGTGGTCACAGCGGTGTCAGCGCGGCGATCTTCCACGTACCGTCCACTTTGCGCGCCGTCACCGACAACGCTGCCGACGACGAGGTCTGCTGGCCCGTCGTGGTGTTGAGCGTCTGCTGCTCCAGGAACGCCAGCACCCGCGCCGTGCCGCCGCTCAGGTCCTGCACCCCCAGGGACGCCACCGTCGTCGTGCGGATCAGCTTCTGCGCGGCCGCCTGCTCCTGCGCCGCCGCGAAGGTGTCCCGGTACTGGGCCACCGCCTCGTCGACCAGGACCGTCGCCGCGGCGCGCTCGGTTCGCGCCAGGTTGCCGTAGTCGTAGGAAAACACCGCCTTCAGGGCCGCGCTGATCTGCTCCGCCGCCTCCGTCGTCGCCGGTGCGTCCGCGAGCGCGGCGTTCGGCGTGTGCCACCGGCCGGCCTGCACCGCGGCCCACCCGGCGAACCCGCCGGCCAGCACGATCACCGCCGTGAGCACCGACACCCACGTCGCCACGCGGGGAGTCACGACGACCCCTGCACGGACGTGATCTTCCACGTCCCGCCGGCCCGCGCCACGTCCGCCGTCAGATGGCTGCGGCCCGGCTTCGGCTCGTCGCCACCGGAGGCGATCGACACGTCCAGCACCGCGATCACCCGCGCCGCGTCACCCGTCAGCTCCGTCACGGCGATCTGCCGCAGCGACGCCGTCGCCACCAGTTTCGCCGCCGTGGCCCGGTCCACCTGCCCCTGCCGGTCCCCGCTCAGCGACGTGCCCAGCTGCCCGCTCGTCACCGCGATCCACCGGTCCAGCGCGGCGCCGGCCTCGCGGTAGTCGATCGTGTTCAACGCGACCAGCGCGTCGCCCGCGGCCGCGATCACCGCGTCCCGGTCCCGGGCACGCACCAGCCCGTCGTCGTGCGCCGCGCTCCACCAGCTCCACCCGAACCACGCCGCGGCCAGCACCGCGACCGCCGCCAGCGCGCCCAGCAACCGCGTCATCCCGGCAGCCCCAGCAGCTGCCCGAGCGAGCTCGCGGTCCCGCTGACCAGTCCCAGCACCCCCGGCAGCTGAGGCGACGAGGACTGCTCCGGCGCGGGCGCGGGGCCGGACGGCTTCGCCGGGTTGACCGGCTTGCCCGCGTACGGCGCGTTCTGCGCGCCCCGCACGCCCGTCGCGCTGCCCGGCGGTTCGGCGCAGTACGCCTGCCGGTTCGCCGGGACCTCGCGGGTGTCGTTCGCCGGACGCTGCTGCGTCGTCTCGTAGCCCTTGGTGCACGAGTGCGGGTCGAAGAAGTTCAGCACCAGCCCGAGGTGCCCCTCGCCGTTGGACCACACGGACCGGGTGAACGCCGAGATCACCGGGTAGGCCACCAGCAGCTCCTCGATCGCGTCCGTGCGCACCGAGGTGATCTGCGCGGTGGTGAGCAGGTTCGCGATCAGCACGCCGAGGTCGGTGCCGGAGGTCGCGAGGATCGTGTCCAGGTCCCGCGCGAGCCCGGGCGTGGTGTCGATGACCTTCCGCAGGTCCGGGTCGGCGCCCTTGAGCTGCTCGGCGATCGTGCGCAGCCCGGTCGCCATCGACGTGATGGTGTCGGCCTGCCGCTGCTGGGTGTCCAGCACGGTCCGGCCGTCCGCGAGCAGCCGCGTGGTCTGCGGCAGGTTCTCCGTCGCGGTGGTGGTGAACGAGTTCGCGGTGTCGAGCAGCTGTTGCAGGTCGTGGCCGCTGCCCGCGAACGCGTCGTAGGTCTCGTCCACGACCGTCTTCAGCGACTGCGTGTCCACACTGGACACGAGCCGGTCGAGGTTGGCCAGCACGGTGTCCGGCGACAGCGGGATGGCCGTGCGGTCGCTGGTGATCACCGACCCGTCCGCCAGGTAGGGCCCGTCCTCGTGCTTGGGCCGCAGGTCGACGTATTGCTCCCCGACCGCCGACCGGGTCGCCACGACGGCCTCGGTGTCGGCCGGGATCTTCTCGTCGGAGGTGATGTCCAGGTCGACCGCGACCCCCTCCTCGGTCAGGTGCAGCTTCGTCACGCGCCCGACCGCGACCCCGCGGTAGGTCACCTCGGCGCCTTCGAAGATCCCGCCCGACTCGGTCAGGTTCGCCGTCACCAGGTAACCGCTGGTGCCGAACAGCCGGCCCAGCCCGGCGTACTCGCCGCCGGCGTAACCGACCGACGCGAGCGCGATCAGCAGGAACGCGATCAGCTGGATCCGGTGCTTGCGCGTGATCACGGCGTTCCTCCGAGCAGGTTGCCGAGCAGGTCGGACAGCCCCGGCAGCAGGCCGGTCGCCGGCTGCGGCTGGGTCTGGGCCCCCGACGTGCCCAGCTGCGGCTGCGGGATCGGCAGCGGCGGCGCCGTGGCCTGCGTGCCGGTGACGTTGGTGCTCGGCAGCTGGATCGACGGGAACTTGCCGGAGTTGGCGATGTTCTGGAAGATCGCGTCCAGGTTGAGGTCCAGCCGCGCGGTGACGTTCGCGTAGTCGCCCTTGACCACGTCACCGGCCACGTCGGGCAGCGGGTAGGTCGGCAGGATCTTCAGCGCCTCCGGCAGGTCCGTGCCCGCTTCGGCCAGTTTGGACAGGGTGGGCGCGAGCGCCCGCAGGTCCGCCAGCAGCGACTCCCGGCTGGCGTTGATCGTGTCCACGGCCACCCCGGAGAGCCGGTCGAGCGACTGCAGCATCCCGACGAGCTGGTCCCGCTGCTGGGTCACCACGTCCATGCCGGGCGCGAGATCGTCCAGGGCGGTGGTCAGGTTCGCGGTCTGCGCGACCAGCGTGCCGGACAGCCGGTTGAGCCCGTCGATGGCCCGGATGATCTCCGACTTCTGCCCGTCCAGTTCGATCGCGATCCGGTCCACCCGCGCCAGCAGCGCCCGGATCTCCGCCTCGTTGCCGGTGAGCGCGTGGTTCAGCTCGCGGGTGATGTCGGCCAGCTGGTTGACGCCGCCGCCGTTGAGCAGCAGCGACAGCGCGCCCAGCACCTCCTCCACCTCGGGGTTGCGGTTGGTGCGGGTCAGCGGGATCACCGAGCCCTCACGCAACGTCCCGGCCGCCGGTTCCCCGGCCGGCTCGGCGAGCTGCACGAACTTCTCCCCCAGCAGGCTCGACTGGCGCAGCTGGGCGAAGGAGTTCTCCGGCATCTTCAGGTCGCCGTTGAGGCTCATGGTGACGATCGCCGACTTCGTGTCCGGCGCCAGCGTGATGGTGTCGACCCGGCCGATCGGCACGTCGTTGACCTTCACCGCGGCCTGCGGGACGAGGTCGAGCACGTCGGCGAACTGCGCGGTGATCCGGTACGGGTGGTCGCCGAGGTCCGCGCCGCCCGGCAGCGGCGTGTTGTACAGCCCGGAGAAGCCGGCCGTCCCGCAGCCGGCCACGAGCAGCAGCACCCCGCTCAGCACCCCGGTCAGCCGCCTCACGACCCGGCCTCCGGGATGTCGACCAGCGGCAGCAGGGGCAGCGGCGGCAGCTTGCCGCTGTTGATGTCGGCCAGCAGCTGCGGGATCGACGGCACCTTCGCGATGCCCTCGACCACCGGGGCGATCGCCTCGCACACGTCGCTGACCGTGGTCGGCAGCCCGACCGGCGTGGACGCCTTGATCAGCCGGCACAGCGTGGTGATCAGCGGGTTGGTGAACTCGTTGGCGTTGTAGCGGATCGCGATGCTGCCCGACGCCGCGTCGTAGGAGTTGATGAAGTTCGTCATGCCGGTCGGGCCGACGTCGAGCACCTCGGCCAGCGCCGCCCGCTGGTCCACCAGCACCTGCGTGATGCTCGCCAGCTTGTCCACATTGGACGTCAGCAGGTCCTTGTTCTCCGCCACGAAGCTCTGCACGTCGCCGAGCGAGGAGCCGAGGGCGGCCAGCGCGGCGCTGACGTCGTCGGAGTCCTCGGCGAGGAAGCCGGTGACGTTGCCCAGCCGCTGGTAGAACTCGTTGAGCTGCGCGTCGCTGCCGGCCAGCGCGGTGGTGAACGACTGCAGGTTCCGCACGGTGCCGAACAGGTCGTCCTTGGAGTTGTCCAGGGTGCGCGACAGGTTCGCCAGCTCGGTGACGGTGCTGTTGAGGTTCAGCCCGTTGCCGTCGAGGTTGGCCGCGGCGGTGTCCAGCAGATCGGACAGCGCCCCGTTGGCGTTGGCGCCGTTGGGGCCCAGGCTGGTGGAGAGCTCGTCCAGCGTGCCGTAGAGGTCGTCCAGCTCCATCGGCGTCGCGGTGCGCTCCCGCGGGATCACGGCGCCGGACGCCATCACCGGGCCGCTGTCGTAGGCCGGGGTGAGCTGCACGTACCGGTCGCTGACCAGGCTGGGCGCGACCACCACGGCACCCGCGTCGGCGGGGATCTGCACGTCGTCGTCGACCCGCATGTCCACGCGCACCACGGCACCTTCCGGGGTGACCCCGGTGATCTCGCCGACCTGCACGCCGAGCACCCGCACCGACGATCCGGCGTAGAGGCCGACGGTCTTGTCGAACAGCGCGGAGATCCGCGTGCCGCCGGTGTCCCGGAACACCAGGAACAGCCCGGCGGTCACGAGCAGCGCGACCACGCACCCGGTCGCGACCCAGCGGTAGACGCCGCGCGAGGCACGGCTGTCGAGCGTCATCCGCCCCCCAATCCCTGGTCCGGCGCGGAGATCGGCGGCGTGCAGCCCTCCGGGTTGATGGACAGCCCACCCGCCTTGATCACCGGCGGCAGCAGCCCGCAGATGTAGCCCTCGAACCAGCGCCCGTTCCCGGTCGCGTTCGCGCCGACGCGGGTGAACGGCGCGAGCAGCTCGAGGCTGCGGTTCAGGTTGTCCTGGTTGTTCTGCAGGATCGTGGTGACCTCGCCGAGCCGTTCCAGCGTCGGCCGCAGCTGCGCGCGGTTGTCGGCGACCAGGCCGGACAGCTGGGCGGCGAGCTGCTGGGTGCCGGTGAGCAGCGCCTTGATCGCGTCCCGGCGCCGCTGCAGCTCGCCGAGCAGCAGGTTGCCGTCGTCGATGATCGCGGTGAGCTGGGCGTTGCGGTCGGCGAGCGTGCGCGACACCTGGCTGGTGTTCGCCAGCAGGTTCGCCAGCTCCTGGTCGCGGGAGGACACCGTGCGCGACAACGCGGACAGGCCGGACAGCGTGTCCCGCAACGGTTGCGGCGTGTCCTTGAGCGCGTCGGCGACCACGTCGAAGCTCTGCGCCAGCTGGCCGGTGTCGATCTGATCGACCGTGGTGGACAGCTGCTGGAAGGCGTCCTGCAGCTGGAACGGCGTGGTGGTCCGCTCGACCGGGATCGGCTCGTCCGGGTCCAGCGCGCCCTCGCCCCTGGGTTTCAGCGCCAGGTACTTCTCCCCCAGCAACGTCTTGATCTCGATCGAGGCGGTCGAGTCACGGCCGACGCGGGTGTTCTCCACCTTGAACCTGACCAGCACCGTCTTGCCGGCCAGCGACACGTCGGTGACCTGGCCGACCTTCACGCCGGCCACCTGCACCTCGTTGTCCGGCGCGAGACCGGCGGACTCGGCGAAGTAGGCCTGGTAGGTGGTCCCGGTGCCGAGCAGCGGCAGCTCGTCGGAGAAGTAGGACACCAGCGTCACCAGCACGACGAGCACGAGCGTCACCGCCCCGACGGCGGCCTGGTTGCGGTCCTTGAGCGGCTTCATGACGTCTTGCACCTCTCCGGAAGCTCGGTCGCCGGAAGGGGGAGCAGCGGCAGCGTGATGTTCAGCGAGGTCACGCCGATCGTCCCGGTCAGGCCGCAGAGGTAGTAGTTGTACCAGCCGCCGTAGCTCAGGGTCCGGGTGAACTTCTCCAGGTTGCCGGGCAGTTTCGTCAGCAGCTCGTCGATCAGCTGCCCGGAGTCGGCCAGGGTGCCGGACAGCGTGCCGAGCGCGGCGATGTCCTGCTGCACCGGCGGGCGGGCGTCGGCGAGCAGTCCGGCGGTGGCGTCGGTGAGGTCGCCCAGCGCGGACACCGCGTCCCCGATCGGGCCGCGCTGGGCGGCCAGGCCGGACACCAGCTGCTGGGTCTGGTCGATCAGGTTCGACAGCTGCGGGCCGCGGTCGTTCACCGTGGTCAGGACGGTGTTGAGGTTGCCGATCACCTGGCCGATCACCTGGTCGCGGTCGGCGATGGCCTGGGTGAGCGACGCGGTGTGCGACAGCAGGCTCTCGATCGTGCCGCCCTCGCCCTGGAACACCTGGATGATCTCGTAGGAGAGCTGGTTGACCTGCTGCGGGTCGAGCGCGGCGAACAGCGGCTTGAACCCGTTGAACAGCACGGTGAGGTTGAGCGCGGGCTGGGTGCGCTCCGGCGGGATCATGCCGCCCGCCGCGAGCCGGTCGTCGCCGGGGACGTTGGTGCCCAGCGACAGGTACCGCTGCCCGACCAGGTTGCGGTACTTGACGGTCGCGGTGACCGAGCCGGGCAAGCGGTAGGCCGACTGGACGGTGAAGTGCACGTCGGCGTAGCTGGCGTCGCCGTCCTGCTCGACGGTGATGCTGTCCACCTGCCCGACCTTCACGCCGACGATCCGCACGTCGTCGCCCTCGTGCAGCCCGGAGGCGTCGGTGAAGCGCGCGGTGTAGGTGGAGGTGACCCCGAAGTCGGTGTTGGCGATGGTCGCGCCGAGGATCCCGGTCAGCAGCACCGTGACGGCCGCGAAGATCGCGATCTTGATCAGCGACGGCAGGAACCGGTTCACTGGACCTCCACCTCCGCCCCGCGGTAGAGCGGCCCGGCGAGCAGGGTCGCCCACCCGGGCACGTCCTGCGGCGCGGCCGGGGACAGCAGCGCCGCGACCAGGTCCTGCTCGGCCGGCGAGTTCGCCACCGAACCCGTGGTGGAGGACCCGCCCGCGATGATCCCGTTGCTGGGCAGCGGCACGCTCGCGCCCGGGCCGGCCGGCGGGTGGGTCGAGCCGTCCTGGATGGGCCCGCCCGGCGGGTACTGCGGCCAGCGGCCCGGCGGCGGCACCATCGGGTAGCAGCGCGGGCCACGCTTGTCGAGGTACTCCGGTTCGTCCTTGCCCGGCTCGTACTTGGTGCGGTCGGCGATGAACCGGATCGTCACGTGGTTCATCTTGTCGGTGCCGGCGCCGAAGGCCTGGTACGCGCGCGGCACGGCCTCGGCCAGCTGCTGCAGCAGGCACGGGTACTCCGGCGCGTACTTCGCCAGGACCTCCAATGTGGACTGCGAAGTGACCGTGAGGTTGATCAGGTTGGCCCGGTTGACGCGCAGGAAGCTGTCCAGGTTGTCGCTCGCGCCGGTCACCGACGCCCACACCTGGGCGAGGGTCTGCTGCTTGTCCACCAGGGTCTTCGTGGTGGTGGTCAGATCGGCCAGCGCCTGCAGGAAGTCCGGCGCGGCCCGGTCGTAGGTGTCCGCGACGTCCGCCAGCCCGGTGATGTCGGCCTTGATGTCGGGCAGCGACGGGTTCAGCCCGGCCAGGTACTCGGACAGGTTGACCAGCGTGGCGCCGAGCTGCTCGCCGCGGCCGTCGAGCGCGGTGGACACCGCGCTGAGCGTGCTGGCGAGCTTCTGCGGCTGGACGGCCTGCAGCAGCGGCATGACGTTGTTGAGCACCTGCTCCAGCTCGATCGCGGAGCTGCTGCGGTCCTGCGGGATGACGTCACCGGCGGCGATGTGCTGCGCCGCCGGATCGGGCGGGATCTGCAGCGCCACGTAGCGTTCGCCGAACAGGGTCTTGGGCAGCAGCCGCGCCGACACGTTGGCCGGGATCAGGGGCAGCTGGTCCGGGTCCAGGGCCAGGTCGAGCACGGCGTGGTCGCCGAGCGCGTCGATCGAGCGCACCTCGCCGACCACGACGCCGCGGATCTTGACGTCGGAGCCCTTGCGCAGCTGGTTGCCGACGTGGTCGGTCTCCAGCCGCACCATCGCGACCGGGGTGAACTCCTTGTTGTAGGCGGCCACCGTGGTGGCGAAGAACAGCCCGCACACGACGAGGAACACCAGGCCGAGCACCTGGTACCAGAGTCGCCGCAGCAGCACCGCCCGTCTCATCCCGCGATCCTCACCGTCGTGGTCGCGCCCCAGATCGCCAGGCTGAGGAAGAAGTCCAGCACCGAGATCAGCACGATCGAGGTCCGCACCGCGCGGCCCACCGCGACCCCGACGCCGGCCGGGCCGCCGCTGGCGGTGTAGCCGTAGTAGCAGTGCGACAGGATCACCAGCACGCTGAACACGATCACCTTGCCGAACGACCACAGCACGTCCTCGGGCGGCAGGAACAGCCCGAAGTAGTGGTCGTAGGTGCCCGCGGACTGGCCGTAGAGCCACACCGTGACCTGCCGGGACGCCAGGTAGGACGACAGCAGGCCGACCGCGTAGAGCGGGATCACCGCACCGAGCCCGGCGAGCACGCGCGTGGTGACCAGGTACGGCAGGCTGGGCACCGCCATCACCTCGAGCGCGTCGATCTCCTCGGAGATCCGCATCGCGCCGAGCTGCGCGGTGAACCCGCAGCCGACGGTCGCCGACAACGCGAGCCCGGCGGCCAGCGGCGCCACCTCACGCGTGTTGAAGTAGGCCGAGATGAACCCGGTGAGCGCGGCCGTGCCGAGCTGGCTGAGCGCGGCGTAGCCCTGCAGGCCGACGATGAGACCGGTGAACAGGGTCATGCCGATCATCACGCCGAGTGTCCCGCCGATCACGGCCAGACCGCCGGTGCCGAAACAGACCTCGGTCAGCAGCCGCAATGTTTCCTTGCGGTAGCGGCGAAGCGTGCGCGGCGCCCAGGCGAGCGCGCGGACGTAGAAGGAGAGCTGGCCGCCCAGTCCCTCCAGGACCGCGCCCGGGCGCGCGATCATCTCGAGTGTCCGGTCGGACACCCCCGGCTGTCTCTCCAGGGTTTCGGCGGTCATCACAGCGCTTTCGGCGGAACGATCCGCAGGTAGATGGCGGTCAGCACGACGTTGATGAGGAACAGCAGCAGGAACGTGATGACCACGGCCTGGTTCACCGCGTCGCCGACGCCCTTCGGGCCGCCGGCCGGGTTGAGCCCGCGGTAGGCGGCCACCACCCCGGCGACGAACCCGTACAGCACCGCCTTGATCTCGCTGACGTAGAGGTCGGGCAGCTGTGCCAGCGCGTTGAAGCTGGCCAGGTACGCGCCCGGGGTGCCGCCCTGCATGACGACGTTGAAGAAGTAGCCGCCGAGCACCCCGACCACGCTGACCAGGCCGTTGAGCAGCACGGACACGACCATCGCGGCGAGCACGCGCGGCACGATGAGGCGCTGGATCGGGTTGACCCCGAGCACCTCCATCGCGTCGATCTCCTCGCGGATCTTGCGCGCCCCGATGTCCGCGCAGACGGCACTGCCGCCGGCGCCGGCGACGAGCAGGGCGGTGATCAGCGGGGCGGCCTGCTGCACGATCGCCAGCGCGCTGGCCGCGCCGGTGAACGACTGCGCGCCGATCTGCTGCGTCAGCGAGCCCAGCTGCAGCGCGATCACCGCGCCGAACGGGATGGCGACGAGCGCGGTCGGCAGGATCGTCACGCTCGCGAAGAACCAGCACTGCAGGATCCACTCGCGGAACTGGAAGGGCCTGCGCGGGATCGCCCGCAGCACCTCCCAGGCCAGTGTGGACAGGCGGCCGACCTGGGTGAGCGCGGCGGTGCCCGGTATCGTGAGCGTTCCCGTGCGTGACCCCATCACACCTCCGCGACCCCAGCCTCGTTGCTCTGAGTCTTACTCCCTGGCGGGAAACCGCTTTGCGTTAGCGGTGTTTACTTCGTATTCCCGTGAAGTCGATCACCCCTGGATGTTCAGTGCGTGGGTGGCGGTGGCCCCGCCGTCGGCGACGAACTCGGCGCCGGTGCAGTAGGAACTCTCGTCGGACGCCAGGAACACCGCGAGCTGCGCGATCTCGTCCGGCTCGCCGACCCGGCCCAGCGCGACCTTCTTGCCGACCCAGGACGTGTCGATCTCGGCCCCGCCCGCGGCGTCGGACACCATCTTGGTGTCGATCATGCCGGGATGGACCGAATTGACCCGGATCCCCTTGCGCCCCAGCTCCAGCGCGGCCACCTTCGTCATCCCCCGGATCGCGAACTTGCTCGCGGTGTAGGCGACGAGGAACGGCATGCCGGCCAGACCCTCCACAGAGGACACGTTGATGATCGAGCCGCCACCGGCCCGCGTCATCGGTTCAACGACCGAGCGCATCCCGAGAAACGCCCCGATCTGGTTGATCCCGATGACGCGTTCGTAATCGGCCAGTGATGTGTGCGCCAGCTCCGAGAAGTGCAGGATTCCCGCGTTGTTCACCAGCACGGTGAGCCCGCCGAACTCGTCCCCGGCCCGCTGGACCGCGGCGGCCCAGTCGTCCTCGCGTGAGACGTCCAGGTGCTGGTAGACCGCGCCGATCTCCTCGGCGAGCGCCTTGCCGTCGTCGTCGGCGACGTCGGCGACCATCACCTTCGCGCCCTCCTGCGTGAAGCGCCGCGCCGCGGCCGCGCCCTGTCCGCGGGCCGCGCCGGTGATCAGCGCGGCCTTCCCGTCGAGGCGTCCCATCACATCATCTCGTCGGTCAGCGGCAGGTACACCGACTTCAGCTCGGTGTAGGCCTCGATCGAGGACTTGCCGCCCTCCCGGCCCAGCCCGGACTGCTTGAAGCCGCCGAAGGGCAGGTGCGGCTCGATCTGGAAGCCGTTGATGCCGATCGTGCCGGCCCGCAGCTTGCGGGAGACCCGGAACGCGCGCTGGACGTCGGCGGTGAACAGGCCCGCACCCAGGCCGTACTCGGTGTCGTTGGCCAGCCGCACGGCCTCGTCCTCCTCGGTGAACGGGACGACCGCGAGCACCGGGCCGAAGATCTCCTCCTGCGCGATGGTGGCGTGGTTGTCCACGTCGGCGAAGATGGTCGGGGCGACGAAGTTGCCACCCGCCAAGTCGCCGCCGAGCCGTTCACCGCCGGTGACCAGGCGGGCGCCCTCGGCCTTGCCCTTCTCGATGTAGCCGAGCACGCGTTCCAGCTGCCTGGGGTTGATCAGCGGGCTGGCCATCACGCCCGGGTCGAACGGGTCGCCGTAGGTCATCGCCTGCGCCATGCCCTGGGCCGCGCCGAGGAACTCGTCGTAGACGTCGCGGTGCACCAGGGCGCGGGTGTTGGCGACGCACGCCTGACCGGACAGCCCCATGGTGACGGCGCCGACGACCGTGGCGGCGGCCAGCGCGACGTTGGGCGCGTCGGCGAACACCAGCGCCGGGCTCTTGCCGCCGAGTTCGAGCGAGACCCGCTTGAGCGTGCCCGCGGAGGCCTCGACGATGTGCTTGCCCACCGCGCGGCTGCCGGTGAAGCTGACCTTGTCCACGGCGGGGTGGGTGATCAGCGCTTCACCGACCGGGTCGCCGGGGCCGGTGACGACGTTGAGCGTGCCGGCCGGCAGCCCGGCCTCCACGAGCAGCTCCACCATGCGCAGCACGGTGAACGTGCAGTACTCCGAAGGTTTGAGCACGATGGTGCACCCGGCCGCGAGCGCCGGGGCGACCTTCTGCGCGAACAGCAGGAACGGCGCGTTCCACGGCAGGATCGCCGCGACCACGCCGATCGGCTCGCGGAAGGTCATCGCCAGGTGGTCGCCGCCCTGGTACGGGGTCAGGGTCTCGCCGCCGAGCTTGTCGACCCAGCCGGCGTGGTGGTCGAACACGTCCGCCGCGGCGCCGACCGAGGTCGCGTAGATCGTGCTGCTGAACGACAGCGGCACCGAGTTGTCCAGTGCCTGCAACGCGCGCAGCTCCTCGGCGTGCTCGCGCAGCAGGTCGGCGTACCGGTGCAGCACCGCGACCCGGGTGCTCGCGCGGGAATGGGACCAGGCGCCGGACTCGAAAGCCACGCGCGCCGAGGCGACCGCGGCGTCGACGTCGGCCTCGGTGGCGATGGCGAACTCGCCGATCTCCTCGCCGGTGGCCGGGTGCCGGTGGGTCCAGGACTCGCTGCCGGTGCCCGGGCCCCACTGGCCGTCGAGGTAGAGCTGACCGGTCTTGAGGCCGACGGATTCGCGGTGCGGCTGCACGGTGAGTGTCATGGGAGCTCCAGGATCTCGGTGGCGGCGAACATGGTCTCGGGGTCACGGCCGGCGAAGTGCGCGCCCACGGTGGTGTCCAGCTCCTCGGCCGTCCACAGCGGACCGGTGGTGTCGAACCGCTGCTCGACGGCGGGCGGTTTGAGCAACGCGACCATGCCGCCGTGCACCACGAACACCTGGCCGTTGATGCGCTCCGCCTTCGCCGACGCGAGGAACGCGACGAACGGGGCGACGTGGTCCACCGACAGCGGGTCGGTGCCGCCGTCCGGCGCGTCGCCGAAGACGTCCGCGGTCATCGCGGTGCGCGCGCGGGGGCAGATGGCGTTGGCCCGCACGCCGTACCGCGCGGCGCCCCGGGCGGTGGCGACGGTGAGGCCCACGATCCCCGCCTTGGCCGCCGCGTAGTTGGGCTGACCGGCGGATCCGACGAGGAACGCCTCGGAGGCGGTGTTGACGATCCGCGCGAACACCGGTCGCCCGGTCTCCTTGGACTGCTTGCGCCAGTGCGCGGTGGCGTTGCGGGACAACAGGAAGTGGCCCCGCAGGTGCACCCGGATCACGGTGTCCCACTCGTCGTCGGACATCGAGAAGAGCATCCGGTCGCGCAGCACCCCGGCGTTGTTGACGACGACGTGCAGCCCGCCGAAGTGGCCGAGCGCGGCTTCGACGAGGGCGTCGGCGGTGGCGCGCTCGCCCACGTCCCCGGTGACGAGCAGCGCCCGGCCGCCCTCGGCCTCGATCTCGTCGACGACGGTCTTGGCGGTTTCGGCGACGTCGTTGACGACCACCGCGGCACCCGAACGGGCCAGCGCGAGCGCCTCCGCCCGGCCCAGTCCCGCCCCGGCGCCGGTCACGATCGCCACCCGCGGTTCCCTCGCACCATCCACGACGGCCAGACTAGAATCTGTTCTCGTTCCGGACAAGCCCCAGTTTCTGCCGTTTACCCGACCGTGAAGAGCGCATTCTTCGGGCAGGCCGCGATCGCCTGCGAAACACGTTCTACTTCAGATTCCGGCACCGACGAGTGGATGATGCGCAACTCCTCGTCCTCGTCCAGCTCGAACACGGCGGGCGCGAACCCGATGCACACCTCGTTCGCCTCGCACAGCGACCGGTCGACGGCGACCTCCATGGCTTTCCTCCTCGGCGGCGGAACTGATAGAAATAGAACGTGTTCTAGACTAGCGCCATGGACCGGTCTGCTTCCAGCAACGACCGGGCGGGCCGGAGGTGACGCATGCGGATCGGCTACACGCCCGACCAGGAGGAACTGCGCGGCGAACTGCGCGACTACTTCGCCCGGCTGATGACCCCGGAGCGGCGGGAGGCGCTGGCCGGGGACGGCGGCGAGTACGGGGATGGCAAGGCCTACAAGGAAATCGTGCGTGAGCTGGGCCGGGACGGGTGGCTCGCGATCGGGTGGCCGGAGGAGTACGGCGGGCAGGCCCGGCCGATGCTCGACCAGCTGATCTTCACCGACGAGGCGGCCGTGGCCGGGGTGCCGGTGCCGTTCCTGACGGTCAACACGATCGGCCCCACGATCATGCGGTTCGGCACGTCCGAGCAGAAGGCGTTCTACCTGCCCCGCATCGCCGCCGGGGAGCTGCACTTCTCGATCGGTTACTCCGAGCCGGAGGCCGGGACCGACCTGGCGTCGCTGCGCACCCGCGCGGTCCGCGACGGCGACTCCTACGTGATCACCGGCCAGAAGATGTGGACGAGCCTGATCGAGTACGCCGACTACGTGTGGCTGGCCGCGCGCACCGATCCGGACGCGAAGCGGCACAAGGGGCTGAGCATCCTGGTGGTGCCCACCGACGCGCCCGGGTTCTCCTGGACCAAGGTGCGCACCGTCGCCGGGCCCGGCACGAGCGCGACCTTCTACGACGGCGTGCGGGTGCCGGTGTCCGCCCGGATCGCCGACGAGAACGCCGGCTGGCCGCTCATCACGAACCAGCTCAACCACGAGCGGGTCGCGCTGACCTCGGCCGCGCCGGTCATCGCGGCACTGGACGAGGTGCGGAGGTGGGCGCGGGAGACCAAGCAGCCGGACGGCAGCCGGGTCATCGACGCCGGGTGGGTCCGCACGCACCTGGCCCGCGTGCACGCCCACGCCGAGTACCTGAAGCTGCGCAACTGGCGGATCGCGTGGGCGGCCGGGTCGGGCGAGCTGGGCGCGGCGGAGGCGTCGGCGACGAAGGTGTTCGGCACGGAGCTGGCGATCGAGGCGTACCGGCTGCTGATGGAGGTCGTCGGGCCGGGCGCGGTGGTGCGTGCCGGCTCCCCCGGCGCCGTGCTGCGCGGACGGCTGGAACGCGCGCACCGCTCGGCGCTGATCCTGACCTTCGGCGGCGGCACGAACGAGATCCAGCGCGACCTGATCGCCGCGACCGCCCTGGCCCTGCCCGTGACCCGCTGAGGAGGAACCCGTGGACTTCGCGCTGAGTGAGGACGTCACCGAGCTGGCCGCGCTCGTCCGGCGGATCCTGGGCGAGCGGGCGACGCCGAGCGCCCACGGCTCGGGTGGGTTCGACCGGGCGGCCTGGGCGGAGCTGGCGCGGGCGGGGGTGATCGACGCGGCGCTCCCGGCCGCGGTCGGCGGCGGTGGCCTGGGTCTGCTCGGGCAGTGCGCGGTGCTGACCGAGATCGGCCGGGCGGTCGTCGAGGTGCCGTACCTGCCGACCGTGGTGGCGGCGTCCGCGATCGCCGAGGCCGGCGACGGGCGGCTGATCGAGCGGTGGGTGGTGCCGGCGGTGCGCGGCCGGGCGGTGCTGGCCCTGGCCCTGCCGGACGCGGGTGCGCCGTGCGGGTTCACGGCGGACGGCGACGGCGGCGGCTGGCGGGTCTCCGGGGCGCAGACGGCGGTGCCGTTCGCCGCGTTCGCCGACGCGCTGGTCGTGTCCGCGCACACGCCGGAGGGCACCGCGGTGTTCGTGGTGGACGCGGACGGGGTGCAGCCGCAGAGCGTGGTCGACCACGCGGACGCCGGCCTGGTCGAACTGGCCGGGGCCCCGGCTACGCGCCTGGCTCTTCCCGAGGCGTGGGTGCGCGAGCGGGCGACGGTCGGGTTGTGCGCGCAGCAGCTCGGGGTGCTGGAGAGCGCGTTGCACCGCACGGCCGAGTACGCGCGCTCGCGGGAGCAGTTCGGGCACGCGATCGGGGCGTTCCAGGCGGTGCGGCAGCGGCTCGCGGACGGCTACATCGACGTGGAGGCCGTGCGGCTGACGCTGTGGCAGGCCGCGTGGCGCCTGTCCGAGGGGCTGCCGGCGGGCGAGGAGGTCGCGACCGCGAAGTACTGGGCCGCCGAGGCCGGGCACCGGGTCGCGCACACCGCGGTCCACGTGCACGGCGGCGTCGGCATCGACACCGAAGGCGACCTGCACCGGTACTTCGTCGCGGCCAAGCGGCTGGAGTTCACCCTCGGCGGGGCCACGGCGCAGCTGCGGGTGCTGGGCGACCTGCTCGCGGCGTCATGACGGTCACCGATCTGCTGCTGGCCCGCGCCGAGGACGACGGCCCGGGGTTGCGGTTCGAGGACGCGTCGTGGACGTGGCGGGAGCACGTGCAGCAGTGCGCGGATCACGCGGCGGCGTTGCGGTCGCTGCTCACCGGGCCGGTGAAGCACGTGGGTGTGCTGGCGGACAACGTGCCGTCGTTTTCGTTCCTGCTCGGCGGGTGCGCGTTCGCGGGTGCGGTGCTGGTGGGGCTGAACCCGACGCGCCGGGGTGCGGCGCTGGAGCGGGACATCCGGCTCGCGGACTGCCAGCTGGTGCTCACCGAGGGGCGGCACGCGTCGCTGCTGTCCGGCATCGACGTCCCGGTGCTGGACCTGGACGGGCCGGAGTGGGCTTCGTTGCTGGCCTCGTGCGCGGGGTCTCCGCTGTCCCCGGTGGCCGCGACGCCCGCGGATCTGCTGATGCTCATCTTCACCTCCGGCACCAGCGGCGATCCGAAGGCGGTGCGGTGCACGCACGAGAAGATCGCGTTCCCCGGGCAGATGCTCGCCACCCGGTTCGGGTTGTCCACATCGGACTGCGTCTACCTGTCGATGCCGATGTTCCACTCGAACGCGATCATGGCCGGCTGGTCGGTGGGGCTGGCCGCCGGGGCGACGCTGGCGATGCGGCGGCGGTTCTCGGCGTCCGGGTTCCTGCCGGACGTGCGGCGGTTCGGCGCCACCTACGCGAACTACGTCGGCAAGCCGCTGTCGTACGTGCTCGCGACGCCGGAGTTGCCGGACGACGCCGACAACCCGCTGCGGATCGTGTACGGCAACGAGGGCGCGGAAGCGGATCTGGCCGAGTTCGGGCGGCGGTTCGGCTGTCACGTGGTGGACGCGTTCGGCTCGACCGAGGGCGGGATCGGCTTCGCCCGGACGCCGGACACGCCGCCGGGTTCGCTGGGCCGGCTGCCCGAGGGCGTGTCTGTGCTGGACCCGGAAACCGGCTCGGTGTGCCCGCCCGGCGTGGTCGGGGAACTGGTGAACACCGCCGGCGCGGGTGCGTTCGCGGGCTACTACAAGAACCCGGAGGCGGACGCCGAGCGCCTGCGCGACGGGCGGTACCACACGGGCGACCTGGCGTACGTGGACGAGAACGGGTTCTGCTTCTTCGCCGGCCGGCTGGGCGACTGGCTGCGGGTCGACGGGGAGAACCTGGGCACCGCGCCGATCGAGCGGATCCTGTTGCGCCACCCGGCGATCGCGGAGGCGGCGGTGTACGCCGTGCCGGACCCCGCGGTCGGTGACCAGGTGATGGCCGCGCTCGTGTTGTCGGGGCCGCTGACGCCCGGCGAGTTCGGCTCGTTCCTGGCGGCGCAACCGGACCTCGGCCCGAAGCAGCTGCCCCGGTTCGTGCGCCTCGTCTCGGAACTCCCCCGGACGTCGACGTACAAGGTGGTGAAACGGCGGCTGGCCGCGGAGGGGACGGGCTGCTCGGACCCGGTCTGGTCACGTACCGGCAAGGATTGCGTGTACGCCCCCCGGCCGACGGTGCGGCCGTAGAGTGGCGGTATCGGTGCGGTTCACGCACTGAACCTGTTCCCCACCGCGGGCCTCTCCCCGGCGGCTCAGAACCGCACGTTGATCGGCCGCAGGCGCCGGGGTCCGGTGTCCGGCCGGGCGGGCGGCGGGCCCAGCACGATGCGCGCGTTGGCGACGAACGCCCCCTCCGGCGAGGCCATCACCGGGTCCAGCGTCAGCGCCCGCACCTCCGGGTGGTCCTCCGCCAGCGTCGCCACCCGCAGCACCATGTCCTGCAGCGCGGCCAGGTCCGCCGGCTCGTCACCGCGGTACCCGGTCAGCAGCGGGGCGCTCTTCGGCTCCCGGATGAGCGTCGCGGCGTCCACGTCGGTCAGCGGCACCGCCCGGTACGCCCGGTCCCCGAGCAGCGTGCTCACCAGCCCGGACAGCCCGAACGACACCAGGCTGCCGAACGACGGGTCGTCCTGCAGCCCGATCAGGCACGAGATACCCTTCGGCGCCATCTTCTGCACGTAGACGTCCTGCTCGCCGGACACCTCGCTCAGGTCCTCGTACCCGCGCCGCACCGCGTCGGGCGAGGCCAGGTCCAGTCGCACGCCCGCGAGGTCCGGCCGTCCGCGCAACCGCTCGTCCACGGCCTTCACCGTCACCGGGTAGCCCAGCTCCTCGGCGGCCTCGACCGCGCCCTCGGCGCTGGACACCATCCGGAACGGCACCACGTCGATCCCGTAGCACCCGAGCAGCCGCACGATGTCGGCGTCCTCCAGCACGACGTTCTTGTCACCGCCGGCCAGGATGTCCCGCACGACCTGCTCCGCCTGCTCGACGTGCAGCCCGTCGGGGCGGATCAGCGTGCCCTGCGGCCGCTGCCGCCACGCCGCGTACCGCACGACCTTCGCCAGCGCGTTCACCGCGCGCTCGGGGCTCGGGTAGGACGGGATCGACCCGCGGCCGGGGGCGCCGTCCGGGCCGGGCACGGCCAGCTCGGCCGGCACGCCCTCGGCGGCCAGAAACGTCGAGACGATCGGTTTGCCCTGGTCCAGCTCCTGCGCCGCCTCGCGCAGCGCCCGCGCGTAGGTGCTGCCCGGGATCGACAGCGGCGGCACGAACACCGCGACCAGCGCGTCGGTCTCCGGGTTGTTCAGCGCCTCCCGCACCGCGGCGGCGAAGTCGTCCGGACCGGCCTGCGGCCCGACGTCGACCGGGTCGAACGCCAGCCGCAGCCCCTGCGCGCGGGCGGTGTCGGCGGCGAGCAGGCCGATCGCGCTGGAGTTGCCGACGATCCCGATCCGCGGGCCCGCGGGCAGCGGCTGGTGCGCGAACACCAGGGCGGTGTCGAACAGCTGCGCCAGCGTCTCCACCCGCACCACGCCGGCCTGCTCGAACAGGGCCTGCACGCTCGACTCGTCGACCTCGGCGGAGGTCGCGGCCAGCTGCGGGCGGACGGCGTGCCGGCCGGACTTCACCGCGACGATCGGCTTGCTGCGGCCCAGCCGCCGCGCCAGCCGCGCGAACTTGCGCGGGTTGCCGAACGATTCGAGGTAGAGCAGGACGAGGTCGGTGTTGGAGTCGGTCTCCCAGTACTGCAGCAGGTCGTTGCCCGAGACGTCGGCGCGGTTGCCTGCGGAGACGAACGTCGACAGGCCCAGGCCGCGCGCCTCCGCGTCGGCGAGGATCGCCGTGCCCAGCGCGCCGGACTGGCAGAAGAAGCCGGCGCGGCCGCGTTTGGGCAGGCGCGGGGCGAGGGTGGCGTTGAGCCGCACGGCCGGGTCGGTGTTGAGCACGCCGAGGGCGTTCGGGCCGACCACGCGCATGCCGTGCGCGCGGGCCTCGCCGACCAGGCGCAGCTCGGCGTGCAGGCCGTGCGGTCCGGCCTCGCCGAACCCGGCGGTGACGATCAGCAACGTCTTGACACCCTTGGCGAGCGCACCGTCCAACACGGACTCGACCTGGTCGGCCGGGACCGCGACCACGGCGAGGTCCACCGGGTCCGGGATGTCCACAACGGACGGATAGGCGCGCACCCCGCGCACCGATCGGTGCTCCGGGTTGACCGGGTAGACGGTGCCGGCGAAGTCCGCGCCGAGCAGGTTCGACAGGACCGAGTAGCCGACCTTGGTGGGGTCGGCGGAGGCACCGATCACGGCCACCGACCGCGGGTGCAGCAGGTTGTAGACGCTACGCGCCTCGGCGGCCTGTTCCCGCGCCCGGGCGACGGCGAGGGACTCCTCGGTGGGGTCGATGTCGAACTCCAGGTGCAGCACGCCCTCCTCGATGGCGCGGCTGACCTGGTAGCCGGCGTCGCGGAAGACACGCACCATGGCGGCGTTCTCGGCGAGGACCTCGGCGACGAACCGGCGCAGACCGCTCTCGGAGGCGGCCGCGGCCAGGTGTTCCAGCAGGATCGACCCGACACCGCGCCCCTGGTGAGCATCGTCGACGACGAACGCCACCTCGGCCGACGGCCCGTGCCCGAGCCGCTCGTACCGCCCCACGGCGATGATGTCGTCGCCGAGCAGGGCGACGAACGCGACCCGGTCGTGGTGGTCCACGACGGAGAACCGCTCGAGATCCCGCTGCGGGATGCGCGGGTAGGCGCCGAAGTAACGCAGGTACCGGGTGCGCTCGGAAAGCTTGCCGTGGAAGGAGACGAGGGCGTCGGCGTCACTGGGGATGATGGGTCGCAAGTGGACGGTGCCGCCGTCGCTGAGCAGAACGTCGGCCTCCCAGTGGCGGGGGTAGTCATAGGGATCGCGGGGCCCGTGCTTGTCACGGTTCGCGCCACCACGCTCGGCGTCGAGCTCAGCCGCCCCACGCTCAGCACCACCGCGCTCGGCACCGGGCTCACCCGCCCCACCCCCAGCACGAGGCTCAGGGCCACCACTGCCAACACCATCGCGCCCAGCACCACCAGGCTCGGCACCCGGCCCAGCCGCACCACGCTCGGCACCACCGCGCTCAGAATCGGGCTCAGCGCCACCGCTCCCAGCACCAGCAGGCCCACCGCCACCGCGCTCTGCGCCAGGCTCAGCCGCACCGCGCCCAGCGCCACCAAGTCCAGCACCACCGCGGTCGGCACCAGCGGGCCCAGCGCCACCGCTACCCCTGGGGCCGGTCTCGCCCGGCTGCTTCCGGTCGCCGCCACCGCTCCGGCTCTCACCGGGCGCGGCGGCCGAGGCCCGGTGCGCGCCGGCCTCGCCGCGGGGCCCGCCGGTCCACCGCTGCTCCGCCCCGCTCAGGCCGCGAGCGGTCCCGCCGGGTTCGTCCTCGTGCGCGCCGCCGGGCGTGTCGGTCCTGCTCATCTCACGTCTATTCCTCGGCTCGGTCGGGTCAGTCCCTCGGGTCGTCGGGGTCGAGGCCGTGCAGCGGGAACACCGCGCGGCGCGTGTCCCGGATCGCGACGTCGACCGGGTCGTCCACCCCGTCGCCCCAGGCGCGGAACGCGGTGTCCCGCCCGTCGGTCATCTCCGGCGGCACCTCGGCGCTCGGCGCGGCCCTCAGGACCGTGCTGACCCAGTTGGGCGGCAGCGGCGTCTCGGGCTTCACGTCGCGGTCGAGCACCGTCGCCATCAGGTGCGTCCACGACCTCGGCACCACCCGGATCAGCTGGTACCCGCCACCGCCGACGGCGAGCCACCGGCCCTCGGTGTGGCGCTCGGCGAGGTCACGCAGAGTAGCGTAGATCGTCCGGTGTCCGTCGACCGAGAGCGCGAGGTCGGCCAGGGGGTCCTCCTCGTGCGAGTCCACGCCGCACTGGGTGACCAGGATCTGCGGCCGGAACACCTCGAGCAGGGACGGCACGACCGCGTGGAAGGCGCGCAGCCACCCGGCGTCGCGCGTGCCCGGCGGCAGCGGGACGTTCACCGACGTGCCCTCGGCCTCGCCGGACCCGGTCTCCGCGCTGTACCCGGTGCCCGGCCACAGGGTGAACGGGTGCTGGTGCAGCGAGACGGTGAGCACGCGGGGGTCGCCGTAGAAGGCGGCCTGCACGCCGTCGCCGTGGTGGACGTCGGTGTCGATGTAGGCGATGCGGTCGAAACCGTGGTCGAGCAGCCAGGAGACGGCGACCGCGCAGTCGTTGTAGACGCAGAAGCCCGCGGCGTGGTCGCGCATGGCGTGGTGCAGGCCACCCGCGATGTTCACCGCGCGGCGCGCCTCCCCGTCGGCGATCTTGCGGGCGCCGAGCAGGGTCGAGCCGACCACCAGGGCGGAGGCGTCGTGCATGTCGCTGAACACCGGGTTGTCGGCGGTGCCGAGGCCGTGGCCGACGTCCCAGCCCGCGGTCGGCGCCAGCTTGACCGCCGCCAGGTACTCCTCAGCGTGGATGCGGTACAACTCGGTATCGGTGGCGGGCTCGGGCACGAGCAGTTCCACGCCGTCGAGGACCCCCAGCTCGGTGGCGAGCCGCACGGTGAGGTCGAGCCGGACCGGGTTGAACGGGTGCTCACCGCCGAGGTCGTAACCGAGGAGGGCGGGATCCCAGACGACGGCGGGCTGCATGACGTCCGATGGTAGCCGTGAGGAGCGGGATTATCCTCCCGGTCACCTGGGGTGACCGTCGCCCGGAACGACTACCATGGATTGTCGCGGACGAAGGGGACATCGTGAACGATCTCATCGACACCACAGAGATGTACTTGAAGACCATCTTCGAGCTCGAAGAGGAAGGTGTCGTACCGCTGCGCGCCCGCATCGCCGAACGGCTGCAGCAGAGCGGTCCGACAGTCAGCCAGACGGTGGCCCGCATGGAACGCGACGGGCTGGTGCGCGTCGCCGACGACCGCCACCTGCAGCTCACCGACCACGGGCGGGAGCTCGCCATCGCCGTCATGCGCAAGCACCGCCTCGCGGAGCGGCTGCTGCTCGACGTGATCGGCCTGGAGTGGGAGCACGTGCACACCGAGGCCTGCCACTGGGAGCACGTCATGAGCGAGGCGGTGGAGCGCAAGCTGGTCCGGCTGCTCGACCACCCGACCACCTCGCCCTACGGCAACCCGATCCCCGGTCTGGACAAGCTCGGCGAGGGCGGGCTGCCCGCGCCGCCGGCCGAGGCCGACCTGGTGCGGCTGGACGACTTCGCGCGCTCCGGCGGCGGCAAGGCGGAGATCCGGCGCCTGGCCGAGCACATCCAGCTCGACGAGAAGCTGATGGTCGACCTGAAGAAGGCGGGAGTCGCCCCCGGCAGCGTCGTGTCGGTGCGCCGCGCGGACGGCGGCGGCACCGCCGAGCTGACCGGTGAGCTCGGCGCGGTCCAGGTGCCCATGTCGGTGCTGCACGCGGTTCTGGCGCAGGCCAAGTGAGCTCCGCGAGCGAGGCCGCGGAGGCGTTCCGGTCCGTGCACGGGCGGGCCCCGGCCGGGGTGTGGTCGGCGCCCGGCCGGGTCAACCTCATCGGCGAGCACACCGACTACAACGACGGCTTCGTGCTGCCGTTCGCCCTGCCGCACCGGCTGGCCGCCGCCGCGTCCCCGCGGACCGACCAGGTCCTCACCGTGTCCACCCTCGGCTCCGACGGACGCATCCAGGAAGCCGAGCCGGTCACGATCCCCGACCTGCGTCCCGGTGGTGTCGACGGTTGGTCCGCGTACCCGGCCGGTGTGGCGTGGGTGCTGCGCGACCACGGCGTCGAGCGCGGCGCCGACGTCGTGCTGGCCGGTGACGTCCCCACCGGAGCCGGGCTGTCCTCCTCCGCCGCGCTGGAGTGCGCGGTGGCGCTGGCCCTGCTGGGGCTGGCCGGTGAGGACGACCCGGGGCTGGAACGGCGGGCCGAGATCGCCCGCTGGGCCCAGCGCGCCGAGAACGACTTCGTCGGCGTCCCGACGGGCGTGCTCGACCAGACCGCGTCGCTGTGCTGCGCCGACGGGCACGTGCTGTTCCTCGACGTCCGCTCGGGCGACATGGAACAGGTGCCCTTCGACGCCGCGGCCGCGGGCCTGCGCATCCTGGCCATCGACACGCGCGTCAAGCACGCCCACAGCGAGAGCGGCTACGGCGAGCGCCGCAAGGGCACCGAACGCGCCGCCGACCTGCTCGGCGTCAAGGCGCTGCGGGACGTGGGCCCGGACGACCTGGCCGGCGCGCTCGCGCGGCTGCCCGCCGACCTCGGCCCGCTCGTCCGTCACATCGTGACGGAGAACCAGCGTGTGCTCGACGTCGTCGCCCTGCTCCGCGACGGCCGGATCGGCGACATCGGCCCGCTGCTGGCCGCCTCGCACGTCAGCATGCGCGACGACTACCGCATCTCCTGCCCGGAACTGGACCTCGCGGTGGACGTGGCCAACGCCAGCGGCGCCCTCGGCGCGCGGATGACCGGCGGCGGGTTCGGCGGCACCGCGATCGCCCTCGTGCCGGAGTCCGCTGTGGACACCGTGGAGGCGGCTGTCATGGCGGCCTTCGACCGCGCGGGCTACCGCGCGCCGCGTGCCTTCGTGGCGGTCCCGTCCCCCGGCGCACGGCGCGACGAGCTGTAGCCCGGGCGGGCCGAGCCTGTGCGTGGCTCACAGGTCGATGGTCCACACTGGCGGACACCTCCTTTTCGTTCTCGAGAAAGGCTTCGATGGCTTCCGACTCCTCCCGCCTCAAGCTGATCGTCACGGGCGGTGCCGGTTACGTGGGCAGTGTGTGCACGGCCCGTCTGCTGGAGGCCGGGCACGAGGTCGTCGTGGTGGACGACCTGTCCACCGGCCACGCGGACGCCGTCCCCGACGGCGCGCGCTTCGTCGAGGGCGACGCCGCCGACGCGACGGCGTCCCTGCTCGGCGAGGGCTTCGACGGCGTGCTGCACTTCGCGGCGAAGTCCCTCGTCGGCGAGTCGATGCAGGACCCGGCCAAGTACTGGCACGGGAACGTGATCACCTCCATCCGGTTGCTCGACGCGATGCGTGCGCACGGCACGCCTCGCCTGGTGTTCTCCTCGACGGCGGCGACCTACGGCGAGCCGGAGCGCAGCCCGATCCCGGAGACCGCGCCGACGATGCCGACCAACACCTACGGCGCGTCGAAGCTGGCCATCGACCACGCGATCACCAGCTACGCGCGGGCCCACGGGCTGGCCGCCGTGAGCCTGCGGTACTTCAACGTCGCCGGCGCCTACGGCCGCTACGGGGAGCGGCACACCACCGAAACCCACCTGATCCCGCTGGTGCTGCAGGTCGCCACCGGGGACCGGCCGCAGGTCAGCATCTTCGGCGAGGACTACCCCACCGACGACGGGACGGCCATCCGCGACTACATCCACGTCGCCGACCTCGCCGACGCCCACCTGCTCGCGCTGACGCACGCGCGGGCCGGTGAGCACCGCATCTACAACCTGGGCAACGGCACCGGGTTCTCCGTGCGCCAGGTCATCGAGGCCTGCCGGGCGGTCACCGGGCACCCGATCCCGGCCGAGGTGGCGCCCCGCCGGGCCGGCGACCCCGCGATCCTCGTGGCGGCCAGCGACCGGGCGCGCGAGGAGCTCGGCTGGAAGCCCGAGCGCGCCGACCTGGAAGTTATCGTCCGCGACGCGTGGCGCTTCACCCAGGAGCGGCAGGCGCTCGGGGGCTGAGGCGCCCGGTTCTGCCGGTGGTGCCGCGGCTCGCGGGGCGTGGTGAGCGGGATGCGGCTGGGGTTGTGGCGGCCGGTTGCCGGTGGTGCCGCCGGTCGGGTTTCCGGTGCGGGGCTGGCCCTTGGGTGAGCATGCCTGCCGACGTCCGGCGGGACCTGAACTGCCGGAGGCTCCCGCGCTGGTGCCGCAGCGCAGTAGCTCCCGACCGGCAGGCCCCTCCGAGGGCTGACGCCCTGGGCCGGCCCCGCGACAGCAGCCATCGGCTCCCCCGTCCAGGGCGCATGTCCCGGTGGGTCCCGCAGCTGCTGCTCGGAGGGTGAGGCTCTCGGCCGTGCCGATGCTCCTGCGGCTGGTGCCGCAGGACAGTGGCTCCCGGTAGGCAGCCGGGAGCGGCTCACACGGGGGGAGTCCGGTAACGACCACGCCGCGCGCAACCCGACAGCGGCCCACGCCGTACGCAGCCGGGGACCGGCCCACGCCGTACGTAGCCGGAAAGCACACACCGTCGGCAACCCGACCCCTACGCAACCAGGGAGCGGCCCGCGCCGCGGGCAACCCGACAGCGGCCGACGCCGTAGGGAACCTGGGAGCTGCCCACCCCGGGCGACCCAGGAGTGGGCCACGCCGTACGCAGCCGGGGAGCGGCCTACGCCGCAGGCAACCGGTTAGCGGACCGCGCCGTAGGCAGCCGGGGAGCGGCTCACACCGCAGGGAGGCAGGCCCAGGCAGCCGCCGCTCAGAGTTGAAGGGGCTGGGCTTCCCGGTGCGGCTGCGCTGGGGACGCATCCGCTGTGACTCCCTGTCGTCAGTCGCGTGTTGCGGTGATGTCCTGGCTGCGGTCCTGGGTGCAGGCCGCCAGCTCGACATTCCCTCCGGGGCCGGCGCTGCCGGGCTTACGGGGGTGGCGGCATCAAGCCTCCCTCCTGGCAGTGGCTCAGTCGGCGTAGTGCGTCGGGTGGGAGTTGGCGCGTCAGGCAGATCTGGAGCAGCTCCGCGAGGCGGTGGCCGGGGTGAGCGGCGAGGGCGTTGTCGAACGCGAGGGCGGCCAGGACGCCGTCACCGCGGCGGTAGGCCGCGTAGCCGAGCAGCACGGCCGCCTCGGCGCGTTCCGGGGGCGGGGTGCGGCGCACCAGTTCCAGCCAAAGGCGTTCGGCCGCGGCCGCCGGGGGTTCGCCGGGTGGTTCGGCCGTCGTGAGGCAACGGTCGCGCACCCTGAGGTCCGACAAGGCCATCGCCAGGGACACGACGTCCTCGTCGCTCAGGTCGAAATCACCCGCCACGGCCCGGGCCAGCGCGGCACGGACCACGGCGACGTGCCCGGCCGGCTCCGCCACACCGGACGACCCCATCGCGGGCGCATCCGGCCTCGCGTCGGCCGCTGCTGCCAGCAACCGATCCCGGCGCTCGATCGCGGCCGGGTCGTCCGGGTCGAGTTGCCGCGCCAGCTCCTCCCGGCTGCCGTAGGTCACCTGGCCGTTCGTCGCCATGGCCGCGGCCAGCACCGTCTCCCGATCGTCCGGCAGGACGCCCGGCCGGCAGTCCTCGTGGTAGCACCGCCACGGCGCGCCGCCGCGGATCTCCGGCACCCACAGGGCGTGGTCGACCGGCCGCCCGGCGGCCTCGCACTCGGCGACGAGCCGGTGGGCCAGGCGGTGGTGCGGCAGCGTGCCCGGCGGCGCGCGGTGGCCGGGACGGCAGCCGACGATGAGGACCGTCACCCCGGCGCCGGGATGTCGGAGCACGCAGCGCACGAGCTCGCGCACCGCGTCCGGCTCGCACGTCTCGTCCGGCAGATCCGCGCGGATCACCGGGATGATCCTGCGCCTCCTGCCCCGGCTGTGGTTGAGCAGGACGACGGACGGCCCGGGCCGGTACGACAGCAGGTGCGGAACCGCCGCGATGAGTTCGCCGGGGTCGGAGATGCGGACGGTGATCCGGCCGTCCGTGCCGGTGCTGGTGGTCGTGGAAGTCATGCACCCACTATGCGGCAGAAAACAGGCCGGGAAAGAACAGAACGAGATTCTGTGGATGACTGAGGACGATGTGGACAACTCGCCGGCCCCTGGAGCAGACGGCGGATTCTTGTCGGGGGTATGGGGTAAGGTGCGCGCCCCCGTGCCCGGTCCACAGTAGACCCGACCCGGTATGCCGATGACCGGCACGACATCGTGTGGTTTTACCGTACGGTTACCCGAGCGGGGCACGAATCCGCTTAGCTGGACGTTATGCCGGGCATGAAATGGCGTGTCGTGCTCGCCGGGGTCGGCGCGGGCGTGGCCACGGCCGTGGTCGTGACGTCGCTGACCGTCGGCAAGGCGGACACCGGCTCGGTGCCCGTCGCGGCGCCGAGCGCGCTGCCGTCGGCCGGCACCACAACGACACCGTCCAGCGCCCCGAGCAGCACAGCCCACTCGACGCTGAGCGAGGACGAGCGCGTGCGTCTCGCCGGCGCCGCGACCCGCGCGGTGACCGGCGAGGTGCCCGGGACCACCGTCGGCCTCGCCCTCTACGACACCGCCACCGGTGAACTGCTGGCATCCGCCAACGGGGACCGGCCGTTCTACGCGGCCTCGGTGGTCAAACTGCTGATGGCGCTCGACGTGCTGCACACCGGCGGGTGGCACGCCCCGAGCGACGCGCAGCGCGAGCGCATCGTCGAAATGCTGTCGCTCAGCCACGACGGTGAGGCGGACTCGTTGTGGAACTCCGGCGGGCGCGGGTCGATCATCACGCGGATGGCTGATTTGATGAACCTGCGAGGCACCCAGCCGCCGCGGGTTTCCGACCAGTGGGAGATGACCAGGACCACCCCGAACGACCTGGTGGCCATCTACCGGTACCTGACGAGCCAGGTCCCGCCCGAGGCCCGGCAGCCGATCCTCGACGGGCTGGCCGGGATCCGGACCCCGGCCGCGGACGGGTTCCCGCAGTACTTCGGCATCCCGGACGGCCTGCCGGGGCTGCCGCGCGCGGTGAAGCAGGGCTGGATGGAGATCAGCCGGGCCGTCGTGCTGAACACGACCGGGCTGGTCGGACAGCACTACCGCTACGTCGCGGTGCTGCTGACCGAACTGCCGCTCGGGACGAGCTACGCGACGGGGCGCGCCGCGCTGACGGCCGGGATCAGCGCGTTGCGGCCGACCGTGGCCGGCCTGCCCTGACCCCCTTCCGGGCGTCGCGGTTGCGAGCGGGGAGCATGGCTAGACTTCCGGGCCGATGGCCGGGAAACTGCACAACCGCGTCGCTTCGGTGGCTTGCGCCGCGCTCGCGCAGCGCAAGTACGTCGCTCCTGTCGACCTGTTCACCGCGCTCGGCTGGGTGCATCCGTCCCGCGTCGAAGAGTGGCGTCGTGGGCGGTTCAGTCCGCTCGCGAAGGAACTGCCCGTCGACAACGCGCGCATCGCCGAAGCCTTGCGGTGCCTCGATGTCTGGGCGCGGGAGAACGGGCTGACGCGGTCCGACAGCGCTTACGTCGCCGGCACCCGCGATCGCCGCGATCTGCGGTTCACCGACGACGACGGGCTCGACCGCCTGTGCCGCACGCACTGGCTCGCGCCGGGTCTGACGGAGAAGCAACGGGAACGCCTCACCGAGCGGCAGAACAAGGCGCCGGACCTGGCCGTGACCGTCGCCGGTACCTCGTGGACCTGCGCGGGGTGCGCCGGCCGGGGCGAGGCCGGTGAGCTGCACCTGCCCGAGGGCGAGGGCCACCTGTGCCTGGCGTGCGCCGACTTCGACCACCTGGTCTTCCTGCCCGCCGGCAACGCCGCGCTGTCCCGCCGCGCCAAGCAGGAAAGCACCCTCGCCGTGCTGGTCCTGCGGTTCAACCGGCGCCGCAAACGCCACGAGCGCCAGGGGATCCTCGTCGAAGAGGCCGCGCTGGAGCGGGCCGAACAGCAGTGCCTCGCCGACGAGGACGTCCGTGCCCGGCGGCGGGAACGGGACGCGCACCGCCGCGCCGCGCAGGACGTCGAGTTCCAGGCCGGCTTCGCCGACGCCATCCGGCGGCTGTACCCCGGCTGCCCGCCGGACCGGGCCCGGGCGATCGCCGAGCACGCCGGGACGCGGGGCAGCGGGCGCGTGGGGCGGTCGGCGGCGGGGCGGGCGCTGGACGAGGAAGCGGTGCGGCTCGCGGTGATCGCTTCGGTGCGGCACCTGGACACCGGCTACGACCGGATGCTCATGGACGGTGTGCCGCGCGCCGACGCCCGTGAGCGCATCCGGCCGGATCTCGACCGCGTGCTGGTGCGCTGGGCGCGGGCTTGAGCGCGGGGCGTCGGCCGCACGGCTGCGGAGGCGCGCTGGGTGCTCGACGCCGGTGGGTCTCGACTACGGGTGGCGCGACGTGCGTTGGGGTGGCGGGTGCGCCCCCTGGGGCGGCACGGACGCGTGCGGCGCGAGGGGTAGCGCACCGCGTGTGGAGGCGCCGGGAGTTGCGTCCCGTGCACCGGCCGTGGCGGGTGCGAGCGACCTCAGCCCTGCGCGATGTACGCCGCCAGCTGCTGCTGCGTCGCCTCCAGCTCTTCCATCCGGGTCTTCACCACGTCGCCGATGCTGACGATCCCGGCCAGCCGTCCGTCCTCGAGGACGGGGACGTGCCGCACCCGGCGCTGCGTCATCAGCACGCTCAGGTCGTCCACCGAATCGCGCGGGGTGCACGTCGCCACGACCCTCGTCATGATCTCCGACACCGGCCGCTCCAGCAGGGCCGGCCCGTGTTCGTGCAGCTGGCGCACCACGTCCCGCTCCGAGACGATGCCCTCGATGCCGCCCTCCCCGGCCACGACCATCGCACCCACGTTGTGCTCGGCCAGCCCGGCGAGCAGATCGGTGATGGACGCCTCGGGCCGCACCGTGGCCACCCAGTTCCCCTTGCTCCGCAGTACGTCGGCGATCCGCATCGGCAGCCTCCCAGCTGGACGTGACCCGGCTCACATCAGGTTAGAGCCCGGTCGCTGTCCGCGAAAGCCCGCAGCTCACGCAGTCCCGCTTCGATGTGGTCACGCGGGATCGCGCCGAACCCGAAGACGAGTCCGTCCAGGGCATCCCGCACCGCCGTGAAGTCACCCAGCGTGTAGATCCGCACCCCGGCCCGCCGCGCGGCTCGCACCATCGGACGTACCGGCGTCGCGCTGAAAGCACTCAGATGGAGTCCCGCCGACGACGGGATCAGCCGCAGCTCCGGGAACTCCCGCGCGACGACCCGGGACACCAGCTCGCGCCGGGCGGCGTACTCGCGGCGGGTGCGCCGGATGTGCCGCGCGAACTCGCCGCTGTCCATGAACTCCGCCAGCGCCGCCTGCGTGACGCTCGCCGAATGCCAGTCGGTCAGGTACTTCGCCTTCGCCAGGGCCGGCCGCAGCCCCGGTGGGGCGACCAGGAACCCGAGCCGCAACCCGGGCAGCAGCACCTTGGAAAACGATCCGATGTAGAGCACGCGCCCGCTGGAATCGATGCTGCGCAACGGTTCCAGCGGACGGCCGGTGTAGCGGAACTCGGTGTCGTAGTCGTCCTCCAGGATCGCCGCGTCGTGACGGCGCGCCCAGTCGATCAGGGCCACGCGCCGCGCCATCGACATCGGCACCCCGAGCGGGAACTGGTGCGACGGCGTCACGTACACCAGGCGGCAGTCGTCCGGGATGGCGTCGACCACGATGCCCTCGTCGTCCACCGGCACCCCGACCGGGCGCGCCCCCAGCGTGGCGAACAGCTGACGCGGCGGCGGGTAGCCCGGGTCCTCGACCGCGACCCGGGCGCCCGGCTCGATCAGCACCCGGGCGGCGAGGTCCACCGCCTGCTGCGATCCGTTGGTGACCAGCACGTCGTCCGCGGTGGCCCGGACCGCCCGGGACACCCCGATGTGCCGCGCGATCGCCTCCCGCAGGCCGGGGTGCCCCTGCGGATCGCCGTAGGTGAGCAGGTCGTGCCGGGACCGGCGCAGCTGCTGGGTCACCAGGCGGCGCCAGGTGTCGAACGGGAACAGCGACACGTCCGGCGCGCCCGAGCGGAAGTCGAACCGCGGCCGCTCGCGGAACCGGTCCGGCGGGCGGGGCACGTCGTCCCACACCGCGGTCGCGGTCAGCGACTCCGGGCCGCCCCGCGGCGGGTGGCCGTCCCGCCGGGCGCCCGCGCCGACGAACGTGCCCGCACCGACCCGCGATTCCAGGAAACCCTCGGCGACCAGGCGGTCGTAGGCCGCGCTGACCGTGTTGCGCGACACCGCCAGCCGCTGCGCCAGCTCGCGTGTGGGCGGCAGCGCGTCCCCGTCGCGCAGGCGCCCGTCGAGGATCGCCTCGCGGATCTGGCGGTAGATGGCATCCCGCCGGCCGCGGCCGGCCCCCAGCTCGATCTGGATGTCCATCTCCCGAGTCTAATTGGCCCACCTCACTACGCCGAGTTTTGGCCCTCCAGCAGGGCCGCTTGCGGCATACGGTGACCACATGGACATCCGAGACCTCGACCGGCGGGTCCTCACCACCGTCGACAAGATCGTTTCCGGCGTCACCGACCTCGGGCTGCGCACGCCGTGCACGGGGTGGACGCTCGGCGACCTGCTCATCCACCAGGTCAGTGAGAACCACGCCTTCGCCGTGGCCCTGCGTGACGGCGCGGCGCCGGATTGGTCGAGCGGCACCCTCGGCGACGACCCGTACCGCGCCTACGCCGACTCCGTCGACGCCTTCCTCGCCGCCTCCGCCGACGACACCGTGCTGGACCGTCAGGTGACCATCCGCGAATTCGGCACCTTCCCCGGTCCGGTCGCGCTCACCATGCACCTGGTCGACTCGGTCGCCCACGGCTGGGACCTCGCCCGCACCCTCGACGCGCCCTACGACCCGGACCCCGAAGCCGTGCACGTCGCGCTGCTGTTCGCCGAGCGGATGCGCGCCCGGCCCCGTCCCGGCGACGACGTCTTCGCCCCCGCCGTCGAGATCGCCGCGGGCGCCGCGGAGCTGGACCGGTTCCTCGCGCTGACCGGCCGGGACCCCGCCTGGCGTTGAAAACCATCCCCACCTGGCAGGATGGGGACATGGCCGACGAAGACCCGTACCTGTGGCTCGAGGACGTGACCGGCGAGCGGGCGCTCGACTGGGTTCGGCAGCGCAACGCCGAATCGGTCGCCGAGCTCACCGGGAGCACGCGGTTCGAGCAGCTGCGCGACGAAGCCCGCGAGGTGCTCGACGCCGACGACCGGATCCCCTACATCCGCCGCCGCGGCGAGTACTTCTACAACTTCTGGCAGGACGCCGCGCACCCGCGCGGGTTGTGGCGGCGCACCACGCTCGCCTCCTACCGCACCGAGCGGCCCGAGTGGGAGGTCCTGCTCGACGTCGACGCGCTCGCCGCGGCCGAGGGCGAGAACTGGGTCTGGCAGGGCGCTGCGGTGCTGCGTCCGTCGTACCGGCGCGGGCTGGCGGAGCTGTCCCGCGGCGGCGCGGACGCGGCCGTCGTGCGCGAGTTCGACCTCGAGGCGCGGGAGTTCGTCACGGGCGGGTTCGAGCTGCCGGAGGCCAAGAGCCGGGTCGGCTGGATCGACGAGGACCGCATCTACGTCGGCACCGACTTCGGCCCCGGGTCGATGACCACGTCCGGCTATCCGCGGATCATCAAGGAGTGGCGCCGCGGCACGCCGCTCGCCGACGCCGTCACGGTCTTCGAAGGCAAGCCCGACGACGTCGCGGTGTTCGCCTACCACGACCCGACGCCGGGCTTCGAGCGCGATTTCGTCGGCCGCTCCCTGGATTTCTACCGCACGGAGAAGTTCCTGCGCACCGCGGACGGCCTGGTCAAGCTCGACGTGCCCGAGGACGCGCAGACCACCACGCGCAAGGAGTGGCTGCTGATCCGCACCCGCAGCGCGTGGAGCGTCGGCGGACGGGAGTACGCGCCCGGCACGCTGCTCGCCGCGCGGTTCGACGACTACCTGGCCGGCGATCGCGACCTCACCGTCCTGTTCGAGCCGGACGGGCGCACCTCGCTCGAGGCGTGGGACTGGACGCGGAACCACCTGCTGCTGACCACCCTGGCCGACGTGCACACCGAGCTGCACGTCCTCACGCCCGGCGCGGACGGCTGGCGCCGGGAACCACTGGCCGGGGCGCCCGAGCTGGGCACCGCGGAGATCATCGACACCGATCCCGACCACAGCGACGAGTACCTGCTCAACACCAGCGGCTTCACGCAGCCCTCGACGCTCTCGTACGGGCACGTCGGCGGCGGCACCGAGGTGCTCAAGCAGGCCCCGGCCCGGTTCGACGCCACGGACATCACCGTCGAGCAGCACTTCGCCACGTCGAACGACGGCACGCGGATCCCGTACTTTGTGGTGCGGCCCCGCAACGGGGACGGGCCGACGATGCTCACCGGCTACGGCGGGTTCGAGGTGTCCCGCCTGCCCGCCTACAGCGGCGTGATCGGCCGGGGCTGGCTCGCGCGCGGCGGCACGTACGTGCTCGCGAACATCCGCGGCGGTGGCGAGTACGGGCCCGGCTGGCACACCGGCGCGATCAAGGAAAACCGGTACCTGGTCTACGAGGACTTCGCCGCGGTCGCCGCGGACCTCGTCGAACGCGGCATCACCACGCCGCAGCGGCTGGGCATCCAGGGCGGCAGCAACGGCGGCCTGCTGATGGGCGTCATGCTCACCCGCTACCCCGAGCTGTTCGGCGCGATCGTCAGCCAGGTGCCGCTGCTCGACATGAAGCGCTACCACCTGCTGCTCGCCGGGGCGTCCTGGATGGCCGAGTACGGCGACCCGGACGACCCGGCCGAGTGGGAGTACCTCGGGAAGTACTCGCCGTACCAGAACGTCCACAAGGGACGGGCCTACCCGCCCACGCTGTTCATGACGTCCACCCGCGACGATCGCGTGCACCCGGCGCACGCGCGCAAGATGATGGCGCGCATGCTCGAACAGGGGCACGACGTGCGGTACTACGAGAACATCGAGGGCGGGCACGGCGCCGCGGCCGACAACGAGCAGCTGGCCTACAAGTGGGCCCTGCTGTTCGAGTTCCTCTGGCAGAAGCTCAGCAGCTGACCGCTCGCCGCCACCGCCGCGGCGAGCACGAACGCCCAGCCGAACGAGCCGGTGGCCACCACCGCGCCCATCGCCGCGACGCCGACGGTCGCCCCGACCTGGCGGACGGCGTTGAGCAGGCCACCGGCCGTTCCGGCGTAGCCCTCGGGGGCGGCGGTCACCACGCCGGTGACGAGCGCGGGCAGCGCGAGGGAGACGCCGAACCCGAGCAGCAGGAGGCCGCACGCCAGCAGCGGGTAGGGCGCGTGGACGGTGGCGGCCAGGACGGCGGCACCGGCGGTCAGCAGCGTCAGCCCGGCGACGACCGGCAGGCGCGGGCCGCGGGCGGCGACGATCCGGCTGGTCAGCAGCGGGTTGAACGCGGTGGGCAGCGTGAGCGGCAGGAACGCCAGGCCGGTTTCGACCGGGGTGAGGTGACGCTCGTCCTGCAGCAGCAGGGTCACCGCGAACAACGCGCCGGAGAGCACGAAGTTGACCGCCGCGCCGGCGAACAGGTTCACGGCGACGCCCCGGGTGCGCACCAGGACCGGCGGCACGGACGGGTTCGCGGCGCGGCGTTCCCGGTGCACGAACAGGGCCAGGACCAGCAGGGCGAGGACGGCCGCGACGGGCTGGGCGTCGACGATGGCCTCGGTCAGCAGGCCGAGGAACACGCACGCGGCGAGCTGGGACTTGACGTCGAACCGGCGCCCGGGCGGTGCCGTCTCGCGGCCGCGGGTGAGAGCCAGCCCGAGGGCCGCGAGTGGCACGTTGACGAGGAACACCGCGCGCCAGCCGGCGAGGTCGACCAGTACCCCACCGGCGATCGGCCCGGCGGCGAGCGCGACGCCGGTGATCGCGGCCCAGGCGCCGAGCGCCTTCGCGCGGGCGGCCGGGTCCGGGTGCAGGCGGCTGATCAGGGCGAGCGAGCTGGGCAGGCACGCCGCGCCCGCGACGCCGAGCAGGACGCGCAGCACGACGAGGAGGGTCAGGTTCGGCGCGGCGGCCGAGACCAGGGAGAGGACGCCGAAGCTCGCCACGCCCCAGCGGAACACGCGCAGCGGGCCGAACCGGTCCGCGAGCGCGCCGCCGCCGAGCAGGAACGCGGCGAACGAGACGGTGTAGCCGTTGACCACCCACTGCTGCCCGGCGACCGAGCCGCCGAGGTCGGCGCGGATGCCGGGCAGCGCGACGGTGAGCACGGTGGTGTCCAGCAGGACGAGGAAGTAGGCGAGGGAGACTCCGAGGAGGCTGCCCCGGGTGGAGGTTGTGGTCACGGCGGCGACTCTCCGGTTTTCGGGGCTGCTGCTCAACGGGCTGAGCCTGATGCGGCGTTCGGTTTTCCCGGATGCGGGGTGGTTAAGGTGATTTTCATGGGGGTGGGGGTCGGAGTCGCCTGCCCGGCGGCACCCACTCTTGGGCGGCGCCGGGGCCGGAGTCCCGTGGCCAGCGGTACCACTCGCGGAGCTGCGGCGGTGCCGGCACCACATCGCGGTCCACTCGAAACCACCCAGAATCCGGTCGCCGACCTGCGCGTTCGCCTTTTCCGAATGCCTTCTCGGTAGAGTGATCGCATGGAGTTGCGGCAGTTGCGGGCCTTCGTCGCGGTCGCGGGGGCCGGTACGGTCACCGGGGCGGCCGGGCGGCTCGGGTTGTCGCCCGCGACCGTGTCCGAGCACGTGCGCTCGCTGGAGTCCTCGCTCGGCGTGGTGCTGTTCGATCGGAAACCGACCGGGATGGTGCTCGGCGAGCGGGGGCGCGTGCTGCTGCCCGAGGCGCGGCGCCTGCTGGACCAGGCCGAGTCGATCCGGCGCCTGGTGAGCGACGAGCGGACCCGGTTCACCATCGGCGCGCTCGAAACGCTCGTCGCCACGCGGCTGCCCGCGGTGGCCGCCCGGCTCGGGGACCGGCGGCCGGACGTCGATCTGGCGGTGCGGTCGTTGATGCGGCAGCCGTTGCTGCGCGCGGTGTCGGACGGGTCCCTCGACGCCGGGCTGCTGCTCGACACCGGAACGGCGTTGGGCACGCTGGGTTTCGACGGCGGTGATCTGTCCTTCGTGGACATCGACACGGTGCGGCTGTTCCTGGTGGCCCGGCCGGGGTACGACGGCGACGCCCTGCTGGTCACCCCGAGCGGCTGTTCGTTCCGGATGGCCGCCGACCGGCTCCTGGGCACCGGCGGGAAACGGCTGGAGTTCGACAGCGTCTCGACGATCCGCGCGTGGGTGGCGCAGGGCCTCGGAACCGCCCTGCTGCCCGACTTCGCGGTCGGCGGTGACCTCGCGGAGGGCACGCTCGTCGCGCTGCCGCTCGACGACCCGGCCGAGCTGGCGTTGCGCGTGGTGTGGCGCACCGATCGCGAGGACGGCCTGCGCGAGGTCCTCTACGCGATGGCGGCCTGAGCGGCCAGGAACTCCTCGAACGTGACGCGGCCCGTCGCGTTCGGGGTCAGGTGGTGGCCCGCCCGGTAGGCGCGGCCGGTGGCGCCGGGGAACGGCACCGGCACCAGCGCACGGCGTCGTCCCTTGCCGCGCAACGAAGCCCGGGCCAGGTCGGCGAAGTCGCGGACCTCCGGGCCACCCAGGTCGGGTGCCCGACCGGCGGGCTCACCGAGGGCGAGGTCCGCCAGGCGCGCGGCGACCTCGCCGGCGTCGACGGGCTGGACGCGGAACCCGGCGGGGTACAGGACGACCGGCAGGAACCGCTGGACCTCCACGAGGCGGCACACCAGGTCGTGGAACTGCGTGGCACGCAGGATCGTCCACGGCAGACCGGACGCGACGACGGCCTCCTCCGCGGCGAGCTTGGCCCGGTAGTACGGGAGCGGGATCCGGTCGACACCGACGATCGAGATGAACACGAGATGCGGGGTGTCGTGGCGCCGGGCCGTGTCGAGGAGCGCTTTCGTGGTGGCGACGTCCTTGCCGCCGAGGGTCGTGGCGCAATGCACGATCACATCCGCGCCACGCACCGCCGCGTCGATGCCGTCGTGGCTGCGGAGGTCGCCGGTGCGCCAGGCGTAGGGCGTGGCCGCGGGCGCCGCACGACGGCTCAGCACGCGCACTTCCCGTCCCGGCGCGAGAAGCCGCCGGGCCACCTGCCGGCCGAGCACACCGGTCCCACCGGTGACGAGGATCGTTTCGCTCATACCGACAAGACTCGGTAGCCGACCGGAACGTGACAAGGTGCCAGATGAGTCCCTCAGTCGATCGGCAGCAGGGGTGCTTGCTCGACACGCAACTGTTGTAGTAACGCCCTCAGCTCACGACGGTCGGCCACGTGACGGCCCCCTGCCGAGATCAAGCGCTGATTACCCGGCGATGCGCTGCCCATGCTGTCGAGCACGAAGACGGGACGGCTTCCGCGAAGCGCGACCTCCCCGGCCTTCAGCGTTCCCCCGGTGTCCCGCGCCTCGACGACGACCAGAGCACGACTCAGTCCCACGATGACTTGATTACGAGTCATGGCCGCCCCGGCCGTCCATCGCTGGGCCGGCGGGAACTGCGAGACGACCAGCATGTTCGCGCCCACCGCCGTGCCGAGCTCTCGGTAGGGCGCCTTCATCCGGAAGTGATCGATTCCCTCCGCCAGGACCGCGATCGTCGTTCCCCCCGCTTCGAGCGCCGCGAGGTGACCCGCCGTGTCCACGCCTTTCGCATACCCGGACACGACTGCGATGCCGAGGCGGGCGGCTTCCGCTCCGCAGGCCCGTGCCGCGCGAATTCCCCCGTCGCTCGCGTCGCGGGAGCCGCACACCCCTACGGCAGGCCGCTCCAGCAGCTCCATCGGCCCCAAGCAGAACAAGGCCGGTGGGGCACCGCTGAATCGACGCAAAGAATCTGGATACCGAGGGTCGTCACAGAGCAACGGGCGTACACCGCGTTCCCACAAACGCGCAGCCGTCGCCTCGGCGTTCTCACGATCCGGAGCAGGAAGATGGGCGATCAAATCCAGAATCTGTGATCGCCCCGAGCGCAAGAGGCTGCGCGTCGCGCGGCGCGCGCCACCCGCAGCGGGCCCTGCCAACAGGGCGAACGCCAACTCGCGCTCGCCGGCCGCCTGATCGCCAAGCGACACTCCTGTGCTCATTCATTCCACAATCGCTCGCAGGGGTACCGCGACGAAGTATAGCCTGTGCCCCGTTAGCGGAATCGACCTCACGGACGACCGTTCTGTGGAATGATCGGGGCCGCAGCGACGTTCACTCCTGGGAGGTTTCCCGACTTGTCCGCTTCATCGGGAATCACGCGTTATCGGCCCGACCACCGCGGAAATCGACTCGACGCCTGGTCGATCGAGCAATCCGGGTCCACGACGTTACTGAAAATCCGCGGCTCAAAGGAGATCGCGGAACACATCCTCGGTGCGCTCCCCCGCGCGGAGGCGCAAACGCCTGGGCGCGACTCCGAATGGACCTGCCTCTTTCGGATGGACTTCCGTCCTCCTGACGAGCTGACCGATTTTCTGAGACTCCTCGAGGAGGTTCTCGTACTCAGGGTCCGGGGGAGGTACTACCTCGATGGGGCCGTCGCTTTCGACTTCTACAAGATTCCAGATACCGACGGAACCCTGCGGGATTCACCGACCGCGATACTGATGCGTGCCGCCAAAGACTACGGACCGCACAGCGACGAGCAACGGCATGAGACCGAGCGGTTTCTCTGCAAGAGACTCAGCCGGATCGTTCGCGAACACCTGTGGTTCGACAAGGCGACCAAGATAGTTCCCGTGCCAGGACACGACAGCAAGGAGGTAAGCGCAAGTATGCGGATCGGCACCGCCGTCGCGCGTGAAACCGGACGAGAAATTGTCGAGGTGAAACGTCGCATTTCATCACGGCCGCCTGCCAAGGAAATGTCCCGCGCCGATCGCGCCTCATTCCGCTGGGAGTACAGAGTCGACGAAGACCTGGAGGGGCAGACGGTCCTCCTGATCGACGACGTTTACGAGACCGGACAGACCATGGACGGGGTCGCGGCAGCGGCGAAATACAGCGGGGCCAAGACGGTGGTCGGGCTCGCCGCGCTTCGGACCCTGAGCAACTGATCCGCCGCCGGGAATGCCCCGCCGTGAAAGCCGCTGTGGGGTGGGACGACCGTCCCACCCCACAGCAGACTTCGTTCTCGGGCGCCCCGAGGTGGGTCTGCTACACCACCTCAAACCCGGTCATGCGATCAGCTGCAGCCGGACGTGGCGCCGCAGCCCTCGCAGGCGTAGCAGGAGCCCGCGGGGCGCATCTTGGTGCCGCAGGTCATGCACAGCGGCGCGTCGGCCGCCTTGCCGAGGTGCAGCTCCATCAGCTCGGCCGTGCTGTGCGCCGGGTGGGGCTGCTCGGCCGGCTCGGCCTTCGCCGGGCTCGAGTCGACCGTGCTGCGCAGCGCCTCCAGGTCGACCTGCTCGGCCGGCTGCGCGCCGTAGCCCGTCTCCACCTGGGCGGCGCGCTCGGCCGCCGTGAAGATGCCCAGCTCGGCCCGCTTCTCGTACGGCAGGTAGTCCAGCGCGAGACGGCGGAACAGGTAGTCCAGCACGCTGGTGGCGATCCGGATGTCCGGGTCGTCGGTCATGCCGGCCGGCTCGAAGCGCAGGTTCGAGAACTTCGAGACGTAGAACTCCAGCGGGATGCCGTACTGCAGGCCCACCGAGATCGACATCGAGAAGGCGTCCATGACACCCGCCAGCGTCGAACCCTGCTTGCCCAGCTTCACGAAGATCTCGCCCAGCCCGTCGTCCGGGTAGGAACCCGCGTGCAGGTAGCCCTCGGCGCCGCCGACCGTGAACGACAGGGTCTGGCTCGGGCGCTTCTTCGGCAGCCGCTTGCGGATCGGCTTGTACTCGACGACCTTCTCCGGCGCTGAAGCTTCGGCCACCTCGGCCTTCTTCTTCGCGCTGGACAGCGGCTGCCCGACCTTGCAGTTGTCGCGGTAGATCGCCAGCGCCTTGAGGCCCAGCTTCCAGCCCTGGAAGTAGATCTCCTCGATGTCCTCGACCGTCGCCGTCTCCGGCATGTTCACGGTCTTGGAGATCGCGCCGGACAGGAACGGCTGCACGGCGGCCATCATCCGCACGTGGCCCATCGGCGCGATGGACCGCTCACCGATGGCGCAGTCGTACACCTCGTAGTGCTCCGGGCGCAGGCCCGGCGCGTCGACCACGTGACCGTGCTCGGCGATGTACTCGACGATCGCCTCGATCTGCTCGTCCTGGTAGCCCAGGGTCTTGAGCGACCGCGGGATGGTCTGGTTGACGATCTGCATGGACCCGCCGCCGACGAGCTTCTTGAACTTCACCAGCGAGAAGTCCGGCTCGATGCCGGTGGTGTCGCAGTCCATCATGAAGCCGATGGTGCCGGTCGGCGCGAGCACGCTGGCCTGCGCGTTGCGCCAGCCGTTCTTCGTGCCGATCTCGATGCCGTTGCGCCACTCCCGGGTGGCCAGGTCACGGATCGTGGCGTCGTTGGTGTGCATCGTGCGGATCGCGTCGTTGGCCGCCGCGTGCTTGCGCATGACGCGCTGGTGCGCCTCGGCGTTGCGGCTGTAGCCCTCGTACGCGCCGACCACGCCGGCCATCTCCGCCGAGCGGCGGTAGGAGGTGCCGGTCATCAGCGACGTGATGCTCGCGGCGAGCGCCCGGCCGCCGTCGGAGTCGTAGGCGTGCCCGGTGGCCATCAGCAGCGCGCCCAGGTTGGCGTAGCCGATGCCCAGCTGGCGGAACTTGCGGGTGGTCTCGCCGATCGACTCGGTCGGGAAGTCCGCGAAGCAGATCGAGATGTCCATCGCGGTGATGACGAACTCGACCGCCTTGACGAACAGCTCACCGTCGAACATGCCGTCGTCCTTGAGGAACTTCAGCAGGTTCAGCGACGCCAGGTTGCAGCTGGAGTTGTCCAGGTGCATGTACTCGCTGCACGGGTTCGACGCGGTGATCCGGCCCGACTCGGGGCAGGTGTGCCAGTCGTTGATCGTGTCGTCGTACTGCAGCCCCGGGTCGGCGCACTCCCACGCGGCCTGGGCCATCGAGCGGAACAGCTTCTTCGCGCCGACGGTGTCGATGACCTCGCCGGTCAGGCGAGCCCGCAGGCCGAACTCGGCGTCCGACTCGACCGCGCGCATGAACTCGTCGCTGACGCGCACCGAGTTGTTGGCGTTCTGGTACTGCACCGAGGTGATGTCGGCGCCGGAGAGGTCCATGTCGAAGCCGGCGTCGCGCAGGACGCGGATCTTCTGCTCCTCGCGCGCCTTGGTCTGGATGAACTCCTCGATGTCCGGGTGGTCGACGTCGAGGACGACCATCTTCGCGGCGCGGCGGGTGGCACCGCCGGACTTGATGGTGCCCGCGGAGGCGTCCGCGCCACGCATGAACGACACCGGCCCGGAGGCCGTGCCGCCCGAGGACAGCAGCTCCTTGGAGGAGCGGATGCGGGAGAGGTTGATGCCCGCGCCGGACCCGCCGCGGAAGATCATCCCCTCTTCCTTGTACCAGTCGAGGATCGACTCCATGGTGTCGTCGACCGCGAGGATGAAGCAGGCCGAGACCTGCTGCTTGGAGGAGGTGCCGACGTTGAACCACACCGGGGAGTTGAAGCTGAACACCTGGTGCAGCAGCATCCAGGTCAGCTCGTGCTCGAAGATCTCCGCGTCGGTGGCCGTCGCGAAGTAGCCGTGCTCGGTGCCCGCCTTGACGTAGGCGTGCACGACGCGGTCGATGAGCTGCTTGAGGCTGCGCTCGCGCTGCGGGCTGCCGACCGCACCGCGGAAGTACTTGCTGGTGACGATGTTGGTCGCGTTCATCGACCAGAACTCGGGGAACTCGACGCCCCGCTGCTCGAAGTTGATCGACCCGTCACGCCAGTTGGTCATGACGACGTCACGCTGCTCCCAGGTGACCTCGTCGTACGGGTGCACGCCCTCGGTGGTGAACACCCGGCTGATCTTCAGCCCCCGCTTGCCCTTCTTGGCGGCCTTGCCGCCCGTCGTGCCGGCACCCACGGTCTCCGTCATGGATTCGTCCCTCCCGCCACGCGCCGGGCTCACGCCCCGGCCGCGCTTTCGTCGCCGTGCTTGTCTGCCATGGCCTTGCGCAGGTCCGCGATCTCCTTCTCGAAGTCCTCGACCGAGGAGAAGGAGCGGTAGACGCTGGCGAACCGGAGGTAGGCGACCTCGTCGAGTTCCCGCAGCGGCCCGAGGATGGCCAGGCCGACCTCGTGGCTCGGGATCTCGGCGACTCCGGCCGCGCGGATCGACTCCTCGACCCGCTGGGCGAGCTGCTGCAGCGCGTCGTCGTCGACCGGCCTGCCCTGGCAGGCGCGGCGCACGCCCCGGACCACCTTGTCCCTGCTGAACTGCTCGGTGACCCCGGAACGCTTGACGACCGCCAGCACCATCGTCTCGGACGTGGTGAACCGGCGACCGCAGGCCGAGCAGGACCGCCTGCGGCGGATGGCCTGCCCCTCGTCCACCTCCCGCGAGTCGACGACCCGGGAGTCGGCGTGACGGCAGAACGGGCACCGCATCTTCCGAACACCTTCCCCTCTCGTGCCGCGGGCGACATCCACCCCGGCCCGCGCCGCCACGCTACGACCCGGAACCTGGTGATCAACATGTGGATATCCGGTGGGCAGACACCCACCGCCTGTGGACAACTCGTCCTCAGTCTACCCCAACTTGTGGACCAACTACAGCCATGTAACTACTAGATATAGCGGTGGACCTTAGATCGCGCGCGGGCGGGGCGCAAGGCGACACGAGCGACCGATGAGGTATGGCGGCGCCCCTCACGGGCCGGTGATCACGGAGCCGGATTCGACCGGCACGGTGAGCAACAGACCGGGCACGACCGACTCCGCCGGCAGCTGGTTCAGCTCCTCGATGCGTTCGACCACGGCACCGGTGTCGCTCCCCGGCGCGTACTGCCGCGCCAGATCCCACAGCGTCTCCCCCGGCGCGACCGCGACCGTGGCCGTCCGCTCCGGGACGTCCGGCGCGAACGATCCGGCGAAAACACCCAACCCGGTGACGGCGAGCGCGATCGCGACCCCCACGGCGGCGAGCCACGGCCACCGCGGCGCGACCCGGCGCGGGCACGCGGCGACCGGACCCGGACGGCGCCCGGCGACCACCCTGGCCCGTGTCGGCGGGCGCCGCGCCTCGGGGCGGCGCGGGCGCGGCGGCACCCGCACGTCCGTCGTGCCCTCCGGCGCGCGCCGGACCAGCGACTCCTGGTGTGTCAGTACCGACATGGCGGAACCTCCTCGCAGACCCCGACCTCCGGCCAGGGGCGCCGTCGGTCGAACAACCGTTCTATCGAACCTCCGTGCGAATGTGTACCACCCGGGTACGACAAAATCGAGCGCGCCCCGGCGTGTCGTCGAACAGTTGTTTGATGTTTGCTGTCGGGTGCACTACTGTGGGTGACCAGCAGAGGCGGACAGCGCCGGCCGCGCGGGTGCGCGTTCCCGGCCGCTCCAGAGCTGGGAGGCAGCACGGTGTCGCAAGAGACGGGCGAGACGATCCGCAGGCCGGGTGGCCGGTTCGGGGACGTGCATCCCCTCCCCGACCCGGAGGACGTCGAGGAGGGCCTCAGCCCTCGCCAGCAGCAGATCCTCGAGGTCATCAAGGCGTGGATCGAGCGGTTCGGCTACCCGCCCAGCGTCCGCGAGATCGGCGAGGCGGTCGGGCTGACGTCCACCTCGTCGGTGTCGCACCAGCTGCGCACGCTGCAGCGCAAGGGCTACCTGCGCCGGGACGCGAACCGCCCGCGCGCGGTGGGGGTGCTGACCGCCCAGGCCGAGGCCGAGACCACGCCGATGCCCAAGCCCGCGTACGTGCCGCTGGTCGGCCGCATCGCCGCCGGTGGCCCGGTGCTGGCCGAGCAGTCCATCGAGGACGTCTTCCCGCTGCCGAAGGACATCGTCGGCGAGGGCGAGGTCTTCCTGCTCAGCGTCACCGGTGACTCGATGGTCGACGCCGCCATCACCGACGGCGACTGGGTGGTCGTGCGCCAGCAGCCGACGGCCAACAACGGCGAGATCGTGGCGGCGATGATCGACGGCGAGGCCACGGTCAAGACGTTCAAGCAGAAGGACGGCCACGTCTGGCTGATGCCGCACAACGAGGCCTACGACCCGATCCCCGGCGACGAAGCCACCATTCTCGGCAAGGTCGTCGCGGTCATCCGCCGCCTCTGAAACGAGGTTGCACAGCAGCTCGCGTAGCGGCGCGGGTGGCGGAACCTCAGACGGCCTCCCGCTGTGGGATCGCCTCCTCATGAATGCCAATTCACCACGTCGGCGCTGTCCTCGCGAGAGGCCGCCTGAGAACCCGCGGCGGTGCGAGTTGCTTGCCGCCACAAGCGCCGATGATCGATCGGTCGTTCGAAACGATCAGCGGCCGGAGCGCTTCCGCAGCTTCGTCCAGGCGAACACGACGCCGCCCGCGATGACCACCGCCAGCAGCAGCCCGGGCACCGTGTCCACCCCGCCCTCGCCGGACGGGCCGGCGGCCTCCCCGCCGGAGCCGGAGGACTGGCCGCCCTCGTCGGCCGGCTCGGCGTCCGCCACCAGGGCGGTGGCCCCGCGCACCACGCGGATCGGCCCGGTGCCCTCGGAGGCCGACACGAGCGTGCCGTCCGGGTCGAAGGCGATCGCCTCCCCCTGCTGCTCGTCCGGCAGCGGCACGCGCACCGGCTCGCGCCGCAGCGCGGCCGCGACGTCCCGGTCGGGAGCGGCGAACAGGTAGGCGTCGGTGTAGGTCCGCAGCGCGACGATCTTGCCGTCCGCGCTCACGGCTCCCCCGGTGACCAGCACGGACCCGAACCCGGCGACCGGCCCGCCCGGGGTGTCCGTGGACTTGATGGTGAGGGAGCCGACCCGCTCCAGCGGTGTCGGCCCCGGACTGGCCAGCTTCTGGGCCGGCCGGTAGATCCCCGCCTCGCCCAGCGGGTTCTTCGTGACCAGGTACGGCGTTCCCGACGCGTCGAGCAGCAGTGCCTCCGCGTCGTGCTGCCCGTCGGGGTAGGTCAGGCGGTGGAGCGTCACCTTGCCCTGCGGCGTGACGGCCAGCAGGGCGACGGTGTCGCGTTGCTTGCGGTTGTCCCCGGTGTCGGCGAGCCAGAACGTGCCGTCCGCGGCCCGCGCGAGGTCCTCGACGTCGTACGGGTCGGTCGAACCGGAGATCACGCGCTGCACGGCGCAGTCCCGGCCCAGCACGAAGATCTGCACCTTCGTGCCGCCGTCGTTGATCGCGTACCACCGCGACCCGTCGCTCACCAGGCCGGACAGCTCACCGAGCCGCTTGTCGGACACCGAGCACACCGGCTCCGGGGCGGGTGCCTGCGCCGCGCGCGCCGGTCCGGCCAGCCCCAGCGCGAGCAGGACGGACAGGACCGGCACCAGCACAGCTCTACCGAGGCTCACCCGAGCCACGGTACCGATTTCAGGCGGGTGAGCCGTGGACCGCGTAGTCCTCCAGCGCGGACGCCACGTCCGGGCGAACGCGTGCGCTCAGCCGGGTGCCTTCCGGCAGGTGCTCCTCGGTGAGGACCTCCCCCTCGGAGTGCACCCGCGCCACCAGCTCACCCCGGGTGTAGGGCACCAGGGCGTCGACGACCACGTCGGGCCGCGGCAGCCGCTCGGCCAGGGCCTCGACCAGCTCGGCGACACCCTCACCGGTCTTGGCCGACACCACGATCGCGCCCGGCAGCAGGTGCCGGAGGCGGACCAGCGCCAGCTCGTCGGCCGCGTCCGCCTTGTTGATCACGATCAGCTCCGGCGGCAGCGGGCTCTCGTGGCTCCGGGTGATCTCGGCGAGCACCTGGCGCACCGCGTTGACCTGCTCCTCCGGCGCCGGGTCGGACCCGTCCACCACGTGCAGCAGCAGATCGGCGTCGGCCGTCTCGTCCAGCGTCGAGCGGAACGCGTCGACCAGCTGGTGCGGCAGGTGCCGGACGAACCCGACGGTGTCGGTCAGCGTGAACGTGCGCCCGTCCGGGGTGGCCGCCCGCCGGGTGGTCGGGTCCAGGGTGGCGAACAGGGCGTTCTCCACCAGCACACCGGCCCCGGTGATGGCGTTGAGCAGGCTCGACTTGCCCGCGTTGGTGTAGCCGACGATCGCGACGCTGGGCACCTCGTTGGCGACGCGGCGGCCCCGCTTGGTCGCCCGGATGGTGTCCATCGCGGCGATCTCGCGGCGCAGCTTCGCCACGCGCTTGTTGATGCGCCTGCGGTCGGTCTCCAGCTTGGTTTCACCGGGACCACGCAGGCCGACGCCGCCGTTCGCGCCGCCGGCCCGGCCACCGGCCTGCCGGGACAGCGACTCACCCCAGCCCCGCAGCCGCGGGATGAGGTACTGCAGCTGGGCCAGCTCGACCTGCGCCTTGCCTTCGCGCGAGCGCGCGTGCTGGGCGAAGATGTCGAGGATCAGCGCGGTCCGGTCGATCACCTTGACCTTGAGCCGCTCCTCCAGCTGCCGCAGCTGGCCGGGCGAGAGCTCGCCGTCGCAGATGACCGTGTCGGCCCCGGTGGCGACGACGATGTCGAACAGCTCGCGCACCTTGCCCGAGCCGATGTAGGTGGCCGGGTCGGGCTTGGAGCGCCGCTGCACGAGACCTTCGAGCACCTCGGAACCGGCGGTCTCGGCCAGGCGTGCGAGTTCGGCGAGGGAGGCCTCGGACTGCTCCGCGGTGCCCTCGGTCCACACGCCGACCAGCACCACGCGTTCGAGGCGGAGTTTCCGGTACTCGACCTCGGTGATGTCCGACAGTTCGGTGGACAGGCCGGCGACGCGGCGCAGCGAGGCGCGGTCGGAGAGTTCCAGCTCACCCGTCGAGGGGTCTGCCACGAGGTCTGTGTAGGTCAGTTCTGTCATCGTCCTTCCATGGTCCCACGGTTCGCGGGATTGTCCGAATCCTTTAGCGGCTCGGGTACGTCGCGACGTAGACCGCGAACTGCTCGTCGCCCTCCGGCGTGGAGCGGTTCCGGAACTCGTCCAGCAGGCCCGCCAGCCGTCGCTCGAACTCGCGGCGCTCGCCCGGGGCCACCCGGATCACCAGGCGGGACTGGTCCAGCTCGCCCCGGTCCAGCTCGGCGACCTCGGCGAGGTAGGCCTCGAGCATGGCCTCGGCCAGCGCCTCGCTGTCCTTCCCGGACAGGTCCCAGGACTTCCCGGTGGACAGGTACGGGATCTCCTTCGCGCCGCGGTTGCCCCGGCGGACCGGTTGCGGAGCCAGGAATCCGGTGTCGACGAGCTTGCGCACGTGGTGCAGGGTGGTGGCCGGGTCGCGGCCGAGGCGCTGCGCGATTTCCTTGTTCGTCAACGCCTCCGCATAGGTCAACCGGATGATGCGCAGGCGTATTCCCGAGGCCAGGGCGGCTGCCTCGGCCTCGGTCGCGGGGCGGCGGTCTCGCACCGGGTAAGCGTAACGCGGAAGTGATTGACGGATTCCAATCACTGCGTCACCCTATCGGGGTGCGCCGAAGAGACTCCCTGTGGTTCCACGCGGGCTTCCGCCTCCTGTGGGCCGGCGACACCGTCAGCCAGGCGGGCACGTTCGTCGGGATCACCGTGCTGCCCCTGCTGGCCGCGACCGTGCTGTCCGCGACCCCTGGCGAGATGGGCCTGCTCACCGCGGCCGAGAACGCCGCGTTCCTGCTGATCGGGCTGCCCGCCGGGGTGTGGGTGGACCGGATGAAACGGCGTCCGCTCATGCTGCGCGCCGCCTTCGCGCGCGCCGCGCTGCTGCTGACCATCCCGGTGGCGTGGTGGACCGGCTGGCTGACGCTGACCCAGCTGGTCGTGGTCGCGTTGCTGGTCAGCGTCGGGACGGTGTTCTTCGACGTCTCCTACCAGTCCTACCTGCCGTCGCTGGTCGGGCGGCAGCACCTGGTGGAGGGCAACGCCAAACTGCAGGCCAGCCAGTCGGTCGCGCAGGTGGCCGGGCCCGGGCTGGGCGGCGGGCTAACCCAGCTGTTCGGGGCGGCCAACGCGGTGCTCGCGACCGGCGTGGGCTACCTCGCGTCCGGGCTGTTCCTGTTGCGGATCAAGACTCCCGAGCCGGAGCCCGAGCCGCACGACGGCACCCCGCTGCGCACGCAGATCGCCGAGGGCCTGCGGTTCGTGTTCGGCAACCCGGCGTTGCGGGCGATCACGCTGTGCACCTCGACCGGCAACTTCGCCGGGACGATCGTCCTCTCGATGCAGGTCCTGTTCCTCACCCGCGACCTCGGGCTGAGCCCGTCCGGCGTCGGTCTGGTGCTCGCCCTCGGCAGCGCCGGCGGCGTGCTCGGCGCCCTGACCGCCGGGTTCTGGACCCGCGTCATCGGGCAGGCCAGGGCGATCTGGCTGGTGCCGCTGACCACCTGGCCGCTCCAGCTGCTGCTGCCGCTGTCCCAGCCGGGCTGGTCGGTGGCGCTGGGCGTGGCGGGCCTGGTCGCCAGCGGCTACGGCATCGTCGTCTACAACGTGGCGCAGGTCAGCTACCGGCAGGCGATCTGCCCGGACCGGCTGCTGGGCCGGATGAACGCGACCGTGCGGTTCGTGGTGTGGGGCACGATGCCGCTGGGCGGGCTCGCGGGCGGCGGGCTGGGCGAACTGATCGGCGTCCGGCCCACGGTGTGGGCCGGGTGCTCGCTCATGGCCGTGACGATGCTGCCGGTGCTGTTGTCGCCGTTGCGGAAGATGCGCGACCTGCCGGTCAGCCCGCCTTCTCCCACCACCGCGGATCCAGCTGACCCCGCGCCACGAACTCCGCCGGGCCCGTCAGTGTCGACGCCCCCCGCTCCACACTGACCTCGACCCGGCCGCCGGGAATGTCCACTGCGGACTTCCCGGTGTCGGTGCCGGCCAGGTGCAGCGCGGCCGCGACGGCCGCCACGGTGCCGGTGCCGCACGCGCGGGTCTCGCCCACCCCGCGCTCGTACACCCGCATCTTCAGGCGCTGCTCGCCGAGCGGGTTGACGAACTCCAGGTTGACGCCGTCGGGGAAGAAGTCGCTGTCGTAGCGGGGCGGGCGGGACAGGTCCAGCTCGTCGATGTCCTCGTCCACAATGGACACCAGGTGCGGGTTGCCGACGTTCACGGCGACGCCGGAGAAGTTGTGCCCGTCGACGATGGCGACCGACGCGCCGGTGATCGCGGCCGGGCCCATCTGCACCGTCACCGAGAGGTCCGGGTGCACCACCACCGGACGGTCGCCGGCCCGGGTGCCGATGACGAACTCGCGGCCGGGCACCAGGCCCGCTTCGACGAGGTAGCGCGCGAAGACCCGCGTGCCGTTGCCGCACATCTCGGCGATCGACCCGTCGGCGTTGCGGTAGTCCATGAACCACTCCCCCGCCGAATCGGACGCGGCGGGGATGTCCACGGCTTCCCTGCGGACGACCCGGAGGACGCCGTCGGCACCGAGCCCGCGCTGGCGGTCGCACAGCGCGGCGACCCGGCTCGCCGTCAGGTCCAGCCGGGCGTCGGGGTCGGGAAGCACCACGAAGTCGTTCTGGGTGCCATGCCCCTTGAGGAACTCGATAACCACACGATCAGACTACTGGTCCACCACGGCGAGCACCCGCTCGGCCACGTCAAGATCGGCACCGTCGAACCACCGGATCCGGGCGTCCCGGCGGAACCAGGATCGTTGCCTGCGAACGAATCGGCGCGTCGCCTGCTTGGTCGCCTCGGCCGCGGCGGCGAAGTCCCGGTCGCCGTCCAGCTCGGCGAGCACCTGCTGGTAACCCAGCGCGCGCGACGCGGTCCTGCCCTCCCGCAACCCGCGTGCCACCAGGGACTCCACCTCGTCGACCAGGCCCGCGGCGAACATCCGGTCCACCCGCAGCTCCACCCGCCGGTCCAGGTCCTCGGTGTCCCGGTCGATCCCGATCAGCACCGCGCCGTAGCGCGCCGGACCGGGTTCGGGCAGGTTCGCGGAGAACGGTTGCCCGGTGATCTCGATGACCTCCAGCGCGCGGACGATCCGGCGCGTGTTGGTCGGCAGGATCGCGGTGGCCGCGGCGGGATCGAGCCTGCTCAGCCTGCTGTGCAGGGCCGCGGCGCCGGCCTGCGTCGCCTCGGCCTCCAGGCGCGCCCGCACCGCCGGGTCGGTGCCCGGGAAGCGGAGGTCGTCGAGCACGGCCTGCACGTAGAGCCCGGAGCCGCCGGCCAGCACCGGCACCGTGCCCGCGGCCAGCAGGCGCTCGATGACGGCCCGCGCGTCGCGCTGGTAGGCGGCGACGGAGGCGGTCTCGGTGACGTCGAGGACGTCGAGCAGGTGGTGCGGTACGCCGCGCCGCTCCGCCTCGGGGACCTTGGCGGTGCCGATGTCCATGCCGCGGTAGAGCTGCAGGGCATCGGCGTTGACCACCTCGCCGCCGACCGCGCGGGCGATCGTGATGGCGAGGTCGGACTTCCCGGTGGCGGTGGGGCCGACGACGGCGATCGGCTTCATCCGCGCTCCCACACCGCGACGTGGTAGCCGACGCCGAACGGCGCCGCGGAGTAGAGCAACTCGGCGCGCCAGTCGTCGCCGGTGCCGGCCAGGACCTGCCACGGCGCGCGCCCGCCGGCGCCGAGTTCGGCGGCCAGTCCGGGGTCGAGCGCCCGCAGCGCGGCGGTGTCGGCGCTGCCCAGCGCGCGGGCGACGGCGTCGTCGAAGGCGGGGGCGCGGTCGTCCTCGCTGCCCGGGGACCTGGGGCCATGCCGGTTCGAACCGTCGCCGAGCACGAGCAGGCCGGTCCGGTCGCCGTGGGCGAGGTGCTTGCCCAGGCGCTCGCACTCGGCCGGGTCGCCGCCGGCGAGGTGCACGCGCACCGACCCGGCGTCCGCCTGCTCGCGCAGCCAGGCCGCGACCAGTGCGGGCAGCGGGAGGTCGGCGGGGGTCGCGGGCCCGGCGGTCAGCGAGACCGGAACGTCGACCCCGTATCCGCGGAACGACCCGGACGTAGCGGGTTCGATGACCCGTTCGTGGTCACCGGCGCCGACCGCGACCCACTCCCGGGTGGCGGCGGCGAGACGCGCCACCGCGGTGCGGCAGGCCGCGCGCAGCGCCTCCAGCTCGGCGTTCGCACCCGGGGACAGGGCGGGCACGAGCAGCGGGGGCTGCGGTACCACCACGGCTTGCACGATCACACCCGTCGAGGTTACCGGCAGCCACTCTCGGGCAACCCGCGGACACGGAGCGCAGCGAGATCGACGATCACAACGATCCCACGTGGTCCGGAAGTAGAATCACCCGCTCCGACCCCCCAACCGAGTACCACGAGCGGCGCTGAACTGCTTGAATGCGGCCAGAGGGAACGAAACCCGCATGACCCGGCCCCGCGCGCCCGCGGGGCGCCCGCCACCAGGCGGGCCGACAGGCGATAAGGAGCCTGCGATGTCCGACGAGAACACCGGCACCCCGGCACCCCACCAGGTGCCCCACGGCCACACGCCCGCCGCCGGTCACGGCGCGCCGGTCCCGCCGGCCGAGCCGCATCCCTCCCGCTGGGGCCGCGTGGACGACGAGGGCAACGTCTACGTCCGGACCGCGGACGGGGAACGCACCGTCGGCGTGTGGCAGGCCGGCTCGCCGGAGGAGGGACTGCTGCACTACGCGCGGCGCTTCGACGACCTGCGCACCGAGGTCGAGCTGCTCGGCACCCGGCTGTCGTCCGGCGCGGGCGACCCGAAGCACGCGCTCGCCACCGCCACGCAGTTGCGGGAGAGCCTGCCGACGGCGGCCGTCGTCGGGGACCTCGCGGCGCTGTCGGCGCGGATCGACCAGATCGTCGCGCACGCCGAGACCGCGCTGGCGGCGGCGAAGCAGGAGCGCGAACAGGCCCGCGCGGCCGCGGTCGGGCGCAAGCAGGCGCTCGCCGAGGAGGCCGAGAAGATCGCCGCCGAATCGGTGCAGTGGAAGGCCGCGGGCGACCGGCTGCGCGCGATCCTCGACGAGTGGAAGACGATCAAGGGCGTCGACCGCAAGACCGACGACGAGCTGTGGAAGCGCTTTTCCAAGGCGCGCGAGGGGTTCAACCGGCGCCGCGGGTCGCACTTCGCCGAGCTGGACAAGCAACGCGCGGCGGCGAAGGCCCGCAAGGAGGAGCTGATCGCGGAGGCCGAGGCGCTCGCCGACTCGACCGACTGGGGCCCGACCGCCGGGCGCTACAAGGAACTGATGGCGGAGTGGAAGGCCGCGGGCCGGGCGCCCAAGGAGGCCGACGACGCGCTGTGGCAGCGCTTCCGCGCCGCGCAGGACGCGTTCTTCGCCCGCCGCTCGGCGACGTTCTCCGAGCGTGACGCCGAGTTCGCCGCGAACGCCACGCGCAAGGAGGAGCTGCTCGTCGAGGCCGAGAAGATCGACCCGGGCGCGAACCTCGACGCGGCGAAGGCGCAGCTGCGGCGGATCCAGGAGCAGTGGGACGAGATCGGCAAGGTGCCGCGGGAGCGGATCCGCGAGCTGGACGGCCGGCTCAAGGCGGTGCAGGACCGCATCCGCGCCGTCGAGGACAGCCAATGGCGCCGGAGCGACCCGGAGGCCCAGGCGCGGGCCGCGCAGTTCCGCGAGCGGGTCGAGCAGTTCGAAGCGCAGGCCGCGAAGGCCCGCGCCGCCGGCGACGAGCGGCGCGCCAAGAAGGCCGAGGAGCAGGCGGCCCAGTGGCGGGAGTGGATGCAGGCGGCGGAGCAGGCGGTCGCGGACCGCTGAGTCGTTCGTGGTGACGGCCCCTTCCCGGGTGGGAGGGGCCGTTCTCGTGCTCAGTGCTCCCCGTAGTACTCGCCGATCGCGGCGAACGCGGCCTTCGGTTCCCAGGGCAGGCCGTCGCGGTCGGCGAACACCTTCACCACGCCGTAGCTGGCCAGGTCCAGGTCCTGGCACGGGTCGCCGCCGGGGCGGTGGACGTGGTCGTACAGCGCGAAGGTGAACACGAACGCGCTGTCCACCCCGGCGGCGTCGAACGTCTCCAGCAGCTCGCGCAGGTACGCGGCCTGGCCCTCCTCGTCGCGCTCGTAGACGCCGTTGAGCCGGACCGGGCCGTCGTCGTCGTACTCCACCGCGTCCAGACCACTCGCCCCCAGATCGCCCGCGCCGCGGTAGGTCGCGGCGCCGAACTCGGTGATCGCGACCGGTTTGCCCTGCGCGACGAGGACCCGGACCCCGTCGGCGAAGCGGTCGGCGATCTCGGCCGTCCGGTACAGGTCCACCGAGACGAAGTCGAACGGCGTCCAGTCGACGCGCTCCAGCTGCACGGACGCGTACGTCACCGGGCCGCCGAAGCGTTCCCGCACGACGGCCACCGCCCGGGCGAGGAAATCGTTGATCCGGCTGGCGACCTCGCCGATGTGCTCCCGGTTGTCCAGCAGTGACGCGACGCGCTCCCGGGCTCCCTCGCCGGGCAGGAAACCCTTGTTCATCAGGCTCAGCTCGGCGCCGGCGACGAACACGACCTCGGCTCCCCGCCTGCGGATCCGCTCGGCGCGCTCGGCGCAGTCCGCGAACAGCTTCAGCGTCTCCGCCTCGGTCAGCTCCAGCGGATAGGGCGAGAACCAGACCTCGAGGCCCAGGTCCGCGGCGCGGGTCGCGGCGAACTCCAGCCGTTCCGGGTCGCCGCCCGTGATCCGCACGGCGGTGCAGTGCAGGTCGTCGCGGATGGTCCGCAGCTCGCGCTCGACCAGCTCCGGGTCGAATCGCGTCCGGGAGCACTTCCCGTTCTGCACGAAACCGGTGTCGTAACTGATGCCCTTGGCCCGCATGTGTCATCTCCTCCAATAAGGTACTGGCGGTACCCTAGCAGAGATAAGGTACTGTGCGTACCCGTGGAGTCCAGGACACGGCGGCGGGGGCCCGCGCTGGAGGACGCGATCCTGCGGGCGGCGGCGGACGAGCTGACCGAGTCCGGGTTCGCGGGGCTGACCATGGACAAGGTCGCCGCGCGGGCCGGCACCAACAAGAACGCGATCTACCGCCGCTGGCCGAACCGGCTGTCCCTCGGGGTCGCGGCCTACCAGCGGCTCACGAAGTCGGTGCCGCTGCCGGACACGGGCAGCCTGCGCGAGGACGCGCTCGAACTGCTGCGCGGCGCCAACCGCCACTGGAGTTCCCCGCTGGGCGCGATCCTGCGCGAGCTGATCTCCGCGGCCGGCGGCGCTGCCGAACTGCTGTCGCGGCTGCAGGACCCGGGCGAGGACGCGGCAGCCCCGTGGCTGACGATCCTCGAACGGGCCGTTCAACGCGGCGAAGCGGCACCGGGAGCGCTGCGCCCGAGGATCGCCACGGTGGCGATCGTGTTGCTGCGCAACGAGTTCGTGGTGCGCGGCGTACCCACCGCCCCGGACGACGTGCTGGTCGAAATCGTGGACGAGGTCTACCTGCCGCTGGTCCGCGCCTCCAGCGCGGCGAGGTCCCGCACGGCGTAACGGCGGTGCTCGCACTCCTCGTTCATCACCACGCGCAGACATTTGCCCACCGGGTGCGGCTCCGCGGGGTAGCCGGGCGCCGGTGATCGGCGGCAGGGCCGGGACAGCTCCCCGTCGGTGAGGCCGTCGACGATGCGCCGCACCAGCCCCATCCGGTCCGCGCGGACTTCCAGGACCTCGTCGAGCGCCGGACGCGCGCCGACGTCGACACCGAGCAGTGTCTCCGGATCCGGGTAGGACGTCTGCGGCAGGGCCAGCCGGTGGTAGGGCATCGGCTGGTCCAGGATCGTCCGGCTCACCCAGGCGTCCGTCGCGAAGACCAGGTGCCGCAGGGTTTCCACGAACGACCACTCGCCGTCGACGCGCTCGTGGAGCAGCTCCCCGGGGAGCCGGCGTGCGCGGGCGAGGGTGTCCGCCCACAGCGACTCGATGGTGCCCCACATCGCCCGGAAGTCCGCGGGCGTCTCCATCGTCCGCAGTTGCACGCGCTCGGGGTGGCGGCGGTCGAGTTCGGCTTCCACGAAGTCCGTGACGTCCACGTCGTTGACCACGAACCGGGCCAGGTCGCCCGAGATGGACACGTCGTACAGTCGCGAGTCGGCGATCTTCAGCCCGCTCAGGTCGCAGGTGCGGAAGGTGGAGCCGGTGAGGTCGGTGTCCGCGATGTCCACCCCGTCATGATGGCGCCGTCCGGTGGCGTAGCGCCACGCCCGCGCCGGTCAGGAACGCCAGTCCCGCCGCGCTGCCGAGGATCACCGGCGGCGTGGTCACCTGCGTGAGGAGCGCGAACACGTACGGCGCGCAGAACCCGACGTAAGTCAGCGCCCACCACACCGACGCGAGCCGGGCCAGGCCCTCCGGCGGGGCGATCCGCGCGATCTCCGTGAGGCCGAACGTCACGCACAGCCCGTACCCGCACCCCAGCACCGCGTCGGCCAGCAGCGCCACCGCCGGCTGTGCCGACACCGCCGCGGCGAGGCCCAGCAGCATCCCGGTTCCGATGGCGGCCAGCCCGATCAGCGCGGGCAGCACGACGGCGCGCGCCGCGAGTTGTCGGCCGACCGGCTGGATCAGCAGCCCGGCCCCCAGCACGACCGCGATCGCCACGCCGGCGAACACCGTCTCGGCCTCCCCGAGACGCGACTCCACCACCGACGGCAGCACCGCGAACCCGGTCGCGGGCGCGGCGAACACCCACGGCGCCACCGGCACCACCGTCCGCCGGAACCGCGGGTCGCGGATGCCGGTCACCCGCTTGCCCGGCACCACCCGCGGCGCGGTCTCCGGCACCTTGAGCGCCGCGACCAGGACGACGGCGGACAGCACGAGGTGCGGCAGGTACGCCACGTCCAGCGGCGCCCACTGCGCGATCAGTGCCGCGACCAGGCCCCCGATCCCGAACCCGGCGGACAGGAACAGGCTGGCCCGCCGCGCGCCGGTCCCCTCGGCGGCGTCGTCGTGCGGCGGGTGCGACAGCTCCTTCACCCACGCGCTGCCCGCCGCCAGCACCGCGCCCATGGCGAACCCGGAGCCGAAGCGTCCCACGCCCAGCCACGGCACCCCCACCTCGCCGAGCAGCAGGGCCCCCGTCGCGAGCACCGACAGGACGACCGCCCCCAGCACGACGGGCCGCCGACCGAAGCGGTCCGCGCCGGGCCCGCCGAGCAGCAGCCCGGGCACCAGCCCGACGATGTAGATCGCGAACAGCCCGGTCACGGTCGCCGCGGACAGGCCCATCTCGCGCCGGTAGGCCCCCAGCAGCGGCGAGAACTGGTTGGCGCCCCACCCGGTGGCGGTGATGAGCCACGCCGCGCGCGGCCACACCCGCCGGGTCACGGGCAGCACGGCAGACTCGGTCATGGCATCGGTTCTAACGCGCGCGGGCGCGCGGGAACGGGACGTTCAGAAATTCCGAACGGGGCTGGCCGCGCCGAACGGCGAGCACGGCGGGGCAGACACGTCGGCTCGGGTGGTGGGCACGGGGGCAGAGCGAAGCCGCAGCGGGGTGGGGTGGGGTGGGGTGGAGCACGCAACGCGGCGGGCGGGCGCAGCGCGACAGAGGGAAGCGGGCAGGCGGGCGCGAAGCGAAGAAGCAGCGCGGCACACGCAGCGGGCGCGAGGCGCGCCGGCACCCGTAGCGCAGCGGGCGGGCGCGCGCAGCGCGGCAGACGCAAAGCGGGCACGGCACCCGCAGCGCGCCACACGCAACGCGGCGCGCGCAGCGCGACGCGGTCGCGGCAAGCGCTAAGCGCGGCAGGCGGAGGCGACGCGGCCGCACCAGGAGCTTGGTCACCTTGGCGTGGGCCCTCTCCGGGGCTTACCGTCGAGGCGTGGATCTGCGCCGCCTCGCCTCGTTTCTGGCGGTGGCCGAGGAAGGGCACTTCGGCCGGGCCGCGGCGCGCCTCTTCCTCTCCCCGCCGGCCGTCACCGCCCACATCCAGCAGCTCGAGCGTGACCTGGGGGTGCCGCTGTTCGAACGGTCGCCGGTCCGGCTCACCCCCGCCGGGCACCGCTTCCTGGGGCACGCCCGCGGCCTGGTCGACGCCGCCAACGCCGCCCTCGCCGACATGGCGGACCTCACCGAACAGGCCGACACCCTGCGCGTCGGCGTCATGGGGCACGGCTCGGCCGAGCTGACCCCGGCCGTCATCGCCGCGTTCCGGCACCTGCGGCCGCACGTGGAGCTCAAGCTCGAAGCGCTCACCTTCACCGAGCACACCAGCGCCCTGCTGGAGCACCGCGTCGACGTGGCCTTCGTCCGCCCCGCGGTCACCGACGAGCGCGTCACCGTCGACGTCCTCACCACCGAGGCCCGCATCGTCGTCATCCCGGCCCGCTCCGACCTGGCCGCGGCCCGCGAGCTGCACCTCGCCGACGTCCTGGACCTGCCGTTCGTCGCGCTGCCGCCGCACACCCCGCGGCCCTTCACCGACTACCTGTACTTCACCGAGGCCCGCGGCGGCGAGGCCCCGCGCCCCGGACCGGACCACGCGGTCACGCCGCAGGAGGTGCTGATGAGCGTGGCCGCGGGACGTGGCGCGGGCTCGGCGCTCAGCTCGTTCGCGCGCTTCACCGCTGGCCCGGGACGGTCTGCGTGCCGGTCGTGGACGCGCCGTGGGACCACAGCGTGCTCGCCACCCGCACCGGGGACCGCGACCCGGACGTCCAGTTGTTCCGCGGCCTCGCCCGGTCACTCGCGCCGCGGTTCCACTCAGCTGCGGGACCGTACTCAGGTGCGGGACCGTACTCAGGTGCGGGACCGTACTCAGGTGCGGGACCAGGCGGTGCGCATCCACTGGGCGGCCAGCAGGATCGTCGCGACCAGGGCGATCACCATGCCGATGCCGGGGCCGCGGCCGGTGGCGCCGTTGGCGACTGACGACTGCTGCGACCAGATCGCCAGCAGCCCGTCGACGGAGGCGAACCAGCCGCCCATCGCGCACACCCACGACAGCCACCAGCGGCGCGTCATCAGCGTCAGCGCCGAGGCCAGCACGCCGATCACCGTGGACGTGACCGCGAACAGCTGCGGGATGCCGCCGCTCTGCCCGAGCAGCACCTGCCAGCCCACGTGCGGGCCGACCCACGGCAGCAGCTGGCCCACCAGCAGCACGAACACCAGCACCGCGATGACGAACCCGCGGCGGCCCAGCTCGACCGTGCGGGACGCCTTGGTCACGACCTCGTCGACGTCGGTGCCCAGCCGGTCGTAGTCGCTCTCACTCACAGCCCGCACCCGCCCGTCGTCACCGGCTGGGGCGCCGGGCGGCCGAACGAGGGCAGCCCGAGGCTCACCCCGTCGGTCTTGGGCCGGCGGCCCGCCTCCACGTTGTCACCGGCGCGGGTGCGCCGGTGCGACAGCAGGTCGCCGTCGGCGACGAGGTGGTGCGGCGCCCCGTAGGTGACCACGGTCTCCACGATGTCACCCGGCCGCACGGACCGGTCGATCGCGGACCCGGTGGGCGTGAAGTGCACCAGGCGCCCGTCGCGGGCGCGCCCGCTCATCCGCCGGGTCTCGGTGTCCTTGCGGCCCTCGCCCTCGGCGACCAGCAGCTCGACCTTGCGCCCGACCAGCTTCTTGTTCTCGTCCCAGGCGATCTCGTTGACCAGCTCGACCAGCCGGTCGTAGCGCTCCTGCACGACCTGCTTGGGCAGCTGGTCCGGCAGCTCGGCGGCCGGGGTGCCGGGGCGCTTGGAGTACTGGAAGGTGAAGGCGCTGGAGAACCGCGCCTGCCGCACCACGTCCAGGGTGGCCTGGAAGTCCTCTTCGGTCTCGCCGGGGAACCCGACGATGATGTCGGTGGTGATGGCCGCGTCCGGGATCCGGTCCCGCACCTTGTCCAGAATGGACAGGAACCGGCTGGACCGGTAGGACCGGCGCATCTCGCGCAGGATCCGGTCCGAACCGGACTGCAGCGGCATGTGCAGCTGCGGGCACACGTTCGGGGTTTCGGCCATCGCGTCGATGACGTCGTCGGTGAACGCGGCCGGGTGCGGCGAGGTGAACCGGACCCGCTCCAGCCCGTCGATGCCGCCGCACGCGCGCAGCAGCTTGGAGAACGCGTCCCGCTCGCCGAACTCGACGCCGTAGGAGTTGACGTTCTGCCCCAGCAGGGTCACTTCCAGCACGCCCTCGGCGACCAGCGCCTCGACCTCGGCCAGGACCTCGCCGGGCCGCCGGTCGCGTTCCTTGCCGCGCAGCGACGGCACGATGCAGAACGTGCACGTGTTGTTGCAGCCCACCGAGATCGACACCCAGCCCGAGTAGGCCGACTCGCGCCGCGCCGGCAGCGTCGAGGGGAACGTCTCGAGCGATTCGAGGATCTCCACCTCGGCCTCGGCGTTGTGCCGGGCGCGCTCCAGCAGCACCGGCAGGGCGCCGATGTTGTGGGTGCCGAACACGACGTCCACCCACGGCGCGCGCTTGACGATCTCGCCGCGGTCCTTCTGGGCCAGGCAGCCGCCGACGGCGATCTGCATGTCCGGGTTGGCGTCCTTGGCCGGGCGCAGGTGCCCGAGGGTGCCGTAGAGCTTGTTGTCCGCGTTCTCGCGCACCGCGCACGTGTTGAACACGACGAGGTCGGGCGCGTCGCCGGCGCCCGCCGGAACGTAGCCCGCCTCCTCCAGCTGGCCCGCGAGCCGCTCGGAGTCGTGCACGTTCATCTGGCAGCCGAACGTGCGGATCTGGTAGGTTTTGCCACCGTTCATCGGGCACCGTGTTCGCTGGTAAGACAAGCCATGACGGCTACCAGCGTAACTCTTCGGGGTTGCCCGCCTTCGCGCGCGTCAGGTTCGCAGCGCGACGTACCAGCCTTCCGGGATCGGCCCGGGCAGCAGGTCCGGGATGAACGTGCAGATGTGGCCCGGCCAGGACGGCAGCTGCGACTGGCAGTCCGCCTGGGTGCGGTAGGGGCCGGCTTTGAGGCTCACCCCGTCGGCGTGGGCGGGGGCGGCGGCGAGCGTGCACAGCCCCGCGCCCAGCACGAGCGCGGCGGCCGTCGTGCGGAGGTTGCGTGCGGTCACGAATCGAGTATCGAACGTGACGACACCGAGCGCAGCGCGATGCCCCGTTCGAGCGAAGCGACCCCCTCCGAGCTGGGCCGCTCGCCTGACTACAGTAACCGGCACCCGGGGTCACCGTGCGTCCGGAACCGGCCAAAACGGATGACACCTAGGTTGCGTTTGATTCGATTTACGGGCGCGGGGCCGCGTCACGGTGTTAGATCGCCGAGTGAGCCGGGCTATGGAGGGCAGATGAGCACAGCTACGTCAGCACCAGCGATGATCAGGGCTGCGGGCGTGAACAAGTTCTTCGGTGACCTGCACGTGCTCAAGGACATCAACCTCGAGGTGCCCAAGGGGCAGGTCGTCGTGGTGCTCGGGCCGTCCGGCTCCGGCAAGTCGACCCTGTGCCGCGCGATCAACCGGCTGGAGCCGATCAACTCCGGCGAGATCGAGGTGGACGGTCAGCCGCTGCCCGCGGAGGGCAAGGCGCTGGCCGCGCTGCGCGCCGAGGTCGGCATGGTCTTCCAGTCGTTCAACCTCTTCGCGCACAAGACCATCGTCGAGAACGTGATGCTCGCGCCGGTCAAGGTCCGCAAGATCGGGCAGGAGGAGGCGCGCAAGACCGCGATGCAGCTGCTGGACCGGGTGGGCATCGCGAACCAGGCGGAGAAGTACCCGGCTCAGCTGTCGGGCGGTCAGCAGCAGCGCGCGGCGATCGCGCGGGCGCTGGCGATGAAGCCGAAGGTGATGCTGTTCGACGAGCCCACCTCGGCCCTGGACCCGGAGATGGTCCAGGAGGTTCTGGACACCATGACCGGGCTGGCCAGGGAGGGCATGACGATGCTCGTGGTCACGCACGAGATGGGCTTCGCCCGTCGCGCCGCGAACCGCGTGGTGTTCATGTCCGACGGGGAGATCGTCGAGGACGCGTCGCCGGACGAGTTCTTCACGAAGCCGAAGTCGGACCGCGCCAAGGACTTCCTCGGCAAGATCCTGACGCACTAAGTGAGTTCCGCGGCGCCCGATCGGCGCCGCCCGATCCCGGGAGAACAGGAATCCAGATGAAGATCCGCACCCTGGCAGCGGGCCTGCTGGTCGGCGCACTGACGCTGACCGCTTGCGGTAAGGAGGGCGCCCCCTCCGGCGGCACCGGGGACACCGGAACCGACGCCGCCGCGCTGCCGACCTACACGGTGGCCCAGAACGTGGACGTGGCCGGCTCGCCGACCTTCGCCAAGATCAAGGGCGCGGGCAAGCTGACCATCGGCGTGAAGGACGACCAGCCGGGCCTGGGCCAGAAGAACGCGACCACCGGCAAGTTCGAGGGCTTCGACATCGAGATCGCCAAGCTGGTCGCCGCCGGCCTCGGCTTCGACGAAAGCAAGATCACCTTCACCACGGTCGACTCGGCCGCGCGTGAGGCCGCGATCACCAACGGCAACGTCGACTACTACGTCGGCACCTACACCATCACCGACAAGCGCAAGCAGCAGGTCTCCTTCGCCGGCCCGTACTTCATGGCCGGTCAGGACCTGCTGGTCCGCAAGGACGACACCTCGATCACCGGACCGGAGACCCTGAAGGGCAAGAAGGTCTGCTCGGTGACCGGGTCGACCCCGATCCAGCGCGTGCGCGACCAGCAGCTGACCGAGGCGGCGAACATCGTCGAGTTCCAGAAGTACTCGCAGTGCGTCGAGAAGCTCATCACCAAGGAGGTCGACGCCGTCACCACCGACGACGCGATCCTCAAGGGCTTCGCCGCGCAGGACCCGGACAACCTGAAGGTCGTCGGCAAGACGTTCTCGCAGGAGCCCTACGGCATCGGCCTGCCCCGTGACGACGCCGCGCTGCGCGGCAAGGTGGACGACCTGCTGCAGGCCGCCATCGACGACGGCACCTGGCAGAAGATCTACGACGCCACGCTCGGCAAGTCGGGTTCGGCCGCCACGCCGCCGGCGATCCAGCGCTACTGACACTCCCTTGTGGCCGGTGAGCGCGGGTGCGCTCACCGGCCACTCCCTTTCCACTAGTTCCACACCAACCGCGGCGGGGAAGGCCCGATGGACGTCCTGCTCGACAACATGGACCTCTACGGTCCGTTCTTCTGGACCACGATCAAGCTGTTCCTGATCTCGGGAGTGGCGAGCCTGATCTTCGGCACGTTCCTGGCCGGCCTGCGGGTCAGCCCGGTCCCGGTGTTCCGCGCGGTCGGCGCCACGTACGTGACGCTGGTGCGCAACACACCGCTGACGCTGGTGTTCGTGTTCCTGGTGTTCGCCTACCCACTGCTCGACATCATCGACCTGTCGTACTTCACCGCCGCGGTGGTGTCGCTGACCCTCTACACCTCGGCGTTCATCTGCGAGGTCGTGCGGTCGGGCATCAACACCGTCCCGGTCGGGCAGGCCGAAGCCGCCCGCGCGCTGGGGCTGACCTTCACCCAGATCCTCGGCCAGATCGTGCTGCCGCAGGCCATCCGCTCGGTGGTGCCGCCGCTGATGAGCATGCTCATCGCGCTGCTGAAGAACACCACCATCGCCGCCGGGTTCTCCGTCGCCGAGGCCGGCGCGATCCGGCAGTACCTGTCCGAGCGCGGTGACAACCAGCTGATCGGCCTGCTGTGGGTCGCGCTCGGGTTCATCATCCTGGTCGCGGTCCTGTCCTTCATCCAGCGGGCCCTCGAGAAGCGCTGGAGCGTGGCGCGATGAGCAACGTCCTGTTCGACATCCCCGGCCCGAAGGCCCGCGCCCGCTACCGGGCGCTGGCCGTGCTGGGCACCCTGATCGTCGCCGCGGTGATCGCCTACATCATCTGGCGCTTCATCGACAGCGGCCAGTTCTCCGCCCGCCGCTGGGAGTGGCTGCAGTACGCCCAGGTCCAGCGCGACCTGGTGGACGCGCTGCTGGCGACCCTGCAGGCCTTCGCGCTCGGCGCCGTGCTGGCGCTGGTCTTCGGCGCGATCTTCGCCGCCGGGCGGCTGTCGGATCACGCGTGGGTGCGCGGTGTCTCGACCGCGGTCGTCGAGTTCTTCCGCGCCATCCCGCTGCTGATCCTGATGTTCCTCTTCTACTACGGCGCTCCGGTGCTGGGCGTGGCCCTGCCGCCGTTCGCCGCGGTGGTGCTGGGCCTGACCCTGTACAACGGCTCGGTGCTGGCGGAGGTGTTCCGCGCCGGCATCCTGGCGCTGCCCAAGGGGCAGAGCGAGGCGGCCTACGCGCTGGGCATGCGCAAGACCCAGGTGATGACGCTCGTCCTGATCCCGCAGGCGGTCCGGTCGATGCTGCCGACGATCATCAGCCAGCTGGTGGTGCTGCTCAAGGACACCGCGCTCGGGTTCCTGGTCACCTACCCGGAGCTGCTGTACTACGCCCGCTACATCGGCTCGCAGGGCTCGTTCGGCCGGCCGATCGTCCCGTCGACCCTCGTGGTGGCGGCGATGTACATCGCGTTGTGCCTGCTGCTCACCGCGCTGGCCACCTACATCGAACGCCGCCAGCGGCGCAGCAAGAAGCACGTGGAAACCCGGCGCCCGCCGACGACGGAGGAGGTCGTGGGCGTGGCCTGATCCGCGCGACAGCGAAGAGGGGCGTGGCGAGCGATCGCCACGCCCCTCTTGTTCGTCCGGGTCAGTCCGCGTCGGCGCAGAGCCAGTCGAGCACCACGGCCGCCGTCCAGCTCTGGTCGGTGCTGCCGAGCGGCTCGCCGGTGAACGGTTCGTAGTACTCACCGAACGCGCCGTCGTCGGTCAGGCGCAGGCCGGCTTCGCGCAGCTTGCGGGCCCGCTCGTGCCAGCCGCGGCGTTCGAACGCCCATCCGAACAGCCAGTTCACGACCGGCCACTGTGGACCGCGCCAGTACTGGCGCGGGTTGAAGCCGGGCCGCATGGGCGACACCGACGGCGGCACCGGCGCCAGCAGGCCGGGGTGCCCGCACCAGCGGTCGCTGTCCAGCAGCGACAGCAGCCGCAGCTGCACCTCGTCCGGCGCGCCCCCGCACAGCAGCGGCGAGAACCCGGCGATCGTCTGGGTGTCCAGCCACCGGTTGGCACGCAGGTCGCGATCCCGCGCCATGCCGGACACCGAGTGGCAGCTGGCCGCGACCGCCTCGCGCGCCCGCGCCGCCCAGTCCGCCAGGTCCGCGAGCTGCGACGCGGGCTGGCCGAACTCGGTGCCCAGCTCGATCAGCACGTCGCAGGACACCGCGAACAGCGCGGTGATGAACACGTCCCCGACCAGGAAGCTGGAGCTGCGCACGATCTCCTTCTGGTCGTAGCCCGCGCGGCGCATCTCCTCGATGAGCCACAGGTAGCGGTCGTACTCCTTGTCGGTGGGCCGCTCGCTCGGGTCGCCGATGATGCGCACGTCCTTGCGCACGTACGGCGGCAGCTCCTCCCCCGGGTTGACCGCCGCGTAGGGCACGTCCCAGCGCGGCGAGTTGTCCATTCCGGACTCCCAGCCGTGCACGATCGCGACCAGCCCGCTCGCCCCCGGGGTGCGGTACTCGACCAGCCAGCGGTGCCAGGAGTACAGCGCGGGCCAGATCGAGCGAGCGAACCGCTCGGCGTCGGCGCGGTCCTGCGGCGAGGAGGCGCGGGCGATCTCCAGCATCCGCTGCACGGCGATCGCGTGCACCGGCGGCTGGCAGATCCCGGACGTGCGCACGTTCCGCGGCCCGTCGACCGCGGTGTCGGTGCCCCACCGGTCCGGACCGGGGAAGTAGGCGTCGTCGTCGGTGAAGACGATGTGCGGCACCATGCCGTTGCGCCACTGCGCCTTGAACAGGGTCTCCAGCTCGGCGACCGCGCGCGGCAGGTCCAGCCGCGCCAGGCCGATCGAGATGAACGCGGCGTCCCAGCTCCACATGTGCGGGTAGAGCCGCGGCGCCGCGGTGACCACGGCGCCGGTGTCGTTGTCCCTCAGCACCCGGGCGGCCCGCGCCGCCAGGGTGGGCCTGGCGTAGCGGACCGGTCTACTGCCGCCGGCGGCTCCTTCCGGGGGTCGGCTGACGTCGACGGTCATCTACTTCGCCTCCAACAGGAGCTGGGTTTCCGGGTCATACCACCGGCACTGCTCCGGCGGCAGGCCCAGCTTCAGGGTCTGGCCGGGTTCGGCGCGGAAACTCGCCGGTGCCTGGACTTTCAGTACCTGCCCGCACAGCTCCGTGGTGAGCAGCGTCGAGGACCCCAGCGGCTCGAAGACCTGCACGTCGCCACGCAGGCCGTCCGATGCGGGTTCGACGGAGATCGACTCGGGCCGGATGCCGAGCCGCAACCGTTTGCCCTGGAACGTCTTCAGCGCGGCCGGGACCGGCAGGGTCTGGCCGCCGAAGTCGATCCGCGTGCCGTCCTCGCTGACGGTCCCGGTGAGGAAGTTCATCGGCGGGCTGCCCAGGAACCCGCCGACGAACTCGTCCGCCGGTTCGGTGTAGACGGCGACCGGGTCGCCGCACTGGGCGATGCGCCCCTCGCGCATGACGGCGACCCGGTCGCCCAGCGACAGCGCCTCGACCTGGTCGTGCGTCACGTACAGCGTGGTCACGCCGATCTCGTTGACCAGCTTCTTCAGCTCGGCGCGGAAGGACAGCCGCAGCAGCGCGTCCAGATTGGACAGCGGCTCGTCCATCAGCAGCACGTCGGCGTCCATCACGATCGCCCGCGCCACCGCCACGCGCTGCCGCTGACCGCCGGACAGCTTCGCCGGGTACCGGTCCAGGTAGGGCGTGAGCTGCAGCAGCTCCGCGGCCCACTCGACCTTCTTGCGCACCTCGTCCGCGGGCACTCCGTGCACGCGCAGGCCGAAGCCGATGTTGTCGGCGACCTTCTTGTTCGGGAACACCGCGTACGACTGGAACACCATGGACAGGTTGCGCCGCCGCGGTTCCAGGTAGGTGACGTCACGGCCGCCGATGACGATCTGGCCCGAGTCCGGCGTCTCCAGCCCGGCCACCATCCGCAGCAGCGTGGTCTTGCCGCAGCCGGACGGGCCGAGCAGGACCATGAACTCACCGTCGGCCACCTCGAGCGACACCTCGTCGGTGGCGCGCGCGGTGCCGCCCGGGTAGGTCTTCACGAGCTCGTGCAAGACGACCTCAGCCATGGCGCTCCCTCATCGCAGCGTGGTCCCCCACATGTTCACCAGGTACCGGCGCATCACGAAGATGAACACCAGCGCGGGCAGGATCAGCGCGAAGCCGCCGGCGAACCGGTAGGCCTGCGGCGCCTCCCCGAGCGAGGCCAGCACCTGGGCGGGCAGTGTCCGGTGCCCGAGCGTGATCACGGCGGCGCCGAGGATCTCGTTCCAGGACAACACGAACGTGAAGATCGACGACGCCGCCAGTCCGGGCAGCGCGAGCGGGAACACGACCCGGCGCGCCGCCTCGAACCGGCTGCAGCCGAACACGCGGGCGGCCTCTTCGACGTCGGTGGGCACCGAGACGAAGATGCTCGCGCTGATCAGCACGGTGGTCGGCATGGCGAGCGTGGTGTGCAGCAGCGTCACCGAGAACACCGTGTCGTAGACGCCGAAGTTCAGGAACATCGTCGCCAGCGGCACGGACAGCACCACGATCGGCAGCGCGCGGGCCAGCAGCATGAACACCTGGTAGGCGTCCTTGCCGCGGAACACCTGGCGCGCCAGCGCGTACCCGGCGGGCGCGCCGACCAGCAGCGACAGCACGACCGTGTAGACGCCGACGAGCAGCGAGTTGCCCAGCGCCGGGACGGTGCCGGTGGCCTGGATGAACGCCAGCAGCGTGTCGGCGGAGAAGGCGCTCGGGATCAGCGGCTTCGGGAACTCCAGCAGCGCCTGCGGCGAGGACACCGCGGCCAGCCCGATCAGGATCATCGGCACGACCATGAACAGGCTGATCAGCACGCACGCGACCTGGACGGCGATCGCGCGGCGACGACGACGGCGCAGCGGCGCCCGGTCGATCGGTGGCAGGGTCGTGGTCACCTGGCCGCCTCCCGCTGCCGCATGGTGCGCAGGTAGAACAGCGCCGTGGCGAGGGAGAGCGCCAGCACGACCAGCGCGGCCGCGCTGGCGACGGCCGGGTTCTGCAGGTTGACGTACCACTGGTAGGTCTCCCCGACCAGCAGCGGGAAGTCCCGCCCGGTCAGCGCCTGCGCGACCGCGAACGCCTGCAGCGCCAGGATCGTGCGCAGGATCAGCGCGACCTGCAGGCTCGGCTTGAGCTGCGGCAGCGTCACGTGCCACAACCGCTGCCACGCGGTCGCGCCGAACACCTGCGCGGCCTCGTCGAAGTCCTTCGGCACCATCTGGATGCCGGCCACCACGATGACGAACACCAGCGACGTGGCGCGCCAGATCTCGGCGATCACCACGGCCAGCAGCATGGTGGACGTGTTGGTGTAGGTCAGCCACTGCACGCCGGTGCCGGAGATCCCCCACGACACCAGCAGCGAGTTGAGGTAGCCGCGGCTGTCGAACACCGACAGCCACACCAGGCCGGCGGCCAGCTCGGACACCGCGAGCGGGATGGTCCACAGGTAGAAGTGGCCGGACAGGAACCTCGGCCGGGCCTGCACGAGCAGCGCCATCGCCACGGCCAGCACGAGCTGGACCGGCACCACGATGACGATCAGCAGCAGGGTGTTGCGCAGCGCTTTCAGGAAGTACGGGTCGCCGAAGAGCCGGTCCCACGCCGCGAGCGTGAACCCGGAGCCGTCGGTGAACGCCGAGATCAGCGCCTGGATCACCGGCCAGCCGAACAGGGCCAGCATGAACACGACCGACGGCGCGAGCAGCAGCCACGGCGAACCGGCCAGGCGACGCCTCTTCGGTGCTTCCAGGACGGCCACGGCCATCAGGCCACCTCGCAACGCTCGGCGGGCGGATCGGGCGCCCAGCACGGCACCTTCAGATCGTCGAACACCTTCTGCAACACCCGGGCCTGACTGTCCAAAGTCGACCGGATGTCCGCTCCGTCGAGGACGATCGCCTGGAAGGAGTCCTTGAACGCCTTGGTGACCTCGCCCTCGCGGGTGCCCAGGCCGACCGGCAGCAGGGACAGGATCGAGCCGGGCGCGTCCCGCTGGCGCTGCACCGCGCCGGCCTCCATCTGCAGGGCGGGCGGCAGGTCGGCGGGGATCGGCGCGTCCACCACCGGGAAGAACCCGTTCGACCGCAGCAGCCCGGTCTGCGCCTGCGGCGCCGACAGCGCCTGGATCACCTGCTCGGCCTGGCGGCGGTCGGTGCTGCCCTTGGGGATCGCGAGCCCGAGCACGACGGCCATGTAGCCCAGGCCGCGGGGGCCGCGCGGCGCGGGCAGCATGCGCCACCGCTGCGGCTGGCCGCCGGGTGCGGACACCAGGCGCGCGACGTGGTCCCAGCCGATCTTCGCCGCGCCCGCCTGCAGCGGCTCCTGCATGAAGTCGTAGGTGGTGCTGGACGGGCTGGTGTTGGCCCACAGCTCCTTGAGGTACTGCCACGCGGTGACGGCCTCCGGCGAGCGGAACGTGGTGATCTGGCCGCCGGTGAACGAGGGCAGCAGGTAGCCCTGCAGGAAGCGGTGGATCAGGCCCTTCGGCCCGCACGGCAGGCCCAGCATCGGCTGGTTGCCGTTGGCGCGGCGGGCGGCGATCGCCCAGTCCAGGAACTGGTCGTAGGTGAGGGTGTCCGGGTCCGCGCCCGGTGGCAGGTGGGCCAGGGCGTCCTCGTGCGCGGCGAGCACGAAGCTGGCCTGCGCCCACGGGACGTACCAGGACTGCTGGGTGCCGGCCTTGGCCAGCGCCAGGAACTCGTCCGGGATCCCGTGGCCGGCCGGCACGCCGGAGACGTCCTCCAGGTACTCGCCGGCGAGCGGGGCGAGGTCGCTGTGCGAGCCGCCGAGCAGGCCGACCTGGGTGCGCCCGGCGCCGACCTGGCTCTGCACCTGGCTGGCGAACGGGCCCTCCTCGATGGTGACGTAGCTCACCGATCCGGGGAAGGTCCCGGCCAGGAACGTCCGGAAGCGTTCGGCCTCGGCTACCGGCCGGAACTGCGTGGACAGGAAGACCATGCCGCCGCCGCCCGTGGTCGCGAATCCGACGCACCCGGCGGCCATGGAGGCGGCGCCGGCCAGGAAGACCCCCCGGAGGACGGTACGACGGGTGGGGCCGCTGCCGGTCAGGCTGGCCGCGCGCATTCAGTTCCACCCCGATGTCGCCGTCTACACTTCTGTCTGGTCATTGAACATAAGTCCTCGCGGGAGATCCTGTCAACATGCCCCCGGCACGCACCGGCTCGCCCACCTCGGCCGGCCACATCCTCGCGATCCTGCGCGACGAGGGACCGCTGACGCGGCAGCAGCTGCAGGACCGGACCGGCCTGTCCCGCGCGACCCTGGTCGAACGGCTCGACGTGCTGCAGCGGCTGAAGCTGCTGCGCCAGGTCGGGCACCGCGCGTCCAGCGGCGGGCGGCCCGCCGAGATGCTCGCCGCCGACGACGTGGGCCGGACCGCGCTGGTGGGCGACATCGGCCAGCGGCACGCGACGATCGCCGCGGTGGACCTGCGCGGCACCGTGTTCGGGCAGGTGCGTCGCCCGCTGCAGGCCGGGCACCGGCCGGCGGAGACGCTGTCGTTCCTGCTGGACGCCGGGCGCAGGCTGCTGGCCGAGGCCGGGCGCGCGGACAGCCTGTGCGCGTTCGGGCTGAGCGTGCCGGGGCAGATCGACCACGACACCGGGACGACGATCGCGCCACCGTCGATGTCGGAGTGGCGGGGGGTCCGGCTGCGCGACCCCTTCACCGACGCGCTGTCGGTGCCGGTGTTCCTGGAGAACGACGCGAACGCGCTGGCGTTCGGCGCGTACTGCGAGATGAACCGGCCGCGCGCGGCGCTGGTCGGGGTGAAGGTCGGCACCGGGATCGGCGCGGGGATGGTGATCTCCGGGCGGGTGCACCGCGGCGAGACCGGGTGCGCCGGCGAGGTGGGGCACATCCGCATCGAGGGTTCCGACCTGCGCTGCGACTGCGGGCGGCGGGGCTGCGTGTCGGCGATCGCCAGCGGCCAGGCGGTGATCCGCACGCTGCGGCCGACGGGGGTGCGCAGCGCGGAGGATGTGCTGCGCCGGGTGCGCGCCGGTCACCCCGAGGCGGTCCGCGTGACGCGCGAGGCGGGCCGGCTGGTGGGCACGGTGCTGGCGACCGTGGTGACGATCGTGAACCCGCGGTACGTGCGGGTCGGCGGGGCGATCGGGGTGCTGCCGCCGTTCCTGGAGGGACTGCGCGAGGTGGTGCTGGCCGGCGCGCACACCAGTTCACTGGACAGCCTCGACATCGGGCCCTGCACGCTCGGCGTCGACACCACGCTGACCGGCGTGGCGGGCCTCGTCGCGGACGAGGTCCTGGCCCCGGAGACGGTCGATGCGATGGCGGCGCTGTAGCCACCACCGCATCCTCGCCGGGGAAGTGCGGCTCCTAATCCGCCTTCCGCCGGAAGATCTTGCTGCCCAGCCAGACCACCGGGTCGTACCGGTGGTCCACCACGCGTTCCTTCATCGGGATCAGCGCGTTGTCGGTGATGTGGATGTTCTCCGGGCAGACCTCCGTGCAGCACTTCGTGATGTTGCAGTACCCGAGGCCGTGCTCGTCCTGGGCGGCGTGCCTGCGGTCGGCCACGTCGAGCGGGTGCATCTCCAGCTCGGCGATCCGCATCAGGAACCGCGGCCCGGCGAAGTTCTCCTTGTTCTCCTCGTGGTCGCGGATCACGTGGCAGGTGTTCTGGCACAGGAAGCACTCGATGCACTTGCGGAACTCCTGCGAGCGCTCCACGTCGACCTGCTTCATCCGGTACTCGCCCGGTTTCAGGTTCGCCGGCGGGGTGAACGCGGGGATCTCGCGCGCCTTCGTGTAGTTGTACGAGACATCGGTGACGAGGTCGCGGATCACCGGGAACGTCCGCATCGGCGTGACGGTGACGACCTCGTCCTCGGCGAAGACCGACATGCGCGTCATGCACAGCAGCCGCGGGCGGCCGTTGATCTCCGCCGAGCACGAGCCGCACTTGCCCGCCTTGCAGTTCCACCGCACCGCCAGGTCCGAGCACTGCGTGGCCTGCAGCCGGTGGATGATGTCGAGCACGACCTCACCCTCGTTGACCTCGACCGTGAAGTCCTGCAGCCCGCCGCTGTTCGCGTCGCCGCGCCACACCCGGAACGAAGCCTTGTAGCTCACGACTGCCTCCCCGGGTGGCCGGCCAGCTCTTCGTCGGTGTAGTACTTCTCCAGCTCGCTCAGCTCGAACAGCTCCAGCAGCTCGGGCCGCATCGGCTCCTGGTCCTTCGGCGTGACCGTGACCTCCAGCGCCAGTGGATCGTCCCCGGAGGCGCTGCACACCAGCAGCTTGTTGCGCCACCGGGAATCCATCTGCGGGTAGTCGTCCCGCGTGTGCCCGCCCCGGCTCTCGGTGCGCATCAGCGCGGCCCGCGCGACGCACTCGCTGACCAGCAGCATGTTGCGCAGGTCCACGGCCAGGTGCCAGCCCGGGTTGAACTGCCGGTGCCCCTCGACGGTGACGTTGCGGATGCGCTTCTTGATCTCGTCCAGCCTGGCCAGCGCCTGCTCGATCTCCTCGGCCTTGCGGATGATCCCGACCAGGTCGTTCATCGCCTGCTGCAGCTCGTTGTGCAGGGTGTACGGGTTCTCCTCGACACCCTCGGCGGGCGGGTCGAACGGCACCAGCGCGGTGCGGGCCGCCTTGTCGACATCGGACTGCGCGACCGCGGGACGGGTCTCCAGACCCTCCACATAGGACGCGGCGCCGAGACCCGCGCGACGGCCGAACACCAGCAGGTCCGACAGCGAGTTGCCACCCAGCCGGTTGGACCCGTGCATCCCGCCGGAGCACTCCCCCGCCGCGAACAACCCGCGCACGCCGGAGGCCGCGGTGTCCGGGTCGACCTCGATGCCGCCCATCACGTAGTGGCAGGTCGGGCCGACCTCCATCGGCTCGGCGGTGATGTCCACATCGGCCAGTTCCTTGAACTGGTGGTACATCGACGGCAGCCGCCTGCGGATCTCCTCCGGCGTCAGGCGGCTGGCGATGTCCAGGAACACGCCACCGTGCGGCGACCCGCGCCCCGCCTTGACCTCGGAGTTGATCGCCCGCGCCACCTCGTCGCGCGGCAGCAGGTCCGGCGTGCGGCGGTTGTTCTCCTGGTCGGTGTACCAGCGGTCGGCCTCCTCCTCGGAGTCGGCGTACTGGCCCTTGAACACGTCCGGCACGTAGTCGAACATGAACCGCTTGTCCTCGGAGTTCTTCAGCACCCCGCCGTCACCGCGCACGCCCTCGGTGACCAGGATGCCCTTCACGCTGGGCGGCCAGACCATGCCCGTCGGGTGGAACTGGACGAACTCCATGTTGATCAGGTCCGCCCCGGCGCGCAGCGCGAGCGCGTGCCCGTCGCCGGTGTACTCCCACGAGTTCGACGTGACCTTGAACGACTTGCCGATGCCGCCCGTCGCGAGCACCACGGCCGGCGTCTCGAACAGGATGAACCGGCCGCTCTCCCGCCAGTACCCGAACGCCCCGGCGATCCGGTCACCGTCCTTGAGCAGCTCGGTGATCGTGCACTCGGCGAAGACCTTCAGCTTGGCCTCGTAGTCGCCGAACTCGCGGAGGTCCTCCTGCTGCAGCGAGACGATCTTCTGCTGCATCGTGCGGATCAGCTCCAGCCCGGTGCGGTCGCCGACGTGCGCCAGCCGCGGGTAGGTGTGCCCGCCGAAGTTGCGCTGGCTGATCCGCCCGTCCGGGGTGCGGTCGAACAGGGCGCCGTAGGTCTCCAGCTCCCACACCCGGTCCGGCGCCTCCTTGGCGTGCAGCTCCGCCATGCGCCAGTTGTTGAGGAACTTGCCGCCGCGCATGGTGTCCCGGAAGTGCACCTGCCAGCTGTCCCGCTCGTTCGCGTTGCCCATCGCGGCGGCGCACCCGCCCTCGGCCATGACCGTGTGCGCCTTGCCGAACAGCGACTTGCACACCACCGCCACCGACAGCCCGCGCTGCCGCGCCTCGATCACCGCTCGCAGACCGGCGCCACCGGCGCCGATCACCACCACGTCATAACTGTGCCGCTCGACTTCCGCCATTGCCTGCCCACCTAGTCCTTGAAGTCCTTGTCAGTCCACGAAACGCAGATCGGGGATGGCGCCGCTGGCCACGAGCATCACGTAGAGGTCGGTGACCACGAGCGTCCCCAGGGTGATCCAGGCCAGCAGCATGTGCCGGTTGTTGAGCTTGGTGACCTGGGTCCAGAGCCAGTACCGCACCGGGTGGCGGGAGAAGTGCTTCAACCGCCCGCCGACCACGTGCCGGCACGAGTGGCAGGACAGGGTGTAGGCCCAGAGCATGATCACGTTGCCGAGCAGGACCAGGTTGCCCAGCCCGAAGCCGAACCCGCCGGTCTCGCCGTGGAACGCGACGATCGCGTCGTAGGTGTTGATCACCGAGATCAGCACCGCCACGTAGAAGAAGTAACGGTGGGCGTTCTGCAGGATCAGCGGCAGCCGGGTCTCCCCCGTGTAGCGGCCGTGCGGTTCGGCGACCGCGCACGCCGGCGGCGAGAACCACACCGACCGGTAGTAGGCCTTGCGGTAGTAGTAGCAGGTCAGGCGGAAGCCGAGCAGGAACGGCAGCGACAGGAACGCCAGCGGGATCCAGCCCGGCAGCTCGCCGAACGGCGTGCCGAAGTGGGCCGACCCCGGCACGCACGAGTCGCTCAGGCACGGCGAGTAGAACGGCGTCAGGTAGCCGTACTCCGGCACGTAGTAGGCGGTGCGGACGAACGAGCGGATGCCGGCGTAGATGACGAAGGCGGCCAGTCCGAGCGTGGTGAACAGCGGCGGGACCCACCACCGGTCGGTGCGCAGGGTCCGTGCGGTGATCCGGGCGCGCCCGCTAGCGGCGTCGGTAGCGGGAGCGCTCACCGCTGGTCACGGTGGTATCCGCCGACCCCTTCGTCGTCGGCCCCCTGCCAGAGGGCCGGGTCGTACGGGCCGTCGGGGATCTTCACGACGGCCGAGGGGTCCAGCGGCTTGGGCTGGACCGGGACGCTGGGCTGCTCCAGGTCGCTCGCGTCGATGTCCAGGCGGTCGACGTCGTTGGCCAGGCGGCGGACCGCGGAGGCGTCACCGTAGCGCGATCGCAGGGCACCGACGCACTGCTTGAGCTGGCCGATCGTGCGGCGGAGTTCGGCGAGTTCGGTGGTGGTCATGACTACCTCCGGGTCAGTTCGGCGGCGAGCCGGGGCTGCTACCGACTCTGCCGCTCCGCGTGCAATGTGACAAGTAGCACACCCTAGGTTGATGTTGTGATCGGGGTCACCTGAAACGATCTTCTTAATCGATTTTGACCCGGCCGATCCGCCAGCTACTGTGTCCACTGTCACGACCGTGCGACGCCAGCGAAGTCGTCAGCCGGACCAGCCGACGAGTTCCAGGTGGTTCTCCCGTGCACACACCCCGAACACCCGTCCACCCCGTCGTCGAGGAAGTCACCGAGCGCATCGCCGCGCGCAGTGCCGCCACCCGCAGCGCCTACCTGGCGCGCATGGCCGCCGCCCGCGCCGAGGGGCCCGCGCGCGCCGGACTCGCGTGCAGCAACCTCGCCCACGGCTTCGCCGCGTGCGGCGGTGAAGACCGCATCGCGCTGCGCGGGCTGCGCAAGCCCGGTATCGCGATCGTGTCCGCCTACAACGACCTGCTCTCCGCGCACCAGCCGCTGGACGAGTTCCCCGCGTGGATCAAGGACGCCGCCCGTGAAGCGGGCGGGGTCGCCCAGTTCGCCGGCGGCGTGCCCGCCATGTGCGACGGCATCACGCAGGGCCGCGCCGGGATGGAGCTGTCCCTGTTCAGCCGCGAGGTCATCGCGATGGCCACCGCGATCGCGCTGTCGCACGAGATGTTCGACGGCGCGCTGCTGCTCGGCGTGTGCGACAAGATCGTGCCCGGCCTGCTGATCGGCGCGCTGTCCTTCGGGCATCTGCCCGCCCTGCTGGTGCCCGCCGGGCCGATGACGTCGGGCCTGCCGAACAAGGAGAAGGCCCGCGTGCGGCAGCTCTACGCCGAGGGCCGGGCCACCCGCGAGGACCTGCTGGAGGCTGAGTCGGCGTCCTACCACTCGGCGGGCACCTGCACCTTCTACGGCACCGCGAACTCCAACCAGCTGGTCGTCGAGGTCATGGGCCTGCACCTGCCCGGCGCGAGCTTCGTGCACCCGGGCACGCCGCTGCGCCGCGCGCTCACCGAAGAGGCGGCGCGGCGGGTGGTCGCGTTGTCGCGGGCGGACGAGTACACGCCGCTGGCCGAGGTGATCAGCGAGCGTTCGGTGGTCAACGGCGTGGTGTCGCTGCTGGCCACCGGCGGGTCGACCAACCACACGATGCACCTGGTCGCCATCGCCGCGGCCGCCGGCATCGAGCTGACCTGGGACGACTTTTCCGACCTGTCGGCGGTGGTGCCGCTGCTGGCCAGCGTCTACCCGAACGGCAGCGCGGACATCAACCACTTCCACGCCGCGGGCGGGGTGCAGGTGCTCATCGGCTCGCTGCTCGACGCCGGGCTGCTGCACGAGGACGTCCGCACGGTGGCCGGGGACGGGCTGTCGCGGTACCGGTCGGAGCCGGTGCTGGACGGTGGCTCGCTGACCTGGCGGGAGGTGCCGGCGCGCAGCCTGGACGAGGACGTGCTGCGGCCGGTGAGCAACCCGTTCGCGGCCGACGGCGGGTTGCGGATGCTGTCCGGGAGCCTCGGGCGCGCGGTGATGAAGGTGTCGGCGGTCGCGCCCGAGCACCGGGTGGTGCGGGCGCCGGCGCGGGTCTTCACGTCGCAGGAGGCGTTCACCGCGGCGTTCCGGGCGGGTGAGCTGGACCGGGACGTCGTGGTGGTGATCCGCAACCAGGGGCCGCAGGCCAACGGGATGCCGGAGCTGCACGGCCTGACGCCCGCGCTCGGGGTACTGATGGACCGCGGGCACCGGGTCGCGCTGGTCACCGACGGCCGGATGTCCGGCGCGTCGGGCAAGATCCCGGCCGCGATCCAGGTGACGCCGGAGGCTGCCGCCGGCGGCCCGCTGGCGCGGGTCGCCGATGGAGACGAGGTGGTGGTCGACGCGGTCGCCGGGCGGCTGGACGTGCTGGTCGACGAGGAGTCGCTGGCCGCGCGGCCGTTGCGGGACGCGCCGCCGGATGAGGCATCCTGGGTCGGGACCGGCCGGGAGCTGTTCACCGCGCTGCGCCGCGCGGTCGGGCCGGCGGACCAGGGGGCCGGCGTGTTCGGGCCGATGACGCCGGGCCATTTCGGGGCTCCGGCGCGAGTGTGAGGAGAGACGTGAAGACAGGGCATGACGTGCTCGAGCTGTCGCCGGTGCTGCCGGTGGTCGTGGTGGACGACGCCGCGGACGCGGTGCCGCTGGCGAAGGCGCTGGTCGCGGGCGGGATCCGGGCGATCGAGCTGACGCTGCGCACGCCGGCCGGGCTGGCGGCGATCGAGCGCGTGGCGGCGGAGGTGCCGGACATCGTGGTCGGGGCGGGCACGGTGGTGACGCCGGAGCAGGCTCGCCAGGCGGCGGACGCGGGTTCGGCGTTCCTGGTGACGCCGGGCTGCACGGAGCGCCTGCTGGAGGCCGTGTCGGGGACGGGGTTGCCGTTCCTGCCCGGCGTGAGCACGGTCTCGGAGGCGATGCGCGTGGCCGAGCACGGGATCACGGCGCTGAAGTTCTTCCCGGCGGAGGCCAGCGGCGGCGTCGCGTACCTGAAGGCGCTGGCCGGGCCGCTGCCGCAGCTGCGGTTCTGCCCCACGGGCGGTATTTCCACGTCGAACGCGGGGTCCTACCTGGCACTGTCCACAGTGGGCTGCGTGGGCGGTTCCTGGCTGACACCCGCGGACGCCATCACGGCGGGCGACTTCGGGCGGGTCGAGCAGCTGGCCCGGGAGGCGGCCGCACTGCGCTGACCCGCGCCTGTCCCCGGGGTCCCGCCACCCGCGCTCGCAAAGCCGGGCAGCGGGGCCCCGGCACCGCGGCCCGGCCACCGCGCGCCGCAAGCCGGGCAGCGGGGCCCCGGCACCGCGCGGCGAGACCGCCACCCGGCGTCGGCAACCGCTGGCTGCCCCGTCCGGCGCACCGCGAGCCGCCACGCGCCGCCTCTCGCCGGCACGGTGCAATCGCCGCCGGCCCTCGGGCCGCACAGCCCAACCGTCGCCGCCGACGGAAACCGCACGGCCGCCACCAGCGGCATCGCGCCGCCACCAAATCGGCACCGCACCGGCGCCTCCGGCGGCAGCCCACCGCCGCCACCGGCGGCAACCCACCGGCCCCACCGGCAGCCCACCGCAGCCAAGGCGGCACCACACCGCCGCCGCCAGCGGCATCGCGCCGCCGCCACCGGCGCGACCTCCCCGGCCACGCCGCCCGGCTCCGGTTGGGGGTCCGGCCCTCCGGGTACTAGCCTCACGGCACTCGTCTCCGAAACCTCCGAAATCCCCCGAAGGAGATCGCCGTGGGATGGGAGTGGGCCGCCGATCCGGGATACTGGGCGGCGCGGCTGCTGTTTCAGCGGGGGCTCGCCGCGATCTACCTCGTCGCCTTCCTCGCCGCGGCTCTGCAGTTCAAACCCCTGATCGGCGAGCGCGGCCTGCTGCCCGTGCCCCGGTTCACCCGGCGGGTGCCGTTCCGCCGCGCGCCCAGCCTCTTCCACTGGCGCTACTCGGACCGTCTGTTCGCGACCGTCGCCTGGGCCGGGGTCGTCATCTCGGCCGCGCTCCTGCTCGGGCTGTTCGACCACACCCCCGTGTGGGTGACCATGCTGGCGTGGCTGGTGCCGTGGCTGCTGTACCAGTCGATCGTCAACGTCGGCCAGATCTGGTACTCGTTCGGCTGGGAATCGCTGCTGCTCGAGGTCGGGTTCCTGGCGATCTTCCTCGGCCCGGCCGACTCCGCGCCACCCGTGCTCGTGCTGTGGCTGCTGCGCTGGGTGCTCTTCCGGCTCGAATTCGGCGCCGGGCTGATCAAGATGCGCGGCGACGCGTGCTGGCGCGACCTGACCTGCCTGTACCACCACCACGAGACCCAGCCGATGCCCGGCCCGCTCAGCTGGTACTTCCACCACCTGCCCAAACCGCTGCACAAGGTCGAGGCCGCGGCCAGCCACTTCACCCAGCTCGTGGTGCCGTTCGCCCTGTTCGCGCCGCAACCGGCCGCGAGCGCGGCCGCGCTGCTGATGATCCTCACCCAGCTGTGGCTGGTCGCCAGCGGGAACTTCTCGTGGCTGAACGTCCTCACGATCACCATCGCGGTGTCCGTTGTGGACAACATCCCGGTTCCGGTCCCGGAACTCGCCCGGCCGCCGGTGTGGCACCACGCGCTCGTGCTCGGCCTGACCGTGCTGGTCGTCGTGCTCAGCTACCGTCCCGCGCGGAACCTGGTGTCCCGCCGGCAGGTGATGAACACCAGCTTCGACCGGCTGCACCTGGTCAACACCTACGGCGCGTTCGGCAGCGTCACCAAGGTCCGGCACGAGATCGTCATCGAGGCGACGGACGATCCCGCGCCCGGCGCGGACACGGTGTGGCGCGAGTACGAGTTCAAGGGCAAGCCGGGCGACCCGCGACGGCGGCCACCGCAGTTCGCGCCCTACCACCTGCGGCTGGACTGGCTGATGTGGTTCGCCGCGCTGTCCACCCGCTACGCCGAATCGTGGCTGCCCGGCCTGGCGGAGAAGCTGCTCACGGCCGACCCGGACACGCTCAAGCTGTTGCGGCGCGACCCGTTCGACGGCAAGCGGCCGGCCTGCCTGCGGGCGCGGCTCTACCGGTACCGCTTCACGACACCGCGCGAGCGCGGGGAGACTGGGGCGTGGTGGGTGCGCGAACCGCGGGGCCGGGTGCTGCCGACCACGAAGATCGGGCCGCACGGCGCGGTGGTCGCCGTCGACTGAGGAGGACGGATGCACGCCGGCAGGCTCGCGGAGCTGCTCGGACGGTGGTCGAGCGGGAGCGAAGCGCTCTACCTGAAGCTGGCCGCGCGGCTGGAGGCCCTGATCGAGCGCGGTGAGATCCCCGCGGACGGGCGGCTGCCGACCGAGCGGGCGCTGGCGGCGGAACTCGCGGTCAGCCGCAACACCGCGGTCGCCGCCTACGACGTGCTGCGCGACCACGGGGTGGTCGAGCGGCGGCGCGGCAGCGGCACGTTCGTGCGGCGGCCGCCGCGGCCCGGGCGCGGGGTGATCGCCGAGTTCAACCCGATGTTCCTGCACCTGCTCGATCCCGTGCCGGACCTGATCGACCTCACCTGCGCCGCGCCGCCCCAGCCCGCGTGCCTGCCGGAGGTCGTCGCCGAGGCCGCGCTCGGCGACTTCGGGATCGGCTACCACCCGTCCGGCCTTCCCGCGTTGCGGCAGGCGATCGCCGGCTTCTACGCGGCGCAGGGGCTGCCGACCGACCCCGGGCAGATCGTGGTGACCTCCGGCGCGCAGCAGGCGATTTCGCTGCTGACGCAGCTGTTCCTGCGCCCCGGCGACGCGGTGGTGGTCGAGGAGCTGACGTACCCGGGGGCGCTGGACGCGTTCCGCGGGAGCGGGGCACGCGTCCTCGGGGTGCCGCTGACCGCCGAGGGCGTGTCGGTGCCGGGACTGGCCGAGGTCGTCGCCGGGGCGAAGCTCGTGTACCTGGTGCCGGCGTTCCAGAACCCGACGGGCTCGGTGCTGCCGTCGCACGCGGCGCGGCGGGTGGTGGCGCTGTGCGAATCGCACGGGGTGCCGCTGGTCGACGACCAGGTCCTCGCCGACCTCACGCTGGACGGCCCGCGTCCCGCGCCGCTGGCCCGTCACGGCGGCGGGGTGATCAGCGTGGGCTCGCTGAGCAAGCTGATCTGGGGCGGGGTGCGGATCGGCTGGGTCCGGGCCGATCCACGGACGGCGGCCGACCTGGCGCGGCTGAAGGCGGTCGCCGACCTCGGGACGGACGTCGTCGCGCAGGCGGTCGGAGTCGCGCTGTTCGCGCGGCTCGACCGGTTGCGGAAGGAACGGCAGTGCGAGCTGCGGGAGCGGCGGGACCAGGTGGTGCGGGACCTGCGTTCGGCGTTGCCGTCGTGGGAGTTCCGGACCCCGCCGGGCGGGCAGACGCTGTGGATCCGGCTGCCGGGGGTGGACTCGCGGCGGTTCGCGCAGTTCGCGTTGCGGTACGGCGTCGCGTTGCTGGAGGGCACCTCGCTGGCCGCGCACGAGTCCAGCAGCGAGCACATCAGGGTGCCGTTCACGCTGCCGCGAGAGGCGCTGTCCGAGGCGGTGCGGCGGTTGCGGCGGGCGTGGGAGGACTATCCGGGAGCCAATGGGGGCGAATTGGCTCTGTCGGGCGCGGCCGCGGCGGGCGATGGTGATGGGCATGCGACGTTTCCCGCCAAGCGCGATGACGAGCCTGCTGGACGAGACTCCCCGGTACCACCTGGGCGAGAGCACCTGCGGTGACCTGACGGTCGCCGACGTGGTCGACGTGGGCCGGCTGGCGAAGTTCCCGCTCGGCTACGGCACGTCCGCCGGCGACGAGGAACTGCGGACGCTGCTCGCCGCGCGGCTCGGGGTGGCCGCGGACGAGGTGCTGATCACGACGGGTGCGGGGACCGCGTTGTTCCTCGTCGGGCTGCTGACCGAGGGCGAGGTCGTGGTGGTGCAGCCGGGGTACCCGCCGATGGCCGGGCTGGCGCAGGGGCTCGCGGAGCGGGTGCGGACGGTGCGGCTGCGGTTCGAGGACGGGTACCGGCTGGATGTGGCGGCGCTGCGGGCGGCGCTGACGCCGCGGACGCGGCTGGTGATGCTGGCGACGCCGCAGAACCCGGCCGGCGTGGCGCTCACGCGGGACGAGATCGACGCGGTGCTGTCGGCGACGGCCGAGGTGTGCCCGGAAGCGATGGTGCTGGTCGACGAGACGTACCGGGAGGCGGCGTACGCGGAGATCGAGTCGTTCGCGACGGTGTCCCCGCGGGTGATCACGTCCGGGTCGTTCTCGAAGGCCCACGGGGCGCCCGGGTTGCGGATCGGATGGCTGACCGTGCGGGACGCCGCCTGGTACGAGGAGCTGCGCCGGGCGAAGTTCACGAGTGCCGTGGCGTGCGGCACGCTGGACGAGTTCCTGGCGCTGGAGTTGTTGCGGCGCGCGGACGAGGTGCTGGCCGGGAAGCGGGACCGGATGCGGGCCGGGCTCGCCGCGGTGTCGGACTGGGTCGCGGAGCAGGGCAGCCGGGTGTCCTGGATCCGCCCGGACGCGGGAGCTTTCTGTTGCGTGCGCGTGAATTCCGGCGCCGGAGAGTTCTACGAGCGGCTGGCGGCGGCCGGGGTGGCCATCGCCCCGGGAGACTGGTTCGGCGACGACCCGGCCATCTTCCGGCTCGGCTTCGCCCACGAACCGATCGAACGACTGCACGAGGCACTCGACCTGATGAGCGAGGCGCTACAGGCCTGACCGGAGAGCCAGGAAGGCGATGGCGCGCAGCAGTCCCGCGACCGGATACGGGGCGCGGAGGCCGAACAGGTGCGCGACGAGCCCCCCGGCGAGCGCCCCGAACGGCATCAGCCCCCAGCCCAGCATCCGGTAGACGCTGTTGACCCGGCCGAGGAGCTCGGCCGGGACGAGCTGCTGGCGGAGGCTGACGGTGACGACGCTCCAGAGCGTGGTGACGAAACCGTTGGCGGCCAGCAGGAGGGCCAGCACCAGCGCGTTCGGGCTCAGGCCGATCGCCACGTAGATCACCGCGTTCGCCGCCAAGGCGGTGCGCAGCGCGCGCCGGGCGGGGATGTCGAGCAGCCCGGCGAGCAGGCTGCCCACGGCGGCACCGGTGAGGAGCAGGCCGTAGGCGCGGGGGCCCAGGTGGAGCGTCTGCGTGGCGAGCAGGACGAGTGTCGCGTTGCCGAGCTGCGCGCAGAAGGTGTTGACGCCCAGCAGGACGGCGAGGGTGCGGAGCAGCTCGTGCCGGGCCAGCCAGCGCATTCCGCCGGTGATCGAGACGCTGGGTCGTTCGGCGGGTGCGTGGCGGGGCAGTGTGGCCAGGAGCGCGGCGGACACGCGAAGGTCACGGCGTCGAGGGTGAGCGGCAGGGCGGCGGAGACGGCGAACAAGAGGCTGCCCAGCGGTGGTCCGGCGAACTGCTGACCAGTCGTGGTGATCGCCTGCTGGTAGCCGTTCGCCTTCCGCAGCAACGGTTTCGCGACGAGGTCCGGCAGGACCGCCTGTGCCGCGTTGCCGAACAGGACCTCGCACGCACCCAGCCCGAAGGCGATGATCGCCAGCGCGGGCAGGGTCAAGGCGTGCGACGCGGCGAGGACGGCGGCGGCTCCGGCGAGCAACGCCTGCACCGTCTGGGTGCGCCGCATCAGGGTGGTCCGGTCGTGCCGGTCGACGAGCACACCGGCCGGGAGGGACAGCAGCAACCACGGCAGGTAGGTCGCCGCGGACAGGACCGCGATCAGCCGGGGATCGGGTGTGCGGGTGACGGCCAGCAGCGGGATCGCCGCGGTGAACACACCGTCGCCGAGGGCGTCGACGGCGGCGGCCCACCACAGCCGCCAGTAGGTCCCTGTCATGCGGCGAGGATCTTGGCTTCGGCGAACGGGCGACACCGTTGAGCGCTGCGCTACATACTCGGGTCATGCCACTGACGGTCGAACTCGGCGTGTCCGAGCTGGCGGCGACCCGGTTTTCGATCTCACCGCTGTCCGAGACGATCGCGGGGCTGCAGCAACTGGCGGGGCGCGTGCGGCGGGCGGTGAACCTGCGGTGGGTGCGCTGGGCGGAGGACGAACTCGCCCGTGCACCGCTCGATCTGCCGATGGTGTGGCCGCTGATCGCCGGTGACCGGGCGAGCTGGCCGTCGTTCCTCGTTCCGGCTCCGCCGGGCGTGGTCCCTTCGCTCGAAGACGATCTGGCGGCGGTGCGCCGGACCACGGCGGGCCAGGTGCGCGCGAGCCTGCGCCGCGTCTTCGGCGACGATCTTCCGGACGGCGCCGGGGCATTGGCCGCCCGTCCGCGAGCGGGTCTGGGCGTGCTCACGGAAGAGCTGCGCGCGGCGTATGTGCGGCTGATCGCGCCGCACTGGCCCCGGATCCGGGCCGTCCTGGAGGCCGACATCGCCTACCGGGCCCGGCAGCTGGCGACCGGCGGCGCGGCCGCGCTGTTCGGTGGCCTGCACCCGGACCTGCACTGGCGCGAGGGACGCCTCGTGATGGACGGCGCGGACCGGGTCGTCGAGCTGGGCCCGGGCGGTCTGGTGCTGATGCCCGTCGCGCTCGGCCCGGCGCACGTCATGATCAAGGGGCACACCACGACCCAGACGACGGTCCGCTACCCGGTGCGCGGGGCGGGAACGCTGTGGGCGGCGCGGCCACCGTCCGGAAGCGCGGTCCGGCTGCTCGGCCGGGCGCGCGCCGAGCTGCTGGAAGCGCTCCGCTCCCCGGCGACGACGACCGGTCTGGCGGGCACGCTCGCCGTGACTCCCAGCGCGGTGTCCCAGCACCTCCGCGTCCTGCGGGAGAACGGTCTCGTCGCGCGGGAGCGGTCCGGGCGCAGCGTCCTGTACGCGATCACGCCCCTCGGTGAGGCGTTGATCGATGTCGCCGGTGCACCAGAGGACCAGCGGTGACTGCGTGAGGTCGTCGTTTCGAACGGCCGCGAGATGCGCTTCTCGCGGGGGGCGAAGAGCATTGGCGAGGACGCACGAGAAGGGATCCGCGGCTCCCGGCGCAGCCAACGAGAAGACCCACCGCAGGCTGCCGTGCGCACGGAAACACCTCGCGCAACCGAAGCCGCGGCGCACCGAACGACAAAAGCCCACCGCAGGCAGGCTGCGGTAGGCTTTGCCACTCCAGGGTGGCACCGCACTGGCGGGCCGGGAGGTGGGTCTCAGTCCAGGGTCGCGTCGTCCAGGGGGGTTGTTTCGGCGCCGGCTTTGTGGAGTTCGTCGCGCACCACGGTGTACGCCAGGCCCTGCGGGTAGCCCTTGCGGGCGAGCGTGCCGAGCAGGCGGCGCGTCGCGGTTTGTTCGTCCAGCGTCGTCATCGAGCGCAGGCGTTTGCGCACCAGCTCGCGTGCCCGCTGCTCCTCCGACTCGCGGTCGATCTCGCCCGCCGCCTGGGCGGCCACCTCAGCGTCGACGCCCTTGCGCTTCAGCTCGGCGACCAGCGCGGTGCGCGCCAGGCCCTGGTAGGCGTGGCGCGACCGCACCCACTGCTCGGCGAACGCGGCGTCGTCGATCAGGCCGGCGTCGTCCAGCTTGCCGAGCAGCTGCTCGCGGATCTCGTCGTCGAAACCCTTGCGCCGCAACGCCTGCCGCAGCTCGTCCTTGGTGCGGGCGCGGACGGCCAGGAGGTCGAAGCAGACCTCCTTGGCCTTCTTCCACGCCTCGTCCCGGGACAGCTCCTTCGGGTCGAACCTGGGCATCGATCAGAAGTCGACCGGAGCGGGCTCGGCCGCCTCGGCGTCGACCTGCGGCCCGATGCCCAGCTTCTCCTTGATGCGCTTCTCGATCTCGTTGGCGATGTCCGGGTTGTCGCGCAGGAACTTCCGCGCGTTCTCCTTGCCCTGGCCGAGCTGGTCGCCCTCGTAGGTGTACCAGGCGCCGGACTTGCGCAGGATGCCCTGGTCGACACCCATGTCGATCAGCGAGCCCTCGCGGGACACGCCGACGCCGTACAGGATGTCGAACTCGGCCTGCTTGAACGGCGGCGCGACCTTGTTCTTCACGACCTTGACGCGCGTGCGGTTACCGACCGCCTCGCCGCTGTCCTTGAGCGTCTCGATGCGGCGCACGTCGAGCCGGACGGAGGCGTAGAACTTCAGCGCCTTGCCACCGGTGGTGGTCTCCGGCGAGCCGAACATGACGCCGACCTTCTCGCGCAGCTGGTTGATGAAGATCGCGGTGGTGCCGGAGTTGGACAGCGCACCGGTGATCTTCCGCAGCGCCTGGCTCATCAGCCGGGCCTGCAGACCGACGTGCGAGTCACCCATCTCGCCCTCGATCTCGGCGCGCGGCACCAGCGCGGCCACCGAGTCGATGACCAGGATGTCCAGCGCGCCGGAGCGGATCAGCATGTCCGCGATCTCCAGCGCCTGCTCACCGGTGTCCGGCTGGGACACCAGCAGCGCGTCGGTGTCCACGCCGAGCGCCTTGGCGTACTCCGGGTCGAGCGCGTGCTCGGCGTCGATGAACGCCGCGATCCCGCCCGCCTTCTGGGCGTTGGCCACCGCGTGCAGGGCGACGGTCGTCTTACCGGAGGACTCCGGGCCGTAGATCTCGATGACGCGGCCGCGCGGGAGCCCGCCGATGCCCAGTGCGATGTCGAGGGCGATGGCGCCGGTCGGGATCACGCCGATGGGCGGGCGGGTCTCCTCGCCCAGCCGCATGACGGAACCCTTGCCGTACTGCTTGTCGATCTGGGCCAGGGCGAGCTCGAGCGCCTTGTCCTTGTCGGGTGCTGCTGGCATGGAAATCCACCTCGTCGTCAGAGCCTGTGGGGCTGGTATTCGGGTTTGTGTTCGCTGTGGGCCCGAGACTACGGGCGGGGTCCGACAATTCCGGGCGCCGAGACGAGGCTGTGGATCGTTGACCCCGATGTGGACAACACAATAGCCGAACACGTGTTCGAGGCAAGAGCGACACACCCGGCCGCGTGGATTTTCCGGGAAGAGGTCAGCGGCGCTCCGGCGGCACGTCGAACTCGGCGCACACCGCCCGCCAGATCTCCTTCGCCGGGGTCCCCTCGGCCAGCGCCTGCTCGACGGTGCGGCCGCCCAGGCCGCTGAAGACGTGGTCCTTCGCCAGGATCTCCGCCCGGCCGGACCCGAACTCGTCGGCCATCAGCTGGCGGAACACGGTGATGCGCATCGAACCCAGGGTAGCGACCGGCGGGCCGGGTACCGTGACGGCATGACCTCCGCGCAGGAGATGCCGTCCTGGGGTCCGACCGTGATGGCGGTGGCCTCGGCCGCCGTGCTGATCGCCGCGCTCGTCGTGGCCCTGCGTGCGCTGTGGAACATGCGGAACCGGAGGTAGCTACTCCCCCGGCTGCACGTGCTGCTCGAAGTAGGTGGCCAGGTCACCGGCCGACAGCGGTGTCTGCCCGGTGCCCGCCTTCTGGTAGATCACGCCGGCCAGCGGGCGGTCGGCGACCGTGAACACCAGCACCGCCGCGGTCCGCGCGGAGGCCGCCGAGTAGCTGCCGTCCAGGCCGTTGCCCTTCCACGCGGCCCGCACCTGGTTGCCGCCGACCGCGCCGAGCAGCCGGTCGGTGTACTCCTTCACCTTGGCCGCCGACACGCCGTGCAGGTAGGTGACCTGCGCCCCGGCCAGCGCGGGCGCCGAGCAGGTGGTCAGCACGCCGATGTCGGCGTTCTCCGGCGGCGCGATGTCCCCGGCGCCCGCGCCCGGGGCGCACTGGCCGTCGGCGACGGTCCCGGCCAGCTGGCGCAGGCAGCCGGTGAAGCCCTCCGGATCGGCGGGGCCGGGCTGCCGGCACTCGGCGGCGCTGAACGTGGTCGCCGACGAGCTGGACGAGGGCCAGAACAGGTAGGTGGCGCCGGCGGCCAGCAGCACCACCACGGCCGCGGCGATGCCGGCGATGAGCTTCTTCCGGTCCTTCTTCGGCGGCGCGGCCGGGGGCAGGCTCGGGAAGTTCGACGGCGCCGGCTGGAACCCGGCCCGCGGGTACGGCGAAGCGCCCGGGTAACCGCCCGGCGGGGTGCCCGGCACGGTGGCGACCGGCGGCGGCGGGAACCCCGGCGGCGTCCCGGTGGCCGCGACCTGCCCCTCGACGTTCTGGGTGCGCATGCTGATGCCGTCGCGGGCCACGTGGTGCGCGCCCAGCGCGACCGCGGTCTCCGGCTGGTCCAGGCTGGTGGGCACGATGCCGAGCTTCTCCGCGATCATCGACCCGACCAGCGGCAGCCGGCTCGACCCGCCGACCAGGTAGATGCCGGCCAGCCGGTCCGGGGACAGCCCGGCCGCGGCGACCGTGCGGCCCAGCAGCTCGACGCTGCGCAGCAGCGCCGGGCGGACCAGCGCCTCCAGCTCGCCGCGCGTCACCAGGACGTCGCTGAACGGCTCGGGCATCGGCACCTCGGTCTGCGGCAGCCGGGACAGCGCCTCCTTCGCGGCCTTGACGTCCTCCTGCAGCGCGCGCCGGGTGCGCCGGTCGGCGGTGGACTCCGGGCGCAGCAGCCGCTGCCACCGCTGCGGGTCCGAGTGCGAGACCTCGCGGCCGACGTGCACCATCAGCGCCTGGTCGACGTCGAGGCCGCCGAGGTCGGGCAGGCCGTCCTCGGCCAGCACGGTGAACCCGTTCTGGGTGGCGCCGACGACGGCGACGTCGAAGGTGCCCGCGCCCAGGTCGTAGACCGCGAGCGCCTGGCCGGGCGCGGCCGCGCGGCCGGGGAAGGACGCGAAGTGCGCGGCCGCGGCGACCGGCTCGGGCACGAGCAGCAGCGGGCCGGTCAGGCCGGCCAGCCGGGCCGCGGACAGCAGCACGTTGCGCCGGGTCGGGCCCCACTGCGCCGGGTGGGTGAGGCGGACCTCGTCGGGCAGGTCGCCGCCGAGCTGGCGGGTGGTCTCGTCGAGCACGCGGCGCAGCACCGCGGCCAGCGCCTCGTTGACCGGCACGACGTCCTGGCCGAGCAGCAGCGTCTGCTCGTCGACGCGGCGCTTGGGGTTGGGCTCGAAGCGGGTGGGGTCCAGGCGGGCCCGGCGCTCGGCGTCCCGGCCGACGACGAGGGTGCCGCCCTCCTCGGCGAACACGGCCGAGGGCATGGTGGCGGAGCCGTCCACCTCGACCACGCGCGGCGGCCGCCCGTGCGCGGACAGCACCGCCACGGTGTTGGACGTACCGAGATCCACCGACAGGATGCGCACAGCTCTTCCCCTCACGATCCACCCAGGCCAGGACGTGATGCTGCCACGCGGCCCGGGACCACGCGTGCGGCACCCGCGAGAAATTGTCGTACCCCCGGTCATGATGGATGCGTGACCGACGTGCTCGAGCTGTTCTCGCCCGCCACCCGCGACTGGTTCGCGGGTGCCTTCGCCGCGCCCACGCAGGCGCAGGAGGGCGCGTGGCGGGCGGCGCAGGCGGGCGAGCACGCGCTGGTCGTGGCGCCGACCGGCTCGGGCAAGACGCTGGCCGCGTTCCTGTGGGCGCTGGACCGGCTGGCGGTCGAACCACCGGCCGCCGAGGCCCAGCACCGCTGCCGGGTGCTCTACGTGTCGCCGCTGAAGGCGCTGGCGGTGGACGTGCAGCGCAACCTGCGGGCGCCGCTGGCCGGCATCAGGCAGGCCAGTCACCGGCTCGGGCGCACGCCGCCGGACATCACGGTGGGCATGCGCACCGGCGACACCTCACCGGCCGAGCGGCGGGCGTTCCTGAAGACCCCGCCGGACATCCTGGTGACCACGCCGGAGTCGCTGTTCCTCATCCTCACCTCGTCGGCGCGCGAGTCGCTGCGCGGCGTGCAGACGGTGATCCTGGACGAGGTGCACGCGGTGGCCGGCGGCAAGCGCGGCGCGCACCTGGCGCTGTCGCTGGAGCGGCTGGACGCGTTGCTGCCGAGGCCGGCGCAGCGGATCGGCCTGTCCGCGACGGTGCGCCCGATCGACGAGGTCGGCTCGTTCCTCACCGGCGGCCGTCCGGTGCGGGTGGTGCAGCCGAAGACGGCGAAGACGATCGAGGTGCGGGTCGAGGTCCCGGTCGAGGACATGGCGAACCTGGACGCGCCGGCGCCGGGCCCGCTGGAGCGGCTGGACGCGATGCTGCCCGCCGACGACGGCCCGCCGGACGAGCCGGCGGCGGTGCGCAGGCCGTCGATCTGGCCGTCGGTCGAGCAGCGGGTGCTGGAGCTGATCCGGCAGCACCGGTCCACCATCGTGTTCGCCAACTCGCGGCGGCTGGCCGAGCGGATGACGGCGCGGCTCAACGAGCTGGCCGCGGAGCAGACGGAGCTGTCGGCCGAGCAGCGGTTCCCGGCCGAGGCCATCGGCGAGTCCGGGCTCACCACGGGCGCCGAGGCGACGGTGGCGAAGGCGCACCACGGTTCGATGTCGCGCGAGCAGCGGACGCGCGTCGAGGAGGAGCTGAAGTCCGGGCTGCTGCCGTGCGTGGTCGCCACGTCGTCGCTGGAGCTGGGCATCGACATGGGCGCGGTCGACCTGGTCGTGCAGATCGAGGCGCCGCCGACGGTCGCGTCCGGGCTGCAGCGCGTCGGCCGGGCCGGGCACCACGTGGGCGCGGTGTCCACGGGGGTGATGTTCCCGAAGTTCCGGGGTGACCTGGTGTCGTGCGCGGTGGTGTCGGAGCGCATGACGGCGGGGGCGATCGAGGCGGTGCGCTACCCGCGCAACCCGCTCGACGTGCTGGCGCAGCACATCGTGTCGATGGTGGCGCTGGAGCCGTGGTCGGTGGAGGACCTGGCCGCCACGGTCCGCCGGGCCGCGCCGTTCACCGCGCTGCCGGACGACGCGTTGCTGGCGGTGCTGGACATGCTGGCCGGCCGGTATCCGAGCGAGGAGTTCGGCGAGCTGCGCCCGCGCATCACGTGGGACCGGGTGACGGGCGAGCTGCGCGGGCGGCCGGGGTCGCAGCGGCTCGCGGTCACCTCCGGCGGCACGATCCCCGACCGCGGGCTGTTCACGGTGATGACGCCGGGCGGCGACGGCAGCCCGGGCTCGCGGGTGGGCGAGCTCGACGAGGAGATGGTCTACGAGTCGCGGGTGGGCGACACGATCCTTCTGGGCACGTCGTCGTGGCGGATCACCGACATCACGCACGACCGGGTCATCGTGGTGCCGGCGCCGGGCGAGCCGGCGCGGATGCCGTTCTGGAAGGGCGACGCGCCGGGCCGGCCGCTCGAACTCGGCCGCGCGCTGGGCGCGTTCGTCCGTGAGCTGTCCAGTTCGGACGACGAGAAGGCACGCGAGCGGGCCCGCCAGGCGGGTCTGGACGAGCTGGCGTGCGACAACCTGCTGACGTACCTGACCGAGCAGCGCTCGGCGACGCGGCACGTGCCCAACGACCGCACGATCCTGCTCGAACGGTTCCGTGACGAGCTGGGCGACTGGCGGGTGGTGCTGCACTCGCCGTTCGGCGCGCAGGTCAACGCGCCGTGGGCGCTGGCGATCGCGGCGCGGCTGCGGGAACAGCGCGGGGTGGACGCGCAGGTGATGCACTCCGACGACGGGATCGTGCTGCGCCTGCCGGAGGCGCTGGACAGCGAGGGCGCCGAGGTCACGATCGGCACCGACGACGTGCTGATCGAGCCCGAGGAGGTCGAGCAGATCATCGTCGCCGAGGTCGGCGGCTCGGCGCTGTTCGCCGCGCGGTTCCGGGAGTGCGCGGCGCGGTCGCTGCTGCTGCCGCGGCGCGATCCGCGGCGGCGCACGCCGCTGTGGCAGCAGCGCCAGCGGGCCTCGCAGCTGTTGTCGGTGGCCGCGAAGTACGAGCGGTTCCCGGTGGTGCTGGAGGCGATGCGCGAGTGCCTGCAGGACGTCTACGACGTGGGCGGGCTGCGCGAGCTGATGGCCGACGTGCGGGCGCGGCGGGTGAAGGTCGCGGAGGTGGAGACGCCGTCACCGTCGCCGTTCGCGCGCAGCCTGATGTTCGGCTACGTCGGCATGTTCCTGTACGAGACGGACGCGCCGCTGGCCGAGCGCCGGGCGGCGGCGCTGTCGCTGGACTCCACGCTGCTCGCGGAACTGCTGGGCACCGAGGCGATCCGGGAGCTGCTCGACGCCGAGGTGGTCGACGAGGTCGAGCGGTCGTTGCAGCGGCTGGAGCCGGACCGGCACGCGCGCAACGCCGAGGAGACCGCGGACCTGCTGCGGTTCCTGGGTGATCTGTCCGACGCGGAGGCCGCCGCCCGGGGCGTGCGGCCGGAGTGGCTCGACGAACTGGTCGCGCAGCGGCGGGTGATCCGCGTGCGGATCGCGGGTGAGGACCGGAACCTGTCCATCGAGGACGCCGGCCGGGTACGGGACGCGCTCGGGGTGGCGCTGCCGATCGGCGTGCCGGAGGCGTTCACCGAACCGGTCGCCGATCCGCTCGGGGATCTGCTGGCCCGGTACGCCCGCGTGCGCGGACCGTTCTCCGCGCACCAGGCCGCGGACCGGTTCGGGCTCGGGCCCGCCGTGGTGACGGGCGTGCTCGACCGGCTCACCGCCGAGGGCCGCCTGGTGCGCGGCGAGCTGCGGCCGGTGGGGCACCCGGAGACCTCCGGGGCGGGCACCGAGTACTGCGACGCGGCGGTGCTGCGGCGGTTGCGGTGGGCGTCGCTGGCGCGGCTGCGGGCCGAGGTCGAGCCCGTGGAGCCCGCGGCGCTGGGCCGGTTCCTGCCGTCCTGGCACGGCATCGGGGCGCGGATGCGGGCCGCGCCGAGCGTCGACGACGTGTTGTCGGTGGTCGAGCAGCTCGCGGGCGCGCCGCTGCCGGCGAGCGCGCTGGAGTCGCTGATCCTGCCGAGCCGCCTGCCCGGGTACTACCCGGCGCTGATGGACGAGCTGATGACCGCGGGCGAGGTCGTGTGGTGCGGCGCCGGCGCGCTGGCCGGTGGCGACGGGTGGGTGTCGCTGGCGCCCGCGGACGTGGCCGACCTGCTGCTGCCCGAGGCCGACGAGGAGGCGCCGACCAGCCCGTTGCACGAGGCGATCCGCTCCGCGCTGGAGGGCGGCGCGTTGTTCTTCCGGCAGCTGGTCGACCGGGTGACGCCGCTGCTGGACAGCGCGCCGAACGACGCGGACGTGGTGGGCGCGCTGTGGGACCTGGTGTGGGCCGGCTCGGTCACCGGCGACACGCTGGCCCCGCTGCGGGCGCTGGTGTCGGGCAAGGGCGCGGCGCACAAACCGCGTCCGGCGGCGCCGCGCAGCCGGTACGGGCGGATGCGGGCGGGCCGTCCGGCGATGCCGTCGCGCACCGGGCCGCCGACGGTGGCGGGGCGGTGGGCGCTGGCGCCGCTGCGTGAGTCCGACCCGACGCGGCGCACGCACGCGCGGACGGAGGCGTTCCTGGAGCGGCACGGTGTGCTGACGCGGGGCGCGCTGGAGACCGAGCGGGTCACCGGCGGGTTCTCCGGGATCTACAAGGTGCTGCGGGCGATGGAGGACTCGGGGCAGGTGATCCGCGGCTACGTCGTGGAGGGCCTGGGTGCCGCGCAGTTCGCGGCACGCGGTGCGGTGGACCGGCTGCGGGCGTTGTCCGATCCGGGCGGGTCCCGGCGGCCGGACGCCATGACCGACGCGGTGGTGCTCGCGGCGACGGACCCGGCCCAGCCGTACGGCGCGGCGCTGTCCTGGCCGGCCGCGCTGGGTGACACCAAGCACCGTCCGGCGCGCAAGGCCGGGGCGCTGGTGGTGCTGGTCAACGGGGTGCCGGCGCTGTACGTCGAACGGGGCGGGCGGTCGCTGCTGTCGTTCACCGAGGACGAGCCGACGCTGAAGGCCGCCGCGCACGCCCTGTCCCGCGCGGTGCGGGAGGGCTGGCTGGGGCAGCTGGCCGTCCAGCGCGCCGACGGCGAGCAGGCGCTCACCTCGGCGCTGGCCGACGTGCTCCGGGACGCCGGGTTCCGCGCGACGCCGAAGGGACTGCGACTACGAGCCTGAGATCACTCGACCCTCCGTTGGCTCACTCCGGGCGAACACGATTTACTTTTCGTGACCCGATCGAGTGAGAGGACGACCTGATGGCGTTGCGGGAGCTGCGGTACTTCGGCGACCCGGTGCTCAAGACGGTCTGCGAGCCCGTGACCAAGTTCGACAAGGGGGTCGAGCAGCTGGTGACCGACCTGCTCGACACGGTGCGGCCGGCCGGGCGCGCCGGGCTGGCGGCGCCGCAGATCGGGGTGAGCCTGCGGGTGTTCAGCTACGAGGTGGACAACCTGTTCGGGTACGTGATCAACCCGGAGATCGTCGAGCTGTCCGAGGAGACGCACGAGATCAACGAGGGCTGCCTGTCCGTGCCGGAGCTGTGGTTCCCGACCCGCCGGGCGAAGCGCGCGGTCGTGAAGGGGGTCGACCTGCGCAACGAGCCGGTCACCGTGGAGGGCGAGGGCGTGCTGGCGCAGTGCCTCCAGCACGAAACCGACCACCTCGACGGAACGCTCTACCTGGACCGGCTGGAGAAGGACCGGAAGCGGGAGGCGCTGAAGCAGGCGCGGGACAAGGACTGGTTCTGGAGCCGCTGACGCCACCCCGACCCCGGCGGAGCCGAGCCGACGCAGCACCGCGGCCTGGCCACCACCCCGGCAAGGCCCGAACCGACGCGGCATCAGCAGGCACCACCCCGGCGAAGCCGAGCGACCCGGCACCACGGCCATGACCGGCGGGCTGCGCCCAGCAGCCATACCCCGGCGCCGATCCCGGCGAAGTCGCGCTGACCAGCACCAGCAGTCCTGCCCCGGAGGGGGCAGTGGCCACCCCGGCTCCCGAACGGCACGGTTGGACGGCCGCCACCGGCGGCACACCTCAGCGCCGTGTGCCGTGGAGCGCCGCACAGCGTTTCCCACCATGGGCGACGCTTGAATGCCGCGTGCGCGAGGGCGGCCGAAGCTACACCTCACCCAGCACGCGGGCCCCCGCCGCCGCCAGGCCGATCCGCAACAGCCCCTCCTCCTCCGGGGGCTCCGGCGCCAGCCCCGCCCGCTGGGCGGTGCGGTAGATCCCGTCCCGGCCCGGCAGTGACACCGCCACCAGGCGCCGGCATCCCCGCGCCGTGGCGATCTCCGCCAGGCGCTTCATCAGCGCGGTGCCCACGCCGTTGCCTTGCCAGGCGTCCTCGACCAGCAGCGAGACCTCGGCGATCTCGCCCGTCGCGCCCGGGATGAGCTGTCCCACGCCGACCACCTCGCGTCCGCACACCGCCAGCAGGCTCAGGCCCCGCGGCGGCACCAGCAGGCGGTGCAGCCACCGGCGCGGCATCGTGCGCATCCCGGTGTGGTAGCGCGCGAAGAGCGTCGTCATCGAGCACCGGGCGTGCATCGCGGACACCGCCTCCGCGTCGCCGGGCTTGCCTTCGCGCAGCACGATCGCCGCGCCATCCGCGCAGGTCAGCGCCAGCGGGCTGGTCACGTTGCGCCGGGCGCGGTCCAGCAGCCCCAGCAACGCCTCCGCGCGGGCCAGTTCCAGCTGCACGAACGGCGCCCACCGCCGCCGCGCCACCAGCGCCGTCTCCCCGTCCACCGCGAACACCACGCGATGACCGCCCTCGACGCGGGCCGGGTTCGCCTCGGCCAGCGGGACGACCGTGACCAGGTCCGCGGCCAGCACCTCGCGCAGCACCTCGGCCCGGCGGGACGGATCGTCGACCGCCCGGCCGGCCGCGGTGAGCGTCGCGGCGGAGGCGTCCACCAGCTCACGCACGTCGGCGTCCGTGATGGACGCGCACTCGCAGCCCTCGGCCCCGATCGCCGTGACCAGCTGCTCCTTGGTCAGCCCCGTCGCGGGCCGGATCACCACCTCGTCGAGCACGCCGCCGGGCACCGGCAGCACGGTCAGGCCGAGGATGTTGCACTCCAGGTCGGCCATCCGGATGGCGATGCGCGCCAGCATGCCCGGGTGGTCGTCCATCCGGATGCGGACGCGCCAGATCACCGAGCCGTCCGCCTCGGCGATCACCGGCCGCGGCACCGTCTGCGCTCTTCGCGTGCGAATCTCCATCGGGTAACGATCGCGCGCGGTTGTTGCCGGCCGTGGGCGCGGGTGTTTCGCCCTTGTCAGGGTGCCGCGCCGGAAGGCAACGGCGCCGAAACACTCAGCGCGGCGACAACACGCAGAACTCGTTGCCCTCGGGATCGGTCAGGACCTCCCAGGTGACCTCGCCCTGCCCGAGGTCGATCCGCCGCGCGCCGAGCCCGCACAACCGGTCCGCTTCGACGGCCGTGTCGCCGTCCGCGAACGGGGCCACGTCCAGGTGCAGCCGGTTCTTGTGGTCCTTGGGCTCGTCGCTGCGCAGGAACTCCAGCCACGGCCCGCGCCCGGTCGGCGCGCGCAGCCCGACGATCTCCGGCTCCTGGCTGGCGATCCGCCACCCGGTGGCGTCCGCCCAGAACCCCGCCAGCGCCAGCGGATCCCGGGCGTCCACGACGACCGCCGCGACGGCCTCCGTCGTGGTGTAGCCGGGCCGCGGTTCGAGCACGCAGAACTCGTTGCCCTCCGGGTCGGCCAGCACCACCCAGGGCACCTCGCCCTGCCCGATGTCGATCCGCCGCGCGCCCAGGGCCAGCGCCCGGTCCACCTTCGCCGCCTGGTCCTCCGGTGAGGCGCTGGGCAGGTCCAGGTGCACCCGGTTCTTCACCGCCGGGTCCTTCGCCTCGGGGACCGTGACGAAGACGAGGTCGATGCCGTCCGCGGGCGCCTCGACGTCGACCTCCTCGTCGTCTTCGAAGGTGATCGGCCAGCCCAGCAGTTCCGACCAGAACTCCGCCAGCTGCCTGCGCCGGTTCGCGTCGATCACGAGACTGTCCAGTCGCGTCGCCATGACGGCGACGATATCCGGCAACGCTTCCCCACGCCCGGATTTATTTCGTCGCCAGCCGCAGCAACGCCCAGAACTGGCCGATCGGATCGTCGCTGCGCTCCCAGGTCACCGATCCGTGCCCGAGCCGGCCCCACAGCCACTGGTAGACCGCCATCGGCGAGCCGGTGACGATCCCGTCGGCCCGTTCGGCGTCGGCGTCGGAACAGCGCCACGCGACCGTCTCGCCGGGCCCGGCGCGGGCGATCCAGTTGTGGCCGCCGGTGCGGATGGCGACCGTCCCGGTGGACGTGCCGGACAGCCCGAGCATCGGCAGCCGCTGCCCGAACCACAGCGCCAGGACCTCGTCCACGCCGTCGATGGCCACGTCGTCGCCGACCTCGGCCACGATCACGTCCGCGGCGTTCTGGACGTCGATCCGGTGCACGGTGGTCTCGTGCGCCATGCGGCGGCACCAGAACCCGTACGTGCGGTCCGCCGGCCACCAGCTGGCCGCGTACTCGGCCGGATCGTGCGAGGTCAGCTCGCGGTGCAGCGCCGCGAGCCCCTCCCGCAGGTACTCCTCGCCGCTCTGGCCGTCCGCCGGGTTCTCCTGCCAGACCCGGGGGCGCCTGCCCTCGGTCATCCAGCCGGTGGCGACCCGGTAGACGCCGCCGACGTGCCGGACCACCTCGCCGATCGTGAGACCGGGCGTGGTGGGCACCGGCGTGTCCGGCGCCGCTTCCCGCGCCGTCGCGGTGAGCAGCTCGGCCTCGGCGCCCAGTACGTCCAGCAGGCGGTCGTGGCCGACGAGTGCTTGCCCGCTCATCGCCGCCGGGGTGCCTTCCCCAGGGCAGGCGGCGCGTCGCACTGCCGCGCCCGGCCCGGCCTGGTCACCGGCTCCCGCCCGTGCACGAGGTTGCGAGCCAGCTCGACGAACGACGCGGCCTGGCGCAGCAACTCCTCCGCCCGTTCGGCGGTGACGCGACGGGTGTTGCCGGCCTGGGCGGCGGCGCGGGCGGCCGAGTGCGCGGCGAAGTACGCCGTCCAGTCGGTCAGCTCGGGTGCCGCCGTCTCGAGCAGCACCCACACGCTGGCCGGGCGGGCCCGGCCGCGGTGCGGACGGCCGCGCGCGGCGAGCACCGCGGCGCCCGCGCGGAGCGCGGCCAGGTAGGCCGCGATGAACTTGGGTGCCGGCTGGGCGGCGTGCCGGGCTTCGGCGATGCCCCGCCGGGCGTCGGCGAGCAGGGCCGTGGCGGCGGGTGCCGCCGGCGGACGGACCGGTAGCGGCAGCGCCGGCTGCCTCTCCTCGGCGTGGGATGCGACGGCAATGGACATTGCCCCTCCCTTGCGGACAACGTGCGGTGGCGGCCACCCGGTGCCGAAACGCTTCCCCCGTTCCGGCACCGGGTGTCCTGACCGGCGAGCGCTCACCGGATGTCGAACTCTTGTTCGATCGACTTCCAGAGTAGCTTCGAACACCTGTTCGTTCAAGTCCTCGAATGACGTGGTGTGCCGCACTCGACCGCGTTCGATCACACGATCGGGGAATGCCGAATCTCCGCCGGAACCGCACCGGGTGACGCGGCGACCTGCAGGACGTCACGCCGGGCCGGTCCGCCCCCAGCCCACCTGCCCGGTGTCACTCGCCCCGGCGGCGGAACTTCTCCGCGGCTCCGGACGACCTTGACCCGGGGGCCTCCCCACACCCGATTCCCCACGGAAGGTGCGTCCATGCTGCTGCGGCGTCTGTCCGTCCTGGCCGGTGCGCTGATCACCGCTCTCCTGGTCGCCGCGCCGGCCGCGCTGGCCCACACCACGTTGCAGAGCAGCGACCCGGCCGAAGGCGCGGCGCTGTCCGCCGCGCCGAGCCAGGTGAGCCTCAAGTTCGGCGGCTCGTTCACCCTGCCCGCCGAGCCGATCCGGATCACCGGCCCGAAGGTGCGCAGTGGACGGTCGGCCCGGCGACGGTGACCGACCGGACCCTCACCGCGCCGGTCCAGCCGTCCGGTCCGGCCGGGGCCTACGTGCTCACCTGGTCGATCGTCGCGGCCGACGGCGACCCGATCACCGGCCGGATCAACTTCTCGCTCACCGCGCCGGCCTCCACACCGTCGCCCTCGGCGGCACCGTCGTCGGCGCCGGTTCCCCCGGCGACCCAGGCCCCGCAGGCCGCCGAGCCGTCCGGCGGCGGGTTCCCGGTGTGGGCCTGGGTCGTCATCGCGGTGGTCGTGGCCGCCGCCATAGCCGGCACCGTCGCGGTCATCGTCCGGGGGCGGCGCTCCGCGAGCTGAGGGCGGTGTCGATGACCTCCCGGCTGTCCGCCAGCAGTGCCTGCGCCGCGGTGCGTCCCGTCGCGGCCAGGTACGCGTCGACCAGCCGGTTGCCGACGGCGTAACCGGCGCCGGTGGGCAGCCCGACCGGGGTGGCGCCGTACCGGATCGCGTGGGCGTCGCCGTGCACCCACGCGGTGAAGTTCTGCATCCCGGTCACCTCCAGGCCGGACACGACCTTGTCGAACACCGCGTCGTCGTGCAGGTGCGGCACGCCGACGCGGGCGTAGCCGAGCTCGTCGCCGTACAGCTGGCGCGCGAACGCGTCCGCCAGCCCCTCGGACACCACCTGCTCCCCCACCGTGACCGTCGCCGGGTTCCACACGACACCGCCGCGGGAGTAACGGAGGTTGTGGTTCAGCTCGTGGACCGCCGTCGCCTCCAGCCGCGCCAGGTTCTCCGGGTACGGCCAGAAGTTCAGGAAGATGTAGCCGGACACGCTGCCGTTGGCCGTCATGCCCAGGCTCGGGCCCAGGAAGTGCTCGTCCCCGGGATCGCCGAGAACGATGAGCACGGTGAGGTCGGGCACCGTGATGTCCGGGGTCGCGTCCAGCTGCACGGCGACCGCGTCGTGCAGCGCCCGCTCGATCCGGCCCCACGCGTCGGCCTCGCGCAACGCCTCCAGCGCCTCCAGGCACCGGTCCTCGTCGCGGTCGATCGGGAAGCCCGAGCCCATGCGGTGCATGGCGACGAGGTCGACCTCGCCCGGGAAGTAGCGGTACATGCCCGCCGCGGGCCGCAGCATCGCGTCGAGCAGCGCGGGCCGCTCCACTCGCGGGGCGCGCAGGATCCGCCGCATGGCGGGGTAGGTGTCCAGAACCGTGATCGTCATACGCGGGACGCTAAAGTCTCCCGCCACTGGAGACTCAAACCGATTTCCTACAGCATCGGCACGAGCATCGCCGCCATGCCGGCACCCATCACCGCCCGGGTGGCTCCGGCCCCGCCGCGGATCACGCGCCAGCCGGACACGGCGGTGTCGGCGGCGAAGTAGACCACCAGGCCGGCCATCACGGCGGGCAGCAGGAACCCGGCGGACGCGGCGGAGTGCCCGCCGTGGTCACCGCTCGTCGCGGGCGCGCCGTCCATGGCGCTGACCATCGCGAGCATCGCGACCGCACCCAGCAGGTGGTGCGTCGCCGCCGAACGCCACCGGGGCACGCCGGGCGCGGCGCGGAACAACGTCGCCGCGAACCACGCCGCCATCGCCACGAACACGACCTGCCACGCGAGCGCCGGAACCGAATTGCCCCACGGCACGGACATCAGCGCCATCGCCACGGCCATCACCGCGTGCGCGAGCGCGGATTCCCGGTCACCGGTCACCCCGTCGCGGCAGGCCGCCCACGACCGGGCGCCGGGCGCGAGCACCTGGGCCAGCGCGCCGATCGCGAGCACCGTGAACAGGCCGGCCAGCGACCAGCCGAGCCACGCCGGGGAGGAGAACATCGGCACACGATATCGTTGGCGGGCAAGGAAAAGCAGGTTCGCCGGGTGGGCGTGAAAAGACCCACGCCCGGGAACTCCGGGCCCGCCGCGGACGACTGACCGGGGATACGCGTCGCCGCCCGTCGCGGCGCGTGATCTCATATCGGTATGAGCAGCCTGGACCATCCGGCGGTCGCCAAGGTCGCTGCCGCGCTCGCCGAGGCGGGCAGGCACGACGCCGCTGCCGGCATCCGCATCCTGCCGGCCGAGGTGCGCACGGCCGCGCAGGCCGCCGAGGCCCTCGGAGTCGAGGTGGGCGCGATCGCGAACAGCCTCGTCTTCCGCGCGGTGTTCGCCGACCGGACCGCCCCGCTGCTGTCGCTGACCTCGGGCGCCCACCGCGCCAACACCGCAACCCTGGCCGCGCTGATCGGCGCCGAGTCGGTCGAGAAGGCGGATCCGGCGTTCGTGCGGGAGCACACCGGCCAGGCCATCGGCGGCGTCGCCCCGCTCGGGCACCCGGCGCCGGTGCTCACCCTCGTCGACACCGCGTTGCGGGCCTACGACACCGTGTGGGCGGCGGCCGGGCACGCGAAGTCGGTCTTCCCGACCACGTTCGCCGACCTCGTGGCCGTGACCGGCGGACAGCCCGCGGACGTGGCGTCATGACCACGTCCCTGCACTACGCGCGGCTGTCCGCCGACGACTTCCGCGCCCGGTTGCGGGAGGCGCTGGCGATCTACGTCGAGGCGATGCGCTACCCGCCGGGCACGGCCGAGCAGCGCGCCCCGATGTGGCTGACGCACGCGCTGCGCGAGGGCTGGCGCTGCATCGCCGCGCTCGACGCCGAGGGCACGATGCTCGGCATCGCCTACGGCTACCGGGGCGCGCCCGGCCAGTGGTGGCACGAGCAGGTGCGGCGCGGGCTGACCTCGGCCGGCGGCGAGCAGCTCGCGCAGCGGTGGCTGGCCGACTACTTCGAGCTGACCGAGATCCACGTCCGCCCCGCGAGCCAGGCCCGCGGGATCGGTGAGGACCTGCTGCGCCGCCTGCTCGACGGCGTGCCCAACCGGCACGTGCTGCTGTCGACGCCGGAGGGGCCGAGCCGGGCGTGGAAACTGTACCGGCGCATGGGGTTCGTCGACGCGCTGCGCGACTACCACTTCGCCGGTGATCCACGCCCGTTCGCCATCCTCGGCCGCGCCCTGCCCCTGGAGCCTCAGGACCGCAGGTAACCGACCAGCAGTCCGGCGGCCAGCAGCCCGGCGCCGCACCAGCCCTGGATGCCGAGGTCCTCGTGCAGGACGACGGCGGACAGGATCGCCGCGGTGAGCGGTTCCAGCAGCGTCGCCAGCGCGGCGATCACCGGCCGCGCGGCACCGAGGACGCGGAAGTACAGCACGTAGCCGAGCCCGGTGGGCACGACGCCGAAGTACACCGCGACCGCCAGCACGTCGAGCCGCAGCGGCAGCGCCATCCCGAGGACCAGCCCGGCGGGCAGCAGCAGCAAGCCGCCGGTGAGCAGGCCGAACGCGGTGGTGCGCTGGTAGTCCAGGCCCGCGACGGGACGGCGCAGTGCCAGGGCCAGCACGCTGAACCCGGCGCCGGCGGCCAGCGCGAACGCCACGCCGCCGAGCAGCCGCCAGCCGCCCTGCCCGGGCGTGGCGGACAGCAGCGCCAGCCCGGCCAGCCCGAGGGCGACCGACACCAGGGTCAGCGGACCGGGCAGCTGCCGGGCCCGCACGGCCGTGGCGGCGGTGACGAACACCGGCACGCTGCCGATGGTCACCATGGTCGCGGTGCCGACCGAGGTCAGCGTGACCGCCGCGAAGTAGGAGGCCTGGAACGAGCCGAGGAGCCCGCCGGCCAGGGCGATCCGGCGGACCACCGGCTTGGTCCAGACCATTCCGCGCAGGTTCCGGGTGACCCACAGGAACAGCACGAGCGCGGCGCCGCCGATCAGCAACCGGTACGTGGCAACGGAAATCGGGGACAGGCCACCGCGGGTGGCGAGCAGGGACCCGGACAGGCCACCGGTGCCCCACAGCACCCCGGCGACCAGCAAGGTGAACGACGAACGAGCGCGCACGGGCGCGTCGACGGAAACGGACATGAAGGATTCGCTCCAGCGTCTGATGTGGACAGTGCCGCGGACGCGGGGCGATGCGGCACCACGGAACCCGTGGTGCTTGGTGAAGCCGCAAGTGTGCGGCGTGCAGCGACCGCCCCGCTAGGCCGGGGGCGGCGGCGTGACCAGGAAGACCCGGTGCATCAGCACATCCTTCAGTCGTTGTTCATAAGCGGCGGAGCCGCTTGCGGTGGGCTGTCAACCGGCACCGCCGCGGGTTCTGAGGTGGCTCCTCGCGAGGACAGCGCCGACGTGGTGAATGGGCATTCATGAGGAGGCGATCCCACAGCGAGGGGCCGCCTCAGGTTCTGCTACCCGCACCGCCACGCAAGCCAAAGTAAAACTCCCCTAGTCGAGTTCGGCGAGTTGTTCGCGCAAGGTGTCCAGGCCCATGCCGCCCAGGCGGAGGGCCTTCGTGTGGAAGTCCTTGAGGTCGAAGGCGTCGCCCTGGCGCTTGCGCGCGTCCTCGCGCGCCTCGATCCACAGGCGCTCCCCCAGCTTGTACGCCGGGGCCTGGCCGGGCCACCCGAGGTAGCGGTCGATCTCGTCGCGCACCAGCGGCTCGTCGGTGATCGTGCGGGTCAGCATGAACTCCAGGCCGAGGGCGGGCGTCCACCGCTCGCCCTCGTGGAACCCGGTGCCGGACGGGATCTCCAGCTCCAGGTGCATGCCGAAGTCGACGATCACGCGTGCGGCGCGGAACAGCTGCTCGGACAACATGCCCAGCAGGTCGCCGTCGTCGGCGAGGTAGCCCAGGTCCTGCATCAGCCGCTCGGCGTAGAGCGCCCAGCCCTCGCCGTGGCCGGAGGTGAACGCCAGCAGCCGCTGGAACCGGTTGAGCGACCGCTCGTGCACCGCGGTGGCGATCTGCAGGTGGTGGCCCGGCACGCCCTCGTGGTAGACGGTGCTGACCTCGCGCCAGGTGGTGAACTCGTCGCGGCCCGGGGGCAGCGACCACCACATGGTGCCGGGGCGGGTGAAGTCCTCGTTCGGGCCCGTGTAGTACGCGCCGGCGCCACCGCCGGGCGGCGCGATCCGGCAGTCCAGGGCCATCAGCGGGTCCGGGATGTCGAAGTGCTTGCCGCGCAGCTCGGCCAGCGCGTTGTCGGACAGCTGCTGCATCCACCGTTGGAAGGCGTCGCGGCCCTGAACGCGGTAGCGCGGGTTCGCGTCCAGCGCGGCGGCGGCGTCGGCGAGGGTGCCGCCCGGCGCGATGCGCTCGGCGACGGCCTTCATCTCCGCCTCCAGGCGCAGGAACTCGGCCCAGCCCCACTCGTAGGACTCGCGCGGGTCGAGCTTGGCGCCGATGAAGTACCGCGACCAGAGCCGGTAGGCGTCCTCGCCGACGGCGTCCTTCGTGCGGGCCTTCGGCGCCAGCTCGGCGCGCAGGAACCCGGCGAGCTCGGCGTAGGCCTCCTGGGCGGCGCGGGCACCGCGGTCGAGGTCCTCGCGCACGGCACCCTCGGGCGCTCCGGCGACCAGGTTCTGGAAGAAGCCGGTCTCCCCGGACAGCCCGGCCCACGTCTCGGCCTGCTCGGCGACCTTGGTGACCTGGCGCAGCGCGGGCGCGTTGCCGGCCTCGACGGCGGCCAGCAGCGACGCGCGGATACCGTCGACCGCGTCCGGGACCTTGGCCAGGCGCTGGGCGATGGTGGCCCACTGCTCGGGCGTGTCGGTGGGCATGAGGTCGAACACCATGCGCAGGTCCTGCACCGGGCTCGCGATGACGTTGAGCGACGCGACGTCCAGGCCGGCGTCGTGGATCTCCAGGTCCAGCCCGATCCGCTCGGTGAACACCGCCTTGGCCGCGCGCTCCCCGGCGTCGGCCGGCTCGGCGGCGGTGACGGCGTCCAGCGCCCGCCGCGCCAGGGCGGCGCGGGCGGCGTGGCCCTCCGGCGAGTAGTCGGTCAGCTGGTCGTCGTAGCCCGGGATGCCCATCTCGGTGGCCGCGACCGGGTGCGCGGCGGCGAAGTCCTCGACGAACTGGTCACAGATCTGGTGCACGCCCATGGATGCAACCTACCGAACGCGGCAACCGGGTTTACGCACGCGCGGGCACCAGGCCGAGCCTGCGAACCACCTCACGCGTCGCCTTGGAGCGGTTGAAGGTGTAGAAGTGCAGGTCCGGCACGCCTTCGGCGATGAGCCGCTCACACAGCTCGGTGACCACGTCCAGCCCTTCGGCGCGGAACGCCTTGGGGTCGCCGGCCAGCGGTTCGAGCCGGTCGAGCAGGCGCCGCGGCGCGGGCGCGCCGGACAGGCGGATCGTGGTGTGCAACGTGCGCGGCGTGGTCAGCGGCATCACACCGGGGATGAGCAGCGCGTCACAGCCCGCGGCGGCGACCCGGTCGCGCAGCCGCAGGAAGTCCTCGGCCTCGAAGAACAGCTGGGCGATGCCGAAGTCGGCGCCGGCGCGGAACTTGCGCACCAGGTACTTGGTGTCGGTGTCCAGGTCCAGCGAGCGCGGGTGGCCGTAGGGGAACGCGGAGACGCCGACGCAGAAGTCGCCCAGCGAGCGGACCAGCGCGACCAGTTCCTCGGCGTAGCTCAGGCCCTGCGGGTGCGGCACCCACTCGCCGTACGGGTCGCCCGGCGGGTCGCCGCGCAGCGCGAGGATGTTCCGCACGCCGACGGCGGCGTACCAGCCGATGACGTTGCGCAGCTCGGCGACGGAGTGGTCGACCGCGGTCAGGTGCGCCATCGGCACCAGCGTGGTCTCGGTCGCCACCCGCGCGATGCTGCGGATGGTGCCGTCCCGGCTCGACCCGCCCGCGCCGTAGGTGATCGACATGTACGCGGGGTCCAGCGGCTCCAGCTCGCGGATCGACCGCCACAGCACGGCCTCGTCCGCCGCGTCGCGGGGCGGGAAGAACTCAATGGAGAACGCCGGGGACTCCCCTCGCAGGCGCTCGATCACCGACGTCATGCGCGCAATGGTAACCGGTGTCCGAAAGGTGGGAAACGAGGTCCGCCACTTGGGAACGGCTAACGCACCCCGGCCGCGGCGGGTTGGCCGGCTTCGGCCTGGGCGCCCCACCGCCGCGCGAGCACCGCGCAGATCATGAGCTGGGCCTGGTGGAACAGCATCAGCGGCAGCACGATCAGGCCGACCGTCTGCGCCGGGAACAGGACCGCGGCCATCGGCAGCCCGCTGGCGAGGCTCTTCTTCGACCCGGCGAAGATGATCGCGACGCGGTCCGCGCGGTCGAAGCCGAGCTTCGGCGTGACCAGCTTGAGGATCCAGAACACCGCGTAGAACAGCGCCAGGTTGACCACCACCAGCGCGCCGAGCGCGAGCGGGGTCAGCTGGTGCCAGATCCCGGCGACAACACCTTCGCTGAAGGCCGCGTAGACCACCAGCAGGATCACGGTGCGGTCGGCGCGGCCGAGGATCTTCTTGTGCCGCGTGAGGAAACCGCCGATCCAGCGCCGCGCGATCTGCCCGGCGACGAACGGCACGAGCAGCTGCAGCACGATCGAGGTCACGGCGTCGAGCGAGAAGCCGTTGCCGGTGCTGTGCAGCAGCAGGGCGACCAGCAGCGGCGTGACGACGATGCCCAGCAGGCTGGAGAACGACGCGGCGCAGATGGCGGCGGCCACGTTGCCCTTGGCGATCGAGGTGAACGCGATCGAGGAGTTCACCGTCGACGGCAGCGTGCACAGGAAGATGACGCCGGCCACCAGCGCGGGGGTCAGCACGCCGGGTTCGAGGAGTTTCGTGGCGAGGCCGAGCAGCGGGAACAGCACGAAGGTGGAGACGAGGATCACCAGGTGCAGCCGCCAGTGCTTGAACCCGGCCACGGCCTCGGCGGTGGACAGGCGCGCGCCGTAGAGGAAGAACAGGGCGCCGACGCCGATCGAGGTGACCCAGGAGGCGACCTCCGCGCCCTGGCCGCGCGCCGGTACCAGGCAGGCGATCCCGACCGCGGCGAGGATGCCGAGGATGAACGGGTCGATGCGGAGCTTGGCGAGGAGCGCGGCTGGGCTTTTCACGTCTTCGATCGTCCGCTGAAGTGCGCCGATTGTGAAGTATGATGAAGGGCATAACTGCTATCGCGATTCGCGATGGAGGTCGCGGTGCTCGATCCGGTGTGGCTGCGGACGTTCCTGACGGTGGCCGAGACGCGTAGTTTCACGCGCGCCGGGCAGCGGCTCGGGCTGCGGCAGTCGACGGTGAGCCAGCACGTGCGCAAACTCGAGGAGGCCACGTCGCAGCAACTCCTGCTGCGCGACACGCACTCGGTTGCGCTGACGCCCGACGGCGAGGCGATGATCGGCTTCGCCGGGACGATCCTGGAGGACATCGAGCGGGCGCTGGCCTACTTCGCCGGGCCGGAGCTGCGCGGGCGGGTCCGGTTCGGCGCCTCGGAGGACTTCGTGGTCGGGCCGCTGCCGGAGATCCTGCGCGAGTTCCGGCGGCTGCACCCGCTGGTCGACCTGGAACTGACGGTGGACCTGTCCGGCGTGCTGCACGAGAAGCTGCGCGCGGGCGAGCTGGACCTGGTGCTGGGCAAGCGCCGCGCGGGTGACGAACCGGGTAGTCCGTTGTGGACGGACCCGCTGGTGTGGGTGGGGCGCGAGGGGTTCACGCTGGAGCCGGGCGCGCCGGTGCCGCTGATCGCCTACCCGCCGCCGAGCATCACCCGCGCCCGGGCACTGGAGTCGTTGCAGGACAACGGGAAGCCGTGGCGGATCGTGTGCACGAGCGGCAGCCTGAACGGCCTGCGCGCCGCGGCCCTGGCCGGGCTGGGGGTCGTGGTGTTCGCGCGGAGCCTGATCCCGGCCGGGCTGGTGGAACTGCCGCCCGGCCACGGCCTGCCCGACCCCGGCGAGGTGCAGTTCCTGCTGACGACCCGGTCGGCCACACCACGCGGCCCCACGGCGGCCCTGTCGGAGGCGATCCGCGCGGAGGCCAGCAGGCTGCACGGGTAGGCCCGCGCTACGGATGCCCCAGCTCCAGAGGTCTCCAAGCAGCAGCACGCGGTGGAGTGCTGCATCAACCGGCTCAAACGCAACCGGGCAATGGCCACCGGCGGGGTCAGGGCACGCCGGCCAGCCGCAGCAGCGCCGTGACCGCCGCGGCGGTCACGACCACCACCAGGAACGGCGCCTTCCGCCAGGCGAGGACGCCGCCGACCGCGACCCCGATCGGGCGGGCGAACCCGGCGAAACCGTGCCCCTCCGTCAGCGCGCTCGTCGCCACCACGGCGACCAGCAGGACCGTCGCCGAGATCGTCATCAGGTTCTGCACCCTGGGCGGCATCCGGGTCTGCAGCAGCGGCCCGGCGAACCGGAACGCGAACGTGCCCACGGCCAGGACCGCGATCGCGATCAGCAGGGTCGTCATCGCCGCCCCACCAGCACCAGCACGCCGGCCAGCGCGAGCAGCACCGGCAGGCCCGCGGGCAGGACCGGCGTCACGGCGAGCGCGATCACCGCGCCGGCCAGCGCCGCGTGACGGGTCGGCCGGTCCCGCAGCGACGGCAGCACCAGCGCGAGCAACACGGCCGGGAACGCGGCGTCCAGCCCGAACGCGTCGGTGTCGCCGATGGCCGTGCCCGCGAACGCACCCGCGACCACCCCGACGTTCCAGCACACGAAGATGCTGATCCCGCACGCCCAGTACGCGGCGCGGCGGCGCCCGGCGTCCTCCTCCGCCATCGCGAACGCCACGTTCTCGTCGGTCATCAGGTGGCTGCCCAGGACGCGCCCGCGGCGGCCGAGCACGTCGCTGACCGCCATACCGAACGGCAGGTGCCTGCTGTTCACCAGCAGCCCGGCGACTGCCGCCGCGAACGGGCTGCCCCCGGCGGCCACCAGCCCGACGAACAGGAACTGGGACGCACCGGCGAACACCAGCAGCGACATCACCACCGGCAGCCAGGCGCCGAAGCCGGATCCGGTGCTGATGGCGCCGTAGGACACGCCGACGACCCCGTCGGCGAGCGCCACCAGGGCGACGTCGCGCACCAGGCGACGGTCGAGTGTTCGGTAGATCGTACGCATCGCCTTCTATACTGAACAGACGCACGACTGTTCGTCAAGCCGAACAACCGGACTTCTGGAGCGAACAAGCATGGCCGAGCGCGGCGCACCACTCGACGTCATCGCGGCTTCCCTGCGGCGCGAACGCGCCCGCACTGGGCTGTCCCTCACGGAGGTCGCCAAGCGGGCGGGTATCGCCAAGTCGACGTTGTCCCAGCTGGAGGCCGGCGGCGGCAACCCGAGCGTGGAGACGCTGTGGGCGCTGAGCGTGGTGCTCGACGTGCCGTTCGCGCGGCTCGTCGAACCGGTGCGGCCGCAGGTGCAGGTCATCCGCGCCGACGAGGGCCCGACGTTCTACTCCGAGCGCTCGGACTACGTCGCGACGCTGGTGGCGTCCTGCCCGCCGAACGCGCGCCGCGACCTCTTCCGGATCGCGGCCGAGCCGGGCCCGCCGCGCCGCTCGGACCCGCACATGCCGGGCGTGGTGGAGCACGTGGTCCTCAGCGCGGGCCGCGCCCTGGTCGGCCTGGTCGACGAGCCGGTGGAACTCGCCCCCGGTGACTACATCGCCTATCCCGGCGACGTGGAGCACATCTTCCAGGCCCTGGAACCCGGCACGCGCGCGGTGCTCGTCTCCGAGCACAGCTAGATGACAGGTCGAAGAGGTGGATTGTCCAGCGCCACTTCGACTCCACCGTGGGGCACTTCTGATCGGCCGACCGGACGCTGGCCCGGCTGGTCGCCGACGGCCACGCGGAGGTGGCCGGGGACCGGGCGCCGGACCGGCAGGAGCACCGCATCACCGCGGCCGGCCGGGCGGCTCTCGCCGAGTGGCTCGCCAGTGAGCCGGAGCGCCACGTCGAACGGGACCCGTTCCTGGCGCGTGTGTTCTTCGGCGACGGTCTCGACGACGACGGCCTCCGGCCGCTGCTCGCCCGGCACGGGAGGAGGTCCGGGCGCGGCTGGCGCGTTTCGAAGACATGCGATCCGCAACCACCGCGGCGCCCGGCTCCGCCTGGCGACGCTGGACAACGGGATCGCGCACCTGCGCACCGAACTCGCCTGGCTCGACGCGGTCGAGGAGGAGATCGCGTGACCGGCTTCCCCGAGGTGCACCCCGCCCGCACGGACACCGCGCACCCCGCCGCTGGTGATGTTGCACGGCGGCAACGCGGCGAACTGGATGTGGGAGCCGCAGGTCGCCGCCCTGACGGATCGGACGGTGCTCACCCCGGACCTGCCCGGGTTCGGGGAGCGGGGCGGCGAGGACTGGCCGGGTCTGGACGCGGTGGCCGACGACGTGGTGGCCCGGGTGAGCGCGCGCCGCGTGGACGGCCCGTTCGATCTCGTCGGGCTCTCGCTGGGCGCGGTGACGGCGGTGCGGGTGCTGGCCCGGCATCCCGGCCGCGTGCGCTCGGCGTTCCTGACCGGGGCGCCGCTCGCGCGGCCCGGCGCGGCGGTGCGCCTGGTCGCCCGGCTGCAGCTGCTGTTCTGGCGGGCGCCGTGGTTCTGGCGGGCCCTGGCCGCGGGGTTTGGGCTGCCGGCCGGGGCCCGCGAACGCTATGTGGCGCACGGGTTGTCGGTGCGCCGCGAGACCGCGTCCGCGATGTTCGCCGACGTGTACGCGCGCGGCGTGCCCGCGGGCGTGGGCGACTACGCGGGCCCGCTGCTGGCGATCGCGGGTGAGAAGGAGGACGTGGTGGTGCGCCGCTCCCTGGCGACGCTGGCCCGCATCGCGCCGCAGGCCCAGGTGCGGCTCGCGCCGGGCATGCACCACATCTGGAACGTGGAGGACACCGCGCTGTTCAACGAGGTCCTGCGAGCCTGGCTGACCGGCACGACGGACCCGCGGCTCCTCCCGGTGCGCTAGAACACGGCCACCGCGGCCGCCGGGTCCGGGGCCGCCAGCCCGTGCCGCTCGCGGACCAGCACCGCCGGCGTCACCCCGGCCAGCTCACGCGCCAGGTGGGCCTGGCCGGCGTACCCCGGCGTCCGCGAACACTCCCACCACACCCTGCTCGACGACCAAACTCCAGCCACCCCTGAACCAACTCCACCGCACAGCACACCTAGAACACGGCCACCGCGGCCGCCGGGTCCGGGGCCGCCAGCCCGTGCCGCTCGCGGACCAGCACCGCCGGCGTCACCCCGGCCAGCTCACGCGTCTCACGCGTCAGGTGAGCCTGATCGGCAAACCCGGCGGCCGCCGCGGAGTCCGCCAGCGACGTCGGGCGGGCGGCGTCCGCACTGCGCAGGAAACGCTGGAACCGCGCCACGCGCTGCAGCGCCTTCGGCCCCAGGCCGGCCTGCTGAACGACCAGCCGGCGCAACTGGCGGCCGGTCAGCGCCACCTCCTCCGCCACCGAGTCCAGCGACGCGCCGCGCCAGATCCGGCTCACCGCGTGGCGGACGCGCGCATCACCCGGCCGGGGACGCAGCACCGACGGGAACGACCCGTGCCACACCGACTCCGCGACCGCCCGCGCGGCGGCGTCCGGCAGCACCGCGGTCAGCGGCACCACCGCGTCCCGCACCTCGTGCCCGGGCAGGCCCAGCACCGCCGCGATCGCCTCGGTGCGCAGCCGCAGCCCGCGCAGCTCCGCGCCGGGCGGCAACCGGTGCAGCGCCGGCGACAACGTCGGCCCCACCAGGTAGGCCGCGCCGGTCGAGGCCACGATCACGTCCGCCGCCGCGTCCGGCACCACCCGCTGCACGAACTCGCCCGGCACCCGCTGCGCCCACCAGCAGCGCACGACACCGGAACCCACCCATTCGCGGTAGGTGTCCGTTTCGTTCAAGGCGTCCCCCGTCGCGGCTGCCATGCTGCCGAGTATGGAACAAAGCGTGCAGATCATCACGGTGTCCACCCAGGACCTCGATGCCGCCAGGGGGTTCTACGTGGACGGGCTCGGCTGGCAGCCCTTGCTGGACGTGCCCGGCGAGATCCTGTTCTTCCAGGTCGCCCACGGGGTCGCGCTCGGCCTGTTCGACGCCGTGAAGTTCGCCGAGGACCTGAACACCACCGACGTCACCGGCCCCGCCGGGCTCACCCTGTCGCACAACCTGCCCGGCCCGGACGAGGTGGACCGCCTCCTGGCGGCCGCGGAGCGGGCCGGCGCGGAGATCCTCAAACCCGGGCAGCGCGCCGCGTTCGGCGGCTACCACGGCCACTTCCGCGACCCGATCGGCCTCATCTGGGAGATCGCGCACAACTCCGGCTGGGCCGTGGACCCCGACGGCACGGTGCGGATCGGCCTCATCGAGGCCTAAAGCGTGTCCTCAAAGTCGGTGGTTCGAGCTGGTTCGATCTTGGGTTGTGGTGCGTGGGCACGAGCTGCCTGATGAGCAGTGGCAGATGATCACGCCAACGGCCGGTCCCGCGGCGGACCCACCACCAAGATCCACCTCGCCTGCGACGGTCACGGACGGCCCTTGTCGATCGTGGTGACCGGCGGCGCCGCGGCCGGGCCGGTGGACGCCCACCGGCCTTCGACCGCGCCAGCCACAAACGCCGCAACATCGTCGAACGATGCTTCGACCGCCTCAAACAGTTCCGCGCCACCGCCACCCGATTCGACAAGACCTGAGCTTGCCCCCGTTCGCCGGACACTTCGGGTGTGGGGTCAGTGATCTTGGTCTGACTCCGTGTGCAGGGCTTCAAACGTGACGGGGCTGTGCATTCCGATTTTGGAATGTCTCCGTTTCGGATTATACCAGCATTCTATCCATTCGAAGATGGCATTGGCAAGTTCCTCGCTGGTTTTCCACTGTTTGGAGTCGAGGAGTTCGAGTTGCAGGGTGCCCCAGAAGGATTCCATCATGGAATTGTCGTAGCAGTCGCCGACGGTGCCCATCGAGGCGAGCAGGCCAGCTGATCGGAGTCGCTGACCAAACGCCCAGGATGTGTATTGCGCGCCGTGGTCGGAATGTAGGATTGTGGTTCCGGTTTCGGGGTTTCGGCGGAGAATGGCCATGCCGAGTGCGTCGGTGACCAGTTCGGAGCGCATGTGGTCGGCGATCGACCAGCCGATGATGAGCCGGGAATAGGCGTCCATCACTGCCGCGCAGTACACCTTTCCGTCCTCGGTGGGGTGCTCGGTGATGTCGGTGATCCACAGGCGGTTTGGCTGGTCCACCGTGAAGTTGCGGTTGACCAGGTCAGAGGCCGGTTCTGCGGCGGGGTCGCGCACGGTGCAGCCTCGTCGGCGGCGCCGGTAGAGGCCCTGGATGCCGGCCTGTCGCATGAGTCGTGCGACCCGTTTGTGGTTGACCGGCAGGCCCAGCCCGAGCGTGAGCTCGGCGTGCACCCGCGGCCAACCATAGGTGCCGCGCGACTCGGCGTGAATGGACCGGATGTGCTTGAGTAACAATTCGTTCTCCTCGTCACGAGCGGCGGGCGGCCGCGTGTGCCACTCGTAATAGCCGGAACGGGAAACCTTCAACACCCGGCAGGCCACCGCGACATCAATACCGTCGTCGGCTAACTCGCGGACCAGCGGGTAGATTACTTTGGGAGGATGTTTTCCCGGGCGAAATAGGCCGCTGCCCGTTTAAGGATCTCGTTCTCCAACTCGAGCTGCCGGTTCTTCTTCCGCAGCTCGGCCAGTTCCTTCTTCTCCGCACTGGTCAGCCGCGCCGAACTACCGTTCTCATCGGCGTCCGCCTGGGCCATCCAGTTCCGCAGACACGACTCGCTGATGCCCAGGTCCTTCGCCAGCGCAGCGACCGGTTTGTCGCCCAGACGGGCCAACTCGACGGCGCGCTGACGGAACTCAGGCGGGTGTGGTGCAGGCACCGCAACATCCTCCCCGGTAACCGACGGTCACCTCAGGTTAGGTGTCCGGGCCACAGGGCCAAGCTCAACCGCCACCTCCTACCGGAGCACGATCGACCTCGCCACACCGCTCATCTGGCTTTGCGGGACTGTTTCAAGATCGGTGTTTCTGGCCCGACACGCCGGGCTGAGGTCCGGCGGGATGGGCACTGTGAGTGATGACATCTGGGGCTGTGACTCCACGTAAGAGTGAGAAGCGGTTGTCGCCGGAGCAGGCCGCTGCGGTGGCGATGGTGGCCGAGGCCCGGCAGCGGGGGCTGGAGCTGACCGGCCCGAACGGGCTGTTGAAGCTGTTCACCAAGAACGTGTTGGAAACCGCGCTGAATGAGGAGATGACCGAGCACCTCGGACATGAGAAGCATCGTGCCGAGCCGGGGCGTGATTCGGCGAATGTGCGTAACGGGACCCGGAAGAAGACGGTGCTCTCGGACGCGGCCGGCGAGGTGGAGATCGAGGTTCCGCGGGATCGGGAATCCACGTTCGAGCCGCAGATTGTGAAGAAGCGGCAACGTCGGCTCACCGATGTGGACGAGATCGTGCTGTCCCTGTATGCGAAGGGGATGACCACCGGTGAAATCTCGGCGCATTTCGCCGAGATCTACGGCGCGTCGGTGAGCAAGGAAACGATCTCCCGCATCACCGACAAGGTCGTGGCGGAGATGCAGGACTGGGCCAGCCGTCCGCTCGACGTCGTCTACGCCGCGGTGTTCATCGACGCGATCGTGGTCAAGGTCCGCGACAGCCAGGTGGCCAACCGGCCTTTCTACGCCGCCATCGGTGTCACCGTGGACGGCCGTAAGGACGTGCTCGGCCTGTGGGCGGGCAGCGGCGGCGAGGGCGCCAAGTTCTGGATGAGCGTCCTGGTCGATCTGAAAAACCGCGGCGTGAAGGACGTGTTCTTCCTCGTCTGCGACGGTTTGAAAGGCTTGCCCGAGGTGGTGGAACAAGTCTGGCCGGCCGCGATCGTGCAAACCTGCATCATCCACCTCATCCGCAATTCGTTCCGGCTCACCTCCCGGAAATACACCGACGCGCTCAAACGGGACCTCAAAGCCATGTACGAGGCCCCCAACGCGACAGCGGCGGAAGTGGCGTTGCAGGAACTGGACGACAAATGGTCTGCGCAGTATCCGGCGCTGGTCCGACTGTGGCGCAACGCCTGGACCGAGTTCGTGCCGTTCCTCGATTACGACGTCGAGATCCGAAAAATGATCTGCTCGACCAACGCGATCGAATCGCTCAACGCCCGCTACCGGCGGGCGGTGCGAGCCCGCGGCCACTTCCCAACCGAGCAGGCCGCCCTGAAGTGCCTGTACCTTGTGACCCGCAGCCTGGACCCCACCGGCACAGGCCGCGCCCGATGGACGATGCGCTGGAAACCCGTACTCAACGCCTTCGCCATCACCTTCGGTGACCGCTGGCCGGCCGCCGAAACCTACTAACCGAACCGCCAGAAACACCGATCACGGGATAGACCCGGCTTTGCGGACAGGCCCTAGCTGTACTTGGCCGTTAGGTTGGTGGCAGTCGGCTGGTGGGTGGGTGGCCGCCGAGTGCGTTGTGGCGGCGTTGAGTGTTGTAGTGCTCGAGCCAGGGCGCAAGCGCGGCGGCTCGTTCGGTGTTGCTGGTGAACACCTGCCGGTAGGCCCACTCGGTTTGCAGGGTGCGGTTGTAGCGCTCGACCTTGCCGTTTTGCCAGGGGCAGTGGGGCTTGATGAACTTCTGCCGGATGCTGTGCTCGGCACAGACGTGCCGGAGTGACCAGCGATAGGCCCAGGCGTTGTCGGTCATCAACCGCTCGATTCTGGTGATGCCATGCTTGGCGAAGTAGGCGATGGCCCGGGCGAGGAAAGCGGCGCAGGTGCCGCCCTTCTCGTCGGGCAGGATCTCGGAGTAGGCCAGCCGGGAGTGATCGTCGACCAACGAGTGGACGAAGTCGAAACCGATTCTGGCGTTGCGGTCGCGCGTGGCGTCCCGGTGAGCGCGGCCATGCGCTCGCCAGCCGCCGCCCTCGGGGATCCGACCGATTTTCTTCACGTCCATGTGCACTAGCTCGCCCGGGGTATTGCGCTCATACCGCACCGCGGTGGTCTTGCTGGCCCGGATGACCTGCCCGGTGAGTGGGTCCAGCGCCGACAGCCGAGGCGCGTTGTGGCGGGCCAGCACGCGCGACACCGTCCGCGCCGGCACTCCCAGCTGCGCCCCCAGCCAGTCCGGACCGCGACGCTCCCGCTGCCGCAGCTCGAGGATCTGCCGCTCGGTCTCGGCACTGGTCCGCCGCGGTGAGGAATGGGGACGTGAGGACCGGTCGTGCAGGCCGGCTTCGCCCTCGGCGGCGTGCCGGTCCAACCAGGTCTTCACGCACTTGCGTGAAATGCCCATTGCCTTCGCGATATGTGCCTGTGGCCACCCCTGACGATGCCGCTGGACGATCAGCAACCTGCCCAAGAACGTCGTACGGGCATTACGGTGTGACACGAGAGCCTCCGGCCTGGCGTGGGTCCTAGACAAGCCACACCCCAACCGGAGGCTCTCCCCATGTCAACACCAGCCAGCCGCTACCAACGTCCTGGCCAAGTACACCTAGTGTCCTGAGTCGTTAATTCGAGTTCAGCTGTAGGGTGCGGCATGCCGAATCCGAAGCTGCCTGAGTTGGCCTTGTCCGTTGATGAGGCACAGACGTTGCGGAACTGGGTGCAGCGGCGGAAGACGGCTCAGGCGTTGGCGTTGCGGTCGCGGATCGTGCTGCGGTGCGCCGAGGGCGGCTCGAACAGCGAGATCGCCGCGGAGTTGGGCGTCGGGCGCGCGATGGTCGCGAAATGGCGTTCCCGGTTCGTGGCCCAACGACTGGACGGCCTGGTCGACGAGCCACGTCCGGGGCGCCCGCGCACGATCACCGACGAGCAGGTCGAGGCGGTGATCACCAAGACGCTGGAGTCCACGCCGGCGAATGCGACGCACTGGTCGACCCGGTCGATGGCTGCGGAGTCCGGGTTGACCCAGACCGCGGTGACCCGGATCTGGAATGCGTTCGGTCTGCAGCCGCATCGCCGTGAGGCGTGGAAGTTGTCCAAGGATCCGTTGTTCGTGGACAAGGTCAAGGACGTGGTCGGGCTTTACCTCGCGCCGCCGGAGCGGGCGGTGGTGCTGTGCGTGGACGAGAAGTCCCAGATCCAGGCGCTCAACCGCACCGCCCCGATCCTGCCGATGATGCCGGGAACGCCGCAGCGTGCCACGCACGACTACACCCGCCACGGCACCTCCAGTCTGTATGCCGCACTGGACATCGCCACCGGCAAGGTCATCGGCCGGCTGCACGCGCGGCATCGTGCGATCGAGTTCAAGAAGTTCTTGATCGCCATCGACAACGAAGTACCCGCGGACCTGGCAGTGCATCTGGTTATGGACAACGTCTCGACCCACAAGACCCCGGTGATCAAACGCTGGCTGGCAGCTCACCCGCGGTTCACCGTGCACTTCACTCCGACCTCGAGTTCCTGGCTCAACCTCGTCGAACGCTGGTTTTCCGAGCTGACGACCAAAAAACTCCAACACGGCAGCCACACCAGCGTCCACGCGCTCAATCGCGACATCCGCGCATGGATCGAGACCTGGAACAACGAACCACGGCCCTACGTCTGGACCAAGACCGCCGACCAGATCCTTGACTCCATCGCACGCTACTGCACGCGAATTAATAACTCAGGACACTAGAGCCCCGCCATCAGGTCGGTCTCGGTGATGCCCGGCCCCTGGCCCGCGCGGATGAACCACTCGGTGCCGAAGGCGTGGGCGAACGCGTCATCGGGCATCGCCAGGAACAGTGACTGCTCGCTGATCTGGCTGGCGTGCGCGCGCATCGCCGCGCGTTTGGCCTCCAGCCACGGCGTCACGTCGACCGCGGCGGTGATCTCCGCGGCCGGTGTGCCCAGCTCGCCCAGGCCGTCGACGGCGGGAACCTGCACCCCGGTCTCGGCGGCCCGCGCGGCGAACGCCTCCAGCCCGGCCCGCATGTGGTCGCTGTTGATCGTGTTCTGGTACACCCGCGGCGTGCCGGCCAGCTCGGCCGCGCGCATCCCGACGCGGTGCACCTGGATGTGGTCCGGGTGGCCGTAGGTGCCGTGGTCGTCGTAGACGGTCAGCACGTCGGCCCGCTCCTCGCGCAGGATCGCCGCGAGCCTGGCCGCCGCCTCCTCCACCGGGGCCCGCCAGAACGAGCCGGGCAGGTCGTTCTCCGGGGTGCCCATCATCCCGGAGTCGCTGTAGCCGAGGAACTCCAGCCGCTTCGCGCCGAGGATCTCGGCCGCCGCCCGGGTCTCCTCGACCCGGCGCTGCCACAGCGGCTCCCCGTCGGCGAGGAACCCGGGCGGGACCTCGCCGTGCTCCCCGCGGGTCGCGACGACCAGCACGACCCGGTGCCCCTCCTCGAAGGCCTTGCGCATGACCCCGCCGCAGGCGATGCACTCGTCGTCGGGATGGGCGTGAAACGTCACGAGGGTGGGCACGGAAACGAGCCTACGGGCGCCGATCACATCCCGGCCACCCCGGACGGCGCGCCGCGCGGTTGTCGTCGACGATAGGCGCATGGACTTCGACGCCGACCTGCCCCAGCACCTGGAACGCCACCTGGCCGCGTTCCTCACCGAGGCGGGCGCGGCCGTCCGGGCCGAGCAGCCCGCGTTCGGCTCCGGCGTCGACACGCTCACCGATTTCGTGCTCGGCGGCGGCAAGCGGCTGCGGCCGACGTTCGCGTGGTGGGCCTGGCGCGGCACGGGCGGCGACCCGGACGGCCCGGACACCGAGGGCGTGCTGCGGGCCGTCGCCAGCCTCGAACTGGTGCAGGCGTGCGCGCTGATCCACGACGACCTCATCGACTCCTCCGACTCGCGCCGCGGCCGCCCCACGGTGCACGTCTCCTACGCCCGCGAGCACCGCGCGAACGGCTGGCTCGGCACGCCGGAGACGTTCGGCCTCGCCGCCGCCGTCCTGATCGGCGACCTGGCCCTGGCCTGGGCCGACGACATGTTCACCGGCGCCCCGCTGCCCGCCGCGACGCTGGACGCCGCCCGCCCGGCCTGGCGCGCGATGCGCACCGAGGTGCTCGCCGGCCAGTACCTGGACGTGCGCACGCAGGCCACCGGCGACACCTCGCCCGAGGCCGCGCTGCGGGTGTGCCGCCTCAAGACCGCCGCCTACACCGTGCAGCGCCCGCTGCACCTGGGCGCCGCGCTGGCCGGCGCGGACGAGGCGCGCATCACGACGCTCCGCGAGTTCGGCGACGACCTGGGCGTGGCGTTCCAGCTGCGGGACGATCTGCTCGGCGTGTTCGGCGACCCGTCGGTCACCGGCAAGCCCGCCGGTGACGACCTGCGCGAGGGCAAGCGCACGCTGCTGGTCGCGCTCGGCCTGCAGCTGGCCGAGGACCCGGAGCAGCACAAGCTCATCGCCGACGCGATCGGCGCCGACCTCGCCGAGGACGAGGTGGACACGGTGCGGCGCACGCTGACCGAGGTCGGCGCGGTGGAGGCGGTGGAGGAGCGGATCACCGCGCTCACCGGCACCGCGCTGGCCGCGCTGGAGCGCGCCCGGCTGGCCGAGCCCGCCGCGACCCGGCTGGCCGAGCTGGCCCGGCTCGCCACCCAGCGCACGTTCTGACGCAGTACACAGTGGACCGACACCTGGAGTGTGATCCAGGTGGAAGTCCGTGTGGGGCAAGCCTTCCGCCGGGCCGCGCGGGCGCCCCGGGATGTGGCTAGGCTGGCGGCATGACCGACACCACCAGGCCGATCCGGATCGGGCTGCAGCTCCAGCCGCAGCACGCCGACTACCGGACCATCCGCGACACCGCGTCCGCCGCCGAGGACCTCGGCGTGGACATCATCTTCAACTGGGACCACTTCTTCCCGTTGTACGGCGACCCCGACGGCCTGCACTTCGAGTGCTGGACCATGCTCGCCGCCTGGGCGGAGTCGACCTCGCGGGTCGAGATCGGCGCGCTGGTCACCTGCAACAGCTACCGCAACCCGGAGCTGCTCGCCGACATGGCGCGCACGGTCGACCACATCAGCGACGGGCGGCTGATCCTCGGCATCGGCTCCGGCTGGTTCGAGAAGGACTACACCGAGTACGGCTACGACTTCGGCACCGCGGGCGGCCGGCTGGACGACCTGGCCGAGGCGCTGCCGCGCATCGAATCCAGGCTGAGCAAGCTCAACCCGGCGCCCACCCGCAAGATCCCGGTGCTGATCGGCGGCGGCGGCGAGAAGAAGACGCTGAAGCTGGTCGCCCAGCACGCCGACATCTGGCACGGCTTCGGCGACCCCGAGGTGGTCGAGCGCAAGGTCGGCATCCTCAAGCAGCACTGCGCCGACGTGGGCCGCGACGCGGGCGAGATCGAGATCTCCACCGGCGTGGAGGGCGAGCCGGAGGAGCTGGGCCCGAAGCTGCGGGAGCTGGGCGTCAGCCTGTTCACCGTGGGTGTGGGCGGCCCGGACTACGACCTGGGCCGGCTGAAGAAGTGGATCTCCTGGCGGGACGCCCAGAACGGCTGAACCCGGCGGGGCGGTGCGGTCGCCGCACCGCCCCTGCCGTCAGAACGCCATCGCCTGGGCGCGGCGCTTGACCTCGGTGCCGTGGTTGGTGCGCAGGGCGTTGATCGGGGTGCTGCCGGGCAGCGTGTCGTCCGCCTCGTAGAGCCAGCGCAGCATCTCCGTGCGGCTGAACCCGGCGTCGGCGAGCACCGTCAGCAGGCCGGTCAGTCCCTTCACGGCCTGGCCGTCGACGAAGAAGTCGGCCGGGACCATCAGGTCGCCGTCGCGGCGCACGGCGAGCAGCTGGCCGTCTCGCAGCAGCTGCCGGACCTTGTTCACCGACAGGCCGATCAGCTCCGCCACTTCCGCGAGCGGCAGCACGGCCACGTCGGCGTCGAGAACGTCATCAGCGACTGGGATCGCACTCACGCAAGACAGGGTGCCACATCCGGCCTGGTTGTCCGCAATGTCGCGCGAACGGCGTAACGAAACCTCAACCGCGCCGCCCGGGGCGGGTCCACCGACTCCGGCCAAGTCCGTACGATCGGGCGCGTGACGAGCACGGACACCAGCCTGGCCGGGGCGCTCCTGGAGCGGCGTTACCGGGTCGACGGCCTCCTCGCGCGGGGCGGCATGTCGGCCGTCTACCGGGGGTCGGACACGAGGCTGGACCGTCCGGTCGCCATCAAGATCATGGACCCGCGCTTCGCCGACGACCGGTCGTTCGTCGACCGTTTCGAGCGCGAGGCGCGGCTGGCCGCGAAGCTGCACCACCCGAACGTGGTCACCGTGCACGACCAGGGCGTCGACGTGGCCGGGGACCGCTCGCACGTGTTCCTGGTGATGGAGCTGGTCGACGGCGGCACGCTGCGGGACCTGCTGGACCAGCGGGGCAGGCTGGACGTGCCGCTGGCGCTGAGCGTGGCCGAGCAGATGCTCTCCGCCCTGTCGGCCGCGCACCTGGCCGGGCTCGTGCACCGCGACGTGAAGCCGGAGAACGTGCTCATCGGCTCCACCGGGCATCCCCCGACCGGGGTGGTGAAGGTCGCCGACTTCGGTCTCGTGCGCGCCGTCGCGAGCGCGGGCACCACCAGTTCGAGCATCATCCTGGGCACCGTCGCCTACCTGGCGCCCGAGCAGGTCACCACCGGCGTGGCGGGCGAACGCGGCGACGTCTACTCGGCCGGCATCGTGCTCTACGAGATGCTCACCGGCCAGGTGCCCTACACCGGCGACACCGCCATCTCGGTCGCCTACCGGCACGTGAACGACGACGTCCCGGCGCCCAGCACGGTCCAGCCGGGCATCCCCGCGGTGCTGGACGACCTGGTGCTGCGTGCCACGCGCCGCGACCCGGAGGCGCGGCCCGCGGACGCCGGCGCGTTCCTGCAGGAGCTGCGCCGCGTGCGGGCGGCGCTGGGGATCGCGCCCGCGCCGATCCCGGTGCTGCCCCCCAAGGCGGTGCTGCCCCCCAAGGCGGTGCTGCCCCCCAAGGCGGTGCTGCCCCCAAGGCGGTGCTGCCGCCCAAGTCGGTGCCGGTCGCCCCGGTGGACCCCGAGAAGACCGTGCCCGCGTTCTCCCCGGTCGCGGCCACGAACCCGGTCACGGGCCCGCGCGGTACCCGGGCGATGATCCGGCCGCAGGCCGCGCCCGTGCCGCCGCCGGAGGAGGAGGACCAGCGGACGCTGGTCCAGCGGCGGCCGGTCGTGCTGTGGGCCGTCATCGCCGCGCTGGTGGTGGCGCTGGTCGGCGCCGGGGTGTGGTGGTTCAGCGTCGGTGAGAAGGGCGCGGACACCATCGCCGTCCCGCCGGTGTCCGGCATGGACCAGGCCACGGCCGAGAAGACCCTGCACGACGCCGGCCTGTCGGTGACCGTGGTGCGCCAGTTCAGCGACACCGTCGGCGCGGGCAAGGCCATCGGCAGCGATCCGCAGGCCGGGTCGTCGGTGCCGAAGAACAGCGCGGTCACCCTGGTGCTGTCCTCCGGCCGCCCGACGGTGCCCGACATCAGCCCGGGCACCGAGCTGGCGCAGGCGGAGGCGGCCGTCAAGGCGGCCGGGCTGACGCCGCGGCGGGACGAGGCCATCGACGGCTACAGCACCTCGGTACCGGCCGGGAAGGTGCTCGTGGTCGACCCGCGGCCGGGTACGCAGCTGACCATCGGCTCGCCGGTGCGGATCGGCCTGTCGCAGGGCGCGCCGCCGACCCCGGTGCCCAGCGTCGTGGGGCTGAGCCGCAACGAGGCGTTCCAGCGGTTGAAGGAGGCCGGGTTCGAGCCCTACGATGCCGGCACCGAGTTCGCCGAGGACGTGCCGAACGGCAGCGTCACCCGCACCACTCCGGCAGCCGGCACCACGATCGACGGCCAGGGCAGCAAACGTGTCGGCGTGTTCACGTCCTCCGCGGTCGAGGTCCCGTCCGTGCTCGGGCGGCCCGTGCAGGACGCAATCCAGCTGCTGTCCGACGCCGGCCTGCAGGCCGACGTCCAGGGCCGCACGCGGAACTTCTCGATCGTCGTCGGGCAGGATCCCGAGCCCGGCGAGTGGGTGGAACGCGGCAAGAAGGTGAAACTGCAAGTATTTCCTTGATCAACAAGGAGATGAGCGCGTTTTCGCGTCCACAAAGGACCGATACCCCATTCGAGTGAGAATCGGGAGCCGTTAGCGCTGCGGAAACAAATGGACTACCGTTTCGTCACGTCCGTTTGCTCAAGTAGCAGGCAATCCCGTGTCACCGACCGTAGAGGGGTCGTCTATGGCTCGCCGTCAGCTCAGTGGGCTGGACGTGGCTTTCCTTTGCCTGGAAGGAGAATCGACGCCCATGCACATGGGGGCGGCGGTGATCTTCCAACCGGACGGACCGATCGATCCCCACGCGGTGGCCGAGCTGCTCGCGCGCCGGGCGGCGCGGATGCCGCGCCTGCGCCTGCGGGTTCGCCCGTCGCTCTTCCCGCCGGGCGGCGCGGCCTGGGCGCCGGACCCGGCATTCGACCCGCGCAGGCACATCCACGTGCACCGGCTCACCGGGTTCTACGCCGACGACCCGCTCGCGGCGCACGCGGCCGAGTGGATCGAGCAGCCGCTGCCGATGGACCGGCCGCTGTGGGACGTGCACGTGGTGACCGGGCTGGCGGAAAACCGGTTCGCGCTGCTGCTCAAGCTGCACCACGCGTTCACCGACGGCGCCGGCGCGTTCGCGGTGGCCGCCGGGCTGCTGGACGAGCTGCCGATCACGCGGATGCTCGTCGAGGCGGCCGACCGGCCCGCCGATCCGCGGTCGCCGCTGGAGGCGCTGAGGGACGGCGTGACGGAGGCGGTCAGCCAGGCCGGGGAGAACGCGGCGATCGCGTCGGCGATCCTGCGGGCCGCCCGGCCGTACCCGTCGTCGCCGCTGAGCGCGCCGGATTCGGCCAGCAGGCGGCTCGGGTTCGTCCAGCTGCCGGTCGCCGACATCCGCGCCATCCGGGCCGCGCACGGCGGCACCCCCAACGACGTGGTCCTCGCGGTGCTGGCCGGGGCGCTGCGCGAGTGGATGATCAACCGCGGTCAGCGGCCGGACGCGCGCACCCTGCGGGGCCTGATCCCGGTGAGTCTGCGGGCGCGGGAGGGCGGCTGGGGCGCCAACCAGCTGTCCGGGTACCTGTGCGATCTGCCGGTGCACCTGGACGATCCGGTGCGGCGGTTGCGGGAGATCCGCTGGTCGATGAACCGGAACAAGGCCGCGGGGCCGCAGCGCGGGGCGGGTGCGCTGCCGGTGCTGGCCGACCGGTTGCCCCCGGGGCTGCACCGGCTGGCGGCGAAGGTGGCCGGAAAGGCGGCGGGGGTCCTGTTCGACACGGTGATCACGAACGTGCCGCTGCCGAAGCTGGACCTGTCGCTGGACGGCGCGCGGTTGTGCGAGATCTACCCGTTCGTGCCGCTGGCGCCGCGGCACGCGGTGGGCATCGCGGCCGCCACGTACGGCGACCACGTCCACATCGGACTGCAGATGAACGGCGACGCGGTGCCGGACACCGGTTCGCTGCGGGACGCGGTGCTGAAGTCGGCCGCTGCTCTGTACGAGCGGTCGATCTAAACATCCGGGGCGGCTTCAGTCATGATGAAGCCATGCCGGTCCCCGACGCGCAGTGGCTTCGCCGTGCCACGAAGAGTGCCATCGTCGTGCCCGTCCCCGAGACGGACCACCTGGTCACCCGGCACCGGCGGAGCGTGCCCGCCCACGTGACCGTGCTGTACCCGTTCGTCGCGCCGCGGGACATCGACGCGCGGACGGTGGCCGACCTGAAGGCGGCGCTGGTCGGGATCGAGGCGTTCGAGTGCGAGTTCTCGCAGGTCGGGTGGTTCGGGTCGGAGGTGGTGTGGCTGGCGCCGGAGCCGGACCAGCACTTCCGGGCGCTGACGCAGGCGGTGTGCGAGCGGTTCCCGGCGCACCCGCCCTACGGCGGCGAGCACCCCGACACGGTCCCCCACCTGACGGTGGTGGACCACCGCACGGGCGACGCCCACACCCGCCGACGCGCCGCGGCGGAGCTGGCCACGGCACTCCCGGTGCGAGCCTGGATCGACCGGGTCCACCTGGTCGCCGGCGACGACGAACACGGCCCGTGGCGCACCGTGGCGGAATTCGAGCTACCCGCGCCGCTCCAACGCCCGCGGGAGGCGGCCGAGGACAGGTTCGCGGTCTGAGCGGGCGTCAGCCCCGAAGCATCTCCGCCACGAGAAACGCCAGCTCCAGCGACTGCTGCGTGTTCAGCCGCGGATCGCAGGCCGTCTCGTACCGCCCGGCCAGATCCGAGTCGGAGATCTCCTGCGCCCCACCCAGGCACTCGGTGACGTCCTCGCCGGTCAGCTCGACGTGGATGCCGCCCGGGTAGGAGCCCAGCTTGTGGTGCACCTCGAAGAAGCCCTGGACCTCGTCGATGATGCGGTCGAAGTGGCGGGTCTTGTAGCCGGTGGAGGACTCGTGGGTGTTGCCGTGCATCGGGTCGCACTGCCAGATCACCTTGTGCCCGGTGGCCTCGACCTTCTCCACGATGGCCGGCAGGACGTCGCGGACCTTGCCGTTGCCCATGCGGGAGATGAGGGTGACGCGGCCGGGCTCGTTGCGCGGGTCGAGCCGCTCGACGTACTCCACGGCCTGCTCGGGCGTGGTGGTCGGGCCGATCTTGACGCCGATCGGGTTGGCGAGCAGCTCGGCGAGGGCGATGTGGGCGCCGTCGAGCTGGCGGGTGCGCTCGCCGATCCACAGGAAGTGCGACGAGAGGTTGTAGAGCTTCGGGTTGGCCGCGTTGGCGTTGTCCATCCGCAGCATGGCGCGCTCGTAGTCGAGCAGCAGGGCCTCGTGGCTGGCGAAGATCTCGGTGGAGTGCAGCGAGGTGTCGCTGACCCCGCACGCGGACATGAACCGCAGGCCGCGGTCGATCTCGCCGGCCAGGGCCTCGTAGCGTTCGCCGGCGGGCGAGGTGCGCACGAAGTCCTTGTTCCAGTCGTGCACCTGGGCGAGGTCGGCCATGCCGGCGCCGGTGAGGGCGCGGACCAGGTTCATCGCGGCGCCGGAGTTGGCGTAGGCGCGGATCATGCGGCCCGGGTCGGGGACGCGCAGCTCGGGCTTGGCGACGAGGGAGTTGACGATGTCGCCGCGGTAGACGGGCAGGCCGAGCGCGTCGGTGCTGCTGGAGCGCGGCTTGGCGTACTGCCCGGCGATGCGGCCGACCTTGACGACGGGCAGGCTGGCGCCGTAGGTGAGGACGACGGCCATCTGCAGGAGCGTGCGCAGGTTGGCGCGGATGTGCGGCTCGGTGTTGGACTCGAACGTCTCCGCGCAGTCGCCGCCCTGGAGCAGGAAGGCCTCCCCCCGGGCGACCATCGCGAGGCGGCTCTGGAGCCGGTCGATCTCGGCGGGCACGGTGATGGGCGGCACGGCCTCGAGCAGGTGGCGGACCCGGTCGACCGCGTCGGCGTCGGGCCACTCCGGCTGCTGGGCGGCCGGGCGGGACAGGGCGTCGTCCAGCCGGGCACGCAGTTCCGGCGGCAGGGGCGGCAGCTCGGGAAGGGTGTCGACGGGCACGTCCACGGTCCAGTTCACCACCCCAGGATATGGGGTGCGCTGGGACGATCCGCCCCGAGGTGGCGGGGGCCACCCCGAACGCAGAACTCGCGCACCCGAGCGTGGAACTCGCTGCCCCGGACGTGGGACTCGCGCGCCCCAGCGTGGAACTCGCGCGCGGCCGCGAGTCCCACGCTCCCGTCGGCGAGTTCCACGCTCCCGTCGGCGAGTTCCACGTTCAGCGTCGCGAGTTCCACGCTCCCGTCGGCGAGTTCCGCGGTCAGCCCTGGGGCACGCGCTCCGGCTCGGGTTCGGGCTTCGCCCGGTCGCCGTGGCCGGGCCACCACGCGGCGCGCCCGATGAGCGCCGTCAGGCTGGGCACGAAGAACATCGCCATCACGAACGCCGCCACCAAGATCCCGAACGACAGCGCGAACCCCATCTCCGCCAGCAGCGCGTTGCCCGCCAGCATCAGCGCCCCCAGCGAACCGGCCAGGATGACGCCCGCCGCGGCGATCGTCGGGCCCGTGTGGCGCACCGCCAGCGCCGCCGCCTCCCTCGGCGAATGACCGTTCTTCGCCTCTTCACGCAGCCGCGCCATCATCAGGATGTTGTAGTCCGTCCCCAGCGCGACCACGAACATGTAGATGATCAGCGGGATCATGAAGATCAGCCCGGTCTCGCCGATCGCGTTCTGGAACAGCAGCGTCGTCGCGCCCAGCGTCGCCGCGAAGCCGAGCCCCACCGACGCCATCACGTACCACGGCGACACCACACTCCTCAGCAGCAACGCCAGCACCAGCATGATCAGCACCGCCGCCACCGGGAACACCACCCGGTAGTCGCGGTTCATCGTGTCCTGGATGTCGACGTACACCGCCGTCTCACCGCCGACCAGCGCCCGCGCGCCCGGCGGAGCACCCTCGTGCGCGGCCGTCCGCAGCGGGCCCGCCACCGTGTCGATCGCGGCGTCCGAACTCGGGTCGTCGGTCAGGGTCACCGCGAAGCTGGCCGTCGCGCCGTCGGTGCTGACCTGCGGCTGCCCGACCTGCCCCACGCCCGGCACGGCCCGCAGCCGCTCCCCGAACGACGGCAGCGCCGCAGCGTCCAGCACGCCACTGTCACTGTGCAGGTAGACGCTCGTCGGCGAGGTCGTCCCCGGCGGCAGCCCGCGTTCCAGCTGCCGCAGCCCGACCTGCGATTCGGCGGTGTCCGGCATCGACCCGGACGCCAGGTCGAACGTCGGGTTGAAGTTGACCAGCCCGGCCGCCAGCGCCGCCATCACGACACCGGACACGGCCGCGAAGATCGCCGGCTTGCGCCCCAGGCTCCGCCCGATCGCCGTGAACCGCGCTCCGGTCGGCTCGGCCCGCCACGACTTCGACGGCCAGAACACCTTGGCGCCCAGCAGCGACACCACAGCCGGCACCAGGGTCAGCCCGGCCAGCAGCGTCACCGCGACCGCGATCGCCAGCGACGGCCCCATCGAGCGGAAGAACCCGAACAACGACAGGGCCATCGACAGGAACGCGATGATCACGACGGCGGCCGCGGACGTGATCGCCTCGCCGACGCGGCTCACCGCGGTGACCATCGCCTGCCTCGGTTCGTCCCCGGCCCGCAGCCGTTCGCGGAACCGGAACATCAGGAACAGGATGTAGTCGGTGCCGACGCCGAACAGCACCACGATCAGGATCGACGAGATCGACGCGTCGGTCTGCATCCCGAACAGCTTCACCACCCAGGAGATGAGGCCGTTCGCGATCTGCGACACGATCCCGATCAGGACGATCGGCAGCAGCGCGATCACCGGGCTGCGGAAGATCACCAGCAGCAGCACGAGGATCAGCAGCACGGTCGCGATGCCGACGACGGCGTCCGCGCTGCCCGACGCCTCCTGCACGTCGAGCTGCTGGGCCACGCTGCCGGTGGTCGCCGCCTTCAGGTCACCGCCGCCGAGCAACGCCTGGAGTTCGCCGCGGAACTGCTTCGCCGACTCGGTCAGCTGCTGCGCGTTGGCCGAGGACAGCTGCGGCATCTTCACCGCGGAGATCTGCACGACGTTGTCGGGTGCCGGGACGGCCGGCGAGATCAGCTCGACGTCCGGCAGGCGCTTGCCGGTCAGGCCGGCCACGACTTCGCCGGCCTTCTGGGTGTCGGCCGCGGTCAGCGGCGCGTTGTCGCCGCGGTAGAACACGACGAGCATCGACGGGGTGAACGCGGCCGGAAACGCTTCCTGGCCCAGGGTCATGGCCTGGATGGACTCGTAGTCCCGGGGCAGGGCGTCGCTTTCGTCCGTGCTTCGGGGCAGCGCCGGCGCGGTGAAGATCACCACCACGGCCAGCACGACCCAGGCGGCGATCACCCACCAGGGCCGATGCACGACCAGCCGCCCCAGCCGGGCGAAGACGCCGCGTTCGATGACGGGTTCTTGCCTCGCGGAGGTCATGCCCCATTCAACCGCCGCCGGCCTGAGAACCGGGATCAGGGGCCGCGCGGAGCGCGTCCGTTGAGGGTGGTGGTGGGCTGGCGGGCGGGCGGCCTAATTCCCTTGCCAGTCCTCGGCGAGCAGCCCGAGCAGCACCTCGTCCAGGAACTCGCCCATCACCCAGGAGGAGGAACGCAGTACGCCCTCACGGACGAAGCCGTTGCGCTCGGCGGCGCGCAGCATCGGGAAGTTGTCCGCCAGCGTCTCGATCTGCAGCCGGTGCAGGCCGCGCACGACGAAACCGTAGTGGCACAGCACGGCGACGACGTCGGTGCCGTAGCCCTTGCCGCGCGCGGACGGCAGCAGCCCCAGCCCGATGTGCGCGGACCGGTGGTGGGTGTCGATGCCCCACATCGTCGCCGTGCCGATCAGCGTGTCGCCCGCCAGCTCCACCACGGAGAACGGCACGTGCCCCGGGTCGGTGTCGTCCCCCACGAGGCGCGGGTCCTTCGTGTCCGGCCGGAGCGGCCGCCAGGGCCGGCTGTCCGCTCGCGAGCCGGTCACCACGTCGTCGTACAGCTCCGTGCGCAGGACCGGGATGTCGGCCTCGTGCCGGGCGCGCAGCCCGACCAGGTCACCCTTCAGCATGCGGGTTTCCTATCGGACCGGCCCGGTCCGGGGCAACCGAATAGGACCTACCGCGACGCGGCCGCGTTGTAGAGCGCCTCCGCGTCCGCGCCGAAGTACGGGCCGAACATCACGCCGGGCAGGAAGGTGTAGCCGAAGCTGTTCACCGAGTTCTGGATTCCGGTCCCGGTCGAGGTGTCGAAGTTCAGGAACCACGGGCCGCCGCTGGAGCCGCCCGTCATGTCGCACCGCATGCCCAGGTCGCCGGAGCCGAGCGCGTCGTTGAAGGTGCGGCCGGCGCAGTAGGTCAGTTCGCTGCCGTCGTAGGGCGGCTCGGCGGGGTAGCCGAAGCTGTACATCACCTGGCCGCGCGGCTGGTTGAAGGCGATGCCCTGCGCGCCCACCACATCGGTGAGGTACCGGCCGTTCAGCGGCGCCACCACCGCGGCGCCGACGTCGTAAGCCAGATCTTCGCTGGCCTGCCACTGCGGCGTGGTGAGGGTGGTCGTCGCGGCCCATTCGCCGTACGGGGCGTTGCCGTTGTCGTAGCCCGGCACGAAGATCCAGTCGGTGTGCCAGCTGCCCTGGTACTTCACGCAGTGCCCGGCCGTGATGACCACACTGCGGTTGGCGCTGGTGACCGCGTCCCCGCTGCACGAAGCCGGGGAGCCGTTGAAGGTGAAGAAGACCCGGCCCGCGGTGTGCGTCACCGCGCCGCCGCCGGTCCACGGGTCGCCGGTGCTGGCCTTCGAGGTCCGGGACGGGAGCAGGCGCGGGACCGCGGTCCGCACGTCGGCGGTGACGTTGCGCGCGGCGGTGAGCAGGTTGTCCAGCGGCTTGGCCGAGCGCATCTTCTCGGGCGTCCAGTACTCGGCCGCACCGGCGCCCTGCACGTGGATCGCCGGTCCGGGCGCCGCCGTGGCGGGCGCGCTGAACACGGCCGTGGTGACCGCGGCGACCGCCGCGAGGACCAGTGCCCGGATACCTGTTCGCTTCATGACGCTCACCCGTCTGCCGACCGTTCGTTGCCACCGAAAGTTAGGCGGCCACGACAGAGTGAACAATCGGCCGTTCGGGCCCAGGGTGAGCCCGAACGGCCGATGCGCGTGCTTACACCACAGCGAGCGGCAGCGCCGTCGGATGCACCGGCGCCGGCAGGTCCGACGCGCCGGTCAGGTAGGCGTCCACCGCGTGCGCCACCGAGCGGCCCTCGGCGATCGCCCACACCACCAGCGAGGCGCCGCGGTGGGCGTCGCCGCAGACGAACACGCCCGGGGCCTCGGTCTGCCAGTCCGGGCCGCACGAGATGGTGCCGCGCCGGGTCAGCCGGATGCCCAGGTCGTCGAGCAGCCGCATGTGCTCCACGCCCTCGAAGCCGATCGCGAACAGCACCAGGTCGGCCGGGATCTCCTCGATCTCGTCCGACACCGGCAGGACCTCGCGGCGCCCGGTCTCCGGGTCCTTGACGACCTTGACCCGCTGCAGCTCGATGGCGCGGACGTGCCCGTTCTCGTCGCCCACGAACCGGCGCACGGCGACGCCGAACTTCCGCTCGCCGCCCTCCTCGTGCGCCGGGTAGGTGCGCAGCACGTACGGCCACGTCGGCCACGGCGACCGGTCGTCGTCCCGGGTGGCCGGCGGCATCGGGTACTGGTCCAGCTGGGTCACCGACGCCGCGCCCTGGCGGATCGCGGTGCCGTAGGAGTCGGCGCCGGTGTCACCGCCGCCGATGATCACGACGTGCTTGCCGTGCGCGTGGATCGGCGACGGCCCGTCGCCCTCGCACTGCTTGTTGGCCGGCACCAGGTGCTCCATCGCCAGGTGGATGCCCCGCAGCTCCCGGCCCGGCGTGGTGGTGTCGTCGCGGCCGCGCAGCGCGCCCACCGCGAGCACGACCGCGTCGTAGCGCGCCCGCAGCTCCTCGACGGTGATGTCGACGCCCACCTCGCAGCCGGTGACGAACTGCGTGCCCTCCTTCTTGAGCTGGGCCAGGCGCTTGTCGAGGTGCTTCTTCTCCATCTTGAACTCGGGGATGCCGTAGCGGAGCAGCCCGCCGAGCCGGTCGTCCCGCTCGAAGATGGTCACGTCGTGCCCGGCGCGGGTGAGCTGCTGGGCGGCGGCGAGCCCGGCCGGGCCGGACCCGACCACGGCGACCCGCTGACCGCTGGCCACCTCGGCGACCTGCGGCTGGGCCAGGCCCAGCTCCCACGATTTCTCCGCGATCGTCGCCTCGACGCGCTTGATCGCGACCGGTCCGCCGGACAGCGGCGAGATGGACAGCGTGCAGCCCGCCTCGCACGGCGCCGGGCACAGCTTCCCGGTGAACTCCGGGAAGTTGTTGGTCGCGTGCAGCCGGTCGCTGGCCGCGGCCCAGTCGCCGCGGCGCACCAGGTCGTTCCACTCCGGGATGAGGTTGCCCAGCGGGCAGCCGGAGCCGGCCGAGTGGCAGAACGGGATGCCGCAGTCCATGCAGCGGGTGGCCTGGGTGCGCACCTGCTGGTCGCGCTCGGCGGGCTCGAGGTCGGCGTAGACCTCGCGCCAGTCCTCGGCGCGGTGCTCCTTGGGGCGCTTGGGCGGCTCGACCCGCTCGTACTTCAGGAAGCCCTTGGGGTCAGCCACGAGACGCCACCTCCATGATCGCCTCGTCGACGTCGCGCCCGGCGGCCTTGGCGGCCCTGGTCGCCTCCAGCACGCGCTTGTAGTCGCGCGGCATGACCTTGGTGAAGCTCGCCGACCGGCGCGGCCAGTCGCCGAGCAGCGACGCGGCGACCGCCGAGCGGGTGAGTTCGTGGTGTCGGGTCACGATGTCCTTCAACCAGTTCAGATCCTCGGGCTCGAGCAGGAGCAGCTCGACCATCTCGCGGTTGACGCTGCCCTCGTCGAGGTCGAGGACGTAGCCGATACCGCCGGACATGCCCGCGGCGAGGTTGCGGCCGGTCGGACCGAGCACCACGGCACGGCCACCGGTCATGTATTCGAAGGCGTGGTCGCCCACGCCCTCGGCGACGACGGTGGCGCCCGAGTTGCGTACGCAGAACCGCTCGCCCACCTGACCGCGCAGGAACATCTCCCCCGCGGTCGCTCCGTAGGCCAGCGTGTTGCCGGCGATGACCTGACGCTCGGCGGCGAACGTCGCGTCCGGGTGCGGCCGCACGATGATGCGGCCGCCGGACAGGCCCTTGCCGACGTAGTCGTTGGCGTCGCCCACCATCTCCAGCGTGACGCCGCGCGGCAGGAACGCGCCCAGCGACTGCCCCGCCGATCCGACGAGCCGGATGTGGATCGTGCCGTCGGGCAGGCCCTCACCGCCGTAGCGGCGGGTGATCTCCGACCCCAGCAGCGTGCCCACGGTGCGGTTGACGTTGCGCACCGGCAGTTCCAGCCGCACCGGGTGCGCGTCCTCCAGGGCCGCCTCGGACAGCTGGATGAGCGTGCGGTCCAGGGCGTGCTCGAGGCCGTGGTCCTGCTCGCGGATCTTGCGCCGGGCACCGCCGTACGGGGTGTCGGCCGGCATCTCGAAGATCGGCTTCAGGTCCAGGCCGCCGGCCTTCCAGTGGTCGACCGCCTCGTCGGTGTCCAGCACGTCGGCCCGGCCGATGGCCTCGTCCAGGGTGCGGAAACCCAGCTCGGCCAGCAGCTCGCGGACCTCCTGCGCGACGAACCGGAAGTAGTTCACCACGTGCTCGGCCTGCCCGGTGTAGCGCTTGCGCAGCTCCGGGCTCTGGGTGGCGACCCCGACCGGGCAGGTGTCGAGGTGGCAGACGCGCATCATGATGCAGCCGGCCACGATCAGCGGCGCGGTGGCGAAGCCGTACTCCTCGGCGCCGAGCAGCGCCGCGACCACCACGTCGCGGCCGGTCTTCATCGCGCCGTCGACCTGCACGGTGATGCGGTCGCGCAGCCCGTTCAGCATCAGGGTCTGCTGGGTCTCGGCCAGGCCGATCTCCCACGGCGTGCCCGCGTGCTTGAGCGAGTTCAGGGGCGAGGCGCCGGTGCCGCCGTCGTGACCGGAGATCAGCACGACGTCGGCGTGCGCCTTCGACACCCCGGCCGCGACCGTGCCGACGCCCAGCGAGCTGACCAGCTTCACGTGGATGCGGGCCTTCTCGTTGGCGTTCTTCAGGTCGTGGATCAGCTGCGCCAGGTCCTCGATCGAGTAGATGTCGTGGTGCGGCGGCGGCGAGATCAGGCCGACGCCCGGCGTGGAGTGCCGGGTGCGCGCGATCCACGGGTACACCTTGTTCGGCGGCAGCTGGCCGCCCTCGCCTGGCTTGGCGCCCTGCGCCATCTTGATCTGGATGTCGTCGGCGTTGACCAGGTACTCGCTGGTGACGCCGAACCGGCCGCTGGCGACCTGCTTGATCGCGCTGCGCCGCTCGGGGTCGTAGAGCCGCTCCGGGTCCTCGCCGCCCTCACCGGTGTTGGACCGGCCGCCGATGCGGTTCATCGCGATCGCGAGCGTCTGGTGCGCCTCGGCCGAGATGGAGCCGTAGGACATCGCGCCGGTGTTGAACCGCCTGCAGATCGACTCGACCGACTCGACCTCGTCGATCGGGACCGGCGTGCGGCCCTCCTTGCGGAACTTGAACAACCCGCGCAGCGCGCCGCCCTCGCGGGAGAGGCGGTGCACCTCTTCGGTGTAGCGCCGGTACACCTCGTCGCGGCGGGTCTTGCTGGCGTGCTGCAGCAGGAACACCGTCTCCGGCGTGAACAGGTGCAGCTCGCCCTCGCGGCGGTAGGCGTACTCGCCGCCGGTGTCGAGACGGCGGTGCACGCGGTCGGTCGGGTTGTCCGGGTAGGCCCGGCGGTGCCGGACGGCGACCTCCTCGGCGAGCACGTCGAGACCGACGCCGCCGAGCTTGGACACCGTGCCGGTGAAGTACTCGTCGAGCAGTTCCTGCGACAGCCCGAAGGACTCGAACACCTGCGCCGCGGTGTAGGCGCCGACGGTCGAGATGCCCATCTTGGACATGATCTTCAGGACGCCCTTGACCAGCGCGTTGACGTAGTTGCGCACCGCCTTGCGCGGCTCGATCCCGGTGATCGCGCCCTGCGCGATCATGTCCTCGATCGTCTCGAAGGCCAGGTACGGGTTCACCGCCGCGGCGCCGTAGCCGAGCAGCAGCGCGATGTGGTGGACCTCGCGGGCGTCACCGCTTTCCACCACGAGCGCCACGCGCAGCCGTTCCTTGGTGCGCACCAGGTGGTGGTGCACCGCGGAGACCAGCAGCAGCGACGGGATCGGCGCCATCTTGTGGTCGGAGTCCCGGTCGGACAGCACGAGCGTGCGCGCGCCGGCCGCGATCGCCTCGGACGCCTCGCGGCGCACCCGCTCGATCGCCTCCGCCAGCGCCTTGCCGCCGCCGTCCACTTCGAACAGTCCGGACAGGACGGTGCAGGCGAAGCCCGGCAGGTCGCCGTCGTCGTTGATGTGGATGAGCTTGGCCAGCTCGTCGTTGTCGATGACCGGGTACGGCAGCTGGATGTGCCGGCACGAGGCCGGGCCCGGGTCGAGCAGGTTGCGCTCGGGACCCATGATCCGGCTCATCGACGTGACCAGCTCCTCGCGGATCGCGTCCAGCGGCGGGTTGGTCACCTGCGCGAAGGCCTGCTTGAAGTAGTCGTAGAGCTGGCGCGACCGCTTGGACAGCACGGCGGGCGGGGTGTCGGTGCCCATCGAGCCCAGCGGCTCGGCGCCCTTCTCCGCCATCGGCGCGAGCAGGATCTTCAGCTCCTCCTCGGAGTAGCCGAAGGCGAGCTGACGGCGCAGCACCGAGTCGTGGCTCTGCGTGACGTGATCGCGGTCGGCCAGATCGGCCAGCTGCAGCAGGCCGGCGTGCAGCCACTCCTCGTACGGGTGCTGCTGGGCCAGCTCCGACTTGATCTCGTCGTCGGCGACGATGCGGCCGGCCTCGGTGTCCACCAGGAACATGCGGCCCGGCTTGAGGCGGCCCTTGGCGACCACCTGGTCCGGCGGCACGTCCAGCACACCGGCCTCGCTGGCCAGCACGACGCGGTCGTCGGCGGTGCGCCACCAGCGGCACGGGCGCAGGCCGTTGCGGTCCAGCACCGCGCCGACGAGCGCGCCGTCGGTGAACGTGACGCACGCCGGGCCGTCCCACGGCTCCATCAGGCTCGCGTGGAACTGGTAGAACGCGCGCCGCCGCGGGTCCATGGTGGTGTGGTTCTCCCACGCCTCCGGGATCATCATCAGCACGGCGTGCGGCAGGCTGCGGCCGCCCAGGTGCAGCAGTTCGAGGACCTCGTCGAACGACGCCGAGTCCGACGCGTCCGGCGAGCACACCGGGTAGAGCCGGGTCAGGTCGCCCGGGATGACACCCGACTCCAGCAGCGCCTCACGGGCCCGCATGCGGTTGCGGTTGCCGCGGATCGTGTTGATCTCACCGTTGTGCGCGACGAACCGGAACGGGTGCGCCAGCGGCCACGACGGGAACGTGTTGGTGGAGAACCGGCTGTGCACCAACGCGATCGCACTGGTCAGCCGCGGGTCGCGCAGGTCGCCGAAGAACGCCGGGAGCTGCTCGGGCGTGAGCATTCCCTTGTAGACCATGGTGCGCGCGGACAGCGACGGGAAGTACGTGCCGCACTCGGCGACCACGCTCTCGTGCTCGACGCGCTTGCGCAGGCAGAAGGCGAGCCGGTCCAGCTCCAGGCCGGCGGGGCGCACGCCGTCGGCGTCCGGCTTGCCCGCCACGAACAGCATGGCGAAGTGCGGCATCACCGACCGCGCGGTGGGGCCGATGTCGGCGGCGTCGGCGTCGACCGGGACCTCGCGCCAGCCCAGCACGTCGAGGCTCTCCTCGTCGGCCAGGCGCTCGATCAGCGCGACGGCCTTGCCGCGCGCCTCCTCCTCGGTGGGCAGGAACGCGATGCCGGCGGCATAGCGGTGGTGGCCCTGCGCGTCGGGTTCGGGCAGCTCGAAGCCGGCCTCCTCGCGGAGCAGCTGGTCGGGCAGCTGCACGAGGATCCCGGCGCCGTCGCCGGAGGTCGGTTCGGCGCCCGCGGCGCCCCGGTGGTCCAGGTTGATCAGCGCCGTCAGCCCGTCCGTGACGATGGCGTGGGTGCGCCGGCCCTGAATGTCGGCCACCATCGCCACACCGCAGGAATCCTGCTCCGTGGCAGGGTCGTACAGGCCCTGCTTGCCCGGGTTGGCGGAGAAGATCATGCGGGGACCTCCTTCGTCGTCTCAATGCTCAGTTCGGAAAGTTCCCCCGGTACTGCTGCAGGGACGACGATGGCCCTTGGATTAGCGCGACCTTAACACCCAGGAAACATGAGGGCACCCTCTCGGAGTGTGGATTTTCTCATCCGATCGGTAACGATCTGGCTGCGAGGAACGACATCGTTCTTGATGGGCTGCCTTCGGCGCCTCCGACCGAGCATACGCGTCGCGCGATCCCATCAAGATTACGCAGGATCCCGCCCCGGGGCCAGATTCGCCGGTGGTAGCGTTCCTCACGCTGGTCAGCGGCTTGCCGGCCAGTGACGCGGCGGCCGCGAAACCGGTGGGAACCCGGTGCTGTGCCGCAACTGTGATGACTCGGGTGCGCTCCGTGCACACCCGGTCGAGCCAGGTCGCCTGCCGCCGCGCCGACGCCTTTCGCCCCCGGCTCAGGGGTGCGGCGTCCGTAACGCCTGGGTGCGGGACGGGGCCCCGTGACGCCGGCCGGAAACCCGAGGTTTTCTTGTGTTCCGTCGTTTCGCACCACTGATCGCGGTCCTGCTCGTGCTGACCGGATGCGCCACCCGGCCGTCCGAGGACTCGGCCGCACCCCCCGAAACCGAAGGCGCCTTCCCGGTCACGGTCGCCGCGCCCGGCGCCCCGGCCGTGACGCTCGACAAGCAGCCGCAACGCATCGTGTCGCTGTCGCCGTCGGCCACCGAGACCTTGTTCGCCCTCGGCGCGGGGCCGCAGGTGGTCGCCGTCGATTCGGCGTCGAACTTCCCCGCACAGGCGCCGCGCACGCAGCTGACCGGCCTGAGCCCCGATCCCGAGGCGATCGCCGCCTACCGGCCCGATCTGGTCGTGGTCTACGCCGACACCACCGGCCTCGCCGGCGCACTGGCCCGGACCGGGACCAAGACGCTGGTGATGCCCGACGCGAAGACGCTCGACGACGCCTACACGCAGTTCGAGGTGCTGGGCAAGGCGACCGGGCACCAGGCCGAGGGCGAGAGCCTGGCCCGGCAGACCCGCGACGACATCGACAAGATCGTCGCGGACGCGCCGAAGCGATCGCTGACCTACTACTGGGAGCTGGACCAGACGTACTACAGCGTGACTTCGGCGACCTTCATCGGCCAGGTGCTCACCCGCTTCGGGCTCACCAACATCGCCGACGGCACCGACCCGAACGCCTCCGGCGGCTACCCGCAGCTGTCGGCCGAACGCATCCTGCAGTCCAACCCGGACCTGATCTTCCTCGCGGACAGCAAGTGCTGCGGGCAGAACGCGCAGACCGTCGCCGCGCGGCCGGGCTGGAACACGCTGAGCGCCGTGCAACGCGGTCAGGTGATCGCGCTCGACGACGACATCGCCTCCCGGTGGAGCCCGCGGATCGTCGAGCTCGTCCGCACCGTCGCCGCCGCGGTCGCCAAGACCGGTGCCTGACACCCGGACCCGGCTGCGCGCCCCGGTCCTGATCGCCGGGCTCGTGGTGCTCGCGGCCGTCCTGGTGTTCGCCGTGCTCGTCGGTGCGAGCGACCTGGGCTGGCAGCGGGTGCTCGCCGAGATCTGGGCGCAGGTCACCGGCGGGCAGTCGCCGCTGTCCGTGCGGGAGGCCGCGATCGTGTGGCAGCTGCGGGTGCCACGGGTGCTGCTGGCGGCGATCGTCGGCGCGGCGCTCGCGGTGTCCGGGGCGACGTTCCAGGGCGTGTTCCGCAACCCGCTGGCCGACCCGTACCTGCTGGGCGCGGCGGCCGGGGCGGGCATGGCGGCGACGCTCGTCGTGGTGCTCGCCCCGGCGGTCAGCGGCTGGGTCGTCGGCCCGCTGCCGCTGGCCGCGTTCGCCGGCGCGCTCGGCGGGGTCGGGCTCAGCTGGCTGGTGGGCCGCTCGGCCGGGGGCAGCACGAGCACGCTGCTGCTGGCCGGGGTCGCGGTGGCGTCGTTCCTCACCGCGATCCAGACGTTCGCGCAGCAGCTGAACACCGAGACGATCCGGCAGGTCTACACGTGGATGCTGGGCGGGCTCAACGTGAGCGGGTGGCGCGAAGTCCTGATCGCAGTGCCGTACGTGGCGGTGGCGGCGGTCGTGCTGTGCCTGTCCGCGCGGTTGCTCGACGTGCTCGCGCTCGGCGACGCGGAGGCGGCGTCGCTGGGCCTGCGACCGGGCCGGATCCGGCTGGTCGTGCTGGCGGCGGCGTCGCTGGCGACCGCGGCGGCGGTGTCGGTCAGCGGGCTGATCGGGTTCGTCGGGATCGTGGTGCCGCACGTGGTGCGGATGCTCGCCGGGGCCAGCTACCGGGTGGTGATCCCGCTGTCGCTGGTCGGCGGCGCGGCGTTCCTGGTGCTGGCCGACCAGCTGGCGCGCACGGTCATGCCGGGTGAACTGCCGCTGGGTGTGGTCACCGCGTTCACCGGGGCGCCGTTCTTCGCCTGGATCCTGCGCTCGTCGCGGAGGAGGTTGTCGTGACCGCGTTGTCGTTGCGCTCGGTGCGCGCCGGTTACGGCGATTGCCCGGTGGTGCACGGGGTTTCGGTGGAGGTGCCGGCCGGCGGGTGGCTGGCCGTCGTCGGGCCGAACGGGGCCGGGAAGTCCACTTTGCTCAAAACCGTGGCCGGACTCCTGCCGCCACAAGGAGAAGTGCTCATCGGCGGCCGGTCCCGGGTGCCGCGCAAGGAACTGGCGCGGCTCGTCGGGTACGCGCCGCAGGACCCGGCGGTGCCCGTGGGCCTGACGGTGACCGACTACGTGCTGCTCGGCCGCACGCCGCATCTGGGTCTGCTGGCGCGGGAAAGCCGGTCGGATCTGTCCATTGTGGAGGAGGTGCTGGCGCGGCTGGACCTGGGCGCGCTGGCGGGCCGCCGGGTGGACATGCTCTCCGGCGGCGAGCGGCAGCGCGCGGTGCTGGCGCGGGTGCTGGCCCAGCGGGCGAGCCTGCTGCTGCTCGACGAGCCCACGACGGGCCTGGACATCGGCCACGCGCAGGCGCTGCTGGAGCTGATCGACCGGCTGCGGCACGAGGACGGCATCACCGTGGTGTCGACCCTGCACGACCTGACGTTCGCCGCGCAGTACGCCGACCAGCTCCTCCTGCTCGACGCCGGCCACGCGGTGGCCGCCGGGCCACCGGCGGAGGTGCTGACGGCGGAGGCGCTGGCGGCGCACTACGGCGCGGCCGCGGAGGTGCGGACGAACGACCGCGGTGAACTGGCGGTGCTGCCGGTCCGCCCGCTCACACCAGGGGTAGCAGGACGGGGACGGCGTTGACGGCACCGTGGACTACCAGCAGCGGCCACATCATCCGGTACTCGCTCCAGAGGAATCCGAGGAACAGCCCGAGAACGCCCTGGTTGACGAACGCCGACGCGAGGTCGGCCGGCAGGTCACCGCTGCCGTGGATGGCGACGTGCCAGACGGCCCAGAGCAGTGACGCGAGCACGATCGCCGGCCACCGGCCGATGAGCGCCTCCCACCTGGACTGCAGCCAGCGGCGGTAGAAGACCTCCTCCAGCAGGCTGTTGACGAGGAACCCGACGACGAGCACGAGCACGAGCGTGACCAGGTCGACGGTGGTCGCGAAGTCGCTGGACGGCGTGGCCCACGGGCTGGCGTAGCTGAGGAGAACCCACGCGGCGACCGGGATCGCGGGCGCCCAGCGCCGCCCCACCTCCGGCCGCCCACCCGCCGGGCGCCAGGCCGTTCCCCAGCGCCGCAGGATCCAGAACATCGCCGCGGGAACCCCGAGCAGCAACAGCACCTTCAACAGGGTGTGGGCGGGCTCGCCACCGCCGGCCAGCCCCAGCGTCACCGCGAAGAGCACCGCCGAGGCCAGGAGAACACCCGCTTCGAGGCGGGGCCGGCGCTCGGCCGGCGTGATCGCGGCGCCCCGGAACGGCACCAGGCGTACCAGCACGACGCCGGCGAGTACGGGAATCCAGCGGAACCACATCGGCACGGTGTCGCCGGTGTCCGACGAGTACCGGACACCGGTGTCGCCGGTCAGCACGAACCACAGCGCCGACCCGGCGATCAGCAGCAATCCCCCGGCGAGCACGACCGAACCCGTGGCACGCCCCGGCACCGCTCCCTCAGATTTTTTTAGCACGCTTGTACGGTATAGGAAACCGTACGATTGTGCTATAACCTGGGTATGCCGAAGCTCGTCGACCACGACCAGCGACGGGCGGAACTGGTCCGGGTGGTCTGGGACGTCATCAGCCGGGACGGCATCGAGGGCGCCACCGTGCGGAAGATCGCCGAGCAGGCCAACATCTCGATCGGCGGGCTGCGCCACTACTTCGACAGCCAGCGCGGCCTGCTGCTCTTCGCAGCGAAGGCGATGGCCGACAAGGTCACCGCTCGCATCGCCGGCCACCTGCACGGCAATCTGCCCGGGCGTGACCGGGCGCTGCTGATGCTCGAGGAGCTGCTGCCACTGGACGCCGACCGGCGGGTGGACGCGGACGTCTGGCTCGCCTGCCTGATGCGCTCGCGCTTCGACGCATCCCTCGCCGAACTCCACACGGCAGGACTCCCCGGCGAACGGCACATCTGCCGGCTCGCGGTGGCGTACTTCTGCGGGCAACCACCTCCGGAGCGCATCGGGGACCCGCTCGCCGACGGTCACCTCGACCGGCAGGCCCGGCGCCTGCACACCTTCATCGACGGCCTGACCCTGCAGGCGGCGATGTACCCACGCGAGTTCCCGGCCGAGGAGATCCGGCGGCTCCTGCACGACGAGCTGGCCGCCCTCTTTCCCGAAGACCCCGGCCCGGCGGTTCCCTAGCGGGGTTCCGTTGCCCGGCACCAGGTTCTCCTCGGACCGCCCCGGACCGAACTAGAACCTGTTACAGTCGGCCGCATGATCCTCGATCGTTTCCGCGTGACCGGCAAAGTCGCCGTCGTCACCGGGGCCGGACGCGGTATCGGCGCGGGAGCCGCCGTCGCGCTGGCCGAAGCCGGTGCGGACGTGGTGATCTCCTCCCGTACGAAGACCGACCTGGACGCCGTCGCCGCGCGCGTGGCCGGAACCGGACGGCGCGCGCACGTCGTGCCGGCCGACCTCAGCGATCCCGCGGCCGCCGCCGCGCTCGCGCAGGCCGCGGTCGGCGAGTTCGGCCGGGTCGACATCGTGGTCAACAACGTCGGCGGCACCTATCCCCGGCCGCTGCTGGACACCACACCGGAGTTCCTGGAAGAGGCGTTCCGGTTCAACGTCTCGACCGCGCACGCGCTCACCACCGCCGCCGTGCCGTTGATGACCGACGGCGGCACGGTCGTCAACATCTCGTCGAACATGGGCCGGGTCGCCGGGCGCGGGTTCGCCGCCTACGGCACCGCGAAGGCCGCGCTCGCCCACTACACGCGCCTGGCCGCCTACGACCTCGCGCCACGCATCCGGGTCAACGCGGTCGCCGTCGGGTCGGTGGCGACCTCGGCGCTGGAGGTCGTGGTGAACAACCCGGAGATCAAGGCCAGGATGGAGGCGGACACGCCGCTGCGCCGGCTCGGCGAGGTCGAGGACATCGCGGCCGCGATCGTCTACCTGGCCTCGCCCGCCGGCTCGTTCGTCACGGGGAAGGTGCTGGAAGTGGACGGTGGACTGCAGGCGCCCAACCTCGAACTCGGATTGCCGGACCTGTGACGTACCGGGTGGTGCAGTGGAGCACCGGCAACGTGGGGCGGCACGCGATCGCGGGCATCGACGCGCATCCGGAGCTGGAATTGGCCGGCGTGTGGGTGTCGAACCCGGACAAGGCCGGCCGGGACGCCGGGGAGCTGGCCGGGCTGGGGCGGTCGCTGGGCGTCGCGGCGACCACCGACGCCGACGCGCTGCTGGCGCTGGAACCGGACTGCGTGGTCTACACGGCGATGGCCGACGACCGGCTGATGGAGGCGCTGGCCGACCTGCAGCGCATCCTGCGGGCCGGCGTGAACGTCGTGTCGAGCAGCCCGGTGTTCCTGCAGTTCCCGGACGGCGTGGTGCCCGGCGAGGTGTCCGCACCCGTGCGGGCGGCCGCGTCCGAGGGTGGCGCGTCGCTGTGGGTGAACGGTGTCGACCCCGGGTTCGCCAACGACTGGCTGCCGCTGGTACTCACGGGCGTGTGCGAGCGGATCGACGAGGTGCGCTGCTTCGAGATCCTGGACTACTCGACCTACGACAACCGCAAGGTCGTCTTCGACATCATGGGCTTCGGCGGCCCGTTGGACCAGACGCCGATGCTGCTGCAGCCCGGCGTGCTGTCGCTGGCGTGGGGCAGCGTGGTGCGGCAGCTGGCGGCCGGGCTGGGCGTGGAGCTGGACGCCGTGGAGGAGAGCTTCGAGCGGCTGCCGGCGCCGTCGGCGTTCGACGTCTCGTGCGGCACGATCGCCGAGGGCACGGCCGCCGCGCTGCGGTTCGAGGTGCGCGGCATGCGGGGCGGCCGTCCGGTGTGCGTGCTGGAGCACGTGACACGGCTGCGCCCGGACCTGGGGCCGGACTGGCCGCAACCGTCCGGGCAGGGCTGCTACCGGGTGCAGGTGACCGGCGAGCCGAACTACACGCTGGACCTGCGGCTGGTCGGCACGGACGGCGACCACAACACGGCGGGCCTCAAGGCGACGGCGATGCGGCTGGTGAACGCGATCCCCGCGGTGGTCGCGGCGCCGCCCGGCCTGCTGACGGCGCTGGACCTGCCGCTGGTCACCGGGCGCGGCCTGGTCAGCTAGACATCTGCGACAGGGCGAGGTAGAGCGCCACCGCCACCGCGAGGAAGCTCGCGAACCCGAGCACACCGCCGAGGATCAGCCCGGTGCCGAAGGAGCGCCACGGGGGCCGTGCGAGCCGGCACAGGCTGCCGGCGATCATCGCGCCGAACGTGACCCCGATGTAGGCGGAGGCGTATTCGCCCCCGTGCCAGCCGGCGACGAAGTCCCGCATCAGGGCGACCACGACGACGATCAGCAGTCCGGTCGCGAGCGCGAACCCCAGGAAGGCCACACCCGGCCGCCGGTCCTCGGTCATGATCACCAGTCTGGCGAGCGGGCCGGGACCGCGCCTGAGTAGAACTACTCGCGTTCCGGGGCGACCGTGTCGGTCTCGTCGTCCTTGCTGCGCAGCGTTTCCGGTTCCTCGCGTGGCCCGCGGCGCCGGGCGAGGAAGAAGTAGACCATCGCGCCGGCGAAGACCAGGATCGACGTCCACGTGTTGACCCGCAGGCCGAGGACGTGGGTGGCGTCGTCGGTGCGCATCAGCTCGATCCAGAACCGGCCCAGCGTGTACCCGGCGACGTAGAGGGCGAACGCGCGGCCGTGGCCCAGCCGCAGCTTGCGGTCGGCGTACACGACCAGCGCCGCGATGATCAGGTTCCAGATCAGCTCGTACAGGAACGTGGGGTGCACCGGGCTGTCGGCGAGCGGGATGTTGCCGAACGCGATGCCGTTGGGGCCCTGGTCGGGGATCGTCGGGTTGTTCGGGTCGAAGCGCTGGTAGATCTCCAGGCCCCAGGGCAGCGTGGTGTGCGCGCCGTAGAGCTCCTGGTTGAAGTAGTTGCCGAGGCGGCCGATGGCCTGCGCGACGATGATGCCCGGGGCGATCGCGTCGGCCATCGCGGGCAGCGGCACGCCCTTGCGGCGGCAGCCGATCCACGCGCCCACCGCGCCGAGGGCGATCGCGCCCCAGATGCCCAGGCCGCCGTCCCAGATGTAGAGCGCCTTGACCGGGTCCTTGCCCTCGCCGAAGTAGCGCCACCAGTCGGTGATGACGTGGTAGAGGCGCCCGCCGACGAGGCCGAACGGCACGGCCCACACGGCGATGTCGACGACCGTGCCCTTGGTGCCGCCGCGTTGCACCCAGCGGCGGTCGCCCCACCAGATGGCGAGGACGATGCCGGCGATGATGCACAGCGCGTAGGCGCGGATCGGGATCGGTCCCAGGTGCCAGACGCCGCGGTCCGGGCTCGGGATCGTCGCGAGGAACACAGCCGAGGCGGAATTCACGCGCTCACCGTAACGTGCGCGGTGTGAGGTGCGCGGATCAGCCCGCGCGGTTGAGGGCGGCCGACCCGAGCGCGAGCACACACCCGACGCCGAAGATCGCCGTGAGGTACCACGGCCCGCCCTGGGTGACGTTCCAGACCGCCACGAGAGCCGCGAGCACGGCGACGACGAGGTTGCGCACCTGCAGGGGAGAAGGCCGGGCCATACCCCCAGCCTGCCACGCCCGTTCCCGCCCCCCACGCCCTCCCCCCACCGCAGCCCGCACCCGCGGCAACGCAGAACTCACGCGCGGCAACGTGGGACTCGCTCGCAGGAACGTGGGACTCGCGGACAGGAACGTGGGACTCGCGCGCACGAACGCAGAACTCGCGGCCCGCGCGAGTCCCACGCTCACGTCCCCGAGTCCCACGCTCACGCGCGCGAGTTCTGCGCTCGGGCGCGTGAGGTCTGCGTTCGGCGGCGTGAGTTCTGCGCTGGGCTCAGTCCGCGGCGGCGGCGCGTCGCTTCAGGGCGCGGTGCACCTTGCGCTTGTCGGCCTCCGCGAGGGCCTCCACGCCGGCCAGGTCGGCCAGCAGCGCGGGCTCCGTGGTGAACGCGCGGAACGCCGTGCCGATCGTCACGCCGTGGCCGGGCCGGGACAGCACCGTCACCGCGTCCCCGGCCTGCACCGGTCCCGGCTCCAGCACCCGGAGGTACGCGCCGGGCACCGCGCGCCGGGTGAAGGTCTTCACCCAGCCGCGTTCACCCAGCCAACCGGCGAACGTCCGGCACGGGATGCGTGGCGAGGTCACCTCCAGCACCAGCGACTCGCCGATCCGCCACCGCTCCCCGATCAGCGCGCCGGTGACGTCCAGACCCATCGTGGTCAGGTTTTCGCCGAACACGCCCGGCGGCAGGTCGCGGCCCAGTTCCTCCGCCCAGACGTCCAGGTCCTCCCGCGCGTACGCGTACACCGCCTGGTCGTCGCCGCCGTGGTGCCGCAGGTCGCAGATCACGTCGCCGGTCACGCCACTGCCGCCGACGCCACGCGGACCGGGCGCGGCCACCGCCACCGGCCCCTCGACCGGGCGCTTGTCGATCCCGGTGACCCCGAGATCGGCTTCCCGCACTTCCCGCTTCGACCCGATGTTGACCGACAGCACCTTGCCCGTGCTCATGCCTTGCAGAACCAGTCGGCCTGTCCGGACTCGGCCACGGCACCGCCGGGCGGGAACGTCTCGCGGAAGGTGAACGCGTACGGCGTCGGCCCGTGCGCGCGCAGGTGCCGGATCCGGTCCTCGGCCTCGTCCGTGGTCGGGCGGTGTCCCGCGGGCACCCACCACAGCGCGGTGAACGCCTCAGGCATCCGCTCGAACCACTCGCGGCGGCGCTTGAGCACCGCCCGGTGCTCCCCCGAGTACACGTACGCGGCCAGGTCCTCGACCGAGCGCCACGTCGACATGTTGACGATGATCCCCGCGCTGGTGCCGGTGTCCCATTCGAAGGCGCGCACCGCGGTCGCGTTGCCGTCCTCGGTCTGCATGCGCCACACGAAGCCGGGCGCGGCGTCGGCGAGGGCGTTGATCGGGTCCAGCGCGTCCACGAAGTCCTTGAGCTGGGGCGAGGTCAGCGGTGCGACCAGGCGACCGATGTTCACCTGAGCGAGTTCGTAGGCCATGCGGCCAGTCTGCCGATCAACCCCGGCCGGGGCCATGTGTTTTTGGCCGTCTCACGCCGTGGCGACGGCCTGGCGGACACCCTCCGCCAGCTCACCGGCCAGCGCGTGCACCGGCTCGGTTCCACCCGCGGCGGCCGACACCAGCGCGGATCCGACGATCACCGCATCGGCGAACCCGGCGATCTCCGCCGCCTGCTCGCGCGACCGCACACCCAGCCCGACGCCGATCGGCAGGTCCGTGTGCGCCCGGGTGCGGCGGACCAGCTCGGCGGCGCCGCTGCTGACCTGGTCACGCGCGCCGGTGACGCCCATGACCGCGGCCGCGTACACGAACCCGGAGCCGGCCTTCACGGTCAGGTCGATCCGCTCCTCCGAGGAGGACGGCGCGACCAGGAAGATGCGGTCCAGACCGTGCTGCTCGGACGCGGCCATCCAGTCGCCGGCCTCGTCCGGGATCAGGTCCGGCGTGATGAGGCCCAGGCCACCGGCGGCGGCGAGGTCGCGCGCGAACTTCGCCACCCCGTACTGGCGCACCGGGTTCCAGTAGGTCATCACGACCGCCCGGCCACCGCGGGCCGACACCGATTCGACGACCTCGAACAGGTTTCGCAGCCGGAAGCCGTTCTTCAGCGCGGCGTCCGCGGCGAGCTGGATCGTCGGGCCGTCCATCACCGGATCGGAGTAGGGCACGCCGATCTCCACGAGGTCCGCGCCGCCGTCGATCAGGGCCGCGAGCAAGTCCTTCGAGCCCGGCACGGTCGGGTACCCGGCGGGCAGGTAGCCGACCAGCGCCGCCCGGCCCTCCGCACGCGTCTGCCCGAACATCTCCGACAGACCGCTCACGACTTCTCCACCAATCCGAAGTACGCCGCGGCGGTGTCCATGTCCTTGTCGCCGCGGCCCGACAGGTTGACCACGATGAGCCCGTCCCGGCCCAGCTCCTGGCCGAGCTGGATCGCTCCGGCCAGCGCGTGCGCCGATTCGATGGCCGGGATGATGCCCTCGGTGCGGGACAGCAGCGCGAACGCCTCCATCGCCTCGGCGTCGGTGATCGGCCGGTACTCGGCGCGGCCGCTGTCCTTGAGCCACGCGTGCTCGGGACCGACGCCCGGGTAGTCCAGGCCGGCGGAGATCGAGTGCGATTCGACCGTCTGGCCGTCCTCGTCCTGCAGCAGGTACGACATCGCGCCGTGCAGGTTGCCCGGCGTGCCCTTGGTCAGGGTCGCGCCGTGGCGGTTGCCGTCGACGCCCTCGCCGCCCGGCTCCAGGCCGACCAGGCGCACGTCCGGGTCGTCGATGAAGCCGTGGAAGATCCCGATCGCGTTGGACCCGCCGCCGACGCAGGCCGCGACCGCGTCCGGCAGCCGCCCGGTCTGCTCGAGGATCTGCGCGCGGGCCTCCTCGCCGATGACCTTGTGGAAGTTGCGCACCATCACCGGGAAGGGGAACGGCCCGGCGGCGGTGCCGAACAGGTAGTGCGTGGTGTCGGCGTTGGCGACCCAGTCGCGCAGCGCCTCGTTGATCGCGTCCTTGAGGGTGCGCGAACCGGTCTTGACCGGGATCACCTCGGCGCCGAGCAGCCGCATGCGCGCCACGTTCAGCGCCTGCCGCTCGGTGTCGACCTCACCCATGTAGACCACGCACTCCAGGCCCATCAGGGCGCACGCGGTGGCGGTGGCGACGCCGTGCTGGCCCGCGCCGGTCTCGGCGATGACCCGCTTCTTGCCCATCCGCTTGGTGAGCAGCGCCTGGCCCAGCACGTTGTTGATCTTGTGAGAGCCGGTGTGGTTGAGGTCCTCACGCTTGAGGAAGATCCGCGCGCCGCCGGCGTGCTCGGCGAACCGCTCGGCCTCGGTGAGCAGCGACGGGCGTCCGGCGTAGTCGCGCAGCAGGCGCTGGAACTGGGCCTGGAACTCCGGGTCGACCCGGGCCTTGTCGTACTCGGCGGACACCTCGTCGACGACGCCGATCAACGCCTCCGGCATGAACCGGCCGCCGTAGGGGCCCCAGTAGCCGCGCTCGTCGGGGTCGTGCTCGGTGTGGTGCTGCTCGTGTTCGCTCATCGGCTCGGCCTCGGGCAGGCGGGATGGGATCCGGCGGTGACCAGCTTCATCAGGGCACCCTTCGGGTCGCCGGAGGCCACCAGGCCCTCGCCGACCAGCACCGCGTCGGCGCCGTGCCCGGCGTAGGCCATCAGGTCGCCCGGGCCGCGGACCCCGGACTCGGCGATCTTCACCGTGTCGAACGGCAGGCCCGGCGCGAGACGCCCGAAGACGTCCCGGTCGACCTCCAGCGTGTGCAGGTTGCGGGCGTTGATGCCGATGACCTTGGCCCCGGCTTCGAGGGCGCGGTCGGCCTCCTCGGCGTTGTGCACCTCGACCAGCGCGGTCATGCCCAGCGACTCGACGCGGTCGAGCAGCGCCATCAGGGCGTTCTGCTCCAGCGCGGCGACGATCAGCAGGACCACGTCGGCGCCGTGCGCGCGGGCCTCGTGGACCTGGTAGGGGCTGACGATGAAGTCCTTGCGCAGGATCGGGATGTCGACCGCGGCGCGGACGGCGTCCAGGTCGGCCAGCGAGCCGCCGAACCGGCGCTGCTCGGTGAGCACGCTGATGACGCGTGCGCCGGCCGCCTCGTAGTCCTTGGCCAGCGCGGCGGGATCGGGGATGTCGGCCAGCGTGCCCTTGGACGGGCTGCGGCGCTTGACCTCGGCGATGACGCCGATCGACGAATCACGCAGCGCGGACATGGCGTCCCGCGGTGGCGGCGCCTGCGCGGCGAGCCGCTTCAGCTCGTCGAACGGGAGTGCCTTCTCCCGCTCGGCGAGATCTTCCCGGACGCCGGCGACGATGTCTTCGAGAACGGTCACGGCGCAACCTCACCGGTTGTCGCACATTCACTCGAAAGCTGGCTCACAAACACCTTCCCCTTCCCGCAGAAAAGATGCTAACCCGCCCACCTGTGCGGACCGGTTCCGGGTCGGACTTGCCTTGTCCGGTAGCGGAAATCGCCGCCTACCGATCAGTAGTCGGATCTTCGCCCTCGGAGAGCGCCTCCCACAGTTCCGCGTCCGGATCCTTCGCGGCCTTCTTGCGGCCGGCCGGGGCTTCGTAGCGCGCGCCCATCCTCGCCATGCGGCCCGCACCCTTGATGGCTGTCAACCCGGCGACGAGCATCAGAATTCCCGCCAGCAGGGCCAGTCCGCGCCCGGCGAAGATCTGCGCGACGGGCGCGCCCTCGGGGAAGCCCCCGAAGCGCCAGCCGTCGACGGCGATCCAGCCGGCGGCGATCCCGGCCAGCGCGACCACCACGCCCAGCACCCGCCGCAGCCAGCCGCCCGCGGCGATCAGTCCGGCGACCCCGGCCAGCGCGAGCACGGCCAGCGGCACCAGCGCCCCGGACTGCTCCGCCCCGGTGTGCCGGTCCAGCACCATCCCGCGGACACCGGCGTCACGCGGCTCGGCGGCCCAGACCAGCTGCGAGGAGCCCCACAGCGCTGCCGCGGCCAGCAGGAGCGCCGCCGCGACCATCCACAGTGGACGCTTACTGGACGCTGGCGACGTCATCGGCCGGGTCCAGCTTCCGCGGCGGCGCCATGGTCTGCGCGGCGGCGACCGCGGAGAGCACCGTGCGGGCCTTGTTCAGGCATTCGTTGTCCTCGTACTCGGGCACCGAGTCGGCCACCACCCCGCCGCCCGCCTGCACGTAGGCGATCCCGTCCCGGATCAGGGCGGTGCGGATCGCGATGGCCGTGTCGGCGTCACCGGCGAAGTCGAGGTAGCCGACGACACCGCCGTAGAGGCCGCGGCGCGTCGGTTCCAGCTCCTCGATCAGCTCCATCGCGCGCACCTTGGGCGCGCCGGAGAGCGTGCCGGCGGGGAAGCACGCCGCCACCGCGTCGAACGCGGTCTTGTCCTCGGCCAGCTCGCCGGTGACGGTCGACACGATGTGCATCACGTGGCTGTAGCGCTCGATGGCGAAGAAGTCGACCACCCGGACGGTGCCCGGCTTGCAGACCTTGCCCAGGTCGTTGCGGCCCAGGTCGACCAGCATCAGGTGCTCGGCGCGCTCCTTCTCGTCGGCCAGCAGGTCCTTGGCCAGCTGCGCGTCCTCCTCCGGGTCCGCGCCGCGCCAGCGAGTGCCGGCGATCGGGTGCGTGGTGGCGCGGCCGTCCCGCACGGTGACCAGCGACTCGGGGCTGGAGCCGACGATGTCGAACCCGTCCAGCCGCAGCAGGTACATGTACGGGCTGGGGTTGGAGGTGCGCAGCACGCGGTAGATGTCCAGCGCGTCGGCCTGGGTGGGGATCTCGAACCGTTGCGAGGGCACGACCTGGAACGCTTCACCCGCCTTGATGGCCTCGACCGCCTTCTCCACCGCGGCGAAGTAGTCGGCCTGCGTGCGGCGGCGCTCGAACCGCGGCGCCGGCCGGTCGAAGACGGCGGCCGTCGCGGGGGCGGCGGCGCCGAGCCGCTCGGTCATCTCCTCCAGGCGGCGGACCGCGTCGTCGTAGGCCGCGTCGACCCGCTCCGGGCTGTCGTCCCAGTTGACCGCGTTCGCGATGAGCGTGACCGTGCCCTCGTGGTGGTCCACGGCGGCCAGGTCGGTGGCCAGCAGCATGGTCAGCTCGGGGATGTCCAGGTCCTTCTCGGCCAGCTCAGGCAGCTTCTCCAGCCAGCGCACGGCGTCGTAGCCCAGGTAGCCGACCATCCCGCCGGTCAGCGGCGGCATGCCGGGCAACGGCTCGGTGTGCAGGGCGGCGACGGTCTCCCGCAGCACGGTCAGCGGGTCGCCCTCGGTCGGCAGGCCCACCGGCGGGGTGCCCTCCCACACCGCGCGGCCGTCCCGCACCGTCAGCGCGGCGGGGCTGCGGACGCCGATGAAGGACCAGCGCGACCACGACTGCCCGTTCTCGGCCGACTCGAACAGGAACGTGCCCGGGCGGTCGGCCGCGAGCTTGCGGTAGACCCCGACGGGCGTTTCGCCGTCGGCGAGCAGCCGCCGGACCACCGGGATCACGCGACGACCCTCGGCGAGGGCGCGGAACTCGTCGCGTGCGGGGCTCACCGAACCGAGGCCACCGTCGGTGGGATTCGCACTGACCATGGAGCCATTGTGCCGCCCGGGTCCGACACTCCGCGCACCGGGCATTAATTCAGGCTTTGTTGAATTCCGGCCGCGCCCGGGCCATCATTGCGGGGTGAGTACCGCCGAACAGCCTACGCCCGGCAAGCGGCGCGGCCGCCGCCCCGGCGGACAGGACACGCGGGCCGCGCTCGTGGCCGCCGCGCGGGAGGTCTTCAGCGAGAGCGGCTACGAGGGCGCCACCGTGCGCGCGATCGCCGCCCGGGCCGGTGTCGACGCCGCCATGGTCAACCACTGGTTCGGCGGCAAGGAGGGCCTGTTCGCCCAGGCGGTGCTGCAGCTGCCGTTCGACCCGATCCAGCTGTTGTCCGAGCTGCTGGACGGGCCGGTGGACGACCTGGGGAAGCGGATCGTGCGGCGGTTCCTCACCGTGTGGGACGCGACCGACGGCGGCGCGTTCCCGGCGCTGGTGCGCAGCATCGCCAGCCACGACCAGGCCGCGCTGAGCCTCAAGGACTTCCTGATCCGGCACGTGCTGGAGAACGTGGTCGGCCGGGTGTCGCCGGACCGGCGGGAACTGCGCGCGACGCTGTGCGCCTCCCAGATGGTGGGCATGGGGATGGCGCGCTACGTGGCGAAGTTCGAGCCGTTCTCGACCACGGACGTCGAGACGCTGGCAGCGGCCGTCGGGCCGACGCTGCAGCGCTACCTCACCGGCGACATCGACTAGCGCTGCACCGGCGGAGCCACCACCCGAGCAACCAGCACCGCCGCGGGTTTGGATATCGGCAGTCGCGCGGAGCGCGTCCGTTGAGGGTGGTGGTGGGTGCCGGGCGGGCGGTTCCTGGCGAGGACAGCGCCGACGTGGTGGTCGGCGCTGTCGCGCGGAGCGCGTCCATCAGGGGTGGTGGTCGGGCTGGCGGGTGGGAATTCATGAGGAGGCGATCCCACAGCCAGGGGCCGCCTGAGTCGGGTCAGTCGCGCGGAGCGCGTCGGTTGAGGGCGGTGGTGGGCTGGCGGGCGGGGCCGCTACCCGCACCGCTACGCAGGTCGGTTCCGTCATCGTCCAGCAGGAGGCGATCGGCGCCGTCGAAGCAGGTTCGGGTGCCGGTGTGGCAGGCCGGTCCGGTCTGGTCGACGCGCACCAGCAGCGTGTCGGCGTCGCAGTCGAGGCGGACCTCCCGCACGTGCTGCACGTGCCCGGACGTCTCGCCCTTGACCCACAGCTCCTGGCGGCTGCGCGAGAAGTACGTGCCGCGCCGCGTGGTCAGCGTGCGCTCCAGCGCCTCGTCGTTCATCCACGCCACCATCAGCACGTCGGAGGTCGCGTGGTCGACCACGACCGCGCACACCAGGCCATCCGCGGTGCGCTTGAGCCGCTGGGCCAGCTCGGGTGCCAGGCTCACCGGACCTCGACCCCACCGGCGCGCAGGGCGTCCTTGACCGCGCCGATCGTCAACTGTCCGAAGTGGAACACGCTGGCCGCGAGCACGGCGTCCGCCCCGGCCCGGACCGCGGGCAGGAAGTGCTCGACCGCGCCCGCTCCCCCGCTGGCGATCACCGGCACGGTGACCACCTTGCGGGTCTTCTCGATCAGCTCCAGATCGAACCCGGCCTTGGTGCCGTCGGCGTCCATCGAGTTCAGCAGGATCTCGCCGACCCCCAGCTCCTCGCCGCGCTGGGCCCACTCGACCGCGTCGATGCCCGTGCCGCGGCGGCCGCCGTGCGTGGTGACCTCGAACCCGGACGGGGTCGGCTCCGAGCCCTCGGGCACGCGGCGCGCGTCGACCGACAGCACGATGCACTGCGCGCCGAACCGCCGGGAGGCCTCGCGCAGCAGCTCGGGCCGGGCGATCGCCGCCGTGTTGAAGCTCACCTTGTCCGCGCCCGCGCGCAGCAGGCGGTCGACGTCGTCGCAGGTCCGCACGCCGCCGCCGACCGTCAGTGGGATGAACACCTGCTCGGCGGTGCGCCGGACCACGTCGAAGGTCGTCTCGCGGTTGCCCGAAGAGGCGGTCACGTCGAGGAAGGTCAGCTCGTCGGCGCCCGCCTCGTCGTAGGCCCGCGCCAGCTCGACCGGATCGCCGGCGTCCCTGAGGTCGGCGAAGTTGACGCCCTTCACCACCCGGCCCGCGTCGACGTCCAGACACGGGATCACCCTGACCGCTACACCCATGCCACCAGGGTAGATGTTGCCTAGAGTGGCGGGGGTGTGGTGGGGGTTGCTCTGCGCGGTGGCCGCCGCGGCCGCCTACGGGGTCGCCTCCGTCTTCCAGGCCGTCGCGGCCCGCGCGGTGGACGAGGGCGGGTCCGGTGTGGACCCGCGGCTGCTGGTGCGCGTGCTGCGGCAGTGGCGGTACGTGCTCGGTCTCGGCCTGGACGTGGCCGGCTTCGCGGCGCAGCTGATCGCGTTGCGGGTGCTGCCGTTGTTCGTGGTGCAGGCCGCGCTCGCCGCGAGCCTCGCCGTCACGGCCGTGGCGGCGCTCACGCTGGGCGCGCGGCTGTCCGGCCGGGAGTGGACCGCGATCGCTCTGGTCTGCGCCGGGCTGGCGGTGCTCGGGGTGTCCGCGCGGAGCGAGGGGTCCGAACCGGTGGGCACGGCGTTCCACGCCGGCCTGCTCGCGGCCGTCGCGGTACTGGCCGCGGCGGGCTGGATCGCCGGGCGGGCGCCGGAGCGCATCCGCACGCCGGCGCTCGGGCTGATCTCCGGGTTGTGCTTCGGCGTGGTCGCGCTGGCCGGGCGGGTGCTGGACGTGACGGGCGTGACCGCGGTGCTGACCGATCCCGCCGCGTACGCCCTCGCCGCGGGCGGGGTGCTCGCGATGCTGTTCTACGCCTCGGCCCTGCAGCGGGGGAGCGTCACGACGGGCACCGCGCTGATGGTGGTCGGCGAGACGGTGGTGCCGTCGCTGATCGGCGTGTTCCTGCTGGGCGATTCGACGCGGGCCGGGTTCGCGCCGCTCGCCGCGGCCGGGTTCGTCGTCGCGGTCGCGGCGGCGCTGGCGCTGGCCCGGTTCGGCGAGGTCGACAGTCCACGCGGACACCCGCCGGGCGGTGATCACGCTACCGTGGGGAGCATGTCGGAATTCGAGCGCTTGGCCGCCGAGAAGTACCTCCTGCTGACCACGTTCCGCAAGAACGGCACGCCCGTGCCGACACCGGTGTGGGCCGCCGGGCACGACGGCGAGATCGTGGTGTGGAGCGACCGGACGGCGGGCAAGATCAAGCGGATCCGCAACAACCCCGAGGTCACGCTCCAGGGCTGCGACCTGCGCGGCCGCGAGACCCACGGGCCGGTGGTGACCGGGCAGGCCCGGCTCCTGGACGACGAGGCGACCGAACGGGCGCGCTCGGCGATCGCGCGCAAGTACGGGATCGTCGGCCAGGTGACGATGTTCTTCAGCAGGATGCGGGGCCGTCGGAAGACGATCGGGCTGGCGATCAAACTCGCGGGCTGACCGCCTCCAGGGCCTGCGGCAGCGTGAACGCGCCCGCGTAGAGGGCCTTGCCGATGATGGCGCCCTCGACACCATCGGCCGCGAGACCGGCCAGCGCCCGCAGGTCGTCCAAACTGGACACCCCACCGGAGGCGATCACCGGGGCGTCGGTGCGGGCGGCGACCTCGGCGAGCAGGTCCAGGTTCGGGCCCTTGAGGGTGCCGTCCTTGCTGACGTCGGTGACCACGTAGCGCGAGGCGCCGTCGCGGTCCAGGCGCTCCAGGACCTCCCACAGGTCGCCGCCGTCGCTGGTCCAGCCGCGGCCCTTGAGCCGGTGGCCCTGGTCGGTGATGCGCACGTCGAGGCCGATCGCGACGCGGTCGCCGTGGGTGGCGATGACCTTCGCGGTCCACTCCGGGTCTTCCAGCACCGCGGTGCCGAGGTTGACGCGGCGGGCGCCGGTGGCGAGGGCGGCCTCCAGCGACGCGTCGTCGCGGATGCCGCCGGACAGCTCGACCTGGACGTCCAGCTCACCGACCACGCGGGAGATCAGTTCCTTGTTGTCGCCCTTGCCGAACGCGGCGTCGAGGTCGACGAGGTGGATCCACTCCGCGCCGTCCCGCTGCCAGGCGAGCGCCGCGTCGAGCGGGCTGCCGTAGGAGGTCTCCGTGCCGGCCTCGCCCTGGACGAGACGCACGGCCTGGCCGTCGGCCACGTCGACGGCGGGAAGGAGGGTGAACGTCACGCGGCCACTATAAGGAGCAACGACGCTGAGCCGGTCGGAGGGTGGGGCTGGTCAGAGGGTGCGCAGCCAGTTCTCCAGCAGGTGGGCGCCCGCGTCGCCGGACTTCTCCGGGTGGAACTGGGTCGCCCACAGCGCGCCGTTCTCCGCGGCCGCGACGAAGTCCTCGCCGTGGTGCGACCAGGTCACCTTCGGCTGCTGGCCGGGCAGGCCGGAGTCCAGCTCCCAGCGGCGGGCGGCGTAGGAGTGCACGAAGTAGAAGCGGGTGTCGGGGTCCAGGCCGGCGAACAGCTGCGAGTCCGCCGGGGCGCGGACGGTGTTCCACCCCATGTGGGGGACGATGTCGGCGTGCAGGCGCTCGACCGTGCCGGGCCACTCGCCGGTGCCCGCGGTCTCCACGCCGTGCTCGACGCCGCGTTCGAACAGGATCTGCATGCCGACGCAGATGCCCAGCACGGGACGCCCGCCGGCGAGGCGGCTGCCGATGATCTTCTCGCCGCCCACGGAGAGCAGGCCGGCCATGCAGGCCGCGAAGGCGCCCACGCCCGGGACGACGAGCCCGTCGGCCTCCAGCGCCGCATGCGGGTCGGCGGTCACCTCGACCTCGGCGCCGACACGCCGCACGGCGCGCTCGGCGGAGCGCAGGTTCCCCGATCCGTAGTCCAGAATCACGACGCGAGCCACGTGGCCAGTCTAGAGCTTGGCGTGGGTGGTTCCGCCGGGCGGCTCGGCGCGGGTGGTTCCGCCGGGCGGCTCCGCGATGGGTGGTTCCGCCGGGCGGCTCGGCGGCGTTTGATTGCGGGAGGAGGGGGAAGGCAGCGGGAGGGCGCCGCGGTAGGGAGTGACGATGTCGTCGCAGAGCGAAGCCCACGGGTCCGGTGAGCGGGCCAGGGAGCTGGCCAAGACGCTGGACGAGGTGGAGGGCGGCCGGCTGGGCCCGGACGAGGTGCGCGACCTGCTCGAGGGGCTGACCGCCCTGGCGACGGCGGTGACCCGCGTGCTCGACGACCTGCGCGGGTGCCCGGTGCTGCGGGAACGGGAGCACGAGCTCGGGCTGCTGGCCTTCCAGACGATCCGCAGCAAGCTGGAACAAGCCGCCGCGGCGGCCGAGGACCTGCAGGTCAGCGCCGAGGCGCTGTGCCGCCTGCTGCCGGAGCACACGCCGGAGAGCGGGTAGGCCGGCGCCGCGGACGCCTGGGACGATGTCCGCCACCGCCCACCGCCGGTCTCAGGTGGCCCGGCGCCTCGTCAACGGCGCGGCGTCCGGTCCCCGGCGGGCCGCTGAGCCCCAGGGCGGCGCCAGCGGCCCGGGGCCAGGCGGCGGAGCGGCCGATTGCTACCCGTGCGGGTGAGGCCCCTCGCGGGTGGCTCTCTCGGCGCAACAGCCGGACCCGCCCGGCCGCCCCACTCGCGGGACAGGCGAACGCCCGCCCGCGGGCCCATCCGCGCAACACCGAACGCCCAGCCCCACTGGCCCACCCCCGCAACACCGAACGCCCAGCCCCACTGGCCCACCCGCGCAACACCGAACGCCCAACCCCACCGGCCCATCCGCACAACACCCGAACGCACCCACCCGCACAACAAATGCACCAACGCGCGCCGAGCCGGCCGCGCGGTCAGGTGGCCCGCAGGAAGTCCTTCAGCGCGGCTGTGATGCTCGCCTCGTCGAGGTGGTGTGCCAGGTCGTGGTCCGCGACGTCGCCGTAGCGGCGGACTTCCGCGTCCCGGCGGGTGCCGAGTGCCCGGAGGCGGTGTGGCACCTCGACGAGAGCCTCGCTGACCTGGTGGGCCGACGTGCCGGCCAGGTACGGCTCGACCAGCACCACGTCCGCCACCCCGGTCTCGGCCACCGCGGTGCGCAGCGTCGCGGCGTCGAAGGGCCGGACGGTCTTCGCGTAGAGGACCGTCACGTCGAGGTCCTCGGTGGCGGCCAGCACGCGGTCCAGCATCGGGCCGACGGCCAGCACGACCCCGCGCCTGCCCGCCCGCATCGCTTGCAGGCCCGGTCCCGGGTGCGGGCGCGCGTTCGACTGGGCGCTCAGGCGCAGGTACACCGTGTCGTCGCCGGATAGCGCGTCGCGCAGCAGCGCGACCGCCTCGTCCGGGTGCCCGGGCACGTGCACCGTCCAGCCCGGGATCGTGTCCAGGAGCGCGACGTCGCCCGGCGACTGGTGGGTGCGGCCGGCGGTGGACATGTCGTACGAGCCGCCCCACGAGACGAGCACCGCGCCCGCGCCCTGGTGCGTCAGGTCCAGCTTGACCTGCTCGTAGGGCCGCTCCACGAGGAACGACGGGAACGTGTGCACCACCGGTCGCATCCCGGCCAGCGCCAACCCGCCCGCGACGCCGACCAGCGCCTGCTCGCGGATGCCGACGTTGATCACCCGGTCCGGGTGACGGCGCCGGGCGGCCTCCAGCGACGCCGCGGAGATGTCGGCCAGCACGACCGCGACGCGCGGATCCTCGTCCAGCACCTGCTCCATTGTGGACAGAAACGCCTCACGCATTCCGGGCATGACTCAGCTCCCCTTCGGCTCGACGACGGCGACCACGCACAGCGGCCGGTCCGGGTGTGGCGCGGTGAAGGCGGCGTACAGCGCGTCGTGATCGCGGCCGTTCACTGTGCGCGTGGCCCAGCCCTCGACGGCGAAGCGCTCCGCGATGCCGCCCGGCCAGCCGTGCGTCGCCGACTGGTTGTCGATCACCACCGCGGTCAGCTGCGCCAGCGACGCCCGCCCGGCGAGCGCGATCGCCTCGTGGTTGGAGCCCTCGTCGAGTTCGGCGTCCCCGGTCAGCACCACCACCTTCGGTTCCGTCAGTCCCCGCGCGCGCAGTCCGAACACGGTGCCCACGCCGAGCGCCAGCCCGTGCCCCAGCGACCCGCTGGAGATCTCCACGCCGGGCACGAGCACCCGGTCCGGGTGGTAGCCCAGCCGCGACTCGCTGCCCGCCCAGCCGGCCAGTTCCGCCGGGTCGAGGAACCCCTTCGCGGCCAGGACCGCGTAGTAGGCCATCGGCCCGTGTCCCTTCGACAGCAGGAACCGGTCGCGGGCCGGATCGTCCGGCGCCGCGGGCGAGACGTTCAGCACCCGGTCGTACAGCACCCACAGCACATCTACTGTGGACTCCGCCGCCCCGGAGTGCTTCTCGTCGCCGCGCATGGCGTCGATCAGCTCCGGCAGGTCGGCGTAGCCCAGCCCCCTGGTCGTGTTTCTCATGCTCCGACCGTGCAACCTCGACTTAGGTTGAAGTCAAGGCTAGGCTGGCGCCGTGACCAAGCTTGCCGACCACCTGACCATCGGCCAGGTCGCGGAGCGCAGCGGCGTGCCGCATACGGCGCTGCGGTTCTACGAGGACCGGGGCCTGATCTCGTCCGAGCGCTCGGCTGGGAACCAGCGCCGCTATCCGCGGTCGGTGCTGCGCCGGATCGCGTTCATCCGGGCGGCGCAGCGGGTGGGCCTCAGCCTCGAGGAGATCCACGACGCGCTGTCGACCCTGCCCCGCGACCACGCCCCGACGAAGGCCGACTGGGCCCGGTTGTCCCGCGGATGGCAGGACGAACTCGACGCCCGCATCGACGCGCTCCAGCGGTTGCGGGACCGGCTGACGGGTTGCGTCGGGTGCGGGTGCCTGTCGCTGCGCGTGTGCGGTCTCTACAACACCGACGACCGGATGGCGCAGTACGGACCCGGCGCGCGGGGGCTCAAGCCCGCCGCCGAGGGCGGCGCCTAGGCGCGATTCTGTTGCCGGCGTGCCGGGGCATCACATCCTTTCATTGCTCGGGGGCGATTCGGCGGGCTCGGGTGGTCAGGCCGCGTCTCCTCGCGTCGGCGGTGGTGGTGCGGCAGCGGCCATGCCGGGTGGCAGCCCGCCCCGTGCGGAGCAGGGCCTCGTCGAGCCGTGGCGGACTCCTGCGCACAGGGGCGGCGCCGCGCCTGTGCCGAGGTGGGGCGGCGGGGCGCCGAGCGCAGCCGGGGGTGGTGCCGCGCCCGAGCCGCGGTCGCGCGGTGGTGCGCCGAGCGCAGCCGGAGGTGGCGCCGCGCCTGTGCCGAGGTGGGGCGGCGGGACGCCGAGCGCAGCCGGGGGTAGTGCCGCGCCCGAGCCGTGGCGGGGCGATAGTGCGCCGAGAGCGGCCGGCGGTGGCGCCGCGCCCGAACCGCGGTCGCGCGGCGGGGCACCGGGCGCAGCCGGAGGTGGCGCCGCGCCTGTGTCGCGGTGGGGCGGCGGGACGCCGAGCGCGGCCGGGGGTAGTGCCGCGCCCAACCCGCCGTGGGGCGATAGTGCGCCGAGAGCGGCCGGTGGTGGTGCCGCGCCCGAGCTGTGGTCGCGCGGCGGGGCGCCGAGTGCCGGCGGCACCCCGCAGTCGCAACTGACCTTGCGTTTTCGGAGCGTTCGGTCGAGCGCAGCCACCCCTGGCGCACGCAGGGCGCGCCACCGCCGGGTCCAGCGCAGCGTGCCGTCGCAGCCGAAATCGGCCAGCAGGCGGCGCACGTAGCAGCTCAGGCATTCCCGCTCCTGCGGCGAGGTCCACAACTCGAGCAGTCCGGGGTTCGTCATCGGGGTCCTCCTTCGGTCCGTGCTCCCTGACTACCAGCGCCCACCGACAAAAACCCTGCGCCGCTTACCCCGATCGTGGGCGACTGGACGCGACCATGGACGAAAAGTCGATCATTCGGGTGGCGAAGCTGGGTTCCGGTGGCCGGCGAGGGCCTGCGCCCACGGTCCCGGCACGACGTGCACCTGGCGCGTGACCGTGGGACCGCGAGACCGGGTCGGCTCCCGGCACGGGAAACGGACGACGGCCACCGCTTCCAGGTGAGCGCGAACGGCGTCCGGCTCACCCGACTGGAGCGCTCCGCGATACCTGCGCCGTCACGGAAACTGAGCACAATGAACGGGTGCGGATCAGGCCAGCCGATGTCACCGACGCCATCGCCGTCTTCGCCCTGCTCAGCCAGACCGCCGACGGCCGTCCGCCCCAGCGGGCCGCGTTCGGCCACCACTACGAGCAGCTCATCGCGGCGATGACCTACGACGACACGGACTTCCTCGTGGCGGACCGCGACGGCGAGGTCGTCGGCTACGTGCTGGCCGCCCGGGTCCTGTCGCTGCACGCCGCCGGGCCGGTCAGCCAGCTGCTGGAACTCGTGGTCGCGCCCGAGCACCGCGGGCAGGGCATCGGCGGGATGCTCGTCGACGCGGTGGTGCGGCGGGCGCGGCGGGCCGGGGCCGTCGAGGTGAACGTCGTCGCCCGGCGCATTCCCGGCTACTTCCGGCGGCGCGGCTTCACCGAGACCGCGACCTGCCTGACGCTGCCGCTCACCTGAGCCCGGGGCGGCGGCGCGGCCGGCCGAGCAGCTTGCGCCCCACCTCGAGCAGCGACTCGCGCAGCGTGTCGTCGTCGTAGTGCGCCAGGTCGGGCGATCCGCCGGCCAGCGCGATCCCGGCGACGGCCGCGTGCGTGGCGACGACCCGCGCCGGATCGGGGTCGGGGCCGGTCAGGATCGTCATCATCCCGGCCATGCTGCTCTCCTTGCCGAAGAAGTGCTTCTCCAGCGCCCGCGCCACCCCGGGGTCGCTGGAGAACAACGCCACCAGCGCGCGGTGCCGGACCACGAGGTCGACGAACCCGGCCAGCATGTGGTCGATCCGCGCGCCCGGCCTGCGCTCCCGCGACGCCTCCGCGACGACCGCCCCCAGCTCGCGCAACCCCGGCTCGACCACGGCCTCGGTGATCTCGTCCTTGGTCTTGAAGTGGTAGTACACCGCCGCCTTGGTGACCCCGAGCTCGTCGGCGATCATCTGCAGCGACGTTCCCTCGACCCCGTGCGCGGTGAACAGCCGCAATGCCGTGGCCAGCAGGCGCGTTCGGGTGTCTTCGTGTCCGGCCACGGCTGCCATCGACTGGTGAACCTCCTCGTCAGCAGCCGAAGAGTACGCGACCGGAAATCGCCCTGCAAACGTTTGAGGCCCTAGCCGTGCGGCTAGTCACACACTAGCCGATCGGCTTGGCGAAGCACTTGCCGATCGGCTAGCTTCGAGAGTCACCGGATCGGATGTCACTCGACTGAATTGGAGCCGAGTACGTGGCCACCCTGCTCTACCGCCTAGCCCGGTTTTCGTTCCGCCGGCGCTGGCTCGTCGCGAGCGTCTGGACGGCGATCCTGCTCGTCCTCGGCGGCGGCGCGCTGACGCTGTCCGGCCAGATGTCGAACTCGGTGACCATCCCCGGCACCGAGGCGCAGCAGGCCATCGACCACCTGAAGGACAAGTTCCCGCAGGCGGCGGCCGGCAACGCCACCGCACGCGTCGCGATCGAGGCGCCGGCCGGGCAGACACTGGCCGATCCGGCGGCCCGGGCGACCGTCGAGGACCTCGTCGGCAAGCTGAAGACCGCGCCGGGCGTGGCGGCGGTCGCCGACCCGTACCAGGCGAAGACGGTCACCGAACGGATCGCGGTAGCCCAGGTGAGCTACAAGGTCCCCGCCCCGGAGGTCACCGACAGCGACCGGGAAGCGCTCAAATCCGCCGCCACCGCGGCCAAGAGCGCCGGTTTCACCGTCGAATTCGGCGGCGACGCGATCCAAGGCGTGCCGGCCACCGAGGCCACCGAGGGCATCGGCGTGATCGTCGCGGCCATCGTCCTGGCGATCACGTTCGGCTCGATCGTCGCCGCCGGGCTGCCGCTGCTGACCGCCCTCATCGGCGTCGGCGTGGGCATGGCCGGCGTGATGACCGTGTCCGGGTTCGTCGATCTGAACTCCAACACCCCGATCCTCGCGCTGATGCTCGGCCTGGCCGTCGGCATCGACTACGCGCTGTTCATCGTCTCCCGCTACCGGCACGAGCTGGCCGAGGGGCACGATCCGGAACTGGCCGCCGGGCGTTCGGTCGGCACCGCGGGCTCGGCGGTGGTGTTCGCGGGCCTGACGGTGATCATCGCCCTGGTCGGGCTCACCGTCGTGGGCATCCCGATCCTCGGCCAGATGGGCGTCGCCGCCGCGGCGACCGTGGCCGTCGCGGTCCTCATCGCGCTCACCCTGCTGCCCGCGCTGCTCGGTTTCGCCGGCCGCAAGGTGGCCGGCAAGCGCGCCCGCCCCAAGCACGACGGCAGGCCCGCGATGGGCGAGCGCTGGGCCCGGTACGTGGGCCGGCACCGGGTTCCGGTGCTGGTGACGGCCGTCGTGGGTCTGCTCGTGGTCGCGATCCCGGCGCTGAGCATGCAGCTCGGCCTGCCGACCGACGCGACGGCCGCGCCGGACTCGACCCAGCGCAAGGCCTACGACCTGATCAGCAAGGGCTTCGGCGAAGGCACCAACGGGCCGCTGATCGTCGTCATCGACTCCGCCGACGCGCCGGACCCGCGCCTGGCCGCCACCGAAGCCACCGACTCGATCTCCCGCCTGCCGGACGTCGCCGCGGTGACCCAGGCTCAGTTCAACGCCGCGGGCGACACCGCGCTGGTCACCGTGATCCCGAAGAGCGGCCCGAGCAGCGAGGAGACCGAACGGCTCGTCGCGAGCATCCGCGACCAGTCCGACCGGCTCTCCGGCGCCACCGGCGCGAAGCTGTCGGTGACCGGCCAGACGGCACTGCAGATCGACGTGTCGGAGAAGCTGGCCGGCGCGATGCTGCCCTACCTCGGCCTGATCGTCGGGCTCGCGTTCCTGCTGCTGATGCTGGTGTTCCGGTCGATCATCGTGCCGCTGAAGGCGACGCTGGGCTTCCTCGGCTCGGTCGTGGCGACCTTCGGCGCGGTGGTCGCGGTGTTCCAGTGGGGCTGGCTCACCGATCTGCTCGGCGTGGACTCGACCGGCCCGATCATGAGCATGCTGCCGATCCTGCTGATCGGGGTGCTGTTCGGCCTCGCGATGGACTACCAGGTGTTCCTGGTGACCCGGATGCGCGAGGACTACGTGCACGGCGCCGACGCCCGGGACGCCGTGGTGAGCGGGTTCCGGCACGGCGCCCGGGTCGTGGTCGCGGCGGCGTTGATCATGATCAGCGTGTTCGCCGGGTTCGTCGCGGCGGAGCTGTCACTGATCCAGTCGATCGGGTTCGCGCTGGCGTTCGGCGTCCTGGTGGACGCGTTCGTGGTGCGCATGACGATCGTGCCCGCGGTGATGTCGCTGCTCGGCAAGCACGCGTGGTGGCTGCCGAAGTGGCTGCAGCGCGCGCTGCCGAACGTCGACGTCGAGGGCGAGAGCCTCGCCAAGCACCTCGACGACCAGCGGGAGCTGGAAGAGGCCCGGAGCTAGGACACCAGCCAGGCGACCGCGCCGCCGACGGCCAGGAGTGCCGCGACCAGCAACAGGATCGCGAGCACCCTGGCCGTCTTCCACGTGCTGTAGACGCCGCCGACCAGGAAGCCGCCCAGCGCCAGCAGGAGGACGGCGACCAGTTCCTTGCTCACAGAACACCCTTCGTCGAGGGGATGCCGCCCGCGCGCGGGTCCGGCTCGGTCGCCGCGCGCAGGGCACGCGCCACGGCCTTGTACTGGGCCTCGGCGATGTGGTGCGGGTCGCGGCCGTGGATGACCCGCACGTGCAGCGCGATCTGCGCGTGGAACGACAGCGAGTCGAACACGTGCCGGGTCAGCACGAACGGGTAGTTCCCACCGATGGTGAACGTGTTGAACTGCTCCGGCTCGCCGACGTGCACGCAGTACGGGCGGCCGGACACGTCGATCGCGGCGTGCGCGAGCGTCTCGTCCATCGGGATCCACGCGTCGCCGAAGCGGCGGATGCCCGACTTGTCGCCGAGTGCCTGGCGGATCGCCTGGCCCAGCACGATCGCGGTGTCCTCGACCGTGTGGTGCGCGTCGATCTCGATGTCGCCGGTCGCGTCGATCTTCAGGTCGAGCGAGCCGTGCACGCCGAACGAGTTGAGCATGTGGTCGTAGAACGGGACCCCGGTGGACACCTCCACCTGCCCGGTGCCGTCCAGGTCTACCACCACGGTGATCGAGGACTCCTTGGTGGTCCGGGAAACCTTGCCGACGCGGCTCACCGCGGGACCTCCTTGCTCGCCGCCAGGAAGGCGTCGTTCTCCTCCGGGGTGCCGATGGTCACCCGCAGGTGACCCGCGATGCCGACGTCGCGGATCAGCACCCCGTTGTCCACGTAGGCCTGCCAGCTCGCCTTCGCATCGGCGAAGCGGCCGAACAGGATGAAGTTGGCGTCGCTGGGCACCGGCGCGAAGCCCAGGCCCAGCAGGCCCTCGGCGACCCGCTCACGCTCGGCCGCCAGCTTGGCGACCGTGGCCAGCGTCTCGTCCGCGTGCCGCAGGGCCGCGCGCGCGGCCGCCTGCGTCAGCAGCGACAGGTGGTAGGGCAGCCGCACCAGCTGCAGCGCGTCGATCACCGCCGGGGCGGCCGCGAGGTAGCCCAGGCGCCCGCCGGCGAAGGCGAACGCCTTGCTCATCGTGCGCGACACGATCAGCTGCGCCGGGTAACGCTCGATCAACTCGACCGCGCTGCGCTGCGACGAGAACTCCGCGTACGCCTCGTCCACGACGACGATGCCGGGCGCGGCGCGCAGCACCAGCTCCAGCTCGTCGAACGGGATCGAGCCGCCGGTCGGGTTGTTCGGGCTGGTCACGAACACGACGTCGGGCCCGCGCTCGGCGATGATCCGCGCCGCGGCCCCGGTGTCGAGCGTGAAGTCGTCGCGCCGGGGCGTGGGCACCCAGTCGGTGCGGGTGCCGGCCGCGATGATCGGGTGCATCGAGTACGACGGCTCGAAACCCAGCGCGCTGCGGCCGGGACCGCCGAAGGCCTGCAGGATCTGCTGCAGCACCTCGTTGGACCCGTTGGCGGCCCACAGGTTCCGCTCGGTCAGCGACACGCCCGTCGCGCCGGACAGGTACGCGGCGAGGTCCTGGCGCAGGGCGATCGCGTCGCGGTCCGGGTAGCGGTGCAGGCCGGCGGCCACCTCGCGGACGGCCTCGGTGACGTCGTCGACCAGGGCCTGCGGCGGCGGGTACGGGTTTTCGTTGGTGTTGAGCCGGACCGGGACGTCCAGCTGCGGCGCGCCGTAGGGGCTGCGGCCCCGCAGGTCCTCGCGCAGCGGCAGGTCCTCGAGACGGACGTCGTCGGAACTCACTCGGCTCCTCCCGGGAAGCGCGCGGTGACCGCTTCCCCGTGCGCGGGCAGGTCTTCGGCGTTGGCGAGCGCGACGACCTTGCCGGCCACCTCGCGCAGCGCCTGCTCGCTGTAGTCGATGACGTGGATGCCGCGCAGGAAGCTCTGCACGGACAGCCCCGACGAGTGCCGCGCGTAGCCGCCGGTGGGCAGCACGTGGTTCGAGCCCGCGCAGTAGTCGCCGAGCGAAACCGGCGCGTACGGGCCGACGAACACCGCGCCCGCGTTGCGCACCCGGGCCGCGACGGCGCGCGCGTCGGCCGTCTGGATCTCCAGGTGCTCGGCCGCGTAGGCGTCCACCACCCGCAGACCGTCCTCCACAGTGGACACCAGCACGGTGCCGGACTGCCTGCCGCGCAACGCCTCGCCGATGCGCTCGGTGTGCTTGGTGGCGGCGACCCGGGCGGTCAGCTCCTCGTCCACCGCGTCGGCCAGCTCTGCCGACGTGGTGACCAGCACGCTCGCGGCGAGCGGGTCGTGCTCGGCCTGGCTGACCAGGTCGGCGGCCACGTGCACCGGGTCGGCGGTCTCGTCGGCCAGGATCGCGATCTCCGTCGGGCCCGCCTCGGAGTCGATGCCGATCAGGCCGCGCAGCAGGCGCTTGGCGGCGGTGAGGTAGATGTTGCCGGGTCCGGTGACCAGGTCGACCGGGACCAGCTCGGCGCCGTCGGTGTCGGTGCCGCCGTAGGCCAGCAGCGCCACGGCCTGCGCCCCGCCGACCGCCCACACCTCGTCGACGCCCAGCAGCGCCGCGGCGGCCAGGGTCGTCGGGTGCGGCCGTCCGCCGAACTCGGCCTGCGGCGGCGAGCACAGCACCAGCGAGCCGACGCCCGCGACCTGGGCCGGGACGACGTTCATCACCACGCTCGACGGGTACACCGCGAGCCCGCCGGGGGCGTAGAGGCCGACGCGCTCGACCGGCACCCAGCGCTCGGTGACCGTGCCGCCGTCGACGACCGTCGTGGTCACGTCGGTGCGGCGCTGGTCGGCGTGCACCTTGCGGGCGCGGTCGATCGCCTCCTCCAGCGCGGCGCGCACGGCCGGGTCCAGGGTGGTCAGCGCGGCCTCGATCTCGGCGCGCGGCACGCGGACGCTCGCCGGGCGCACGCGGTCGAACCGCTCGGTGTACTCCAGGACCGCCTCGACCCCGCGCTCGCGGACCGCCTCGACCACCGGGCGGACCTGATGCAGCGCCGCGTCCACGTCGATCTCGGCACGCGGGAGCGTGGCTCGGAGTTCGGTGGCGGACGGCACGCGTCCACGCAGGTCGATGCGGTTCAACATGGGTCTAGGGTACGAGTTGGAACGTTGACGACGACCAGGGAGGTAGCCGGTGCTCCGGATCGGCTTGTGCCAGCTCACATCGAGTGCCGACCCCGCGGAGAACCTCGCCCCGATCCGCGAGGGCGTGGCGCGCGCGGCGGGCGAGGGGGCGCGGGTCGTGGTGTTCCCGGAGGCGGCGATGGCGCGGTTCGGGGTGCCGCTCGGGCCGGTCGCGGAACCGCTGGACGGGCCGTGGGCGAAGTCGGTGGCCGCGATCGCCGACGAGCACGGCGTGCTGGTGGTGGCCGGGATGTTCACGCCGTCGGACGACGGCCGGGTGCGCAACACGCTGCTCATCACCGGGCTCGGGCACCACCTCGGCTACGACAAGATCCACCTCTACGACGCGTTCGGGTTCCGCGAGTCGGACACGGTCGCGCCGGGCGCGTCGCCGGTGACCGTCGAGGTCGACGGCGTCACGCTGGGCTTCGCGACCTGCTACGACGTGCGGTTCCCGGAGCTGTTCCGCGCGCTGGCCGACCGGGGCGCGGCCGCGGTCGTGCTGCCGACGTCGTGGGGCGCGGGCGAGGGCAAGCGGGACCAGTGGGAGGTGCTGGTGCGGGCGCGGGCGCTCGACTCCGGCTGCTGGGTGCTGGGCTGCGGCCAGGCCGACCCGGCGGCGAGCGGGGTCGAGGTGAACCCGAAGGCGCCGACGGGCATCGGGTACTCGACGGTGGCGGACGGCTTCGGGCGCGTGCACGCCCAGCTGGGCGCCGGGCCGGAGTCGGTGGTCGTGGACATCGACCCGGAGGTCGCGGAAAAGGCCCGCAACGCGACGGGAGCGCTCGCCAACCGGCGGCTCTGAGGTGGGCGACTACCCGAAGCCGCACGACCCCGAGGCGCTGCAGCGTATGGCGCCGGAGTCGGCCCCGGTGGGCAGCACCGGCGCGCACGTGGTGGTCGACAACCTGGGGTACCGGGGCGTCACGGTCACCTGGCACCACCACTTCATCCTGACCACCGCGGCCGAGGAGGCCTGGAGCCGGGCGACCCGCACGGGCCGGACAGCGGCTGGTGCACACCATCGTGGTGACCGGCCGGACGCAGCCGACGCCGTGGTGGGACTGGTACACCACCCGGTTCGAGGAACGCCACGCCCGGTTGCGGGCGATGTGGAACCGGCAGCAGGGCGGCTAGGTGTACTTGGCCGTTAGGTTGGTGGCAGTCGGCTGGTGGGTGGGTGGCCGCCGAGTGCGTTGTGGCGGCGTTGAGTGTTGTAGTGCTCGAGCCAGGGCGCAAGCGCGGCGGCTCGTTCGGTGTTGCTGGTGAACACCTGCCGGTAGGCCCACTCGGTTTGCAGGGTGCGGTTGTAGCGCTCGACCTTGCCGTTTTGCCAGGGGCAGTGGGGCTTGATGAACTTCTGCCGGATGCTGTGCTCGGCACAGACGTGCCGGAGTGACCAGCGATAGGCCCAGGCGTTGTCGGTCATCAACCGCTCGATTCTGGTGATGCCATGCTTGGCGAAGTAGGCGATGGCCCGGGCGAGGAAAGCGGCGCAGGTGCCGCCCTTCTCGTCGGGCAGGATCTCGGAGTAGGCCAGCCGGGAGTGATCGTCGACCAACGAGTGGACGAAGTCGAAACCGATTCTGGCGTTGCGGTCGCGCGTGGCGTCCCGGTGAGCGCGGCCATGCGCTCGCCAGCCGCCGCCCTCGGGGATCCGACCGATTTTCTTCACGTCCATGTGCACTAGCTCGCCCGGGGTATTGCGCTCATACCGCACCGCGGTGGTCTTGCTGGCCCGGATGACCTGCCCGGTGAGTGGGTCCAGCGCCGACAGCCGAGGCGCGTTGTGGCGGGCCAGCACGCGCGACACCGTCCGCGCCGGCACTCCCAGCTGCGCCCCCAGCCAGTCCGGACCGCGACGCTCCCGCTGCCGCAGCTCGAGGATCTGCCGCTCGGTCTCGGCACTGGTCCGCCGCGGTGAGGAATGGGGACGTGAGGACCGGTCGTGCAGGCCGGCTTCGCCCTCGGCGGCGTGCCGGTCCAACCAGGTCTTCACGCACTTGCGTGAAATGCCCATTGCCTTCGCGATATGTGCCTGTGGCCACCCCTGACGATGCCGCTGGACGATCAGCAACCTGCCCAAGAACGTCGTACGGGCATTACGGTGTGACACGAGAGCCTCCGGCCTGGCGTGGGTCCTAGACAAGCCACACCCCAACCGGAGGCTCTCCCCATGTCAACACCAGCCAGCCGCTACCAACGTCCTGGCCAAGTACAGCTAGGACGGGCCCTCGAAGCCTGCGGATGAGGGTGGCCGGCGTGCTGCCTACGCCATGCCCTCCTCGATGGCCAGGCGCGTCAGTTCCGGGCGTCGGCGGCGGCCCGTCTTGTCTCGGATGCGGTCCAGGTACGACCGCACCGTCCGGACGCTGATCGACATGGCCTCGGCGATGTCGGCGTCCCGCTCGCCGGCCGCGACCAGTGACAACACCTGCCGCTCGCGGTCGGACAGCACGCTGCTCACCCCGGCCCGCGGGCGCGTCGAGTCGAGCAGGTAGGACGCCAGCGTCGGCGAGACGTACGAGTTCCCGGCGGCGATCTCGCGGATCGCGTGCAGGATGTCGTCGCCGTCGGCGTCCTTCGACAGGTACCCGCGGGCGCCGGCGGAGACCGCGCCCAGCACCTCCTCCTGGCCGGCGTGCGCGGACACCACCAGCACCTTGTGCCCCATCCGCACGACCTCCTGCACGGCCTGCGAATCGGTCACCCCACGCAGCTTGAGGTCCAGCACGACGACGCACCCGGCCGGTTCCTGGCTGCTCGCGAACGCGGCGACGGACTCGGCGACGGGCCCCAGCTCGATGTCACCAGCCCCGGACAGCACGTTCGCGACCGCGTAGCGGTACAGCGGGTGGTCCTCGATCACGCCGACCCGGATGGCCATCGGACCTCACTCCCTGTGGGCATTTTTCCCGGCAGCGAATGCCGGTTCCCCGTTTATTCTGTACCAGGAGCAAGGAGAAGCGAGTTGACCGCTGCCGACGCGGGGGTCTCCGCCGGTGGCGGGACCGCACCCGCCCCACCCCGGACCCGCCGGTTCACCATGGCGCCGTTCGTGCTGCCCATCGGCTTCGCCCAGATCGCGATCTGGGAATCCGCCCTGGTCGCCGCGCTGCTCGCGGTCCACGACGTGCTGCCCGCGAAGCTCGTGGTGACCGTGCTGGCGCTGCTGGTGATCGCCGCGACGTCCGTCCGGTTCGCGGGACGCCACCTCGCCGGCTGGGCGCTGACGTGGGTGTCGTACCGGTTGCTGCAGCACGACGAACGCCGCCAGGCCGCCGATCCGCTGTACGTCCTCGCCCACGACTTCCGGTTGCGCCAGCACGTCGACCGCGCCGGGAACCGCTTCGGGGTGGCCGGGGCCGGGGACGGCTGGACGACGGTGATCCGGCTGCGTGAGGGCGTCGAGCCGGACGTGCCGACGGTGCTGGACCTGCTGCGCGCGGCGTGCGACAACCCGGAGATCCCGCTGGCGGGCGCCCAGCTGCTGGTGCGGACCAGCTTCGGCGAGCGGACGTTCCTGATCGCGGTGCGGTACCGGGCGAGCGAGGCGCCGCTGGCGGCGCTGGCCCGGGGCGGCGGGGAGGCCGGCGAGCTGCGGGCGACGACCCGCGCGGCGCTGGCGCTGATGGGCGCGCTCGCCAAGGCCGGGTACGGCAGCACGCTGCTGGAGGCCGGTGAGCTGGCGGCCGAGCTGCGCGCCACCGTCGGCACGGACTCGCCGGCACCGGTGACCGACGGCTGGCGGTCGTGGTCGGCGGGCGGCACCGCCCAGGCCGGGTTCGCCCCGCTGACCCGGGACGACGTGCCCGTGCTGCTGACCTCGACGGCCCGCGGCGCGGCGCTGACGGTGACCTCGTACACCTTGCGGCGCAACCACTTCGGGCGGCTCGTGGAGGACGTCACGCTGCGCCTGGCCCGCTACGCCGGCACGCGGCGGCCGCCCCGCGCCCGTGATCTGGACGTGCCGGTGGTGCCGCTGTACGGCAGGCACGCCGCCGCCGTGCGGCGCACCCTCCCGCTCGCCCTGCCGCGCTGAGGAAGGCGTTCAGTGAGGTTGGGTATGCGGGTGGTGGGTGGGCCGTCGATGCTGGATGTGGGCGCGCGCGCTGCACGGTGATGATCCGCCGCTGCTTCGACAGACACGCCCTAAGCCATCAGCGGCGCCGGGTCGGCGAAGATGCCGGCCAGCACGCCCGTGCACGCGGCGACCGCCTGGACGTCCGGGCCGAACCGGGTGACCGTCACCAGGTCGGTCCCCGGCAGCGCGGTCGTCGCCGCGAAGGCGTGCAGCAGGGTCGCCAGGTGCTCCGGCGCGTCGGTGATGTTCTGGCCGCCGAGGACGACCTGGTCCGGGTTGACGATGTCGCGCAGCATCGCGACCGCCCGGCCCATCGTCGCGGCGCGGTCGGCCAGCGCGCCGCGGTCGGTCTGGTCGTTGACCGTCGCCTCCAGGCAGCCGGTCCGGCCGCACGCGCAGCGCACGTCCCCACCGACCGGCAGGTGCGCGACCGTCCCGGCCTGGCCGGGGCCACGGTGCAGGACACCGTCGACGACCAGCGCCATGCCCACGACCTGCCGGGCGTAGAAGTACAGCAGGCTCGGGTACTGCTTGCCCTCGCCGAACAGCAGCTCGGCGTGCGCCATCGCGGGCACGTGCCCGTCGACGTGCACCGGCAGTCCCGTCCCGCGCGCCAGCACGGCCTGGGCGGGGGCGCGGTGCCAGCCGAGCCGGTCGTGCGTGATCAGGCCGCGGGCGATGTCGACCTGGCCGCCGGTCGCGAGCCCGAGCCCGACGACCCGCCGCTCCCGCCAGCGGCGCAGGAACGCGCGCACCTTCGCGGCGAGGAACGCCAGCCCGTCCTCGGCGCTGCCCCGCGGGGTCGGGATCTTCTCGCTGCCGACGAGCCGCCCGCGCAGGTCCACGATGCCGAACGTGGTGGTGCGGACCCCGATGTGCACGCCGCACGCGGCCAGCACGCTGTCGTCGATGTCGACCGGCACGCGGGGCCGTCCCACGGCGCCCGCGCGGGCCAGGTCCGGCGCCTCCCGCACCAGCCGCGCCTCGGCGAGCGCGGTGACCTGGCGGCTGACCGTCGGCATGCTCAATGACGTCAGCTCGGCGATCGCGGCACGCGACAGCGGGCCCTCGCGCCGGATCGCGCCGAGCACCGCGGCGGCGTTCGACACTGCGCACCCCCAGGACGGCCATTTCGTTCCACCGTGCACGAAAGTAGCCGAGCCCGTCAAAGCGGCCCGCCATGCGGGACGGTGGCAGACTGCGGGACGTGAGCACGCGCCCCTACGTCCTTGCCTCCGCGGCGGTGTCCCTGGACGGCTACCTCGACGACACCAGCGACCAGCGGCTCCTGCTGTCCAACGAGGAGGACTTCGCGCGCGTGGACGACGTGCGCGCGAGCGTGGACGCGATCCTGGTCGGGGCCGGCACGATCCGCACCGACGACCCGCGGCTGCTGGTGCGGTCCGGGCGCGGGAACCCGGTCAAGGTCACGATGACCGAGAGCGGCGACCTCGACCCGTCGGCGAACTTCTTCACCACCGGCGACGTCGAGAAGCTGGTGTACACCTCGGCCGCGGCGGTGCCATCGGTGCGCGAGCGGCTCGGCGCGGTGGCGACGGTGGCCGACGGCGGGGACCCGCTCGACCTGCGGCACGTGCTGGCCGACCTCGCCGGGCGCGGCGTCGGGCGGCTGATGGTCGAGGGCGGCGGGGCGATCCACACGCTGTTCCTCACCGCGGGCGTGGTGGACGAGCTGCACCTGGCGATCGCGCCGGTGTTCGTGGGCGAGGCGGCGGCGCCGCGGTTCGTGGGCCCCGGCCGGTTCCCGCCCGGCCGGCTGCGGCTGACCGAGACGCGCCGCATCGGCGACGTCGTGTTCATGCGCTACCACCTGGGGCAGGCGGCGCGCGACCACGGCAGGCTGCGGGAGGCGATCGCGCTGGCGGAGAACTGCCCGCCGTCGGCGACGTTCCGGGTGGGCGCGATCGTGGTCTCGGCTGACGACGAGGTGCTCGCCACCGGGTACTCGGGCGAGACCGACCCGCACGACCACGCGGAGGAGGTGGCGATCGCCAAACTGGGCGGCGCGGACCTCACCGGAGCGACGATCTACTCGTCGCTGGAGCCGTGCAGCTCGCGGGCGTCGCGGCCGGTGTCGTGCACGCAGCACATCCTGAACGCCGGGATCCCGCGGGTGGTGTTCGCCTGGCGGGAGCCGAACCTGTTCGTGGACTGCGTGGGAGCGGAAACACTGCGCGCGGCGGGCCGCGAGGTGCGGGAGCTGCCCGAGCTGGCGGACCTGGTGCAGGCGACGAACGCGCACCTGCCGTTGTAGGACGGCGTCAGTCCGGCCGGAAGAACGCGAGCATCCGGTGGGCCGCGTCCGGTGCGGCCAGCATGTCCTGCATTCGCGCGGACTGCCGGGCGGCCGCGCTGGTGCGCTCGAACATCTCGTGCTCGTATTCCTTCACGGCGGCGGGAAAGTCGTCCGGGTGCGCGGCCAGCGCGAGGCCGAGCACAGCGCCGTCTAGCAGCGCCATGTTCGCGCCCTGCCCCACCGGCGGCATCAGGTGCGCGGCGTCGCCGATCAGCGTGACGCCCGGCGTCGACGGCCAGGTCAGGCCGAGCGGGAGCGTGCTGATCGCCCGGAGCCGGACCGTGTCGTCGCACGCGGCGATCAGGGCGGTGAACCGCGGGTCCCAGCCGGCGAACTCCTCGATCAGCCGGGCCCGGGCGGCGGCCGGGTCGTCCAGCGGGATCCCGCAGGTCACCGGCCAGTCCTCGGCGGTGTGGTGGAAGCTGAGGTAGACGCGCACGCGTCCGTGCCGGTGGTCGCCGCGGTCAACGCGTACGTGATCGGCGCGGTGCGGCGGGAGATCGCCGAGCGGCGGGCCGAGCGGGCCACCGGGATGGACAAGCAGCAGTGGCAGGCCGCCCACGGGCCGTACCTGGAGCGGACCCTGGCGACCGGCCGGTTCCCCGCGCTGGCCACGGTCGTCCGCGACGGCGCGCACCTGGACGCCGACGAGACCTTCCGAACCGGCCTCGACTTCCTCCTGGACGGCATCGAAGCACGCATCTCGCGGTGACGCGGGCTGGCGCGCACCGACAATGTCAACCGCGTCCGGGTTTCGAGTAGGCGCATCACGACCTCCCGGGTGCCCGCGTGCTTCAGCGCCTCGCGGGCCGCGTCGCGCACTGCGGTTCTCCGGGACTCCGTCCGGGCGTCGCCGGTCAGGTCGGACAGCGCCAGCCGCGCCCGCAGCCCCCTCCCGCGCCATCTCCGTCGCCGGTCCCTGGCCGCCACCACCCGGCGTGCCCAGCCCCGCCGCCTGCACGCGCACCCGGTCCACCTCGACGGCCGGATCGCCATCGCTCCAGCGCCTGCAGCACGCTGTCGTGCAGCACCCGCTCCGGCCGCGACCGCGCACAGGTTCAGCGGAGATCCATCCCCAGGTCGAGCGCGGGCGAGGAGTGCGTCAGCGCGCCGACCGACAGGTAGTCCACCCCGGTCTCGGCGTAGGGCCGCGCGTTCACCAGCCGCAGACCGCCGGAGGCCTCCAGCCGGGTTTTCGGCGACAGCTCGTCCCTGCGGCGCACGGCTTCCGCGCACCACTGTGGCGTGAAGTTGTCCAGCAGCACCTCGTCGGCGCCCGCGGCGAGCGCCTCGTCCAGCTGGTCCAGCGTGTCGACCTCGACCTCGCACGCCAGCTCGGGTGCGTGCTCCCGGGCCGCGGCCAGCGCGGCGGTGACCGAACCGGCGGCGACCACGTGGTTGTCCTTGATCAGCACCGCGTCCCCGAGACCCATCCGGTGGTTCACGCCACCGCCGCACCGCACCGCGTACTTCTCCAACAACCGCAAGCCGGGCAACGTCTTGCGGGAGTCGCGAATCGCGCAGCCGGTACCGTCCACAGCGGACACCCACGCCGCGGTCGCCGTGGCCACACCGGACAGGTGGCACAGCAGGTTCAGCGCCGTCCGCTCGGCGGTGAGCAGCCCGCGCACCGGCCCGCGCACGACCAGCGCGGGCTTGCCCGCCACGAGCGGGCTGCCGTCCTCGAGCCGGTCGAGCACCTCGTAACCGCTGCCGAGCACGGCGTCGAACACCGCGAGCGCGACCGGCACCCCGGCGAGCGTGCCGTCCACGCGCGGGGTGATCTCCGCGGTCGCGGTCGCGCCCTCCGGCACCGTCGCGGCGGTGGTCGCGTCCGGCCCGTACCGCAGGTCCTCCGCCAGCGCGGTCTCCACGACGCGGCGGGCGTCCTCCAGGTCCAGGGTCATGCCACTTCCTCCGTGCAGACGGGGTCGGCCAGCACCGGCTGGCCCGACGGGTTCAGCCTGATCAGCAGGCTGCGCTGCCACGTCACGTCGTCCCGCTCGGGGTAGTCACCGCGGACGTGGCAGCCGCGTGACTCGGTGCGCCGCGCCGCCGCGGCCAGCAACGCCTGCGCCACCAGGGTGAGCGAGGCGTTCTCGACGTCGGCGTGCGTCCGCAGTGGACCGTCCGAAGCGGACAGGTCCAGGACGGAGCCGGCCACGGCCAGCCCCTCGGCGTCCCGCCCGATCGCCGCGTACCGGCTCATCGCGCGCTGCACCGCGTCCCGCTCGGCGATCCGCACCCGCCCCCACGCGGGTGCCGCGGCCTGCTTCGGGTCACCCAGCAGGCCCGCGGCCAGATCCGCGGCCACCGCCTCGGCCGCGGCGGCGCCGGTGACCAGCCCCTCCAGCAGGCTGTTGGACGCCAGCCGGTTCGCGCCGTGCAGCCCGGTGCGCGCGACCTCACCAGCCGCGTACAGCCCGGCGACCCCGGTGCGGCCGTCGCTCCCGGCCACGATCCCGCCACACGCGAAGTGCGCCGCCGGGCTCACCGGGATCGGGTCCCGCGCCGGGTCGACGCCGATCGCGCGGCACGCCGCGAAGACCGTCGGGAACCGCTTCGCGAACCCGGGCACGCCGGTCGCGTCGAGGAACACGTGGTCGTCGATCCCGCCCGGCGCCGAGAGGAGCCGCCGCGTGATCGCGCCGGACACCACGTCGCGTGGTGCCAGGTCGCCCAGCGGGTGCACGCCCTGCATGACCGACGCGCCCGCGCCGTCGACCAGCACCGCTCCCTCGCCGCGCACGGCCTCGGTGACCAGCGGGCACCGCCCGCGCGCGCCCGGCGTGTACAGCACGGTCGGGTGGAACTGCACGAACTCCAGGTCGGCGGCCATCGCCCCGGCCCGCAGGCCGAGCGCGACCCCGTCGCCGGTGGCGATCTCCGGGTTCGACGTGGCCTGGTAGAGCTGGCCCATCCCGCCGGTGGCGAGCAGCACCCCGGGCGCGCGCAGCACACCCAGCCTGCCCTCCGGGTCGAGCACCGTCACCCCGGCCACGTCCCCGCGCGGCGTGCGCAACGCGTCGACCGCGATGTGCCGCTCCAGCACGGGCAGGCGGCGGCCGGTGGCCTCGGCGACGAGCGTGCGCTCGACCTCGGCCCCGGTCGCGTCGCCGCCCGCGTGGATGACGCGGAACGCGCTGTGCCCGCCCTCGCGAGCCCGCGCGAGCAGCCCCGCGGCGCCCGGATCGAACCGCGCGCCGGCCGACCGCAGCCAGGACACCGCGCGCGGGCCGCCGGCGAGGATCGCCGCGACCGCGTCGGCGTCGCACAGCCCGGCACCGGCGATCAGCGTGTCCTCGACGTGCCGGGCGACGGAGTCACCCTCGTCGTGCTGGTCCGGCAGCACCACGGCGACGCCGCCCTGGGCCCAGCGGGTGTTGCCGTCCTCGACCGCCGCCTTGGTCACCACCAGCACCCGCAGGCCGAGCTCCTGCGCGCGGATCGCCGCGGTCAGGCCGGCCACGCCGGTGCCGAGCACAACCAGATCGGCACGCGCCTCCCAGCAGGGAGTTTTCGTCTGACCGTCGATAACCGGGCCGGTCATTCGCCGCCGCCCGGCTGGCCGATCTCGATCATCCGCTGCACCGAGGCGCGGGCCCGGGCGGCGGTCTCCGGGTCGACGTGCACCTCGTCGGCGCCCTCGCGCAGCGCGCGCAGCAGGGCGGCCGGGGTGATCATCTTCATGTACGCGCACGACGCGCGGTCGTTCACCGCGCGGAAGTCGATGCCGGGCGCGGCCTTGCGCAGCTGGTGCAGCATGCCGATCTCGGTGGCCACCAGCACCGACTTCGCCTTCGTGGCACGGGCTTCGTGCACCATGTCCCCAGTGGACAGGATCTTCACCTTGTCCGCGGGCACCGCGCCCTCGCCGGCCAGGTACAGCGCCGAGGTGGCGCAGCCGCACTCGGGGTGGATGAACAGGTCCGCGTCCGGGTTCGCCGCGGCGCGCTCGGCCAGCTCGGGACCGTTGATCCCGGCGTGCACGTGGCACTCGCCCGCCCAGATGTGCATGTTGTCGCGCCCGGTCTTGCGCTTGACGTGCGCGCCGAGGAACTGGTCCGGGCAGAACAGGACCTCGCGGTCGGCCGGGATCGAGGCCACCACGTCGACCGCGTTGGACGACGTGCAACAGATGTCCGTCTCCGCCTTGACCTCCGCGGTGGTGTTCACATAGGACACCACGACCGCGCCGGGGTGCTGCGCCTTCCACTCGCGCAGCTGGGCGCCGGTGATGGAGTCGGCGAGCGAGCAGCCGGCGCGCGCGTCCGGGATCAGCACCGTCTTCTCGGGCGACAGGATCTTCGCGGTCTCGGCCATGAAGTGCACGCCGCAGAACACGATGGTCGACGCGTCGCTCGCAGCGGCGATCCGGGACAGCGCGAGGGAATCCCCGGTGTGGTCGGCGATGTCCTGGATCGCCGGAGCCTGGTAGTTGTGCGCCAGCAGCACGGCATCCCGCTCGCGCGCCAGCTTGCGCACCTCTTCCGCCCACGCCTCGTCCGGCTCCACGCCACCGTACGGGGTCAGGTCCACAGTCGCTGCAGTCATCGGCCCTCCTGGACCAGTCGCTGGTTTTCGCCTTACAATCGAAAACCGTGCGAAGTCATATTAACAGCAGCGCCCCCCTGGCACACGAGGTTTTGGCGGCGGTATTGCAGGTGCGTTACGCCACACTGCAGGTGCTGCTGTGGCGCCGCGCGCTGGATCCGCACGTCGGGCGCTGGTCGCTGCCCGGCGGGCGGCTGCGGCCGGACGAGGACGTCGAGACCTCGATCCGCCGCCAGCTCGCGGAGAAGGTGGACGTCCGGCAGCTGAGCCACGTCGAGCAGCTGGCCGTGTTCAGCGCCCCGGACCGGGTGCCCGGCCCGCGTGTGGTCGCCACGGCGTTCCTCGGCCTGGTCCCCTCCGACGTCGACCCCGAGGTCCCGGAGGACACCCGCTGGCACCCGGTGGACGACCTGCCGCGCACCGCGTTCGACCACCGCGACATCGTGCTGCGCGCCCGCGACCGGCTGCGCTCCAAGCTGTCCTACACCAACGTCGGTTTCGCGCTCGCCCCCCGCGAGTTCACCATCTCCGCCCTGCGCGAGCTGTATTCGGCGGCGCTGGGCTACAAGGTCGACGCCACAAACCTGCAGCGGGTGCTGTCCCGCCGCGGCCTGCTCTCCCCCACCGGGCACACCGCGCCGCCGGGCCGCAGCGGGGGGCGGCCGGCCGCGTTGTTCTCCTTCCCGGGGAAGGGCATCCAGGTGACGGACCCCTTCGCGGTGTTCCGTCCGCCGCCCAAACGACGTTGAGCGAGAACCACCGGATCGACGTACCGTGTAGCCGTGGATGCGGAGCGGCAGGAACGAGCGACAGAGACCATCCCCCTGTTCCCGCTGCAAACCGTCCTGCTGCCCGGCGCCACGCTGCCGCTGCACCTGTTCGAGCCGCGCTACCGGCAGCTCGCGGTCGACCTGCTCACCGGCACGGTCCCGGACCGCCGGTTCGGGATCATCGCGATCCGGACCTCCGCGGTGCGCGAGGTGGAGGACCTCGACCACGTCCACCCCATCGGCTGTGCGGCCCTGCTCGGGGACAGCGAGCGGCTGCCCGACGGGCGGTTCGACATCATCACGCGCGGCGAGCGCCGCTTCCGCGTCCTGGACATCGACACCAGCCGCGCGCCCTACCTGGTCGGCACCATCGAATGGGTCGACGACACCCCGGTGCCGCCCGCGGCCGAGCGAGCGGTGGCCGGCCTGCGCGACGCGGCGCTGTCGGCGCACGCCGCCTACTGCGACGCGGCCTGGCACCGCGACGCGTGGGCGGCCCCGGAGCCGGAGGTCGGGCCGGGCCCGCTGTCCTACCTGCTCGCCGCCGACTGCCTGCTGCCGCTGGCCGACCGGCAGCAGCTGCTCGAGGAGACCCAGCCGCTGCGCCGGCTGCGGATGGTCAGCCGCATGCTGCGCCGCGAGGCCGGCTTCCTGACGAAGCTGCGGGCCGTGCCCGCTCCCCCGCCCGAGCTGATCCAGCTCGGGCTGCCCGCCAGCCTGAACTGAGATGCTGGCCACAACGTTTTCGCAGGTAACCGGGAACATGGATCTTCCTGGTACCGTTGGACCTTCGGCGCTGGCAACAGCCCCTGCCACCAGCCCGTTCGGATCCCGGTGATTGATCCGAGCCCGGCGTGGCAACCCCAGATACCGCGGCAAGAACCAGATGGGCCCTTTTGCGTGCTCATCGCCCTTGCTGGTGCCTGGAGCGCCAGCTGAAAACGAAACGCATGGAAGGAGGCGGCACGCCATGAGCCGCGACGTGATCGACTGGCGTACGAGTGCCGCCTGCCGGGACGAGGACCCTGAGCTGTTCTTCCCCGTGTCCGAAATGGGCCCGGGCGCCCGGCAGGTCGCACGGGCCAAGGCGGTGTGCGCAAGCTGTCCGGTGCGCGCCGAATGCTTGGCCTACGCACTGGACACCGGTCTCGACAACGGCATCTTCGGCGGCACGACCGAGGGCGAGCGGCGGAGCCTGATCCGCTCGCGCCGTCGCGCCGAGGCGGCCTGAGACACGCCGGCGGCCGGGTTTCCCGTACTGGGGAACCCGGCCGTTCGCGTTCCTAGCCCAGCCTGCGGCCCAGGTCGTCGCGGCCGTTCCAGCCCGCGAGCAGGCCGTAGACCAGCGCGGCGCCCAGCGGCTGGGCCACCAGGACCCACATCGACTCGACGCGCGGCGCCCGCTCGATCACGTCACCGACGTCCGGCGTGGTGGTGACCGCGTAGGCGCTGTTGGCGAACGCCACACCCATCTGGACGCCGAGCCAGGCGGCGAGCAGGCCACCGAGCACCGCGGCGATCATGACCACCGGCCCGCGCCGCTCCCGCAGCATCCAGACGGCAACCCCGGTGACCACGCCGGCGCCGAGGCCGAGCAGCGCGTAGACCGCGAGGTCGTCGAAGCGGTGCCAGCTCTCCAGCTGCAGCGGGACCAGCTGGCCGCCGTCGAACACGCGCACCCGCTCGGGCGGCGCGAGCAGCGACCAGACCCAGCCCAGCGGGATACCGAGCACGCCGATCAGCGACAACAGGCTGACCGCGGGCAGCAGATCGGCCTTCACGACCACCCGCGGCCGCGGCGGCCGCCGGGTGAACAGCACAGCGGACAGCTCCGGGCCGGGGGCTCCCGGCCTGGCCTGCACCGGCGACGAGTCGGCCACCGCACCCCTTTCGTTCCCGGATGATCGCACCGGAACGAGATTAGCCGGTCTCCCCACTCGTGTACGCACCGTGTCGGTCGCGTCGCCCGATCACGGCGCGATGCGACGCCGGACACGTCTCAGGTGGACAGGCCCTTCTCGAACCGCTCGGCGTCGAAGTCGCCGCCGAACCACGGCGACAACCCGGCCCGGGCGACCTCCAGGAAGGCGTCGCGGCCCAGCCCACCCGCCCCCTCGGGGAGGGCGCCGAGCAGCGGCGATCCGGCCGCTACCGGCAGGTCCGAGACGTTGCACAGCGCGGCCAGGTCCGGCTGCGCGGGCCACGACCCGACGACGACGCCGAGCACGTTGAGCCCCCGCGCGGTCGCGACCTCGGCGGTCAGGGCCGTCGCGTTGAGGGTGCCGAGCCCGGCCTCGGCGACCACCAGCAGCGGAGCGGACAGCGCCCAGGCGACGTCGGCCAGGGTGGCGCCCTCGGCGTCGAAGCGGACCAGCAGTCCCCCGGCGCCCTCGACCAGCACCAGGTCGTGGCTCTCGGCCAGCTCGCTCGCCGCCCGCGCGGCCTCCGCCGGCCGGACGGGCGGGATCCCGCTGCGCCGCGCCGCCACCTCGGGGGCGAGCGGGTCGGGATACCGGCGCAGCTCACGGGTCGTGACGTCCCCGGCGAGGCGGGTCACCTCGTCGACGTCGCCCGGCTCCTCCGGCCCGACTCCGGTCTGCGCGGGTTTCAGCACGGCCACCCGGCGGCCCTCGGCACGCGCGAGCGCGGCGAGGGCCGCGGTCACCGCGGTCTTGCCGACGCCGGTTCCGGTCCCGGTCACCACCAGCACGCTCACGGGATCCGACATTAATACCGGCGCCGGCGGACCGGCTTTCCGGTGGGTGGCTACCGGGTGACCATCGGGTTGCCCTCCGCGGTCCCGCGCTCCGGCACCACCTCGTCGGTGGCGGACACGAACGCCCCCGCCTCCGCGTTGTAGAGGTGCACCTTCGCGGCGCCGACCTCGAAGTACATGCCGACCAGGTCGACCTCGCCGCGGGCCTCGGCGGCCGCGATCACCGGGTACTCCCGCAGCCGGTCCAGCTGCTGCAGGACGTTGTGCAGCGCCAGCTGGTCGGCCTCGGACGCGGGCAGGGAGTCCCCGACGCGGATCGGCGCGTGCGTCTCGGACCGCGCCAGGCTCGGCTCGGCGTGCTTGAGCCAGGACTTCAACGCCGGCGCGCCCTCCGGCGCACCGTTCAGCAGTGCCTTCATCGCACCGCACGACGAGTGCCCGCACACCACGATCTCGCGCACCTTGAGCACCCCGACCGCGTACTCGACGGCGGCGCCGATGGACGCGTCCGACCCGTCAGCGCACGTGGCGTGGTCGGGCACCAGGTTGCCGATGTTGCGCACGGTGAACAGGTCACCCGGCCCGCTGCTGGTGATCAGGTTCGGCACGATCCGCGCGTCGCCGCAGGTGATGAACAGCGTCTCCGGGTTCTGCCTGTCGGCCAGCTTGCCCAGGATCGGGCGGACCAGCTGCGACGTGCGCCGCTCGAACTCGCGCATGCCGCGCCGCATCGAGCTCCCCCGCGCCTGCCGCTGCTGCGGGACCTCGACCGGATCCGCCTGCTGGGCGCGCTGCCACTCCGACCAGGGGGCGAACCAGCGCGGCGCGATCCGCTGGGCCTTGGCCTTGTGCACGGTCGGCTCACCGGCCTTGCCCCGTTCGAACCAGGGGTGCCCGATCTCGTCGACGATCACCTGACCGCCGGCCTCCTCGTGGGAGTGCTGCCACTCCGACAGGGTCTCGAACGCGGCGTGGTCGAGGTAGTCCACGACGAGTTCGAGGGTCACCGTCGCGCCGCGCGGGATGGTGCCCAGCACCGAGGTCAGGCGCGGGATCGAGAGCGAGGACAACGCCCCCTCGACGACGACGCGCCACTTGTCGCCGTCGCGTTCGACGTGGATGCCGGACCACAGCAGGCGGCGCAGCATGATCAGCGCGGACGCGGCGATCCCGATCAGCACACCGGTGAGCAGGTCGATGCTCACGACGCCGAGCAGCGTGATCAGGTAGACCGGCAGGTCGCCGTGCCGCCGGAGCTCTCGGATCTGCGCCGGATTGACGAGTTTGGCGCCGACGTGGACCAGCAGCGCGGCGAGCGCGGCCAGCGGGATGTTGCGCAGCACACCGGCGAGCACGGCGACGAACAGGAGGATCCACAGGCCGTGCAGGATCGCGGACACGCGCGTCCGGGCGCCGCTCTGCACGTTGGTCGAGCTGCGCACGATCACGCCGGCGACCGGCAGGCCGCCGAACGTGCCGGACACCATGTTGGCCGCGCCCTGGCCGACCAGCTCGCGGTTGAGGTTCGCCCGCGGGCCGGTGTGCATCTTGTCCACCGCCACCGCGGAGAGCAGGGTCGCCACGCTCGTGACCAGCCCGATGGTCACGACGGCGACGCCGAAGTCGAACCACCCGGCGTCGGGGAACTCCGGCACGAAACCGAGGTCGAGCACGTTGTCCGGAACGTCCACACGGGACACGTTCAGGCCGGCGACGAGTGCCAGCACGGTGGCGATCAGGATCGCGGCCAGCGGGCCCGGGACCTTGCGAACCGCCGCGGGCAGTTTGCCCCACGCGAGCATGATGCCGAGGGTGACCAGCCCGATCAGGGTGGCGGCTCCGTGCGGGTCGAGGACCAGCGCGGGCAGCCCGAGCAGGTTGTCGACCGGCGAGCTCTGCGCGGTGCCGCCGAAGACGATCGGGAGCTGCGAGAGCACGATCGTGACGCCGATGCCGGCGAGCATGCCGTGGACGATGGCGGGGGACAGGGCCAGCGCGGCACGCGCGATCCGGCTCAGCCCGAGCAGGATCTGCAGTGCGCCGGCCAGCACGGTGATGGCGCAGGTGGCGGCCCAGCCGAACTCGTTGATGGTCTCCGCCACGATCACGGTGAGCCCGGCCGCGGGACCGCTGACCTGCAGCGGCGCCCCGCCGAGCGCGCCGGCCACGACACCGCCGACGATCGCGGCGATCAGGCCGGCGACGATCGGCGCGCCGGAGGCCAGTGCGATGCCCAGCGACAGCGGGATCGCGACGAGGAAGACGACCAGCGAGGCCGGCACGTCGTGGCGGAGGTTGTCCAGCGCGGACCGCCACGAGCGGGGCGGAGCGTGCTCACGCTCCTGGGCAGAGTTGTCAATCATTCACGCCTCCGGTGCGCAGGTTCCCGAACTTGGGGATGAACCGAGGAAAGGCCAGCCTCAGTGACGGCCTGTAGCACCACAGATACCGAAAAACGTCCGAGATGTCCGGTATGCAAAGAAGTTCTCACGTTTTGTTCACAAAGGGTCATGACTGATGCGTAACGGCGTATTGGCGCGCGGCCATCAGTGCGCGTGACCCGCGTCACCGGCGCGATCGATCCGGGTCGCAAAAAGTGACGAAGAGTGATCAACAGCGGCGCTAGTGGCTCCGCTCACACTGGATTAGGTGAATTATTCACGGCGGCAGCTATCAGGCTCTGGAGCGCTCTCGCGACCTGCCTCGCCGCCCTGGCGGCGTCGGCAGCATGACCGAGGTGGACCACGCGCGCGCCTGTAGCAGGCGGCGCGGGGTGACCGGCGGTGAGCGCCTTGCCCACGCCAAGCACATCCGGGGTCACCTGGGCGTGGCCGGCGCCCGGGCGGCCTACCCCGTGAACTGCCGGCGCGAGACCTGGGCGTGCGCCATCCGCCGCAGCGCCGCGAACAACGCGTCGCCCAGGACGGTGCCCACCACCGCGCCCTCCACGACCGCCTCGGTCGTGCCGAGCCGGGCCACCGCCGTGACGTCGGCTTCGGCGACCGAGTCCGCTGCCTCCGCGTAACGGTCCAGCGCGTCCAGCACCCACTCGTGCCCGACCTGACGCAGCGCGCACAGCACGCCGAGCAGGGACTCGACCACCGGCGACTCGGGGTGCACGTCCCAGCCCCGCCGCCGCGCCGTCTCCCCGATCCGGCCCATCGCCCACGCGCGGTCCTCGGCCGTCACCTCCAGCTTCGCCATCGGCAGGCCGTGCTGGGCCAGGCCGAGGATGCCGTGCGTCGACGTGCCGGAGTCGTCGATCGCCGCCAGCACCTCCCCCACCGCGGCGATCGACAGGCCCCCGATCTCCAGCAGGGCACGCACCAGCTTCAGCCGCCGCACGTGTGCCGCGCCGTAACGGGCCTGGTTGGGGCTGGTCAGCTCACCGGGCGGGAGCAGTCCCTCGCGCTGGTAGTACTTGATCGTCGCGACCGGGACACCCGACTCCCGGCTCAGCTCCGCCATCCGCATCCGGTGTTCCTCCTCTGGACATACCCCGCATGGGTAGAGTAACTTCCCATTTAAGATAGTACAGCTATCCGTTGTGGAGGCGATGACGATGACGACGCTGTCCCTGCGCTCAGCCACCACCCGCCGGGCCGTGCTGCACTACGTCGAGATGTGGATCGCCATGGGCCTGGGCATGGCCGTCCTCGGGCCGCTCGTCCGGCTGGGTTTCGACGCGGCCGGCTGGTCCGCGGTGCTGGACCGCACCGACTGGCGCGCCATGATCATGGCGACCGAGATGGCCCTGCCGATGGCCGCGTGGATGCGGGTCCGCCGGCACGGCTGGGGCTCGGTGGCCGAGATGACCGCGTGGATGTACGTGCCGTTCGCGGTGCTGCTCGTGCCGTACTGGGCCGGCGTGATCTCCGGCGGGGCGCTGATGGGCATCGGCCACGGCCTGATGGGCCTGGCCATGGCGGTGGTGGTCTACCGCCACCGCCACGACCACTGATCCGTCAGCCGAGCACGACCGGGAGCCTGTCCAAGCCGTGCACGAGCGTGCTCTCCCGCCACCGCAGCTCGCCCGGCTCGCCGTCGAGCCCGATCGCGGGGAAGCGGTCGAGCAGGCGGCCCAGCGCCACCTCCGCCTCGAGCCGGGCCAGCGGCGCGCCGACGCAGTAGTGGATGCCGTGGCCGAACGCCAGGTGACCACCGGCCGGGCGGGTCACGTCCAGGCGGTCCGGGTCGGGGAACCGCGCGCCGTCGCGGTTGGCGCCCACCAGTGAGATCAGCACGAACTCGTCGGCCGGGATCTCGACGTCGCCCACCGGCACCGGCTCGGCCGTGAACCGCAGGGTCGCGATGTTGATCGGCCCCTCGAACCGCAGGAACTCCTCGATCGCGCCCGGCAGCAGCGACGGGTCCGCGCGCAGGGCCGCGAGCTGGTCCGGGTGCCGCAGCAGCGCCAGCACGCTGTTGCCGATCAGGTTGACCGTGGTCTCGTGCCCGGCGACGAGCAGCAGGAACGCCATCGCCACCAGCTCCTCGGGCGAGAGCTGGTCACCCTCGTCCGACACGTGCACCAGATCGGACAGCAGGTCCTGGGTCGGGGCCGTGCGCTTGGCGTCGACCAGCGCGGTGAGGTAGGCGGCCATCGAGCGGGCCGCGTCGTGGAAGTTCTCCTGCGGGCCGGAGTTGAGCAGCGTGTTCGACCACTCGCGGAACTCGCCGCGCTCCGCCTCCGGGATGCCGAGCAGCTCGCAGATCACCGTGATCGGCAGCGGGTAGGCGAACGCGTCGAGCAGGTCGGCCCGGTCCCGCGTCGCCATTTCGTCCAGCAGCTCGTCGGTGATCTGCTCGATGCGCGGCCGCAGCCGGGCGACGGTGCGCGCGGTGAAGGCCTTGTTGACCAGCTTGCGCAGCCGCGTGTGGTCCGGCGGGTCGGTGTTGAGCATGTGGTGGCGCAGCAGGGTGTCCGGCTCGCCCGTGCCCGCCGTCCCGCCGGTCGCGGTCAAGCGGGCCTGGAACAGCTCCTGCGCCCGGTTGGCGTCCTTGCTCAGGCGGGGGTCCGCCAGCAGCGCCTTGGCCTCCGCGTATCCCGAGACCATCCACACCCGCAGCCCGCGGGGCATGATCGCGGGCCGCACCGGCCCCTCCTCGCGCAACGCGCGGTAGAGGGCGTGCGGGTCCTGGATGATGTCGTCGTCGAGCCTGATCGGTTCGTCCACCACGCGCATTCGTGGTCCTCCCAGTGACGTTCGTGCTCCGGCAAGGCGTCAACGGACCGCGGGCGCGAATGGTGCCCGCTTCACCGGGCGGCGAGCGCCCCGGCGAGCCGGTCCACCACTCCCTTCCAGTGCTCCCGCTGCGCGGCGCGCTCCTCGGGGCCGGCCAGCCACTCCTGGTGGAAGCGGACCACGGTCCCGTTGCCCGACGGGGAAACCCTCACCTGCACCGTCGAGTCGTGGTCCCAGCCCTTCGGCCGCCACGTCAGGCGGATGCGGTCGAGCTCGCGGTAACCGCGGCTCTCGCCGACCGTGCCGTCGGCGGTCTCGTAGCGCTCCCCCTTCCCCCGGGCACGGCGGCGCCGAGCCAGATCTCCGCGCCCGCGTCGCTGGTGAGGAACTCCCACACGGCGGTGGCCGGGTACGGCAACGTGCGCGAGACGCCGATCTGCCAGCCCGCGTCGGCGGTCCGGCCCACTTCCTTGGTCATGAGCTCATGATGGCAGGAGGCACCGACAGTTCCGGGACGTTCATGCGGCACGATGGGAGATCGTGCGGTACCGGCCCATCACCTTCGACCGCCTCGCCCGGGAACTGGCCGAGCGGGTGCTCGCGCTGGACGCGCCGTGGGTGCGCGTCGCCGTGGACGGCCCGGCCGGCACCACGACGCTCGCCGACGCGCTCGTCGACCCGCTGCGGGTGGGCGGACGCGCGGTGCAGCGGGTGTCCACCGTGGATTTCCTGCGCCCGGCGTCGCTGCGCTTCGAGTACGGGAAGGAGAACCCGGACTCCCGGTACTGGTCGTGGCTCGACGAGGGCGCGTTGCGGCGCGAGGTGCTGGACCCGTTGGGGCGCAACGGAAGCGGCTTGGTGCTGCCCGCGCTGTGGGACGCGGCCCGCGACCGGGCGACGCGCCGGGAGCGGGTGCCGCTGCCGCCGCCGGGGGTGCTGATCGTCGACGGGGAGATGCTGCTGGGGCGTGGCCTGCCGCTGGAGCTGACCGTGCACCTGCAGCTGTCCCCGGCAGCGCTGCGACGCCGCCTGCCCGAGGACGAGCAGTGGGCGCTGCCGGCGTTCGAGCGGTACGAGGAGGAGGTGCGCCCCGCGGAGACCGCGGACGTGGTGGTACGCGCCGACGACCCCCGGCACCCAGCGGTGCTGGAGCGGGCGGCGTGACACTCGCCGGGCGACGACCGGCCCAGTTCGGTCGGACACGTAGCTCGCCGGCTGGTGACCGGCCACAACCCGCGCAACCGCCCCACGCTCGCCAGGTAGCCACCGGCCCACACTCTGCCGCCCGTGCGCCGCTCGCCCAGTGGCGACCACCCCACGCGGCGCAAGGCCCGCCCGGTAGTCACCTCCCACTCGGCCGCCCACGCCGCGCGGCACAGCGCGGCCGAACCGCGCCCCGAGCGGTCAGGTCGTGGTGACCGGCTCGCCGCTCAGGAACGTGCGCAGGCGGGCACCCAGCAGGTCCCACCGCCACTGCTCGGTCACCCAGGTCCGGCCGGCGGCGCCCATCTTGCGCGCGCGGGAGGGGTCGGTGAGCAGCGGGGTGAGGGTCTCGACCAGCTGGTGGACGTCGCGGCCGTTGACGACGTGGCCGGTCACCTCGTCCAGCACCGTCTCCGGCGCGCCGCCCGAGTTGCCCGCCACGACCGGCAGGCCCGTCGCCGAGGCCTCCAGGTACACGATGCCGAGGCCCTCCACGTCCAGGCCCTTGCCGCGAGTGCGCGCGGGCATCGCGAAGACGTCGCCGGCGGCGTAGTGCGCGGGCAGCTCCGGCCACGGCACCGAGCCGGTGAAGACGACGTCGGCGGCGACACCCCGCGCGTCGGCCAGCCGTTCCAGGGACTTCCGGTACGGACCGCCGCCGACCAGCAGGAGTGCGACGTCCGGGACCCGGCGGCGCAGTTCCGGCAGGGCGTGGATGAGCATGTCCTGGCCCTTGCGCGGCACGAGCCGGGACACGCAGACGACGGTCGGCCGGTCGCCGAGGCCGTGCCGGGCGCGGATCTCGGCGCGGGCGGCGTCGTCCGGCTTGAACACATCCGGGTCGACGCCCGGCGGCAGCAGCTCGAGCCCGGCCGACGGACCGAACGCCGACGCGAACCGGCCGCGGGTGTACTTGCTGACGTAGGTGATCACGTCGGTCGTGTCGCCGATGCGGCGCAGCGCCTGGCGGGCCAGCGGCAGCATCGACCAGCCGACCTCGTGCCCGTGGGTGCTCGCGACGACGCAGTCCGCGCCCGCGGCCCGCAGCGGCTGGGCGAGCAGGGCCAGCGGGGCGGCGGCGCCGAACCAGACGGCCTGGCAGTCGTGCGCGCGCAGGATGTCCTTGGCGCGGCGGAGCACGTCCGGGGTGGGCAGCATGAGCGACGTGGGGTGCCGGACGACCTCGAACGGCGCGGCGGCGTCGAACTCGGGGTGCGAGCCGGAGGGCTTGTCCCAGGAGGGTGCGTAGACGACGAGCTGGTCCGGCGGCAGCAGGCGCGCGAAGGAGTTCAGGTAGTTCTGGATCCCCCCGGGCCGCGGCGGGAAGTCGTTGGTCACCAGCAGGGTCCGAAGCACGGGCTGGAGACTACTAGGGCGGACGGGCGGGTTCGCGGCCCTGTCGGGGCCGCCCGGAACGACGAAGGGGCGGCACCGGCCATGGCCGGTGCCGCCCCTCGTCGTGCTGCGACCTCAGCTCACCGCGACGCGGCGGGCCGAGACGTAGTTGTTCTGCAGCGGCGAGATCTTGACGACGTCCCCGGTCTCGGGGGCGTGCACCATCTTGCCGTCGCCCAGGTAGATGCCCACGTGGTGAATCGGCGAGCCGAAGAACACCAGGTCGCCGGGCTGCAGCTGGGCCCGCGAGACCGCGACCCCGGCCGAGGCCTGTGACTGGCTCGTGCGCGGCAGGGTGATGCCGGCCTTGCCGTAGGCGTACAGGGTCAGGCCGGAGCAGTCGAACGAGCTGGGACCGGTGTCGCCCCAGCCGTACGGGCTGCCGAGCTTGCTCAGCGCGACGTCGATCGCCGTCTGGGCGGCCGCCGTCGGGGCAGGCACGTTCGGCGCGTTGCCGCCGGTGTCCTTCTGCGCGGCCCGCTCGGACGTGGTGAGCCGCTGACGCACCTGGTCCAGCTGGTCGAGCTGGGCCTGCAGGGCGGCCTGCCGCGCGTGCAGGTCGTTCAGCAACGTCGCGGCCGCGTCCTTGGCGGCCTGCGAGCGGGTCTGGGCGTCGGCTGCCGCGGCCTGGGCGTTGGCAGCCGCCTGGACCGCCGCGTTGTAGTCGGCCAGCGCCTTGTTCTTCTCGTCGGCGAGCACCTCCAGAGCGGAGGAGCGCTCCAGGAAGTCCTGCGCCGAGGTGCCGTTCAGCAACGCGGACAGCTTGTTGAACTGCACGCCGCCGACGAACGAGGCGTCGGCGAACTGGTCGACCACGCCCTGGTACTGCTCCTTCGCGGCCAGCGCCTGCTGCCCGGCCGCGTTGGCGGCCGCCAGGTCGGCGTTGGCCCGGTCCAGATCGGCCTGCTTGGCGTCGAGGTCGGCCTGCGCCTGCATGGCCTCTTGGTTCAGCTGCTCGGCCTGGGCGGCGAGCTGGCGGTACTGCGCCAGTGCGTCCGCCGAGTTGGTGGGCTGCTGGGGGGTGGGGAGGGGGACCGCGCCGGCCGGGGCCGTGGGGAAACCGCCGACCGCGAGTACCGCGGCGGCGGCGAGGGCTCCTGCGACCACGCGCTTGATGGGTTGCGACTGCACGCCGCGCGTGTCTCCTTTGCACTCATGTCGCCGCCGGTCCGCCGCGCGGAGGCCGGGGGACCCTCCACACGGACCGGCGCGGGCGGACACAAGCACCCGAACCGGTCTACAGCGGTAACCCGGCATGTCCAGACGCAGGGGTAGCGCATCTGGGTTCATGCGTGGGTCCGGCACAGCTCCCCGACAAGCTGCTCCGGCGACAATCTCGCGTCGCCGCCGCGGGCGCGACGGCTGCCGGGCGCGAGATCTCGGCTAGGTTACGAAACCACCGCCTTCGCGTCCACCAGGCACCAGGTAAAAACTTTGCGTAACCACCTCCGATCCCGTTCGGACCAGCAGTTCCCCTGTGGGTGTGACCAGCGCAACAGTTTGTCGGAGCACAACTACTGACCGTTTGCCGTTCGAAGCGACCGTTTGTCTCCTTCGGCGCGTTGCGCCCGTGCGTTGGGGGTTGATGAACGGGCTGAACCGGTGGTGCACCCTTCGGCTCGTGCGTCGGCCCGCGCGCCGGCTATGAGCTTCGGGGCTGTCAGCGTGGCCCGGCACGTCGCCTCCGGCTCGGCCCGGCACGTCGCCCCCGGCTCGGCCCGGCCCGGCACGTCGCCCCCGGCTCGGCCCGGCCCGGCACGTCGCCCCCGGCTCGGCCCGGCACGTCGCCCCCGGCTCGGCCCGGCACGTCGCCCCCGGCTCGGCCCGGCACGTCGCCCCCGGCTCGGCCCGGCACGCCGGCCCCCGGCTCGGCCCGGCACGCCGGCCCCCGGCTCGGCCCGGCACGCCGGCCCCCGGCTCGGCCCGGCACGCCGGCCCCCGGCTCGGCCCGGCACGCCGGCCCCCGGCTCGGCCCGGCACGCCGGCCCCCGGCTCGGCCCGGCACGTCGCCCCCCGGCTCGGCCCGGCACCGCCCTCCGGCGCCGGGCGTCCGCTCGCCTGCGGCCCCTCGGAATCGCGCGGCCCGTCGGCAAACCTGCGCCGCGAGTGGCTTCGCCGCAGCTCCGTGCGCGGGTGACCGTCAGCCGGCGCGGCGCTCCGGTAGCCGTACGTGCGGGCGGCGCCCGCGGGAGATCGTCCGGGGCGGGGGTACCAGGCCGGCGTCCGCCAGCAGCTCGACCGCGGCCAGCTCCTCGCTGTCGAGTTCGACCACCGGGGGTGCGTCGACCACGGCGCTCAGCACGCAGTCACCGCAGGCGCGGCCCCGCAGCGTGCACCGGTTGCACTCGATGATCACGGTGTTGTCGTTCATGGTGTGCCTCCTCGGTTCCTACTGAGGTGCACGGTACGAGTGACCACCGACAATTTCGGGCGCGCGTATCGAACGAATGGACCAACGGTGCACCAGCAAACCGCTGACCAGCGGAAACTCCGCTGAAAAAATTCCTCAGACCCGTCCCAGACGAGCCAGCAGCACCGCCGAAGCCACCGGGTGCGCCCCCGATCGCCGCACCGAGTCGGCCACCGCGCGGTCCGTCGAGGCCACCACCAGCGGCCGCCCCTGGGGCTCGGCCGCCACGAGCGACCGGATCACGTCGTCCGCGATCACGCCCGGGTCGGAGAACAGCACGCGCACCCCGCGGGCGCTCACGGTCGGCACCGACATCACCTCGGCGCCGTCGAACACCACCGTGATCTCCGCGCCGGTCCGCGCCGCCAGCGCCCCGAGCTGCTGGACCAGCCGGTTGCGCTGGTCGGCCAGCGCCAGCTCCGGATAACCGGTCTTGGTCACGTTGTAGCCGTCGACGATCAGGTGGACGCTGGGCAGCGCGAGCAGCCGGTCCAGCACCGCCGGATCCCGCACCTGACGCCCGGCCCCGGTCCCCGACGACGCCCCCGGCACCGTGTCCGCGGGCCGCCGCGAGCTGGTGTCCAGCGACAGCTCCCGCCGCAACCCGGACACCGCGCCCTGCAGCGTGTCCACGAGCAGCGACAACCGCACCTCGTCGGCTTCCCGGGCCTCCTTCGCGGACTGGCGGGCGATCTCCGCGTCCGCCGCCGCCCGCTCGGCCCGGGCCCGCTCGGCGGCCGCCCGCTGGCGCTCACGCTCCAGCTGAGCGGTCACCGCGGCCACCTCCTGCTCCCGCCGCACGTCGGCCTGCGCCAGCAGCTCACGCGCCTCCTCAGCGGCGTCCTTGGCCTGCCGCAGCTGCGTGCCCTGCTCCCGCAGGCGGTTGCGGAGCTTGGTCAGCTCCTCCTCGCGCTCCTGGCGGGCCCGCTCGACAGCCTCCAGCGCCTGCGTCAGCTCCTCCCGCACCCGCGCCAGCTCCGCCTCCAGCCGCTGGCTGCGCGCCACCGCGGCGTCGCGCTCGGCGCGCAGCGCCGTCTCCGCCGCGTTCTTGACCACCAGCCGCACCCGGGTGGCCGCGCTGGCCTCGCCCAGCAGGACGGCCGCCACCGCGGCGGCCACCGGATCGGGGTCGTTCGGGTCGAGCGCGTCCGGCCGGTACTCACGCACCCACTCCAGGACGGCGGTGCGGAACGCCGTCGAGTCCTCCAGCGTTGTGAGGAGCGCCGCACCACCCAGCTTGGCCCGCTTCGCCGGCGCGAACTTCGCGACCGGGCGCAGCTGCTGCGGGATGTCGATGCGCGGGATCTTCCCCAGTGCCTCGGCGGCCAGCTCGGCGAGCCGGCCGCGCACCGGCTCGGGCAGATCGCGCCAGCTCACGGACCTGGCGTCCGGCTCCGGGCGCGGGCTCGCCGCGGCGGCCCGGAGACCGGGGTCTTCGGGCTCTTCGGCGTGCACTGAGGGAAACATCCATCCAGGGTAGTCCGCTTCGGTAACGATCACCGGTCGTGCCGTGATCCGGGATTGTCGGTCCCCCTCCCTAGGGTGCCGATCATGCACCTGGCGGACCGCGCGCAACTGACCTTCGACGAACTCGGCACGCCGTTGCGGGACACCACCTTCGTGGTGTTCGACCTGGAGACCACCGGGACCAAGCCGGGCCCGCACGGCATCACCGAGATCGGCGCGGTCAAGGTCCGCGGCGGCGAGGTGCTGGGTGAGTTCGCCACCCTCGTCGACCCGGGGATGCCGATCCCGCCGCAGATCGTCGCGCTGACCGGCATCACCTCGGCGATGCTGCACGACGCGCCGAAGATCGACCGCGTGCTGCCCGCGTTCCTGGAGTTCGCCAGCGGCGCCGTGCTGGTCGCGCACAACGCGCCGTTCGACACGTCGTTCATGCGCGCGGCCTGCCTGCACCACGGCTACGCGTGGCCCAGGCCGGCCGTGGTGTGCACGGTCCGGCTGGCGCGCCGCGTGCTGACCCGGCAGGACAGTCCCAGCTTCCGGCTGTCCGCGCTGGCGGCCCTGTTCGGCTCGCCGGTGACGCCGAACCACCGCGCGCTGGAGGACGCCCGCGCCACCGTCCACGTGCTGCACGCGCTGCTGGAGCGCGTCGGCAACGTCGGCGTGCAGTCCCTGGAGGAGCTGCTCGACTACCTGCCCGAGGTGACGCCGGCCCAGCGGCGCAAGCGCGGCCTGGCTGCCCACCTGCCGGAACGCCCGGGCGTCTACCTCTTCCGCGGCCCGGGCGACGAGGTTCTCTACGTCGGCACGGCGAGCAACCTGCGGCGCCGCGTGCGCCAGTACTTCACCGGTTCGGACAGCCGCGGCCGGATCCGCGAGATGGTCGCCCTCGCCGGGCGGGTGGACGGCATCGAGTGCAGCCACGCCCTGGAGGCCCAGGTCCGGGAGCTGCGGCTGATCGCCGCGCACCGGCCCGCCTACAACCGGCGGTCGAAGAACCCGCGCAAGTCGTGGTGGATCGTGCTGACCGACGAGGCCTTCCCGCGCCTGTCCGTGGTGCGGCTGCCCAAGGACGGCGCACTCGGGCCGTTCTCCTCACAGGTCACGGCCAAGATCGCGGCGGACGCCCTGGCCGGCGCCGTCGGTCTGCGCACGTGCACCCAGCGGATCTCCGCGCACTCGCCGTCCGGCCGGCCGTGCGCGCTCGCCGAGCTCGGCCGGTGCGGGGCGCCGTGCGCCGGACGGCAGAGCGTCGAGGAGTACTCCCCCGGCGTGCACGCGATCGCCGACCTGGTCGCCGGCCGCGGCACCCGGCCCCTGGACTCGGCTCGGCGCCAGCTGGACGAGCTGGCCGGGGCCGAGCACTTCGAGCAGGCCGCGCGGCGGCGGGACGAGCTCGCCGTGCTGGTGCGCGCCGTCGACCGGGCCCACCGGCTGTCGTCGCTGGCCGCCATCCCGGAACTGGTCGCCGCGGCCCCGGACGGCAACCGCGGGTGGGAGTTCGCGGTGATCCGGCACGGCAGGCTGGCCTCCGCCGGAGTGGCCCGCCGGGGTGTGCCGCCGATGCCGGTGGTCGAGCAGCTGGTGGCGTCGGCGGAGACGGTCGAGCCGGGCCCCGGGCCCCTCTACGGGGCGCCGCCCGAGGAGACCTCGATCCTGCTGCGCTGGCTCACCCGGCCCGGTGTGCGGCTGGTGCGCACCGCCGTGCCGTGGTCGGAGCCCGCGCACGGCGCCGGCCCGTGGCGCGGCTGGCTGGAGCAGGTCGCCACCGCCGTGTCGCTCGAGCAGGCCGGGTAGGGACGCGGGGAGCTACGATCGCCGCGCTACCCAATTCATGCGAGGAGGACGCGAGTGATCACCGCGATCGTGCTGATCCATGCCGTGGCGGACAGCATCCCGGAGACCGCGCAGGCGATCGCCGACATCGACGGCGTGGCGGAGGTGTACTCGTGCGCCGGCGACGTCGACCTGATCGCGATCGTGCGCGTGCACGCCCACGAGGAGCTCGCCGACCTCATCCCGGCCCGGATCGGCAAGGTGCCCGGCGTGATCGACACCGACACGCACATCGCGTTCCGGTCCTACTCCACCGCCGACACCGAGTCCGCGTTCGCGATCGGCATCGAGGACGCCGACTGACCGGACGAAACGAGAAAGGGCCCCCGGATCGCTCCGGGGGCCCTTCTCGTGACCGTGGACTAGTGGTCCGGCGTCTTCCAGCCCGCCGGGACCTCGCCCTTCTCGGGCAGCTCGCCCGGGACGTGGCCGTTGCCGTGCCCGTCGCCGCGGGCCCGGTCGAGCGCCGCGGTCTCCTCCACCGGGTCCGGCGCCAGCATCGTGCCCGGCACCGCGCGCCCGGCCGCGCCGAGCTTGTTCATCTTCTTCGGCACCGCCGCGCCCTGGTACTCCAGCGGGATGGCGTGGCCGTGGTCGTCCACACCGCCCAGCGGCTGGTGGATCTCGATGAACTCACCATGGGGCAGGCGCTTGATGATGCCGGTCTCGATGCCGTGCTCCAGCACCTCGCGGTCGGACCGCTGCAGGCCCAGGCAGATCCGGTAGGTGATGAAGTACGCCAGCGGCGGCAGCACCAGGATGCCGATGCGGCCGGCCCACGTCGTCGCGTTCAGCGAGATGTTGAACTTGTCCGCGATGATGTCGTTGAACCCGGACAGCTCGATCACCATGAAGAACGCCAGCGCCATCATGCCGATCGAGGTGCGGACCGGTGCGTCACGCGGGCGCTGCAGGAGGTTGTGGTGCGCGGTGTCGCCGGACAGCTTCCGCTCGATGAACGGGTAGGCGATCAGCAGCGCGAACAGGATCGGCATCCAGAGCGCACCGGCGAAGAACACCGCCGGGACCGTGTAGTTGCCCAGGTAGAGCTCCCACGCCGGGAAGATGCGCAGCAGGCCGTCGGCCCAGGCGAGGTACCAGTCCGGCTGCGAGCCCGCGGACACCTGCCCCGGGTTGTACGGGCCCAGGTTCCAGATCGGGTTGATCTGGAAGAGACCCGACATCATCGACAGGATGCCGGTGACGATGACGAAGAAGGCACCGGCCTTCGCGGCGAACACCGGCATGATCCGGACGCCGACGACGTTGGTCTCCTTGCGCCGCACGCCGGGGAACTGGGTGTGTTTCTGGTACCAGACCAGCGCCAGGTGCACCCCGACCAGCGCGAGCATGATGCCCGGAATCAACAAGATGTGCAGCGTGTACAAGCGCGGCACGATCTCGTCGCCGGGGAACTCCCCGCCGAACAACGCCCAGTGCAGCCAGGTGCCCATGATCGGCACCGAGAGCACGATGCCCGACATCGTGGCGCGGATACCGGTACCCGACAGCAGGTCGTCCGGCAGCGAGTAGCCGAAGAAGCCCTCGAACATGCCCAGGATCAGCAGCAGCGCGCCGATGACCCAGTTGGCCTCACGCGGCCTGCGGAACGCTCCGGTGAAGAAGATCCGGAACATGTGCACCATCATGGCCGCGACGAACACCAGCGCGGCCCAGTGGTGCAGCTGGCGGACGAACAGGCCGCCGCGGACCTCGAACGAGATCTCCAGGGTCGTCTGGAACGCGCGGGACATCTCGACGCCCTGCAGGTTCTTGAACGGCCCGTTGTAGACGACCTCGGTCATCGACGGATCGAAGAACAGGGTCAGGTAGACGCCCGTGATGATCACGACGATGAAGCTGTAGAGCGCGATCTCGCCGAGCAGGAACGACCAGTGGGTCGGGAAGACCTTGTTCATCTGGTGCCGCAGGCCCTTGGCCAGGCGGTACCGCTGGTCCATGTTGTTCGCGGCCTCGCCGGCGTGCCGCTCCAGGGCGCCGGACCCCCGGGTCGGCGTGGTGAGTGAACTCATGACTTGCGCTCCCAATAGGCGGGGCCGACCGGCTCGATGAAGTCTCCGCGCGCCACGAAGTACCCCTCATCGTTGACCGTGATGGGCAACTGCGCAAGCGCGCGGGTCGCCGGGCCGAAGATGGGCTTGGCGTACTGCAGGGCGTCGAACTGCGACTGGTGGCACGGGCACAGGATCCGGTTGGTCCGCTGCTCGTACAGGGAGGTCGGGCATCCGACGTGACTGCAGATCTTCGTGTAGGCGTAGTAGTCGCCGAAGTTGAAGTCCTCCTGGCCCGCGCGCTTGACGACCCGCTGGGCGTCCTCGGGACGCAGGCGGATCAGCATGACCGGGGTGTCCGTGCGCATGAAGACCGCGGACAGCGCCTCGTGGTCGCCGCGCTCGCTCTCCCGGAACGGGTAGACGGTCTCCATGCCGCCCGCGTCCAGGTCCTCCGGGCGCAGCAGGACGACCTCGTGCGGCTTGCCGGTGTAGCGGCGCAGGTAGACGGTCTCGCCCGGGTGCGCCGGCTTCCACGGCGTGTGGGCCAGGTTGTCCGGGGAATCGGGGTCGGCCCACGGGTTCTTGATGAACGAGGCGACCGGCAGGGCGACCAGGCCCAGGCCCATCACACCGGCGCCGAGGCCGGCGGTGCGCTTGACCAGGGAGCGGCGGCCGATGGTGCTGCGGTTACCCGCGTCGGCCAGCTGCGCGACGATGGTCTTGCGGTCGATCTCGGCCGAACCCTTGCCGTCGCCGTCGTGCCGCTCCTGCACCGCGAGCTCGTTCGGGATGAACCGCTTGGTGTAGAGCAGCACGCCGATGCCCAGCGCGAGGATCGACAGGCCGAGCGTGAAGCCCAGCACGGGCGTGTAGAGCGCGTACGTCTCGTACTCGCCGGTGTCCGGAGCCTTGTACTCCCACCACTCCGGCCAGCAGATGGTCACCAGGAAGCCCAGACCGGCCAGCGCCGCGATGGTGAACCACAGCGCGACGACCCGCTCCGCGCGCTTCTCGGCGCGGGTGCCCTTGACCGGCCACGGGTCCGGGTAGTCGACCAGCTCGACGCCATCGAGCTTCGTCCCCAGCTCCACCAGCTGGTCGCGGTCCATCTCGGCCAGTTCGGCCTCGGAAGGCTGGGGAACCCCCGGCTCGCGCCCGGCGCCCGGGTGCTCTTCCATGCTAGTCATGCCCTCGATCCAATCCACAAAGTCACGCCGACGATGGCGCCGATGCCGACGATCCACGCCACGAGCGCCTCCGAGGCCGGCCCCAGGCCGCCCAGGCCGTTGCCGCCCGGGTTGTTGTTCCCGTCGGACACGGACTTGACGTAGGCGACGATGTCCCGCTTCTCCTCGGGGGTGAGCTGCCGGTCGGAGAACTTCGGCATGTTCTGCGGACCGGTCAACATCGCCGTGTAGATCTGCTCTTCGTTGGCCGGGCCGAGCTCCGGCGCGAACTTGCCTGCCGACAGGGCGCCGCCCTGGCCGGTGAAGTTGTGGCACGACGCGCAGTTGAGGCGGAACAGCTCGCCACCGCGTGCCGGGTTGTCGCCGCGCAGCGCCTCACCGGTCTGGGCGGGCCGCTCCGGGCCGCCGCCGTTGGCCTGGATGTAGGCGCCGAGCGCGTCGATCTCCTCCGGGGTCAGCTTGGCCGGCTTGCGCTCGGCCTGCGCCTCCTGGCGGACCGCCGGCATGCGGCCGGACGAGGTCTGGAAGTACACGGCCGCGTCGCCGACGCCGATCAGGCTCGGCCCGCGGTCCTCCACGCCCTGCAGGTTCGAGCCGTGGCAGCTGATGCAGCTGTTGTTGTAGACCTGCTGGCCCAGGCGCAGCTGCGCCGGGTCGTCCTGCGCCTGCGCCGTCTGCGGCTGCGGCACCAGGAGGGCGTAGCCCAGGCCCGCGCCGACCAGCGCCACACCGAGCGCGAGCGCACCGGCGAGGCGGCGGCGCAGCTTGGTGCGGGCACCGAACCGGCGCCTGGAGGTGTTCTTGCTGGTGGTCATTCTTCGGCAACCCTTGCTGTCAGTTCAGGCCGGTCCATGGGGTGGCTGGCGCGGTCACGGGATGATGTAGATGACCGCGAACAGGCCGATCCACACGATGTCGACGAAGTGCCAGTAGTAGGACACGACGATCGCCGAGGTCGCCTGCGCGGGGGTGAACTTGCTCAGCTTCGTGCGGATGAGCAGGAAGACGAAGGCGACGAGACCACCGATCACGTGCAGACCGTGGAACCCGGTCGCCAGGAAGAACACGGTGCCGTAGGCCCCGGACGGGATGGTCACGCCCTCGTGGATCAACGTGACGTACTCACCGGCCTGACCGGCGACGAAGATCGCGCCCATGATCAGGGTGATGACGTACCAGCGGCGCAGCCCGTAGACGTCACCGCGCTCGGCGGCGAACACGCCGAGCTGGCAGGTGAACGACGACGCCACCAGGATGATGGTGAAGGGCAGCGCGTACGGGATGTCGAGGTGGATGGGCTCGTCGGTCGCCGGGTTGATCGGCGGCCAGACCCCCGTGTCGTTCTGCGCCTTGACCGTGAAGAACATCGCGAACAGCCCGGCGAAGAACATGAGCTCGCTGGAGAGCCACACGATCGTGCCGACACTGACCATGTTCGGCCGGTTCAGCGAGTGCACCCGCTGGCTGATGGTGGGAGCTGCCGTTGTCACGGGTCGCATTATGTCTCCCTGCGAAGCGACCTGCTTGGTCGGGTCCGGCACGCCGCGCCGGGGGTGTTGGTCACAGTGACGAACGCGGAGGGTGAGGATCAGGGCGTGGGATTCTTCGATCGGGTGCGTGACCTGCTGCGAAAGCGTGGCGGACCGGAGCTCACCGTGGACACCGAGGGTGTCGTCGTCGTGGCCGAGGCCTTCGACGTCGCCGAAGCCGACTCGTCGGTGCTTCGGAGATCACACCGCTGGCGGGCGGACGAACCGGCGATTCTGCGCCATCACCTCGTTCTGCCACCGGATCGGGTCACCGAGGCGGCGTCGGTGCTCGCCCAGGACGGGTGGCAGCTGCGCCCGGAAGCCGGCGGCGCGGGACCCGTCCGGGTGCACGCGCTGCGCGTGCAGAAGCTCGACGCGCTGCACTGCGCGCAGGAACGGGCCCGGATGGCCGGTCTGGCGCAGCGGCTGGACGGCGACTGGCTCGGCTGGGACGCGTTACAGCCGATGGGCCTGGGTGGAACCGGGCGGGACGGCTAGCATCGACACGACCAGTACAGCGACGAAGCCGGAGGGTCGACTTGTCCGAACAGTCCACGCGGATCCTGGTGTTCAGCCACCGACCAGAAGTGCGGGAGTCGATCATCACGGCGGTCGGCCGCAGGCCCGCCACCGATCTGGGCCGGGTCGACTACGTCGAGGCCGCCGGAGTGGCCGACGTGCTGGCCGAGATGGACGAGGGCGCGGTCGATCTGGCGATCCTGGACGGCGAGGCCCAGCCGACCGGCGGCATCGGGTTGTGCCGGCAGTTGAAGAACGAGATCGACGACTGCCCGCCGATCGTGGTCGCCGTCCGGCGCAAGGACGACCGCTGGCTGGCGACCTGGTCCCAGGCCGACGCCGTCCTGGTCCATCCGCTCGACCCGCTGACCGCGGCGGAGACGGTCGCGGACGTGCTGCGGGCCCGCCGGGTCCCGGTCGTCCGGGGCTGAGGCGCCGCGACGAACTCAGGCCGGTTCGCCGGTCTGGAGGAAAGGTGACCATGGGCACGCAGACTTGGCCCACGCTGCTCAACCAGCTGATCGCCGGCGCGGATCTGTCCGCGGAGGACACCGCGTGGGCGATGGACCAGGTGATGTCCGGGGAGGCCACCCCCGCCCAGGTCGGCGGCTTCCTGGTCGCGCTGCGCGCGAAGGGCGAGACGCCGGCCGAGATCACCGGTCTGGCCGACGCGATGCTCGCGCACGCCCGGCGGGTGCGGATCTCGCGGGACGCGGTGGACATCGTGGGCACGGGTGGTGACCGGTCGGGGTCGGTGAACATCTCGACGATGGCCTCGCTCGTGACGGCGGCGGCCGGGGTGCCGGTGGTGAAGCACGGCAACCGGGCGGCGTCGTCGAAGGCCGGGACCGCGGACGTGCTGGAGGCCCTCGGGGTGGCGATCGACCTGCCGCCCGAGGGGGTGCAGCGGTGTGTGGAGGAGCTGGGCATCGGGTTCTGCTTCGCGCCGGTGTTCCACCCCGGGTTCCGGCACGCGGGTGCGCCGCGCCGGGAGCTGGGGGTGCCCACGGCGTTCAACCTGCTGGGCCCGTTGACGAATCCGGCCCAGCCGACGGCCGGGTTGATCGGGTGCGCGTTCCCGGACAAGACGGAGGTGCTGGCGCGGGTGTTCGCGCGCCGGGGCACGTCGACGCTGGTGGTCCGCGGAGACGACGGCCTGGACGAACTCACCACGACGACGACCAGCTCGGTGTGGGTGGTGTCGGCCGGGACGGTGCGGGCGGCGTCGCTGGACCCGGCCGCGCTGGGCATCCCACGCGCGACGGCGGAGGACCTGCGGGGCGGCGACCCGGCGGTGAACGCGGAGGTCGTGCGGGAGCTGGTGGCGGGCAAGCCGGGCCCGGTACGGGATGCGGTGCTGCTCAATGCCGCTGGCGCGCTGGCGGCGCACGCCGGGTTCACGGAGTCGCTGGAGGATGACCTGACGGCGGGACTGCGCCGGGCGGCGGAGGCCGTGGATTCGGGTGCGGCTGCCGAGCTGCTGGCTCGGTGGGCGGCTTTCCGCTGAGTTTTCTCGGTTGGGGGTTGGGTGCGCGGCTGGGTCGGGCCTGGGTGCGCAGTGGGGCCGGTGGTGGCCGCGAGGCTGGACCAACGGCGGCCGCACGAGAGGACCGTTCGCGTAGGCGCGACTGGCGCCCGCACGACTGGGCCGGTGGTGGCCGCACGAGAAGACCACTCGCGCGGGCACCACTGGCACCCGCGCGACTGGACCAACCGCGACCGCACGAGAAAACCACCCGCGCAGGCACCACTGGCACCCGCACGACTGAGCCAGCGGCAGCCGCGCGACTGGACCCACCCCGACCGCACGAGAAAACCACCCGCGCAGGCACCACTGGCACCCGCACGACTGAGCCAGCGGCAGCCGCGCGACTGGACCCACCCCGACCGCACGAGAAAACCACCCGCGCAGGCACCACTGGCACCCGCACGACTGGGCACGTGATGGCCGCACGAGAGGACCGTTCGCGTGCGTGCGACTGGCGACCGCACGGCTGGACCAGTGGTGGCCGCACGGAAGGACCAACGGCGACGACCCGAGAAGCCCACTCGCGCAGGCGCCACTGGCAACCGCACGGCTGGACCAGCCGCGGCCGCACGAGAAGACCAACCGCGCCCCCACGACCGGCCCAACGGTGACCACATGAAGGGACCGTTCGTGCTGCGTGGAAGGGCCACTCGGCGAAGGAAGACCGCCCAGGGCCGCCTCAGCCAGACACTCAGCCCGCACCAGTCACAAAAGGGCGCCCCTCCGCCGAACGCCCAGCCCGCACCACGGACGAAGAGGGCTGCCCTCAGCCGAACACCAGCCTCACCAGGAACAAGACACGGCCGCCCTCAGCCAGGCACCCAGCCCACACCAGTCACAAAAGGGCACGACAGCCACGCAACCAGCCCGCACCAGCCGCAACAGGGCGCCCCTCACCCGAACACCCAGCCCGCACCCGGCACGCGAAAAAGGCCCGCCCGGCGTGCATCCGCCGGACGGGCCCCCCGCAGAACAAACATCACTCGTGGTTGGGCCCCGTGTGGTACTCGAACACCAGGCCGCCCACCGTGAGCAGAATCAGGATCCCCCCGACGACCAGCATCCAGATGTGGAAGAACGCCAGGCCGAGACCGACGAACGCGGCCGACGCGGCCAGCCCGACCGGCCAGTAGCTGCCCGGGCTGAAGAAGCCCATCTCGCCGGCGCCATCACTGATTTCGGCGTCGTCGCGGTCCTCGGGGCGCGGTTCGATCCGGCGGCCCACGAACCGCATGTAGCTGCCCGCCAGGAGGGACAGCCCGCCGGTCAGGATCAGGGCTACCAGGCCGACCGGCTCGACGCCGTAGCCACTGGCCAGGCCGGTCCACACGCCGTACACGATCGCGATGAAGAACGCGAAAGCGGTGACCAAGTCGAAAATCCGGGCTTCGACCTTCATGACGCTGTCCTCACTGTGCTCATGCTTCCAACACCCACGTGAACCAACCGGCTCAGCCGGACTGCGTCCGCAGCGTGCGGTCGGTGTTGAACGGCTTCGTCGTGGTCGCCTGCGGCGCGCACAGCTCGCCGCAGTTCAGCGCGGCCAGCGCCTCGGCGGTGGTGTTCGGCTGCCCGGTGGCCGGGTTGATCTGCGTGCGCAGCTGGATGTACCGGTCGAACTGGTCCGCGGGCAGCGCCCGGACCTCGAAGTTCATGCCCGAGTGGTAGGTGCCGCACAGCTCGGCGCAGCGGCCGACGAACGCACCGGTCCGGTCGATCGTGTTCTGGAACGACGGGTCCTGGTTGTTCTTCTCCGGGTCCGGGAACACGTCCCGCTTGAAGTGGAACTCCGGCACCCAGAAGGAGTGGATGACGTCGGCCGACCGCAGGTTGTACTGGATCCGCTTGCCGGCGGGCAGGACCAGGATCGGGATCTCGCTCGAGCTGCCGACGGTCTTGATGACCTGGCCGTTGGCGTCCTTCGGCGCGCTCGGGTAGTCGAACTCCCAGTTCCACTGGAACGCGATCACGTCGACCGTGACGTCCGGGTCCGGCTCCTCGGCCAGCACCTTGCTCTCGGTGGTCGCGGTGAAGAAGAACAGCACGCAGACCATCACGAGCGGCAGCACGACGCAGAACAGCTCGAGCGGCACGTTGTACTGGAACTGCCGCGGCAGGTCGCCCGGCCCGTGGGTCTTCTTCTTCCGGTGGAAGGCGACCGACCAGAAGATCAGGCCCCACACGATGACGCCGACGACGAGCGCGGCGATGACGGACCAGGTCCACAGGACACGCATGTCCTCGGACTCCTTGGTCACGCCGACGGGCCACCCGAACCGCAGCACCTCGTCACCGGAGCACCCGGTCGCCAGGAGCGCGACGAGCCCGGCCAGCGCGGCGACCTTACCCACTTTCGCCGAACGTGATGCCGGAGTGCGCTCATCCCTGCCCACTGCGCAGCGCCCTTTCAACCCAGGCCTCCTTGACGATTTCTGGCTTACCAGCGGGAGCCTAGCCGAGCTACCGCGATCCGCAGCCCAAGGGGTGACCGTTCGTGGCGGGGGCTGCGGGCATACTGGGCGCTCGACATCCGGCCACGACCTCGAGGTGTGAATATCCGTGTGCGGCCTGCTTGGACTGGTGTGTGCCACTGAGAACGACGCGGTCAACGCGCGTGACGCGGTCGGCGAAGCCATGCGCTGCCAGCGTCATCGCGGTCCCGACGAGCGCGACACCTGGACCGACGCCGAGGTCGTCTACGGCTTCAACCGGCTCGCGTTCATCGACGTCGAGCACGCCCACCAGCCCCTGACCTGGGGCCCGCCGGAGTCGCCGAACCGGTACACGCTGAACTTCAACGGCGAGATCTACAACTACCGTGAGCTGCGGGAACAGCTCACGGAAGAGCACGGTGCGAAGTTCGCCACAGAGGGCGACGGCGAGGCGATCGTCGCCGCCTACCACTACTGGGGCCGCTCGGCGGTGGCGAAGCTGCGGGGCATGTTCGCGTTCCTGATCTGGGACGCCGAGGAAAAGGTGATCTTCGGCGCACGCGACCCGTTCGGCATCAAGCCGCTGTTCTACACGCACGGGCCGGGCGGCACGGCGTTCTCCAGCGAGAAGAAGTCGCTGCTGGAGCTCTCCGGCGTGCTGGGGATCACCAAGCAGCTGGACCGGACCGCCCTGCAGCACTACCTGACCCTGCAGTACGTGCCGGAGCCGGAGACCCTGCACACGCGCATCCGCCGCATCGAGTCGGGCACGTCGTTCACCGTGTCCCCCGGCGGCGAGCCCAGGATCGAGCGCTACTTCTTCCCCGAGTTCACCGCCAAGCCGGTGCGCGGCGCCGCCGAGGCGAAGATCCTGCACGAGCGCATCCGCGACGTGATGCGCGACTCGGTCGGCAAGCACATGATCGCCGACCCGGACATCACCGTCGGCACGTTCCTGTCCGGCGGCATCGACTCGACCGCGATCGCGGCGCTGGCCAAGGAGCACAACCCGAACCTGATCGCGTTCACCACCGGGTTCGAGCGCGAGGGCTACTCCGAGGTCGACGTGGCGGCCGAGTCGGCGGCGGCGATCGGCGTGAAGCACGTCATCCGGACGGTGTCGGCGGACGAGATGATGGAGGCCCTGCCGCTCATCGTCTGGTACCTCGACGACCCGGTGGCCGACCCGGCGCTGGTGCCGCTGTGGTTCATCGCGCGGGAGGCGCGCAAGCACGTCAAGGCGGTGCTGTCCGGCGAGGGCTCGGACGAGCTGTTCGGCGGCTACACGATCTACAACGAGCCGCTGTCGCTGGCGCCGTTCGAGAAGGTGCCCGGCGGCCTGCGCAAGGTGATCGGCAAGGTGTCGGAGCGGATCCCGGAGGGCACCCGCGGCAAGGACCTGCTGCGCCGGGGCGCGCTGCCGCTGGAGGAGCGCTACTACGGCAACGCCCGCATCTTCCGCGACGACCAGCTGCGCGGCGTGCTGAAGACGTTCCAGGAGGGCGTCGGGCACCGGGACGTCACCGCGGAGCACTACCGCACGTCGGCGAACTGGGACCCGGTCGCCCGGATGCAGCACGTGGACCTGTTCACCTGGCTGCGCGGCGACATCCTGGTCAAGGCCGACAAGATGACCATGGCGAACTCGCTGGAGCTGCGGGTGCCGTTCCTGGACGCCGAGGTGTTCAAGGTCGCGGCCGGCATCCCGCTGGACCAGAAGATCACCAAGGAGACCACGAAGTACGCCCTGCGCCGCGCGCTGGAGGGCATCGTCCCGGCGCACGTGCTGAACCGCCGCAAGCTGGGCTTCCCGGTGCCGATCCGGCTGTGGCTGCGCGACGAGATGTACGACTGGGCGCGCGGCATCATCGCCGATTCCAGGACCGACGAGCTGCTGGACAAGCAGGCCGTGCAGCGCCTGCTCGACGAGCACCGGGCCGGCACGCTGGACCACAGCCGGCGCATCTGGGCGCTGCTGGTGTTCATGATCTGGCACGGCATCTTCATCGAGCACCGCATCAAGCCGGAGATCCCGGAGCCGGTCTACCCGGTGCGGATCTGACGCGCTGACCCCCGTGACGGGCCGTGGCCGGATGACCGGCCACGGCCCGTTTTTTCGCGAGCCGCGTGCGGGGGGTCAGGCGGGCAGCGCGGGAGCGATCTCCGCCGCCGCGTCCGGGCCGAACGCCGCGCCGATCCGGGACAGCGCCGACTCGCGGTCGAGGGTCCACTCCTGCGTGCCGACGGTCTCCAGCACCAGCACGGCGATCATCGAGCCGAGCTGGGCGGAACGCTCCAGGCTCAGGTCCGCGTTCAGGCCGGCCAGGAATCCGGCCCGGAAGCCGTCGCCGACGCCCGTCGGGTCGGCCTTGGTCAGCTCGGGCACCGCGCCGACCTCCAGCGCCACCCCGCCCTTGCCGACGATCTCCACGCCCTTCTCGCCGAGGGTGGTGATGCGGATGCCGACGTGGTCGAGCACGTCGGCCTCGGACCAGGCCGTCTTCTGGAGCAGCAGCTCCCACTCGTAGTCGTTGGTGAACAGGTACTTCGCCCCGGCGACGAACCGCCGCGCCTGCTCGCCGGTCATGCGCGCCAGCTGCTGGGAGGGGTCCACCGCGAAGTCGAACCCGCGCTGGCGGCACTCGTCGGCGTGCCGGAGCATGCCGTCCGGGTCGTCCGGGCCGATCAGCATCAGCCCGATCCCGCCCACGCGGTCGGCGATCGGGCCCAGCTCGATGTTGCGGGCCTCGGCCATGGCGCCGGCGTAGAAGGTGGCGATCTGGTTGAGGTCGTCGTCGGTGGTGCACACGAACCGGGCGGTGTGGGCCAGCTCCGAGATCAGCACGCCGGCCGTGTCCACCCCGTGGCGCTCCAGCCAGGACCGGTAGTCGGCGAAGTCCGCGCCCGCCGCGCCGACCAGCACCGGGCTCGCGCCGAGCACGCCCAGGCCGAAGGCGATGTTGGCGCCGATGCCGCCGCGCCGGACGACCAGGTCGTCGGCGAGGAAGCTCAGCGAGACGCGGTGCAGCTGGTCGGCGACCAGCTGCTCGGCGAACCGGCCGGGGAAGTGCATGAGATGGTCGGTTGCGATGCTGCCGGAAACGGCGATGCGGGCGTTGATGGCCACCGGTGCTCTGCTCCCTCTGGCTGGCTCGAACTGAAGTTACCGACGGGAAATACCCCGTCGGAGCTAAATCTGACCCGCTGACCGACACTACTAGCTGGTAGACCTGTCCGGCTCGCGCTGGTCGTCCTAGCGTCGCCTGCGTGAGCACCGTGACGGAACCGGAGACCATCGCCGAGCTGATCGACGACTGCGCCGACATCCCCGCCGAACTGCGCGCCGCGCACGCCTCGGCGCCCCGCCCGCCCGCGCCGCGGGACTGGGCCGTCGACGACGCCTGCCACGCACAGGTAGTCGGGCTGGAGGACTATTAGTTACGCGGACGCGAAAAGGGCGCCGGTCGAAGCTTCGACCGGCGCCCTTTCGTGTGATGGCTCAGTGGAACGAGTCACCGCAGGCGCAGGAGCCCGTGGCGTTCGGGTTCTCGATGGTGAAGCCCTGCTTCTCGATCGAGTCGACGAAGTCGATCACCGCGCCCTCGACGTACGGCGCGCTCATCCGGTCGACCGCCACGCGCAGGCCGTCGAACTCGCGGAACAGGTCGCCGTCGAGCGTGCGCTCGTCGAAGAACAGCTGGTAGCGCAGGCCCGCGCAACCACCGGGCTGGACCGCGATGCGCAGGTGCATGTCGTCGCGGCCTTCCTGGTCGAGCAGGGCCTTCGCCTTGCTCGCCGCGGCGTCGCTCAAGGTCACGCCGTGGGTGGCCTCGGCCTCGGCCTGCGTGCTGGTCTGCTCAGCGGCAGTCATAGCTCTCCCTCGGGGTCTTGCCGTGCACCGGGTGGGGGGTGCTCCTCCCTACTGGAAACACCAGTGCCACCCGATCTGTTCCCGGGCTGGTTTCCCGCCTTGGCGCTGATCCCATGGTTACACATCCCCGAGGGGGATGAACACGGACGCCGGTGTCTGGAATAAGCTGGTCGAGTGAGGTTTCTCCGTCGTAACAGCACGACCACCGCAGACAGCCCCGAAAGCGAGGCCGCCGAGGTGGCCGAAAGCGTCGAATCTCACACCCGGGGTTACACCCCGGCCAAGGGCAGGCCGACGCCGAAGCGCAAGGAGGCCGAGGGCAAGCGCCGCGGCCCGGTCGCGCCGCCGCCGCGGACCATGCGGGAGGCGATGAAGCGCAACCGCGAGCTGCGCAAGTCGAACCCGGTGAGCAAGGAAGAGCGGCGCCGCCTGGCCGGGGAGCGCCAGGAGCGGATGGCCGCCGGCGACGACCGCTACCTGCTGCCGCGCGACAAGGGCCCGGTCAAGGCGTACGTGCGCGACCTGGTCGACTCGCGCCGCCACTTCCTGGGCGCGTTCATGCCGCTGGCCATCGTCGTGTTCGTCGTGCTGCTGGTGCCCTACCCGGCGATCCAGCAGTACGTGACGCTGCTGTGCATGGCCGCCATCCTCGTGATGGCCGTCGAGGGCTACTTCAACGGCCGCCGCATCGCCCGGCTGGCCCGCGAGAAGTTCCCGAAGGAGAACATCAGCGGTCGGTCGCTGGGGTGGTACGCGTTCGTGCGGGCGAGCCAGATCCGCAAGCTCCGGATGCCGAAGCCGCGCGTCAAGGTGGGCGACAAGGTCTCCTGACCCCGGCTGGAGCCACTCCAGGTCGTTAGCAAGGCGAACCATTTCCGAGTAGGCTGCCGGCCATGGAGTTTCGCCGTCTCGGCCGCAGTGGCCTGTCCGTCAGTGAGATCGCCTACGGGAACTGGCTCACCCACGGGTCCCAGATCGCCGAGGAGCAGGCCCAGGCCTGCATCAAGGCCGCGCTCGACGCCGGGATCACCACCTTCGACACCGCCGACGTCTACGCGAACACCGTGGCGGAGTCGGTGCTCGGGCGGGGGCTGGCCGGTCAGCGCCGGGAGAGCCTGGAGATCTGCACCAAGGTGTTCTGGCCGACCGGCCCCGGCGGTCCGAACGACCGCGGCCTGGGCCGCAAGCACATCATCGAGTCCTGCCACGCGTCGCTGAAGCGCCTGCAGACCGATCACATCGACCTCTACCAGGCGCACCGGTTCGACCCGACCGTGCCGCTGGAGGAGACCATGTCGGCCTTCGCCGATCTGGTCCGCCAGGGCAAGGTGCTCTACATCGGGGTCTCGGAGTGGAACGCCGAGGAGATCACGCGCGGCGCGGCGCTGGCCCGCGAGCTGCGGATCCCGTTCGTGTCGAACCAGCCGCAGTACAACATGCTCTGGCGCGTCATCGAAGCCCAGGTCGTGCCCGCGAGCGAGCGGGAGGGGCTGAGCCAGATCGTCTGGTCGCCCATCGCGCAGGGGGTGCTGACCGGGAAGTACAAGCCGGGCCAGCCGCCGCCCGCCGGATCGCGCGCCACCGACGAGAACGGCTCGCGGTTCGTGCAGCGGTTCCTGCAGGACGAGGTGCTGGAGCGCGTCGCCCGGCTGGAGCCACTGGCCGCGCAGGCCGGGCTGACGCTCGCGCAGCTGGCGGTGGCGTGGGTGCTGCAGAACCCGAACGTCGCCTCCGCGATCGTCGGCGCCTCCCGGCCGGAGCAGGTGCACGAGAACGTCAAGGCGGCCGGCGTGAAGCTCGACGCCGACCTGCTCACCGAGATCGACTCGGTCCTGCTCGGCGTCGTCGAGGAGGATCCGCGCCTGACCGCCCGCGCGGGCTGACGATAAGTTGGCGCCGTGACTGACGTGTCGTTCGCCGACGTCCCCCAGCCCGACGAGCCCGCCCGCGCCGAGGCCCTGCGCCGGCACGCCGAGCTGCTCAAGCCGGTCGACTCGCTGGGTCAGCTGGAGGCGCTCGGCGCGTGGGTCGCGGCGTGCCAGGGCTCGGTGCCGCCGCGGCGGTTCCAGCGGCCCCGCGTGATCGTGTTCGCCGGGGACCACGGGATCGCCGCCAAGGGCGTCTCCGCCTACCGGCCGGAGGCCACCGCGCAGCTGGTGAGCACCCTGCTCAAGGGCTCCGGCCCGGTCGCGGTCGCCGCGGCCGTGGCCGGCGCCGGGCTGCGCGTCGCCGACATCTCGGTCGACGGGGAGACGCCGGTCGCCGAGTTCAAGGTCCGGGCCGGCTCCGGGTCGATCGACGTCGAGGACGCCCTCACCGAAGACGAGGTGCAGGCCGCGCTGCGGGCCGGGATGGCGATCGCGGACGCCGAGGTGGACGAGGGCACCGACCTGCTCGTCGCGGGCAGCGTCGGGGTCGGGGTGAGCACGCCGGCCGCGGTGCTGGTCGCCGCGCTGACCGGGGCCGAGCCGGTGGCCGTGGTGGGCCGCGGCTCGGGCATCGACGACAACGCCTGGATGCGCAAGGCCGCCGCGATCCGGGACGCGCTGCGCCGGGCCCGCGCCGTGCTGCCCGATCCGGTCGCGCTGCTCCGCACGGCGGGCGGCGCGGATCTGGCCGCGCTGACCGGTTTCCTGGCGCAGGCCGCGGTCCGCCGGACCCCGGTGCTGCTGGACGGCCTCGCGGTGGGCGCGGCCGCGCTGGTGGCCGAGGAACTGGCGCCCGGCGCGCGCTCGTGGTGGCAGGCCGCCCACCGCGACGCCGAGCCGGCGCACCGGATGGTGCTGGAGCACCTCGACCTGAAGCCGATCGCCGACCTGGGCATCCGGCTCGGCGACGGCACCGGCGCCGCGACGGCGCTCCCGCTGCTGGTCACGGCCGCCCGGATGCTCACGGACCTGCCCACGCACGCCGAAGCCGGAGTCGCGCCGCCGAACGCTTGATCCGGCGTCAGGTCCCGGCTTCCCCCTCCGCCAGCCCCAGACGGCGCCGCGCGTAGGCATCGATGGCCGCGGCCAGCCAGGCCGGGAGGTCCGGGTCGGCCTCCTCGGCCATCGACCGTTGCGGGTCGGTCACGTACAACCCGCCCAGAGCGGCGTACGCCCGGGGCGTGGGTTCCCAGTGCAGGCGCACGGACTCGTAGTGATCGGCGACCGCGTCGAGTGCGGCGGGCTCGTCCGGCGCGGCCCCGGTGCGCATCACCCGGGCGAGCCGCCGGAACAGGGCCGCACCCCGGGCGGCGGCGTGTTCGTAGTCCGCGGCGGTGAGACCGTCCTGCGCGGCTTCGGCGGCGTCGAAGGCCGCGTCGGTTCCCTCGCCGAAGGTCGCCCGCAGGGTGCGCCGCATGGCGGCCCGGTCCTCCCGCAAGCCGGCGAAGAACCGCTCGGGATCACGAATCCGGGCCTCGTCGAGGTCGGCGATGGTCTCCCGCACGGTGGCGATGACCTGGTCGAGGTGGCGCCGCTCGTCTTCCAGCTACGCCGGGTGCCCGCGCAGCGCGGCCGCCTCGACGGTCTGGCTCCGCAGCACCTCACCGATCTCCGCGAGCCCGAGGCCGAGGCGGCGCAGCATCATGATGCGCTGCAGCCGGAGCAGTTCCGCCCGGCCGTACCAGCGGTATCCGTTGCTGCTCACCGAACCCGGCGGGAGCAGTCCGATCGCGTCGTAGTGGCGGAGCATCCGCGCGGACACGCCGGAGGCCTTCGCGACCTGGCTGATCGAAAACCGCTCGTCCACAAGCTTGACCTTCACATCGTGTCAACTTTTACCGTGGTCGTCACACGCCGCCCACGGTGCGCGTGGCGATGGCGCAGGGCGCGGGACCGGAGGCGGCAGACGTGCGGTCGTCCAGCATCGGCCACGGCTCCCGGCGGACATCCCACGATGATGTACGCGCCCTTCCCCTACGTGACGGGCCCGCAGGACGCGGCGGCGTTCGTCGCCGACCGGGTGGCCGAGGGAGCCACCCACCTGAAGGTCCTGTACGACGACGGCACGGGCGGCGGTCCGATGCCCATGCCGTCCCTGGACGTGCCGACGATCGCCGCGCTCGTCGAGGCCGCGCACCGCGCCGGCCTGGTCGTGGCGGCACACGTGTCCACGGCCCGCGGTGCGGTGGACCTGCTGCCGACAGGCGTGGACGTCCTGGCCCACGTGCCCTTCGACCCTCTCACCGAGGGCCAGGTCGAGGCCATCGCCGAGGCGGGCGTCGCGGTGATCACGACCTTGGCGGTGGCCGACGGCTTCCCCGGCGAGGACGGTCCCGGGGTGCCGCTGCTCGCCCGGCCCGCGCTGGCCCGGCTCCTGGGTCCGGCCTGGTCGGGGGTCCTCGAACGGCAGGCGGACCGGTGGATGTCCCCGGAACTCCCGGACTTCACGGTGCCGGCCGGCAACGCCCGCCGGCTGCACGAGGCCGGCGTGCGTCTGCTGGTCGGCACGGACGCGCCCAACCCCGGGACCGTCCACGGCGCGAGCGTCCACCGCGAACTCGAACGCCTCGTGGCCGCGGGCATCGGCCCGGCCGCGGCCCTCACCGCGGCCACCGCGCGCACGGCCGACGTGTTCGGTCTCCGCGACCGGGGCCGGATCCGCCCGGGACTGCGCGCGGACCTGGTCCTCGTCGACGGGCGACCCGACCAGGACATCACCAGCACACAGCAGGTGGCGGCCGTGTGGAAGCAGGGCGTCCGCGCCGACCTCGGCACCTACGTCGGCTCGGCCGACGAGCGCGACGGACTGGCCGCTCTCCGCGCGCAGACCGAGAAGGTCATGGCCGCCGTCCGGGAGCGGCTGGCCGAGTTCCACGGCAACCCGAGGAGTTGAGACATGATCACTTCGGACCCGACGATCAAGTGCCCCTGCGCGGGCTGGTCCGTCAGTGGGTGCGCCCACCGGACGCGGAAGCGGTCCCGGCGCGCTTCCTGGATGCGGACAGGTTTCCAGCTCGACAGGCCCTCGTGGATCGACCCGCGAACCGTGCGCGTGCAGCGCCCACCACCCGTGGTGACGCGACAAGGGCCACCTCACCGGAACCGGCGGGGTGGCCCTTGTCGAAACAACGATCAGGACAGCTTGTGCATCCAGCCGTGCGGGTCGGGGCGCGTGCCGTCCTGGATGCCGGTCAGCTCGGCGCGCAGCTTCATCGTCACCTCGCCGGGCTGGCCGCCCGCGATGGTGAACTCGCCGCCGGCGTGCTTGACCCGGCCGACCGGCGTGATGACCGCCGCGGTGCCGCACGCGAACACCTCGGTCAGCTCACCGGACGCGGCCGACTTCTCCCACTCGTCGGTGGAGATGCGGCGCTCCTCGATGCCCAGGCCGTGGTCGGCGGCCAGCTTGATCAGCGAGTCGCGCGTGACGCCGGGCAGCAGCGAACCGGACAGTTCCGGCGTGACGATCCGGGCGTCCGCGCCCGAGCCGAACACGAAGAACAGGTTCATGCCGCCCATCTCCTCGACGTAGCGGCGCTCCACCGCGTCGAGCCACACCACCTGGTCGCAGCCCTGCTCGACGGCCTGCGCCTGGGCCACGAAGGACGCCGCGTAGTTGCCGGCGAACTTCGCCGCGCCGGTGCCGCCCGGGGCCGCCCGCACGTACTCGGTGGACAGCCACACGCTCACCGGCTTGACCCCGCCGGTGAAGTACGAGCCGGCCGGCGAGGCGATCACCAGGTACAGGTACTCGCTGGCGGGTGCGTTCACGCCGAGCCCCACCGAGGTGGAGATCATGAACGGGCGCACGTACAGCGTGTCGCCCGGGTTGGTGGGCACCCAGCGCTCGTCGACCGCCATCAGCTCGTGCAGGGAGCCGAGGAACAGCTCCTCGGGCAGCTCCGGCATCGCGATGCGCGCCGCCGACCTGCGGAAACGGGCCGCGTTGGCGTCCGGGCGGAACGCCGCGACCGATCCGTCCGGCTGCCGGTAGACCTTCAGGCCCTCGAAGATCGCCTGCGCGTAGTGCAGCACCGACGTGGCGGGGTCGAGCACGATCGGCTCGTAGGGGCCGACGTTCGCGTCGTACCAGCCGCGGTCGTTGCTGTACTTGATCGAGACCATGTGGTCGGTGAAGAACGTCCCGAAGCCCGGCTTCGCCAGTACCTCGGCTACACGCTCCGCCGAAGCGGGAGACGGGTGCGGGGTACGGGTGAAGGGCAACGTGGTCGTCATTCGACCAGGATAACGGTTAGTTGGACTTCCGAGAATCACCTACTCCCCTACCATGACCGCGTGACCGCCAACGTGCCGCAGCCCGCCACACCGAACTCGGTGTCCGCCGGACCCGCCTCCGACGTCAAGACGTTCCTCACCGCCATCCTGCTCACCTTCGCGGTGGGTGAGCTGACGCTCCTCGGCTACGCCCTGCTCGGGGTGTTCGGCGGGATCATCGGCCTGGTCGGCGGCATCTTCGGAATCGTGTGGTGGCGCAGCATCCACGACAAGAAGGTGTTCCCGCGCGACCTGCCTGCCAAGTCGGTGATCATCCTCGCGGTCGCCACCGCGCTGATCACCGTGGTGGCGTTCCTGCTCGTCGCGTGACGACGGTGCCCGCCGCGACGGCGGCGACCGTCCCCAGTAGATACACCGGCGGCAGCCAGGCCAGCAGCGTCACGGCCAGTACCGCCGCGATCACGGCGCGCACGGTGATCCCGGCGATCATCGACAGCACCGCGGTCACCAGCACCTCGGCCAGCGCGGCCGCGGCGGCCAGCAGCAGCGCCTGATCCGGGTCCAGCAGCACGGCCACCACCGCGGTGATCAGTCCACACGCGACGGACACCCGCGGCCAGGACAGTTCCGCCCGCGCCTCGCCCAGCGCGAGCAGCGCGGCGGGCACAGTGGACAGGACGACGACCCCGGCCAGCAACGGATCCAGCACCTGACCGTCCAGCGCCGCCAGCGCGTCGCGGACGGGCACCCCGGACAGCGCCAGCCGCACCGGGCCGAGCTGGTACAGCGCACCCGCGCCGATCGCCAGCACCGCCACCACCGAGCCCGCGAGCCAGGGCGGGTTGTGCCGGGGCAGCAACGGGAACAGCACCGCGCCCGCCGCGCACAGCCCGCCGATCGTGAACTGCGGCGCGGTCACCGGTTGCGCGGGCTCGATCGCGAAGCTCAGCGCCACGAACCCGGCCCCGGCGACCAGCAGGACACCCAGCAGCCACGCCCGCGCGTACCGGGCCAGCCGCAACCCGGCGGCGTCGGCGGCGGTGATCACGAGCGCGACGACCGCGCCCGCCCACGGCTGGTCCGGGAACAGGTAGGCGGCGAACACCGCGGCGAACAGCGGCACCAGCGCGAGCCGGGACACCAGGCGCGTCGCGGCCAGCAGCCGGGCCGGGTTCGGCTCCAGCGCGGGGGTCCGCGGCACGCAGAACGCCAGCAGCGCCGCCACCACCGCGCCACCGAGCAGCCACCAGCCGCCCGCCCGCGCGCCCACGGCCAGCGCGATCAGCAGCCCCGCCGCCAGCCGCACGCCCACCACCTGCCTCTCCCGCCGGGCTCCGTCCTCATTAGCATGGCTCACTACCCGGCCGGGTACCCGACCCGGCACGACCGTCGATGGATGCGCGAGGAGCCACAAGTGACCGTGCCGAAGTTAGCCCTGATCGAGAACACCGGCGCCGCGCTCGGCAAGAGCCGGGCCGAGGTCGTCGTGATCGGGACGCTGCAGGGCGACAAGGCCGTGACGCTGGCGCCGGGTGCCGAGGCCGTCGACGCGGCCTTCGACGGGAAGCTCGCCGAGCTGCTGGCGACCGTGGGCGCGACCGGCAAGGCCGAGGAGGTCGTCAAGCTGCCCACGCTGGGCAAGCTGCCCGCCGCGGTCGTGCTGGCCGTCGGCGTGGGCAAGGCCGCCGACGACGGCACCGTGACCGCCGAGCAGGTGCGCCGCGCCGCGGGCGCCGCCGGGCGCGCGCTGGCCGGCACCGCGCGGGCGGTGTGCACACTGTCCGCTGTCGACCTGCAGGCCGCGGTGGAGGGCACCGCGCTGGGCGCCTACAAGTTCACCGAGTACAAGTCCGAGCCCGGCGACGCGCCGGTGGCCGCGGTCGACTTCGTCTCGCCCGCCGAGGGCACCAAGCGGGCGCACACCGCGACGCTCAAGGCCGCGACGGCGATCGCCGAGGCCGTGATCATCGCCCGCGACCTGATCAACACCCCGCCGAACGACCTGTTCCCGGCCTCCTTCGCCGAGCGCGCCCGCAAGCTGGCCGAGGCCAACGACCTGGACTTCGAGGTGCTCGACGAAAAGCAGCTCAAGCGCAAGGGTTTCGGCGGCATCCTCGGCGTCGGCGGCGGCTCGTCCCGCCCGCCGCGGCTGGTGCGGGTGTCGTACAAGGGCCCGAAGGCGGCGAAGAAGGTCGCGCTGGTGGGCAAGGGCATCACGTTCGACTCGGGCGGCATCTCGATCAAGCCGGCCGCGAACATGGACCACATGACCTCGGACATGTCCGGGGCCGCCGCGGTGCTCGCCTCCGTGGTGCTCGCGGCCAAGCTCAAGTACCCGCTCGAGGTGACCGCCAACATCCCGCTCGCGGAGAACCTGCCCTCGGGCACCTCCTACCGCCCGGGTGACGTGCTGCGCATGTACGGCGGCAAGACCGTCGAGGTGCTCAACACCGACGCCGAGGGCCGCCTGGTGCTGGCCGACGCGATGGTCCGCGCCGCCGAGGACGACCCGGACTACCTGATCGAGACCTCGACGCTGACCGGCGCGCAGATGGTCGCGCTGGGCAACCGCACGGCCGGGATCATGGGCTCGGACGACTTCCGCGACCGGGTGGCCGCGATCGCGCAGGCGACCGGCGAGGGCGGCTGGCCGATGCCGCTGCCCGAGGAGCTGCGCGGCGACCTGGACTCGCGGCTGGCCGACCTGGCGAACGTGACCGGGCACCGCTGGGGCGGGATGCTCGCCGCGGGCATCTTCCTGCGCGAGTTCGTCGCCGAGGGCCTGCCGTGGGCGCACATCGACATCGCGGGCCCGTCGTTCAACACCGGCGGCCCGTGGGGCTACACCGGCAAGGGCGGCACGGGCGTCCCGGTGCGCACCATCGCCGCGGTGCTGGCGGACATCGCCGACCAGGGCTAGCCCGGGGTCACGGCGCGGCGGACGGTTTCGCGGAGGAGCGCTCGGCGGCGGTCGTGGACGTCGCCGGGCTCCCCGGCCGTCGCGGCGTAGACGTGGCTAGCCCGGCGCAGGAAGCTCGCTCGGCGGGCAGCGGTGGCAGGCCCGCGACCGCCGCCGTGCTCGCCTCCGCGCCGCACGGGATCACCGCCGAGGCCGAGGTGCTCCCCTCGGCCGGGGTGAACGAGCGCCTGGCGCGGGGCGACGTCCGCTACCGCTTCGTCCTCGATCCGTCCGACCTGGACTGACGTCAGCCCCCGGCGCGCTTCTGCCGCTCTGTGTATTCGCGCATGCGCTTGGGGTAACCGACTTTCGCGACCTCGTAGACCGGGATCGAATGCTTGCGCCCGAACTGCTGCGCGGCGTCCAGGCTGCCGATCCGCCGCCGCGTCCATTCGCCGTCGTGCGCGACCAGGACGACCGTGGTCTCGGTGACCGTCGTCCGCGGCTCCACGAACGCCTCGACGCCCCGCCGCGCGGCCGCCCAGCCCTCCAGATGACGCAGGTCAGCGTCGCTGGCACGGCGCAGCGTGCCCGGTTTCCCGGCGCCGCGCCTGCGCTTCAGACCGTCGAACAGACCCACCTCGACCACCTCATCTCCGCCGGCCCTCCCCCGCCATTATCCCGGCGATCAGAAGTGCGCCGATTAACACACCCGGCTACCTCGCAGGGCCGGACTCCGTAGTGACAAGATGATGAGGGTTTGGACGTAAAACGAGGAGTAAATGACGTGAGCGACGCTGGCGCCGACCTGGTGATCCTCGGTGGCGGATCCGGCGGCTACGCCGCGGCTTTCCGCGCCGCGGAGCTGGGCCAGTCCGTCATCCTGATCGAGAAGGACAAACTGGGCGGGACGTGCCTGCATCGCGGCTGCATCCCGACCAAGGCACTGCTCCACGCCGCCGAGGTCGCCGACACCGCCCGCGAGGGCGAGCAGTTCGGTGTGAAGACCACCCTGGAGGGCGTCGACATCGCCGGCGTCCACAAGTACAAGGACGGGGTCATCAGCCGCCTCTACAAGGGGCTGCAGGGCCTGGCGAAGGCCCACAAGGTCACCGTCGTCGAGGGCACCGGCACGTTCGTCGGCGGCACCACGGTCGAGGTGGACGGCACCCGGTACACGGGCAAGAACCTGATCCTGGCCACCGGCTCGTACTCGAAGACCCTGCCGGGCCTGGAGCTGGGCGGCCGGATCATCGCCAGCGACGAGGCGCTGACCCTGGACTGGATCCCGGAGAAGGTCGTCGTGCTCGGCGGCGGCGTCATCGGCGTCGAGTTCGCCAGCGTGTGGGCCTCCTTCGGCGTGGACGTGACGATCGTCGAGGCGCTGCCGCGGCTGGTCCCGGCCGAGGACGAGTTCGCCAGCAAGCAGCTCGAGCGCGCGTTCCGCCGGCGCAAGATCGGCTTCAAGACCGGCGTGAAGTTCACCGGCGCCAAGCAGGACGACAACGGGGTGACCGTGTCCCTGGAATCCGGTGAGACGCTGGAGGCCGACCTGCTGCTGGTCGCCGTCGGCCGCGGCCCGAACACCGCGGGGCACGGCTACGAGGAGGCCGGCGTCAAGATGGAGCGCGGTTTCGTCCTCACCGACGAGCGCCTGCGCACCAACCTGCCGAACGTCTACGCCGTCGGCGACATCGTGCCCGGCCTGCAGCTCGCGCACCGCGGCTTCGCCCAGGGCATCTTCGTCGCCGAGGAGATCGCCGGGCTGCAGCCGAAGGCGATCGACGAGGCGGGCATCCCGCGCGTCACCTACAGCCACCCCGAGGTCGCCTCCGTGGGCCTGACCGAGGCGGCGGCGAAGGAACGCTACGGCTCCGACGTGAAGACCTTCACGTACGACCTGGCCGGCAACGGCAAGAGCCAGATCCTCAAGACTTCCGGCGCGATCAAGGTGATCAAGGCGCCGGACGGGCCGGTCGTCGGCCTGCACCTGGTCGGGGACCGGGTCGGCGAACTGATCGGCGAAGCCCAGCTGATCTACAACTGGGAGGCCTTCCCGGAGGACGTCGCTCCGCTGATCCACGCCCACCCGACCCAGACCGAAGCCCTCGGCGAAGCACACCTCGCCCTGGCCGGCAAGCCACTGCACGTGCACAGCTGAGCCGGACCGCAGCCGACAAGATTCAAGGGAGTCAATTCACGATGGCCTTCTCCGTCACACTGCCGGAGCTCGGCGAGAGCGTCACCGAGGGCACCGTCACCCGCTGGCTGAAGCAGGAGGGTGACACGGTCGCGGTCGACGAGCCGCTGCTGGAGATCTCCACCGACAAGGTCGACACCGAGGTCCCGTCGCCGGTCGCCGGCACGCTGCAGAAGATCGTCGCCCAGGAGGACGAGACCGTCGAGGTGGGCGGCGAGCTCGCCGTGATCGACGACGGTTCCGGCGGCGGTTCCGCTCCGGCGCAGGAGCAGGCGCCCGCGCAGCAGGCCGAGCCGGAGCCCGAGCCGCAGCAGCAGGCCGCCCCGCAGCAGCAGGAGGCGCAGCCCGCCCCCAGTGGTTCCGCTCAGGGCGGTTCTGCCCAGGGCGGTTCTGCTCAGGGCGGTTCTGCCCAGGGTGGTTCTGCTCAGGGCACGCCGGTCACGCTGCCCGAGCTGGGCGAGAGCGTCACCGAGGGCACCGTCACCCGCTGGCTGAAGTCGGTCGGCGACACGGTCGCGGTGGACGAGCCGCTGCTGGAGATCTCGACCGACAAGGTCGACACCGAGGTCCCCTCGCCGATCGCCGGCACCCTGCTGGAGATCAGCGTGCAGGAGGACGAGACCGTCGAGGTCGGTGGCACGCTCGCCATCATCGGCGACGCGAGCGCCGCGCCCGCCCCGCAGCAGGAGCAGCAGAAGGCGCCGGAGCCCAAGCCCGAGCCGAAGCCGGAACCGAAGCCCGAGCCGGCCCCGGCCGCGCAGGCCCCCGCACCCCAGCAGCAGGCGCCCCAGCAGCCCGCGCCGCAGCAGCCGGCTCCGCAGCCGCAGGCCGCCCCGGCCGCGAGCGACGGCAACGGCAGCGGCCCGTACGTCACCCCGCTGGTCCGCAAGCTCGCCACCGAGCACGGCATCGACCTGGCGACGGTGACCGGCAGCGGTGTCGGCGGCCGCATCCGCAAGCAGGACGTGCTGGCGGCGGCCGAGGCGAAGCAGAAGCAGAGCGCTCCGGCTCCCGCCGCGCAGGCCCCGGCCGCCGCGCCGAGCGCCCCCGCGGCGAAGGCCCCCGCGGCCCCGTCGCCGGAGCTGGCCGCGCTGCGCGGCACCGTGCAGAAGGCGACGCGGATCCGCCAGGTCATCGCGCAGCGCACCCGCGAGTCGCTGCAGAGCTCGGCGCAGCTGACCCAGGTGTTCGAGGTGGACGTCACCAAGATCGCCCGGCTGCGTCAGCAGGCGAAGGCCGCCTTCCAGGAGCGGGAGGGCGTGAAGCTCACGTTCCTGCCGTTCTTCGCCAAGGCGACGGTCGAGGCGCTCAAGCAGCACCCGAACATCAACGCCTACCTGGACGAGGAGAAGAAGGAGATCACCTACTTCGGCGAGGAGCACCTCGCCGTCGCGGTGGACACCGACCGCGGCCTCCTCTCGCCGGTGATCCACAAGGCGGGCGAGCTGAACCTGGCCGGCCTGGCCCGGGCGATCGCCGACGTCGCGGCGCGCACCCGCGCGAACAAGATCAAGCCGGACGAGCTGTCGGGCGGCACCTTCACGGTGACCAACCTGGGCAGCAACGGCGCCCTGTTCGACACGCCGATCATCAACCAGCCGCAGTCCGGGATCCTGGGCGTCGGCGCGGTGGTGAAGCGGCCGGTCGTGGTCACCGACGCCGAGGGGCAGGACACCATCGCCATCCGGTCGATGGCCTACCTGGCCCTGACCTACGACCACCGCCTGATCGACGGCGCCGACGCGGGCCGGTTCCTGACCACGATCAAGAACCGCCTCGAAGAGGGCCACTTCGAGGACGAGCTGGGCCTGTAACCGCTTGACCGGGGACCCCCTCCGCCGGTATTCCGTAATTACGGAAAACTGGAGGAGAGGGTCTTCGTGCTTTCCCGGCGCACGCTGCTCGGCTCCGCGGCACTCGCCGGCGCGGCCACGCTCGCCGTGCCCGCGACCGCGGTCGCCGACACGTCCACCCCGCAGGGCTGGTTCGATTGGATCGCCCGGCACCGCGACCAGGTCGGCGCCTTGGCCGTGGACGCCGACGGGCGCCGGGTGGCGCACCGGCCGCACGCCCAGCAGGTCCTGGCGTCCACGATCAAGGTCGTGCACCTCGCCGCCTACGCCGCCGCGGTCGAGCATGGCCTGAACCCGGACGAGCCGGTGCTGCTCGGCGACTGGGAGGCGTTCTACCCGTTCGGCGGCGACGGCGGCGCCCACCTGTCCGCCCTCCGGGAACTCGGCATCCCGCACACGGACCGGGGCAACGCGCTCGACCCGGACGCGACGGTCCCGCTGGACCGGCTGGCCCGCGCGATGATCGTCTTCAGCGACAACGCCGCGGCCGACTACCTGCGCGACCGCCTCGGCGACCGGGCCCTGACCGCCGCGGCCGCCCGCGGCGGCTGGCTCCGGCCCGACCTCCGGTCGTTCTGCGGCGAGGTGCTCCTGCTGCTGTTCCCCGAGTTCCTCCCGCGCTCCCCCGCGCTGCGGCCCGCCGCGGGCGACCGGCTGGCGCGCCGGTTCGCCACCGAGCCGGCGTTCCGGGACGAGGTGCTCGCCCGCTTCCAGACCGCGCCGGGTGCCGACGCCCAGGTGGCCTGGACGCGCGGGCACGGGCGCGGGAGCGCGGCCGGGCTGTTCGCGATGCACCGCGCGCTCGCGGCCGGACGCTTCGGCGAGACCGTCGTGCGGCGGCACCTGGAGGAGCCCTTCGCCGCGCTCGTCCCGCCCGGCGCCGCGGCGGTCGCGTTCAAGGGCGGCAGCCTGCCGCGCGTGCTGACCGCCGGGATGACCGTGCGGTGGCCGGGCGGACGCGCCGCGACCCTCGCGCTCCTGCTCGACGACGTGGCCGACGTGGATTTCGCCCACCAGGGGCCGTTCGTGCGCGCCGGGCTCGCCGCACTGTCCACGCGGGAGGGTTTCGACGGGTTCGCGCGGGCACTGCGCGGCTGACCGTCATGCTGGGTCCGTGAACGACGACGTGCTCAACCGTCTGGCGGACCTGGAACGCCGGGTGGCCGCGCTGGAAAGCGGCGCCAGGGCGGACGGGACCGGTGTGGTCGCTTACCGCGGCCGCACCGAGGAGCCGCTCGAACTCGAGTGGGAGATCACCGTCACCCCGGCCCGCGCGCTGGCCCTGGACGACGGTCCGCGCGCGGAAGTCCTGGCGGCGCTGGGCAATCCGGCGCGCCTGGCGATCGTGCGGGCGCTGGCCGCGAGCGGGCCGCAGCCGGCCGCCGCCCTCCAGGAAGCCGCCGGCCTCGGCTCGACCGGGCAGCTCTACCACCACCTCAAAGCACTCACCGGCGCCGGGATCGTCGAGCCGGACAAGCGCGGCAGCTACCGGTTGCCCGCCCGCGCCACGATCCCGGTACTCGTGCTGCTGACCGCGGCCGCCGACGTCGCCGGGCAACTGCGGTGAGGGAACGTGCGCGAACCGGCGGCGTGCGCAACCATCGGGGTATGCGAGTACTGATCGCCGGCTCCAGCGGGCTCCTCGGCTCGGCGCTCGTCGCCGCGCTGCGCGACTCCGGGCACGACGTGCGCCGCCTGGTGCGGCGCCCGGCCCGGGCCGCGGACGAACACTCGTGGGACCCGCCGGCCGGGCGGATCGACGACCGCGCCTTCGAGGACGTCAGCACCGTCGTCAACCTGTGCGGCTCGCCGATGGGACTGCGGTGGAGCGCGGCCCGCAAGCAGATGATCCGGGACAGCCGCGTCGAGCCGACCGAGGTCCTCGCCGAAGCGGTCGCCGAGTACCGGATCCCGGCGCTGGTGAACGCCTCCGGCGTCGGCTACTACGGCGACACCGGCGACACGGTCGTCACCGAGGACTCGCCGCGGGGCGACGGCTTCCTGGCCGAGCTGTGCGAGGCGTGGGAGGAGGCGACGGCACCCGCGGCCGAGGCCGGTTCCCGCGTGGTCAACCTGCGCACCGGCCTGGTGCTCGCGAAGGGCGGCCTGATCGGGCCGCTGAAGCCGCTGTTCTGGCTCGGCCTGGGCGGGCGGCTCGGCGACGGCGGGCAGTACATGCCGTGGATCAGCCTGCGTGACCACGTGGCCGCGGTGCGGTTCCTCCTCGAACACGAGACGCTGTCCGGCCCGGTGAACCTGTGCAACCCGGAACCGGCGACCAACGCCGAGTTCACCCGCGCGCTCGGGCACGCGCTGCGTCGGCCGGCGCCGTGGTGGGTGCCCGGTTTCGCGCTGCGCGCCGCGCTCGGCGAGGTGGCCGACGAGATGGCGCTGATCTCGCAGCGCGCGGTCCCCGCGGTACTGGAGAAGGCCGGGTTCACGTTCGTGCACACCGACCTGGAGGGCGCACTGGCGGTGGCCCTGTGACCAGGTGGCTCCCGCTCGGCGGCGCGTTCTTCGTCCTGTTCCTCGGGCTGGGCGTGGCCGTCGCCCGGCCGCCGTACGCCGTCGACCGGGCCGTGGCGGGCCTGGTGCAGGGCTGGTGGCGGGACACCCCGGGCCGGGTGGCGCAGATCGTCAGCGACGTGTTCGGGCCGGTCGTGCCCGCGACGTTCGCGATCGCGCTGGCCATCGGGATCCTGGTGTGCTGGCGCCGCGGCATGCGCTACCAGGCCGGCGTCGGCCTGCGGGTGCTGGCCGTGCTCGCCACGACCCGGCTGGTGAGCGTGGTGTTCAAACCGCTGTTCGACCGTGACCGGCCGCGCGAGTACCCGGAGTTCAGCTACCCCAGCGGGCACGTGGTGTCGATCTCCAGCACCGGCCTCGCGGCGACGCTGCTGTGCCTGTGGCTGGCGCCGAAGCTGACGAAGTGGGTCGTGGTGTTCTTCTCGATCGCGATCGTGCTGTGCGCGGCCAGCCGGGTGGTGCTCGGGGTGCACTGGGTCAGCGACACCATCGGCGCCGTCCTCGGCGTGCTGGGCGTCGGGTTCGTCACCGGCTGGGCGGTGCGGTTGCTCCCGCCACAGCCCGTGCCGTCGCCGGCGCGGGCGGCGTAACCTGCCAGACGTGAGTCCACAGTCCTGCCGCGCCGCCGGCGCCCCCGTCACCGTCAAGAACGTCGGCACCATCGACTACCTGCAAGCCTGGGAGCTGCAGCGGGAGCTGGCGACCGCGCGGGCGGAGTGCGAAGAGGCGTCGGACACGCTCCTGCTGCTGGAGCACCCCTCGGTCTACACCGCGGGCAAGCGCACGGAGGAGTCCGACCGGCCCACCGACGGCACGCCGGTGATCGACGTCGACCGCGGCGGCAAGATCACCTGGCACGGGCCGGGACAGCTGGTCGGCTACCCGATCGTGAAGCTGGGCGACCCGATCGACGTCGTGCACTACGTGCGTCGCCTGGAGGAGGCGCTGATCCGGGTGTGCGACCAGTTCGGTGTCTACACCGGACGGGTCGAGGGCCGCAGCGGCGTGTGGGTGCCCGCCGACGAGCGCGGGCCGGAGCGCAAGATCGCGGCCATCGGCATCCGCGTGCAGCGCGGCGTGACGATGCACGGCTTCGAGCTGAACTGCAACGCCGACCTGACCGCGTTCGACAAGATCGTGCCGTGCGGGATCCGGGACGCCGGCGTGACGTCGCTGTCGTTCGAGCTGGAGCGGGACGTCCCGGTCGCCGAGGCGCTGCCCCTGGCCCGCGACGCGGTGCTGGCCGCGCTGGACGGCGAGCTGGCGGTGTCGGACGACCGGTGGCTGCGGCGCGAGGACTCGGCGCCCGCCGCGCCGGGCGTGACGTTCGCCCTCCGGCCCTGAGCCGCGCCCGGGGCCGGAGGACGCGCGGTCACAGCTGCGGGGCGACCTTCGACGCGATCAGCTCGAGGTGGTCCAGGTCGGACAGGTCCAGGACCTGCAGGTACAGCCGGGTGACGCCGGTGGCCTCGCGGTAGCGGCCGATCTTGTCGACCACCTCGTCGACGGTGCCGGCCAGGCCGTTCTGCTTCACCTCGCCGGTCTCGCGGCCGATCGCGGCGGCGCGGCGGGCGAACTCGGCGGCGTCCTTGCCGACGGCCACCACCTGCGCCGCGGACCGGATGATCTCCTGGGGGTCGCGGCCGATCTCGCGGCAGGCGGCGTCGACGCGCTCGAACTGGGCGGCGCCGGTGGCCGAGTCGACGAACGCGACGTTGAACTCGTTGGCGAAGCGCGCGGCCAGCGCCGGGGTGCGCTTCTTGCCGCCGCCGCCGATGATCACCGGCGGGCGCGGCGACTGGGCCGGCTTGGGCAGCCCGGGCGCGTCGGCGAGCTGGTAGTGCTTGCCGTCGAAGGAGAACGTCTCGCCCTCGGGGGTCTCCCACAGGCCGGTGATGATCTCCAGCTGCTCGGCGTAGAGGTCGAAGCGCTCCTTGATCTCCGGCATCGGGATGCCGTAGGCCTGGTGCTCGGCGTCGTACCAGCCGGAGCCGAGACCGAAGTCGACGCGGCCGCCGGACATCTGGTCGACCTGCGCCACGGAGATCGCCAGCACCGACGGGTGGCGGAAGGTGGCGGCGGTGACCAGCGTGCCCAGCCGGATGCGGGAGGTCTCGCGGGCCAGCGCGCCGAGGGTCACCCACGCGTCGGTCGGGCCGGGCAGCCCGGAGGCGGAACCCATCTTCAGGAAGTGGTCGGAACGGAAGAAGGCGTCGAAGCCGTTGTCCTCGGTCGCCTTGGCGACGCGCAGGAGATCGTCGTAGCTCGCGCCCTGCTGGGGCTCAGTGAAAATCCGAAGGTCCACGAGCCCACCCTAAGGAATATCCGGTGAACGGCTTGCGTGGCGGTGCGGGTGGCGGAACCTGAGGCGGCCCCTCGCTGTGGGATCGCCTCCTCATGAACGCCAGTTCACCACGTCGGCGCTGTCCTCGCGAGGAACCACCTCAGAACCCGCGGCGGTGCAAGCATGGCGGCGCGACGCAAAGGCTAGGCGGTGCGCCGAACCCGGTGCAGCAGCTGCACGATCACCGCTTCGATCTGGGCGCCGACCTTCTTCGGGTCCGGTGAGCTCGCGATCTCGGTCGCCGCGCTGTGCAGGGCTCCGAACAGCAGCCGCGCGGTGATCTCGACCGGGACCTCGTCCACCTCGCCCGCCTCGATCAGGTCCTCCAGGCTCGACCGGATCAGCCCGAAGCTCGCCCTGTCCTCGGCCTCCCGCCAGCGCTCCCAGCCCATCACCACCGGCGCCTCGTGGATCGCGATGCGCTGGTAGGCCGGGTCGAGGCAGCTGGAGATGAACTCGCGCAGCCCGGCCAGCGCCCGCTCCCACGGCGTGCCGCTGCCGCCCATGATCTCTTCCAGGCGCCCGAAGACCCGGCTCTCGACCTTCTCGAACGCCGCTTCGAAGAGCGCCTGCTTTCCACTGAAATGGTGATACAGGGCACCCTTGGTGACGCGGGCGCGCTTGGCGACCTCATCGAGCGAAGTGCTCGCGTAGCCCCGTTTGGTGAACAGCTCCACCGCGCTGTTCACCAGGGCCGACCGCGTGGACTCCGAATAGTCGAGACGCCTGGACCGCATTGTCACCACGCTCACAAGCTTACGCCGGTTTCCGTTTCCATACCCGTGGTATGTTCACTGTGTCGGCACCATACCGACAGTATGCTTCAAACCCAGAGTATGGCCGGGGTCACAACAGTGGAGGACCCATGAGCTGGAACGACTTCTACCGGCGGCGCGACATCCTGGACGCCGTCCTGACCGCGGCGGCCCGCGACCCGCGAGGCCCGCTGCCCTTCGAGGAGATCCCCGGAGCCGAGCAGGCCTTCGGCACGCGCGAGAACCTCATGGCCGCGCTGCACTACCGCTGGACCCAGCTGCTCAGCGGTCACCTGCGTGCCCAGACCGAGGGCGAGGACGACCACGTGGACGCGGTCAAGCGGGCGTTCACCGCTGCCGTGCGGCGCAACCGCGCGCTCTACGAGGTCGTCGCCACCCACCGGGACTCCTACCCCGCGCTGAAGACCGCGCACCGCGCCGAGCAGGCGATGCTCGCCGTCGCGGCCGGGCTGGCCGAGCCGGACGAGCCGGTGGAGGAGGTGGCCAAGGTCGGCGCCGCCTTCGAGGCCCTGCTGACCGAGGGCCCCGGCCTGCGTCCCGCGCGGCCGTTCAACCGCCTGCTGCGGATGCTGGCCCCGAGCGCGTGATCTTCCCTAGTATCCGGGCATGAAAACCTGGACCGAGGCCGACATCCCCGACCAGACGGGCCGCACGGTGCTCGTCACCGGCGCGAACTCCGGCCTCGGTCTGCAAACCTCCCTCGTGCTGGCCGCCAAGGGCGCGCGCGTGCTGATCGCCTGCCGCAACCCGGAACGCGGTGAGCAGGCGCTGCGCACCGTTTCCGCGGCCGCGGCGGTCGCCCCCGAACTGATCTCCCTGGACCTGGCCGACCTCGCGTCGGTGCGCGCGGCCGCGCAGCGCACCGAGGAGATCACCAGCGGCAGGCTCGACGTCCTGATCAACAACGCCGGCCTGATGGCCGCGCCCAAGAGCCGCACCAAGGACGGTTTCGAGCTGCAGTTCGGCACCAACCACCTGGGGCACGCGGCACTGACCTGGCTGCTCATGCCCGCCCTGCGGCGCGGCACGGACGCCCGGGTGGTGACGCTGTCCAGCCTCGCCGCCACCGGTGGCCGCGTCGACTTCGACGATCCCGGCTTCGAGCACCGGCGCTACAACCCGGCCGCGGCGTACGCGCAGTCGAAGATCGCCAACCAGATCTTCGCGCTCGAACTGGACCGCCGCCTGCGCGCCGCCGGTGACGACGTGATCAGCGTGGCCGCCCACCCCGGCTACACGGCGACCAGCCTGAACTCGAACATGGCCAACGCGCAGGGCCACCCGGTCGTGCGCGCGATCGTCGGCGGGGTGACCTTCCTGGGTGACCTGCTCATCGCGCAGGGTGTCCGGACGGGCGCGCTGCCGTCACTGATCGCGGCCACCGCGCCGGACGTCAACGGCGGTGACTACATCGGCCCGCGCCTGTTCCGCGGCATCCGCGGCAACCCCACCGTGGTGCCGCCGCTGCGCCCCGCGCTGGACCGCGAGACCGGCCGCAAGCTGTGGGAGCTGACGGCCAAACTGACCAGCGTGACCCCCGACCCAGCGTAGGTCGTCGCCCCCTGCCGAGAGCGTACGCTGGGGCGCGTGACTGTTGTGCCTGAAGGTCGGAAACTGCTGCGGCTCGAGGTCCGCAACAGTGAAACCCCGATCGAGAAGAAGCCGTCCTGGATCAAGACCCGCGCGAAGATGGGGCCGGAGTTCACCGAGCTCAAAGGCCTGGTCCGCCGGGAGGGCCTGCACACGGTCTGCGAAGAGGCGGGCTGTCCCAACATCTACGAGTGCTGGGAGGACCGCGAGGCGACGTTCCTCATCGGCGGTGACCAGTGCACCCGCCGCTGCGACTTCTGCCAGATCGACACCGGCAAGCCGGCCGCGCTGGACCGCGAGGAGCCGCGCCGGGTCGCCGAAAGCGTTCAGGCGATGGGCCTGCGCTACTCGACCGTCACCGGTGTCGCCCGCGACGACCTCGAAGACGGCGGCGCGTGGCTGTACGCCGAGACCGTCCGCCAGATCCACGCGCTCAACCCGGGCACCGGCGTCGAGCTGCTGATCCCGGACTTCAACGCCGACCCCGGCCAGCTGGCCGAGGTGTTCGGCTCCGCGCCCGAGGTGCTCGCGCACAACGTCGAGACCGTGCCGCGGATCTTCAAGCGCATCCGCCCCGGCTTCCGCTACGCGCGGTCGCTGGAGGTCATCACCCGCGCCCGCGAGGCCGGGCTGGTCACCAAGTCGAACCTGATCCTCGGCATGGGGGAAACCCCCGAGGAGGTCGAGCCGGCGATGCGCGACCTGGTGAACGCGGGCTGCGAGATCCTGACGATCACCCAGTACCTGCGCCCGTCGGTGCGGCACCACCCGGTGGACCGGTGGGTCAAGCCGGAGGAGTTCGTCGAGCACGCCAAGGTCGCCGAGGGCCTCGGGTTCGCCGGGGTGATGGCCGGGCCGCTGGTCCGCTCGTCCTACCGGGCCGGCCGGCTGTACGCCCAGACCAAGCGGCACCGCGGCGAGGAGCTGCCGGAAAACCTGGCCCACCTGGCCGAGGCCGGGCCCGCCGCGCAGGAGGCCAGCAGCCTCCTGACGCGCTGAAAGTCGGGGGAATTCCCTGACGAAAGTGCGCCGCGGGCCCGATACCGTGCACGGTAGTTTGAAGGGGTCAGCAGGGGCGTAACGGACAGGGGAATCGCACGTGGCGTTGGTAACCGACATCCTGGAATGGCTGCAGGCACTACCGCAGCCGGCGTTGGTCGGCGCGACGGGCGCGCTCGTGTTCGCCGAGTGCACGATCGGGCTGGGTTTCATCGCCCCGGGCGAGTCGGGACTGCTGGTCGCCGCGACCACGGCCAACACCGCGCCGCGGTTCCTGATCCTGTGGGCGGTGGTGTCGGTGTGCGCCACCCTCGGCGACTCGCTCGGGTACGCGATCGGGCGGAGGTTCGGGCCGCGGCTGCGGGAGACCAAGCTGATCCAGAAGTACGGCACCGACGCCTGGGACAAGGCGACCGACGTGCTGCACCGCAGAGGCGCGTGGGCGGTGTTCTTCGCGCGGTTCCTGCCGGTGATCCGGACGCTGACCCCGGCCGCGGCGGGCACTTCCGGCCTGGAGTTCCGGAAGTTCCTGCCGGCCGCGGCCGCGGGCGCGATCAGCTGGTCGCTGCTGCACATCAGCCTGGGCGCCGCCATGGGCGAGGCGGCCAAGCGCATCGAGGGCATGCTGAACACCGGCGGCCTGATCGTGGTCGGCGTCCTGGTCGCGGTGGGCGTGTTCTTCCTGCTGCGGTGGAAGAAGAAAAAGGCGATGGGCAAGCTCGAGCAGCGCACCACGGAGCCCAGCAAGGCCGAGTGAGGCAGCGCACGAACGCAGAACTCACCTCCCCGAACGCAGAACTCACCTCCCCGAGCGTGGGACTCGCGGTCACGAGCGTGGAACTCGCGGCAGCCGCGAGTCCCACGCTCCGGCGCGCGAGTCCCACGCTCCGGCGCGCGAGTTCTGCGTTGCGGCGCGCGAGTTCTGCGCTCGTGTGCGGTCAGCGGGCGGCGGCGATCAGCGCCTTCGCCGCGGCCACGTCGAGCGTCGCGTGCACACCGAAGTCCACGGTCGTCGTCGGCGTCGGTTCGGCCGGGCGGCGGGGTGCGGCGTGCACGTGCCGGACCCTGGTGGCGTCGAGCACCTGGCGGACGTTGTGCGGGCGGATCCCGCCGCACGCCATCACCGTCAGCCGGTCCCCGGCGGCCGCCGCCATCCGCCCCAGCACCGGCGCACCCTCCACCGCGGTCCTGGCCTGACCGGAGCTGAGCACGCGCCGCACGCCCAGCTCCGCCAGCACCTCCAGCGCCGCGAGCGGGTCCGCGCACACGTCGATCGCCCGGTGGAACGTCACCTCGCGGCCGTCCGCGGCGGCCACCAGCTCCCCGACCACGCCCCGGTCGACCTCGCCGGCCGCGGTCAGCGCCCCGACCACCACCCCCGGCGCCCCGGCCGCGACCGCGTGCCGGACGTCGGCGAGCATGGCGTCCACCTCGGCCGGCGCGTAGCGGAACCCGCCGTCCCGCGGGCGGATCAGCACGTGCACCTCGGCCCGCGCGCAGCGGGCCAGCGTGGCCGCGAGCAGCCCGGGGCCGGGCGTCAGTCCGCCGAGCGCCCCGGCGGCACACAGCTCGACGCGGTCCGCGCCGAGCCGGTCCGCGGCGATCGCACCATCCACCGTGTCCGTGCTCAGCTCGACGAAGGCCATCGCCGAGTAGTACCACGGCTCAGCCGGTCGCGTACCGCCGCGCGACGTTGTCCTCGGTGGACGCTCCCGCCCGCCAGTCGGCGATCCACGGCCCGGTGCCCTCGCTCGGGTCCAGCACACCCTCCTCGAGCCAGGTGTAGGCGCCGTCCAGGACCCGGTCGGTGAGCCGGCGGTCGGCGTCGTCGGTGTTGCGCCACAGGCCCTCGAACAGCACCTCGATCCGCACCCGCGCCTGACGGCAGAACACGTCGGCCAGCTCGTAGGCGGCCTCGCCCTCCCGCACGTCGTCCTCGCGCTGCATCTCCGCCCGCACGCACGCCGCGGACATGGCGAACAGCTCGGCGCCGATGTCGACGATCCGGCCCAGGAAGCCCTGCCGCTTCTCCAGCCCGGCCTGCCAGCGCGCCATCCCGTAGAACGTCGACCGCGCCAGCTTGCGCGCCGTGCGCTCGATGTAGCGCAGATGCGGCGCGAGCTGCCCGAACTCGGCGAACGACGTGGGCACCTGGCCGCGGCCGGTGACCAGCTGCGGCAGCCACTTCGCGTAGAACCCGCTGGCCTTGGCGGCGGCCTTGGCCTTGGCGGGCAGGTCCGCCTCCAGGTCGGCGAGCGCCCCGGCGGCGGCCAGGTGCGCGTCGACCGCTTCCCGCGCGATGAGCAGGTGCATGATCTCGGTGGAACCCTCGAAGATCCGGTTGATCCGCAGGTCGCGCACCAGCTGCTCGACGCCGGCCGCGCGTTCCCCGCGCGCGGCCAGCGACTGGGCGGTCTCGTACCCGCGGCCGCCGCGGATCTGCATCAGCTCGTCGGCGATCTTGCAGGACATCTCGCTGGCGTAGAGCTTCGCCAGCGCCGCCTCGATGCGGATGTCGTTGCGGCCCTCGTCGCTCATGTGGCCGGACAGCTCCTGCACGCTCTCCAGCGCGTACGTGGTCGCGGCGATGAACGAGATCTTGTTCGCCACCGCGGCGTGCCCGGCGATCGGCTTGCCCCACTGCACGCGCGCCGCGGACCACTCGCGGGCGATCTTGAGGCACCACTTGCCCGCGCCCGCGCACATCGACGGGATCGACAGCCGGCCGGTGTTCAGCGTCGCCAGCGCGATCTTCAGCCCCTTGCCCTCGCCGCCGACGACCGCGTCCGCGGGCACCCGGACCTGGTGGAAGCGGGTGACGCCGTTCTCGATACCGCGCAGGCCCATGAACGCGTTGCGCCGCTCGACGGTGATGCCGGGCGAGTCCATCTCGACGATGAACGCGGTGATCCCGCCCGGGTGCCCCTCGCTGCGCGGCACGCGCGCCATGACGACGACCAGCTCGGCGACGACCCCGTTGGTGGTCCACAGCTTGACGCCGTCGAGCAGGTAGCCGCCGTCCTCGGTCGGGGTCGCGGTGGTGGCCAGGCGCGCCGGGTCGGAGCCGACGTCGGGTTCGGTGAGCAGGAAGGCGGTGACCGCACCCTTCGCGCAGCGCGGCAGGAACTTCGCCTTCTGCTCGGGCGTGCCGGCCAGCTTGAGCGGTTCCGGCACGCCGATCGACTGGTGCGCCGACAGCAGCACGCCCAGCGTCGGGTGGACCGAGCCGAGCAGCGCGAGCGCGCGGTTGTAGGCGACCTGGGACAGCCCGAGCCCGCCGTACTCCTCGGGGATCTTGATGCCGAAGCAGCCCAGCTCGGCCAGGCCCTTCACGTACTCGTCGGGGATGCGCGACTCGCGTTCGATCACCGTGCCGTCGAGGGTCTCGGCGTACTCGCGCAGGCGGGTGAGGAACTGCTCGGCCTTCGCCGCGGCGGCCGGTTCGGCACGCGGGTGCGGGTGGACGAGGTCGAGCCGGAAGCGGCCGAGGTACAGCTCCTTGGCGAACGACGGCTTGCGCCAGCCGCTTTCCCGGGCCTCCTCGGCGACCGCGCGGGCTTCCTTCTCCGTCACCTTCGGCTGATCAGCCACCGGACACCTCCGCGCTACGCCGTCAATGGTTTGTGACCAGTGTTACTCGCTGGTAGTGCGGAAGGGAAGCCCCTTGCCCGAGGTGGTGAACGCCACCTGACCTCCGATGGCGACGCCGGGGAACGCGGAGCACCATGCGAGTGGAGGTGGTCCGATGCCCGAGGTCGACCTGCCCCGCCCGGTCGGGTTCGTGCTCGGCGGGGGCGGCAGCCTGGGGGCGATGCAGGTCGGGATGCTGCGTGCCCTCGGCGAGGCCGGGATCAAGCCCGACCTGGTGGTCGGCACGTCCGTGGGCTCGCTCAACGGCGCGGTGCTCGCGCTGGATCCGGACGACGCCGGCGAGCGGCTGCGCAAGACGTGGACCCACATGACCCGCCACGAGGCCTTCCCGGGCGGCGTCCTCAGCCAGGTCCGCACGCTGCGGCACAGCAAGACCCACCTGTTCCCGAACATCGGGCTGTCCACGATCGTCGACGACCACCTCGGTCCGGGCACCCGGTTCGAAGACCTGGCGCTGCCGCTGGGCGTGGTCGCCACCGAGGTGGACACCGCGGAGGCCCGGCTGTTCACCTCCGGCGACCTGCGGCCACCGCTGCTGGCGAGCGCGGCCATCCCGGGCATCTACCCGCCGGTCGAACACGACGGGCACCTGCTCTACGACGGCGGCCTGGTCGCGAACGTGCCGATGCGGCAGGCCCTCACGCTCGGCGCGCGGTCGCTGGTCGTGCTGGACTGCGCGTTCCCCGGTCAGATCCCGTCGCCGCCGCAGACGTTCGCCGAGGTGCTCATGTACACCGCGATGGTGAGCATGCGGAACCAGGCCGTGCTGGAGGCGCCGATCGCGGCCGCGGAGGTGCCGGTCGTCTACCTGCCCGGCCCGCGCCCGGTCCGCCTGAGCCCGTTGGACTTCAGCCGCACCGAAGACCTGACCGACCTCGCCTACCAGGCCGCGCGGATCTACCTGGACGGCCTCACCATCGACGGGCCGGGCCTCTACGGCGGCCCCGGAGTCAAGATCGGGTGAGCCCGCGGAAAAACGCGGTGATCCGGACCACTCCGGTACAACAAACCGGGTGCGGGCGCGTCTATCCGGCGCGGTAGTTTTGCTTGCTCACCCACCATTTTCCCAAAAAGAGACCACATGACAGTCAAGAAGACTTTACTTTTCTCCCGCAGGGCGCCGATCGCGGCCGGACTGCTCGCCGTGGCACTCTTTCTTCCGGCCTGCACTTCCGGCGATTCCGGCAATTCGAACAACGGCACGGCCGGGCCCGCGGGTTCGAGCCAGGCGGCCGCGGTGACCGTGTCGATCGAGCCCGCGAACGCGACGAGCATCAGCCCGGTCACACCGATCGTGGTGAAGGCGGCCAACGGCACGCTCACCGGCGTGACCGTCCAGAACACCGCCAAGCACACCACGGTGAAGGGCGAGTTCTCGGCCGACAAGACCACCTGGACCTCGTCGGAACCCCTGGGCTACGGCAGCACCTACGCCATCGACGCGCACGGCGCGGACAGCAGCGGCAAGACGGTCGAGCAGCAGGGCCAGGTGACCACGGTGTCGCCGTCGAAGCAGGCCAACCCGAACATGATCCCGGCGCCGGCCTCGGTGGCGCAGACCGGGGTCGGCGTCGGCCAGCCGATCGTCTTCCAGTTCACCTACGCGGTGAAGAACAAGGCGGACGTGGAAAAACAGCTGTCGGTGGTGTCGAATCCGCCGCAGGAGGGCAGCTGGTACTGGATCGACGACAAGAACGTGCACTACCGGCCGAAGGAGTACTGGCAGCCGGGCACCACGCTGACCGTTTCGGCGAAGATCTACGGTGTCGATTTCGGCAACGGCGTCTACGGCGCGGAGGACCGCACCGAAACCTACCACGTGCACGATTCCTGGATCGCGAAGGCCGACGGCAACACCGAGCAGATGCGGATCTTCCACAACGGCCAGGTGGTGAAGACCATGCCGATCTCGATGGGCAAGGACTCCACCCCGACCCACCTCGGCCCGCACGTGATTTCGTTCAAGGCCGAGAGCTACCACATGGACTCCTGCACCTACGGGGTCTGCAAGGGCGATCCGGGGTGGTACAGCTCCGACGAGAGGTGGTCCGAGCGCATCTCCAACGACGGCGAGTTCGTCCACGAGAACCCGAACAGCGTGGGCGCGCAGGGCAGTTCGAACGTCTCGCACGGGTGCATCAACCTCAACGCCGAGAACGCCGAGTGGTTCTTCCACAACCTGGGTCTCGGCGACGTGGTCGAGGTGACCAATTCCGGCGGGCAGCAGCTCCCGGTGTGGGACCTCTACGGCGACTGGGCGTTGTCGTGGGAGCAGTGGCAGCAGGGCAGCGCGCTGAAGTGAGCAGGTGGTGATCGCGGTTCCGGGACGGCACGATGGGGGCATGACCGCCCCGGAACTCGATCACGCGCGACTGCTCGTGGACGGCGCTTCGCGGATCGTCGCGCTCACCGGCGCCGGCGTCTCCACCGATTCGGGCATCCCGGACTTCCGGGGGCCGCAGGGGGTGTGGACGAAGAACCCGGCCGCGGAGAAGCTGTCGCACATCGACGACTACGTCGCCAGCCGCGAGGTGCGCGAGCAGTCCTGGCAGGCGCGGCTCGGCCACCCGGGCTGGTGGGCCCGGCCGAACGCCGCGCACCTGGCCCTGGTGGACCTGGAGCGGCAGGGCAGGCTGTCGGCGATCCTCACGCAGAACATCGACGGGCTGCACCAGAAGGCGGGCAACTCACCGGACCGGGTCGTCGAGCTGCACGGCACGATGGCCGACACGATCTGCCTGTCCTGCGACGACCGCCGCGACATGCACGAGACGCTGGACCGGGTGCGGGCCGGGGAGTCCGATCCGGAGTGCGAGGTCTGCGGGGGGATCCTGAAGTCCGCGACGGTGTCGTTCGGGCAGATGCTCGACCCGGAGGTGGTGGACCGCGCCCGGGAAGCCGCGATCACCTGCGATCTGATGCTGGCGCTGGGCAGCTCGCTGACCGTGCACCCGGCCGCCGGGCTGGTGGACGTCGCCGCGGCCGCCGGGGCGCCGGTGATCGTCGTGAACGCCTCCGAGACGCCCTACGACGACGTGGCGACCGTCGTGCTGCGCGAACCGCTGGGCGAGGTGCTGCCGAAGCTGGTCAGCCGCTGACCGGTTCGCCGTGGCTGGCGATCACCGTGGTCGCCACGAGCGCGGGGATCGGGAAGCCGATCACGATCGGACGGCACACCTGGCGGGTGGGCCCGGCTCCCCCTCGTCCGGGCCCACCGCGTGGGTGCCTTCTCACCGCCGTACGGTCCCCCGCGGACGCCGACGGTACCGGCCGGAGTGACCCTGAGTGTCCGATCTCGAGAGCCCGGAGCACGGTCCCCATCCCCGGGACCCGCTCCATCTCGCCACTGTCCGTAGCTGATACCCGGACCGTGAAGGCTAGACAAGGTTTACCCGGTCGCTCTCCGTAGAGCTAGCACCTTCGGGGAACTCTCACTCGTATGGAGCAGCAGTTGTGGCGCTGAGTAGTTGATCGTTCGAGCCCCGTGCTCGCCGGGTCCGCAGTTCCGCGATCGCGAGCGCCAGCGCGACGACGACGAACCCGACGGCGCACAGCAGCGACAGGGCGAGCGCGGCCGGGAAGTCGTTGTCCGAGGCGGGAAGGACCGCCCGGAACACGGACGCGAGCACCGCGGTGCCGATCGCCGTGCCGATCCGCTGCCCGGTCTGCAACGCTCCCCCGGCGACACCGGCCATGCGCGTCGGCACGCTTTCCAGCGTGAGGGTCGTGTTGGGCGAAATCACCATGCCACCCCCGATCCCGGCGACCAGCAGCGGCAACGCGACCACCAGCCCGAGGTCCTGCCCCGGCGCGAGCCACGCCAGCAGCGCCACGACGCCCAGCCCCAGCGCGACGAGGAACAGGCCGGCGACGGTGAGACGGCGGCCCCACCGCGCGACGAGACGCCCGGCCACGGCCGCGGACACCGCCGCGCCGACCGCGAACGGGGTCACCGCCAGCCCGGACTCCAGCGGCGTGTACCCCAGGCCCTGCTGGAAGAACATCGCGAACACCAGCCAGATCCCGGCGAACCCGCAGAAGTAGACCGCGCCGATCGCGGCACCCGGCGTGTAGCCGGGGGTTTCGGTGAACAACCGGACGTCCATCAGCGGCGGGCGGTCGTGCCGCACGACGCGTCGCTCCCAGCGGACGAACGCGAACCCGAGCACGGCCGCGACCGGGAACAGCCACCACAGCCGCCGCGGACCGTCCTGTTCGGACTCCACCAGCGGCAGGAGCACGCACAACACGGCGAGCCCGAGCAGCAGCACACCGAGGAAGTCGATCTCCGAGCGCAGCCGCGCGGGACGGCCCCGCGCGGGCGGCAGCAACCGCAGCGCCAGGACGAACGCGAGCGCGCCGATCGGCACGTTGACGAAGAACACCCAGCGCCAGCCGTGCTCCTCCCCGAACACGGCGAGGATGAGTCCGCCCAGCACCGGGCCGACCGCCGTAGAGATGCCCACGACCGACCCGAACAGGCCGAACGCCCGGCCGCGCTCGGCACCTTGGAACAGGTCCTGGATGAGACCGGAGTTCTGCGGCGTGAGCATCCCGGCCGCGCACCCCTGCAACAGCCGCGCGACCACCAGCACCTCACCCGTCGGCGCGGCCCCGGCGAACGCGCTCATCGCGACGAACGCCGCCAGCGCGATGAGGAACATCCGGCGCCTGCCCAGCGCATCACCCAGACGGCCACCGGAGACCAGGACCAGGCCGAAGGTGAGCGCGTACCCGGAAACGACCCACTGTGCGGTGCCGGCGTCCCCGCCGATGCCCCGCTGGATCGAGGGCAGGGCGACGTTGACGATGCTGACGTCCAGCAGGCCCATGAAGCCCGCGGTGAGACTGACGGCGAGGGCCTTCCAGCGGCGCGGGTCCGGTTGCCGGGTGAGGGTCACCTGTCCATGGTGACTTGTGGTTGCTGATGGCGCGCGCTTTGGAGCCGCTACGCGGGTGTTTGCGCTGCACGCGGCTGAAAGCGCCGGCTTCGCTTCGCTACGCCCGGATCTGCCCCTCCCGAACCCGGTCTTTCAGTGTTCGGTTGCCGAGAAGCGGCGTCAAGGCTGGAAAGAGTACCTTGACCCCGCTGCTCGGCAACCGATTTCGCTGGGGATCGGGTTGCGGGAGAGGTGTGGCTCGGGCGGTGGGGCCGCTTGCGTTGCCGAGTGGCGGTTTGGGTGGGTTGTTGTTCTGTCAGGTGCCTGCGGTGATGCCGGGGATGCCCTTCAGTTCGCCCATCAGCATGGAGCTGACCTTGACCGGGTAGTCGTAGAGGGCGAACGTCGTCTCGCGTTGTTTGCCCACCAGCTTCAGCCGGACGGGTGTTTCGCCGCGGTGGGCGAGCAGCGTCGACTTCAGCTCGCCGACCACGCTCTTGTCCAGGCGTTCCGCGGTGCACCGCAGCACGAGCGGGGGCTCGTCCTCCCCGTTGCCGATCTCGGACAGGTCCAGTGGTACCAGGCCGCCGCCGAACACCGACATCTTGTCCTCGCGCCAGTTGACCCGGCCCTTGACCAGGACGGCGTTGTCCTCGATCAGGTCCGCCGAGAACATGGCGTAGGCCTTGGGGAAGAACAGGACTTCCAGCGAGGCGTCCATGTCCTCCACCGTGCAGATGGCCCAGGGTTCACCCTTCTTGTTGACCCGCCGCTCCAGCGAGGTGATCAGGCCGGAGATGACCAGCTCACCTTCCTTGGGCGGGTTGTCCAGGATCGCCGCGATCGGACGCGGGGCGTGCTTGCGCAGGATCCGCTCGGCGCCGTCCAGCGGATGCGCCGAGACGTACAGGCCCAGCATCTCCCGCTCGTAAGCCAGCAACTGCTTGCGTGGCCATTCCTCGTCGCCGAACTTCAGGTGCGCCAGCGGCGACGACGACGGTGCGGCTTCGGCCGCGTCGCCGTCTCCGCCGAAGGCCCCGAACAGGTCGAACTGGCCCATCGCCTCCTGGCGCTTGAGCGGCACGACCGCGTCGACCGCGTCCTCGTGGACCTGGATCATCGACAGGCGGGTGTTGCCGAGCGAGTCGAACGCACCGGCCTTGATCAGGGATTCGATGACCCGTTTGTTGCAGGCCACCAGCTCCGACTTGTCGAGGAAGTCGGTGAAGGAGGTGTACTTGCCCTTCTCCTGACGGGTCTTGATGATCGATTCGACGACGTTGGCGCCGACGTTGCGCACCGCGCCCATGCCGAAGCGGATGTCGTTGCCGACCGCGGCGAAGCGCTGGCCCGACTCGTTGACGTCCGGCGGCAGCACCTTGATCCCGAGCCGGCGGCACTCCGACAGGTAGACCGCGGACTTGTCCTTGTTGTCACCCACCGAGGTGAGCAACGCCGCCATGTACTCCGCGGTGAAGTTCGCCTTGAGGTACGCCGTCCAGTACGACACCAGGCCGTACGCGGCCGCGTGGCTCTTGTTGAACGCGTACCCGGCGAACGGGAGGATCGTGTCCCACAGCGCCTGGATGGCCTCGTCGGAGAAGCCGCCGGGAACGAGGTCGCTGGCCTTCATCCCCGCGGCGAAGCCCTCGAACTCCTTGTCGAGGACCTCCTTCTTCTTCTTGCCCATCGCGCGGCGCAGCACATCCGCTCGGCCCATCGAGTAGCCGGCGACCTTCTGCGCGATGTGCATGATCTGCTCCTGGTAGACGATCAGGCCGTAGGTGTCGGCCAGGATCTCCTTCAGGGGCTCTTCCAGCTGGGGGTGGATCGGCTTGACCTGCTGCCGGTTGTTCTTCCGGTCGGCGTAGTCGTTGTGGGCGTTCATGCCCATCGGACCGGGCCGGTACAGCGCGCCGACCGCGACGATGTCGTCGAACACCGTCGGCTGCATGCGGCGCAGCAGGTCCCGCATCGGGCCACCGTCCAGCTGGAACACGCCGAGCGTGTCACCGCGGGAGAGCAGCTTGTAGGTCTCCGGGTCGTCGACGCCCAGGGTGTCCAGGTCGATCTCGATGCCGCGGTTGGCCTTGATGTTGTCGATCGCGTCGCCGATGACGGTGAGGTTGCGCAGGCCCAGGAAGTCCATCTTCAACAGGCCGATGGCCTCACAGGAGGGGTAGTCCCATCCGGTGATGATCGATCCGTCGTCGCGCTGCCACAGCGGGATGGCGTCCATCAGCGGCTCGCTGGACATGATGACCGCGCAGGCGTGCACGCCGGCGTTGCGGATCAGGCCCTCGATCCCGCGTGCGGTGTCGAAGATCGTGGAGACCTCTTCGTCGGTCTCGATCAGCGTGCGGACCTCGGCCGCCTCGCCGTAGCGCTCGTGCTGCGGGTCCACGATGCCCGACAGCGGGATGTCCTTGGCCATGATCGGCGGCGGCAGCGCCTTGGAGATCTTGTCCGCGATCGCGTAGCCCGGCTGACCGAAGTGGACCCGGGCGGCGTCCTTGATCGCCGCCTTGGTCTTGATGGTGCCGAACGTGATGACCTGGGCGACCTTGTCCGCGCCGTACTTCTCGGTGGCGTAGCGGATCATCTCGCCGCGGCGGCGGTCGTCGAAGTCGATGTCGATGTCGGGCATCGACACGCGCTCGGGGTTGAGGAACCGCTCGAACAGCAGCTTCTGCGGGATCGGGTCCAGGTTCGTGATGCCCAGGACGTAGGCGACCAGCGAACCCGCCGCCGAACCACGGCCCGGGCCGACCCGGATGCCGACCTTGCGGGCGTAGTTGATGAGGTCGGCGACGACGAGGAAGTAGGCCGGGAAGCCCTTGCCGATGATGACCTCGAGCTCCATGTCCAGCCGCTCGCGGTACCCCTCCGGTGCGCCGTCGGGGAACCGCCACGCCAGGCCGCGGTCGACCTCGGCGCGCAGCCAGGACGCCTCGTCGTGGCCCTCGGGCACCTCGAAGACCGGCATGCGGTCCTTGTGGGTGTAGACGTCTTCGTAGGACTGGACGCGTTCGGCGATGAGCAGGGTGGAGTCGGCGGCGCCGGGCACCTCGGTGTCCCAGTACTCGCGCATCTCCGCGGCCGACTTCAGGTAGTAACCGTCGCCGTCGAACTTGAACCGGTTCGGGTCGTTGAGCGTCTTGCCCGACTGCACGCACAGCAACGCCGAATGCGAGGCGGCCTGGTCCTTGGTGACGTAGTGCGAGTCGTTGGTGGCCAGCGGCTTGAGGTCGAGCAGCTTGCCGATCTCCAGCAGCCCCTCCCGCACCGACCGCTCGATCGGCAGGCCGTGGTCCATCAGCTCCAGGAAGAAGTTGTCCGCCCCGAAGATGTCCTTGTAGTCCGAGGCCGCCTGGATCGCCTCGGCCTTCTGACCCAGCCGCAACCGCGTCTGCACCTCACCCGACGGGCAGCCGGTGGTGGCGATGATGCCGGAGGCGTTCTCCGCGATCAGCTCCCGGTCCATCCGCGGCTTGCGGTAGTACCCCTGCATCGAAGCCAGCGACGACAGCTTGAACAGGTTCCGCAGACCCGTCGCGTTCTCCGCCAGCATCGTCATGTGGGTGTAGGCACCACCACCGGAGACGTCGCCGCCCTCACCGAACTCGTCCGAGCCCCGCTGCGACGCCTGCCCCCAGAACACCGGCTTCTTGTGGAACCGCGACTCCGGCGCGATGTAGGCCTCGATCCCGATGATCGGTTTCAGCCCGGCCTTGCGCGACTGCTGGTAGAACTCGTCCGCCCCGTACATGTTGCCGTGGTCGGTCATCCCGACCGCGGGCATGCCGAGACGACTCGCCTCGGCGAACAGCGGGGCGATCTTCGCCGCACCGTCGAGCATCGAGTACTCGGTGTGCACGTGCAGGTGGACGAAGGAATCGTTCGACACCAGCAAGAACCTCCCCTGTGTTGCGCGCTGACTCCCGGCCTGGAGGATCAGCGTAGCTCGCGGCACCGACAAAAAATCGCCGACGTGCCGAGCGAAGTTTATTTGACCTCTAGTTCCAGTTTGAGCTACGGTCGCGGCGTGGCGAGAGCGAAGGCCTTCGACGTGGACGTGGCCGTGGACCGGGCGATGGAGGTCTTCTGGGCGAACGGGTTCGGCGACACCACACCCCAGCAGCTGGTCGACGCGCTGGGCATCGGCCGCGGCAGCCTGTACAACGCGTTCACCAGCAAGCACGCCCTCTACGAGCGGGCGCTGCGGCGCTACTACGAGCGGGAGACCGTCCGGCTGATCGAGATCCTGGACGGGCCGGGGCCGGCCCGCGAGCGGCTGCGCGCGGCGGTCGGACTCGTCGTCGAGGCGGCCCGCGAAGACCGGCGGGGCTGCATGATGGCCAACGCCGCGGTCGAGTTCGGCGAGGCCGACGAGGTGGTCAACCACCTGGTGCGGCGCACCTTCGAACGGCAGGAGGCGGCCTTCCGCAGCACCATCGAGGAGGGGCAGCGAGCGGGCGACATCGATCCCGACGCCGACGCCGGCGCGCTCGCGGCGTTCCTGCTCACCACCATCAACGGCATCCGCGTGCTGGCCAAGGCCGACCCCGACCCGCGACGGCTGGCGGGCCTCGCCGAGACGGCGTTGCGCGCGCTCTGAACCCACCTGCTGGCGGCGCGCCGTGCGCTGCGCTCATTTTGTAACTCTAGTTCAAGAAAGAGAGAACACGTGGACCTGCAGCTGGAGGGCAAGACGGCGGTCGTGACCGGCGCGAGCAAGGGGATCGGGCTGGCGATCGTCCGGGCGCTGGCCGCCGAGGGCGTGACCGTGTTCGCGGCGGCACGCACGGTGAGCGAGGGCATCCCGGTCCGGGCCGACCTGACCACCCCCGAGGGGGTGACGCTGCTCGCCGAACGCGCCGGGGACGTGGACATCCTGGTCAACAACCTCGGCGGGGTGACCACGACCAGCATGCGGGCCGGCGGTTTCCTCGACATCGACGACGAGGCGTGGCAGCGGACGTTCGAGCTGAACCTGTTCGCCACCGTGCGGGTGACCCGGGCGCTGCTGCCCGGGTTGCTGCGGCGGCGTGGAGTCGTGATCAACATCTCGTCGATCGGCGCGCGTGCGGCGTTCCCGCCGGTGGACTACGGCACGGCCAAGGCGGCGCTGACGAACCTGACGAAGGCGCTGGCGGAGGAGTTCGGCTCGCGCGGCCTGCGTGCGCTCACGGTCAGCCCGGGCCCGACGCGGACCGCCAACTGGGCCGACCCGGACGGGTACGCGGGTGAGCTGGCGGCCGCCGCGGGCGTCCCGCTGGCCGAGTACCTGGCCGGCGTACCGGCCGCGATGGGCATCACGACCGGCAGGCTGACCGAGCCCGAGGAGACGGCCGCGCTGGTGACGTTCCTCGCCTCGCCGCGGTCGGGCAACCTGACCGGCGCCGACTACCTGGCCGACGGCGGGGTGATCAAGACCGTGTAGTGACGAGCATCCGCTTGACAGGGTGGAAGCGGCGCGGCGAGCCTCGGGGCGTGGTGATCCCTCTGGTTCAGGTAGTCCGCGACGGGCTCGTGGAAAGTGTCCACTTCGGATCGCGGGTCGTCCTCGGCCCCGGTGGCGAGGTGCTGGAGGCCGGGGGTGACGTCGACCAGCCGGGTTACCCCCGGTCGACGGCGAAGCTCATGCAGGCCACCGGCATGGTGCGGCTCGGTCTCGACCTGCCGCCCGACCTGCTCGCCCTGGCCGCCGCCAGCCACTCCGCCGAGGAGTTCCACCTGGCCGGCGCGACCCGGATCCTGGACGGGGCCGGGCTCACCGAGAACGACCTGCGGTGCCCGGCGCACCTCCCGCACGACCCCGTCCTGCACGACCGGTGGATCACCGAGGGCCGGGCGCCCCGGCGGCTCGCGCACTGCTGCTCGGGCAAGCACTCGGCCATGCTCGCCACCGCGAGGCTGAACGGCTGGTCCACCGGCGACTACCTCGACCCGGCGCACCCGCTGCAGGTGCAGCTCGCCGAGACGGTGGCCGAGCTGGCCGGGGAACCGGTCGCGCACACCGCCGTGGACGGGTGCGGCGCGCCGCTGTTCGCGATCTCCCTGCGCGGCCTGGCGCTGGCCGTCCAGCGGGTCGCCACCGCGCCGCACGGGACGGCCGAGCACCGCGTGGCCGAGGCGATCCGCAAGCACCCGGAGATGCTGGCCGGCCCGAACCGGGACGTCACCCAGCTCATGACGGCCGTGCCCGGGCTGATCGCCAAGGACGGCGCCGAGGCCGTGCAGATCGCGATCCTGCCGGACTGCACCACGGTCGCGGTCAAGATCGCCGACGGCTCCGAGCGCGGCCGCATGCCGGCGACCCTGGCGGCCCTGCGCCGCGTCGCGCCCGAGTACGACTGGGACGACGTGGTAAAGCGTTGTCCCCGCCTGGACGCGCCCAATATGGTCGGGCTGTGACAACACTGCGCGAAGAAGACGTCGACCGCCTCCGCCGCGACACCCCGGGCACGGACGCGGTCGTGCACCTCAACAACGCCGGTTCGTCGCTGCCGCCGCGGCAGGTCACCGACACCGTGCTCGACTACCTGCGGGAGGAGTCGGTGCGCGGCGGCTACGAGACCGCCGCCGCGCACGCCGACCGCATCCGGGGCGTCTACGACGGCATCGCCCGCTTCCTCGGTGCCGACGCCGCCGACATCTCGGTGACCGACAGCGCGACCCGCTCGTGGCAGGCCGTCTTCTACGCGTTCCGCTTCGCACCGGGCGACCGCATCCTGACCGGCCGTGCGGAGTACGCCAGCAACGCCATCGCCTACCTGCAGATCGCCCGCCGCACCGGCGCGGTGGTCGAGGTCGTCGAGGACGACGAGAGCGGCCAGCTGGACATCGCCGACCTGGAGCGCCGGCTGGACGACACCGTCAAGCTCATCGCGATCACGCACGTCCCGACGCAGGGCGGCCTGGTCAACCCGGCCGAGGAGGTCGGCGCGATCGCCGAGCGGGCCGGGATCCCGTTCCTGCTCGACGCGTGCCAGTCGGCCGGGCAGCTGGACCTCGACGTGCGCCGCCTGCGCTGCGACGCCCTGTCCGCCACCGGCCGCAAGTACGTCCGCGGCCCGCGCGGCACCGGTTTCCTCTACACGCACCCGCGGCTGCGGGAGCGGCTCGAGCCCGCGATGCTCGACCTGTACTCGGCCACCTGGACCGCGCCGGAGGAGTTCGAGATCGCGCCGGACGGCCGCCGCTTCGAGACCTGGGAACGCAACTACGGCCTCGTGCTCGGCCTCGGTGCCGCCGTCGACTACGCGCGGCGGGTCGGGCTCCCGGCCATCGAGGAACGGGTGACCGCGCTGGCCGCCCGGCTGCGGGCGGACCTGTCCCAGATCGCCGGGGTCACGGTGCACGACCAGGGCAAGCGCAAGTGCGGGATCGTCACCTTCAGCGTCGCCGGGACCGAGGCCGCGGAGGTCCAGCAGCGGCTGGCCGCGGCGAAGATCAACACCTCGATCACGCGCCCCACCTCCTACCAGTACGACCAGGAGGTGCGGAACCTGCCCGCCATGGTGCGGGCTTCGGTGCACTACTACAACACCGAGGACGAACTGCGCGCGCTGACCGAAACCGTGGAGCGGCTCGCGTAGCCGGTCACTCGCTGCGCAGGACGGCGGCGATGGGCGTCCGTGCGGCGCCCCGCGCCGGGATGACGGCCCCGGCCACCGCGATGACGATGCCGGCCAGCACCAGCCCGGCCGCCGTCGGCACGCGGTAGACGTCCACGACGAAGCCGAACACGTCGGACTGGGCCGCGCGCATCATCGCGGGGGCGACCACCCGGTGCGCGAGGATCCCGAGCGGCACGCCGACGAGGCCGCCGACGAGGCCCAGAGCGCCCATCGAGGTCACCATCATCACCGTGACCTGGCGGGGTGTCATGCCGATCGACTTCAGCATGCCGAGGTCGCGGCGGCGTTCCCGGGCGTCGAGGACGACGGTGTTGAACACGCCGAGCGCGGCGACGGCCCCCAGCACCAGCGTCAGCAGCGTGGCGGAGCCGACGAGCACCTGGGCCTGGCTCGACGTCCCGTCGCGCGGGGCAGCACCACCAGGCCCGGGTCGCCGTCCGCGACGGCGGCCCGGTACGCCTCCTGGTCCGTGCCGGGCGCGAGTTCGACCCGGTAGGTGTCGGCTCGTGCATCCGGGTCGAGCAGCGCCAGGGCCGTCCAGTCGGCGAAGATCGTGTCGGCGTTGTTGACCAGCACCACGCCGACGATCCGCATCGCGGCGCGCTGCCCGGCGAGTTCCACGGTGACGGTGTCACCGGTCGCGAGCCCGCGCTGGTGCAGGAACCTCGACGGGACCGCCACCTGCCCGGGTCCCGCCGGCCAGTGCCCGCTCGCGAGCCGCGGGGCGAGGGCGGCGGAGTCACCGCGGAAGAACTCGGCCCGCGCGGTCTGCTGCCCGCCGACCACGTTGACGTTCTTGGCGGCCACCGCCGCCACCCGCCGCGCACCGGGGGCCGAGCGCAGCAGGGCCTCGTCCTCGGCGTCGCTCAGCGCCGGCGTGACCGCGCCGCCGGGCGCCGGCCCGCCTGCCAGCACCTCGATCCGGTCCGGATAGGACGGACGCATCGCCGCGTTGTAGGCGTTCACCGACAACGTCACGCCGATCGCGAGCGTCACGGTGGTGACCCCGATGACGACCGCGGCCAGCGTCAGCCCGCTGCGCGCCGGGCGGGCCAACGGCACCCCGAGGCCGAGGCTCACCGACCGCGGCAGCCGCAGGCCGGACAGCCACCGCTGGACCACCAGCGCGCGGCCGGGCCGGGGTGCGCTGCCCGCGCTGATCGCCAAGGCCGCGGGCAACCGGCGGGCCCGCAGCGCGGACAGGAGCGCGGCCAGGACGACCACGGCGGGCAGGCCCAGCAACGCCACCACGGTCACCCACGGGTCGATGCCCGCCGCGCCCGCGCCGAAGACCTGGAACGCGTCGGCCAGCAGCGGCCGCGCGACCAGGTTGCCGAGCACCGTGCCCAGCACGCACCCGGCCGCGGACGGGACGGTGACCATCACCAGGTAGACCGCCATCACCTGGTTCGGGGTGAAGCCGAGCGCCTTGAGCATCCCGATGTCGCGGAACCCGGCCACGACCGCGCCGCCGACCACGTTGGCGACGATCAGCACCGCCACCACCAGCCCGAGGACCCCGAAGACGACCAGGAACGGCACGTACACCCCGACCTCGGCGACGAGCTGCTGCCGCACCGTGAGGGAGGACTGCGCACCCAGGAGTGCCCCGGGCGGCAGCCCGGCCGTCACGGCGGCCTGCCCCGCGGCGACGTCCTCCGCGGTCGCGTCCGGGGCGAACCGGTAGAGCATCTGGGTGGCGGTCGGCCGCAGCGCCGCGGCCTGCTCGGGGGTGACCCACGCGTCGGCGGACGCGCTCACCGTGTGGGCGAACCCGACGACGGTCAGGACGGGCTGCCCGGGGACCTCGATCCGCGAACCGAGGGGCACCAGGGTCGTGCCGGGGGCCAGGTTGAGGACGATCTCGCCCGGTGTGGTGGCCCACCGGCCGTCCCAGACGTCCACCCGGTCGACCGGGCCGCCGGGGTCGGCGCGGCCCACCGTGGTCAGGGCCGGGCCGACGAACTGCGTGCTCTGCGAGGTGTCGAGGGTGAGCTGGGCGAACGGCCCGGCCACCGCGTCGGCCCGGGCGCCGGCCCGCGTCAGCTCCTCGTCGGTCACCTGGGCGCGGTCGAACACGGCGACCAGGTCGGCGCCGCTCTGCCGTGCGTGCGCCCGGTCGAAGGGAGCCGACGAGGACACCAGCAACCCGAGCGCGAGCACGATCGTCGCCGTGGAGATCGTGACCACCAGGCCGATCACGGTGGTCTGCAACCGGCGCCGCCCGACCGCGGCCCGCGCGACCCGCCACACCGCGCTCACGGGGTCCGCTCCACACCGGTCTCGCGCGCGACCCGGCCGTCGACGACCTCGACCACGCGGCTCGCGCAGCGGGTGGCGAGCCGCTCGTCGTGGGTCACCAGCAGCAGCGTCTGCCCGATCTGGTTGAGGTCGAGCAGCAGGTCCATCACCTGCTCGCCGGCGCGGCTGTCCAGCGCGCCGGTCGGCTCGTCGGCCAGCAGCAGCGCGGGCCGGTTCATCAGGGCCCGCGCGACCGCGACGCGCTGCCGCTCACCGCCGCTGAGGCGGGCCGGGTAGACGTTGCGCCGTCCGGCGATGCCCAGTTCGCCGAGCAGTTCGAGCGCACGCTTGCGTGCCTGGCCCGCCGGGGTGCCGGTGAGCTGCGCGGCCAGCGCCACGTTGTCCAGCGCGGGCAGGTCGTCGAGCAGGTTGAAGAACTGGAAGATCATGCCGATCCGGCGGCGGCGGAACAGCGCCAGCCCGGTCTCGTTCAGCTTCCCCAGGTCCTCGCCGTGCACGACCACCGTGCCGGAGGTCGGGCGGTCCAGCCCGGCCACCAGGTTCAGCAGCGTGGACTTGCCGCTGCCGGAGGGTCCCATCACCGCGACCGCCTCCCCGGCGTGGATCTCCAGGGAGATCCCGTCCAGGGCAACCGAGTCGCTGTATTCCTTGCGCACGGCGGTCAGCCGCACGACCGCGCCGTCATCTCTGGTCACAGCGGCCATCCTGCGGGCCGCGGCCCGGTGCGGGCATCGGCCCGGGGAGGTAACCCGCCGCGCGGGTCATCCCGGGGATGTAGTCCGGAGGTGGATGCGGATCGCGCGCTGTCCTGGAAGAGTTGCCCCGTGGTGGAACTGGTTGTCGCGGCGGTGGCGTGCCTGGTGGCCGCGGTGCTCGCGGTCCGGCTCGCCCGCGCGCGGCGGGCGTTCGCCAGAGCACTGGAGGAACGCGGCTGGCTGCTGGAGCGCGAACGGGAAAGCGCGGCACGCAGCGCGGTGGACGCCGAACGGGCCCGGATCGCGCGGGAGCTGCACGACATCGTCAGCCACAACGTGAGCGTCATGGTGGTGCAGACCGGGGCCGCGCGCCGGGTGCTCGCGACCGAACCCGGGCAGGCCGCGACGGCGCTGGAAGCGGTCGAGGCGGCGGGCCGGGACACGATGACCGAGCTGCGGACCCTGCTCGGCGTGCTCGCACCACCCGCCGACGGGGACGAGCACGCCGACCTGTCCCCGCAGCCGAGCCTGAGCAGGCTCAGCCCGCTCATCGACCGCATCGCGTTCGCCGGGCTGCCGGTGGAGGTCCGCGTGTCCGGGGAACCGCGGCCGCTGCCCTCGGGCGTGGACCTGACGGCGTACCGGATCATCCAGGAGGCGCTCACCAACGCACTCAAGCACGGCGACGGGCGGCAGGCCGAGGTGACCGTGCGCTACGCCGACCGCTACCTGCGGGTCGAGGTGCTCAACAGCGGCCCCAGCGTGCTGACCGGGGACGCGCCGGCGTGGCCGGGCGAGACCGAGGAGGGACGCGGTCTGCTCGGGCTGCGGCAGCGCGTGGCGGTCTTCGGCGGCGACCTGGACGCCCGGCGGCGCCTCGGCGGCGGGTTCCGGGTGCGGGCGAAGATCCCGCTGGAACGGCCGTGACCGAACCGCGCGTGGTGATCGCCGACGACCAGGCGCTGGTGCGCACCGGCTTCCGGATGATCCTCGCCTCCGGCGGCATCGACGTGGTCGGCGAGGCGGCGGACGGCGCGGAAGCCGTCGCCACCGTCCGCGACCTGGACCCCGACGTCGTGCTCATGGACATCCGCATGCCGGCGATGGACGGCCTGGAGGCGACCCGCCGCATCCTGGCCCGCTCCCCCGGCTGCCGGGTGCTCATGCTGACCACGTTCGACCTCGACCGCTACGTCTACGACGCGCTCGCCGCCGGGGCCAGCGGCTTCCTGCTCAAGGACGTCACCCCCGAGCACCTGGTGGCCGCGGTGCGCCTGGTCGGCTCCGGCGACGCGCTGCTGGCGCCGTCGATCACCCGGCGGCTGGTGGAGCGCTTCGCCGCGGGGCAACCGCGCCCGGCGCTGCACCGCGACCTGGCCGTCCTGACCCCGCGCGAACTCCAGGTCCTCACCCTCGTCGCGCGGGGCCGGTCGAACGCCGAGATCGCCGCGGAGCTGACGCTCAGCGAGGCGACGGTCAAGACGCACGTGGCCCGCATCTTCGCCAAGCTGGCGTTGCGGGACCGCGCCCAGGCCGTCGTCCTCGCCTACGAGACCGGGCTCGTGTCACCCGGCGAGTGAACCGGGGTGGTCAGCACGCGGTCGGGCCCGGCCTCGCGCACCGGGCCGGTCAGCTCGAACGTGGCGTGGCAGGGCAGGTCACCCGCCGAGCGGCCGGCGAAGACCTCGATCGTGCCCGGTTCGACGATCCGGCGCAGGTCCAGGCCGGTGAACGCGAGCCGGTCGGCGTGCAGCCGGAACACCACGGTCCGGCTCTCCCCGGCCGCCAGGGTGATCCGCGCGAACCCGGCCAGCTGCCGCACCGGGCGGGTCACCTGCGCCAGCACGTCGCGCACGTACAGCTGCACCACCTCGTCCCCGGCGCGGTCACCGGTGTTGCGCACCCGCACCGAGACCTCGACCTCGCCGTCGGTGGGCACCTCGCGGGTGCTCACCGCCAGATCGGAGTACTCGAACGTGGTGTAGGACAGGCCGTGCCCGAACGGGAACAGCGGGCTCGGGTCGAGGTTGCTGATGCCCTCGCTGTTGCCGCCCAGCGGCGGCTGCAGGTAGGTGCTCGGCTGCGCGCCGGCCACCCGCGGCACCTGCACCGGGAGCCGTCCGCCGAAGTTCGTCCGTCCGGACAGGACAGCCGCCAGCGCGGGGCCGCCCTCCTCGCCGGGCATGAACGCCTGCACCAGGGCCGCCGCCCCCGTGTGGTTTCCCAGCGCGTACGGCCGCCCGGACACCACGACCACCACCACCGGCGTGCCGGTCGCGAGCAGTTCGGTCAGCAGCTCGTCCTGCACGCCGGGCAGCCGCAGGTCCGGCGCGTCGCAGCCCTCGCCGGAGGTGCCCTCGCCGAACAGGCCCGCCCGGTCGCCGACGACCGCGATGCACACGTCGGCGTCCCGCGCGGCTTCCACTGCTTCGGCGAAACCGGACCGGTCCTCGTCGCGGATCGGGCAGCCGGCCGCCGAGGTGATCACTGCGTCCGGCAGTTCCGCGCGCAGCGACTCCAGCAGCGACGGCGCCGCCACCCCGATGCCGTGCCCGGGATACCGCGGCAGCACGTGGTTCGGGTAGGAGTAGCAGCCCATGAACGCGAGCGGATCGTCCGCGCACGGGCCGACCACGGCGATCCGCTTCGCGCGCAACGGCAACTCGCCGTCGTTGGACAGCAGCACCACCGACTTCTCCGCCAGCTCCCGCGCGATCGCCCGGTTGCGCGGCGAGTCCAGGTCCACCGGACGCGCCCGCGGCGCCCAGTCCGCGTCGAGCAGGCCCAGCTCGGCCTTCTGCCGCAGCAGCCGCCCGGCCGCACGGTCCACAAGGGACTCCGGCACCTCGCCGGAGCGCACCAGCTCGACGAGTTCCTTGCCGTAGCAGAGGGTGTCGGGCAGCTCCACGTCGATGCCCGCGGCCAGCGCGAGCGCCCCGGCCTGGCCGGTGCTGTCGGCGACCCGGTGCATGCTGCCCAGGAACGCGATGGCCCAGTAGTCGGACACCACCACACCCTCGAAACCCCACTCGTCCCGCAGGATCCCGGTCAGCAGCGGCACGTTCGCCGCGGCGGGCACCCCGTCGAGGTCGACGTAGGCGTTCATCACCGACCGCGCCCCGCCCTCGCGGATCGCCATCTCGAACGGCGGCAGGATCACGTCCCGCAGCTCCCGCGGGCCGATCGACACCGGCGCGTGGTTGCGGGCCGCGCGTGACGCCGAGTACCCGGCGAAGTGCTTGAGCGTGGCGATGATGCCGTTGCGCTCCAAGCCCCGCACGTATGCCGCGCCCAGCGTGCCGACCAGGTACGGGTCCTCGCCCAGGGTTTCCTCGACCCGGCCCCACCGGTAGTCCCGCACGACGTCCAGCACCGGGGAGAGCCCCTGGTGCACCCCGCAGTTGCGCATGTCGTCGGCGATCGCCGACGCCATCCGCTCGACCAGCTCCGGGTCGAACGTCGCCGCCCACGCCAGCGCCGCCGGGTAGACCGTGGCGCCGTAGGTGGTGAAGCCGGTCAGGCATTCCTCGTGCACGATCGCCGGGATGCCCAGCCGGGTCTCCTCGACGATCTCCCGCTGCAGCGCCTCGACCCGCGCCGCGCCTTCGGCCGCGCTGACCGGCGCCGTGCCGAACACCCGCGTCAGGTGCCCGATGCCGTTCTCCCGCGCCTGTTCGAACGGCACCCCGCCGCGCGCGAACACGTCCTGCATCGGCGCGACGTTGCCGTTCAGCTGCTCGTTGCCCGGCCACGCGCTGCCCAGCTGCGCCACCTTCTCCTCGAGGGTCATCTCCGCCAGCAGCGCCTCGGCTCGGGCGGCGGCGGGCAGCGCGCTGTTCCGCCAGATCGGTTCCGTCATGGTGCTCCTCGCAGGTTCGTCGTCGAATCGCGCACCACCAGGTTGGTGGCCAGCTCCACGTGGTGTGAGTCGAGGGTTTCGCCCGCGGCCAGGCGCATCAGGGTGCGCAACGCGACGCGGCCCATGTCCTGCAGCGGCTGCCGCACGGTGGTCAGCGCGGGCGTGGCCAGCTCGGCGAGCATGGTGTCGTCGAACCCGACCACGGACAGGTCCTCGGGCACGCGCAGGCCCCGCCGCCGCGCGGCCTCCATCACGCCCAGCGCGGTCGCGTCGCTGCCGGCGAACACGGCGGTCGGCGGTTCCGGCAGGTCGAGCAGCCGGCCGCCCATCTCCAGGCCGTCCGGGTAGCCGAAGGCGCCGTGCAGGATCAGCCGCGGATCGACGGTGACACCGGCGTTCTCCAGCGCCGCGCGGTAGCCGTGCTGGCGGGCCTGGCTGCACGAGGCCTGCACCGGCCCGCCCGCGTAGGCGATGCGGCGGTGGCCCAGCCCCAGCAGGTGCTCGGTGGCCGACACCCCGCCGTTCCAGTTGGTCGCGCCGACGCTGGTCACCTCGACGCGCGGCAGGTTCAGCGGGTCGATCACCACGAGCGGCAACCCGGCCCGGTCGAAACCCTCGACCTGGGCGCGGGTCAGCTCGGAGGTGACCACGATCAGCCCCTCGCGCCCGGCCAGGCGCAGGCGCCGCGCCCAGTCGTCGTCCCCCTCCTCGGGCAGCCGCCCGACCACGACGTCCACCCCGGTCTCGGCGCCCGCCTCGGTGACCCCGCGCAGCACCTCGAGCGAGTACGGGCTGACCAGGTCGTCGAACACCAGGTCCACCACGCGCGCCGGGCCGACCGTGCGCCGCCCGGACTGCGGCACGTAGCCCAGTTCCCTGAGCACGTCCTGAACCCGCTGCCGGGTCGCCGCGGCCACGTCGCCGCGGCCGTTGAGCACCTTGGACACCGTCGGCAGCGAAACCCCGGCGGCTTCCGCGACCATCGCGAGCGTCGCGCGCTGGGAACCGGCAGGCACCGCACCCTCCAACCAGGTTGTTGCCGAAAAGTTTCAGGCGACTATAACGCTATTTTCCTTGGCGAAACAGCTCTTGACGCCCCGGTACCGGCGGCATATCTTCCGACACATACCAGAGTGTTTCCGAAAACTTTCGGACCTTCGATGGGGAAGGCGCATCATGACACTGGTCAAGCGGCGCACCGCCGTGATCGCGGCCGGGCTGGCCGCGGTTCTCTCCCTCACCACCGCGTGCGGCTCCAGCGGCCCCGCCGGCGGCAACGGCGCCACCGCGTGGGCGCTGACCGGCGGTGACGAACAGACGTTCCGGACGTCCTTCGAATCCTCCGGCATCGACGCGCAGTACTTCGGCAACGACGCCTACAAGCAGAAGATCCGCACCGCGATCGGCGCGAACGAGGCTCCGACCCTGGTCTTCAGCTGGAGCGGCGGCCTGCTGAAGTCCTGGGTGGACTCCGGCAAGATCATGGACCTGTCCGGTGAGGCCGCGAACGACCCGGCGTTCGTGAACCGCTTCCTGCCCTCGGTCGCCCGCACCGGGGTGATCGACGGCAAGACCTACGCCGTGCCGAACAACGGCATGCAGCCGGTCGTGTTGTTCTACAACAAGGAACTGTTCGACTCCATCGGCGCGCAACCGCCGAAGACGTGGGACGACCTGATGGCCCTGGTGCCACGCTTCACCGCGGCCGGCATCGCGCCGTTCGCGCTGGGCGGGCAGAGCAAGTGGCCGCAGCTGATGTGGGAGGAGTACCTCGTCGACCGCATCGGCGGACCCGAGGTGTTCGACAACATCGCCGCGAACAAGCCGGGCGCCTGGTCGGATCCGGCGATCATCCGCGCCAACACGATGATCCAGCAGCTGGTCGACGCCGGCGGCTTCGTCCGCGGCTTCAACTCCATCGCGACCGACAGCAACGCCGACACCGCGCTGCTGTTCACCGGCAAGGCCGCGATGTACCTGATGGGCTCCTGGGCCTTCCCCACCATCAAGCAGGCCGACCCCGAGTTCATCGCAGGCGGCAAGCTCGGCTGGACGACCTTCCCCACCGTGCCCGGCGGCAAGGGCGATCCGGCGAACATCGTCGGCAACCCGGCCAACTACTGGTCCGTCTCGGCCACCGCGAGCGAGGAGCAGAAGCAGGCGGCGCTGCGGTACCTGCGCGAGGACCTGATGAACGACTCCTACGTCGACTCGCTGCTCGCCGGCGGATCGGTGCCGCCGCTCACCGGCATCGAGGACAAGCTCGCGAAGACCGAGGACCCGCAGTACCTGTCCTATGTGTACGAAATGGCGAGCAAGGCGCCGAACTTCCAGCTGTCCTGGGACCAGGCGCTGTCCCCGGGCCAGGCCGACGCGCTGCTGACCAACCTGGAGCAGCTGTTCCTCAAGCAGATCACGCCGGAACAGTTCTCCGCCAACATGAACGCGACGATCGGGCGATGAGCACCGTGCTCGAACGGCGGGACCGGGCGCCGGCACGCACGCCGGCGCCCGGCCGGGGCCGGCTGCACACCGGCCCGAGCCCGCTGATGGCGGTGCCGGCGCTGGCGTTCTTCGCGGTGTTCGCGATCGTGCCGCTGGGCGGGGTCGCGGTGCTGAGCTTCATGGAGTGGGACGGCATCGGCGACCCGTCGTGGGCCGGCCTGGCGAACTGGGCGGCGGCCCTCGCCGATCCGGTGACCTACCACGCGATCTGGCTGTCGGTGCAGGTGATGGTGGTCAGCTGGCTGGTGCAGACGCCGATCTCGCTGCTGCTGGGGGTGCTGATCGCCGGACGCGGCCGGTACCGCGCGGTGCTCGGCGTGCTGTACTTCCTGCCGATGCTGCTGTCCGCGGCGGCCATCGCGATCGCGTTCAAGGCGCTGCTGGACCCGAACTTCGGCGCCAGCAGGGCGTTCGGCCTGGACTTCCTGTCGCAGGACTGGCTCGGCAGCCCGACGCTGGCGCTGTACGTGGTGGTCTTCGTGATCGCCTGGCAGTTCGTGCCGTTCCACACGCTGCTCTACCAGGGCGGGGTGCGGCAGATCCCGAGGTCGCTGTACGAGGCGGCCGAGCTGGACGGCGCCGGGCGGGTGCGGCAGTTCTTCCACATCACGCTGCCGCAGCTGCGCTACACGATCATCACGTCGTCGACGATGATGCTGGTCGGCTCGCTGACCTACTTCGACCTCGTGTTCGTGCTGACCGGCGGCGGCCCCGGCGACGCGACGCGGATGCTGCCGCTGGACATGTACCTGTCCGGGTTCTCCGGCAACGACATGGGGCGGGCGAGCACGCTGGCCGTCCTGCTGGTGGTCGCCGGGCTCGCGCTGGCGCTGGGGTTGTCGAAGCTGTCGAGTTTCCGCCGCGGCAGCCAGCTGGAGGGTGCGTGATGCGGACCCGTCCGAACTACCTGGGTGGCCTGGCCGGTTTCGCCTGGCTGGCGATCGTGCTGGTGCCGGTGTACTACGTGGTGGTGACGAGCCTGCGCAACCAGCGCGGGTTCTACGACGCGAACCCGTTGTCGCTGCCCGCTCCGCCGACGCTGAGCGCGTACGAGCTGGTGCTGCGCAACAACTTCTGGCGGTACTTCGCCAACAGCGTGGTGGTGACGCTGGCGACGGTCGCGATCGCCGTCGCGGTGGCGTTGATGGCCGCCTACTACGTGGTGCGCGGCACGACGTGGTTCTCGCGGTTCACCTACCGCGGCTACCTGCTGGGCCTGGCGATCCCCATCCAGGCGACGATCATCCCGGTGTACTACCTGATCACGCGGGCGCAGCTGTACGACACGCTGCTGGCGATCATCCTGCCGTCGGTGGCGTTCGCGATCCCGCTGTCGGTGATCATCCTGGCGAACTTCCTGCGGGACGTGCCGAACGAGCTGTTCGAGTCGATGCGGGTGGACGGGGCCGGGGACTGGCGGATGCTGTTCAGCCTGGTGCTGCCGATGATCCGGCCGGCCGTGGTGACGGTCGCGGTGTACGACGGGCTCAACGTGTGGAACGGGTTCCTGTTCCCGCTGATCCTCACGCAGAGCCCGGACCAGCGGGTGCTGCCGCTCGCGCTGTGGTCGTTCCAGGGGCAGTTCCGGGTGAACATCCCGGCGGTGCTGGCGGCGGTCGTGCTCTCGACGCTGCCGGTGCTGGCGCTGTACGTGCTCGGGCGGCGGCAGCTGGTCAGCGGCCTGACGGCGGGTTTCGGGAAGTGAGGCCGCCGCGAACTCCCGCTCGCCGGGAAACGCGACGAGGTGCGCCTCGGTGCGGTCGTCGAGGGAGCGGACGCGGCGTTCGAGGCGCCCCGGTGGATCACCGCCCGCGCACCACGCCCCGCACATCCGCCGCCGACGGCGCGCCCAGCGTTCGCGAGATCCCGCGCGCCGCGGCGGTCATCACCGGCACCACGGCCCGCGGCTCGCACTCGTCGAGGTGCACCACCAGTCCCCAGCGTGGCGACCACCTCGTCGCCCTGGCCGCGGATCGGTGCCGCGAACGCCACCGCCTCCGGCGTCAGCTGCTCAGGAACGGCTGGGCCAGCTCACGCAGCTCCAGCCCGCGCGGCACGAGCGCGGCCAGCTCCAGCAGGTGCAGCCCGATGCGGTAGCGGCCGTCGTCGTCGCGTTCGTGGGCGCCCCAGTTCATCAGCTCCCCGGCGAGCCGGTGCGCGGTGGTCAGGGAAAGCCCGGCGCGGCGGCTGATCTTGCTCAACGTCAGCAGGCTGCGGCCCGGGGTGAACGCGTCGAGCAACCGCCCCGCCGCCGTCATGGGAGTCGGTCTCCGCAAGGCCCTGTCCACGGCGGCTCCCTCGGGGGGCGGCGCTGACTCCGTCGGTTCCATCCTTGATCGTGTGCCGCCGCTGATACAACCGGCCTTCCGCATGGTGGAAGCCCTCTTGCGTGACGGTCACACGCGCGAGTGGTCAAGTTGGCTCGATGGAGTTTCCGTGGCGCGCCCGATCGCCACGACGTGATTACGTGGCGGACCCGAAACCGACCACCCGAGGAAGATCGCTTGTGACGGCAACGACCATCCGGCAGGAAACCGTCCCGCTCACGTTCGGCGGATTCGAGTACGCGGGCCGCATCGTGCGCGGGGGCGGCAGACTCGCGCCGATCGTCCTGGTGGGCGGCGCGTTCCAGCACAAGGACGCGTGGGGCCGGGTGGAACGCGACCTGCTCCGGCACGCCGACGTGATCACCGTCGACCTCCCCGGCTGGGGCGCGGCGGACCGGCTGCCGCCCGAGTACGGCGTGGATTTCCTCGCCGGCGCGCTGAACCACCTCCTCGGCCACGTCGCACCCGAGCCGGTGCACGTGGTCGGCGCCTCCTACGGCAGCGGTGTCGCGCACCGGTGGGCGCAGCTGCGTCCGGAACGGGTGCGCCGGCTACTGCTGGTGGGCACGATGACGCACGTGACCGGCCGGTTGCGCACCCGCATCGCCCGCAGCGTCGAGCTGGCCGAACAGGGCAGGCACGCGGAGTTCACCGCCGAGGTGCTGGACCTGATGCTGAGCCGCGAGCCGGGCGTGCGGCGGCAGGCCGCGGTCCGCCGGTGCCTGACCGGCCTGGTGGGCGCGATGACCGACGCCGACATCGCCAAGTACCTGGACAACACGCGGCGGCTGCTGGACCACCCCGGCGACGACGGCCGCGTCCTGCCCGTCCCCGTGCTGGTCACGACAGGCGAGCACGATCCGCTGACCACCCCGCGGCTGAGCCGGGAGGCCGCGGCGAGGTGCGCCGACGCCAGGTTCACCGCGATCCACGGCGCCGACCACCTCGTGCACCTGGAACGGCCGGCCGAGGTCGTGGACCTCGCGCTGCGGTTCTTCGCCGGGGAACCGTTGTCCGGCCTGCCCTACTGCACCCCGGTCGAGCACGTCGTCTGCGGGGTGGCGCGGTGAAGCACGTCCTGTTCGTCAACGTCGCCGACCACGGGCACGTCAACCCCACGCTCGCCGTGGTGTCCGAGCTGGTGTCCCGTGGCTGGCGGGTGAGCTACGCGGTCGGCGCGGACTTCGTCCCGCAGGTGCGCGCGGCCGGGGCGGAACCGGTGGTGCTGCCGGACGTCCGGGACGGCGGCCCGCCGCCGGAGGACCTGATGGCGGGCGTGGAGATGTACCACCGGGACGCCCAGGCGGCACTCCCCGTGCTGGAAACGCTCGATGATCTTCCGGACGTGATCGCCTACGACTTCGTCGCGTTCGCGGGCAAGGTCCTGGCGCGCAAGCTGGGCGTGCCGATGGTGCAGCTCTCGCCGACGCACGCGTTGTTCCCCGGCTGGGAGCGCATCGCGTTCGGCGTGACGAGCGTGTCGGAGCTGCCGGTGTACCAGCGGTTCCAGCGGTTCCTCGACGACCAGGGGCTCGGCTGTTCGGTCGAGGAGTTCCAGGCGATGGACGACCCGAAGGTGGTGTTCGTGCCGCGGGCGTTCCAGATCTCGCCGGAACTGCTCGGGCCGGAGCACACCTTCGCCGGTCCCGCGCTGGGCGACCGGTCGTTCCAGGGGTCCTGGCGCCCTCCGGTGGGCAAACCGGTGCTGCTGATCTCGCTCGGCTCGTGCTTCACCGACCAGCCCGGGTTCTTCCGCGCGTGCCTCGACATGGCCGCGGGCCTGGGGTGGCACACCGTGATGGCGATCGGGCGGCACGTCGATCCGGCGGCGCTCGGGCCGGTTCCGGACGGTGTCGAGGTCGCTCCGATGGTGCCGCAGCTGGACGTGCTGGCCGCCGCGTCGGCGTTCGTCACGCACGCCGGGATGGGCAGCCTGCTGGAGGCCCTGCACCACGGCGTGCCGATGGTCGCGGTCCCGCAGATGGCCGAGCAGCGGCTGAACGCGGCCCGGCTGACCGAGCTGGGCCTGGGCGTGACGCTCAACCGCGCGGAGGTGTCGGCGCAGGCGCTGCACAACGCGGTGCTGCGGGTGTCGTCCGACGCGGGGATCGCGGCGAACGTGCGGGGTATGCGGGAGATCGTGCGGGCGTGCGGCGGGGCGGTGGAGGCCGCGGACGTCATCGAGAAGACCGCGATCCGGGACGGAGCCGCGCTGTGACCACGCTGGAAAGCCCGGTGCGGAGCGTCGTGCTGGAGACCGACCGCGGCCGGTTCGCCGCGCACCGGGCCGGGTCCGGGGAGCCGGTGGTGCTGGTGGGCGGGTATCTGGGGTCCAAAGAGGACTTCGCGCCGCTGTTGCCGCTGCTGGCCGCCGCGGGGTACGCGGCGTGGGCGGTCGACCACCACGGCCAGCACGAGAGCCCGGGCCCCGACGACCCGAGCGCCTACACGCTGCCGGGCATGGCGCAGGACCTGCTGGCGGTGATCGGCGAGGTCGGCGAGGGCGAGCCGGCGCACGTGGTGGCGCACTGCGCGGGCGCCGCGGTCGCGCACGCCGCGGTCGTCGCCGCGCCGCGGGTAGTGCGCAGTTTCGCGCCGCTGGGCAGCTTGCTGTCCGGTTCGGACAAGGAGACCGCGTTCCTCACCTGGTGCGCCGACGCGGTGGCCACCGAGGGGGCCGCGGGCTTGCGTGGCTTGATCGACCACTGGGCCCGTGCCGAGCCGGACCGGCTGGACCTGATGACCACCCGGTTGTCGACCACCCGCACCGGTCACCTCATCGGGTTCCCGCGGCTGTTGTGCGGTCCGCGGGCGGGGGTCGGTGAGCTGGCCGGGTCCGGGGTGCCGTTGCTGTTCGTGCACGGCATGGACGACGAGTTCACCGGCTCGCACGAGGAGTACCAGCGCCTGGCTCGCCGCTTCGGCCGGGACGCGGTCGGCATCGACGGCGCGGGGCACTGCGTGCAGCTGGACCGTCCACAGGAGACGGCCGAGGCGCTCATCCGGTTCTGGCGCGCAGTTTCAGCAGACCGTCGGCCAGTTCCGGCAGCGGGAGGTCGTTGACCTCGGTGACCGTGCGGACGGCGTCCTCGGGGAACGCGTCCGCTCCGGTGCAGGCGCCCGCGATCGCGCCGGCCATGGCGGCGATGGTGTCGGTGTCCCCGCCGAGGCTCGCGGCGGTGCGGCAGGCGTGCCACGGGTCTTCGGCGTGGTGCAGGACCGCGAACGCGGCGGGCACCGATTCCTGGGTGGCGACGCTGGTGCCGATCAGGGCCGGGATGTCGGCGGCGGGCATGGTGCGGGACCACCGAATCCGGGCGGCGACGTCCCCGGCCGCGACCCAGTTCCCCCGCTGGGCGGCCAGTTCCGCGGCCGCGACGGCGAAGTCGATGGCCTCGGGCAGGCTCGCGCCGTCGATCCCCGCGCTGACCGCCGCGGCGACCGCGGCCGCCCCCGCCAGGGCGACGCCGGTGTTGTGGGTGACCCAGCTGGCCTCGACCACGCTGTCGACGAGCCGGCCGAGGTCGGCCGGAGTGGCGATCCCGACGGGGGCGATGCGCATGGCCGCGCCGTTCGTGGTGCCGTGCTTGCCGGCCTCTTCGAGGGAGGCCCCCGCGGCGACGGCGTTGAGCGCGGCGCGCGTGGAGGGCCCGAGCAGCCCCCGGATGCCGCGGCTGCGCAGGTCGCGCTCCCACGCCAGGAGCGCATCCGCGAGCCGGTGCGGATCGATCCGCCCATCCCCATCGATCAACAACCGCGCGACGATCACCGCCTGCTGCGTGTCGTCGGTGACCCCACCGGCCGGCAACCCCCGGGCCGCCGCGAAGCCGGTGACGGGCACGATCTCGGCCGGGGACAACCCTTCGGTGGGCATGCCGAGCGCATCCCCGATGGCAAGGCCCGCCAGGGCCGCGAGCGCACGTTCCCTCACCCCGCCACGATCTCACCGGCCGCGGCAGCGGAGCAACCAAAAGCAGCTGGGTGGTCATCCCGTCGCCTGACACTGGACGATCACCTTGAGCCAGGGCCGCAACCCGGGCTCTCTCCGGCGGCCGTCCATGCCAACCTTGCGGCCCTGGCTCAAGGTGATATGCACAAACCGGAAGGCGACGGGATGACCACCCGGCGACCACTTGCCCGAGGTGAGCCGACAACGGTCCCCCGTCATCCCGGAGCCTGCCCGTCCGGCGAGGACATCTTTTGATCTTTAGTCTTGCTTTTGGGCAGGCGGGGAGTCCGCCCTGCGGGCGGGAAGCGCCTCACGGCGCCGAACGGTCACCTTACGACCGCCCCCGCCCCCGATGCCTGATTGTGTTTCAGTCGCCGAGCAGGCGTGTCAAGGCGGGAAAGAGTACCTTGACACGCCTGATCGGCGACCAAAGACCGGCTGTGGATCGGGGGCGGGGGAGGTCTGGTTGGGGTAGTCGGTGCTGATGCGTTACCGGCCGCCGGTCTGCAGGGCTACCGCGTGGTCAGCCACCTACCACTCCACTCCCGCTGCCGGCCGCCGGTCATCCAGGGCTACCGCACGGCCAGCCACCTACCACTCCACTCCCACTGCCGGCCGCCGGTCATCCAGGGCTACCGCACGGCCAGCCACCTACCACTCCACTCCCACTGCCGGCCGCCGGCCATGCAGGGCTACCGCACGGCCAGCCACCTACCACTCCACTCCCCACTGCCGGCCGCCGGTCATCCAGAACCCTCCGGCCCCAGTGCGCAGCCTGCCCACTCCCGCTCCCGGCTTGCCGTCCGCTACCCCAGATACCGCTCCGCCACCACGTCCGGGTACTCCACCGGCCGTCCCCGCGCCACGGACCACGCCAGCCTCAGGTACTGCGCGTGCGTCCAGGCCAGCGGGGTCGCCGATGCGGTCGGCGTCCCGGGGCGTACGGCCGGGTACGGCGGGTTCCGGTCCCACACCTGCTCCGGCAGCAACCCCGTCTCCCCCGCGCACGCCGCCATGTCCCGCAGCCGCCCGGCCGCCGCGTCCCGGTCGCCGGCCAGTAGTTCGTATTCGCCGCGCTCGCCGGCGAAGATCGGCCACAACCGGCCGTACGTGCGGTGCAACTCGGGCCGGTTCACGTTCCACGGGCCGCCGTCGGCCTGTTCGCCGTAGCCGTCGCCGGAATACCGGTGCCAGTGCCGGCCCGACGGCGTCACCGTCGAGATCCGCTCGTCGACCACGGCCAGCGAGTTCACCACCACCGGGTCCTCCGGCGACCGTACCCCCAGCCGCACCAGCTCCAGGAAACCGGCGTCCACGACCGCTCGCTGGTCGGTCGGGTCCGGGTTGTTGTTGCCCAGGTTGTAGGTGGTTCCGGCGTCCGGGTCGCCGTCCTTGGTGAGCCGCACGAAGTACGGGCGCGGCGCGTACGGCCCGGTCGACGTGACCGTCCAGCCGTCGACCGCCGCGCGCCACCGGTCCGCCGCGCCCAGGAACCGGGCGGGGTCGCGTCCCGCGCGGCGCATCAGGTCGGCCAGGCACACCAGCCCGGCGATCACGGACGCGATCGTCGACGGCGAGTACCCGCTCTGCTCCTCCCACCGCTCCTGCTCGGTGTACGGCGAGGAGTACCCGTCCTTGGCGTAGGACAACAGGAAGTCCCCACCCCGCACCAGACTGTCCACAGTGACCACGTCATCCCGGTCGAGCAGCCAGGCCAGCAGCATCGGCGCGGCGGTCTCGTCGAGCTGGATCGACGTCCAGAACGGCTCCCCCGACACCTTCGTGTTCTGCGGCCAGTGCCCGTGCGGCTGCTGGATCCGCAGCAGGTAGTCCAGCGCCCGCTCGGCCGCCGCGCGATCCCCGGCGGCGAGCATCCCGGTCGCGATCTGGTACAGGTCCCGCGGCCACACCAGGTGGTAGGACCCGTACTCCGGCGCCACCGCCCGGTCGAACCCGAACGCCCACGGCATCGACGGCGACGCGATGAACGCCCCCGGGTTCCGCTTGTCCTCACTGCACGCCAGCGCCACCACGGACGTCAGGTAGATCCGCCGGTCAGCACCCTCCGGCGCCGCGGGCAGGCCACGCAGGTACTCCCGCCACCCCGCGGCGTACGCCGACGCGGCGGATCCGAAGCCCCGCGCCAGCGAACCACGCGCCGCGCGCACCGCGGCGTCCCCGTCGGTCCCGAAACCCAGCGCGACCAGCTCGCGGGTCCGCGAAGTGCCGTCGAGCCACAACCGCCCCAGCTGGACGACGTTGCCCGGCCCGGCCGTCGCGTAGCGCCGGTCCAGCCGTCCCCGGCCGGCCACCAGCTGGGTCCAGCCGTCGTTGACGCCCGCGTAGCCGACCGTCGACTCGCTGAACCCGCCACGGGCGAGGATGGCGCTGGCGGTGGAACCGTCGGACGCCACCAGCGCCCCGGCCTGCGGAAAGGCGCGGTCGGCCGTGCCTTCGCCGCCCAGCGCCGGATCGTGCAGCAGGTACACGCGCAACGGCCGCCGCGACCGGAACTCCACGTCGATCAGCACGGAGTCGCGGTCCGGGTCGGTGACGTACCGGGTGGTCAGCGTCCAGCCGGTGCCGCGCGCGGTCTGCCGGTACGCGGGCATCCCGGCGTCCGGCAGCTCGGTGCGGTGCTCGACGTCCGACACGCGCTCCACAAAGGACTCGCCGTCGGTGACCACGATCTGGGTCTCGCGGCTCGCCGGGGTGCTCAGGTCGGGGTGGTAGACCTCGGAGAGCCGCCCGTCCTGGAGGGTGAACCAGACCGGGCTGGCCGAGCGGGCCGTGCCGAACCCGAGCTTGTCCGCCGGGGTGAAGGTGGTGTCGGCACCCGGCCCGCCCGGCGCCGCACCGCCCTGGCCCGCGCTCGCGGGCACCGCCGGTGCCGCCACCGCCGTCGCCCCGACGAGCGCCGCCGCTCGCAGGAAATCCCGCCTCGAGGTAGTCATCGTGAACCTCCCACAACGTGATGCCCGGCCTGGGCAACATCTACCAGCGCCGCGGATCGCGGGAAAGGGGCCGGTCAGCCAAGCGGCGCGAGCAGGAGCGTGGCGAAGCCGAAGCAGTCCCGGTAGCCGCGCAGCCACCCGTCCCGGTGGGCGGCGGCGATGGCGAGCACGTCGGGCTGGTCGAGGCTGCGGGCGGCGAGTGAGCCGGTCCAGTTCCACTCGTAGTCGTCCAGCTCGTGGCGCGTGCTGAGGTGACCGTAGAGCGGCACCCAGCCGTCGGCGGTGATCGTGTCGACCGTGGTGGGGAGGTCCACGAGGTCGCCGAGGGCCTCGACAGCGGCCGCGCTCGGTTCGCGCTCCCAGTACCCCTCGCCGACGACGACCCGCCCACCGGGCGCGAGAACCTTCCGGGCCGCCGCGAGGGCAGGCAGGAGGCCGCCGAAGGCGTGGGTAGCGCCGACACAGAGCACGATGTCGGCCGGCCGCTCGGGCGCGAAGCCGGCCGCGTCGGCCTGGTGGAGCGTGAGCCGCTCCGCGAGGCCGCGGCGCTCGGCCTCCCGGCGGGCGTGGTCGAGGGCAGGCTCGGAGACGTCCACGCCTTCCGCCGTGACCCCGGGCGCCAGGGCGAGGGCGCGCAGCAGCCACTCGCCGCCACCGCACCCGAGGTCGAGAAGACGCTCGTCCCCGCGCGGCAGGGCCCGCTCCAGCAGGGCGCTCACCGAGGCGTCCCCGAGGGGCGCCGCGATGGGATGGTCGGCATGCGCGAGGCGCGAGATCAAGTCACGTTCCACGACGGCACCCTGCCCCGTGGCGGGATGGGGCGCACTCCAATTTCCGGCGATCGTCCGGGGGACCCGGCTCCGGCGGCACCCGATGACGGTGACAGAAGAACACCGCCCGGGGAACGCCGCCGGACGGAGCAACGGGTGCGCCCGTCCGGCGCCGCTTCGTGAAAAGGACCCGTGTGGGTGGGCCGAGTCACCCGGCGCCCGCCCCACAACGAGACAGGACGCCAGAACAGGCAGGCACCAGCCACCGAAAACGGTGGGCGCAGCAGGGTTCGAACCTGCGACCCCCTCCTTGTAAGGGAGGTGCTCTTCCGCTGAGCTATGCGCCCTCGAACCGGCGGCACCCCACACGAGGCGACGCCGGTGCGAGCATCACTGCGGCAGCTCGGCCACCGCTCGCTTCCAGGCGAGCTGGTCGCGCGGCTCACCCGGCTGGTTGACCTCGGCGTAGCGCACCACGCCGCTCTTGTCGATCAGGAAGGTGCCCCGGTTGGCCAGCCCGGCACCCTCGTTGAACACGCCGTACAGCTTGGCGACCTCACCGTGCGGCCAGAAGTCCGACAGCAGCGGGAACTGGTAGCCCTGCTGCTCGGCCCACGCCTTCAGCGAGAACGGTGTGTCGACCGACACACCGAGCACCTGGACGCCCTGGCCGTCGTACTCGGCGAACTCGTCGCGCAGCTGGCAGAGCTCGCCCTGGCAGATCCCGCTGAACGCGAACGGGTAGAAGACCAGCAGGACCGGCTTGTCGCCCTGGAACGACGACAGCGTCACCGGCTGTTTGTTGTAGTCGTTCAGGGTGAAATCCGGAGCAGCTGAACCGACCTCGACCGCCATCGAAGCACCTTTCGCATCGCCAACGTTGCACTTGCCGCACGCCCACCTTAGCGTGCGGCCGTTCAGCGCTGCTTCGACTTGGTCTTCGGCGGCACCAGCTTGGTCCCGGCCCAGTTCGGGCCGACGCTGATGTTCGACGTCTGCGCGAGCCCGACGGTGGGCACCGCCTCGGCGATCTCACTCGGCTGCACGTGCCCGGGCTGCCCGGTCTTGGGCGTCAGCACCCAGATGAAACCGTTCTCGTCGAGCGGCGACCGCGCGTCCATGATCGCGTCGACCAGGTCCCCGTCGTCCTCCCGCCACCAGAGCAGAACCACGTCGATGACCTCGTCGGCGTCCTCGTCGAGGAGATCGCCGCCGATATGTTCTTCGATCGCGGCACGCAGGTCGTCGTCGACGTCCTCGTCCCACCCGATCTCCTGAACCACCATGTCCGGCTTGATGCCAAGCCTCTCGGCGACGCTGCTGTACTCAGCGTCTCCAGCGGCGACCACTGCAGTCACTCCTCCAACTCACGACGCGGGCGGCACAGCGCCGCCGCGCTCGACATACGGATGGGTGTAGCGAACACGCCCGGAGCCTCCGGCGCAACCGTCCACACCGGATCTCTCTCAACTCGTAGCGCAGCGTAGGGCCTCGCCGGAGGTGTTCGCGACCGCAAAACGACCCTCGGCGGGACCCGTTCGGGCACACCTGGCCTAGGGTAGGCATAACGCGCGCGCGTGCGCGCGCGGACTTAGGTGAACGTTACCGCTCAGTAGCGATGACGGGAAGCCCGGACTAGACGACCATGACAGAGAGGGCACGGCCAGACTGAGGCATCCGTGCCCGCACGCGAAGTGACAACCGGCGAGGAGATCCCTTGGCCCCCCAGAACGACCAGGCCGCAGGCACCGGCGCCAGCACCGATCGGGCCCCGGCCCGGGTCCGCGTCATCCGTGACGGATTGGCGGCCCACCTGCCCGACATCGACCCCGAGGAGACAGCCGAATGGCTGGACTCGTTCGACGAGGCTCTCGCCCGGGGCGGCCAGCAGCGGGCTCGCTACCTGATGCTGCGGATCCTGGAACGCGCCCGCGAGCGCAACGTCGGTGTCCCGCCGCTGACCGCGACGGACTACGTCAACACCATCCCCACGGAGAACGAGCCGTGGTTCCCGGGCGACGAGGAGATCGAGCGCCGCTACCGGGCCTACATCCGCTGGAACGCGGCGATCATGGTGCACCGGGCGCAGCGCCCCGGCGTCAGCGTCGGTGGCCACATCTCCACCTACGCGTCGTCGGCGGCGCTCTACGAGGTCGGGTTCAACCACTTCTTCCGTGGCAAGGACCACTCCGGCGGCGGTGACCACGTCTTCATCCAGGGCCACGCCTCCCCGGGCATCTACGCCCGCGCCTACCTCGAGGGCCGGCTGTCCGAGCAGCAGCTCGACGGGTTCCGGCAGGAGCTGTCGCACGCGGGCGAGGGCGGCGGCCTGCCGTCGTACCCGCACCCGCGGCTGATGCCGTCGTTCTGGGAGTACCCGACGGTGTCGATGGGCCTGGGCCCGATGAACGCGATCTACCAGGCCCGGTTCAACCGGTACCTGCGCGACCGCGGCATCAAGGACACCTCCGACCAGCACGTGTGGGCGTTCCTCGGCGACGGCGAGATGGACGAGGCGGAGTCGCGGGGCCTCATCCACGTGGCCGCCGGGGAGGGCCTGGACAACCTGACCTTCGTGATCAACTGCAACCTGCAGCGGCTCGACGGCCCGGTGCGCGGCAACGGCAAGATCATCCAGGAGCTGGAGGCGTACTTCCGCGGCGCCGGCTGGAACGTGATCAAGGTCATCTGGGGCCGCGAGTGGGACGCGCTGCTGCACGCCGACCGCGACGGCGCCCTGGTCAACCTGATGAACGTCACCCCGGACGGTGACTTCCAGACCTACAAGGCCAACGACGGCGCCTACGTCCGCGAGCACTTCTTCGGCCGCGACCCGCGCACGAAGGACCTGGTCAAGGACCTGTCGGACGCCGACATCTGGAACCTCAAGCGCGGTGGCCACGACTACCGCAAGGTGTACGCGGCGTACAAGGCGGCGATGGAGCACCACGGCCAGCCGACGGTGATCCTGGCCCACACCATCAAGGGTTACGGCCTGGGCCCGGCCTTCGAGGGCCGCAACGCCACCCACCAGATGAAGAAGCTCTCGCTCGACGACCTGAAGCTGTTCCGGGACGCCCAGCGCATCCCGATCAGCGACGAGGAGCTGGAGCGCGACCCGAAGCTGCCGCCGTACTACCACCCGGGCGCGAACTCGCCCGAGATCGAGTACATGCTGGGCCGCCGCAAGACCCTCGGCGGGTTCGTCCCGGAGCGGCGCAACCGGGCGAAGCCGCTGGTCCTGCCGGGCGACAAGGTGTACGAGGCCGTCCGCAAGGGCTCGGGCAAGCAGGAGGTCGCCACCACGATGGCGTTCGTCCGGCTGGTGCGCGAGCTGGCCAAGGACGGCGAGATCGGCAACCGGATCGTGCCGATCATCCCGGACGAGGCCCGCACGTTCGGCCTGGACTCGATGTTCCCGACGGCCAAGATCTACAACCCGCACGGGCAGACGTACACGTCGGTGGACGCCAACCTGATGCTGGCGTACAAGGAGTCCGAGCACGGCCAGCTGCTGCACGAGGGCATCAACGAGGCGGGGTCGACGTCGTCGTTCACGGCGGTGGGCACGTCCTACGCCACGCACGGCGAGCCGATGATCCCGATCTACATCTTCTACTCGATGTTCGGCTTCCAGCGCACCGGTGACGGCCTGTGGGCGGCCGCCGACCAGATGGCCCGCGGTTTCGTGCTGGGCGCCACCGCCGGGCGCACCACGCTGACCGGTGAGGGCCTGCAGCACGCCGACGGGCATTCGCTGCTGCTGGCGCACACGAACCCGGCCGTGGTGGCCTACGACCCGGCGTGGTCGTTCGAGATCGCCCACATCGTCAGGGACGGCCTGCGCCGCATGTACGGCGAGGGCGGCCCGGACGGCAACGGCGAGAACGTCTTCTACTACCTGACGATCTACAACGAGCCGTACCGGCAGCCCGCCGAGCCGGCGAACCTGGACGTCGAGGGCCTGCTCAAGGGCCTGTACCGGTACGCCGAGGCGCCGTCGGGCGACGGTCCGGAGGCGCAGATCCTGGTGTCCGGCGTGACGATGCCGGACGCGCTCAAGGCGCAGCAGATGCTGGCCGAGGAGTGGGGCGTGCGCGCCGCGGTGTGGTCGGCGACGTCGTGGTCGGAGCTGCGCCGCGAGGCGGTGGAGATCGACCGGGACAACCTGCTGCACCCGGGCGAGTCGCCGCGCGTGCCGTACGTGACGCAGGCGCTGTCCGGCGCGACCGGGCCGGTCGTGGCGGTGTCGGACTGGATGCGCGCGGTGCCCGACCTGATCCGCCCGTGGGTGCCGACCGACATGGTCACCCTGGGCACCGACGGGTTCGGCTTCTCCGACACGCGTCCGGCGGCGCGGCGGTTCTTCCTGGTCGACGCCGAGTCGATCACGGTCGCCACGCTGGCCGCGCTCGCCAAGCGCGGTGAGGTGCCGCAGGACAAGGTGGCCGAGGCCGCGCGGAAGTACCGGATCGACGACGTGTCGGCCGCCGGTCCGCAGCTGACCGACGCCGGGAACGCCTGATCTGTCCGTTCACCGTGGAGGTCATCCCCGTCGCGGGGGTGGCCTCCACGGTTGTGTGCGCGAGGATGGTCCGATGACGCGACGCCGCCTGCCCAGGCCCAGTGAGCTGCAGCAGATCCTGCGACCCAAGCCGGTGAAGCTGAACCCGACCGACCGGCGCCTGTCCAACGCCCACACCATCGCCGACCTGCGCACCATCGCCCGCAAACGGACGCCGCGGGCGGTGTTCGACTACACCGACGGCGCCGCGGAGCTGGAGGACAGCCTGCGCCGCGCCCGGCAGGCGTTCCGCGGCGTGGAGTTCCACCCCAACGTGCTGCGCGGGGTGTCCGATGTGGACACGAGTGTGACGGTGCTGGACGAGCACTCGGCGCTGCCGTTCGCCTTCGCGCCGACCGGGTTCACGCGGATGATGCACCACGAGGGCGAACGGGCGGTGGTCCGGGTGGCGCAACGGGAACGCATCCCGTACGCGCTGTCGACGATGGGGACGACGTCGATCGAGGACGTGGCGAAGGCCGCACCGCACGCGCGGAAGTGGTTCCAGCTCTACGTGTGGCGCGATCACGCGGCGGGCGCGGAGCTGATGCGGCGGGCGGAGGAAAGCGGTTACGACACGCTGCTGCTGACGGTGGACACCCCGGTGGGCGGCGCGCGGATGCGGGACGTGCGCAACGGCCTGACCATCCCGCCGACGCTGACGCTGCGCACGTTTCTCGACGGCGCGATGCACCCGGCGTGGTGGTTCAACCTGCTCACCACGGAGCCGCTCGAGTTCGCGTCGTTCGGTTCGTGGGACGGCACGGTCGCGGAGCTGATCAACAGCCTGTTCGACCCGACGCTGAGCTTCGACGACCTGGCCTGGGTACGGGAGACGTGGCGGGGCAAGCTGGTCGTCAAGGGCATCCAGAACCCGGACGACGCGCGGGACGTGGTGAAGTACGGCGCGGACGCGGTGGTGCTGTCCAACCACGGCGGCCGCCAGCTGGACCGAGCACCCACCCCGCTGGAACTCCTGACCCCCACGCTGGACACGATCGGCGACGACGCGGAAGTCTGGGTGGACACCGGAATCCTGTCCGGGGGCGACATCGTGGCCGCGATGGCCCGCGGCGCGTCGATGTGCCTGATCGGCCGCGCATACCTCTACGGCCTGATGGCCGGGGGCGAGCGGGGAGTCCAGCGGTGCGTGGACATCCTGCGACAGGAGATCATCCGCACGATGCAGCTGCTGGGCGTACGCACGATCAGCGACCTACAACCAACCCACGCCACCCTGCGCTAAACAACGAAACCGCCACCCGGCACTGAAAGCCCCCACGGCCCACGAGCCGCCCCTCTCCCGCAACCCGATCCCCAGCCAAATCGGTTGCCGAGCAGCGGGGTCAAGGTACTCTTTCCAGCCTTGACGCCGCTTCTCGGCAACCGAACACTGAAAGATCGGGTCCGGGAGGGGCAAATCCGGGCGTAGCGAAGCGAAGCCGGCGCTTCCAGCCCTGCAGCGCAAACCCAACTTTGCGCACCACCCGCACGATCATCGTCCCGATAGCGGCCCCAGCAGTACGTCGAGATTCAAGTATTCGCTCAGCAGATGCTTGAGGTGCGGCCCCTCACTAAGTTGGATCCGTCCGTGACGAGCAACGAAATCGTGCGATGCTTTGCCAAAACGTGAAGTAGTGACCAGCACGCCTCGACTCGCGCGCTTGTCATCCATCACTCCGGCGAGCGCACGGACGGCATCTGGTTCAACAGTCCCCTTGTACCTCTTCGCTTGAATAACGCACACCCCACCCATGATCGGGTCTTCGTTGACAGCGATCGCATCGAGCCCGTCATCACGGGATGCCTGTGTAACCCAGGATTTCATCCCCATTGCCTCGAAGAGCTGTTTGACGAGAACCTCGAACTCGAAGGGCTTCATCTCCAAGAGCACCGGACGACCATCCAGGCCCGCTGCCACGTCATGGGCGTCCACCAGCCGATACTTCGACAAGTCCGGATCGAATATCGGTCGCACTGCCTCAAGGTCCCACGGGTGGGGCGACACGAGCGCGTTGAAGTACTTAAGGCATTCAGCGGGATCAAGTTCGGTGAGGACGAGTTCCTCAAACTGTTTGCGAGTCGCAGAAACGCTTACCAGGCAGGGGCGCTCGGGTTTACCGGTAGCTCTGTTACGCGTCGACACATGCGCGTTGACAGCCACCTCGTCCACGAGCTCACTCGGCCGGACTTCAAACACGTCGCGCATGGTCCTCAGGACGATCTGCGCAACCAGGTTCGCGTAAGCCTGCTTGATCTCCTTCACAAGCCGCGGCTTTGCGACGATCTCGTCTCGCGACTTGACATACGTGTATTCACGGTTCTGAGGAATCACGTCGACCCCGGGCAACTCCCGGATCATGAGCAACTTCTTCGAATCCGGCTGGTAGGCGACTTCGACGTCGACTGGCAGGTCGGCCGGCAACGGCGACCGTTCTATCAGCAACTCGAAATAGTCCTCGACCGCCTCCGGCAGTCCTGCCATCACTCGTTTCTCCAGGTCGTCTACCTGGGCGTTGTGTTGTTCCACTTCTTGTCGGCGAGATTCCTCACCCTGGCGATGCCGCGCCTCGGCAGCTGCCAGCGCAGTGAGACGTTCGTGCTCGCTATGCTGATAAAGCGCCATGTCGCGGGCGAAACTGGCCTTGGCCTGCTCGATTGCTCTGTTGTGAGTTCCCTTGAACAAACGGCCCACACCCGAAGGAGGCGGCGGCGCATACCGCTCCCATCGCGGTTGCCGCGCGGGGGTGGCGAGAGCGGACGGGGCTTCGAACGGCCGCGGCCTGAACGACCTGCGCATTTGGCGGAATGAAAACACTCCTCGATGACGAAGACCGTCCACCAGCACTCGGCCGAGTTCATTCATCCGGTCCTGTGCGGCGACGGTGTAGGCCGCCGCTTCGTCCTGTTGCTGCTTGACATGCAATTCCCGCTGTTCGCGGGCTTCCTGCGCCAATGCTCGTTCCCGAGCGCGGGCCGCCTGTTCGGCTTCCTTCGCCGCCTGCTTGAGCTGCCGCTGCCTTTCTCGCTCCTGCAACATCTGCTGATGCTGGAGCTCGGCGAAGAAACCACGTTTGCGTGCCACAGCACACCCCCACAACCCACCGATTCGACAAGCGACCGTATCCCAGATACAGCTTGATTGACGATGCGCCGAATCGGCGATCTTTCCACGTCAGCCGGACCCCATCTCGATCAGTGAAACGCCCCACTTGACCACACCCCGGCAGGACCGGACCATTCCTCCCCACACCAAGCGGAACCCAACTTCCGCGATGTGGAATCGAGGTCGGCCATGTTCGTGCAGGAACTCGCCCCGCTGGCCGGGTCGCTCGGCCTGTCCGCGCTGGTCGCGGCGCTCCCCCTGGGCACCGTGCTCGTCCTGCTCGGCGTGGTCCGCATGAAGGCCCACCAGGCCGGCCTGATCGGCCTGGCCGTCGCCCTGATCGTCGCCGTCACGATCTTCGGCATGCCGATCGGCCAGGCCGTCTCCAGCGGCTTCCAGGGCGCCGCGTTCGGGCTGTTCCCCATCATGTGGATCGTCGTCAACGCGCTGTGGATCTACCGGATCACCGTGCGCACCGGGCACTTCGACGTGCTCCGGCGGTCGTTCGGCCGGGTCTCCGACGATCCGCGCATCCAGGCGCTGATCATCGCGTTCTGCTTCGGCGCGCTGATGGAGGCGCTGGCCGGGTTCGGGGCGCCGGTCGCGATCAGCTCGGTGATGCTCGTGGCGCTCGGGTTCACCCCGGTGCGCGCGGCGGTCGTCGCGCTGGTCGCCAACACCGCGCCGGTCGCGTTCGGCGCCATGGGCACCCCGGTCGTCACCCTCGCGCAGGTCACCGGGCTGCCGCTGGACACCGTCTCCTCGATCGTCGGCCGTCAGACGCCGATCCTCGCGGTGTTCGTGCCACTGCTGCTGGTCTTCATCGTCGACGGGCGCCGCGGGCTGCGGGAAACCTGGCTGCCCGCGCTGGTGTGCGGCGCGGCGTTCGGGGTGGTGCAGTTCGCCGCCGCCAACTACGTCTCCGCCCAGCTGGCCGACATCGGCGCCGCGCTCGCCGGGGCGGCGGCCCTCGTCGCACTGCCCGCCGCCCGCAAGCCGGCCCGCGCGGAGGTCCGGACCGCCGTGCTGACCGGCGTCGCCACCGAGACGCTGGACCGGCCGGAGGACCGCGGCGAGGTCGTCCGCGCCTACCTGCCGTACGGGCTGATCATCGTGATCTTCTCGATCGGCCAGCTGCCGCCGGTCAAGCGGCTGCTCGACGCGGCCACCTGGAAGTTCGACTGGCCCGCGCTGTCGGTGGCGAACTCGGCGGGCAAGCCGGTCTCCGGGAACACGTTCTCGCTGCCGTTCCTGAGCACCGGCGGCACGCTCGTGCTGATCGCGGGCGTCCTCACCGCGGTGTTCCTGCGGGTCCGGGCGCGCGACGCGGTGCGCGAGTGGGGCGGCACGGTGCACGAGCTGCGGTTCGCGATCCTGACCGTGACGAGCGTGCTCGCCCTGGCCTACGTGATGAACCTGTCCGGCCAGGCCACCACGATCGGCTACTTCATCGCCGGCGCGGGCGCGGGCCTGGCGTTCCTGTCGCCCGTGCTCGGGTGGTTCGGCGTGGCGGTCTCGGGCTCGGACACCTCGGCCAACGCCCTGTTCGGCGCGCTCCAGGTGACGGCGGCGCACCAGGCCGGGCTGTCGCCCGAGCTGCTCGCCGCGGCCAACTCCTCGGGCGGCGTGCTGGGCAAGATGATCTCGCCGCAGAACCTCAGCATCGCGTGTGCGGCGGCGATGCTGCCCGGCGAGGAGGGCACGCTGTTGCGCAAGGTGCTGCCGTGGAGCCTGGGGCTGCTGCTCGTGATGTGCCTGATCGTGGTGGCGCAGGCGAGCTTCCTCAGCGGGATGCTGCCGTGAGTTCCGGGCGGCGGACGGCGGCGCGGTGCCAGCTCCACCAGCCGTGCACGACCAGGACGGCGAACACGAGGTAGACCGCCGCGGAGAAGTACAGGCCCGAGGAGATCTGCAGCGGTACGCCGATCGCGTCCACGACCAGCCACACCAGCCAGAACTCGACCAGACCGCGGCCCTGCGCGGCGAAGGCGACCAGCGTGCCGATGAAGATCGCCGCGTCCGGCCACGGCGCCCAGGACGCGTGCAGCGCGTCGAGCACGAGCGCCATCGCCACGGTGCCTGCCCCGAACGCCCCGGCCATCACCAGCCGTTCCACGGCGCGGCCGCGGCGCACGACCACCCCGTACACCGGGTCGCGGCGCCGGGTCCAGGCCCACCAGCCGTACACCGAGATCAGCAGGATCGCGACCTGCCGGGCCGCGAGCCCGCCCAGGTGGGCGGAGGCGTAGACGGCGAACAGCAGCACCGTCGCGCCGACCTGCACCGGCCAGGTCCACAGGGTGCGCCGCTGCGCCAGGAAGACCACGGCGAGCGCGCACAGCTGGCCGATCAGCTCCGCGATGGAGATCCACTGTCCGAAAACGGACAAACCGTGCTGCAACAGAACGTGCATGGCGCCTCCCGTCTGCCGCAACAACCTGCCACATCCGGCACTGATTCCCTCACCCCCAGTGAGCCCCGCTACACCGGTCGAAAATTACTTGCACGATCGAGTGAGAAGACTGGCGGAAAAATATCCACAAGGTCCATAGTGGACCTACCGGTGGGGACCGGGGAGATGAGGCCGCCCGGCGCTGCGAGAACCGCGTGCGCCGGGCGGCCTCGCGTTTACCGGGCAGCCGGTTAGAGTCGGTTCACGATGACCCAAACCAACAGCAGACGGCCGGCCAAGCACCACGGCCTCTCGGCGAAGACGCTGCGCAGGCTGGAGCGCGCCTCCGGGCGCCTCGCCTCGGCCAGCGTCGCCGCGATGGAGCAGCGGCTGCCCTGGTTCGGGCGTCTGCCCGCCGAGCAGCGGGCGAGCATCCTGCTGATCACCCAGACCGGCGCGGCCGGGTTCGTCGACTGGCTGCGCGACTCGCAGGAGGCGCTCAAGCTCACCACCGAGGCCTTCCGCGGCGCCCCGGAGGACCTGTCGCGGTGGATCAGCCTGCGGCAGGCCGTCGGGCTGGTGCGGCTGGCGATCGAGGTGTTCGAGGAGCAGCTGCCGGAATTCGCCGCCACCGAGGCCGAGCACGCCGCGCTCATCGAGGGCATCCTCCGGTACGGCCGGGAGATCGCCTTCGCGACGGCCAACTCCTACGCCGCGGCCGCCGAGGCCCGGGGTGCGTGGGACGCCCGGCTGGAGGCGCTGGTCGTGGACGGCATCGTCCGCGGCGACGCCGAGGAGGCGGTGCTGTCGCGGGCGGCGGCGCTGGGGTGGGAGCCGTCGGCGATGGCGACCGTGCTGGCCGGCCGTCCGCCCTCGGACGATCCGCCGAGCGTGGTGTTCGAGGTGCGGCGCCTGGCCGCGCGCCTGGGGCGGCCGGTGCTGCTGAGCGTCCAGGGGTCGCGGCTGATCGTCGTGGCCGGCGGGCCGACCGAGGGAGACACCAAGCAGAAGGAGGTGCTCGGCAAGCTGGCCGGCGCGTTCGGCGAGGGGCCGGTGGTGGCCGGGCCGACGGTGGGCAGCCTGGCCGAGGCGCACCGCAGCGCGGCGGAGGCGCTGTCCGGGTTGCGTGCGGTGGTGGGCTGGCCGGGGGCGCCGCGCCCGGTGCGGTCGTCCGACCTGTTGCCCGAACGCGCGTTGTCCGGCGACGCCGAGGCCGAGCGGCTGCTGATCGAGGAGATCGCGCAGCCGCTGGAGGCCGCGGGCCCGACGATGCTGCAGACGGTGGACGAGTACCTGGAGTCCGGCGGCGTGCTGGAGACGTGCGCGAAGAAGCTGTTCGTGCACCCCAACACGGTGCGCTACCGCCTGCGCCGGGCGGCCGAGCTGACCGGCCGGAACGCCACCGAGCCCCGGGACGCCCTGGTGCTGCGGGTGGCACTGACGGTGGGCCGGCTCGCCCGAGCACGCGGCCTCTGGTGACGTTCACACGCAACCGACGACCACGGTAGCTCCCAGGGCGCAGCTCACACAGCCTCCGGTGACATTGCACGTAGCCGACGACCGCGGCAGCCGACAGGGCGCCAGCTCGCGCGGCCAGTCCCCCGTCCACGCCCGCGAGTCCCACGTTCAGGAACGCGAGTCCCACGCTCGTGCGCGCGAGATCCACGTCCGGGCCCCGCGAGCCTGCCCTGGGTGACCGGTCTCACTTCCGCCCTGCCCGGAACCGACAACACATCAGCGCTGGAAGACGGCCTGCGGGCGCCATTTTTGTAGGGCCTCTACAAGATCGCCGCTCCGACTTGGTGAACGGCGGCATCCCGGGCCCGCCGGGGGAGCATGTTCCCTTAGAGGCGTGACAGCAGTGCTCGCTCCCGGACAGGGCTCCCAAGCGCCCGGCATGTTCTCCCCCTGGCTCGACCTCGACGGCGCCCGCGAGAAGCTCGCGCGCTGGTCCGAGCGCACCGGGCTCGACCTGGTCCACCTCGGGACCGAGGCCGACGCCGAGACCATCCAGGACACCGCGATCACGCAGCCGCTGATCGTCGCGCTCTCGCTGCTGGCCTTCAACTCCCTCGGTGACGTCCCGGACGACACCCCGGTCGCCGGCCACTCGGTCGGCGAGCTGGCGGCCGCCGCCGCGGCGGGTGTGCTCACCGCCGAGGACGCCGTGGCGCTGGCCGCCGTCCGCGGCGCCGAGATGGCCAAGGCCTGCGCGATCGAGCCGACGTCCATGGCGGCCGTCATGCTGGGCGACCCGGACGAGGTCGTCGCCTGGCTGGAGGGCCACGGCCTGACCGCGGCGAACCGCAACGGCGCCGGTCAGATCGTCGCGTCCGGGGCCAAGGACGCCATCGAGCGCATCGTCGCCGAGCCGCTCGAGGGCACGAAGGTCCGGCCGCTGAAGGTCGCCGGCGCCTTCCACACCTCCTACATGGCCCCCGCCGAGGAGGCCCTGCGCGCGCACGCCGCGTCGATCACGCCGAAGGACCCGGTCCGCCCGCTGCTGTCCAACGCCGACGGCACCGTGGTCACCAGCGGCGCCGAGTACCTGGAGCGGCTGATCAAGCAGGTCACCCGCCCGGTCCGCTGGGACCTCACCATGGACGGCCTGGTCGAGCTGGGCGTCACGGCGACGGTCGAGCTGCCGCCCGCGGGCACCCTGACCGGCCTGGTCAAGCGCCAGCTCAAGGGCACGGTCACCCAGACCGTCGCGCTGAAGACCCCCGCCGACCTGCCCGCCGCGAAGGAGATCCTGTGAGCCCGGTGTTGCGCCAGAAGCAGGGTCCGGCCGCCACCCGCATCCTGGGCGTCGGCAGCTACCAGCCGGACCGGGTCGTCACCAACGACGACCTGTCCCAGATCATGGACACCAACGACCAGTGGATCCGCGACCGGGTCGGCATCACCGAGCGCCGTTTCGCCGAGAAGGACGAGCTGCTGGTGGACATGGCGGTCAAGGCGGGCAACGCCGCGCTCGCCGACGCGGGCCTGCAGCCGTCCGAAGTGGACACCGTGATCGTGCCGAACTGCACGATGCCCGCGCCCATCCCGAACGCGGCCGGCCAGGTCGCCGACCGGATCGGGGTGAAGGCGGCCGGCGCGTTCGACCTCAACGCCGCGTGCGCCGGGTTCTGCTACGGCCTGGGTGTCGCCTCCGACCTGATCCGCGCCGGCTCGGCGGGCAAGGTGCTGGTGATCGGGGCGGAGAAGCTGACCGACGTGGTCGACCCGGTGGACCGGGCCAACGCGATCATCTTCGCCGACGGGGCGGGCGCGGCGGTGGTCGGCCCGTCCGACGAGCCGGGCATCGGGCCGGTGTCGTGGGGCAGCGCGGGCGATCTGGTCGACACCATCTACATGCGCGACCACAAGTACATCTACCAGGAGGGCCAGTCGGTCTTCCGGTGGGCGACCACGCAGATCGCGCCGATCGCGCTGAAGGCGGTCGAGCTGGCCGGGCTGGAGCCGTCGGACATCGACGTGCTCATCCCGCACCAGGCGAACCTGCGGATCGTCGACGCGATCGCCAAGCGGCTGAAGGCCAAGGGCGCGCGGGAGGACCTCGTCGTCGCCGACGACATCAAGTTCTCGGGCAACACCTCGTCCGCGTCGATCCCGATGGCGCTGGACCACATGCGGAAAGCGGGCACCGTCAAATCGGGTGACGTCGTGCTGATGGTTGGATTCGGCGCGGGCCTGTCCTACGCCGGACAGGTCGTCATCTGCCCGTGATACCACTATCGCCGGCAGGCGCGGAGCCTGCCGGTATCAACCACCAGAAGGGAACAACCATCGTGGCGGACAAGCAGGAGATCCTCAGCGGCCTCGCGGAGATCGTCGAGGAGGTCGCGGGTGTCGCGCAGGACGACGTGAGCCTGGAGAAGTCCTTCGTCGACGACCTGGACATCGACTCGCTGTCGATGGTGGAGATCGCGGTGCAGGCCGAGGACAAGTTCGGGGTCAAGATCCCGGACGACGAGCTGGCCAACCTGAAGACCGTCGGCGACGCGGTGGACTACGTCGCCGCGAACGCCAAGTAAGCACGAGCTGAATTCTTCGTCTGAACCTCGGGGAGACTCCTCATGAGCAACATCGACGTCGTGATCACCGGGATCGGCGCGACGACGCCACTCGGCGGGGACGTCGCGTCCACGTGGGAGGGCTTGCTCGCCGGCCGCAGCGGCATCCGGCGGATCGAGGCCGACTGGGTCGAGAAGTTCGACCTGCCGGTCAAGATCGGCGCCACGCTCGCCGAGGATCCGGCGGAGAAGTTGCCGCGCGTGCAGGCGCGCCGGCTGGACCGGTGTGAGCAGATCGCGCTCATCGCGGCCCGGCAGGCGTGGGCCGACGCCGGTTTCGAGCAGCCCAGCGAGGAGCACACCGACGTCGACCCGGACCGGCTCGGCGTGTCCATCGGCACCGGCATCGGCGGGCCGCTGACGCTGCTGGCGATGGACGACCTGCTCGAGCAGGAGGGTCTGCGGAAGGTCTCGCCGCTGACCGTGCCGATGCTGATGCCGAACGGGCCTGCCGCGCACGTCGGCATCGACCTCAAGGCCAGGGCCGGGGTGCACTCGCCGGCGTCGGCGTGTGCCTCCGGTGCCGAGGGCATCGCCAACGGCTACCAGATGATCCAGAACGGGCGGGCCGACGTCGTGGTGGCGGGTGGTGCGGAGTCCTGCATCCACCCGATCACCGTGGCCGGGTTCGCGCAGGCCCGGACGGTGTCGACGCGCAACGACGAGCCGGAGCGCGCGTCGCGCCCGTTCGACGCCGACCGGGACGGGTTCGTGCTCGGCGAGGGCGCCGGGGTGGTCGTGCTGGAGCGGGCCGACCGCGCGAAGGCCCGCGGCGCGCGGATCTACGGGCGGCTGGCCGGGTACGGCATCACCTCGGACGCGCACCACATCACCGGCAACCACCCGGAGGGAATCGGGCAGATCGCCGCGATGGCGAACGCGATGACCATGGCGGGCCTCACGTCGGCCGAGGTGGGGCACGTGAACGCCCACGCGACGTCCACGGTGGTCGGCGACATCGGCGAGGCCGCGGCGATCCGCAAGGCCGTGGGTGAGCACCCGGTGGTGACGGCGCCGAAGTCGGCGCTGGGGCACCTGGTCGGTGGCGCGGGGGCGGTCGAGGGCATCCTCACGCTGCTGTCGGTGTACCACGGGCTGGTGCCGCCGACGCTGAACCTGGAGAACCTGGACCCGAAGGTCGGGCTGGACGTGGTGGCCGGCGAGCCGCGGAAGGTCGAGTTGACCGCGGCGCTGAGCAACTCGTTCGGTTTCGGCGGCCACAACACGGCGCTGCTGTTCACCGGCGTGTGAGTTCGTTTTTGCGGGGACCCCGGCTGTGGGCGGCCGGGGTTCTTTGCTTTTTCGTGCCGGTTCGTGGACTCTGCCTCGGCAGGAGTAGCTGCTCTCGCCCGGGGGCGGTCGGACGGCTCTGGGGTGCCCAGGGGGCGGGTACCGCCCGGTCCTTCTGTGGGAGGCAGCCGCTTTTCCTGAAGTAGCCGGGCGTCAGTTGCCGCGCCGGCGGGTTCTGCCCAGGGGTGGCCACTCTCGCGCCGGCGTCGGCCAAGCTCCACCCGGGCGCCTCAACGCCGGGCAGGCAGCAGCCGCGCCCTTGGTACGGAAGCAGCCGCTTGTCCTTGAAGAGCCAGGCGTCAGTCCCCGCGCCGCCGGGTCCTCCCCAGGGGGACCACCCTCGCGCCAGCGCCAGCCAGCTCCACCCGGGCGCCCACAGTCGGCCAGGCACCAGCCCATCCGTCGCCCGCGCTCTTTGTACGGAAGCAACCGCGCTCCCTGAAGCAGCCGGGCGCCAGTCGCCCCGCCGCGGAGCCCCCAGGGGTGACCACTCTCGCGCCACGCGCTAGCCAAGCTCCATTCGGTCGCCTCGAAGCCGGGCAGGCGCCAGCCGGGCGTCCCGTCAGCAGCGGGACAGTTCGGGTGTGGTGGAGCCGGTCACGGTGTCCACCTTCCAGGCGCCGGACTCCAGGGCGAGCGGGAGCACGAGCCGCCAGTGCACGCAGGGTTCCGGGAGCTCGGCCGGGGCGTCCTTGACGTCCTGGGTGCTGGTGAAGCCGACCAGGGCGCGGAGTTCGTCGTCGGTGACCGGGTCGATCCGGTAGACGAGGATGCTGCCGTCCTTCGTGGTGCGGTAGTCGTTGAGCCAGGTGCTCTTCGGTTTGGCCTGGACGCGTTCCCGCGTGACGGCCGTTTTCCACAGCTCGTAGTCGCGGTTGTTGATCGAGTCGAAGTAGGTCTGCAGCAGCCCGCGGACCGTGGCGTTCTGCGGGTGCGCGGCGGCGTCCGGGGTGAGCTCGACGATGCCCGGGCCGGGTTGCTCGGCCAGCGGCCGGGCGGGCGAGGTCTGAGCGAGGATCGCGTCCGGGGCGGCTTCGGGCAGCCGGTACAGCTCGCGGGCCAGGAGACCGCCGCCGACCATGATCGACACCACGACGATGACGACGGGCACCAGCCATCGCGGCGGTGCTGCGGGAGGCGCCGGCATGGCTGTCACATCGGCAGCGTAGTAGCGATCGTTACCGAGTGCTGTCCCGCATCGGTGGCTGCCGGTTGGGGTTGGGCCGTTCCGGTGAACGGACTGAGCCGACCCGGCGGTTGGCCTCCGGGCTTGGCTGCTGCGAGTGGTCACGTCACGGGTGGATGAACGGACCATTCATCACCGCACGACTGGACACTTGGTGGTGGGGAAAGGCATGAACGGTCCATTCATCACCACGCGGCTGGACACCTCGTGAGCGCCGAGACATGAACGGTCCATTCATCGCTCCACGACTGGGCACCTCGTGGCGGCGAAGGCATGAACGGTCCATTCATCACCGCGCGGCTGGACACCTGGTGGCGGGGAACGCATGAACGGACCATTCACCGCCGCGCGGCTGGGCACCTCGCGGCCGACAAGGCATGAACGGTCCATTCATCGCTCCACGACTGGGCACCTCGTGGCGGCGAAGGCATGAACGGACCATTCATCACCGCGCGGCTGGACACCTGGTGGCGGGGAACGCATGAACGGACCATTCACCGCCGCGCGGCTGGGCACCTCGCGGCCGACAAGGCATGAACGGTCCATTCATCGCTCCACGACTGGGCACCTCGTGGCGGCGAAGGCATGAACGGACCATTCACCACCACACGGCTGGACACCTGGTGGCGGGGAACGCATGAACGGACCATTCACCACCGCATCGTTGGGCATCTCGTGCGCCAGCGAGGTGTCCACTCACGGCCCCACGAGTGGACACCTCGCGGCGGGCAAGGCATGAATGGACATTCATCGCCGCGCCTGGCGCCTCGGGGGCGCCAAGGTATGAATGGACCATTCACGGGCGCACGGCTGGGCACCTCGGGCGCACCAAGGCGTGAACGGTCCATTCCTGGGCCCGCGGCTGGGCACCTCGCGCCCTAGCGAACGGTCAGCACAACCGGAAACCCGAAACCCGAAACCCGAAACCCGGCCCGGAACCCCGAACCCCGGCAACTCACCCCACCCGATGCAGCCAGGTAACCGGCGCCCCATCCCCCGCGTGCCGGAACGGCTCCAGCGCCTCGTCCCAGCTCGAGGCCAGCAGCTCGTCCAGTTTGTGCGCCAGCTGCTCCCCCGCGCGGCACGTCGCGACCAGCGTGCGCAGCTGGTCCTCGCCCACGACGATGTCCCCGTTGGCGCTCGTGCGGCCGCGCCACAGCCCCAGCCCGGGCACGTAGCAGAACCGCTCGCCATCCACACCGGCGCTCGGCTCTTCGGTCACCTCGAAGCGCAGCATCGGCCACGCCTTCAGACCGGCCGCCAGCTTGGCGCCGGTTCCGGCGGGCGCGCTCCACGTGCACTCGGCGCGGAGCTGCCCTGGAGCGGCGGGTTGCGCCGTCCACTTCAGATCCACCCGGGTACCGAGGGTGCCCGAAATCGCCCACTCGACGTGCGGGCACACCGCAGACGGCGACGAGTGGACGTAAACCACGCCACGGGTGCTCACTGCTGACCTCCGCTACTCGACGAGGGGCGTCTTCCCCTACGACCTCGCGAGCCTCGGCGCGCCTGCCGTCAAACAACCTTGACGTGACTGCCCATATTGTGCACCCCGGCAGTGGCATTTCGCCACAGGAACCTCAGATGTCGCAGCACCACCACCGCGCGGAGGCCGCCATCACGGCCCCGCGAGCGCCCCCACCGCGGCAACAGTGTCCACCAGCCCGGCCCCCTTGTCGAAGCTCGAACCGCCCTCGTACGGCGCACCATCACGGTACTTGTACGCCGTCGACTTGATCGCGGTCTCGATGTCGCCCGGCGTGGCACCCGGCCGGGCCTGGAACAGCTGCGCCACGATCCCGGTGATCTGCGGCGCCGCCATCGACGTCCCGCTGATCACGTTGTAGGTGCCCAGATCCAGCGGGCCCGGGCCGTTCGACGGCTGCAACCCGGTCGCGCAGATCACCAGGTACGGGCGGCACGCCGACAGGATGTTCTCACCGGGCGCGGACACGTCCGGCCACGTCGACGGGTCCGTGGCGAGCCCGCGCGAGGAGTAGTCCGACACCGTGCCGTCGCGGGTGCCGGTGCCCTGGTCGTTGTACGAGGCCACGGAGATCACACCCGGCGTCGGGTCCTTGCCCGGCGGGTTCGACAGGTCCGCCGAACCGTCCCCGCCGTCGTTGCCGTTCGCCCACACCGTCACGACCCCCTCGGCCGCCAGGGCGCGCTGCAGCTTCACCGTCGCCGACTGCGGGTCGAACTCGCCGCCGCCGCTCGGGCCGTAGGAGTTGTTGATCACCTTGATCGGCGGGCACACCGTGGCGGGCACCCCGGCGCCGCACGGCGCGGCGTGGTTCTCCAGCACCCAGTTCAGCGCGGCGTCCGTACCCAGCACCAGGATCGCCAGGCCGGTCGAGATCGACACGATCTTCGCGCCCGGCGCCGACCCGCCCACGGACGATCCGCCGGCCAGCGTGTACGGCGCGCCCGCCGCGATCCCGGCGACGTGGGTGCCGTGCCCACCGAGCGCGGTCGCGTCGGTGTCGAGCGACGTGGGCACGTCGACGATGCACGAGGTGGTGGTGCCGCCGAGGCACAGGCTCTTGAGGTTGCGCACAACCCGGGTCGAGCCGTCGGCGCCGCGGAAGGCGGGGTGCGTCGGGTCGATGCCGGTGTCGATGATCGCCACCGACACCCCACGCCCGTCCAGCGGAGCGCCGTCCGCGCCGGTGAGGGTCGTGCGCGCTTCGGCGCTGCGGGTGGCCGTCGTGCCGGACGAGCCGAACGCGACGAGCGGGTCGTTGTTCTCCACGTAGCTGACCCCGGCCGCCTTGCGGACCGCGGCGACCTGCGCGGCGGTGCCCGTCGCGGCCACGACGCCGATGCGCGGGAACCGGGTGATCTCCCGCATCCCGGCCGCCTGGACAGCCCGCGCGGCGGTGCCCGCGTCCGCCGCGTGCACCAGCGTGGTGAGCGGAGTCGGCCCGCTCGCGGTGGCGAGCACCCGGCCCAGCGTGTCCGACACGGGCGCGAGCGGGGCCTGGGCGTTCGCCGCGGGGACGGCGCCGGCGAGCGGGACGACGAGAGTGGCGACGAAGGTCGTCGCCCACCGGACGGAGCGCCATCTCATCGGGATCTCCTGATCTGTCGAGCAGCCGTACGACCTACCAACGAGTAGCACACGGATGAGTGACGGTGGTCACGAACCGATCACCAACTGTGCAACAAGGGCGGGTGATTTTCACACCATCGAGCGGCCCAGGCCGGCCGGCGCGCTAGCGTATGCGCGCACGCGGACGGGACCGGGGAGGTGCGAGGTGCGGCTGATCCGCCTGGAACGACAACCCTCGCGCGTCGCCGAAGACGTGCGGGCCGCGCTCGCCGCGCTCGGCCGCGGTGACGACTTCGCGGGCGGTATCGCGCTGGCCGGGGCGCGGCCGCTGCCGGGCAGGCCGCCGGTCGAGGCGATCGTCGTCCTCCCCCGCGCCGTGCTCGTCGTGATCGGCGTCGACCTGCCGGACCCGGCGATCCGCCTCGACGCGCCCCTGACCGGGCAGTGGAAGGCCGACGGCTGGCCGCTCGTGGCCGACGGCGAGGTCGTCAACCCCGCCACGGAGGCCCTCGCGTTCGCCGGCGCCGTCGCCGAACGCCTGCGCCCGGACGTCCCGGAGCACCTGCCGATCGCCACGATCATCGCCGTCGGGCCGTTCGTCGAGGAGATCGAGCAGCCGCCGGCCGACCTCGCCGGCAACGTCCGCGTCCTGTTCCCGACGCAGAACAGCCTGCTCGCCGCGATCGCCTCGCTGACCCCGGCGCCGTGGCCGTGCACCCCGGCCCAGGCGCGCGCGCTGATCGACACCCTCGCCCCGGACACCAATCTGACCGGGGACGCTCTGGCCGCGGAAGGCTTCACCGTCACCGAGGAGTCGGCCACGGTGAAGCTGCCACCGGTCAAGCCGCGCCCGCGGCGGACGCGCCCCGCCGGGCCCGCGGCCGTGCCGCCGGTCGTCCCGCCCGCCGAGGTGACGATGCCGGTGCCCCGCGTCACCGCGGCCGCGCCCGTGCGCACGCCCCCGCCTCCCGGGCCCGTGCCGTGGCGGCCGGTCGGGGCGATCGCCGTGGCGCTGGTGCTGGTGGTCGTCGTGCTCGTCCTGGTGACGACCGGCGGGGACGACGAACCGGTCACCGCGCCCACGACCACCACCGCGGTCACGCCGGTGCGGCAGGCCGTGGCGGGCATCGAGTTCACCAAGCGCGCCTCGGGCACGGAACGCACCTGCGCCGCCCGCGCCTACGGGGACCTGCAGGCGCGGTTGCAGGCGGGCGGTTGCGCGGGCATGGAGCGCGGCAGCTTCGAGGCCACCGTGGACGGGCGGGTGGTCGCGGTGTCGGTCGCCGTGCTCACCTTCGGCAGCGACGAGCAGGCCGCGGCGTTCAAGCAGCTCGCCGACACCCCGGGCAGCGGCGGGATCACCGACCTGGCAACCGAGACGCACCAGTGGCCGCGGGAACCGGACACCGCCGGAGCCGCCTACCAGAGCGCGATCTCCGGGGCCGCCGTCCGGCTGGTGCTGGCCGCCTACCTGGACGGCCAGTCCTCCCCGGAGGACCCGGTCCTGCTGCGGGCGGCGGGCGCGGCGCTGGGCGTGCGGATCAGCTAGCCGATCGCCGCGGCGAGGATCTCCTCGGCGTGCGTCCACAGGAGGGCGCCGCCGGCACCGGGCACGACGCGCCGTTCGGCCCCCGGGATGCGAGAGGTGAGCAGCGCGCCCAGGTCCGGCGAGTGGACGCGGTCCCGCTCGCCGAACCACACCCGCACGGGCACCCGGATCGCGGACCAGTCCAGCCGCCACGGCGACATCGCGATGAGCGTGTCGGTCGCGTAGCCGGCGCCGTCGTTCGCGAACCCCTCGCGCAGAGCCGCGCGGTACCGGGCGAGGAACGCGGGGTCGGTGTACACCTCGCGATCGCCCGGGTCCGCGCCGTCCAGCACCATCCGTTCCATCCCGGCCGGGCCGAGTCCGGCGAAGAACGCCCGCGCGGCCGCCGGGTCCTGCCGCACTCGCGTGACGACGTCGCGCACCGGGCCGGGCAGCCGCGCGAACACCCGCGGGTCGGCGACCTCGTCGGCCGGGGAGACCAGCAGCAGCCGGGACGCGATCCCGCGCGCGGCGGCCGCGAGCCCGAAGACCGCGGCCTGCGAGTTCGCCACGACCGGCAGCGGCCCGCCGAGCCGCGTCACGAGACAGCCGAGGTCGGCGGCGGTGGACGCGGCCGACCGGCCGGGATCGTGCGTCGACGCGCCGATACCGGGGCGGTCCACCGTCACCAGCCGGACCCCGAGCCGGGCCAGGTGCTCGTCGCCGAAGGTCATCGCACGGCCGGTCGCCGCGCCGGCCAGGAACAGAACCGGGGCGCCGGCGCCGGTCTCGGACCAGGCGAGGACCCGGCCGCCGGGCAGCGACAGCTCGTGATCGACGGACACGCGGCCAGGGTCGATCACCGTGACCGCGCCCGGCAAGCGGTTTTCAGAGCCCGTACTCCTCCAGCAGCCGCAGCCACACCTCGCTGATCGTCGGGAACGACGGGACCGCGTGCCACAGGCGGCCCAGCGGCACCTCGCCCGCGATGGCGATCGTCGCCGAGTGCAGCAGCTCCGCCACGTCCTGGCCGACGAACGTGACGCCGACCAGGACCTCGCGCTCGGTGTCGGCGATCATCCTGGCCTTGCCCGCGTAGCCGTCCGCGTGCAGCGACGACCCGGCCACGGCGATGTCGACGTCGACCACCCGGTGCGGCGCGCCGGACTCCGGTTCGGTCAGCCCCACCGAGGCGACCTCCGGGTCGGTGAACACGACCTGCGGCACCGCGTGGTGGTCGGCGGTGGCGCTGTGCTTGCCCCACGGACGGGTGTCCACCGGCTTGCCGGTGGCGCGCGCGGCGATCACGTCACCGACCACGCGGGCGGCGTACTTGCCCTGGTGGGTCAGCAACGCCCGGCCGGTGACGTCACCCGCCGCATACAGCCAGTCCCCGTCCACTTCGGACACCAGCCCGCTGTCGTCCACGGTGATCGGCTTGCCCGGCGCGAGCCCGATGACCTCCAGCCCGAGGTCGTCGGTGGCGGGGCGCCGTCCGGTCGCGACGAGCACCTGGTCGGCGGTGACGACCGCGCCACCGGTCAGCTCCAGCCGGGCGGAACCGTCCACAAGGGAGGCTCGCGCCAGGCCGGATTCGGTGTGCACGCGCACGCCGTCGGCGCGCAGCCCCTCCGCGACGGCGTCACCGGCGAAGTCCGGGTACCGGGGCAGCGGGCGCGGGCCGGTGACGATCAGGTCCACCCGCGCGCCGAGCCGGGCCCAGGCCTGCGCCATCTCGACGCCGACCACCCCGCCGCCGACGACGGCCAGCCGTGCCGGGACCGTGCTGCTGGACGTCGCCTCGCGCGAGCCCCAGACCGGCACTTCGTCCAGGCCGGGGATCGGCGGAGTCTTCGGCACGCTACCGGTACAGACCACCACGGCGTGCCGCGCGCGCAGCACCCGGCCGCCGTCCACAGTGATCTCGCGCTCACCGGTGATGCGGGCGCGTCCGCGGATCGGCTCGATGCCGGCGCCGCGGGCCCACTCGGCCTGGCCGCTGTCGTCGCCCTTGCCGGTGAAGTAGTCACGGCGCTCGAACACCGCCGCCGGATCGAGGGCGTCACCCACCGGAACACCGGGCAGCCGCCTGGCCGCGGCGAGCGCGTTTCCCGGTCGCAGCAACGCTTTGCTCGGGATGCAGGCCCAGTAGGAGCACTCACCCCCGAAGCGTTCCTGCTCGACCAGCGCGGCGGACAGGCCGCCCTTGACCGCCCGGTCCGCCGCGTTCTCCCCCACCGGTCCGCCACCGATCACGATGGCGTCAAAAGTCTCCTCGGACATGGGTCACAGCGCACACCAGCCCGGCGGCCGGCGCAAGTGGGGCGGGTATTCTCAGCGGCAAATCGTAAGTACTGGAGGTTATCGGTGGCGAAGAACACCGCGGTGCAACTACTGGACGACCTGAACGGCGAACCGGCCGCGGAGACGGTGCGGTTCGGCCTGGACGGCGTCGAGTACGACATCGACCTCTCGGACTCGAACGCGAACAGCCTGCGGGAGCTGCTGGCGACCTACGTCGAGGCGGGCCGCCGCACGGGTGGCCGCAAGCGCCCGCCGCGCCGCCTCGCGCCGGTGAAGCGCACCCGTCGCGCGAACTCCCCTGCCACGACGGCGAAAACCACGGGCAAGGTTCCGGCGAAGACGGCCGCCGCGAAGACCACGGAACCGGCGGAGGCCGCTGCGAAGACCACGCGCCGGGGCACGGCCAAGAGCACCACCGCGAAGGCGGCCCGGACGGCGGCGGGCAAGTCCACGAAGAGCGCGGCGAAGAACGCCACCGGAGCCGCGTCGAAGAGCACGACCGCGACGGCGGCGAAGCCGGCCGCTCGCAAGACCGCCAGCAGCACCGCCGCTGCCGCGAAGAGCACCACGCCCGCGACGAAGCCGGCGACTCGCCGCAAGGCGGCCGCCCCCGCCGCCGTGAAGCCCGCCGCGGGCAAGGCCGCCACCGGCACCACGCCCGCGACCCGCCGCAAGGCGGCCACCGCCACCGCGGCGAAGCCCACCGAAGCCAAGACCACCGCGAGCAAGATCACCCCGGCGACGAAGCCCGCCGCCAGCAAGGCGACCGGTGGCGGCGGAACCGCCACCCCGGCAGCGAAGCCCGCTGCCGGTGGCAAGGCGGCCAAGTCCGCCACGGCCGATACCGGTGGCAAGCCCACCCCGGCGGCGAAGCCCGTCACCGACAAGGCAGCCACCGGCGGCAAAACCGCCACCCCGGCGGCGAAGCCCGCTGCCGATGGCAAGGCAGCCACGGCCGCCACGGCCGATCCCGGTGGCAAGTCCACCCCGGCGGCGAAGCCCGTCACCAACAAGGCAGCCACCGGCGGCAAAACCGCCACCCCGGCAGCGAAGCCCGCTGCCGGTGGCAAGGCGGCCAAGGCCGCCACCAAGCCCGCGGCGAAGCCGTCGCGCGCCAAGGCGAAAGCCGCCAACATCAAGCCGGTCGAGACGGCGCCGGCCAAGGAGAACGCCACCGCCAAGAAGCCGGCCGCCAAAAAGGCCGCCCCGGCGGAGAAGGCGCCGCGCAAGACCGTCCGCAAGGCGCCGCCCGTCGTGTTCTCCGCGGCAGGCAACTAGCTACACGCGACCCGTGGTGTCCGCAGGCAACGAGCAAGGCGCCGCCGTCATGTACTCAGCGGCAGGCAACTAGCCAGAGCCACCAGCGTGTCCGCAGCCGGCGGCCGGCTAACGCCACCCGTCGTGTTCTCGGCAGGCAACTGGCCAGGTGCCATCCGTGGTGTCCGCGGGCAACCAGCAAGGCGCCCGTGGCGTTCTCCGCGGGCAACCAGCCATACGCCGCCCAGCGGCGGTGCGTGGCAGGCCGGCTCGCCGCTCGTGGGGTGGTGAGCCGGTCACCTCACCGGTCGATGCCCAGGTGCTCCCGCAGCGTGGTGCCGCTGTAGTCGCCGCGGAAAACGCCCCTCTCCTGCAACAACGGCACCACCTTGTCGGCGAACGGGTCCAAACCCCCGGGCGTCACGTGCGGCACCAGGATGAAACCGTCGCTCGCGTCGGCCTGGACGTAGGTGTTGATCGCCTCGGCGACCGTCGCCGGGGCACCCACGAACGTTTGCCGTCCGCTGACCTCCACCACCAGGTCCCGGATCGACAGGTTCTTCGCCTCGGCCAGCTCCCGCCACTGCCGCACGGTCGCCACCGGGTCCCGGTACACCCGGGTCTGCGCGCGCCCCTTCGCGAGCGCGTCCGCCCCCACCACCGGCTCGACCTCGGGCAGCGGCCCCTCCGGGTCGTAGCCGGACAGGTCCCGGTTCCACACCTGCTCCAGGAACTTGATCGCCGTCTGCCCGCTGACCTGCTGGTACCGCACGATGCTCGCCAGCTCCTCGGCCTCGGCGTCGGTGTCGCCGAGCACGAACGTCGCCGCGGGCAGCACCAGCAGCTGGTGCGGCTCGCGCCCGTACGCGGGCAACCGGCGCTTCACGTCGGCGTAGAACTTCCGCCCCGCCTCCAGCGTCCCGTGCCGGGTGAAGATCGCGTCCGCCGTCGCCGCCGCGAACTCGCGTCCCTCGTCCGAGTCGCCGGCCTGCAGGATCACCGGCCGCCCCTGCGGCCCGCGCGGCACGGTGAACCGCCCCGCGATGTCGAACTGCGCGTCGTGCCGTTCGAACTCACCCGCCCGCGGATTCCGCACGAACACCCCGGACGACTTGTCCGCGGCGACATCGTCCGCGCCCCACGAGTCGAACAGCTCGAACGCGGTGTCCAGGAACAGCTTCGCCCGCTGGTAGCGCTGTTCCTCGGGCAGGTACCCGCCGCGGCGGAAGTTCTCCCCGGTGAACGCGTCCCACGAGGTCACCACGTTCCACCCGGCACGCCCCTCGGACAGGTGGTCGAGGCTCGCGAACTGGCGGGCCACCTCGTACGGCTCGTTGAACGTCGAGTTGATCGTCCCGGTCAGGCCGAGCCGGTCGGTGACCGCGGCGAGGGCGGCCAGCACGGTGAACGTGTCCGGGCGGCCGACCACGTCGAGGTCGTAGATCCGGCCCGCGTGCTCGCGCAGCCGCAGCCCCTCGGCGAGGAAGAAGAAGTCGAACTTCGCCCGCTCCGCGGTCCGCGCGAGGTGCGCGAACGAGGAGAACTCGATGTGGCTGCCCGCCTCCGGATCGCTCCACACGGTGGTGTTGTTGACGCCGGGGAAGTGCGCGGCGAGGTGGATCTGCTTCATCGCGTCGCTCCTGCGTAACGGTTGGCGGGACGCTCCAGGCCGAGCAGACCCCGCAGCGTGGTGGCCTCGTACTCGCGGCGGAACGCGCCGCGCTGCTGCAGTTCGGGCACGAGCCCGCGGGTGATGGCGGTCAGGTCGTGCGGCAGGGCGCCCGGGCGCAACCGGAACCCGGACAGGCCGGCGTCGCGCCAGGCCAGCAGCTGGTCCGCCAGCCGGGCGGGCGTGCCGGTGAAGACCAGGGCGTCGGAGGTGAACTCGGCGCGGTCGTCCAGGCGCGCCTTGCGGTCGCGGGCCGCCTGCTCGGTCTCGTCGAGGAACACCACGACGTCGCCGAACACCAGCAGGCCGTCGAGTTCCCGCGCCAGCGCACCCGCCTCCTCGACGTCGTGCGGGGTGACGAACACGAGGTCGGCCGAGCGGGCGGCGAGCCGGTGGACCTCGGCGAGGTGCGAGAGCACGGCGACCGGCGGCTGCCCCTGCGGCGGGCGCGGCGTGATCGACGGGCCCTTGACGCTGAAGAACCGGCCGGTGAAGTCGATGTAGTGCAGCTTGTCGCGGTCGATGAAACGGCCGGTGGCGACGTCGCGGATTTCCGCGTCGTCCTCCCAGCTGTCCCACAGGCGCCGCACGACCTCGACCCAGTCGCCGGCCTCCTCGACCAGGTCGGGCAGCGGGACCGGGAACTCGCGGCGACCGAAGTGCGCGGCGTCCTCCGGGCTGCTCGCGATCCGGACGCGCACCCCCGCCCGGCCCTGCGAGACGTAGTCGAGGGTGGCGATCGCCTTGGACAGGTGGAACGGCTCGGTGTGCGTGACGATCGCCGTCGGCAGGAACCCGATGTGCCGGGTCAGCGGCGCGACGCGGGACGCGACGAGCACCGCGTCCAGCCGCCCCCGCACGCGGTCGGTGCGGTCGGTCCCCGGTCCGAGCGAGTCCTCGATCGTCACGAAGTCCAGCAGGCCGCGTTCGGCCTCGACCACCAGATCGCCCCAGTACCGCGGGCGGAACAGCTCGTCCGGGCGCGCGTCCGGCTCCCGCCACGCGGCCGGATGCCAGCCCGCGCCCTCCAGTGCCACCGCGAGATGAACCATGCCTCGCTCCTTTCGCCTCCCCCCGTCCAGCGACCGGGTGGCGCGCGCTATTTCGCGTACCACCCGTTGGGACGCCTACCGTGGGAGGCATGTACTCCACGGAGATCGAGGTGACGACCGGCGGCCGCGCCGTCGTGCACGACCTGACCAAACAGGTCGAGGCGTTCCTGGCCGAGGCCGAGGCGTCCGACGGGCTGCTGCACGTCTTCGTGCCGCACGCCACCGCGGGGCTGGCGATCCTGGAGACCGGCGCGGGCAGTGACGACGACCTGCTCACCGCGCTGGACGAGCTGCTGCCGCGGGACAACCGGTGGCGCCACCAGCACGGCAGCAAGGGCCACGGGCGTGACCACGTGCTGCCCGCGCTGGTGCCGCCCTACGCGAGCGTCCCGGTGCTGGGCGGGTCGCCGGCGCTGGGCACCTGGCAGTCGATCTGCCTGGTGGACACCAACATCGACAACCCGGTCCGGCGCGTCCGGTTCAGCTACCTGGCCGGCTGAAGCTCCGGCGCCGCCTCCGCCGGCGCGGACCGCTTCGCGCGCCCCGGCCAGAGGACGACCACCAGGCCGGCGACCAGCATCGCGCCGAGCACCCAGATCCCGGTGGTGACGTCGGGTGCGTCCGGGGTGCCCTGCAGCAGGCTGCGGGTGCCCTCGGTGGAGAACCGGAACGGCGTCCACGACCACAGCAGGATCCGGTAGGCCGGGTTGAGCAGCTCCGGCACCTGCCCGGCGACGTTCGGCGCGAGCAGGTACAGCGGCGCGAGGATCGCCATCGCCCGGATGCCCAGCAGCCGCAGCAACGCGGTCTGCACGGCCGCGAACGCCGCCGCGGTCAGCAGGATGTAGCCGAGCACGTCCCAGCCCAGCGGCAGGGACGAGTCCCACAGCGCCAGGAACCCGGCGGCGACCCCGGTGATCAGTACCGCGGTGACGGTCACCTGCGTGAGGCGCGCGGTCAGGCCGACCCGCCGCCCGGCGCGCTGGGCGAGGACGACCAGCAGCGCGCCCGCGGCCAGGCTGCCCACCCACGCGAGGACGCTCACCGCGAGCGGCGCGGTCCGGCCGGCCGGGCTCGCCGGGTGCACGGTTTCCACCCGCACCGGGGCGGCCGGGGTGCCGGTCGCCTGGCTCAAGGCCGTCGAGAGCGCCTGCCCGGCGCCGGTGAGGGCCTGCTGGGCGATCTGCGTGCCGCTCGGGTTCACCGCGCCCGACACGACGACGCCGACCTGCCCGGGCGCCAGTTCCAGGACGCCGTAGACGTCCTTGTCGTCGAGCAGCCGCCTGGCCTCCGCGGGTGAGGTGACCTGCCAGCTCAGGGCCTCGCCGCTGTGGGTCGAAAGCTGCCCGGCCGCGGCGCGCAGCTGCGGCGGGGCGTTGTCGGGCACCGCGACCGCCACGGGCAGGCCGTGTGGTTCGACCGACGCCTGGACCCCGACGGTGAGGAATCCCAGCACCACCGCGATCACCGCACCGGCCAGGGCCGCCAGTCCGGCTGTCGGCCTCCGGGATGTGCCGGCCATGGGGACCTCCCTGAATAATTTCTGCACACGTTGAATTCATCCACGCTAGCCCGGCAGGGCGATCGAAGTCAACGCTTGATGAATAACGGTCTTGGTAGCGTCAGCGGATGTGACGAGCAGTGCGCACCGCCTGGTGCTGTGGGACATCGACCAGACCCTCATCGACCTGCGCGGCGCCGGCCGCGGCTGGTACCGGCAGGTGCTCGAAGAGGTGACCGGGGTCGCGATGACCGAGATGCCGGACTTCTTCGGGCGGACCGAGCGCGCGATCACCGCCGAAGTGCTGACGCGGCACGGGATCGAGCCGACCGAAGAGCTGATCCGGAAGATGTGGGCGGCGCTGACCGCGGTGTCCGAGCTGGCGCTGCCGGAGCTGGCGAAGCGCGGCCTGGCGCTGCCCGGCGCGGCGACGGCGCTGGCGGGGGTGGCCGAGGCGGGTGCGGTGCAGTCGCTGGTGACCGGGAACCTGCGGGAGGTCGCGTGGCACAAGCTGTCCGCGTTCGGGCTGCACACGCATCTCGACTTCGAGATCGGCGGCTACGGCGACCTGTCCGCGTACCGGCCGGACCTGGTGGCGTACGCGGTGGACCGGGCGCACGCCGCGCTCGGGCGGCCGTTCGAGCCGGCGTCGGTGATCGTCGTGGGCGACACACCGCACGACATCGACGCCGCACGTGCCCACGGCGCGGTCGCGGTCGGCGTGGCGACGGGCCGCTTCGATTCGGAGGCACTCCGGGAGGCCGGGGCGCAGGTGGTGCTGCGCGACCTCGGCGACACGAAGCTGGTGCTGTCCGCGGTGTTCGGCTGACCGAACGGGAAACGGCCCGCCGGGGCGGGCCGTTTCCGGAAGCTCGGTCAGCCGCGGACGAGCTTCACCAGGTGGTCCACCACGGCGTCCACCGCGATCTCCTCGCGGTCGCCGGACTTGCGGTCCTTGACCTCGACCACGCCCTTCGCCAGGCCGCGGCCGACGACCAGGATCGTCGGCACCCCGACCAGCTCGGCGTCGGCGAACTTGACGCCCGGCGTGGCCTTGCGGTCGTCCAGCAGGACCTGCACGCCGGCCGCGTCGAGGTCGGCGGCCAGCTTCTCGGCGCCCGCCGCGATCGACTCGTCCTTGCCCGCGATCACCACGTGCACGTCGTACGGCGCGATCTCGCGCGGCCACACCAGGCCCAGCTCGTCGTGGCTCTGCTCGGCGATCACCGCGACCAGGCGGGACACGCCGACGCCGTAGGAGCCCATCGTGATGCGGATCGGCTTCGAGTCCGCGCCGAGGGCGTCGACCTGGAACGCGTCGGTGTATTTGCGGCCCAGCTGGAAGATGTGTCCGATCTCGATGCCGCGCGCCGCGACCAGCGTGCCCTGCCCGTCCGGCGAGGCGTCGCCCTCGCGCACCTCGGCGGCCTCGATCGTGCCGTCGGGGTGGAAGTCGCGGCCGGCGACGAGGTCGACGACGTGGTGGTCGGCCTTGTCGGCGCCGGTGACCCACGCCGTGCCGGTGACCACGCGCGGGTCGACGAGGTAGCGAACCCCGTTGTCCTGCAACGCCTTCGGGCCGATGTAACCCTTGACGAGGAACGGGTTGGCGGCGAAGTCGGCCTCCTCGAGCAGCGCGACCTCGGCCGGATCCAGCGACGCTTCGAGGCGCTTCTGGTCGACCTCGCGGTCACCGGGGATCCCGATGCCGAGGATCTGCCAGTCCTTCTCGCCCGGCTGGCGGATCTTCACCATCACGTTCTTGAGTGTGTCCGCAGCGGTGAAGGTGCGGCCCAGATCGGTCTTGGTGTTGAGGTAGTCGACCAGCGTCTGGATGGTCGGCGTGTTCGGCGTGTGGTGCACCTGCGCGTCCGGCTTGTCCTCGGTGGACTGCGCGGGCGGCGGCGGGGTGACGACGGCCTCGACGTTGGCCGCGTACCCGGAGGCGTTGCTGCGGACGTAGGTGTCCTCACCCGTTTCGGAGACGGCGAGGAACTCCTCGGACGCCGAGCCGCCCATCGCGCCGGAGGTGGCCGTGACGATCACGTACTCCAGGCCCAGCCGGTCGAAGAGGCGGATGTAGGCGTCGCGGTGCAGCTGGTAGGACCGGGACAGGCCGTCGTCGTCGAGGTCGAAGGAGTAGGAGTCCTTCATGACGAACTCGCGGCCGCGCAGGATGCCCGCGCGGGGGCGCGCCTCGTCGCGGTACTTGGTCTGGATTTGGTACAGGATGACCGGGTAGTCCTTGTACGAGCTGTACTCGCCCTTCACGGTGAGGGCGAACAGCTCCTCGTGCGTGGGGCCGAGGAGGTAGTCGGCGCCCTTGCGGTCCTTGAGGCGGAACAGGGCGTCGCCGTACTCGGTCCAGCGGCCGGTCGCCTCGTACGGCTCGCGCGGCAGCAGCGCGGGGAAGAGGATCTCCTGCCCGCCGATCGCCGCCATCTCCTCACGGACGACCCGCTCGATGTTGCGCAGCACCCGCAGGCCCAGCGGCAGCCACGAGTACCCGCCCGGCGCGACCCGGCGGACGTAGCCGGCCCGCGTCAGCAGCTTGTGGCTGGGAACCTCGGCGTCGGCCGGGTCCTCGCGCAGCGTGCGCAGGAACAACGACGACATCCTGGTGATCACTGGGCTGCTCCTCGGCGTCGAAACACGGTGTGAACAGGGTAGTCAGGGGCGTCCAGCGGTTATCGGGCGGGCCGGAATTGTCGGTGCGGCGCGCTACCGTCCGGGCATGACTCTCGAACTGGGGATGGTGACCGTGGACTGCGCGGATCCACGGCAGATGGCGGCGTTCTGGTGCGGCGCGCTCGGCGTGCGGATCGACCAGGACTGGGGTGAGTACCTGGTGCTGACGCCCGCGCGCGAAGGCGGGGTGCGGCTGGGGTTCCAGCAGGTGCCGGAGGAGCGGGCCGGGAAGAACCGGCTGCACCTGGACCTGGCGACCACCGACCGGGAGGGCGAGGTCGCCCGGCTGGTCGGCCTCGGCGCGACGGCGCTCGGCGAGCACGAGGTGCCCGGCCTGGCGTGGACGGTGCTCGAGGACCCGGAGGGAAACCGGTTCTGCGTGGGCGAACCGCACTGAAGCGCGCCGAGCTGCCCCCGGCGGGGTGGGTTCCGCGTGGGCGAACCGCGCTGAGGCGCACCGAGCTGCCCCCGGCGGGGTGAGTTCCGCGTTCGGGCTGCGGCCGGGGAAAGGTGGTGCGCTCGGCCGCGGGGGTTGAGCGCGCTGCCGCCCGGCGAAGCAGGCGGCTGCGGGCGCGCCCGCGGCCGCCTCCCGAGGAAAGGCGCCCGGGACGGCACGGCAGAGCGCCCTCTCAGCGGGGCAGCACCGCGCCCAGCTCCCGCGCCGCCTCCTGGAGGGCCGGTACGAAGGCCTCCAGCTCGGCCACCGAGATCCGGTACGCGGGCGCCGCCGTGGACAGGGCGGCCATCGCCACGCCGTCGGGGCCCAGGATCGGCACTCCGACCGCCCGGATGCCGGGCTCGTGCTCCTCGTCGGCCATCGCGTAGCCGCGGGACCGCACCGAACGGATCTCCCGCGCGAACTCCTCCCGCGAGGTGATCGTCCGCGGCGCCAGCTCCGCCAGCTCCAGCGAACCCACCAGCTCCTCCCGCACCGGCGCGGGCGCGAACGCCACCAGGCACTTGCCCATCGCCGTGCAGTGCAGCGGCCCGCGCAGCCCCGGCTCGCCCCGGATCTGGATCTGCCGCGGGCCCTGCACGGAGTGCACGTAGACCTGCTCATGCCCGTCCAGCACCGCCATCAGCGTCGGCTCGCCGGTCTGCTCCGTCAGCGCCCGCAGCACCGGCAACGCCACCCCGGCGAACCCCCGCGCGTGCGACACCCGCTGCCCCAGCTCGAACAGCCGCAACCCCAGCGCGTACCGCTTCGACCCCGGATCACTGCGCGCGAAACCCTGCTCCTGCAACGAACTCAGCAACCGGTGCGTCGTGCTCACCGGGTACCCGGCCCGCCGCGCCAGCTCCGACACCCCGGCCCCGTCCGGGTACTCGCCGAGCAGCGACAGCACCCGCAGGGCCTTGCCCACCATGTCAGCCACGCACCACCCCTTGACGCCACCCGGTCAACGTTCCACACTCGATCAAGTACCGCATTGCGGAAGAGCTTTCCATATCACGGAAAGAACGGCAAGGAGGCCGCCTTGGAGAGCCCGCCACTGACCGGCACGACCGGCGCGTCCGCACAACTGGGCAGGCAGCGCTGGCTGCGCCTGATCCCGATCGTCTTCGTGACCTACAGCCTCGCCTACCTCGACCGCTCGAACTTCTCGATCGCGGCGGCCGGGGGCATGTCCGAGGACCTGGGCATCACGAGCTCGACCTCGGGCCTGATCGCGGCCTCGTTCTTCGCCGGCTACTTCCTGCTGCAGGTCCCGGGCGTGCTCTACGCCGACCACCGCAGCGTCCGCGACCTGATCTTCTGGTCGGTCCTGGCCTGGGGCGCGCTCGCCACGCTGCAGGGCCTGCTCAGCTCCGTCCCGCTGCTGATCGTCGTCCGCTTCCTGCTCGGCGCGGTCGAGGCGGCCGTGCTGCCCGCGCTGGTGGTCCTGCTCGCGCGCTGGTTCACCAAGGCCGAACGCGGCCGCGCCAACGCCTTCCTCATCCTCGGCAACCCGGTCACGGTGATGTGGCTGTCCGCCGCGTCGGGCTACCTCATCGAGGCCACCAGCTGGCGCGGGATGTTCATCATCGAGGGCGTGCCCGCCCTGATCTGGGCGTTCTACTTCCGCGCCCAGGTCCGCGACCGGCCAGCCGACGCGCCCTGGCTGGCCCCGGCCGAACGCGCGGCCGTCGACGCCGCCATCTCCGCCGAGCAGGCCGAACTCGCGACCACCACCGACACCACCGGCCGCCACCCGCTGATCGACGCCCTGCGCACCCCGGCCGTGCTGGTGTTGTCCGCGCAGTACCTGCTGTGGAGCGTCGGCGTGTACGGGTTCGTGTTCTGGCTGCCCTCGATCGTCAAGGCCGGGTCGTCCGCCGGTATCGGCGCCACCGGCCTGCTGTCGGCCGTCCCCTACGCCTTCGCCGTCGTCGCGATGCTGCTCAACTCGCGTGGTTCCGACCGCAGCAACCGGCGCATCCGCTACATCTGGCCGTGGCTGCTCGCCGGCGCGGTCACCTTCTACGGCTCCTACCTCGCCGGGCACGACGCCTTCTGGCTGTCGTTCCCGCTGCTGGTCCTCGCCGGGATCGCGATGTACGCGCCCTACGGCCCGTTCTTCGCGATGATCCCGGAGCTGCTGCCGCGCCGCACCGCCGGTGTCGCCGTGGCGCTGGTCAACTCCGCCGGCGCGCTCGGTGGCTTCCTCGGCACGTATCTGGTGGGCTGGTTGCGCACCGCCACCGGCACCGACGCCGCGGCGTTCCTGATGCTGGCGGGCACGATGGCCGCGTCCGCGCTGGTCCTGCTCGCCGTCCGCACCCCGAAGAGGAAGGTCGCATGACGCCCCGAGTTCTGCTGCCCTGGTCCGGTCTGGCCGTCCCGGACGGCCTGGACACCGCCGTCTATGACGGCACCGGCGCACCACCGGACCTGGAGCACGTCGAGTTCTACGTGCTGCCCTACGACAGCGGTCCGGAGCCGCAGGAACTGATCGCGAAGATGCCGTCTCTGAAGGCCGTGCAGTCGCTGTCCGCGGGGGTGGACAGCCTGCTGCCGCTGATCCCGGACGGCGTCACCCTGGCCAACGGGCGCGGCCTGCACGACCTCAGCGTCGCCGAGCACACCCTCGCCCTCGTCCTGGCCGCGCAGCGGGACCTGCCGCGCTGGTTCGCCCAGCAGCGCACCGGCTCGTGGGACCGCGAGCACACCCGCTCGCTGGCCGACGAGCGCGTCCTGCTGATCGGCTACGGCTCGATCGGCAAGGCCATCGAGCGGTACCTGGAAGCCGGGGAGGCCGACGTCGTGCGCGTGGCGAGCACCGCGCGCGACGGCGTGCACGGCATCGACGAGCTGCCGGAACTCCTGCCGGGCGCGAGCATCGTCGTGCTGATCCTGCCGGACACGCCGGCCACCCGCGGCCTGATCGGGGCGCCGGAACTGTCGGCCCTGCCGGACGGCGCGCTGGTGGTGAACGTCGGCCGCGGCACCGCGATCGACACCGCGGCGCTGACGAAGGAGGTCGCGGACGGCCGCCTGCGGGCGGCGCTGGACGTGGTGGACCCGGAACCGCTGCCCGCGGATCACCCGCTGTGGCAGCTGCCGGGCGCGATCATCACCCCGCACGTGGCGGGTGGTTCGGACTCGTTCCACCCCCGCGCGAAGCGGCTGGTGGAACAGCAGCTGGAGCGCTTCGCCCGGGGCGAACCGCTGGTCAACGTGGTGCGGTGATCAGGACGCCCGGGCGTACTCGACGACGTAGTCGGCCGTGCAGACGCAGTCACCGTCGACCTCGTCGCACCGGATCGTGAGGCTGTGCCGCACCAGGTCGGTGTCGGTGCAGTCCGGTTCGGTGCACTCGACCAGGGCGTCCACGTGCAGGACGAGGGTGCCGTGGCAGTGGTCGAGGTCCCGTGCGCAGCTGGGGCACTCCATGTCTGACACCTTCCGCCGGTTCGTGTTGCGGCACCTTGGTACCACCACGCCTCACCGGAAGGTGGGAGGAGGTCCCGGCGTGTCGGGTGAGGTCAGGCGCTCTTCGGCGAGCGGCGGGTGCGCGCCGAGGGGGCGGCGGGTTTCTTCGCGGCCGTGCGCTTGGCCGGTTTGCGCGCCTTCTTGGCCTCGCTGACGCTCGCCTCCAGGGCGGCCATCAGGTCGACCACGTCGGTCTGGGGCGCGCGCCCCTTCGGCCGGGTGGTCTTCTTGCCCGCGATCTTCGCCTCGATCACCGATTCCAGCGCCTCGCGGTACTGGTCGGTGTACTTGTCCGGGTCGAACACCGGCTCGGACAGCGACTCGATCAGCGAGCCGGCCATGCTCAGCTCCTGCGGCCGGACCTGAGGCAGCTCGTCGCGCAGGAACCCGAAATCCGGGGTGCGCACCTCGTCCGGCCACAGCATGGTGGTCATGACCATGACGTCGGCGTGCACGCGCAGCAGGGCCAGGGTCTCGCGCTGGCGCAGGGCGACCTTGGCGATGGCGACGTTGCCGGACTTGTGCAGCGCGTCGCGCAGCAGCACGTACGGCTTGACCGCGGCCTTCTGCGGCTCCAGGTAGTAGTGCCGGTCGAAGTGCAGCGGGTCGATGGCCTCCAGCGGCACGAACTCCAGCACGTCGATGACGTTCGAGCTGGACAGCGGCAGCTCCTTGAGGTCCTCGTCGGTGATCACGACCATCTCGCCGTCGTCGGTCTCGTACCCCTTGGCGATGTCGGCGTAGGGCACCTCTTCGCCGTCGATGGTGCAGAAGCGCTTGTACTGGATGCGCCCGCCGTCGGTGACGTGCACCTGGCGCAGGGACACGTTCTTGTTCTCGGTGGCCGCGTAGAGGTTGATCGGGATCGTGACCAGCCCGAACGACACCGAGCCCTTCCACATCGATCGCATCGCCGGGGCCCTCCGCTCCTGCCGACATAACCGCAGGTCGGACGTTACGCGAGAACCGGGCCGGCCACCAGGCGGCCAACCGGCGGCAGCGCGGCCGCCCGCGGGAGGGCAGCGCGAGTGCATCATCTCCGCACCATCACGACCCCACCGATCACCGCGCCGGAGAACTAGGCTGTGGCGGTGGCGGGCACACTTCCGAGCGAGCTCACCAGCTTCGTCGGCCGGCGGCAGGAGCTCGCGGACATCCGGCGGCTGCTGTCCGTCACGCGCCTGGTGACGCTGACGGGGCTCGGCGGGGTCGGCAAGACCAGGCTCGCGGTGCGGGCCGCGGTCGGGCTGAAACGCGCGTTCCCGGACGGGGTGCACTTCGCCGAGCTCGCCGCCCTGGACGACCCGGCGCTGCTGCCGCAGACCGTCGCCACCGCGCTCGGCCTGCGCGACGAGGCCGTCGAGCCCGCGGACCGGCTCGCCCAGTTCCTCGGCGACCGGCAGGTGCTGCTGGTGCTGGACAACTGCGAGCACCTCACCGACGCGTGCGCGACCCTGATCGGCAAGCTGCTCGCCGTGACGAGCGGGCTGCGCGTGCTCGCCACCAGCCGCCAGCGGCTCTCCGTCGAGGGCGAGCACCTGCTGCCGGTGGAACCGCTGAGCCTGCCCGAGCGGAGCGGGACGACCGAGGGCACCGAGGGCTGGGACGCGATGTCGCTGTTCGCCGACCGCGCCGCCGCGGTGTCGCCGGGGTTCGCGCTGACCGCCGGGAACGAGGCGCTCATCGCCGCCATCTGCCGCCACGTCGAGGGGCTGCCGCTGGCCATCGAGCTGGCCGCGGTGTGGCTGCGCACGCTGTCGCTGGCCGAGCTGAACGACCGCCTGACCGACCGGTTCGCGCTGCTGACCGAGGCCTCCCGCACCGCGCCGCCGCGCCAGCAGGGCCTGGAGGCGCTCGTCGACTGGAGCTACCGGCTGTGCCTGCCCGCCGAGCAGCGGGTGTGGGAGCGGCTGTCGGTGTTCCGCGGCGGGTTCGACCTGCCGGCGGCCGAGTACGTGTGCGTGGGCGAGGACATCGGCGGTGAGACGGTCCTCGGCCTGCTCGCCGGGCTGGTCGACAAATCAGTTCTGGTGCGGGTGCGGGAGACCTACGGGCACAGCGCGCGTTACCGGATGCTGGAAACGCTCGCCGAGTTCGGCGCGGCGCGCCTGGCCGAGCACGGTGATCCCGCCGAGTCCGCGCGGCGGCACCGCGACTTCTACCGCGCGCTCGCCCGCCAGTTCACCGCGGAGAAGATCACCGCGCGCCAGCAGGACTGGATCGCGCGGCTGCACAGCGAGCACGCGAACCTGCGCGCCGCGCTGGAGTCCTGGCTGGAGGAGCCGGATCCGCGGCCCGCGCTGGAAATGGCCGGGAACCTGTCGACGTTCTGGATCGCCGGCGGGCACCTGGTCGAGGGCAGCCGGTGGCTGGACCGCGTGCTCCGCCTCGACGGCGGGGCGTCAAGGGAACGGGCCCGCGCGCTGCACGCGTCGCTGCTCACCTGCACCTGGCTCGGGGTGCGCAAGGGGTTCGCGGGGCGGCTGCGGGAGTACCGGTCGATCGCGGCGGAGCTGGACGACCCGGTGATCAGCGTCGAGCTGCTGGTGTGCGAGGGCGTCAGCCGCTACTTCCTCGGTGACCCGCGACGGGCGTGCGAACTGCTGGAGAAGGCGCACGAGGCGTGCCGGGAGATCGGCAACGACGGGCTGTCCCTGCAGATCCTGCCGTACCTGGCGCTGGCGCGGTTCGTGCTCGGCGAACCGGATGCCGAGCAGGCGGGTGAGCAGGCGGTGGAACTGTGCGCGGCGCACGGCAATCCGCCCTGGTACACGGCGCTGGCGGTGTGGGTGCTGGGCCTGGCGCTGTGGCGGCGGGGCGATCTGCAGCGCGCGCAACGCCTGCAGCGCGACGCGATCCGGTTGCGCGAACCGGCGGGCGACCACTCCGGGATCGCGCTCAGCCTGGAGTCGCTCGCCTGGTGCGCGGCCTCCGAACGCCGCTACGATCGGGCCGCCCGGCTGCTCGGCGCGGCGGCGACCGCGTGGCGGCTGTCGGGCGCGGGACGGATCGAGCCGGCGCTGCAGCAGGTGTCCCAGACGCACGCCGCGCTGCCGGCTCGGGAAGCTTTGGGGCGGCAGGTGTTCGAGCAGGAGTTCGCGCTCGGGGCGTCGATGGCGTTCGGCAAGGCGGTGGCGTTCGCGCTGGACGAGCGGCGCACGCGCGCGGCGCCGGAAAGCCCGTCCCGCAACCCGCTGACCGCCCGCGAGTCGGAGATCGCCGCGCTGGTGGCGAAGGGGCTGAGCAACCGGCAGATCGCCGGGCAGCTGGTGATCTCCCAGCGCACGGCCGAAACCCACGTCGAGCACATCCTCGCCAAGCTCGGGTTCACCTCGCGCAGCCAGATCGCCGCCTGGATCACGGCGAACGAGTCATGACGGCGGAAGACCTGCGCGCCCGGGTGGCGGAGAGCTACGCGCGCCTGCGCATGCCTTCCTGGCCCGATCCGCACGCGGACCCGGACTTCCCGCGCGACGAGGAGTACTCGCGGGTGACCGATCCCGGGCGGTACCGCGTGGTGCACGCCCGCGCCCGCGTCTGGGCCGAGGTCCTGGGCACCCAGCCCGGTGTCTCGGTGGAGGCGCTCGCCCCGGGACGGCTCGGCGACGGGGAGCGGTTCGACCGAGGGGCCCGGATCACCTCCGCCCGGCCGGGCACGCTGCCGCTGCTGCTCCTGGAGCAGGACGCGCCGCTCGCGGTCCTGCACGTGGGCGTCGTCCGGCCGGAGATCGCGGTGTCGGTGCAGCCGGACTGCGGCTGCGACGCGTGCGACTGGGGCTCCGACGACCTGCTGGAGGCGATCGACGAGGCCGTCACCGCCGCCATCGGGCCGTTCGTGGCGCTGCACGGACGCGGCTGGGACGCGCAGTGGCACCCCGGCGGCGGCAGTTCCTCCGGCACGCACCACGAGCGGGCGCTCGAGCTGTGCCGCCGGCTCGCCGACGGCGAGGACGTTCCGCTCCCGGACGGCACCGAGGCCCACGTCGGCCGCTCGTGGTTCAGCTGACCTCCGCGGGCTCCCGTCGCCCGATCCGGCCCAGGCGGGCCGGCACGTCGAACCCGACCAGCAGCGCGGTGAGCAGCGTCAGGCCGGCCGCGAGCCAGCCCAGCGCCGGTCCGAGCCCGATGTGCCCGGCCACCTGGGCGCCCAGCAGCGGGGCGACCGCGCCACCGAGCGCGCCGACGTTGTAGGTGAACCCGAGGCTCGCCGCGCGCGAGCGCGTCGGGAAGTGGTCGCCGATGTACTTCGGCAGCAGCCCGGAGATGCCGGAACTGGTGCCCTGCAACACGAACAGCAGCACCCACACCAGCACGATGCTGCCCGGGCCGAGTGCGAACGCGGGGAACACGAACACCAGCGACAGCAGCAGCCCGCCGACGTAGGTGGTGCGCGTGCCGAACCGGTCGCCGAGGATCCCGGCCAGGCACGACCCGGCCGCGTACCCGAGCCCGGCCCAGGTCAGCGCGTTGGCCACCTGCCCGGCGTTGTAGTGCAGCTCCGTCTTCAGGTAGGTGGGCAGCAGCGACTGGATCGGCCACGAGTACAGGAACGCGCAGAACACGGTCAGCATCAGCCCCACCGCCACCGGCCACGCGCGGCCGCTGATCTGCGCGCCGAACACCACGAACCCGGCCACGCACAACGCGATGCACAGCGGGTACAGGTTCCCCGCGTGACCGGAAAAGATCAGCACCAGGCAAGTCGCGAGCACCAGCGTCACCACGACGTTCAGCGCGGTCCAGCGCCGGTCGAGCAGCGCGGACGCGCTCGTGGGACCGGCCTTGCCGGAGGCCACCTCCTCGGTCCAGTCCTGCGCCTCGGGCAGCGCGCGCCGCAGCCACAGCGCCACGAACACCGGCACGATCCCGAGCCAGAACAGCCAGCGCCAGCCGAGGTTCGGCACGATCAGGTCGTAGGCGCGGGCGGCCAGCACCGTGCCGATCGGGTAGGCCGACAGCAGGAACCCGGTGGCGCGGTTGCGCAGGCCCTTCGGCCAGCTCTCCATGACGTAGGTGCTGCTGGAGCCGTACTCCCCGGCCATGCCGAGGCCGACGATCGCGCGGAAGACGAACAACGACCAGTAGTCCCAGGCGAACCCGCACAGCGCGGTGCCGACGGCGTAGAGCACGATGGAGGCGATCATCGCGGGGCGGCGGCCGAAGCGGTCGCCGAACGCGCCGAGTGCGAGCCCGCCCAGCCAGCGCGACACGAAGGCGGCCGACACCAGCGTGGCGGCCGTGGCCAGCGACAGGTCGAACTCCTCGCTCAGCTCGGTGAGCACCAGCGTGATGATCACGAAGTCGAAGCCGTCGAGCAGGTAGCCCAGCCACGCCGCGCCGAACGCCTTCCACTGGCCGGGGCCCAGCCTGCGGTACCACGGGATCATGTTCCTCACCTCTGCATCGAGGGGTAGTCATGGGACGTTGGACGTCGTATGATGCCGCGGAACGTTAGCCGACGATTCCGGATGGTGGCAAGAGTGCGGACCCCGCGCAGCCAGGAGCTGGCCGACTCGATCGTCGAGCTGATCGACCGGCGCGGGCTCGGGCCCGGCGATCCGCTGCCGCCGGAACCGCGGCTGATGGCGGAGTTCGGCGCGGCGCGCAATTCCGTCCGCGAGGCGCTGCGCACGTTGCAGGCCCTGGGCATCGTGGAGATCCGGCACGGCTACGGCACGTTCGTCGGCGCGGCGAGCATGACCGCGCTCAGCCCGTCGCTGCTGTTCCGCACGCGCGCCCGCTCGCGCGACGACCTGAGCGGGCTGCGCGATCTGCTGGAGGTCCGGCAGATCCTGGCGACCGACCTGACCCGCAAGCTCGCCCGGCAGCGGGACGACGAGCTGCTGGCACAGCTCGCGGAGCGGGTGCGCCGGATGGCCGATCCGGCGACGTCGGCGGCCGCGGACGGCGAGTTCCACGAGCTGATCTGCACCGCGGCCGGCAACGAGCTGGCCGCCGAGCTGATCCGCCTGTTCTGGAGCGTCTACCGGCAGACCGAGGCGCTCATCGGGGCGCCGCGCACGCCCTCGGACGCGCTGGTGGCCAAGCACCAGCGGATCGTGGACGCCATCGCCGCGGGCGATCCGGAGGCGATCGGGGCGGCCGTGCGGCACCACTTCGACGAGGTCCGCGGCCGGCTCACCTGATTGTGTCGAATTCGATTTTCGCCCGTAACGAGTGAAGTCGGGTGGACGCCGGCACGGCTTCGAGAGGACCCTGGGCCCCAGGAGAGAAAGGGTGGGGCGATGGCGACAGTGGCCGAGCAGATGGTGCGGATCCTGCGGGACTGCGGGGTTCGCCGCATCTACGGGATCGTCGGCGACAGCCTGAACCCGGTCGTGGACGCGGTGCGGCGCACTCCGGGCATCGAGTGGGTGCACGTCCGGCACGAGGAGACGGCGGCGTTCGCGGCGGCCGCGGAGGCGCAGATCACCGGGCGGCTCACCGTGTGCGCGGGCAGTTGCGGGCCGGGCAACCTGCACCTGATCAACGGTCTGTACGACGCGCACCGCAGCGGCGCGCCGGTGCTGGCGATCGCCTCACACATCCCGTCCGGCCAGATCGGCACCGGGTTCTTCCAGGAGACGCACCCGGAGCAGTTGTTCGCCGAGTGCAGCCACTTCAGCGAGCTGGTGTCGCAGGCGGACCAGATGCCGCGGCTGCTGCGGATCGCGATGCAGACCGCGGTCGGGCGGGGCGGGGTGTCGGTGCTGAGCATCCCCGGTGACGTGGCGGAGCGGCGGGCCACCGGTTCGAGGGCCGAGACGGTGCACCTGGTCGAGCCGTCGCCGGTGGTGCCGCGGGAGGCGGCGATCGCGGAGCTGGCCGAGGTGCTCGACAGCGGCGAGAAGGTGATGCTGTTCGCCGGCGCGGGTTGCCGGGACGCGCACGACGAGGTGATGGCGCTGGCCGGCCGTCTGCTCGCGCCGGTGGGCCACTCGCTGGGCGGCAAGGAGTGGATCCAGTTCGACAACCCCTACGACGTCGGCATGAGCGGGCTGCTCGGGTACGGCGCGTGCTACGACGCGATGCACGAGGCGGATCGGGTGGTGCTGCTGGGCACGGACTTCCCGTACGACGGGTTCCTGCCGCAGGCGCACACGGTGCAGATCGACACGAACCCGGCGCAGCTGGGCCGCCGGACGCCGCTGGACCTGGCGGTGCACGGGTCGGTGAAGGAGACGCTGGCGGCGGTGCTGCCCCGGCTGCGGCAGCGCACCGACCGGTCCTTCCTGGACCGGATGCTGCGCGAGCACGCGCGGCGGCTGGAGAAGGTGGTCGACGCGTACACGCGGGACATCGAGCGGCACACGCCGATCCACCCGGAGTACGCCGCGGCGGTCCTGGACGAGGTCGCCGCCGACGACGCGGTGTTCACTGTGGACACCGGGATGGGCAACGTGTGGGCGGCCCGGTACCTGACGCCGAACGGGCGGCGGCGGGTGATCGGCTCGTTCCGCCACGGCAGCATGGCGAACGCCCTGCCGCACGCGATCGGCGCCGCGCTGTCCGCCCCGGGCCGCCAGGTGGTGTCCATCTCGGGCGACGGCGGTCTGGCGATGCTGATGGGTGATCTGCTGACGCTGTCGCTGTACGACGTGCCGGTGAAGGTGGTGCTGTTCAACAACGCCTCGCTGGGGATGGTGAAGCTGGAGATGCTCGTGGACGGCCTGCCGTCCTACGGCACGGACCACGCGCCGGTCGACTTCAGCGCGATCGCGGCGGCGTGCGGGATCTGGTCCACGAGGGTCGACCAGCCGGGCGAGGTGCGCGCCGCGCTGACCAAGGCGTTCGAGCACCAGGGCCCCGCACTGGTCGAACTGACCACCGACCCCAACGCGATGTCCATCCCACCCAAGATCACAAGCGAAATGCTGCGGGGCTTCGCGCTGGCCGCGAGCAAGACAGTGCTGAACGGCGGGGTGGGCAAGATGGTCGAGCTGGCGCGCAGCAACCTGCGCAACATCCCCCGCCCCTGAAGCCGCCACCGCTGGGCCCGCCGCCCCTGGGCTCGCCGCCCACCGGAGCCGCCACCTCTGAGCGCGGGCACCGGCCCCGCCCGCCTCCACACTCGACGCACAGGACACCCGCCCCACGCAAGAACCGCCCGCCACCCACACCAACCCCGCACTGCCGGGCCAGTTCCCCGCTCAAAGAAATCCACCCATCCCCACGCGCGCAGGTCCCCCGCCCCTGAACGCGCCGCCACCCTGGGCTCGCCGCCCACCGGAGCCGCCACCCCTGAGCGCGGGCACCGGCCCCGCCCGCCTCCACACTCGACGCACAGGACACCCGCCCCACGCAAGAACCGCCCGCCACCCACACCAACCCCGCACTGCCGGGCCAGTTCCCCCGCTCAAAGAAATCCACCCATCCCCACGCGCGCAGGTCCCCCGCCCCTGAACGCACCGCCACCCTGGGCTCGCCGCCCACCGAAGCCGCCACCCCTGAGCGCGGGCACCCGCCCACCTCCACACTCGACGCACAGGACACCCGCCCCGCGCGGACACCCGCCCCGCGCGGCACGCTCACCAGCCATCCCCCGCCGGCCGGACACCCCAACTAGGGTCGGGGCGTGCTGATTCTGCGCTCGATCGCGTTGTTCGTGCTCGCGGCGCTCGCCGAGATCGGTGGGGCCTGGCTCGTCTGGCAGGGTGTCCGGGAGCACCGCGGCTGGATCTGGGCCGGGGCGGGCGTCATCGCCCTCGGGCTGTACGGCTTCGTCGCCACCCTGCAGCCGGACGCCCACTTCGGCCGCATCCTCGCCGCCTACGGGGGTGTGTTCGTCGCCGGGTCGCTGGCCTGGGGCATGGTCGCCGACGGGTACCGGCCCGACCGGTTCGACGTCCTCGGCGCGCTCATCTGCCTCGCGGGGGTCGCGGTCATCATGTACGCCCCGCGCGGCTGAACACCGTTTCACCGGCCGCGCCCGGGGTAGTGGCACCGGTGTGGGGCACGTCGTGGCGCTGCGAGCGCTCAAACTCGGCGACTTCCTCGTGACCGTCCCGGCGCTGAAAGCGATCCGCCGCGCCTGGCCGCACCACGAGATCATGTTCGCGACCTCCGGCTGGCTCGGTCCGCTCGTCGAGCTGACCGGCTGCGTCGACACCGTGCTACCCACTCACGGCATGGCCCCGCTCGACCGCCGCGCCCACCACCCGGACGTCGCGATCAACCTGCACGGCACCGGCCCGCACAGCAACACCGTGCTCGACGCCCTCCACCCCGGCCGCCGCATCGGCCACAGTGGACACGGCTGGCCCGGTCCAGTGTGGATCGACGACCTCCACGAACGCGTCCGCTGGTGCCGTCTGCTCACCGAACACGGCATCCCCGCCGACCCGGGCGACCTCCACCTGCCTCCGCCCACGCGCGCCAGTCAGGCACCGGGCGCGATCGTCGTCCATCCCGGCGCCGCCTTCGGCAGCAAACGCTGGCCCGTCGACCGGTTCGCCACCGTCGCCCGTGCCCTTCGCGCGGCCGGGCACCGCGTGGTGATCACCGGTACCGTCTCCGAACGGGACCTCGCCGCCACTCTCGCGGCGCCGGTGGACCGCCTCGCGGGACGGACGGACCTGCTCGGTCTGGCCGCACTCGTCGCCGAGGCCCGGCTGGTGATCTCCGGCGACACGGGCATCGCGCACCTCGCCTACGCCTTCGGCACTCCGTCGGTCACGTTGTTCGGGCCCGTCCCGGCCCGGCACTGGGGACCGCCACCCGGCCCGCACCGCACGCTGTCAGCCGACGAGCTGCGCCGCGGGGACCCGTTCGCGCCCGATCCGGACCCCGCGTTGCTGCAGGTCCAGCCCGCCGACGTGCTCGCCGCGGCCGCCGAACTGGTTTGCGCACCAGCGGAAGTGGTAGCCGAGAGCGGACGAAGGGAGGCGACCGTGCCGGACGACAAGCACGACGAGCTGGCCGAGTCGAAGCAGGCACTGGCCGAGGCGAAGGAGGCGGCGCGCGCCGCGAACCTCACGCGGCCCCACGAGCAGGCCGAGCAGGAGGGCGCCCCGACCGAACACCCACCCCACCAGGAGGACGACGACCACTTCTCCCCGTCCTGAGGGGCGAGCTGTGCTGGTTGGGGCCGCGGCCGCCGTGGCGGCGGGTCAGGCCCATGGGCGCGGCCGCCGCACGTGGAGCGCACTGGGACCGCCTCGGCAAGGGTCAGGCCCGCCAGCGGGGCCCTATCGCACTGACGGCAGCGAGGCCGCCCGCCGCGGCGCTGCCCCTTGGCGGCTGGTCGGGCACCCCGCGGTGCCGCCCTTGACGGCCCTCGCCCACTCCGGCGAGCAGCACCTCCGGCGGCCCGTACGGGCGCGGCGGCGGCGTGAACACGGGCGTCATCACCGTGTGCGTGTCCGCAGCGCCAGCACAACCGCCCGCCGGAGAGTTCCTGCAGGTCGTTCGCGGTCTGGGCGACCGTCCTCGGGTTGCGTGCGAACGCCACCGCGATCGCCGTGCCCAGCGAGATCCGCGCCGTGGCGCCGGACGCTACCGCCTGCGGTTCCGGAACAGGCACTCCTGCGCGAGGCTCGCCAGCAGCACCCCGTCCCGCGTGCGCACGGTGCCGGTGTACCAGCCGCGGGCGCCCGCGACGCTCTGCGGCACCAGGTCCATGTGCACCCAGTCGTCGAGCCGGCCCGGCCGGTGGAACCACACCGCGTGGTCCAGGCTCGACGACGCGGACGCCTCTTCGTTGCCGAACGCCGCGACCCCCGACGAGATGTCCGACAGGTAGGTCAGGACACAGGCGTGGATCAGCGGGTCGTCGGGCAGGTCGAGCCGGCAGCGCGCCCAGAAACGCGTCGGCCACTGGCCGTCCGGGTAGGGCTGCGGCGGCAGCGCGCCCTGCATCGAGAACAGCCGCGGCATGCCGCCGCTGGGCAGCTGCTCCGGGTCGCCCTCGGGCCGCTCGGGGTGGGCCTCGCGGTCGACGCCCTCCTCCCGGCGGTGGAAGGACGCCGACATGTTGAAGATGACCTCGCCGTTCTGCACCGCGACGACCCGGCGGGCGGAGTAGCTACCGCCGTCACGGTCGCGGTCGACGTGGAAGATCGTCGGCCGGGTCGCGTCACCCGGCCGCAGGAAGTAGCCGTGCAGCGAGTGCGGCAACCGGTCCGCGTCCACGGTGCGGCCTGCCGCGGCGAGGGCCTGCGCCGCGACCTGACCGCCGTAGAGCGGCAGGGGGTCGTCGAACACGAGGTTGGCGCGGTAGAGGTCGCGGTCGATCTCCTCGAGGTCGAGCAGGTCGGCCAGGGTGGGCTCGTCCACCGCTTTCTCACTGACGGCGTGCATTACCGCACGGTAATACAGGAAGTGCGTCCAGGCAGGCGGTGGTAGACAGGTATCACAACGGGAGGAGGCGTCCGTGACCGAGCGCAAGCCCCCTGACGTCAGCTTCGAGACCTGGGTGGAAAAGCAGATCCGCGAGGCCGCCGAGCGTGGCGAGTTCGAGAACTTGCCCGGTGCGGGGAAGCCGTTGGCGTGGCTGAAGAAGCCGCACGACGAGAACGCGTGGCTGCGGGAGAAGCTGGCGCGGGAGAACATCACCTACCTCCCGCCGTCGCTGGCCCTGCGCAAGGAGGCGGCGCAGGCCAGGGCGGCGGCGGGCGCGGCGGATTCGGAAGCCGAGGTGCGGCGGATCCTCACCGAGATCAACGAGCGGATCGTCGCCGCGATCCGGCGCCCGCCGCCGGGGCCGCCGCTGAACCTGGCGCCGTTCGACGTGGAGCACATCGTCGCCGAGTGGCGTGCGGGCCACGCCTCGAGCGGGGGACACTGATCATGAACGCGCTCGCCGAGCACGTCGCCGCGGTGCCGCTGGTGGACCACCACGTGCACGGCGCGTTCACGGTCGAGCTGGAGCGGGCCGAGTTCGAGGGCCACCTCAACGAGGGCTCCCCCGATCCGATCCCGCCGTGGATGACGCAGTTCGACTCGCAGCTGGGCTTCGCGGTGCGGCGGTGGTGCGCCCCGGTGCTCGACCTGCCCGCGCACGCCCCCGCCGACGAGTACTGGCAGCGGCGCGCCGAGCTGGGCGTCGAGGAGGTGACCCGGCGGTTCCTCGGGGGCGCCGGGGTGAGCGACTGGATCGTCGACACCGGGTACGCCACCAGCTCGCTGCTCGGGCTGGAGGGCATGGAGTCGGCCTCCGGCGGGCGGGCGCACGAGGTGGTACGGCTCGAGGCGCTGGCCGAGGAGCTGGCGCTGGAGAACGTGTCCGGGCGCGACTACGCCGACGCGTTCACCGCCCGGCTGGCCGCGCGGGCGGAGAACGCCGTGGGGGCCAAGTCGATCCTCGCCTACCGCACGGGTTTCGACATCGACCTGACCCCGCCGTCGCCGGCCGAGGTGACGCTGGCGGCCGGCCGCTGGCTGGACACCGCGGGCGACGAGCCGCGGCTGGACGACGAGGTGCTGATCCGGTTCGGCCTGCACGCGGCGATCGCGCGGGGCCTGCCGCTGCAGCTGCACACCGGGATCGGCGACCGGGACCTCGACCTGCACCGCGTCAACCCGCTGCACCTGCTGGACTTCCTGCGCGCGACGCCGGACGTGCCGGTCCTGCTGCTGCACTGCTATCCGTACCACCGCGAGGCCGGGTACCTGGCGCAGGCGTTTCCGAACGTGCACTTCGACGTGGGGCTGGGCATCAACCACACCGGGGTGCGCAGCGTGGCGGTGGTGGCGGAGTCGTTCGAGCTGGCGCCGTTCGCGAAGCAGCTGTACTCGTCGGACGCATGGGGGCCGCCGGAGCTGCACTACCTGGGCGCGCTGCTGTGGCGCCGCGCGGTGGCCACCACGTTCGGCCGGTGGGTCGCCGAGGGCGACTGGTCGGAGGCCGACGCGCGACGCGTGGCGACCATGATCGCGCGCGACAACGCGCGGCGGGTCTACCGGCTCTGACCGCGGCGCGGGGTGCGGCCTCGGACGGGCAGCACGCTCCCCACGCGACGGGCTGCCGCCCCGGCGGCACGCCCCCGGCGGGTTGCCGCCCCGGACGGGGGCACGCTCTCGGTGCGCCTCCGGTGGAGGCGCCGGGGTGCGTCAGCACCGGCCAGCCGCCCCGCCGGCGCGGGGCACGACCGCAGGCGCCACTCGTGCCTGCCCGTGCAGGCGGCGGTCCCGCTTCGCGCGCGTCACCGGCACCAGCGCCACCGGCGCGGACGGCACGGTGCGTCGGCGCTGCCTACGGCATCGCCACCGGCCGGCCGGGCCAGGCGCGCGCGGATTTCCCGGCCGGGGCCACCCAGCACCTACCGCCCAGGCGTCAGCGGCTCGGCCAGCCCAGGCGCCAGCCGACCGGGCCAGGCCGAGCGCCAGCCGGCCAGGTCAGGCCCGCGTCGGCCCAGTCGCTTGCTCAGGCCTACCAGCCCTGGCCGCGCAGCCGGTCCAGCAGGCGGCGGTCCCGCTTCGTGGGGCGGCCCGCTCCGCGTTCGCGGCGGGCTACTGGGGTCAGTGCCTCCGGTGGGGGCGCCGGGGTGCGGTCGATGTAGCACGTCGCCGCGTCGGGGGCTCCCACTCGCTTTTCGATGACCCGCACGACCTCCACGATCCGCGTCCGGTCATGCACCCTGGCCCGCACGGTGTCGCCCGGGTGCACGCCCGTCGCGGGCTTCGCTGGGCGGTCGTTCACCCGCACGTGCCCGCCGCGGCACGCCGCGGCCGCGTCCGATCGGGTCTTGGTCAGCCGGACCGCCCACAGCCAGCGGTCCACGCGCGTGGACTCCATGGTCATCCATCTTGCCTCGCCGGCGCCTTCACCGGCAGGATCGCCGCCAGGCCGGCCGCCAGGATCAGCACGATCCCCGCCATGCCGGCCCGCTGGCTGTCGAAGATCGCGATGAACCCGCTGAACGCCAGCGGCCCCAGGAAACTCACCGCGCGGCCAGTCGTCGCGTACAGGCCGAACGCCTCACCCTCGCGCTCCGGCTCCACGATCCGCGCCAGGAACGTCCGGCTCGCCGCCTGCGCCGGGCCCAGGAACACCGACAACGCCAGCCCGCACACCCAGAACGTCGCCTTGCCGGGCAGCGCGGTCAGCGCGACCCCGATGATCACCAGCGCGATCAGCGACACCACGATCACCGTCTTCGGGCCGAGGCGGTCGTCCAGCCGTCCCCCGCTGACGGCGCCGATCCCCGCGGTCACGTTCGCCACGATCGCGAACAACACGACCTCGGTCTGGCTGAACCCGAACGTCCCGGCCGCGATCACGCCCCCGAAGGTGAAGATCGCGGTCAGCCCGTCCCGGTAGACGGCGCTCGCGGCGAGGAACCACAGCGTCCGCCGGTCGGTTCGCCACAGGTGCGCCAGCCGCTTGGCGAGCACCTTGTAGCCGGAGAAGAAGTTGCCCCGCGCCTGTCCGCGCAACGGCGGGTTCTCCGGCACGAACAACAGCACCGGCAACGCGAACACCAGGAACCACACCGCGACGAACAACGCCACCGCGCGGATGTTCAGGCCGTCCTCGGAGGTGACGCCGAACAACCCGACGTCCGGCTGCACGAACGCGAACAACACCACCGCCAGCGCGATGACGCTGCCGAAGTAGCCCATGCCCCAGCCGAACCCGGACACCCGGCCCATCGTCTTCGGCGTGGACACCTGCACGAGCATCGCGTTGTAGTTGACCTCGGCGAACTCGAAGAACACGCTGCCGACCGCGAGCAGGACCAGCCCGGCCAGGAGGTACGACGGTTCGTCCTCGACGAAGAACAGCCCGGCGGTGCAGGCGATCGCGACGGCGCTGTGGATCCCCAGCCACAGCTTGCGCCGCCCGCCGACGTCGCTGCGCTGCCCGGTCACCGGGGCCAGCAGCGCGACCGCGACCCCGGCGATCGTCAACGCGACGCCAAGCGCTTGCGATCCGCTCTCCGTGTCGGCGGCGACACCGTCGGTGAGGTAGACGCTGAAGACGAACGTGAGGATGACGGCGCTGAACGCGGACGCTCCCCAGTCCCAGAACGCCCAGCTCAGCACGGCTTTCCGGGCACCTGGCGCGGCGTTGGTGGTGGCGGTCACGGCATGATTGTCCACGAGCCGGATGAACCGCTCCGCCCGGCCGGGTGAACGGCGTCACCAACGCCAACTGGCAAATGTTGACAAGCTCACGACCGGTAACCCGGACCCCTCCCCCGGCGATACCAGGGGTATCCGGAAGATCGCGGGAGGGTTCGCAGTGGGTTTCGGCCAGTCCAAGACACCGGTCACCGACCGTCCGGTCTGGCTCGTCCTGACGGCGGTGTTCGCGGTGACCGCGGCGGTGCAGGCCTACCTGGCGCTCGCCATGGGGGTGTGGTTGTCCGGCGTGCTGGCGGTCGTGCTCGCGATCGCCGCGGCGGGGTCGTTCGCCGCCGCGGCGAAGGCGACGCCGATCACACGTCGAAGTCGACCGTGAGCTCGTCCGACACCGGCAGCGACTGACAGGTCAGCACGAACCCGTCGGCGACCTCGCTCTCCTCGAGCGCGAAGTTGCGGCGCATGTCCACCGCCCCGGCGGTCACCTTGGCGCGGCACGTGCCGCACACGCCGCCCTTGCACGCGAACGGCAGGTCCGGCCGCGCGCGCTGGGCGCTGTCGAGCACCGGCACGTCCCGCGGCACGGTGATCGTGGTGGACCGTCCGTCCAGGACGATCGTCGCCTGGCTGACGATGCCGTCGAGCGGTTTCTCCTCGTGCCGCACCGGCTCCGGCGGCACGTCGTCCACGTAGAACAGTTCCTGGTGGATCCGTTCCGCGGGCACCCCGGCCGAGCGCAGCCGGTCCTGGGCGACCGTGACCATGCCGAACGGGCCGCACAGCCACCAGTGGCCGACCGCCGAGACGTCCGGGATCAGCGCCAGCAGCGCCGACAGCTTCTCGCCGTCGAGCCGCCCGGTGAACAGCTCCGCCTCGCGGGGTTCGCGGGAGAGCACGTGCACCAGTTCGAGCCGGTCCGGGTAGCGGTCCTTGAGGTCGGCCAGCTCGTCGGCGAACATCACGGTGTCCGTGCGGCGGTTGCCGTACAGCACGGTGACCGTCGCCGCCGGGTCGCGCAGCACCGTCGCCGCGATCGACAGCACCGGCGTGATGCCCGATCCGGCCGCGATCAGCACGTGGTGCTCGGGCACCGACAGGTCCGGCGTGAAGTTCCCGGTCGGCGTGCCGACCTCGATCTCGTCGCCGGGCCGCACCTGGCGCACCAGCCACGTCGAGAACAGCCCGTCCGGCACCTCACGCACCCCGATGCGCGGCTTGCTGCCTTCGGCCGCGCAGATCGAGTACGACCGGCGTTCCTCGCGCCCGTCGATCGTCCGCCGCAGCGTCAGCGACTGGCCGGCGCGGAACGCGTAGGCCTCCGCCAGCTCGGGCGGCACGTCGAAGGTGACCGCGACGGCGTCGTCGCACAGGCGCGTCACCTCGGCCACGGTCAGCGTGTGGAAGTCGCCCCGCAGCCTGGACTTGGTGCTCGCGGTCACCTCAGATCTCCTTGACGTGCTCGAAGGGTTCGTCGCAGGACCGGCAGCGCCGCAACGACTTGCACGCGGTGGCCCCGAACTCCGACACCAGCTCGGTGTCCGCCGACCCGCACCGCGGGCAGGACACCCGCCGCACCGGCGGGCTCAGCGTCAGCGGGACCGGCCCGGACGGCCGCCGCGGCGCGCTGCCCGGGGGCGCGATACCCGCCTCAGCCAACGCCCGGCGGCCCCGCTCGCTGATCCAGTCGGTGCTCCAGGCCGGCTGCAGCACCGTGCGGACCTCGACGCGCGAGTACCCGGCGCCCTGCAACGCGTGCACCAGGTCGTCGCGCATGGTGTCCATCGCCGGGCAGCCGGTGTAGGTGGGCGTGATCGACACGGTCACCGCACCGTCCGATTCGGACACCTCGCGCAGCACGCCGAGGTCGGCCAGGGTCAGCATGGGCAGCTCGGGATCGCGGACGGTCTCCGCGACGGCGCGGGCGCTCACCATCTCGCCTCCGGATGGGCGCGGGCGACGCTCTGCAGCTCGGCCAGCAGGTAACCCATGGCCTCGGTGTGCCGGCCACCCCGTCCGGTCTGCCCGTTCACCCCGGCCTTCGCGGCGGCGTCCGGCCGGTCCAGCGAACCGGCGGCGAACACCTGCGCCAGCACGTCGTCGAACTCCGCGCGCACCTCCGCGGGGTCCACGGCGACACCGGCGGCGGCCAGGCGGGACTCGGTCTCGTGCGGCACGAACAGCTCGTCCACGAACGGCCAGATCTGCGCCAGCCCGGCCTGCATGCGCTCGTGCGAGAACGCGGTGCCGTCGCCGAGCCGCACGGCCCACTGGGCGGCGTAGTCGCGGTGGTAGGTCAGCTCCTTGACGCCCTTGTCGGCGATCGCGGCGAGCACCGGGTCCACCGACTCACGCAGCCGCTGGAACAACGCCAGCCGCCAGGTCGAGAACACCAGCAGCACCGCGATGAGCTGCCCGAAGTCGCCGCGCTCCAGCTCGGCGAGCCGGACGTTGCGGAACTCGTGCTCGTCGCGGAAGAACGCGTAGTCGTCCTCGCCGCGATCCGTGCCGTCGGCCTTGCCCGCGCGGGCCAGCAGCAGCCGGGCCTGGCCGAGCAGGTCGAGGCCGATGTTGGCGATCGCGACCTCGTCCTCCAGCTCGGGCGCGCGCGTGCACCACTGCTGCAGCCGGTGCGAGAACACCAGCGCGTCGTCGCCCAGCATCAGGCAGTACCGCGCCAGGTCCTCACCGTCCACACCGGACGGTACCGAGGTGTCCACCCCGGCGAGCGGCTCTTCGAACCCGGTGCCGAACGCCCACCGCGAGTCGTCGTGAGCGTCGATCAGTGCCTCGTAGGCGTTGTCAAAGGACATGGTCAGCTCACATGTGGGGGACGTTGTCGGGGATGTCGTAGAAGGTGGGGTGCCGGTACACCTTGTCGCCGGACGGCGCGAAGAACGGGTCCTTCTCGTCCGGGCTGGACGCGGTGATGTCGGCCGCCTTGACCACCCAGATGCTCACGCCCTCGTTGCGCCGCGTGTAGAGGTCACGCGCGTTGTGCAGGGCCATCTGGTCGTCGGCCGCGCGCAGCGACCCGACGTGCACGTGGTTGAGGCCTCGCTTGCCGCGCACGAACACCTCGTACAGCGGCCACTCGCTCTTGCTCACTTCGCCTCCGCCATCTTGCGCGCGTGCGCGGCCGCGGCCTCGCGGACCCACGCGCCGTCCTCGTGCGCCTGCCGCCGCCGCGCCAGCCGCTCGGCGTTGCACGGGCCGTTGCCTGCCACGACCTGCTTCATCTCGTCCCAGTCCACCGGGCCGAAGTCGTAGTGCCCGCGCTCGGCGTTCCACTTCAGATCCGGGTCGGGCAGGGTCACGCCGAGCGCCTCGGCCTGCGGCACCGTCATGTCCACGAACCGCTGGCGCAGCTCGTCGTTGGTGTGCCGCTTGATCTTCCACGCCATCGACTGCGCGGTGTTGGCCGATTCGGCGTCCGGCGGGCCGAACATCATCAGCGACGGCCACCAGAACCGGTTCACCGCGTCCTGCACCATGTCCCGCTGCGCCTGGGTGCCCTTCATCATCGTCATCAGCAGCTCGTAGGCCTGACGCTGGTGGAACGACTCCTCCTTGCAGATCCGGATCATCGCCCGGGCGTACGGCCCGTACGACGACCGGCACAGCGGCACCTGGTTGCAGATCGCGGCGCCGTCGACCAGCCAGCCGATCGCGCCGACGTCGGCGAACGTCAGCGTCGGGTAGTTGAAGATCGACGAGTACTTCTGCCGCCCGGTGATCAGCTTTTCGGTCAGGTCGGCGCGGTCGGCGCCCAGCGTCTCCGCCGCCGAGTACAGGTAGAGCCCGTGCCCGGCCTCGTCCTGCACCTTGGCGAGCAGGATCGCCTTGCGCCGCAACGACGGCGCGCGGGTGATCCAGTTGCCCTCCGGCTGCATCCCGATGATCTCGGAGTGCGCGTGCTGCGCGATCTGCCGGATCATCGTCTTGCGGTAGCCCTCCGGCACCCAGTCCCGCGGCTCGATCCGCTGGTCCTTCTCGATGGTGTGCTCGAAGTGCTGTTCGAGGTCCTTCTCGGACAACGTGGCGGTCATCAGTTCTCCTTCGCAACCAGCGTCAGCACGTCGTACTTGGCGACGGACTCCGAGTTCTGGTTGGTCACGTCGGCGTCCCAGCGCACCTCGCCGTAGTCGGCGTTCTCGCGCGGGGTGATCTGCTTGGCGGTCAGGGTCACGGTCAGCTCGTCACCGGGCTTGACCGGGGTCAGGAAGCGCAGGTTCTCCAGGCCGTAGTTGGCCAGCACCGGGCCGGGCTCCGGCGAGACGAACAGGCCGGCGGCGAACGACACGACCAGGTAGCCGTGCGCCACGATGCCGCCGAACAGCGGGTTCGCGGCTGCCGCCTCGGGGTCGGTGTGCGCGTAGAAGGTGTCGCCGGTGAACTCGGCGAAGTGGTCCACGTCCTCCTGCGTCACCGTGCGCGGACCGGCGACCACGGAGTCGCCGATCTTCAGCTCCGCCAGGGACTTCCGGAACGGGTGCACGTCGTCTGTGTTGCGCGGCGCGCCCTCGACCCAGCGGCCGGTGACCGCGCTGAGCACCTTCGGGCTGCCCTGCACGGCGGTGCGCTGCATGTGGTGCAGCACGCCGCGGATGCCGCCCATCTCCTCGCCGCCACCGGCGCGGCCCGGGCCACCGTGCACCAGGCCCGGCATCGGCGAACCGTGACCGGTGGACTCCTTCGCGTCGTCGGCGTCGAGCACCAGCAGGCGGCCGTGCCACGGCGCGACACCGAGGACGACCTCGCGCGCGAACTGCGCGTCGCCGGTCACGACCGACCCGGCGAGGCTGCCCTGGCCGCGGGCGGCGTAGCCGACGACCTGCTCGACCGAGGTGTAGGGCATCAGCGTGGAGACCGGGCCGAAGGCCTCGACCTCGTGCGGCTCGGCGCGCTCGGGGTCGCCCTTGAGCAGCACCGGGGAGATGAACGCGCCGCGCTCGGCATCGGCGTCGACCACCTCGACCCGCTCGGGGTCGCCGAACACGATGCTGGAGGCGTCCTGCAGGGCCTTCAGCGAGCGGCGGACCTCCTCGCGCTGCTCCAGGCTGGCCAGCGCGCCCATCCGGACACCCTCGGACGCCGGGTTGCCGATCCTGACCTTCGCCAGGCGCTCGGCGGCGGCCTCGGCGACATCGTCGAGCAGCTCCGCGGGCACGAACGCGCGCCGGATCGCGGTGCACTTCTGGCCTGCCTTGACGGTCATCTCGGTGACCAGCTGCTTGACGTAGAGGTCGAACTCGGCCGTGCCGGGCTTGGCGTCCGGGCCGAGGATCGAGCAGTTGAGCGAGTCGGCCTCGGCGTTGAACCGCACGGCCTGGCGGACGATGACCGGATGGGTGCGCAGCTTCTGCGCGGTGGACGCCGACCCGGTGAACGACACCAGATCCTGCTCGGTGAGGTGGTCCAGCAGGTCACCGGCGCTGCCGGAGATCAGCTGCAGCGTGCCCTCCGGGATCAGGCCGGATTCGATGATCAGCTCGACGATCCGCTCGGTCAGGTAGGCGGTCTGGCTGGCCGGCTTCACCAGGCTCGGCACGCCCGCGAGGAACGCCGGGGCGAACTTCTCCAGCGGGCCCCACACCGGGAAGTTGAACGCGTTGATCTGCACCGCGACGCCGCGCAGCGGGGTGGCGATGTGCTGGCCGAGGAACGTGCCGCCCTTGCTCAGCGGCTCCACGTTGCCGTCGACGTACACGGTGTCGTTGGGCAGCTCGCGCTTGCCCTTGCTGGAGTAGGCGAACAGCACGCCGATGCCGCCGTCGACGTCGAACTTGGAATCGCCGAGCGTGGCGCCCGTCTTCGCGGACAGCTCGTACAGCTCGTCGCGGTGTTCGCGCAGGTGGGAGGCCACGGCCTTGAGCAGCGCGGCCCGCTGGTGGAAGGTCAGCTCCCGCAGGGCGGGCCCGCCGACGCGGCGGCCGTGGTCGAGCGCGGCGGCCATGTCGATGCCGGCGGTGGAGATCCGTGCGACCTCGGCGCCGGTGACCGCGTCGTGCAGGGCTGCACCCTCGCCCTCCCCGGTCCGCCAGCCGCCGCTGACGTAGCTGCGCAGCATCCTCGTCGACTGCTGGGCCATCGTTCCTCGCTTCCCCGGATTTACCAACCGAACGTTCAGGAAGTCATGGTAGCGTCTCGGCATGGCTGACGAAAGCACCAGCGACGTTGTTTCCGTTTCCCGCGAAGGCGCCGTGGCCACCGTGACCCTGCTCCGGCCGGCGCTCACCAGCGAGCTGAAGACCGAGCTGCGGGACGCGCTCGAACTCCTGTCCGCGGACGAGACGGTCCGCGCGGTCGTGCTCACCGGCACCGGCCGGGCGTTCTGCGTGGGCCAGGACCTGGCCGAGCACGCCGACGCGCTGCGGGCCGACCCGGCGACGGCGTTCGCCACCATCGACGAGCACTACAACCCGATCGTCACCGCGCTGGCGACCATGCCGAAACCGGTGGTCGCGGCCATCAACGGCACGTGCGTCGGCGCCGGGCTCGGATTCGCCCTCGCCTGCGACCTGCGGGTCACCGCGGACACCGCGAAGTTCGGCACCGCGTTCACCGGCATCGGCCTGACCTGCGACTCCGGGCTGTCCGCCACGCTCGCGCGCGCGGTCGGCGCCGCCAGGGCGAGCGAACTCGTCCTGCTCGGTGAGACCTTCACCGCCGCGCAGGCCGCCGAGTGGGGCATTGCCGGACGGGTCGTCCCCGCCGACGAGGTGGCCGCGGCCGCCGCCGAGCTGGCCGCCCGCCTGGCCGCGGGCCCGACGCTCGCCTACGCCGAGGCCAAGCGCGCCCTGGCCGCGTCCTGGGGCGCGCCGCTGCCGGACGTCCTGCGGCTGGAGGGCGAAGCGCAGGCGCGGCTGGGGCTCACCGGCGACCACCGCGGCGCGGTCGAAGCCTTCCTGAGCAAGTCGAAGCCGGTGTTCCAGGGGTCTTGACAGTGCCACGGCGAGACGCACATTATTAACCGTCCATTCGGTCAGTAACGACGGAAGGCAGTGCTGCCGTGTCCCAAGCCGCGCAGGCGATGTTCGCCGACGACGTCGCGTCGAAGTCGCTCGGCATCGAACTCGTCGAAGCGGACGGTGGCCGGGCGGTCGCCCGCATGACGGTCACCGAGCAGATGGTCAACGGGCACGCGATCGCCCACGGCGGCTACATCTTCCTGCTGGCCGACACCACGTTCGCGTGCGCGTGCAACAGCCACGGCCCGGTGACGGTGGCGGCGGGCGCCGAGATCTCGTTCGTCGCCAGCGCCCGCCTCGGTGACCGGCTGGTCGCCACGGCCGAGGAACGCACGCGCTACGGGCGCAACGGCATCTACGACGTCACGGTGCACCGCGAGACCGGCACCGGTCGCGAGGTGATCGCCGAATTCCGCGGCCGCAGCCGCACGATCGGGAAGAACTGAGGAGCCGGTCCCCATGACGACCATGCACAGCGACGTGCCCCACGCGAAGCGTCTCGGCACCGCGCCGGCGCCGGACGACCTGACCGCCGCCGAGCGGATGAGCGTCGACGAGCTGCGCGCCACCCAGCTGGAGCGTCTGCAGTGGACACTCCGGCACGCCTACCGGAACGTGCCGTTCTACCGCCGCAAGTTCGACGAGGCCGGGGTGCACCCGGACGACTGCCGCGAGCTGGCCGACCTGGCGAAGTTCCCCTGCACCACCAAGCACGACCTGCGCGACAACTACCCGTTCGGCATGTTCGCCGTGCCGCAGGAGCAGGTGCGCCGCATCCACGCCTCCAGCGGCACCACCGGCAAACCGACCGTCGTCGGGTACACCGAAGCCGACATCGACACCTGGGCGACGGTGATGGCCCGCTCGATCTACGCGGCGGGCGGCCGTCCCGGGCACAAGGTGCACGTGGCCTACGGCTACGGCCTGTTCACCGGCGGGCTCGGCGCGCACTACGGCGTCGAGAAGCTGGGCTGCACCGCGATCCCCGCGTCCGGGGGCATGACCGCGCGGCAGGTGCAGATCATCACCGACTTCCGGCCCGAGGTCATCATGGTGACCCCGTCCTACATGCTGACGCTGATGGACGAGTTCGAACGGCAGGGCCTCGACCCGGCGAAGTCCTCGCTGCGGGTGGGCATCTTCGGCGCGGAGCCGTGGACCGAGCAGATGCGGCGCGAGATCGAGCAGCGGATGGACCTGCACGCCGTGGACATCTACGGCCTGTCCGAGGTGATGGGTCCCGGCGTGGCGCAGGAGTGCGTGGAGACCAAGGACGGCCTGCACATCTGGGAGGACCACTTCTACCCCGAGGTGGTCGACCCGGTCGAGGGCACCGTGCTGGCCGAGGGCGAGACCGGTGAGCTCCTGTTCACCTCGCTCACCAAGCAGGCGACGCCGGTGATCCGCTACCGCACGCGGGACCTGACCGCGCTGCGCCCGGGCACCGCGCGCCCGGCGTTCCGGCGCATGGACAAGGTGACCGGCCGCAGCGACGACATGATCATCCTGCGCGGGATCAACGTGTTCCCCACGCAGATCGAGGAGATCGTGCTCGCCACCGCGGGCCTGGCGCCGCACTTCCAGCTCAAGCTGACCAAACAGGACCGGATGGACCACCTCACCGTCCTGGTCGAGGCGCGGCACGACACCCCGGCCGACCGCCGTCGCGGTGCCGCGGCGGAGATCGCCGCGCGGGTCAAGGACGGCGTCGGGGTCAGCGTCGGCGTCGAGGTGCTCGACCCGGACACGCTGGAACGGTCGATGGGCAAGCTGCGCCGCGTGATCGACCAGCGGCCGCCGGCCTGAGACCGGTTGGGATACTGGGGCCATGACGACCGCACCCCCGGCCCGGCCCGCCCGGCGCGGCAGGCCGGGCTACGACCTGGAGTCCCTGCTGGCGGTCGCGGTCAAGCTGTTCAACGAGCGCGGCTACGACGGCACCAGCATGGAGGACCTGTCGCGCAAGCTCGGCATCACGAAGTCCGCCATCTACCACCACGTGCCGAGCAAGCAGGAGTTGTTGCGGCTGGCGGTGAACCGCGCGCTGGACGGGTTGTTCGAGATCGTGGCCGAACTGGATTCGGTCGACGGGCGCGCGGTCGACCGGCTGGAGTACCTGGTGCGGGGCAGCGTGCGGGTGCTGGTCGACCGGCTGCCGTTCGTGACGCTGCTGCTGCGGGTGCGCGGCAACACCAAGGTGGAGCGGGACGCGCTGGCCCGTCGCCGCGAGTTCGACCACATCGTGTCCGAGCTGGTCACCAAGGCCGTGGACGAGGGCGACCTGCGGCCGGACATCGACCCGCCCACCGCGGCGCGGTTGCTGTTCGGCATGGTCAACTCGCTGATCGAGTGGTACCGGCCGCGCGGCGGGCAGAGCGGGGAGCAGCTGGCGGAGACGGTGGCGGCGGTCGCGTTCGACGGGTTGCGCATCCGGTCCGCTTAGGACTCCGATGCCGGGTTTCCCGGGTGAACGGCCTCACACCGGGAATGCCGGGGGTGCTCGCGGTGTCGGCACTGTCATGCCGGAAGACCGCAACCTGCGGCTGATCATGGTGGTGCTCGCGTTCTCGTGCGGCACCACGGTGGCGAACCTGTACTACGCCCAGCCGCTGCTGGCCGGGATCGCGACCGCGTTCGGCGTGAGCCAGGGCAGTGCCGGGCTGGTGGTGACGCTGACCCAGCTCGGGTACGCGGCCGGGCTCGCATTGCTGATGCCGCTGGGCGATCTGGTGGAGAACCGGGCGCTGGCCTCGCGGACGCTGGTGTTCACCGCGCTGGCGCTGGTGGTCGCGGCGGTGGCGCCGGTGTTCGGGGTGTTCCTGGCGGCGTCGGTGCTGATCGGGGTGACCTCGGTGGTGGCGCAGATCCTCATCCCGTTCGCCGCGCACCTCGCGCCTGAGGAGCAGCGCGGCCGGTTCGTCGGCACCGTGATGACCGGGCTGCTGCTGGGGATCCTGCTGGCGCGGACGCTGTCCAGCCTGGTCGCCGGGGCGTTCGGGTGGCGCACGATCTACTTCGTGTCGGCGGTGCTGATGCTGGTGGTGGCGGTCGCGGTGCGCCGGATGCTGCCGCACCGCCGGCCTTCGCACGACGCGGGTTACCGGCGGCTGATGGGTTCGATCCTGACGCTGGCCCGGGAGGAACCGGCGCTGCGGCGGCGGGCGGTGTGCCAGGCGCTGATGTTCGGGGCGTTCTCGGCGTTCTGGACCTCGGTGGCGTTCGAGCTGGTCGGACGGCACGGGCTGTCCCAGACCGAGGTGGGTGTCTTCGCGCTCGTCGGAGCGGCGGGCGCGGCGGCCGCACCCCTGGCCGGCCGGCTGGGCGACCGGGGCCACGGCCGGATCGGCAGCGGGGTGGCGCTGGGGCTGGCCGCGGTGGCGATGGTGGTGGCCTGGCTCGGGGCGGGTTCGCTGGTGGTGCTGGCGCTGGCCGGGGTCGTGCTGGACCTCGCGGTGCAGGGCCACCAGGTGCTGAGCCAGCGGGAGATCTACGGCCTGCGGGCGGACGCGCGAGCCCGCATCAACACGGTGTTCATGACGACGATCTTCGTGGGCGGCGCGGTGGCATCGGCACTGGCGGGGAGTTTGTACGACGCTTTCGGCTGGGCCGGGCCCAGTCTCTTCGGCGCCGTGCTGCCGATGATCGGGCTGGCCATTTGGGCAACAGCAACACAAGAGAAGCTGGGTGGTCATCCCGTCGCCTGACACCGGAACGATCACCTTGAGCCAGGGCCGCAACCCTCGCTGGGTGGTGAGGTGACATGCCAACCTTGCGGCCCGGGCTCAAGGTGATATGCACAAACCGGAAGGCGACGGGATGACCGCCCGGCGACCACCCCGTCAAGGTGAGACGACGGGCTTTTCCGTCATCCCGGAGCCTGCCCGTCCGGCGAGGACATCTTTTGATCTTTTCCTGCGCTTCGCGCAGGGTCAAAGGCGCCTACGGCGCCTAACGGTCACCTTGGGTGACCTCCCCCGCCCCCTCACCTCGAGTGTGTATTGGTCGCCGAGCAGCGGCGTCAAGGCGGGAAAGAGTACCTTGACCCCGCTGATCGGCGACCAAAAGCGGGCTGTGGATCGGGGGCGGGGGAGGTCTGGGGCGTAGGAAGTGTCCTGTAAGTCATCGGAGCCAGAGGATGATGGCGGCGATGGTGAGTTCGGCTTGGTAGTAGGCGGCGCGTTTGGCGTAGCGGGTGGCTAGGTCGCGAAACTGTTTGAGCCGGTTGAAGCAGCGTTCGACCATGTTGCGCCGCTTGTAGGTCTCGGCATCGAAGGCGGGTGGTCGTCCGCCGCGTGAACCTCTGGCGACGCGGCGGGCGATCTGATCCTCCCGCTCGGGACTGACGAACCGGATCCGCCGATCCCGCATCGCTTGCCGAGTTGAGGGGTGCGAGTAGGCCTTATCCGCGACCACACGATCGGGTCGGCATCGCGGCCTGCCTGGCCCGATCCGGGCGACCGCGATGCCGTCGAGCAGCGGCAGCAGTTGTGGGTTGTCGCCGGCGTGGCCGCCGGTGAGCAGCACCCGCATCGGCAGCCCGCGGCCATCGACGGCGAGATGGATTTTGGTGCTCAGTCCTCCGCGGGAGCGTCCGAGTCCTTCCCCGTCGACCGCGAGCGCCTCGACGCCGGGTGCGCAGCCCCCTTTTTCCGGCTCTTTGTACTGATGTGTGGGTGGGTCTGCCCAGGTAGCGGAGGGGCACGTCGTTGCTGGGTCTAGGTTTCTGAGCTGTCGAGGAACAGAAACCGGATAGACGGAGAACGACGTGCCCGCTGCCAGGATATGGGGTCGGTTGCTGGGTGTGAATCCGGCGGTCGTGGAGTCGGTCGAGTTCGATGGGGCCGCGCAGGTGCTGGTGGCCGCGGTGCGGGTCCGGAGCCGGGATCGTGACCGGTGCGGGGTGTGCTCGCGGCGATGCCCGCGGTATGACGCCGGCCGGGGCCGGCGGCGATGGCGTGCACTGGACCTGGGAACTATTCAGGCGTTCGTCGAGGCGGACGCATCCCGGGTGCGGTGTCGCCAGCACGGGGTCGTGGTCAGTGCGGTGCCCTGGGCGCGGCACGGTGCTGGGCATACCCGCGCGTTCGACGACACCGTCGCCTGGCTGGCGACCGCGACGTCGAGGTCCACGGTCGCGCAGCTGATGCGGATCGCCTGGCCGACGGTCGGCTCGATCATCACCCGGGTCCGGGCCGATATCGACGCGAGGGTGGATCGCCTGGCCGGGCTGCGCAGAATCGGGGTCGATGAGATCAGCTATAAGAAGAACCATCGATATCTCACCATTGTTGTCGATCACGACACCGGCCGGCTGGTATGGGCGGCGGCGGGCAACGACAAACCGACGTTGGCCGTGTTCTTCGAGTTGCTCGGAGCCGATCGATGCGCGCAGATCACGCATGTCTCGGCGGACGCGGCCGCGTGGATCGCGCGGACCGTCGAACAGTACTGCCCGGACGCGATCCGCTGCGCTGATCCGTTCCACGTGGTCAAATGGGCCACCGATGCTCTAGACCAGGTTCGGCGCCAGGTATGGAATACCGCACGCCGCCAGCCTGGCGGAAGCCACAAAGACCGGCGTGGCCGCACCGCCTCAGCCGGTCCGGCTCAAGGCATGAAACGCGCACGATGGGCGTTGTGGAAGAACCCGGACAACCTCACCGATCATCAGCGTCACAAATTGACCTGGATCGCCAAGACCAACCCCCGGCTTTACCGCGCCTACCTGCTCAAAGAAGGCCTTCGACACGTCTTCGCCGTGGGCGGGCAGGCCGGAAAAGAAGCGCTGCAACGGTGGCTGTCCTGGGCAGTGCGCTGCCGGATACCCGAGTTCGTCAAGCTCGCCCGCACTATCCGGTCCGAGCTGCCGGCGATCCACGCGAGCTTGGATCACGGTCTGTCCAACGCGCTGATCGAATCGACCAACACCAAGATCCGGCTACTGACCCGCCTGGCCTTCGGGTTCAAACACGCCGACGCCCTGATCTCCCTCGCACTCCTCGCGCTCGGCGGCTACCGCCCCGAACTACCTGACCGCACCCACACATAGATCAACAGAGCCCTTTTTCCGGGCGCCAGCAGCGTGCTGGTGCGCCCGGACCACGCTCGAATCAACCGAAATGACCCACTCGACCTCGCCGACCGAGTCGTCTTTGACGATCACCTCGTCCAGAATCTTCTGCCAGGTGCCATCCGCGGTCCACAACCGCAACCGCTCGTGCGCGGTCTTCCACGGCCCATACCGTTCGGGCAGGTCACGCCACGGAGCGCCGGTGCGTAGCTTCCACAGAATCGCGTTGAGCACCTGACGGTGATCCCGCCACCGCCGACCCCGACCCGACACCGGCGGCAGCAGCGGCTCGATCCACGCCCACGCCCGATCCGTCACCTCACCCCGACCCACCACAACCCAAGATCAAACCAGAACCGCAGCTAGATCAATTACAGGACAGGACCTAGTCGGTCAACTTGCGTTGCCGGGCGGCGGTTTGCTGGGCTGCCGCGCGGGCAGGCGAGTGCCGGGCCACTGCCGTTGCCGGGCGCCGGTTTGCAGGGCTGCCGCGCGGCCTGTGGCGAGGTCGGTTCCGTTGCGTTGCCGGCCGGCGGTTCGGGTGCGTATCTTCCTGGTGCCGTCCCGTTCCTAGATCATCTGTGCTTCACTTCCCGTGACCATCCGGGCACGAAGAAGGGAACTCCTGGGGTGACGACCTGGCGCGATCTCGCGACGTTCATCCGGCAGCAGTACAAGGTGATCCGGGACGAACCGGACGAACTGCGCATCCGGGTGCGTTTCCAATCCGATCCCGAGGAGGAAGAGCGCACCCAGATCGTCGTCATCGCCCGGGAGGTTCTCGATCGGCGGGACGAGTGGATCCAGATCGCGACCCCGTTCGCGCGGGTGGACGAAGTGGACGTGGTCGGGGTCCTCGCCGAGGTGGGGCACACCACCGTCGTGGGCGGGGTGGTCGTCATGGGCGAGTACCTGGTGCTCCGGCACTCACTCCCGCTGGCGAACCTCGACATCAACGAGTTCGTCGACCCGCTCGCGCTGGTCACCAGCTCCGCCGAGCTGCTCGAGGAACAACTCACCGGGCGCGACGACTACTGAAATCCGGTTGCTCCGGGACCTTTCGCGGGTAACCCTGTGGATCCACTCCAGCGAAAGGATCTTCGGATGTTCACCGCCGTCGAGGGCGCCCGCGTGCCGATCCGCATGTGGGCCGACCCGGCGACCGTCGAGGACGCCGCGATGCGTCAGCTGCACAACGTCGCCAACCTGCCGTGGGTGCACGGTCTGGCCGTCATGCCGGACGTGCACTACGGCAAGGGCGCGACGGTCGGCAGCGTGATCGCCATGCGGGACGCGGTCTCCCCCGCCGCGGTGGGCGTGGACATCGGCTGCGGCATGAGCGCGGTCCGCACCTCGCTGACCGCCGACGACCTGCCCGACGACCTCGGCCGGCTGCGGCGCCGCATCGAGGACGCCGTTCCGGTCGGCTTCGCCATGCACCGCACCCCGGTCGACCCCGCGCACGTGCCCGGCACCGGCGGCTGGAACGAGTTCTGGCAGGCGTTCGGGCACCTGCACACCGGCGTGCAGAACCTGCGCGACCGGGCGCGGGCGCAGATCGGCAGCCTCGGCGGCGGCAACCACTTCATCGAGGTCTGCCTCGAGCAGGGCGGCCCGGACGCCGGCCGCGTGTGGCTGATGCTGCACTCGGGCTCGCGCGGGATCGGCAACGAGCTGGCCAAGCGGCACATCGACATCGCCCGCAAGCTGCCGCACAACGCGGACCTGCCCGACCGCGACCTGGCCGTGTTCGTCGCCGGCACCCCGGAGATGGAGGCGTACCGGCGCGACCTGTTCTGGGCGCAGGAGTACGCGGCCCGCAACCGCGCCACCATGGTCGCGCTCGTGCAGCAGGCGGTGGCCGACACGGTGCCCGGCGTGCGGTTCGACGAGCCGATCTCGTGCCACCACAACTACGTCGCCGAGGAGACCTACGACGGCGTGGACGTGCTGGTCACCCGCAAGGGCGCGATCCGCGCCGGCTCGGGTGACCTCGGGATCATCCCGGGCAGCATGGGCACCGGCTCCTACATCGTGCGCGGCCTCGGCAACGAGACCTCGTTCCACTCGGCGTCGCACGGCGCCGGGCGGCGCATGTCGCGGACCAAGGCCCGCAAGACGTTCACCGCGGCCGACCTCGCCGCCCAGACCAGCGGCGTGGAGTGCCGCAAGGACGAGGGCGTGGTCGACGAGATCCCGGCCGCCTACAAGGACATCGACTCGGTGATCCGGGCGCAGACCGACCTGGTGGAAGTCGTCGCGCACCTCAAGCAGGTGGTGTGCGTCAAGGGGTAGGCAGCGGCTTCGGCGGGTAGCTGCGCAACACGAGCGACGTGGTGACCGGCCCGAAGCGGGCCAGCGAGTCCACGACCTGCTCGAGCCGTTCGGCGTGCGTGCAGTGCACGTCGAACAGCAGGCAGTCCTCGCCGGTCACCCGGACCGTCGAGACGACGTCGGGAATCCGCTCGGCGAGGGCGAGCGCCTTCGCCAGCCGGGCGTGCGTGGTGCGCAACCGGACGACGGCGTGGATGTTCAACCCGACCGCGGCCGGGTCGACGACGGCGCGGTAGCCGAGGATGACGCCGCTCTTCTCCAGGCGCTGGATGCGCGCGGCGGCCGCCGGCTGGGACAGCCCCACCCGGCGGCCCACCTCGGCGCCGCTGAGCCGGCCGTCGGCCTGCAGCAACTCCAGGATCGCGCGGTCGATCTCGTCGAGTGATTCCATCGTTGTCGCCGCCACTTCCCTTGAGATCGCTTGCCACGCCCGTCACGCACAGCTGGTCCATTCACAATCCCCTCGGGCAGCGCCCGCGAGGGGCGGGCGCCACGAATGGAAGTGGCGGTGGACGTTGGTCGCGTACGTCATCATCCCCGGCATCGACGGATCGGACGAGAAGCACTGGCAGACCGCGTGGGAGGCGCGGTGGGGCGCCTCGGCCGTCCGGATCGCCCCGGCCTCCTGGGCCGAGCCGGACCTCGCGGACTGGGTGGCCGCAATCGGGGCCGCCCATACGGCCGCGGTGCGCCGCGACGACCGGGTTGTGCTGGTGGCGCACAGTCTCGGCTGCTGGGCGGCCGCCGAGTGGCTGGTCTCGGCACCACCGCACGGCGTCGCCGCCTTCCTGGTCGCACCACCGGATCCGCGGGGACCGGCGTTCCCCCGCCAGGCCGCGCCGGCGTTCGCAGACCTGCGGGCCCGGCCACTGCCCTGCCCCGGCCTGGTCGTCGCGAGCGACGACGACCCCTACTGCGACCCGGCGGCGTCCGCCGCGCTCGCCGACGCGTGGCGGGTCCCCCGGCGCGTACTCGCCGGGCACGGCCACCTCAACTCCGGCAGCGGCCTCGGCGAGTGGACGGCCGGCCTGGACCTCCTCGCCGAGGTCGCCGGCTGAGCTACCACTGCCGTCCCACGCGGACGGCGGCCAGTTCCGGCACCGACAGGTGCAGCACCTCGTACCGCTCGGTGGCCTCGCCGTCATCCTCGCCGAGGATGAACCGCGCCAGCTGCCAGTGGTGCGGGTCCAGCGCGAGCGCCACGCTGTGCACGCCGGACTCACGAGCGATCACGGACGCCCCGGCGAGTGCCTCTTCTACAGCGCTCGCCGGGTCGCCGTCCGGGATCGGCGTGATGAGACGGGAAGCCCGCCGCGGGACCGCGTCGAACACCGGGCCGCGCTCGAACGCCAGGCCCGTCCAGTGCCGCACCACCGGGCGGCCGAAATCCCGCACGATGTTGTGGAAACCGCCGCCACCGGCCAGGAACTCCGCCATCCGGCCGGTGTCGCGCCACAGGTAGAACGGCGCGTACTGGTTCGGGCTCTCCCGGACGAGGTACGCCTTCAGGCCGAGCCCCGCGCGGTCGTCCAGCGCGTGCCCGCGGTCGGCCACCCGCTTGCGGATGATGCCCATGTCGTAGTCGGCCGGCAGGCTGATCTCGTACTGCGTGGCGTACACCCGCGCGAGTGTACCTACTGGTATGTACGGAGCACGTAGCCGGTGTACTGGTACTCCGCGCCGTGCTCGCGCCGCATGGCGATCTCCCGCCGCGCCGCGGCGACCGCCTCGGCCATCGCCGGGTCACTGGTGTCGGCGGCGTCGGCGCGGGCTTCCAGGTGGTCGTAGAACTCGTCGAACCAGTCGCTGTCCGGCTGCGGCAGCACCGCGTCCACCCGGTAGCCGGCCGCTTCCGCCGCGGCGGTGTTCTGCGCGGTCGTCCGCAGTGGATACTGCGCGTCCCAGAACTCCCGGACCGCCGCGGACGGCTCGCCGGTGGACCATTCGCATTCGGTGAGCACGAGCGTGCCGCCCGGCTTGAGCAGCCGCTTCCACGTGCGCAGCGCGGTGTCGAACCCGAGGACGAACACCGCGCTCTCGGCCCACAGGAGGTCGAACGTGCCGTCCGGGAACGGCGGCTCGGCCATCGAGGCGTTGACGGTCTCCACGTCGAGCCCCTCGGCCGCCCGGGCGAGGTCGTCGAGGAACGGCTGGTGGGTGTCGAGGCCGGTCACCCGGGCACCGGCCTTCGCCAGCAGCAGCGCGGACCGGCCGGGGCCGCACCCGAGGTCGAGCACGCGGGGCCGCTCGGGCAGCGGCGCGGCGAGTTCGAGGAGGCGGAGGGTGGTGGCGTCCGACCCCGGCCCCTGCCGCGGCAGGCCGTGGAACAACGCGAAGAACGCTTCGGTCACGTGCGGCAGCCTCACGTCCGCCGCGGGGTGGCGCAACCGGATTTCACCCGGCCAGGTCGACCTCGGCGACGAGCACACCGTGGTGGTCCTGCAGATCGACGCACCAGGTGCGGGCGAGGCAGTCGAGGATGTGCAGCGGGAGCCGCAGCGCCGCGTGACCGGGCAGGGTGCCGCAGCGCAGCTCGCGGATCTCGGCCCGCAGGCTCACGCCCTCGGCGTACCGCAACCGGACGGTGAACGGCGGGTGGGCGTGGCGGCAGGCGAGACTGGCGAGGGTGTCGGCGACGACGAGCGCCCGCGCGACCGCTTCCTCGTCCTCCCCGCCCAGAAGCTCGCGGAGGTGCCGCCGGAGCCCGGCGAGGTGGGGCGCGCCCAGCAGGGGCACGCCGCTGGTTCTGTCGCAGATCTGGGCTGAATCCGGCAAGACGGTCCTCCGCTGTTCGTTCAACGGGCATGGAGCGTCGTTGTACCCCGATCAAGAGAACGCGAAACCTGCTCGTCGTCAGCGGAGCAGATCCGGTGCCGCGTCGGCGATCCGCTGCCGCATCGGGCGCTCACGCAAGGCCTCGATCGCCTCGTCGACCAGCCGGCTGAGCGGGTAGGCGAGCCCGGCTTCGAAATCCTTCGCCGCCGCGGAGGTCGCCGCCCACTCCGCGTCCAGCACCGGCAGCAGGTCCGCCGCCTTGGGCGTCAGGTGGACGATGCGGTGACGGGCGTCCGCACCCGGGCTCAGCGTCACCAGCTCCGCCTTCACCATCTGCGCGACCGTCTGGCTCGCCGCCGAATGGGTGACGCCGATGGCGGCGGCCAGGTCCCGGATCGGCTGCGGGCCGGCGGCCAGCGTCCGGATGACGGGCGCGAACCGCGGCCGGAACCAGTCCAGCCCGAGGTCGGCGTAGATGGCGGCGACGTCGCCGTCCAGCAGCTCCAGCAGGTGCCGCAGCCGGGTGGCGAGCAGTTCGGAGCCGGGAATTGTCACAGCGCTAATATAACAGCACTGTTGCATCTGGAGGGATCATGACCCAGCTCCACCCCGTCGCCGAACCCCACACCGAAGGCATGCTGGACGTCGGCGACGGCAACCGAATCCACTGGGCCGAGTGCGGCAACCCGGCCGGCAAGCCCGCCGTGTTCGTCCACGGCGGCCCCGGCTCCGGCGGCTGGACCAGCTCACGCGGCTTCTTCGACCCCGAGCGCTACCGGATCATCCTGTTCGACCAGCGCAACTGCGGCCGCAGCACCCCGCACGCGAGCGATCCGGCGACCGACCTGACCCACAACACGACCGAGCACCTGATCGCGGACATGGAACGGCTGCGCGAGCACCTGGACGTCGAGCAGTGGCTGCTCTTCGGCGGCTCGTGGGGTTCGACGCTGCAACTCGCCTACGCCGAGCGGCACCCGGAGCGGGTCAGCGAGATCGTGATCGCCGGGGTCACCACCACCCGCCGGCGCGAGATCGACTGGCTGTACAACGGGGTGGGCCGGTTCTTCCCGGCGGAGCTGGAGCGGTTCCGGGCCGGCGCCGGCGACGTCGAGGGCGACACCTTCGACATCCTCGCCGCCTACGCGCGCCTGCTGGCGGATCCGGATCCCGAGGTGCGGAACAAGGCCGCGCGGGACTGGAGCACGTGGGAGGACGCCGCGGTCTCGCTGGAACCCAACGGCGTGCCCAACTCCTACAGCGACCGGCCGTCCCGCGACCTGCTCGCGATGACCCGGATCTGCGCGCACTACTTCTCCAACGCCGCCTGGCTGGAGGAGGGCGTGCTGATCCGCGAGGCCCACCGGCTCAAGGGCATTCCAGGCAAGCTCATCCACGGCCGGTTCGACATCAGCAGCCCGGTGGAGACCGCGTGGGAGCTGACCCGGGTGTGGCCGGACGCCGAACTGATCGTGATCGACGACTCCGGCCACACCGGCAGCGACGCGATGCGTGCGGCGTGGCGCGCCGCACTGGACGAGTTCGCGGTCAGGCCAGCTCGGGGATGACCTTGTTCGTGAACAGCTCCACCGACGCGCGGTCGTAGGCGATGTCGGCGAAGTAGGTGATCGCGTAGGTCATGCCCAGGCCGCGCAGCTCGGTGAGCCGCTCGGCGATCTGCTCGGGGGTGCCGACCAGCGGACCGTTCGCGAACGAGTTCACGGTGCTCTCGAGCAGGTCGGCGGACAGGTGCGGCTCGAAGTGCGCGCGGATCCACGCGAGGCGGTCGGCCACGTCCTTCTCGGTCTCGCCGATGACGACGTGGTAGTTGGCCGAGCGGACGATGGCGTCGAAGTCGGTGCCCACGTCAGCGCAGTGCGCGGCGAGGACCTCGGACTTGTGCTTGAAGTCCTCGGCGCCCCCGGCGAAGTTGGTGTACTGGGCGTACCGGGCGGCGATCCGCAGCGTCTTCTTCTCGCCACCGCCGGCGATCCACAGCGGGATCCCGCCGTCCTGCAGCGGCAGCGGGTACGACAGGGCGCCGTCGACCTGGTAGTACTTGCCGTCCAGGGTCGCCGTGCCCTCGGCCCACAGCTGCCGCATGATCTGCACGCCCTCGTCGAGCATGCCGAGCCGCTGACCGGCGGGCGGGAAGCCGTAGCCGTAGGCCCGCCACTCGTGCTCGTACCAGCCGGCGCCGATGCCCATCTCGACGCGGCCGCCCGAGATGACGTCCGTGGTCGCCGCGACCTTGGCCAGGTAGGCCGGGTTGCGGTAGCTCATGCAGGTGCACATCTGGCCCAGCCGGACGCGGCTCGTGGTCGCGCCGAGCGCCGCCATCAGCGACCACGCCTCGTGCGTGGCCTCGGCCAGCGGGGCCGGGACGGTGTGGAAGTGGTCGTACACCCACACCGACTCGTACGGCCCGTTCTCGGCGTAGCGGGCGATGTCGAGCATGGTCTCCCACTGGCGGGCGGGCTCGATACCGGTCAGGTCCAGCCGCCAGCCTTGGGGAACGAAGAGTCCGAAGCGCATGCGGCCAGCGTAGCCGGGGTGCGGGTGACCACCGGCGGACGCCTGCGTGTCCTGTTTGGACGTTTTGACGGCTTCCTCAGCGGCTGATGCGGCCCGGCATCGGCTGCGGCTTGCTCGGCGGCGGCTGCGGGCTCGGTGGCCGGCGCTGCCACGGCCGTGAACTGGTCTTGCGCACCTGACCCCCCGGGACGGTCTCGACGACATTCGCTGGCGAAGACTAACCACACCCCGGGTGTGACTCACGCAGTGCACCCTCGTTCTGCGACGAGAGTTACCGGAGAGACTGGTGTTACCGCTGGTGTGATCCTTTTTGCATGGTTCGCGCCGGTCCGGAAGATCACGGCAGGCGCCCGGTCCGGGCGTCGAGGACGTCCGATTTCGTCACATCGGCCTGAGCGGGGTCAGGCCATGGGCCCGTCACCGACGGAGCGGGCACGACCGGGTCAATCCACAGTGGACCCGGCCGGCTCCCACAGGCCCGCGGCGCGGCCGGCCGCCACGTGCTCGGCGTACGCCGTCACCTTGTGCCGGATCACCGCGAGGCTCTCCTGCAGCTCCGCGATCCGCTCCCGCACCCGCTCCTCGTGCTCCCGCAGCAGCGCCAGCCGCTCGGGTTCGTTGCCCGGGCCCTGCCGCACCAGGGCCGCGAACCGGCGGATCGCCTCGAGCGGCATGCCCGACGCGCGAAACCGCGTGCAGTACTCCAGCCACTCGACGTCCGCCTCGCGGTAGACGCGGCGGCCGCTCGCGTCGCGGGAGACCGGGCTCGCCAGCAGGCCCTCCCGCTCGTACAGCCGCAGCGTGTGCACACTCAGCCCGGTGCGCCGCGCGACCTCGCCGATGCTCAAGTCCACCGGCCCAGCGTAACTTGACCTAGACGCCGGTCGAGCTCCTAGCGTCACGGCCATGATCCAGAAACCCCTCGGCACCGGCTTCGGTGCCCGCACCACCGCCGACGAGGTCCTCGCCGGGGTGGACCTCACCGGCAAGCTCGCCATCGTCACCGGCGGCTACTCCGGCATCGGCCTGGCCACCACCCGCGCGCTCACCCGCGCGGGCGCCCACGTCGTCGTTCCCGCCCGCCGCCCGGCGGCCGCGCGCGAAGCGGCCGAAGTGGACGAACTCGATCTCGCCGACCTCGGCAGCGTCCACCGGTTCGCGGAGAGGTTCCTCGCCTCCGGCCGCGCCATCGACATCCTCATCGCCGGCGCCGGCATCATGGCCGCCCCGGAAACCCGCGTCGGGCCGGGCTGGGAGTCGCACTTCGCGGTCAACCACCTCGGCCACTTCGCGCTGGTCAACCTCCTCTGGCCGGCCATCGCCCCGGGCGCGCGCGTGGTGGTGGTGTCCTCGGCCGGGCACCAGCTGTCCGGAATCCGGTGGGACGACGTCCACTTCGACGGCGGCTACGACCGCTGGCTCGCCTACGCCCAGTCGAAAACGGCCAACGCGCTCTTCGCGCGGCAGCTGGACGTCCTCGGCCGCGAGCGCGCCCGCGCGTTCTCCCTGCACCCCGGCGCGATCCTCACGCCACTGCAGCGGCACCTCGACACCGCGGACATGTTGGCCGCCGGCTGGATCGACGAGCACGGCAACCCCGCCGACCCCAGCTTCAAGACCCCGGAGCAGGGCGCGGCCACCCAGGTCTGGGCCGCCACCTCACCCCAGCTCGACGGCCTCGGCGGCCTCTACTGCGAGGACTGCGACATCGCCGAACCCACCGAAAGCACGGAGATGATCGCGGGCGTGCGCGACTACGCCGTGGACCCCGCCCAGGCCGAGCGGCTCTGGGCACTGTCCGCGGAGCTGACCGGCGTCACGGCGTTCTGAGCGACGCCAGCTCCCGCGCGAGGTTCACCTTGGCCGCGGCCTCCCACCGCAACCGCGCGGCCGCCGTGGCGTACAGCGGCTCCCGCGCCAGCAGGTCCGCGAGCACGGCCGACCGCCCGGCGCGCCACAACTCGGTCGAGATCGGGGCGTACTCGGCGCGCACCGCGGTGCGGTAGCGGTCGTAGGTGGCTTCGCCGGCGCCGAGGATCGCCAGGTCGGCGTCGAGCAGCGCCTGCGCGGTCAGGTCGCCGTCCGGAGCCGCGTGCGTCAGCGTGGCCAGCACCAGCTCCTCGACCCGCGACACGTGGCCGGCGGACACCCCGGCCCGGCGCAGCCACGAGACCGCCCACTCGGCGCTGCGCCGTTCGTCCTCACCGGGCCGCCCGTCGTACACGACGTCGTGTGCGGCGGCCAGGGTGAGCACCGCGCGCTCCTCCGGCGGCAACCGCAGCTCCGCCGCGAGCGCCGCCGAATCCCGCAGCACCGCGAGCACGTGCGCCGTGTCGTGGTAGCGGCGATGCGGCTCCGCGTACCGGGCGGCCAGGTCCGCCGCCGCGTCCGCCGCCACATCGCCGTCGCCACCGAGCGCCCGTACCGCGCTCACCCACTCCGTCCGCACGTACCCATCATCGCGCGGGACGGATGTTCTGGTTGACGTGGAAGACGTTCTCCGGGTCGTACTGGGCCTTGATCCGCGCCAGCCGGTCGTAGTTGCCGCGGTAGGACGCCCGCACGCGCTCCTGGCCCTCGTCGTCCATCATGAAGTTGACGTACGCCCCGCCGGCCGACGTCGGGTGCAGATCGGACCAGTAGTCCTTGGCCCAGCGGGTCATCTCGGCCACGTCCGACGGCTCCGGCGACACCCCGACGATCACCCCGGCCCACCCGCCGTCGCGGTAGCCGAACGCCGTCGACTCGGCCCGGACGCGCGCCGCGGCGCCGTCGATCGGGTACAGGTGCATCGTGGAGAACGGCGTCGGCAGCATCTGCCCGTACCGGACGTGCACGTCGATCGCCTCGTCGGTGATCTCCGAGAAGAAATCGGCCTTCCAGTACCACCGCAGCCCGGGCGGGTACAGCGCGTCGAAGGCGGTCTGCAGGACGTTGTGCGGCATCTCCTGCAGGCCCACCACCAGCGGCGAACCGTGGGTCTTCACCGGCTCCAGCACCTCGTCCGCGCGGTCGTGCGACCCGGTGTAGCACCAGACGATGCCGCACGCCTTGCGTCCCCACAGCTCCTCCGGGAACGGCGGCGCCGGCGGGATGGTCAGCAGCCCGAGCCAGCCGGACAGCTCCTCCGGCAGCGACGGCAGCAGCTCGCGGTACCAGCGCATCACGTCCGCGGTGTCGGCCAGGTCGTAGAGCACCGGCCCGCCGATGATGACGCCGCGCTCGCCGATGTCGTGCGCGCGGAACGTGAACGACGTGACCACGCCGAAGTTCCCGCCACCGCCGCGCAGCGCCCAGAACAGGTCCGGGTGGGAGGTCTCGTTCGCGGTCACGAGCGTGCCGTCGGCCAGCACCACGTCGGCCGAGAGCAGGTTGTCCACGGTGAGCCCGAACTTCCGGGACAGGTATCCGACCCCACCGCCGAGCGTCAGCCCCGCGACCCCGGTCGAGCCGAGGAACCCGCACGGCACGGCCATGCCGAACGGGACCGTGGCGTGGTCGACGTCGGCCCACGTGCACCCCGCGTCGGCGCGGACGGTGTGGTGCTCGGGGTCGACGGTGGTGCTGTGCAGCAACGCGAAGTCGATCACCAGGGCGTCGTCGGCGACGCCGAGGCCGCCCGCGTTGTGGCCCCCGCCGCGGACGGCGATCGTGATGTCGTGCGCCCGCGCGAACTTCACGCACGCGACGACGTCCGCGGTGTCGCGAACCCGGACGACCGCGGCGGGCCTGCGGTCGATCAGGCCGTTGTAGACGGCGCGCGCGGCGTCGTAGTTGGGGTCCTGCGGCAGCACGAGGTCTCCGCGCAGGGCGGCGGCGAGTTCGGAGAACGGCGCGGTGGCGATGGTGGTCATGGCTCCTCCTCGGGTGGGTCGCCACGACGCTAGGGACCGGGCGTTCGCGCAGCGTTCGCCCGCGCGGGCTCACGCCCGGACGCCGAGGTCGTGCTCGCACCGCCGCACCAGCGCGAGACTGCCCTGCGCCTCGGCGAGCCGCACCGCCGAGCGCAGCCGGGAGATCGCGGTGGCCGGGTCGTCGAGGGCGGCGCGCTTGCGCATCACCTCGGGCATCCACCACACGTCGTCGCGGGCCTGCCCGGCGACGATCGCGGCGTCCAGGGTCGCGCGGGCGGCGTCCGGCGCGGACAGGTCGGCCAGCAGCGCGAGCCAGTACGGCATCCGCGCGAACGAGCCCTCCGCGCGCAGGTTGTCGATGCCGCGCCGCGCGACGCCGGGCCGCCCGGTCCGCCAGCCGCCCAGCACCAGGCCCCATTCCCGGTAGTAGGCGAACCCGTATCGGTCGCACAGCTCGCCCAGCTCGCGCACGGTGTCGCCGAGCCGGTCCACCTCACCGCACATCTGGTAGGTGATCCCGGCGTAGGCCAGCGCGACGGCGAGGCTGTACGGGTGCTCGGTGGACCGGGCGAGGTCGACGGCGTCCTGGCAGGCGGCCAGCGCCTCGCCGGTGTGGCCGAGCAGCCAGTGCGGGTGCGCGGCCCACGCGGTGGCGTGCACGTCCGGGCGGGTGCCCACGGTCAGCGACGGGGCCTCCCGGGTCAGTTTCACGGCGAGGTCGAAGTGCCGCAGCGCCTCGGCGGGCCGCCCGAGGCTCGTCGCGGACCCGCCGAACGCGAAGTGCGCCGATCCACGCAGCTCGGAGTCCGGGTCGACGAGGTTCAGCACGGTCGTGGCGACCTGGTAGGCGTCGGCGGTGCGGCCCTGCACGAAGCGCGACGCCCAGAGCCCGACCATCGCGGTGAGCATCGAATCCCGCCGCCCCAGCCGCTTGGCGAGGGCGACCGTGCGTTCCAGGGCCTGCTGCAACTGCGGGGAGGCGTACCCGTGGCGGGCGTTCAGCGGTGCCGCCATCGTCTCCAGGATCGCCAGCTCCTGACGGGCGGACTCGGCGCTGTCCGGGTGCGCGCGCACGATGTCCAGGGCCTGCTGGTGCAGCCGGATCGCCTCGGCGTGGGCGAAGGTGCTGGAGGCGAAGGCCGCGGCGCGCCGGTAGAAACCGACCGCGCGGTCCGGCCGCCCGCCTCGCGCGTACTGCTCGGCGAGGCGGCCGGAGACCGGGTCGGTGTCGCCGGCGTGCAGCAGTTCCAGCGCCTGCGCGACGCGCTGGTGCAGCAGCCACCGGTTGGGCGGGCTGACCAGGTGGTAGGCGGTGTCGCGGAGCAGGTCGTGGCTGAAGTCGTAGCCGCCGCCGATCTCGTGGATGATGCGGCGCCGCCACAGCTCGTCGACGGCCTGGACGACGGTGTCCGGTTCCAGGTCGCTGGCCTCGGTGAGCAGCGCGAGCGTGAAGTCGCGGCCGACCGCGGCGGCGAGCCCGGCGATCTTGCGCGCGGCGGGGCCGGCCTGCTCGATGCGGTTGCGCAGCACGTCGGTGAGATCGCTGCCGGGCAGTGCCTTGCCGCGGACGGCTTCGACGACGTAGAGCGGGAACCCGCCGGTGGTGGCCTGCAGCAGCGCGCGGTCGGCCGGGGTGAGCGGCTGCCCGGAGATCAGTTCGGCCAGCCGGGCGGACTCGGTGACGTCTAGCGGGTTCAGGGGCAGCTCGGTGAGCAGGCCGGTGGCGCGCATGCGGGTGGTCCACTCGCCCAGTTGCGGCCACTCGCCGTCGGTGCGCAGGGTCGCGGCGACGAGGACCGGCGCGTCCGTGGTGAGACCGAGGCAGAACACCAGGAACGCCAGGGTTTCCTGATCGCACCACTGCAGGTTGTCCAGCACCAGCAGCGTCGGGCGGCCGGCGCCGGTGAGCGCCCGCGCGAGCCCTTCGAAGAACCGGTGCCGCTGCCAGGCGTCGACCATCGCGCGGGGGCCGGTGTCCGGCTCGCTCCGGGACCGGCCGGCGGGCACGAGCCGGTCCACCTCGGCGCGCCACACCGGTTCCAGGTTCGCGGTCGCGGCCCGCACCGCCGGCGTGCGCAGCCAGTCCGCGACCGGCGCCAGCGGCAGCCGCCCGGGCGTGCCGAAGCACTGCGAGGTGGCCACGATCGCGCCGTGCGCGCGGGCCGCGGCGGCGAGTTCGGCGACCAGGCGGCTCTTGCCGACCCCGGCGCCGCCGCTCACCAGCACCAGTCCGGGGCGCCCGGCCGCCGCGGTCTGCCAGACGCGCGACAGGACGGCCATCTCCCTGCCGCGCCCGACGAGCCCCGTGGTGCCGGGGCGCGGGCCCGCGGCGGGGCGGTCGAGCAGGCGCCGCAGCGCGCGGCGAGTCGCCTCGTCCGGGACGACGCCGAGTTCGCGTTCCAGAGTGGACGCGCACTGGTGGTAGGTGCTGACGGCGCTGGCCCGGTCACCCATCGCGGCCTGCAGGTCCATCAACGCGCGGTAGCCGTGTTCCTCCAGCGGCCGCAGCTGGATGCGGCGGCGGGCGGCTTCGGCGGCGCCGGGCAGGTCCCCGCGGCTCTTCCGCGCCTCGCACAGCAGATCGCACAGCCGCACGCAGGAGGATTCGAGTTCGGCGCGCGGCTGGATGACCCACTCGTCGGTGGTGCCGGGCAGGAATTCACCGTGGTAGAGCGCGATCGCGGCCGGGGCGTGGTCGAGGACGGCGTGGCCGGACTGGATCGCCGCGCAGGTGAGCTGGAAGTCGCGCACGTCCACGCGGATGGTCGCGCTGTCCCGCCAGCACAGGTCCTTCGGCGTCACCACCAGGCAGTCCTCGCCGAGGGTGTGACGCAGGTGGTGCAGTTCGCGGCGGAGGTTCGTCAGGGCCTGCGGTTCGGACGAGTCGGGCCAGAACAGCTCGGCGATGCGCTGCCGCGGCTGGGGCACGCCCGCGTGGACGACGAGGAACGCGACGAGCGCGACGGTGCGTGGCGAACGTGTCACCACCGAGCCGTCCGCTTCGTCGAGGATCGCCTGCTCTCCCAAGAGGGAGACCCGCAGCATCCAGACAGCCTAGACCGCGGCGGGGACCGGATCGACGACGAAATCCCTAAACCCCTTGCCGGGCCAGTGCGTTGCCGAGAATCCGCGCCCCTTCGGGAAAAGCGCCGGGGTTCGGGCCGGAGTAGTTGAGCCGCAGGTACACCCCGGGCGGCTCCGCGGGGAACCACTCGCTGCCCGGGTTCACCACCACCCCGGCCGCCTCGCAGTCGCGGGCCAGGCGCGGTGCGTCGGTGGCGTCGGGCAGCCGCACCCACAGGTTCAGCCCGCCCTGCGGCACGCCGTCCAGGCGCGCCGTCGGGACGTGTTCCCGCAGCGCCTCGACGAGCAGGTCGCGGCGCGCGGCCAGCTGGCGGCGCAGGCCCCGCAGATGCGTACGCCATCCGGGCTGCGTGACGACGTCGAGCGCGACCGCCTGCAGCAGCCCGCTCACGTACATCGACTCGCCCTGCGCGCTGGCCAGGATGCGTTCCCGGGCGGCGCCCCGCGCGACGATCCCGGCCACCCGCACCGCCGGGGACACGCTCTTCGTCAGCGAGCGCAGGTACACCACGTGCCCGCGGTCGTCGCGAGTGGCGAGCGGGACCACCTCCGCCGAGATCCCGAAGTCGTGCGCCCAGTCGTCCTCGATCAGGAACGCGCCGTGCTCGCGGACGACGCCGAGGACCCGGTCCCCCAGCTCCGGCGACCACCGGGCCCCGGTCGGGTTGGCGAAGTTCGGTTGCGCGTAGAACGCCCGCGCCCCGGTCCGGCGGAACGCGCAGTCCAGCTCGTCCGGATCCGGGCCGTGCGGCCCGCTGGGCACCGGCACCACCCGCACCCCGGCCTGCGCGGCGGCGAGGATCGCGCCCCAGTACGTCGGCGATTCCAGCACCAGCGGCGCCCCCGCCCCGACCAGCCCCCGGAACGCCGCGCTGAGCCCGCTCTGGCTCCCGGGGAACACGACCACGTCGCCCGGCGCCGCGCAGCCCAGCTCGGCGGCGAACCACGCCTGCAGCTCCGGCAACCCGGCGACCGGCGGCCGGCTGACCGCGGAACCGCCCCGGGCGGCACGGGTGAACGCGGCCCGCACCAGCCGTTCGGGCAGCAGCTCGCGGTCCGGGTAGCCCGAGTGCAGCGCGATCGCGTCGTTGGGCACCGAGCGCAACGCGGTCGACATCCGCGGCAGGCGGTGCGGCGGCGACCCGAGCGCCGCGGTCTGCCACCCGTAGTCGTTCGCGCGCGGCACCCGCACCGCCCGCACGAACGTCCCCACGCCGGGCCGGCTCTCCACCAGCCCGTGCGCGGTGAGCGTCCGCAACGCCTTCTGGACGGTCACCGGGCTCGCCGCGTACTCGGCGACCAGCGTCCGCGTGGACGGCAGCCGCGCACCCGGCTCGGCGGACGCGATCCACTCGCGGAGCCCGGCGACGATGCGGGAGCTGCTATCGTCAGACATGAGGCAGGATAGTAGCGCTACTCTCGCCGACCGTCCGGTGCTATCCCCCGCGCGGGCCGGTCTCGGCTGGGGTCTGCTCGGGGTCACGGCGTTCTCGTTCACCGTCCCGTTCACCCGGGTCGCCGTCGGCGCCATGTCGCCGCTGTTCATCGGCTGCGGCCGGGCCGTCGTCGCCGCCCTGCTCGCCGCCGGCGCGCTCGCGGTCACCCGGCAACGCCTGCCGCGGGGCGTGCAGTGGTTCCGCCTCGCGATCGTCGCCGCGGGCGTGGTCGTCGGGTTCCCCGTGCTGACCTCGTTCGCGCTGACCACCGCCTCGGCCAGCCACAGCGCCGTGGTGATCGCGCTGCTGCCCGCCGCGACCGCGGTGATCGCCGTGCTGCGCGGGCGGGAACGGCCACCGGTCCGGTTCTGGGTCACGGCGGCGGTCGGCGCCGTCGCCGCGGTCGGGTTCGCGTCCCTGCAGGGCGGTTTCGGCCGCCTGCACTGGTCCGACCTGCTCCTGCTCGGGGCGGTGCTCGCGGCCGGGATCGGTTACGCGGAGGGCGGTCTGCTGGCCCGCGAACTCGGCGCGTGGCAGACGATCTCGTGGGCGCTGGTCGCGTCCGCGCCGGTGATGATCGCCCTGACCGGGTTCGCGATGTGGCAGCACCCGCCGTCCGGCACCGCCGTGGACTGGGCCGCGTTCGCCTACCTCGGCGTGGTGAGCATGTTCCTCGGCTTCTTCGCGTGGTACCGGGGACTCGCGATCGGCCCGATGGCGCGGGTGAGCCAGATCCAGCTGGTCCAGCCGGTCCTGACCATCTGCTGGGCGGTGCTGTTCCTGCGGGAGGCGATCACCTGGCCCACCGCGCTCGGCGGCCTCGCGGTGATCGCGTGCGCCGGTCTCGCCGTGCGCACCAGGATGGTCAGGCGAGCGTGACCTCTTCCGGCCGCCGGTCCGGCCGCAGCCCCCGCCACGACGGCGCCCGCAACCGCCCGTCCGAGGTCCACTGCCGGAACTCCACCTCGCCCACCAGTTCCGGCTTCACCCAGTGCGCGTTGCGGGCGTACTCGCGGGGAACCGGGCTGTCGAACGGGCTGGTGCGGCGCGCGAGCGGGCGCAGGCGGGCCTGCAGATCGTCGAGCATGCGGTCGGTGAAGCCGGTGCCGACGTGCCCGGCGAAGCGCAGCCCGGTCTCGTCGTGCAACCCGAGCAGCAGCGCGCCGAACGTGCCCGACCGCCGCCCCTCGCCGGTGGTCCAGCCCGCGATCACCACCTCCTGCGTGCGGGTCAGCGGCGTCTTCACCCAGTCCGGCGACCGGACGCCGGGCTGGTAGGCCGAGCCGAGCCGCTTCGACACCAGCCCCTCCAGGCCGACCTCGCGGGCGGCGCGCAACAGCTCCGCACCCTCCACATCGGACGCCAGGAAATGCCGCCGCACCCGCACCTGCGGCCGGTCGATGCCCAGGCCCAGCAACCGGTCCCGGCGTTCCTCGTACGGCAGGCCGGTGCAGTCCCGCGTGCCTTCGCGGAGCAGGTCGAACGCGAAGAACACGACCGGCACCGAGGACAGCCGCGCGGGTGTCGGCGCGGACAGGTTCATCCGCTGTTGCAGGCGCCCGAAATCCGGCCTGCCGTCCTCGTCCAGCGCGACCACCTCGCCGTCGATCAGCAGCGTGCGGGTGTCCCGGCCGAGCACGGCCAGCTCCGGGTAGGTGGCGGTGACGTCACGCAGCCGCCGCGAGTAGAGCCGGACCTGTCCGCCGGACACCGCGGCCTGGCACCGCACCCCGTCGTACTTCCACTCGAACGCCCAGCCCTCGCTGTCCCGCACGGGTCCGGGAACGGCCAGCATGGGGGCGACGGGCTCGGGCAGCGGCATGTCCCCGATGCTGCGCCGGATCGGGTGCCGCCGCCAGTCGGTCACCCGAGCAGGCCACGCCGGTGCGCCAGGGACACCGCCTCGGCGCGGCTGCCCGCTCCCAGCTTCGCCATGACCCGCGACAGGTGCACGCTCGCGGTCTTCTCGCTGATGAACAACCGCTCGCCGACCTGGCGGTTGGTCAGCCCGTCCGCGACCAGTTCCAGCACAGCCCGTTCCCGCGGGGTCAGCACGTCGGTGGCGGGCGCGGCGGTCAGCCTGCCGCGCCGGGCCAGGTCCGCCACCGCCGACTCCAACGGCCGCGCACCCAGCTCGCCCGCGGCGTCCCGCACCAGCCGGACCTGCTCGGCCGCCGCGTCCCGCTCGCCGTGGGCCAGCAGCGCCGCGGCCCACCGCCATCGGGCGAGCAGCTGCCAGTACGGCAGGGGCGCGGCCTCCTCGACCGCGACCGCCCACGCGGCTGGCGCGTCCGCGCCGCGCAGGCGGTTCAGTTCCGCGGCGAGCCGCGCGGTCGGCGCGCGCGTGTCCGGGCTGCGTTCCTCCAGCCGGACCTGCATCGGCGACACCAGTTCGCCGCAGGCGGCCAGCTCCTCGCCCTGGCCGACCAGCTCGTCGGTGTCCGCGCCGCGGCGCCGGGCCTGCTCGGCGAGGTCGGCCAGCGCGGACACGCCGGTGACGACCGCCCACCGCATGTCGGCCAGGCTGGAGCGGGTGAGCGTGCTCAGCCGGTCGGTCACGGTGCGGATCTCCGCCACGGCGGTCGCCGGATCGCCCCGCCACTGCGCGGCTTCGGCCAGCGCGATCCCGAGCAGCACACCGGCCCGGGCGTCGTCGCGCTGGCCGGCCAGCCGCGCGGCGAGGTCCTCGACCTCGGCGAACCGCCCCTGCGCGACGAGGATCGGCGCGGAGTACGCCCCGATCCGGGCCCGCGCGAACCGCGGCGCGCCCGGCACCTCCGCGCGGTCCAGCGCGGTGTCCCAGTCGCCGAGCACGTACAGGTCGAACAGCTCGGCGGTGCGCCCGTCGACACCGACATCGCTCCAGCCGAGCCCGGTCCGCTCCGCGCGCTGCCACACCCGCGCCGCCATCCGCGCCGCCCCGCGCAGATCCCCGCTCACCAGCAGGTTGCAGGTGACGTTGTGCAGCGCCCGCAGCTCGACCCGGACCGCACCGATCTCGGCGGCCCGCTCCGCGGCGGCCAGGCCCAGACGCGTGGACAGCTCGATGTTGCCCTGCCAGTCCTCGAACGCGGCGAGCGTGACCATCCCGTCGGCCTCGACCTCCGGCGCCCCGGCCGCCCGCGCGTCGGCGATGGCCTGCTGGACGTGATCACGCAGCTCGTCGACGTCCACGTCCGGCACGCCCCACACCCAGGCGCGGGCCCGCAGCGCGAGCACCCGCGCGCGGACGACGCTGGCCGGGCGGTCGCGCACCAGCTCCCACGCCTCGGCGACGGCCTTGGACACCTCGCCGCGGTGCACGTCGAACGGGATCAACGCGATCGCCAGCTGGTGCCGGGTGTCGGCGGCCAGCTCGGGATCGTCCCGCAGGTCCGCCTCGGCCACCGCGGACCGGGCGTAGGTGACGGCCCGCTCCACCTCACCGGCCGCGGACGCCATCGCGGCCGCCGACCGCAGCAGCGCCAGCTGGTCCCGTCCGCAGATCCGCTCCGGCCCGTCCACCGCCTCCCACAGCTGCATCGCCTGTTCGAGGTGGTGCAGCGCGTCGCCCGGCGCGTCCATCCCGGCCGCCTGGTCCGCGGCGCGCACGGACGCGGCGAGCGCGGTCGGCAGGTCGTGGCTGCGGAAGCTGTGGTGCGCCAGCGCGGCCGCGGTGCCGTTCTCCCCGGCCAGGCGGGCGAACGCGGCGTGCAGCCGTACCCGTTCCCCGGGCAGCAGGTCGTCGTAGACCGCTTCGCGCAGCAGCGCGTGCCGGAACGCGTACCCGTCCTCCGCGGCGACGAGGACGTTGTGCAGCACGGCCTCGCGCAACGCGCTCTCCAGCGTGTCCTCGTCCAGGCCGCACACCGTGCGCAGGCTGGCGTGCGCGACGAGCTGCGCCGCGCCGGAGACCGCGCGGACCACGCGCTGCGCCTCCGGGCTGAGCCGTTCGACGCGGGCCAGCAGCAGTTCGGCCAGCCCGTCCGGCAGGGTCGCGCCGCGGCGCACGGCGGCGGTCAGCTCCTCGCAGAAGAACGGGTTGCCCTCGGAGCGTTCGGCGACGGTGTGCACGGTGGTGTCCGGCAACGCGCCCTCGGCGAGCGCGGACACGAAGGCGACCGTGTCGGCGGCGCCGAGCGGGGCCAGTTCGATCCGGGCCACCGCGGGCAGCCGGGACACCTCGGCCAGCAGCGGGCGCAGCGGGTGACGGCGGTGCAGGTCGTCGGTGCGGTAGGTGGCCACCACCAGCAGCCGCTGGGTGTCCAGCCGGGACAGCAGGAACAACACGAGGTCGCGGGTGGAGGCGTCAGCCCAGTGCAGGTCCTCCAGCGCGAGCAGCACCGGGCCGCGGGCGGCGAGGTCCACCAGCACCGCGTGCACCGCGTCGAACAGCCGCAGCCGCTCCATGGTCTGGTCGGCCCGTTCCGGCGGGGTCAGGCCGGGCAGCAGGCGGCCGAGCACGGGCCACCGCTTCGCGGCCTCCCGCTGCGCGCCCAGCGCCTCGGCGAAGGGCAGGTACGGCAACCCGGCCTCGCCGACGTCGAGGCACCGGCCGGACAGCACCGTCACCCCGTCGGCGCCGGCGACCAGTTCGCCGAGCAGGCGGGACTTGCCGACCCCGGCGTCACCGGCCAGCAGGACCGCACCCGCCCGCCCCTCGCGGGCGCGGCGCAGCGCGGCACGCAGGGTGTCCAGCTCGGGTTCGCGGCCGATCAGCGGAATCCCGGTGGCGAGGCGAGGCACGCCTCATGATCCCACGGGCACTCTCAGCGCGCGGGCCGTTCGTCGGCGAGAGCGGCGACCGAGTCGGCCAGCCCGAACCGGTCGCGCACCCGGCACAGGAAGTCCGGTTCGTCGAGGCGGATCAGCCGCGCCCGCCGGCTCGCCGCCTGCACGGTGATCCAGTCGCCCGGCTCCAGCACGCCCCGCAGCTGCCCGTCGACGCTCACCGCGGCCTCCCCGGAGTGCTCCAGCACCCGGATGCCGACCCGCTGGTGCGGCGCCAGCACCACACTGCGGTTGAAGACCATGTGCGGCGCGACCGGGGTGAACACCAGCGCGTCCAGGCCGGGCGAGACGATCGGGCCACCCGCGGAGAAGCTGTAGGCGGTGGACCCGGTCGAGGACGCCACGACGAACGCGTCGGTCGAGTAGACGGCGAACTGCCGCCCGTCGACGTAGACCGCGAGGCTCGCCTGCCGGTCGCGGGCCAGTTTCTCCACCACGATGTCGTTGAGTCCCAGCACGTCGAGCTGGATGCCGTCGCCGTCGGACGGGGCCCGGCGGGTGGTCGGCGGCGGCAGCGCCGGGCCGCGCCCGTAGCGCAGCATGGGCTCGATGACCTTCGGGATGCTCAGCGGCCGGGACGCGCACATGGTCAGCGTCATCCGCGAGTCCTCCTGGAAGGCGCCGTCGTTCACGGCGTCCAGCGCGGCCACCACGTCCTCGGTGGCGACCTCGGTGAGGAACCCGACGCGGCCCACGTTCACACCGAGCACCAGCGACTCGACCGGCGCGGCGACCCGCACCCCGCGCAGGAAGGTGCCGTCCCCGCCGACGGTCACGATCAGGTCCGGGTTGCCCGCCCGCTCGGCCTCTTCCTTCGCGTGCCGCCGGTGGCCGTCGAAGTCGTCCCACACGTCGATGTCGGTGCACGGGATGCCACGGGCGGCCGCCCAGGCGCGGACCTCACCGGCGGTGCGCCGCGCGGCCTCCTTGCCGCCGTGCACGACCAGCCCGATCCGGGAAACGGAAGCCATGTCCCTCCTCGCGACCGGAGGCACTCGGAATCCGGCCTCCTCGGTACCCAAGCTAGTCCCGGCGCGTCAGGACGCGAGCGGCTCGGCGCCTTCGGGCACCGCCACGAGCGCCGGTTTGGGCAGTTCGGCGCAGCTCACCCGCAGTTCGGCCGGCCGCGGGGTCGCCCAGGTGCCCAGCATCAGGAAGGTGACGGACTCGCCAGGGCCGAGGTCGAGCGCGTCGGGCAGCCGCCGGGTGAGGGTGCGGTCGTAGCGGTCGCCGAAGTCGACCCGGACGCCGGTCGCGAGGACGGGGCCGGTGTTGGTGAGGCGGTACCACTGCTGCGGCTGGGCGTCGAGGCGGAACGCGGGCACCGGGCCGGCACCGCGCCGCGGCCGGGCCGACCGGCGGCCGAACCAGAACGCCGTCGCCACGGCCACGACCAGCACGGCCACCTCGATCATCAATCGCACAACGCAGTGATCGTCCGTTCGGGGCACCGCGCTACCCGCGGTGATCGAACCGTGATGTGACATCCCCGATCATCAACGTCCCGTCCACCACGCATTCGGGCAGCGGTCACCCGGCCTGCTTAGCGTGTGCGCGCCTTCTCCCCGAACCCCCGAAAAGGTGACGCATGTCCGACCTCTCCCCCACGCGCCGTCAAGTCCTGATCGCCGGTGGCGCCGCGCTCGGCGCGGCCGCCTTCTCCGGCTGGGGCACCGCCTCCGCCAGCCCCGTCCGCGACCCGTTCACCCTCGGCGTCGCCTCGGGCGACCCGCTGCCCGACGGCGTGGTGCTGTGGACCCGGCTCGCGCCCGAGCCACTGGCCGCGGACGGCCTCGGCGGGATGCCGTCGAAGGTCGTGCCCGTGCAGTGGCAGGTGGCCGCGGACGAGCGGTTCCGGCACGTGGTGCGCGCCGGCGCCGAGATCGCTCGGCCGGAGTCCGCGCACACCGTGCACGCCGAGGTGTCCGGCCTGCGGCCCGGCGCCGAGTACTTCTACCGCTTCCGCGTCGGCAACGAGATCAGCCCGGTGGGCCGCACCAAGACGGCATCACGGCCGGGCGCGCGGCTGGACAAGTTCTCGTTCGCGTTCGCCAGCTGCCAGAACTACCCGGACGGCTTCTACACCGCGCACGCCCACCTGGCGCAGGAGGACCTGGACCTGGTGGCGTTCCTCGGCGACTACATCTACGAGGGCAACGGCCAGGGCAGCATCGGCCGCGGCCACACCCCGGTGGCGGAGACGTTCACCCTGGCCGACTACCGCGTCCGGCTGGCCCAGTACAAGGGCGACGCGGACCTGCAGGCCGCGCACGCCGCGTTCCCGTGGGCGGTCGTGTTCGACGACCACGAGGTGGAGAACAACTGGGCCGGCGACATCTCCCAGCCGGACACCGAGCCCGATCAGGACCCGGCCGTGTTCCGGCAGCGGCGGGCGCAGGCGTTCCAGGCGTACTGGGAGCACATGCCGCTGCGCCGCGCCCAGCACCCGACCGGGCCGGACATCCGCATCTTCCGCCGTCTCACCTTCGGCGACCTGGTGGACGTGCACCTGCTGGACACCCGCCAGTACCGCGACGACCAGGTCGCCGGCGACGCGCGGCTGGACCCGTCGCGCACGATCCTGGGCGCACAGCAGAAGGAGTGGCTGCTGCGCAACCTGTCCGGCCCCACCGCGCGGTGGAACGTGCTGGCGCAGCAGGTGTTCTTCTCCCAGCGCGACTTCACCTCCGGCACGGCGGACTCGTTCAGCGACGACGCCTGGGACAACTACTACGTCGAACGGAACCTGGTGCGCTCGCGGCTGGCCCAGGCGAGCAACCCGGTGGTCATCACCGGCGACGTGCACGCGAACTACGTGGCCGACGTGAAGGCCGACTTCGAGGACCCGGCGTCGCCGACGGTGGCGACCGAGCTGGTGGGCACGTCGATCACCTCGGGCGGGGACGGGACCGACCAGAACCCCGGTGACCGCGTGCAGCTGGCGGAGAACCCGCACATCAAGTTCATCAACCGCAAGCGGGGCTACGTGCGCAACACGATCACGCGGGAGTCGTGGACCGCCGACTACCGGATCGTGGACTACGTGACCCGGCCGGGCTCGCCCGTCCGGACGCGGGCCAGCTTCGCCATCGAAGCCGGCCGCGCGGGGGCGCAGCAGGGCTGATCCGGGGTCCTCACCCGCCGGTCTCGCGCAGCCGGCGGGTGAGGAACTCCCGCTCGGCCGCGTTCTCCGTCCGCCCCAGGGCTTCCTCGTAGGCGCGCGCCGCTTCCTCCCGCCGGTCCAGCCGGCGCAGCAGATCCGCCCGGATCGCGTGGCACAGGTAGTACTCCGCCAGGTCGAGCTCCTCGACGAGGGCCAGCCCGGCCGCGGGACCGTCGACCTCGGCCACCGCGACCGCCCGGTGCAGCGCGGCCACCGGGGAGGGCGCGACCACCAGCAGCTGGTCGTACAGCGCGACGACCTGCCGCCAGTCGGTGTCCGCGGCGGTCGGCGCATCGCTGTGCACGGCGTTGATCGCGGCCTGGATCTGGTACGGCCCGGGCTGCCCGCGGCGCAGGCACCGCCGCACCAGCTGCTGCCCCTCGGCGATCAGCGCCCGGTCCCACCGGCTCCGGTCCTGGTCGGCCAGCAGCACCAGCTCGCCGCCCGGCCCGGTGCGGGCGGCGCGGCGCGACTCGGTAAGCAGCATCAACGCGAGCAGCCCCAGCACCTCGGGCTCGTCCGGCATCAGCCCGGCGAGCACCCGCGCCAGCCGGATCGCCTCGGCGCACAGGCCTTCGCGCCGGGCGGTGTAGCCCTCGTTGAACACCAGGTACAGCACCGCGAGCACGGCCCGCAGACGGTCCGGCAGGTCCGTCTCGTCCGGCACCCGGTACGGGATGCGCGCGGCGCGGATCTTGCCCTTCGCGCGCACGATCCGCTGCGCCATCGTCTTCTCCGGCACCAGGAACGCGCGCGCGATCTCAGCCGTCGTCAGGCCACCCAGCAACCGCAGGGTGAGCGCGACCCGCGCGGCCGGGGCGAGCGCCGGGTGGCAGCACGTGAAGATCAGCCGCAGCCGTTCGTCGGGCACGGCACCCTCCTCCACCGGCTCGTCGCGCGCGTGCAGCAGGGCCGCGTGGGCCTGCCGGTCGTCGCGGGTGGCCTCGCGCCGCAACCGGTCGATGGCGCGGTTGCGGGCGGTGGTGATGATCCAGCCCGCCGGGCTGGGCGGCACGCCCTCCTCCGGCCAGCGCTGGACCGCGGTGGTGAACGCGTCCTGGACCGCTTCTTCGGCGATGTCGATGTCCCCGAAAACGCGGACCAGGACGGCCACCGCGCGCCCGTACTCCGCGCGGAAGACGCGGGCGATCTCGCCGGTCAACCGCAGGACCCGTCGACCAGCGGCCGGACCTCGATGGGCAGTGTGGTCGCCGCCGTGAGCTTGCGGCCCCACTCCAGCGCCTCGTCCAGGTGGGCGGCCTGGATGACGGTGAACCCGCCGACGTGCTCCTTGCCCTCCAGGTACGGCCCGTCGGTGACGAGCACGTCGTCGCCCTGGGCGCGCACGACGGTCGCGGTGGACGGCGGGTGCAGGCCGGCGTTGAACACCCAGGCGCCCGCGGCCCGCAGCTCCTCCTGGAACGCCGCCACGTCCTCCATGATCGGCTCCAGGATCTCCGGCGCGGGCGGCTCGCCGTCGGGCTGGTAGATCGTGAGCAGGTAGTGCGTCATGGTCCCTCCTCGGGGTCGGTGTCACCCTCTACACGAACGGCGTCCCGGCGGATCGACACCCGGCCGAAAACACTTTGACGCACACCCGGTCCGGGGACGACAGTGGAGCGCACCGAAACTCCACGCGACGCCCGCCCGTTCCGGCGCGCCCGGCTCCACACCGCGCGCCCGGCCCGGTCGCCGAGGCGCGCGTGCGCGGGCCCGCTATCGAACGGGCCGCCCCCGGCCGGCGCGGACCGAAGCCGTGCCGGCCGGGGTGATCACCGGCGCCACCGCCTTCAGGGTCCGCAGGATCGGCGCGGTTTCCAGGTGCGTGATGGCGGGCAGCGCGAGCCGGGTCGTCAGGTAGCGGTGCAGCGCGGCGGTGTCCGCGCACAACGCGTTCGCCAGCAGGTTGGTCCGCCCGGTCGTGGCGGCGACGACGGCCAGTTCCGCGTGCCCGGCCAGTTCCGTCGCGACCGCGTCCAGGTGCGCCGGCGGCACGGACATCCACAGCAACGCCGAAGCCGTGATGCCGAGCAGCGCGTCGTCGATCTCGACGTCGAAGAACAACGCGCCGCGCGCGCGGAGGTCCTCGACCCGCCGCGCCACGGTCGATGCGGACCAGCCGGTCGCCGACGCCAGATCGGTGTAGCTGGCGCGGCCGTCCTGCGCGAGCGCGGCCAGCAGCGTCCAGTCCGCCTCCCCGAGATCGACCGGTTCGCCGGACGGCGCCGGACGGCTCAGTTCCCGTTGCTGCGCGGGTGTCAGCGCGTCGAGGTGACCACGCCACGCGGTGGGCCCGCCGAGGTAGGTGTGCAGCAGGTAGTGGGCCGAGACCGACGTGACGCTCGCGGCGCGCGGGATGTCGCGCAGCAGCAGGGAGTTCCCCGCGCCCGGTTCGGCCCGGACGATCGCGACGATCTCCGTCCCGCCCGAGGTGAGCCGCACCCACGCCGTGTCGGTCCGCCGCGCGAGGGCGTGCGCGATGTCGTGCGCCGTGCTGGGCGCCGCGGTGAGGCGGACGATCCACTGCTGCCGGCGCGTCCCGGCGGCGTCCGGGAGGCCGGTCACGCGCAGCCCGGCTTCGCGCGCCAGCCGCTGGTGGCGCCGCACCACGGTCTGCGTCGACGTGCCCAGCACGGCGGCGATCTTCGTGAACGGCGCCCGCGCGTCGAGGTGGAGGGCGTGGAGCAGCCCGCGGTCGAGGTCGTCCAGCGCGGTCATATGCCGCACTGTAGCCCTTGCTGCGGAAGAATCCGGCAGATCTGGCCGAGCGAATGGAATTGCGATCGGTGGCCTTCCACCCTGTCGGCGACCGATCCGAAGGGAAGTTCCATGCGTGACCGAGCGGCGGCCCTGACCGCCCTACTGACCGCCGAGGCGATGAACCTGCTGGACTCGACGATCGTCCAGGTCGCCGCGCCCGCCGTGCACCAGAGCCTGCCCGGGCCGGTGTCGGACATCCCGTGGTTCAGCGCCGCCTACACCCTGCCGTTCGCCGTGCTGCTGATCACCGGCGGGCGGCTGGGCGACCTGGCCGGGCGCCGCCGGGTGTTCCGCATCGGCGTGACCGCGTTCCTGCTCACCTCGCTGGCCTGCGCGCTCGCGCCGGCTTCGGCCGCGTTGATCGTGTTCCGCGCCGCGCAGGGCGCCGCGGCGGCCGTGATCATCCCGCAGACCATCGGGCTGATCCGCGCGATGTTCACCGGTGCCGCACTGTCCCGGGCGCTCGGCGCGATCGGCCCAGTGATGGGACTCGCGGCCGTGTGCGGGCCGGTGCTCGGCGGCGTGCTGACCGAGGCGTGGTCCTGGCGCTCGGCGTTCCTGGTGAACGTGCCGCTGTCCGCGCTCGTCCTGCTGCTGGCCCGGAACCTGCCCGAGGACCGCGCCCCGGGACGCCCGCGCCTCGACCTGCCGGGCACGGCACTCGCGATCGCCGGCACCGGGCTGCTGGTCTACCCGCTGGCCGAGATGTCCACTCCGGACTACCCGCTCCTGGCGGGCGGTGTCGCCGTGCTCGTCTTCTTCGTCCTGCACCAGCGTCGCACCCGGACGCCGCTGGTCGAGCCGTCGCTGTTCGCCGGCCGCCGGTTCCCCGCCGCGCTCGTCACGTCCGCGTTGTTCTTCACCGCGACCTCCGGTCTGACCCTGGTCGTGGTCCTGCACGAGCAACTCGACGCCGGGGCGGGCGTGCGGGCCGCCGGGCTGACGCTCGTGCCGTGGTCCGCCGGGCTCGGCGTGGCGTCCTGGATCGCGGGCTCGATCCTGGTGCCCCGCTTCGGAAACCGCGTGATGCCGGCCGGGATCGCCGTGCTGGTCGCGGGTCTGGTCACCGCGTGCGTGGTGACCGCTCACGGCGTGTTCCTCGGCGCGCTCGGGGTCATCGGGATCGGCGCCGGCTTGTTCAGCCCGGCGTTCTTCACCGCGGCGCTGCACGCGGTGCGCCCGGCGGAAGTCGGCTCCGCCGCCGGGCTGCTCAACGCGGTGCAGCAACTCGGCGCCACAGTGGGCGTCGCGCTGCTCGGCGGCGTGTTCTTCGGCGGCGGAACCGTGGCGGCGTACCGGATCGCGATCGTTGTGATGATCGGCGCCGCCGGTGGTTCCGCGCTGATGGCGGGAAATCGGCGCTCTCGGTTTTCCCGGGACCGGGGTTATCGTGTTTCGTGACCATTCCGCGATTCCGGCCGCGGACGTTGCGGTGGCGGGTCTTCCTGCTCGTCGCCGGGTTGCTCGTGCTGCTCACGACCACCTCGATCGTCGCCACCGCGGCCCGGGTCCACGTGAGCGACGCGGGTTCACGCGTGCGGGACACCCTGCGCCCGGCGCAGGCCGCGGTGGCCGCGCTCGGCAAGGGTTACGTGGACATGGAAACCGGCGAACGCGGTTTTCTGCTGACGCGTGATCCGCAATTCCTGCAACCCTACGATTCGGGGCGCGCGGCGGTCAGCGAAGCGGAGAACCACATCGCGCGGCTGCTGGCGGACGACGCGGAAACGATCACCCTCCTCCGCGAAGCCCGCGCCGCGGGCACCGCCTGGCGCACGCAGTCGGCCGAGCCCGCGATCGCACTGGCCCGGCGGGACGGCACGCTCGCGGACAACCAGCCGGGCAAGGCGTTGTTCGACACCCTGCGTGCCCGGCTGGCCGCGCTGCAGAACCGTGTCGACCAGCTGATCGAGGCCGAACTGGCGTCCTCGCGCCGCGTGAACGCCACCGCGAACGTGACCACCGGGGTGTGCGTGGGGCTCGCCCTCGTGCTGGGCCTGGCGAGCGTGTTCATCCTGCGCCGGTCGCTCGTGGCGCCGCTGAACCGGCTCGTCGCGCAGGTGCGGGAGGTCTCCGGCGGCGATCTGCACCGCACGGTCGAGGCGGCCGGGCCGGACGAGCTGACCGGGCTGGGCGAAGCGGTCGAGGCGATGCGGGTGCGGATCCTGTCGGAGAGCGAACAGGTGGCGGCGGCCGCGAACCGGATCGCCCGGCTGGAGGAGACCGACCGGATCGCCCACACGCTCGGTGAGACCGCGATCCGCCGGCTCTACGGCATCACGCTGGACCTGCAGTCGGCGGCCGCCCGGTTCCCGCGGTCCGGGCCGGTGATGGCGACCGCGATCAGCGGCATCGATCGGACCATCGCGGCGCTGCGGACCTCGGTGTACGGCACGGCGGCGCCCACCCGGTCGTCCCTGCGCGCCCAGGTCAGCGAGGTGGTCGGGGAGCTGGAGACGACCCACGGCCGCGTGCCGGAGCTGGTGCTCACCGGCGATCTGGACGTGGCGCCGCCGGAGGAGGTCGTCGCCGAGGTGACCCAGGTGCTGCGCGCCCTCCTGCGCGCCGCCGCGGTGCCGGGCGGCGGCGCGGAGGAGGTCGAGCTGGTGCTGTCCGGTCAAGCGATCCGGCTGCGGGTGGCGTGCGTGGTGCCGGACTCGCGGGTGGCCGGGGTGGAGCGGGCGGTGGCGGAGGCGTCCGGGGACGCGGTCGTGCGCCGGGAGGCGGGCCGCGTCACGGTCGAGTGGCGGCGTCCGTGGTGACGACCGGGTAGGCCGGTTCGCTCATGTCCGCGAGGGCGGTTTCGCGGTCCTCGGGGGTGAGGTGGTCGAGGTAGAGGCGGCCGTTCAGGTGGTCGGTCTCGTGCTGGAAGCAGCGGGCGAGCAGGTCGCGGCCGGGCACGGCGACGGGGTTGCCGGCGAGGTCGAACCCGCGGACGGTGACCTGGGCGGCGCGCCGGACGACGGCCCGGGCGCCGGGCACGGACAGGCAGCCCTCGGGGTGGGCGCCGGTGTCGTCGCCGGTGATCTCGACGACCGGGTTGACGACGTGGCCGACGTGCCACGGCTCGTCGTCGCCGCGCTGGTAGCTCTCCGGGCAGAGGTAGACGAACACGCGCAGCGGGACGCCGATCTGGTTGGCCGCGAGGCCCACGCCGCGGGCGGTGCGCATGCTGACGAACATGTCGGACACCAGCTGCGCCAGGTCGTCGCCGAATTCGGTGACGTCGGCGCAGGGGTGGTGCAGCACGGGGTTGCCGACGGCGGTGATCGGGCGGGATTCGCCGCGCGCGTAGTGGTGGGCCAGGTCGCCGCCGGTGGCGACGTCGTAGTGGACCGCGATCTCGGACATGGGACGAGTAAACCAACCGCGGGCGGGTATGACGGCGAGTGCCCAGTTCGACGTGGACCGGAGGCAGGCGAAGATGACCAAGGCTCGCGATATCATGACGCCCGATCCCGAGTGCGTGCGTACCAGCGACACCGTGCTGGACGCCGCGAAGCGGATGGCGGAGCTGCAGGTGGGGGCGATGCCCATCTGTGGTGAGGACAACCGGTTGAAGGGCATGCTGACCGACCGGGACATCGTGGTGAAGGTGCTGGCGGAGGGCAAGGACCCGCGCGCGGTGAACGCCGGTGAGCTGGCGCAGGGAGAGGCCGTCACGATCGGCGCGGACGACAGCGCGGAGGAAATCCTGCGCACGATGTCGCAGCACCAGGTGCGCCGGCTCCCGGTGATCGACGGCCACGACCTGGTGGGGATCGTGGCGCAGGCGGACGTGGCCCGCTCACTGGACGAACCCCAGATAGGCGACCTGCTGCAGGCCCTGTCGGCGGACTGACGTCCGCGCGGCCGGGGACTGCTTCGGGGCGGGGGCTGCTCGAGTCGTCGGGCGGCCCCCGCCCAGGCGCGGCGTCTGCCGCTGCGGGCGCGGCCGACCGCGCCCGCAGCGGCACTCCCAGCCATGCGGCCCAGCAGCACACTCCCAGCCACGCGGCCTCGCAGGCCACCACGCGCCACCACCACTCCCAGGCACGCGGCTCCGCGCACGTCGCAACCGCCACGCGCCACGACCCGTTGCGGCCACGCGGCCCAGTAGCGCGCCGCACCCCACGCACACCCCCGCACAGCCTCCCCCGGGCCGGGCGCGCCCGGCCGAGGCACCGCAAGCGAAACTCCCGCCGCGAGCACCATTTCCCGTCAGCGGCAACGGAATCATCGACCCCGCCGAACCGGCCCCAAGCGCCAGAACCCCTTGCTCCAGTCGGGTGATTCAACGCATTCGACCCGATAGGGTGGCGATTTCCCAGCCGCTGCGGGATTTTGTCGGTCCCCGAACCTAACCTGGTGCCATGAACTCCAACGCCCTCACCGCAGCCCGGTTCGGTCTCAAGTGGACATTCCTGCGGCGCGCCCTGCACACCGTGGCCCGGTCAGTCCGCGTCCTCCAGCCGGAACCCGACCTTCAGCCCGACCTGGAAGTGCCCGATAGCGCCGTTCTCGATGTGGCCGCGGATCTCGGTCACCTCGAACCAGTCCAGTCCCCGCAACGTCCGCGCCGCACGCTCGATCCCCCCACGGATGGCGGCGTCCAGACTCTCACTCGACGAGCCGACGATCTCGGTGACGCGATAGGTGTGCCCAGCCATGACAGGCCTCCTTGCCCTAGGCGAATACCGGCCCCGGAATTGTCACCCGCCACGCGCGGCCCCGCATCCGCGCGCGATCTCACCGCGCGCGGCTCCCACGAGCCCATCCCCCCACCTGAAGTGGCGCCACACAACCACTCACCCGCCAGCCCGCGAGACGCACAGAAACCACGCGTCCCCCACTGCCCGCCACCCCACAGCACCACGCGTCCCCCACTGCCCGCCACCCCACAGCACCACGCGTCCCCCACTGCCCGCCACCCCACAGCACCACGCGTCCCCCACTGCCCGCCACCCCACAGCACCACGCGCCTCAAGCTGCCCCACACCACCCATCCTCACGTCGCTGCCCACCGACCACAGCCCACCCCAACCGCCCCCGCGCCTCCAACCGCGCCCACACCTCCCACCCCAAACCCACCACCCGCCGAACACCGAACCCGCCCCGGCACCGGCCCTCCCCCACCAACCCGTCGCGAACCGCCCGCCTCCGAAGCCGCCTCCTCCGGCTGAGCGGCTCGTGCCAGGATCGGGGGCATGACACCAGAGGAGCTGTTGACCACCACCCGCAGCGTGCGCAAGCGGCTGGACCTCTCCCGCCCCGTGCCGCGCGAGCTGATCGAGCGGGCGATCACCCTCGCCCTCCAGGCGCCCACCGGGTCGAACCGGCAGGACTGGCACTGGGTCGTGGTCACCGACGCCGACAAGCGCGCCCAGCTGGCCGAGCTGTACGCGAAGTCCTACAAGGCCTACCGCGACACGGGCCCGGCCCCGGAGGAGCGCTACGCCGGCGACGCGGACCGCGCGGCCACCCAGCACCGGGTGATGAACAGCGCCGACTACCTGGCCGAGCACATGGCCGAGGTGCCGGTGCTGCTCGTCCCGGCGATCCACGTCCCGGGCGGCAAGCTCCCCGAGGGCAACCAGGCCGGGCTGTGGGGCTCGATCCTGCCCGCGGTCTGGAGCTACATGCTGGCCGCGCGCACCCTCGGCCTCGGCACGGCCTGGACGTCGCTGCACCTGGTCTACGAGAAGGAGGCGGCTGAACTACTGAACATTCCGGACCACGTCCGCCAGGCGGCGCTGATCCCCACCGCGTTCTACACCGGCGAGACGTTCAAGCCGGCGAAGCGGCAGCCCCTGTCCGAGGTCCTGCACTACGACCAGTGGTGACCCGGTGCCCAGGAAGAGCGCGGCGTTCCTGCTCTACCGCCTGACCGGCGACGGCGGCCTGGAGGTGCTCATCGCGCACATGGGCGGGCCGTTCTGGGCACGCAAGAACGAGCGGGCCTGGTCCATCCCGAAGGGCGAGTACACCGACGAGGACCCGCTGGTCGCGGCACGGCGCGAGTTCGCCGAGGAGGTCGGCGAGCCCGTGCTCGCGGGCGAGATCCTGGAGCTGGGCGAGTTCCGCCAGTCCAGCGGCAAGGTCATCACGACGTTCGCCGCCGAGGGGGACTTCGACCCGGCCGGGTTCGCGAGCAACACGTTCGAGATGGAATGGCCCAAGGGATCCGGCCGCGTGCAGGAGTTCCCGGAGGTCGACCGCATCGAGTGGACCGGTCCCGATCGCGCGGCCGAGCTGCTGGTGAAGGGCCAGGTGCCGATCGTCGAGCGCCTGCGGGAAACCCTGCTCGCGCGCGGAGTTCTGCGCGCCTGAATGGCACGCGGCCGGCGCGCGACGCCATCGGCATCGCGCGTGTGCGGGAGCCCCGTTGGCAGGTAGCGCCTCGGGGTTTCCGCACATCGAGCGGCTGCCGCGAACCCCGTCCGCCTCAAGGAAGCCACGCCCGGAGAACCGGCCCGATCGAGTTCGCCGAACGCTCAGAGCGAGCCCATTGAATCGGGAGATCGAGCCACCGAATCCGGGGACGAACCGACCGAACAAGGAGACCGAGCCCACCAAACCCAGGCACCGAGCCCACCGAAACCCAGCGACCGAGCGCATCGAACCCGGAGGCCGAGCCCACCAAATCCAGACACCGAGCGCATCGAACCCGGAGGCCGGGTCCACCGAACCCAGACACCGAGCCCACCGAACCCAGCGACCCAGCCCAAATCCAGAGACAAGCCCACCGAATCCGAGGCCGATCCCACGGAGCCCACCGAACCCCGGACACCCGCAACGGCGGGGATACCACGGCGCACCGCGAATCCCCGCCGCCGACGGCTCACGCGAGCGAAACCGCCACCTGCTCCAGCTTGTCGAGCGACTCCTGCATCCCGCCCTCCATACCGGACTCGAGGTGCCCGTCGCGGGCTTCCTTGCTCGGGTACTCGGCCAGCACGGTGAGCGTGGTCCGCCCGTCGTGCTCGGTCAGGGTCAGCGTGTTCAGCGAGGACGCGCCCGGCATGCCCTCGAACACCTCCGTCGACACGATCCGCTCGTGCGGCACGACCTTCTGGTACTCGCCGTGGAAGGCGACCTCGAAACCGCCGTCCGCGACCATCACGTAGCGCCATCTCCCACCGGCCCGCAGATCGACCTCGACGGACGTCACCTCGCCACGCTCGCCCGCCCACCAGCGCTTCACCAGCTCCGGCGTGGTCCACGCCTGCCACACCAGGCGCGCGGGCGCGTTGAACTCACGCGTGATCCGAATCTGGTTGTCCGCCGGAAGCGTCACCTTCGCCGTACCGCTAGTCGTCACCGCGACCATCTCCATCCTCCAGTTCCTTGAGTTCTTCCAACACCGTGTCCAGACGGTCGAACCGCTCGTCCCACAACCGCTGGTAACCGCTGACCCACTCGTGGATGTCCTTCAACGGACGGGCGTTGATGCGGTACACCCGCTGCCGTCCCGAATCGCGAACCTCCACCAGCCCCACCTCCCGCAGGACCCGCAGGTGCTTGGACACCAGCGGCTGGGCGAGCCCGAGCACCGACACGAGGTCGTTCACCGGCTTCTCCCCGCCGGCCAGGAGGTCGAGGATCTGCCGCCGCCGCGGTTCGGCCACCGCGTTGAACGCGTCCGCTGTCGTCGCTGCCCGTGCCATGCACCCAATATATACCCATATGGGAATGCGTCAAGGAACCCAGGCAACTGCATCGATTTCGACCAGGTAGCGCGGGTCGAACAGCGACTGCACCCCGACGAGCGTGCTCGCCGGGCGCGTGGTCACCCCGGCGTGCAACGGCGCGAGGATCGCCTCGGCCAGCTCCGGCCGGTACCCCGCCACGTAGATCGTGTGCTTGACCAGGTGCTCCCGGCTGGTGCCGGCCGCGGCGAGCGCGACGTCGATGTTGCGCACGATCTGCTCCACCTGCGCGACGTGATCACCCTCCCCGACCGGTTCGCCGTGGGCGTTCCAAGCGACCTGCCCGGAGAGGAACACCAGGCGCGACGCGGGGACGGTGACGGACAGGCTGAACACTTGGGGCAGCGCGAAGAGCCCGGCCGGGTTGGCGTACTGCGGCATCTCACTCTCGGTCATCGCCGCAGCCTAGGACCGGCCACCCAGCGCGGCTATCTCGCGGAACCGGGCGGCAGCCACCGGCGACGGAGCAGCACGTGGCTAGCCTGGAGCCATGACGCCTGGCGAACTCAAACGACTGTGCCTGTCCCTGCCGGGTGCGCGCGAGGAGTTCCCGTTCGGCGAGGCCAACAGCGTCTTCAAGGTCGCGGGCAAGATGTTCGCCCTCAGCCCGCTGGAGTCGACGCCGCTGCGGATCAGCCTGAAGTGCGACCCGGACCTCGCGGTGCAGCTGCGCCGCGACCACCCCGCGATCACCGCCGGCTACCACCTCAACAAGCGGCACTGGAACACCGTCGTGCTGGACGGCTCGGTGCCCGAGGACCTGGTGCGCGAGATGATCGAGGACTCCTACGACCTGGTCGTGGCTGGGCTGCCGCGCCGGGAGCAGGAGAAACTCCAGTGGGTCGCGCTCGGCCAGGAGAAGGCGCCCCGCGGACCCACTAACCTACGCCGGTGACCGTCGAGCTGAGCCTGCTGTCGCGCGTCGCCTGCCGCGGGCGGGAGATCACCGCGCCCCGGCTGCGGAACCTCCTCGCGCTGCTCGCCGCCGACCTGACCACCGGCTGCGGCACGGGCCGGCTCGTCGACGGGCTGTGGCCGGACGAGCAGCCCGAGAACCCGGTGAAGGCGCTGCAGATCCTCGTCTCGCGCGCCCGCTCCCAGTTCGGCGCGGACCTGATCGCCAGCACGCCCACCGGCTACCGCCTCACCCTCGAACCCGCCCAGGTCGACGCCGCGGCGCTGCTTCAGCACGCCTCCGCCGCCCGCACCGACGATCCCGCGGCCGCGCTCGCCGAGGCGGACGCCGGGCTCGCGCTGTGGGACGGCTCCGCCGACGACGGCCTGGACCCGCTGTCCACCCTGCGCCGCGAGCGGCAGCCCGCCCACCGCTTCCTGGTCCGGGCCCGCGGGCTGGCGCTGTCCCGGCTGGGCCGCCACGCCGAGGCGCTCGATCCGCTCACCGCCGCCGCGAGAGACCGGCCGCGGGACGAGGAAGTCCTGCTGGAACTGCTGCGGTCGGAGTCGGCGACCGCCGGCCCGTCGGCGGCGCTGGCCCGGTTCGAGACCCACCGCCGCGCCCTGCGGGACGACCTCGGCACCGATCCGGGGCCGGAACTGCTGTCCTGGCAACGGGAAACGCTCGCCGGCGAGCAGCCCGTGGTCCGGCACGGCATCCCGCACGACCCCAACCCGCTGCTCGGCCGCGCGGACGACATCGCGGCGATCACGCACCTGCTGCGCCGCTCCCGGGTCACCTCGATCGTCGGTCCCGGCGGGCTGGGCAAGACCCGTCTCGCCCACGCGGTCGGCCGGGCCGCCGAACAACCGCTCGTCCACTTCGTCGCGCTGGCCGGCGTCCGCGCCGACGAGGACGTCGCCGGCCGCGTCGCCACCGCGCTCGGCGTCGGCGAGGCGCGCCGCACGCCCGGCCCGCGCCCGCCGGACGACCTGACCGGCATCGCCGAGGTCCTCGGCGCCGCACCGGCGCTGCTGATCCTGGACAACTGCGAGCAGGTCCTCGACGGCGTCGCCGAGCTGGTCGGGGCCCTGGTGTCGATGACCCGCGACGTGCGCGTGCTGACCACCAGCCGCGCACCGCTGGGGCTGTCGTCGGAGTCGGTGTACCCGCTGCCGGAGCTGGACCTGGACACCACGATCGAGCTGTTCACCCAGCGCGCCCGGGCCGCGCGGCCGGACGCGGACCTGCCCGCGGACGTCGTGACCGGCCTGTGCCGTCACCTCGACGGCCTGCCGCTGGCGGTGGAACTGGCCGCGGCGCGGGTGCGCGTGCTGTCCGTCCCCGAGATCGCCCGGCGCCTGTCCGACCGGTTCGCGCTGCTGCGCGGCGGCCCACGCGACGCGCCTCAGCGGCACCGCACGCTGCAGGCCGTCGTCGACTGGAGCTGGCACCTCCTCGACGAGCACGCGCAGGCGGCGATGCGCACGCTGTCGGTGTTCCCGGGCGGGTTCACCGAGGACGCCGCCCGGCACCTGCTGGGCGGCCACGACACCCTCGACGTCCTCGGTGAGCTGTCCGGCCAGTCGCTGCTCAAGGTCGTCGACACCCCGGTCGGCACCCGGTTCCGGATGCTGGAGACGGTGCGCGAGTTCAGCGCCGCCCGCCTCGCCGAAGCCGGCGCGACCGCGCGCGTCACCGACGATTTCCTCGCCTGGGCGCGGGATTTCGGTCTGGCGCACCACGAATCGGTGTTCGGCGCCGACCCGTACACGGCGAGCGAACGGATCCGCGCCGAGCAGGACAACCTCGTGACGGCGATGCGGCTGGGCATCGAGCGCGGGGACGGCCCGACGGTCGCGGCCACGGCGGCGGCGCTGGGCGCGCTGTGGACGGCCGACTCCAACTACTCCCGCCTGGCCGCGCTCACCACGGACGTGCCCGCGGTGCTCGCGCGCTTCCACCCGAAACCGGAGTTCGTCGAGGTGACCCGCACCGCGGCGACCGTATGCGTCACCGCGACCTTCATGCTCCAGGGCCCGCGCGCGGTGCGGTCGCTGCTCGTCCTGCGGCGGCTGCCCGAAGCGCCGCCGAGCACGCTGATCCGGGCACTGGCCACGGTGCTGGCCCGGTTCCCGGAGATCACGCGGTCCGGTCGCCGCGCGCTGGACGCCCTGTGCGAGAGCGAGCAGCCGCTGCTCGCCTACGTCGCGCGCGGCGTGGACAGCTACTGGTGGGAGACCGACGGCGACACCGCTCGCGCCCTCGCGTCGGCGCTGCGGATGCTGGACGCCGCCGAGGTTCCGGACGCGCCCTGGCTGCGGCTGATGGCGCGCGCCCGGCTCGGCGAGCTGCACCTGCAGCGGGGCGACGCCGGGGAGGCCACCCGGCACCTGAGCGCGGCGATGCGGCTGCTGCAGGATCTCGCGCCCTGGCCGGACACGATCGGCATCCGGTGGGGTCTCATGCTCGCCGCCCTCCAGGCCGGCGCGGTCGACGAGGCCGAACGCTGGCTCACCCGGTCCAGCCCGTCCACTGTGGACGACCGCTTCGACGTCGTCACGTTCGACCTCGGGGTGCGGGCGGAGATCGCGCTCGCCCGCAACGAGGTCGACCACGGGCTGGCGCTGTGGCGGCAGGCGGTCGCCCGGCAGCGCGACAACGGCGTGCTGCCCCTGCGCGAAGCGCCCGGCCTGGACTCCTGGACGCTGGAGCTGATCTCGGTGACGGTGATCGCGCACGCGCAGCACGGCCGGCTCGACCTGGTCGCCGACCTCGTCGCCGAACTCCCCGCGCTGGTGCCGCCGCTGTTCAGCGAGAGCGCGGCGAAACTGCCCGCCTACCTGATCGGGATGGCGGTGCGCGGAACGGTCCTGCTCGCGCTGGGCGTGCTGGCGCTGGACCGCGGCGACCCCGCCGGGGTGCGGATGGTGGCGCTGGCCGAGCGGCTGGGTTTCCTGCGGAACTTCCAGCCGACGATGTCGCCGGCCGGGATCCGGGCCGCGGCCGAGAACGCCGACGGGCCGGCGTACGCCGACGCGGTGTCGGAGTACGCCGGCCTGAGCCCGGACGAGCTGCGCCTGGCGGCGCTGGAGCTGGTCAGCGAGTCGGTTCGCGGTTGAACAGGGCCTTCGCCCACACGTAGCCGAGCAGGGCGATGCCCACCCCCAGCCGACCGCGGCCCAGCCGTACCAGCCGATCGGCGTGCCGGCGAGCAGACCGCGCAGGGTCTCGATGACCGCGGTGAACGGCTGGTACTCGGCGAACCAGCGGATGCCCGACGGCATCGAGTCCAGGGGCACGAAGGCGCTGGACAGGAACGGCAGCAGCAACGTCATCGGCATCACGATGTTGCTCGCCCCCTCGACCGTCTTGGAGAGCTGGCCGAGCGCGGCGGAGAACCAGCTGAGGCCGAGCGTGAGCAGCAGCAGGACGGCGGTCACGAGCAGCCAGTCCCCGATCCCGGCCGAGGTGCGGAAGCCCAGCAGCAGGGACACGCCGAGGACGATCAGCAGGCTCGCCACGGCCTGGATCACGTTGCCCAGGACGTGTCCGGTGAGGACGGACGCGCGGGCGATCGCCATGGTGCGGAAGCGGGCGACGATGCCCTCGGTCAGGTCGGAGCAGATCGCCACGGCGACCGGCATCGTGGCCGATCCGACGGTGAGCAGCAGCATTCCGGGCACCAGGTAGGCGAGGTAGTCACCGCTGGCCGGCCTCCCGGTGAGGCCGGCGCCGATCGCGCCGCCGAAGACGTAGTTGAACAGCAGGAGCATGAGGATCGGCATCGCGGCGACGCTCAGCGTCATCGACGGGTAGCGCAACGCGTGGCGGAGGTTGCGCCGCAGCATGGTGGCGGAGTCGGTGAGCGCGGGCATCAGCGGGAAACCTTCTCTTCGGTGGGGTGGCCGGTCAGGGCGAAGAAGACGTCGTCCAGGTCGGGCGTGTGCACGGCGAGGCCTTCGGGCTCGATGCCGGCGTGGTCCATGCGGTCGAGCAGCGCGCGCAGCGACCGGACCCCGCCGTCGCTGGGGATCTGCAGGGTGAGGGCCTCGTCGTCGCGGGAGACTTCGCCGAACGTGCGGGCGGCCAGGTCGAGGGTCGGGGCGTCGGCGAAGCGCAGTTCGACGTGCCCGCCGGGGATGCGGCGCTTGAGTTCCGCCGGGCTGCCCTCGGCGACGAGCGCGCCGTGGTCGAGCACCGCGATGCGGTCGGCCAGCTCGTCGGCCTCCTCCAGGTACTGGGTGGTGAGGAAGACGGTGACGCCGCGGTCGACGAGGTCGCGGATGATGTCCCACATGGTGTGGCGGCTGCGCGGGTCGAGGCCGGTGGTCGGCTCGTCGAGGAAGATGATGCGCGGCTCGCCGACCAGGCTCATCGCGAGGTCCAGCCGTCGCCGCATGCCACCGGAGTAGACGGCGGCGAGTTTCTTGCTCGCCTCGACCAGGTCGAAGCGTTCCAGGAGGTCCGCGACCCGGCGGCGGCCCTCGGCCTTGGGCAGGTGGTGCAGGTCGGCCATCAGCCGGAGGTTCTCCTCGCCGGTGAGCTTGTTGTCGACGGCGGAGAACTGGCCGGTGACGCCGATGGCGGCGCGGACCTGCCCGGCTTGGGCGACGAGGTCGTGCCCGGCGATGCGGGCGCTGCCGGAGTCGGCCCGCAGGTAGGTCGACAGGATCTGGACCATGGTCGTCTTGCCCGCGCCGTTGGGCCCGAGCAGGGCGAAGATCGAGCCGGCCGGGATGCGCAGATCGATCCCGCCGAGCACGACCTTGTCCCCGAACGCCTTGCGCAACCCGGCGACCTCGATGGCCGGGGTGGTCGTGGTGGTGGTGGTCAAAGCCCCCTCCTCGGTGTGAGTTCCGTTGCTGCGACGAGCATCGGAGGAGGCGGCTTCAGGCGGGCTTCACCACGGTTTCAGGGGTGCCGGCGGCGGTTTCAGGGCCTCACCAGGACCGCCCGGTGACACGAAGAGGGGCCCGTCCCCCCGAGGACGGGCCCCTTGATCCCCCTTGGGTCAGACTCGCGCGAGTTCCGGCTCCGGTGCGCGGCGCAGGCGCACCACGCCCGACGCCGCGATCAGCAGGCCCAGCGCGGCGATCCCGGTGATCACCGTCAGCGCCGGGGTCAAGCCGGTCAGCAGGGAGCCGCCGCCGCTGCCCGTGAGCACCGCCGTCACGATCGCGAGGCCGATCGCGCCGCCGACCTGCAGCGACGTGTTCAGCAGGCCTCCGGCCAGACCCTGCTCGTTGTCACTGATACCGGTCGTCGCCTGGATGTTCAGTGACGAGAAGGCCAGGGTGAAGCCGATGCCGAGCAGGATCATGCTCGGCAGCACCGAACCGGCGTACCCGGAGTGCTCGTCGACCCGCAGGAACAGCACGTACGCGATCACGTGCGCCAGCACGCCACCCAGGATGGTGCGCGACGTGCCGACCCGCTCGATCAGCGGCTCGATCCGGGGTGACCCGAACGCCACGATCAGCGCCGCGGGCAGGAACCCGAGCGCGGTCTCCAGCGCCGACCAGCCCAGCACGTCCTGCAGGTACAGCATCACCACGAACTGGAACCCGATGTAGGCCCCGAAGAACAGCGCCGCCCCCAGGTTGGCCCGCGCCAGCGGCCCGGAGCGCAAGATGCCCAGCCGCAGCAACGGGTGGCTGCTGCGCTTTTCGATCACCACGAACGCGGTCAGCAGCGCCACCGCGACGGCGAACGTGATCAGCGTCCGCGGCGCGGCCCAGCCGACCTCCGGCGCCTCGACGACACCGAACACCAGCAGCAGCGAACCGGCCGCGCCGGTGATCGCGCCGGGCAGGTCGTAGCCGCCCGCCGAGTGGTCCCGCTCGTACGACGGGACGACCTTGATCGCCGACACCAGCGCGATCAGCGCGATCGGCACCGGCAGCAGGAACGTCCACCGCCAGCCGACCTCGGTCAGCAGCCCGGAGAACACCAGGCCGGCGGAGTACCCGCTGGCGCCGAACACCGCGAAGATGCTGATCGCGCGGTTGCGGGCCGGGCCCTCCTGGAACGTGGTGGTGATGATCGACAACGCGGCCGGCGCGGTGAACGCCGCCGCCAGGCCCTTGATGAACCGGCTCGCGATCAGCAGGGCGCCGTTGTCGACGAGACCGCCGAGCAGCGACGCGACCGCGAACACGGCCACCGCGACGAGGAACACCCGCCGCCGGCCGAGCAGGTCCGCCGTGCGGCCGCCGAGCAGGAGCAACCCGCCGTAGCCGAGCACGTACCCGCTCACGACCCACTGCAGCGCGCTGGTGGACAGGCCGAGCTCGGCCTGGATGGACGGCAGCGCGACGCCGACCATCGAAACGTCGAGGGCGTCCAGGCCCACGACGGTGGACACGGTCAGCAGCACGGCCCACAGCCGCGCGTCCCACCGTGTCGACGTGGTGGACAGGTGCGCAGGAGAAGTCATGGCAGTCAGATTACATGCACGCGCATCTAATGCAAGAGGGTTTAATGCATTTGCATCAAATTCCCGCGCATGCTATGGTGCCGCCATGGGTGACGTCGCCGACGGACGGCTCGTGCAGCAGTGGCACGAGCTGATGGCCCTGCACGCGACCGTCTTCGGCGAGCTGGAATGCCGCCTGCAGGACCGGCACGGCATCGGGGTGAGCGAGTTCGAGGCCCTCGAGCGGCTCGCGACCTGCGACACCAAGTGCCGCTCCGCCGACCTCCTCGACGCGGTGCACCTGAGCCAGAGCGCCACCTCGCGCCTGGTCGCCCGCCTGGAGAAGGAGGGCCTGGTGGACCGCGCGATGTGCGAGCAGGACCGGCGCGGCGTCTTCGTCATGCTCACCGACGCCGGGCGGCGCCGCTACGAGGAGGCGAAGCCGACCCACCGCGCGGTGCTCCGCGACACACTCGGCCAGGCCCGCATCCCGAAGGCCGGTTGACCCGCCGCTCCACGGGGTAGCTCACCGCCACGCGCAGACGCCGACGGTGGGAGTGCAACCGTGAGCGAGCACAACAGGGAAAGCGTTGCCGGCCGGGCGAAGGCCGGCCTCGACCGCGTGGACGCGGTGCAGCGGGAACACAAGTCGCTGTCGGTGCCGGTCGCCGTGGTCCGGAAGTTCCTCGAGGACCAGTCCACGAACCTGGCGAGCATGATCGCCTTCTGGGCGTTCTTCTCGATCTTCCCGCTGTTCCTCGTCCTGATCACCCTGCTCGGGTTCTTCGTGCCGGACAACCTGAAGACCGACGTGCTCGGGCACGTGGGGCAGATGTTCCCGCTGCTGGACCCCGCGACGATGCAGGGCTTCGGCGGCTCGGTGTGGGCGCTGGTCCTCGGGCTGGTCACCGCGCTGTGGAGCGGGCTCGCGGTCGTGCGCGCGACGCAGACCGCGTTCAACTCGGTGTGGGAGCTGCCCTTCCACGCGCGGCCGAGCCTGCCCGAGCAGATCGGCCGCAGCGTGCTCGTGCTGGTGACGATCGGGCTCGGGCTCGTCGTCAGCACGCTGATCAGCGGGTTCGTCTCCAGCGGCACGGACCTGCTGAACCTGGGGTGGCTGGGCCGGATCCTCGGTTACGCCGTCGCGATCGTCCTGGACATCGGGTTGTTCGTCGCCGCGTTCCGGATCCTCACCGACCGCGAGGTCTCCACGCGTGACGTGCTGCCCGGCGCGGTGCTGTCCGGTGTCCTGTTCTGGGTCCTGCAAACGCTTTCGTCGCTGATCATCAGCCGCTACCTGCAGAACGCGCAGAGCACCTACGGCACGTTCGCCACGGTCATCACGCTGCTGTGGTGGTTCTACCTGCAGAGCATCATCACGCTGCTCGGGGCGCAGCTCAACGTCGTCCTCAAGGACCGGCTGCACCCGCGCGCGCTGGTCGGCGCCCCGGAGACCGACGCCGACCACCGCGCCTACGAGTCCTACGCGGAGGAACGCGCGTACCACGAGCAGGAGCGCGTGGACACCGAGTTCCCGCCCGAGCAACGCGGTTGACTACTCCGCGCCGGTCACGAACGCCTCCCGCTCGGCGGCCGGCCGCTCGCGCAGGGCGAGCACCGCGGCCAGCGTCACCAGGCAGGCCAGCAGCATGTACCCGGACACCGCGAGCGACGTGCCGGTCTCCCCGACCAGCCAGGTCGACACCAGCGGCGCGAACCCGCCGCCGAGGATCGCGCCGAAGGCGTAGGCGAACGAGACGCCGCTGTAGCGGATGCCGGCCGGGAACAGCTCGCTGTAGGCCGCCGCCTGCGGGCCGTAGGTCAGGCCGAGCCCGAAGCCGAGCACGATCACCGCGGCCAGCATGAGCGGCACCGAGCGGGTGTCGAACAGCAGGAAGAACGGGAACGTCCAGGCCCCCATCGCCAGCGTGCCGACGAGGTAGGTGCGGCGCCGGCCCCACCGGTCCGACCAGTGCCCGGCCAGCATCGTGAACACGCCCCAGGAGACGGCGCCGACCATGCCGATGGACAGCATCGTGGTGCTGGACAGCTTCAGCGTGCGGGTGCCGTAGGAGTTGATGAACGCGATCAGGATGTAGCCGACCATGTTGTTGGCGATGAACAACCCGATGGCGATGACGAGTTCGCGGCGGTTGGTGCGCAGCAGCTCGGCCAGCGGCGCGGACCGACGGGCGCGGCGGGCGCGCAGCTCGCTGAACACCGGGCTCTCCGACACGCGGGCCCGCACGAAGAAACCGACAGCGATGAGCACGACGCTGAGCAGGAACGGGATGCGCCAGCCCCAGCGGGCGAACTGGTCGTCGGTGGTCACCGCGGAGACGCTGAAGAACACCAGGTTGGCCAGCAGCAAGCCGATCGGCACGCCGATCTGCGGGAACGAGCCGAAGTAGCCGCGACGGCCGGGCGGAGCGTGCTCGACCGACATCAGCGCCGCGCCGCCCCACTCGCCGCCGGCGGACAGGCCCTGCAGCAGCCGCAGCACGACGAGCAGGATCGGCGCGGCGACGCCGATCGAGTCGTAGGCGGGCAGCAGGCCGACGCCGATCGTGGAGATCCCCATCAGCAGCAGGGTCGCGACGAGAACCGCCTTGCGGCCGACGCGGTCACCGAGGTGGCCGGCGACGATCCCGCCGATCGGCCGCGCCACGAAGCTCACGCCCAGCGTGGCGAACGAGGCCAGCAGCGCCGCGGTGCCGTCCAGCGAGGGGAAGAACTGCTTGCCGAACACCAGACTCGCGGCCGAGGCGTAGATGAAGAAGTCGTACCACTCGATCGTCGTGCCGACGAGGCTCGCGCCGACGACGCGGCGCAGCTGCCCGCCGTCGTGCGACCGGCTCGTCCGGGCCGAAGCCTCGGGCGTGTGCGTCATGGGCCATCCCTTCCCGCCATTGGAAAGAAGATCAAAGGTTTGATTAGTTCCCTGGCAACGTAGATGCCACACTGCCGGAAGACCAGGGGCGGGTGCAGACCTTTACCGTCCTGAGACCTTCGGCTGGGACCGCTTCCGGCGGGCCGGGGCGCACCGAGCCGGCACGGCCAGCGGGACCTTGAGCAGGCGGGGGCGCGTCCGCTTCCGGCAGGCCCGCGGCGCACCAGCCTGGCACAGGCCAGCCAGGGGACGCTGGGCAGGCAGGTGGGCACGTCCCCTGGCGGCAGATCCGCGGCGCACCAGCCTGGCACAGGCCAGCCAATCCCCCGGCACACCCCACCTGGCACAGCCCAGCCAGGGCCCTTCCGCAGGCGAGCAGCCCCCGGCGCAGACCGCCGGGCGCGCTGCCCGGCCCGGCCTCCGCCGTCCCCCACGCACCAGCCCGGCGCGGGCGAGCAACCAGAGTCAGAGGAAGTCCCGCAGCCGCGTGGCGAACGCGGCCGGGTCGGCGGCGAAACCGGTGTGGTCGCCGGGGAACCGGGCCGGTTCCACACCCAGCTCCGCCGCCAGCGCCTCCGACGTGCGTTCGCACAGCTGACCGGCGGATTCCTCCCCGATGCCGATCACCACCGGGCGGGTGCGCAGGACCTCGAAGTCCGGGATCCAGCGGGTGGTCGGGCGGTACATGCGCGCGTACTGGTAGTTCGCGTCGGCCAGGTCCCGCGGGCTCGGCTCCTGCGCGAAGAACTCCTGGAACACCGGCTCCGGGAGGTGGATGTCCGCCATCTCCAGGAACTTCCGCATGGCGCCCACCGGATCACCGGCGAAGTGCGTCGCGATGACCTCCCCGCCCTGGGCGCGGATCCGGTCGGCGTCCGGGAGCAGGTCGCTCAGCGGCGGCTCGTGCGCGATCACGGTCGTGACCAGGTCCGGGCGCGCCTGGGCGAGCGCGAGGGCGCTGACGGCGCCGCCGCTGGAGCCGAACACGACCGCGGGACCGGCGCCGGCGTGCTCGATGAGCCGGGCCAGGTCGTCGGCGCGGATCTCCGGCGTGGAGTCCTGCTCGGGGTCGTCCACCGGGCTGCGGTTGACGCCGCGCGGATCGGTGGTGAGCACCGTGTGGTCACCGGCGAGCAGGTCGGCGAGCGGGGCGAACGGGCGCGCGTCCATCGGGGCGCCGACGAGCACGACGAGCGGGCCCTGCCCGCGGATCTCGTGGTGGAGACGCGCGCCGGGAACGGGAAGTGTCCGGGACATCAGAATCCTCCTGGGGAAGCGGTTTCGAAGGTGGTGACCGCCGGCGTGGGGCAGAATCATCGCTCGTGACGGAACTGGCCGTGGACCTGGAGCTGGCGCGCACCGGGGACGACTCGGCGTTCACCCGGCTGGTCGAGCCGCTGCGGCGGGAGCTGCACGCGCACTGCTACCGGATGCTGGGGTCGGTGCACGACGCCGACGACGCGTTGCAGGAGGCGTTGCTGCGGGCGTGGCGGGGGCTGCCGGGCTTCGAGGGGCGCGCTTCGCTGCGGTCCTGGCTCTACACCGTGGCGACGCGCACCTGCCTGGACGCGGTGGAGCGGCGGGGCAGGCGGGCGCTGCCGATGGATCTCGGGCCGTCCAGCGATCACGTGGTCACCGGGGACGCGCCGCGCACGGACGTCGCGTGGCTCGGCCCGTACCCCACGGGTCCGGACACGCGCGCCGAACAGCGGGAGGCGGTCGAGCTGGCGTTCGTGGCCGCGTTGCAGCACCTGCCGGGCAACCAGCGGGCGGCACTGGTGTTGTTCGAGGTACTGGGGTTCTCGGCGGCCGAGATCGCGTCGATGATGAACACCTCCGCCGCCTCGGTGAACTCGGCGCTGCAACGGGCGCGGCGGATCATGCCGGCGCGGGAACCGGTGCCGGACGACGCCCGGGTGCGGGCGCTGGCGTCGGACTACGCCGGCGCGCTGGAGCGGGGCGACGCGGACGCGCTGGTGGCGCTGCTGACCGAAGACGTGACGTGGTCGATGCCGCCGATGCCGCACTGGTACCACGGGATCGACGCGGTGATGTCCTTCGCGCGCCGGTATCCCCTCGCGTCCTGCGGCTCCTGGCGGCACCGGATCGTCTCCGCGAACGGCCTGCCCGCGGTGGCCTCGTACCTGAGCCGGGAGGCTGCGTTCGAGAGCTGGTCGATCAACGTGCTGACCCCGCGGGACGGCCGGATCGCGGAGGTCACCTCGTTCGTGGCGCGGGAGCACTTCGCGGCGTTCGGCCTGCCGGACGAAGTGGACTGACCGCGCGGTCCTGAGTGGACCGGTTTACCGGAGATCACGCCTGGGTAAACCGAAGATCCTCCGGTTGACGAGTCAGCGGAGGAGGTGATGCACCGTGGACCACATGGTGCATCGGCCGGATCGGTTCACCAGTGTCGTGGACGGGCCGTCGGAACTGGCGGCGCTGCGGCGGCGAGTGCGGTTCATGCTCGCCGGCGTCGGCGAACACCACGTCGTCGACGCGCTGCTGGCGACCGACGAGATCGCCAGCATCGCCTGGCTGTCCACGCGCCAGCCGTTCACGGTGCGGCTGGGCTGGGCGGGCGCGGACACCATCCGGGTCGACGTGACGATCGCCGCCGAGCCACCCGCTCGCGGTGACCTCGGCACGTCGGCGGACGTCCTCGACGGCATCGCCGCTCGGTGGGGCATGACCCCGCGCCGCGGCGGCACGATGCTGTGGGCGGACGTTCCGGTCGCCGCCCCGGTCGCGCCGGACGGACCGGCGCTGGACGCGGTGCACGTGACGGAACCGGCCTGAGTGGTCGCCGGTGGTCCGGCTCCGGGCCACCGGCGGCTGCGGATAGAGTGTGCGGGCTCGAGCAGACCGTCGATGGAGGATCCGTGCCGCAGGCCTTCGCCACCCGCTGGACGCGCGAGGGGAGCGAAGTGATCGTCACCATCGTCGGCGAGGTCGACCTCACCACCGCGCCCCGCGTCCGCGAAGCAGTGAAGGACGCCCGCGACAGCGTCGGTCCGGTGCCGCTCACCACGGTCATCCTCGACCTGTCCGAGGTCGAGCACCTGGACTCCCTCGGCCTGGCCGTCCTGGTCGAGACGGCCGCCGAATGCCACTCCGCCGAGCAGGCGCTGGCGCTGATCTGCCCGACGCCGGTCGTCACGCGGCCGCTGGAGATGACCGGCCTGAACGGCATCCTGACGATCACCGCCTCACTGGACGAGGCACGCGACGCGGCCCGGCGGTACCTGGAGCACTAGGCACTGGTGGTGGACCCGGGCCGCACGATCATCAGCACCGTGACCGTGGCCCACAGGATGTTGAAGATCCCGGTGTACATCGCCAGCCGGGCCGGGGCCCGCGGTGGGAGTTCCGCCTGCTCGGCTACGCCGTCGAGGATGCCCTGCTGGCGCGGCAGCACCACCAGCACCAGCACGGCCGCCGCGATCGCGGTGAGCACGATGGACACGACCACCCACGCGTCGCCCGTCACGCCCAGGCTGCCGGCCGTCGCGAAGCCGAAGACCGGGATCGCGATGCCGACGGCGGCGTAGACCCGGCAGATGCGGTGCAGGGTGCGCAGGACCGCGAGGTCGTGGTCGGTGCCGGCGACGGCGCGGCGGGTCGCGGCGGGGAACATGCTGGCCGCGACCGTGACCGGGCCGATCGCGACGAGCGCCGCGAGCACGTGGAGGGAGAGCAGAACCTTCGTCACGGGCAGCGACGGTAACGGCCGCCGCCGATCTCCGGAACTGGCGCGATGGCCAACTTCCACCGGATTCTCGCCAGCGGGCCGACCAGGGCGGTCCTGGCGGAGCCGGGTGGCGAGGGCCTACGGTGTCGCCATGCACACCGTCGCCGTGCTGGCGCTGGACGGCGTGGTCCCGTTCGACCTGGCCACCCCGATCGAGGCGTTCACCCGCACCCGGTTGCCGGACGGCCGCCCGGCCTACCGGGTGCGGGTCTGCGCCCCGGGCCCGACGATCGACGCGGGCACGTTCACGCTGCAGGCCCAGTGGGGCCTCGACGCGCTCGCCGACGCCGACACCATCATCCTGCCCGGCTGCGCGAACCCGGCGGTGCCGGTGCCGGAGGACGTGCTGGACGCACTGCGCAAGGCGGCCGCGGACGGGACGCGCATCGCGTCGATCTGCGCCGGCGCGTTCGTCCTGGCCGCGACCGGGCTGCTCGACGGGCTGCGCGCGACCACGCACTGGGTCGCCGCGGACCTGCTCGCGCGGCGGCACCCGGAGGTCGAGGTCGACCCGGACGTGCTGTACGTGGACAACGGCCAGTTCCTCACCTCGGCCGGCGCGGCGGCGGGGCTGGACCTGTGCCTGCACCTCATCCGGCGCGACCACGGCTCCGCGGTGGCCGCCGACGCCGCGCGGCTGTCGGTGATGCCGCTGGAGCGGGAGGGCGGCCAGGCGCAGTTCATCGTGCACGACCAGCCGCCCGCGCCGCGGGGTTCGCTGCTGGAGCCGGTGCTGCGGTGGATGACCGACCACCTGGACCGGGACCTGACGCTGGCCGATGTGGCGGCCCGGGCCGGCATGAGCACGCGGTCGCTGAACCGCCACTTCCGCGAACAGACCGGGACGACGCCGCTGCAGTGGCTGCACCGCGAACGGATCCGGCAGGCGCAGTACCTGCTGGAGACGACGCGGCACCCGGTGGACCGCATCGCGGGCCAGGTGGGGTTCGGCTCACCGACCGCGTTCCGGGAACGGTTCCGGCGGGTGGTCGGCACGAGCCCGAACGCCTACCGGGCGGCGTTCCAGAAGCGGGACTGACGCTCGCCTCAGCCGCGCAGGGACTCGTAGGGCTTCATCGCCGGGTAATAGTCGGTGAACTCCGGGCGTGGCGCGCCGGTGCGGGCGGCCACCAGCAGGTCCAGGTAGTACTCCCAGCCCGGCCCGATCTCGCCGATGCCCTCGAAGAGAGCGATCCCCACCCCGCCATGCGCGGGACGGGGCCGTTCCGTCCAGTCCTGGTACTGTCCGCTCATGACGCCCCGGACCCGTCGCGCGCCGAGCGGCGCCGCCGTGCTGCGTGTCGAACTCACCGACGCCATCGTCGAGGTCGTGATCGACGAGCTGGCCGAGAAGGGCTACGCGCGCACCTCGATGGACGGTGTCGCCAAGCGGGCGGAGGCCGGGAAGAGCTCCCTGTACCGCCGGTGGTCCTCGAAGCAGGACATGGTGGCCGACGCGGTGTCCCAGCTGAGCGTTCCGCTGGTCGACATCCCGGACAGCGGCTCGCTGCGCGGCGACGTCGAGCGCGCGTTCGAGATGGTCGTCAAGTGGCTCAGCGACGAACGCCTGGGCCGGATCCTGCCCGACCTCACCGCCGAGGCCAAGCGCAACCCGGCGCTGGCCAAGGCGCTGTCCGAGCACCTGGAGAACCCGCGCCGCGCCAAGGCGGAACCGGTGCTGGACCGCGCGATCGCCCGCGGCGAGCTGCCGCCGGACGTGGACCGCGAGCTGGCGCTCGACATGTTCGCCGCCCCGATCTACTGGCGCTACACCGTCCGCCGCACCGAGATCACACCCGAGTTCCTGGCGACGCTGGTCGACTCGACGCTGGCGTTCCTCGGCGCGCGCCCGGCGCAGAAGTAGTCACCGCAGCACCCGGAACGTGCTGCGGTGGAACACCACCGGCTCCGCGCCGGGGAAATCGGTCAGCGCCGTGATGCCGAGCAGCGCGATGACGTGGTCCCCGGCATCGACCTCGCCCGTCAGCCGGCATTCGATCTGCAGCGCACTGTCCTCGACCAGCACCGCGCTGCCGCGAGCCACCCACGGCACACCGGCGAACCGGTCGCCCTCCGGCATCGCGAGGCTGCGGCAGATCGCGCCCTGCCCGGCCGACAGCACACTGACTCCCAGGGACGGCGCCCGGCGCAACTGCCGCCAGGTCCGCGAAGCCTTCCGCACGCACACCGACACCAGCGGCGGCTCCAGCGACACGGCGGTGAACGTGCTCGCGGCCATGCCCACCGGCTCGCCGCCGACCAACGCGCACACCGCGGCCACACCGCTCGGGAACTGGCCGAACGCCGCGCGCAGCGTCGTCCCGTCGATCACGTCCGCGCTCCTTCCCGCTCGGACGACCAGGCGTCGCGGAGGAACTCGATCGCCGGGTGGACCACCTCGGGGCTGCTGAACACCGCGGTCGCGTGATCGGCCCCGGGCACCACCTCCAAAGTGGACTGCCCGCCCGCGGCGAGCACGGCTTCGTGCAGCCGTCTGCTCTGCCCCAGCCCGCACCGGTGGTCGGCGTCGCCGTGGCTGATCCGGAACGGCGGCACCCGCGACGCCGCCGCCACCGCGCGCGACACCGCCGCCCCGGCCACCACGTCCGGCCGCGACGCCAGGGGAAACCCGAAGAACTGCGACCCGACATCCACCATGGTCCGCAGACCGGCCCGTGTGGGCTCGAAGGCGTCCTCGACGATCGTCGAGAAGTCCGTGACCGGGTAGTGCAGCACCACCGCGGACAGCCGCGCGGACACCGCGGGGTGGTCGCCGACCGGCCGTCCGATCCGGCCGGTGAGCGCGGCCAGCGCCATCAGGTAACCACCGGCGGAGCTGCCCCACCCGGCGATGCGCGTGGGGTCCAGCCGGTACCGGTGGGCGTGCACGCGCACCCACCGGATCGCGGCGAGCACGTCCTCGACGGGCTCCGGGTAGCGCGCCTCGCCGGCGAGCCGGTAGTCCAGCGAAGCCACCGCGATCCCGTGCCGCAGCAGGGCCGCCCACGGGCCCATTTCCTTGACTCCGCCGAGGAAACTGCCGCCGTGCGCGTAGACCACGACCGGCACCGGACCGGCCGTTTCGAGCGGGACGTGCAGGTCCAGCGTCAGCGGGCGCCAGCCGACCGGGATCGCGTACCTGACGCCGAGGTACGACTCGGCCCCGTCGAGCACCCGGACCGGCCGGACCGTCCGCAAGCGAGGGTCAGCGAGGTGGTGCGAGGCCGGTCGCGTGAACGGGACCTCGGACGGATGTGGGAGCGTCATGCCTTCCGCACCCCCGGCAGGTAGCGGCCGGCGTCCGGGATCTCACCGGTCAGCTCGGCGGCGCCGACGAACGCGTTCTTGGCGTCGATGCTGTCGTGGCTGGCGAACGTGCGCGCGTTGCGCCAGAACCGGTCCAGCCGGTACTTGTTGGCGGTGCTGCGCGCGCCGGTGAGGTCGTGCACGCGGGCGGTCACGTCCAGCGCCGCGGTGGTGCAGGCGACCTTGACCTTGAAGAACTCGGTCATCAGCGCGCGCAGGTCGGTCGTCGCGCCGGCGTTCGCCAGCTTCCGGCAGGTGTCCAGCAGATAGGCGCGGCCCGCGGCGAGTTTCGCGGCCATCTCGCCGATCTGCCGGTGCATCAACGGATCCGCCATCGCGGAGGGGAACATCGGCATGCTCGCCCGGTTCAGCCCGCGCAGGTACTCCAGCATCGCCGCATACGCACCTTCCCCGATTCCCTGCAGCAGCAACGCGTGTCCCGGCAGGACGAGGTCCACGAACACGACCTCCGACTCCGGCGCCGCGTAGTGCCAGCCGTCGGGCACGAACACCTCGGCGTAGGTGATGGTCTGGCTGATCGTGCCGCGCTGGCCCATGTTGTCCCAGTCGCCGTGCGCCTCCACGCCGGGCGCGTCGAGCCGGATCAGCGCGTGGTGCCGGGAGGTCGCGCCGTCCGGCTCGGTGATGCGGAAGCTGACGTTGGCCAGGTCGCGTCCGCCGCCGCCGCTGTTGGTGTTGAACGTCTTCACGCCGTTGACGACCACGCCGCCGTCGACCCGGCGTCCGGTGACCGGGCCGGTGCCGCCGGTTTCGGCGTTGGAGGCGACGATGCGCCGCCCCTGGAAGATCAGCTCGTCGGCGATCGCCTGCTTGGTGGAGGCGGGCAGCGGCGCGGACATCACCTCGCGGGCCTGCAGGGCGGTGGTCGCCCAGCACTGGCCGGTCGAGCCGTCGCCGGCGGTCACCTCCAGCGCCGCCTCGACCACCCGGTCCCAGCCGGCGAAGGTGCCGCCCGTCCACAGGCCGCCGAACTCGACGGGGACGTTCGCGCGCTGCAGACCGGCCTCGCCGAGCAAGCGCATCGCCTCGGTGGGATCGACGCCGAGCGCGTCCACCGCCACGCCCAGCTCGGCGATGCGCGGCCGCAGCGCCTTGGCGCGGGCGACGATCTCGTCGTAGCTCGCGGGGGCCGACGGCCAGGCGGGGATTTCACGGTTTTGCGTGGTCACGGACATGAACATCGTCCTCCCGGGAGTTTTCGATGAATGGACGATACGGTGTCGTCCCGTCCAAAGTAACTCGCCCGGAGCGGGCCAACAAGAGTCTGGACAGCCGGGGAACATCCGGCGTACGCTGCTTGGACGCGACGATACCGTATCGACCATTCGCGAGCGCTGTTCCGTGGCGTGGTGGGGGGACCGCCATTCACCCCGGATGTCCAGGAGTGCTCATGAACCCAGACGGAAACCACCAGTTGCGACCGAACGCGGTGGGCATCTTCGACATGATCCTCATGGTGATCGCGGTGACCGCGCCGCTCACCGCGGTCGCCTCTAACCTCTCGCTGAGCCTCGCGTTCGGCGCCGGCGTCGGCACGGTCGGCGTGCTCGTCCTGGTGCTGGTGATCCTGCTGGTGTTCTCCGCCGGTTACGTGGCCCTGAGCCGCCAGGTGGTCAACGCCGGCGCCTACTTCGCCTACATCGGGTTCGGCCTGGGGCGGCGGATGGGCGGGGCGTCGGCACTCGTGGCGACGCTGGCCTACAACCTCGCGGCGGCCGGGATGTCGGTGGCCGTCGGGTACTTCGGGCACCTCGGGCTGTCGGCCTACCTCGGCGTGGACGTGCCGTGGTGGGTGATCGCGCTGGTGGCCACCGGTGCCACCTGGGTGGTCGGCTACTTCGGCGTGACGATCGCGGGGAAGGTGAACGTCTTCGTCGCCGTCACCGAGTTCGCGATGCTGCTGGCGTTCGCGATCGCCGTGGTGGCGCGGCGGCCCGGCGGGTTCTCGGCCGGCGTGTTCGCGCCGGGCGCCGTGTTCGGCGGCAACTTCGGCCTCGCCGTGGTGTTCTGCATCCTGTCCTTCGCCGGGTACGAGGCGGCCGCGATCTACGGCGAGGAGGCCCGGTCGGCGCGGCGGAACGTCGGCCGGGCCACGTATTCCGCGCTGATCGTGCTGGCCGTGACGTTCGTCTTCGTCATGTGGGCGATCGCGGCGGCGTTCCCGGACGCGGTCGCGGTGGCGCAGGCCGATCCCGGTGCACTGCTGGTCGCCGCGATCACCGCCTACCTCGGCTCGTGGGCCGGGCCGGTGCTGAGCCTGATGATCACGTTCAGCTTCTTCGCGGCGGCGCTGTCCTTCCACGCGATCGCGTCGCGGTACATGTTCTCCCTGGCGCGCGACGGTTTCCTGCCGCGCGGGCTGAGCCGGGTGCACCCGCGGTGGCGGACACCGGTGCCGGCGGGGACCGTGCAGCTGGTGGTGTGCGTGCTGGTGGTCGTGCCGTTCGCGGTGGCGGGCGCCGATCCGATCGTGACCTTCTTCCCCGCGGTCTCCGGGATCACCGCGCTGGCGATCATCTACCTGATGGCCGCGTGCTCGGCGAGCATCGTCACCGCTGCCGCGCGCGGGCGGATCACCGGTCCGGTGTGGACGGTGCGGGTGGCGCCGTCGATCGCGTGCGTGGCACTGGTGAGCTGCGGGGTGGTCATCGTCGCGCACTACCCGGAGATCACCGGTAGTGATTCGCCCGTCATCAGCGCGCTGCCGCTGTCCCTCGTCGTCGCCGCGGTCTACGGCTGGTTCGCGGCGCGGACCCGGACCGTCACCGAGCAACCGGCCCTGGCCTGAAAGGAAGTCCCATGAGCTACACCCCGAATCCCGGCGACACGCTGGTGTTCGAGAACGACCGCGTGCGGGTGTGGTCGATGACCCTGCCGCCGCGCGGGATGTACGACTGGCACCAGCACCACCACGACCACCTGATCATCTGGCCGGACCCGGGCCGCGCGGAGGCGCAGCGCCTCGGCGAGGAGGAGTGGCCGGTGCGGCAGACGGCGGAGGCCGGGTACGTGGCGTTCAAGACCGTCGGCAGTGGCGGGCCCCTGACGCCGCACCGGATCCGCAACCTGGAGGACCACGCGGTGACGCACTACATTGTGGAGCTGATCAGCGAGCCGTCACCGAGCCCGGTGGAACTGCCGTCGGAGACGAACGACCGCGGGTCGGCGGTGGACGTGCGTACCGGCGAGCCGTTCTAGGAGGGTCACGTGCGAGTCGCCCTGCGCCCGGCGACGGAGGGCGACCGCGAGTTCTGCTTCCGGCTGCACGAAGCCGCGATGGGCGCCTACGTCGCGGCCGTGTGGGGCTGGGACGAGCGGGAGCAGCGCGCGTACCACGACCGCGGTTTCGCTCCGGGCCGGTGGCGGATCGTCACCGTGGACGGTGCTGACGCGGGGATGCTCAGCGTGGAGCACCGCCCCGGCTCGCTGTACCTGGGGCGGATCGAACTGCTGCCGGAGTTCCAGGGCCGCGGCATCGGGAGCCTGCTGATCACGGACCTGATCGCCGACGCGGACCGGCACGAGGTCGCGGTGGAGCTGGACGTGCTGGCCGTCAACACGCGGGCCCGCGCGCTGTACCGGAGGCTGGGTTTCCGCGAGGTGCGCCGGCACGGTGACGGCGATCGCAAGATCACCATGAGGTACCACGGAACGCGGACGGGAACCCGCTGATCTGGCGAACCCCTGATCCCGGCGAGCGGGGGGGGAGACCGGTGGTGACCCGCGGGGCCCCGACCGTGGCACGCGGTGGCGCGCAGGGCACGGTGGCAGGCACAGCACGCGCGGGTTGGGGCGCGGTGGCCCGAGCCGAGGGCCTGTGCAGCCCACATGGCTCGCGGTGGTGGCGCGGCGCGCGCAGCTCCCGGTGGCGGCACGGCACCACAGCTCGCGCCGACGGCACGGCACGCACAGCCCCCGATGGCAGCACGGCACGCACAGCCGCCTCGACGGCGTGGCCGATTCGCGCCCGCAGCGCCGCCACGCGCCGCCACGGCCCGCCCGCCGTGCAGCGCTGGTTGCGGCAGCGCAGCACAGCCGGCCCGCGCGGAAGCCCTAACCCGCCACCGGCTCCAGCACCTTCGCGCCCGTCTTCTCCCGCAGCTCCTCCTCCGTCACGCCCGGCGCGAGCCGCACCAGGCGGAGGCCCTCCGGGGTCACGTCCAGCACCGCCAGGTCCGTGATGATGCGGTCCACCACCCCCGCGCCGGTCAGCGGCAGCGTGCACGTCTCGACGATCTTGGGGCTGCCGTCCTTCGCCACGTGGTCGGTGATCACGATGATCCGCTTGGTGCCCGCGACCAGGTCCATCGCGCCGCCCATGCCCTTCACCAGCGCGCCGGGCACGGTCCAGTTCGCCAGGTCGCCGTTGGCGGCCACCTGCAGGGCGCCGAGGATCGCCAGGTCGATGTGCCCGCCGCGGATCATGGCGAACGACGTCGCCGAGTCGAAGAAACTCGCGCCGGGCTGGACGGTCACCGTCTGCTTGCCTGCGTTGATCAGGTCGGCGTCCTCCTCGCCCTCGAACGGGAACGGGCCCAGACCGAGGATCCCGTTCTCGCTCTGCAGGGTCACCCGCACGCCGTCCGGGATGTGGTTGGCCACCAGCGTGGGGATGCCGATGCCGAGGTTGACGTAGTCCCCGTCGCGCAGTTCCGCCGCCGCCAGCGCGGCCATCTCGTCGCGGCTCCAGCCCATGGTCACGCCTCCGTTCCGGCGAGCGCCCGCGGGCGCACCGTGCGCTTCTCGATCTCCTTCTCCCGCGGCGTGGCGACCACCAGGCGGTCGACGAACACACCGGGGGTGATCACCAGGTCCGGGTCGACGTAGCCGTCGAGCAGGACCTCGGTCTCCACCACCGTCACCCGGCCGCACGTGGCGACGACCGGGTTGAAGTTGCGGGCCGCCATCCGGTACACGAGGTTGCCCTCCCGGTCGGCGGTGTGGGCGTGCACCAGCGCCAGGTCGGCGACGATGCCGCGCTCCTGCACGTAGGTCTCGCCGTCGAACTCGGCGTGCGGCTTGCCCTCGGCGACGGGCGTGCCGACCCCGGTCTTCGTGTAGAACGCCGGGATGCCGGCGCCACCGGCACGCATCCGCTCGGCCAGCGTGCCCTGCGGCGCGAACTCGACCTCGACCGTGCCGTCCAGGTACTGCTGCGCGAACAGCTTGTTCTCCCCGACGTAGGACGCGATCACCTTGCGGACCTGCTTGTTCTCCAGCAGCAGCCCGAGCCCCTTGCCGTCCACGCCCATGTTGTTCGACACGATCGTCAGGTCGCGGACGCCGGAGTCGCGGACGACCTCGATCAGGTCGTAGGGGATCCCGGACAGGCCGAAGCCGCCGACCGCGATCGTCATGCCGTCCCGCAGCGCGCCGGCCATCGCGTCGGCGGCCGCGCCGAACACCTTGGACACGTGAACTCTCCTTCGAGCGTCCGTGGAATGAGCACCTGTCCGCAGTCAAGACGACCTGGGAAAACCCGGTCAAGCAGGCGCACTGGATCTCTCGTCAGATGAACATCCCGGGCGCGGGCGTTCACTGAGTGGACATACCATGGGGACATGCCACCTGCCCATGTGATCGGCCGCGCCGCGATCGTGCTGCGCGCGCTGTCCGCCGCGGGCGAGCCCGGCGCGTCGACGTCGGACGTGTCCCGCCTGACCGGGCTGGCGCGCCCGACGGTCCACCGGCTGCTCGCCGCGCTGGCCGACGAGGGGTTCGTCGACCGCGACCAGCGCAGCGGCCAGTGGTACCTCGGCCCGGAGCTGTACCTGCTGGGCGAGTCGGCGGCCGCGCGTTACGACGTGACGCAGCACGCGCGGGCGAGCGTGCACCGGCTCGCGGCGGCGACCGGGGAGAGCGCGTTCTTCTCCGCCCGCCGCGGCGACGAGACGGTGTGCCTGCTGCGCGAGGACGGTGACTTCCCGATCCGGTCGTTCGTGCTGTACGAGGGCGCGCGGTTCCCGCTCGGGGTGGTCTCGGCCGGGCTGGTCGTGCTGTCGCTGCTGTCCGACCGGGAGATCGACGAGTACCTGGCGCGGGTCGACCTGACGGAGCGGTGGGGCGAGGCGCACGCGCCGGGGCCGCTGCGCGAGCGGATCGCCGAGACGCGGGAGCGCGGGTACGCCGTCAACCCGGGTCTGGTGGTCGAGGGCAGCTGGGGCATGGCGGCGGCGGTGTTCGGCTCGTCCGGGGAGCCGGCGTGGGCGCTGACGCTGACCGGGGTGGAGTCGCGTTTCCGCGAGCCGCGGCGGGCGCAGATGGGCGCGCTGCTGCTCAAGGAGGCCCATGCGCTGACGACGGCACTCCGCGCGGACCGGCAGCGCACCGGGCTCTGAAGGACCGTCAGCGCGCCAGTATCCGGCCCGCCACCAGCAGGTCGTGCGGGTACGTCACCTTGATGTTCTCCACCGCGCCCGGCACCCACCGCACCGGCGTCCGCGAGTACCGCTCCATCACCGAGGCCGTGTCGGTGCCCGCGAAGCCCTCGCGCGCGGCCTGTTCGTAGGCCGCGACGAGCGGGGCGGCGCGGAAGCCCTGCGGCGTCTGCGCGCGGACCAGCGTGCCCGGCGGCCGGGCGCCCTCGTCGGTCACGATGTCGTCCGCCACCACACCGGGCATCGCGCCGCCGTGCTCGCGTGCCGTGCGCAGGACCTCGGTGATCAGGGCGGGCGTGACGAGCGGACGGGCGCCGTCGTGCAGCAGGACCGCGTCGACCGCGCCGGATTCGATGCGCCCGGCCAGGTGCCGCAGGGCGTTCAGCTCGGAGTCCTGCCTGCTCGCGCCGCCGTGCACGATCTCGGCCCGCGCGCCGAGCCCGGACAACGCCTCCTCGGCGAGCGCCCGGTCCTGCGGCCGGATGACGAACACCAGCACGCCGACCCCGGGCGTCCGGGCGAACGCCGCCAGCGACCACGCCACGATCGGCCGGCCCGCCAGCGGCAGGTACACCTTGTTCACGCCGGCACCGACACGCGTCCCGGCCCCGCTGGCCAGCACGACCGCGGCCGCCGTCGGGTTCTGCTCCGCAGCCATGCGCCGATCGTAGGCACCACCGGGTGGTCACGGTGCGCCCGGCAGGTCTCGCCGCTCGAAATCCGCGCGCAGGGCCGCACACCGGGCACGACCCCGCTCATACAGACGGCCGAACACGAACGCATCGGACACCGAATCACCCACCCGCTGCCGCAGGAGCTGCCCCACGCTCACCACCGCACGGTCACGGTGCGCCCGGCAGGTCCCGCCGCTCGAAATCCGCCCGCAGAGCCGCACACCGGGCACGACCCCGCTCATACAGACGCCCGAACACGAACGCATCGGACACCGAATCACCCACCTGTTCCCGCAGGAGTTGTCCCGCGCTCACCAGGTCGTGGTACTCGCCCAGTTCGCGCTGCAGCGACTTCACCGCCCGCCGCCACGGGCGCACCCGCTTGCCCAGTACCGGTCGCGCGGCATCCGCGACGTACCGCGCCGCCTTGGCCTTCTTGCGCACCTCGTGCAGGGCGGCGTCCGGGTCGCGGGCGTCGCGGACCGCCGCCATCGCCGCCGCCAGCCGCCGGTCCGCGCGGCGCAGTGCCTTCCGCAGCTCCCGGCGCCCGGATTCCGCCGAGGTCGTCAGCGGCGGGTCGGCCACCCACTCGTCGAGCGCGCCCAGCAGCCGCGCGTACCGCTCACTGGTCAGCTCCGCGAGCAGCGCCCGCCGCTCCCGTTCCGCGGCTTCGTCCAAACGCGACTCGAGCGTGCGGCGGGCGTGCTCGGTTTCCGGCTCGCGCGGGAACTTCGCCAGCTCGCCCAGCAGGGTCTCCCGCCGGACCTCGCCGTCCCGCGCCGGGGACAGCACCCGCCCGGCCCACTTCAGCTCGTCGGCCAGCGCCTTCACCCGCTCGCGCACGAAGAGCCGCCGGTAGCCGCGCAGCGCGCTGCGCAACCGCCGCAGCGCGACCCGCAGCTGGTGCACCGCGTCGCCGTCCCCGCGCCGGACGCCTTCGTCGTGCCGCCGGACCGCCTCGACCTGCGTGCGCACATAGGCCATCACGGTCTCCCCCGCGTTGCCCGGCGCACCGGCCGCGGCGAGGTCGTCGGCGAGCAGGCGCCGCAGCTTCGACGGCCAGTGCGCGGGCCGCACCCCGTCCGCGACGAGCGCCCGCGTGAGCGTGTCGAGCAGCCCGGGGTCCCCGGTGTCGAGTTCGACCTCGAGTTCACGCCAGCGGTCCAGGTGCGCGTGCTCGCCGGCCCGCTCGCCGTGGACGTGGTCGTCGGTCAGCACGGCCAGCCGCCGCCCGTCGGCGGCGGTCAGGTCGTGGGTGAACCGGTCGACGCGCAGGTGGGCGATCTCGACGAGGTCCGCACCACCGGTCCACTCGCGCGCGGCTTCGGCGAGTTCCGCGGGCAGGTGGTCGCCCGGGGGCAGCTGGGTCTCCTCGCGGGCGCCGTCGGCGGCGGGACGCTTGAGGTGCCAGCCCGCGTCCTCGCCGCCGGTGCGCCTGCGCAGGGTCACGCCCGCCCGCGCCAGGCGGAGGTCGCGCGTGTCGTAGTAGGTGTTGTCCAGCCGGGATTCCCGCGGCGGGGCCTGGTCGGCCACCGGCCCCACGCCGGCCAGCCGGGGCACCGGCCGTCCGTCGTCGAAGTCGAACTTCCGCTCCCGCTCGGTGACCGTTTTCGCGCCCATGTCCGGGAATTCCCCGGCGGTCACCGGCGGAAACCCCGCCTACCGCACGCCGCGGATGGGCAGGATCAGCACCGCGCCCACCGCGGCCGCCGCCGCGCCGAGCAGGAACAGCGCCGGGAAGTTCTGCGGCATCGCCGCGGTGGCGCCGATCGACAGCACCGCCGGGGCCACCGCGGGCACCACCGAGCCGGGCAGGTTGTTCGCGATGTTCATCAGCCCGAGGTCCTTCGCCGGGTTCGCCGGGTCCGGCAGCACCTCCGTCACCAGCGCGATGTCGACCGCGAAGTACACACCCTGCCCGAGCCCGACCACCGCGATCGCGGCCAGGAAGAACGGGAACGAGTCCGCGACGGCCGCCAGCACGAGCCCGGCCGCGAAGATCGCCGCGGACGCGATCACGAACGGCTTGCGCCGGCCGAGCCGGTCGGACGCCTTCGCCGCCACCGGGGCGAAGATCAGCGCCGCCGCGGTCAGCACCAGGGTCGACAGGAACACCGCGCCCGCCACCTCGGCCGGCGGGAAGTGCAGCACGACCATCAGGTAGAACGCCTGGTACGCCTGCACCGCCGCGACCCCGAGGAACAGCAGGAACCGGCTCAGCCACGCCCAGGAGAAGTTCGCGTGCCGCACCGGGTTGAGCCAGAACGTGCCGAGCAGGTCGCGCCACCCGAACGCCGGCCGGTCCGCCTTGTGCAGCCGCGGATCCTTCAGCACCACCGCGAACAGCACGCATCCGGCGACCGCGATGGCCGCGGGCAGCAGGATCATCGCCGGCAGGTTCGGCGACACCAGCTGCGCCACGAACAACCCGATCACCACACCGACCGGCAGGCTCAGCCCGACCACGGCGGACGCCGGTCCTCTTCGGTCCGGCGCGAACTGGTCCGGGATCACCGCGGTGATCGCCACCGTCGCCGAGGTCAGGCCGATCGCGGTGACGATCCCGGCGAGGGTCAGGGTCAGCGTGCTGGTGCCGGCGAGCATGCCGAGCGCGCCGAGCGCGAACAGCGCCGCGGCCAGCAGCAGGTAGGGCCGCCGCCGCCCGAGCCGCCCGGTGGTGCGGTCGGACAGCCGCCCGAACGCCGGGAACGCCACGAGCGCGCACAGGGCGCTGACGCCGGTGACGATCGAGACGGTGGTCGTGGCGCCGACCGGGTCGATCAGCGTCGCCTTGAGCGACAGCGTCAGGACCGCGGGCACCAGCTGGGCCATCACCGCGCCGATCGCCGCGAACCCGAGGAAGAACAGGAAGCTGCGCCCCGGGTTGGTCCAGCTGCGCGGCGTCGTCGTGGTGGTTCCGGGCAGGGAGGACGTACTCATCGTCGGCACCTTTCGCCTCGTTGCGAACTGCGGGAAGGATGACAGCGGCACCGGCGCCGGTTAAGGCGCGCGGTCAACCAATGGAACGGTTTCCGGAACGTCCACATGCGAGGCGAGCAACGCGCCAGTGCCGCCACGAACGCCTCGCCGTGGTGCGCAGGTCGTCGCGGGGTGGATCGGCATCGTCAGCCCTCCCGCCGGGACACGGCGCGGGGCCGCCAGTTCGTGGTCTCGAGCCCGTGGCCGAGCGGGAACACCGGGTCCTCGGTGCCGCCCGGCAGGTCCTCGGGGTGCGCCTCGACCGCGGCCATCGACCGGGGCAGCTCGAACGGCAGCCGGCCCTCCGGGCGGGCGTGACCGAACACGACGTCGAGCACGGCGTCGTCGGTGGCGCCGAAGTCGGCCACCAGCGCGGCGGTGTGCTCGGCGAGTTCGGGGATCACGGCCGGCCGGTCGAGGAACACGTCGACCACCGTCGGGACCGTGGCGGCCAGCTCCAGCAGGTGCGCGCGCTCGTCCTCGGGCAGGTCCAGCCGCCCCTGGTGGAAGAACGCCTCGGGCAACGTCCGGCGCGGCTCGTACGGGGCCGCGATCCGGACCAGGGCGTAGTCGGCCTCCACCGGAGTGTCCACAATGGTCGCGTATGCGGCGGCTGTCCGGGGGTCGACGCCTTCGACGTAGAGCCGGCACCCGGAGGGCAGGGGCAGCACGGAGTCGGTCAGCAGGGTCATCGCGCGCCGCTGCGCCGCCGCACCGGCCGCGGCGAGGTCCTCCCGGCCGACGGTCGTCACGGCGATTTCCTCGTTCACGTAGGGGTTTTCGAACAACCCCAGCCGGAACAGGACGGTCAGCACGCGGCGCACGGACTCGTCGATCCGGGCCTCGCTCACGCGCCCGCTGATCACCAGATCCGCGATCACCTCCGGGCACCACTCGCCGCCGAACTGGTCCACACCCGCGTCGAGCAGCATCAGCGCGCGCTCGGCGCGGTCCAGGTGCTCCGCGCCCCACGCGCGCGCCGGCCACACCGTCCCGCCCGGCAGCACCGAGTCCGTGAGCAGCCCGAAGTCCGTGCAGACGACGCCGTCGTAGCCCTCGTCCCGGCGCAGACGGCCGGCCACCACCTCGCGGTCGAAGGCGAACCCGACCTCGGCGAGACCGGGCACGCCGACCGGGCGCCCGTAGTACGGCATGACGGCGGCGGCCCCGGCGCGCAGGGACGGGCGGAACTGGTCGAGGTGCTGCTCGAACCGCCCGGCCGGGTAGACCTGGTCCGGGCTCGCGGCGAAGTGCGCGTCCTCGCCGCCGGCCTGCGGGCCCGCGCCCGGCCAGTGCTTGACCATGCTCGCCACGGATCCGGGGCCGAGCCGCGGGCCCTGCAGCTCCTCGACGTAGGCCCCGGCGAGGCGGCCGACCAGGTCCGGATCGGCGCCGAACGTGCCGACGGTGCGCGCCCAGCGCGGCTCGGTGGCGAGGTCGGCCATCGGGTGGGTGGCCATGCGGATGCCGACCGCGGTGTACTCGGCCCGGATGGCACGGGCGAAGTCGCGGACCAGTTCCTCGTCACCGATCGCGCCGAACCCGAGCGGTTCCGGCCAGCGCGAGCAGCCACCATCGGCGACCGAGGTGAGCGGGTTGTCGTTGGCCGAGTGGCGCGGATCGGAGGAGATCAGCACGGGGATGCCGAGACGGCTGCGGGCGGCGAGGTCCTGCAGGCGGTTGTGCCAGCGGGCCAGCGGCCCGGCGGCGACCGGGGCCATGAGGGTGAGGCAGCGCAGGTGTTTGTCGCGCACGGATTCGGTGGTCGGGGCGGTGGGCATGATGCCGGCCGACTCCTCGACGAACCCGCCGTCCGGCGTCACGGCGACCGGCGCGTGACACAGCAACCCGGTCTTCTCGGCGAGGGTCATCCGGCCGATGAGGTCGCGCACGCGCTCCTCGACGGGACGGTCCGGATCCTTGTAGGGCACCAGCATGGTGGCGAGCATGACGCCCGCCACCAGCGGCGATCCATCACCGTGCCATTGGTTGGCACACCTCGTCGACGACGACTACCTCGGCGCGGCCCGGTCGAGCACATCCAGCTCGGTGACGAGGGCGTGATAGGCCGCCGGGCTTGCCTGGAGGAGGTCGTCCAGGACACTTGTCCAGTCCTCGCGGCTCAACCGACGAGCGATCTCGCCCTGCGACCGGACGGCCGGAGTCACGAGGTTGAACAGCCCGTAGGGAATCTCCTTGCCAGGTCCCTCGGGCATTTCGAGCAGGATCATCGGTGGCCAAAGCGCCTCGACCTGCTCCATCACCTCCGTCAGGGTACGTAGTCGTCCAGCGCCGAACCCCAGAAAAGGGGCTCTTTGTACTGATGTGTGGGTGGGTCTGCCCAGGTAGCGGAGGGGCACGTCGTTGCTGGGTCTAGGTTTCTGAGCTGTCGAGGAACAGAAACCGGATAGACGGAGAACGACGTGCCCGCTGCCAGGATATGGGGTCGGTTGCTGGGTGTGAATCCGGCGGTCGTGGAGTCGGTCGAGTTCGATGGGGCCGCGCAGGTGCTGGTGGCCGCGGTGCGGGTCCGGAGCCGGGATCGTGACCGGTGCGGGGTGTGCTCGCGGCGATGCCCGCGGTATGACGCCGGCCGAGGCCGGCGGCGATGGCGTGCACTGGACCTGGGAACTATTCAGGCGTTCGTCGAGGCGGACGCATCCCGGGTGCGGTGTCGCCAGCACGGGGTCGTGGTCAGTGCGGTGCCCTGGGCGCGGCACGGTGCTGGGCATACCCGCGCGTTCGACGACACCGTCGCCTGGCTGGCGACCGCGACGTCGAGGTCCACGGTCGCGCAGCTGATGCGGATCGCCTGGCCGACGGTCGGCTCGATCATCACCCGGGTCCGGGCCGATATCGACGCGAGGGTGGATCGCCTGGCCGGGCTGCGCAGAATCGGGGTTGATGAGATCAGCTATAAGAAGAACCATCGATATCTCACCATTGTTGTCGATCACGACACCGGCCGGCTGGTATGGGCGGCGGCGGGCAACGACAAACCGACGTTGGCCGTGTTCTTCGAGTTGCTCGGAGCCGATCGATGCGCGCAGATCACGCATGTCTCGGCGGACGCGGCCGCGTGGATCGCGCGGACCGTCGAACAGTACTGCCCGGACGCGATCCGCTGCGCTGATCCGTTCCACGTGGTCAAATGGGCCACCGATGCTCTAGACCAGGTTCGGCGCCAGGTATGGAATACCGCACGCCGCCAGCCTGGCGGAAGCCACAAAGACCGGCGTGGCCGCACCGCCTCAGCCGGTCCGGCTCAAGGCATGAAACGCGCACGATGGGCGTTGTGGAAGAACCCGGACAACCTCACCGATCATCAGCGTCACAAATTGACCTGGATCGCCAAGACCAACCCCCGGCTTTACCGCGCCTACCTGCTCAAAGAAGGCCTTCGACACGTCTTCGCCGTGGGCGGGCGGGCCGGAAAAGAAGCGCTGCAACGGTGGCTGTCCTGGGCAGTGCGCTGCCGGATACCCGAGTTCGTCAAGCTCGCCCGCACTATCCGGTCCGAGCTGCCGGCGATCCACGCGAGCTTGGATCACGGTCTGTCCAACGCGCTGATCGAATCGACCAACACCAAGATCCGGCTACTGACCCGCCTGGCCTTCGGGTTCAAACACGCCGACGCCCTGATCTCCCTCGCACTCCTCGCGCTCGGCGGCTACCGCCCCGAACTACCTGACCGCACCCACACATAGATCAACAGAGCCAGAAAAGGCTCAGCCCTCGACTTCGCGAACCGCTCACTCCCAGGATCGGCAACGACGGCCGCGGCAATGCACCGGATCTCTTCGGACAACGCGCGTACACGCTCGCGATCGCGCAGTTCGGCCGTGACTCCGAGGAGCCTCGCCATCTGCTTCATTCGCCGCGCGGGCTGTCCGAGAGACGCGATTTCACGCACTATCTCCTCGATCAGCTCACTACTCCTGCCTTCACGAGCGACGACGAGGAGCGCGTCGATCCGCTGCGAGAGATCGTCCGCTCGCCGGGCAAGCACCGTGGCGTGGGTGACTACGCCAGCGGCCAGGTGTGCCCTGATCAGGTCGAGCCGAGCTCGCCGTTGCATTGACGAATACTCCACCAATCCGAGAGCATGTTCTGCCAGTTCCAGATCGTCATTGACGAGCGCGGCCTCCGCAATCAGCGCCCAGCCCGCGGACCGCGCAGCACCGTCTTGGAACGAGCGGACCAGCTTCTCGGCCCGCTCGAAATCCCCCATGTCGGCCACTGTGCGCACCCAGTGCAGGGACTGCCGTTCGTCCCGCGGAGGGACACTGCTGCGGGCGACCGTCTCGGCGAGGACGAGGAGCCGCGTGCCGCGCTCGAAGTCCTCGGCACGCAGAGCCGCCGCCGCGACTTCGAGAACACTCTCCGCGTCCGCGGTGGCCGGCGCACAAACACGCACCAGTTCTTCGGCCCGCGCGAGGTCACCACGGACCGCCTTGGCCGCCGCGATCGCCAGTAGTGCTTCCGGATTCCGGCTGGACAACCGCTCCGCGACGCCTTCGGCTTCGGCCAGCAAGCGCGAGGCACGATCGTGATCCGGCAGTACCTGGCTCACCGCTGCGAGCCGCCTGCACAACCGAAGATCGTCCGGTGTGTCACGCGCGAGCGCCACACCGCGCTCACCTTCTTCGCGCGCGACCTCCGTGATGAGCCATTCCACCCAGGCCTCACGAGCGTCCTCGTCCCGGATCGATTGGATCAGCTGCACCGCCCGGTCGCGGTGACCGAGTGTCACCATGTCGCGTACAACGTTTCCGAACCGGTTGGTGTTCGTCCCGAATCCACGGTGCTTCCGGAGCAAGTTCTCCGCTTCGTCCAGCAACTCCTCCGAGCGGACACGTTCACCCACCTTCAGGGCCGCGACCGCTGCGGCACTCAGTGCCTCGTAACGCCAGTCGTTCGTGTCCGAAACGAGCATCTCCTCGGCCAGCCCGAAAAGCGACCGGGCAAGTTCGTGTTCTTCGCTCTCGGCCGCCTGCGCCGCGAGTGCCGCGAGCGCCTGCGCCTTCTCGGTCCGGCTCTCCACCAGATCGACGGTACGGCGGGCCCGGTCGAAGTCACCCGCCATGGCACACGCCTCGGCAAGCGCCCGGATCGGCCTCGCACTGAAGTACTGGTTCAAGCCGCCCGCGATCCGCTCCGCTCGATCCAGCAGATGCGCCGCCCGATCCGGTTGTCCTCCAGCCCGGCAAACGCGATGAGCAGCCAGGACAGCGTCGATCCGGCGCGCCGGATCGGGGATCGCCTCGATCATCGCGAGGGCACGCTCGTACTGACCCACCCTGATCCACCCTGCGGGGATGGTGTGCGGGATCCGGCTGCTGCCCCTGTGCAAGTGCGACCGGTGGACGGCGAGTCGCGTGAGAGCGATCAGATCCGGGTTCTCCGCGGCGAGGAGACAGTCCTGCGTGGCGATGATCTCGGCGAGCGATGCCCCGTCACCACCCGTTCGCGCCAGCATTCGCCGATGCCTGCCCGGGTCGGTAGCACAAGCGATCATCCGCTCGGTGAGCCCGGCTTCGGACAGCATGGCGAAGTATCCCCGGAAGAGATAGTCAGGCGTGTTCTCGGGCCATTGCTGCCGCGCATAGCGGGCCGCCCATTCGTGCAAACGAGAACGATACTCCTCAAGCTTCGGGCCCAGCATCGAACGCGCAGTGGTTTGAAGTCGTTCGTGAGCCAGCAGATACACGTCATGCCCGCCAGAGGAAACACTACCCCGGCGCGTGAAGCTCCGACCGGCGGAAGTGCCGAGATGGTTGTCGATCGCCCATTCGGACACACCGATCAGCTCTGCGAGATCCGGTGTCGACAGTCCGCCCCCCGCTGCCGTCAGGAGCCCGAGCAAGTCCTGTTCTACCCGGGAACCCCGCATCAGGTGCTGGAGGTCGCCTTCCATGACTACCCGTACCGCCTCAGCCTTCGCAGAGGGTTGCAACGGGCGGATGATCTCCGGGGCACGAAGCGGGTGGCGTTCGGCGACGTCCTTGGGCAAAGGAGGGTTCGGACGACTGGAGACGATCACCCGCATTCCGTGACGGGGCTGTTCCGGAAGCAACGCTGCGATGCTGCGTGATTCACGACCCCGGTCCTCGTCGAGTCCGTCGACGACCAACACCAACCGCTCGCCACGCACCTCACACTGCCGCGCCGCTTCGGTCAGCAGCGCCAACAGGTGCGTGTCCCTCGTGAATTCCGTCAAGTGGGAGGCCGGTGGCACCTCCATCATCGCCCACAACTGCTCCAGCACGTTGTCGACGAATGCACGCCGGTCGCTGTGTGGCCCGAAACTTGCCGTCACGAAGAACGACACCACGCGCACTCCCGACGGCGGGTTCAGAACAAAAGTCGACAGCAACGCCGACTTCCCCGACCAAGCCCGAGCACGCAACCACAGGTAGGAGGTCGCGCCATGGACACAGAACTCGGCCAGTTCGTCGAGCTCGCGGTCGCGGTCGTTCAGTTCCTTCGGTGCGATCCGTTCGACCTGCGACCGGTAACCAGTAACAACCGGAGTTCCCGAGTGCACGTACACTCCGCCGTGCACCGAACCTGCCTGAACCACCGGCCCATGGAATTCGCCCGCAGCCGCGTTCTGCTCCATCCGCCTATGATCCCGCACAACCCGCCTGTCCAGGCCGGAATCGCTCGAGGCACACCCGTTCAGCGCACCGCGTAGACGTCCAGCACCACCGCGTCCGGGCGGCGCAGCGCCGAGCTCACCGCCACCACGTGGTTCAGCCACGCGTAGTCCGGCGAGTCCTCGGCGGTTTCGAAGGTGATCGCGGTGCGGAAGCGGTACGTGGACGGCTCCGGGGACTGCCCGGCGAGCAACGCGGCCATCACCTCGGGCGGGCCGTGCCGCACGCCGCGGCTGGTGATCGACACCAGCGATCCGTCGTCGGCGCGTGCGGTGTAGCGCGCCTCGACGCGGACCCAGCCGTCGCTCTGCAGGATCTGCCAGTCCGCGCCGCCGGGCAGGACGTCCGCGGTCAGTCGCGGGCCCTCGAAGCGGCCGCCGGTGATCGGCACGATCCGGCGGCGGCCGTGGGGCGTGCCGCCGAGGTCGAGCACCTCGTCCAGCGTCACCTCCGCCCTGGCGAGGAACTCCAGCTCCGGCCGCGGTGGCTGCTGCGGGGTCACCATGACCGGGCAAACTATCAGGAATCCTGACCCAGGACAGCCGTCGCGCGGAGGACCACCTCTCGCAGGTAGCGGTGCTCCGGGTCGTCGTCGTACATCGGGTGCCACCACATCGCCTCACGCAGCGGGCCGACCTCGAACGGGCACGGCAGCACCCGCATGCCCAGCTCGGCGGGCACCGCCGCGGCCAGCCGCCGCTGCAGCAGCGCGACCCGGCCGGTGCCGCGCACCAGGCTCGGCACGGTCAGGAACGTCTCGGTCACCACCTGGACGTGCAGCTCGATGCCGAGCATCCGCATCTGCCGCGCGGCGGGCGTCGACGCGGTGGGGCCGTGGTAGGTCACCACCCACGGCATCGCCTCGAGCTGCTCGACGGTCAGCTCCTCGCCGACCTCGGCGTTGTCGCTAGAGACCAGGCAGACCCAGTCGTCGAGGTAAAGCTCGCGGTAGGGCAGGTCGGTGATGAACCCGTGCGGCATCAGCAGCAGGTCGTGGTTGACCAGCGCCTGGGCCGCCTGCTCGACCAGCGACGGGGTGTTCGCGGTGAGGCGCAGGCGCGTGCCGGGCGCCTCCGCGGCGAGCAGCGCGGCGATCTCCGAACCCAGCACCGCCACGCCGTAGTCACTGATCAGCAGCGAGAACTCCCGCGTCGAGGACGCCGGGTCGAAGTCCGGTTCGGCGGCGAAGACCCGTTCCACACCGGTGATCGCGACCCGCACGCGTTCCGTGAGCTGGACTGCCAGCGGCGTGAGCCGGTAGGAGTTGCCGACGCGGATCAGCAGGTCGTCACCGAAGTGGCGGCGCAGCTTGCCCAGGTGCGCGGACACCGCGGGCTGGCTCAGGCCCATGCTGGCGGCCGCCCGCGTCACACTGCGTTCCTGCAGCAGGGCGTGCAGCGCGACCAGCAGGTTCAGGTCCAGGCTCGCCAGGTTCACCAGCGCAGGCTACATCAGCGCGGCTGATACCACGCATCACCGATTTCGTCTTCCCTGATACCGCCGCGGTGCCCGACAGTGGTCTTCGTCGCTCGAGGAGGAACCGACGTGATCCACGACCGCACCGATCCCGAAGGCGCGATCGCCGCCGCGGCCAAGCGCTGCTCCAACTGGGGCCGCTGGGGAGCCGACGACGTGCTGGGCACCCTGAACTTCCTGGACGAGGCCAAGCGCCGCGAAGGCGCCGCCCTCGTCCGGCAGGGCAAGAGCTTCTCGCTGGCGCAGCGGTTCGAGGCGGACGGCCCGCAGAAGGGCTGGCGCCGCCGCACCAACCCGGTGCACACGATGCTCGACACCGGGCTGGACGCCGAGCGCGGCCAGGGCTTCCCGCACGGTCTCGGTGGCGCGGACGACGTCGTGTTCATGCCGCTGCAGGCTTCGACGCAGTGGGACGGGCTCGGCCACATCTTCGACCACGGCACCGCCTACAACGGCCGCCGCGCGGGTGACGTCGTGACCAGCGAGGGCGACCAGGTCACCGGCATCGAGACCACCGCGGGCCGGATCGCCGGCCGCGGGGTGCTGCTCGACGTCGGGCGCGCGATCGGCACCGACGGCGAACTGCCGGACGGGTTCGCGATCACGGTCGAGCACCTGGAGGCCACGATCGCCGCGCAGGGCGGGACCGCCCGGGTCGGCCGCGGCGACCTGCTGCTGGTGCGGACCGGCCGGCTCACCCGCGCCCGCCGCGAGGGCTGGGGCGACTACGCCGGCGGCGACGCGCCCGGCCTGTCGTTCACCACCGCGGACTGGCTGCACGGCACCGAGATCGCCGGGATCGCCACCGACACCTGGGGGTTCGAGGTGCGGCCCAACGAGTTCGACGTCGCGTTCCAGCCGCTGCACCAGGTCTGCATCCCGCACATCGGCCTGTTCCTCGGCGAGATGTGGGACCTCGACGCGCTGGCCGCCGACTGCGCCGCCGACGGGGTGTACGAGTTCTTCCTCGCCGCCGACCCGATCCCGGTGACCGGCGCGGTCGGCGCCCCGGTCGCGCCCGTCGCCGTCAAGTAGGAGTTCCCATGCCAGCCGTGAACAACGTCCTGGTGGTCGGCAGCGGCCTCGCCGGGACGGCCACCGCGATCGGTCTCGCCGCGCACGGCGTCGCCGTCGACCTGGCCGAGATCAAACCCGACATCGCCGCCATCGGCTCCGGGATCACCTTGCAGGGCAACGCCTTGCGCGAACTGCGCAACCTGGGCGTGTGGGAACGGGTGCGCGCCGAAGGCTTCGGCTTCGACAGCCTCGGCCTGCGTGCCCCCGACCCCGCGGGCACCCTGCTCGTGGAGATCCCGGACGCCCGCACCGGCGGCCCCGACCTGCCCGCCACGATGGGCATGCCGCGCCCGGCGCTGGCGCGGATCCTGCTGGACCGCGCCGCCGAAACCGGGGTGAAGACCCGCTTCGGCGTCACCGTCACCGAGCTGAACCCCGACGGCGACGTGGTGCTCTCCGACGGCTCCACCGGGCGCTACGACCTGGTGGTCGGCGCCGACGGCATCCGCTCGTCGGTCCGCCGGATGCTCGGCATCGAGCTGGAGACCCGCGCCACCGGCATGGGCATCTGGCGCGCGTTCGGCCCGCGCCCGGCGTCGGTCACGCGCACAGACCTGTTCTACGGCGGGCCGTGCTACATCGCCGGCTACTGCCCGACCGGGGAGAACTCGCTCTACGCCTACGTCGTCGAAGACGCCCAGGACCGCTCCGCGCTGACCCCGGACGAGCGGCTCGCCACGATGCGCGAGCTGGCCGCGGCCTACCACGGCCCGTGGGACGAGATCCGCGAGACGCTCACCGATCCGTCCCGGGTCAACTACACCTGGTTCGAAACCCACGTGCTGCCGCCGCCGTGGCACCGCGGGCGCGTCGTGCTCATCGGCGACGCCGCGCACTCCTGCCCGCCCACCCTCGCGCAGGGCGGCGCGCAAGCCCTCGAGGACGCCGCGGTCCTCACCGAACTGCTGCTCGCCGCGGACACGCTCGACGAAAACCTGTGGCGGGCCTTCACCGACCGCCGCTACGAGCGCGCGAAGGCCGTCGTCGACGCGTCCAACCAGCTCGGCCAGTGGCTCCTCGACCACGAACAGGGCGACGTGCCGGGCCTGATGGGCCGCGTCGCCGCACTCGTCACCCAGCCCGCCTGACCCAGGAGGACCCATGACCGACCGACTCATCACCCACCTGCGCCACGTCGACCTGGCCGTGCCGGACCTGGCCCGGCAGCAGGACTTCTTCACCGGCGCCTGGGGCCTGACCACCGAGCACACCGACTCCGGCATCGCGTTCCTGGCCGCCGAGGGATCGCCCGAGCAGTACGTGATCCGGCTGCGCCAGGCCGCCGACAAGCGCATCGACCTGATCTCGTTCGGCGCCGCCACCCCGTCCGATGTGGACACCTTGGCCGCCCGGCTGGCGTCGTCCGGCGTGAAGCTGGTGAGCGAGCCCGGCGCCATCGACACCCCCGGTGGAGGCTACGGGTTCCGGTTCTTCGACAACGAGGGCCGCACCATCGAGATCAGCGCCGACGTGGCCGTGCGCGCGCACCGCAAGATCGAGGAGGGCGAGTCCGTCCCGGTGCGGCTGTCGCACGTGGTGATCAACTCCGCCGACCCGGAGGGCACTCGCGCGTTCTACGAGAAGCACCTCGGGTTCCGGCTCTCGGACATCCTGATGCACCCGCGGATGGGCGAGATGATGTGGTTCATGCGGGTGAACTCGTGGCACCACAGCATGGCGATCGCCCGCTGCCCGCACCCGTCGCTGCACCACGTGTCGTTCGAGATGCGCGGGCTGGACGAGTACATGCGCGGCACCGGGCGGCTGCTGCGCGCCGGGGTGGAGAAGATCTGGGGGCCCGGCCGCCACCTGGCAGGCAACAACACGTTCAGCTACTTCCTCGACCCGCACGGCAACACGATGGAGTACACCACCGAGCTGGAGCTGATCGACGAGGACACCTGGCACCCGCACCTCTACGACTTCAGCGACCCCGAGGTGTCCGACCAGTGGGGCACGGCGAACGCGATGAACGAGTTCGTCGCGCAGAAGTCGTTCAACGATCCGGACAAGGGCCTGTTCGTCGCCCCGCCGGTGTGAGGAGTTCCTGATGCGTTTCGCCACCTACTCACTCGATGGCGTGGTCCGGGCCGGTGTCGTCGCCGGCGACGGCATCCACCCGCTGCCGCCCGAGGTGACGGTGCTCGACCTGGTGCGATCGGGTCTGCCCGCCGCGCTGGAGGCGGGTGCCGCCGCCCTGGGCGAACCGCCGGTGCCGCTGGACCGCGTGCGGCTGCTGCCGCCGCTGGCGCCGCCGACCGTGCGGGACTTCGTCGCGTTCGAGGAGCACGTGGAGGGCGTGGTCGCCAGCGTCTCCGGCGGATCCGGGGTCGTGCCGGAGTGGTACGAGGCGCCCACGTTCTACTTCACCAACCCGTACGCGCTGCTCGGCGCCTTCGACGACGTGCCGGTGCCGCCGGGTTCGCGGCTGTTCGACTTCGAACTGGAGGTCGCGGCCGTGGTGGGGCGGGACGGGTCGTCGCTGACGCCGGAGCAGGTGGAGATCTTCGGGTACACGGTGTTGAACGACTGGTCCGCCCGCGACCTGCAGCGGCGGGAGATGAAGGTGCAGCTCGGCCCGGCGAAGGGCAAGGACTCCGCGACGACGCTCGGGCCGTGGCTGGTGACGGCGGACGAGCTGGAGTCCTATCGCGACGGTGACGGGTTCCTGGAGCTGGACCTGCGGGTGTCGGTGAACGGCGACCTGATCGGGCAGGACCTGTTGTCCAACATGGGCTGGCCGTTCGAGGAGCTGGTCTCCTACGCCTCGCGCGGCACCTGGGTGCGGGCCGGGGACGTGCTCGGGTCCGGGACCTGCGGCAACGGCGGTTGCCTCGCCGAGCTGTGGGGCCGGGGGCGGGACGTGCCGCCGCTGAAGCCGGGGGATGTCGTGGAGATGACCGTCGAGGGCATCGGCACGATCCGGAACACCGTCGTCGCCGGGGTGGACCTGCCTCCGGTGCGGGCGGCGCGCCCCCGCCCGCGGAAGCGCACGCGATGAGGGTCGCCGGCAAGGTCGTCATCGTGACCGGCGCCGGACGGGGACAGGGCGCGGCGGAGGCGCGGCTGCTGGCCGAGGAGGGCGCGCGGGTGATCGGCGTGGACCTCGATCCGTCGCCGGCGGAACCGTTGCCCGGGGTCGAGTACGCGCGGCTGGACGTCACCGACGCCGCGGGCTGGTCCGCGCTGGTGTCCGGGTTGGACCGGGTGGACGGGCTGGTCGCCAACGCCGGGATCACCTGGCGGGCGCGGCTGGGCGAGGTCGATCCGGACGATCTGGCGCGGGTGCACGACGTGAACGTGGGCGGCGTGGTGCGGGCGATCCAGGCGGTGCTGCCGGTGATGCCCGCGGGCGGGTCGATCGTGACGGTCGGCTCGGTGGCCGCGCTGACCGGGCACTACCCCGTCGCGTACACGGCGAGCAAGTGGTCCCTGCGCGGGCTGACCCGGGCGGCGTGCCTGGAGCTGGGCGCGCGCGGGATCCGCGTCAACGCCGTGCACCCGGGCTACATCGAGACGCCGATGACCGCGTCGGCTCCGGCGGCGTTCCGGGAGGCGAACATCGCCGAGACGCCGCTGCGCCGCACCGGAACCGTGGACGAGGTCGCGCCGCTGGTGGTGTTCCTGCTCTCGGACGACGCGTCGTTCATCACGGGCGCGGAAATCCCGGTGGACGCGGGCTGACCGCGCACGGCGGCGTGAAATCGATCAGTGACACACTTCGGAAAGGCTTTTGATGTTCGAGTACTTCCCCGGCAACTACGTCTGGAACCTGGGCGTCGTCGCGACGCTGAACAGCGGCGGGCTCATCGACGAGGTCGACCGCGCCTGCCGTCCGATCAAGGAGGCCGCGCAGCGCGGTGAGGACGCCGGCACCGCCGACTTTCTGACGGCGTGGACCGCGCTCACCGACCAGCTCGTGGAGCAGGCAGAGGAAGCGGAAGCGGCCGGGCACACCCGCACCGCGCGGCAGTTGTACGCGCGGGCCACGAACTACCTGTGCCAGGCCGAGCGGATGCAGAGCGCGTCGGCGCCCGGGCGGCTGGACACCTACCGGCGGGTGCTTGCGTTGCAGGAGAAAGCGTTTGCGCCGGGCGTGTCGCGGGTCGAGATCCCGTACGAGGGCACGACGCTGCCCGCGTACTTCAGCGCGGCGCCGGTCGAGGGCCCCGCGCCGGTGATGATCATGTGGAACGGGCTGGACTCGACCAAGGAGCACATGTACTCCTCCGGGCACTGGGCGGAGCTGGCGGCGCGCGGGATCTCGTGCCTGATGGTGGACTGCCCCGGGTCGGGCGAGGCGTTGCGGCTGCAGGGCCTGACGGCGCGCGTGGACACGGAGGCGTGGGCGGCGGCGTGCGTGGACTACCTGGTGGGCCGGTCCGATGTGGACTCGTCGCGGATCGGCCTGGTCGGCTGGTCGCTGGGTGGTTATTACGCACCCCGCGCCGCGGCGTTCGAGAAGCGGCTCGCGCTGGTGGTGGCGTGGGGCGCGAACCACGACTGGGGGGCCGTGCAGAGGCGCCGCCTGGAGCGCGAGGGCGAGCGGCCGGTGCCACACTACTGGGAGCACGTGCTGTGGGTGTGGGGGCACTCCGACCTGGAGGAGTTCATCCGCTTCGCGGACGCGGTCAACCTGGACGGCGTGGTGGAAAAGATCGACGTCCCGTTCCTCATCTGCCACGGCGAGAACGACCGGCAGATCCCGCTGGCGTACGCCCACCGCTCGTACGAGCAGGCAACGGCCAGCCCACGGCGCGACCTGCGGATCTTCACCCCGGCCGAGGGCGCGACGGAGCACATCGGGCTGGACCACCTGCCGTACGTGAGCAGCTACATCGCCGACTGGGTGGCGGACGTGTTCGAGGGTCGCTGACCGGCATACTCCGGAGGTGACGGACGACGAGTGGCGGCAGCACGTGGAGGGCTGGCGACGCCTCCTGGCCGAACTGGAAGCAGAAGGCTGGCAAGCCACGCTGACCTCCCCGGCGGCCCCGGTCCAGCTCGAAGGCCGCTTGCCCGAGGGCGAGCGGTTCTACTTCCGGGCCCGCCACGCCCACGTGCTCCTCTCCGTCGGCGGCGACGATCCCGCTGATGTCGGCGCTTGGGAAGGCGAGGTTCCGTTCGAGGGCGCCAGCTACCTGGCAGCAGAAGACGGCGCTCCCGTCATCCGGCTACTGCTTGCCCGCTACCGCGCGGACAAACAGTAGCCCCGGCCCGCAGCTGGGCTTCGCGCCCGGCGGGGCGAAGCCCAGTCGTTTCCGGCCCTGCCAGTGCAGGCCTCCGCGGCGTGCGGGCCGTCCGGCCCGATCACCCGCAGGCCACCGACCAGCGCCTGGGCGGTGCCGTGAGTCGCACCTGCCGCACCTCAGCCACCGGGCATCCGGCCGCGAGAGCGGATCACCCATCTCAACCTCGCAGCTGCGCCCGCGCGTCCATCAGCGCGAAGCCCAGCAGGTTCAGCCCCGGCCAGCGCTCCGGATCCCCGGCGCGCGGGTCGTCCGCCGCGGCGCCGATACCCCAGATCGCATCGACCGGGCTGGCCTCCACCAGCACCCGCGGGCCCGTGCCCACCAGGAACCGCCCCAGGTCGGGGTTCTGGCCGAACTTCGCGACCGAACCGGCGACCACGATGTCGTACCGGGACGCCTCCCAGCGGGCCGGATCGAAGCCCGCCACCTGGCGGCCCAGCTCCTTCGCCCGCCCGGGGTGCGGGGCGCGCAGCACCTCCTCGGCCACCGCCGAGTCGCCGAACAGCAGCGCCTTGCGCCACATCATGTAGTGCTCCGCCGTGGCGAACTCGCGCCCGTCCACGGTGAACCGCGCCGGCCACCACTGGCTCAGGCACCCGCGCCCCGCGCTGCCGTCCGGCTCCGGCCGGTGACCCCAGAAGAACAGGTACTCGACTCGCTCACCCCGTCGCACCCGCTCGATCAACTCCGCTCGCACAACCGGCAGTATCGCCGATCAGAAGCCGGAGATCACCGTCTTTCCGACGGTCCGCCCGGTCTCCGTCAGCTCGTGCGCCTGCCGCAGCGTCGAAGCGTTGATCGGCTTCAGCTCGGTCGTCAGCGTGGTCCGGACCGCGCCCGCCTCGACCAGTTCGGCGACGTGCGCGAGCAGGTCGTGCTGGGCGATCAGGTCCCAGCCGTGCAGCGGCCGGGTGAACATGAGCTCCCAGTGGAAGCTGATGCTCTTCCCCTTGAGCGGCAACAACTCCAGCCCCTCCGGCTCGTCGATCGCGGTGATCGCGCCGCCGGGGCGCAGCAGCTCGGCGAACTCCTCGATTCGGCCGGCGGTGTTCGGGGAGAACACGTAGTCCACGCCGTCCGGCGCCACCTCCCGCACGCTCGCGACCAGCTCCCGGTGGTCGGCCACGTGGTGGGCGCCCAGCGAGCGCACCCAGTCCCGCGACTCCGGACGGGACGCGGTCGCCACCACGGTCAGCCCGGTCAGCGCCCGCGCCAGCTGGATCAGGATCGACCCGACCCCGCCCGCGCCGGCGAGGACCAGCAGCGTGCCGGTGCTGTCCGGGCCGGCCCGGAACCGGTCGTGCAGCGTCTCGTACGCGTGATGCTGGTCAGCGGCAGCGCCGCGGCCTGGGCGAACGACAGGCTCCGCGGCTTCGGGCCCACGATGCGCTCGTCGACGACGTGGTACTCGGCGTTCGTGCCCGGCCGGTCGATCGTGCCCGCGTAGTAGACCTCGTCGCCGGGCTGGAAGAGGGTCACCTCGGCGCCGGTCGCGGTCACCACGCCGGCCGCGTCGAAGCCGAGCACCCGCGGCTCGCCGCCCGGGTCGGAGCCGGCGCGCACCTTCGTGTCGACGGGGTTGACCGACACCGCCTCGACGCGCACCAGGAGGTCGTGCGGCCCCGACTCCCGGACCGGCAGCTCGACGTCCTCGAGAGCGGCGGGATCGGTGATGGGGAGGGGCTTGCGGTAGGCCACCGCGCGCATGGTCGTCATGGCGGCGACGGTAGTAGGAAGGTAGTAGTTACCTGCAAGGCGCACAAGTTCCCATCGGATACCATCGCAGCGTGCAGACTTGTGGTCCGAAGGACGTCTACGCCGCCGCGTGCCCGTGCCGGGACATGCTCGACCTGCTGGCGAACAAGTGGAGCGCGCTCGTGCTGGGCGCGCTGGAGGGCGGCCCGCAGCGGTTCGGCGCGTTGCGGGCGCGGCTGCAGGGCATCAGCCCGAAGGTGCTGACCCAGACGCTGCGCAAGCTCGAGTCGCACGCGCTGATCGAGCGCGAGGTGTTCCCAGAAGTGCCGCTGCGGGTGGAGTACCGGCTGACCCAGCTCGGCGCCGACGCGGCCGTCCCGCTGGCCGCGCTGCGCACCTGGGTGGAAGCCAACATCGACCGCTTTCCGCAGCCCGCCTGAGAAACTCGCGCTTGACCTCCAGCTCACTTCAGCTTCTAGCGTCGTCGGCATGACGGATGTGACGGCGACCGCGGTGCGGATACTGCCCAGGACACTCCTGCTCACGCTGCTCGGCGTCAGCACGATGACCATCATGGCCAGCGCCACCATCACGCCCGCCCTGCCGGGCATGGAACACCACTTCGCGGGTACGCCGCACGCCGCGCTGCTGGTCCGGCTCGTCCTCACCCTGCCCGGCCTCGCGATCATGCTCGCCGCGCCGGTGCTCGCCCGGCTGAGCGGCCGGGCCGGGCGGGTCCGGGTGCTCGTGGCCGGCCTCGCTCTCTACATCACCGGTGGCGGGTCGGGCCTGGTGCTCGACTGGCTGCCCGGTCTGCTGGCCGGGCGCGCGGTGCTCGGCGTCGGCATCGCGGCGATCATGGTCACCTCGACCGCCCTGCTCGCCGACCACTACCCCGCCACCGAGCACGGCCGAGTGCTGGGCCTGCAGGGTGCCGCGATGGGGTTCGGCGGTGTCGTCGCCCTGCTGCTCGGCGGGGTCCTGGCCGACCTGAGCTGGCGCGGGCCGTTCGCGGTCTACCTGCTCGCCCTGCCGATGCTCGTGCTCGTCCTCCGGTTCGTGCCCGAGGCGCCGACGACCGCGCCGTCTCCGGACGGTCCACAACGGACACCGCGGCTGTTCGGCCTGTACGCGCTGATGTTCCTCGGCGTCGTCGTCTTCTACACCGTCCCCACGCAGGCCCCGTTCTGGCTGGGTGAGATCACCGGCACCGGCCCGGTCGTGGTGGGCGTGCTGATCGCCGCGATGAACCTGGTCATGACGCTGGTCGGCCTGAACTTCCGGCGGCTGCGCGCCCGCTGGGACTTCCGGGTCCTCGCCGCGGCGATCTTCGCCGCCTACGCGGCCGGCCTGGTCGTCGTCGGCCTCGCCGGCGGGATCTGGATGGCGGCGATCGGCATGCTCATCACCGGCATCGGCATCGGCCTGCAGAACCCGGTGATGAACGGCTGGGTGGTCGCCTCGGTGGACCCCGCGGCCCGCACCCGCGCGCTCGGGATTCTCACCTCGGCGCTGTTCCTCGGCCAGTTCGCCTCGCCGCTGATCGCGCAACCGGTGGTCGACGGCGTCGGGCTCGGGAACACCTTCGTGCTCGCCGGCGCGCTCGGCCTGGTGATTTCCGTGGTGCTGGTTTTCCGGCGCGGCAGGGCAACCTCGGATTCCCCGGCGGCGTAAGGAGCTTCGTAAGCCCACCGACAGGGAGGAAAGGGCATGCGCGTCAAGGGAATCATCATGGGGGCGGCGACCGGGGCGGTCGGGCTGGAGATGTTCGCGACGCCCGCCGCGTCCGCGTCCGGCCCGGTGGACTGCGACCCGAACCCGGGTTCGACCGGCTCGTGCGGGTGGATCAACGTGGAGCCGGACGTGGTCCACCGCGGCGACGTGGTGGACGTGGAGGCCAGGTGCCTGAACGCGGAGGCCTACCCGGTGTCGGACGTGCTGCTGAACTTCACCCCGACCGCCGAGCCCACCCACTGGTCGGCAACGGTCTCCCGCAAGGCGAGGCCCGGCGAGCACACCGCAACGATCACGTGCCCGGAAAACACCTACACGACAACGTTCTTGGTGGTCCGATAAGGACGGACGCGAGGCCGCCGGACGGTTCCGCCTCACGATCCGGACCGTTCGGCGGATCACCTTAGTGGCTTGTAGCCGACTCCGGCAAGGCTTCCTCGACGAGCACGCTGGTCGTGAAGTGCGCGGGGGATGCTCGACCGCCAATCGGCCGCCGGAACCAGGCCCGGCGGAACGAGTTCGAGCCCCCGGAAGAACTCCGATATCTGCCCGGCCGTCCTCGGGATCACCGTGGCCGAATCCCGCGTGTAACGCCGGACCAGTTCGGCGCGGTCATCGGGACTGGCCGACGCGTCGTCGACCACTCCGTGCGAGATGACGAGGTAGCTGCCCGGCGCCAAGGCCTCAACCCAGTCGTGGACCGGTGACGCGGGCTGGTCGATGAAATGCAGTACCGCGTTCATGAGCAACGCGGTGGGCTCCGCGAGGTTCAGCGGCCCATCCAGCCGCCGGAGCACCTCCGCCGGGCGACGAAGGTCACCGGAAATCACCTGAGCCTTCGCGTAACCGCTGGTCAGGCCGGACAGCGCGTCGACGACGTCCGGGTCGTTGTCGACGTACACGACGCGTGCGCCGGAGGCGAGTTCGTGGACATTGCCCCCAGGCGTCGGGTAGCCGGCGCCGACATCGAGGAACTGACGGATCCCCTGCTCGTGGCAGAACCTGACCGCCCGTTTGAGGAACTCGCGGCTGAGCTGCGCCCACTCCACGATGAAGGGAATCAACGGGTAGACCGTCTCCTCGGCGAATGCCTGTTCCACGTCGCCGTAGTGCCTTCCGCCGAGGTAGAGGCTGTAGAGCCGGGGGGCACTGGGTCTCTGCGCGTCCGAGGTCAAGGTGGGGCTGCTCCTTCGCTCGCCATGATGGCTGCGGCCAAGTGGGCCGTGTCGTTGTGGGTGACCTGCACCCAGCGATGGTGTCGCTCCCGGATCCCGGGGACGAGGGGCTGCCGCTCCCAGCGGGTGATGCCAGTCGGAGTGACCTCGAACCCGGCGTGCACCCGTGCCTCTGGCGGCAACCGGAGAAAGAGATGAGCCGCTGTGGTGACGGTTTCCCCATGCCCGATGACGAGGATCCGCTCTCCCCGATGCCGATCGAGCAGCCGGGTGAGCCCTGCGGTGACGCGGACGAGATAGTCCTTCCACGTCTCCGCTCCCGGCGCGACGGCGATGTCCAGCCCGTCCTCGGGCCCCGCGCGGACCTCGGAGAGCACTTCCCGCCAAGGACGGCCGTCGGCCTCGCCGTAGTCGGGATCGCGCAGGTCGTCGGAGACGGTGAGTGGGAGGCCGAGCCGCGCTGAGACGACTTCCGCGGTCTCCGCGACGCGCCGCACCGAAGTGGCGTACAGCGCGGCGAACGGCTTGACGTCGTGCTCCTGCGCGAGCGCAGCGGCCAGCCGGGCGGCTTGCCACCGGCCCAGCTCGGTCAGTCCGGTACATCCGCGGGGGCCTCCGACGATCCCCTCCCGGCCGCACCGGGACTCCCCATGGCGCGCGATAACCAAACCAGTGCTCTCCATCCTGGCCCTCCCGCCGGATTCCGCAGCCTTGACGAACCGCCCTGCGTGGCGTACGCGCAGGGCAATACCGCTTCGGCCACACCCGGAATGGCAACGGGACGGGCACAATGTGTTCGGCAACGCCGCGTCGTACGGCGCTGCCGAGCAAAACGGTAAATACCGTCCGTCATCCCGTCTAGGCCTGGTTGGGTGGATCAGTTTTCACCACGCCTCACATTTGGTTAACCTCTCGTCCGAGGTTCCGAATCGATCGGCACCTGACCGGACGAAGGTCGGTGAAGAACGTGAACGCCGCTCGGCGACAGCCGGGGACCGCGGAAGGAAACTGGGTACTGGTCGACACCCGGCCCGACGACCCTCAGCGCGACAGGCACCGCGGGCGCAAGGTCGGACTCCTCCTCGCCGTGGGCCAGGCGAGCTACCACGGAGTCGCACCGCGGAACGCACTCGACCACCGCCTCGCCCAGCATCTACTCAGGTACCGGCTGGAGCAGGCCGTGCGTGAGGGGAACCGGGTCGAAGCGGACCGGGTGATCTACGCGGGCCGCGAGTGGAAAGTCCGCGTCCTGCCTATCACTTCACCCATCACCGGAACGGTGGTTGCGGCTGTGGGGTGCTACATCGACGCCGCCACGGACTGGGCAACGGTGCCGCCCCCGCTCGTGGGCAGTTGGGAGTGGCGGATCACCGAAGCGGGAGCCGATCACGAGAACACGATCGCATGGACCGACGAGCTGTTCGAGCTGTACGGCTTGGCGCCACCGGAGGAGGAATCCCAGCCGGGCACGCCGAGGGAGCCCGCGGTTCGTCGGCGCTTTCCACACGGCCGCTGGTGGGACGGCACCTACTTCCTGAACAACCTGGTGATGGACTCGTGGCGCCCCGCGGTGCAGGAGTTCCGGGACCGGCTTCTGCACGACAGCGGCGGTGGTCTGCACCTCTGCAGCTTCAAGGCCCAGCACCGGGTGACCGGTCAACCGGTCGCGCTTCGCCTGGCCGGCCGGGCGGCTGCCGGCATGCCGGGGTGGTTCCACGGCATCGTCACCATGGACGTCGGTGCGCGCAAGAACGCGACCTTTCCGACACCTCGACCACTGGCCCAGGCCTTTCTCGAAGCGTCCCGCGATCCGCTGATCGTCGTGGATCGGATGCTGGAGGAGCTGGACTCCGCGAACTCGCACTTCGACGGGTTGAACCTCGCGGTGCCGACCGACCACCACGTGCGCAAACTGGTACACCCGTTCGACGTACCCGCCCTGACCAAGCTCCTGAGGGAAGCCGGAGCAGCACCGGAACGCCCGGTGGGTCCGCAACGGCTGCGCCTCGCCACGTTGTCCGCGGACGTGTGGCGCGAATTCGAGATCCTGGCCGTCGGCGACGCACCCACCAGCGGAGGCGAGGTTCGTTACGTCGTGTGCCGGATCAGCGAGCCCTCGTGATGGGCTAGACGAGTATTGCGTAATTCGAGGTGGTAGCCGAAGACGGACCAACGGTGTTCAAGATCAAATAGGTCACCCTGGCCGTGGCCCATGCGCTGCAGGGGTTCACCTCGGACGCCCGGTGGCTGCGGTTCCTGCCTACCCGGATACTGGTGTCTTCCGGAGCCCGCCCGGCCAGTCCGGCGACAAACGTCGTCCGCGCAATGCGTTACCACCGATCGAGCAGGTCATGCGCTGGTTGGCGACGGACACCGCCCTGTGGACCGGCAACACCTGGATCGTTGGCTCTACCCCGGTCGAATGCGGACACTCTCTGCCCACCGTGAAGCACAGCTCATCGAGTCGGTCAACGACACACTCAACGGCCAGTTGGCCTGGAACGGCACGGGGAGCCCACCACCGAGGGCGTCGGCGTCCGCATCGCCCAACGTCTCCTGAGCCTGACCGCGGCGATCTGGCACAACCGCACCACCGGCCAACCCGTCACCTGATCCCTAACCGCCTACGACCATGACACAGTTACGCACTACTCGTCCAGGTATCCACGCGAGCCACAGCACCGCGCATCGTGCGCTTGGCCCAGTCGGTGTGCCTGACGTGGTTTCCCGGCTCGGGCAGGCAGTCCGGGAGGTACGTGACCGGGGTGACCAGTGTCATCCCGTCGAAGAACCGCTCGACCTGCGACACGTTGCGCAACACGAACGGAGTGCCGATATCCCGTTCGTACACTTGCGAAAGCGCAATGAAAGGCGCGAGAGCTTCCGAGGGGAGATCTTCACCGCAGCCCAGGGAAAGCGCGAAGCAGCTGCCGGGCGCCAACCGGTCGGTGTACTGCCTCACCACGTCGTAGAGGTCCTCACCGTCGCGAAGTTGCACGAACGACAGAACGCACAACATGCCCAGCCAGACCGGCTCACTGAAATCCAGCTGGGCGCGCACCGCTCTGTCGTCGAAGATCATCTCGGGTTCACGGAGGTCGGCGTGCACCACCGCGGTGTTCGCGTTCCCCGCGAGCAACCGCCGGTACTCCTGCACCGGCGCCTGTTCGTAGTCGACGTAGACGACCCGCGCGTCGGGCTGGCCCGGCTGCGCGACCTCGTGCACGTTGCCCCAACGGGGAAATCCACAGCCCAGTTCGAGGAACTGGCGGACACCCGATTTCAACGCGTACCGCACGGACCGGACGAGGAACTGGCGGTTGAACCGCGCGACGTTCTCCGGGACGTCGCGGTGCTCCGGCGGAAATTCCGCCAGCATCCGGCGAGCCGCTTCCCGGTCGTGCTCGGTGAGGCCGCTACCCCCCAGCTGCACGTCGTAGACACCGCCACAGGTCGCCCGGTCCACAGTGTGGCGAGGACCGTAGACGATCTCGGTCACGTCGCCGTCCGGATCAGTCGCCATCGGCTCCCCCGATCCCCCGTTGGTTGTGGAACATCAACTTGTACCTGTCAAATCGGCGGCCGAACAGGCGGAAGAGAATCGGCTTCCCGCGCCACCTCGACACGGGACCGCTCCTGACGGCCGGGTCAGCCGTGCCACGGGCCGGAACCTCGGTGATTCGCGCGGTCACCGGTGCTCACCTCCCTTCGTAGCCGGGTCAGCCGTGCCGTCAGCCCGGCGATCAAGAACTCCAGCCCATCGCCCCGGGACAGGCAGGTCTCTACCAGTACCGCATGCGCGGCGAGCTCGCTCTCCGCGGCGAAGCCGGCCCGGTCCAGTTCCGCGACCACGGCCTCCAGCAGCGGCGCGGCCGGCCCGCTGCCGGTGGCCACCGCCCGTCCGACGCCCGGGTACCGGGCGACCGTCTCGCGCATCCGGGCGGCGAGCAGGCGGATCCAGTCCGCCCACGCGCCGCCGTCGGGGAGGCTGATCGCGGCGCACACCTCCGCCACGACGGCCGCCTCCACGTCCGCCCGGTTGCCCACGTGGTAGCGGATCACGTTGGCCCGCGCGCCGACCGCGGCCGCGAGGTCGCGCATCGTCCAGCCGGACAGGCCCCGCCGCCGGGTCAGGTCCAGTGCGGCCGTGACGACCACCGAACGCGTGATCGGCGCGCGCTCACGGACGGGCGTCGACATCCCGGACCTCGATGCCGCTCTCGCTGTACCGGACCTCGATCTCCGCACCGCCGCGGGTGCGGAAATCGATGCGCGGGCGGAGCCGCGGGGGGCCGAACTCGAACTGGTGCCGCCCGCTGTGCCCGGCGGGGAACGCGCAGAGCGGCGGGTGCTCGGCGTCCGGGTCGAGAACCGCCTGCAGCAGCGCGGGGCCGCCCCGCCGCGGCGGCGGGATCAGGCACTGCGGCCGGATCACGACGTCCCGGCCGCGGTCGTCCCACAGCACCCAGTGGTGCTCGTCGCCGGCGATCTGCACCCGGGCGCAGTGCCGCCGGTCGGCGCCGCCGTGACCGGGTTCGAGGACGCACTCGGCGTCCATCCTCGGCACGAGCCGCGCGCCGGGCACGGCGGCCAGCTCGCGCAACGCCTCCTCCGGCAGGGTCGTGACCGCCCCGCAGACCCCGGGGCTCTCGTAGTGGCGCAACACGTCCTGCGTCGGCCGGAGCAGCCGCTGGTCCCGCAGGTCGGCCACGTGCAGACCGGCCCAGAGCCGCAGACCCGCGTGCTCCTGCTGCCCGGGCCGCCAGCGCACACGCCCCAGCTGCTCGGGGGCGACGAGCGCGAACCGGGCGATCCGGCGCAGGTCCCACAGGACGCTGGTGAGGACGGCGGGCCCCAGTTCGCGCCAGTCCCGCTCCACCCGCAGGTCCCGCACCACCACCGCGCGCGGCGGACCGGCGGTGACCTGGGCGTCCAGGGCGCCGGTCAACGTGGCGGTCGCGAGGTCGACGTGCTCGGACAGAAAGGCGCGCACCGCGTCGGCGAGACCGTTGAACAACGCGACGTCGATCTGCCCGAGTGTGCGCTCGGCGAGGTCCACGACGGCGTACTCCACGTGGCCCACCTCGTCCCCGAACGCCAGGCACGCGGACGAGGTCCACAGCTCGACGCAGTCGTCCAGCAGGGATGGTGTGGTCCACCAGTAGTAGCGACGGACGTGGCTGATCTCGAGTGCGACGAGGTCGCGCACGGAGTGGACGAAGCCCGATGTCACAGCAGGATCCCGTTCGACGAGGGGTCACGGCTGCCACACCCCATGATCGCGGGGACGGGCTCACCTCTTTCTATACCAGGACCGCCGCCCCCGCCAACACCCGTACGGGGCAGGTTCGCCCCGTAGTATCGATCGGCACTCGTCGTGGGTGTTGGGAGGTTCGGTGGTCGCCGAGGAGGAGTCGGCTGGGGTGCGTGCGCTGTGGCGTGCCCGGCGCGCGCCGGACGCCGCCGACGTGCTCGCCGCCGCCCGGCGCATTGCCGGGCACCTCAGCGACGGGCTGACCGGGCCGGGCACCCGCGCGGCGGCCAAGGGCGTCCGGTCCCTGCTCGGCGTGCCCGCCGCCGGCCTGGCCGACCTCTCCGGCGCCATCACCTGGGCCGGCCATCCCGCCGACGAGGACGCCGCCCGGGAACTCGTCTCCGCCGTCCTGCACAGTGAGACCCCAGGCGGGAAGGCGCCGCTGCGGGCGGTGCCCCTCGACGTCGACGACGAGCTGGCCGGCGTGCTCGTCGTCGAAGGCGAGGCGCCGCGCGGGGCCGTGCAGGAGGTCGCGAAACTCGTGTCCGCCGCGCTGGAGCGGGGCAAGCTGGAGGCCTCCGCCGAACGGGCCGCCCAGTCGGAACTGCGGGCGCTGCGCGCGGAGATCTCCCCGCACTTCGTCTACAACGCGCTCACCGTCATCGCCTCGCTGGTGCGCTCCGACCCGGACCGCTCCCGCGAGCTGATGCTCGACTTCGCCGACTACATCCGGCACAGTCTCGCCAAGCACGGCGAGTACACCGCGCTCGCGGACGAGTTCCACGCCATCGAGACCTACCTCGCGCTGCAGCGGGCCGTCCTCGGCGACCGGTTGCGCGTACAGATCCGCGTCGCGCCGGACGTGCTCGCCGTGCCGGTGCCCTACCTGGTGCTGCAGCCGCTGGTCGAGAATGCCATCCGGCACGGGATCGAGCCGCTCGGCAGGCCCGGCACGGTGTCGGTGCGCGGCGAGGCGGAAGGGAACGACTGCGTGATCAGCGTGGAGGACGACGGCGTCGGCATGCCCCCCGCGGACGCCGAAGCGGTGCTCTCCGGCGACGGCGAGCGCGTCGGGCTGGCCAACGTCGACCGGCGCCTGCGCACCGTGTACGGCCCGTGGTACGGCCTGGTCGTGGAGACCGCGCCGGGCGCGGGCACGCGGGTCGTGGTGCGGGTGCCGATGTTCCAGCCCGGGGTGATCCTGCCGTGACCGGGCTGCGCGTGCTCGCGGTGGACGACGTCCCGCCCGCGCTCGAGGACATCTGCCAGCTGCTGCGGGAGGCCCCCGAGGTGGCGGAGGTGACCGGCGCCGGTGACGCGCTGACCGCGCTGCGGATGATTCAGAACGAGCGGTTCGACGCGGTGTTCCTGGACATCTCGATGCCCGGCCTGGACGGGCTGGAGCTGGCCGGGCTGCTGGCGAAGCTGAGCGAACCGCCGGTGATCGTGTTCGTCACCGCGCACGACGGCCACGCGGTGACCGCGTACGGCATCGGCGCGGTGGACTACCTGCTGAAACCGGTGCGCGCGGAACGGTTGTCGGCCGCGCTGGGGAAGGTGCTGCGGATGCTGCCCGCGGGCGCGGCTCGGTCCCCCGAGCTGGCCGACGCGCTGGCCGCGCTGCCGGTGGAGTCGCGCGGGCGGACGCGGTACGTGCGGCGCAGCGAGGTGCTGTTCGTCGAGGCACACGGCGACTACGTCAAGCTGCACACCGGCGGCGGGGTGCACGTGGTGCGGATGCCGATCTCGCGGCTCGCCGAGTACTGGGAGGGCAGCGGGTTCGTGCGGGTGCACCGCGGGTTCCTGGTGGCGCTGGACGCGGTGCGCGAGCTGCGGAGTGATTCGGTGGGCGGGCTGCTGGCGCACACGGCGGCCGGGGACGTCCCGGTGAGCCGCCGGCACGCCCGTGAGCTGCGGGAACGCCTGTTGCGGGCAGCGCAGCGCAGCGAGCTGAACCAGCGGGGGCGTTGATGCCCAACCGCCGCGTCGCCGTGATGAGTCCGCAGACCCGGCTCGCCCATGCGCGCCGGCGGCAGCGGGGGCGTTGGCGGCTGCCCCGCCTCGAAGCCGCGGACGCCGAGCGCGCCCTGCGGAACTACCGCCGGCAACGCCGCCGCGCGGTCGCCGCTCTCCTGCTGCTGTTCGCGATCCTCGCCGGGCTGCCCGCCCTGTTCGCGCTCTGGCCCGCGCTCGACCACACGCGCCTCGGCGGGGTGCCGGTCTCCTGGCTGATCCTGGCGGTCGGGCCCTACCCGCTGCTCATCGTGCTCGGACACTGGCACCTCCGCCGCGCGGAACGGGCCGAGAGGCGCTGATGGTCGGCCTCTTCGCGGTCGCCCCGGTCGTCCTCGTCACGCTGCTCATCGGGCTGCGCGGGGTCGCCGCGATGCGCACCACCTCCGACTTCCTCGTCGCCTCCCGGCGGGTCACCCCGCTGCTCAACTCGGCCGCCGTGTCCGGCGAATACCTGTCCGCGGCCTCGTTCCTCGGCGTCGCCGGGCTCGTCGTCAAGGACGGTGTCGGCGCGCTCTGGTATCCGGTCGGCTTCACCGCCGGGTACATCGCCATGCTCGTCCTCGTCGCCGCGCCGATGCGCCGCTCCGGCGCGCTCACCGTGCCCGACTTCGCCGAAGCCCGCCTCGCCTCGCCCGCGCTGCGCCGGCTCGCCGCCGTCGTCGTGCTCGTCATCGGCGCGCTCTACCTCGTGCCCCAGTTCCGCACCTCCGGCCTGGTGCTGAGCGTGGTCAGCGGCACGCCCTACTGGGTCGGCGTCGTCCTCGCCGGGGCCGCCGTCGCCACCACGCTCGCGCTCGGCGGGATGCGTGCGGCGACCTACGTGCAGGCCTTCCAGTTCGTGCTGAAGGTCGTGCTGTTCGCCGTGCCCGCGCTGTGGCTGGCGATCACCGCCGGCGCCGCCGTCCGCGACGAGGCCCTGCACCCCGCCGAGTTCACCCAGCTGCGCCAGGACACCCACGTGGTCTTCCGCGTGGACGTCACCCTGGAGGCCCCCGAGCCCATCCAGGCCAGGGAACCCGACGGCACCCCGGTCACGCTCGCCACCGGCCCGCACACCTTCGCCGCCGGGGAGGAACTCGTCTTCCTCGCCGGGCAACCGGTCCCCCGGGTCCAGGGCGTCGCCGCGCCGGGCGCCCCGGGGTGGGAACGGCCGCTGCTCAACCTCAACAACGAAGGCCACCCGCTGCTGGGCACGCTCGCCGTGCTGGTCGCGATCGTGCTGGGCACCATGGGCCTGCCGCACGTGATCATGCGCTTCCACACCAGTCCGGACGGCCGGGCCGCCCGGCGCACCGCCGCCCTGACCGTGGCCCTGCTGTCCGCGTTCTACGTCTTCCCCGGCGTCTACGGCGTGCTCGGCCGGGTCCTGGTGCCGCACCTGTACCTGTCCGGCGCCACCGACACCGCGGTCGTCGCGCTGCCGCTGCAGGTCGACACCGGCTGGGCGGGCACGCTGTTCACCGGGCTGCTCACCGCGGGCGCGTTCGCCGCGTTCCTCGCCACCTCGCTCGGCCTGCTGCTGGCGGTGTCCGGCGCGATCGCGCACGACCTCGCGCCGGGCGGGCTGGCCCGGCTGCGCGGCACCGTGGTCGCCGCCGCGGCCGCGGTGGTGCTGCTCGCGTTGTTCGCCGTGCACCTGGACGCGGGCGTGCTCGTCACGTGGGGGTTCACCGTGGCGGCGTCGACGTTCTGCCCGCTGCTCGTCCTCGGGATCTGGTGGCCGCGGCTGACGGCGCGCGGCGCGATCGCCGGAGTGCTCACCGGGCTGCTCGCCTCCTCCGGCGCGATCCTCGCGACGATGGCCGGGGCCGAGGTGGACGGCGTGCTCGCGATCCTGCTCGCCCAGCCCGCGCCCTGGTCGGTTCCGCTGGCTTTCGGCACCATGGTGGTGGTGTCCCTGCGTGGACGGCCGCCGGCCTGGGCGATCACCGCCATGTTGCGGCTGCACCTGGACGAGAACCCGCCGCGGCAGGCCGCGCCGCGCCGCCGTTCGACCGGTTTCCGCTACCGCTCGTCGACCGTTCGTCGCGCCCGCTGACGGTTGGTCGTCACGGCGCGGCACCACTCGTGGTGACCTCCTAACGTGTCCGCCACCACACGACAAGGAGGTCTCCAGTGGCGGCCACTGAGCACGATCTCGGCCACGAGGAGTGGACGCGCGTTCACTCCAGCCCCGAATTCGCGCAGTTGCGCCGAAGGCTGCGGGGCTTCGTCTTCCCGATGACCGCGTTGTTCCTGGGCTGGTACCTGCTCTACGTCCTGCTCGCCGACTACGCGCACGGGTTCATGTCGATCAAGCTGGTCGGCAACTTCAACGTCGGGCTGCTGCTGGGATTGCTGCAGTTCGTGTCCACGTTCCTGATCACCGGTCTGTACGTCCGCTTCGCGAACCGGAAGCTGGACCCGATCGCCGACCGCATCCGTGACGAAGTCGAGGGAGGCGCGCGATGACCCTCGCCGCGGGAGTCGCGGGCAGCAGCCCCGCGCTCAACATCAGCATCTTCGGCCTGTTCGTGGTCGTCACCCTGGTGATCGTGCTGCGCGCGAGCCGGAACACGAAGACCGCGTCGGACTACTACGCGGCCGGGCGGGCGTTCACCGGTCCGCAGAACGGCGTCGCGATCGCCGGTGACTACCTGTCGGCCGCGTCGTTCCTCGGCATCGCCGGTGCCATCGCGGTCTACGGCTACGACGGGTTCCTGTACTCGATCGGCTTCCTGGTGGCGTGGCTGGTCGCGCTGCTGCTGGTCGCCGAGCTGTTGCGGAACACCGGCAAGTTCACCATGGGTGACGTGCTGGCGTTCCGGATGCGGCAGCGGCCGGTGCGCGCGGCGGCGGCGACGTCCACGCTCGCGGTGAGCTTCTTCTACCTGCTGGCGCAGATGGCCGGCGCCGGTGTGCTGGTTTCGTTGCTGCTGGGCGTGTCCAGCGGGATCGGGCAGTCGGTGGTCATCGCGGTCGTCGGCGTCGTGATGATCATCTACGTGCTGGTCGGCGGCATGAAGGGCACGACCTGGGTGCAGATCATCAAGGCGGTCCTGCTGATCGCGGGTGCCGCGCTGATGACCGTGTGGGTGCTGGCCAAGTACGGGCTCAACCTGTCGGCGCTGCTGCAGGGCGCGGTCGACCGGTCCAACGAAGCGGTGCTGAACCCGGGTGCGCGCTACGGCGCCACCGAAACGTCCAAAATCGACTTCCTGTCGCTGGGTTTGGCGCTGGTGCTGGGCACCGCCGGGCTGCCGCACGTGCTGATGCGGTTCTACACCGTGCCCACCGCGAAGGAAGCACGCCGCTCGGTGGTGTGGGCGATCGCGCTGATCGGCCTGTTCTACCTGTTCACGCTGGTGCTGGGCTACGGCGCGAACGCGCTCGTCGGCGCGGACGCGATCCGGAAGGCGCCGGGGTCGGAGAACGCGGCGGCCCCGCTGCTGGCGCTGGAGCTGGGCGGCCCGGTGCTGCTCGGGTTCATCGCCGCGGTCGCGTTCGCGACGATCCTCGCCGTGGTGGCCGGCCTGACGATCACCGCGTCGGCGTCGTTCGCGCACGACATCTACGCCAACGTGATCAAGAAGGGCCAGGTGGACACGAAGAACGGTGAGGTGCGGGTCGCCCGGATCACCGCGGTGGTGATCGGCGCGGTCGCGATCGTCGGCGGCATCCTGGCGAAGAACCAGAACGTCGCGTTCCTGGTGGCGCTGGCGTTCGCGGTGGCGGCGTCGGCGAACCTGCCGACGATCCTGTACTCGCTGTTCTGGAAGCGGTTCAACACCTCGGGTGCGCTGTGGAGCATCTACGGCGGCCTGGCGATCACGATCACGCTGATCGTGTTCTCGCCCGCCGTGTCCGGGACGCCGAAGTCGATGCTGCCCAACGCCGACTTCGACTGGTTCCCGCTGCAGAACCCGGGCCTGGTGTCGATCCCGGCGTCGTTCCTGCTCGGCATCATCGGCACGCTGCTGTCGAAGGAGCACGACGAGCACAAGCACGCGGAGATGGAGGTCCGCTCGCTGACCGGCGCCGGCGCCGAGAAGGCGACGGCGCACTAGCGGCCGCGCCTCGCCCGAGCCCCCGGCACCCCTGCCCTGGTGCCGGGGGCTCGTTTGTGCCGGGGGCCGTTCCCGCGGGCGGACTCGCCGCCCGGCGGGTGCGGCGCACGACCCACGAGCCGGGCGCCGGGGTACCCGGCTTCGCGCCACCCCGGCGCACTCCCGCCGAGGCGCAACGCCCACCGAAACCAGGCCTGACGCGCCCCTCGCGCCGCCGCGGTGCGGGCCCAGCAGCCCGGCGCAACCCCGCCGACTCCGGATCAGAAACTCACGCCGACGCGCCGTCCACCAGTGCGATTCCCAGCGGGGTCAGTGAATGACGCACCGTGTTGCGGTTGCGGTGGCTGGCTATCAGGCCCGCCGCGCGCAGCACCGACATGTGCTTGCTCGCCGCGGATGGGGTCACGCCCAGGCGCGCCGCCAGGTCCGACGTACTGCAGCCCGCGGCCGCCAGGGTCATCGCCGCCGCGCGGGTTGGGCCCAGCAGCGCGGCGAGGGCCCGCGGGGTGGCGTGCGGGGCGCGGCGGACGCGCGGGTCCTCCGCCAGGGCGGGGTATCCAAGGCGCACCGGGCCGGCCGAACCGGGCACGAGCCACGGCTGCACCGCGAAGTACGTGGGCACCAGCAGCACCCCGGCCGTCCGCCGTGGTGCGCCCGGGCTCGCCACACCGGTCACCAGGTACGGCGGCTCCCACCGCAGCACCGGGCGCAGCGTGGCCAGCAGCCCGTCCACCCCGCCGTCGGCCAGCGCCTGGATGCGCGCCTGCCGGTCCACCTCGACCCGGGCGCGCACGCTGTCCCAGTGCGGCGCCAGCGCGGCCATGAAGTACTCCCGCAACGCCTGCACCAGCCGCGACAACGCGGCGTCCGCGCCGGACCGCAGCGCCGCGGCCCACGGCGGCAGGCCGCGCGGCTCCGGCAGCCCCGCCAGCGCGGTCCGCACCCGGTCCGGCGGCGTCTCCAGCACCGCGGCGAGCCCGGACGCCAGGTCACCGCCTGCGGGCAGCAGGAACTCCGGCACCTCCCCCGAGCCGTAGAGCCACCGCAGCACCGGGAACGACTCCGGCAGCCGCCCGCGGACCCGGCGGCGCCACCAGCCGAACGCCACCTCGTCGTCGTCCCGCAGCAGCCGCACGCTGCTCGCCAGCTCCCAGCACGGATCGGCCACGTTGCACAGCCCGACGCGGGTCAGATCGCGCGACTTCAGCTCCAGGCGCACCGGCGATCCTTTCCGCGACGAACGTCAGCACTGGGGAGATCGTTCGCGATGCCGGTCCGTTACACCGCTGAACAGCGTTGTTGAGCGGCCAGGAAATGTGGTCGACGCCGGAGCGCCCGCGTGGGGAAGATCCAGTCTCCGGGGTGCGGCCGGAGGATTCCGCGCCCCGTCACGGAATGGGGAATTCATGAGAAGACTCAAGCGGCCGTTCGCGGCCGCGGCGCTGCTGGCCGGCCTGCTTTCGCTGTTCGTCGCGCCCAGCGCGGGCGCCGCCCAGCAGAACGGCGAGCCGGTCACGTCGCTGGACGGGCTGGTGCTGCGTCCGGCGCACCCGAACCAGGTCAAGGGCGGCATCACCACGATGGCCGACGAGCAGGCCTACCTGCTCGGCCCGGCCTCGGACCCGACGCGCTGCCTCGACGCCGACCTCAACACCATCAACCGCAACGGCACCAAGGTGCAGCTGTGGGCCTGCGACGAGTACGCGGCCCAGCAGGGCTGGTACATCCGGCAGATCCCCGAGGGCTACTACCGGCTCCAGAACGCCTACAGCGGCCGGTACCTCGACGCCGACCTGAACACGATCAACCGCAACGGCACCGTCGTCCAGCTGTGGGACTACGTCCCGGGCGCGAAGAACCAGTGGTTCGCGGTCAGCGAGATCCCCGAGGGCTACCTGCGGCTGCAGAACGTGCACAGCGGCCGGTACCTCGACGCGGACCTGAACACCAGCAACCGCAACGGCACCGTCGTGCAGCTGTGGCAGTACGTGGCGGGCGCGAAGAACCAGTGGTGGTTCTGACGGCCTGACGAGTGCCGGGCGCCGCACCGGCGCCCGGCACTCACCGGGTCAGAGCACCTTGTCCAGCGTGATCGGCAGGTCGCGCACCCGCCGCCCGGTCGCGTGGCGGACCGCGTTCGCGACCGCCGCGGCGACCCCGGTGATGCCGACCTCACCCGCGCCGACGACGCCCAGCGGCATCGTCGGATCCGGGTCGTCCAGCATGGCCACGTCGATGCGCGGGATGTCGGCGTGCACGGGAACGTGGTACTCGGCGAGGCTGGGGTTCATGATCCGCCCGGTGCGCGGGTCGACCAGCGTCTCCTCGGACAACGCCATCCCGATGCCCATCACGATCCCGCCGCGCAGCTGGCTCGCCGCGGTCTTCGCGTTGACCACCGTGCCGATGTCGAACACCCCGAGCCAGCGCGAGATCCGCACCTCACCGGTGTCCGGGTCCACCCGCACCTCGCAGAACTGCGCCCCGGACGCGGCCCGCACCAGCCGCCGGTCACGCAGGAACCGGCCCATGAACCGGGCCTGCCCGGCGATCCGGCCGAGCCGGGTGTCCGAGCCGACGGACACCTCCACGTGCGGCACCCCCGCCCGGCGCACGGCCGCCACCAGGTCGTCCCCGGACCTCGTCCGCAGCCGCCGCTTCAGCTTCTCCGCCGCTTCGACCACACTGGCCGCCACGCTCGCGGTCTGCGTCGAACCGCCCGCGGTGGACGCCATCGGCAACGCCGAGTCGCCGTACTCCACGCGCACCGCGTCCACCGGCACCCCGAGCGCGTTCGCGGTGATCTGCGCCTGGGCGGTCGCCGCGCCCATGCCCATCTCCTGGAAGCCGCAGCGCAGCAGCACCGTGCCGTCGGCCGAGAGCCGCACCGTGACGTTGGCGGGGAAGAGCCACGCCGGGTGGTAGGCGGTGGCCACGCCCATGCCGACGAGCCACCGGCCGTCGCGCATCGAGCCCGGCTCCGGGGTCCGGTCCCGCCAGCCGAACCGCCGCGCGCCCAGCTCGTAGGCCTCGCGCAGCCTGCGGTGCGTGAACTCCTTGCCGTCCAGCGGGTTGCGCTCCGGCTCGTTGCGCAGGCGCAGCTCGATCGGGTCCACGTCCAGCTCGACGGCCAGTTCGTCGATCGCCGACTCGACGGCGAACGTGCCGATCGACTCGCCGGGCGCCCGCATCGCCGTGTTCGGCACCAGGTCCAGCTCGACCGTGCTCGCCTGGACCAGGATGTGCTCCGCGGCGTAGAGGTGCCGCGACTGCGAGGTGACCTGCTCGGGCATGCCGCCGACGCGTCCGGTCCGGCTCACGCTCGTGTGGATCAGCGCGGTCAGCCTGCCGTCTTGGTCCGCGCCGAGCGCGACGCGCTGGATCGACGGCGTCCGGCCGCCGACCGTGCGGTACACGCCTTCCCGGGTCAGCGCGAGCCGCACCGGCCGTCCGGTCGCGCGGGCGGCCAGCGCGGCGAGGATCGTGCCCGGCCAGACCATGCCCTTGCCGCCGAAACCGCCGCCGACGAACGGCGCGATCACCCGGACGTTGCCGACGGGAACGCCGAAGCGGATCGCGAGGTGCGTGCGGCACCAGTCGATGGACTGGGTCGCGTCGTGCACGGTCAGCCGGTCGCCGTCCCACTCCGCGATGGTCGCGTGCGGTTCGATCGCGTTGTGGTGGTGCGGCGGCGTGGTGTACCGGTGGTCCACGGTCACCGGCGACGCGGCGAACGCCTTCTCCGCGTCGCCCTTCTTCGCCTCGCCCGGGGAGACCGGGTTGTTCGGCTGCTTCTTCGCGTGCGGCGCCGCCGCGGCGAAGTCCACTGTGGATGGTGAAGGAGCGTACTCGGCCCGCACCAGCGACGCCGCTTCCTTCGCCGCGGCCGAGGTTTCCGCGACCACGACGGCGATCGGCTGCCCGTCGAAGTGCACCTCGTCGGTCTGCAGGTAGTTCACCGAGGTGCCGGAGGCGAGCGTGCTGAGGTTGAGCGGGTTCACCTTCGGCGCCGGCTTCAGCGGGGGCGCGTCGTGGTGGGTCAGCACCGCGATCACGCCGGGTACGGCGCCGGCCGCCGTGGTGTCGAGGCGGGTGACGCGGCCGCGGCTGATCGTGGCGTGCACGAGCGCGGCGTGGGTGAGGCCGGGGCGGAGGTGCTCGGCCGCGAACCGGGCCGCTCCGGTGGTCTTGGCCGGGCCGTCGCGGCGGTCCAGCGGGGCGCCGATCACGCTCATGCCGCACCTCCGCCGGTCGCCAGCTGACGCAGGGTCGCCACGATCGTGCGGGTGGCCAGGCCGACCTTGAACGCGTTGGCCTCGCGGGTCACCGCGGGCGCGAGTTCCGCTTCGGCGGCTCGCCGGAAGGTCTCGTCGGTCGCCGGCTCGCCGATCAGCAGGCGTTCGGTCTCGGCCGCGCGCCACGGTTTCGTGGCGACACCGCCCAGCGCCACCCGCGCCTCGGCGATCTCCCCGCCCTCGACGCGCAACGCGGCGGCGACCGAGACGAGGGCGAAGGCGTAGGAGGCGCGGTCGCGGACCTTGCGGTACCGGGAGTTCGCGGCCACCGGCACCGGCGGCAGCTCGACGGCGGTGATCAGCTCGTCGGGCGCCACAGTGGTGTCCAGGTGCGGGGTGTCGCCGGGTGTGCGGTGGAAGTCACCGATCGGGATCCGCCGGGTCCCGCGAGTGCTCTCGACCTCGACGACGGCGTCCAGCATCACCAGCGCGACGGCCAGGTCGGACGGGTGGGTGGCGATGCAGGAGTCGCTCACGCCCAGGACGGCGCCGGCGCGGGCGAACCCGTCGAGCGCGCCGCATCCGCTGCCCGGGGTGCGCTTGTTGCACGGCGCGGCGTCGTCGTAGAAGTACAGGCAGCGGGTGCGCTGCATCAGGTTGCCGCCGGCGGTCGCCATGTTCCGCAGCTGGGCCGACGCGCCGTGCAGGATCGCGTGGGCCAGCACCGGGTACCGGGCCCGGATCACCGGGTGCGCGGCGAGGCGGCTGTTCCGCACGAGCGCGCCGATGCGGACACCGCCGCCGGGCAGTTCCTCGACGCCGGTCAGTGGCAACCGGCTGACGTCGACCACGGTGCCCGGCCGCTCGATGCCCTCCCGCATCAGATCGACGAGGTTCGTGCCGCCGCCCAGGAACTTCGCGTCGCCCCCGGCGACGGCCGCGAGCGCGGACGGCACGTCCGGGGCGCTGACGTAGGTGAACGATCTCATTCCGCGACCTCCCGGATCGCCTCGACGATGCCGTTGTAGGCGCCGCAGCGGCACAGGTTGCCGCTCATGCGCTCGCGGATCTCCTCGTCGCTCAGCTCGGGGGAGGTGGTCAGGTGCTCGGTGACCGCGCTCGGCGCGCCCTCCTTGTGCTCGGCGAGCATGCCCACCGCGGAGCACAACTGGCCCGGCGTGCAGTAGCCGCACTGCAGGCCGTCCGCGCGGACGAACGCCGCCTGCAGCGGGTGGCCGAGGCCCTCGACCGTGGTGATCTCCCGACCGTCGTACTGCACCACCAGGGCGAGGCAGGAGTTGATGCGGTCACCGTCGGCCAGCACCGTGCACGCCCCGCACGCGCCCTGGTCGCAGCCCTTCTTCGTGCCCGTCAGGCCCAGCTCCTCGCGCAGCGCGTCGAGCAGGCTCACCTGGGGCTGGACGTCCAGCCGTTGCGCGGACCCGTTGACCCGCAGTGACACCTCGACCATGTCGGCTCCTCCCGGTTTGTTCCGAAGCTAGCAGGACGCCGTCCTCTTAACAAGAGGACGGCGTTCTCTAATCGGGGGTCGTAGACTGATCCGGCGATGTCGAAAGAGTTCCTCCGCGCGCGGCGCCCGGAGCACAAGCAGCAGCGACGCGAGGCGATCCTCGCGGCGGCGCGGGAGCTCGCGCTCACGTCGGGTGTGCGGAACGTGAGCCTGGGCGGTGTGGCGGCCGCGGTCGGGCTCGCGAAGTCGAACCTGGCGCGGTACTTCACCACCCGTGAGGAGATCTACCTGGAGCTCGCGCGCCAGGAGTTCGACGCCTGGGAGACGGCTGTCCTGGCACGCATCGGCGAGGCGTCCTCACCCGATGCGGTGTTCGACGCCCTGGTCGACACACTCGAAGAGCGCCCCCTGTTCTGCGACCTGCTCTCCCACAGCTCGACGACGCTGGAGCACAACGTCACAGTCGAGGCGGCGCGCGCCTTCAAGCTCCGGACGGCGGAGGCGCTGGCGAAGGTGGCGTCGGCCGTCGCACGGGCCCGCCCGGACCTGACCGAGGAGGAGGCACGCGAACTGGTCGCCGCGGCGGCCGGGTTCGCCGCGCTGCTGTACCCGGCCGCGAACCCACCACCGGTGATGGCGAAGCTCTACGCGGAGGACCCGGTGATCGCCGCGCTGTGCATCAAGTTCGCCCCCACGGCAAAACGCATGCTGCGCGCACTGGCCGCAGGCCTACCAACACTGCGCCCACCCCACGACTAAAAAAAGATCGCCCCCACCAACCACAAAACCGCCACCCGGCAACGCAAGCCAACACCCCCACGAGCCACCCCTCTCCCGCAACCCGATCCCCAGCCACATCGGTTGCCGAGCAGCGGGGTCAAGGTACTCTTTCCAGCCTTGACGCCGCTTCTCGGCAACCGAACACTGAAAGATCGGGTTCGGGAGGGGCAATCCGGGCGTAGCGAAGCGAAGCCGGCGCAGTAAATACACGCGTAGCGCAAGAAACCCGCGTAGCGCCCCCTACAAACCCGGAGCAGCAGCCCCAAACCCCCCGTACTTGCCAGCCTTCGCACGCTTCCGCACCTCATCGAAGTGCCGATGCACAGCCTCCTCGGCAGCATCCGCATCCCCAGCCACCAGGGCATCCACGATCGCCTGATGCCGCTTCGCCGTCGAAACCGCCGACCCCGCCGGCCCACCCAGCTCGGACTCCGCCGCCCGGTACACGTCCCAGAACAACCGCGTCAGCTCACGAGCGAGATCGAACCCCGCCTCCGCGCAGATCAGGTCGTGGAACTCGCGGTCGGCGGCCGCGCTGTCCGGTCCCTTGCTCCGCATCCGCGTCACGCACTCGCGCAGCGCGGAGATCAGCTCCGGCCGGTGCCGCCGGGCCACCCGGCGGGTCAGCTCGGTCTCCAGCATCTCCCGCACCTCGAGCAGGTCCCGCAGCCGGCCCGTGGTGCCGGCGCCCGGGGTGCGGGTGCGGAACAGCAGCCACGTGCGCAGCGCCTCGGACCCGGCGGACCCGACGAACGTGCCGTACCCGTGCCGCACCTCGACGATCCCCAGCGCCCGCAGCGCGCGGATGGCCTCCCGGATGGAATTGCGGCTCACCCCGATGTCGGCCATCAGGTCCAGTTCGGTGGGCATGGGCGAGCCGGGCGGGAGGTCCCGCTCGATGATCAGGTCGATGATCCGTTTGCTGATCTCGTCGCCGAGCTGAGGGCGTGCCACGTCCAACTCCCCGCCTCTGACCGCCGAATTTCCGGACATCCTACGTCAGACCCCTTGACCACGGGTCGCGCCGCTGTTTACTCTCACCCGGTCGATGGACGTCCTACGTCCTACTTCCTGCTCCGGCCTGATCAACGACGCACAAGTCAGGAGACGTCATGTCGCACAGCTTGTCCGGTCTCAGCCGCCGCGATTTCCTGCGGTACACCGGACTGGCCGGCACGGCCGCGGCCTTCTCGGTCACCCTGGGGGCCTGTGGCGGACCGGCATCCACCAACAGCACCGGCAGCTCCACCGGCACGCTCACCGCGGTCATCGGCTACGGCAACAACCAGACCTGGGACCCGCTGCAGACCGCGTCGGCGTTTTCGATGGCCGCCAACCTGCACTGCTACGAATCGCTGGTCGAGGGCGACCCGATCACCCGCGACCCGTTCCCCGGCCTGGCCAAGGCGCTGCCGTCCGACCTCACCGGCACCAGCCTGGAGTTCGAGCTGCGCGACGGCGCCAAGTGGCACGACGGCACCCCGGTGACCGCCGACGACGTCGTCTTCACCTACGCCCGCGTGCTGGACCCCAACGAGAAGGTGCTGGTCCACAGCTTCTTCGCGGACTGGCTGGCCGAGGTGCGCAAGACCGGCGAGAACTCCGTGGAGTTCGTGCTCAAGCACCCGTTCCCGTACGCCCTCAAGCGCATCCAGACCGCCAAGATCTGCCCCAAGCACGTCTTCGAGGGCAAGTGGAAGGACGCCGCGGGCGGCAAGGTCGTCGGCTCCGGCCCGTACAAGGTCGTCGAGCAGGCCCCGCTGTCCTACACCCGCTTCGAGAAGTTCGCCGAGTACAACGGCCCGCGCCCGGCGGCCTACCAGTCCATGCTGTGGAAGTCGATCGTGGACGCCGCGCCGCGCGTCGCGGCCATCTCCGGGGCCAATCCGGAAGCGCAGATCGTGGACAACATCCCGCCCGCCAACGCCGACCAGCTGCGCAGGTCCGGCCGCACGGTCGAGTTCGCCGACGGCGGCAACAACCTGTTCCTGATGTTCAACACCGCCCACGCTCCGTTCGACGACAAACTCGTGCGGCAGGCCCTGCACTACGCCATCGACAAGCAGAAGATGATCCAGATCGGCCTGCAGGGCGCGGGAACCGCGGCGACCTCGTTCATCAACCCGAAGCTGCCCGCCTCCCAGCCCGCGGCCAACGACTTCACCTACAACCCGGACAAGGCCAGGCAACTGCTGCGGCAGGCCGGGGTCACGAACCTGGCGATCACCCTGTCCACCACGAACACCTCGCTGGTCACCGACTGCGTCAAGGTCATCAAGGAGGGCTGGGACGCGATCGGCGTGACCACCACGCTGGACTCGCAGGACACCAAGGCGCTGTTCTCCAAACTGGACAGCGGCAAGGACTTCGAGGTCGTCGCCACCACGAACAACCCGCTGCAGTTCGGCAACGACCCGGACCTGCTGACGCGCTACTACTACGACAAGACGTCGGTGCTGATGACCACCTACGCCCGCTGGACCGGCCCGGAGTCGCAGGCCCTGCTGGACTTGCAGAACCAGGCCGCCGGGGAGAACGACGAGACCCGCCGCAACCAGCTCACCAAGCAGCTGCTCGACATGATCTCCGACCAGGCGGTCATCTACCCCGTGGTGTTCACCCAGCTCGGCACCGCGTGGAACGCGCAGAAGATCACCGGGGTGCGGGCGCAGGGCTACCCGGGCATCTACCTCAACCAGGCCAAGCCGGCCTGAGCGGGGAGCACTGCCATGGCCGTCGTCGTGCGGATGCTGCTCGCCCGCATCCTCGCCCTGATCCCGCTGGTGCTCGGGGTGGTCCTGTTCGTCTTCATCGTCATGCAGTTCTCCCCGGTGGACACCGCGGTGGCCGCGCTCGGCGACGCCAACCCCACGCCGGAGCAGCTCCAGCAGTTCCGCCAGGAGAACGGCCTGCTCGACCCGCTGCCGGTGCAGTACGTGCACTTCGTGTGGAACCTGCTGCAGGGCGACTTCGGCACGAGCGTGATCACGCGGGAGCCGGTCGGGCAGGTCATCGCCACCGCGCTGCCGCTGACCGTGCAGCTCACCCTGCTGGGACTGCTGCTCGCGATCGTCGCCGGGCTCGTGCTCGGCGTGACCTCGGCGCTGTTCCGCGACCGCTGGCCGGACCAGCTCATCCGGATCGTCACGCTGGCCGGCGTCGCCGCGCCCGCGTTCTGGATCGCGGTGCTGCTGGTCCAGTGGCTCGCGGTGGGCGAGGGCCTGTTCCCCACCAGCGGGTACGTCAGCCCGGCCGACTCGGTCGGCGGCTGGCTCAACTCGCTGACCCTGCCGGCGATCTCGCTCGCGCTGCCGGTGGCCGCGCAGCTGACGCGCATCATCCGCACCTCGATGGTCGAGGAGCTGGACAAGGACTACGTCCGCACCGCACGCGGCGGCGGGCTGCCGCCGGTGGTGGTCGTGGGTCGCAACGTGCTGCGCAACGCGCTGATCAACCCCCTCACCGTGCTCGGCCTGCGGGTCGGCTACCTGCTGGGCGGCGCCGTCGTGATCGAGACGATGTTCGCGCTGCCCGGGATGGGACAGAACATGATCCAGGCCGTCAAGGACGGCGACACCGCGAAGGTCCAGGGCTTCGTGATCACCATCGCGGTCGGGTTCGTCCTGGTCAACCTGATCGTCGACGTGCTGTACCTGATCGTGAACCCGCGCCTGCGGAGCCGGTCGTGATGCGCCAGCTGTACCGGCCCGGGCTCACCAAGCGGCTGTCCCGACCCGGCATCCGGTTCCGCCGGCTCAACACCGCGTCGTGGATCGCGGTGTCGGTGCTGGCCGTGCTCGCGCTGGTGGCGCTGATCGGCCCGCTGCTGGTCAAGGACCCCTACGCGCTGGGCACGGAGGTCACCGGGCCGAACGGCGCGCACTGGTTCGGCACCGACCAGTCCGGCCGGGACATCTTCTCCCGGGTGGTGCACGGCGCCCGCTGGTCGCTGGCGATCGGGCTCGGGGCCGCCGCGATCGCGCTGGTCGCCGGTGCGGCGATCGGCGCGCTGGCGGCCACCTCCCGGCGCGGGGTGGATTCGGTGATCATGCGCGTGCTCGACGTGCTGATGGCCTTCCCCGGCATCGCGCTCGCGGCCGTGCTCGTCGCCGTGTTCGGCCGCGGCATCGGGGTGCTGATCCTGGCGATCGCGTTCGTCAACGTGCCGCCGGTCGCGCGCGTGGTGCGGGCGAACGTGCTGGCGCAGTACAGCGAGGACTACGTCGCCGCCGAGCGCATCATCGGCGCGCGCCGGTTCTTCATCCTGGTCAAGCACGTGGCGGTGAACTGCGCCGCGCCGATCCTGGTGTTCTGCACGGTGATGGTGGCCGACGCGATCGTGTTCGAGGCGTCGTTGTCGTTCATCGGGGCCGGGATCCAGCCGCCCGACCCGTCGTGGGGCTCGGTGCTCGCCGACGGCAAGGACATGGTGCTCAACGGCGGCTGGTGGGCCACGTTGTTCCCCGGTCTGCTGATCCTGTTCACGGTGCTGGCGCTGAACGTGCTGTCGGAAGGCATCTCGGACGCGTGGGCGGCGCCCTCGGCCCGCACCGCGAAGGCGGCGGAGGTCGCCAAGGCGGTCGTCGCCGAGGAGGCGGCCGAGAACGTCGCGCCGGTGCTGCCCATCCGGGGCCTGCGCGAGGTGGGCGAGCGGCTGTCCCGCCGATCGCGCCCCCTCGACGGCCGCGAGCCGCTGCTGTCGGTGGAGGGGCTGACGATCTCCTTCCCGGAGCGGCACAACGGCGTCAACGTGGTCGACGACGTGTCGTTCACCGTGCGGCCGGGTGAGGTGCTGGGCCTGATCGGCGAGTCGGGGTGCGGCAAGTCGCTGACCGCGCTGTCGATCGTCGGCCTGCAGCCGCGGACCGCGCGGTTGTCCGGCCGGATCCGCTTCGAGGGCGCGGACCTGCTGACCGTGACACCGGCCGCGCGGCGGCGCCACCTCGGGCACGACATCGCGATGATCTACCAGGACGCGCTCAGCTCGCTGAACCCGGCGATGACGATCCACGCGCAGCTCAAGCAGTTCACCCGCCGCGGCGGCACGCGCACCCCGCGCGAGCTGGTGGAGCTGGTCAACCTGGACCCGGACCGCACGCTGCGGGCGTATCCGCACGAGCTGTCCGGCGGGCAGCGGCAGCGGGTGCTGATCGCGATGGCGTTGTCCCGCAGCCCGAAGCTGATCGTGGCCGACGAGCCGACCACCGCGCTGGACGTGACCGTGCAGGCGCAGGTCATCGCGTTGCTGCTGCGGTTGCAGGAGGAACTGGGCTTCGCGCTGGTACTGGTGTCGCACGACCTCGCGCTGGTGTCGGACGTGGCCGACCGGGTGGTCGTCATGTACGGCGGTCAGGTCGCCGAGGCCGGCACGACCGCGCAGGTCGTCGGCGCGCCACGGCACCACTACACACGCGGACTGCTCAGCGCGGTGCTGTCGCTGGAGGAGAACGACGCCCGGCTCACCCAGATCAAGGGCGTCGTCCCGGCCCCCGCGGACTTCGCGCCGGGTTGCCGGTTCTCCGACCGCTGCCCGGCCGCGCGAGCGCACTGCCGCACCGAGGCGCCGGTGGTCGCGGGCACCGGGATGGACCACCTCGTCGCGTGCCACCACCCCGCCGAGCCCATCGCGGAACCGGAGGTCCTGGTGAAGGGAGCGCCGGCATGAGCCTGCTGGAACTCGACGGCGTGCACGTGGTGCACAAGATCCGCTCGTCCGGCCTGTTCGGGCACGACTCGGTGCACGCCCTGACCGACGCGACGCTGACCGTCCGCCCCGGCGAGACGATCGGCGTGGTCGGCGAGTCCGGGTGCGGCAAGACGACGCTGGCGAAGGTGGTCGTCGGGCTGCAGAAACCCACCCGGGGCGTGGTGCGCTACCGCGGGAAACCGGTGTCGGACCAGCGCGAGTTCGGCCGCGACATCGGCATGATCTTCCAGGACCCGTCGACCGCGCTGAACCGGCGGATGTCGATCGCCCGGATCGTGCGCGACCCGCTGGACGTGCACCGCGTCGGCACCCCGGCGCAGCGGGCCGAGCGGGTGCGGGAGCTGATGGAGCTGGTCGGCCTGCCGCCCAGCGTCGCGGACGCGGTGCCCGGCCAGCTCTCCGGCGGGCAGCGGCAGCGCGTGGCCATCGCCCGCGCCCTCGCGCTCGAACCGTCGCTGCTGGTCGCCGACGAGCCGACCTCCGCGCTGGACGTGTCGGTGCGCGCGCAGATCCTCAACCTGCTGCTCGACCTGCGCGAACGGCTGGGGCTGGCGATGATCTTCGTGTCGCACGACATCCAGACCGTGCGGAAGATGAGCGACCGCATCGTCACGATGTACCTGGGCCGCATCGTCGAGGACGCCCCGGCGGCGGCGATCCCGGGCGACGCGCACCACCCGTACACGCGGGCGTTGTTCTCCGCCACCCCCAGCCTGCTGAACCCGATCGAACCGATCGTCCTGACCGGGCCGGTGCCGTCCGCGGTCAACCCGCCGAGCGGGTGCGCCTTCCGCACCCGCTGTCCGAAAGCGACGGACGAGTGCGCCACCGCGGTGCCCCCGGCCGCCGACGCCGGCGACGGGCACACCTACCACTGCATCCACCCCGAGATCGAAGTGAGCGTGCGATGACTCGATTCACCGGCATCATCCCCCCGCTGTGCACCCCGTTCCGGGACGACTTCACGATCGACGTGGACTCGCTGCGCCGGCACCTGGACGTCCAGCTGGACGCGGGCGTGCACGGGGTGTTCGTGCTGGGCTCGTCCAGCGAGGTGGCGTTCCTGCCGGACCGGCAGCGGCGGGTGGTGATCGAGACGACGGTGGAGCACGTCGGCGGCCGCGTCCCGGTGCTGGCCGGGTGCATCGACATGACGACACTGCGGGTGGCCGAGCACATCCGGGTCGCCGAAGAAGCCGGCGCGGACGCGCTGGTCATCACCGCGCCCTACTACACCCGCACCCACACCGCCGAGATCGAGCAGCACTTCCGGCTGCTGCACGAGCGGGCCTCGCTGCCGATCTTCGCCTACGACATCCCGGTCGCGGTGCACTCGAAGCTGGACCGGGACATGGTGCTGCGGCTGGCCGCGGACGGGGTGCTGGCCGGGCTCAAGGACTCCAGCGGTGACGAGGCCGGGTTCGGCGCGCTGCTGCTGGACCGCCGGGAGCGCGGGCTGTCGGAGTTCGCCGTGTTCACCGGTTCGGAGCTGGTGGTGGACCTCGCGCTGCAGATGGGCGCGGACGGCGCGGTGCCCGGACTGGCCAATGTGGACCCGGCGGGGTACGTGACGATCTGGGACCGGTTCCGGGCGGGCGATTTCGCCGCGGCCCGGCGCGAACAGGACCGGCTGATGCGGCTGTACGACATCACGTGCGCCGCCCCGCCGGAGCGGATGGGCCGCGGCTCGGCCGGGCTGGGCGCGTTCAAGGCGGCGATGAAGATGCGCGGGTTCATCGACAACTCGGTGATGGCGCCGCCGCAGCTGCCGCTCAACGACGAGGAGCTGTTGCGCATCAAGGGCGCGCTGACCGAGGCGGGCCTGCTGTGATCCACTACGGCGCGGACTACAACCCCGAGCACTGGAGCGAAGACGTCTGGGACGAGGACGTCAAGCTGATGACCGAGGCCGGGGTCACGCTGGTCACGCTGGGCGTGTTCTCCTGGGCCAAGGTCGAGCCGCGGCCGGGCGAGTACGACTTCGGCTGGGTCGACGCGGTGATGGACAAGCTCGCGGCCGCCGGCATCAAGGTGGCGCTGGCGACGATGACCGCGTCGCCGCCACCGTGGCTGACCCACCGCCACCCCGAGGTGCTGCCGGTGCGCGAGGACGGAACCCGCCTCTCCCCCGGTTCGCGGCAGCAGTTCTGCCCGTCCAGCCCGGTCTTCCGGGAGCACGCGGCACGGCTGGTGGAGCAGCTGGCGAACCGCTACGGCGACCACCCGGCGCTGCACATCTGGCACGTCGGCAACGAGTACGGCTGCCACATCCGGGCCTGCTACTGCGACACCTCCGCCGAGGACTTCCGGTCCTGGCTGCGCGACCGGTACGGCTCGGTGGAGGCGCTGAACGCGGCGTGGTCGACCACCTTCTGGTCGCAGGGCTACTCGGACTGGGCGGAGATCCAGCCGCCGCGGGTGGCGCCGTCGTTCCGCAACCCCGCCCAGCAGCTGGACTACCAGCGGTTCTCCTCGGACGCGTCGCTGGCCTGCTACCGGGTGGAGGCCGACGTCCTGCGCCGGGTGACGCCGGACGTCCCCCTGACCACGAACTTCGTCGGGCTGGTGCAGAAGGCGCTGGACTGGCACGCGTGGGAGCCGCACGAGGACGTCGTGTCGCTGGACTCCTACCCCGAGCCCTACGACCCGCGCGGGCACGTCGAGGCGGCGTTCGGGTACGACGTGGTCCGGTCGCTCAAGGGCGGGCAGCCGTGGATGCTGCTGGAACACGCACCGAGCGCGGTGAACTGGCGCACGCACAACGGCGCCAAGGCCCCCGGCGTGATGCGGCAGGGCGTGCTGCAGGCGGTGGCGCGGGGGGCGGACGCCGCGATGTTCTTCCAGTGGCGGCAGAGCCGCGGTGGCGCGGAGAAGTTCCACTCGGCGATGGTGCCGCACGCCGGCGCGGGCACCCGCGTGTTCGCCGAGGCCCGCGCGCTCGGGCAGGACCTGGCGGCGCTGTCCGACGTGGCGGGCACCCGCGTGCGGTCGGACGTGGCGTTCCTGCACGACTGGAACAGCTGGTGGGCGCTGGAGCTGGACGCGCACCCGTCGGCCGACGTCACCCAGCTCGACGCGCACCTGGCGCACTACGCGCCGTTCTTCGACGCTGGCATCTCCTGCGACGTGGTGCGACCGGACCGCCTGGCCGGGTACCGGCTGGTCGTGGTGCCGAACCTGTACCTGCTCGACCCGGAGACCGCCGACGGCCTGCGGCGGTACGTCGAGGGCGGCGGGCACCTGGTGGTGTCGTTCTTCTCCGGCATCGTCGACTCCTGCGACCGGGCCCACCTCGGCGGCTACCCGGTGGCGCCGCTGCGGGAGGCGCTCGGGGTGTCGGTGGAGGAGTTCTGGCCGCTGGCACCGGGCATCTCGGTTCCGCTGAGTCCGGAGTGGACCGGGAGCGTGTGGTCGGAGGCCGTTTCGCTGGCGGGCGCGGACGCCGTCGCGACTTTCGGTGACGGTGACCTCGCGGGCTTCCCCGCGGTGACCCGCCACGCCTACGGCAGGGGCGTCGCCTGGTACCTCGGCACCCGGCTCGACCCGGCCGGGATGCGCGCGCTGGTCGACCGGGCCGCCGCGGAAGCGGGCGTGGCACCGGTCCTGCCCGGCCTGCCCGCCGGGGTCCAGGCCGTGCGCCGCGAGGGGCCCGGCCGGAAGTTCCTGTTCCTGCTCAACCACAACACGGAAGCGGTCGCGGTGGACGCCGGAGTCCCGGCGCCCGACCTGCTCACCGATTCGCCGCCCGCGACCCGGCACACGCTGCCACCGCGGGGCGTCGCTGTCCTCCGGATCGACTAACCGAAGGGAAGGCACATGAGATCGTTCGCAGCGTGGCGCGCGGTCCCGCTCCTCGTGGCGGTACTGCTCGCCGGTCTGCTCGGCGGCGGGGGCCCGGCCTCCGCCGACACCGCCAGACCGGGATTCGACCAGCAGGCGCTGTTCAACCCCAAGCAGGAGCAGGGCTACTTCTGCTTCCGCATCCCGGCCATCGTCAAGAGCACCAAGGGCACCCTCCTCGCGTTCGCCGAGGGCCGGGTCAACGACTGCGGCGACGCCGGTGACATCGACCTCGTCCTCAAGCGCTCCACCGACGGCGGCCGGACCTGGTCGCCGCTGGAGGTCATCAACTCCGGGGACGGCGACACCCACGGCAACCCGGTGCCGATCGTCGACCAGATCACCGGCCGGATCGTGCTGATCTCCACCTACAACGCGGGCCACACCGGCGGCAAGAACTGCGAGATGCCGTGCTTGCGGACCCCGCACGCGCAGTACAGCGACGACGACGGGCGCACCTGGTCCACCCCGGTGAACATCAGCGCCCAGGCGAGCAGGCCGGAGTGGAACGCCTGGTACGCCTCCGGTCCGGTGCACGGCATCCAGCTCACCAAGGGGCCGCACCGCGGGCGCCTGGTGTTCGGCGTGAACGCCGAAACCGCCGTGGGCGCCGACCCGGTGGCCAACCACGGCGCGCTCGTCTACAGCGACGACCACGGCCAGACCTGGCGCATCGGTGCGGTGGACACCTATTCGTTCCCGGCGAAGAGCCCCTACCCGCAGCGGCCCCAGGAGATCAGCGTCGTCGAGCTGGCCGACGGGTCGATCTACGCCGGCGGGCGCGAGCAGGGCGGTACCGACATCGGCAACCGCGACTACGCGATCAGCCGCGACGGCGGGGAGACGTTCAGCCAGCCGTTCCGGACGATTCCCGACCTGGTCACGCCGATCGTGCAGGGCTCGCTGCTGCGGCTGGACCGGCCGGGACCGGACCGGATCCTGTTCGCGTCGCCGTCGGACACCGACCGGCGGCGGTGGATGATGATCCGCTCGTCCTACGACGGCGGCCGGAGCTGGGAGAACGCCGAGCAGGGCACGCGGGTGACCGACGAGTGGTCCGGGTACTCGGACATGGTCCAGATCAGCGGGCGGTACGCGCGGACCACCGAGATCGGCCTGATGTACGAGGGCGGCCCGGTCGACGCGCGCGACGAGATCCGCTTCGCCCGCTTCACCGAGGACGTGCTGGGCTGGCGCAACTCGCCCGGCCCGACGACGCGGGACGTGTCCGGGGAGCGGTCGGACGCCTACCTGATCGGCGGCCCGGTTCCGGTGCCCGGCCGCTACGGTGACGCGCTCGACCTGGACGGGGTGGACGACTTCGTCCGCGTGCCCTACGACAGCTCCCAGGTCGTCGGCGCCGAGGACTTCACCTGGACCGGCTGGGTGCGGTACGGCGCGTCGACCGCCAACCAGGTGTTCTTCTGGATGGGCGGCATGGGTTCGACCGCGCCGCAGATCTGGCTGCGCGGCGAGCCCGGGGCGAACCGCCTGATCGCCTCGATGACGACCGCGGCCGGCTCCAAGCAGATCACGTCGGCGGGTGCGTTCAACGACCAGCAGTGGCACCACGTGGCGCTGCAGCGCACCGGCGGACAGCTGGTGTTGTGGGTGGACGGCGTGCAGGTGGCGGCCGGCCCGGCCGCGGCCGGATCGGTGACCGAGCGCGTGTCGTTCCAGTTCTGGCTGGGCCGCCGCCTCGACGGAGGCATGGGACTGGACGGCACCCTGGACGACGTCCGGCTCTACCGCAAGGCGCTGTCACCGTCCGAACTGACCGCGGTACGCACCGAAAACGCCCCGGTACGGGACGCCCTGGTGCTGCGGCTGCCGTTCTGAGCCGCGGAGTCCCGGCCCCGTACTCGCGGGGCCGGGACTTCAGTACGCGTCCAGCGTGGCGGTCGCCGCCTGCTGCCGCGGCGTGACCGGTCCGGCCGCGCCGTCGTCGGGGTGGCCGAGCAGGACCGCACCGTCCGGCGCGAGGACCCGCGTCGCCTCGCGGCCCTCCAGGATGAGAGGACGAGCCGCGGGAGCTGATCGAGGCCATCCCGCGGGTGGCCGGGTCGGTCACCCGCGAAGGCCGCGGCGTGCGGGTCCATGCGCTGCTCCCGGTGCTCAGGGGTAGAGGCCGCGCAGGCGGTGCGCCTCGGCGACCCGCTCGACGGCCAGCGTGGTGGCGGCGGTGCGCAGCGGCCTGCCGGTGGCGGTCGCGTGCGCCAAGACCTGCTCCCAGGCCTGCAGCATCCGCCGCCGCAGCCGGTTCTCGACCTCGTCGGCGCTCCACCAGTACGCCTGGTTGGCCTGCACCCACTCGAAGTACGACACGATCACCCCGCCCGCGTTGGCCAGGATGTCCGGCACCACCAACTGACCGTTGGCGGTGAACACGGCGTCCGCGTCGGGTGTCGTCGGGCCGTTCGCACCTTCGACGATGACCTTGGCCCGTACCCGGGGGGCGTTGGCCGCGGTGAGCACTCCCTCGACCGCTGCCGGGACGAGCAGGTCGGCGTCCCACTCCAGCAGGTCGGCCGGGCTGATCGCGTCGGCGCACGGGAAGCCGACCACGGAGCCGGTCGCGTCGACGTGCGCCTCCAGGGCGGGGATGTCCAGACCCCCGGGGGCCGCGATCGCGCCATACTGGTCACCGGCCGCGACGACGCGCAGACCCGCCTCGGCGAGGAACCGGGCCGCGCCGCGCCCGACCTTGCCGAAGCCTTGGACGGCCGCGGTGGCCCGCGTGGCCGCCACGCCGCGGTGCGCCAGCGCCGCCAGTCCGATGTGGACCACGCCGCGGGAGGTGGCGCTGGATCGGCCGCGAGAGCCGCCGAGGCTCATGGGCTTGCCGGTCGCGACGCCGAGCACGGTGTGGCCCTGCTGGACGGAGAAGGTGTCCATCATCCAGGCCATGGTGTCCTCGTCGGTGCCGATGTCCGGGGCCGGGATGTCGCGCTCGGGGCCGATGAGCGGGCTGATCTCACTGGTGTAGCGGCGGGTCACGCGCTCCAGTTCGGCGCGGCTGTGGTGGCGGGGGTCGACGCGGATACCACCTTTCGCGCCGCCGTAGGGCACGTCGAGCAGCGCGCACTTCCACGTCATCCACATCGCCAATGCGCGGACCTCGTCGAGGGTGACGTGGGGGCTGTAGCGCAATCCGCCCTTGGCGGGTCCGCGGGAGAAGTTGTGCTGCACCCGGTGTCCGATCAGCACCTCGGTCTCGCCGGTGTCGCGGCGCAGCGGGATGCTGACCGTCACCTCACGGCGTGGGTTGGCGAGCATGTCGTACATGCCTTGGTCGTAGCCCAGCAGGGCCACCGCTTCCCGCAGTTGCGTACGGGCGTCGTCGAGCGGGTTCGCCGGCGGGTTCCCGCCCAGGCCGCTGACGTGCGGGACGCCCATGCTCTCGGCCCGGCCGGTGACCGCGGACGCCGGCATCCCGACCGCGATGCTGGACCGGAAGTCGCTCAGGGAGTTGCCGTCGACATCGGCCAGCACGCCGCCCGCAGCCGCGTGAACCGGCAGCGTGGTCCCGACACCGCGGGGGACCGCCGGGTGCCTGCGTTCCTGTGGTAGCGAGGGGCCGCCGGCGGCGGTCGCGGGATCGGTCATCACGTGCTCCAAGTCGCTGGGGGTCGACCTCATCGTCGGCGACCGGCGACCACGGCGGCATGTCCGAACAGCACTGTCCGACCCGGACTGCTTGTGCAACCATGTCGGCATGGTGACGGTCGGCGACCTCGTCGCGGTGGCATCGCTCAACCTCGTCCCGGCTCATCTGGCGGACGCGTCGGCGGTGCTGCGCTGGGCGGCCACCAGCGAGCTGCCCGATCCCACGCCCTTCCTGGAGGGTGGCGAGGTGCTGCTGACCACCGGACTGCAGACCGCCGAGTGGGACCAGGAGTGGTCGCGGTACGTCGACCGGCTCATCGCGGCGCGGGTCGCGGCGATCGGCTTCGGCACCGGGCTCACCCACGAGGCACTCCCGGCTGGCCTGGTCGCGGCGTGCCGCGACCAGGGGATGAACCTGGTCGAGGTACCGAGGGCCACAACCTTCGTGGCGATCAGCCACACCGTCGCCTCGCTGCTGGAGTCCGCGGCCGACGCCCAGGCCCGGGCCCAGCTCGACGCCCAGCGCAGGCTGACCCAGGCCGCGCTGCTGCACGACACCCCGACCCACCTGGTCGCCACGCTGGCCGAGGTGCTCGACGGAGCGGCGACGCTGCTCGGACCGGACGCCGTCCCGCTCACCGGCCCGCGGTGCGACGAGGTGGACGTCGCGGTCGTGCACGCCGAAGTGGAGCGTCTGCGCCCCAGTGGCCGCCGCGCCGCCGCCACTGTGCAGACCCGCGCGGGGACACTGGTCGTGCAGCCCATCGGCATCAGTGGACGGCCGTCGTCGCACCTCGCGGTGCAGGTCCCCGGGCGGCTGGGTGACACCGAGCGAACCACGGTCGCGGCGGCTGTCGCGCTGCTGGGCCTGACCGCCGAGACCCGCCGGGAACGCCGCGACCAGGTACGCAGGCTCCGGGTGCGCGCGCTGGAGTTGCTGGTTCAGGGCGATGTGCGTTCGGCGACCATCGTGCTGGACGCGGCTGGGGACCCGCCGGGGTTGGTACCCCCGCGCGTCGTCGTGGCGCGCGCGTCCGGCGGCGCCGACGCCGTGGAGGAGGGGCTGTCGGTCCTCGAGCGGGCAGGCGATTTCGCCGCGCCCGTCGAGGACGAACTGTGGCTGCTCGCCCCGCCGGCGCGGATCGACAGCGCCGTGGCCGCCCTGACCGGCCTCGGGCTCCTGGTCGGCGTGGGCGACACGGTCGCCGTGACGGACGTGCGACGAAGCGTGGCCAACGCGGGCCACGCACTGGCCACGGCCTCGCCCGCCGCTCCGGTGGTGCGCTGGAGCACGGTGGTGGACGAGGGTGCGCTCACCGTGCTCGACCCGGAGCGGGCGACCGCGTTCGCGCGGTCGTTCCTGTCCCGCCTTGGCGAGGACCCCGATCTCCTCGAGACGCTGAGCAGTTTCCTGCGGCACAACGGCTCACGCCTCAAAGTCGCCCAGGAGCTGGCCGTGCACCGCAACACGGTCGGCAATCGGATCGACCAGATCGAGCGTGCACTGGGCGCCTCCCTCGACGCGCCGCAGACCAGGGTCAGCGCGTGGATCGCGGTGCAGGTGGCCACCGAGTGGGCGCGCTGACCGATGTTCAGTATGCACAACGGCCCGGCGGGCAAGAGTGCACAACTGCCCTGTTGCGGTCGGCGCCGACCCCATAGCGTGCCGCCCAACCACAAGGAGAGGTCATGAGGGTGCTACCCGTGCTGATGGCGCAGACACCGCCGATGCCACCAGGTGACGCCGTCGCCAGGCTGCACGACCACGTGCTCGACCAGGTCGGTGAATTTCCCGGTACCCGGCTCGTCGTCTACCCGGAGTTCCACACCTGCGGGACCGCTGGGTCCCGGTCCGAGCGCCACCGCCAGTACGAGGAGATGGCCGAACCGCTGGACGGGCCCCGCGTGCGGGCGCTGCGCGACATCGCCCGGGAAGCAGGTGTCTGGCTCATCCCGGGGACCGTGGTCGAGCGTGGACCGCGCGGGGAACTGTTCAACACCGCTCTGGCCATCGCGCCCGACGGCACGCTGGCCGCCCGCTACCGCAAGATCTTCCCCTGGCGGCCGGTGGAGCCGTTCACTCCGGGCGCCGAATTCGTCACCTTCGACATCCCCGAGGTCGGCCGCCTCGGCCTGGCGGTCTGCTACGACCTGTGGTTCCCCGAGGTCATCCGGCAGCTGGCGTGGCTCGGCGCGGAGTGCGTGGTGCTCCCCACTCAGACCTCCACCACCGACCGCGAGCAGGAACTCGTGCTCGCCAGGGCCGCGGCGATCCAGAACCAGGTGTTCGTGCTCAGCGTCAACGCGTCCGGCCCGGTGGGAACCGGGCGGACCATCGCCGTGGACCCGGAGGGCCTCGTCCGCTGCCAGACCTCGGGCAGCAGCCCGGAGACCCTCACCGACGTCCTCGACCTCGACGCGGTCACCCGCGTGCGCGCGCACGGCACCTGCGGACTGAACCGCATGTGGTCCCAGGCGCGGCCGGGCGACCCCGTGGTGCCGCTACCGCTTTACGACGGCCGTATCGAGCCGAGCCGGTGGGAACCCCTGCCCTGAACGGAGAGACCCATGCCGACTGAATCCCCGGGCCTGCGGCGAACGCTCACGCTGTGGCCGCTGGTCTTGTTCGGAATCGCCTACGTGACACCGTTCGTCGTCCTGACGACCTTCGGTATCTTCGCCGAGGCGAGCAACGGCACTCTCGCCGCCACCTATGCCCTGGCCACCGGCGCGATGATCTTCACAGCGCTGAGCTACGGCAAACTCGCCGGGCTCTACCCGCAGGCGGGCTCCGCCTACACCTATGCCCGCCGCGCGATCGGCGCGAAGGTCGGGTTCATGACCGGCTGGGCGCTGCTGCTGGACTACCTGTTCCTGCCGATGGTGGTGTGGCTCTTCGGCACCGCCTACCTCACCGACCAGTTCCCGATGGTGCCCGGCTGGGTGTTCCTGCTCGCGTTCATCGTGCTCACCACCACGCTCAACGTGATCGGGATAAGCGTCGCGACGAGGGTCAACCTGGCTCTGATCAGCTTCCAGGTCTTGGTGCTCGTGTTCTTCGTCGTGTTCTCTTTGGACGCCGTCGTCGAAACCTCGGGTGTGGCGGGCCTGGCGAGCGCGGAACCGTTCTGGAATCCGGCCTCGACCCTGGCCGCGGTCTCCGGCGGCGCCGCGCTGGCCGCCTACAGCTTCATCGGGTTCGACGCCGTGAGCACCTTCGCCGAGGAGACCGTCGAACCGCGGCGCACCGTTCCCCGCGCCATCGTGCTGACCGCCGCCGGGGCGGGCGGCATCTTCATCCTGGTCGCCTATGCGGTCCAGCTGGTGCACCCCGGCGGGGTCTTCGCCAACGCCGACAGCGCCGCGCTCGACATCGCCAAGGAAATCGGCGGCGACCTCTTCGGCGCGGTGTTCCTGGCCACGGTGATCGTCGCCCAGTTCACCGCAGGCATCCCCATCCAGGCCGCGGGCGCCCGCCTGATGTACGCGATGGGCCGAGACGGCGTCCTGCCGAAGAAGCTCTTCGCCGCGATCCACCCGCGCTTCCGGACGCCTTTCCTGAACATTCTGATCACCGGCGCGATCGGCCTGCTCGCCCTCGTCCTCACGGTCACCACGTCGACCTCGTTCATCAACTTCGGGGCGTTCATGGGCTTCTCCGTGGTGAACATCGCCGTCATCGCCCAATACTTTCGCGACCGGCGTACCGTGCGCCGCAATCCCGTCACGTGGATCATCCTGCCCCTGTTCGGCCTGTTCTTCGTAGGCTGGCTGATCATCAGCCTGGACGGCAAAGCCCTTGTCCTCGGCGCCGTCTGGGCGGCCGTCGGCCTCGGCTGGCTCGCCTACCTCACCCGGGGATTCCGCCTCGCACCGCCCGAACTCGACCTCGACGACACCAGCCACGCCGGCAGTACACAGCCCCGCGGCACGGTCCGCTGAGACGCGCCATACGCGACCGCGTACGTTTCGCCGCGTTGTGGCCGTACAGTCCGCGCACCAGGTCGTGACAGCCGTTCGCCATCCACGACCGGCGCTCCTCGCCGTGGGGAACGGCCGTCCTGCAGCCGCTCGGTTCGTCACGGTCACGATGGGCTCGTCATCGGGCTGACTTTCCTGTTCGGGTTCGGCAACGTGCTGAACCTCGCCCAGCTGCGAACCCGAGTTCCATTCCCCTGGGCTTGGTACATCTTTCGTGTTTATGGGTCCATTGGTTCCTCGCGCTCACTCGATCAGGGAGATCTCGACGCTCGGGCGCATGGACGGACGGATGAGTGTGAACTCCGTCTGTGTTCAAAGGAACAGGTGGGCTCACAAGCACACCCGGCCGCAGATCAGGCGCACCTTTGTTCATGCCCGTCTCCGCACAGAGTCCTAACCTGGAGAACTTTCTCACCCAGGAGCAGTGATGCATATTCTAAAATCGAGAGAAACAAACGGTCTTCGCACCCGTGGCGCGATGGTTGGTTTACTCGCCGGATGCATGCTGATTTCCACCGGATCGACCATGGCGTCGGCGGCAGAAACATCTGGCGACAATTTGCCGAACACCAAGAACGAAGTCCTCGTGCATGAAATCAAAGCGGGATGCACAGAGAATCCAGAAAGTATTGTCTGCAAGACGGATGAAAAATATTGGGCCAACGTCGATTCCCGCGCCAAATCCGTTATCGCGAAACTGGAAGCGGATAAGGATTTCATGGCGAGTGTCATGCCGAGCAAGCCGGGAATCCCACCGACGAAACCGATTGATCCAAAGCTCACCGCTGGGCTCGTAGTGGACAAGGCGCTCGCGCATCCCGAGTTCAAGAAGTATGCAAGCCGTTTGAAGCCATCAGCATCGAGCATAGCCGCATGGGCCGCTAGTGTCGCCACCACGGGAACGGTCGCAGTACTGACGGGTCAAGCCAGCGGACAGGATGTGGCCGAGACGGCGGTTTCCGGGGTACCCGTTGTCGGGCAGCTCTACGGCTTCTCGCAAGCCGCGAGCAAGGACGACGCCGAAGGCATGATCACGAACTCGATCGCACTCGCAGGAATTGCCGCGGCAGTTGCCGGCAACCCAGTTACCGGGTCGGCCGCCTCCGTGGGCCTAGCCGCCTATGAACTCGGCAAACTCTTCAAGGAAAAGCTGATCGACCAACAGAGCGGCAGAGACTGGACTTCCAATCCACCCGAGGATATCGACGAACTGTACGAGGCCGGCGCGCATATCTCCTGGACCGAGCACGACAACGCAACAGTGGACCTCGGCAGCGGACAGGACTCGCAAACCATAATCTTCGACTCTCGGCGGCCGGAAACCCTTGTGACCGACCAACCGCGAGTCAGCTACACGCTCAACGGAAGCGAAAACCCAGGAATCACCGGCGGTCCGATCGTCATCAGCGGAAAGATGGGCGGCTCATTCGACGTCAAGGATATTTCTTTTTCCCAGGCCGGAAGGACGGTGCCCGGGAATTGCGAAGACAACATCATCACGACCATGGGCACAGTTACCATGGATGAAGATGGAGGATTTTATCGAACTCTATTCTGTGCACCAAAAGAGGATGTGACCGTCACGCAGGACAACCCCGTTTCCGTGAAAATCACTTATGAAAAATACGGGGAGACTACTGCCGCTCCCGCCGACATGTCCATGTCATTCGAGGTAACCCCGGAAAACGGAGGCCCGGTCACCGCTGGGGTCCCCAATTTCAGCGTGCAGCTGTAGTGTGCCGGACGACAGCATTTGACCCCGTTCGCGCGGGGCGTCGCGCGGGAACCGTCACCGGCCACGAGAGGTCGGTGACGGTTCCACGGATCAGCCCATTTTCGGATGTCTCGCACGAGGTAGGAGAGGGGCCGCAGCGGATCACCCGCGAGGAGCTGCCACACCCGTCCGGTCGAACCTCGTGATGCCACGGGGCGGTCGGCGTCGCCCGCGCCCAGCAACTGGCTGGCCAGGCCACTGACCAGCCGCACCATGAGGAAGCTGCCGCGGATGCCCTGACCGCGAGTCAGGGCGACCCCCAGCCCGACCGGATCTCCGGTCCGGGCCTGTGCCACGGCGTCGCCGGGTACCTGTTCTGCGACTCCTGCAGTCGGCGCATGAACGGTAAGACACGTCGCGGGATTCGTCGCTTCGCGGGGGCGAGAAGTCGGGACGGTGACGACCCTGCCGGCCCGCGCCACCTCGACATCGAAGGCGGTGCTCCGGACCCGGCCGCCCTGGTGTCCCTGGCCACGAAGCGCTCAATGCGGAACGTATGCAGCGGCCACCCCTGCGTCACCGCATCCAGCGCGGCCTGGCGCCAGGGCCGGCCCGCAGCGGTGGACACGCCCGCCGTCAGAGGACTGCCGAGATAGGTCACGAGGTCGAGCACGCTGGAGCGCGACCGGCTGCGCCGTCGAGCGACCTCACGCCGCCTGTCTGCCCTGGCTGATCATGTCTGCGAGTCTTGACCATACGTGTTCCTCGAAACGCCTCAAGGTCGTTTCATCCTGCGCTCCCTCGGCAACCACGACGACCAGACCCCATACGACCTCGCGGCAGTGATTGGTCCTGGTGATGAGCAAATCAGCAGCCAGCTCGTCTTCGCGGACAATCCGGAAGGCATGACCAGAATCGCCTTCACCAACACGTCGGAAAGGTTCTCGTTCCTCGACGCGGAGGCCGACGAGGAAGCCGCGCTGAGCCGCCGGCTGGGCCGAGCCCAGGGCGCAGTCCGGAACTCGTGGCAAGCTCGACGTCACCGCGGCTGGCCCGGAGCAGATCGTCGGCCCGCTAGACCAGTTCATCGCCCAGCCGGGGTGCCCTTGGCGTCGCGGGCGTAGGTGGTGCGGACGCCGTTGTCGGTGACCTTGGTGATGCCGAGGGCGGACTGCACGAACTGGTGCGTGTAGGTGGTCGCTCCGGCCTTCTCGACGATGGTGTTGGGCTGGGTCTGGTCGGTCGTGCCGTAGCCCGCCGAGAAGACCTGTTGCCCGTTGGAGGTCACTGACCTGCCGAGTCACCCTGGCCGGCCCGACGATCGCCGCAGCAAGCCTGGCCGCCCAGGACGCCGCCACGGCACAGCAACGCGGCAACGGCGGAGCGGACCAGGCGCTGGGACGACCTGGTCCCATGCTTGTGGTGCCCCCGGCAGGACTCGAACCTGCGACCTAGAGATTAGAAGGCTCTTGCTCTATCCGGCTGAGCTACGAGGGCCTGGCGCCGACGACCACAGGCCGTCCTGACCTGCAGTTTAGTCAACGTCACTTCCCCTATCGCCGGACGGCGGGGGAACGTTTCAACCTCGGCCGATGAACGGCATCTTCGTCGCCGTCACCGTCATGAACTGCACGTTCGCGGTGAGCGGGAGGGCCGCCATGTACCGCACGGCCTCCGCGACGTGTCTCACATCGAACGTCGGTTCGGGCAGTTCGCGGCCGTCGGCCTGGCGGGCGCCCCGCGCGATGCCCGCGGTCATCTCCGTCGCCGCGTTGCCGATGTCGATTTGACCACACGCGATGTCGTACGCGCGCCCGTCCAGCGACAGCGACTTCGTCAGGCCGGTGATGGCGTGCTTCGTCGCCGTGTAGGCCGCGCTGCCGGGGCGCGGGGTGTGCGCGGAGATGGAGCCGTTGTTGATGATGCGGCCGCCGCGCGGGTCCTGGTGCTTCATGATCCGGAACGCCTCCCGCGCGCACAGGAACGCGCCGGTCAGGTTCACCGCCACGGTCTGCTGCCACGCCTCGACCGGGATCTCGTCCGGGTCGCCAGCCGGGCCGAACGTGCCGGCGTTGTTGAACAGTACGTCGACCCGGCCCCAGCGGGCCGTCACCGCCTCGAACAGGGCGCTGACCTGCGCGGGGTCGGCGACGTCGGCCGCGTGCACCAGGGCGTCCGGCGCGCCGGCGGCGGTCTCCGCCAGCGCGTCGGCCCGGCGACCGGCCAGCGCGACGCGGTAGCCGTCCTCCAGCAGCGCCCGCGCCACGTGCCGGCCGATGCCGGAACCCGCACCCGTCACGACCGCCACCCCACCCATGCGCACCTCCCGCTCAGACCCGAACCTGCGACCCAGAGATTAGAAGGCTCTTGCTGCCCAGCCGGGCACCTCCCGCTACACAGTCAACACGACCTTGCCACGTCCGTGCCCGGTCTCGATCTCCCGGTGCGCGTCGGCCGCCTCGTCCAGGGGGTACGTCCGCCGCACCAGGAAGCTCAGCTCGCCCCGGTCGTACATGCCGGCCAGCTCGGCGAGCCGCTCGGCCGACCGCTGCCCGCGCACCAGCTGCACGCCCAGTGACTCCGCCCGGCCGTGGTCCACCAGGGTGACGACGCGACGTCGCTCCTTCACCAGGGCGAGTGAAAGATCGAGCGCCGGACCACCCGCCCCGTCCAGGACCGCGTGCACCCCACCGGGTGAAAGCGCTCGCAGCCGGTCCTCCAGGCCATCGCCGTAGACGACCGGCGTCGCCCCGAGTGAGCGCACGTACTCCTGGTTCGCCTCGCTCGCGGTGCCGATCACGGACGCGCCCCACCGCCGCGCCAGCTGCACCGCCGCCGTGCCGACCGAACCCGCCGCCGCGTGGATCAGCACCGTCTCCCCCTGGCCGACGCCGAGCTGCCGCAACGCCAGGTACGCCGTCTGGGTTCCGGCGGTGAACCCACCCGCGACGGTCCACGGCATCCCGGCCGGCTTGGCGGTGATCTGGTCCTGCCCGACCACCACGTACTCGGCGTAGCAGCCCAGCACGTTGAAGCCGAGCACCTCGTCACCGACCGACCACGCGACCCCGTCCCCGGCCTGGTCGACCACGCCGGCGAACTCGTTGCCGGGGATCCGCGGCCAGGTCAGGCCCGTCGCGTACGGCGGCTCCCAGCCGCCCCGGACCGCCGCGTCGAACGGCTGGACCCCCGCCGCCCGCACGCGGACCCGGACCTGTCCCGGACCCGCCTGGGGGTCCGGGAGGTCCATGGTGCGCAGAACGTCGGGACCACCGGGTTCGGTGAACGCCGCTGCCTTCATGAAGTGCCTCCTCGATTCGACCTGCGAGATCAACGGTGACACCTCCAGTTAACTAGAGGTCAACGACGAAAAAAGCTCCCCGCGCCCGTGGACGCGGGGAGCCTCGTCGTGACTCAGAAGTTGATCATGTGTCCGGCGAGGCCGTGGATGGCCTCCTTGACCGCCTCGCCGAGGGTCGGGTGCGCGTGCACGTTCCGGGCCACCTCGTGCACCGTCAGGTCCCACTGCTGCGCCAGCGTCAGCTCCGGCAGCAGCTCGGTCACGTCCGGCCCGATCAGGTGGGCGCCGAGCAGCTCGCCGTACTTGCCGTCGGACAGGATCTTGACGAAACCACCCGAGTCGGCCAGGCCGTGGGCCTTGCCGTTGGCCGTGAACGGGAACTTGGCGACCTGCACGTCGTAGCCCTGCTCACGCGCCTGCGCCTCGGTCAGGCCGAAGCTCGCGACCTGCGGCTGGCAGTACGTCGCGCGCGGGATCATCGTGTAGTCGAGCTCCATGGTCTCCGCGCCGCCGATCGTCTCGGCCGCGACGATGCCCATCGACTCCGCCGCGTGGGCCAGCATCAGCTTCGCGGTGACGTCACCGATCGCGAAGATGTGCGGCACGCTCGTGCGGCAGCGCCCGTCGACCGCGATGGCGCGGCGCTCGGTCAGCTCGACGCCGGTGTTCTCCAGCCCGTAGCCCTCGACGCGCGGCTGGAAGCCGATCGCCTGCAGGACCTTGTCGGCCTCCAGCGTCTGCTGGCTGCCGTTGCTGGACACGGTGACCTTGACCTTGTCGCCGCTGTCGTCGATGCTCTCGACCTTCGTGCCGGTCAGGACCTTGATGCCGAGCTTCTTGTAGCGCTTGGCCAGCTCCTTGGACACGTCCGCGTCCTCGAGCGGCACCATGCGGTCCAGGAACTCGACGATCGTCACGTCCACGCCGTAGTTGTGCATGACGTAGGCGAACTCGACGCCGATCGCGCCGGCGCCGGCGATGATGATGCTGCCCGGCAGCTCACGGGAGAGGATCTGCTCCTCATACGTCACCACGCGCTCGGACAGCTGCGTGCCCGGCAGCAGCTTGGTGGTGGCGCCGGCGGCGATGATGCAGTGGTCGAAGGTGACGGTCTCGGTGCCGTTCTCACCGGTGACCTCGATGGTGTGCGCGTCGGTGAACTTGCCGCGTCCGGTGAACTCCTGGATGTTGTTCTTCTTCATCAGGAAGTGCACGCCCTTGACGCGGCCGTCGGCGACCGAGCGGCTGCGGTCGAACGCGGCGCCGTAGTCGAAGGTGATCGGCCCGTCCGAGCTGATCCCGAAGGTCTTGGCCTCCTTGGTGACCAGGTGGGCCAGCTCCGCGTTGCGCAGCAGCGCCTTCGACGGGATGCACCCGACGTTCAGGCACACGCCGCCCCAGTACTTCTCCTCGACGATCGCCGTCTTCAGGCCGAGCTGCGAAGCCCGGATCGCCGCGACATACCCGCCGGGCCCGGCACCCAGCACCACAACGTCGAAATGCGCACTCATACCCGCCACCCTATGCCCTCGCGGGCGAGCCGGTCGTGGGTGCTCGGACCCACGACCGGCCCCTGATCAGGCGCGCTCGAGGATCACGACGGGGATCTTGCGGTCCGTCTTCTTCTGGTACTCGTCGTAGTCCGGCCACACCTTCGCCATCTTCGGCCAGAGCACCTCGCGCTCGGAGTCGGTGGCGGTGCGGGCCTTCGCGGTGAACTTGTCGGCCTTGACCTGCACCTTGACCCCGGGGTTGGCCTGCAGGTTGAGGTACCAGCCGGGGTGCTCGGGCGCGCCGCCCTTGGACGCGACGATCACGTAGTCGCCCTCGTGCTCCTGGTAGATCAGGGCGAACTTGCGCTCCTGACCGGTCTTGCGGCCGATGGTGGTGAGGATCAGGATCGGGGCGCCCTTCTCCCAGTCGTGACCGACTTCACCATCGGTCTCCTCGTAGCGGCGGACGTGTTCGTCACCGAAGAGCATGCGGGGTCCTTTCGTCTCGACAGAGTTCTCCGTGAATGCGCAACGCGGGGCGCGGCGGGGGTATTTCCGGGGTCACTTTCGGTGATCCCCACTCGCTCGGGTGGTCCTGACCAGGCAAAAGCCGGAAATCGACCTAGAATTCGGCCCAACGCCGACCGCGGGAGGAACGATGAGCGACCGGCAGCACGTGACGCTCGAGGACGTGGCGAGGACCGCCGAGGTCTCGCTCGCGACGGCGTCGCGTGCGCTCAACGGCACCACCAGAGTGCGCGACGACCTGCGGGAGCGGGTCCTGTCGGCCGCGGCGGAGCTGGCCTACACGCCCAACGCGCACGCGCAGGCTCTCGCCGGCGGGTCGCGCCGGACGGTGGGCGTGATCTGCCACGACATCAGCGACCCGTACTTCGCGGCGATCACCCGTGGGGTGATGCGGGTGGCCGACAGCCACGGCCTGCTCGTGATGCTGGCCGGCACGTTCGCCGATCCGGATCGCGAGCTGGCGTGCGTCTCGACGCTGCGGGCGCAGCGGGCGTCGGCGATCCTGCTGACCGGTTCGGCGTTCGAGGACCGGGCGTGGGAGCGGCGGATGGCGGCCGAGCTGGAGCCCTACCGGCGCGGGGGCGGGCGGGTGGCCGTCGTGACGCGGCACCGGTCGCTCAAGGCGGACACGATCGCGCCGGACAACCGGGGCGGCGCGCGGGCCCTCGCCGAGGCGATGCACCGGCTGGGCCACCGGCGGTTCGCGGTGGTGACGGGGCCGCCGCAGCTGACCACAGTGGCCGATCGGGTGGCCGGGTTCCGGGAGGGGCTGGCCGGGGCCGGGGTGGAACTGTCCGATCGGGACGTGTTCGCCGGTTCGTTCGACCGGGACGGCGGCTACGACGCGACGCGGGCCCTGCTGGCGGCCAAGCACAAGGCGACGTGCGTGCTGGCGGCGTCCGATGTGATGGCGGTCGGGGCGGTGAGCGCGCTGCGTGCGGCGGGGCTGTCGGTGCCGGAGGACGTGTCCGTCACGGGGTTCGACGACGTGCCGCTGGTGCGGGATTTCGTGCCCGGGTTGACCACCGTGTCGTTGCCGCTGGAGCGCATCGGGGCGGAGGCGCTGGAGCTGGCGCTGGACGAGAGCGGGGCCACCGGTGGCCGCGGCCGCGTGCGACGCCTGTCGGGGGAAGTGCTGGTCCGCGAGAGCACGGCGAAGCCCCGCCGCCGGCGGCGGGGTTAAGCGGCTCTGGGGGCGGGGCCCGGGGCTGCGGGGGCCGGGGGCTCCGGGGCTGCGGGGCCCGGGGGCTCCGGAGCTGCGGGGCCCGGGGCTCCGGAGCTGCGAGGCCCGGGGCTCCGGGGGCTCCGGGGGCTCCGGGGGCGGGGCAGGCCCGGAGGCTCCGGGGGCTGCGGGGCGGGCTTCGGTGCACGAGAGGGCCAGTCGCGGCAGCACGAGAAGGCCAGTCGCTCACCATTGCGCGAAAGGGCCACTGGTCGCGTCCCGTGGAGTGGTGTAACTCGGTGCGTGAGGCTCTGCTGGGTTAGATCATGCCGTCATCAACTCGTGTGTGGCTACCTCGTCCTGGGTGGTGGGGTTGGTGAGCAGGGCCATGGTGTTGTCGGAGAGGTAGCGGCGGTCGTTGGTTTGCCATTCGTCGTGGGCCTCGACGAGGACAGCGCCGGCGAGGCGGAGCAGGGCGGCGGGGTTGGGGAAGACGCCGACGACGTCGGTGCGGCGTTTGACTTCCTTGTTGAGTCGCTCGAGCGGGTTGGTGGACCAGATTTTCTTCCAGTGCGCGACGGGGAAATCGGCGAAGGCGAGCAGGTCGGGCGCGGCGTCGCGCAGCATGGTTTCGACCTTGGCGGATTGCCGTCCGAGCATGCCGGCGATCACGTGGAGCTGCTCGCGCACCATGTCGGCTTTGGGTTGGGCGAAGATGGTGCGGATCGCGGCGGCGACCATCTCGGAGCTGCCTTTGGGAACCTGGGCCAGCACGTTGCGCAGGAAGTGAACCCGGCAGCGTTGCCAGGCCGCGCCCAGCAGGACCGCGGAGATGGCCTGTGTCAGGCCGGTGTGGGCATCGGAGATGACCAGTTGCACCCCACCCAGCCCGCGGGCCTTGAGCGAGCGGAGGAAGGCGGTCCAGAAGGCGCCGTCCTCGGAATCGCCGACGGCGAAGCCCAACACTTCGCGCCATCCATCGGCGCGGACGCCGGTGGCGATCACCACGGCCTGGGACACGACGCGATGGTTGACTCTGGCCTTGCAGTAGGTGGCGTCGAGGAACACGTAGGGAAACGGCTGCTCGGCCAGTGACCGGTCGCGGAACGCGCCCACCTCGGTGTCCAGGTCGGCGCAGATCCTGCTCACCTCGGACTTGGAGATGCCGCTGTCCGCGCCGAGGGCTTTGACCAGATCATCGACCTTGCGAGTGGAGACGCCGTGCAAGTAGGCCTCCATCACCACCGCGAACAGGGCCTGGTCCACCCGACGGCGCCGCTCCAGCAGCGACGGGAAGAACGAGCCGGTGCGCAGCTTCGGTATCCGCAGCTCCAGATCCCCGGCCGTGGTCGACAGCGTGCGGGTGCGGTGCCCGTTGCGCTGAGCGGTGCGGTGCTCGGTGCGTTCGTGCAGGGCTGCGCCGATGGTCTCGGTGAGCTCGGCCTCGATCAACGCCTGATAGATCGTCTCCGCCGCCTGACGGACACGATCCCCAACATCGGCGACCTTGAGTGCATCCAGAACTTCGAGCAGGGCAGACTGGTCCAGGGCCATCGCGTGATACCTCTCTACGGGTTCCTTGGCGGGTTCCTGCAGAGACTCACGCGATGGCCCCCTCCACGCGGCCAGCCACGCCGAACAGACCCGAACTTCCACCACCACCGGGGACACGACCGGGCCACTCACCGCCGCACGAGTGGACCAGTCGTAGCGGTGCGAGAGGACCAACCGCACGTGAGCGCGCGAGTGGACCACTCATAGCTACGCGAGAGGACCACTCGCGACCGCACGAGAGGCCCACTGGCGCAGCATGAGTGGACCAGCCACCACCCCACGAGAGGCCCACTCACGGCAGCGCGAGTGGACCAACCACACCCACGCGAGAGGGCCAGTCGCTCGCCATCGCACGAAAGGGCCACTCATCGCCGCGCCAAGGGGTCAGTCGCGGCCGTGCGAAAGGACCAACCGCACGCGAGCGCGCGAGTGGACCACTCATAGCTACGCGAGAGGACCACTCGCGACCGCACGAGAGGCCCACTGGCGACCGCACGAGAGGCCCACTGGCGCAGCATGAGTGGACCAGCCACCACCCCACGAGGGGGCCGACCGCTCACCATCGCGCGAGAGGGCCAGTCGTGGCCGCGCGAGAGGTCCAACCACACGTGACCGCGCGAGTGGGGCTACTCATCTCCCCGCGCGAGGGCCAGTCACCGCCGTATGAGAGGGCCAACCACAGCCGTATGAGAGGGCCAGTCACCGCCGCGCGAGAGGGCCAGCCACCGCCGCGCGAGAGGGCCAGCCACCGCCGCGTGAGTGGGCCATCCGTGCGTGGTGAGTGACCACCAGCAGCCTCTCGATCGGCAACCGCCCAGCTCAGTAGCAGCTAGACACCACCGGCAGGCACACGTACGTGTCACCCCAATGCCCCTGCCCCGTCGCGGTCGTGGCGTAGCGGATCAGCGGTGCCAGCCGTGCGATGCCCTCGGCCAGTGCGTCCTGGTTTCGCTGCAACATCGCGGTCAGGCGGTCCAGCGAAGCCAACACCGGACGCAACCCGACATCGTTGTCATCAATCACCCCGCGCACCTGCCGCGACAACTCCTGCGCCCCCGCCAGCAACGTCGAAATCGCCCGCGCGCGGGCCGCCACCTCCGCCAGCACCAGGTTCCCGTCCGCCAGCAGCCGCACCAGCGCAGCGTCCCGGTCCGCCAGTGTGCGCGAGACCGCCGCCGTGTTCCCCAGCAGCCGCGACAACGCCGCATCCCGCGACGCGATCGTCTCCGACAGCTGCGACAACCCCGCCAGCGCACCCCGCACCGACGGCCCGCCCGGCAACGCCTCCGCCAGCACCTCGAACGACCGCGCCAGCCCCTCCGTGTCCAGCGCGCCAACCGTCGCCGACAGGTCCCCGAACGCGTCCAGCACGTCGTACGGCGCGACGGTCCGCTCGCGCGGGATCACCCCGTCGAGTGGCGCCGAACCGAGCGGGTCCAGCGCCAGGTACTTCTGCCCCAGCAACGTCTTGATCTTGATCGCCGCCGTCGTGCGGTCACCCAGCCAGGTGTCCTCGACCTCGAACCTCACGCGCACGGACCCACCGTCCAGCCCGACGTCCACCACCTCGCCGACCTTCACACCGGCCACCCGGACCTCGTCACCGACCACGAGCCCCGCCGCCTCGCTGAACTCCGCCTCGTACGCCACCCCCGTCCCGATGATCGGCAGCGAATCCGCGTGCGCAGCCGCGACGAACGCCAGCACCAGCACCACGAGACCGGCAATTCCGATACCGGCAGGATCCCGATCACGCACCCCGCAGCCCCTTCCGCCGGGTTACGCTCTTAACACGTGCCTCCGATCGAATGACGTATCCACCGACATGTCGGAAAAGAACAACTCCCTCGGGTGACCCATGTCAGCATGTCGCCCATGACCGACTCCGAGCCCCGGTGGCGGAGACTCGAACCGGACCAGCGCAGGGAACAGATCTTCGCCTGCGCCGCCCGGCTCTTCGGCGAGCGCCCGTACGCCGAGGTGTCCACATCGGACATCGCGGCGGCGGCCGGCGTCGCCCGTGGGCTGATCAACCACTACTTCGGCACCAAACGCCAGCTCTACCTGTCGGTGCTGCGCCGCACGATGACGATCCCGACCGCGGCGCTGGACATCGTCACCGACGGCCCGCTCGAGGAGAAGGCCCGCGTCGCGGTCGACTGGTTCCTCACCCTCGTCACCAAACAGGGCAAGACCTGGCTGGTGGCGACCGCCCCGGATGGCCTGGGCAGCGATCCCGAGGTCGAGGCGATCCTCGTCGAGGCCGAACGCCGCTCGGCCGCGCGCGTGCTGGAGGCGCTGGGCGTGAAGGTCGACCCCGCGCACTCCGAGGCCTGCAACGCGCTGATCCGCGCCTACGGCGGCATGGTCAAGGCGGCGGGCCGCGAGTGGCTGCTGCGCGGCGACCTCGACCGCGACCAGGTGCACACGCTGCTGTCCCGCTCGCTGGTGACGCTGATCGAGGAGGTGTTCCCCGCGGTCACCGATAGGTGAGCAGCCGGGCGGCCCGCCCCTCGAAGTGCGCGTGATCGTTGAACGACACGAGCGTGACCCCGCCGCGTCCGGACACCAGCTTGGTGATCCCGCAGTTCACCGTCACCCGGTTGAGCCGCAGCAACCCCATCGCGGGGTCACCGAGCAGGTGCCCGGCCAGCGTGCCGATCACCCCGCCGGAGGTGAACACCACCGCGCTCTCCCCCTTGCGCAGCACGCCGACCAGGTCGGCCAGCGCGCCACGCACCCGCTCGGCGAACCGCGGCCAGGTCTCCGCGCACGGGCTGTCGTCGCCGGCGCGGACCCACGCGGCGAGCGAGGCGTCCAGCACTTCCTGGTAGCCGCGCGGGTCGTTCGCGTCCTGCCGCGCGCCGCCGCCGTGCCGGGCGACGATGTCCACGTGGTCGTACTCGTTCCAGCGCGGATCCTCCTTGGCCGCGGCGCCCGCCCCGAGCCAGTCCAGGACGATCTCCGCGGTGGCGCGCTGACGGGCCATCGACCCGGTCCGGCCCTCGGTGACGCGGATCTTGCGGCGCAGCAGCTCGGCGCCGACCACCGCGCCCTGCTCGATGCCGGTGCTGGACAGCCGGTCGTAGTCGGCCGCGCCGAAGGAAGCCTGACCGTGCCGGATCAGGTGGATGGCGCCCATCGGCCGTCCTTTCGCTCGCCGTGCCCGCCGCAGCCTAGCCAGCGGTGTTGAGGAGACGGTTGGGCGTGCCCGAGGTTGCGCCCGAGATCTTGCCCGGCGTGGCGGACGCGATCAGGGCGTCGGCGACCTGCGCCGGGGTCGCGTCCGGGTGCCCGGCCAGGTAGAGCGCCGCGGCGCCGGCCACGTGCGGGGTGGCCATCGAGGTGCCGCTGATCGTGGTGGTCGCGGTGTCGCCGGTGCCCCACGACGAGGTGATGTTCACGCCCGGCGCGTAGAGGTCGACGACGCTGCCGTAGTTGGAGAAGCTCGCCTGCCGGTCGGTCTGGTCGCTGGCGGCGACGGTGATCGCCTCGGTGACGCGCGCCGGGGAGTCGTCGCCGGCGTCGGCGCCCTCGTTGCCGGCGGCGATGGCGAAGGTGACGCCCCTGGCGATCGCGCCGCGGACGGCGTCGTCGAGCACGGGGTCGGCGCTGCCGCCGAGGCTCAGGTTCGCCACGGACGGCCCGCTCGCGGTCTGCGCCACCCAGTCGATGCCGGCGACGACCTGGTCGGTGGTGCCGCTGCCCTGCGCGTCGAGCACGCGTACCGGGACGATCCGCACGCCCTTGGCCACGCCGTACTCGCTGCCGCCGATGGTGCCTGCGACGTGGGTGCCGTGGCCGTGCTCGTCGGCGGGGTCGTCGTCGTTGTCGATGAAGTCCTTGCCGCCGGTCACGCGGCCGCCGAAGGTTTCGTGGCTCACCCGCACACCCGTGTCGACGACGTAGCCGGTGACGTCGCCGGCCGGGGTGGCGTAGCGGTAGGACGAGTCGAGCGGCAGGTTGGCCTGGTCGATGCGGTCCAGCCCCCAGGACGGCGGGTTCTGCTGGACGTCGGTGATGCGCAGGACGTGGTTCTGCGCGACGTAGGCGACGTCGGGGTTGGCCGCGAGGCGCTTGGCCTGCGTTTCGCCGGCGTTGACCGCGAAGCCCCGCAGCGCGGCGCTGAAGGTCCGGGTGGTGGCGCCGCCGTAGCGACTGGTCAGGTCGCCGGCCCGCGAGGTGGCGTTCTGCTTGAGGACGACGAGGTAGCTGTCCGCCACCGAGCCGGGGGTGCCGGCTCCGAGGATCCGGCCCTCCCGCGCCTGGGCGGGCCCGGCCCAGGCGGTCGTGGCGACCACCGCCGCGGCGGCCGCCGCCAGTCCGGACCACATCGCGCGCTTCCGCATGAGCCGCCGTCTCCTCTCCCCGACCGGGTGGTGCGATCTCATGCAATCCCGGGGGCCAGAGCAGGGGCAATGATTCACAGTTACCAGTACTCACCCAATTGAGCTATCTGCGAACCACCCGAAGGGATGAGACGTAGATCGTCGTTCTCGGCCGAGTAGAAGTCACTGACTGCTACCATCAGCGCTGGCGAAGTCGATTTCCAGGTGGTAACAGGTGTCCACGTCCGAGCGCGCGGTGCCGAGCCCGTTCGCCAGGAGACTCCGGTCCGCGATCGCCCGCAGTGGGCTCAGTCTCGATCGCATCCAGGCCCGCCTGCAGGCCAGCGGCGTGCCGATCAGCGTCACGGCCCTGAGCTACTGGCAGTCCGGCAAGCGGCAGCCCGAGCGGCAGAGCTCGATCTCGGCGGTGCGGGTGCTCGAGGACGTCCTCGGCCTGCAGCGCGGCGAGCTGCTGTCCCTGCTCCCGCCGCCGCGCCCGCGCGGGCTGCCGTCCCGCAGGCAGGCGGACGGGGTCGTGAAGTTCCCGATGGAGGCGCTGCGGATCCTGCTGGAACGGGTCGGCGCGCCGCACGCGCTGGAGCAGCAGCACCGGCTCAACCTGCTCAACCTGCACGACCGCTGCGAGATCGCGGCCGGCGGACGGCAACGCTCGCTGACCACGCGGTCGGTGTTCCAGGCGACCGCCGACCAGCAGGACCGGTGGATCCTGGTGTACGACCACGGCGGCGCGCCCGCGCCGGCGCTGCACCAGCTGCGCAACTGCCGCAGCGGGCGGGTCGAGATCGATCCCGAGCACGGCCTGACGGTCGCCGAGCTGCTGTTCGACCGCCCGATCCACCGCGGCGAGACTTGCCTGATCGAGTACACGCTGACCAACAGCGGGCCGCCGTACCCGGACTGCGAGAACACCTACTACCGCGAGTTCCGCCGCCCCATCCGCGAGTACCTGCTGGAGATCCGCTTCGACGAGGCCGACGCGCTGCGCGGGTGCTGGCAGTACGCGCGCCGGGGCTCCGCGGAGACCGAGGAGCGGCGGGAACTGCACCTCGACACGGCGGGCGGGGTGCACGCCGTGGCGCTCGACTACGGCCCCGGGGTGTTCGGCATCTCCTGGGAGTGACCCTCAGGCGCCGAGGCGGGGCAGGCGACGGCTGTTCCACTGGTCGGCGATCTTCACCACGACCAGCGCCAGCATGCACAACGCGGTGGGCGGGACGGCCTTCATCAGGGCGAACGCGATCATCCCCAGCGCGGACACCGCCGTCAGGCCGAGCAGCACCACCCGCCAGACCCGGGCCCAGCCGCCGGCCGTCCGGTCCAGCAACCGCCGGGCCGCCGCGTCCTGGCGGCCCGCCGGCGGACTGTCCACGATGGCCGGTGCGGCCGCGGCCAGGAACCGTTCGTCGAGCACGATCTTGCGCCGTTCCGGCGACGGCTCGTTGCGCGTGGCGTCGCTCGGCGGTTGTACGGTAGGCACGTTGATGCCTTCCTCTCCGGACGGACGTCGGCAACCGCGCGGCTCCCTGTGGCAGCAGGGCATGCCGCGACATCACTCATGGTGCAGAACCGGCTCGTTACCGTCACCCCGATCGCGGTACTCAGCGCCGACCGGCAATCCAGCGTCGCCGAACGGCTCGCGTCCGCCATCAGGTCAGCGCGGCCAGGACGGCGGCGATCCCGGCGAGCACCGCGAGCAGGATCAGGGCCGTGGCGTACCCGCCGACGCGTTCGGCGAGCACGATCGCCCCGCCGGGCGCGATGGCCGTGGCCGCCGTGATCGGCGCGTTGAACAGCCCGTTGAGCGCCCCGAACCGGGCCGTCAGCCAGCGGTCGGCGACGGCCGTGGCCTGCACGAGCGTGAAGGCGCCGCGGGCCATGCCGAGGATCACCGCGACCGCCAGCAACGCGCCAGCGGGCCCGGGCAGCAACGCGAGCAGGACGAGCGCGGCGCAGCTCGCGGCGAGGACGCCGGTCGTGCGCGCGGCGGGCGCGCTGCTGCGCGGCACGGCGGCGAACACCAGCCGCCCGAGGACCTGGCCCGCGCCGACCAGCCCGAGCGCGACCGCCGCGAGCGCGTGGCTCAGGCCCCGTTCCACGAACAGCGGCACGACCACGATCGCCGACGCGTACAACCCGAGAGCGGCCAGCGTCATCGCCGTCTGCAGGAGCCGGAACCGGGCCGAGCGGGTCACGTGGCGCACCGGGGTGGCCGCGGGGCGCGTGCGGTGGTCCGGCCAGGCGGGGGTGAGCAGCAGCCAGTGCACCGGCAGGTTGACCACGACGAAGACCGCGGCGTAGACCAGGTAGCTCGCCCGCCAGCCGACCTGGTCCACCAGCAACGCGGTGAGCGGCGCGAACACGGTGCTCGCCAGGCCGCCGACCAGCGTCACGATGGTCAGCGGACGGGCCCGGCGGTCGCCGTACCAGATGGTGATCGCCGCGAACGCCGGCGGGTACAGCTGCATCGCCTGCGCCACGCCGACGACTCCCCAGGCGAGGAAGAACAGCGGGCGGCTCGGCGCCGTGGCCACCAGCACGAGCGCGACGGCGGCGAGCACCGACCCGGCGGTCATCACCAGCCGTGGCCCGTACCGGTCGATCATGCGCCCGAGCGGGATGCCCGCACCCGCCGCGACCAGCAGGCCGGCCGAGAACGCGAGCGTGATGGTGCTCGGTGTCCACCCGGTGGTGCCCGCGATCTGCGCGGTGGCGACCGGGAGCGCGTAGTAGAGCGCGCCCCAGCTGATCACTTGCGTGCCGCACATCCCGACGAGCGCCCGGCGGAGGTGTCGTTCCCCTATAGTGGACACCGCCCACATCATAGAGGAAGATTGGGGAGTCAGCTGAGCTTGTTGCGGAGCACCTTCCCGGTCGCGTTGCGCGGCAGCTCCGGCACGAACTCGACGTCGCGCGGCACCTTGTAGCGGGCGAGGTTGCCCTTGACGTAGTCGCGGATGGCGTCGGCGTCGAGCTTGGAGTCCTTCTTCGTCACCACGATCGCCTTGAGGCGCTGGCCGAAGTCGGCGTCGGGGACGCCGATCACGGCGGCTTCGAGCACGTCCGGGTGCTCGACGAGCAGGTTCTCCACCTCGACCGGGAACACGTTCTCGCCGCCGGAGACGATCATCTCGTCGTCGCGGCCGTCGATGAACAGCAGGTCGTTCTCGTCGAAGTGGCCGACGTCGCCGGTGGAGAGCAGGCCGTCGATGATCTCCTTGTGGCGGCCGTCGGTGTAGCCCTCGAAGGACAGGCCGCTGCCGACGAAGACGCGCCCGGTGACGTGCGGCTCGGTGATGCGGTTGCCCTGCTCGTCGTACAGCTGGACCTTGCAGGTGACCGGCGGGCGGCCGACGGTGCCGGGGGCCTTGCGCCAGTCCTCCGGGGTGGCGACGGTGGCGACCGCGACCTCGGTGGAGCCGTACAGGTTGTAGATCACGTCGCCGAACGCCTCGGTGGCGCGGTTGCCGAGGTCGGGGGACAACGCCGAGCCCGCGACGAAGATGATCCGCAGCGACGACGTGTCGTACTTGCCCAGGATGTCCGGCCCGAGGTCGACGATGCGCTGCAGCATGGTCGGGACGAGGACCAGCGCGGTGCACCCGTGGTCGGCGACGCCCTTCAGCGTGGCTTCGGGGTCGAACCGGCGGCGCAGCACGACCTTGCAGCCGAGTGCGAACGACAGGATGAACTGCGAGATGCCAGTGCCGTGGAAGATGGGCGCGCCGAGGAACGTGGCCTCGCCGGCGCGCAACGGGATGCGGTCGAGGAACTGGACGGTGGCCAGCACGGAGGTCCGCTCGCGGGGCGCGCCCTTCGGGGTGCCGGTGGTGCCGCTGGTGAGCAGCACGAACCCGCCGCGCTGGGGCGGTGGGGGCAGCGGGCGGTCGTCGGTGCTGGCGATCAGCTCGTCGAGGACGGGGATGTGGTCGGCGGGGTCGGGTTCGTCCACCCAGGCCAGGTAGCGGTCGACGGTGTCCGGGATGCCGGAGAGCAGTTCGGTGAACTCCTGGTCGTGGACGAGCACCTGGACCTTTTCCCGCGCGGCGACGTCGGTGAGCTGCGGTTTCGCGAAGCCGGTGTTCATCAGCAGGAGGCGCGCGCCGACCTTGCCCGCGGCGATCATGACGGTGACCAGACCGCGGTGGTCGCGGCACAGCGCCGCGATCACGGTGCCCGGCCGCACGCCGCGGTCCGCCCAGGCGCGGGCGAGCGCGTTGGAGCGCAGGTCGAGCTCGCGGAAGGTGAGCGGCCCCAGCTCGTCGACCAGCCCGATGGCGTTCGGATCGCGCCGGGCGGAGGTCTGCGCCGCGGCGGCGAACGGACCCACCTTGCGGGTCGCGATCACGCTGCGCAGACCTTCGTCCAACCGGGGAAACGGGACGAGCCCGGCGCGCCACATGACCTCCAGGCCGCGCGCGGTCTCCGCCACCTTGCCGGGGAGCACGGACAAGCGGGGCGGAATTCGCATGGACAGCACCTCCATTGGGCCGACCGTACTGGGAGTATGTGTGGTTACTGGACAGTAGCCGAAGGGCGTGGGGGTGCGCCAGGGTGGCGGGGCGGAACGGGCGAAAGGGATAAATAGGGCGGGTCGGGCGTGGGTGGGGCGCAGGGTGGGGTGGGAGTGGCCGGGCGCGGCAGCGCTGGTGCGGCAGGCGAGCGCGGCAGCGCTGGTGCGGCAGGCGAGCGCGGCAGCGCGGGTGCGGACACCACAGGCAGGTGCGGCACACGGGCAGGCACGGCAGTGCGGCGTTGCGGCATGCGGCGTTGCGGCAGCGGGGAGCTGACAGGGCGGCGTCGAGGCGGGCGCGGCAAAGCAACAACAGCGGAGCATGACAACGCGCCGTGCGGTGTGGAGCGTGGCGGCAGGTCGGCAGCCGGGCGGGCATGGCTGGGCGGGTCGCGGACTGGTTGAGTGGCTCGACAATCGGGCCGGCCGGGCGGGTGGACGAGTGGGCGGGTGGACGAGTGGCTCGACCACCAGACCAGGCGGGCAGCTGGCAAGACGGCAGCACGGGGCCAGCGCGGGGCCGCGCGGACAGCGCGGCAGCCTGGAGTAGGCACGGCATAGCACCGCGTGGCAGCGCGAGCGCTGCGGGCGCAGCGCCACCATGGCGCGCGCAGCCGCGGTGGTGCTGCGCCACCTAGTGCGGCGTCGCGCAGCCCCCCGCACTAGGTGTCACGCAGCGCCGTGCCCTTGTTGAATCCACACCCGGCACGGCGAAGAACCCCACCCGCGACGGGAACGCCCCACCCACGAGCAGGAAGGCACGCCCCGCTCCCGTCCCCAAGCACACCCTCCCGAAACTGTCGGTCCCCCGGCGCACAATGGGCCCGTGCAGGTGATCGTCACGCGGGAGGAGGATGGCAGCTTCCTCATCGCAACACCCGAGGGCCGCCGGGGGGCGCCGGGCGACCAGCTCGCCGGCTACCTCGCCCAGCTGGAGCGCGCCCACGCACCGCGGTGGGTCTTTCCCTCCGTTCCCCAGCTCTACCCGCTCCTCCTGCGCGCGAACCTCCGCCTGCAGCGCTGCCACGACCTCGCCCTCACCGAAGGTCTGCTCCTCGCCGCGGAAGGCAAAGCCGGTCAGCCCAAGGCGCTGCCCGCCGCCTGGGCACGACTCCACGGCCAGGAACCGCCCCCGGACGCGCCCACCCACGCCGACGTCCAGCCCGCCCTCTTCGAGACCCGCGCCTCCGGCCTCCCGCCCGGCACCAGCGTCGCCGACGCGGCCGCGGCCGTTCTCGCCGATCAGGAGCGCCGCATCAGGCACGTCGAGCACCCCGAGCGCTTCCGACTGCTCGTCGCGGCGGAGTCGGCCAGCGCGCTCGTCGCCGAGGAGATGCGGGCCGACGGGCTGCCCTGGCGCGCCGACGTGCACGACGCCCTCCTGACCGAGCTGCTCGGCCCCCGCGTGCCGGCCGGTCAACGGCCCAAGAAACTCGTCGAGCTGGCGGCGCGCATCACCGAAGCCTTCGGCGGCAAACCCGTCAACCCGGACAGCCCGCAGACCATCGTGCGTGCCTTCGGCCGCGAGGGCATCTCCATCCCCTCCGCACGGGCGCACGTCCTGCGCGACATCGACCACCCCGCCGTCCCGCTGCTCATCGAGTACCGCGAACTCTCCCGCCTGCACTCGGCCAACGGCTGGATGTGGCTCGACGAGTGGGTCGCCGACGGGCGGTTCCGGCCGGAGTGGGTGGTCGGCGGCGTCGTCTCCGGACGGTGGGCCAGCAGCGGCGGCGGCGCCCTCCAGATCCCGAAGACCCTGCGCGTGTGCGTGAAAGCCGACCCCGGCTGGAAGCTCGTCGTGGCCGACGCCGCCCAGCTCGAACCCCGCGTGCTGGCCGCCCTGTCCGGCGACCGCCGCCTGGCCGAGGCCTCCGCCTCCACCGACCTGTACGCCCGCCTGTCCGAAGCCATGTTCGCCGGCACCATGACCGCCGAGGAAGGCCGGCCCCGCGCGAAGATCGCCATGCTGTCCGCGATGTACGGCGGCACCGCCGGCGAAGCCGCGTCACTGCTCGCCCTGCTGCGGCAACGCTTCCCGGACGCGGTGTCCTATGTGGAGCGCGCCGCGCAGGCCGGGGAACGCGGCGAGCGCGTGCGGTCGCGGCTCGGCCGGGTCTCCCCCGCGCCGAGCGAAGCGTGGCGGGCCCTCACCGGCGGCGCGAACTCCGACGAGACCCGCGCCCGCCAGGCGGCCCGCAACTGGGGCCGCTTCACCCGCAACTTCGTCGTCCAGGCGAGCGCCGCCGACTTCACCGCCGTGCTGCTCGCGACCCTGCGGCGCAAGCTGCCCACGCCCGCGCACCTGGTGTTCTTCCAGCACGACGAGGTCATCGTGCACACCCCCGAGGACCTGGCGCCCCAGGTCGAGGCCGCCATCGGCGAGTCGGTCCCGGAGGCGGCCGCGCTCACGTTCGGCCCCGCCTGCCCCGTGCACTTCCCGATGCAACCGGCCACAGTGGACACCTACGCCGACGCGAAGTAGCTACGCGGCGGCCTTGTCCAGCGCGCGGATCACCCGCTTCAACGACACCGGGTGCGCCGTCCCCAGGGTCTGCGCGAAGAAACTCACCCGCAGCTCCTCGATCATCCACCGCACGTCGAGCAGCTCCGGCCCCGGCGTCACACCCGGCGGGAGCGCCGCGACGGCCGCCTCGTACTCGCCCGTCACCCACTCGACGTCGCGCAGCAGCTCGACGTCCTTCGCGCCCATCGACGGCAACTTCTCCAGCCGCCGCCCGATTCCGCGCAGGTACCGGACCAGGTGCGGCAGCCGGTCGAAACCCGTGCCGGTCACGAAACCCGGGTACACCAGCCGCGACAGCTGCTGCCGCATGTCCGCCAGCGACTCCGCCGGACCGCGGGCACCCTCCAGCGCGACCTCGGCCTCGTTGGCGGCCGTCAGGATCTTCTCGACCTCGGTGAGCACGTCCAGCACCGTCGGGTTCAGCGCACCGCGCACCTTCTCCAGCAGCACCGCGAACCCGGCCTCGTCCCACGCCGGGCCGCCGTGGTCGGCCATCAGCTTGTCCACCGCGCAGTCCACGCAGTCCTCCAGCAGCGCCGCCACACCGCCGTGCGGGTTGCGGCTCAGCGCCAGCTTCGCCTGGTTGCTCAGCGAACGGTTGATGAACTTCATCGGCGAGGGCAGGTTGAGCCGCAACAGTTTCCGCGTGCCCTGCCACATCCGCTGCCGCTGCTGCACCGGCGTGTCCAGCATCCGCACGGCCACCGTGTCGCCCTCGTCGACCAGCGCCGGGTACGCCTTGACCTGGTGCCCGCGCCGCTTCCCGGCGAACACGCGCGGCAGCTCCCCGAACGCGGGCGTGGTCAGCCCGGCCCGCTCGATGCTGTCCGCGGCCGCCGAGATCGTCGCCCGCACCTCGCCGCTCAGCTCTTCCTTCAGCACCGCCAGGTCCTTGCCCTCGGCGAGCTTGCGGCGCTTGTCGTTCACCACCCGGAACGTCATCCGCAGGTGGTCGGGCACCGCGTCGAGCTGCCACGCGTCCGGCGGCACCGCGACCCCGCGCAGGGCCTCCAGCTCGCGGGCCAGCACGTCGAGCAGCGGGCCGTCCTCGGGGCCGACCCTGGACAGCACCTGCGCGGCGGTGTCCGGCGCCGGCACGAAGTTGCGCCGCAGCTGCTTGGGCAGCGACTTGATCAGCGCGGTCACCAGCTCCTCGCGCAACCCCGGGACCTGCCAGTCGAACCCGTCCGGGGTGACCTGGTTGAGCACCGCGACCGGGATGTGCACGGTGACCCCGTCGGCGTCGGCGCCCGGCTCGAACTGGTAGGTCAGCGGGAACCGCAGCGAGCCCTGCGTCCAGGTGTCCGGGTAGTCCGATTCGGACACCTGCTCCGCGGCCTCGTTGAGCAGCATGGTCTTTTCGAAGTTGAGCAGGTCCGGCTGCTTGTCGCGGACCTTCTTCCACCAGCTGTCGAAGTGCCGCGCGGAGACGACCTCTTCGCCGACGCGCTGGTCGTAGAACTCGAACAGCGTCTCGTCGTCGACCAGCAGGTCGCGGCGCCGGGCCCGGTTCTCCAGGTCCTCGACCTCGTCGAGCAGCGCCCGGTTCTCCTTGAAGAACTTGTGGCTGGTGTCCCAGTCGCCCTCCACGAGCGCGTGGCGGATGAACAGCTCGCGCGAGGTTTCCGGGTCGATGCGCCCGTAGTCGACCTTGCGCCCGACGACCAGCGGCACCCCGTAGAGCGTGACCCGCTCCGAGGCCATCACGGCGCCGCGCTTGCGCTCCCAGTGCGGTTCCGAGTAGGTGCGCTTGACGACGTGCTGCGCCAGCGGCTCGATCCACTCCGGCTCGATGCGCGCGTTGACGCGGCCCCACAGCTTCGAGGTCTCCACCAGCTCGGCCGACATCACCCAGCGCGGCTGCTTCTTGAACAGCGCCGAGCCGGGGAAGATCGCGAACCGGGTGCCGCGGGCGCCGAGGTAGTCGCCCTTCTCCGGGTCCTTGAGCCCGATGTGCGACAGCAGCCCGGCGATCAGCGCGGTGTGCACGCGCTGCGGGTCGGCCGGCTCGGAGTCGAGCGTGACGCCCAGCGGTTTGGCGAGCTGCCGCAGCTGGCTGCAGATGTCCTGCCACTCCCGCACGCGCAGGTAGTTCAGGTACTCCGCCTTGCAGCGCTTGCGGAACTGGCTGTTGGACAGCGTCTTCTGCAGCTCCCGCAGGTACTCCCACAGGTTCAGGTAGGCCAGGAAGTCCGAGGACTTGTCGGCGAACCGGGCGTGCTGCTGAGCCGCGGCCTCCTGCTTGTCCGCCGGCCGTTCGCGCGGGTCCTGGATGGACAGTGCGGCGGCGATGATCATCACCTCGCGCACGCACCCGGCACGCGCGCCCTCCAGCACCATCCGGCCCAGCCGCGGGTCGACGGGCAGCTGCGCGAGCTGACGGCCGATCTCGGTGAGCCGCCGCTCCTTCGCGGACTCCTCCAGCGCGCCGAGTTCCTGCAGCAGCTGGACACCGGCGGTGACCTGGCGGCGGTCCGGCGGGTCGACGAACGGGAACGCGGCCAGGTCGCCGAGGCCGAGCGAGGTCATCTGCAGGATGACCGACGCGAGGTTGGTGCGCAGGATCTCCGGGTCGGTGAACTCCGGCCGGGACAGGAAATCCTCTTCGCTGTAGAGCCGGATGCAGATACCGTCGGAGGTGCGGCCGCAGCGGCCCTTGCGCTGGTTGGCCGAGGCCTGCGAGACCGGCTCGATCGGCAGCCGCTGCACCTTGGTGCGGTGGCTGTAGCGGGAGATGCGCGCGGTGCCGGGGTCGATGACGTACTTGATGCCCGGCACGGTCAGCGACGTCTCGGCGACGTTGGTGGCGAGCACGATCCGCCGCCCGGTGTGGCGGCTGAACACGCGGTGCTGGTCGGCCGCGGACAGCCGCGCGTAGAGCGGCAGCACCTCGGTGTTCCGCAGGTCCATCCGGTTCAGCGCGTCCGCGGTGTCGCGGATCTCCCGCTCGCCGGAGAGGAACACGAGGATGTCGCCCGGCCCCTCGGCGCACAGCTCCTCGACGGCGTCGGCGATGGCGGTGACCTGGTCGCGGTCCTCGGACGCCGGGTCGTCCGGGTCGACGATCGGGCGGTAGCGCACCTCGACCGGGTAGGTGCGGCCGGACACCTCGACGATCGGCGCGTCGTCGAAGTGCTTGGAGAAGCGCTCCGGGTCGATGGTCGCCGAGGTGATGATCACCTTCAGGTCGGGGCGCTTGGGCAGGAGTTGCTTGAGGTAGCCGAGGATGAAGTCGATGTTGAGGCTGCGCTCGTGGGCCTCGTCGATGATCAGGGTGTCGTAGCGGCGCAGCATCCGGTCGCTCTGGATCTCGGCGAGCAGGATGCCGTCGGTCATCAGCTTGACCATGGTGTCGTCGCCGGAGGAGTCGGTGAAGCGCACCTTGTAGCCGACCGTGCTGCCCAGCTCGGTCTTCAGCTCCTCGGCGATGCGCTCGGCGACGGTGCGGGCGGCCAGGCGGCGGGGCTGGGTGTGCCCGATCTGGCCGCGCACGCCCAGACCCAGCTCGAGGCAGATCTTGGGCAGCTGGGTGGTCTTGCCCGAGCCGGTCTCGCCCGCGACGATCACCACCTGGTGGTCGCGGATCGCGGCGGCGATGTCGTCCTTGCGCTGGGAGACCGGCAGCTCGTCGGGGTAGCGGATCTCCGGCGCGCGGCGGCGCTGCACGCGGGCCTCGGCGGCGTCGATGTCGGCGGCGATCTCCCGCGCGACGCGGTCCTTGTCGCGCGCCCGGCGGGCGCCGTCGAGCCGGCGGCGCAACCGGTGCTCGTCGCGCAGCATCAGGCCGGGCAGGCGGGCCCGGAGGTCTTCGAGGGGGGATCGCGTAGACATACGGCTCCCAGGATAGCTCCGCGCGATCCGGCTAGCCTGCGAATATGTCCGCACCACACCTGGAGTGGCTCCGGGAGCTGGGCCTGGACGGGCTGCGCCGCCGCGCGTTGCCCGGCGGGTACCGGGGAGCGGTCTGGTCGCTGGACGACCGGTACGTGCTCAAAGCGGGCGGACGGCCCGCGGTCGAGGCCGCGCTGGCCAGGCTGGTGCCCGGGATCGCGCCCGAGGTGATCGCGGTCACCGAGGACGCGTCGGTGTCGGTGTTCGTGCCGGGCACCAGTGTCGAGGTGCTGCTGGCGGAGCTTCCCGCCGCCGACGCCCGCGAGCTGGGTCACGCGGCCGGGCGCACGCTCGCCCGGATCGGCGAGGTGCGGTTCGAGCGGCCGGGCTGGTTCGCCGACGGCGAGTTGCGGCTGGGCGAGCTGCCCGGCGACCTGGCCGAGTTCGTGCGCGACTGCCTGTCCCGGCGGCACCCCGACTGGCCGCTCACCGCGGCCGAAGAGCGCGGGCTCCTCGCACGGGCCCGGGAGTGGGCGCCGCTGGTGCCCTCCGGCGCGGCGCGCCTGGTGCACTCCGACTTCAACCCGAAGAACCTGATCGCCGCCCGCACCGGCGACGGCTGGCGGGTGACCGTGCTGGACTGGGAGTTCGCGCACAGCGGCAGCCCGCTCACCGACCTGGGCAACGTGCTGCGCTTCGGCGACAGCCCGTTCACCGAAGGCGTCCTGGCGGGCTACGGTCCGCGGCCGCAGGGCTGGCGCGAAGCCGCCCGGGCGCTGGACCTGTTCGCGCTCGCGGACTTCCTCACCCGTCCGCCCCGCGAGCCGCTGGCGTCGCGGCTGCTCGGTGTGGTCAGGACCGCTGCAGGGACTCCGGGCCCAGCTCGGCGATCGAGTGGTGGCCGGTCAGCGCCAGGCTGATGTCGAGGTCCGCGAGCAGGCTGCGCAGCACGTGACGCACGCCGTCCTCGCCCGCGTGGCCCAGGCCGTACACCCAGGGCCGCCCGACGAGCACGGCCTTCGCGCCCAGTGCCAGTGCCTTCAGGATGTCCGCGCCGGTCCGCACGCCGGAGTCGAACAGCACCTCGATGCGGTCGCCCACCGCGGTCGCAATCGGCGGCAGCGCCTCCAGCGACCCGATCGCGCCGTCGACCTGCCGTCCGCCGTGGTTGGACACCACGATGCCGTCCATCCCGGCGTCCACCGCGCGCCGCGCGTCGTCGACGTGCTGGATGCCCTTCAGCACGATCGGGCCGTCCCAGTGCTCGCGCAGGAACGGCAGCTGGTCCCAGCTGTGGTCGGTGCCGGTGAACAGCGACACCCACCGCAGGATCGCCGACGGCATGTCGTCCTCGGGCGCCTTCTCCAGCAGCGCGCGGAAGGCCGGGTCGGACAGCGGCGTGGCCAGGCCCTCGCCCTGGAGGAACGGCAGGTAGGCGGAGTCGAGGTCGCGCGGGCGCCAGGCCAGGGTCCAGGTGTCGAGCGTGACGACGAGCGTGGTGTAGCCGGCCCGCTTCGCGCGGGTCAGGATGCTCGCGGTGACGTCGGAGTCCGACGGCCAGTACAGCTGGAACCAGCGCGGGCCGTCGCCGGAGGCCTCGGCGACCTCCTCGATCGTGCGCGACGCGGCGGTGGACAGGATCATCGGCAGGCCCAGCGCCGCCGCGGCCCGCGCCGTCGCCAGCTCCGCGTCCGGGTGCACGATCGACTGCACCCCGACGGGCGCGAGCAGCACCGGCGCGGGCAGTTCGGTCCCGAGCACGGTGGCCGACGTGGTGCGGGCGGTCGCGTCGGTGAGCATGCGCGGCACGAGCTTCCACTTGCCGAACGCCACGCGGTTGGCGTCCATCGTGGCGCCGGAGCCCGCGCCGCCCGCCACGTAGCCGTAGGCCTCCGGGGTCAGCACCGCGCGGGCCGACTCCGCCAGGCGCGTGGGGTCGGTCGTGAACGGCGGCTTCGTCCCGCCGAGCCCGTGCAGGTAGATCTCGTTCTGGTAGCCACCGAACCGCTCGGCCACGCGCACCTCCTCGTCGACACGCCGGAGACCGCAGCGTACCGCCGGTACTTGATCACATAGCCTCAGCCGCGTGAAGGCTCGGGTGTGGGTGCCGTTCCTGGTCGTGGTGGCGGTCGCGGTTCTGGTGGTGGTGTGGCGGCCCGGTCCGGTGCCGCCGTCGAAGGCGAACCCGGGCACCGATCCGGGAGTGGCGCGGCAGCAGCTCGCCGAGCTGCCGGTCAAGCCGCGCGGCACCCTCAACGGCTACTCCCGCGAGAAGTACCCGCACTGGGACACCGTCGAGGGCACCTGCAACACCCGCGAGGAGGTGCTCAAGCGCTCGGGTGAGAACGTGGTGGTGGGCAAGGACTGCTCGCCCACCTCGGGCACCTGGGTCAGCCCCTACGACGGCGCGACCTGGACCAAAGCGTCCGATGTGGACATCGACCACCTGGTGCCGCTCGCGCAGAGCTGGGTCAGCGGGGCGTCGGCGTGGACGCAGGCTCAGCGCGAGGCGTTCGCCAACGACCTGGTGCGCCCGCAGCTGTGGGCGGTCACCGACAACGTCAACCAGGCCAAGAGCGACAAGGCGCCGGACGAGTGGAAGCCGCCGCTGGAGTCGTTCTGGTGCACCTACGCCATCGACTGGATCGAGGTCAAGCACCACTACCAGCTGTCCGTCACGACGGCCGAGCGGGCGGCGCTGACCGACATGCTGACCCGCTGTTGACCTTCGACCTCCTCGAAGCCGCAGAATCGGCGCCATGCTGACCATCAGCGCGTTCGCGCGGCGGGCCGGGCTCACGCCCAGCGCGCTGCGCTTCTACGACGACTGCGGCGTGCTCGCGCCGGCCCGCGTCGACGCGGTCACCGGCTACCGCTACTACCGCGAGGACCAGGTCGAGCGGGCCGTCCGGCTGCGCGAGCTGCGTGCCGCGGGCCTGCCGCTGGCGCAGGTCACGACGGTGCTCGACGGGCCGCCCGCACAGGCGCGTGCGGTGCTGGAGGCGCACCGGCGGCGGCTGCGGGAGGACTTCCGGGCCGCGTCGGAGGCGGTCGGCCGCCTGCTGCCGGGGCCGGTCCGGGTCGCCGGCCTCGACCTGGCGAGCGCGATCCGGCAGGTCGCGCCCGCCGCGGGCGCGCCGCTGGACTTCGTGCTGATCGAGGCCGACGGCGACGAGGTCCGCGTCGTCGCCACCGACCGCTACCGGCTCGCGCTGCGGGTCCTGCGTCCCGTGCACGGCGGCACCGGCCGGTTCGTGACGCCCGCGCGGGAGCTGGCCGCGCTCGGGCCGTGGCTCGCGCGGCAGGACGAGGTGACCCTCGACGACACGACGCTGCCGCTCGTGGACGAGACGTTCCCGGACTACCGCGCCGTGCTCGACGCGCTGCCGGCGCCGGAGCAACGGGTCGTCGTCGACCGCGCGGCGCTCCGGGACGCGCTGCCCGCGACCGGCCCGGCCGAGCTGGTCCTCGGACCGGACCGGCTGACCGTCGGCGGCACGACGGTGCCCGCCATCACCGGCGACGACCTGCGCATCGGCTTCGACCCGGCCGTGCTGGGCGCGGCGCTCGAAGCGGGCGTCGGGCCCGACGTGCTGCTGGAGTTCGCCGGGCCGCTGCGGGTCGCCCGCGTGCGATCGGCCGATCAGGGCTCGTTCACGACACTGGTGATGCCGGTCGCGCTCGGAACAGCCGGGCCAGGCTCTCCGACCGCAGCACCGCCAGCGGGCCGATGATCGCGAGCAGCAGCACGTAGCCCGCCACGAACGGCGCGACCCGGGAGTCCAGCCCGGCCGCCGCCGCCAGCGTCGCCAGGACCAGCGAGAACTCGCCGCGGGTGAGCACGGTGAGGCCGATGTTCAGCCCGGCCTGGCCGTCGAAGGAGTGCAGCTTCGCCGCGATCGCGCCCGCGGCGAGGTTCAGCACGAGCGTCAGCGCCACGGCGATCAGCACCGGCACCACGACCGTGCCGACGGCGCCGGGGTCGATGCTGAGCCCGAAGATGAAGAAGAACAACGCGCCGAACGCGTCCCGCAGCGGCAGGACCAGCTTGTGGATGCGCGGCGCGACCTTCGACCCGCCGAGCATCATGCCGACCATGAACGCGCCGATCGCGTCGGAGACGCCCAGTTCCTCGGCGATCGCGGCACCCAGCACGGCGACCCCGACGAAGCACACGGTCAGCAGCTCGTCGTCGGCCGACCCGAACAGCTTCGACACCAGCCGGCCACCCCACCGGGCCAGCGCGGCCAGCGCCAGCAGGAAGCCGAGGGCCTTGCCGAAGTCGGCGAGCGCGGGCCAGAACGAGTCGGCGCCGGACAGCACCGGCTGCAGCAGCGCCAGGTACAGCGCGAGGAACAGGTCCTCGATCACGATGATGCCCATGATCAGGCGCGATTCCGGGTGGCGCGTGCGGCCGGTTTCGACGAGCAGCTTGGTCACGATCGCCGACGACGAGATGCCGATCGCGCCCGCGATCACCAGGGCTTCGCTGGAGCCCCAGCCGAGCAGGAACCCGAAGGCCAGCCCGCCGCCGATGTTGAGCGCGAGGTAGACCAGGCCGGACACGGCGAGCTTGCGGCCGCCCTTGGCGAGGTCGTCGAGCGAGAACTCCAGGCCGAGGTAGAACAGCAGGAACACCAGGCCGAGCCCGGCGAGCACGCTCAGCTCGCCGGGGTCGTGCACCAGGGACAGGCCGGGCGTGTTGGGGCCGAAGATGAACCCGGCCAGCATGAACAGGGGGATCGTGGGCAGCCCGATGCGGGCGCCGGCTCTGGCCAGCACGCCGGCGGCGAGGAAGGCGCCGCCGACGGCGAGCAGGGCGTGTCCGGTGTGCATGTCGTGAAGTCCCTCCAGGGCAGGGCGAAGCGCACCGCGGTGCGACGCGGTGTGCGGATGGGTCCGGGGCCTTACCTGGAGGGCGGCGCGCGGGCGCCGAGAGCGGTGCCCGGCTCGTGGGTGAGCGGCGCGACGGCGGGCGCGGGCGGGTCTTCCGCATGCGCGTCCGGTGGTCGCGGCGCGGCGATCGGCGGCAGGTCCGCGACCGGCAGCGGAGTGGCCGTGACGTGCGGCAACGGTTCCGCCGCGAGGGCGGCGATGCCGTCCGGCACGGGTGGGTGCGGGTGGTTCTCCGGCGTCGTCGGCGTGACGAGGCTGAGCAGCAGCAGCGCCAGGACGAGGAGGGCGCGGACGGACCGGTGCCGGGAAGGTGATCCCAGCTTCCGCCGCACGGTACTCCCCTCGACATCGGTCCGGTATGTCCAGTATACCAGACAGTAGAGTCCACAGTGGACTGATCGACCTCGGGTGTTCCGCGCCACAACAGGGAATGCGGATGCGATCTCCGGTGTTCGGTGTTGCCGGGTGGATCCGGTCGAGTGGAGGCGGTTTGAGCACGACAGCGGTCACGGCACCGGTGAAGACCAGGCCCGGAACCCTGCGGTACGCGCTGATCCTCGGCGGGCTGTCGGCGTTCGCGCCGCTGTCGATCGACATGTACCTGCCCGCGCTCCCCCGGATGGCGGACGACCTGCACAGCTCCGCGCCGACGCTGCAGCTGACGCTGACCGCGTTCATCATCGGGCTGGCGCTCGGGCAGCTGATCGCCGGGCCGCTGTCCGACTCGCTCGGCCGCCGCCGTCCGCTGCTGGCCGGGCTGGTGCTCTACGCCGTCGCGTCGGTCCTGTGCGCGGTGAGCCCGACCGCGGAACTGCTGGTCGCGGGGCGGTCGGTGCAGGCGCTGGGCGCGGCGGCCGGGATGGTGATCGCGCGGGCGTGCGTGCGCGACCTGTTCGCCGGCACCGCGATGACGAAGTTCTTCTCGATGTTGATGCTGGTCAGCGGTCTCGCGCCGATCCTGGCGCCGGTGATCGGCGGGCAGGTGCTGCGGCTGACGTCGTGGCGCGGGGTGTTCGTGGTGCTGGCCGTGTTCGGCGCGCTGCTGCTGGTGGCCGCGGCGGTGGCGATGCCCGAGACGCTGCCGACGCAGCGCCGCCGCCCGGCCCGGATCGGCTCGACGCTGCGCGGGTACGGGGTGCTGCTGCGGGACCGGTCGTTCGTCGGGTACGCGCTGTCGGCCGGGCTGATGTTCGCCGGGCTGTTCGCCTACATCTCCGCGTCGTCGTTCGTGCTGCAGGAGCTGTACGGGCTGAGCCCGCAGGAGTACAGCCTGGTGTTCGGCGCGAACGGGCTGGGGATCGTGATCGCCGGGCAGGTCAACGGGCGGATCGTGGGCCGGGTGGCCGAGCGGACGCTGCTGACGGTCGGCCTGTGCGCCTCGGCCGTCGGTGGGATCGGGGTGCTGGCGGCGGCGGTGGCGGGGCTGCCGCTGGGGGTGCTGCTGGTGCCGCTGCTGGTGATGGTGTCGAGCATCGGGCTGGTCATGCCGAACGCGTCGTCGCTGGCGCTGGCCGAGCACCCGCACAACGCCGGGGCGGCGTCCGCGCTGCTCGGGGTGATGCAGTTCGTGGTCGGCGGGCTGGCCACCCCGCTGGTGAGCATGGGCGACGAGGCGAGCGCGGTGCCGATGGGGGCGGTGATGGCGTCGTTCGCCGTGGTGGCGCTGGTGGTGTTCGCGACGCTGACCCGCAGGCGGACGGCCTGACACCGGGCCGCCCGGTTCGGGCGGCCCGGCGCGCCCCTCAGCGGGCGACGGTCTTGACGACGCCGCCGTTGTACTCGAAGTCGATGCCGCCGCCGCACTCGACGTGCTTGCCGTTCTTGAAGTAGACGGTGATGTTGCCCTTGCACTCGAACGCCTGGAAGCCGGTCCAGGTGCGGGTGCCCGGCTGCAGGCAGAGCGCGTCCTTGCCGGGGCGGCGGATGTAGCCGGAGTAGCCCGGGCCGCAGGTGGTGACGATGTCCTGGTCGGCCACCACCGCCGAGGCAGGCGCGGGGGTGGCCGACGCCGTCGCGGGCAGGGCCGCCGCGGTCGTGGCGATGGCCGCGAGCAGGAGGGTGCGCATGTCGTGGCCTTTCAGTAGCAGCGGGCGGAGGAGATGGCGTAGGTGTAGTTGTTGGACAGGTTCGAGGTCACGTCGAACGCGATCTCGTAGCCGATCGGCGGCTCGCCGAACACGTCGGTTCGCACGGTGTGCTCCTTGCCCGGCGCGATGACGCCCTTCCACAGCTGCTTCTTCCACTTCACGTCCCGGATCACCAGCGCCAGGCCGCGGAAGTCGTGGTTGTGGACCTTGATGTGGATGACCTGGTCGGCCAGCACCCGGGCGGTGGTGGTCTGGCCGCCCATGAGCGAGCCGCCTGCGCACACCTTCTCCGCGGCCGACGCCTGCGGTGCCACGAGCAACGGGAGCGCCGCCGCGAGGGGCAGCGCGGCGGCCAGCGTCCTGATCGATTTCCGCATCCGGGATCTCCTTCGTCGGGTGTTACTGGCGCCGACGCTAGAGAGGTCTGGACCACCGGCGGAAGATCCGCACCGGCCACCCCGCGTCCGGTGGCCAAATCCGGATGTCCACGCAGGTCAGCGCTTTGGCCACCGGGGTGGGTGGCCAACTCAGCCGGCCACCCGGACGAAGAAGTACGCCGCGTGGGCGCCGGGCAGGAGCAGCCGGCCCGCGCGGTCGGTCATCTTGAAGTACACCTGGCAGTACCCAGGCTCGTCCGGCGCACGCACCTCGACCGAGACGCGCACGGACTGGCCGGGCGGTGTCTCCGGCACGGGCACGACCGCGGGCGTCTGGCAACCGTCGCCGGGGCCGAAGCCGGCCTCGCGGCGCAGGGCGCGGTCCACCCACGGCACGGTGCCGGTGTTGCGGAACTCCCACGTCTTGACGAACCGCGCGCCGGTCGGCACCACGGTGCCGTCGGGCACGGTCACGTCCGCGATGAACTCGGACGCGTCGCCGGGGATCAGCGGCGGGAGGGTGGCGGCCTGCGTGGTCACGGGCTCCGGCGTGCGCAGCACCGCGACCCCGGCGACGACGCCGATCGCCAGCACGACGGTCGCCGCGGCGGCGAGGACCACCAGGCGACCCCGGCGGCGCGGGGCGGGCGACCGTTTCGCCGCGCCGTCACGGACCCGTTCCCAGTCGGCGCGCCAGCGGGCCCGGACCTCGTCCTCGTGCTCGCCGAGCACCCCGACGGCGAGCACGCGCACGAACTCCCAGGTGGTGTCCCAGGACGGCAGCCGCTGCCCGCGCGCGGCGGCCGAGAGGGCGGACTTCGAGGCGAGCGCGCCCAGCTCGGTGCGCATCCGGTCGTAGGAGGGATCACCCGCCGAGCGCTTGAGGGCCCACAACCGGTGCGCGAACGCGGCCACCGGACCGGCCGCCGGATCCGGACAGCTGGCGACCCGGCCCCGCCTGGCCCCTTCGTTGATCACGAGGATCGAGGGTATTGGCGCATTGCTCCGATCGGGTGCATCCGGGGGCCAGGTTCAGCCGAGCAGGTGGCTCTCGCGCAGGGGCGGCGCGCTCGGTTGAGCCGGTCGCGGGGGCCGGGCAGCTGGCGCCCCAGGGCCCCTCGTTGATCACAAGGACCGAGGGGGTGCACCCCCGCCCAGGGTCAGCCGACCACCTGGCTCTCGTGCAGATGTGCCACCAGTTCGTCGCGGGGTGGGCCCGCTGGGGGTGGTGGTTCGAGGCTGGCCAGGATGCGCGCGATGCGCTCGTGCAGGGCGTGGTCCTCGTCGAACGTCGTGACCCGGTCCAGTCGCCCGATTCGCCGGATGGTGCGTCGCAGCACCAGGTCGTCGTGCGGGGCAACGGCCTGGTTCGGCGGCGACCGCGCGGCGCAGTGCCCATTCGACGAGCGGGCGGCGCGCCCACCGGTAGACCAGGTCTTCGTCGCCCGGTTCGCGGGTGCCGTGCAGCTTCCCACTCGGCCAGCAGCTTCCGGCCGCGGGGGCCCGGAACAACGCGTTCCTCACCCGGGCGGCAGTGGGATGCCGAGAAGGGCGCCACGCCGGCCGGGCTCGCGGAGATCGTGCGAGCTACCCGGCGGTGATCGACCACTACGGGCGGCCTCACCCGAGCGCGGCCAGGTCTCCCTCGCGCAGCTGGTCCGCCGTCACCGTCGTCTCGCCGTCGACCAGTGCCTTCAGCGTGTCGCCGTCGTCCCACATGTTCACGTTCATCGCCGCCGTGACGTGGCCGTTCCGCAGCCAGAACGCGGTGAACTCGCGCTTGCCCAGGTCGCCGCGGACCACCAGTTCGTCCCGCTCCGGGTCGGCCAGGCCGCGGTACTCGCAACCGAGGTCGTACTGGTCGGTGAAGAAGTACGGCGTGCGCGTGTACTGCTCCTGCCCGCCGGCCAGGTTCGCCGCCACGTGCGCTCCCTGGTTCTTCGCGTTCGCCCAGTGCTCGACGCGCACGCGGCGCCCGTAGCGCGGGTGCCACTGCGCCGCGATGTCGCCCGCCGCGTACACGCCCGGCGCCGCCGTGCGCAGGGACGCGTCCACGGCCACGCCACCCGAGTCGGCCAGCTCCAGCCCGGCCGCGTGTACCAGGCCGACCCGGGGCGCGGCGCCGACGGCGACCAGCACCACGTCCGCGGGCAGCTCGCTACCGTCGGCCAGCCGCACGCCCGCGACCCCGCTCGGACCACCGGTGACCCGCTCGATCCCGCTGCCCAGCCGCCACCGCACGCCGTGCTCGGTGTGCAGCTCGGCGAACACCTCGCTGATCTCCGGCCCGAGCGCCCACAGCGGCCCGGGCAGCACGTCCACCATCGTGACCTCGGCGCCGTGGTGCCGCGCCGCCGCCGCGGCCTCCGTCCCGATCCAGCCGGTGCCGATCACCACCACCCGCGGCGAGCCGGTGAACGCCGACCGCAGGGCGAGCGCGTCGTCGAGGGTGCGCAGCGTGTAGACGCCGGGCAGGTCCACCCCGGGCACCGGCAGCGTCCGCGGATGCGACCCGGTCGCCAGCAGCAGCCGGTCGTAGGAGTGCCGCCCGCCGCGCGCGTCCAGCACCGCCCGCGCCCCCAGTTCGATCCGGGTCGCGCTGGTGCCGGAGCGCAGGTCGATGCCGTTCTGCGCGTAGAAGTCCGCGTCCCGCACCCAGTCCGGCTCGTCGCCCTCGCCCAGGAGGATCCGCTTCGACAACGGCGGCAGCTCGTAGGGCCGGTGCGCCTCCGCGCCGAGGACCACCACGTCGCCGTCGTAACCGTTCTCGCGCAGGGCCGCCGCGGCCGACGCACCGGCCAGCCCGGCGCCGACGATCAGGATCCGCTTCGGCTCGGACATGGGCCGCTCCTCATCCGTGTGATCCGTGCCACCCGACGCTACTGCGGACACTTTTTCCGCGCCACCGCGTCACGCCCGCCCCGCTGCGCCGTCCCTCTGTCACCCGCAACACCACCGAAGGAAGGCGACGGACGTGGCGGCTCGAGACGAATGGTCGATCAGCTGCCGGGACCTGGCCGGCAGGCGGCGTGACCTGACGGTGTTCGTGAGCAGCGGACGGGTGGTCCTGGTGGCTCCACCGGGCGAAGCCGCGGTGCTCGAACCGCTGGACGTCGGCCGGCTGCGCGCGGCACTGCGCGACGCGGTCGTCGTGGTCGGCGAACGGTCCCAGTAGTCACTCCAGATCCGCGACGGCCGCGGCGACGTCCACCGGCGGCACCGGCTGGGCCCGCTCGCACACCGTGAACGCGGCCGCGCAGTAGTCGTCCACGCGCTCGACCAGACCACCCCGGTCGGCGCCGATCTGCTGCAGCGTCACCCGCAGGTCCGTGCTGAACATGATCGGATCGAGCACGTGCCAGCGGTAGAACCCGACGTACTTCGGGATCGGGCCGCGGCCGGACACCTCCAGCGGCGCACCCGCGTACAGCCCGGCGTGCGGGCCCATCCCCCACGCCGAACCCACGTAGTCCTCCAGCCCGGTCCCGCAGATCGTGGGGTACTCGCGGTCCCCGTCGCGGTAGATCTTCACCTCGCCCTCGCCGTACCACTGGCCGCCGTCGATCGGCCGCACCCCGCCGACCCAGCCGAGGAACCGGCCCGGGCCGCGCAACCCCTCGGTCACCACGAAGTCCCGCTTCGACACCGTCGGGTTCTCGCGGCGGAAACCCACGTGCAACCGCCCCGACGGGGATTCGCCGAGGGTGTAGTCGATCTGGAAGTACAGGACGATCGGGTCCGGGTTGCCGTTGACCAGGTCGACGCGGATGCGCTCGCCGAAGGCCATCGGCAGGTAGCTGTTGAAGCCGCGGGCCTCCGGCATGCTGGTCAGCGCGCTGGAGTAGGCGACCGGGCGGCCGTGCGGTGAGCCGAAGAAGTCCAGGCACGGCACCGAGACGCTGGGGTAGGACAGGCCGCCGTAGCGGACTTCGAGGTGGACGGCTCGCATGCGGGCCGGCCGGTCCGGCGGGAACGTCATCCAGATGTGCCGGATCGTGCCCGGCCCGGCGAGGTCGGCGAGGGTGACGCGCTCACCGCCCTCGATGACCCGGCTGGGGGCGCCCTTGCGGCCGCCGCCGGCCCGGCCGCCCGCGCCGCGCTCGCCGGTCGGGTTCTCGAAGGTGACCGCCCGCGAGTCGAGCACGGGCGTGACGCGGGTCAGATCCGTGACGTCGAACACCCTGCCAAGGTAAGCACGGTCCGTACCGTTTGCCTAACTTGTAGGTTAGCCTAACCTCTATGACCCAGACCGTGGATCTTGTCGCCGAGCCGACCACCAGCACCCGGCTGCACGGTGACGGCCTGACGTTGGGGTACGACGGACGGGTCGTCGCCGAAGATCTCTCGGTCACCATTCCGGACCGGTCGTTCACCGTGATCGTCGGGCCGAACGCGTGCGGCAAGTCCACGCTGCTGCGGGCGCTGAGCCGGCTGCTGAAGCCGCGGCAGGGCATGGTCTACCTGGACGGCGAGGTCATCACGTCGCTGCCGGCCAAGCAGGTCGCGCGCAAGCTGGGGCTGCTGCCGCAGAGCTCGATCGCGCCGGACGGCATCACGGTGGCCGACCTGGTGTCCCGCGGCCGGTACCCGCACCAGCGGCTGCTGCGGCAGTGGTCGCGCGAGGACGCCGAGGTGGTCGAGCGCTCGATGGCCGCCACCGGCGTGACCGAGCTGGCCGACCGCATGGTGGACGAGCTGTCCGGCGGGCAGCGGCAGCGCGTGTGGCTGGCGATGGCGCTGGCGCAGGAGACCGAGCTGCTCCTGCTCGACGAGCCGACCACGTTCCTGGACATCGCGCACCAGATGGACATCCTCGACCTGTGCGCGCAGCTGCACGCCGAGCAGGGCCGCACGCTGGTCGCGGTGCTGCACGACCTCAACCACGCGGCCCGCTACGCCACGCACCTGATCGCCATGCGCGGCGGTGAGGTGCTCGCGACCGGCACGCCGGAGGAGGTCGTGACCGCCGAGCGCGTCGAGGAGATCTTCGACCTGCCGTGCTCGGTCATCCCGGACCCGGAAACCGGAACTCCGTTGGTCATCCCGAAGGCCCGCCGGTAGTTTCGGCTCTTGTGAGCCAGGACGTGTGGAGCGCGGTCGACGACTACGTCGGCCGGACGCTCATCCCAGCCGACCCGGTGCTCGACGACGTGCGGGCCGCCACGGCCGACGCCGGGCTGCCGCCGATCGCGGTGTCCCCGCCCCAGGGCAAGCTGCTGCACCTGCTGGCGCGGATGCACGGCGCCCGCTCGATCCTGGAGATCGGCACGCTCGGCGGGTACAGCACGATCTGGCTGGCGCGGGCGCTGCCGCCGGACGGCAGGCTGGTGACGCTGGAGGCGGACCGCAAGCACGCGCAGGTGGCGGAGAACAACCTCGACGCGGCGGGGTTCGGCGAGATCGTCGAGGTGAAGGTCGGCAAGGCGCTGGACACGCTGCCGTCCGTCGAGGGGCCGTTCGACCTGATCTTCATCGACGCGGACAAGCCGAACAACCCCGAGTACTTCCGGTGGGCGCTGCGGTTGTCGCGGCCGGGCTCGGTGATCATCGTGGACAACGTGGTGCGGGACGGCGCGCTCGCCGACGCCGGCAGCACGGACCCCGCGATCGTCGCCACGCGGGAGATGCACGAGCTGATCGCCGCCGAGCCGCGGGTGGAGGCGACCGTGGTGCAGACGGTGGGCTCGAAGGGTTACGACGGGTTCACGCTCGCGCTGGTGACGCGGTGATCGACAAGGTCGCCTGGCTGCGGGTGGAGGACGGCCGCGTGCTGGCGGCGCGTTCGCACGGCAAGTCGGCGTGGTACCTGCCGGGCGGCAAGCGCGAGCCGGGCGAGAGCGACGTGGCGACGCTGGTGCGGGAGGTCGCCGAGGAGCTGGCGGTGTCGATCGACCCGGCGACCGCCGTGCACACCGCGACGATCGAGGCGCCCGCCGACGGGCAGGCGCAGCTGCTGCGGATGACCTGCTACACGGCCGACTACCAGGGCACCATCACGCCCTCGGCCGAGGTCGCGGAGGTGGCCTGGCTCGGCTACGCCGACCGCCACCGCGGCTCCCGCGCGTTCCAGCAGGTGTTCGAGGAGCTGCGCCGCCGCGGGGACCTCACCGCGTAGCCGGCTCCGGCGACATCACCTCGCGCCAGATGTCCGCGGGCAGGGTGGCGCCGGTCAGGGGCACGCCCTGCCAGTCCGTGCGGGGGCGTTCCTCGTCGCCGCCGACCCACACCACCGTGGCCATCGACGCGCTCGCGCCGGCCATCCACGCGTCGGACGTGCCGTACTCGCCCGGGGCCGCGTCAGCCTGCAGAACGGCCTCGCGCGGCAGGGCGGGCACCGGCGGCGTGTCCCAGCGCCACACCACCTCGTCGCCGCGGCGCACCTCGGCCACGAAGTGCGGCGTGACCCGCAGACCGCCGTTCGCGAAGGTCGCGTGCACGCCCGCCAGGTCCAGCGGCCGCAACCGGTAGGTGCCCTCGGCGATCGAGGACGCGATGTGCACCCCGTCCGGCGCCGTCAGCGTCCGCGTGCCGTCCAGGAACTCCGGGATCCCGGCGTCGTAGGCGGTCTGCCGGATCTTCGGCCCGGTCACGACGGGCGGATCATCCGCACGGGCGCGGAACTCCGCCACGCGCACGACCGGCCGGAACGCCGTGCCCGGACGGCGCGGGGTCACGGCGTAGTCCGTGACACCCCAGTTCCCGCCGGCGTAGGCGGCCACCCCGCCGTCGCCCGGCGACACGGACACCACCGCCGCCCGCAGCTCCGCGGGCTCTCCCGTGAGCCGGTCCCGCGCCGCCCGCTCGGCGCGGCCCTGGGCGGCCCGGTCGAGGGTAGTGCGCACGGCCAGTCCCTCCCGGCGCAGCCGTGTCAGCGGCCACCCCTGCGCCTCCAGCTCGGTGAGCACCTGCTGGCGGATGTGGGAGTCGCTGTAGGAGCTCCGCCCGGCGCGCGTCTCGTGCGGATCGAGGACCCGCGGGTACGTCATCGTGGACCGTTCGGCCGCCGACACGTACCCGCGCTCGGCGAGCTTGTTCGCCGCGTAGGTCCAGCGTCGCGCGGCCTGCTCGGGACCGGCGGTCGCCGGGTCGTGCCCGTACGGCGCCTGCAGCAGGCCGGCCAGGAACGCGGCCTCGCTCCAGGAGATGTCGGCGAGCGGTTTGCCGAAGTACGCCTGCGCGGCGGCCGCCGGACCGTGCGTGTTGCGGCCGAAGGAGATGATGTTGACGTAGCTTTCGAAGATCTGTTCCTTGCTCTGCCGGTCGGTGATCTTCGTCGCCAGCACCAGCTCCTTGAACTTGCGGAACAGGGTCGCGTCGTCCTCGCCGGTGGAGTTCTTGACGTACTGCTGGGTGATGCCCGACCCGCCGCCGACGCCGGTGACCATCGCACGCGCGATGCCGGTCGGCTCGAACCCGCCGTTGGTCCAGAACGTGGGGTCCTCGACAGCGACGATCGCGTCGACCAGCTTGCGCGGGATCAGCGCGTAGGGCGTGAACGTGCGGTCACCGTCCGGCGGCACGACCCGCATCAGCTCGCCGCCGTCCGCGTACTGGATCACCACGGTCTTGTCGAGGTCGGCCAGCACCTCCTGCGGGCTGCGCACGTCCCACACCAGGTACCCGATCGCGAACGCGATCGCCGGGACGCCGACGAAGAGCCCGGTCAGGACGTACGCGACCCGCCGGGCCCGCCGCCACCACCGCCTGCGTTGCTTCTCCACGCACTACAGACGTCTGTTGGTGATCTTTCGTTGCGCGGGTCAGTCCCGCTGGTAGAACGGCAGCGGAACCACCTCGACCGGCTCGACCCGGCCGCGGATGTCGACGGCCAGCTTCGTGCCCGGCTCGCTCAGCGCGACCGGCACGTAGGCCATCGCCACCGGGTAGCCCAGCGTCGGCGACAGCGCGCCGCTGGTCACCTCGCCCACCGGCTCCTCGCCGGAGAGCACGCGGTAGCCGTGCCGCGGCGCCCGCCGGCCGCCACCGCGCAGGCCCACCAGCACCTCGGACGGCTCCTGCCGGCCCGCCAGCGCCGCCTTGCCGACGAAGTCCGGCTTGTCGAGCTTGACCACGCGGCCCAGGTTCGCCTCGAACGGCGACCGCTGCGTCGACAACTCGTTGCCGTACAACGGCATGCCCGCCTCCAGCCGCAGCGTGTCGCGGCAGGCGAGCCCGGCGGGCACCAGCCCGTGCGGCTGTCCGGCGTCGGTCAGCAGGTGCCACACCGACGTCGCCTCCTCAGCCGGGACGTACAGCTCGAAGCCGTCCTCGCCGGTGTAGCCGGTGCGTGCGAGCAGCACCTCGTGGCCCTTCACGGTCGCCGGCACGCTCGCGTAGTACTTCAGGCTCGCCAGGTCGGCGTCGGTGACCGCGCCGACCACGTCCACCGCCTTCGGGCCCTGCACCGCGATCAGCGCGACCTCGGCCGAGCGGTCGGTGACCCGCGCGTCGAAGCGGGACGCGCGCTCGGTCAGCTCGGCGGCCACGGTCGGCGCGTTGCCGGCGTTGGCGACCACGAGGAACTTCTCGTCCGCCAGCCGGTACACCACGAGGTCGTCGATGACCCCGCCCGCGTTGTCGCAGATCATCGTGTAGCGGGCGCGGCCGGGCTTGACCGCGGACAGCTTGCCGACGAACGCGTAGTCCAGCGCGTCGGCGGCCTGCGGGCCGGTCACCTCGATCTCGCCCATGTGCGAGAGGTCGAACAGCCCGGCCGTCTCGCGCACCGCGCGGTGCTCGGCCAGCTCGCTGCCGTACCGCACCGGCATCTCCCAGCCGGCGAAGTCGGTGAACAGCGCGCCCAGTCCCTTGTGGACGGAATGCAGTGCGGTCCGCATGATCAGCTCCCGTAGGCTTCGATGGACGGGCACGAGCAGACGAGGTTGCGGTCACCGTGGGCGCCGTCGATGCGCCGGACCGGGGACCAGTACTTGTTCTTCGGCGAGACCCCGCCCGGGTAGACCGCGGTCTTGCGGTCGTAGGGCAGGTCCCAGTCGCCGGTGAGCATCTCGGCGGTGTGCGGCGCGTTGCGCAGCGGGCTCCGCTCGATCTCCCACCGGCCCTCGGCGACGTCCTCGATCTCCCGCCGGATGGCGATCATCGCGTCGCAGAACCGGTCCAGCTCGCTGACGTCCTCGCTCTCGGTCGGCTCGACCATCAGCGTCCCGGCGACCGGGAACGACATGGTCGGCGCGTGGAAGCCGTAGTCGACCAGGCGCTTGGCGACGTCGTCGACGGTCACGCCGGTGCGCTTGGTCAGCGCGCGCAGGTCGAGGATGCACTCGTGGGCCACCAGGCCGGTGCGCCCGGTGTAGAGCACCGGGTAGTGCGGGGACAGCCGCGCGGCGACGTAGTTCGCGGCGAGCACGGCGACCTTGGTGGCGCTGGTCAGCCCGGCGCCGCCCATCATGCGGATGTAGGCCCACGAGATGGGCAGGATCGACGCGGACCCGAACGGCGCCGCCGAGATCGGGCCGACGCCGGTGGCCGGGCCCGCGCCGTCGGCGAGCGGGTGGTTGGGCAGGTAGGGCGCGAGGTGCGCGCGCACCGCGACCGGGCCGACGCCGGGGCCGCCGCCGCCGTGCGGGATGCAGAACGTCTTGTGCAGGTTCAGGTGCGACACGTCGCCGCCGAACTCACCCGGCTTGGCCAGGCCCAGCAGCGCGTTGAGGTTCGCACCGTCGACGTAGACCTGCCCGCCGGCCTCGTGCACGACGCGGGCGATCTCGCCGATGCCCTCCTCGTACACGCCGTGCGTGGAGGGGTAGGTCACCATGATCGCGGACAACGCGTCGCGGTGCTGCTCGGCCTTGGCGCGCAGGTCGTCCAGGTCGACGTCACCGTTGTCGTTGCAGGCGACCACCACCACGCGCATCCCGGCGAGCACCGCGGACGCGGCGTTGGTGCCGTGCGCCGACGACGGGATCAGGCACACGTCGCGCTCCGGCTGGCCGTTGGCGCGGTGGTAGGCGCGGATGGCGAGCAGCCCGGCCAGCTCGCCCTGGCTGCCGGCGTTGGGCTGCAGGGACACCTCGTCGTAGCCGGTGACCTCGGCGAGCCAGCCGCACAGCTGGTCGATCAGCTCGCGGTAGCCGGCCGCGTCCCCGGCCGGGGCGAACGGGTGCAGGCCGGCGAACTCCGGCCAGCTGATCGGCTCCATCTCGGCGGTCGCGTTGAGCTTCATGGTGCACGAGCCGAGCGGGATCATGCCGCGGTCCAGCGCGTAGTCCTGATCGGACAGACGGCGCAGGTAGCGCAGCATCGCGGTCTCGGAGCGGTGGCTGTGGAACACCTCGTGGGTCAGGAACTCGCTGGTGCGCGCCAGCCCGGTGGGCAGCGCGGTGCGGCCGTCCGCGATGCCCGGCGCGGCGCCGAACGCCCGCAGCACGCGGTCCACGATCTCGGGGGTGGTGACCTCGTCGCAGGCGATCCGCACGTGGTCGTCGTCCACGCGGCCGAGGTTGATACCCGACTCGCGCGCCGCGGCGACCACGGCGGCGGCCCGGCCCGGCACCCGCGTGAGCACGGTGTCGAAGAAGCCCTCGTGCACGACCTCCACACCCGCGGTCCGCAGCGCTTCGGCCAGCCCGGCGGCCAGCCCGTGGACCCGCCGCGCGATCTCCGTGAGCCCCTCCGGCCCGTGGTAGACGGCGTACATCGCGGCCAGCACCGCGGGCAGCACCTGGGCGGTGCAGATGTTCGAGGTCGCCTTCTCGCGGCGGATGTGCTGCTCACGAGTCTGCAGCGCGAGCCGGTAGGCGGTGTTGCCGTCCGCGTCCACCGAGACGCCGACCAGGCGGCCGGGCAGCGACCGCTCCAGGCCCTTGCGCACCGACAGGTACCCGGCGTGCGGGCCGCCGTAGCCGAGCGGGACGCCGAAGCGCTGGGTGGTGCCGGCGGCGATGTCGGCACCGAACTCGCCGGGCGCGGTGACCAGCGTCAGCGCCAGCAGGTCCGCGGCCACGGTGTAGAGCGCGCCCGCGTCCTTGGCGACCTTGCCGATCGCCTCGTAGAAGCCCCGGCCGCGCAGCACGCCGGACGCGCCGGGGTACTGCACGACGACACCGAAGAAGTCCTCCGGCAGCCCGGTGCCCAGGTCCCGCACGTCGACCTCGATGCCGACCGCCTCGGCCCGCGTCCGCACCACCGCGATGGTCTGCGGCAGGCACTCGGCGTCCAGCACGACGCGCGACGACTTCGCCTTCGACGCGCGGCGCATGAGCAGGACGGCCTCGGCGACCGCGGTGGACTCGTCGAGCAGGGAGGCGTTGGCGATGTCCAGGCCGGTCAGGTTCGAGACCATCGTCTGGAAGTTGAGCAGCGCCTCCAGCCGCCCCTGCGAGATCTCCGGCTGGTACGGCGTGTACGCGGTGTACCAGGCCGGGTTCTCCAGCACGTTGCGGCGGATCACCGGCGGGGTGACGGTGTCGCTGAAGCCGAGGCCGATCATCTGGGTCATCGGGCGGTTCTTCGCCGCCAGCGCCCGCAGCTGCGCGGTCGCCTCCTGCTCGGAGGCCGGCGGCAGGTCCAGCCCGCCCGCGGTGCGGATCGACGCCGGGACAGCGGCCTCGACCAGCGCGTCCAGGCTCCCGAACCCGCACTCGGCGAGCATCTTGGCCTGTTCGTGCTCGGAAGGTCCGATGTGGCGATCGGCGAAGGACATCGGGAGCTCCTCATCTACGGGTGCGGGAACTCCCCCTCTGTCATCGGCACCTGAGAGTTTCACCGCGCTCGCGGCTTTCACCTTGGGTGAGACGCGATGCGCGCGCCTGCTTTCCAGAGTGGCCTGGCGCGGAGCGGTAACTGGTACCTGAGAGATTGGCGGGGAAGTTGCTCCTTCGGCGCCCCAGCTGACCTGGGGACTCTCCCGCTCCGGCTCGTGACGGCCTGCTGTTCAGTTGTCCGGCTTCAGTCTACAGCGGGGTAACGTACGCGCCCGAGATACCGCCGTCCACCAGGAACTGCGACGCCGTGATGAACGACGCATCGTCGCTGGCCAGGAAGGCCACGGCGGCGGCGATCTCCTCCGGCTCGGCGAAGCGGCCCAGCGGCACGTGCACCAGGCGCCGCGCGGCCCGCTCCGGGTCCTTGGCGAACAGCTCACGCAGCAGCGGCGTGTTCACCGGACCGGGGCACAGGGCGTTGACGCGGATGCCCTCGCGGGCGAACTGCACGCCCAGCTCGCGGGTCATCGCCAGGACCCCGCCCTTGGACGCGGTGTAGGAGATCTGCGAGGTCGCCGCGCCCATCACCGCCACGAAGGAGGCGGTGTTGACGATCGAGCCCTTCCCCTGCCGCCGCATGTGCGGGATGGCGTACTTGCAGCACAGGTACACCGAGGTCAGGTTGACCTGCTGGACCTTCTGCCAGGCATCCAGGCCGGTGGTGAGGATCGAGTCGTCCTCCGGCGGGGAGATACCGGCGTTGTTGAACGCGACGTCGAGCGAGCCGAAGCGGTCCACCGCGGCCTGGAACAGGGCCTCGACCTGCTCCTCGCTGGTGACGTCGGTGGCGACGAACTCGCCGCCGACCTCGTCCGCGGCGGCCTTGCCGGCCTCGGCGTCGATGTCGGCGATCACCACCTTCGCGCCCTCGCTCGCCAGGCGGCGGGCGGTGGCCAGGCCGATCCCGCTGCCGCCGCCGGTGATCACGACGACCCGGCCGTCGAACCGCTGCATCCCTGTTCCTCCGTACTCCTCGGGTGGACCGGTCACCGGCACGCGGCGACCAGGGCCGCGAACAACCGGACTTCCTGCGTGTCCTGTTCCGGGTGCCACTGCACGCCGACCACGAAGCCCGCGCCCGGCACCTCCACGGCCTCGACCGTGCCGTCCGCGGCCCAGCCGACGGCCCGCAGGCCGTCGCCGAGCCGGTCGACGGCCTGGTGGTGGTAGCACTGGCACTTGGTCTGCGCGCCGAGGATCGCGGCGACGCGGCTGCCCGCGGCGAGCGTGACGTGCGTCGGGCCGTAGACGCCCGGGGACGGCTGGTGCTCGGTGTGGCCGACGCGGTCCGGCAGGTGCTGGATCAGGCTGCCGCCCAGCGCGACGTTGAGGACCTGCATGCCGCGGCACACGCCGAGCACCGGCAGGCCGCGGTCGAGGGCGGCGCGCGCGAGGGCGAACTCGAAGGCGTCCCGCTCGGGGCGGGTCACCGTCTTGTCCTGCGGCTGCTGCCCGTAGCGCGCGGGGTCGACGTCGGCGCCGCCGGAGAGGACCAGCGCGTCCACGGCGGACAGGACGTCGCTGTCCCCTGCCGGGAGCAGGACGGGAATTCCGCCCGCCTGCTTGACCGAGTCCACATAGGAACGCGGGAGCAGGGCTGCCTCGGTGTGCCAGACGCCCCAGCTCGCCTTCTCGGTGTAGGTGGTGAGGCCGATGATGGGCTCAGAGGCGTTCGAAGCCACGCTGGCGCTCCCAGTCGGTGACGGCGGCGTCGAAGGCGGCGAGCTCGACCCGGGCCGCGTTGAGGTAGTGCTCGACGACGTCCTCGCCGAACGCCGCGCGGGCCACCTTGCTGTCGGACAGCAGCTCCGCCGCCTCGCGCAGCGTGGCCGGGACCCTCGGCTTGTCCGAGTGGTAGGCGTTGCCGGCGAACTCGTCCTCCAGCGGCAGCTCGTTCTCGATGCCGTGCAGGCCGGCGGCGATGAGCGCGGCGACGGCGAGGTAGGGGTTGACGTCGCCGCCCGGCACCCGGTTCTCCACCCGCAGCGACGGCCCGTGCCCGACGACGCGCAGCGCGCAGGTGCGGTTGTCGGTGCCCCACGCGACGGCGGTCGGCGCGAAACTGCCGGGCACGAAACGCTTGTAGGAGTTGATGTTCGGCGCGAGGAAGTAGGTCAGCTCGCGCAGGCAGGCCAGCTGCCCGGCGATGAAGTGCCGCATCAGCGTCGGGTCTTCGGCGAACACCGGCGTGCCGTCCGTGCCGCGCAGGCTGAGGTGGATGTGGCAGGAGTTGCCCTCGCGCTCGTTGTACTTCGCCATGAAGGTGAGGCTGCGGCCGGTCTGGGCGGCGATCTCCTTCGCGCCGGTCTTGTAGATGCTGTGGTTGTCGCAGGTGCGCAGGGCCTCGTCGAAGCGGAACGCGATCTCGTGCTGGCCAGGGTTGCACTCGCCCTTGGCGGACTCGACGTACATGCCGGCGCCGGCCATGTCGTTGCGGATGCGGCGCAGCAACGGTTCCAGCCGCGCGGTGCCGAGCATCGAGTAGTCCACATTGTACTGGTTGGCGGGCTCGAGGTCGCGGTAGCCGCGGCGCCAGGCCTGCTCGTAGGTGTCGTCGAAGACGATGAACTCCAGCTCGGTGCCGACGTAGGCGGCGAGGTTCCGCTGCGCCAGCCGGTCGAGCTGGCCGCGCAGGACCTGCCGCGGGGAGGCGGTGACCTCGCCGCCCTCGACGCGTTCGACGTCGCACAGGACGAGCGCGGTCCCCTCGTGCCAGGGCACGCGGCGCAGCGTGGACAGGTCGGGGCGCAGCACGAAGTCGCCGTAACCGCTTTCCCAGGAGGAGATCGCGTAGCCGTCGACGGTGTTCATGTCCACGTCGACGGCGAGCAGGTAGTTGCAGGCTTCGGTGGCGTGGGTGACGACCTCGTTGAGGAAGTACTCGGTCGAGCAGCGTTTGCCCTGGAGACGGCCCTGCATGTCGGTCATCGCGACGAGGACGGTGTCCACGGTGCCCTCCTCGGCCAGTTCCCGGAGCCGGCCGAGGGTGAGCATGCCCTTGTTCATGGGTCAAACCTTTGGGGGCGGGCGGTGCGCTGTCAAGCGAGCGCGCGGAGGAGCCGCACGTACGGGCTCCAGCGGGCGGGACGGGCGACCGTGCCGGTGGCCTCCCGCTCGGCGCGGTCGAGGAGGTCCTCGAGCGCGGCGTCGTGCGCCGGACGCCAGAAGAGCGGGTACGTGAGCATCGCCGAGCGCCGTAGCCGGACCACGATGACGTGCCGCAACTCGCTCGTGCCGTCCGGGCCGGGCCGGACGCTGAACTCGTGGTAGCCGTCGAAACCACGCGGACGCAGGAACCGGCACCGGAGCAGGCGGCCGGGTACGTGGTCTTCGACGCGGTAGCGGACCGGGCCGTGGCCGCCGACCGCGCCCGGGGTGAGGTCGAGCCGCATCGGGGGCCAGTACCGCGGCCACAGGCGGTCGTGCGCGCCGCCGAGCGAGTCGAGCAGCTCCCCGATCACCGCCTGGTCGGCCCGGATCCGTCGCGCATGCAGGTTGACCACCATGTATTGGAGAGTAGTCTCTAGAAGCGTGGGCAGGCCACCTCGTTTTCCCGTCGACGATCTGCTGGACGCTGCCCTCCAGCTGTTCGCCGCCGGCGGGACCGAGGCGGTGACCATGTCGGCCCTGGCGCGTGCGGTGGGGGCGCCGAGCGGGTCGGTGTACCACCGGTTCTCCGGCCGTCCGGCGTTGCTGGCCGCGTTGTGGCTGCGGACGGTGCGGCGGTTCCAGAGCGACTACCGCGCGGTCCTGGGCGACGAGCCGTCGGTGGCGGACGTGGTCGAGGCGACGGCTTCGGTGGTGCGCTGGTGCCGCTCGAACCCCGCGGCGGCGCAGGTGCTGTACGCGGGCAAGCGGGCGCTGGGGTTCGACACGTGGTCGGCGGAGGACCGGGCGGCGGCCGACCGGACGGACGCCGACCTCGACGGCATCCTGCGGACCGCGCTGCGGCCGGTGCGTGCGGCGACCGGGCTGGGCACCGACGAGCTGTTGCTGGTGCTGATCGATCTGCCGTACGCGGCCGTGCGGCGGTATCTGGCGCAGGGGCGGCCGCCGCCGGTTTCCGCCGCGGGGCTGGTGGCCCGGGCCGCTCGCACGTTGTTGACCGGCGAAGGGAAGAACGATGGCTGACGTGATCGACGTGTGGATGCAGCAGCCGAACCAGCGTTTCATGGACCAGCCGTGGCTGGAGACGCTGCTGCGGTGGACGGACATGTCGCGCCGGGTGCCGCGGCTGTCGGCGACGCTCGACGCGATGGACGAGGCCGGGGTGCGGGTCGGGCTGCTGTCGGCGTGGCACGGGCCGGGCGGGGCGCTGATCACGAACGACGAGGTGGCCGACGTGGTGTCGGCGCACCCGGACCGGTTCGCCGGGCTGGCGTCGGTGGATCTCACGGATCCGGTGCGGGCGGTGCGGGAGGTCCGGCGGTGCGTGCGGAACGGGTTCGTCGGGGTGCGGGTGGTGCCGTGGCTGTGGAACCTGCCGCCGAACGACCGGCGCTACTACCCGGTGTACGTGGCGTGTGTGGAGGAGGACGTGCCGTTCTGCACGCAGATCGGGCACACCGGGCCGCTGTGCCCGTCGGAGCCGGGGCGGCCGATCCCGTACCTGGACGAGGTGCTGCTGGACTTCCCGGAGCTGGTCGTGGTGGGCGGGCACGTGGGCTACCCGTGGCTGGCGGAGGTCCTGTCCCTGGCGACGAAGTACCCGAACTTCTACGTGGACACCTCGGCCTACGCGGTGCACCGGCTGCCCGCGGAGCTGGTGGAGTTCATGCGGGGACGCGGCCGGACGCGGGTGCTGTTCGGCAGCAACTACCCGATGCTGACCCCGGCCCAGGCCCTCAAGCGACTGCCCGACCTGGAGCTGGGAGCGACCCCGGAGGACCTGTTCCTGAGCGGCAACGCCCGGCGGGTGTTCGCGCTGCCGAATTAGTACGCGGGTGCGAGGGCCGGGTTACGGCCGGTGCGGGCTGCCCGCACCGCGCACTGACCCGGCCAGCCCCCTACTACCCACTCCCGCCACCACCGACCCGCCAACTCACCGTGCTCTCGCGCTACCGCACAGCCCCACGTGCACTGAGCCCCGCCAGACACAACCGGCACCCCACTGCCCCCACTCCGTAGCGGCGCCACTGGCCCGCCCAGCCCTGCGCTAACGAACCCGCACGTGCAGTGAGCCCCGCCAGACCGAACTCGGCCAGCACCCGCACTACCCACTCCCCTCCCCCCACTGGGCTCGTGCTGCCGAGATGGCCCGTGCGGTGTCCGAGGTCAGCTTGCGGTGGGCAGCGCCTCGCGCTGGGTGGAGAGCAGCCGGCGAATCTCGCGGACGGCTGCGCGGCCCGCGCGGTTCGCGCCGATCGTGCTCGCGGAAGGGCCGTATCCGACCAGGTGCAGGCGCGGCTCAGCGGCTACGCGGGTGCCCTCCATGCGGATGCCGCCGCCGGGTTCACGCAGGTGCAGCGGAGCCAGGTGGTCCAGGGCGGCGCGGAAACCGGTCGCCCAGAGGATCACGTCCACGCGCTGTTCACTGCCGTCCGGCCACACCACGCCCGTCGGGGTGATGTGGTCGAACATCGGCTTGCGGTCGAGGATTCCGCGGGCCTCGGCGTCGCGCACCTGGGGCGTCCGCATCAGGCCGGTCACGCTGACCACGCTCGCCGGCGGCAGGCCCGCCCGGACCCGGCGCTCGACCTTCGCCACGGCTTCGCGGCCCAGTTCGGGGCCGAATTCGACGTCCTTGAACACCGGCGGGCGGCGGGTGACCCACGTGGTGCCGCTCGCGAGGTCCGCGATCTCGATCAGCAGCTGCACGGCCGACGTCCCGCCGCCGACGACCAGGACGTGCCGGCCGCGGAACTCCTCTGCGCTGCGGTAGTCGGCGGTGTGCAGCTGGCGTCCGGTGAACGTCTCCTGGCCGGGGTAGTGCGGCCAGAACGGGCGGGTCCAGGTGCCGGTCGCGTTGATCACGGCGCGGGCGGCCCAGCTGTCGCCGGCGCTCTCGACGAGGAGCCGCTCACCCTCGTCCCGCACGGCTGCCACCTCGACCGGGCGCCGGACCGGCAGGTCGAACGCGCGCTCGTAGCGGTCGAAGTATTCGGCGACGACCTCCGAGGCCATCCGGTGCTCGTCCTGCTCGGCGAAGGCCATGCCGGGGAGGTCGTGGAACTTGTGGACCTTGTCCAACCGCAGCGACGGCCACCGGTGCCGCCACGCGCCGCCCGGCCCCGCGTTCTGGTCGAGGACGACGAACTCCAGACCGGCCCGCCGGAGGAAGTAGGCGGCCGACAGCCCAGCCTGCCCCGCCCCGATCACCACGACGTCGGTTTCGCTGCGCACACCGGGTACAACCGCCCGGACGGCACGCCACTTCCCGAGCGTGGCACGCAGCACGTCCGGCACACGACGCAGAGACGCGAAACGCACAGCCCTCGCGAGACGGGAGGCACGGAGCGCGGAGCGAGACGGACGCGCGGTGGCGCAGTGGCGCGAGGCGCACGGGGTTTGCGCGGCGCCGGGGCGCGGGAGGGCGCGGCGCCAAGGGCGCGGGGCTCGCGCAGAGCGCGGGGCTCGCGCGGACGGCGAGGCGGGAGGCGCGCGGTGCGGAGGCGCGCGGGGTGCGGAGGCGCGCGGGGTGCGGAGGCGCGCGGTGCGGGGGCGCGAGGCATGCGAAGCGCGAAGCGGGACGCGCGGAACGCGCGGCAAGCGCGGAACGCGGGGGCGCGCCAGGCCGGGGGGTGGGCAGTCATGCAGGGCGGGCAGGCGCGCCGAGCGTTCAGGTGTGCGTGCGGCCGCGTCTTGGGCTGCCTGGGGCGTGGACCGCCCCTGGTGTACCCGCGGGGCGCGCCGAGCGGGTGTGGGCCCGCTCGGCGCGGGCGGCGGGTCAGCGGCGGCGGATCAGCCGCACGATCGCCACGATGCCGAGCACCGCGGCGACCCCGGCGAGCACTGGGGCCAGGCGTTTGGTGACGGAGCTGCCCGCGTACTCGAAGAGGTCGATCGCCTCGGCTTCTTGTGGCTGGGGCTTGACCGTTTCGAGCTTGGGCTTGTCCGGGGCCGGCTCGGTGGTCACCCCGGACTCGGCCGGCTTCTCCTCCGCCGCCGGGGTCGCGGGGGCCTCCGGCGTGCCGAGGCGGTCGGCCAGGTTGGCGGCGAACTGGTCCAGGATCTTGCCGCCGACCTCGGAGATCATGCCGCGGCCGAACTGCGCCGGGCGGCCGGTGACGTTCAGGTCCGTGGCCACGGTGCCCTTGGTGCCGCCGTTGTCCTCGGCCAGCGTCACCGTCACGGTCGCCGCCGCGGTGCCGGCGCCGCGGGAGTCCTTGCCGGAGGCCTTGATCACGATCTTGCGGGCCTGCTCGTCGGTCTCCAGGAACTCGCCGGAGCCCTTGTACAGCAGGGAGATCGGCCCCAGCTTCACCTTGACCGTGCCGGTGAACGTCTCACCCTCGACCTTGGTCAGGGTCGCGCCCGGCATGCAGGGGGCAACGCGTTCCGGGTCGGTGACCGCCTTCCACACCTCTGCTGGCGGGGCCGGAACGGTGAATTCATGGTCGAGCCGCACGGGCCGACCTCCCTTCTCCAGAAAGCTGCAAGTCCCTCGGAGCCACCTTAGTGCCGGAACCGGCATGTCGGTGGCTTCAAGGGACCCGGATCGGTGGCTATGGGCGCGGTGGGGGCTGTGCGCATGGTGGGTGGGTGTGCGCGGTGAGGGCTGTGGGCGCGGCGGCGGCTGCGCGCCCGGTGAGTGGGAATGAGCGCGTGAGGCCGTGCGCATGTTGGGCGGGTGTGCGCGGTGGGGGCTGCGGGCCCGGTGAGTGGGTGGGCGCGTGAGTGGCGGTGCGCATGGTGGTCGTGCGTGCGTCCAGCTGTGCGGGTGGGCGGTGGGTGACTACTCGCCGCGGCTGGGGGCGTCCGCCTGGTGCGGTCGTGCGTGGGTGGCCACCCCGAGCTGCGGGGGTGGCCACCCACGCGGCTCAGACCGCGGCCAGCGCTGCCGAGACCGCTCGGCCCGTCAGGACCTTTGCCAGCTCCTGGCGGTACTCGACGTCCGCGTTGCCGTCCGCTGTGGGGCTCGTGCCCTCGGCGGCGTGGGCGGCCGCCGCGCGGATCGTCTCGTCCGACGCTGCCTGGCCGATCAGGGCCTGCTCCACCGCGGTGGCGCGCACCGGCACCGACGCCATGTTCGTCAGCGCCACCCGGGCCTCGGCGATCGTGTCGCCGTCCGTGCGGACCGTGGCCGCCACCGCGACCATCGACCACGCCTGGGCGACCCGGTTGAACTTCTCGTAGTGCGCCTTCCAGCCGGTGTGCTTCGGCACGCGGACCTCGACCAGGATCTCGCCCGGGTCCAGGACCGTGGTGAAGAAGTCCTGGAAGAACTCCGCCGCCGGCACGGTCCGCCTGCCGCTGCTGCTCGCGATCACCATCTCCGCGTCCATCGCCAGCGCGGGCGCCAGCAGGTCGCCCGCCGGGTCCGCGTGGGCGATCGAACCGCCGAACGTGCCCCGGTGCCGCACCTGCGGGTCGGCCACCGTGTCGGTCGCCCTGGCCAGCAGCGCGGCGTGCTCGGCGACCAGCTGGTCGCGCTGCACGTCGTAGTGCGTGGTCATGGCGCCGATGACGATCGCGTCGCCGTCGTCGCGGACGCCCCGCAGCTCGGTGATCTTGCCGAGGTCGATGAGCGTCGTCGGTGCGGCCAGCCGCATCCGCAGCACCGGCAGCAGGCTCTGCCCGCCAGCCAGGACCTTGGCGTCCTCACCGGCCGCGGCCAGTGCCTGCACCGCCTCGTCCACAGTGGACGGGGCGACGTAGTCGAAGGCAGCGGGGATCACTGCGCACCTCCCGAAGCGTCGATGGAACCCAGTCCGCCGCCGGCCTCCGCGCCGACGCCACCGGCGTCGGTGCGGCCGCGGTGGATCGCCGACCACACCCGCATGGGCGAGCACGGCATCTCGATGTCGTTCACCCCGAAGTGCCGCACGGCGTCCACCACCGCGTTGACCACCGCCGGGGTGGAGGCGATCGTGCCGGCCTCGCCGACGCCCTTGACGCCCAGCGGGTTCGACGTCGCCGCCGTCTCCGTGCGGTCGGTGACGAACGAGGGCAGGTCGGCCGCCGAGGGCAGCAGGTAGTCGGCGAACGTGCCGGTGGTGAGCGTGCCGCTCTCGTCGAACACCGCCTCCTCGTAGAGGGCCTGCGCGATGCCCTGGGCGAGACCGCCGTGCACCTGCCCCTCCACGATCAGCGGGTTGACCACCTTGCCCACGTCGTCCACGCACACGTACGAGCGCAGCCGCACCCGCCCGGTCTCGGTGTCCACCTCGGCGGCGCACAGGTGCGTGCCGTGCGGGAACGAGAAGTTCTCCGGGTCGAACACGGCCTCGGAGTCCAGCGTGGGCTCCATGCCGTCGGGCAGGTTGTGCGCGGCGAACGTCGCGAACGCCACGTCCTGGATCGTCGTCGACGTGTCCGTGCCGCGGACGGTGAACTTGCCGCCCTCGAACTCCAGGTCGTCCGGCGAGCACTCCAGCAGGTGCGCGGCGATCGCGCGGGCCTTGTCGACGACCTTCTCGGCGGCCTTGACCACCGCGATGCCACCGACGGCCAGCGACCGCGACCCGTAGGTGTCCATGCCCTTGTGCGAGGACTGCGTGTCACCGTGGATGACCTCGATGTCCTCGAACGCCACGCCGAGCCGGTCGGCCACGATCTGGCTCCACGCCGTCTCGTGCCCCTGACCGTGCGCGGACGCGCCGGTGACGACCTCGACCTTGCCCGTGGGCAGCATCCGGATGGCGGCGTGCTCCCAGCCGCCGGCGGCGTAGTCGAGCGACCCGAGCACCCGCGACGGCGCCAGGCCGCACATCTCGGTGAACGTCGAGATGCCGATGCCCAGCTGCACCGGATCCTGGCGCTCGCGGCGTTCCCGCTGCTCGCGGCGCAGGCCCTCGTAGTCGAACAGCTCCTTGGCGCGCTCGGTGGCGGCCTCGTAGTTGCCCGAGTCGTAGGTCAGCCCGCACACCGTGGTGAACGGGAACTCCTCGTGCTTGATCCAGTTCTTCTCGCGGAGCTCCAGCGGGTCCATGCCCAGCTCGGCGGCCAGCTCGTCCATCATCCGCTCGATCGCGAACGTGGCCTCCGGCCGTCCGGCGCCGCGGTAGGCGTCGGTGAGCGTGGTGTTGGTGAACACGTTCGTGCAGGCGAAGTGGTAGGCCGGGATCTTGTAGATCGCGTTGAACATGAACGCGCCCAGGATCGGCACACCCGGCCCGACCAGGCCGTTGTAGGCGCCCATGTCGGCCAGCAGCTCGACCTTGAGGCCGGTGACCGTGCCGTCGCGGTTCGCGCTGATGGTGATGTCCTGGATCTGGTCGCGCCCGTGGTGCGCGGTCTGCATGGTTTCCGAGCGGGTCTCGGTCCACTTGACCGGCTTGCCGAGCTTCTGCGCGATGAGGACCGCCATGGTCTCCTCGGGCAGCACGGCGATCTTGCCGCCGAACCCGCCGCCGACGTCCGGCGCGATGACCCGCAGCTTGTGCTCGGGGATGCCGAGCGTCAGCGCCGTCATCGTCTTGAGGATGTGCGGCACCTGGGTGGCCGACCACATGGTGATCTGGGCTCCGGTCGGGTCGACCACCACCGAGCGCGGCTCCATGAACGCCGGGACCAGCCGCTGCTGCCGGAAGCGGCGTTTGAGCACGACCTCACCGCCGGCCAGCGCCTCCTCGACGTTGCCGCCGGTGCCGGCCTCGGCCGAGTCGAAGACCCACGTCGCCTGCTTGTTGGTGCCCAGCTCCTCGTGGACCAGCGGCGCACCGTCGGCGAGCGCGTTCTCCAGGCCGAGGACCACGGGCAGTTCCTCGTAGTCCACGTCGATGGCCTCGAGCGCGTCGGCGGCCTCGGCCTTGCTGCGGGCCACGACCACCGCGACGCCCTCGCCGGCGAAGTTGACCTGGTCGGCGGCCAGCACGGGCCGTCGCGGCTGCTTCATGTCCGGGGTGATCGGCCACGCGCACGGCATGCCGATGGCGCTGTCCGGATCGAGGTCGCGGGCCGTGTAGACGGCCACCACACCCGGCATGTCCCGCGCCGCGGCCGTGTCGATGGAATTGATCCGGGCGTGGGCGAACGGGCTGCGCAGGATCGCCACGTGCAGCATCCCGGGCAGCGTGATGTTGTCCGTCCAGCGGGTGCGGCCGGTGATGAGCCGCGCGTCCTCCTTGCGGGCGCGCGCCTTGCCGACCTCGGGCTCGATCGTCGACGTCATGTCACTCGCCCCCGCCCGCGAACGCGCTGGGCGCGCGGCTGACGTCGTCACCGGACACGCGCTCGGCCTCCGGGCCCGCGCCCGGGCTCATCCGCTGCGCGGCGTCGCGCACGGCCCGGACGATGTTCTGGTAACCCGTGCAGCGGCACAGGTTTCCTTCCAGCCCCTCGCGCACGGCGTGCTCGTCGGGGTTGGGGTTGTCGGCGAGCAGGTCGATCGACTGCATGATCATGCCCGGCGTGCAGAACCCGCACTGCAGGGCGTGGTTGTCGTGGAACGCTTCCTGCACGGGGTGGAGCTTGCCGTCGCGGGCCAGGCCCTCGATGGTGGTCACCTCGGCACCGTCGGCCTGCACGGCGAGGACCGAGCAGGACTTCACGCTGTGCCCGTTGAGGTGCACCGTGCAGGCACCGCAGTTGCTGGTGTCGCAGCCGACGACGGTGCCGACTTTCCCGAGCGTCTCCCTCAGGTAGTGAACGAGCAACGTGCGGGGTTCGACCTCGTCGGTGTAGCTGGTTCCGTCCACGTTGACGGTGATGCGCATGAGGCCTCCAGTGGTGGGAGCTGGGTGATCGGCTTCACACGCGAGCGTGCTACGTCCGTGCCGATCGGACAAGTCCTGGTTGGGTGACACTTCACCCCTTCTCCCGCACCTGCGCGGAAATCCCTGCTGTCCCACCGCAAACGCGGAACTGCCTCGTACGAACTGACCACTCGCACAGGTGCGAAAGGGCCAGTCGTGCACGTGCGAGAGGGTCAGCCGTGGATGCGCCCGGACAGTTCGGTGAGCCGTTTCCCGCCGCCGCCCCACCGCAACGCGATGATCTCCGCGGCGATCGACACCGCGGTCTCCTCCGGTGTGCGGGCCCCGAGGTCGAGCCCGATCGGGGAGGCCAATCGCGACAGTTCCTCCTCCGTCAACCCCGCCTCCCGCAAGCGGGTGAGGCGGTCCTCATGGGTGCGCCGCGACCCCATCGCCCCGATGTAGCCGACGTCCAGCCGCAACGCGACCTCCAGCAACGGCACGTCGAACTTCGGGTCGTGGGTGAGCACCGCGATCACCGTCCGCCGGTCGATCCGGCCGGCCTCCGCCTCGGCCTTGAGGTAGCGGTGCGGCCAGTCCACGACCACGTCGTCGGCCTCCGGGAACCGCGACGCGGTGGCGAACACCGGACGCGCGTCGCACACCGTGACCTGGTAACCGAGGTAGGCGCCCATGCGTGCCATCGCCGCCGCGAAGTCGATCGCGCCGAACACCAGCATCCGCGGCTGCGGTTCGAAGGAGTTGACGAACACCGCCATGCCCTCGCCGCGCCGCTCGCCCTCCAAGCCGTAGTGCAGTGTTCCGGTGCGCCCGTTGGCGAGCAGGCCGCGCGCGTCGTCGGCGACCGCGTCGTCGATCCGGTCGGTACCGAGCGTGCCCGCGGTCCGGTCCGGCCACACGATCATGTGCCGCCCGCGCCGCTCCGGGTCCTCGTGCTCGATCACGGTGACGACGGCGACCGGCTCGCCCCGGTGCACCGAGTCCACGACGTCGCCCAGCTCGGGCAGGGTCTCCCGGTCGATCCGCTCGACGTAGATGTCGATGATCCCGCCGCAGGTCAGGCCGACCGCGAACGCGTCGTCGTCGCTGACGCCGTAGCGCTGCAGCACCGGCTCGCGGTCGGCCACGACCTGCTGCGCCAGCTCGTACACCGCGCCCTCGACGCAGCCGCCGGACACGCTGCCGACCGCCGTGCCGTCCTCGGTGACCAGCATCGCCGCACCCGGCGCGCGGGGCGCCGACGAGAAGGTGGCCACCACGGTCCCGACGCCGACGGCCTCGCCCTCGCGCCAGCGCTTGTACAACTCGTCCAGTACGTCATGCATCGCGGATCTCCAGCAGCAGTCGTTCCAGGGTGGCCAGGCTGTGGCCGGCCAGCAAGCGGTCGACGTGCGGGAGCGCGGCCGCGATGCCGGACTGCACCGGAGCGTAGCCTTCGCGTCCCGCGTGCGGGTTCACCCAGAACACCGCGTGCGCCAGACGGCGCATCCGCGCCATCTGCTCGCCGAGCAGGCCGGGATCCCCGCGTTCCCAGCCGTCGGAGAACACCGTGACGACGGCGCGGCGCGCGAGCCCGCGCTGTCCCCAGCGGTCCAGGAAGATCCGCAGTGTCTCGCCCAGCCGCGTGCCGCCGGCGAAGTCGGGGACCGCGGTGCCGGCGGCGAGCATCGCGCGTTCCGGGTCGCGCTGCCGCAGCTGCCGGGACACCCTGGTCAGCCGGGTCCCGAGGGTGAACACCTCGACCGCGGCCGGCGCCCGGCGCACCACGACGTGCGCGAACCGCAGCAGCGAGTCGGCGTACGGGCTCATCGAGCCGGACACGTCGAGCAGCAGCACCACCCGCCGCGGCCGGTTCGACCGGTTCCGGTGCACGAGCCGCACCGGTTCCCCGCCGCCGGCCAGCATCGCGCGCAGCGTCCGCCCCGGGTCGAGCGAACCGCGGCGCGCCGGCCTGCTGCGCAGCGACTTCCGCATCGGCGGTTGCGGCCGCAGCACCGCCATCAGCTCCCGCAGGTGCTCCCGCTCGGCCTTGGACAGCTCGGCGAGATCGCGTTCGCGCAGCACCTCCGCGTCCGTCGCCGCGACGCGCAGCTCGTCGTCGTCCGACTCGGCCTCCCCCTGGCCCGCGGACTGGGACACCAGGGCCGCCATGCGGGACCGCTGCTCGCGGCGGACCGTGGCCGGCCGCGGTTCCGGTGGCGCGGCGGCGAACCACTGCGCGAACGCGTCGTCGTAGCGGATCAGGTCGTCCGGGTCCGAGCACAGTGTCAGCCGGCCCGCCCAGTACAGCTGGTCCGCCTCGCCGACGTCGAGCCGCTCGACCGCGTCGAGGTAGGCCTGCACCCGCTGCGGCCCGCACGCGACGCCGGCTTCGCGCAGCGCGGTGGCGAAGCCGACGAATCCCGCCAGCGGATCCCGGGTGCTCACCCGCCCATTGTTACGCGAAAATCCGATGCGAGGGGTCGCGCGTGCCGAACCAGGTCGCGAACGCCTTCGTCAAGCCGTCGGTGCCGCCGTCCTCGGACGCCCACGCGACGTGCCCGTCCGGCCTGATCAGGGCCTTGAGTTCGGGCTGCTGGACGCACTTGCCGGGCACCACGCGCACCCGGTCGTCGTCGATCCGCGCGCCGATCAGCACGGCCCGCCCGTCGTGGCAGTGGTCGGCCAGCCGGCTGCCGTCGCTGAACTCGAAGTCCGGCGCGCTGCGGCCGACGAGGTCGTGGTCGCCGTCGACCGGGTAGCGGTGCAGCACCCCGGACAGCTTCTTCGCCAGGTACGTCGACCCGTCGCCGCTGGTGAGCAGGTCGGTGAGCACCGAGCGCAGGGCCTTGGTGTGCGGATCCGGCCGCATCGCCGCGATCTGCGCCCGGGTCCACTCCAGCACCCATTCGCCGATCGGGTGCCGTTCGACGGTGTAGGTGTCGAGCAGCCCCTCCGGCGCGGTGCCGCGGATGGTCGCGGCGAGTTTCCAGCCGAGGTTGACCGCGTCGCCGATGCCGAGGTTGAGCCCCTGCCCGCCGAACGGCGAGTGCACGTGCGCCGCGTCCCCGGCGAGCAGCACCCGGCCCCGGCGGTAGGTGGTGGCCTGGCGGGCGTTGTCGGTGAACCGGGTCACCGACCGCAGCGCGGTGACGGTGACGTCCACTCCGGACACTCGCCGGATGCTGTCCTGCAGTTCCGCCGCCGTGACCGGCGTGGTGCGGTCGGCGGGCGGGCCGTCGAACTCGACGGTCAGGATCCGCCCGGGCAGCGGGCCGTGCGCGTAGACGCCGGTGTTCGTGCGGTGCCAGCCCAGGCCGAGCGCTTCGGCGCCGTCGAGGTCGGCCAGCGCCTGGCGTCCGGTGATCTCCGGATCGGTGCCCGGGAAGGCGAACCCGGCCAGCTTGCGCACCAGGCTGCGGCCGCCGTCGCAGCCCACCAGCCAGCCGGCGCGGACCCGGTCACCGCCGAGGAAGACGGTCACGCCGTCGTCGCCGGCGTCGAACCCGGTGACCTCGGCGCCGCGGCGCACGACCGCACCCAGCCCGGTCGCGTGCTCCTCGAGCACCTTCTCGACGGCCTGCTGGCCCACCAGGGTCAGGCGGGCCGCGGGTCCCGCGTCCCGGAACGCGGGATCGGTGAGGTCGACCAGGTCCGCGCCGACCATGATCCCGCCGAAGTGCCCGGCGAGCGGCGGCGGCGAGTTCCGCAGCGCCGCCCCGACCCCCAGCGCCCGGAGCGCCCGGTCGCGCTCGTCCTCGAGCCGGTCCAGCAGGCCGCGCCGGTACAGCGCCTCGGCCGTCACGAGGTTGATCGCGCCGGCCTTGAGGGTCGGATCGATCTCGGTCCGGCGTTCCACGACCAGCACGTCCACCCCGCCGAGCCGCAGCTCGCACGCCAGCGTCAGGCCGACCGGCCCGCCCCCGGAGATCACCACGTCGAAGTCCATGACGCCATGCTGCCGGAAAATCTTGTACTCGGTCAAATCTTTTATTCGGCATAGGATCAGCGCGTGGGACTGCGCGAGGAGAAGAAGCTGGCCACGCGACGGCGCATTTCGGACGTGGCCACCGGCCTGTTCGCCGTGCGGGGCTTCGACAACGTGACGGTGGCCGAGGTCGCCGAGGCGGCCGGGGTGTCGAAGATGACGGTGTTCAACTACTTCCCGCGGAAGGAGGACCTGTTCCTCGACCGGCACGCCGACCGGCTCCGCGACCTGGAGCGGGTGATCCGGGAGCGCCCCGCCGGCCAGGACGTGGTGACCGCGCTGCGGCGGTATCACCACGAGCTGGTGGCCCAGCGGCACCCGCTGGCCGGCACGCTGCCCGGCACGCCGGGGTTCCTGAAGATCCTCCACGCCAGCCCCGCTCTGGTCACCCGGACCTACGAGCAGTCCCGGGAGATCGCCGACCTGCTCGCCCGGCTGCTCGCCGAGGAGACCGGCGATCCACTGGAGGCGCGGCTGACGGCGAACCTGCTGGCCGCCACCATCGACTCGATCTTCGACCACGTGTGCCGGCGGTTGCTGGACGGCGACGATCCGGACGACGTGCACCGCGACCAGCCCGCGGTGATCGACCGCGCCTTCGATCTCGTGGAGCACGGACTGCTCCGCTGATTCTTCTTGCACGGCAACGATTTTCCCGGCGGCGCGTCGCACCGCCGGGCGCGGGCGGACCCGATACGGTCGCCCGCGTGACCTACCTCGACATGACTCGCGCGGCCTACGACACCGTCGCGATCGACTACGCGAAGACACTGGAGGACAACCTGGCGCAGAGCCCGATGGACCGGGCGATGCTGGGGGTCTTCGCCGAGCACGTGCTGGCCGACGGCGGACAGGTGGCCGACGTCGGCTGCGGGCCGGGCCGGATCACCATCCACCTGGACTCGCTGGGCGTGCCGGTGTTCGGGATCGACCTGTCGCCGGGGATGGTGGCCGAGGCGCGGCGCCGGTACCCGCACCTGCGGTTCGAGGTCGGCGCGATGGCGGAGCTGGACCTGCCGGACGACAGCCTCGGCGGGCTGCTCGCCTGGTACTCGATCATCCACACGCCGCCGGAGCTGCTGCCGTCGGTGTTCGCCGAGTTCGCGCGGGTGCTGGTGCCGGGCGGGCACCTGCTGATGGCGTTCCAGGTCGGTGACGAGCGCAAGCGCGTGGAGCAGGCGTACGGGCACGCCGTGTCCGCCGACGCCTACCGCCTGCCGCCGGACCGCATTGCCGATCTGCTGGCACAGGCCGGGTTCAGCGTGACGGCGCGGACGGTTCGCGACCCCGCCCACGAACTGGAGTCGGTCCCGCAGGCCTACCTGCTCGCCCGGCTCAACGGCTGAGGGCCGCCCGGCGCGCGCTCCGTGGCCGGGGCGCGCGCCGGGCGAGTTGTGGTACTTTCCAGCCCGTGATCACCCGCGTTCTCTTTCTGCTTCACCGCCACGGCGGGGCCTGACCGGACCGGCTCCCCGCCGTGGGAGCTGTGTTGCGCCGGTCGCCCCGCGACCAGAAGGAAACGCGAACATGTACCGCTGGAACCCCCAGCGCCCCTCCCCCATGCCCTCCCACCGCTACCGCGACGTGTACTCCCGCGTGCCGGTCCCACTGTCCGAACGCGACTGGCCGGGCAACCGGCTGACCCAGGCACCGCTGTGGGTCCCGGTGGACCTGCGCGACGGCAACCAGGCACTGGCCGAACCGATGGACCCGGAACGCAAGCGGCGCTTCTTCCGGCTCATGGTCGAGATGGGGTACAAGGAGATCGAGGTCGGCTATCCGTCGGCCTCGCAGACCGACTACGACTTCGTCCGGCTCATCGCGGAAACCGGGCTCGCGCCGCAGGACGTCACGATCGTCGTGTTCACCCCGGCCCGGCGCGACCTCATCGAACGCACCGTCCAGTCGGTCGCCGGGATGCCGAACCCGGTGGTGATCCACATGTACGCCGCGACCGCGCCGGTCTGGCGCGAGGTCGTCCTGGGCCGCGACCGCGACGAGCTGACGGCGATGATCGCGGCCGGCGGTACGGACATCCTGCGGCTGACCGGGGACCGCAAGGACGTCCGGTTCGAGTTCTCCCCGGAGGTCTTCAACCTGACCGAGCCGGACTACGTGCTCGACCTGTGCTCGGCGATGACCACGTTGTGGGAGGCGAGTCCCGACCGGCCGGTCATCCTCAACCTCCCCGCCACGGTCGAGGTCGCCACCCCGAACGTCTACGCGGACCAGATCGAGTACGTCCACCAGAACCTCGACCGCCGCGACTCGGTGATCCTGTCGGTGCACCCGCACAACGACCGCGGCACCGGGATCGCCTGCGCGGAACTGGCCCTGCTCGCCGGGGCCCAGCGCGTCGAGGGCTGCATCTTCGGCAACGGCGAGCGCACCGGCAACGTCGACATCGCCACGCTGGCGCTGAACCTGCACGCCCAGGGGATCGACCCGATGATCGACTTCTCGGACATCGACCGCGTCCGGCGGGAGGTCGAGTACTGCACGCGGATGCCGGTGCACGAGCGGCATCCCTACGTCGGCGACCTGGTGCACACCGCGTTCTCCGGCACGCACCAGGACGCGATCCGCAAGGGCTTCGCCGAGCACCGGGCACGCGCGGCGGCGACCGGCGTCCCCGCGGACGAACTCGAATGGCGCGTGCCGTACCTGCCGATCGATCCGGCTGATCTGGGCCGCACGTACGAGGCGGTCATCCGGGTCAATTCGCAGTCCGGCAAGGGCGGCATCGCCCACCTGCTGAGCAGCGAGTACGGGATCGAACTGCCGCGGCGGCTGCAGATCGACTTCGCCCGGCACGTCCAGCGGCACACCGACCGCACCGGCGCGGAGGTGACGGCCAAGGAGTTGTGGCAGCTGCTGCAGGAGGTCTACCTGGACTCGCCCGCGGTGACCGGCGAAGTGCTGGAGCACACGTCCTGCACCACGGACTCCGGTGAGGTGCTCACGTTCGTCGAGTACGCGACGCCGGACGGGCGCGGGTGGATCGGCGGGCGCGGCATCGCGGAGGCGCTCGCCCGGGTCGGCTAGGACAGCACCGTGTCGAGCTTGGCGCGGACGCGGTCGAGGTCCTCGGAGTACTTGAGCACCGCGCCGAGGGTCCGGGCCGCGGCCTCCGCGTCCAGCTCGCTGCGGTTGAGCGTCAGCAACGCCTGCGCCCAGTCCAGCGACTCGGCGATGCCCGGCGGCTTCAGCAGCTCCAGCTCACGCAGCCGGCGGACGGCCGCGGCCACCTGCGTCGCGAGCCGTTCGCCGACTCCGGGCAGCCGGCGGCGTAGGATGGCGACCTCGCGGGCCAGGTCGGGGTGCTCCAGCCAGTGGTAGAGGCAGCGCCGTTTCAACGCGTCGTGCACCTCGCGGGTGCGGTTGGAGGTCAGCAGCACCAGCGGCGGCCGCGCGGCGCGGATCTCGCCGAACTCCGGGATCGTGACCGCGTTTTCGTCGAGCAGCTGCAGCAGGAACGCCTCGAACTCGTCGTCGGCGCGGTCGATCTCGTCGACCAGCAGCACGCACGGCGACTCCTTCAGCGCCCGCAGCAGCGGCCGGGCCAGCAGGAACCGCTCGGTGAACAGCGACTGCTCGGCGGCGTCGACGTCCAGGTGCTCGCTGCCGGCCTCCAGCGCGCGCAGGTGCAGCAGCTGGCGCGGGAAGTCCCATTCGTACAGCGCCTGTGCGGCGTCGATGCCCTCGTGGCACTGCAACCGCACGAGCGGCAGGCCGAGCGCCTCGGACAGCGACACGGCCAGCGAGGTCTTCCCCGTGCCGGGTTCGCCTTCGCAGAACAGCGGGCGCTGCATGCGCAACGCGAGGAACGCGGCGGTGGCGACGCCCTCGTCGGCGAGGTAGCCGACCCGGTCCAGCTCCGTCGCCAGCTCTTCGGGTGAGTTGACCTTCACGCCTCCACCCTAAGGGGTGCGCGCGTGGTTGACAGCCACTCCGGGCGAGATTACCTTTGCTCACAAATCTACTTTGGGAGTTGAGATGCCACATCTGACCGTCCACGTCCTGGAGAGCGACCTCGCCGGGCGGGAGACCGAGTTGATCGAGGGCCTGACCGAGGCGATCGTCGCGGTGTACGGGGAATGGGCGCGGGAGATCGCGGTGGTGCGGCTGGCCGGGGTGCCCGCGAACCGGTGGGGCATCGGGGGCAAGCCGGCGGAGGCGCCGGCGCCGGCGGTGACCTTCGGGATCCGGGAGGCCGCCTTCGAGCGCCCGGACGCGGACGACCTCGTGGCGCGGCTGGTGGCCGGGGTGACGGACGCGATCGTGGCGGTGTTCGGGGAACGCGTGCGGCCGGGGGTGACGGTGGAGCTGGTGGGGACACCCGCGGGGCGGACCGGCGTCGGTGGGGTGGTGGCGGCTTAGGTAGAGGGGTTGGTGAGCGCTTTGCCGCGGGGCCGGGTCGGTGGCCGTCGGGGCCTAGGACTTCAGGTCCGCCGGGGTGTCGACGTCCTGGCCGCCGCCCAGGTCGGCGCATTCCACCAACCGCAGGTCGGCACGGCCGCGGAGCCAGTCGCGGGCTCCGCGGTCGCCCGTCGCGCTCTCGGCGATCTCCTGCCACCAGCGGCGGCCGAACAGCACGGGATGTCCGGGCACGCCGTCGAAGGCGGCGCGAGCCACCACGTCGGGCGAGGCCAGCGCACGCAGCCTCGCCACGATCCGCGCGTCCACCCCGGGCAGGTCGACCAGGTGCACCAAGACGGCCGGAGCTTCCGGCAACGCGCGCAATCCGGCCCGCAGTGACGCGCCCATGCCGCTGGCCCAGTCCGGCGCCTCCACAGCCAGCGACGGATCAGGCAACAACGCACGCACCTCCGCGGCCTGCGCGCCCACCACCACGCGCACCGGATCGCAGCCGCCGTCGGTGAGGGCGCGCAAAGCCCGGTGCAGCAAGGGCTCCCCGTCGAGCTCGACCAGGGCCTTCGGGCGCCCCATCCGCCGCCCGGCACCCGCCGCCAGCAACAGGCCCGCGCACTCAGCCACGGCGCCCACTCACCACCAGCGCCGTCGGGCCCCCGGCACCGGCCGTCAACGACAGACCCGCGCAGTCAGCCACGGCGTGCCTGAACCGGTGCCACGGCCAGGTCACCCTCGATGCGCTTCGCGGCGGCCAGCAGCGGTGGCACCATCTCCTCGATCACCGTCTCCCTCGGCGTCCGGCTCGCGTGCGTCGACACGTTCACCGCCGCCACGACCCGGCCCTGCCGGTCCCGGATCGGCGCCGCGACCGATCGCAGCCCCTCCTCCAGCTCCTGGTCGACCAGCGCCCACCCCTGCTGCCGCACCGCGGCCAGCTCCGCCCGCAGCGCCGCCGGGGAGGTCAGCGTGTGCGAAGTCAGCCGCTGCAGCTCGGCCTGCTCCAGGTACCGGGCGAAACCCTCGTCGTCCAGCCCGGCGAGCAGCACGTGCCCCATCGACGTGGCGTACGCCGGGAACCGGGTGCCCACGTTGATGCTCACCGTCATGATCCGCGACACCGCCACCCGCGCCACGTAGACGATGTCGGCCCCGTCGAGCACCGACACCGAACTCGACTCGCGCACCTCGGCCGACAGCCGTTCCAGGTGCGGCTGCGCGACCTCGGGCAGCGTCATGCTGGACAGGAACGCGTACCCCAGCTCCAGCACCCGCGCGGTCAGCGAGAAGTACTTGCCGTCCGTGCGCACGTACCCGAGGTCGACGAGCGTCAGCAGGAACCGCCGCGCCGCCGCCCGCGTCAGTCCGGTCGAGCGCGCCACATCGGACAGCGTCAGCTCGGGCGCTCCGGCGCCGAACGCGCGGATCACGGCCAGACCGCGTTCCAGCGACTGGACGTGGTGCGCGCCGCGCTCGGCTGGTTCTGCCATACCTGTCAACCTAGCCGGTGGTGCGTGGCTGGGCGGTGGGCTCTCCCATCTCGGCCAGGGTCTTCTGCGCGATCGCGAACGCCTCGTTCGCCGCCGGCACCCCGGCGTACACCCCGGTGTGCAGCAGGACCTCGCCGATCTCGTCGGCGGTCAGGCCGTTGCCGACGGCGGCGCGGACGTGCATCGCGATCTCGCCGTGGCAGTGCAGCGCGGTGAGCACGGCCAGCGTGACGCAGCTGCGGGTCTTGCGGTCCAGCCCGTCACGCGTCCAGATCGACCCCCACGCGGCGCGGGTGATGTAGTCCTGGAACTTCTGGGTGAACTCGGTCGCGTTCGCGGTGGCGCGGTCGACGTGCGCGTCGCCCAGCACCTCGCGCCGGACCCGCATGCCCGCGTCGTACAGCTCGTCGCTCATCGCGCCCCCTTCAGGTGCTCCAGGACCAGCTCGGTGAACTTGCCCGCCTGCTCGTAGCTGCCCAGGTGGGCCGCGTGGCCGAGGACCTCGAACCGCGCGCCCGGGATCGCCTCGGCGATGGCCTGGCCGTGCGACGGCGGCAGCGCGGCGTCGTCGGCTCCGGAGATCACCAGCGTCGGCGCGCTGATCGCGGCCAGCCCGGCGGTCAGGTCGAGCCCGGCGATCGCCTCGCAGCAGGCCGCGTACCCCTCGGCGGGGGTCGTCGCGGTCATCTGCCGCAGCTCCGCGGCCAGTTCGGGGTGCGCGGCGATCCAGTCCGGCGTGAACCAGCGGCCGATGCTGCCCGCGGCGATCTGCTCCATGCCCTCGGCCCGGACCTGCTTCGCGCGCCCGGTCCACATGTCGACGTTGCCCGGTTTGACCGAGGTGAACGTCAACGCCAGCGACCGGATGCGCTCCGGCGCGTGCTGCCCCAGCCAGGCGCCGGTCATGCCGCCCAGCGACAGGCCGACGAAGTGCGCGGACTCCACGCCGAGCGTGTCCAGCAGCTCGACGACGTCACCCCCGAGGTCGGCGATCGAGTAGGGGCCGGGCGGCACCGGCGACCGCCCGTGGCCGCGGGTGTCGTAGCGGACCACGCGGAACCCGTTGTCCGTCAACGGCTTCACCTGCGGGTCCCACATACGCAGGTTGCTGCCGATGGAGTTGCTCAGGACGACGACCTCACCATCGCCCGCGGTCTCGTAGTGGACCTTCACGGAGTTCCCTTTCGCTTCTCGTGCGCGGCCAGCGCCCGTTCGACGAAGACGCGCGCGCTCCCCAGGTAGCCGGCCGGGTCGAGCAGCTCGCCGATGCGCTCGCGGGTCAGGTGCTTGCCCACCAGCTCGTCCGCGGCCAGCAGGTCGGCCAGCTCGCCCTCGCCGGCCAGCGCGCGGCGGGTGCACGCGCTGACCGCGTCGTGCGCTTCGAGCCGGCCGGTCGAGGCCGCCAGCGCGGTCGTGACGCGTTCGGACAGCAGCGCGCCGCGCGTGATGTCCAGGTTGGCCCGCATCCGGTCCGCGTCGACCTGGAGCCGGTCCAGGCTCGTGCGCAGCCAGTGCACCGCGGACCCGGTGCTGCGGAACAGTTCCGTGAGCGGCCGCCACTCGGCGTGCCACGAACCGGCGGCGCGCTGGTGCTCCTGCGCCATCGCGCCGAGCAGGGTCGCGACCAGCCCGGGCGCCTGTTGCGCGGCCGCGTTCGCCGCCACCGCGGCGACCGGGTTCCGCTTGTGCGGCATGGTGGACGAGCCGCCGCTGCCCTCGGCGACCTCGGCGATCTCCCCGACCTCGGTCTGCGCCAGCAGCACCAGCGACCGGGAGATCCCGGCGACCACCCCGGACAGCTCGCCGAGCGCACCGGCCAGCTCGGCGATCCGGGTGCGCTCGGTGTGCCACGGCAGCACGGGTTCGGCGAGCCCGAGACGGCGGGCGAACGCGGCCAGCACCTCCGGACCCTGTTCGCCCAGTGAAGCCAGCGTGCCGGTCGCCCCGCCGAGCTGCACGGCGAACCGCTGCGCACGCAACCGGTCCGCGGCCGCGTCGAGCCCGGACAGCCAGCCCGCGACCTGGAACCCGAACGTCACCGGCAGCGCCTGCTGCAGCAACGTCCGTCCCGCTTGGACAGTCCCGGCGTGCGCACGCGCCAGCTCCGCGAGCCGGTCCGCGCACGCCTCAGCCTCGGCGATCAGTACTTGCGCAGCCCGCGCGGACACCAGCATCGCGGCGGTGTCCACAATGTCCTGACTGGTGGCGCCGAGGTGCACGACCCGGCCGGCCTCGCCGCCCACCTGCGCGGTCAGCTCCCGCACGAGCGGCGCGGCCGGATTGCCCACGCCGACGGACTGCGCACCGATCGCGGCGGCGTCGAACTGGCCGTCCCGGGCCACCGCGGCGATCCGGTCCGCGTGCTCGCGCGGGATCACGCCCGCGTCCGCCTCCGCCCCGGCCAGCGCCGCCTCCGCGTCGAGCAGGCCACGCAGCCAGGCGGCGTCGGACACCTCGGCGCGCACCGGCCCGGCGGCCAGCATCGGGTCGAACAGGTCAGACATCGAAGAACACTGTCTCAGCCTCACCCTGCAGCCGCACGTCGAAGCGGTACCCGTCGTCGGTCTTGTCCGCGATCAGCGTGCCGCGCCGCTCCGCCGGCACCGAGTTCAGCACCGCGTCGGCGGCGTTGGCCTCGGTGTTCTCCGGGAAGTAGATGCGCGTGACGACCCGGTGCAGCAGCCCGCGCGCGAACACCGACACGTCGATGTGCGGCGCCTGCAGGTCACCGTCCTGGCCCGGGATCGCGCCCGGCAGCAGGGTCAGGATCTCGTAGCTGCCGTCCGGTTTCGTCGGGCAACGGCCGAACCCGCGGAACCCCGGCACGCGGCCGCGCGGGTCGTCCGGGTGGTCGAAGCGGCCCTGCGGATCGGCCTGCCAGGTCTCGATCATCGCGTCCGGGACCGGGTTGCCCTCGCCGTCGGTGACCACGCCCCGGATCCACACCGCGCCGGGCGTGCCCTCGGGCACCACCGTCGGGCCGTCTTCCCAGGGCAGGCCGATCGCGAGGTAGGGGCCGACGGTCTGCGACGGAGTGGTCATTCGTCTTCCTCTTCCTCGTTCTCGAACACCGACTGCTCGCGCCCGCGCACCACGATGTCGAACTCGAAGGCCAGCGCCCAGTGGTCGGTGGTGCGGCTGTAGTCGAACCGCGAGATCATCCGCTGCCGCGCCTTCTCGTCCGGGATGGAGTTGAAGATCGGGTCCTGGAAGAACAGCGGGTCGTCCGGGAAGTACATCTGCGTCACCAGGCGCTGCGTGAACGCCTGCCCGAACACCGAGAAGTGGATGTGCGCGGGCCGCCAGGCGTTGTCGTGGTTCTTCCACGGGTAGGCGCCGGGCTTGATGGTGGTGAACTCGTAGCGGCCTTCCGAGTCGGTGATCGTGCGGCCGACGCCGTCGAAGTTCGGGTCCAGCGGGGCCGGCCAGTTGTCGCCGATGTGCCGGTAGCGGCCGCCCGCGTTGGCCTGCCAGATCTCGATCAGCGAGTTCGGGATGCCCCGGCCGTCGCCGTCGAGCAGGCGGCCGTGCACCAGGATGCGCTGGCCCTGCGGCTCCTCGGCGTGCTGGCGGGTCAGGTCGTTGTCGAACTCGCCGAGGCGGCCGGGGCCGAGCAGCGGGCCGGTCACCTCGGTGAGCATCTGCGGCAGCAGAACGAGCGGCTGCTTCGGGTACCGCAGTTGCGTCGAGCGATAGCCCGGCGAGTTCAGCGGCGCGTGCGTGCCCTCCGGGTCCCGCCGGTAACGCGGCAGGATCAGCTTGTCACTCGTCGGTGCTGCCATAGCACGGTTTCCTTTCTCCTCACGCTTCCAGCACGACCGCGAGCCCCTGGCCCACGCCGATGCAGATGGCCGCCAGGCCGTAACCACCGCCGCGGCGGCGCAGCTCGTAGGCCAGCGACGCGAGAATGCGCCCGCCGGAGGCGCCCAGCGGGTGGCCGATGGCGATCGCGCCGCCGTTGACGTTCACGATCGACGGGTCGAGCTTGGGCCAGTCGGCGAAGCAGGACAGGCACTGCGCGGCGAACGCCTCGTTCAGCTCGACCGCGGCCAGCTGCTCCCAGCCGATCCCGGCGCGCTCCAGCGCGATCTCCGCCGCCCGCACCGGGCCGATGCCGAACACGTCCGGGTCCACACCCGCCGCGCCCCGCCCGGCGATGCGCGCCAGTGGCGTCTTGCCGAGCCGGTCGGCCGCGGCCTGGTCGCCCAGCAGGACGGCGGAGGCGCCGTCGTTCAGCGGGGAGGCGTTGCCGGCGGTGATGGTGCCGTTCTGGCGGAACGCGGGCTTGAGCTTGCCCAGCTTCTCCAGCGTCGAGTCGGCGCGGATGCCCTCGTCGCGGGTCAGGTCGGTGCCGGGGACGGGCACCACGTGGTCGTCGTAGAAGCCGGCGTCCCACGCCTTCGCCGCGTTCTGGTGGCTGCGCAGCGCGAACTCGTCCTGCGCCTCGCGGGTGATGCCGTACTTCTCGGCCAGCCGCTCGGTGCTCTCGCCCAGCGAAATCGTCCACTGCTCGGGCATCTCCGGGTTGACCATGCGCCAGCCCAGGGTGCTCGAATGCAGCGTCTGGTTCGCCGGGGAGTACGCCTTCTCCGGCTTGAGCAGGATCATCGGGGCGCGGGTCATCGACTCCACACCGCCCGCGACGACCAGCGAGGCGTCGCCGGTCGCGATGGTGCGGCTGGCCTGCATCACCGCGTCCAGGCCGGAACCGCACAGCCGGTTCACCGTGGTGCCGGGCACCGAGGTCGGCCAGCCCGCGAGCAGCGCGGCCATGCGCGCCACGTTGCGGTTGTCCTCGCCGGCCTGGTTGGCGTCGCCCAGCACGACCTCGTCGACGGTGCCCGGGTCGAGGTCGTTGCGGGCGGCCAGCTCACGCAGCACGTGCGCGGCCAGGTCGTCGGGGCGGACCCCGGCCAGGGCGCCGCCGTAGCGGCCGAACGGGGTCCGGATCGCGTCGAGAACGAATGCGTCGCTCACTTGGCCGCCTTCAGTTCACGCAGGGCCTGGAGTTCGGCCTCGGTGGGCGGGGGCGTGGTCTCCAGCTCCGGGGCCACCTTCAGGTCCCAGCCGGTCGCCTCCTTGACCTGCTCGACCGTGACGCCCTCGTGGACCTGGGTCAGCACGAGCTCGGCGGTCTCCGGGTCGGGCCGCATCACGCCCAGGTCGGTGATCACCAGGGTCGGGCCCGCGCCGGGCAGGCCCAGCTTCTCCCGCTCGCCCTTGCCGCGGCCGTGGCCGAAGGAGGTGATGAAGTCGACCTGCTCGACGAAGCTGCGCTTGCTCTGCCGCACCACGACGTAGACCTCGTGGCAGCTCGCGGCGATCTCCGGGGCCCCACCGGCACCGGGCAGGCGGACCTTCGGGTCGGCGTAGTCGGTGCCGATGACGGTGGTGTTGATGTTGCCGAACTTGTCCAGCTGGGCCGCGCCGAGGAAGCCGACGTCGATGCGGCCGGGCTGCAGCCAGTAGTTGAACACCTCCGGCACGCTGATCACGGCGTCGGCGGTGTCGGCGAGGATGCCGTCCCCGATCGACGCGGGCAGCCGGGTCGGCTTCGAGCCGAGCGTGCCCGACTCGTAGATGAGCACCAGGTCCTCGGCGTGGGTGCGGCGCGCGAGGTTGGCCGCGGTGGAGGGCAGGCCGATGCCGACGAACACCCGCTGGCCACCGGTGAGGGCGCGGGCCGCGGCGATCGACATCATCTCGTCGGACGTGTACGTCCGCTCGACCGTCGCTGTCACTGGGCCACCTCCTGCGTCTTGCGGGACACCCGCACCCGGTCGGCATCCACGAGCGGGGCTTCGCCATGGTCGCTCGTGGCTGCCTCCGTGCCGAACACCTTCTCGTCCAGCCAGCGCTGGAACGAGTCCCTCTCCCGCCCAATGGAATCCCAATACGCGTAATACTCGTTGTCGCGCTCCGAGTACCCGGCCGCGTAGGACGGATGCGCCCCGTTCGGGACCTCGGCGACCGCCGTGACGGCCCAGGTCGGCAGGATGACCTGACCGGGCATCGGGGTCAGCTCGTCGACGATCTCCTCGACGGTGACCAGGCTGCGCTTGGCGGCCAGCACCGCCTCCTTCTGCACGCCGACCAGGCCCCACATCTGCACGTTGCCGGCGCGGTCGGCCCGCTGCGCGTGGATGATCGAGACGTCCGGGTTGATCGCCGGCACCGCGGCCAGCTCCTCGCCGGTGAACGGGCAGGTGATCGTCTTGATCGTGTCGGTGTGCTTGGGCAGGTCCGTGCCGCGGTAGCCGCGCAGCACCGCGAACGGCAGCCCGGAGGCGCCGGCGACGTAGCGGTTGGCCATCCCCGCGTGGCTGTGCTCCTCGATCTCCAGCGGCACCGGCCAGGAGTTCTGCACCGCGTCGCGGAAGCGGTGCAGCGAGCCCACGCCCGGGTTGCCGCCCCAGGAGAAGATCAGCTTCTTCGCGCACCCGGCGCCGATGAGCTGGTCGTAGACGATGTCGGGCGTCATCCGCACCAGCGTCAGGTCCCTGCGCCGCTGGCGGATGATCTCCTGCCCCGCCGCGTGCGGGATCAGATGGGTGAATCCTTCGAGGGCGACCGTGTCCCCGTCGTGCACCAGCTGGGCGACGGCGTCACGGAGCGACGTTATCTCGGCCATTGAGCTGCTTCCGTTCGCATTACGCACACAAGTTCTACATATGAACATAGCGGGCGGTCCGGAGCCGCGCAAGGAAGGGTGGACGCATGAGTGGACCCGAAATCGATCCGGTGACGGCCGAGAGCGAGCAGCAGGACGCCGACATCGGCGGCGAGCACACCGAACCCACCTACCGCGACCAGGACCCCGAGGTCGGCACCGACGAAGCCGAACCGGAGGGCAAAGGCGGCCCCGGAGGCATGGACCCCGAATAGCGCGCGCGGCCACCGATCCTGCGAAGCTGGAGCCCATGCGAATCGTGGTGACGCGGCGGGTTCCGGAAGCAGCGATGGTGGTGCTCCGCGAGGCGGGCGAGGTCTGGGTGTCCGGCGAGGACCGGCCGCTGCGCCCCGACGAGCTGCGCGAAGCGGTGCGCGGCGCGGACGCGGTGGTGTGCATGCTGCACGACCGCGTCGACGGCGCGGTGGCCGACGCGGCCGGGCCGCAGCTGAAGGTCGTGGCCAACGTCGCGGTCGGCCACGACAACATCGACGTGCCCGCACTGGCCGAGCGGGGCGTGACGGTCACGAACACGCCCGGCGTGCTCACCGACGCGACCGCGGACCTCGCGTTCGGCCTGCTGCTCGCCGTGACGCGGCGCATCGGCGAGGGCGAGCGGCTGCTGCGGGCGCGCCGGCCGTGGTCGTTCCACCTCGGCTTCATGCTCGGCTCCGGCCTGCAGGGCAAGACGCTCGGCATCGTCGGGCTGGGCCAGATCGGGCAGGCGATGGCGCGCCGCGCCAGGGCGTTCGGCATGCGGATCGTCTACAGCGGACGGTCGCGGGCGAAGCCGGAGGTGGAGTCGGCGCTGCACGCGGAGCACCTGTCGTTCCTGGAACTGCTCCGGACCGCCGACGTGGTGTCGCTGCACTGCCCGCTGACCGCGGAGACGCGGCACCTGATCGACGCCGAAGCGCTGGGCGCGATGAAGCACAGCGCGTTCCTGATCAACACCACGCGCGGGCCGGTCGTGGACGAGGCCGCGCTGGCCGACGCGCTGCTGCGGCGCGAGATCGCCGGCGCCGGGCTGGACGTGTTCGAGAAGGAGCCGGAGGTCGAGCCGCGGCTGCTGGAGCTGGACAACGTAGTCGTCACCCCGCACCTGGGGTCGGCGACCGTGGAGACCCGCACGGAGATGGCGCTGCTGGCGGCGCGCAACGTGGCGGCGGTGCTCTCCGCCGAGGGGGCCGTTAATGAGGTGCGGCCGGACGGTGATCGCTCCTAGTCTTCGCGGCGTGCGACTGAGCGGACAGGTCCTGATTCTCGACGCCGACGACACGTTGTGGGAGAACAACGTGGTCTTCGAGCGGGTCATCGACGACTACCTGGACTGGATCGCGCATCCGACCCTGGACCGCGCCGCGGTGCGCGGCATCCTGGACGACATCGAACGGGCGAACGCGGTCACGCACGGCTACGGGACGAAGGTGTTCCTGCACAGCCTGGCGGAGTGCTTCGAGAAGCTGAACTCCCGGCCCGCGACGTCCGCGGAGCGGGACCGCATCGAGGAGCTGGCGGCGGCGCTGATCCACCACGAGATCGAGCTGATCCCCGGTGTCGCCGAGACGCTCGACGAGCTGGGCTCGCGGCACGAGCTGATGCTGCTGACCAAGGGCGACCAGGAGGAGCAGCAGCGCAAGATCGACGCCTCCGGGGTGGCGCACCACTTCCGCGAGGTGCACATCGTGCCGGAGAAGGACGTCGAGGTGTACCGCGGCCTGGCGGCGGCGCGGATGCTCGCGCCGGAGTCGACGTGGATGATCGGCAACTCGCCGAAGTCGGACATCCGCCCGGCACGCGCGGCGGGGATGAACGCGGTGTTCATCCCGAACGCGCACACGTGGGTGCTGGAGCACGACGAACTGGACGATGCCGACGAGCGGGTGCTGCGGCTCGGGACGTTCACGGAGCTGCTGCACCACTTCTAAGTTGCGTGGCACGCATATTTGCGTGCCACGCAAGTTCTGTACCGTGGAGTCATGGGCCTGCGGGAGCGGAAGAAAGCCGAGACGCGCTCGGCGATCAGCTGGGCGGCGATCCGGCTGACCGTCGAGCGCGGGTTCGACAACGTGAAGGTCGAGGACATCGCCGACGCCGCCGGCGTCTCCCCGCGCACGTTCAACAACTACTTCTCCAGCAAGGGCGAGGCGATCGTGGCCCGCCACGCCGACCGCATCCGCAACTTCGCCGGGGCACTGCGCGACCGCCCGGCGGACGAGCCGCTGTGGGACGCGATCAGCGTCGCGGCCACGGCCCAGTTCGGCCCGGACCCCGCCGCGGCCGAAGCCCCGGTGGCCGATCCGGCGACCTGGACGTCCGGCGTGCGCGCGATGCTCGCCGAGCCCGCCCTGCAGGGCGATCTGCTCAAGGCCGGCGCGCTCGCGGAGGCCGAGATCGCCGCGGCGGTCGCCGACCGCACCGGCACCTCGGTCGAGCGGGACCTGTACCCGCACCTGGTGGCGTCCGCGGTCGTGGCCGCCGTGCAGACCGCGATCGGCCACCACCTCCGCACCGAACGCCCGGTGCCCGACCTGCTCACCGAAGCGCTCGCGCGGCTCTCCGCGGGCCTGTAACTCCACTGTGGACGATCAGCCCGGGCGTGCTCCCGGGCCGCTGTCCCCTGCCCGGAAGGACTTCCCCATGATCGACGTCGTCATCGCGGGCGGCGGGCCCACCGGCCTCATGCTCGCCTGCGAACTCGCACTGGCCGGCGCTCGCCCCGTCGTCCTGGAACGCCTCGCCGAGCCCGGCATCGAGCGGCGGGCGAACGGCCTGGTCGGCGAGGTCGTGCGCATGATGGACCGGCGCGGCCTGTACGAGCGGCTGACCGGCACCCCCGGCGCTCCGGAGCCCGTCCGCGGGTTCGTGTTCGGCGCCTTCCCGCTGCCACTGGCCGACCTCCACCACAACCTCTACACGCTGCCGGTGCCGCAGCGGCGCATCGAGGAGGTGCTCACCGAACGCGCGGCCGAACTCGGCGTCGACGTCCGTCGCGGGCACGAGGTCACCGGGCTGGTCCAGGACGAGGACGCGGTGACCATCGAGGTCGGCGGGCGCGAGCCGGTGCGGGCGCGGTTCCTCGTCGGTGCGGACGGCGGGCACAGCGTGGTGCGCAAGCTGGCCGGCATCGGATTCCCCGGCGTGACCTCCGACGAAGCCGTGTCGTACTCGGCGGACGTCTCGGTCCCGCCCGAGATCCTCGGCCCCGACGGCGAACTGGTGGTGCCCGGTTTCGGCGTCGTGCCGCCGTTCCAGCACCTGCGCACCGAGCGCGGAATGATCACCTGGGCACCGTTCCCCGGCCGGAACCCGACGCTCAACACCATGGAGTGGGGCCTGCCCGCGGACGGTGAGGCGTCCCTGGCGGAAGTGCGCGCCAGCGCGGCCCGCATGCTCGGCGTGGACCTGCCGCTCGGGCCGCCGACGGATGAGGGACCGCACCTGATGCGGCGCCTGTTCGGCGGGAACACCCGGATCGCCGAGCGCTACCGGGACCGCCGGGTTTTCCTGCTCGGCGACGCCGCGCACGTCCATTCCGCGATCGGCGGCCCCGGCCTCAACCTCGGCCTGCAGGACGCGGTCAACCTCGGCTGGAAGCTCGCGGCGGCGGTGCGCGGCGACGTGGACGTGCTGGACACCTACGAGTCCGAGCGGCGCCCGGTCGCCCAGCGCGTCGCCATGCACACGCAGGCGCAGTCGCTGCTGCTCCGGCCGGGCGGCGAGGTGACCGCGTTCCGGGAACTGTTCGCGGAGCTGCTGGCCCTGCGCGGCACCCGGCAGCACCTCGCCGACCTGCTGGCGGGCGCGGACATCCGCTACGACATGGGCACCACCGGAGAACTGGTCGGGCAGTTCGCGCCGGACCTGGTGGACCAGCGCGACCTCACCCACAGCGGCCGGGCCCTGCTGCTCGACCCGACCGGGCTGCTCGACGCCGCGCCGTGGCGGAAGTCCGTCGACGTCGTCGAGATGCCCGATCTGGACTGCGCGTTCCTGCTGCGGCCGGACTGCTTCGTCGCCTGGGCGGGCGCCGACCAGGACGGCCTGCACGAAGCGCTCACGAGGTGGTTCGGCCCCGGAACGCACTGAGGGAGGACACCGTTTCCGGCATCCTCCCTCAGCGGAAGTCCTGCGATCAGGCGGTCGGCGCCTCGGCCTGGGGCAGGACGGCGAAGTTCAGCTGCCCCTGCTCGTCCTGCTGGACGTCGAGCACCTTGTCGTCCAGGAAGATCGCGGCCTGCGGCTCCAGGAACACCTTCGCACCCCCGTCCGCGCCCACGACCTGGTCCCCGTCCTCCGGAGCCGGTGCCACGGACAGCGCCAGCTGGGCGCCGCTGTCCTGCTGGGCCTGCACGGCGAAGCGCAGGCCACCACTGTCGGTCTGGCCCTCCTGTGCCGTCAGGGCGCTGATGGCCTCGGCGGCGGCATCGGTCAAAGCGAGCATCGTGTCAGTCCCTTCGCGTCACGTGCACTCGTACCTCCGACCGTAGGGGCACGCTTCGGGGCACGCTGTCCAGCACCCGCCGTCACCGCCGATCACGGTGGGTTTCGCCAGGTCAGCGCAGATGTGACGGCCGTCACACCGGGTCTTCGTCCGGCGGTGTCCGGATCGCGTCGGGCACCGAGCCCGGCGGGTTGTCCGCCTTCTGGTCCACCGCGTCGCCGAGGTTCTGGCCAGGGTCGGGGGCCTCGGCGCGGACACCGGTCTCGTCCGCCGGCACGTCCTCCGGCTGGACGTCCGGGCGCTCCTGCGCCAGCCGTCCGTCGAGGCTCTCGCCCTCGCGCACCTCGTTCGGCGTCGTGCCGAACCGGTCGGAGGCCATGTACCGCTCCGGCGGCTCGACGCCCTCCTCGAGCGGGTCGACGCGCAACCGGTCCTCGTCGAGGTCCTCCGCGCTGTTCAGCGCGGCCGGGTCGCTCTCCACCGCGTCGGGGACGGGATGGCCATGAGCCTCACTCATCGGTCCTCCTCACCTGCTGGTTCCAGCGGTGGCGATACCCGAGCGGCAGGCCGGGCAAACCCGAGATCAAGCTCACGTGCTTGTAGAGTACAAACAATTGCTGAGCATAGGTAAGTTCTGAACCATGACCGCGACGTGGATCAGCGGGCCGGTGGCTCGGGCGGCGCCCGCCGCACCCCGCCCGGCCGAGCACCACGCGGTCGCCTGGTACGTCGTCGCCGGGGTGCTGACGACCGGCCTGCAGGAAGTGCTCTTCCTCGGCGCGCGCCCGCTGCTGGGCGCGGTGGTCGCGAACACGCTGGCCATCGCGCTGACCACGATCGCCAACACCGAGTTCCAGCGGCGCGTGACGTTCGCCGGCCGTCCCGCCTCACCCGTTCGGCTGCACCTGCAGTCCGTGGGGACGTTCGCCTTCTACGCGGGCTACGGCTCGCTCGTGCTGTTGTCGTTACATCTGTTCACCCCGAGCCCCTCGGCCACGCTGCAGGCGGTGACCCTGGCGGCGGCGAGCAGCCTGGGCGGTATCGTCCGGTTCGCGTTGCTGCGCTGGTGGGTCTTCCCGAACCGGTGACCTGCGTGTTGTCACACCGCCAAGTGGTGTGTCACTTGTGCGCTCGCCTGTTCGCCGGTGCTCGGTTCGCGCGTCTGGAGAACGCGATCGAGCGGGGTGTTGCGGCAAATGGGGTATGTCTAGTTGAAATCTGGACTGTCGGGCGACCACCACTTACGATTACGCACAGTCGCGTCGGTGACGGGTCGGCAGGGACCTAGAGGGAGTACCCGTTCACCGAGAGTAACTCGAAACGCGGGCCCCCGACGGCGACCGGTCGACGGGTCATCGTTGTTGTCGTTGGGGAGCCGACCATGCGAACGAGTGTCCCGCCCAGCACTGCCACCCTCAGATCCGCGCCCGAGGCGCCGGGGCTGACACCCCAGGCCTTTCCTCGGGCCTCACAGCGGCTCACGAAGGAAGAGCTCGACCCGGTCGTCCGCGAGGCGGCCACCGGTGAGCGCGGAGCCGTGGACCGCCTGATCCAGATGATCACCCCGGTCGCCGTCCGCTACTGCCGCGCCCGGCTCGGTGGCCGCGACCTGTCCTACCTGTCGGCGGACGACGTGGCGCAGGAGGTCTGCCTGGCCGTCCTGCACGCGCTGCCGCAGTACCAGGACCGGGGCGGATCCTTCCTCTACCTGGTGCACGCCATCGCGTCGAACAAGGTCGCCGACGCCTACCGCCTGGTCTCCCGGGACCGGTCGGACCCGGTCGCCGAGCTGCCGGAACGCCCGCTGGCCGACAACGAGCCGGAGAAGCACGCGCTCGACGTCGACCTCGGCGACCGGCTGACCAGGCTGCTCGCCACGCTTCCGCAGCTGCAGCAGGAGATCCTGACGCTGCGGATCGCCGTCGGGCTGTCGGCGAACGAGACGGCCGAGGCGCTGGGCATCTCGGCCGGCAACGTCCGCGTCACGCAGCACCGCGCGCTGGGCAAGCTGCGCGCGATGGTCACCCGCGACGGCGACCTGCTCGGCTAGTCGCCGTAGGCCTGGGTCAGGGCGGGCAGCAGCTCGTTCGAGGCGAACTCGAAGAACCCGTCCTGGTGCTCGCCGCCGATCTGGACCAGCGCCAGATCGGTGAAGCCGGCGTCGGCGAAGGCCTGCGCGCTCTTCACGATCGGCTCGACGTCCGGCCCGCACGGGATGGACTGCGCGACCTCGTCGGGCGTGACGAACTGGGTCGCGCCGGCGAACCCGGACGTGCCGGGCAGCTCGGCGTTGACCTTCCAGCCGCCGCCGAACCAGCGGAACTGCTCGTGCGCCCGCTGCTTGGCCGCCTCCGGGTCGCGGTCCCAGCACACCGGCAGCTGCGCGTACTTGCGTGAGGTGTCCTGCCCCAGCTGCGCGCGCTCCTCGTCCCACGCGTGCAGCAGCTCGGGCTTCGGCTCGGTGGCGATCAGCGCGTCGGCCACCGGGGCGAAGCGCGACACCGACTGCCTGCCGGACACGGCGACCCCGATCGGGGTGCGCCGCTCGGGCAGGTCCCACAGCTTCGCCGAATCGACCCGGTAGTGCTGACCCGAGTAGTTGACGTACCCGCCGTCGAAGAGGTCGCCGATGATCGCCAGCGCCTCGCTCAGCATCTCGTGCCGCACGTTCACCGGCGGCCACCCGCGGCCGACGACGTGCTCGTTCAGGTTCTCGCCCGCACCCAGCCCCAGCGTGAACCGGTCGTCCGACAGCAGGGAGATGGTCGCCGCCTTCTGCGCCACCACCGCCGGGTGGTAGCGCATGAGCGGACAGGTCACGAAGCTGAGCAGCTCGACGCGTTCGGTCACCTGCGTGACCGCGCCCAGCACGCTCCACGCGTACGGGGCATGACCCTGTTCGTCGAGCCAGGGCGAGTAGTGGTCGCTGCACACCTCGAACGCGAACCCCGCCTCCTCGGCGGCCGCCGCGTGCCGGACCAGCTCCTTCGGCCCGGCCTGCTCGGTCATCAGGGTGTAACCGAAACGCACTCCTGCTCCTTCTCAGCGCTGGACAGCAGCTGCTTGCGTCGCGTGATCATCGCCCGGCGCTCGGTCTCGTCGAGCCCGCCCCAGACGCCGAAGGGCTCCTCGGCGGTGAGCGCGTGGTGCCGGCACTCGACGATCACCGGGCAGGACATGCAGATCTGCTTGGCCCGCGCCACCCGGTCCGCCCGCGCGAAGCCCCGCTCGCCATCGGGGTGGAAGAACACCGAACTGTCCAAGTTCCGGCAGTTGCCGTGCCGCTGCCACTCCCACGTTTCGGCAACAGGCACCGGGAGCCGTGACGTGTCCGCCATCTCGACCTCACCTCCGCGACCATCTCAGTTGCGCGCAGGACTACCCCGGTTTTTCGGCCACTACACCTGCCGGCCCAGCGCCAGCCGCTTCTCGAACCAGTGATCGGCGTACAAGCGTTGCTCAGGGGCCGCGATCTCGCGGTAGCCGTGTTTGGCGTAGAGGCTGCGAGCCTCCACCAGATCGTGCCGCGTGTCCAATCGCATCCGGGTGGAACCCAGCCGCTGAGCTGCGATTTCGGCGGCGCGGAGCAGTTGGTCGCCACCGCCCTGGCCGCGCGCGGCGGGACGGACGAACATCCGGGTCAGCTCGGTGGTCGTGACGTCGAGCACTCTGATGCCGACGCAGCCGGTCACCACATCGTGGGACCGGGCGAGCAGGAAGAGGCCGGTGGGCGGGACGAGGTCGTCACTGGGGTCGTCGGCCATCGCGGCGTCGAGTTCGGCCTCGCTCGCGGGCCGGCCGTAGTAGCGGCTGGCGACGTCGTCGAAGTAGGCGCGCAGGATCGCCTGCGCGGCGGGGTCGGTCACCAGGACCGGGTCGATCGTCCACACGGGTCCATACTGGTGCCGCGGTAAAGCGAATATCAGTCGGAACCGGTTAGGGTGGCCGGCATGGCTTACGACGTGGTCCTGTTCGGCGCGACCGGCTTCACCGGCCGGCTCACCGCGGAGTACCTGGCCCGGCACGCCCCCGACGACTGTCGCTGGGCGCTCGCCGGCCGCAGTCGCACCAAGCTCGAAGGTGTGCGGGATGCGCTGGGGCCGAAGTTCGCCCAGCTGCCGCTGCTCTACGCCGACGTCACCGACCCCGCGTCGCTGAAAGCGGTGGCCTCCTCCGCGAAGGTCGTGATCACCACGGTCGGCCCGTACGTGCAGTACGGCGAGCCGCTGGTGGCCGCGTGCGCCGAGGCCGGCACCGACTACGTGGACCTGTGCGGCGAGCCCGAGTTCACCGACCTGATGTACGTCCGCCACCACGCCCGCGCCGCCGAGACCGGCGCCCGCATCGTGCACGCGTGCGGCTTCGACTCGATCCCGCACGACCTGGGCGTCTACTACACCGTCCAGCAGCTGCCGGACGACGTGCCGATCCGCGTGCGCGGCCAGGTGCGCGTCGGCGCCACGTTCTCCGGCGGCACCTACGCCTCCGCGCTCGGCGCCGCGTCCCGGCTGCTGCCGATGCTCCAGGCCGCCCGGGAGCGCCGGAAGCTGCAGCACCGCCCCGAAAACCGCCGGGTCCGCGCGGTCACCGGGACCCCGCGCCGCGACGGGGAGACCGGCCACTGGCTGGTGCCGCTGCCGACGATCGACCCGCAGATCGTCGTCGGCTCGGCGCGCGAGCTGCCCGAGTACGGGCCGGACTTCACCTACAGCCACTACGCGGCGGTCAAGCACCTGCCGGTGCTGGCGGGCGGGCTCGCCGGGCTGGGCGCGGCGGTCGCGCTCGTGCAGCTCCCGCCGGTCCGCAAGGCACTGGGCAACCTGCGCAAGCCCGGCGAGGGCCCCAGCGAGCAGCGGCGCGCGAAGTCCTGGTTCAGCGTGCGGTTCACCGCCGACGGCGGCGGCAGGCGCGTGGTCACCGAGGTCTCCGGCGGCGACCCCGGTTACGACGAGACGGCGAAGATGCTCGCCGAGTCCGCGCTGTGCCTGGCGCACGACGACCTGCCCGCCCGCGCCGGGCAGCTCTCCCCCGCCGCCGCGATGGGCGACGCGCTGCTGACGCGGCTGAAGAACGCGGGGCTCACGTTCCGGACCCTCCCGTCCTGAACCACCCGGACGGGGGATAGCGCCGACACGAACCCCGACCTGCTTAAACACAGTTCAAGCCGGGCCTTACAGTGATCGTATGGCTCGATTGACGCGCGCGGAAAGTCAGGCGCACACGCGCCGCCGTCTCCTGGTCACCGCCACCGAACTCTTCCTCCGCGACGGCTACACCGCGACGTCGCTGGAACGGGTGGCCGAGGAGGCCGGGTTCTCCAAGGGCGCCGTCTACTCCAACTTCCGCAACAAGGACGAGCTGTGCCTGGCCGTCCTGGACGGGGTGCGCGCGGAGAAGGCGGCGTCGGTGGACGCGACCCTGTCCCGCACGGACAGCCTCGAGGAGCTGCTGGCGGCCTTCGCGGTGTGGGCCGCGGGGACCGGGGGCGACCAGGCGTGGATCCGGCTGGAGGCGGAGTACCTGCTCAACTGCCGCCGCGACCCGGACCTGCTGACCCGGCTGGCGAAGAGCAACGCCGAGATCGCCGACCTGGTGACCGAGTTGCTGAACACCAACGCGCGACGGCTGGGCGTGCGGCTGCCGATGGACGCCCGGCAGGCGGCGTACGCGCTGTTCAGCATCACGCTCGGGCTGGGCCTGCTGCGCTCGGTGGACCCGGCCATCGGGGTCGAGTCGTTCACGTCGGTGGTGCGGCTGCTCGCCCAGCCGGCGGAGGTGACCGTGCCGGAAGCACGAACGGCGACCCACACGCCGACGGGCGGCGCGGATTCCTCGGCGCACCGGGACTGAGCGCAGTCCGGCCGGGCGGCGGTCAGCGGGGCGGCAGCGCGTGCAGTTCCACCTGGTCCAACCGCCCCGCGTGGATCCGCGCCGTCAGATACGTGTGCTCCGGCTGGCGGCGCCGGTCCGTGGGCGAACCGGGGTTGAGCAGCCGCAGGCCGGACTCCGCCACGGTGTCCCACGGGATGTGGCTGTGCCCGAACACCAGCACGTCCACATCCGGGTACTCCCGCGCGCACCGCGCCTCCCGGCCCTTCGCCGGGCCCGTCTCGTGCACCACGGCCAGGCGCACGCCCGCCAGGTCGGCCCGCGCCACCTCCGGCAGCCGCGCGCGCAGCTCGGGCCCGTCGTTGTTGCCGTACACCCCGATCAGCCGCCGGCTGCGCGACTCCAGCTCGTCCAGCAGCGCGACCTCCACCCAGTCCCCCGCGTGCACCACCACGTCGGCCCGGGACACCTCCCGCCACAGCTGTTCCGGCAGATCACGCGCCCGCTTGGGCACGTGCGTGTCGGACATGATGAGGAGCCGCATGGTCACCGGTCTATCACGCTGGGCCACCCGAAGCAGGGCACCGATTCCCCCGCCCGTAACCTTCATCCGGGTTGTCCGGATCAGGAGGGGTGAGCCTTGACGCAGGAACCCGCGTGGCCCACGACCGACGACGAGCGGACCGAGGTCATGACCCCGGTCACCGACGTGCTGCCGAAGGTGACGCAGGAGCCACCGCGCCGGAAGCGGACCGCCCGGCGCGCCGGGATCATCGCCGCATCGGTGCTCGGCGTGCTCGCCGCGCTGTACGCCGTCGACCTGCTGATCAGCCAGGGCACCGTGCCGCGCGGGGTCACCGTCGCCGGTGTCGAAGTCGGCGGGCTCAAGCGCACCGCGGCCGAGGACAGGCTGCGCGACGAGATCGAGCCGCGGCTGACCGCGACCATCCCGGTCCGCGCCGGTGACACCACCGCCGCGATCGACCCGGGCACCGCCGGCCTCACCCTCGACTGGCCGTCCACATTGGACCAGGCCGGCGACCAGCCGCTCAACCCGTTCACCCGCATCGCGTCGTTCTTCAGCGACCGCGAGGTCGGCGTGGTGACCCACGCGGACGAGGACAAGCTGGCCGCGGCCATCGAGGAGCTGCGGGCCCGCACCGACCGGCTGCCCGTCGAGGGCACGATCCGGTTCGAGGAGGCCCAGCCCGTCGCGGTGGCGCCGCAGCCCGGCCAGCAGCTGGACGCCGCGGGCGCCAAGAACGAGGTGCTGCGGCACTGGGCGACCGGTCAGACGCTGACCCTCCCGGTGACGACCACGCCGGTGCAGGTCTCCCCCGAGGCCGTCCAGGCGACGCTGGAGGGGTTCGCCAAGCCCGCCGTGTCCACGCCGCTGGTCATCCGCGGCGAGGGCGCCGACGCGACCCTGTCGCCGGAGGCCGTGGCCGCCGCGCTGTCGTTCGAGCCCGGCGACGCCGGCACCCTGGTGCCGAAGGTCGACCACAACAAGCTCATCGAGGCGGCCGGCCCGCAGCTCAAGCCCTCCGAGAAGGAGGGCAAGGACGCCCAGATCGTGTTCGAGGGCGGCCGTCCCACGGTGCAGCCGTCGGTGGACGGCAAGGGCGTCGACTGGAACCCGACCCTGCAGCCGGTGTTCGACCTGCTCAAGACGCCGGGCAAGCACGAGCTGGTCGCCAAGTACCACACCACCCCGGCGAAGGTGACCACCGAGCAGGCCAACCAGCTCGGCATCACCGAGGTCATCGGCGAGTTCACCACCGGCGGGTTCGCCGCCGACTCGGGCGTGAACATCCGGACCGTGGCGCAGAAGGTCAACGGCGCGATCGTCAAGCCGGGCGAGACGTTCAGCCTCAACGGGTTCACCGGCCCGCGCGGCAAGGCCCAGGGGTACGTCGAGGCCGGCGTGATCGAGAACGGCGCCCCGGCCCGTGAGGTCGGCGGCGGCATCTCGCAGTTCGCCACGACGCTGTACAACGCGGCCTACTTCGCCGGGCTGAAGGACGCCGGGCACAAGGAGCACAGCTACTACATCAGCCGCTACCCCGCCGCACGGGAGGCGACGGTGTTCCAGAGCGCCGGTGGCGCCAGCGTCATCGATCTGAAGTTCACCAACGACTCCGACACCGGCGTGGCCATCCAGACCATCTGGACGCCCTCGTCGATCACCGTCAAGTTGTGGGGCACGAAGCGGTACACGGTGGAGTCGATCCCGGGGCCGAAGACGAACTTCGTCCCGCCGCAGGAGAAGCCCGGCCCAGCGGAGAACTGCCACGCCTCCAACGGCGCGCAGGGCTTCACCACGAGCGACACCCGGGTGCTGCGCGACGCGAAGACCGGCCGCGAGGTGAAGCGCGAGACCCGCACGGTGCACTACAACCCGCAACCGAAGATCGTCTGCCCCTGACGGGCGCGAAAGGGCCGCACCGTCTCCCGGTGCGGCCCGGGACTGGGTTTCCGGTTCCGATCTTCCGGGAGCAGTTGTGTGCCTGCGCGGAGGCTGAGGGGTCCTGGGGTCCTGCCACGCAGCGGTTGCGGCCAGGCGGATGAGCCGCTGCCGGCCGAGGTAGCTTACCTAGGAAAAGCGCGCCCGGTGCGGTCCAACAAGAAGGGGCCGCACCGGCTCCCGGTGCGGGCCCGGGAGTCGGACTGAGTTTCCGGTTCCGCTCCCGGGGAACAGTTGTGCGCCTGCGCGGCGGCCGCTGCCGTGCGAATGAGCCGCTGCGGGCCGAGGAGGCTTATCTAGGAAATTGCGTCCTCGCGCCGATGCGGTCCCACAAAAAGGGCCGCACCGACTCCCGGTGCGGCCCCTTTTCGCTAAGTCAGGACGCGCGCTTGATCTCCTCGAGCCGCACCTGCACGCCGTCCAGTACGCGGTCGACCGCGTAGTCGAACAGCTCGGCGAAGTAGTCGCGGTTCTTCTCCGGGTCGTGCAGCCGCTCGTGCACCGTCTCGGCGAGGGTGGCCAGCCCGGACAGGTTCGGGTCCGGCGGCGGCGCGCCCCACCCACCGGAGATCTGCGCCTTCGCCTCGTCGGCCTTGCGCTGGTCGTCCTCCAGCGAGATGAACAGGCAGGCCTGGCTGACCAGCAGCCGGCACACCATGGCGGCCTCGTCCTGCTCGAACCCGGCGCGCAGGAGTGTCCTCATCGCACGGTCCACAGTGGGCCCACCGGCCTTGACCGACGGGCCGTTGAGCGCCACCCGGCGCGCCACGCCCGGGTAGCGCATGAACACCACCCGCAGGTTGGTGAGGAACTGCCGCCACCAGGGCCGCCACTCCAGCTCGGCCGGCGGGAGCTCGTACATCGCGATGACGCGGTCGACGACCGCGGTCACCACCGTGTCCCGGTCACCCACGTGGTGGTAGATCACCGCCGGATAGGCGTCCACCGCGCCGGCGAGCTGGCGCAGCGTCCACGACTCGACCCCGTGCCTCGCGGTCAGCTCGAGCGCCGCGTCGATGATGCGATCCGGGGTGACCGCGGGAAGCCCCGCCGCGTCACGGGAACGCGGGCGGCCGGGCACGGGAGCAGACTTCGCCATGGCGTAACCCTAGCTCCCCCGTGTTGGCGCGCCAGTCAACACCGCCGCCAATCGTGATGAAAACGGCTCGCCAAGGGGAACCGGTCCTGGGAGGCTGGACGGGCAAGCGCGTGACATCCAGGAGGTCGCATGTCCGAGAACAGTTCACCGGGCGAATCCGAAGACGACGTCAAGCGCAGGTTCCGCGAGGCTCTCGAACGCAAGCAGGCCAACGCCCAGTCCTCCGGCCGCCACGACGGCGGCGGCGGCAAGGGCGGCCACGTGCACGGTCACGGCCCCGCGGCCAGCAAGCGCACCTTCCGGCGCAAGAGCGGCTGAGCGGACGGCGTGGGTGCCCGCCGCGGCACCCACGCCGTCACCCGGTCAGGGCGTGAAGGTCTCCAGGTGGTCGACCACGACGAACCGCGACGCCGGGGACGCCGCGGCCACCGCCGACCGCAGCGCCGCCAGGCCGCCCCAGTCGCGGGCCGGTTCGGTCAGCGGGTGGTCGAAGTCGTCCCAGTGCGTCGGGACGACGTACGGCGGCTGCCCGAGCACGCGCAGCAAACGGCCCACGTAGTCGGCGATCTTGCCGCCACCGGCGGGCAGCAGCACGACATCCGGACGTAAACCCTCCAGTTCCGACTCGACGTAGTTCGAGCCGCCGAAGTCGATCACGCTGCCGCCCCACGCCGAGGTCACGTGGTACGCGAGCGTGCCACCCTCGACCAGATCCTGAATATATTTCGGCTTGGGCAGGTGTCCGAGCCCGAAACCCGGCCGCGTCCCCGGAAACGGCACCGCGGCGCGTGCGCCGGACGCCGAATGCAGCGAGCGCAGGATGCGGATCGTGTACCCGTCGAAGGTGAGGAACTCGCCACCGCTCGCCACCGCCAGCTGGTCCTCCGGCGCCCCCAGCGCGGCCATCAGGTTCAGGTGCGTCTCGGTCCCGTACACGGTGGCGCCGGTTTTCCGCGCCAGGTAAGGGACATCGGTCAGGTGGTCGTAGTGCCCGTGCGTCACCAGGATGTGGTCGGCCCGCAGCTCGCCGCTGTCCACGTAACGGTCGATGAGGCCCGTGTCCACGGTCAGCCGGGTCTTCGGGTCCGCCCCCTCCGGCGAGTAGGTCCCGGTGCGGAACCGGGTCAGCCACGGGTCGATCAGGACCGTCTTCGTGGCCGTGCCGTCGGCGCTGGGCATCCGGATCTCCCAGCTGTTGTTGCCCCACCAGCGCAGCGTGAGTCCCCCACCGGTCGCGGCCCGGGCGGCCGCGGGCGCCGCGCCGGCGAGGACGGCGGCGGCCCCCAGGCCCACCCCGAACACCCCGCGCCTGCTCAGTCGATCAGTCATGGCGCCACCCCAGCACGGAACTGGTACGGCTGTCCAAGACCAGACCGGCCCGCTCGCGATACGCCGGCCGATATCGTCGCAGCGTGGACCCCCTGCGCGCGTTGCGTTACTTCGTCGTGGTCGCCGAAGAACTCCACTTCGGCCGCGCCGCGGACCGGCTCGGGATCGCCCAGCCGCCGCTGAGCCAGCGCATCCGCAGGCTCGAGGACGACCTCGGCGCGCGGCTGTTCGACCGCGACAGCAGGCGGGTGGAGCTGACCGAGGCCGGGCAGATCCTGCTCGCCGAATCCCGCGACCTGCTGGCGCGGTGGGAGCGGATGCGCACGCTGGTCGGCAAGGCGCACCGGGGCGAGATCGACGCGCTGCGGGTCGGGGTGCCGCCGGAGCTGGCCGGGCGGGTGCTGGCCGATCTGCTGACCGCGTTCGGCCGCGCGTGCCCGGACGTGCGGCTGGACCTGCAGGAGCTGACGACGACCGAGCAGGTGCGGCTGCTGGCGGACCGCGAGCTGGACGCCGGGCTGCTGCAGCACCCGGTGGACGTGTCCGGGCTCGAACTGGGCCCGGCGGTGCAGACGCCGCTGGGGGTCGTCCTGCCGCGGGATGCGCCGCTGGCGGCGCGGTCGGAGCTGGCGCTGGGCGACCTGGCCGGGCACGGGCTGGTGCTGTTCCCGCGCGCCGCCGCGCCCGGCCTGTACGACGCGACGCTGCGGACCTGCTGGGAGCAGGGGTTCCGGCCGTCGCACGTGCGGCACGCGCGGAACCCGGAGTTCGTGCTGGGGCTCGTGCTGTCCGGCCACGGCGTGGCGTTCGACCAGGGGCTGGTGGCGCGCAAGGAGCCGCGGGTGGTGTGGCGGCCGCTGGTGGCCGGATCGCTGTCGTGGCGGATGTCGGTGGCCTGGCCCGCGGTCAACCCGCATCCGGAGGCGGCGCGGCTGGCGGAGGTCGTCGCGGACGTGCTGGCGCGCGACGGCGTGACCACGCTCGCGCCGGTTCAGGACCCGGTGCAGCGGCCGTGGAGCGTGGTGTTCGGGCGGTCGTGAGCGATGTCCTCGATGGCGGCTCGCGCGGCCGCGCCGACGGCGTGGTCGACGTCCGGCAGGCGGGACTCCAGCGTCGGCGCCCTGGTGAACACCGCGACGGCGTAGCGGGCGCCGTCCGGGTACTCGGCGACGCCGATCTCGTTGCGCACGGCGAGCAGTGAGCCGGTCTTGCCCCACACCCGGACCTGGGGCGGGAAGGCGGCGGTGAGGCGGTGCCAGTTGACCTGCTGTCCCATGAGCTGCCGGACCCAGCGGCACGCCTCGGGCGGGCCCGCCGTGTCACCGGCGATGGCGGCCAGCAGGGTGGTCATGTCGCGCGGGGTGGTCGCCGAGGTCCGCAGCGGGTCGAGGGCTCGGGTGGCGAACACCTCCGCGACGGGCAGGGCGGGGAAGCGGCGGGCGAAGTCGGCGGCGTCGCGGGCGCCGATGTCCTCGGCCATCGTGGCGACGACGTCGCGGGGCGAGCCGATGACGCGGGTGCGGGCCAGGCCCAGCTCCCGGAGCAGGGAGCGCACGTTGTCCAGGCCGACGCGGTCGAAGAGCAGGTCGGCGGCGGTGTTGTCGCTGACCGAGAGCGCGAAGAAGGCCGCGTCGCGCAGGCTCAGCTCGACGTCGTCGGCGCAGCCCGCGGTTCCGGTGCCGCCGAGCCGGTCGGCGGCGGTGACGCGGAGGCGGTCGGCGGGGTCCAGCTGCCCGGCGGCGACCTGACGGGCCAGCTCCAAGACGAGCGGGACCTTGACCACCGAGGCGAGCACGACCGGCTCGTCGGGGCCGAGACCGGACTCGCCGGTACAACCGAGGCAGCGGGCGTGCAGCCAACCGCGCACGCCCGCCGCGTCGAAGATCTTCCCCGGTGTCACACGGTAAGGATGGACCGCAGCCTGCCGACCTCCGACATGCGGCGCTCCGCCAGCCGGTCGGCGGCCGTGGCCGGCGGCACGCCCTCGGCCTTGGCCAGCTCGAACACGGCCTTCGTGGTCTCGAAGATCCCGGCGGCCGTGCGCTTGGCCCGCTCGAAGTCGAAGCCGTGCAGCTCGTCGCTCACCTGGATCACGCCGCCCGCGTTGACCAGGTAGTCCGGCGCGTACAGCACGCCACGGTCCTCCAGCGACTTCTCGATCCCGGGATGGGCGATCTGGTTGTTCGCGGCGCCGCACACGACCTCGGCGCCCAGCTCGGGCACGGTCGTGTCGTTGAGCGCCCCGCCCAGCGCGCACGGCGCGAACACGTCCAGCGGCATCCGCAGCAGCGTCGCGTTGTCCGCCACGACCTCGACGGCCGGGTACGCGGACTTCACCCGCTCGATCGCCGCCGGGTTGACGTCGGTGACCGACACCCGCGCGCCGGCCTCGACCAGGTGGCCGACGAGGATGTGCCCGACCTTGCCGACGCCGGACACACCGACGTGCCGCCCGGCCAGGTCCGCGCTGCCCCACCGGAACTCGGCGGCGGCCCGCATGCCCTGGAACACGCCGAACGCGGTCAGCACCGAGGAGTCGCCCGCGCCGCCGTGGTCGGGGGAGCGGCCGGTCACGAAACGGGTCTCGCGGGCGATGACGTCCATGTCGGCGACGTAGGTGCCCACGTCGCAGGCGGTGTAGTACCGCCCGCCGAGCGACTGCACGAACCGGCCGTAGGCACGCAGCAGCGCCTCGGTCTTGGTGGTCGACGGGTCGCCGATGATGACGGCCTTGCCGCCGCCGAGGTCGAGCCCGGCGAGGGCGTTCTTGTAGGCCATGCCCCTGGACAGCGCGAGGACGTCGTCGAGGGCGTCGCTTTCGCGGCTGTAGGGGTAGAAGCGCGTGCCGCCGAGCGCGGGGCCCAGCGCGGTCGAGTAGATGGCGATGATCGCCTTCAGGCCGCTCGCCTGGTCCTGGCAGAACACGACCTGTTCGTGACCGCTTTCGCGGCCGAACACTCCATCCGTCACGGTGGTGACTCCTCATCTGCGACCCGCCCGGCGACGTTCGTGGCGCCGCGGAGGGGTTCCGGTTGTGGGTGGAGCTCCCGGGAAGGTCGTTCCCGTCGGCTCCTGAGGAGAAACTTAGCGCTCTTCGGGCGAAAAGCCATGGGAAGATCGGCTGATGCACGTGCGCACCGGTGGTTCGGACGGTCCGGTCCTGCTCGCCCTGCACGGCCTCGGCGCGACCGGGGCGGTGTGGGACGGCGTGGTGGAGCGGTGGCCGGGCCGCTGGATCGTGCCCGACCTGCCGGGGCACGGCCGGTCGGAGCCGCTGCCCCGGTACTCGTTCGGGGCGCTGGCGGCCGCGGTGGCCGAGGCGGTGCCGGCCGGGACACCGGTCGCGGTGCTCGGGCACTCCCTCGGCGGGGTGGTGGCCCTCACCCTGGCGAGCGGTTGGTTCGGGGTGCGGGTGAGCGGGGCTTGCGGACTCGGCATGAAGGTGCGCTGGACCGACGAGGAGCTGGCGCGGGCCGCCGACCAGGCCACGCGCCCGGCGAAGGTGTTCGGCTCCCGCGACGAGGCGGCCGAGCGGTGGCTGAAGGTGTCCGGCCTGCACGGCCTGGTGCCCGTGGACTCGCCGGTCGTGGACAGCGGGCTGGCCGAGGGGTGGCGGCTGGCGCTGGACCAGGCCGCGTTCGGCGTGGGCGCGCCGGACCTGGACGGGTTGCTGGCCGCGGCGCGGGCCCCGGTGATCCTCGCGGCGGGCGAACACGACCCGATGTGCCCGGCCGCGCACCTGCCCGGCGACGCGGTGCTCCTGCCCGGGCTGGGGCACAACGCACACGTGGAGGACCCGGCCGCGCTCGACCCGCTGCTGGCCCGCCTGCGCGCGGGCTGACCCCGGCTACAGGTCGGCGCGCACCGCCCACAGGTCCGGGAACAACGGCTGGAACAGCGTGCCCCGCAGGTACTTCGCGCCGGACGAGCCGCCGGTGCCCGCCTTGTCGCCGATCGTGCGTTCCACCATCTTCACGTGCCGGTAGCGCCACTCCTGCACGCCCTCGTCCAGGTCCACCAGGTGCTCGGCCACCGACGCCGGGCCGCCGTCGTCGGTGTAGACCCCCAGCAGCAGCTTCCGGCGGTCGCCGGTGACGTCGTAGCCGTGCACCGACAGGTAGATCAGGAACGAGTCGAACAGCGACGGCCGCGCCATCGCCGCGGCGATCCGCTCCCGCGCCGGGCTGCCCTCCGGGTAGTGCGCGACCATCCTCGGGTCGCGCCTGCCGAGCACCGCCTCCAGCTCGCGGAACTGCGCCGACTGGAACCCGCTGGCCGCGTCCAGCCGGGTGCGGAAGCTGGTGAACTGGCTGGGCGTCATGGTCTCCAGCACGTCGATCTGGGCGACCACGACCTTGAGGATCGTCAGCACCCGCCGCAGCGTGCGGACCGCGTGCGCGGTGTCCCCGGCTTCCAGCCTGACCCGCAGGTGCGCGAGCTCGTGCAGCATCTGCTTGAACCACAGCTCGTACACCTGGTGGACCACGATGAACAGCAGCTCATCGTGTTCCTCGGACCGCGGGTGCTGCGCGGCCAGCAGGTCGTCCAGCGCCAGGTAGGACGTGTAGGTCAGGGACGCGTGTTCGTCCGTCACGGCAGCCCCGCCAGCGACTCGGCGAGCACCGATTCGGGCAGCTCGTTGTCGGTCATCCGCCCGGCCAGGAACGCGGCGTAGGCGGGCAGGTCGAGGTGCGCGTGCCCGCACAGCGCGGTCAGGATCGCCTTCTCCTCCCCGGTCTCCTTGCAGCGCAGGGCTTCCTGGACGCACGCCGCCAGCGCGTGCGTCGGCTCGGGCGCGGGGATGATGCCCTCGGTGCGCGCGAACCGGACCCCGGCGGCGAAGCACTCCTGCTGTCCCACCGCGAGCGCCTCGATCAGGCCCAGCTCGTAGATGTGCGACAGCAGCGGCGCCATCCCGTGGTAGCGCAGGCCACCGGCGTGGATCGGGTCCGGGATGAAGTCGTGGCCCAGCGTGTGCATCTTCAGCAGCGGCGTCAGGCCCGCGGTGTCACCGAAGTCGTAGGCGTAGCGGCCGCGGGTCAGCGACGGGCACGCGGCCGGTTCGACCGCGCGGATCACCGGCGCGATCCGCCCGGCGAGCTTCTCGCGCAGGAACGGGAACGCCAGCCCGCCGAAGTTGGAGCCGCCGCCGGTGCAGCCGACGATCACGTCCGGCGTGTCCCCGGCCTGCGCGAACTGCAGCAGCGCCTCCTCGCCGATCACCGTCTGGTGCAGCAGCACGTGGTTGAGCACGCTGCCCAGCGCGTAGCGGGTGTCCGGGTCGGCGGCGGCCTGCTCGACGGCCTCGCTGATCGCGATGCCCAGGCTGCCCGTGGAGTCCGGGGCCTTCTCCAGCACGGCGCGCCCGGCCGCGGTCTCCTTCGACGGGCTCGGGTGCACCGTCGCGCCGAAGGTCTCCATCATGATCTTGCGGTAGGGCTTCTGATCGTAGGAGGCGCGCACCTGCCAGACCTCGCACTCCAGCCCGAACGTCGCCGACGCGAAGGCCAACGCGCTGCCCCACTGCCCGGCGCCGGTCTCGGTGGTCAGCCGCCGGATGCCCTCCGCCGCGTTGTAGAACGCCTGCGGCACCGCGGTGTTCGGCTTGTGCGAGCCGACCGGGCTGACGCCCTCGTACTTGTAGTAGATCCGCGCGGGCGTGCCGAGGGCGCGCTCCAGGCGCCGTGCCCGGTACAGCGGCGAGGGACGCCACAGCCGGTAGACGTCCAGCACCTCACCGGGGATGTCGACAAAGCGATCTTGGGTGACCTCCTGGGCGATGAGCGCCTGCGGGAACAGCGGCGCGAGGTCGTCCGGGCCGACCGGTTCCCGCGTGCCCGGGTGCAGCGGCGGTGGCGGCGGTTCCGGCAGGTCGGGGATCACGTTGTACCAGGTCGTCGGCAGGTCCGACTCGTCGAGCAGGTACTTCGTCCGGCTGGTCATCGGCGGGCCCCCTTCGTCGTGGCGGCTCCCCAGCTTGGCTCGCGATGGCGTTCAATGGAAGACGTGCGCAGAACCATCGACTGGGTGAACGGTGCGATCGAGATCATCGACCAGGTCGCCCTGCCGGGCGAGTACCGGACACTGCGGCTGACCACCGTGGACGAGCTGATCGGCGCGATCCAGCGGCTGGCCGTGCGCGGCGCGCCCGCGCTCGGCGGCGCCGGAGCGCTGGGCACGGCGCTGGCGGCCTTCGCCCACGACGACCCGGCCGAGGTCCGCGCCGACGCGGAGCGGCTGGCCGGCGCCCGCCCGACCGCGGTCAACCTGAGCTGGGGCGTGTCGCGGGCGCTGGCCCGGCTCGGCGACGGCCCGGAGGCGGTCCTCGCCGAAGCGCTCGCCCTGCTCGACGAGGACGAGCGGCTCAACCACGAGGCGTCCGCGCGCGCCGCCGAGCTGATCCTGGAGAAGTGCCCGCGCCGCCCGCTGCGCCTGCTCACGCACTGCAACGCCGGGCGGCTGGCGACCGTCGGCTGGGGCACCGCGCTCGGCGTGGTGTGGCACCTGCACGCCGCCGGGCACCTGGAGTACGTGCTCGCCGACGAGACCCGCCCGCTGCTGCAGGGCGCGCGGCTGACCGCGTGGGAGCTCGCCGAGGCGGGCGTGCCGTACCGGGTGCTGCCGGATTCCGCGGCGGCCGCGGCGATGGCGCGCGGGATGGTGGACTGCGTCGTGGTCGGCGCGGACCGGATCGCGGTCAACGGCGATGTGGCGAACAAGATCGGCACCTACGGCCTGGCGCTGGCGGCCGCGCGGCACGGGCTGCCGTTCGTGGTGGTGGCCCCCTCGTCCACTGTGGACCCGGAATTGCGCTCCGGCGATTCCATCGTGATCGAGGAACGGGCAGCGGAGGAGATCACGACCGTTTCCGGCACTCCGGTGGCCCCGCCCGGGACGAAGGTGTTCAACCCGGCGTTCGACGTGACCCCGGCGGAGCTGATCACCGCGGTGGTCACCGAAAAGGGCCCGCTGGCGCCCTGAATTCCGGTGGCCGCCGCGCACCGGAAAATCGCTGGCCGGCACGGCTATTTTCGGGGTGTGGGACTACCGGCGGCGGAGACCGAGGCACAGTTCGAGGCGCTGACGCCGGCGGATCTCGCCGCCGGGGCCGGTGCGCTGGCCCGGCGGCTCGGGGTCCGCGGCGAGGTGAGCCGGTTCGCGACGGGGTCGCTGCCGGTCTACGCGTGCGGTGACGCGCTGGTCCTCAAGCTCTACCCGCCCGTGTACCCCGCGGACTTCACGACCGAGAGCCGGGTGCTGCGGGCGGTCGACGGCCGGCTGCCGGTCCCCACCCCGCGCGTGCTGGACACCGGTGAGCTGGACGGCTGGCGGTACGTGCTGATGTCCCGGCTGCCCGGCGTGGCCCTCGGCGAGGTGCCGGTCGCCGAGCAGATCCGGCTGGCGCCCGCGCTCGGCGAGGCGCTGGCGGCGCTGCACGGGCTGGAGGTGCCGGATCTGGGGCCGTCCAGCTGGGCCGGGTTCGTCACCGAGCAGACGGCCTCGGCGGTGGCGCGGCAGCCCGGCCTGGCCGGGGTGTGGGCGCGGCAGATCCCGTCCTTCCTGGACTCGGTGGACCTCGGCTCGCCGCCGCCGGTGCTGCTGCACACCGAGGTGATGGCCGAGCACGTGCTGGCCGTGCCCGACGGCGACGGCTGGCGGCTGTCCGGGGTGTTCGACTTCGAACCCGCCATGCGGGGCGCGCCGGAGTACGAGTTCGCGGCCGTGGGCGTCTTCGTGACCCGCGGCTCGCCCGAGTACCTGCGCGCCCTCCTGACCGGGTACGGACTGACCCCGGACGACGGCTTCCCCCTGCGGTGCCTCGCGTACCTGTTGCTGCACCGCTATTCCGACCTGAAGTCCTACTTCGCGCACCTGCCCGCGCCCGCGGAGCCGACACTGGCGGCGCTGGCTCACACCTGGTGGCCGGTCAGCCGTGCTCGCCGAGGAACGAACGCAGGAGCGCAGCCGTTTCGGCCGGGTGCGTGACCGGCGGGGTGTGGGCGACGCCGTCGAGCAGCTCGACCGGTTTGGCACCGGGCAGCGCGGCGGCGAGTGCGGCGCCGGCCCCGGGCGGGATCGGCTGGTCGGCGGCGCCGTGCACGACGAGTGCCGGTGCGGTGATCTCCGCGAGCCGGTGCGCCGCGCTGTCCGCGCCCATCAGCACGGAGACCGCGCGGCTCAACCGGCCGGCCGGCTGCCGTCGCAGGCGGGGCAGCCAGTGTGCTTCCGCGGCGCGCGAGCCCAGGAGCAGTTCCAGCACCGCCGAACCGGTTTCGGTGACTGCACCGGCGGCGAAGCCGTCCCGGATCCGCGCCATCTGCGCCAGGGCGGCGCCGGGAAACGCGTCCGCGGCGCTGTCGATGAGGCTCAGGCTCGTCACGCGCTCCGGGGCCAGCAACGCGGCCCGCAGCGCGGTGAAGCCGCCCTGGGAATGCCCGACCAGGTGCGCGGCGGGCACGTCCAGCGCGTCGAGGATGCCCACCGCGTCGCGTGCGGCGTCCCAGTAGGTGAAGGGCAGGCCGTCGTCCGCGGTGGCGCCGTGCAGCCGGAAGTCGAACCGGATGCAGCGGAACCCGGGCAGGACGACGTCATCCCACATGGTCGAGTCCATGAGGTTGCCGTGCAGGAAGAGGACGGCGGGACCGTGGCCCGAATCGGTGACCGCGAAGCGCTGCCCCCGGGTGGTTATCGTGTTCATGATGACCATTCCAGCCCACGGCCACCCCGGCCACCAGGTGGTTTGCGGACCGGCCATGGTCGAAACACGACAGCCCGTCCTCGGCGTCGGTTACGCCCCCGCGCGCGGGGGAACCGTCGAGCTGCGGCGGTTCCCGGAGACCGGCGTGCTGCGCGGGCCCGTGCACCGGCAACCGGTCCGCCCGGACTTCCACGTCGTCGGCCTGGTCACCGGCGGCACCGGGCGGCACGCCGTCGACTTCCACGCCGAGCCGCTGACCGAGGGCAGCGTGTTCTGGCTGCGCCCCGGACAGGTGCACCGCGTCCTCGACGCCGCCCGCCTCAGCGGGGTGCTGGTGCTGTTCACCGCTTCGGCGCTCGCTCCCGGCACGCCGGTGGCCGCGTTCGCCGATGACGCGCTGCGGCCGAGCCAGTGGTCCGCCGACGCGCGCGACGCGCTCACCCGGACCGCGTTGCGGCACCTGGAACTCCTGCTCGCCGCGCCCGCCCCGGCCCGCGACCTCGCCGACGCGCTCCGGCTGGCGCTCGGACCGCTCGTCGCCGCCGCACCGGCCGCCCCCGGCCCGGCCACGGCGGTCTTCGAGCGGTTCGCGGCCGCGGTGGAGGCCGAGCACCGGCGGCGGCACCACGTCCGCGACTACCAGCAGACGGTCCACGCGAGCGCGCGCACCATCGACCGGGCGGTCCGGCGAGCCAGGGGCGTCAGCGCGAAACGCTTCCTCGACGAGCGGATCGCCCTGGAAGCGCGGCGGCGGCTGGCCACCAGCGACACCACCGTCGCCGCGCTGGCCGCCGAACTCGGCTTCACCGAGGCGACGAACTTCGTCAAGTTCTACCGGCGGATGACCGGCACCACCCCGCGCGCCACCTGACTACAGCAGCCCGGCCTCGGACGCCTTCCCGATCGCCTCCACGCGGTTGCGCGCCCCCAGCTTGTGCAGCGCCGACTGCAGGTACGTCTTCACCGTGTTCCGCGTCAGCCCGGTGGTCTCCGCGATCTCCGGGTTCGTCTGCCCCTGCGCGGCCAGCCGCAGCACCTCGTACTCCCGCCGCGTCAGGCCGCTGCGCGCCAGCGCGTCCGACCGCGACGAGTGGTCCGGCATGATCCGCGGATCCACCACCCGCTCCCCGCGCAGCACCCGCCGCAGCGCCGACACCAGATCGGTGCCGGCCACGTCCTTGAGCAGGCACCCGTGGGCGCCGGCGTCCAGCGCGGCCAGCAGCCCCTGGTGGTCGCCGTGCGCGGTGAACACCACGATGCGGCCGGCCGGGTGCACCTGGCGCAGCCCGGCGATCACCTCCGGGGCGAGCATGTCCGGCAGCCGCAGGTCGAGCAGGATCAGGTCGGGCCGCAGCTCGCCGACCCGCAGCAGCGCGATCCGGCCGGACTCCGCGCTGCCGATCAGCTTCAGCGACGGCTCGGCCCGCAGCAGCAGGGTGACGCCGTCGCGGACCACGGGGTGGTCGTCGACCACCAGCACCGTCGCCGTCATGGCACTTCGGGCACCCACGCCCGCAGCGTGCAGCCACCGTCCTCGTCCCGCACCAGGCTGACCCGCCCGCCCAGCCGCGCGGCTCGCTCGGCCAGCGAGCGCAGCCCCATCCCGGTGCCGGGCGCGTCCTCGGCGTCCTGGCCGGTGCCGTCGTCGGCGACCACGACCTGCACCCCACCCCCGCTCGGGCCGAGGCTGACCACCACCGAGCAGGCGTGCGCGTGCTTCTCGACGTTGAGCAGCCCCTCCCGCACCGCGCACACCAGCAGTGCGGTGCGCTCGGCGTCCAGCGGCCGCACCGGCGCCAGCTGCACGAACCGGGCCGGCAGCCCGCAGCGCGCCTCGAACGAGCGGCAGTGCTCGGCCAGTTCCACCGGCAGCGCCCGTTCCGGAGTGGACTCCGACAGCGACAGCAGCGACTCGCGCAGCGCCCGCGAAGCCGCCGACACATCGCCTTCCAGCCGGCACAACCGGCCCTCCAGCACCGGGTCCCCGGCCACGTCCTGGTGCAGGTTGCGCACCTGCACCCCGATCGAGAACAGCAGCGCCCCGACCGAATCGTGCAGCGCGCTCTGCATCCGCCGCCGCTCGGCGGAAATGGCGTCGGCGCGGTCGGATTCGGCGACGCTGGCCAGCTTGAGCGCGGAGGCGGCCTGGTCGGCGATGCCCTCCAGCCGCCGCACCGCGTCGTCGCCGAAGTCGGCCGGCTCGCGCATCGCGGCGTAGGCGATGGCGAGTATCTCCGGCTTGCCCCGCACCCGGCTGATGATCGGCACGGTCAGCAGCGCCGCGAGCCCCTCGCCCGCGACCTGCGCGTCGAACTGGTGCGTGATCGTCGGCGCGCTCAGGTAGTCCGACACCCGCACCGGTTTGCCGGAGGCCAGCACCCGGCCGCCGACGCCCTGACCGGTGGGCACCACGAGGTTCTGGATCGCGTCGGTCCGGTTCCCGGCCATCCACCGGATGACGGCGGTGCCGGGCCGCTCCAGCTCGCCCACGAACGCGGCGTGCACGCCCAGTGACTCCCGGATCAGGTGCGCCGTGCCCTGCAGGGCTATCACCCGGTCGAGGGTCCCGAGGAGACCCTCGCGCTCGCGCAGCAGCTCGTCGAGCACGTTGCTGTGCTCGACGGCACGGTCCGCGGCGACGCGCTGCTCTGCGGTCACGCGCCCACGATCGCACATTCGATCCATTCCGGACATCCCCTCCTGGAGAGGGCACGGTTGGGCAAAAGTCCGGCAAACCTCTCCAGGTGGGGGTGTCGGACCGGCGAGGGCCGATCAAGGATTGCCGCCACCGAGAGTGACGCCCGTCACGCGATCGGAGGAGGTGTGCGCCCACGGTGTTGAACGTCCGCGATCTGCACGTCCGCTACGGCCGCTCGGTCGCCGCGCTGCACGGCGTCGACCTGGCGGTTCCCGACGACGGGGTCCTCGCCGTCCTGGGCAGCAACGGCGCAGGCAAGTCCACGCTGCTCCGGACGATCTCCGGCACGCTCAAACTGCACCGCGGTGTCGTCACGCGCGGTGAGGTCCGGCTCGGCGAGACGCGGATCGACAAGCTCGATCCGGCGTCCATCGTCCGGCTCGGCGTGGTCGGCGTGCCGGAGGGCCGCCAGATCTTCACCCGCATGTCCGTCGACGAGAACCTGCGCGCCGGCGGCATCTCGACCTCGGCCGAGCAGCGGGTCAAGGCCCGCAAACGCGTGCACGAGCTGTTCCCGGTGCTGGCCGAGCGCGCCCGGCAGCGCGCCGGGCTGCTCTCCGGCGGCGAGCAGCAGATGCTCGCGATCGGCCGGGCGCTGATGTCGGCACCGCACGTGCTGCTGCTCGACGAGCCCTCGCTCGGCCTCGCGCCCAAGGTGGTCGAGCAGATCAGCGGCATCATCCGGGAGATCCACGCGCAGGGCACCTCGGTGGTGCTGGTCGAGCAGAACGCGGTGATGGCGCTCAACGTCGCCGACCACGCCGTGGTGCTCGAGGTCGGCCGGGTCGCGCTGGCCGGCGGGTCCGACGAGCTGTCCCGCAGCGAGGACGTCCAGCGCCTGTACCTGGGCGGGCACGCCGAGACGCACGCCGTCCAGGAGGCGGCCGGCCCGCGCAAGCACTCCCTGTCGAGGTGGGGCGGATGATCCCGGAACTGCGCGTCGAGCACCTCACGCTCCGCTTCGGCGGCCTGACCGCCCTCGACGACGTGTCCTTCACCGTGCGGCCCGGTTCGCTGCACGCCCTCATCGGCCCCAACGGCGCCGGGAAGTCCAGCTGCTTCAACGTGATCAGCGGCCTCTACCACGCCACCGAGGGCCGCGTGCTGCTCGGTGACACCGAGCTGACCGGCATGCGCCCGCACAAGATGGCGAAGCTCGGCATCGGCCGCGCCTTCCAGAACGCGGCGCTCTCGCCCGGCTCGACCGTGCTGGACAACGTGATGCTCGGCAGGCACGCCCTCACCCGCGGCGGGTTCCTGGAGTGCGCCCTGCGCGCGCCGTGGACCGTGCGGGCCGAGCGCAAGCACACCGAGCGGGCCAAGGAGATCTGCGACTTCCTCGGCATCGGCAGGCTGCTCCACACCCCGGTGGCCGCGCTGCCCTACGGCGAGGTCAAGCGCGTCGACATCGCCCGCGCGCTCGCCGTGGAACCGGTGCTGCTGCTGCTGGACGAGCCCGCCGCCGGGATGAACGCGGCGGAGACCTCCGACCTGGCGGCCACGATCCACGACGTGCGCGACGAGCTGGGCATCTCGATCCTGCTGGTCGAGCACGACATGGGCCTGGTGATGGGCATCGCCGACCGGGTCACCGTGCTCGACTTCGGCCGCCGCATCGCCGACGGCCCGCCGCACGAAGTGCAGTCCGACCCGGAGGTCATCCGGGCCTACCTGGGAACGGAGGCCGCGTAGATGGACACGTTCCTGCAACTGGCGGTGAACGGCCTCGGCAAGGGCGCGGTGTACGCGCTGCTCGCGCTGGGGTTCGTGATCATCTTCAAGTCCACCGAGGTGATCAACTTCGCGCACGGCTCGCTGGTGCTGTTCGGCGGCTACCTGGTGGTCGCCACGCGCGAGTCACTGGGCTGGGTCGGCGCGTCGCTGGTCGGGATCGTCAGCGCCGGGCTGCTCGCCCTGGTCGTGGAGCGGCTGCTGCTGGCCCGCACCAAGCTGGCCGATCCGAACAGCCTGGCGCTGCTCACCATCGGCATCGACGTGATCGTGACCGAGGAGATCGTGCGGCGCCTCGGCGTCGGCGTGCCGTTCCTCGGCGAGGCGTGGGACGCCAAACCGATCCAGGTCGCCGGCATCACGCTGTTCCGCACGCACCTGGTGGCGATGGCGGTGGCCGCGGTGCTGATCACCGCGTTCTACCTGGCGTTCAAGTTCTCCAACTGGGGTGTCGCGATGCGCGCCCAGGCGGAGAACCGGGAGGCGGCCGCGCTGATGGGCATCCGCAGCCGCCAGGTGACCACGACCGCGTGGCTGGTCGCCGGCCTGCTCGCCGGGGTCGCCGTGCTGTTCCTGGCCACCCAGGACTTCTCCGGCGCGGGCCTGTCCCGCGGCACGCACTCGATCGCGCTCGCCGCGTTCCCCGCCGCGATCCTCGGCGGGCTCGACTCGACCGCGGGCGCGATCGTCGGCGGGCTGGTCGTCGGGCTCGTCGAGGCCCTGTCCGCGGAGTACATCTCGTTCGACTTCTCCAAGAGCGCGGTGTTCCTGGTGATGCTGCTGGTGCTGGTGGTCCGGCCGTCCGGGCTGTTCGGAACGAGGGAGATAACCCGTGTCTGAGCTTGCGATGCGGGCCACGGTCACCGACGCGCCCGCGAAGGCCCCGGCGAAGCCGCTGCGCTGGCTGCGGCTGCTCGCCTGGCTGGTGCTGCTGGCCGTGCTGCTGGTGCTGCCGCTCTACCTCGGCGCGGAGTGGCTCAAGGCGGGGCAGTGGATGATGGTCGGCGCGGTCGGCGCGATCGGGCTGACCATGCTGGTCGGGCAGGCCGGTCAGCTGTCGCTGGCGCACGCGTTCTTCCTGCTCGCCGGCGGCACCACGTACACGGTGCTGGCGAGCGGCACCGAGGACGGGCGGGTGATCGGGTTCGGCGTGGACCCGCTGCTGTCGCTGCTGGCCGCGGTCGCGTTCACCGCCCTGCTGGGACTGGCGTTCGCGCCGGTGTCCGGGCGGCTGCGCGGCATCTACCTCGGGGTCGCGTCGCTGTCGCTGGTGTTCCTCGGGCTGTTCCTCGGGCAGTCGGCGGAACGGTTCACCGGCGGCACCTCCACCGGGCGCACCCCGGCGCCGTTCGAGCTGTTCGGGTTCACCTTCGACAGCTCGGGCGGGCTGGTGATCCTCGGTGTGCCGTTCCGGCAGGCCGAGAAGATGTGGTACCTCTACCTGGCCCTGACGGTGATCGCGTTCGCGCTGGCGCGCGGCGCGGTCAACAGCCGGGTCGGCCGGTCCTGGCGCGCGGTGCGCGACCACGAGGCCTCCGCCGCGGCGATGGGCGTCAACGTGGCACGGGCGAAGGCGGGCGCGTTCGCGGTGTCCTCGGCCTACGCCGGGCTGGCCGGCGTGATGACCGTGCTGTGGTTCGACATCCTCAAGCCGGACGAGAACGAGTTCGGCACGTACGGCATCAACGTCTCCATCGCCTACCTGGCGATGGTCATCATCGGCGGTCTCGGGTCGATCGGAGGCGCGCTGGTCGGCGCGCTCATCGTGTTCGGCCTGCCGCAGGTGCTCTCGCTCTACTCGACGCAGCTGGGGATCTTCACCGGGAGCGGCGAGGGTGCGTTCACCCCGATCCTCGTCAGCACCTTCGTCTACGGCGCCGCGATCATCCTCGTCGTGCTCTTCGAGCCGGGCGGGCTCGCGGCGATCGGGCGCCGGATCACCGGCGGCCTGCACAGGGAACGAAAGAAGGAAGGAACGTCCCGATGAAGCGACGGCTTTCCCTGGTCCTCGCGGCGATGCTGGCCATCGCCGCGTGCGGCACCAAGGCGGGCGATCAGGGATCGTCCGGCTCGGACGCCTCCGGCGTCAAGACCGATCTCGGCGTCACCGCCAACGAGATCACCCTGGGTGTCATGACCGACATGACGGGCCCGTTCAAGAACCTCTCGATCGGCATCACGCACGGCAACCAGTTGTGGGTCAACGACTTCAACGCGGCCGGCGGCGTGTGCGGGCGGCAGGTCAAGCTGGAGATCGTCGACCACGCCTACAAGGCCGACACCGCCAAGACCCTGTACCCGCAGCTGGAACCGAAGGTGCTCGGGTTCGTCCAGATCGTCGGGTCGCCGATCATGGCGGCGCTGAAGCAGAACATCAAGGCCGACAAGACGACCGCGACGCCGGCGTCCTGGTCCTCGGAGCTGCTGGACAACCCGTACGTGATGATCGTCGGCACGACCTACGACGTCGAGATGATCGACGGCATGTCCTACCTGCAGGAACAGGGCATGATCAAGGACGGCGACACGGTCGGCCACATCTACATCGACGGTGAGTACGGCATCAACGGCCTGCGCGGCGCCCGGTACTACGCGCAGAAGCACGGCATGAACCTGCGCGAGGTCAAGATCACCTCGTCGGACAACGACCTGACCAACATCGTCACCGGCCTGCGTGGTGAGGGTGTCAAGGCGATCATGCTGACCACCACCCCGGCGCAGACCGGTTCGGTGGCCGCGGCGAACAAGGCGCTCGGGCTGAACGTGCCGCTGCTGGGCAACAACCCGACGTTCGACCCGGTGCTGCTGAACAGCCCGGCGGCCAACGCGCTCGACCGGCTGTACGTCGTGGCGAGCAGCGTGCCGGTGGCCGCGGACGTGCCGAAGGCCAAGGATGTGCTGGCCAAGTACAAGGCCGCGGGATTCCCGGAGCCACCGAACGCCGGTGTGCCCTACGGCTACGCGGTGGCCGAGGTGTGGGGCGCGGTGCTGCGGAAGGCGTGTGACAACAAGGACCTGACCCGGGACGGCATCCTCAACGCGCTGCAGCAGACCACCTCCGCCGACACCGGTGACCTGGTCGCGGCGCTGGACTTCTCCAAGCCCGGCGCGCCGCCGACCCGCGAGGTGTACGTGGCCCAGCCGGACGCGAGCGTCGAGGGCGGCATCAAGTACGTGAAGCCGCTGTTCGAGGCCCCGGACGCGAAGGACTACAAGGCTCCGCACGAGAAGTGAGGCACGGGCGCCCCGGTCCGCGGACCGGGGCGCCCTCCTGGAAACGACGATCGAACCGCGGTCGCGTGCGCTGAGCGCGAGTCCCACGCTCGGTCGCGCGAGTCCCACGCTCAGGCACGCGAGTCCCACGCTCAGGCACGCGAGTTCCACGCTCAGTGGACGGTCACGGCGCGCACCACCCGGCCGCCGGCCGCGACCGTGGCGCCCAGCGCGATCACCACGCCGAACACCACGCTGAGCAGGTACGGGCCGGCGTCGAACGCCGCCGCCGCGCTGCCGGTCTTGACGACGGCGAACGGGATGACGCACACCACCGCGCCGGCCACCGCCGCCACCACGCTGACGACCGTCGCGAGACCGATCTCCCGCAGCAGCATGCCGCGGGTCTGCCCGGCCGTGGAACCGATCAGCGACATCGCCGAGAACTCTTCGCGCCTGCGGCCGAGCGCGGCCACCAGGTTGTTGGTCAGCGCGATCGCCATGAACACCGCGATCAGGACCACCACCAGGTAGTTGATCGAGGCCAGCACCTGCGCGGTGCCGCCCCCGGCGGAATGCCGGTTCTCGATGCCCTGCATGGCGAGCGTGCCCGCGGAAACCCCGACGAGCAGCGTGAGGAACGTGACCGCGGGCCGCACCCGCTCCGGGGCCGCGGCGAGGTTGATGGCCGCCAGGTGCCCCGCCGCGCCGCGCGGGGACAGGACCGCCAGGACGCGGTTGCCCACGCCCACGAGTTCCGGCGCCAGCATCGACAGTCCGATCGCGACGAACACGGTGGCCGGGCCGGTCATCGCGGTGGTCGCGATGCTGTCGGCCGGCAGGCCGAAAACCGCCGAGGCGGAACCGATCCCGGCCACCAGCAGCACGGCCGCGGCCACCCGCCGCGGGCGGGCCGACCGCCGCGCCACCGCGGGCGGCGGGCCACCGACCGGGCTGCGCCCGGCCGTCCCGCGGCTGCCGATCCACGCCGCCGCCGCGCTCGCGACGAGCACGACGACGGCCCCGGCGAGCGGCAGCCCGAGACCGGGCGAGTAGGCCGAGGCCGGGTCGGTCAGGCCGGACGACCGGACCGCGGCCAGCACGATCCAGCCCAGCAGGTAGCCGGCGCCCAGGCCGGGCAGCAACGCCACGGTGGCGACGGCGAACGTCTCGGCCGAGACCATGACCCGGATCTGCTTCGGCGTCGCCCCGATCAGGCGCAGCCCGCCGATCTCGCCCGCCCGGCCGGCGAGGGTCACGGTGACGGTGGAGACCGTCGCGAACACCACGATCGCCACCACCCAGCCACCCATGATCAGCGGGAACTGGGTCAGGAACGACCGGTCGGCCACGGTCGTGGTGTCCGCGAGCCCGGTCGCGAGCAGTGCCGTCATCGCGGTGACCAGCGCCATCCCGATCACCGCGATCAGGCCGGTCGCGACCGCCGCGCCGCGGTGGTGGCGGAACAGCCGCAGCGCCAGGCCCACCACGTCAGCTCACCCCCATCGCGGCGCGCTCGGCCGACTCGACCAGCGTCGCCATGCGGCTCGCGACCGCCGCCGCGGACGGGCGGTCGAGGCGGTCGACGATCAGGCCGTCGGCCAGGAACAGCACCCGGTCGGAGAACGACGCGGCGACCGGGTCGTGGGTGACCATGATGATCGTCTGGCCGCGGTCGGCGAGGCCGCGCAGCAGGCCGAGCACCTCCCGCGCACTGCGGATGTCCAGCGCGCCGGTGGGCTCGTCGGCGAAGACGACCTCGGGGTCGGTGATCAGCGCCCGCGCCACCGCGACGCGCTGCTTCTGCCCGCCGGAGAGCTGGTCCGGCCGGTGACCGCCGCGGTTGGCCAGGCCCACGCTCGCCAGCAGCGCGTCGGTGCGCCGCGGGTCCGTGCGGCGGCCGTCCAGCCGCAGCGGCAGCTCCACGTTCTCGCGGGCGGTGAGCGCCGGGAGCAGGTTGAACGCCTGGAAGACGAACCCGATGCGGCGGCGGCGCAGCTCCGCCAGCCGGGTCTCGTCCAGCCCGGCGAGGCTCACGCCGTCCAGCTCGACGGTGCCCGCGGTCGGGGTGCGCAGCCCGGCCGCGTTGTGCAGCAACGTCGTCTTGCCCGAGCCGGACGGGCCCATGATCGCCAGGAACGAGCCCTTGGCGGCGTCGAGGTCGACGCCGCGCAGCGCGTCGACCGGTCCGGCCTCTCCCTCGAATCTGCAGCGCAGCCCCCTGATGCGCACGGCAGGTGTGCCCATGGTGAATCCCCTTCGATGGTTTGAACGTACGTTTAAAACGAACGTTTATCTGATACGATAGCAGACGTGGGACACCGGGAGAACCTGCTGACGGCGGCGCGGGATTGTCTGTTGCGCGTCGGCTACGCGCGCACGACGGCGCGAGACCTGGCAGCCGCGTCGGGGGCGAACCTGGCGTCGATCAACTACCACTTCGGGTCGAAGGACGGGCTGCTCACGCGCGCGCTGCACGACCTGAACACCGAGTGGGGCGAGCTGCTGTTCGAAGCCCTCGGCGAGGGCGACACGAACGAGGCGCGGTGGGGCCGGATCATCGAGTCGATCCAGGCGAACCGGCAGCTGTGGTTCGTCAACTTCGAGGGGGTGGCCTACCTCCAGCACGACGAGCGCATCCGGGAGATGAACGCGCAGGCCCAGCAGGCCGCGCGGACCGCGCTGGCCCGGGCGTTCGGCGGCCTGGCGCCGGACGCGGATCCCGCGCGGGTCCGGATCGTGGGGGCGCACTACTACTCGCTGCTCGTCGGGGTGGCGCTGCAGTGGCTGACGGACCCGGACCAGGCCCCCACGGCAGCGGAGATCGTGGCGGCGGACCAGCACGTGGCGGTCTGAGGCGCGGATAGCTCGCAGCGCGGCGCACCACCGGGGCCCGCCCGACCGTGTGCCGCCCAGCGGGACGTTCTTCTTGCGATCCCCGCGGGCGCGCACGAGAGTTTCGACCATGGATGCCACAGCGGTGCGGGAGGCGGCCGACCTCCTGCTGCAGGCCTACGCGGCGGGCAAGCCCATCGCGCCCCTGATCGAGACCTACCCGGGCGCCACCGTCGAGGATGCCTACCGGATCCAGCTCGACCAGGTGCGCGTGTGGACCGAGGGCGGCGAGGAGGTCAAGGGCCACAAGGTGGGCCTGGCCTCGGCCGCGATGCAGCGTCAGATGGGCGTCGACCAGCCCGACTACGGGCACCTCACCGGCGGCATGTTCCACCTGGAGCACCAGCCGATCCCCGTCGCGCGCTTCCTGCAGCCGCGGATCGAGCCGGAGATCGCGTTCGTGCTCGGGCGGAAGCTGTCCGGGCCGGGCGTGACCGTCGCCGACGCCGTGCGCGCCGTCGACTTCGTGGTTCCGGCACTGGAGATCGTGGACTCCCGCATCGAGGACTGGCGCATCTCGATCGTCGACACCATCGCCGACAACGCCTCCTCCGGCGGCGTGGTGCTGGGTAGCAGGCCGACCGCACTGTCCACCGTGGACCTGCGCCTGGCCGGCTGCACCCTGCACGCGGGCGGTGAGCTGGTGGCGACCGGGGCGGGCGGCGCCGTGCTCGGGTCGCCGCTGAACGCGCTGGTGTGGCTGGCGAACACGGTCGGCCCGCTGGGCATCGACCTGGAGCCGGGGCACGTGGTGCTGCCCGGGTCGATGACGCGGGCGATCCCGGTGCGCCCGGGCGAGACGGTGGTGTCGACGGTGGCGGGGCTGGGCAGTGTGACGGCCGTGTTCGGGCCGGAGGAGGACGCGTGACCGAGTGGAGCATCGCGGAGGCGGCGCGGGTGCTGCTGGCCGCGGAGGACGCGGGAACCGCACGCGGCCCGCTCACCGAGGAGTGGCCCGGCCTGGATGTGCGCACCGCGTACGCCGTGCAGGACGAGGCGTTGCGGTTGCGGCTGGCCCGGGGCGAGAAGCTGATCGGGCTCAAGCTCGGGCTGACGTCGAAGGCGAAGCAGGAACGCATGGGCGTGGACCGCCCGGTGATGGCGTGGCTGACCGACGCGATGGTGTTGCCCGCCGCGGACCCGCTGCCGAAGCTGATCCACCCGCGCGCCGAGCCGGAGATCGTGTTCGTGCTGGGCTCCCGCTTGGCGGGCCCCGGTGTCACGGCGGCGACCGCGATGGAGGCGGTGGACCGCGTCTACGGCGGGATCGAGGTCATCGACTCGCGGTACGAGGACTTCCGGTTCGCCGCCGCCGACACGATCGCCGACAACGCGTCGTCGAGCGTGTTCCGGGCCGGGCCGGTCGGGGTCGCGCCCGCCGGGCTCGATCTGTCCCTGGAGGGGTGCCTGCTGGAGGTCGACGGAGCGATCGTGGACAGCGCGACGGGAGCCGCGGTACTCGGCCACCCCGGCGAGGCACTCGCGCTGGCGGCGAACTCGCTGGCGGAGCGCGGGCTGGCGCTGGAGGCCGGGTGGGTCGTGCTGACCGGCGGCCTCACCGACGCGGTGCCGATCTCCCCCGGTTCACGAATCGCGGCGCACTTCACGAGCCTGGGTTCGGTGACGCTCGCGGGCTGACTCACTCCGGCTCCGGGTGGCCCAGCTTCGTCAGCCACAGCCGGAACAACCGGTGCAGCGATTCGGCCCCCACCAGCTCGCCCGGCGGCTCGAACTCCTTGGGATGGATCAGGAACCCGCGCTCCTGCTCCCCGCCGAGCCCGCCGTGCGACCCCACGTGCACCTCGAACGGCGAGGCCTCCCCGGTCTCGGGATCCCACCGGCTGTTGATCATGATGTCGGCGCAGTGCGGGAAGGTGTCCACCCGCCGGATCAGGTCCGGAGCGTGCTTCCCGTACAGCGCCAGCGGATCCTCGCCGAGCACCTCCCCGGAAGCCAGCCGGTGCACACCATCGCGGCCCAGCACCACCGGCCCGTGCTCGTCACTGCGCACCAGCATGAACCCGACCCCGGGGTGATCCACCAGCGCGGGCAGCAACTCCGGGTACTCGCGCTCGATCGTCTCCAGCGAAACCCGGCCCTCGTGCTCGGTGAACGACACCATCCCGACGTGCCCGGACACCACCACGACCACCCCGGGCGCCACCCGCATGACCTCGTGCCGCGCGTCCTCCTTGGGCCGGTGCTCGATCCGCCGCGCGCCGGTCACCCGCTCCCGCAGCCGCGTCGCCACCGGACCACCGGCGACCGGCTCCGGCGCCGGCCCGCCGCACAGCCGTCCGACCAGGTCCTCCAGCGACTCGCCGAACCGGTGCGCGAACGCCCACCCCTGCGTCTGCCCGTGATCCGACAGCACCACCAGGTGGTAGGGCCGGGGCCCGAGCCGCGACGCCCGGTGCAGCCGCCCGATCTGCTGGTCGATCGCGCGCAGCACGGCGAGCGTGTCGAACCGTTCGATGCCGGAGTGGTGGGCGACCTCGTCGTAGCCGAGGAAGTCCGCGTACACCACGGGCCGGCCGTTGAGCATGTCCTCCAGCACCGCGGACACCACGACGTCGCGTGAGATGACCGTGGTGCCGGTCCGGGCGATCGGGTAGATCCCGCCGCGCGGCACCCGCGGCACCACGCCCGCCCGCCGCTGTCGTGCCGAGGCCGAGACCTCGCGGATGATGTCGGCCAGTGCGGAACCCAGGGTGCGCAGCGCGTTGACGGGGTTGGCGAAGTAGGCGTAGTAGCCCGTGCCGACGCGGTCCTCGCGGCGGCGGCGCAGGCCCTTGGGCAGCAGCACCGACACCGCGCTCATGGTGAGGCTGACGTGCGGGGCGTCGCCGGTGAACAGGTTGCCGTGGCCGGCGCCGTCGACCGCGAGCAGGCCGCGGCCGTCGGAGTGCCGACGCTCGATTTCGGCCGCGTCGCGCGGGTGGGCGCAGGCCATCACGTGGTCGCGGTCCTTTTCGTACCAGCGGAACCCGAGGATGTCGTGGTTGGAGCCGTGCAGGATGCCGCACACGCTCGCGCCGGTCTGGGAGCTCCAGTCGGTCTGCCAGCGCACCAGCGCGTGGCTGTCCTCGGCGAGCCAGCGGGCCAGCGTCGGCATGTCGCCGTCCCGGACCGCGCGGCGGACGACGTCGTAGCCGAGCCCGTCGACCTGCAGGAAGATCAGCCCGGCCGGGACGTCGGCCGCGAGCTCCGGGCAGCGGCGCGAGCGGCGGCGGGCCCGGCGGAAGAACACCTCGTCCTCGTCGAGGGCGAGCACGCTGGACACGACACCGCTCACCGCGGACACCCCGACCACGACGAGGAACCCGGTGCGCAGCCCGGTGACCTCCACGCCGGGCACCACGGCGAACGCGGCGACCGCGCCCGCGCCGAGCAACAGGAAGCTGCCGATGCCGAGCGTGAACAGCGCCAGCGGCAGGGCCACCCGCAGCACCTGCGGCCACACGACGGCGGTCAGCAGGCTCAGCAGCAGGCCGCACACCAGTGGCTGCCACCAGTCCGGCATCGCGAAGCCGTCGAGCAGGTCGTCCATGCCGACCAGCGCGAGCGACGTGGTCAGCCACACGAGGGCGAACCGCGCGAGCGACCGTCCACGCCGGAGAAGCCGGCCTCCTTCAGCGGTTGTCATCCCACCCTCGCCCTTTCCCTGCGGCGCTTGGCCACCAGGTTGATCACACCAGTCACCAGCAGCACGAGCACGGCGGCCAGCAGGGTCGCGACCAGCGGCGAGTCGAACAGGCCGCCGCTGACCACGCCGAGCAGCGCGTACGCGACGGCCCACAACACGCACGCGACCGCCGTCGCCGGCACCAGCCGGCGCCACGGGTAGCCGACCGCGCCGGCGGCCAGCAGCACCGGGATGCGCCCGGCAGGCAGCAGCCGCCCGACGATCACCAGCTGCCACCCCTGCCGCGCGAACCGCTCCCGCGCGGCGACGAGCCGTTCCGGCTTCTGCCCGCGCGCCAGCCACCGGACCGCCGCGTCGCTGCCCAGCCGGGCGACCGCGAAGGTGACGACATCGCCGATCATCGCCCCGGCGGTGGACAGCAGAAGCACCAGCGGAAGCGAGAGGTGCCCGGTCGTCATGGCGATGGCGGCCGCTCCCCCGACGACGGCCCCGGTGGGAACGATGGGCACGATCGAGCCGATCAGGACGCCGAGGAAGAGGGTCGGGTAGCCGACGCTGGAGAGGTCGGTCCAGTTCACGGGGCCACCCCATCACGCGGTGCCAGGAGGTGCCGCCGGGGCACGCCGATCAGCCTCGCGGCAAAACGTCACAGGCCACGGATTTTTCACCCGGTCCGGCGATGTTTTTGGGCTCGAGCGGCCCCCGGGCGGCGGGCGGTGCCCAGGGGCGGGGCAGCCGCCGCGCTCGGCTCAGCGGGCGGAGCGTGTCGGCTCAGCGGGCGGAGCGTGTCGGCGCAGCGCCGAAGCCCCCGGCAGCAGCCCAGGCACCGCCGGCAGCGCCCGAAGCCCCAGCAGCAGCCGGGCCAGTCAGCGGCCTCACCGGGGCACCTCGTGCGGTTTCACCCTCTCTCCGGGCTCCGTCACCGCCACCACGGTCTCCAAACCCCGTTCCGCCACCGTCGCCGCGAAGGTTCTCGGGGGGTCCACCAGCAGGCGCCGCATCCGGGGTGTTCGCGCCACGCCCGGCACCGCCAGCGTGCCCCAATGCACCGGCACCGCCACGCGGGGCCGGACCCGGGCGACCGCCTCCGCCGCTCGCGCCGGGTCCAGGTGGCCCGGCCCGAGGTTCGGCCCCCAGCCCCACACCGGCAGCAACGCAACATCCACAGGGGCCAGCTCGGCCATCCCGTCGTGCAGGTCCGTGTCCCCGGCCACGTACACCCGCACCCCCGGCGCCTCCACCACATGACCACTCGCCCGCGCCTGCGGGCCGTGCGTGAACCGCGGCCCCCAGCGGTGCCCCGAATGCTCCGCCCGCACCGCCGTCACCCGCAGATCACCCAGCGACAACCGCTCCCCGATGTCCAGTTCCGCGACCTCGGCGAAGCCCCGCCGCCGCAACCAGCCGCCCGCGCCGCGCGGCACCACCACCGGCACGTGCCGCCCCAGCAACCGCAGCGACGGCACGTGCAGGTGGTCCCCGTGGAGGTGGGAGATCAGCACCAGATCGACGTCGGCGTACGCGGCGGGATCCAGCGGCGGCGCGACCCGGACCAAACCGCCCACCGTGCGCGTCAGCACGGGATCGGTCAGCACGACCCGGCCAGCGATCTCCATCCGGACCGTCGAGTGGCCGAGGAAACGCAGCACCAGACCCTCCACATCCCGAGTATCCCGGCCTCCGGCCGCACCGCGTCCGTAACACCTTGATTACTTGATCGGACATCCACCCGAACCGGTGAAGTGATCACGCGCGCACTTTTCCGCAGGTCAACGCTGGTGCAACGGTACTTCCACACCGGGGGCTGTCGCGTCAACGGCCGTATGGCATATGCCACGAGGTCCGGTCGACGTATGTCGATAACGGCGAATTCACACTACTGTCATAAGACCCGGCGAACCCGGGGGTAACTGGCGCGCCGCGGGAACCCGCCCACCACGACCCGGGAACCTCGCTGACGCGCGCCAGCGGCCCGAAGACGTGCCGACCGGCGGCCACCCGACGACGTGTGGCCGGTGTACCGAGTTCTGCCCTCGTTCAGGCGACTCGTACTTCTGCTCTCGACTGACCATCGCGCAGGAGGGCTGCTGTGTTAACAGCAGCCCGCGCCGCGCCCACGTGTGAGGAGACGGCCAGCCGTGACCCGCCACAGTGTTCGCAAGCCGGAAGGCTTGTACGACGCGCAATACGAGCACGATGCCTGCGGTGTCGCGTTCGTCGCCGATATGTCCGGCCGACGCAGCCACGACATCGTGTCCAAGGCCCTGACTGCCCTGCGCAACCTCGAACACCGTGGCGCCAGAGGAGCCGAACCCGAGACCGGTGACGGCGCGGGCATCCTGATCCAGGTCCCGGACGCGTTCTTCCGCGAGGTCGTCGGCTTCGACCTGCCCGAGGCCGGCCACTACGCCGTGGGCACCGCGTTCCTGCCGGTCGACGAAACCGCCCGCGGCCGCGCGATGAGCGCCATCGAGGGTCTGGTCGCCGAGGAGGGCCTGCGGGTCCTGGGCTGGCGCGAGGTTCCGGTGGACACCGAGCACGTCGGGCCGACCGCGGCCTCGACCATGCCGCACTTCGCACAGCTGTTCCTCGCCTCGCGCGAAGGTGTGCGCACCGGGCTGGACCTGGAGCGCGCCGCGTTCTGCGTGCGCAAGCGCGCCGAGCACCTGCTGGCCGACGAGGACGTGTACTTCCCGAGCCTGTCCGCCCGCACCATCGTCTACAAGGGAATGCTCACCGAACCGCAGGTGCCGCGGTTCTTCCCGGACCTGACCGACGAGCGCGTGACGAGCGCGATCGGCCTGGTGCACTCCCGCTTCTCCACCAACACGTTCCCGTCCTGGCCGCTGGCCCACCCGTACCGGTACGTGGCGCACAACGGCGAGATCAACACGCTGCGCGGCAACCGGAACTGGATGGACGCGCGCGAGTCGATGCTGTCCACCGACCTGATCCCGGGCGACCTCAAGCGGATCTACCCGATCATCACCCGTGGCGCGAGCGACTCGGCCAGCTTCGACGAGGTCCTGGAGCTGCTGCACCTGGGCGGCCGCAGCCTGCCGCACGCGGTCCTCATGATGATCCCGGAGGCGTGGGAGAACCACGAGGAGATGGACCAGGCGCGCCGCGCCTTCTACGAGTTCCACTCCACCCTGATGGAGCCGTGGGACGGCCCGGCGCTGGTGTCGTTCACCGACGGCACCCAGATCGGCGCCGTGCTGGACCGCAACGGCCTGCGCCCGGCGCGCTACTGGGTCACCGAGGACGGCCTGGTCGTGCTCGCCAGCGAGGTCGGCGTGCTGGAGCTGGACCAGTCGACGATCGTGCAGAAGGGCCGGCTGGAGCCGGGCCGCATGTTCCTCGTCGACACGGCGCAGGGCCGGATCATCGACGACGAGGAGATCAAGGGGCAGCTGGCCGCCGAGCACCCCTACGGCGACTGGGTCGACCAGGGCCTGGTGCGCCTGGAAGAACTGCCCGAGCGCGAGCGCGAGGTGCCCACCCACGCGTCGCTGGTGCGCCGTCAGCAGGCCTTCGGCTACACCGAGGAAGAGCTGGACACGCTGCTGTCGCCGATGGCGAAATCCGGCGCCGAGCCGATCGGCTCGATGGGCAACGACTCGCCGCTGGCGCCGCTGTCGTCCGGCCCGCGGCCGATCTTCGACTACTTCATCCAGCTGTTCGCCCAGGTCACCAACCCGCCGCTGGACGCGATCCGCGAGGAGCTGGTGACCTCGCTGGGCACCCAGCTCGGCGCGCAGCCGAACCTGCTGGAGGCCACCGGCGAATCGTGCCGCCGCGTCGTCCTGCCGTTCCCGGTGCTGGACAACGACGAGCTCGCCAAGCTGGTGCACATCAACGACGACGGCGACCTGCCGGAGTTCACCGCCGTCACCATCCACGGCCTCTACGACGTGCACGGCGGCGGCGACGCGCTGCTGGCTCGGCTGGAGGAGATCCGGACCGAGGTGTCCAACGCGATCTCCGAGGGCGCGCGGCTGATCGTGCTGTCCGACCGCGGGGTCGACGCCGACCACGCGGCCATCCCGTCGCTGCTGCTCACCGGCGCGGTGCACCACCACCTGGTGCGGCAGAAGACCCGCACGCAGGTCGGGATCATCGCCGAGACCGCCGACGCCCGCGAGGTGCACCACATCGCGCTGCTGCTGGGCTACGGCGCCGCCGCGGTCAACCCGTACCTGGCGATGGCCACGGTCGAGGAGCTGGCCCGGGACGGCAAGATCCCGGGCGTCACCGCGCAGCAGGCGACCCGGAACCTGATCAAGGCGCTGGGCAAGGGCGTCCGCAAGACCATGTCGAAGATGGGAGTGTCCACTGTGGCCTCCTACACCGGCGCGCAGATCTTCGAGGCGCTCGGCCTGTCGCAGGAGGTCATCGACACCTGCTTCACCGGCACCACCTCGCGGCTGGGCGGTGTCGGGTTCGACGTCCTGCACGAGGAGGTCCGGCAGCGGCACGCCCGCGCGTTCCCGCGCGACGGGTTCCGCCCGAACCACCGCGAGCTGGAGATCGGCTCGGACTACCAGTGGCGGCGCGAGGGCGAGCCGCACCTGTTCAACCCGCACACGGTCTTCAAGCTGCAGCACTCCACCCGCACCGGCCGGTACGAGGTGTTCAAGGAGTACACGAACGCCGTCGACGAGCAGTCGAAGAAGCTGTTCACGCTGCGCGGCCTGTTCGAGCTGAAGGAGGGCGTGCGGCCGCCGGTGCCGATCGAGGAGGTCGAGCCGGTCTCCGAGATCGTCAAGCGGTTCGCCACCGGCGCCATCTCCTACGGCTCGATCTCGCAGGAGATGCACGAGACGCTGGCGATCGCGATGAACCGGCTGGGCGGCAAGTCCAACACCGGTGAGGGCGGCGAGGACCCGGAGCGGCTGTACGACCCGGAGCGGCGCAGCGCCGTGAAGCAGGTCGCCAGCGGCCGGTTCGGCGTCACCAGCGAGTACCTGGTCAACGCCGACGACATCCAGATCAAGATGGCGCAGGGCGCCAAGCCCGGTGAGGGCGGCCAGCTGCCCGGCGCGAAGGTGTACCCGTGGATCGCCAAGACCCGGCACTCCACGCCGGGTGTGGGCCTGATTTCCCCGCCGCCGCACCACGACATCTACTCGATCGAGGACCTGGCGCAGCTGATCCACGACCTGAAGAACGCCAACCCGGCCGCCCGCATCCACGTGAAGCTGGTGTCCGAGGTCGGTGTGGGCACGGTCGCGGCGGGTGTGTCCAAGGCCCACGCGGACGTCGTGCTGATCTCCGGTCACGACGGCGGCACCGGCGCCTCGCCGCTGTCCTCGATCAAGCACGCCGGTGGCCCGTGGGAGCTGGGCCTGGCCGAGACGCAGCAGACGCTGCTGGCCAACCGGCTGCGCGACCGGATCGTGGTGCAGACCGACGGCCAGCTCAAGACCGGCCGCGACGTGGTGATCGCCGCGCTGCTGGGCGCCGAGGAGTTCGGGTTCGCGACCGCGCCGCTGGTGGTGTCCGGCTGCATCATGATGCGGGTTTGTCACCTGGACACCTGCCCGGTCGGCGTGGCGACGCAGAACCCGAAGCTGCGTGAGAAGTTCAACGGCAAGGCCGAGTACGTGGTGAACTTCTTCGAGTTCATCGCCCAGGAGGTGCGCGAGTACCTGGCGCGGCTGGGCTTCCGGTCGATCGAGGAGGCCGTCGGGCACGCCGAGGTGCTCGACACCCGCCCGGCCGTGGACCACTGGAAGGCGCGCGGGCTGGACCTGTCGCCGATCTTCCACGTGCCCGAGCTGGAGCCGCGGGCCGCGCGGCACCAGGTCGTCAAGCAGGACCACGGCCTGGAGAAGGCGCTGGACAACACGCTGATCCAGCTCGCCGAGGGCGCGCTCAGCTCCGGCGACAAGGTGCGGCTGGAGCTGCCGGTGCGCAACGTCAACCGGACCGTGGGCACCATGCTCGGATCGGAGCTGACCAAGCGCTGGGGCGGCGAGGGCCTGCCGGACGACACGATCGACGTGACCTTCACCGGCACCGCCGGGCAGTCGTTCGGCGCGTTCATCCCGAAGGGGATCACGCTGCGGCTGTTCGGCGACGCCAACGACTACGTCGGCAAGGGCCTGTCCGGTGGCCGCATCATCGTGCGCCCGCCGAAGGAGGCCAGGCTCGCGTCCGAGCAGAACATCATCGCCGGCAACGTGATCGGCTACGGCGCCACCGGCGGGCAGATCTTCCTGCGCGGCAAGGTCGGCGAGCGGTTCTGCGTGCGGAACTCCGGCGCGCTGGCCGTCGTCGAGGGCGTCGGTGACCACGGCTGCGAGTACATGACCGGTGGTCGCGTGGTCGTGCTCGGGCCGACCGGGCGCAACTTCGCCGCCGGCATGTCCGGCGGGATCGCCTACGTGCTGGACCTGTCGCCGCTGCGGGTGAACCCGGAGATGGTCGACGTCGACCCGCTGGACGACGAGGACGTCGAGTTCCTGCGGGACGCGGTCGAGGCGCACTTCGTGGAGACCGAGTCGCCGGTGGCGCGGGCGCTGCTGGCCGACTGGGAGACCACGATCGGGCGGTTCGGCAAGGTCATGCCCAAGGACTACAAGCGGGTCCTGGCCGCGCGGGCGGAAGCCGAGCGCGACGGCCGGGACGTGAACGAAGCCATCATGGAGGCCGCACATGGCTGACCCGAAGGGTTTTCTGACGACGCCGCGCGAGACGCCGAAGACCCGGCCGGTGCCGCTGCGGCTGCTCGACTGGCGCGAGGTGTACGAGGACTTCGCGTCGAACAAGCTGGAGCAGCAGGCCGGGCGCTGCATGGACTGCGGCATCCCGTTCTGCCACCAGGGCTGCCCGCTGGGCAACCTGATCCCGGAGTGGAACACGCTGGTCTGGAGCGACGACTGGCGGGACGCGATCGAGCGGCTGCACGCCACGAACAACTTCCCGGAGTTCACCGGGACGCTGTGCCCGGCGCCGTGCGAGACCGCGTGCGTGCTGGGGATCAACAACGACCCGGTGACGATCAAGCGGGTCGAGATCTCCATCGTGGACCGCGCCTGGGAGGAGGGCTGGATCACGCCCGAGGTCCCGAAGACGCGCACCGGCAAGAAGGTCGCCGTGGTGGGTTCCGGTCCCTCGGGCCTGGCGGCGGCGCAGCAGCTGACCCGCGCCGGGCACGACGTGGTCGTGTTCGAGCGGGCGGACGCGATCGGCGGGCTGCTGCGGTACGGCATCCCCGAGTTCAAGATGGAGAAGCGGCGGCTGGACCGGCGCCTGGAGCAGATGCGGGCCGAGGGCACCGAGTTCCGCACCGGGGTGAACGTCGGGGTCGACATCACCGCCGAGCAGCTGAAGTCGGACTACGACGCCGTGGTGCTGGCCGGTGGCGCGACCGCGTGGCGGGACCTGCCGGTGACCGGTCGCGAGACGACCGGCGTGTACCAGGCGATGGAGTACCTGCCGCTGGCGAACCGGGTCGCGTCGGGCGAGCTGGAGTCGTCGCCGATCACGGCCGAGGGCAAGCACGTCGTGGTGATCGGTGGCGGCGACACCGGCGCGGACTGCGTCGGGACCGCCCACCGGCAGGGCGCGCTGTCGGTGACGCAGCTGGAGATCATGCCCCGCCCGCCGGAGACCCGGTCGGAGGCCCACCCGTGGCCGATGTACCCGATGATCTACCGGGTGTCGTCGGCGCACGAAGAGGGCGGCGAGCGGCTGTACTCGGTGAGCACGCAGGAGTTCCTCGCCGATGAGCAGGGGAATCTGCGCGCGCTGCGCTTGGTCGAGGTCCGCAACGAGGGCGGGAAGTTCGTCGAGGTCGAGGGCACCGAGCGGGAGCTGCCCGCGCAGCTGGTGCTGCTGGCGATGGGTTTCGTCGGCCCCCAGCGTGAAGGCCTGATCGAGCAGCTCGGCGTCGAGCTGGACGCGCGCGGCAACGTCGCGCGGGACTCGGATTTCCGGACGAGCGTCGACAACGTGTTCGTGGCGGGCGACATGGGCCGCGGCCAGTCACTGATCGTGTGGGCGATCGCGGAGGGCCGCTCCGCCGCGGCCGGGGTGGACGCCTACCTGACCGGCCGGAACGTCCTCCCGGCCCCGATCGCACCCACGGACCGGCCGATCGCCTAGGACCAGGGGTGACCGCCGCGGCAACGGAGCCGCGGCGGCCCACCCCGCACCCAATTCTTCGCCACACAACACCAACCGCCACCCGGCAGCGCACAGCAACAACCCCCCGAACCACTCCCCCTCCCGCACCCGATCCCCAGCCCACATCGGTTGCCGAGCAGCGGGGTCAAGGCACGCTTTCCCGCCTTGACGCGACTTCTCGGCAACCGAACACTGAAAGATCGGGTTCGGGAGGGCTACCAATCCGGGCGTTGCGAAGCGAAGCCGGTGCAGTAGACACCCGCGTAGCGGCCCCCCGCTAATCCGATCGAGTGAAAACACGCCCATTTCGTACTTGACCGCCCTCCGCGGCGACTTAGGAGCAGGTGACGGCGCCGCACACGATCAGGGGCCTCGCGGCGCCGCCACCGTGACTGGGGTCAATCCACGAGGGGGCGTTCATGCCTGTCGACCTGTCCACCACGCTGTCCTGGAAGTCGGCCAGCGGCGAAGCGGCCGCCATGCTGGCCGAGCTGCAGCCGAACATCCTGAAGGCGCACGTCCGGGACCGCCTCACCGTGCTGTTCCTCGGCTTCGGCGACGCCGCCGAAGCACGTACCTTCCTGCGGGGCCTGAGCGGGCTGATGAAGTCCGCCAAGGCGCACCTGGAGGAAGTCGAGGCGCACAAGCGCACCAAGGCCGCCGGCACGCCTTATCTGGGCGTCGGCCTGTCCGCGCACGGCTACGCCACGCTCGGCGTCACCGCGCCGGCCGATCCGTCGTTCACCGCGGGCGCGAAGGCCGCCGTCGAGAAGCTCGCCGACCCGGCCGTCACCGAGTGGGAAGGCCACTACCAGCAGACGATCGACGCCGTGGTCCTCATCGGCGACGCCACCGCCGGACCGGTCCGCACCCTGCGCCGTCAGGTCGAGGCGCTGCGCCCGGCGTCGGTCACGATCCTCGGCGAGGAGTCCGGCCTCGGGATGGCCAACGCCAACGGCGACGGCATCGAGCACTTCGGCTACGTCGACGGGCGCAGCCAGCCGCTGTTCCTCACCGAGGACATCGACGCCGAGCGGGACACCACCGACGGCGTCAGCGAGTGGGACCCGTCGGCGCCGCTGGAGCAGATCCTCGTGCCCGACCCGGCCGCGCCGGACCCCACCGTCCACTTCGGAAGCTACTTCGTGTTCCGCAAGCTGGAGCAGAACGTCCGGCTGTTCAAGGAGGCCGAGCGCGACCTGGCGCACGACCTCGGGCTGCGTGGCGAGGACCGGGAGCGGGCCGGCGCGATGCTGGTCGGCCGGTTCGAGGACGGCACCCCGCTGACCGGGCAGAGCGCGCCCGGCTCGCACCACCCGGTGGGCAACGACTTCAGCTACGACAGCGACAAGCTGGGCCAGAAGTGCCCGTTCCACGCGCACATCCGCAAGACCAACCCGCGTGGGTCCGGCGGGGCGGAGGCACCGGAGGAGGAGCGCAAGCACCTGATGGCCCGCCGCGGCCAGACCTACGGCCGCCGCCACGACGACCCGAACGCCGACCTGCCGCCGCGGCTGCGCCCGGCCAAGGACGTCGGCCTGCTGTTCATGGCCTTCAACTCGAGCCTGGGCAACCAGTTCGAGTTCACGCAGCAGATCTGGGCGAACAACCCCGCCTTCCCGTTCCCGCCGGACGGTTCCCAGCCGGGCCTGGATCCGGTCATCGGACAGGGCATTCGGGAACCGCAGAAATACCCGCCGGAATGGGGCCACAACAACGTGGCCGAGGCCGCCGATCCCATTCCGCAGGCGGTCACCATGAAGGGCGGCGAATACTTCTTCATGCCGTCGCTGGCGTTCCTGCGGAGCCTGTGAGGAAAATTCCGACAGCCCGCCGGGTGCGCCGCCCGGCGGGCCGGTCTCATGATCAGTGTTCACAATGCGCGCGCGAGCGGGTATGACTGATGCGTGGACAGGCATGAGCGGTTGAACACGCTGCTCGAAATGATCGGCCAGCAGGGCCGGGTCGAGGTGGATCAGGCGGCGGAGAAGCTGAGCGTCTCCCCCGCGACGGTCCGCCGCGATCTCGATCATTTGGCAGGCCGCCAATTGCTCACGAGAACGCGCGGTGGCGCCCTCGCCGGTAATGTCGCCTACGACCTCCCCGGCAGGCACCGCGCCGCCCAGCACACCGTGGAAAAGCGCCGCATCGCCGAGGCCGCGGCCCGTCTGGTGGATCGCGGAATGGTGATCGGGTTCAACGGCGGCACCACCACGACCGAGGTGAGCCGCGCGATCGCGACCCGGCCGGAATTCAACGACCGCGGCAGTTCCCCGGCGCTCACCGTGGTCACCAACGCGGTGAACATCGCGTACGAGCTGACCGTGCGGCAGAGCATCCGGCTGGTCAGCACGGGCGGGGTGGCGCGGCCGCAGTCGTTCGAGCTGACCGGGCACCTGGCCGGGATGGTGCTGGAGGAGGTCAGCCTCGACCTGGCGTTCCTCGGGGTGGACGCGGTCGATCCGCTACGGGGCGCGTACGCCCACCACGAGGCCGAGGCGGCGATCGTCAAGCTGCTCGCGCACCGCGCCAAGAAGGTCGTGGTGGTCACCGACAGCTCGAAGCTCGGCGGCTACGCGTTCGCCCGCATCTGCCCGACGCTCGACATCGACCTGCTGATCACCGATTCGGCGGCGGAGCCGGACCTGGTGTCGGCCTTCGAACTGGAGGGCGTGCGGGTCACGCTCGTCTGAGGGCGCGAGTCCCACACCCAGGCCCGCGAGTTCCACACCCAGGCCCGCGAGTTCCACGTTCAGCGGCGGGGCGGGGCGCGGTCCGGTGGGGAACTCCCCAGCAGGAATGCAGAACTCGCTCGCGGGAACGTGGGACTCGCTCGCGGGAACGTGGAACTCGCGGACGGGAACGTGGGACTCGCGGGGGTCAGCCCACGCGGGGCAGGCCCTCCGGCGCGCCCCGCTCGATCAACCGCAGCAGGGCGCCGGTGTCCAGGCACTGCTCGACCGCGTCGGCGAGCCGGTCCAGCATCGACTCGCGCAGGGCCGCGAACCCGGGCGCCCCCGCCGCCGGTGACCAGGACACCCCGGCCTGCGCCGCCGCCTCCGCCAGCCACGCCCGGCGGAACCCGTCGTTGTCCAGGGTGCCGTGCCAGGTCGTGCCCCACACCGACCCGCGCCGCCAGCCGTCCAGGAACGGCTCGGCGCCGTCCCCGGTCGCCGTCGCGCTGCCGTGGTGGATCTCGTAGGCCGCCACCTCGTGCCCGCGCCACCGCGCGACCGGCCGCCCGAGCACCTTCTCCGCGCTGAACGACACCCGCGTCGGCAGCAGACCGAGCCCGGGCACGGTCCCGGCGCCGGACTCGACGTCGTCCACAATGGTTTCCGCGAGCATCTGGTAGCCGCCGCAGATCCCCAGCACCGGCTGCCCGGCGGCGGCACGCGCGGCGAGCGCGGGCTCCAGGTCGCGCTCCCGCAGCCACCGCAGATCACTCACCGTGGCGCGGGTGCCGGGCAGCACGACCAGGTCCGCGGCGCGCACCGTGTCGGGGTCCGCGGTCAGCGTGACCGTCACGCCCGGTTCGGCGGCGAGGGCGTCCACATCGGTCGCGTTCGAGGCGCGCGGGAACCGCACGACCGCGACCCGCAGCCCGCCCGTGGCCTGCTGTTCGTGCCGCCAGCCCGCGACGGCGAGCGCGTCCTCGGAATCGATCCACACCCCGTCCAGCCACGGCAGCACCCCCAGCACCGGCCGGTGCGTCAGCTCCGCGATGCGGTCCAGACCCGGCCGCAGCAGCGCCTCGTCGCCGCGGAACTTGTTCACCACCCAGCCCGCGAGCAGCGCCTGGTCCTCGGGTTCCAGCAGCGCGACCGTCCCGTACATCGCGGCCAGCATGCCACCGCGGTCGATGTCGCCGACGACCACCACCGGCAGCCCGAACCGCCGGGCCAGCCCCAGGTTCACGTAGTCGCCCTGGCGCAGGTTGATCTCGGCCGGGCTGCCCGCGCCCTCGCACACCACGACGTCGAACCGCGTGCGCAGCTCGTCGAACGCCTCGAAGGCGAGGCGCGCCAGCTCGCGGCGGCCGGTGGCGAACTCGCCGGCCTCCAGCGTCCCGAACGGCTTGCCGAGCGCGATGACGTGGCTGCGCCGGTCGCTGCCCGGTTTGAGCAGCACCGGGTTCATCGCGGCCTCCGGCTCGACCCCGGCGGCGACCGCCTGCAGCCACTGCGCGCGGCCGATCTCCGCGCCGTCCGCGCAGACCATCGAGTTGTTCGACATGTTCTGCGCCTTGAACGGCGCCACCCGCAGCCCACGGCGCGCCAGCCAGCGGCAGATGCCGGCGGTGACCAGGCTCTTCCCGGCGTCCGACGTGGTCCCGGCGACCAGCAGGCCCCTCATCGCGCCACCACCGCGGCCAGGGCGAGCGCGGCCAGCCCGGCCGCGCGCGACAACCGCACCGCCCGGCGCAGGTCGGCCACGCCGGGCGCGGGGCCGTCACCGAGCGTGCCGCGGTCCTCGGTCCGGCCGCCGTAGCTGTTCACCCCGCCCAGCCGCACGTCGAGCGCGCCCGCGAAGGCGGCCTCGATCTGCCCGGCGTTGGGGCTCGGGTGCTGTCCGGCGTCCCGCCGCCACACGCGCAGCGACCGCCCCGGGCGGCCACCCACCACACGCGCGCAGAGTGCCGTGATCAGCGCCCCGGCGCGGGCGGGTACCAGGTTGGCGAGGTCGTCCCCGCGGGCGGCGGCCCAGCCGAACCGCTCGAAGCGCGGGGTCCGGTGCCCGACCATCGCGTCGAGCGTGTTGAGCGCCCGGTACCCGAGCAGCCCCGGCACCCCGGCCACCGCGCCCCACAGCAGAGGCGCGACGACCGCGTCGCTGGTGTTCTCGGCGATCGACTCGGTGGCGGCCCTGGCCAGGTCCTTGTCGTCCAGGACGGAGGCGTCGCGCCCGCACAGGTGGCCCAGCCGCTGCCGCGCGGCGGGCACGTCACCGGACTCCAGCCGCACCGCCATCGCCTCGCCCTCGTTCGCCAGGCCGCGGCCGCCGAGGACGGTCCAGGTCGCCAGCGCGGTCACCGCGACACGCGCGGCCGGGCGCCGGCGCGTGGCGGCCTGGGCGAGCGCCCCCAGCCCGGCGGCGGCGCCGACGCAGGTCGCGGCGTACGCGGCGCCGCGCGCCCGCGAATCGGCCCAGACCCGCTGCTCCAGGGCTTTCGCGGCGCGCCCGAACAACGCGACCGGATGGCCGCGCCGCGGATCACCGAGGGCCGCGTCCAGCGCGTAACCGGCCACGAGACCGAGCGCGGTCAACGATCTTGCATACACCACACCCGGGACGGTAGCTCGTGCACGAGAATGCCGGGTATGACCAAGCTGACCCAGCGGCTGGCCGCCTCACTGGAGGCCGCCGCCCGGCTGCTCCGCCGGTACGGGGACGACGAGGTGAAGGTGCTGGTCCTGGGCGGGGTTCGCTCGGGCAAGTCGCGCCACGCCGAGCGTCTGATGGCCCGCCATCCCGAAGTCGTCTACGTCGCGCCGGGCCCGGTGCCCAGCGGCGACGATCCCGAATGGGCGGCGCGGATCGCGCTGCACCAGGCCCGCAGACCGGCGAACTGGCGCACGGTGGAGACCGGTGACCTCGCCACGACGGTCCGGAAGGCGTCGCGGCCGCTGCTGATCGACTGCCTGGGCACCTGGGTCACGCGCGTGCTCGGCGACGTCGGCGCGTGGGAGGCCAAGCAGGGCTGGGAGCTGCGGCTGGACGAGCGCATGGAGGAGTTCCTCGACGCGTGGCGGGACGCGCACGTGCCGATCGTGGCGGTGACGAACGAGGTCGGCATGGGTGTGGTGCCCGCGACAGCCTCCGGGCGGTTGTTCCGTGATGTGCTGGGGGCGCTCAACGACCGCGTCGCGGCCCAGGCGGACAGCGTCCAGCTGGTGGTCGCGGGGCGCGTCCTGCACCTCGGCGAAAGGGCTCTGCTGTGACCGGATTCGACATCCCGGCGCCCGACGCGGCCGCGCACGCCACCGCGCTGGAGCGGTTGGACGCGCTGGTCAAGCCGGTCGGCGCGCTGGGGCGGCTGGAGGAGCTGGCCGCGTGGCTGTGCGCCGCGTCCGGGCAGGTCCCGCCGCCGCCGATCGAGCGGCCGCGGGTGGTCGTGTTCGCCGGGGACCACGGGGTGAGCCGGCTGTCGGCGTACCCGCGCGAGGTGACCGCGGCGATGGTGCGGGTGTTCCTGGCCGGCAAGAGCGGGGTGAACGTGCTGGCCCGCGAGGCCGGCGCGGGAGTCCGGGTGCTGGACATCGCGGTGGACGACGACCTGTCGGACGTGCCCGCGGAGGTGCGCGCGTGGAAGGTCCGGCGCGGCTCGGGGTCGATCGAGGTCGAGGACGCGCTGGCGCCGGGCGAGGCTCGCCGGGCCTTCGAGGTGGGCCGCCGGGTCGCCGACGCCGAGGTGGACGACGGGGCGGACCTGCTCATCCCGGGTGACATGGGCATCGGCAACACGACGGTGGCGGCGGCCCTGGTCGCCGCGGCCCTCGGGGTGCCCGCCGAGGAGGTCGTCGGCACCGGGACGGGCGTGGACGAGGCCGGGCGGGCGCGGAAGGTGGCCGTGGTGCGGGCCGGGGTCGAGCGGGCGGGCGCGCGCGTGGCGGACCCGTTCGAGCTGCTGACGGCGCTGGGCAGCGCCTGCGCCGCCGCGACGGCCGGGTTCCTGGTGCAGGGCGCCGTGCGCGGGGTGCCGGTGTTGCTGGACGGCGTGTTCTCCGGCGCGGCCGCGGTGGTGGCGGCGGAGATCGCGCCGGAGGCCGCGCGGTGGTGGCTGGCCGGGCACCGGTCGACCGAGCCGTCGCAGGCGTTCGCGCTGAAGGCGCTCGGGCTGACGCCGATCCTGGACCTCGGCTTGCGTCTCGGCGAGGGCAGCGGGGCGGTCCAGGCGATCCCGACGCTGCGCGCGGCGCGGGCGATCATCGCGGACATGGGTCTGCTGGCCGACCTTGCCTGACCGGGTTTCCGACGCGCTGCGGATGGCGCTGGGCACCCTGACCGCGCTCCCGGTGCCCGCGCCGCGCGTCATCGACCGGCGGGTGGCGGCCGGGGCGATGCTGCTGGCGCCCCTGGCCGCCGTGCCGCTCGCGGTCCTGGCCGGGCTGGTCGTCCTGGCCGGCGACGCACTCGGGCTGCCCGTGCTGGCCGTGGCCGGCCTGGCGGTCGGCGCGGTGGGTCTGGCCAGCCGGGGGCTGCACCTGGACGGCCTGGCCGACACCGCCGACGGTCTCGGCGCGTCCTTCGACCGCACCCGCGCGCTGGAGATCATGCGCCGCGGCGATTCCGGGCCCACCGGCGTCGCCACGCTGGTCCTCGTCCTGATCATCCAATGTGGAGCACTCGGCGGCGCGATCTCCGCGGGGCACGGGGTGACGGCGGCGGTGGCCGGCACGCTCGCGAGCCGCTGGGTGCTGGCGCTGTGCTGCACGCGCGGGGTGCCCTCCGCGCGCCCCGAGGGCCTGGGCGCCACGGTTGCCGGGAGCATCCGTCCGCTGTGGACGGCCGCGACACTCTGCGCCGCCGCCGGGCTGGCCACGCTCGCCCCCGGCCTGGAGTGGTGGCGGGGCCCACTCGCGGTGGCGGCGGCCGTCCTCGCGGCGGGCCTCGTGTTGTGGCGCTGCACCACCCGGCTGGGCGGCATCACCGGGGACGTGCTCGGCGCCTGCGTGGAGTTCGCCGCCGCCGCGAGCTGGCTAGCGCTCGCGCCGTAACACGAGGAGCAGCGCGGCCGCCGTCAGCACCGCCCCGAACCAGACGACGCTGGTGACCCCCAGGTGGTCGGCGAACAACCCGCCGAACAACGCCCCCAGCGCGATGGACGTGTTGTAGGCCATGGTGTTGAGCGGCATCGCGGCCTCGAACGTCTCCGGCCCGGCCGCGAGCGTCAGGTTGACCTGCGCTCAGCCCGGCCCAGACGAGGAACGTGGTCCGCCAGTCGGTGAGGCTCTCCACGACCGTGCCGAGTGGAATCCCGGCGACGGTCGCGATGGAGCCGGACATCACGATCGCGGCCGCCCGGCTCGCCTGGCGTTCCGGCACGATGCGCATCGCCATGCTCACGCCGATCGCCCAGAACACGCCGCTGGCGAACCCCATCACCAGCACCGCGAGCAGCGCGGACAGCAGGACGCGCCGGTCGGCCCGCCGGGTCCAGGCGACGAGGAACGGCACGCCCAGCCCGGCCGACACGCCCTGCAGGGTGACCATCAGCCCGGCGACGCCCACGGTGACACCCAGACCGGGCGGACTTCCTGGGTGACCACGCCTGGAAGCCTGCTTGACCGCGATCAATGAGTCCAACACATGTTCGTCATCCCACGATGACTCAGCGCGAGTGATCCCTCAGCGCAGACGCCGTAGCGCGTCCAGGAAGCCGTCGGTCACCGCCGGGTCCCGCACGGCGATGCGGAGCCAGTCCCCGTCCAGGCCGGGGAACGTGTCGCCCCGGCGGAGGGCGTAGCCGGCTTCCCGCAGGCGCAGGCGTAGCTCGGCCGCGCCGGGGATCCGCACCAGCACGAACGGGCCCCGCGGCGTGCCGGCCACCTCGACGCCCAGCGAGCGCAGCCCGCTGACCAGGTACTCCCGGTCCTGCTCCGCCCGCACCGCCAGCTTGTCCGCCTCGTCCAGAGCGGATGGGCGGCTGCAGGTGACCACAGCCCGCGCGGCGAGCGTCGACACCGACCACGGGGGCTGCACGGCCCGCAGCGCCTCCACAACGGACGGTTCGGCCAGCACGTACCCGGCGCGCAGGCCCGCGATCCCCCACGTCTTCGTCAGGCTGCGGATCACCACCACGCCCGGAAGCCGTTCCCCCGCCAGGCTTTCCGGCTCACCCGGCACCGCGTCCAGGAACGCCTCGTCCACCACCAGAATCCGGCCCGGCCGCACCAGCGCACGCAACGCCGCCGCCGGATGCAGCACCGACGTCGGATTGGTGGGGTTGCCGACGAACACCAGATCCGCGTCCGCGGGTACCGGTCCGAGCGCGAAACCGTCCGAAGCGGACAGTACGACCCGGTCCACCGCGTGCCCCGCCGCGCGCAACGCCGCCTCCGGCTCGGTGAACTGCGGGTGCACGACCACCGCGTGCCGCGGCCGCAACGCGTTGGCCAGCAAGGTGAACGCCTCCGCCGCGCCGGCCGTAACCAGCACGTCCGGCACTTCCCGGCCGTGCCGCGCGGCCACCGCCTGGGCAGCCGCGTCAACCGAGGGATACGCGGCCAGGTCATCCAGCGCCGCGGCCAGTTCGGCGCGCAGCCACGCCGGTGGCGCCGGCAGCCGCACGTTCACCGCCAGGTCCACCAGGCCGTCCCCGACCTCGCGATCCCCGTGGTGGTGCAGGTCGTAGTCAGCCATGCGCGTGCACCGCCGCCGCGAACCGCCGCGCCAGCGCGGGATGCCCGGCCCAGTGGACGTGCAGGTAGGACGCGTGCAGCGTGGGCGAGGCGAACCCCTCCGCGGCGCCGTCCCACTCCCACGCCGCCACCGCGCCCGCGCGGGGCGTCACCACGGTCCGGTGGAACTCGTGCCCGGTCACCCGCTCCCCGGCCCGGGCCAGCAGGTGGTCCTGCACGGCGGAAGCCGTGCGGTACCCCAGCGCGCCCCGCCGGGTCATCACCGCCGAGGCGTCCAGCGCCCCGACCATCGGCAGCCCGTCCAGCTCCCGGCACAGGTACAGCAACCCGGCGCACTCGGCCACCACCGGCATCCCGCGCCGGATCGCCGCGGCCAGCTCCTCGCGCAGCGGCGCGTTCGCCGACAGGTCCTCGACGTGCACCTCGGGGAACCCGCCCCCGAAGTACAACCCGGCGCACCCCTCGGGCAACGCCTTGTCGTGCAACGGATCCAGGTCCACGACGTCCACACCGGACGCCGCCAGCAACTCCACCGTCTCGGTGTACCGGAACGTGAACGCCGGCCCCGCGGCCGCCGCCACCACCCGCCGCGGCCCCGAGTACGACCCCGTCGGCTCCCACGCCGGCGCAGTCAGAGACGGAGCCGACCGCGCCACCCGCACGATCGCCTCCAGATCCACCCCGTCGGACACCCACGCGGCCAGCTTCGGCAACAGCTCCCGCGACTCGGCGTCCCGCTCGGCCGCCGGCACCAGCCCGAGGTGACGGCTCGGCGCGTGGATGTCGTCGCTGCGCCGCAACGCGCCCAGCACCGGAATCCCGGTGCGCACCAGGGCCGCGCGGATCTCCTCCTCGTGCCGCGGCGACCCCAGCTTGTTGAGGATCACCCCGGCGATCTGCACGCCCGGCTCGAAGTGCGCGAACCCGAGCACCATCGCCGCGACGCTGCGGCTCGCCGCGGACGCGTCCACCACGAGCACCACCGGCGCGCCCAGCAGCCGCGCGACGTGCGCCGTCGACGCGTAGCCCTCGGTGCCGAGCTGCCCGTCGAACAGCCCCATCACGCCTTCGATCACCGCGATGTCCGCGCCCGCGGAACCGTGCCGCAGCAACGGCGCCAGCAGGTCCTCGCCCTGCAGGAACGGATCGAGATTCCGCGGCGGCCGGCCGGTGGCGAGCGAGTGGTAGCCCGGATCGATGAAATCCGGCCCGACCTTGTGCCCGGACACCGTCAGCCCACGCGCCCGCAGCGCGGCCATGAGCCCGGTGGCGATCGTCGTCTTGCCGTGCCCGGACGCGGGCGCGGCGATGACGACGCGGTTCACCATTCGATGCCCCGCTGGCCCTTTTGCCCGGTGTCCATCGGGTGCTTGACCTTCGTCATGCGGGTGACCAGGTCGGCGGCCTCGATCAGCTCCTCCGGGGCGTTCCGGCCGGTGATCACGACGTGCTGACGGCCCGGCCGGTCGCGCAGCGCGGCGACCACCTCGGCGGTGTCGATCCAGCCCCAGTGCAGCGGGTAGGTGAACTCGTCCAGCACGTAGAAGTCGTGGCGCCCCTCGGCGAGGCGGCGCTTGATCTCCGCCCAGCCCTCGCGCGCGTTGGCGGCGTGGTCCTCGTCGGACCCGGGCTTGCGCGACCAGCTCCAGCCCTCGCCCATCTTGTGCCACTCGACGGGCCCGCCCTGGCCGCTGCTCTCGTGCAGGGCACCCAGCGCGCGGAACGCGTTCTCCTCGCCCACCTTCCACTTCGCCGACTTGACGAACTGGAACACGCCGATCGACCAGCCCTGGTTCCACGCCCGCAGCGCCATCCCGAACGCGGCGGTCGACTTGCCCTTCATCTCACCGGTGTGCACGGCCAGCAACGGCCGGTTGCGGCGCTGGCGGGTGGTGAGCCCGTCGTCGGGTACGACCAGCGGTTTCCCCTGCGGCATCAGGCAGCCCTCCTGCGCACCTCGGTGGCCAGCGCGTCGGCGGCGACCTCGCCCAGCGGCACGTGCTCGCCGCCCAGCCGCGCGGCCAGTTCCGCCGCGAGACCCAGGCGCATCCGCCCGGCCTCGCAGTCCATCACCACGGACGCGATTCCCGCGCCGGCCAGCATCTCGGCGGCCCGCTGCGAGCGCTCGACCGCGTCCGCGCCGCTGGTGGCCCGTCCGTCGGTGACCACGACCAGCAGCGGACGGCGACGCGGGTCACGCACCGCCTCGACCCGCAGCACCCGCGCGGCCTCCAGCAGTCCTTCCGCCAGCGGCGTCCGCCCACCGGTCGGCAGCGCCTCCAGCCGCACGGCGGCGGCCTCGACGCTGACGGTCGGCGGCAACGCCAGCTCCGCGGCACCGGCGCGGAAGGTGACCAGCCCGACCTTGTCCCGCCGCTGGTAGGCGTCCAGCAGCAGGGACAGGACCGCGGCCTTCACCTCGCGCATCCGCGACTTCGCGCCCATCGAGCCGGACGCGTCGACGCAGAACAACACGAGGTTGCCCTCGCGGCCCTCGCGCAGCGCGAACCGCAGGTCGCCGGGGCGCAGCACCAGGCCCGCGCCGTCGCGCCCGCGGGTTTTCTGGTGCGGCGCGGCGGCCCGCACGGTCGCGACCAGGTGCGGCCGCCCCGCGCGCGTGCCGGGCGGCCGGACGCCGATGGTCCGTCCGGCGTCGGTCACCGCGCGGGATCGCTTGCCGTGCGCCCCTTCGCCGAGACCGGCGACGCTGAACATCCTGGCGCGATAGGGCTTTCCCGCGCCGACGGACTGCTGCTCGCTCCCGCCGCCGCCCGGCTCACCGCCGCTGTCGTGCTGCGACCCCTGCGGGGTTTCCGCCGGGGCATCGGAGCCGGAGCCGGGGCCGTCGTCGTCCGGCGGGCCCGGGTCCTCGGGCGGCTCGGCGTCGCGCAACGCCTGCTCCAGCTGTTCCTCGTCGATGCCCGGCGCGTCGAACGGGTTGCGGCGGCGCCGGTGCGGCAACGCGAGCCGCGCCGCGACGCGGATGTCCTCTGTGGACACCTCGGTGCGCCCGCTCCACGCCGCGTGGGCGACCGCGGTGCGGGCGGTGACGATGTCCGCGCGCATCCCGTCCACCTCGAAGGCCGCGCACACCTCGGCGATCTGCCGCAGCGCTTCGTCGGTCAGCTCGACCGACGGCAGGAGCTTCTGCGCGGCCGCGATCTCGGCCGCGAGCTGGGCGTCGTCGTCGGCGTAGCGGGCGGCGAAGGAGTCCGGATCGGCCTCGTAGGCCAGCCGGCGGCGGATCACCTCGGCGCGCTGCTCCGGATCGCGGCTCGCGGCCACCTCGACGGTGAGGCCGAACCGGTCGAGCAGCTGCGGCCGCAGCTCGCCCTCCTCCGGGTTCATGGTGCCGATCAGCACGAACCGCGCCGCGTGCGACACCGACACGCCCTCGCGCTCGACCGTCGCGCGGCCCATCGCCGCCGCGTCGAGCAGCGTGTCGACCAGGTGGTCGTGCAGCAGGTTGACCTCGTCGACGTAGAGCAGGCCGCGGTGCGCGGCGGCGAGCAGGCCGGGCTGGAAGTCGGTGACGCCCTCGGTCAGCGCGCGTTCCAGGTTGAGCGAGCCGATCACGCGGTCCTCGGCCGCCCCCACCGGCAGCTCGACCAGCCGGGCGGGACGCCGCGCGGCGCGGGTGTCGTGCGGGGCGTCCGGGCAGTCCGGGTCGGGCGCGGCGGGGTCGCACGAGAAGCGGCACCCCTCGACGACGCCGACCTCGGGCAGCAGGCCGGCCAGCGCGCGCACCATCGTCGACTTCGCGGTGCCCTTCTCGCCACGCACCAGCACGCCGCCGATGGCCGGGGAGATCGCCGAGAGCACCAGTCCGAGCCGGAGGTCCGGCATCCCGACGACGGCGGTGAACGGATACGGCCTCAAGCGAACTCCTTCGCCACGCGCGGGTGTCCTCGCCCGCCTGAACAGGGCACGTGCTCAGAGCACGTAACGGCCACCGAAGCTCTGGCTCCCGGCCCGCGGGCCGGTCACAGTGGCGGGACCGCCCCGGAGTCGCACCGGGTTCCTGCGGCGACCGTCGCCAGGATCATCGCATACGGTCTCCCCCCGTGAGGATCGTCGTTGTGGGTGTCCCGGCCGACGGGTGGGCCGGGCTGACCGAGCCCGCGCGCGCCGAGATCGCGGCGGCCGAGGTGCTGTTCGGCGGCCGCCGGCAGCTGGACCTGGTGCCGCTCGACGTGGACAAGGTGCCGTGGCCGAGCCCGCTGCTGCCCGCGCTGGACGGCCTGTTCGCCGAGCACGCCGGGCGCCGGATCGGCGTGCTGGCCAGCGGCGATCCGCTGCTGTCCGGCATCGGGACGACGCTGGTCAGGCGGTTCGGCGCGGACTCCGTGCGGATCGTGCCCGCGGTGTCGTCGGTGGCGCTGGCGCGGGCACGGATGGGCTGGTCGGCGGAGGAGACCGAGGTGGTCAGCGTCGTCGGGCGCAGCGTGCACCGGGTGAGCCGGGCGCTCGCGCCGGGGGCGCGGCTGGTGGTGCTCAGCTCCGACGGCGGCACGCCCGCGCAACTGGCGCAGGTGTTGGTGGCAAGGGGTTTCGGCGAGAGCAAGCTCACGGTGCTGGAGCAGCTCGGCGGTCCGGCCGAACGCCGCGTCGAAGGCTTCGTGCGAGACTGGTCACACCCGGCTGGGGATCCGTTGAACGTCGTGGCGGTCGAGTGCGCGGGCCCGGCGTTGCCGACGCTGCCCGGGCTGCCCGACGACGCGTTCGAACACGACGGGCAGATCACCAAGCGGGACCTGCGGGCGTGCGCGCTCGCCCGGCTCGCGCCGGTGGCCGGTGAGCTGCTGTGGGACGTGGGCGCGGGCGCGGGGAGCGTCGGGATCGAGTGGTCGCGGGCGCATCCGGCGAACCGCGCGATCGCCGTCGAGCGCAGTGCCGGACGGGCCGTACGCATCCAGCGCAACGCGGACCGGCTGGGGGTGCCCGAACTGCGGGTGGTGACGGGTGCGGCGCCGGAGGTGCTGGCGGACCTGCCCGCGCCCGACGCGGTGTTCGTCGGCGGCGGGCTGGCGTCGCTGGACGCCTGCCTGGCGGCGCTGCGGCCCGGCGGGCGGCTGGTCGCGCACGCGGTGACGCTGGAATCGGAGCAGGTCCTGGCGAGCGCGTACCGGCGGCACGACGGCGAGCTGATCCGGATCGCCGTCGAACACGCCGCCCCGCTCGGCGGGTTCACCGGCTGGACCCCCGCCCGGACCGTGACGCAATGGAGTTTCGTGAAATGACCGTGTTCTTCATCGGCGCCGGGCCCGGCGCGGCGGACCTGATCACCGTGCGCGGGCGCGACCTCCTGGCGCGCTGCGGCGTGTGCCTGTACCCCGGCAGCCTCACCCCGCCGGACCTGCTCGCCCACTGCCCCGCGGACGCGCGGCGGATCGACACGGCGGACCTGTCGCTGGACCAGATCGTCGGCGAGCTGGTCGCGGCAGACCGCGCGGGCCACGACGTGGCGCGGCTGTGCTCGGGCGACCCGTCGATCTACAGCGCGGTGGCCGAGCAGATGCGCCGCCTCGACGCGGCCGGTGTGCCGTACCAGGTGGTGCCCGGGGTGCCGGCGTTCGCCGCCGCGGCCGCGGAGCTGGGCCGCGAACTGACGGTGCCGACGATCGGGCAGAGCCTGGTCATCACGCGAGTCCAGGCCCGCTCGACGGCCATGCCGGCGGGCGAGACGCTGGCGAACTTCGCCGCCACCGGCACGACGCTGGCCGTGCACCTGGCGGTCAACCGGATCGAGCAGGTGGTGGCGGAACTGCTCCCGCACTACGGCGCCGACTGCCCGGTGGCCGTGGTGCACTGCGCGAGCCAGCCGGGGCAACGCATCCTGCGCGGCACGCTGTCCGGCATCGCGCCGGAGGTGCGCGCCGCGGGAATCGACCGCGCGGCGGTGATCTTCGTGGGCCGCGTGCTGGCGGCCGAGAAGTTCCCGGACAGCTACCTGTACTCGGCGGCGCGGGACCGGTCGGAGAAGATCCGGACCGTCCCGAATCCGGGTATCGATTAGAAAAAGGCGGTTGCCGCCACGATTCACCGCTCGCCACGACGTGCTCCTCCCGCCCCGTTCCGGGCGGCGGCAGGAGCTGGCCGCGGACAGCCGGTCGGCGGGGTTCGACGCGCTCCTCGCCGATCCGGAGAACCAGCGAAAGCTCGCCCTCATCCGGGCCACACCCAGCAGCGCCGCGAGCCCCTACGACACCCACCCCGCCCACCGCCGAACGGGTTGCCGTCCTCGAAGCGATGCCCGGCAACGCCACGATCGCCGACCGTCCGGACCGCGACCTGGTGCGCCATGCCGAGGCGACGTTCGAAGCGGTCCTGCAGGGCATGCTCGTGGACGGCGCCACAGCGAAGTTCCGGATGGACTGGCCGCTGCTGACGCACCTGGCCGTGCGGCACGAAGCGGTCCGGGCGGTCGGTCAGCTGCTCGACTCCGCGGGCTGGACGATGCGGCAGCAACCGGCGACCCTCGGGACCGTGCTCGGCGCGTTCGAGGCCGGCCGCCTCGCCGGGCACACGGACCTGCGCCAACTCGTCGCCGACGGGGAGTTCCGCTGGGCTGGCGACCGCCGTCAGCTACCCGCACCCCTCGGCGGTTCGCTGACCCCCACCACGGTCCCGGCGCGGTCGATCACCAGCACGTCCACCGCGACCGGCGCCGGGTCCAGCACCGATGCCGCGAACGCGCGTGCCCGGTCGGCCACCACGTCGCCGATCGGGAAGCCCGCCTCCTGCGACAACTGCAGCGCGTGCAGCGCCGTGTTCGCCGACTGGATCCGGCCGGCGAGCCCCTCGGGCGCGAGCGAGGCCAGCAGCGCCAGGTCCACCTGCGACCGCTTCGAGTGCAGGTCCAGGTGCCCGGCCGCGAGCTTCGACATCTTCGCGAACCCGCCCGCGATCGTCAGGCGCTGCACGGGATGGCGCTTCACGTACTTGAGCACCGCGCCCGCGAAGTCGCCCATGTCCAGCAGCGCCGTCTCCGGCAACCCGTACCGCTGCGCGACCACCCGCTCCGACGTGCTGCCCGTCGCACCGGCCACGTGCGAATGCCCCAGCGCCCGCGCCACATCGACCCCGCGCCGGATGCTGTCGATCCACGCCGAGCACGAGTACGGCACGACCACCCCGGTCGTGCCGAGGATCGACAAGCCACCGATGATCCCCAGCCGCGGGTTCCACGTCTGCCGCGCCAGCTCCTCCCCCTCGGGCACGGAGATCTCCACCACGACGTCCCCGGAATCGCCGAACGCGGCCGCCACCCGCCGCACCGCCTCGGTCATCAGCCGCCGCGGCACCGGGTTGATCGCCGGCTCGCCCACCGGCAGCGGCAGCCCCGGCAACGTCACCGTGCCCACGCCGACCCCGGCGCGGAACGTCACCCCGCTGCCCGGCTCGCCACGACGCACCGTGGACAGGATCAGCGCGCCGTGCGTCACGTCCGGGTCGTCGCCCGCGTCCTTGATCACCCCGGCCGTCGCCGAATCCGCGTCCAGGCGCTCGGTGGCCAGCGCGAACGCCGGGCGCCGGCCCTGCGGCAGCTCCACCTCCACCGGGTCCGGGAACTCGCCGGTGAGCAGCGCGGTGTACGCGGCCGTGGTGGCCGCGGTCGCACACGCTCCGGTGGTCCACCCGTACCTCATCACCAGGCAGTATGGCTGGCGTGACGCAAGTACTCGTGCTCGGAGGCACCGGTGAGGCCCGCGCGCTGGCCGCCGGGCTCGTCCACCGCGGCGTCGCGGTCACGTCGTCGCTGGCCGGACGCGTCGCCAACCCGCGCCTGCCGGCCGGCGAAGTGCGCGTCGGCGGCTTCGGCGGACCGGACGGCCTCGCGCGGTGGCTGACCGAGCACGGCACCGCCGCCGTGGTGGACGCCACACACCCGTTCGCCGAACGCATCGGCGCGTCCGCGGCAACGGCCACGAGCCAGGCGGGCGTCCCGCTGCTGCGCCTGCAGCGCCCCGGCTGGCAGCAGGGCCCGGGCGACGACTGGCACTGGGTGGACACCCTCGACGAGGCCGCGACGGTGGCCGAACGGCTGGGCGACCGGATCTTCCTCACCAGCGGCCGCCAGGGCCTGTCCGCCTTCGCGCGCTGCACGCGGCCGTACTTCCTGGCCCGCTGCGTCGACCCGCCGGAACCGCCGCTGCCGCCGCGCCTGGACGTCCTGCTCGACCGCGGCCCCTACACCGTCGAGGGCGAGACCGCGCTGCTGCGCGAGCACCGCATCGACGTGCTGGTCACCAAGGACAGCGGCGGCGACATGACCACCGCGAAGCTCGTCGCGGCCCGTCAGGAGGGTGTGCCGGTGGTCGTCGTGCGGCGCCCGCCGCGGCCGCCGGCGCACACCGTCGCGGACGTGGATGCCGCGCTGCGCTGGGTGTCGGCGATCCTGGACGCATGATCGAGGAGTTCTACGAGGTCCTGCGGCGACGGCGGGACGTGCGGGCGGAGTTCACGGGCGAGCCCATCGACGACGACGTGCTGGCCCGCATCCTGGAGGCCGCGCACTCCGCGCCCAGCGTCGGCCTCACCCAGCCGTGGGATTTCGTGCTCGTCGAAAGCACCCGGACCCGCACCGCGTTCCGCGATCACGTCCTCGCCGAGCGAGAGGTGTTCGCCGCGTCGCTGCCCGCGCAGCGCCGCGAGACGTTCGCCCCGATCAAGATCGAGGGCATCCTCTCCGCGACGCTCGGCGTGGTGGTGACCTACGACGAAAGCCGCGGCGCGCCGGACGTGCTCGGCCGTCACGCGATCGCCGACGCCGGCCTGTACTCGGTGTGCCTGGCGATCCAGAACCTCTGGCTCGCCGCCACCGCCGAGGGCCTGGGCGTGGGCTGGGTCAGCTTCTACCGCGAGGATTTCCTGCGTGACCTGCTCGGCATCCCGGCCGGAGTGCGGCCGGTCGCCTGGCTCTGCCTCGGCCCGGTGAGCGAACTCCAGGAGATTCCGGACCTGGAGCGGCACGGCTGGCGGAGGCGGCGGCCGCTGGCGGCGGCGACGCACCGTGAGCGGTTCGGCACACCCCCATCCCGAAGCGAGCGCGAGGAAGCATCGCGATAGCGTTCTCCCAATGTGGATGGCCAGCAGGACACCTACTGTCGCACCGGATGAGGCGGCCGACCCGGACCAGCGGGGCGCGTCGGAGAGCACCTCACCGGAGCGACCTCGCACGTTCTTGTGGCGGCTGCTCGCCGTCGTACTGGGTCTGTTCGCCGCGGGCTGCGCGGTCGCCTACCCGTTGATGCCGGTCGTCCAGGACACGGCGAAGATCGTGTGGCCGGCGGGCAGCGACACCCGCCCGGTGAACGCCCCGCTCGTCGGCTACTGGGCGCAGGACCTGCAGGTGGCCCTGCCGTGCGCGACGATCCAGTCCCTGGACGGCCGCACCGCGGGCGCGGGGCTGCTGTTCTCCACCGTGCCGCCGGCCCGCGCGGGCAACGGCGCCGGGATGCAGCTCAACGTCCAGGACGGCCTGCTCACCGCCACCAGCCGCGGCCAGCAGGTCGCGCGCCAGCCGCTGCCCGCCACCGGGTGCGACGTGCGGGTGAGTTCGACCGCCACGCACACCACCCTGTCGGTGGCCGGCACCCCGGTCTACGACTCCAGCGGCGACGCCCGGCCGCGCGTGCTGGGCATCTACACGGACATCTCGTCGGCCCGGGACCCGATCGCGGGCCTGTCGGTCGGCATCACCCCGGACACCCGCTACCAGTCCTCCCCCACCGGGCTGAAGGTCGGCGTCGGCGTGTTCGCCCTGCTGTCGCTGATCGGCTGCCTCATCGCGGTCAACCGGCTGGACTCGGGCACCGCGCGCCGCGCGCCGCGGTGGGCCCCGATCGGCTGGTGGAAGCTCACCAAACGGGACGTCACCGTCTTCGGCGTGCTCGGCGCGTGGGTGTTCATCGGGCCGGTCACCTCCGACGACGGCTACATCCTGACCATGGCCCGGGTCGCCGACCAGGTCGGCTACCTGACCAACTACCACCGCTGGTTCGGCGTCGCGGAGGCGCCGTTCGGGTGGAACGACCACATCTACGAGCTGATGGCGACGCTGTCCACGGTGCCGCCGTGGATCCGGCTGCCGTCGTTCCTGCTCGGCGTCCTGAGCTGGCTGCTGATCTCGCGTGAGGTGCTGCCGCGGCTGGGCAAGGAGGTCCGGATCAGCCCGGCGGCGGGCTGGGCCGCGGCCGTGGTGTTCCTGGTGTGGTGGCTGCCGTTCAACAACGGTGTCCGCCCCGAGCCGTGGGCCGCGCTGGGCTCGCTGATCGCGCTGTGCGCCGTGGAGCGCGCGCTGGTCACGCGGCGCCTGCTGCCGCTGTGCCTGGGCCTGATCGGGGCCGCGTTCGCGCTGGCCGCGACGCCGACCGCGCTGATCGCGGTGGCGCCGTTCCTGGTCGCCGCGAAGCCGCTGTTCCACCTGCTGCGCAGCCGCGCCCGCGACTCCGGCTGGCTCGCGGTGCTGGCGCCGATCGCGGCGGCCGGGTTCATCGTGCTGATCGTGGTGTTCGCCGACCAGACGTTCTCCACGGTGATGGAGGCGACCCGCCTGCGCGGCTCGGTCGGCCCCAACAAGTCCTGGTACGAGGAGCTGTCGCGCTACGAGCTGCTGTTCGAAAGCAGCGCGGACGGCGCGCTGACCCGCCGGTTCCCGGTGCTGCTGCTGATCCTGTGCACCGGCACCTGCCTGGTGGTGCTGCTGCGGCGCGGCCGCATCCAGGGCGCGGCCCTGGGCCCGGCCCGGCGGCTGATCGGCACCGTGGCGCTGTTCTTCCTGCTGCTGGCCCTGACCCCGACCAAGTGGACGCACCACTTCGGCGCGTTCGCCGGTGTCGGGGCGGCGATGGCGGCGCTGACCGCGCTGGCGACGAGTTCGACGGTGCTGCGGTCGCGGCGCAACCGCGCGGCGTTCACCGCCGGGCTGCTGGTGGTGGCCGCGCTGGCGGCGACCGGCCCGAACGCGTACTGGTTCGTGTCCAGCCTCGGGGTGCCGTGGTGGGACAAGGCGCCGTCGATCAAGGGCTGGCACCTGTCCACCGCGCTGCTGGCGGCCGCGGCGGTGGCGGCGGTGTTCGCGTTCGTGGAGAACGTGCGCATGCAGCGGCCGGGTGCGCCGCCGCCGGTGCAGGAGCGGCGCGGGCGTGCGCTGCGGCTGGGCGCGACGTCGCTGGTCGTGGTGTGCGGCGCGGTCGTGGTGTTCGAGGTCGCCAGCATGGCGAAGTCGATCCAGAAGCAGATGTCGACGGGTAGCTACAGCCTCGCCGCGGCGAACGTGGACCACCTGTTCGGCAAGAGCTGCAACCTGTCCGATCGCGTGATGGTCGAGCAGGACCCGGTGTCGAGCATGCTGAAGCCGGTGTCCGCGGTGACCGTGCCGGCCCGGACGCCGGCGCAGGAGAACTCGACGCTGCCGCGGCCCGAGGACGAGGGCAACGAGAAGACCTCGGCGGGCTTCCACACCGACGGCAACGGCGACGACGACCCGCTGAACGCACCGCCGCACGGCTTCACCACGGCGACCGTGCCGATGTGGAGCAGCTACCACGAGGGCTCGGCGACCGGCCGGCTGCGCACCGACTGGTACGCGCTGCCGGACCAGCACGCCGGTGCGCAGGTGACGATCGCCGCCGCGGCGCCCCCGGGCAAGGCGACGAGCGTGGCGCTGGAGTTCGGCAAGGACACCCCGGCCGGTGTCGAGGTGGTCCGGTCGACCACCGTGCTGGCGCCGAACGTCGGCACCGGAGCGACGACGGACGAGACGAAGTGGGCCGACGAGCGGCTGGACATCGGCGACCTGCCCGCGGACGTCAACCGGGTGCGCGTGGTGGCCAAGGACGACGACATCACCGGTGACGGCTGGGTCGCGGTGAGCGCCCCGCGCGTGCCGACGTTCACCACGCTGACGCAGCGGGTCGGCAGCGCCCCGGTCTACATGGACTGGCCCGCGGCGTTCGTGTACCCGTGCATGAACCCGGTCGCCTCGCACGACGGCATCTCGCAGATCCCGGCGTACCGCATCACCGCGGGCGATCTGGCCGCGGAGGCCGGGGTGGCGGACAACATCGGCGGCGGGCCGAACGGGTGGATCGAGGAGCTGGCCGACCAGCCCGAGGTGCCGAGCTTCCTGGAGGGCGACCGGTCCGGCCGGTCGTGGGGACGCCTGCTGCAGATCGAGCCGTTCACCGATGGCGTGGCACCGCAGGTGGAACACGGCACGGAGACGATGTGGGGCTGGCAGAGCCCCGGCCCCGGGCCGCAGCAACCGAACGGCTCGACCCCGACGCGGTGACGAAGAAGGCCCCTCCAGCCGGAGGGGCCTTCTTCCATCAGTAGGACCGGGGTGTCCACACCTGCCCGTGCGTCACCCGGGTCCGGGACGACCCGACGATCACCAGGCACCGCATGTCCACCGCGGCAGGATCGAACTCCCCCAGCGTGGTCACGAGCACCGATTCCTCGGCCCCGCCGACGTCCCGCGCCACCACCACCGGCGTCTCGGCGGCCCGATGCCGCAGCAGCACCTCCCGGGCCCGCACCAACTGCTCGGTCCGCGTCCGCGAAGCCGGGTTGTACATCGCCACCACGAGATCGGCCGCCCCCGCAGCCTCCAGCCGCCGCTCGATGACCTCCCACGGCTTCAGCCGATCCGACAGCGACAGCACGCAGTAGTCGTGCCCCAGCGGCGCCCCGGCCCGCGCCGCCGCCGCGGAAGCCGCCGTCACCCCGGGGATCACCCGCACCGGCACCGGCTCTTCCAGCTCGGCCGCCTGCTCCAGCACCGCGGACGCCATCGCGAACACGCCGGGATCGCCCGAGGACACCACAGCCACCCGCGCCCCAGCGGCGGCCAGCGAAAGCGCATGCCGGGCCCGGTCGGCCTCGACCCGGTTGCCCGACGCGTGCCGCACCTGCCCGGCCCGCTGCGGCACCTTCGCCACGTACGGCCCGTACCCGACGATGTGCTCCGCCTCGGCCAATGCCGCGGACGCTTCCGGCGTCAGCCACTCCGGCCCGGCCGGCCCCAGCCCGACCACCACGACCTCGCCACCGTCCACCTGAGCCGCCGCCGGAGCGGCGGCCGGCTCCTTCCGCGACGCGTAAGCCGGGCTCGGCACCAGCGCCAGCGAGAAGTACGGCACCGTCGACGGATCGACGTCGGCGAACGGCTCGACCCGCTGGTTGTCCCACGTCGCCCGCTCGACGTAGTACGCCTCGTCCAGCCGCCCCGACTCGGCCAGCGCCTCGCGCACCGACGAGAACGTGCGGCCCAGCTTCATCACCGCCGCGGCCTGCGTGTCCGCCAGCCGCCGCGCCAGCTCCGGCGCGGGCAGCGTCCCGGGCAGCACCGTCAGCACCTCGTCGCGCTGCACCAGCGGCTTGCCGAGGACCGCCGAGGCCGCCGACACCGACGTCACGCCGGGCACCGCCTCGGCCTCGTACCGGTCGCACAGCCGCTCGTGCATGTACATGTACGAGCCGAAGAAGAACGGGTCGCCCTCGCACAGCACCACCACGTCCCGCCCGGCGTCCAGGTGCTCGGCGAGCCGTTTCGCGCTCAGCTCGTAGAACTCGGCGATCGCGCCCTCGTACCCGCCCGGGTGGTCGGTGCCCTCGGTGGTCACCGGGTACATCAGCCGTTCCTCGATCTGCCCCTCGCGCAGGTACGGCTCGGCGACCGACCGCGCGATGCTGCGCCCGTGCCGCGCGCAGTGGTAGGCGATCACGTCGGCCTCGCCGATCAGCCGCGCCGCCTTGACCGTCATCAGCTCCGGGTCGCCCGGGCCGAGCCCGACACCCCACAGCTTGCCCGTCTTCATTCGATCTCGCTCGCGAGCGCGTTGATCGCCGACACGGCCATGGCGCTGCCGCCCCGCCGCCCGTGCACCACCAGGTAGGGCGCGGGCGCGCGCTTGACCAGCTCCTCTTTGGACTCCGCGGCGCCGACGAACCCGACCGGCACGCCGATGATCGCGGCAGGCACCCCGGCGCCCTCGTCGATCATCTCCAGCAGCCGGAACAACGCGGTCGGCGCGTTGCCGATCGCCACCACCGAACCGGCCAGCTCGTCCCGCCAGAGCTCCAGCGCGGCCGCGGACCGGGTCGTGCCCATCCGCTCGGCCAGCGCGGGCACCCGCTCGTCGGACAGCGTGCACAGGATCTCGTTGGACGCGGGCAAGCGCTTGCGGGTCACGCCGCTGGCGATCATCTGCGCGTCGCACAGCACCGGTGCGCCGTCGCGCAACGCGGCCCGGGCCGATTCGACCAGGTCCAGCGAGTAGGCGAGGTCGTCGACCAGGTCGACCATGCCGCACGAGTGGATCATGCGGACCGCGACCGGCTCCAGGTCCTCCGGCAGGATCGCGAGGTCGGCCTCCTCGCGGATCGTGGCGAACGAGTGGCGGTAGATCTCCGCCCCGTCGCGGATGTAGTCGATCACGCTGTTCCCTTCTGGTATCCCTCGCTGCCCGCGAGCACGTCGACGTGCGGCTCGTGCGGTCGCCCGCACCGCCGTTCGCATCCGGAGAAGTGCATCCGCACCCCGGCGGGAACGCGGGGCATCATCGCCCGCGCGTCGGCCCGCACGTCGGCCCGCGACTTCGCGCAGCCCGGCCGCCCGATGCACGCGCTGATCCCCAGTCCCGGCGCGGCCGGATCGGTCACCAGGCCCGGCGCGTCCAGGCCGCGGGGCACCACGACCGACCGCCACGGCGTCACCACGATCTCCCCCAGCGCCCGCAGGTCCGCGGCCGCGAGCTGCCCCAGCACCGGCGCGCCCACCACCCCGGCGAGCCCGTCGCCGCGGGTGAACGGCCCGATCGGCACACCCGGTGACGTGGGCAGACGCTCGCCGGACGGCAGGTCCAGCTCCCGCACCCGCCACGCGCTGCCCCGGACTTCCAGGAACCACAACGCCTTCCGCACGAGCGCGTCGACCGCCCCGGCGAACGGCACCCGCTCGCCGGTGTCCCGGCCCGCGAGCAGCACCGCGCCGGTCGAGGAGTCCAGCGCCCGCCAGCACACGTCCGCGTCCTCGCCGGACACGTCACCGCGGCCGTCGTCGAGGGCGAACAGGAACCGGCCCGGCAGGGCGGCCAGCTCGGGCCGCGCGCACACCGCCCGGTCCAGCTCGGCCACCACTTCCCGGACGTCGACCAGCCCGCCGGTGAGCCCGCTCAGCGGCGAGGCCAGGTAGTTGCGCACCCGCTCGTGCGCGGGCGCGGGCAGCAGCCCGGCGGCCGACAGCCGCGCTACCAGCTCACCGGTGTCCCGCGACAGGCCCCGCAGCTGGATGTTGCCGCGCGAGGTCAGGTGCACCGACCCGTCACCGAGGTCCTCGGCGCAGGAGGCCAGCACCCGCGCCTGCTCCGCGCTCACCCGCCCGCCCGGCAACCGGATCCGGGCGAGGGCGCCGTCGGCGGACTCGTGCGTGGCGAACACACCCGGGCACGCGTCGGGGCGGACACGTGCGGGAGGGGCCATGCGCTCACTGTAAACGGCGCCAGGAGCGCTAACTATTACCTGGATCATATGTAGTAGGTCTGCTACATTCCATCACACAGGCGTAGCACTGGGGAGAACACCTATGACAGCGATGAGCCAGGTCGCGACGCGACCACCGGAGCCGCCGGGCGACGAGCCCGCGCTCGACGTCCGCGACCTCCGCATGCGGTACGGCGCCAACGACGTGCTCAAGGGCGTGACCTTCCAGGCCGCCCAGGGCGAGGTGCTGGCGCTGCTCGGCCCGAACGGCGCGGGCAAGACGACCACCATCGAAATCCTGGAAGGCTTCCGGATGCGGTCGGCCGGCGAGGTGCGGGTGCTCGGCGTCGACCCGGCCCGGGGCACCGAGGCCTGGCGCGCGCGGCTGGGCATCGTGCTGCAGTCCTGGCGGGACCACGGCAAGTGGCGCGTACGGGAGCTGCTGGCCCACCTCGGCTCGTACTACGTCGACCACCGGCGGCCGTGGGACGTCGACGAGCTGGTCGAAACCGTCGGCCTCACCCCGCACGCGCACAAGCGGGTCAGCCGGCTCTCCGGCGGGCAGCGGCGGCGGCTGGACGTCGCGATCGGCATCGTGGGCCGCCCCGACCTGCTGTTCCTGGACGAGCCGACCGCCGGGTTCGACCCGGAGGCCCGCCGCGAGTTCCACGACCTGGTCCACCGGCTGGCCGACGAGTCGGACACCACGATCCTGCTCACCACCCACGACCTGGACGAGGCCGAGAAGCTCGCCGACCGGATCCTCATCCTGGCCGGCGGCACGATCATCGCGAACGGCTCGGCCGAGCAGCTCAGCCGCGAGATGTCCACCGACGCCGAGGTCCGCTGGACCCGCGACGGCCAGCGGTACGTGCACTCGACCACCGACGCGACGAAGTACGTGCGCGAGCTGTTCGCCCAGTACGACGAGGAGATCGAGGACCTGGAGGTGCGCCGGGCGAGCCTGGAAGACACCTACATGGCGCTGCTGCGCAAGTTCGAAGGAGGCGCCCGATGAACGGCACCGCACTGCGGGTCGGGTTCCGGCGCGGCCTGATCGAGCTGCGGCAGAGCTTCACGACCGTCCAGGACCTGTGGGGGTACTTCTTCCCGACGGTGGTGTTCCTGGTGGTGATGACCCTGATGAAGGGCTCGGTCATCCCCGGCACCACGTTCTCCCGCGGCTCGATGACGCTGCCCAGCCTGATCGGCGCGAGCGTCGGGTTCAGCGGGCTGATCAACACGATGCAGCTGCTCACCGTCGAGCGCGAGGACGGCACCCTGCTGCGCGCCAAGGCCCTGCCGCACGGCATGACCGGGTATCTGGTCGGCAAGATCGTGATGGTCTCGGGGATGACGCTGACCGGCATCGCGCTGCTCATCGTGCCCGGCCTGATCATGTTCGACGGCCTGGAGATCGACGCCATGACCTGGGTGACCCTGGCCTGGGTGCTGGTGCTCGGCCTGGTCGCGACGCTGCCGATCGGGGCGGTGTTCGGTTCGCTGTTCGAGAACCCGCGGACGATGGGCGTGGTGATGCTGCCGGTGATGGCGCTGGTCGGCACGTCGGGCATCTTCTACCCGATCGGCGAGCTGCCCACCTGGGTGCAGGGCATCGCGCAGGTGTTCCCGCTGTACTGGCTGGGGCTGGGCATGCGGTCGGCGTTCCTGCCGGACACCATGGTGCTGGTGGAGATCGGGCAGTCGTGGCGGACCTGGGAGACGCTGGGCGTGCTCGGCGCGTGGGCGGTCGCGGGCCTGGTCCTGGCGCCGATCGTGCTGCGTAGGATGGCGCGGCGCGAGTCCGGGTCGACCGTGGCCGCACGGCGGGAGAAGGCACTACAGCGGATGCCGGGATGAGTGAGTCGATCTACAACCGCATCGCGATGCTGCGCGCCGAACGCGGCATCTCGCGGCGGCAGCTGGCCGAGGCGGTCGGGGTGCACTACCAGACGATCGGCTACCTCGAGCGCGGCGAGTACAGCCCGAGCCTGTACCTCGCGCTGCGCATCGCGGAGTACTTCGAGGTGCCCGTGGAGGTGATTTTCTCCACGCGGCCCTTCCCCCGTCTCGGCGAACGGACTGCTTGACTGCGGGCCCGCTCAACGGACAGTGTTGGGGGGACCTAGGAGGGAACCCGCGTGATCCTGCTGCTGTCCACTTCGGACACCGATCTGCTCAGCGCCCGCACCAGCGAGGCCGGGTACCGGCTGGCGAACCCGGCCCGGCTCGACCTCGCCGAGCTGCCCGGCTTGCTGGAGGGCGCCGACGTCGTCGTGGTCCGCATCCTGGGATCGGCGCGGACCTGGCAGGAGGGCCTGGACGCGGTCCGGGCCAGCGGCAAGCACGTGGTCGTGCTCGGCGGTGAGCAGACGCCGGACGCGGAGCTGATGGCGTTGTCCACCGTGCCGGCCGGCATCGCCACCGAGGCGCACGCCTACCTCGCGCAGGGCGGCCCGGCCAACCTCACCCAGCTGCACCGGTTCCTGTCCGACACGCTGCTGCTCACCGGCGACGGCTTCGAGCCGCCCGCCGAGCAGCCCGCGTGGGGTGTGCTCCAGCGCACACCGCGCCGCACTGGCGATTCGCAGGGCGGTCCGGTGGTGGCGATCCTCTACTACCGCGCGCACCACCTGTCCGGGAACACCCGGTTCGTCGAGGCGCTGGCCGAGGCGGTCGAGGACGCGGGCGGGCAGGCGCTGCCGATCTACTGCGCGTCGCTGCGCTCGCGCGAGCCGGAGATGATGGCCGAGCTGCGCAAGGCCGACGCGCTGCTGGTCACCGTGCTCGCCGCGGGCGGCACGCGGCCCTCGGAGGCCGGCGCCGGGGGTGACGACGAGGCGTGGGACGTCGCCGAGCTGGCCGCGCTGGACGTGCCGACGTTGCAGGCGCTGTGCCTGACCAGCGACCGCGCCACCTGGGCGGACAACGACGACGGCCTGTCCCCGCTGGACGCCGGCAACCAGATGGCGGTGCCGGAGTTCGACGGCCGCCTGATCACCGTGCCGTTCTCGTTCAAGGAGATCGACGACGACGGCCTGCCGCACTACGTGCCGGACCCGGAGCGCGCCGCGCGGGTCGCGGGCATCGCGCTCGCGCACGCCCGCCTGCGGCACACCCCGCCGGAGCAGCGCAAGATCGTGCTGATGCTGTCGGCGTACCCGACGAAGCACTCCCGCGTCGGCAACGCGGTCGGCCTGGACACCCCCGCCTCGGCGATCGAGCTGCTGCGCCGCATGCGCGCGCAGGGCTACGACCTGGGCGACGAGCCGTTCCCCGGTGTGGAGCCGACCGGCACCGACCAGCCGGACGGCGACGCGCTCATCCACGCGCTGATCGCCGCGGGCGGCCAGGACCCGGAGTGGCTGACCGAGGAGCAGCTGTCCGGCAACCCGATCCGCGTCCCCGCCGCGCGGTACCGCGAGTGGTTCGCCGCGCTGCCCTCGGACCTGCGTGCGGACATCGAGGAGCACTGGGGGCCGCCGCCGGGCGACCTCTACGTCGACCGGTCGTCCAATCCGGACGGTGACATCGTGCTGGCCTCGCTGCGGGCAGGCAACGTGGTGCTGATGATCCAGCCGCCGCGCGGGTTCGGCGAGAACCCGGTGGCGATCTACCACAACCCGGACCTGCCGCCGAGCCACCACTACCTCGCCTGCTACCGCTGGATCGAGGAGGAGTTCGGCGCGCACGCGGTGGTCCACCTGGGCAAGCACGGGTCGCTGGAGTGGCTGCCGGGCAAGAACGCCGGGCTGTCGCCGTCCTGCGGCCCGGACGCGGTGCTGGGCAACCTGCCGCTGATCTACCCGTTCCTGATCAACGACCCGGGCGAGGGCGCGCAGGCCAAGCGGCGCGCGCACGCGACGATCGTCGACCACCTGATCCCGCCGATGGCGCGCGCGGAGAGCTACGGCGACCTGGCCCGGCTGGAGCAGCTGCTCGACGAGCACGCGAACATCGCGGCGATGGACCCGGCGAAGCTGCCCGCGATCCGGCAGCAGATCTGGACGCTGATCCAGGCCGCCAAGCTCGACCACGACCTGGGCATCTCGGAGCGCCCGCACGACGCCGAGTTCGACGACTTCCTGCTGCACATCGACGGCTGGCTGTGCGAGGTGAAGGACGCGCAGATCCGCGACGGCCTGCACGTCCTCGGCGCCGCGCCGGCCGGTGAGGCACGGGTCAACCTGGTGCTGGCGATGCTGCGGGCGCAGCAGATGTGGGGCGGCAAGGCCGGTGCGGTGCCGGGCCTGCGGTCGGTGCTCGGTCTGCGGGAAGGCGCGCCGACGTCCGAAGTGGACGCCATCGAGGCGTCGGCCCGGGCCCTGGTCGAGGCGATGGAGAAGCGGGACTGGTCGCCGGACGCGGTCGCGGAGGTGGCTTCCGATCCGGAGGTCGCGCGGGTGCTGGCGTTCGCGGCCACCGAGATCGTGCCCCGGCTGGCCGGCACGTCCGGTGAGATCGACGCGGTGCTGCACGCGCTGGACGGCGGGTACATCGCGGCCGGGCCGAGCGGGTCGCCGCTGCGCGGGCTGGTCAACGTGCTGCCGACCGGCCGCAACTTCTACACCGTGGACCCGAAGGCGATCCCGAGCCGGCTGGCGTGGGAGACCGGGCAGGCGCTGGCGGAGTCGCTGCTGCGGCGGTACCGCGAGGACACCGGTGAGTGGCCGAAGTCGGTCGGCCTGTCGGTGTGGGGCACCTCGGCGATGCGGACCTCCGGTGACGACGCGGCGGAGGTGCTGGCGCTGCTGGGTGTGCAGCCGGTGTGGGACGACGCGTCGCGCCGGGTGACCGGGCTGGAGCCGATCCCGCTCGCCGAGCTGGGCCGTCCGCGCATCGACGTGACCGTGCGGATCAGCGGGTTCTTCCGGGACGCGTTCCCGCACGTGGTGGACCTGCTCGACGACGCGGTGCGGCTGGCGGCGTCGCTGGACGAGCCCGCGTCGGACAACTTCGTGCGCGCGCACGTGCAGGCCGATCTGGAGGCGCACGGCGACGAGCGGCGGGCGACGACGCGGATCTTCGGCTCGAAGCCCGGCGCGTACGGGGCGGGGATCCTGCCGCTGCTCGATTCGGGCAACTGGCGCGACGACGCCGACCTGGCCGAGGTCTACGCGACGTGGGGCGGGTACGCCTACGGACGGGACCTGGACGGCGTCGAGGCGCGGCCGGCCATGGAGAGCGCGTACCGGCGCATCGAGGTCGCGGCGAAGAACACCGACACGCGTGAGCACGACATCGCCGACTCGGACGACTACTTCCAGTACCACGGCGGGATGATCGCGTTCACCCGCGCGTTGACCGGCCAGGCCCCGGCGTCGTACGTGGGCGATTCGACGAGCCCGGACGCGGTGCGAACGCGGTCGCTGTCGGAGGAGACGGCCCGCGTGTTCCGCGCCAGGGTGGTCAACCCGCGCTGGATCGCGGCGATGCGCAAGCACGGCTACAAGGGCGCCTTCGAGCTGGCGGCCACTGTGGACTACCTGTTCGGCTTCGACGCCACCGCCGGGGTCGTGCAGGACTGGATGTACGAAAAGCTGTCCCAGTCGTACGTCCTCGACCAGCAGAACCAGGAGTTCCTCGCGAAGGCCAACCCGTGGGCGTTGCGCGGCATCATCGAGCGGCTGACCGAGGCCGCCGACCGCGGCCTGTGGGCGGAGCCGGATCCGGAGCTGCTGGGGCAGTTGCGCGAGGTGTACCTGCGGACCGAGGGTGAGCTGGAGGACGAGTGACCGGGGTGGACCTGAACGCGGATCTCGGCGAGGGATTCGGGGTCTGGCGCCTCACGGAGGACGACGCGCTGCTGGAGATCGTCTCCAGCGCCAACGTGGCGTGTGGTTTCCACGCGGGTGACCCGAGCGTGCTGCGGCGCGTGACGGCGGCGGCCGCGGAGCGGGGTGTCGCGGTCGGTGCGCAGGTGGCGTACCGGGACCTGGCCGGCTTCGGGCGCCGGTTCCTGGACGTGACGCCGGCCGAGCTGACCGACGACGTGCTGTACCAGATCGGCGCGCTGGACGCGTTCGCCCGGGTGGCGGGGACGCGGGTGGCGTACGTGAAGCCGCACGGCGCGCTCTACAACGCGATCGTGCACCACGCGGAGCAGGCCGCGGCGGTGGTGGAGGCGGTGCGGTTGTTCGACCCGTCGTTGCCGGTGCTGGGGTTGCCGGGTTCGGAGTTCCTGCGCCAGGCGGAGGCGGCCGGGTTGCGCCCGGTGCGTGAGGCGTTCGCCGACCGGGCCTACACGCCGGCCGGAACGCTGGTCTCGCGGCGAGAGCCGGGCGCGGTGATCCACGACCCCGACGAGGTGGTCCGGCGATGCGTCCGCATGGCAACGAAGGGCGTGATCATCGCGGTGGACGGCAGCGAGGTGAAGGTGCAGCCAGAGTCGATCTGCCTGCACGGAGACACCCCAGGCGCCGTGGAGATCGGCCGCCGGGTGCGGGCCGCACTAACACAAGCCGGAGCCACAATCCGACCCTTCGCATAACTCACAACACAACCGCCACCCGGCAACGCAGAGCAACAACCCCCGAACCACTCCCCCTCCCGCACCCGATCCCCAGCCCAAATCAATGAAAGATCGGGTCCGGGAGGGGCAGATCCGGGCGTAGCGAAGCGAAGCCGGCGCAGTGGATACCCGCGTAGCGGAAATCCGATCACCAGCGCAAAGGCAAGTGCGTCACCCCGTTGATGAAGTTCGACGTCAACCGCCGCACCTCACCCTCCACTCGCACCTCGGGCAGCATCCTCACGAACTCCCGGAAGAACACCCGCATCTGCAACCGCCCGAAATGCGCCCCCAGGCACAAATGCGGCCCCTGCCCGAACGCCAGATGATCATTGGGCGTCCGCGCGACATCGAACCGATACGGATCCGGAAACTGCCGCTCGTCGAAATGGGCCGAAGCGAAGTACACCACAACCTTGTCCCCCGCAGCGATCCGCTGCCCACCCAGCTCGGTATCCACCGCAGCCGTCCGCCGGAAGGTCAGCACCGGCGGGTGCCACCGCAGCATCTCCTCCACCGCTGAGGGCACCAGCGACGGATCCGCCCGCAACCGCCGGTACTCGCCCGGGTACTGCACCAACGCCAGCACCCCGCCCGGCAACGCGCCGCGCACGGTGTCGTTCCCGGCGATCACCATGAGGAAGAAGAACATCCGCAGCTCGGCGTCGTCCAGCGAGCGTCCGTCCACAGTGGCCTGGACGAGCGCGGTCATCAGGTCGTCGGCCGGGTCGCGCCGCTTGGCCTCCGCCAGCTCCTGCGCGTAGGCGAACATGTCGGCGAGCATCGCCGGTGACCGCGGATTGATCGGTTTCCCGTCGGGGCCCCGCACGATCTCGGCGTGCTCCGGGTCCTGGTAGCCGATGACGCGGTTGGTCCACTTCAGCAGCAGGCCGCGGTCCTGCGGTGGCACCCCGATCAGATCGGCGAGGTTGAGCAGCGGGAAATCGTCGGTGACCTCGACCGGCAGATCGCACCGGCCGCGCGGCACCACCGCCCCGATCAGCGCCCGCGCCCGCTCGGCGATCTGGTCGGCCGAGCGTTCCAGCCGCCGCCGGGTGAACACCGCGGACACGATGCGGCGCAACCGGTTGTGCTCCGGCGGGTCCATGTTCAGGATCATGCGCCGGATGAAGGTGAGGTCGTCGGGCTCGGGGTCGCGGATCTGCGTCGCGCCGAGCCACGACGAGAACACCTCCGGCGTGCGCAGCACGTGCTTCACGTCGGCGTACCGGGTCACCGCCCAGTAGCCGGGTCCGGACGGCCAGCCGAGCACCTCGTGTTCGTCCTGCCACGCGACCGGTTCGGTGTCGCGCAGGCGGCGCAGGTCGTCGTGCGGCACGCCGCGGGCGAACACCCTCGGGTCGAAGACGTCCACATCGGACATCAGTGCTCGTCCAGGAACACTTCGATCATGTTGGCCACGGTCACCGGCACCTCTTCGGCCGCGTAGTGCCCGGCGTCCGGCAGGACCTCCAGCTCGAGCTTCGGGTACCACTGCCCGAAGGTCACGAGCATGACGTCCTCGCTGAGCGCGGGATCGTGCTCGCCGACGACGACCTTGATCGGCACCTCGTTGCCCGCGATCCGGTCCGAGAAATCGGTCTTCGCCCACGCCTCCAGGTACTCGGCGAACGCGGTCCGGTCGGAGTTCTCCAGCGAATGCCGGACCATGCCGTCGAGCCACGAGCCGGGGTGGCGGCCGCCGGTGGTGAAGTCGATGATCGCGCGGCGGCTGGCCGGATCGTCGGCGGCGCTGCTGAACAGTCGCCAGGTGTCCTCGTCCATCGGCACGCCGCTGGCCGGGACCGGGGAGATCCCGAACAGCGACCGGACGCGGCCGGGCGCCTCGGCGAGGACGTACTGCATGACGCTGCCGCCCATCGAGTGGCCGACGAGGGAGAACCGGTCGTGGCCGAGTTCGTCGGCGAGCAGCAGCACGTCACCGGCCGCCTCGGCGACGGTGTGCGCGCCCGCCTCGTCCTTGCGCGTGCCGTAGCCGCGGTAGTCGGGGAAGAGGTAGGTGAACCGCTCGGCGTCGAGGTGCGGGGTGAGTTCCTGCCACGCCTTCGACGACCCGAACCAGCCGTGCAGCACGAACACGACGTGCTCACCGGTGCCGACCCGCTCCATGTGCGCCTCCCAGTCCTCGCTGACCCGTTGCAGTGGCGAGCTTGGCACACTCGCGGCGCGTTGGCACGACGCGCAGAATGATCTTGTGGACTCCCTGCTCACCCGGCTGCCCGCGTGGCTGACGACGGTGCCCTACGACGGCTCCCGCATCCCCGGTTCCGCCGGTGACCCGGCCTCGGGCGCGAACTGCCAGGTCTACGCCTACGCAGTGCTCCGGCACTTCGGCCGGGCGGCGCCGGACCTGCGCTCCCGCGAGCTGTGGCACGACACGGCCTGGACGTCGCGGGTGACCGAGCCGGAGCCGCTGGACCTGGCGTTGTTCAACCGCACCGCCGACCCGTTCGGCGCGCACGTGGGCATCTGGACGGACGACGACCGGGTGCTGCACCTGTGCGCGGAGATCGGCAGCCCCGCGGTGTGGACGCCGGCACAGTTCGCGACACGCGAGCGCTACCGCACGCTGATCGGGTTCAAACGCTGCCACCGGCGCCACTGAACGCCGCCGACGAGGACCACTCCGCACAGCACACCGGCCGGTGCGACGAACCCGCCGCCACCCGGTCCGGTCCTGCCCCGCCCGGGCGCACCTCGGCGGCCCCCACCGCCACCGTGGCTGGGAACGCAACCGGCGCCGCTTCAGCACGGTCAGGGGCACTCCTCCGCGTGGTTCTGCCACCGCATCGCCGCGTGCAGGGCCTCGATCAGCCGCTCGTCGTCGGGCACGCTCGGCTCGCCGCCCAGCGGGATCCAGCGCTCGCACACCTTGCGATCGTCCTCGTACCCGGTCAGCAGCATCCCCGGGTACGACAACGTCACCGGCTCGCCGTCCGGCCCGTCCACGTCGACCCGCCGGAGGTGCATCGCCACCCGCACCTGCCGCTTCCCGCCCATCCGCACCTGCCCGACTCGACCCCGGTACCCCGAGGTCGCGGCCGGGCTCGCGTTGGTTACCGCGCCGATCCTCCCGATTCGGCAACGGCGGGCCCCCCTTGCGTGTCCCGCCGGGGACGGCGCAGGCAGAATTGGCCCCCGCAACCGCGAGCAGGGAGTGATCAGCATCGTGACAGTGGCCGTGCAGTCGATCGAGCAGAAGATCGCCGAGGAGCTCGGCGTCCGCGAAGGGCAGGTCAAGGCCGCCGTGGACCTGCTCGACGGCGGGGCGACCGTGCCGTTCATCGCGCGGTACCGCAAGGAGGTGACCGGCGCCCTCGACGACGCCCAGCTGCGCACGCTCGAAGACCGGCTGCGTTACCTGCGGGAGCTCGACGAGCGCCGGACCGCGATCCTCGAATCGATCGGCAGCCAGGGCAAGCTCACCGAGGAGCTGGCCGAGGCGATCCGCGCCGCGGACACCAAGGCCCGGCTGGAGGACATCTACCTCCCCTACAAGCCCAAGCGCCGCACCAAGGCCCAGATCGCCCGCGAGGCCGGCCTGGAACCGCTGGCCGACGGCCTGCTGAACGACCCGAACACCGACCCGCAAGCCGCCGCGGCCGTGTTCGTCGATCCCGAGAAGGGCGTGGCGGACGCCCAGGCCGCCCTCGACGGTGCCCGCGCGATCCTGGTCGAGCGCTTCGGTGAGGACGCCGACCTGATCGGCGAGCTGCGGGAGAAGATGTGGACGCAAGGCTACTTCTCCTCGAAGGTCCGCCAGGGCAAGGAAACCGAGGGCGCGAAGTTCGCCGACTACTTCGACTTCGCCGAGCCGTTCACCAAGATGCCCTCGCACCGCGTGCTGGCGATGCTGCGCGGCGAGAAGGAAGACGTCCTCGACCTCACCGTCGAGCCCGAAGAGCCTTCCGATGAGCCGAAGGTCGGTCCCTCGGACTACGAGCGCCGCATCGCGCAGCGGTTCGGCATCACGAACGAGGGCCGCCCGGCCGACAAGTGGCTGCAGGACACGGTGCGCTGGGCCTGGCGCACGAAGATCCTCCTGCACCTGGGCATCGACCTGCGGATGCGGTTGCGGCAGAAGGCCGAGGAGGACGCGGTGAACGTGTTCGCCGCGAACCTGCGTGACCTGCTGCTGGCCGCGCCCGCCGGCACCCGCGCCACGATGGGACTGGACCCGGGCTTCCGCACCGGGGTGAAGGTCGCCGTCGTGGACGCCACCGGCAAGGTCGTCAACACCCACACGATCTACCCGCACCAGCCGCAGAACCGCTGGGACCAGTCCATCGACGAGCTGGCGAAGCTGTGCGCCGCCCACTCGGTGGACCTGATCGCGATCGGCAACGGCACCGCGTCCCGGGAGACCGACCGGCTGGCGATCGAGCTGATCAAGCGGCACCCCGAGCTGAAGCTGACCAAGGCCGTCGTGTCCGAGGCGGGCGCGTCGGTGTACTCGGCGTCGGCGTTCGCCTCGCAGGAGCTGCCGGACCTGGACGTCTCGCTGCGTGGCGCGGTGTCGATCGCGCGGCGCCTGCAGGACCCGCTGGCCGAGCTGGTGAAGATCGACCCCAAGTCCATCGGGGTCGGGCAGTACCAGCACGACGTGTCCGAGGTGGCGCTGTCCCGGTCGCTGGACGCGGTGGTCGAGGACTGCGTGAACGCGGTCGGCGTGGACGTCAACACCGCCTCCACCCCGCTGCTGACCAGGGTCTCCGGCATCACCGCCGGCCTGGCCGAGAACATCGTCAACCACCGCGACACGCACGGCCCGTTCCGGTCGCGCTCGGCACTGAAGGATGTCCCGCGGCTGGGCCCGAAGGCGTTCGAGCAGTGCGCCGGCTTCCTGCGGATCCGCGGCGGCGACGACCCGCTGGACTCCTCCAGCGTGCACCCCGAGGCCTACCCGGTGGTGCGGCGGATCCTGTCCAAGACCGGCACCGAGCTGCGGGAGCTGATCGGCAACGAGCGGGTGCTGCGCAAGCTGCGCCCGGAGGACTTCGTCGACGAGACCTTCGGCCTGCCGACGGTCACCGACATCCTCGCCGAGCTGGAGAAACCCGGCCGCGACCCGCGCCCGGCGTTCAAGACCGCGACCTTCGCCGAGGGCGTGGAGAAGATCGGTGACCTCAAGCCGGGCATGCGGCTGGAGGGCGTGGTCACCAACGTGGCCGCGTTCGGCGCGTTCGTCGACATCGGCGTGCACCAGGACGGCCTGGTCCACGTGTCGGCGATGTCGAAGAACTTCGTCAAGGACCCGCGTGAGGTGGTCAAGCCGGGCGACATCGTCAAGGTGAAGGTGCTCGAGGTGGACATCGCCCGCAAGCGGATTTCGCTGACCCTGCGCCTGGACGACGAGGTCGGCGGCGGCCGCGCCAAACCCGCTGGTGGCGGCGGTGGCGAGCGCCGCGGCGGGCAGCCGCGCAAGGGCGGTCAGCCCAAGCGCCGCGAGCCGTCCGGCGGTGGTGGCGCGCTGGCCGATGCCCTCCGAAAGGCTGGCTACGGTCGCTAAACCGCCGTTCGGGGTCCATCATCGAAGGGTGCGGTGGGCCGATTCCCTGGCAGATCGATCCGCGCGGCGGTGGCTGCGCGGAATCGCCGGGCGGCTCGACTCCGGCTGGCGAGCGCTGGCCGGAGACCCTTCGTTGTGGCGGACGTTCGACCGCCACCTGGCCGCGGTCGACGACGCGGTGCGCTGCGAGGCGGACATGGTCTCCCGCCAGGAGCCGGTGTCGCGGCTCGTCCTGCTGGCCGGTCACGCCCACGACGTGTGGACCGAGGCCGAGGAGCTGGACTGGCGCCCACCGGCGAACCCCGGCGGCTGGACCGAGCGGGAGTGGACGGGGTTGCGCCTGCTCGCCTGTCTCCGCCTGGCGGCCGACGAGCCACGCGGCCCGAAGCTGCCCGCCGACGCGGAGTTCGCCCGCACCCGGCCGGTCGAAACCGGTGAACAAGTGAACAATCGGCGCGAATACTTTCGCTGAATTTCGGGCGAAAGCCGCCGAACGGTACTGGTGAATCGTTGACGGGTTTGCCTACGATCGGATTTCCTTTTTTCCGGTCGGGGGCGATGCCGTTGGTGTTCTTCCGCATCCTGGGGCCGCTCGAAGTGGCGGTGGGGGCTCGTCCCGCGCCGCTCGGCGGTCCGAAACCGCGCCTGCTGCTGGCCGCGCTCCTGCTCCAGCCCGGCGTCGTGGTGTCCGCCGACGCGCTGACCGACGTGCTGTGGCCGGGGCGCGCGCCGCGGTCGGCGGCCGCGAACCTGCGCACCTACGTGCACGGCCTGCGGCGGGTGCTGGGCGACCGGATCGAGGGCCGCGCGGGCGGTTACCTGCTGCACGCCGGGCCGGACGAGCTGGACGCGACGGTGGCCGAGCGGCTCGTGGCGCGGGCGCACGCCGAGCGGGCGCCCGCGCTGCTCGACCGGGCCGCGGCGCTGTGGCGCGGTGCGGTGCTGGAGGACCTGCCGCACCACCACACGTGGTCGTCGGCCGTCGCGCGGCTGAGCGAGCTGCGGTTGTCGGTGCAGGAGGAACGTCTGCGGTTCCACGTGGCGGCCGGGCGGCACGCGGACGCCATCGTCGAGCTGCGTGGCCTGCTGGCCGAGCAGCCGCTGCGCGAGGAGCTGTGGCGGCTGCTCGTCGTCGCGCTCGGTGCGAGCGGGCGGCAGGGCGAGGCGCTGGCCGCCTACGCCGAGGCCGAGCGCGTGCTGCGGGCGGAGCTGGACACCGAGCCGGGTCTGGGGTTGCGGCAGGCGGTGGCCGGCTTGGACGCTCCGGCGCCGGTGTGCCAGCTGCCGCTGGACCTGCCCGACTTCACCGGCCGGGAGAGCCGGCTCGCGGAACTGACCGGCCTGCTCGACGGCGAGCGTCCGGCGGTCGTGGTGTTGTCCGGCCCGCCCGGCGCGGGGAAGTCGGCGCTGGCGGTGCACGCCGCCCACGCCGCGCGCGGCCGTTACCCGGACGGCCAGCTGTACGTGGACCTGCGTGGCACGTCCGAGTCGCCGCGGCGGCCGCTGGACGTGCTGGCCGAGCTGCTGCACGCGCTCGGCGTGCCCGACACCGGAATTCCGCGCGGGCTCGGCGAACGGTCGGCGCTGCTGCGGTCGCGGCTGGCCGGGCGTCGGGTGTGCGTGGTGCTCGACGACGCGGGCAGCGCCGGGCAGGTGCGGCCGCTGCTGCCCGGCGCGGGTGCGTGCGCGGTGCTGGTGACCAGCCGGGGGCGGCTGCCCGATCTGACCGTCGCGCGGCACGTCGACGTCGGGGTGCTGACCGGCGCGGAGGCCACGGAGCTGCTGGCCCGGATCGCCGGGGCCGGCCGGGTGGCGGCCGAACCGGAGGCGGCGGCCGCGATCGTCGAGCCGTGCGGACGGCTGCCGCTGGCGATTCGCATTGCCGGGGCACGGCTTTCGCACCGGCGCGAGTGGACACTTCGCACGCTCGCCGTCCGGTTGGCCGACGAGCGGCGGCGCCTGGACGAGCTGCGCGTCGGCGATCTCGCGGTGCGGGCGAGCCTCGCGTTGAGCTACGACCAGCTGCCGGGCAGCTGCGCGCGGGCGTTCCGGGCGCTCGGCGCGTTCGGGCCGTTCCCCGGCTGGGTGGTCGGGGCGCTGCTCGGCCGGGAGCACGCGGACGACGTGCTGGAGGTGTTGGTCGGCGCGCACCTGGTGGACCTGGTGGGCGAGCCGCCCCGGTACCGGCTGCACGACCTGGTGCGCTGCTACGCGCGGGAACTCGGTGAGCCGGACTCCGATGCCGTCCGCCGCGTCGTCGAGGGGTACCTCTCGCTCGCCACCGAGGCGGCGGAACGGATGCCGGTGCGCTTCTTCGGCGCCGCACCGGAGCCGAGGCCGGCGGACCTGTGGTGTCCGGGCCGGGTCGAGGATCCGGTGGCGTGGTTCGCGGGCGAGCGACCGGTCCCCCTCGTCGAGCTGGCGGTGGACCACGGCTTCGACGCGCTGGCGTGGCGGCTGGTCACGGCGTTCACCCCGTACTTCGACCTGCGCGGGCACCACGAGGACTGGCGCCGCACGCACGAGCTGGCGCTGGGCGCGGCCGAGCGCGCGGGCGATCCACGCGGGCGGGCGGTGGTGCTGCGCAGCCTCGGGCAGCTGGAGGTCTACCAGGACGACTACACCGCCGCGCGTGCGGCGTTCGAGCGGTCGCTGGCATTGTTCCGGGGCATCGGCGACGACCAGGGCGCGGCGGTCGCGCTGGCCGGGCTGAGCACGATCCGGCGCGTCTCGGGAGAGCACGAGATGGCGCTGCGGCACTGCCACGACGCGCTGGAGTTGTTCACCCGCAGCGGCGACCGGCACGGCGAGGCCGTGGTGCGGCTCGCGATCGGGTCGGTGTGGCTGGCGCGCGGCTGTCACGCGACCGCCGAGCGCTGGTTCACCGACGCGCGTGAGGCGTGCGTCGAGATCGGCGACCGGCACCGCGAGGCGCACGCGCGGCACCGGATGGCGTTGCTGCACCAGCAGCGCGGCAACCTCGGGCGGGCCCGCGAGGAACTGGACCGGGCCATCGCGATCTTCGGCGAGCTGGGCGACGACCACTGCGTCGGCTACGCGCACCAGAGCCTCGGCGAGCTGTGCCTGCGCAGCGGCGACCTCGCGCACGCGAAGCTCCTGCTGGTGAACTCGCTGTCGGTGCACCGGCGCGACGGCGACCGGCGGTCGGAGGCCGAAGCCGGGCAGCTGCTGGGCGAGGTGCACGAGCGGCTCGGGCAGGTCCTCGAGGCCCGCGGCCTGTTCCGGCGATCGCTGGAGATCTGGTCGGAGCTGGGCGCCGAAGAAGCGGCGGCCGCGCTGCGGGAACGGTTGAGTCACCACCCATTGACCATGATCGCCGGCGGGTCCATCCTGGTGCCCTCCGAGAGAGCCGGGAGGGAGCCATGAGCACCTTCGTCGTGGTCGGCGGCAACGGACGGACCGGACGCCGGGTCGGGGAACGGCTCGCCGGTGGCGGTCACCGGGTGGTGGTGGCGAGCCGGAGTTCGGAGCCGCCGCTGGACCTGACGACGAAACCCGATCCGGCGATCTTCGCCGGCTCCGAGGGGGTCGTCATCGTGGCGGAACCGCCGAAGGAGCCGGACGCGGCGGAGGCGGCGATGCACGGGGGTGTCGCGGCGATCGCGGAGATCGCGGCGCGCGAGGACATCCCGGTGGTGCTGGTGTCCCAGATCTACCTCACGCGGCCGGCCGAGCACCCGGAGATGAGCGCCCGCATCGAAGCCCGCGCGCGGGGCGAGCAGGCGCTGCGCGAGAGCGGCGCGCAGTACACGATCATCCGGCCGAGCTGGCTGCACGACCTGCCGGCCGGCGGGGTGCGCATCGAGCAGGGCGACACCGGCGAGGGCCGGGTCAGCCGGGAGGCGGTGGCCGACGCCGTGGTCGCGGCGCTGTTCGACCCGGCGGCGTCGGGCAAGACGTTCGAGCTGTACGACGACGAGGACTCGCCCCGTCCGGACTGGCCGTCGGTGTTCGCCGCGCTGCACCCCGATCAGTGACGCGCCTCCGGTAGCGGGTCCAGCACCTGCTTGCTGTGGTGCTGGTAGATGATCGACGTCCGGAAGGTGACCATCTCCCGGCGGCTGGTGAACCGTTCGAGCAGGAACGCGTGCAGGTGGTCGATGTCCTGCGCGGTGACGTGCACGAGGAAGTCGTCGCTGCCCGCGATCGTGAAGACCGAGATGACCTCGGGCAGCTGCGCCAGCGAGCGTTCGAACGCGTCCACCACGTCACGCGTCAGCGGCCGGATCTGCGCCGCGACGATCGCCTGCACGCCGCGGTTGAGGGCGTTGTAGTCGATGTCGGCGTGGTAGCCGCGGATCACGCCGCGCTTGCGCAGCAGGCGGATCCGTTCCAGGCAGGTCGACGGTGCGATGCCGACCTTGCGGGCGATGTCCCGGTTCGACTGCCGCGCATCCTCCTGCAGAAGCCGCACGATCGCCGAATCAAGTTCGTCCATGTTCGCAGCTCCGATGTTCGTGCCGAATATCGTTCGGCGGCGACGCTTCGTCGTTGTGCATCAGCCTAGCTTTCCCGGCATGGAGCATGAAGAGGTGAAGGTCCGCCGCGGTCCCCGCTCGCGGCTGCCGATCGTCGTCGCGATCCACTCCCGCGCCCTCGGCCCCGCGGCCGGCGGCATCCGGCTGCGCCGCTACCCGGACTGGCGGGACGGCCTGGCCGACGCGCTGCGCCTGTCCGAGGCGATGACCGCCAAGAACGCGGCCGCCGGGCTGGACTTCGGCGGTGGGAAGAGCGTGATCACGCTGGGGCCCGGTGTGGAGCTGACGCCGTCGCTGCGGGAGGCGGCGCTGCTCGACGTGGGCGAGCTGATCGAGTCGTTCGGGGGAACGTACTTCGGTGGTCCGGACGTCGGGACGGGGCCGGACGACATGGTGGTGGTGCGGCGCTCGACGTCGCGGGTGTTCTGCCTGCCCGTGGAGCACGGTGGGACGGGCTCGTCGAGCATCCCGACGGCGCTGGGGGTGTTCGCCGCGGTGCGGGCGGGGGCGCGGCACGTGTTCGGGAGTCCGGAGCTGAGCGGTCGCACGGTGGTGATCAGCGGGCTGGGCTCGGTGGGGGCGCTGGTGGCGCGGCACGTGGCGGCGGCGGGGGCGCGCGTGGTGGTGTCCGATGTGGACCCCGTGAAGCGCGATTCGGCGTACGAGTGGGTGGATCCGGAGAAGGCGCTGCGGACGCCGGCGGACATCCTGGTGCCGGCCGCGGTGGGTGGTGTGCTGTCGCCGGAGCTGGTGCCCGAGCTGGCCGCGCCGCTGATCGTCGGGCCGGCGAACAACCAGCTCACGGCGGATCCGGTGGCGGACGAGCTGGCCGCGCGGGGGATCGTGTGGGTGCCGGACTTCATCGCCAGCGCGGGCGGCGCGGTCTACACGCTGCTGCGCGAGGTGGAAAGACTGGACGAGGCGGCGGCGAACGCCCGAGTGGAGTCGATCGGCGCGACGGTGTCCGCGGTGCTGGACACCGCGCGGGACAAGGGAACGACACCATTGCGGGAAGCCCGCCAACGGGTCGAGACCCGGTTGACGGGGCGATGAGGGGTGGCTGGCGCAGCTTCCCCCAGTGCCCACCCGCCCAACGTCACCTTCAACGGTCAGCGCAACTTCTGGTCGTAAGCCTCACGGGCGTCCAGCATCTCCTCCCAATGCTCACCCGCCCAGGCACACACCGCCTTCATCGGTTCCAGCATGCTGCGCCCCAGTGGCGTGAGCTCGTACTCGACGCGGGGTGGCGGGGACTGTTTCAAGATCGGTGTTTCTGGCCCGACACGCCGGGCTGAGGTCCGGCGGGATGGGCACTGTGAGTGATGACATCTGGGGCTGTGACTCCACGTAAGAGTGAGAAGCGGTTGTCACCGGAGCAGGCCGCTGCGGTGGCGATGGTGGCCGAGGCCCGGCAGCGGGGGCTGGAGCTGACCGGCCCGAACGGGCTGTTGAAGCTGTTCACCAAGAACGTGTTGGAAACCGCGCTGAATGAGGAGATGACCGAGCACCTCGGACATGAGAAGCATCGTGCCGAGCCGGGGCGTGATTCGGCGAATGTGCGTAACGGGACCCGGAAGAAGACGGTGCTCTCGGACGCGGCCGGCGAGGTGGAGATCGAGGTTCCGCGGGATCGGGAATCCACGTTCGAGCCGCAGATTGTGAAGAAGCGGCAACGTCGGCTCACCGATGTGGACGAGATCGTGCTGTCCCTGTATGCGAAGGGGATGACCACCGGTGAAATCTCGGCGCATTTCGCCGAGATCTACGGCGCGTCGGTGAGCAAGGAAACGATCTCCCGCATCACCGACAAGGTCGTGGCGGAGATGCAGGACTGGGCCAGCCGTCCGCTCGACGTCGTCTACGCCGCGGTGTTCATCGACGCGATCGTGGTCAAGGTCCGCGACAGCCAGGTGGCCAACCGGCCTTTCTACGCCGCCATCGGTGTCACCGTGGACGGCCGTAAGGACGTGCTCGGCCTGTGGGCGGGCAGCGGCGGCGAGGGCGCCAAGTTCTGGATGAGCGTCCTGGTCGATCTGAAAAACCGCGGCGTGAAGGACGTGTTCTTCCTCGTCTGCGACGGTTTGAAAGGCTTGCCCGAGGTGGTGGAACAAGTCTGGCCGGCCGCGATCGTGCAAACCTGCATCATCCACCTCATCCGCAATTCGTTCCGGCTCACCTCCCGGAAATACACCGACGCGCTCAAACGGGACCTCAAAGCCATGTACGAGGCCCCCAACGCGACAGCGGCGGAAGTGGCGTTGCAGGAACTGGACGACAAATGGTCTGCGCAGTATCCGGCGCTGGTCCGACTGTGGCGCAACGCCTGGACCGAGTTCGTGCCGTTCCTCGATTACGACGTCGAGATCCGAAAAATGATCTGCTCGACCAACGCGATCGAATCGCTCAATGCCCGCTACCGGCGGGCGGTGCGAGCCCGCGGCCACTTCCCAACCGAGCAGGCCGCCCTGAAGTGCCTGTACCTTGTGACCCGCAGCCTGGACCCCACCGGCACAGGCCGCGCCCGATGGACGATGCGCTGGAAACCCGTACTCAACGCCTTCGCCATCACCTTCGGTGACCGCTGGCCGGCCGCCGAAACCTACTAACCGAACCGCCAGAAACACCGATCACGGGATAGACCCGGGTGGCGTGCCGGGCTGGCTGGTGCGGCGGACGAGGCCGTGGCGTTCGAGCCCGCGCAGCGACTTGGTGAGGGCCTTGGGCGTGACGCGGCGCAGCGGCACGCGGAGTTCCGAGAAGCGCCGGGGGCCGTCCTCGAGGCAGGCGATCACCAGTGGCACCCACTTGTCGCCGAAGCGGATCGGCGCCAGGTCCGAGGGGCAGAGTTCGTCGAACATGTCCGGCGGCAGGGGTTTGCGCATGCTGCCACGGTAGCCGGTATCCGGGTGGAAACCGGGGTGCTGGCTACGGTCGCGGTATGAGCAGAATCGTGGTTTTCGGCGCCGGCGGGCGCGCGGGACGGCAGGTGGTCGCGGAGGCCGCGCGGCGCGGTCACGAGGTGACGGCGGTGGTCCGTGACCCCGGGAAGCACCAGGCGCCGGAGGGAGTCGACCTGGTGGCTGGTGACGTGACCGATGTGTCCTCGGTGGCGGCGCTGGTGAAGGGCCAAGACGCGGTGATCTCGACGGCCGCGGTGTACGGGGAGGGCACCGATCCGCACGGTTTCTTCACGTCCTCGGCCCGCGCGCTGGTCGAGTCGGGGCCGGCGCGCCTGATCGTCGTCGGCCTGTCCGTCCTGGCGCCCGATGCGACGGGCCAGCGGCCGGTGGACGCCCCCGGTTCCCCACCCGAGTTCCGCCCGTTCTGCGAAGCACACGCGGCGGGGCTGGAGGTACTGCGCGAAAGCCCCGTGGACTGGCTGTACGTGAGCCCGGCGGGCGATTTCGACCACGAGGGCCCCCGCACGGGCGGCTACCGGGTGGCAGCGGCCGCCGACCTCGCCGACCGTGTCTCGTATGCGGACTTCGCCATAGCCCTGATCGACGAGGCAACGAAGCCGGCGCACCGACGGCAACACCTGCTGGTGACCACCAGCTGACCGAACCCGTCCGCCGGGTGGCGCTGACCCGGATCGTCGTCGGGTGTCCCTGACCGGATCACCGGGCCAGGCACACCCGGCGGCGCGGTCTCTCTCCGGCCATCGGCCGGGCCACGACCACCCGAGGGCGAGGTCACCCCCACCACCACCGGCCGACGGCGAGGTCACTCCCGCCCACGCCGCGTCCGACCAGCACCACCGGATCGACGATCTCACTCCCACCACCGGCCGGCGCCACCGGAGGGCGAAGTCACCTCCACCACCGGCCCGGCCACCACCAGATCGACGAGATCCCCACCCACGCGACCTGCGGCCAGCACCACCGGATCGACTGGGTTACTCGCCCACGACACCCGCCCCGTCACCCCCACTCGACCGGCGCGCCAAACCGGCAGCACCCACCGCCAGCGATACCCCGCCCGGCACCACCCTCGCGGCCCTCCACAACTTGTCCCAGCGAAACCCCGCGCGGCACCACCCGCCGGCCAGCATCTCCCGGCCGCCGACACCTCCCCGCGCGGCACCAACGGAGACATCTGCCGGTCAGCCGCGCTTGATCGCCCAGACCACGGCACATCTACCGATCGATGTGTTTGCTGCTCATCGCCTCTTGACCTCAAGTAATGTAGAGGTTTCATCCTAGGGCGCATGGAACCTCTTGATGTTGCGGTGATCATCGGAAGCACCCGGGACGGCCGGTTCGGCCCGGTGGTGGCGAAGTGGTTCGCCGAGCAGGCGGCCGCCCATGGCGAGTTCCGGGTCGACGTGATCGACCTGGCCGACGCCAACCTCCCGGCCGCTCTGTCCGGCCGGCCGACCCCCGAGGTGGCGGCGGTGAGCGAGCGCCTGGAGAAGGCGGATGCGTTCGTCGTGGTGACTCCGGAGTACAACCACAGCTACCCGGCATCGTTGAAGACGATGCTGGATTGGCACGGCACGCAGTGGCAGGCGAAGCCGGTGGCGTTCGTGTCGTACGGCGGGTTGTCCGGCGGCTTGCGCGCGGTGGAGCACCTGCGCCCGGTCTTCGCCGAACTGCACGCGGTGACCATCCGGGAGACCGTGAGCTTCCACGGCGCCTGGAGCCAGTTCGACGACCGGGGTGAGCTGGTGAACCCCGAAGGCCCGACGGCAGCGGCCAAGGCGCTGCTCGACCAGCTGGCATGGTGGTCCCACACTCTCCGAGACGCCCGACGCACACGCCCCTACGCGAGCTGAGCCCCAGCGAAGCCGTCGACGGGGACGACTGGGGGTCGTCCCCGTCGACGCTCGCGCGAACCGTCGCAAGTGGACCGCCGCCACGCCCCGGTTTCACACACCCTCGAAAGAGGGTTCGGTTCAAGCACCGCCCCAGATCGGCCCACCGTCAGCCCAGCCGGAACCACCCACGATCAACGCCAGCCCGAATCACCCAGGCGCCATCACCACGAGCCCGACACCAGCGCCCACTCGGATCAAGCCGTGCTCAGCCCAGTCCCGGTCATGCCCCCGGCCACACCCAGGACCACCAGCCCGACGCCAACACCGATCAACCCGCCTCAGCCCGATCCGGGCCATCCCCACCAGCGCACTCGCGATCACCAGCCCGGTACCGGCGCCCCCACCGATCAACCCGCCTCAGCCCAGCCGGGGCCATGCTCCCGCCGTCAGCGCCAGCCGCGTCCCCGGCATCGGCCTCGACCCGGATCACCCGGCCTTCAGCGCCAGCTCATCGAGTCCGGCGGCGAACGCCCCGGCGATCTCCTCGATCTCCGGGCGCTGGATGGTCAGCGGCGGCGACACGGCCAGGGCCTTGGCCAAGGTCCGGGTCAGCACCCCGCGCTGGCGGATGAGCAGACTGAGATCGGCCACGGCTGACGGCAAGCGCTCGAACAGGTCCGGCTGCAGCTCGACGGCGGCAAGCAGCCCCACACCCGCCCTGACCTCGCGGACGAGAGGGTGCGCGGCCAGCGGCTGCAGCGCGGTGGCCAGCTCACCCTCGAGGAGCCGGCCCCTCTGAACCAGGTTGCCGCGCTCGAGGATGTCGATGTTCGCCAGCGCCGCGGCACAGCACGCCGGATGCCCGGAGTACGTGGCACCGTGCCGCAAGGTCGTGCCGGACCGGCCCCAGAACGGTTCGGCGACCCGGCCATGCACGACGACACCGCCCAGCGGCAGATATCCGCTGGTCACCCCCTTGGCGAAGGTGATCAGGTCCGGCTCCACGCCCCACCGTTCGACCCCGAACCACGTGCCGAGCCGGCCGAACCCGCAGATCACCGCGTCCGCGATGACCAGCACCCCGTACTCCCGGCACACGTCCACCACGCCCTGCACGTAGCCCTCCGGCGGCGCGAGGACGCCACCCGCGCCGATGACGGGCTCGAACAGGAACGCCGCGACCCGCTCCGGGCCGATCCGCCGGATCTCATCGCGCAACGCGTCCACCGAGTCGTAAGCGACGCGCGACGAGGACGGCAGGATTTCGCCGAAGCCGGTTCGGTTCGCTTCGATCCGGGTCTATCCCGTGATCGGTGTTTCTGGCGGTTCGGTTAGTAGGTTTCGGCGGCCGGCCAGCGGTCACCGAAGGTGATGGCGAAGGCGTTGAGTACGGGTTTCCAGCGCATCGTCCATCGGGCGCGGCCTGTGCCGGTGGGGTCCAGGCTGCGGGTCACAAGGTACAGGCACTTCAGGGCGGCCTGCTCGGTTGGGAAGTGGCCGCGGGCTCGCACCGCCCGCCGGTAGCGGGCATTGAGCGATTCGATCGCGTTGGTCGAGCAGATCATTTTTCGGATCTCGACGTCGTAATCGAGGAACGGCACGAACTCGGTCCAGGCGTTGCGCCACAGTCGGACCAGCGCCGGATACTGCGCAGACCATTTGTCGTCCAGTTCCTGCAACGCCACTTCCGCCGCTGTCGCGTTGGGGGCCTCGTACATGGCTTTGAGGTCCCGTTTGAGCGCGTCGGTGTATTTCCGGGAGGTGAGCCGGAACGAATTGCGGATGAGGTGGATGATGCAGGTTTGCACGATCGCGGCCGGCCAGACTTGTTCCACCACCTCGGGCAAGCCTTTCAAACCGTCGCAGACGAGGAAGAACACGTCCTTCACGCCGCGGTTTTTCAGATCGACCAGGACGCTCATCCAGAACTTGGCGCCCTCGCCGCCGCTGCCCGCCCACAGGCCGAGCACGTCCTTACGGCCGTCCACGGTGACACCGATGGCGGCGTAGAAAGGCCGGTTGGCCACCTGGCTGTCGCGGACCTTGACCACGATCGCGTCGATGAACACCGCGGCGTAGACGACGTCGAGCGGACGGCTGGCCCAGTCCTGCATCTCCGCCACGACCTTGTCGGTGATGCGGGAGATCGTTTCCTTGCTCACCGACGCGCCGTAGATCTCGGCGAAATGCGCCGAGATTTCACCGGTGGTCATCCCCTTCGCATACAGGGACAGCACGATCTCGTCCACATCGGTGAGCCGACGTTGCCGCTTCTTCACAATCTGCGGCTCGAACGTGGATTCCCGATCCCGCGGAACCTCGATCTCCACCTCGCCGGCCGCGTCCGAGAGCACCGTCTTCTTCCGGGTCCCGTTACGCACATTCGCCGAATCACGCCCCGGCTCGGCACGATGCTTCTCATGTCCGAGGTGCTCGGTCATCTCCTCATTCAGCGCGGTTTCCAACACGTTCTTGGTGAACAGCTTCAACAGCCCGTTCGGGCCGGTCAGCTCCAGCCCCCGCTGCCGGGCCTCGGCCACCATCGCCACCGCAGCGGCCTGCTCCGGTGACAACCGCTTCTCACTCTTACGTGGAGTCACAGCCCCAGATGTCATCACTCACAGTGCCCATCCCGCCGGACCTCAGCCCGGCGTGTCGGGCCAGAAACACCGATCTTGAAACAGTCCCTTCGATCCCGGCGACACCGGTGCCGATGCCGTTGGTGCCGTGGTAGGAGTTCGTCCGGCTGATGACGTGCACCCGCTCGGGCTGCCCCTGCACCACGTGGTAGCGGCGCGCGATCTTGACGGCGCTGTCGATCGCCTCGCCACCGCCGGTGGTGAGGAAGACCTTGGCGTCCGGCATCGGCGCGAGCCCGGCCAGCCGCCCCGCGAGGGCGCGCGCCGGTTCGTTGGCGAAGTCACCGAAGATCGAGTAGCCGGCGAGCTTGCGCATCTGCTCGGCGGCCGCCTCGGCGATCTCCGCCCGGCCGTGCCCCACGTTGGCGTACCAGAGGCTCGCCGTGGCATCCAGGTAGCGGTTGCCGGTCGTGTCGTAGACCCACACGTCCTCGCCGCGCTCGAGGACGAACTCGTCGTCCTGGACGACCGCCATGTCCGAGAACGGATGCCACAGTGCTGTGTCCATGCCCCTCACGGTAGCGGGCGGACGACCTTGCCGGGGTTGAGAATTCCCAGCGGGTCGAACGCCTGCTTGACCGCTTGGTGAACGGACACGCCCACCTCGCCCAGCTCCCTTTCCAGCCAGTCTCGTTTCAGCATGCCCACGCCGTGCTCGCCCGTGATCGTGCCGCCCAGCCGGAGACCGAGCGCCATGATCGCGTCGAACGCGGCCTGCCCGCGTCGCACCGAGTCCGGGTCCGCGGCGTCGAAGACCACGTTCGGGTGCATGTTGCCATCCCCCGCGTGCCCGCACGTCGGGATCAGCACGTCGTGCTCACGGGAGATGGCGGTGACTCCTTCGAAGAACTCCGCCAGCCGTGAACGAGGCACGCACACGTCGTCGACAAGCCGGTCACCGAGCTGTTCCATCGCGACCCCAGCCAACCGTCGCGCCGCGATGAGCAGGTCCGCCTCGGTGCGGTCGCTCGCCACGAGCACTTCGGTCGCCCCGCAGGACCGCGCGACCTTCGCGAACGCCTCGAGGTCGTGCGGTGCCGCGGGGCCCCGATCGGACTGGGCGATCAACACGGCCTCGACATCGTCCGGAAACCCCAGGTCGCGGTACGCCGCGACCGCGTCGATCGTGGGCTTGTCCATCAACTCGAGCACCGACGGACGCTGCCCGCTGCTCAGGTATTCCGTTACCGTCCGGCACGCCGCCGGCGGCGCCGCGAAGAACGCGACCGCCGTCAACGGCGCCTCCGCCACCGGCCTCAGCGCCACGGTCACCTCGGTGATCACCCCGAGCGTGCCCTCCGAGCCGGTGAACAGCCGCACCAGGTCGTACCCGGCTACACCCTTGGCGGTGCGGCGGCCCGTCCGCAGTACTCGCCCGTCGGCGAGCACCACTTCCAGTTCACGGACGAAGTCGCTGGTGACGCCGTACTTCACGCAGCACAGCCCACCGGCGTTGGTGGCGACGTTGCCACCGATCGTCGACGACTCCCATGAGCCGGGGTCGGGCGGGTAGAACAGGCCCTTGTCCTCGACCGCGTGGGACAGGACCGCGTTCACGACCCCCGGCTGCACAGTTGCCGTGTGGTTGATCTCGTCGATGTCCAGGATGCGGGTCATCCGCTCCAGCGAGAGCAGGATCGCCCCGTCGACCGCGTTCGCTCCGCCTGACAGTCCCGTCCGGGCACCCTGTGGGACGACAGGGATCCGGTGCCGGGAAGCGACACGCAGAATTCGTGCTACTTCTTCGGTGTCGGTCGGCCGTGCCAGCGCCACCGGCACGCCGGCGGTGCCGAAACCGGCTTGGTCGAATCGGTAACCGGCCAGCACGTCCGGGTCGGTCGTGACGAAATCAGCCTCGAGCTCGGCGATGAGTCCCACGAACTCACCGTATCGGGCGAAGGTCGGCGAGAGAACCGGGTGATGCCCGGGCGCTCGCCCGCGTGCATCCGGGCATCACCCCCTCTGGAGTGGTCTCAGGCGGTGATCTCCTTGCGGTTCTCACCACTCTCGATAGCAATCTTGCGCGGTTTGGCGGCCTCGGCGACCGGGATCCTCAGCGTCAGCACCCCGGCCTCGTAGCCCGCCTTGATGTTGTCGGTGTCGAGCGTGTCGCCCAGGAAGAGCTGACGGGAGAACACCCCGAGCGGCCGCTCGGCCACCTGCATCTCGACGTTGTCACCAGTGGCGGAGGGGCGCCGCTCCGCCTTGACGGTCAGTACGTTGCGTTCGATGTCCAGCTCGATCGCGTCCGGGTCCACGCCGGGCAGGTCGAACACGACCACGAACTCGTCACCCGCGCGATAGGCGTCCATCGGCATCACCGCGGGGCGCGACCACGTTCCGGGCCCCTGGCCGAACACCTGCTGGGTCAGGCGGTCCAGTTCACGGAAGGGATCGGTGCGCATCAACATCTGGCCACACCTCCTCTGGTCTCGTTCACCTTGGACGTTGACGTCGCACACCACAGTTATAGCGCGTCGTCGCTCCGTTGACAAGTCACAATGTCATCGGCATGATGACATTGTGCCGCCCTACGAGAACATGCATCACGCGCTGGAACTGGTGGAGGGTGTCCTCGGCGAAGCCACCGCCGGGGACGACCCGAGGAAGGTGCTCGCCGCACTCGAGGTGCTGCGAGCTCTGCGGGACGAGCTGACGGCCTGGGAACCGCAGCTCATCGAGGCCGCACGCGAGGCGGGGGCCAGCTGGGCGGAGCTGGCGCCGGCGCTCGGTGTGGCGAGCAGGCAGGCGGCCGAGCGTCGCTACCTGCGGCTCCGGGATGCCGCGGGCAGCGCCAACACGGCCGACGAGCGGGTACAGGAGACCCGGGACCGCCGCGCGGAAGAGAAGGCGGTCACCCAGTGGGCGCGCGAGAACTCGGCATCGCTGCGCCGGCTGGCCGGGCAAATCAGCGCGCTGAAAGGAGTGCCGGGAGTCGGCAAGGTCCGGCGGGCACTGGCCGAGGACGACGCTGCGGCCCTGCTGACGCCGCTGACGGGGGTGAGCCAGTACCTCGACCACGCATACCCCCAACTGGCGGTCGAGATTTCGGCTGTCAGCGAGCACATGGACCGGGTTCGTCGGGAGACCCAGGAGAGGAGGCAATCGTCCCGGGCGGGCAGCAGTTCCTGACCGACGGCGAGGGAGTGGGATAGAACGGACTCAGCTCGGCAAGGTGGGGTCGGCCGTGGAGCCCGGGAAGCCTGCCTGGCCGGGGAGGTGGGCCGGAGCGCTTCACCGCTGACCTTGCGTGAACCGAGCAGGAGCGAGGTGTCGCATTGGGTGAAGCGGGCGTGGCTTCCACCAATCGTCACCCAGGGCTCAGCCTGCAACCCATCTCGGGGCGCACGGGACCAGCAGGCTATACGTCTGACGGGTACGTGTAACCCCACGTCAGAGAGCAGCCCTCAGCAAAGGCGTCTCAGGGCACGACTTCCGCTGGGGACTTCTCGGGGCGGAGGCTTGTTCCGGGACCGCGATCTCGACGCGCGGGACCGACGGAGCCTTGCCTGCCGAGGCGGCGGCCTCTTCGGGCTGGCCGGCATGTCCCTCGATAGCGGGAGCCGTGCTGGCTGAGGCGGGAGCCGGGTCGGCCGAGGCTTGCGGCTGGGCCGTTGTTGTGGCGGTTTCGCTCAGGGGTGAGGTCTCCGGCAGGTGGGGGGTCGCCTCGTCCACGCGCGCGGCCTCCACTGGGCGTCGGGCTGTCTCGGGCAGCCGTGGGGCCGCCTCGCCCACGCGCGCCGCCTCCGCCGGGCGACGGGCTGTCTCGGGCAGGTCTGGGGTTGCCCCGTCCCCGTGCGCCGCTTCCGTACGGCGACGGGCTGTTTCGGGTAGCCGTGGGGCCGCCTCGCCCGCGTGCGCCGCCTCTACCGGGCGACGAGCTGTCTCCGGTAGGCCTGGAGCCGCCTCACCCACGTGCGCCGCCTCCACTGGGCGTCGGGCTGTGTCCGGCAGGTGTGGGGTTGCCTTGCCCAGGCGCGTCGTCTCTGCCGGGCGTTTCGTCTCGGTCAGGAGTGGGGTTGCCTCGGTCAGGAGGGTGTTGACCGCGCGGAGGCGCTCGGCCGTGTCCTCCCGGATCTTGCTCAGTTCGGTGACCTTCGCGGTGGCCTCGTCGGTGCGTCGGCGCGCTTCGGCGGTTGCTTCGGCCAGCAGTTTTTCGGCTTGGGCGCTGGCGCGGGTGACCTTGTCCTCAGCGCGGGCGGTCGCCGCTGCGACCAGGGCGCTCGCCCGGTCGGTGGCCTCCGCGACCATGGTGTCCGCGCGCCTCGTTGCGTCGGCCAGGAGGGAGTCGGCGCGCGTGGTCGCGTCGGTGAGCTTCGCGTCGGCTCGAGCGGTGGCCTCGGCGACCAGCGACTCGGCCCGGGACTGGGCGTCGGCGCTGAGCTTCTCCGCCTGGGCGACCAGCTCATCGGCCTTCGCGCGGGCGTCGGCCTCCCGCTCGGCGGCCTTGGCCTGCAGGGCTTCGGCTTCCGCCCGAGCCGAGGACAGCGTCTGTTCGGCCTCGGCGCGGGCCGAGGTGGACGTCTCCTCGGCTTCGGCGCGGGCGGAGGCCAGCAGCTCCTCGGCGCGCGTGCGGGCCGAGGCCACCGTGGTCTCCGCCTCGGCGCGGGCGGAGGCCAGCAGGTCGTCCGCGCGCGTGCGGGCCGACGTCACCGTGGTCTCCGCCTCGCTGCGCGCGGAGGTCAACAGGTCATCGGCGCGGGTGCGAGCTGAAATCGTGGCGGCCTCGGCTTCGGCTCGGGCAGAACGCAGCAGGTCGTCGGCGCGAGTGCGGGCAGAGGTCAGCAGGCGATCAGCCTCCGCGCGGGCCGAGGACAGCGTCTCCTCGGCCTGGGCGCGGGCGGTGGTCAACGTTTCCTCTGCCTCCGCACGAGCCGATGTCAGCGTTTCGTCCGCTTCGGCGCGCGCTGACGTCAGCGTCTCTTCCGATTCAGCGCGGGCCGACGACAACAAGCGATCAGCCTCCGCGCGGGCCGAGGACAGCGTCTCCTCCGCCTCGGTGCGGGCTGACGTCAGCGTTTCGTCCGATTCAGCGCGGGCCGAGGTCAGCAGGCGATCAGCCTCGGCGCGGGCTGAGGTCAGCGTCTCTTCCGCTTCGCTGCGGGCGGAACTCAGCAGGTCATTGGCCTTAGCCTGGGCGGTTGAGACCAGTTCGTCCGCTTTGGCGCGGGCCTCGGCTTCACGTTCGGCGATCACCCGCAGCGACGTGGCGCGGCGGACGGCCATCGCCTCTTCGAAGTCCCTCTCGATCTCGGCGCGGCGGCGGGCGGCCTGCTCATCCAGCTTGTGCCTGCTCTGCGTGGCCTGACGCGTCATCAGGTCCACCTCGGCCTGGGTGCGGCGCATCAGTTCGGCCTGCTCCTCGGCCATCTGCCGACGCCGGGCGTCCAGCTCGGTGACCAGGCGCTCGTGCCGTTCCCGCAGGCGACCGGCCGCCTGCTCGGCCGCGGCCCAGCTCCGCTCGGCCGCCAGCCGGGCCCGTTCGGTGACCTCCGCGGCTTCGTCCTCGGCCAGCTCCACCATCCGCAGCAACCGCTCGGTCAGCCCCTCCGCCTCGATCGGCGTCCGGCTGATCCGGTCGATCTTCGCGCACAGGGCGTCGTTCTCCGAGCGCAGTTCCTCCATCTGCGCGGCGAGACGCTCGACGGCGGCCGCGGCCGCGTCCCGATCGGCGATCACCATCCGCAGGTCAGCCTCGACGGCGCGGACGTACGCCTGCACCTGGCGAGCATCGTAACCACGCCACGAGCGGTCGAAATCCGTCCGCAGTGGCACCAGATCCTCGCGAGCGTCCACGGCCGTCATCCGCACCTCCCGAAGAGACTGTCCTGAGTGGACAAAACTGGTGAAAGCCTGCCACTGCCCAGCATCCTCTCATCCGCGCCCGCCGTCCACCCGCGGGCCCGGCGAATCGAATTTCTCCTGTGACGTCTCCGGATTGCTTCCCGGGAGCCGGCGTTCCAACCGGATGGCGGCACGCGCCGTGGGCGGAACTCATGCACGGCAACGAGCATCCGTCCGGTTCACCTGCGCGTATTGCCGAGGCCGACGTTCGGATGCCTCGCGTTCGAGCCGGTGATCACCCTGTGCAAGCGGGCGTTCGCGGGCGCCCATCCCGCGGAGCTCGGCAACGGCGGTGCCGGCGATGAACCTTCAACTCCCGGTCGAGGCAAAGTCTGGCGCGGCTGCGGAGCCCACGCGACCGAGGCCGAGGGGCAGGCACTCACCCCGGCCGACGCCGAGTCGGACGCAACCGCGGAGCACCCGCAGGTGAGATCGAGGGGCAGGCGCTCGCGCCGATCGAGGCAAAATCGGGCACGACCACGGAGCACGCAGCCGGGGGTGGGCTCACTCCGGTCGAGGCAAGGGTTGGGCGCGGCAGCGGAGCCCCGCAGCCAAAGCCGAAGGTCAAGCGCTCATCCCGATCGACGCAAAGTCGATGCAACCGCGGAGCACCCGCAGCCCGGATCGAGGGTCAGGCGTTCGCGCCCATCGAGGCAAAATCGGGCACGACCACGAAGCTCGCAGCCGGGGGTGGGGCTCACTCCGGTCGAGGCAAGGTCGGGCGCGGCAGCGGAGCGCCCGCAGCCAAAGCCGAAGGTCAGCGCCCACCCCAACCGGCGCAAAACCGGGCACGACCACGGAGCACGCAGCCGAGGATGGGGCTCACGCCGGTTGAGGCAACATCGGGCGGCGCCGCGAAGCCCCTGCAGCCAAAGCCGAAGGTCAAGCGCCCACCCCGACCGACGCAAAGTCGGACGCGACCGCGGAACACCCGCGGGCGAGATTGCGGGTCAGGCGTTCGCTCCGATCGAGGCAAAATCGGGCAGGGCCTCGGAGCTCGCAGGCGAGATCGAGGGGCAGGCCCTCGCCCCGAGCGACGGAAAACCGCGCGCAGCCGCGGAGTTCGCGGCCGCGGGCAAGGGGTTCACTTCGATCGAGGCAAGGTTGGGTGCGGCTGCGGAGCCCCTCAGTCGAGGCGGGGCAGGCGTTCACTCCCCGCAAGTCCGAAAGGCCCTGGCGGGTGCAGCGCGGCATCCCCGGGCGGGAGGACGGGCACTGCGTGAAGTCGGCGTCCCGCGAAGGGGGCAGCGCGGGTGGCGCGCGCCGAGCTGGGGTTTCGTGGGCGCTGTCTGAACGCAACCCGAGGTGCGGGCGACTCTTCCCAGGTCACGGGCGCCGCGGGTATCGATCTCGGGCCGCGGAGGAGTCGGGGGGGGGCTCGGGATCGGGTGCGCGGCTCGGTTCCTCGCCCACGCGACGGGCTCGGTGTCACGGCCACCGGCACGTTCGCGGCAAGGAGCGGCTGCTGGTGGCCGGGGGCACGCTCAGGGCGGCGCCGTCCCGGGCAGCCGCCGGGTGACGCGTCTACTCGCGTTGCCGTGGCGCGCCTGCCGGCGGCATCTCTGGCCGGTCCGGCGCCGCCGCGCGATGGCGGCCTGCACGGCGTCGTGCCGTCACTGCGTGTCGTGTCTGGTCGCGAGCCGCGGTGGGCTTCACTCGCCGGATGCCTCAACACCCACTTGACTCTTTCGGGCAAGTTCACGGGCCGCCCGGACGCCGAGGGCCGGCTCGACTTCGGACTGCGCCGGTTTCGAGGTGTTTGCCGCGCGGCGCCAGGAGCCGACACCGTAGCCTTGCCGGGTGACGGAGACCGAGGGGCAGGACAACGCGCGCACGATCGCCGGCCGTTACCGGCTGCAGCGTCACATCGGCGGGGGCGCGATGGGCGTCGTCTGGGAGGCGACCGATCAACTACTCGACCGAACCGTTGCGGTGAAACAACTTCTGCTACCGCCGCGGCTCACCCCGGAAGAGGCCGAGCAGGCCCGCAAACGCTCCTTCCGCGAGGCCCGCCTGGCCGCCCGACTGCAGCACCCGCACGCCATCACCGTGTTCGACGTGGCCGACGACGACGGCAAACCCGTCCTGGTGATGGAATACCTCCCCTCGCACAGCCTGGCCGAGGTCCTCGCCGAGCGGGGCAGCCTCCCGCCGGGCGAGGTCGCCCGCATCGGCGCCCACGCGGCCTCCGCGCTGGCCGCCGCCCACGCCGCCGGCATCGTGCACCGCGACGTCAAACCGGGCAACATCCTGCTCGGCGAGGACGGCACCGCGAAGATCACCGATTTCGGCATCTCCAAGGCCGCCGACGACGGCACCCTCACCGGCAGCGGCCACTTCGCCGGCACGCCCGCCTTCCTCTCCCCCGAGGCCGCCCGCGGCGAGCAGCCCGGCCCGGAGTCCGACGTCTACTCCCTCGGCGCGACGCTCTACACCGCGGTCGAGGGCCGCATGCCCTACGGCGACACCGAGAACCAGATGGCGCTGCTCTACGCGGCCGCCGCCGGCCGGATCGCCCCGCCGGAGCAGGCCGGGCCGCTCACCGGCGTGCTCACCCGCATGCTCCAGGTCGACCCCAAGGCCCGCCCGACGATGGCCGAACTGGCCGCTGAACTGGGCAAACTCGCCATGATGACGGCCACCACGAAGGTCGACCCGGTGCCGCCGCCCCAGCCATCCCGGCGAAGACTCGCCTACGCCGGCGCCGCGCTGGCCGTCGTCGCCGCCGTGGTCGTGGCGCTCGTCGTCCTGCTGCCCTCCTCGACCGGGGACACCGCCGCGCCCGCCGACACGTCCTCGGCCGCGCCCGCCCCCGAGTCCAGCAGCGCGGCGCCGCCGTCGACCAGCGTCACCACCGTGACCAAGACGGCGACCAGCAACCCCGCCCCGGCCGGCGGCTCGCCGGTGCAGGCGGTCAGCGACTACTACGCGATGATGCCGGGCAACACCGACGCCGGCTGGACCCGCCTGGGCCCCGCGCTGCAGGCCCAGGGCAAGGCGAGCTACGTCAGATTCTGGTCCACCATCACCTCGGTGAGCATCGTCGGCGGACCACGCCAGGTCGACGCCGACACCGTCGAGGTCACGGTCGACTTCGTCAAGGGCGGCTCGCACTCCCGCGAGCGGCACCACCTGGGCATGATCCAGCGCGACGGCACCTGGCTGATCAACACCGACACCCTCGTCCGGTAGGACGCATCGCGGTGCGCGAACCGGGCGAGGGCGGCGTGATCCCGCCTCAGGGCAGGTAGTACATCGGGTTCGGCAGCTTCACCGCGCGCTCGGCGTGGCCGCCGTCGAGGTCGCTGTACTGGTCGCCGAGGTTGAGCACGATCGTCGCCCCGGTCGACTCGATGTGCGCCCGCGTGCCGGACTTGTACTGCACGGTGGTGCAGGTCAGCCCGCACGGCAGGTAGTCCGGCGCGCTGGTCTCCGGCTTGAAGAACGCCGCGGCCGGGGCCGGGTAGCCCTCGTTGGCGAGGTTCTTCAGCGACGCCGGGCCCTGGTGCTCCTTGCGCCCGGTCAGGAAGTAGACCCGCACGCCGTGCTGCGCGGCCCAGTTCGCCAGCTCCAGCGTCGGCCGGATCGCCGCGAACGCGCCGTCGTCGATCGCCTTCTCCTGCTCGACCGGGTCGAAGCCGAAGTCGTTGTCGGCCTCCCAGCCGTAGGTGACCTCGGAGGTGTCGTCGATGTCGAGCACGATCGCCGGGTTGCGCACGCCCTGCTGCAGGCGGATCGCGAGGTAGCGCTGGGCCTGGTCGACCTGGCGGCGGACGTCGGCGGCCCACCGGCTGTCGCCGGACTCGTGGTGCTTGCCGGCGGCGTCGACCCAGTTGCCGTAGTACTCCTGCACGTCCAGCTTGACCTGGCCGAGGTTGTCCGGTTCGTGGTTGCCACCCGAGGTCGCGAGCGCGGTGCTGCCCCGGCAACGGTCGCGCCGATCGCGGCCGCGGCGGCCAACTTGACCAAACCGGACATTTTTTCACGCAGCATGAATCCTCCTCGTGAACGATGCACGAGACGGGAACCTACCCGGGGATGCGCTCCGCGCGACAGAGGAAGAAGTGGGGTGTGCGGCCGATGCGCGTGAGCACCACCGTGGCCTCCTGGTCGCCCGCGAGCTTGAGCCGCTTGCGTAGCGCGTCCGGGTCGACGTCCAGTCCGCGGACCAGGATCTCCAGCCGTCCGACCGCACGGGCGCGCAGCAGCGTGCGCAGGGATTTCTCCTGGTAGGGACCGTGTTCGCGGACGCGGAACGCCCGCACGCCCGGCGGCGGCACGTCGCCGGTCAGGTAGGCGATGCGCTCGTCGAGCTGCCACAACCCGTGCCGGGCCGCGTAGTGCTTCACCAGCCCGGCCCGCACGACCGCGCCGTCCGGGTCGATGATCCACTCGCCGGGCGCGGCGGCCCCGGCGTCCGACGGGTCCCGGTCGGTGATCGTCCATTGTGTACCGTCCGAGCGCAGCACGGTCGCTCGCCGCGAGGCGGTGGCCAGGCCCGCGCTCCACACGCACGCCTCCCGCACCTGGCCGTCGAGCGACACCAGCTCGATCTCCGCCGCCCAGGGCACCGCCGCCGGATCCAGGCCGGGCGCGCACTTCACGGCCAGGTCCCGGCCCGCGTAGACCGCCGCGAGCTCGTCCAGCGGCGGCGCGAAGTCGGCAGGCCGCCAGGTCCGGCGCCCGGACGAATCGCGGCGGGCCGGATCGGCGACGATCACCGCGTCCCGGCTGACCGGCCGCAACGCGTCGGCCCGGACCAGCGGCACCCCCGGGCAGTTGTGCCGCGCCATCGCCAGCCGCACCGGGTCCAGGTCGGAACCAACACACCTGTGCGCGACCCGGGCCAGCTCGGCCAGGTCGGCGCCGATCGAGCAGGTCACGTCGTGCACATCGCGCCCGGCCAGCCGCTCGGCGCGGTGCCGGGCCACCGCGGGCACGCTCGCCTGCTGCAGCGCGTCACCGGTGTAGAGCCAGGACGGGTCGAGCTTGCCCCTGCGCCGCAGCAGCACCGTCTCCAGCACCGCGGCGAACCGCTCGCCCACCAGCTTGCGCACGGCGGCCACGTCCGCGACCCGGTCGGTCAGCGGCAACGCGTCACACGAGGCCAACGCACGTGCGCCTTCCTCCGAGCGGAGGAAGGCGACGTCGTCGAGGGTGAACGCGTAGGGCACTTACGGTTTGGTGCCGGTGATCATCACGTTGTAGAACAGCTCGCGCGGCAGGACCTTGGACAGCACCTTCTTGTCCAGCGCGGACAGCCGCAGCCACAGGTGGTAGGCGAACATCCGCCACCGCACGGTCAGCTTCTCCTGCGGCACCGCCGCCTCGAACGTGCGGATCGGCCACCCGGCCAGCGCCGCGGAGAACTCCTCGGTGACCGCACGGACGTCGACCGCCCCGGCGCCCAGCGCCATGCGCTCCAGCTCCGACGGGTCGAACGTGTGGATGTCGACCACGGCCTCCAGCGCCGCCGCGCGCGAGGACTCGTCCAGCTCCTCCTGCGGGCGCCGCCAGCCGCTCAGCGCGGGCACCTTGGTGACGTTGGTGGTCAGCCACCAGGTCAGCTGGCCCAGCTTGCGCGCGTAGAAGTTGCCGATCTTCGTCGGCTCACCGGCGAAGACGAACCGGCCGCCCGGCTTGAGCACCCGCAGCACCTCGCGCAGCGCGCCCGGCACGTCCGGGATGTGGTGCAGCACCGCGTGCCCGACCACCAGGTCGAAGCTGTCGTCCGGGTACGGGATGCGCTCGGCGTCGGCGACCCGGCCGTCCACATCCAGGCCCAGGTTGCGGGCGTTGCGCAGCGCGACCTCCACCATGCCCGGCGAGAGGTCGGTGACGAACCCCTTCTTGATCACACCGCCCTGCATCAGGTTGAGCAGGAAGAAGCCGGTGCCGCTGCCCAGCTCCATCGCGGTCGGGTAGGGCTGGCCCTCCTCACCGGCGACGGCGTTGAACACGTCGGTGGCGTAGGAAATGCAGCGCTCGTCGTAGGAGATCGACCACTTCTCGTCGTAGGTGCCGGCCTCCCAGTCGTGGTAGAGGATGTTGGCCAGCTTGGGGTCCGAGTACGCCGCCTGGACCTCTTCCTCGGTCGCGTGCGGGTTCGGCGCGGGGTCCGTGGTCACGTCACTTCCCTTCGAAGGTGGCCTTGCCGGGGCCGTTCTCCACGAAGGAGGTCATACCCGCGGTCTGGTCCTCGGTCGCCCACAGCGCCGTGAACAGCTGCGTCTCCAGCTTCAACGCGCTGGCCAGGTCCATGTCCAGACCGCCGTCGATCGCGGCCTTGGCCTGCGCCAGCGCGACCGCCGGGCCGTTGACGAACTGCCCGGCCCACTTCTGCGCCGCCGAATAGACGTCGTCCGGGGCGACCAGCTGGTCCACGATGCCCAGCGACAGCGCCTCCTCGGCCTTGGCGAAGCGGCCGGTGAACACCAGGTCCTTGGCCTTGCTCGGGCCGATCAGCCGGGACAGCCGCTGCGTGCCGCCCGCGCCGGGGATGATGCCGAGCAGGATCTCCGGCTGGCCGACCTTCACGTTGTCGCCGGCGATCCGGTAGTCCGCACCCAGGGCCAGCTCGAGCCCGCCGCCCAGGGCGTACCCGGTGATCGCGGCGACGACCGGCTTCGGAATCGCGGCGACCGCGGCCACCGTGTTCTGCAGCTTCGCGCCGAAGGACCGCATCTCGACGTAGGAGCGGGTGACCATCTCCTTGACGTCGGCGCCGCCGCAGAAGGTCTTCTCCCCGCCGTAAAGGATCACCGCGCGCACGTCGGACCGCTCGGCCGCCTCCTGCGCGGCCACCGCGAGCTCGGCCGTGACCTGGCCGTTGATCGCGTTGACCGGGGGCCGCTCCAGCCGGATCGTGCCGATCCCGCCGTCCACCTCGAGCCGTACGAACTCGCCCACGCTGGCCTCCTCCTTGATCGTGCCTACCGGCTGGTAGGGGTGACCTTACCGGCGACGCGCGAAGAAGCGGTCACCCGAGCGTTCGAGGACGAGGTCCTGGTCGAACGTCTTGGACAGGTTCTCGGCGGTGAGCACGTCGTCGATCAGGCCCGCTACCACTGCCCGGCCTTCGCGCAGCAGCAGCGCGTGGGTGAAGCCTGGCGGAATTTCCTCGACGTGGTGTGTGACGAGCACCATGGCCGGCGCGTCCGGGTCGAGCGCCAGCTCGGACAGCCGGGCCACCAGGTCCTCGCGGCCGCCCAGGTCGAGGCCCGCGGCGGGCTCGTCGAGCAGCAGCAGCTCGGGGTCGGTCATCAGGGCGCGGGCGATGAGGGTGCGCTTGCGCTCGCCCTCGGACAGGGTGCCGTAGTCGCGCCCGGCCAGGTGCCGGATGCCCATGACGCCCAGCAGCTCCTCGGCGCGGCCGGTGTCCATCGTGTCGTACTGCTCGCGCCAGCGGCCGATCACCGCGTAGCCGGCGCTGACCACGACATCGCTGACCTTCTCGTCGCCCGGCACGCGCGAGGCGATCGCCGCGGAGGTGAACCCGATGCGCGGGCGCAGGTCGAAGATGTTGGTGCGGCCGATCTGCTCGCCCAGCAGGTGGACCGATCCGGTGGTCGGGTGCAGCTCGGCGGCCGCGAGCCGGAGCAGGGTGGTTTTGCCGGCGCCGTTGGGACCCAGCACCACCCAGCGCTCGTCCAGCTCCACCGTCCAGTCGAGGCCGGCCAGGAGGTCGTTGGTCCCGCGGCGGACCCCCACCCCGGCCATCCGCACCACGAGATCGTCAAGGTCGTTCGGCTCGCTCACGGGCCCATTGTGGCCGCCGGGCGCCGCCGGAGTCCCGCCGCCCCCGTACCACTTGGTGAGACGTCACAGCGGGTAGCCGGATCCCGTGGCACGATGCGCTTCGTGAGCACCTCCCGGTACCCGCGGCGCCGCTTCTGGCGCAATCGTGCCGTGGACCTGGTGCTGGTCGCGTCGTGCGGGTGTAGCCCGACGCGGCATGGTCGCTGAGCCGTGCCGCGTCCTGCCGTGCCCCATGATCGCGACCAACCCCTGGAGTTTCCGTGACCTCCGTCCTGCGTTCGTCCGAGATCCACCCCCGTCTGATCGGCAGCGCGCTCGAGGATCTGCTGCACCCCGAGCGGCTGTTGTGGACGCCGACCCAGCTCGCCGGCCTGACCCGCACCGTCACGCTCGAACTCGGCGACGAGATCAGCCGGTTCCTGCACTTCGACGCCGACCAGCGGTGGTGGGCGCGGCTCGCCCTGACCGAGGGCATCGAGCTGTGGGTGCTGACCTGGCTGCCCGGGCAGGGCACCAAGCCGCACGACCACGGCGGCGCGGCCGGCTCGTTCACCGTGCTGCGCGGCGAGCTGTCCGAGGAGTACCGCTACCCGGGCGGACCAGTCCGGCAGCGCACGCACGTCGCGGGCGACGGAATCGGATTCGGTGCCGGGCGGGCGCACCAGGTGACTGGCGCGGGCGCGGCGCCGTCGGCGAGCATCCACGCGTACTCGCCGCCGCTCGTGCCGACGCGCGAGTACGCCAGTCTGGCCGACGTGCCCGCCGAGATCCCGCCGCTGCCCGGCATCGTGGCCTGATGGACGTCGAGGAGATGCTGGCCTCGGCCCGGTCCACGCTGGAGCGGGCCGAGCCGGCCGACGCGTGGCGGCTGCAGGCCGAGGGCGGGCTGATCGTGGACATCCGGCCGCTCGGCTACCGCGAGGCGGAGGGCGAGATCCCGGGCGCGGTGCCGGTGGAGCGGATCCACCTGGAGTGGCGCCTCGCCCCGGCCAGCGACCACCGGCTGCCCGGCGTGCACCCGGACCTGCCGGTGGTCGTGGTCTGCAACGAGGGCTACGCGTCCAGCCTGGCGGCTGCTGACCTGCGCCGGCTCGGGTTGACCCGGGCGACGGACCTCGTGGGCGGGTTCCGGGCCTGGCGGGCGGCCGGGTTGCCGGTGCAGCCGGGCGGCACGCCCGCGGTGCCCTGAGCCGCCGGGGGGACTTGGTGGGGCCGGGCGACGGAGCTGGCGGCGGGCTCCGCGCCTGGCGCGGCTGTCGGGGGCAAGCCCACGGGCCACTAGGCCGCGGGGCGGAACCTTGGGTTGAGCCGAGTGACGGACCTGGTCGGGGGATTCCGCGCCTGCCGCGCGGCGGGATTGCCGGTGCAGCCGGCGGCATACCCGCGATGCCCTAGACCCCGGGGGGAACTTGGTTGGGCCAGGCGACGGACCCGGCGGCGAGCTCCCCGCCTGGCGCGGCGCGGCTGCCGAGCGGCACGCCCGCGGTCCACTAGGCCGCGCCGGCTCGGGTTGAGCCGGGCGACCGACCTCGTGGGCGGGTTCCGGGCCTGGCGGGCGGCCGGGTTGCCGGTGCAGCCGGGCGGCACGCCCGCGGTGCCCTGACGGGGTGCCGGGTCGCCGTGCATCGGAGCGCGCGGCGGCATGCCCGCGTTCCCCGGCGCGGTGCGGGCGTGCCGATCACCTGGGCCGGCACGCCCGCGCTCCTAACCCGCCGGGAGGAACTTGGCTCGATCCGGGCGACGGACCTGGTCGGCGGGTTCCGCGCCTGGCGTGCCGCGGGGCTGCTGCCGGTACAGCCGGGCGGCACGCCGGCGGTACCCTAACCCGCCGGGACCCACTTCACCGCGTCTGCCCTGGCGGTCGCGGCTCCCGCCGTCAGTGTGACCGCGCTCGACGTGCCCGCCGGGAAGTCCCACGTGCCGAGCTTGAGCCAGCCGCCACTCGTGTAATCCGCGGTGACCGTGCTCGTCACCCCGTTGTGGACCACCGCCACGCGCGCCGCCGGGTCGTTGCCGGACGACGGGACCCGGTAGATCCAGACGTCATAACTTCCCCCGGCGCGCAGGTTCGGCCGCCAGGTCGCCGTCGAACCGGGGGTCTGGCTGTAGCGCGAGCCGTTGCCCACCGTGAAGCCGGGCAGCGAGCTGTCCTGCCACGTGCCGGTCTCCGAGTAGCCGTAGCCGGCGGGCGTGTCGTTGTCGACGTAGTACTCGCGCTGGTAGTACCGGACGTAGTCGAACTGCGCGGTCGCCGGCAGCTTGCTCTCGTCGACCGTCTCGTAGGCGATCGAGGTCAGCCAGACGTTCACGTAGTCGTGCGTGTCCAGACTCGGCGGGTAGGTCGCCGTGTTCGTCAGCACGCCGTCCACGTAGAACGCCACGCGACTTTCGGTCCAGTCGAAACCGTAGGTGTGCCACCCGGCCGACGTGTCGAACCCCGGACTGGTCCACTTGCGACCGACGTCGGTCTTCGTGCCGTCCGGCTTCCACGCGTTGACGCCCTGGCTGATGCTGCCGGGCGCACTGGAGTTGATCTCGAACTGGTCGATCTCGGTGCGCCGGTCGGGGTTGAACGTGGTGCTCCCGTCACCGGCCATCGCCCAGAACGACGTGTGCCAGCCGGAACCGACGGGGGTCTTCGCCCGCGTCTCGTAGTAGCCGTAGCGGAAGGACTGCTTGCTCACCACCCCGCCCGCGGTGTAGGCGTAGCTGCCGACCTGCTCCTTGCGCAGGTTCAGCGTCAGCACCCCGCCGCCCTCGGTGACGTTCGCCGGCAGCTGCGCGCTCTTCACCTTCTGGTCGGTCCGGTAGTTCCACTTGGCGGTGTCCACAGTGGAGTCGTTGAACTCGTCGGCGAACACCAGCGTGTAGCCGGGCCCGGCGGGGGTGGTGACCGGCCCGGCCGCGGTGGCGGCCGGAGCGGTCACCACGGCGGCCGCGACGAGCACGGCGGAGATCAGGGCATACCTCGGCATTGCGGGTCCTCCTTGACCGATGGGGAACTTCAGGCCACGACGCGCGCCTTGGGGCCGGCCGTCTCCCGCACCACGCGCAGCACCGTGACCAGCGTGATCGCGGCCGTGAGCATCACGTAGAACGCCGGGGAGAGCCGGTAGCCGCTGGCCGAGATCAGCCACGTGGCGATGTAGGGAGCCGTGCCGCCGAACAGCGACACCGCGATGTTGTACGGGATCGCGATCGCGCCGGAGCGGATGCGGGGCGGGAACAGTTCGGCCATCGTCGCCGACACCGCGCCGTCGTAGGCCGCGATCAGCAGGCCCAGCACCACCATGCCGAGCACGGCCAGGAACGTGTTGCCCAGCGACATCAGCAGCAGCGACGGCCAGGTCAGCACGATGAACCCGGCGGTGCCGGCGATCAGCAGCGGACGACGGCCGATCCGGTCGGACAACGCACCGGCGAACGGCACCGCGACGGCGACCACGGCCAGGCACACCGTCGAGGCGATGAACGACTGCACCTTCGTGAAGTGCAGTGTCGTCTGCAGGTAGCTCGGCATGAACGTCTGCAGCGTCCAGTGCGCCACACCCTTGATCACGACCAGCCCGGCCAGCACCAGCATCGCCTTGCCGCCGGTGCGGAAGGTCTCCCGCACCGGGCTCTCGGTGACCTCGCCCTTGGCCTCCAGCTCGCGGAACTCCGGCGTGTCCTGCAGCTTGAGCCGCAGGTAGAGACCGGCCAGGCCGAGCGGGAGCGCGAGCAGGAACGGCAGCCGCCACGCCCACGAGGTCATCGTGGCGTCCCCGAACGACGCGGTCAGCAGCAGCGCCAGTCCCGAGCCGAACACGAACGCGGCGAAGCCGAAGGTGTCGGCGAAGCTGGAGAAGAACCCGCGCCGGTGCTTCGGCGCGTACTCGTACAGCACCGTCACTGCGCTGGAGGTCTCACCGCCCGCGGCGAAACCCTGCACCAGGCGGGCGACCACCAGCAGCAGTGGCGCGAGCGCGCCGACCGCGTGGTAGGTGGGCAGCACGCCGATCGCGAACGTGGCCAGCGACGTGGTGAGCACGACGATCGCGAGCACCCGCTGCCGCCCGATCCGGTCGGCGAGCGGCCCGAAGAACAACCCGCCCAGCGGCCGGATCACGAACCCGGCTGCGAAAACCGCGAACGTCGACAGCAACGCCGCGGCCGGGTCACCGGCGGCGAAGAAGTTCGCGGCGATGACGGTCGACAGGGTGCCGTAAATACCCATGTCGAACCATTCCACGAAATGTCCCGCGCCCGCGGCGAGCAGCACTTTCCGGCGGGGCACCGGGTCGGCGCTCACGGTTTCGGGCACAGCGACCTGTTCAGACATGACGACCTCGTTGTCCGTGTCGGAGTGGGGATCAGCGCGGTTCCGCTTCCGCGATCATGCGGGAGACGGGGAATTCGACGGTGAAGCCGAGGAGTTCGCGGGCCTTCGCGTTGGACGTCGTGTAGTGCACGGCGGGACCGGGTAGGCGAACGTCCACATAGTTCAGTCCGGCTCGGTGCGCCAGCTCCGGGACCAGCCAGTCGAAATCGACCGAATCGTCCGCACCGAGCCCGATGACCTCGCCGTCCAGGCCCGGCGTTTCGACGGCGGCGACGACACCGCTCGCCAGGTCACGAGTGTCCAGGATGCCCATCCGGAACGGCGTGCCGTCCTCGCCCCGCGACAGCACCAGCTTGGTCGTGCCGTCGTCGTGCGGTTCCAGGGCGGCGACCGCGGCCGCGTTGCCGAACGCCCGCTGCTGTTCGATCTTGCGGTGCAGGAAGAACCGCGGGCCGGAGAAGAAGCTGTCCGGGTCGAGCAGCTCGGCCGCGTCCTGGAAGTGGGAGAACCGCAGCACCACGGCTTCCAGCCCGCGCGTGCGGCGGTAGAAGTCCACAGTGTCCTCGGCGAGCTTCTTGGTCAGCCCGTACGCGCTCGTCGGCGCGCGCGGGTGGTCCTCGTCGAGCGGCTGGTAGACCGGGTTGCCCTCGGGGTAGACCTCGCCGGTGCTGGCGAGCACGAGCTTCGCGCCCGCCAGAGCCGCCGCTTCGGCCACGTTCGCGGTGCCGAGCACGTTGGTCTCGAACAGCGCGGCGTCGTCGGTGCGCTGCCAGGACATCCGGGCGGCCAGGTGCACGACGACATCGGTGTCCGCGCACGCGGCGATCAGACCGTCCCGATCGGACAGTGGCAGGCTCACGGGCGGCGCGACGTCGATGGGCACCACGGTGTGGCCGCGCTCCGCGAGCCGTCCGGTCAGCGTGCGGCCGAGGCGTCCCGCGGCGCCGGTGACCGCGATCCTCATCGGACCTCCCGCACCGGCGTGTGCGCCGGGCCGAGGTAGCCCAGGCCGATGCTCACGCTGTCGGCCGCCTCCACGATGGTGCGGCCCAGGTCGGCCTCCCGCTCGTCGAGCGCGATCGCGGACAGCGCCCCGGACAGCGAGATCGCGGCGACGACCGCGCCGGTGTGGTCCCGCACCGGCGCGGCGATGCACGCGCGGCCCAGTGCCAGCTCCTCGATCTCGGTCGAGTAACCGCGGCCGGTCACGCGGGCCAGGTCGGCGTCCAGTGCCTCGAACGTCGTGATGGTGTGCCCGGTGAAGCCCTGCAGCGGCTCCGGGCCCAGCAGGTCCCGGCGCTGTTCCGGCGACAGGCCGAGCAGCAGGCTCTTGCCCATCGCGGTGGCGTGCAGCGGGTTGCGTTGCCCCATCAGCGAAAACGACTTCTGCGCCAGCTGACCTTCGACGTTGAGCAGGTAGAACAGCTCGGCGCCGCGCCGCACGGCCACGTTCGCCCCGAGCCCCAGTTCCCAGGCCAGCCGCTGCGCGACCGGACGCGCCTGCCGGTAGATGGGGTCGTTGTTGAGCGCGATGCCGGCCATCGTCAGCACCGCCGGGCCGAGCTCGTAGAGCTGGCTCACCGGATCGCGGCGCACCAGCTCGACCGACTCCAGCGTCGCGAGCAGCCGGGACGTGGTGGAGATGCCGAGCCCGACCTCGGCCGCCACGTCGGACACCCGCAGCGCGGGCCGGCCCAAGGTGAAGGCGTTCAGCACGGCCGAGGCCCGCTCCACGCTCTGATTGCCACCGCTTTCGGAAACCATGACACGAAGTATGCGGAGACTTTGCACATTACGCAAGTCCCATGCAAAGATTGGTAACCATGCGCATAGCCGAGGTGAGCACGTACGTCGTAAAGCTGTCCGGGCCGCAGGCCTACCTGGGCAAACTGGAGGACGGCAGTGAGCTGAGCGAGGACCGCGGCTACGTCGTGCGGGAGCCGTGGCGCAGCCTCTACTCCGGCCGGTTCGAGACGATGCTCGTCCGCGTCACCGCCGAGGACGGCACCACCGGCTGGGGTGAGGCGCTCGCGCCGGTCGCGCCCGAGGTGCCGGCCGCGATCGTCGACCGGATGCTCGCCGGGTGGCTCACCGGCCACGAGATCACCGGCGTCCGCCCGCTCTGGCTCGGCCTGCGGGACCTGATGCGCGAGCGCGGACACCTGGTCGGGCACCAGGCTGACGCGCTGGCCGCCGTCGACATCGCCCTGTGGGACCTCTACGGCAAGCTGACCGGCCTGCCGGTGGCCGACCTGCTCGGCGGCGCGGTCCGCACGCACGTCCCGGCCTACGTCTCCGGCCTGCTCCGCCCGACCGACGCCGAGCGCGCCGCACTGGCCGCCGAGTGGGCCGGGAAGGGCGCGACGCTGGTCAAGCTCGCGCTCGGCAAGGGCATCGAGGCCGATCTGGCGACCTTCGACGCGGTCGCGCAAGCCGCGCCGTCGATGCGGATCGCGGTGGACGCGCACTGGGCGTACCGGATCGGCGAAGCCGCCGAGCTGGGCCAGGAGCTGGACCGGCGCAAGGCGTTGTTCTTCGAGGCCCCGCTGGTGCCCGAGGACGTCGACGGGCACGCCGAGCTGGCCGCCCGGATCCGGACGCCGGTCGCGGTCGGCGAGGCGATGCGCAACCGGTACGAGTTCGCCGACTGGCTCGGCCGCCGGGCCCTGCGCCTGGCACAGCCGGACGTGGCCCGCACCGGCATCACCGAGGCGATGTCGATCGCGGAACTCGCGTCGGCCCACCACGTGCCGGTCGCGTGCCACCACTCCGTGGGGCTCGGGATCGCCCTGGCGGCCGGGATCCACGTCTCGGCGGCCAGTGCGGACACCCCGTTCTTCGAGTACCAGCCGGACACGATCCCGGTCGCGCAGAGCATCCTGCGCAGCCCGCTGACCGCCGGGCCGGCCGGGTTCGCCGTGCCCACCGGCCCCGGCCTGGGCATCGACGTGGACGCCGAGAAGATCACCGAACTCGCGAAGGAGAACTGACCCGTGCCGGACACACCCACCGGTCTCATCCCCATCCTGGCCACCCCGTTCACCGCTCGCGGCGAACTCGATCTGCCGTCGCTGCGGTCGCTGGTGGAGTTCCAGCTGTCCTGCGGGGTCGACGGGCTCGCCGTGTTCGGCATGGCCAGCGAGGGGTTCGCGCTCACCGCGGCCGAGCGGGCGGTCATCCTGCGCGAGGTGCGGGCGATGACTTCGCTGCCGGTCATCGCGGGGGTCAACGGCACCAGCACGGTGACGGCGCTGGAACAGGTCCGGGCCGCGGGCGACGGCGGGGCGGACCAGGTGATGGTGCTGCCGCCGTTCCTCGCCAAGCCGTCGCCGGCGCAGGTCGTCGAGTTCTTCACCGAGGTCGCCGCGGCCGGGGTGCCGGTGATGATCCAGGACGCGCCCGGGGTCACCGGTGTGGCGATCGACGTGGCGACGGTGGCTGCGCTCACCGGCGTCCCCGGCATCACCTCGATCAAGGTGGAGGCGCCGCCGACGCCGTCCAAAGTGGCCGCGGTGCGCGAGCGCACCGGATTGACCGTCCTGGGTGGACAGAACGCGCAGGCGCTGATCGAGGAGTACGACAACGGCGCGGTCGGCACCATGCCGGCGTGCGAGTTCGCCGATCCGCTGCGGTCCGTTCTGGACGATCTGGCGAGCGGGCGGCGGGCCGAGGCGCGGGCGGCGTTCACCCGGCTGCTGCCGTTGATCCACCTCGGCGTCCGGCCGGGGCAGGCGTGGGCCGTGCACAAGGAGGTCCTGCGGCGGCGCGGGGTCATCGAGTCGGCCGCAGTGCGGTTGCCGGCGCGGCCGCTGGAGCCGGGCACGGAGAAGGCGCTGACCGAGATCCTGGACGAGCTGGCGCTGCCGGCGTGGCGCGGATGAGGGGCGTGCTGGTCGTCGGCGGCGGCTCGGACATCGGGCGGGCGATCGCCGCGGCGTTCCCGGACGACCACGTGGCCGGGGCCGGGCTGGAGCCGGTCTCGGACCCGGCGTTCGACTCGTTCGTGGTCGCCGACTGCGCGACCCCGGCGGGTGCGGAGGCCGCGGTGGCGGCGCTGGAGCGGCTGGACGTGCTGGTGCTGGCGGCGGCGGCACAACCGGTGGCGGCCGCCGCGGAGGCGACCGACGAGCAGTGGCGCTCGGCGATCGCGAACACCCTGGACGCGGCCTTCTACCCGGCGCGGGCGGCGCTGCGGGTGATGCCGGCCGGGGGCAGCATCGTGGCGGTGACCTCGGTGAACGGCTTCCTCGCCGCGCCCGGCCTCCCCGGCTACGCGGCGGCGAAAGCCGGGGTGGACGGGCTGGTGCGGCAGCTGGCGCTGGAGTACGGGCCGCGCGGGATCCGGGTCAACGCGGTCGCGCCGGGGATGATCGGCTCGGCGGACCTGCCCGCCGTCGCGGAGGGCTACCCGCTGCGCCGCACGGGCGAGCCGCGGGAGGTCGCCGACGCGGTGGCGTTCCTGGCGTCGGCGCGGGCGTCGTTCGTCACCGGCGCGGTGCTCCCGGTCGACGGCGGGTTGTCGATCGCCTCGCCGGCCGCGTTCCTGCGCCCGGACCTGCGCGCCCGGTTCCTCTGAGTGCGGATCTCGCCCGCGCGAACGTTCAACTCGCGCCCCGGAACGTGGAACTCGCGCCCCGGAACGTGGAACTCGCGCGCGCGAACGTTCAACTCGCGCCTGTCGCGAGTCCTGCGCTCCCGCGCGCGAGTCCTGCGCTCGCGCACGCGAGTTCTGCGGTCAGGCCAGTACCACCTTGCCCAGCTCGGCCGGGGTCGCCAGGAGGTCGTGCCTCGGGAGGATCCGCACGGTGTACCCGAGCGAGCCCGCCCGGGGCAGGCGCAGCGTCGCGGTGTACTCGCCCTCCTGGGAGGGCTGCATCGGCACCGTCATGGGCTCCGCCAGCTCATCCGTGTCGCCGACGCGGCCGACCACCGTCTGGACCTCCACTTCGGACGGTGCCAGCCCGGCCAGGTCCACCTTCGCCCGGACGCGGACCTCGTCGCCGACCACCAGGCGTTCCTGCGCCTCCACGGTCAGCTCGGTGTCCAGCACCCGCACCTGCCGCCACACCGCGTCGGCCCGGCGCCGGTACTCCGCCAGCGACCGGGCGCCGGCGTAGCCGTCCGCGGCCGCCGCCGCGCTGGTCACCGCCGCCGGGTGGTAGGCCGTCTCCACGTACTCGCGCACCATCCGCGACGCCTGCACCCGCGGCCCCAGCACGTCCAGCGTGTGCCACACCATCGACATCCACCCGCGCGGCACGCCCGCGGAGTCCCGCTCGTAGAACAGCGGCGCCACCTGCTGCCCCAGCAGGTCGTACAACGCGGCCGACTCCAGCTCGTCCCGGCGCAGCGGGTCGGTGATCCCGTCCGCGGTCGGGATGGCCCAGCCGTTGCTGCCGTCGTAGCACTCGTCCCACCAACCGTCCTTGATGGACAGGTTGAGCCCGCCGTTGAGCGCCGACTTCATGCCCGACGTGCCACACGCCTCCAGCGGCCGCGTCGGGTTGTTCAGCCACACGTCGCAACCGCGGTAGAGGTAGCGCGCCATCGACATGTCGTAGTCGGGCAGGAACACCATTCGTCGACGGATCGCAGTGTCATCAGTGAACCGCACGACCTGCTGGATCAGCGCCTTGCCGCCCTCGTCGGCGGGGTGCGACTTGCCCGCGACCACGATCTGCATCGGCCGCTCGTCGTCGAGCAGCAGCGCCCGCAGCCGTTCCGGATCGCGCAGCATCAACGTCAGCCGCTTGTACGTCGGCACGCGGCGGGCGAACCCGACGGTCAGCACGTCCGGGTCGAACACCTGGTTCACCCAGCCCAGCTCCAGAGCCGAGGCCCCGCGCTGGAGCCACGCGTTGCGCACCCGCCGCCGCACCTCGAGCACCAGCTTCTGCCGCAGGTCCCGCCGCAGCGCCCACAGTTCCTCGTCGGACACGCCCATCTGGCTGGGCAGCTTGCCCGATTCACCACTGCGCCCCCACACGCTGTTGTCACTGTGTTTGCCGTCGAGCAGCGCGGTCAGCTCCCGCGCCACCCACGTCGGGCCGTGCACGCCGTTGGTGACCGACGAGATCGGCACCTCGGCGTCGTCGAACCCGGGCCACAGCCGCGCGAACATCCGCCGCGACACCCGCCCGTGCAGCTGGGACACGCCGTTGGACCGCTGCGCCAGGCGCAGGCCCATGTGCGCCATGTTGAACATGCCCGGGTTGTCCTCGGCGCCGAGCGCGAGGATCCGCGGCAGCTCCAGCCCGGGCAGCAGGCGGCCGTCGCCGAAGTAGTGCTGCACCAGGTCCACCGGGAACCGGTCGATGCCCGCCGGCACCGGGGTGTGCGTGGTGAACACCGTGCCCGCGCGCACCGCGGACAGGGCCTCGTCGAACGCGAGCCCGTGCTCGCCGATCACCTCGCGGGCCCGCTCCAGGCCGAGGAACCCGGCGTGCCCCTCGTTGGTGTGGAACACCTCCGGCTGCGGGTGGCCGGTCAGCTCGCAGTAGCGCCGCACCGCGCGCATGCCGCCGATGCCGGCCAGGATCTCCTGGCGGATGCGGTGGTCGGCGTCGCCGCCGTAGAGCCGGTCGGTGACGCGGCGCAGGTCCTCGTCGTTGGCCTCCACGTCGGTGTCCAGCAACAGCAACGGCACCCGCCCGACCTGCGCCTGCCACACCTGCGCGTACAGGTCGCGCCCGCGGGGCATCGCGACGTGCACCAGCACCGGTTCGGAGTCCTCGCCGGTCAGCAGTTCCAGTGGCAGCGCGCTCGGCTCGATCACCGGGTAGTGCTCGACCTGCCAGCCGTCCAGCGACAGCGACTGCCGGAAGTACCCCGACCGGTACAGCGGGCCGACGCCGATCAGCGGCACGCCCAGGTCGGAGGCGGCCTTGAGGTGGTCACCGGCGAGCACGCCGAGGCCGCCCGAGTAGTTCGGCAGCGCCTCGTGCACGCCGAACTCCATCGAGAAGTACGCGATCGCATCCGGCGACTGCTCCCCCTGCGGGCGCTGCTGGTACCACCGGTCCTCAGTGAGGTAGCGCTCCAGGTCCTCGCTCATCGCGCGGACGCGGGTGAGGAAGTCCTCGTCCCCGGCCAGCTCCTCCAGCCGCGCCGGCGGCACCGCGGTGAGCATCCGGAGCGGGTCCCGCACGCGCCGGAACAGGTCGTCGTCCATGGACGCGAACAGGTCGCGGGTCGGCGGGTGCCACGTCCAGCGCAGGTTGGTGGCCAGCGCGCGCAACCCGGCCAGCGGCTCGGGCAGGCTCGCGCGGACGGTGAACCGGCGGATTGCTCTCATGGGGATCGACGATATCGGTAAGGTGCGCTGCGACAAGCGTGACGAACATCGAGGGGGCCGGGGTGCGGCGATCGCTGGTGGCGCTGACCGGGGTGGTGGCGCTGGGGCTGGCCGGTTGCAGCGACGGGAAGAGCGCCTCGGTGTCCGAGGGTGACGTCGCCGGGCTGCCGATCACGCACTTCCAGAGCGGGCTCAAGCCGACCGCGCCCGAGCCGGACCTCGAAGTGACCAACGTCAGCAGCACCGAGGCGGACCGGGTGGCCGTCGCCACCATCGCCGACGTCGAGGACTACTGGGCCGACACCCTCCCGGCGAGCTTCGACATGCCGTTCGAACCGGTGAAGTCGCTGCTGTCCTACGACTCCGAGGGCGAGAACCAGGAGAACGGCTGCGGCGACACCAAGGGCAACGCGAACGCCTTCTACTGCAGCATGGACGACTCGGTGGCGTGGGACCGCGGCGTGCTGCTGCCCACGATGATGGACCAGTTCGGGCCGCTGTCGGTGGTCACCGTGCTGGCCCACGAGTTCGGCCACGCGGTGCAGTACCGGCTCGGCGACAAGGCAGGCATCAGCCGGAACACGCCCACGATCGTGAAGGAGCAGCAGGCCGACTGCTTCGCCGGCGCCTACTACCGCTGGGTCGCCGAGGGCAAGAGCAAGTACTTCGCGGTGTCCACCTCCGACGGGCTGAACTCCGCGCTGTCGTCGCTGTTCCTGGTGCGGGACAGCGCGGGCACCGCGGCGACCGACCGGTCCGCGCACGGCACCGGGTTCGACCGGACCTACGCCTTCCAGATCGGCTTCGAGCAGGGGCCCCGGGAGTGCGCGGGCATGACGCTGGACAACATCCAGCCGCGCCTGACCGAGCGGCCCTTCGACACCGGTGACCGGGACGGCGACATCGAGGTCGACCAGGACGCGATCGACCTGCTGGAGGACAGCCTCGACGCGGCCTTCGCCGGTGCCAAGGTGCAGGCGCCGGAGATCGTCGACGGCGGCGCGTCCTGCCCCGACGGCACGTCCACCCCGCCCGCGACGTACTGCACGAGCGACCACACGGTGCGGATCGACCTGCCCGCGCTGGCCGAGCTGGGGCAGCCGGTGGACCAGGAGGGCGAGTTCACCGGGTCCAGCAGCGGCGGGCATGGCGACTTCGCCGCGTTCTCCGAGGTCGCGTCCCGGTACGCGATGGGCATCCAGAAGGGTGTCGGCGCGTCGCTGGACAACGCCAACGCCGGGCTGCGCACCGCGTGCCTGGTCGGGGCGTGGGCCGCGGTGGCCGCGCAGGAGGGTCAGCAGATGCGGCTGTCGGCGGGCGACCTGGACGAGGCGATCTCGGACCTGCTGCGACCGGATTCGCTGGTCGCGGCCGACGTCGAGGGCAAGCCGGCGGCCAGCGGGTTCAACCGCGTCGAGGCCATGCGCACCGGGTACCTGCAGGGCTCGGGGCCGTGCAGCACCCAATACGGCTGAGCCGTCAGCCGATGAAGTCGCCGGTGGCCTTGCGCACCTTGGTGAGCAGCTCGGACAGCTGCTCGGTCTGCTTCGCGGTGAGGCCGACGAGCCCGAAGTCGATCGCGGTGACCGCCTTCGTCGCCTCCTCCAGCCGGGCGTGACCGTCGTCGGTGATCTCCACCAGCGTGGTGCGCCGGTCGGTCGGGTGCGGCACCCGCTTGACCAGGCCGTCCTTCTCCAGCCGGTCCACGATGTTGGTCACGCTGGTCGGGTGCAGCTGGAGCCGCTCGCCCATCACCCGCATCGGCAGCGCCCCGCGGCGGGCGAACGACAGCAGCACGAGCGCCTCGTAACGGGCGAAGGTCAGGCCGTGGGGCTTGAGCGCGCCGTCGACGGCCGACTGGACGATCTGCTGCACGCGCATCACGCCGGTGACCGCCGCCATCGTCGCGGACGGCCCGATCCGGTCCTCCCACAGCTGCGCGGCGCGGGCGATCGGGTCGAAAGGCAGCGGGCGGTTCATGGCAGGGAAGCTACCAGCGGGTTCTTGACCGAGGGGGCAGGGTAGTGCGCAAAGTGTCGCAAGCGTGAGGAGAGCCGATGATCGTCGCGTTCAGCGTGAGCCCGTCCGGCGGTGACCCGGACGGCGGGGTCAGCGAAGCGGTCGCCAGGGCGGTGAAGGTCGTCCGCGATTCGGGCCTGCCGAACTCCACCAACGCGATGTTCACCAACGTCGAGGGGTCCTGGGACGAGGTCATGGACGTGGTGAAGCGGGCGGTGGAGGCGGCCGGTGAGGGGGCGGCCCGGGTGTCGCTGGTGCTGAAGGCCGACATCCGGCCGGGCTTCGACAGCGGTCAGCTGGAGGCGAAAGTGGAGCGGCTGGAGGAGCACCTCCGGTGAACCGCCGGACAGTACATGCCAGGATGGAAGCGTGACAAATCCACGCGCATCAGCAGCGAAGTCAGCCGCCATGTCCGCCGCGCTGTCCGGCGCGGTGGATCTGTCCGCGCTCAAAGCCAGGGCCGAGGCCCAGCGCAACGCCCCGCCGCCGTCGAGTGGCGCCCCGGCCGGGGGTGGCGGCGCCGGTGCCGCGGTCATCGACGTCACCGAGGCCACGTTCCAGGCCGAGGTGGTCGAGCGGTCGCTGCAGCAGCTCGTCGTGGTGGACCTGTGGGCCGAGTGGTGCGGGCCGTGCAAGCAGCTGAGCCCGGTGCTGGAGCGGCTGGCCGAGCAGTCCGGCGGCGCCTGGGTGCTGGCGAAGGTCGACGTGGACGCCAACCCGCGGATCGCGCAGGTCTTCGGGGTCCAGTCGATCCCGACGGTGGTGGCGATCGCCGGTGGGCAGCCGGTCAACGCGTTCTCCGGCGCGCTGCCCGAGAACGAGATCCGGCAGTGGCTGGACCAGCTGCTGGAGGCGCTGAAGGGCAAGCTGCCGGGCATCCCGCCGTCGGGCGCCGGTGGCGCCGAGGAGGCCGAGGACCCGCGCTTCACCGAGGCCGAGGCCGCGTTCGAGCGCGGTGACTTCGCCGCCGCCGAGGCCGCCTACCAGCGGATCCTGGACACCGAGCCGGCCAACGAGCTGGCCAAGGCCGGTCTGGCGCAGGTGCGGTTCGCCGCCCGCGCCGCCGAGGCCGACCCGGCGGCGGTCGCCCGCGCCGACGCCTCCCCGGACGACCTGGAGGCCCAGTTCGCCGCGGCCGACTACGAGGTGGCGACGGGCAAGGTCGAGGACGGGTTCGCCCGGCTCATCGAGGCGGTGCGCCGCACCGCGGGCCCGGACCGCAACCGCGTGCGCGAGCACCTGGTGAGCCTGTTCGAGCTGTTCGACCCGGCGGACGAGCGCGTCGCGGCGGCACGCCGGAACCTCGCGTCGGCCCTGTTCTGAGACGAGGCGGGCTCCCCGCGCCGCGGGGAGCCCGCCTGACGACAGCACGAAGCGCCGCCGTCACATGTCGTGGCGGCGGCGCTTTCGCGTGGGAGATCAGGCGGAGACGGTGTCCCGCACGATGAGGCCGGTGCCGCCGTAGGTGAGGCGCTCCGGGCCGTCCAGCTTGCCCGTGCGCAGCGCCCACGTCTCGAACCACCAGGTGAACAGCGGCGGGATGCTGGCGAGCAGCGCGGTGATCACCACGCGCGGGCGCCAGCCCAGCGGCTTGAACACGGCCAGCGTGACGATCAGGTACACGACGAAGACGACGCCGTGGACCATGCCGAGCACCGGCACGCCGCCCTCGTTCGGGGCGTCGACGACGTACTTCAGGAACATCCCGATCAGCAAACCCGCCCAGGACAGCGCCTCGGCGACGGCGGCCACGCGGAACACGAGAGCGGCCTTGCTGGTCACTGCTTTCCTCCTTGTGAGAAGCACATGAGAAAACGTCCGACTCCGGTTACGTCAACCACGCTGTCGGACGCTTCGGTACCCAGTGTGAGGCGTGATGGTCCTCACTGGAACTCCGGGGGTCGTGATCATCATCACGAGCGGCCGTCCACAGAGGATTCCGGTAGCCACACCGTCACGTGGAGTCCGCCGGACGGCCGGGCTTCCAGCGTCACGCGTCCGCCGTGGGCGGTGGCGACGGCGTGCACGATCGACAACCCGAGCCCCGCGCCGGATTCGCCGCGCACGCGCGCGCCCGCGCCGCGGACGAACGGTTCCAGCAGCCGCTGCGCATCGTCCGGCGCCACGCTCCCGGTGTTCGAGACGCACAACACAACCTGCCCGTCGGCGCTGCCGGTGGTCACCTCGATCCGGCCGCCGGGGTGGTTGTAGCGGACGGCGTTGTCGACGAGGTTGCCCACCAGTCGTTCCAGCAGCACGGGTTCGCCGTCGGTGAGCGCGGGCGCCAGCTCGGACCGCACGTGCAGCGAGTGGGCGGCCGCCGCGCCGTCGAGCGCGGCGGCCGCCAGAGCGGCCAGGTCCACCCGCTGGCGCGAGTTCGAACCGGTCTGGCTGCGTGCCAGCACCAGGAGGCCGTCGAGGGTGCGCCGGCTGTGCTCGACCGCGGTGGCGATGTCGCCGGTCATCGCCAGCAGCTCGGCCCGGCTGGGGTCGCCGTCGAGTGTGACGTCGATCGCGGTGCGGACGGTGGTCAGCGGGGTGCGCAGCTCGTGCGCGGCGTTCGCGGTGAACATGCGCTGGCTGTGCAGCACCCGGTCGCGCTCGGCGATGCCCTGCTGGATGCGGTCGAGCATCCCGTTGATCGTGGTGGCCAGGCCGGCCAGCTCGTCCGCGGGCGCGGAGACCGGGACGCGCTCGGCGAGGTTCTCCGCGGACAGGCGCCGCGCGGTCGCCGAGATGGCGCGGATCGGGCGCAGCACCCGGCCCGCCACCAGCCAGCCGAGCACCGCGGCCAGCAGGACCACCACGGTGAGCGCGATCGCGGCCTGGCCGAGGAACTCGGACAGCGCCACGTCCCGCACCTGGTCGGCGGTTCCGGTGAGGTCGGGCGGGGCCGGCGTGGGATCGTCGGGCGTGCGGATGATGAGCAGCGAGATCCGCCGCTCCAGCTTCGAGCGCAGCAGCAGGTAGGTCAGCGCGGTCAGCACGACACCGGCAGCCAGGACCAGCCCGGTGTAGAGGAGCGTGAGGCGGCCGCGAGCGCTCAGGTGCACCGGCTGATCCGGTAGCCGGCGCCGGTCACGGTCTCGACGACCGGCGGGTCGCCGAGCTTGCGGCGCAACGTGCCCACGGTGATACGGACGGCGTTGGTGAACGGGTCGGCGTGCTCGTCCCACACCTTGTCCAGCAGCGTCTCCGCGCTCACCACGTCCCCGCCCGCGGCCAGGAGCTGTTCGAGCACGCCGAACTCCTTGGGCGTGAGGTGCAGCAGCAGGCCGTCGCGTTCGGCGGTGCGGCGCGCGGGGTCGAGGACCACGCCGGCGGCCCGCAGCACCGGCGGGCGGGCCGGGGTGCTGCGCCGGGCCAGCGCCTGGACGCGGGCGACCAGCTCGGCGAAGGCGAACGGCTTGCCCAGGTAGTCGTCGGCGCCGAGGCCGAGCCCGTCGACGCGGTCGGCGACCGAGCCGGAGGCGGTGAGCATCAGGATCCGCGCCGTGCCGTCCTGGGCCAGGCGGCGGCACACGGTGTCGCCGTGCACCACCGGCAGGTCGCGGTCCAGCACGACCACGTCGTAGGGCGTGACCGCGCACTTCTCCAGGGCGGCGGCGCCGTCCGCGGCGACGTCCACCGCGAAGCCGTGCCGGCGCAGGCCGGCGACGAGGTACTTGACCAGGGCCGCCTCGTCCTCGACCACCAGAACCCGCACCCGGCCATCTTGGCCGCGGGTGGATATGGATCGCGTATGGCTCGGGCATCGGCTGATCATCGGGTCCGCTCGGTAGGTGTTGCGGCATGACTCTCCGCCGACGCGATTTCCTGTGGCAGGCCGGTCTGGCCGCCGCGACCGTCCCCCTGATGACCTCCGGGCTCGCGAGCGCCGCCAGCGCCGATCCGGACCAGCTGTTCCGGGCCGGGTCGTTCGACGCCGCCGACCGCGGCTACGCCAAGCTGCTCCGCAAGGACCCCGCGAACGCCAGGGCGGCGGCCCAGCGCGGCTACATCGCCTTGCTGCACAACCGTTTCCCGGACGCCGAGCAGTTCCTCTCCCGCGCGCTGGAACTGAATCCCGGCGACGCCGACACCACCCGGAAGCTGGTGGAGTGCTTCGTGCGGCAGGACCGGCACGACCGCGCCGTGCCGCTGCTGGGTGGCTCACCGTTCGGCAAGCTCTACACGCAGCTGGCCGGCAAGCCGTGGGAAGTCCGCGGCGCGCAGGCGGTCCGGCTCCCGTTCCAGGACCTCGATCCGCTGCCGACGATCGACGCCTCGGTCAACGGCGGCGAGCCGCGCCGGTTCGTGCTCGACACCTACGGCACCCTCGACCTGGACCAGGCGGTCGCCGACGAGCTGGGTCTGCGCTCGGTCGCCACGGTGTCCGGTTTCGCCGGCGGCCAGCCGGTCACCCTCCACCTCGGCATCCTGGAGTCGATCCGCTTCGGCGATCTGGAGATCCGCAACATCCCTATGCAGTGGTCGAACCAGCGCAAGCCGCCGCGGCCGGACGGCACGACACCCGCGGGCGTGATCGGCACGACGGTCTTCTACCACCTGCTGACCACGATGGACTACGCAGGCCGCGCCCTGGTGCTGCGCCGGAAGGACACGGCGTTCCGGCCCCGGGGCGAGCGGCTGCCGCTGTGGCTGGCCGGTGACCACTACCCGTGCTCGATGGGCAGCCTGAACGACTACGGGCCGAAGATCGTCACGCTGGACACCGGCGGCATCGCCCACGGCCTGGACACCACGGTCGAGATCGCCGAGCGCGCGGGCATCGCGGTGGACCACGCCAACCCCGGCGAGCTCAACGGCAGGCCGGTCTACCCGATCGTCGCCGAGCGGGTCTCGATGGGCCGGGCCGTCGCCCACGACGTGCGCGGATCGGCGAGCGACGGTCCCGTCATGGGCACGCCCGGCCCCGGGCAGTCGGCGATGTTCGGGTTCGACATCGTCGCCAACTTCACCCACGAGTTCTTCAAGCCCTTCGCGCTCACCTTCGACTACACCGGCATGAACTGCTACCTGGAGCGGTGACCCCGGCCGGGCGGCGGTTGACACACCGCCGCCCGGTGGTGTGAAATCCACCCGCTATGACAACGTTGTCGCCGGGTCCGGGGAAGGCGTCGCGGCGCGCCACGATGAACGACGTCGCCCGGCTGGCCGGGGTGAGCATCAAGACGGTCTCCCGGGTGGTCAACGACGAGCCGGCGGTGCACCCGGAGACCGCCGAACGCGTGCTGGCCGCCATCGACGAGCTCGGGTTCCGGCGCAACCTCGGCGCCCGCAACCTGCGGCGCGGCTCGACCACCGGCACCATCGGCCTGGTCGTCGAGGACGTGGGCAACCCGTTCTACTCCGAACTCACCCGCGCGGCCGAGAAGGTCGCCACCGCCTTCGGCAGGCACGTGCTGTCCGGCTCGTCGGAGGAGGACTCCGACCGCGAACGCGAACTGACCCTCGAATTCTGCTCCCGCCGGGTCGACGGGCTGCTCATCGTCCCGGCCGGCACCCAGCACGGCTACCTGCTGCCGGAGATGCGCGCGGGCACGCCGGTGGTGTTCGTGGACCGCCCGGCCGGGGACATCGCCGCCGACACCGTGCTGGTCGACAACCTGGGCGGCACCGTCGAGGCGGTCGCCCACCTGGCCCGGCACGGGCACCGCCGCATCGCCTTCGTCGGCGACCGGCCGGACATCTACACCGCCGCCGAGCGCCTGCGCGGCTACCGCGAGGGGTGCGCCCGCGCCGGGCTGCGCTTCGACGAGCGCCTGGCGATCCTGCGCCCGCCCACCCGGCAGAGCGTCGCCGACGCGGTGGCCCGCCTGCTCGCCGATCCCGATCCGGCCACCGCGATCATCGCCGGCAACAACCGCGTCACCGTCCACCTGCTGCGGGCGCTGGCCCACGTCACGCCGCGCCCGGCCGTCGTCGGTTTCGACGACTTCGAACTGGCCGACCTGCTCGACCCGCCGGTGACCGTCGTCGCGCACGACGTGAGCCGTCTCGGGTCGGCGGCGGCCGAGCTGTTGTTCGCCCGCATCAACGGCGATGCCTCCGCACCGAGAAAGGTTGTCCTGCCCGTGCACCTCGTTCCCCGCGGCTCCGGTGAGGTGGCCCCGTGACCGCCCCGATCAAGCTCCCGGCCAACCAGCCGGCCCAGTTCTACCGCGGCGGCGCGGCCATCGCCGAACTCCGCGGAGCATCCACTCAGGACTCGGCGTTCGGTCCCGAAGACTGGGTCGCCTCGACCACGACCCGCTTCGGCCAGGAGGAGGCCGGGCTGACCCGGCTGCCCGACGGCCGCTGGCTGCGGGACGCCGTCCGCGACGACCCGAAGTCCTGGCTCGGCGCCGAGCACGTGGCCGCGTTCCACGACTCCACCGCGCTGCTGGTCAAGCTGCTCGACGCGGGCCAGCGGCTGCCGGTGCACTTCCACCCCACCGACGCCTTCGCGCGCGAGCACTTCGACTCGCACTTCGGCAAGACCGAGGCCTGGATCGTGGTCGGCACCAGCGGCGACGACCCGCGCGTCCACCCCGGCTTCCGGGACACCGTCAGCCCGGCCACGGTCGGCGAATGGGTGCGCGAGCAGGACACCGACGCGATGCTCAGCGCGCTGAACAGCGTCCCGGTCCGCCCCGGCGACACGGTCTACATCCCGGCCGGTCTGCCGCACGCGATCGGCGCGGGCGTGTTCGTCGTCGAACTCCAGCAGCCGACCGACTTCTCGCTGACCATCGAGTGGCGGAACTTCCTGGACGACCCGGACCAGGGGCACCTCGGCCTCGGGTTCGACACCGCGCTGCGGGCCCTGGACACCTCCGGCTGGGACGACGACCGGCTGGCGAGCATCGTCAAGCACACCGCGGACGAGCCCGGGTCCACTGTGGACCTGCTGGCCGCCGGGTCGGCGGAGTTCTTCCGCGCCGACCAGCTGCGCCCGTCCCCCGCCCTCGCGCTCGACCCGTCGTTCGCCGTGCTGGTGGCGCTCGACGGCCGGGGCACGCTGCGCACCGAGCACGGCGGGGAGATCGCCGTGGCGAAGGGCGAGACGCTGGTGGTGCCGCACGCCGCCGGGCAGCTCGAACTGGCCGGCGACCTGACCGTCATCCGCTGTCGTCCCCCGGCGCCCGGAGCGCGCTGATGAGCGACACCGTCCTGCTGGACGCGCGGAACCTGGTCAAGCACTACGGCTCGGTGGAGGCCCTGCGCGGCGCCTCCTTCCAGGCCCGCGCGGGTGAGGTGACCGCACTGATCGGGGACAACGGCGCGGGGAAGTCCACCCTCGTCAAGTGCCTGTCCGGTGCGGAGCAGCCGACCTCCGGCGAGATCCGGCTGGACGGCAGGACGGTGTCGCTCGACTCACCGGTGACCGCGCGGCGGCTGGGCATCGAGACGGTGTACCAGGACCTCGCGGTCGCCCCGGAACTCGATCCGGCGGCGAACCTGTTCCTCGGCCGGGAAATCCGCCGGAAAGGCATCCTCGGCCGGCTCGGCATGCTCGACAAGGCCGAGATGCGGCGGCGCGCGGTCGAGGAGTTCCAGCGGCTCGGGGTGACGTTGCAGAGCACCGACGTGCCGATCGGCTCGCTGTCCGGCGGGCAGCGGCAGAGCGTCGCGGTGGCGCGGTCGGTGGTGTGGGCGTCGAAGGTCGTGTTCATGGACGAGCCGACCGCCGCGCTCGGCGTGGTGCAGCGCGAACGGGTGCTGGACGTGATCCGGCGGGTCCGCGACGAGGGCATCGCGGTGGTGCTGATCAGCCACAACATGCCCGAGGTGCTGTCGGTGGCCGACCGGGTGGAGGTGCTGCGGCTGGGCACGCGCGTGGCCCGGTTCGTGGCGGCCGAGACCAAGCTCGAGGACCTGGTGGCGGCGATGACCGGCGCACTGACCCACGAGGAGGCGGCATGAGGACTGCTTGCAGGTCCGAATCATCGAACACCACGCTCGCCGACGCAGAAACACCGCCGCGGCTTGCCGCGTCCGCCAAGGAGGCGGCGTGAGCACGGCGGTGCAGACCGAGGTGAGCGGCGGGATCGGCAAGCGGTCCCTCGGGCAGCGGCTGATCGGCGCCAACACGTTCTGGATCGCGCTGGTGCTGCTCGCGCTGATCGCGGTGTTCACCGTGCTCGCGCCGAACGAGTTCGCCACCGTGTTCACGTTCCAGACGCTGCTGATCGAGACGTCGGTGCTGCTCGTGCTGTCGGTCGGGATGACGTTCGTGATCATCACCTCCGGCATCGACCTGTCCGTCGGCTCGGTGCTGATCTTCTCCGGCATGGTCTGCGGCAAGACGATGGAGGCGCTCTCCGGCGGCAACGCGAGCGCCGCCGGCTGGGGCGTGATCACCGTCGGGCTGATCGCCGCGGTGCTGGCCGGGACGGCGTGGGGGCTGATCAACGGGTTCCTCATCGCGGTGGCGAAGATCCCGCCGCTGATCGTGACGCTCGGCTCGATGGGCGCCGCGCTGGGTGCGGCGTACCTGCTCAACGGCGGTTCCGACGTGCGCAGCGTGCCCACCACGCTGAACCGCACGCTCGGCTACGGCACGTCGTTCGGCGGCATCCCGAACCTGGTGCTGGTGGCCGCGGTGATCACGCTGATCGGCGCGTGGCTGCTGCACACCACCCGCTTCGGCCGCTACACCTACGCCGTCGGGTCGAACGCCGAGGCCGCGCGCCGGGCCGGGATCGCGGTGACCGCGCACCTGCTCAAGGTGTACCTGCTGACCGGGTTCCTGGCCGGGGTCGCGGGCTTCCTGTCGCTGGCCTACTACGCCTCGACCACGATCACCGCGCACACCAACGACAACCTCAACGCGATCGCCGCGACCGTGATGGGCGGGACGAGCCTGTTCGGCGGGGTGGGATCGGTGCTGGGCACGGTGATCGGGGTGTTCATCCCGGCCGTGCTGAAGAAGGGCTTCAACATCACGCACGTCCAGGACTTCTGGCAGATGATCGCGGTCGGCGCGGTGCTGGTGGCCGCAGTGTGGTTCGACCAGCGGCGCCGCCGCGCACGCAATTCCCGGTGACATCCCAATACAGCGAGGTAGGGAGAGGGATCGGATGAGGTTCGCGAGGATCGCCGGACTGGCGGCGGCCGCGGTGTTGCTGGCCGCCTGCGGGTCCGGCCAGGTCGGCGGCTCCGGCGGCGCGCCGGTGGAGAACAACAAGCGGCTCACGCTCATCCCGGGCGTGCAGGCGGAGCCGTTCTACATCTCGATGCAGTGCGGCGCGCAGGCCGAGGCGCAGAAGCTGGGCTACACGCTGGACACCTCGGCGCCGCAGAAGTTCGACGCCGCGCTGCAGACGGAGAAGGTCAACGCGCTGGGGTCGAACCCACCGGCCGCGCTGCTCATCGCGCCGACCGACGACACGGCGATGCTCGCGCCGATCCAGCAGGTCGCCGCGCGCGGGGTGAAGATCATCGAGGTCGACACGTCGTTGAAGGACACCAGCGTGGCGCAGTCGTCGATCTCGTCGGACAACACGGCGGGCGGTCAGCTCGCGGCGGACACGCTGGCGCAGCTGGTCGGCGGGAAGTCCGGATCGGTGCTGGTGCTGGACACGATCGCGGGCACCTCGACGACGAACGCGCGCGCGGCCGGGTTCTCCGAGCAGCTGAAGAAGTACCCGAACCTGAAGTCGGTGGGCATCCAGTTCACGCAGAACGAGCCGGGGGAGGCCATGTCGAAGGTGACCGCGGCCCTGGCGTCCACTCCGGACCTGGTGGGGATCTTCGCGACCAACCTCAACACCGGCGAGGGCGCGGCGGCGGGCCTGCGCGGCGCCGGCAAGGCGGGCCAGGTCCAGCTGGTCGGGTTCGACGCGAGCCCGTCCGAAGTGGAGGGTCTGCGCAACGGCGAGTACCAGGCGCTGATCGCGCAGGACCCGGCGATGATCGGGCAGCAGGGCGTCCAGCAGGCGGTCGCCGCGCTGGAGGGCAGGCCGGTGACGCGCAACCTCACGGCGCCGCTGCACTCCCTCACCAAGGCGAACATGGACGCCCACAGCCAGTACTTCTACAAGCAGTCCTGCTGAGGGAGCCGGGGAGGTGCGCCCCTGGGGGTACGCACCTCCCCGGCGTCACCGCAGCGTCTTCAGGTGCTGGGTCAGCCACCCGCGGGTCGCGCGCCACAGCCCGGCGCCGAGCGAGACCCGCGCGACGCCGAGCCCGGCCAGTTCGGCGACGGGACCGTTGGCGTTGACCGCCGCCGGGCTCACCGCCCGCACGAACTCGCCCAGGACTTCGCGGTCCCGCAACAGGATCGGGTACACGCAGTCCGCACCCGCCGCGAGATACGCCCGCGCCCGCTCGATCGCCTCGGGCAGCACGGCACGCGGGTCGGCGGCGCCCAGGAACACGTCGATGCGGGCGTTGATCACCAGGTCCCGGCCCGCGGCCTCGCGCACCGCCGCCAGCCGGGCCGCCTGCTCGTCCACCGGTCGCAGGCCGCCGCGCGGGTGGTCGGTGTCCTCGTAGTTGCAGCCGACCGCGCCGGTGTCCAGCAGCCGCGCGGCGAACTCGGACCCGGACAGCCCGTAGCCGCTCTCGGCGTCCACCGTCACCGGCACCGACACCGCGCGGGCGATGCGCGCGGCGGCGGCGAACATCTCCCCGGCGGGCGCGGCCTCGCCGTCCGGATAGCCGAGCGCGGCGGCGACCGCGACCGAGGACGTGGCCACCACCGGGAACCCGGCCTCCTCGACCAGCCGCGCCGTGTCGGCGTCCCACGCGTTCGGCAGGATCAGCGGGTCGCCCGGGACGTGCAGCGCCCGCAGCGCCTCGGCGGTCACCGGGGGTTCGCCGGGAGCGGCTTGTGGCTGGTGACCCCGAGCCGGTTGAAGGCGTTGATCACCGTCGCCGCCCAGGCGACCGCGACGTACTGCTCCTGCGTGAACACGCTGGTCGCCTGCTGGTAGACGTCGTCGGGCACGTCCTGGTGCTGCGGCAGCCGGGTCATCGCGTCGGTCAGCGCGAGCGCGGCCCGCTCCTGCTCGGTGTAGAGGTCGGTCTCCCACCACGCGCTGAGCATGAGGATCCGCCGCTCGCTCTCCCCCAGCTTGCGGGCGTCCCGGGCGTGCAGGTCGAGGCAGTAGGCGCACCCGTTGAGCATCGACGCGCGGATCTTCACCAGCTCGATCAGCCGCTGGTCCAGTCCCGCGTCCGCGGCCGCCTTCTCGACGACGGTGTGCAGGTGGAGGATCGACTGGTAGGCCTCGGGCAGCGCGGCGGACAACTGGATTCGCTCGGTCATACGACCAAACTAACCCGCGCTGGCCCACGGGTATGGTCCAGTTTCGTGACAGGTTCGTGGTCCAGTTCCGATCTGCATCTCGACTGGTCGCCGTCCGAGGGGCGGCGCGGGCTGGCCGACGCGTTGCGGCGCGCCGTCCGCGAAGGCCGGCTCGCCCCCGGCACGGCGCTGCCGTCCACGCGCGCGCTCGCGGCCGACCTCGGCATCGCCCGCGGCACCGTCACGCGCGTCTACAACGACCTGACCGCCGAGGGGTACCTGCGCACCAGGCAGGGCGCGCCGACCCGGGTGGCCGCGGACACGCGCACCCCGGCCGAACCACGCGAGAAGTCCGGGCCGCCCACCTCCGCCTGGTTCCGGGACGCGCGCTGGGACCTGTTCCCCGGGCGGCCGGACCTGTCGGCGTTCCCGCGTGCGGCGTGGGCGTCCGCCACGCGCCGGGTCGTGCAGTCGATGCCCGCGGGCTCGTTCGACTACGGCGATCCGGCCGGGCCGGCCGCGCTGCGCGAAGCACTGGCCCGGTACCTCGCGCGCAGCCGCGGCGTGCTCGCGGAGCCGGACCGGATCGTGGTGTGCGGCGGCTACTCGCACGCGATCGGCGTGCTGGGCCACCTGTTCGACGAGATCGCCTTCGAGGACCCGTCGCTGCCGGAGTTCCGCGAGGGCGCGGCCCGGGGCGGCGCGAAGATCGTGCCGGTGCCGGTGGACGAGCGCGGGATCCGGGTGTCCGACCTGGACAGTCCGGTGGCGGTCGTGACGGCCGCGCACCAGTACCCGCTCGGGGTCACGCTCGCGCCGGAACGCCGCTCCGCGCTGGCCGGCTGGGCGGCGGCGGGCGGCCTGGTGATCGAGGACGACTACGACGGCGAGTTCCGGTTCGACCGCCAGCCGGTCGGGGCGGTGCAGTCGCTGGCGCCGGAGCGGATCGTCTACGCGGGCGGGGTCAGCAAGACGCTCGCGCCGGCGTTGCGGATCGGGTGGCTGGTCCTGCCGCGGCGCCTGGTCGGCCCGGTGCGCGACACGATGGCGGCGCTGGGCTGGCGGTCGCCGGTGGTGGACCACCTGGTCCTCGCCGACCTGCTGAACTCCGGCGCCTACGACCGGCACGTCCGGCAGCGCCGCGTCGCCTACCGCCGCCGCCGGGACCGGCTGCTCGCGGCACTGCCGCCGGAGTTCGTGCCGGAAGGCATCTCCGCCGGGCTGCACCTGGTGCTGCGCGTGCCCGGCGAGGCTGCGGTGCTGCGCGCGCTGCGCCGCCGGTCGGTGGCGGTGGACCACCTGAGCCGCTACTGGATGGGCTCCGGTCCCGGCGGGCTGGTGATCGGCTACGCGACCCCGGCCGAGCACGCGTTCGGCCCCGCGGTGGAGGCGCTGGTGGACGGGCTACGCGCGGTCGGACCGTAACGCGGCCAGCAGCTCGTCCGCGGCGGTGTAGGGGTCCAGCTCGCGGTCGACGACCTTCTTCGCCACCGACGGCAGGTGCCCGCCGCCGTGCAGGTCGGTCAGCCGCGCCTGCAGCTCGCGCAGGGCGATCGCGGCCACCTCGCTCGCGGCCCGCTCGGCGCGGCGGCGGGCCAGCTCCCCGTGCGCGGCGAGCCAGTCGTGGTGCTCGGACAGCGCCTTGACCAGGTCCGGCACGCCCTCGCCGCGGGCGGCGACCGTGCGCACGATCGGCTGCCGCCAGCTCTCGCCGCGGATCTCCCGGCGCGCGAAGGCGATCATCTGCTTCAGGTCGCGCACCACGATCTCCGCGCCGTCGCGGTCGGCCTTGTTCACCACGAACACGTCGGCGATCTCCAGCACCCCGGCCTTGGCCGCCTGGATCCCGTCGCCGAGCCCGGGCGCCAGCAGGACCACCGTGGTGTCGGCCAGCTTCACGACGTCCACTTCGGACTGTCCAACACCGACGGTCTCGATCAGCACGACGTCGAACCCGGCGGCGTCGAGCACCCGCACCGCCTGCGGCGTCGCCCAGGACAGCCCGCCCAGGTGCCCGCGGGTGGCCATCGACCGGATGAACACGCCCGGATCGGTCGCGTGCTCGGTCATCCGGATCCGGTCGCCGAGCAGCGCGCCGCCGGAGAACGGCGACGACGGGTCGATCGCCAGCACCCCGACCCGCTTGCCCTCCGCGCGCAACGCGGACAGCAGCATGGACGTCGAAGTCGACTTGCCGACCCCGGGCGGTCCGGTCAGGCCGATCACCCGCGCCCGCCCGGTGTGCGGCGTGAGCGCCGCGGCCACCTCGCGCAGGCGCGGGTGCGCGTCCTCGACCAGCGAGATCAGCCGGGCGACCGCGCGCGGCTGTCCCTCCCGCGCGCGGTCGACGAGCTCCCCGACGTCCAGTGGCACTACAGCGCGGGCACCTTGATCAGCAGCGCGTCACCCTGGCCACCGCCACCGCACAGCCCGGCCGCGCCGAGACCGCCACCGCGGCGGCGCAGCTCGTGCACCAGGTGCACGGCCAGCCGGGCGCCGGACGCGCCGATCGGGTGGCCGAGCGCGATGGCGCCGCCGTCGACGTTCACGATCTCCGGGTCGATGCCCAGCGCCTTGGTCGACACCAGGCCGACCGCGGCGAACGCCTCGTTGATCTCCACCAGGTCCAGCGCGCTCGCGTCCAGCTTCGCCTTCGCCAGCGCGGCCTTGATCGCGTTGGACGGCTGCTCGTGCAGGCTCGCGTCCGGCCCGGCGACCACGCCGTGCGCGCCGATCTCGGCCAGCGGCTCCAGACCCAGCTCCTCGGCCTTGGCCCGGCTGGCGACGATCACCGCGGCCGCGCCGTCGGAGATCTGCGACGCCGAACCCGCGGTGATGGTGCCGTCGGCGGCGAAGGCCGGGCGCAGCTTGGCCAGGCTCTCGGCCGTGGTGTCGGCACGCACGCCCTCGTCGGTGTCGAACACGACCGGGTCGCCCTTGCGCTGCGGGATCGACACCGGCGCCAGCTCGGCCTTGAACCGCCCGGCCTCGGTCGCGGCGACCGCGCGCTGGTGCGAGCGGGCCGCGAAGGCGTCCTGGTCCTCGCGGGTGATGCCGTAGCGGGAGTTGTACTTCTCCGTCGACGCGCCCATCGCGCACTGGTCGAAGGCGCAGAACAGGCCGTCGTAGGCCATGTGGTCGAGCAGCGTGGTGTCGCCGTACTTGAAGCCGGAGCGCGACTTGGGCAGCAGGTGCGGCGCCTGGGTCATCGACTCCTGGCCGCCCGCGACCACCAGGTCGAACTCGCCGGCGCGGATGAGCTGGTCGGCCAGCGCGATCGCGTCCAGGCCGGACAGGCACACCTTGTTGATGGTCAGCGCGGGCACGTCCATCGGGATGCCGGCGGCCACCGCGGCCTGCCGCGCCGGGATCTGGCCGGCGCCTGCGGTGAGCACCTGGCCCATGATCGTGTACTGCACCTGGTCCGGGGAGACCCCGGCCTGCTCGAGCGCGGCCTTGATGGCGATCCCGCCGAGCTGCGCCCCGGTGAAGTCCTTCAGTGAACCGAGCAGACGCCCGATCGGGGTACGCGCCGCACCCAGGATGACGGAACCGGACACAACAGCCTCCAACAGACGAACGACGGCGGTCGATCCGACGATACCCGGAGCGGCCGTCCAGTACAGGTGTGAGCCGCGGCACCCACGCACCGCGGTGCCAAGCCTTATCCTCACCACTATGAATGACGCGCTGAAGCCGTTCGTGACGACCATCGACCACGTCGGCATCGCCGTCGCCGATCTGGACGCCGCGATCGACTTCTACGCGGACAACTTCGGCATGATCGCCACGCACTCCGAGGTCAACGAGGAGCAGGGCGTGCGCGAGGCGATGCTGCACGCGCCGGGCGACGAGAACGGCCCCGCCGTCCAGCTGCTCGCGCCGCTGCGGCCGGACTCGACGATCGGGAAGTTCCTCGACACCAAGGGCCCCGGTCTGCAGCAGGTCGCCTACCGCGTCACCGACGTCGAGGCCGCCGCCGAGGCGCTGCGGGCCAAGGGGCTGCGCCTGCTGTACGACAAGGCCAAGCGCGGCACCGCGAACAGCAAGGTCAACTTCGTGCACCCGAAGGACGCCGGCGGCGTCCTGGTCGAGCTGGTCGAGCCCGCCGCGTCGCACTAACCCGGCGCGGGCCGGGCCATCAGCGCGTCGGCGATGAAGTTCAGCTCCCGCTCCATCAGGTCCGGCGGATCGTCCCCGCCGTGCCGCGCCACCGAGTGCCGGTAGCTGACCGCGAGCGCCAGCAGCCCGGCCGCGCTGTCCACGTCGGCCACCGGCAGTGCGCCGTCCCCGGCGGCGATGATCACCGTGCGCACCTGGCGGACCAGCTGCTGGAACCGGTCGTGCAGCGCGTCCCGCACCGCGCGGTGGGTGTCCGCCTCCCGCCACAGCAGGTGGGACAGCATCCGCGACCGGGCCAGGCGCGCGTCGAGCTCGGACACCAGCCGCCGCAGGCTCTCCGCGATGTCCCCGGGCACGACGACGCGGGTGGCGTCGATCTGCTCGTCGGGCAACCGCTTGATCAGCGCGCTCAGCAGGTCGGACTTGCGGCGGAAGTAGTAGTGCACCAGGCCCTTCGGCACGCCGGCGCGCTCGGCGATCCGGGAGGTCGGAGTGGCGTCGAAACCGCTTTCCGCGAACAGGTCCTCGGCCGCGCGGAGGATCCGCTCCTTGGCCGGGAGGTCGTCCCCGTGTTCGGTCCGCGCCACTCCGCCCGCCTCTCGTACAGCTCGCCGGCCCACAACGCTAACCGAAAACCGGCTCGTCGTGGGCCGACCGGTGTGACTGCCCTCAGTGCGCGGTCGTCATCCCACCGCGGTGCACCGCGTTCGCCACCGGCAGGGCCGCCAGCCCGGCGATCGCGGTCAGGGCGCCGATGATCCACGAGGACCACGCCGCCACGTCCAGTGCCGTGTAGGTCATCACCCACGGCGCGATGAACAGCAGCGCCCCGAGGATGACCTGGACCCCCTCGCCGTAGACGAGGCCCGGCATGGACAGCGAAAGCAGGCCGTCCAGCGCGATGAGGGCGCCCAGCACGATCATCGTCCACATGGTCGCGGTGTCGGTGTCGGCCCACAGTGGCGTCAGCACCGCCACCACCCCGAGCACGACCTCGGCCCAGTCGTGCGGACGGGTCCACGCCCGCTTCGAACGATCAGCCATTCGTGATCACCTCCGAACCCGATCCGGGAGACCACGCGGCGCGGTCTCCGCACTGCCATGGTGCGCCTTGATTGGCCGGCCGGTCAATCACACCCGGATTACGGTCAAATCGGACAGTGGCGGAGGACGTTACTGGCCAGTAATGTCATCTCCTCCGACCCAGCGCAGGGAGACCGACATGACGATCACGGACATCCGGGACGCGATCCTCACCGGCGAGACCGCCGAGGTGGGCGCCCTGCCGGTGCCCGAGGCCTACCGCGGCGTGACCGTGCACGCGGACGAGGTCGCCATGTTCGACGGGATCCCCTCCCGCGACAAGGACCCGCGCAAGTCGCTGCACGTGGACGAGGTGCCCACGCCCGAGCCGGGGCCCGGTGAGGCGCTGATCGCGGTGATGGCCAGCGCCATCAACTACAACACCGTGTGGACGTCGATCTTCGAGCCGATCCCGACGTTCAAGTTCCTGCAGCGCTACGGCAGGCTCTCGCCGCTGGCCAAGCGCCACGACCAGCCCTACCACGTGGTCGGCTCGGACGCGGCCGGCGTCGTGCTGCGCACCGGGCCGGGCGTGCACCGGTGGCAGCCGGGCGACGAGATCGTCGCGCACTGCCTCAACGTCGAGCTGGAGGGCCCGGACGGGCACAACGACACGATGCTCGACTCCGACCAGCGGATCTGGGGGTTCGAGACGAACTTCGGCGGGCTGGCCGAGCTGGCGCTGGTCAAGGCCAACCAGCTGATGCCCAAGCCGGACCACCTGACCTGGGAGGAGGCCGCCTGTCCCGGGCTGGTCAACTCCACCGCCTACCGGCAGCTGGTGACCACGAACGGCGCGAACCTGAAGCAGGGCGACGTCGTGCTGATCTGGGGCGCCTCCGGCGGGCTCGGGTCGTACGCGACGCAGTTCGCGCTCAACGGTGGCGCGATCCCGGTGTGCGTGGTGTCCAGCCCGGAGAAGGCGGCGATCGTCCGCCGGATGGGTGTCGAACTGGTGATCGACCGGACCGCGGAGGGTTACCGGTTCTGGCGGGACGAGAACACGCAGGACCCGAAGGAGTGGCAGCGCTTCGGTGCGCGGATCCGGGAGCTGACCGGCGGTGAGGATCCGGACATCGTGTTCGAGCACCCGGGCCGGGAGACGTTCGGCGCGTCGGTGTACGCGGCACGCAAGGGCGGCACGATCGTCACGTGCGCCTCCACCTCGGGATACCTGCACCAGTACGACAACCGGTACCTGTGGATGAACCTGAAACGGATCATCGGGTCGCATTTCGCGAATTACCGCGAGTCGTGGGAGGCCAACCGGTTGATCGCGAAAGGCCTGATCCACCCGACGCTGTCGAAGACGTATCCGATGACCGAGACCGGGCAGGCCGCGCTGGACGTGCACCGCAACGCCCACCAGGGCAAGGTCGGTGTGTTGTGTCTCGCCCCCGAGGAGGGTTTGGGCGTGCGCGACGCGGAGAAGCGGTCGAAGCACATCGACCGGATCAATTTGTTCCGCGGCGCCTAAGTAGTCTGGGCCGTATGAGCCTTGGCGACGAACGAGAGCTTGTACCGCTCGGCGCGGGTTTCGACCTGGCCAAGCGCGGTTACGACCGCCACCAGGTCGACGAGCACCTCGAACGGCTGGACAGCGACCTGAAAATGCTCGCCGCCGACCGGGATGCCGCCATCTCGCAGGCCGGCGACCTCGCCCGGCAGCTCGAGCAGGCTCGCGGGGAGATCGAGAACCTGCGCGGCCAGGTCGAGCGGCTGGGCCAGCCGCCGACGACGGTCGAGGGCCTGTCCGAGCGGTTGCAGCGCATGCTGCGGCTGGCGCAGGAGGAGGCGGCCGACACGCGGGCCCGCGCGGAGGCCGAGGCCGGGCACATCCGGGCGAAGGCCGAGTCGGACGCCAGCGCCATGCGCGCCCGCTACGAGCAGCTGCTGGCCGAGCTGGACGCGCGGCGCAAGGAGATGGAGGCCGAGCACCGCACGGTCCTGGAGACCGCGCGCGCCGAGGCCGAGTCGATCACGACCAAGGCCAAGGAGGAGCGCGACCGGCTGAATCGCGAGGCCGAGCAGCGCCGCACCCAGGTCGAGGAGGACTTCGAGATCGCGATGGCGGCGCGCCGCACCGAGGCGATGCGGGTGCTGGCGGAGCAGGAGGCGACGAGCAAGGCGGAAGCCGAGCGCCGCGTCCGCGAGGCGACGGACGAGGCCGCGGCGATCCGCAAGAAGGTCGCGGAGGAGGAGGCCGCCGCGAAGGCCGAGATCGAGCGCCGCCGCCGCGAGTCGATCGAGGACGCCAACCGGCGCAAGACGGAGTCGATCACCGAGGCGAACGCCCGCCTGGCGGAAGCGTCGGACGAGGCGGCCCGCCGCGTGCGGGAAGCCACGGAGGAGTCGACGCGCCGCATCAACGCGGCGGCCGACCGGGTCGAGGCGTTGCGGAAGCTGCGCGCCGCAATCGCCGAACAGGTCAAGGCAGCGCGCGAAGTGCTGGTAGAGGCCGACTCAGTCCTCGGCGAGGCCGAACCGGTGATCGAGCCGCTGCCGGAGGAACGCGAGGCCGCCCCAGCGGGAAAACCGTCGGGACGGCAGTGAAGCCCGGCGGAGGAGCCACTGCCGAGCGGCAGTGACACCTCGGCGACGAGCCACTCCCGAGCGGCAGTGACACCTCGGCAACGAGCCACTCCCGAGCGGCAGCGACACCTCGACAGGGATCCGGACGGGCGTCCCTCTTCGGCCGGAACCCCTCCCTCCCCGCAGGGAGTGAGGCCAGGCGGGGACTGAGCCACTGCCTGAGCCGGCCTGCCGTCATGCAGGTCCCGCCGGTGGTCAGGATGCGCCCCACTCGCAGCACAGCGCGGCCCGGAAGAGCTGGCGCCTCGGCCGGACCCACACAGCGCCCCGCTCCGGCCAGCACCGGACCAGCTGGACTGGCCCTCCGGCCCCGCCGCCCACCAGCCCTCCGCTGTCGAGCACCTGTCACCGGGGCGGTTGTCCCCAGGTGACGAGGCGCGCGGGGCATGCTGTCACGGCCCGCCGAAGAACGGGCAAACCTCACCGGTGGCGGGGCTGCGCAGAAACCGACTGGCGAGTAACCTAGGGCGCCACTTGCGAAAGCGCACAGGCGCGCACCCTTGCCGGAGGTATTGGGATGGCTGCATACCGGACCGTGGTTGTCGGTACGGACGGGTCTGATTCATCGTTCCGCGCGGTCGACCGGGCGGCGGCCGTGGCCGCGGACTCCGGCGCCACGCTCGTCATCGTGTGCGCCTACTACCCGGCGAGCAGGCAGGACGTGGAGAAGGCCCAGGACGTCCTGGGCGAGGAGGCCTACCAGGTGGTCGGCTCGGCGCCGGCCGAGGACACCCTCCGCAGCGCCCGCGACCGCGCCCTCAAGGCAGGCGCGGGCTCGACCGAGACCATCGCCGTGGTGGGCGAGCCGGTCGAGGCGCTGCGCAAGGTCGTCTCCGACAAGTCGGCCGACCTGCTGGTCGTCGGCAACCGCGGGCTGAACACGCTCACCGGGCGCCTGCTCGGGTCGGTGCCGTCCGAGGCGGCGCGCAAGTCGGGGGTCGACGTCCTGATCGTGCACACCACGTAGGCCGGCGTGGACTCCGAGCGCCTCGAGAGCATCCTGCTCGGCGGCAAGCGCCGCTACACCCGGCTCGAGGTGGCCGACAAGGCGGGTGTGCCCATCGAACGGGCCACCCGCCTCTGGCGTGCGCTGGGGTTCGCCACGGTCGGCGACGACGAAGTGGTCTTCACCGACGCCGACATCGACGCCGTGCGCACCGCCGACCAGCTGATCTCCTCCGGGCTGCTCGACCAGGGCCTGGAGGCGCCGGTGGCCCGCACGCTCGGCCTGCACCTGTCGCGGCTCGCGGAGTGGCAGGTGCGGATGCTGTGGACGCTGATCACCGAGAACGAGGGCCTCGGCCGGGACGACGCGCAGATCGTCACGCTCGTCGAGCGCCTGCTGCCGGAGTTGCAGCGGGTGCAGGACTTCGTGTGGCGGCGGCACCTGGCGGCCTTCGCCGGGCGGGCGCTGGCGTCGCCCGAGGAGGACCTGGAGGCGCGGACCGAGGTCGTCGGGTTCGTCGACATGGTCGGCTACACGCGGCTGACCCGGCGCCTGGCCGAGAGCGAACTCAGCGCCGTGCTGGAAAGCTTCGAGCTGCTCGCGACCGAGGTCATCGCCGACCACCACGGCCGCGTGGTGAAGATGATCGGCGACGAGGTGCTGTTCGTGGCCGACGCGCCGGCCGACGCGGCCGGGATCGCGCTGACGCTGACCGAGCGCACCGCGGCCGACGCCGAACTGCCGGAAGTGCGGGCCGGCCTGGCGGCCGGCCGGATCCTGAGCCGCTTCGGCGACGTGTACGGATCGGTCGTGAACGTGGCCGCGCGGCTCACGTCGGTAGCGCGCCCCGGAACGGTGCTGATCGACCGCGAACTGGCGGGCGAACTGGCCGACCTGCCGGGTTTCGCCGTGCGCTCCCGCCGCCCGGTGACCGTGCGCGGCTACACGCGGCTGCACCCATACGTGCTCCGGCGCGGCTAGCCAGGGCCGAAAGCCCGCACTTGCCAGCCGCGTAGAGCCGTCCTCGAATGCGAACAGCCGTGATCATGGATAACGGTTCGAGGACATCGTTCAATGATGCGTCACACCAGAGGCCCGACCACCGATACCGCCCGGGAGAACATCAGCGAGGAGTCACCGAATGACCCAGCCCTACGGCCAGTGGCCGCCGCAACAGCAGCAGCCCTACCAGGCGCCCTACCCACCACAGGGCTGGCAGCAGCAGTATCCCCAGTACCAGGTGTACCCGCAGCAAGCGCCGGTGTTCGTACCGCAGAACAGCATGGGTACCGCGGCGTTGGCGCTGGGCATCATCGGGTTGTTCGTGATGCCGTTCCTCGGTGTGCTGGCGATCGTGTTCGGCTCAATCGGAATCAGCCGGGCCAATCAGCGGCTCGCCACGAACGGTGGCGCCGCGACCTGGGGCTTGATTCTCGGAATCTTCGAGGTCGTGGTGCTCGTCGTCTACCTCGCCGTCTGGGTGTGAAGACCATGAACGACTGATCGGGTTCCTTGACGCCCGATTCACTGACGACAGCTTCGAGGCCCGCACGAAGATGCTCGTAGAGCTTGACGAGCCTCCCCGGTTGTCCGCCGTGAAGCCGGGGGACGGCCGTGGACCGCCCTCGACAACCAGCCGTCCTCAGACGCTCGGCCGATGTGCGGCGGATATCGCCTGAGCTGCGACAACAGTTCCGGAAGCCCCTTTGGCTCCCACGCCCCCCCCCGATTCGGGTTTCCCGAGGTCAACGCCCGTCGGGCAGGACCGCGTACTGGCGCACGTACAGGTCGGTGTAGGTGACCGGCCCGCGGGGGCCCGGCACCCGGTCCAGGTTGATGCCGGTCTCCGGCACGGCGAGGAGCTTGAAGCCGTCGAGCAGGCGCGTCGGGGCGTTCCAGAACACGCCGGTTCCGGTGTAGCCGTCGAGGAAGGCCGTCGCGGTCTCGGCGTTCTCGGTGGCGATGCCCGCCGCCAGGCCGGAGGTCTGCTCGTTGGCGATCGAGACCGCCTCGGCCACGCCGCTGACCTGCGCGACGGTCACGGTGGCCTCGTGGTCGGAGTCGAGCGCCCACTCGTAGCCGATGGCGTGCTCGTGCGGCGGCAGGGACGGCGTCACCTTCCGCGCGGCCAGCGCCTCGGAGATGACCGGCCACAGCTGGTCGTGCACCGCGGAGTGGATGAGCAGCAGGTTCAGCCGGTTGCAGACGCCCAGCCGGTCCAGGCTGTTGAACACCAGGTCGCGGACCTTGTCGGCGTCGGCGGCCTCGTCGACGTACAGCACGCCACCGCCGTCGGCGTGGGCGAGCGTCCGGACGCCGTGCTGGGCGGCCTCCAGCGCGAGCGCGCGCGTGCTCTCCCCGCTGCCGCGCAGGATGACCAGCGGCACCAGGTCCGGGAACCGGACCAGGGCCGCGGCGGCCCCCCGCTCGACGCGCGGCACCAGCTGCACGACGGCGGGGTCGATACCCGCGTCGGACAGCGCCGGGGCGATGACCACCTCGAGCAGTCGCTGCGCGGAGCCCAGCGCGGCCGAACCGGTGCGCAGCACCCCGCCATTGCGGGACTTGACCAGCTGCGACGCGACGTCGACCGTCACGTTGGGCCGGGCCTCGTAGTTCGCGCCGATGACGCCCACCGGGCGGCGCCGCTCGACCAGCCGCAGGCCGTCGGGCAGCGCCTTCACCGGGATCGCGCGCTCCGGGTGGGGCGAGCCGGCCAGCAGGCGCAGCTGCTCGGCCATGCCGGTGAGCCGCTCCTCGGTGATCGTGAGACGGTCGAGCAGTCCGGCGCTCATGCCTTCCTGCTCCGCGCGCGCCACGTCGGCCCGGTTGGCCTCCAGGACGCTCTCGCGGGCGTCGAGGAGACGGCCGGCCATGGCGGTCAGCGCCGCGTCGATGGCCTCGTCCGACGCGGTGGCCAACGACGGGGCCGCCGCCTTGGCCGCCCGTGCGCACTCCTCAACAGCCTTCGCCACCTCGTCGGACACCGCTACCTCCACGCTGGAAACTGGGAGCCTCCAGTGTGCCGCACGGGCAGGTCAGGGCTGCAGTGCGGGTTCGAGCAGCCAGACGCCGCCGACGAACAGGCACGTGACCGCGATCACGCCGAGCATGAGCATCCACAGCGCGGCCGGGACGCCGGTCAGCCGGGCGAGCTGGTCCGCGTCGGAGTCCCGCGCCGCGCCGCGCCGCCGTTTCATCTGCAGCTCGATGACCGGCCGGAGCCCGCCCAGCAGCAGGAACCACGTGATCAGGTAGATGAACCACGCTTGCACCTGCGGCCCGGCGACCAGCGCGACCACCGCGAGCCCGCCGGCGGTGAGGACCACGGACAGCACGCCGTAGGCGTTACGGACCATGACCAGGACGCCGAGCAGCAGCAACGCGGCGAGCGCGAGCAGCACCGTGATGCGGCCCGCGGCCAGCAGGCTCGCGAAGGCCAGGCCGAGGATCCCGGGCGCCGGATAGCCCGCGAGGGCGGTCAGCACCATGCCCGGGCCCTCGGGCTTGCCCCGGGAGACCGTGACGCCCGAGGTGTCGGAGTGCAGCTTGATCCCCTGCAGACGACGCCCGGCCAGCACCGCGACCAGCGCGTGACCCGCCTCGTGCACGATCGTCACCACGTTGCGGGCCATCCGCCAGGGCGCGCCGGACAGCACCAGCAGGAGCGCCACACCGCCGGTCACCAGCGGCACCGGAATGGACGGATCCGGCTGCGCCCCGAAGAGACCCGCCAGCACGTCGAACTCTGCCGTCGCCTCGTTCACGCGCGAAGCTCACCACATGTGGGGTGCACTCCCTGTAATCACCCCCATCGCGTTCACAGCTCCTTCACTGGTAGTTGGGTGCGGGACCGGACCCGCCTCGCAACACGGCCGCACGCCGCAGCTCCGCCCGGCCGTGTTGACAGAGCGGCGCCCCATCAGACCCCGCGCGGCAGCTCCGCCCGGGCGTGTTGACAGAGCGACGCCCCGCCGGGCCGCGTGCGACGGCTCTCCGGGCCGAGGTGACAGAGCGAGGCCCCGTCAGGCCCCACGCGTCAGTTCCCCGCCCGAGGGGACAGAGCAAGGCCCCGCCACCTCACATGCAGCGGCTCCTCCCCAACCGAGGTGAGAGAGCGAGGCCCTGCCATCCCCGCACGCGGCGGCCCCTCTCACCGAGGTAGCAGCGTGGGCGCTCTGCCAGGCACGGTGGCAGCTCCCGCCCACGTGACGGTGCGGGCGATGTGTCAGGCGGCTTGCGTTGGCGCCTCCGTCGCTGCCCCGGCCGCGCTGGGCATCGGGTGGTGGGTGCGGTCCACTCGGAACAGGAGGGCTGCCCAGCTGCGGTACGGGGCCCACGCATCGGCGATCGAGGCGAGTTCCGTGGTCGATGCGGCGGGGCGGTCGTAGGCCCGGCGCATCTCCTCGAGCAGGTATCGCTCGTCCGTGGGGAAGACGTCCGGGTGGCCGGCGCCGCGGATCAGGATCAGCTGCGCCGAGAACGCCCCCACACCAGGCAGGGCGCGCAGTGCGTCCAGGGCATCCGCGGGATCCGCCGCGCGCAAGGCATCCGGGTCGAGGACGCCGGTCAGCGCGGCTTCGGCGACCACGCGCAGACGGTCCACTTTGATCTCCGGCAGCCACGACGGCGCGGGCATCTCCAGCAACTCCGCCGGCGCCGGGAACGACCACAACGGACGCCCGTCGACATCGAGCTGCTCACCGTGCCGTTCAGCGATGCGTTGTTTGAACAACGCCGCCTGCGTGAACCGGATCCGCTGGCCGATGATCGCCCAGCAGGCGGCCTCGTACGGCGACGTGAACAGCACCGGCCGCAACCCGGGATACCGCGCCTGCAACGCACCCACCACCGGATCTCGCTCACCGACCGCCGCGAAACCGGAGCCGTCCACGTCCAGTGACAGGATCCGCGCCACGTGCCGCGCCGCCTCCTCGACATCCGCTTGCCCCGCCACCACAGTGACTTCGACGGACCCCGGCGCCCGCTGCCGCACCCGCACCCCCGTATGCACCCACCTGCCCGGCAACGGGAAGGCCAGCCGGAGCGTGCCCGGCTCCTCCGCCGCGTCCGGGCGCGACGCCGGCGCGAACCCCTCCAGGAAACCGGCCGCCGCCGCGAGGTCGAACGGCCCCGGCACAGCGATCTCGACGGTGCCCGTCACACTGCTCGTCATCGTTGCTCTCCTTCGGTTCGACGATGATGGGATGACGGTAGCGGGACCCACCGACAATTCCGGGAAAACCAGTTGCCCGCCTCGCTACGGTGGGGCCATGGGTATGTTCTCGCAGTCCTGCATGGTGTTCGCCCGCTTGCGGCGCGCCTGACGCAGTGGCTGCCCTTCCACACCGAGTTCCCCACCGCCGGCCGCTGCGTCATGAGCTTCCTGCCCGCTCTCATGACGTGGAGTTCCCATGCCCTCGGCACCCCGTGCCGGGCGATCCGCCGGCGTGCATTTCCTTGCCACACCGGCGATCGCCGCACAACTCGTCCAATCCTGCACCGTCGGCGGTGACGATCTCGTCCTGGAGATCGGCGCCGGACAGGGCGCCCTCACCCGTCACCTCGCCGCCACCGGCGCGCGCATTCTCGCCGTCGAGCGAGATGACCACTTCGTGCGCCGCCTGACCACCCATTTCGGTGATCGGCCGAACGTTCGCGTCGTGCACGGCGACGCCCGCGACATTCCCCTGCCCGAAGGAAGTTCCTGCTGGTGGCCAATCTCCCGTACGCGCTGTCGACCACGATCCTGCGTCGCATGCTCACCGCCCGCACCGCGCTCCACCGTGCCGCGGTGATCGTCGAATGGGGCTTCGCCAAACGGATCTGCGCGACCGTGCCCCGCCAGCTCGAACAGGCGTGGTGGGCCGCCCGCTTCGACCTCGAACTGGTGACCCGGATCGGCCCGCACCACTTCTCCCCGCCACCGCGCGTCGACTCCGCGCACCTGGCGATCCGCCGCAACTCGTTCCCCCGCTCGGCCGAACGAGCACTGTGGACAGTCCTGTCCAGCGCCTACCGCCACCCCACCGCACCGGCGGACCGGCTGTTCGACCGGCGCGCCCTGCGCCGCGCCGGAATCCAGCCGACCGAACCCGCCGCCACCGTCCCGCCCCACGCCTGGGCACGCCTGGCGCGCGACCTGTCCCCCGGCCGCACCTGGCCGGCCCTGCCGAAACGGCTCCGGGAGTGACGAACTCTCAGGAAAATCTTCTCAGGAGATTTCCGGGTCGCTCCACAGGATTCTCACAAGAACGCGGACCAACCTCATGAGCATGAACGAGAACGAGTTCCGGGCGAGCCAGGCCGGCGGGGTCCCGCCGACCTACAGCCACCCCCACTACCAGCAGCCGGTCGCGGCCGCGCCGGTGCTCACGCCCCCGCGGCCCAAGAAGAAGCGCGTCGCCGCACTCGTCACCGCCGGCACCCTCGCCGCGGCCGTGATCGGCGGCGCCAGCGGAGCCGCCGTCGTGGCCCTCGACAGCGGCACCTCCACGGGCACGGCCACGTCCGCGACCACGGTGTCCAGCACCACGAACACCGACGTCAGCGCCGTCGCCGCCAAGGTCCTGTCGAGCGTCGTGCAGGTCAACGTCACGACCCGCCAGGGCGAGGCCATCGGATCCGGCGTGATCCTGACCGCCGACGGCAAGATCCTCACCAACGCGCACGTTGTGTCCGACGCCGTCGGCGACGTCACCATCACCCTGTCCGACGGCACCGAGTACCAGGCCAGCGTCCTCGGCGCGGACACCAAGGCCGACATCGCCGTCCTGCAAGCCAAAGGCGCCAGCGGCCTCACCGCCGCCACCCTCGGCGACTCCGGCAAGGTGCAGGTCGGCGAACAGGTCGTCGCCATCGGCTCCCCCGGCGGACTGCAGAACACCGTCACCTCGGGCATCGTCAGCGCCGTCGACCGCGACCTCTCCGACATCTCCAGCGGCGAGCCGGACACCCCGTTCGGGCAGACCGCCAACACCGCCAGCGACAGCCCCAGCTACACCGCCATCCAAACCGACGCCTCCATCAACCAGGGCAACTCCGGCGGACCACTCGTCAACATGAACGGCGAGGTCATCGGCATCAACTCCGCCCTCTACAGCCCGTCGGCCACCTCCACCGGATCCGTCGGCATCGGCTTCGCCATCCCCATCGACGACGCCAAGACGATCATCGCGCAGATCGAGAACAGCTGACACACCCGGAACGGGCCGCGGTCGGGGCGGCCCGTTCCGCTGTGCCGGACGGTCCCCGCGCGCGGCCCGCGTTAGGGTTTCCCGGTGACCGACCGTCTTGTCTGGATCGACTGCGAGATGACAGGGCTGGACCTCGCGAAGGACGCCCTGATCGAAATCGCCGCCCTGGTGACCGACGCCGACCTCAACATCCTCGGCGACGGCCTCGACCTCGTCATCCACGCCGATGACGACGTGCTCGCCGGCATGCCCGACGTCGTGCGCGAAATGCACGCCAAATCCGGGCTCACCGACGAAGTCCGCCGCTCCGTCACCACCCTCGAGGAAGCCGAACAACGCGTCCTCGACTACATCCGGACCCACGTCCCCGAAGCCAACAGCGCCCCCTCGCCGGCAACTCCATCGCCACCGACCGCGGATTCATCGCCCGCGACATGCCGGCCCTCGACGCCCACCTGCACTACCGCATGGTCGACGTGTCCTCGGTCAAGGAACTCGTGCGGCGCTGGTACCCCCGCATCTACTACGCCAAGCCCGAGAAGGGCCTCGCGCACCGGGCACTCGCCGACATCAAGGAATCCATCAGCGAACTCGACTACTACCGGCGCACCGCGTTCGTGCCCCTGCCCGGCCCCAGCACCGACGAAGCCCGCGCCGCGGCCGCCGAAGTGCAGCTCAAACACACCAAGTGACCCCCCGCGTGCCCCCGCTCGCGGGCACGCTACGATATCCCGGCTGGTGGCGATCGCAAGACGCCCCACGTGGTGGGTGTAGCTCAGCTGGTAGAGCACCTGGTTGTGGTCCAGGAAGTCGCGGGTTCAAGTCCCGTCACTCACCCCATGGCCCCACCCTGCTCGGTCGCTTCGCGGCCTCGCCGGGTGGGGTTCGTCATTTCCTCCGGGGGCCGAGCCCCCGGGCCCCCACGGTGCGAGCTCCTCGCCCTGGCGAGCCCTGGGCACGAATGGCGGGGACCAGCGTTGCCCGGACGAGGTCGCTGGGGCGACCTCATCGGGCCTCGGCGGGCGCGGGTGCGAGTGGCCTGGGGCTGGTCGCTTCGCGGCCTCGCCGGGTGGGGTTCGTCATTTCCTCCGGGGGCCGAGCCCCCGGGCCCCCACGGTGCGAGCTCCTCGCCCTGGCGAGCGCTGGGCACGAATGGCGGGGACCAGCGTTGCCCGGACGAGGTCGCTGGGGCGACCTCATCGGGCCTCGGCGGGCGCGGGTGCGAGTGGCCTGGGGCCGGTCGCTTCGCGGCCTCGCCGGGTGGGGTTCGTCATTTCCTCCAGAGGCCCCCGCAGCCCCAGGGCGCGAGCTTCCTCGCCCTGGCGAGCGCTGCGCGACCTCGTCGGGGCGTCGCGCCTTTAGCTGCTTGTGGGGGTTGTCCAGGCTGTCCAGGGGAGTTGCCAGACCGACCAGCCGTCGGTCGGTTCCAGGGGCTGGCCGCCGCTGTTCGTGACCGTGAACAGGTCGCCCTTCTTCGACAGGTCCATCAGCCACTTCGCGTTCGCGTCCGACAGGTTGATGCAGCCGTGCGACACGTTCCGGCGCCCCTGCGAACCCACCGACCACGGCGCCGAGTGGTAGAAGATCCCGCTGTTCGACAAGCGCACCGCGTACTTCACGAACGTCCGGTAACCGCCCGGAGTGTCGGCCGGGACACCGTACGTGCCGGAATCCATGGTGTAGCCGTTGTGCTCACTCATCACCGTGTACGTGCCCACCGGCGTCGTGTTACCCGGCTTGCCCATCGAGATCGGCAACGTCCGCACCTCGGCGTCGTTCACCATCACCTTCGCCTGGTGCGACGCCCCATCGGCGACCACGACCACCTTGTCACCCACTGTGATCTTCGCCGCACGGTCCTCCAGCCCGTACGCGCCGCCACCCAGCGGCTTGCCGTAGATCGCGGCCTCCACGGAGATCTTCGTGCCCGGTTGCCAGTAGTCCTTCGGCCGCCAGATCACCATGCTGTCGCTCATCCAGCGGAACGCGCCCTCGGTGACCGGCTCGGTCACCACCTTCAGCGCCCGCTCCGCCGCCGCCCGGTCGGCCACCTTCGAGTTGAACGTGAAGATCAACGGCATCCCGACGCCGACCATCTCCCCGTCCTGCATGTTCAACGAGACGGAGATCGTCTTCCGCGGCTTCGCCACCGTGGTGAACGTCGAGGTCGAGGTGACCTGCTTGCCGTCCCCGCCCACCGCGACCGCCGTCAGCGTGTACTGCTTGCCGTAGCCGAGACCGTCGGCGAACTCCCACGACGTGCCGTCCGCCGACAAGGCACCCGGGACGGCCTCACCCTCGGGGTTGCGCAGCGTGACCTCGGTCAACCTGCCGCCGGTAGCCGTCACCGAAACGGGTTCACCTGGCGCGACGTCCGCGGCACCGGACGACGGAACCACGGCGATCGACGCCGGCCGAGCAGCTTCCGCCGAAGCCGAGGCTGACGCCCCTGAACCGCTGGTACCGCCGTTGCCAGCCTCCGCCGTGCAGCCGGCCAGCAACCCGGCCGCCAGCACCAGGCAAGCCCATCTGCCCGCAACCACCGAACGCCGCATGATGCCCCCAATCCGGTGAAGATCGCCCGCTTCGTTCTCCTGCGCCCAGTCTGCCCGATCTCGCCGAGACGAGGGGCAAAGACCTGCCGAAACGCGAGAGGGGACCCCCGTGAACGGCCTCCCGCGGGCGTGCTAATCTTTTCTCCGTCGCCAGGGAGACCAGGCGGCCGAGGCCAGCGCCATTAGCTCAACTGGCAGAGCAGCTGACTCTTAATCAGCGGGTTCGGGGTTCGAGTCCCTGATGGCGCACAGTCACCCCAGGTCCTAGGGCCTGGGGTTTTTGCTTTCTGATCTTGGTGCCGTTTTACTGCCGTTTTTGGCGACGTCCAGCACGCCGAGCACTACTGCCGGGCGCCGGGACGGCAGGTTGCGGCCGATGTAGGTGTCTGTGGTTTGCGACACACGCGAGTGGCCGAGAAGGTCACTCGCTTCCCGGGCCGGAAGCGCGTCAGTGACCAGTGTCGCCACCGTCCGGCGGAACGTGCGAGGCGTGAACCAGTCGCCGATGCCGTGACGCTTGCGGAATGCCCGCCAGTCACGTCGAAGGTTGCTGGCCTCGCGGAGCCCGCCGAGCGTGTTTGGGAAGACCCAGCCGGTCAGTTCTTCGGGCCTGATGCCCTGCCTGGCGGCCACCCGGGCACGACGATCGAGCAGCATGTCAACGAGCCAGTCGGCCAGCGGAACGCCACGAAGCGCGTTGGCGCTCTTGCCCTCGTTGATCTTGGCGCCGTCCGCCTTCGTGCGGACCATGTTGCCCTCGACCCAGGCGACCTTCTTGCCGAAGTCGATGTTCTCCCAGCGGACGGCGATCCCTTCCCCGGTCCGCTCCCCAGTCCCGCCGTAGAACCGCATGATGTCGGCCAGGTCCTGCCGCTGTGCGATCTCGTCCGCGTCTGCCTTCGCGAAGATGTCCAGGACTTCATCAGCCGTGAGCGCCCTGGCCGGCTTCTTGCGCTTCCGATTCTCGACCGGCCGCGCGTCACGAACCGGGTTCACTTTGAGCGCCTCGTGCCGGACGGCCAGGCCGCACACTCCGGACAGGATCGCTCGGACAGTTCGCGCTGTACTGGCCGAGTACTCCTTGTTGATCGTCTGAACGATCGCGTCGACACGCCCCGCAGTGAGTTCGGAGATCGACAGGCCCTCGATCCGCGGCCTCACGAGCGTGCGCCAGCGCTGCTCGTAGGTGTCGAGTGAAGTCCCGCTCCGATTGCCCAGATCGACTTGCTCCCGGAACTCCTCCAGCCACTTCTCCCCCACCACCACGGCTTTGGTGTCGGGTTTGATCTGCCCTGACCCGATCTGACGATCAAGGAGCCGTTCTCGGAGCTTGTTCTCCGCAGCAGCCTTGGTAGCTGCCCAGCAGCGCACCTTACGCACACGTCCATCGACGTCCCGGTACTGGCACGAGGCCATGAAGCTCGATCCGTCCTTCTTGGCACTGATCTTGCCGTACGTCCCGACCGGCAGCCGCGGTCGCGCCATCCCGTCTGTTCCCCCTTAGGCAGCGTCGTCGAGCGATTCGAACCAGGCAATGACGTCGGCAGTCTTGTAGCGCAGGTACTTGCCGACGCGCTTGCCCTTCGGCCGTAGCCACGGGTCCGCCAGTCATACAGCGTGTTGACTGGGACGCCGAGGTACTCGGCGACGTCTTCCACCGTCCAGAGCCTTTCCATGTCTCGTGTCCTTTCACTTACAGGGCAAGGGTTTCCTCCGCCTCTTCGCATGCGATGCGTTTCCGCTCCCGCGCCTTGGCCGCGGCCGTGTTCGCCAGGGCGGCGTCACCGATGGTCAGCCAACCGATGCCGTCGAAGATCCAGTTGAGAGTGACGGCGGACTCGTCGCCGTCCTGGTCCGCATCGGCCGGCAGTGCGTCTTCGGGGCGTTCGCCGCGCTGGAATGCCTTACGGACGGCCCTCAGCGCTGTGAGAGTGGTGGAGTAGCGGCGGCTCTTGGTGGAGAAGTGACCGCCGAAGCCGAGCATGTGCGCCCATTTCCGGAGCTTGCCCCAGCCTTCGGCCCACTCGGTGCGCTGCTGCTTGCTGGTGTAGTAGAAGGGCCGCTGCCCGAGCCGCCAGCAGGCGACGAGCTGCCGGGACTGGTGGTTGTCGCGCTCGGCGTGCATGTTGGCGTCGAGCTGCGTGAGCCGCCGGGAGACGTGCCCGGCTTCCTCGGTGGCCTTCGTGGCGTACTTCGCGAGATAGGCCGGCACCGCCGTAGTTGTCAGCGCACCGCGGTCATCGTGATCACTCGCGTGAAGGTGAACGGGGCGGATGTCGCGCTGCTTGCCCCAGGTGAGGGTCCAGCCGGTGCGTCGCCGAGGGTGGGGTGCCGTGGTGAAGCGCGTGACGGTCGCAGCAGTGTCGATAAGGCTGCTCAGCAGCTCCGGCGTGATACTCGGGTCCGGCGCGATGATGGTATCCGGATCGTTCGGGTCAAGGCCATCGAGCCTGATCAGGGCGTGGAAGTGCACGACGCCGCGCCGCTGGTACTCGGCGACTTTGGCGTACGAGAGCCGGACCTGGACGCCTCGGTCCTTGGCCGCAGCCTTGAGGTACCGAGTGAACGTGATCGTGGTGCGCCGCCACAGCTCCCCGGCATGAAAGTTCCAGACGGCTTGGGCTTCATAGTCGTAGCAGTCCCGGCAGATCGGCTCCCCCACGCACGAGTCATCCTCGCCATGCCGCACGCGGCGCTCAGTGGAGCGACCGTGCGGGCAGAGCGGCGCGTACCGCCGAGGGCGACAGGGCTTGACCTGCCCGTTGCTGACCACGCGGGTGTGCACGGCCCCAAAGGCCGGCGCGGTGAGCGTGACGAAGAAGCACGGATGCTCGGTGACGGTCTCCGGCACGCCCTTCCCGCCGACGAGACCCGCTTTCACGAGCTGGTAGGTGTCGGCCCGGTAGGTCTCCGCACACGCGGGGCAGACCGAGGCCCGCCGGTTCTTGCAGGCGACGTAGAGCAGCCCGTCCGGCATGTCGTCGGTGACCCGCTCGACGTCACCGCCGCCCCATTCCGCTTCCACGCGCAGGCGGACCGGCCGGGAGCAGGCAGCCGCGGGCATGACGTGCGCGAGCCACCAGCGATACTCCGAGCTGGTGGCGCGGCGGAGGATGTCCGGCTCGGCGACGGCTCCCAGCCCCACCACGGTCTTGGTGGTGGGGCTGAGGGTCATGGTCGAGACGGTCACGGATGCTCCGGTCAGGCGAACAGGTAGGCGTAGGTCTCGACGTCGCGGGTGGTGGCCCAGCGCCAGCCCGCTAGAAGTTCGCCGGTTGGCGCGTAGGCGGGCAGCAGCGCGTAGGGGTCGAACGCGGAAATCGGCAGGGCGATGAAGCCGCCGATCTCGGGCGCGTGCGCGAGGCGGGCGACGTCGACGGCGTTGTTGTCGCCGGTGACGAAGACCCACAGCTGCTCGGGAGTGAGAGCCATCGGTTTGGTCGCGGTCAGCATGAGGGCAGTCCTCTCCTGCGAATCGAATTGCGAATGGGGATTAAGCGGTCTTGCGAGTGCGGATTTGGCGCGCGTATTCGACGAGCGAGTGAATGTGCGCGTCGGTGAGATAGGCGGTCTTCATCCGGCGTGGGATGCCGCCTTCGGCGAGCAGCAGGGCGACGCCCCGTTCCTCCGGCGCGATGTTGGAGGCGTCGAATCCCTGCGCGGCCCAGCCCCGGCCGAGGATGATGTCCGAGCTGGAATCAGTAGTGCAGCGATAAGCCATGCGGTACCCGAACAGGTCCCGCAGCGAAGTAGGGATGATGTCGGCAGAAGGCCGCTGAGTCGCGGCTACCACGATGATCCCGGCAGCCCGGCCCCGCGCCACGAGGTCGCGCAGCAGGCGGACGAACTGTTCTTGCTGGTCCTTGGTGCCCATCGTGGCCGAGAACAGGGCCAGTTCATCGATGACAACCATGATCACGTCGATCGGGTCGTGGCGGTCGATCTTGCGCCGCCGGACCCGGTCCAGCTCGACGTAGCGGCGGTCCATCTCCGCCTGCAACCGCTCCAACGCGGTCAACGCGCGCTCGATGTCGGGACCGACGAACAGGTCGGCCACCTCGCGCCACAGGCCCAGCTCGACCTGTTTGCCGTCGAAGAGCCACAACGACAGGTCCGGGCACAACGCCCCATGAGCAACGATGTTGTTCAACCCGACCGACTTCCCGGCACCGGGCTCACCAGCGAGCAGAATGTTGCGCCAAATCAGCTCGATACCGACGCCGTAGCCGTCTTCGTAGATACCCAGGTGCACCGGGTCGTAGATCGACAGCCCAGCCACCGGAATCGTGTTCTTCCGCATGACCGGCCCCCTCAGTCGATGTAGTCGGACAGGTCGTCAGCGACCACCGCAGCCGACCGAGGCGCAGGCTTCTCCTGAACAGGCAGCGGCGTGACCGTGGCAGCCGCGATGGGCTCGGTCCCCTCACCGCGGGACTTGCGAACAAGAGACGCCACCTTCGCCAGGGGCGAGTCAATCGGCGTCGAGCGGTCCAACGGGTCACGACGGATGACCTCGACCGCGAACAGGGTGGACAGTTTGCGCACCCGGTGCACCCGCGCATCACGGGCATAGCAGGCGGGCGCGATGTACTCGAGGACCGCTTCCAGATCACCGGCCGAGGAGCCCGCACGGCTCCACAGCCAGATCCGCTCCCCGGTCTTCGTGGGCCGCGCCCAGAGCATGAACGGCAGCGCGCCGTCCAGGTTCATCGTCCGAGCGCGAGCCTGCCGCAGGCAGGTCCGCAGCCGGTGCCGGTCGACCAGGCACCAGAACCGGGAGAACACGAACCAACGGGTCTGCGGCACCAGCACCACGACCACCACGGTCCCGGTGAAGATCAGCCAGGCGTAACCCTCGCCGACCTGGTGGTACAGCCACGCCATGCCCATGAGGAACACGGCGGTCAGAAAGATCTCTGCGCGCCAGCGCAGCAGCACGCCCAGGCCCACGACGAACCAGTGCTGCTTCGGCGCGTGCCAGAACTCCATGACATCGATACGGCGCGCACCACGCGCCCGGCGGATAGACTTCGCCACGACTCCTCCAAGGTGGAGACGAAAGAGGCACGGGTCCGGACAGGAACCGCCAAGAACCAGACCGGTCCCGTGCTTCTCTTCGAGGGGAATGACTAGCGGCCGAGGGTGTTCCGCTCGACCAGGTCCCGGCTGTCATGCCGGGTGAGCACTTCAGACGTTCGTCGCAGTCAGGAAGCGGAGTTCGCCGACGTCTTCGAACCGGAGACAGCCTTGATGTCGACTGCACGGAAAGCCACGCCGTTGCGGCCGTTCTGTGCCCACGGAATCGCCTGCAGCTCAACGGGCGTCACGACAGTGCCAGTGGTGACCTTGGGGGCCTGCGGGGCCGCGACGGTCACACTGATCACCTCCGCACCCGAGCCATCCATGGCAACCAGCTGCACAGTCCACATCGGAACGTTCGTGCTGCGCTCGACCCGCTGAATCCCGTTCTGATCCGTCTTCGGCTGAGCCTCCCGGCCCACCGTGAACGTCACCTGCGAAGTGTCGATGACCAGACGCATAACCTGTCCTCCAAGGGTGATCAGTTCCGCACCGCTCCATAGCGCTCTTCGGTGCGTCCCTGACGATGCCGCCGAGGACGGGGACGGCTTCACCGCACGAAAGGACATCTAGGGACGTCTCTGGTAGCGTGAAGACGTCCCTAGGCGTACTTGGGGGAGGGTCGATGGCCAACGAGCGTTTGCGTGACGCCCTGCTGTCGCGGGGGCTCACCCCGGACGAGCTCGCCGCGCGTATCGCAGTGGACCCGAAGACGGTCGAGCGCTGGATCACCAAGGGCCGCACGCCCTATGCGAAGTCGCGGCACAAAATCGCCGCGATCTTGCAGGAGAGCGAGAGCTACCTGTGGCCGGACGCGCTGTCCGAGGCTAAGGCGAGCGAGGTCAGCAACTCCGAGATCGTGAAGGTCTACGCCCACCGCAATTCGGTGCCGGCCGATCTGTGGGACAAGCTGCTGGCGCGAGCCACGACGTACGTGGACATGCTGGTCTACGTGGGCATGTTCATGACCGAGAAGCCCGGCCTGCTGGAGCTGCTGCGGAGCAAGGCCGAGGCAGGCGCGCGAATCCGGCTGTTGTTTGGCGACCGGGACGCCCCGGCGGTGATCCAGCGCAGCACCGACGAGGGCATCGGACCGCACACGATCTCGGCGAAGATCGACCACGCGCTGGCCTACTTCCGCAAGCTCGACGGCGTACCCGGAATCGAGATCCGGACGCACGGAACGGTGCTGTACAACAGCATCTTCCGGTTCGACGACGAGATGATCGTCAACCCGCACGTTTACGGCAAGATGGCCGCGCACGCCCCCGCGCTGCACCTGCGGCGGTTGTCGGCGGGCGACCTGTTCACCACCTACGCGGACAGCTTCACCGCCGTGTGGGAGCACGCTCAACCGCACAAGTGGGAGGACTGAGGCTCGTGCCGAAGAAGGACTACTACGACGACCCCGACGCCCCGGCCGCCAACAGCATCGTGCCCGCGGTCGCCGCTGTGGTGCGTAACGAGGCCGGCGACATCCTGATGATCGAGCGCACCGACAACGGTCTGTGGGCGCTCCCCGGCGGAGCCCAGGACCTCGGCGAATCGGTGGTGGACGCCGTGCGGCGCGAGGTCGAGGAGGAAACCGGGCTGACGGTCGAGGTGACCGGGATCAGCGGCATCTACTCCGACCCCAAGCACGTGATCGCCTACGACGACGGCGAGGTCCGGCAGGAGTTCTCGATCTGCTTCCACGCCCGCCCGCTCGCAGGGTCGCTGCGGCCCAGCTCGGAGTCACGGCAGGTGCACTGGGTCGCGCCGGAGCGCCTGGACGAGCTGGACATCCACCCCTCGATGCGGCTGCGCATCGATCACGCGATCAAGAACCCGCAGGACGTCCATTTGGGTTAGCCGCCGAGACGGCGGAAAGACGGCCCTTCGTGCGCTCGACGGCTGCCAGCAGCTCAGGAGTGGCACCGGTGATGAACCGAGTCACGAGATGGTCAGGGCCGTAGCGCCGCTTGATCTCCGCAATGCGGTCTTCGGCGTCGACGGTCTCGCCATCGGGCGAGGTGGTGAGGTCGCAGTACCAAAGTGCGTCGCGGATCGAGCCGCGTTCGTCGTGGAAGTCGGCCAGCTCGTCAGTCAGCCCCCGCAGTTCGGCTTCATAGACGGCGTAGGAGTGATGTGCGACGAGGTGCACAAGCCGTTCGGGGGCATCGACCTTGGCCAGGTAGGTAGCGCCGTCGATGGGGTGAAAGCCAGTGTCAACCAGGTCAGGGGCATACCCGATGTCGTGAAGGACGGCCGCGGCTTCCAGCAGTTCAGCGTCCGATCCGGCAATCGACGCGAGGGTGCGCGCCTGCCGGGCTACGCCCTGGACGTGGGCCCATCGTCGAGGCAGCGCGTCACGCAGCTTCGCCTCGGAGAGGTCATATGCCCACGAGATCAGCGACATCCGCCCACCGTAACGTCAAGATTCAGCGGACGCACGAGGCCCGCGAACGAAGGTGCCCTTGGAGCGGACAGTCACGACCAAGCCCAGGTCCCTCAGGATGCTGGTCGCGTGGCGGGCGGTGCCCAGCGAGACGCCGTACTCGGCGGCCAGCCGCCGTTCGGCCGGCAACGGCGTGTTGGGCTTCAGTCGGCCCGCAGCGATGAGCCTGGCCAGATGATCGGCCAGCTGCTCGTAGATGTACTTGTCCGGGTTGCTGCCCGGATCAAAGACGATGCGTTGGTCGACGGCTTGGCTGCCATCGAGGTCATCGCTCATGCTCCCTCCTGCCTGTCGGCGATACAGGTCGCGCCCCGCCGCGTGGCAGTGCCGCACGTAGCAGCGGGGCACGAGCGCCAGGATATCCGATTTTGGGATATCCGTGGGCTCTCCGGTCGCCTTGACAGGTGGAGAAGTCGATCTACTCGGCCGAGTACCAGCAACTCTGCCGCCTCCTGCGCGAACTACGGCAGGAAGCCGGCCTCACACAGGTGCAGCTAGCAGAGCGCCTAGGGGTACCGCAGTCGTTTGTGAGCAAGTATGAAACCGGCGAACGACGGTTAGATGTAGTCGAGTTGCGACACATTGTGGAATCTATCGGGGCTTCTTTTGCAGACTTTGTCAGCAAAATCGACTCCCACCTGAGGCCATGAACAAGACGCACAACTGATTGAGAGGGCAGGCACGTTCGCGTTCACCCGCGCTACTTGTCACGGCAGGCGGGTGAATAAAACCGCCATACACGTCGAACAAAGCTCTCCAGCCGCTCACACGATCCGACGAGCGAGCCTACTTCGAGGTCTACTTAATATTTCGCGCGAAATTCAGGAAAATTTAGGAAGATCCAACGGTTGATCGCTTCGATAATTGCAGGGTGATGGCGAGTCGCATTTCTATTCATACTTGGCGCATTGCCAAACCCTTCAATAAACGGACCATCGTAGGTACGTCCAAATATACGGTTTCTCCTGTCACCACCCGAATCAAGGTACGCATTCGCCTCCTCAAGCGTGCGGCCAGCTGCCAAGAATAGTCCGGTAACAAAGGTCGCAACAAAGCGGCCCGCTAGCTTACTAGGCGCGTTCTGTTCAATCTTCCCGAGGACCCTGGCACAGGTGCTCCTTATTAGCTCGGGATCTTGCTCAGCGAACCCCGCGCACATAATGCAGCTCCACACTAGTTCAGCCACTTCTGGGACCAAAAGCTTTTCAAACCGACTAGGGTCATCCTGGGCAAAAACCCATGAGGTTGCCGCCTCCAGAGACGCCAGCGGCCAGACTTCAAGATAGCCTACCGAGATCATGCGCAGCTGGATACAGAGCAAGACAGCCAAAGCATCTCGCAGCGGATGTCGATTTCGCTCCGAATCGAGCTCGGCATAATCAGAGATAATCCCATTGATCCATTCTATTACTACCTCTGCAAAATCTGCCGTATTTTCCTCCGTTAGACGCACTTCGGTCCAAAGAACGTCTTGCAACCCCTTGAAGCCAATTCCAATACCAGGAAGGATCAATTCCGTGGGGTCGTTGAAAGAAATGCGAACTAGCGGATGAACAGCGATAAGAGGGTGCACACCCTCAAAAAATGCTTGCAGAAGCTCTTGTCGTGCATACTTGTTCCCCACTCGAACAGTCGGCGCAAGCGCTCCCACAAGCTGTTCAGTCGCCGCCAAAGAGATATGCGGGCGTCCAGTCTCTAGCGCCTTAACGATCAATGATCCGAGCATGTCAATGCAATCTTGCGCGTCGGAAATAGCGCCAACCTGAAGGTATCTGTGCACCAGTTTGCCGATGTTGCTGCACGCAGCCGCAGGAATCAACGATTCGTCATTATTCCACATCATCTCAATTATTTGCTCATAGGTGCGGACTATCAGGCTCCTCACGGCGGAGTACTGCCGAGACCGCGTGTTAGAAGTGGCAACGTCGACCAATTTCTCTAGGCAGTGTCTCGCAGCCTGATCGAAGTCCGCCCCTCGATCATTCGCGACACGAGCGAGATCCTTATGCGCTTGTAGTACAACCTGAATCGGTCCGTTCTGGCCTCCGACTTTTCCGTCGCAGTCATCGACATAAGCTCGAAAGAGCTTGACCATTTCACTAGCGAATGCGGCAGAAAGCGACGGCTTGTGCTCAGTGAACCCAGCCCGCATCCCGGCTTCCAGATGTCTGAGTGATCCTGCCAGCCACCTCAGAACTGCCTCTTGCGAAAGAAGATCGATGTTCTCATCGCTCTGATCTTCGAGCTTTAGCCAGGCTCGAGCATTCCTGCGATGAACTTTCCTTCCCGTCCAGAAGGCCTTAGAAATGAAGGTCGCTTGCCGTTCCGCAATGGCCAGGTAATCGGCCGACTTAAGCAAGATCCTTGCGTACAACCAAACAAGCGAAAACCCGCCCGCAGTGATCAGACCAGCGCCAATCGCAACTTGAGGTTCAGGGCGAATACTGCTTAGACAGAACAGTCCTGCAGAAATAAGTACCAGAAGTAAGCAGACAAGCCAAGGCCCGCGTCGCCGCATGGTATCCGCCGTGTAGCCCGGAGCAATTGACGCAGACCGCTCTTGAGGGATTGCCATGGCTGCAAAAACCAAGCTACTGAATACATTTGCAGCACCAATAGTCGCAACGATCTCGCCGACATCGTCCACACCATCTGCTACCCACGGATAGCTGATAACGAATACCGCAACACCAGCACACGTAAGCACAATGGCGAAGGTGGCGAACGCGATCTCCATCATCGAAGCGGACGCCTGCATTATTAATCTATTGAAAGCCAGTCGAATTTTCGGCTTCCGCTTACGTATCAGTCTCCGGAGTGCTGCTTGATGAGCTATGCTTCCCAAATCGCGGAACATACTTTCTGCGAGTGGGTCCCAACCGTCGAGATTCGACTCATCTCCGCCGTGTTTTGATGGCAATTCTGCTCATTTCCGAGTAGCGCGACCTTGTGAGAACTTTCTTTACGTCTTCAAGCCGCCCTGGCGGGCGGGCGCGCGGGCCGAACTGGCGCGCGGCCGCGCTGGGCCGCTCCGCTCTGCACGGCCGCGCTGAACGCCGTCGGCCGGCGCGCGCACGCCACGGGGGCGCAGAACACGTGAGGAAGTACCCAGCGTCGGCGGCTGGCGGAGGATGCACCTTCCCCGCGATCGCCGCATGGTCAAAGCCGGGCCGGGCGCTGTCAACCCCGCTTCGCGCCGATCACGCCCGCGGTGGTCGGCTTGAGCACGCACAGTCACGGGACGTACGTCGCTTGTCGGGCGTGATCGGTTACAGGGTTGACAGCACCCGTCCCGGCTGTGGGCGGCTGTGGATCGCGGGGAAGGTGCTGCGTGGTCGGTGCCCGGCGTCGGGTTGGCGGCCGCAGCCCGCTCGGGTGCCCGTTAACTGCCGCTAATGAGCCGTGGACAGCCGGATCGGATCCAGTCCGACCAAGAGTCCCATCCGGAGAAGTGCCAGGTCAGCGGCATCAACCAGGAGCAACCAGCACCACCGGGATCAGTCGATCCAAGATCAGCGGGTTCGGGGTTCGAGTCCCTGATGGCGCACAGTCACCCCAGGTCCTAGGGCCTGGGGTTTTCTGCTTTTCTGGATCGGGCGCGCCTTCGGGTGGTGACCGCAGCCGGCTCCGTTCTCACTGTCGTGCCGACAGGCTGCGGGGCGATCTGACAGCTGGTCCGGCGGTGCCGCCCCGCTGCGGCGGTCGTACGCCACCGTCCTGCCCGACCGTCGCTCTGCCGGACAGCCTGTCCCAGCCCAACGTCGGCGAGTTGGCGTGCCAGCGGCTCATCGCCCGCATCCCCTCGGCGCAGGGGGCTCGCCGAGGTCGGCGCGTTCGCGCGGTGGTCCGGGCTCCTCACTCGATGACGCGCAACGGGTGTTCGAGCAGGCCGGTGAGCGTGGCCAGGAACTGAGCGGCGAGCGCGCCGTCGATGATGCGGTGATCGGCGGTGATCGTGTACCGCATGCGCCACGGCTCACCGAGTGCGGCGCCGAACGCGAGGATGGCGCCCTGGCGCGGGTTGATGATGGCGGGGAACTGGTCGACCCCGAACATGCCGAGGCTGCTGACCGTGACCGTGACCGGGGACCGGTCGGCGACGCGGACCACCGGCACCACCAGGCCGCTCGGCGACGACACCGCGATCCCGACGTGGATTCCCTCGTGCAGCACGGTTTCGCCGCGGCCCTCCGGGGAGTACGAGGCGTCGATCCCCGGGTGCGCCCGCAGTGGGGCACGGTGGCGCTGTCGGCAAGACGGGTCGCCACGGCGTGGCGGACGGCGTCGGCGTCGGCGACGGGTTCGGCGGGAGCGGTAGCGGTCTTCGATGTCGGACCGCACGATGCGTCCCCGCGGTCCGCTGCCGGTGATCCCGGCGAGGTCGATCCCGTGTTCGCGGGCGAGCCGCCGCACGAGGGGCGTGGCCGCCAGGCGGCTGTTTCCCGCGCGACGCGGCCGGTGCTGCGGGGCACCGGTGCCGGTGTGTCGCGTGTGGTCGGTGGCTGGTCGCCGCTGCCGTCGTCGAGGCGGGCGATCGGGGCACCGATGGGCACCGCGCTGCCTGCGGGCACGAGGACCGCGCAAGCGACCGTGGCGAACCTGCGGGGTAGCCGCGGGCTTCGGCCCACCGGATCCCGCTCTGCGGAACCTGGTGGCCGAACTCAGCGAAGGCAACGCGCACTTCCGCGCCTTGTGGAGGCCCGCCAGGTGAGCGGCAAGTCCCGCGAACCCAAACACCTCGTGCACCGCCACGCGGTGCCGCGCCCACGCGAGCCGACCGCACGCCCACCCAGGCGCAGCGCGACCGGTTCGCGCGCTGACCCTCCCCCTTCCCCTCCGGTTCCGGCTGCCGCGGATCAGCTCGCGTCGGAGCGGGCGTAGGCCTTGCATTCGCCGAGTGGCGCGCCGCCGCCGTCCAGCAGGCAGACCGAGACGATGGCGGCGCCGCCGGCGACGTCGGCGGTGAGGTCGATCTGGAAGGGTTTGATCTGGTCTCCGCACTGGGCGCTGGTGCTGCGCTCGTCCAGTTGGGCAAGGTCAGCGGTGTAGGCGACCGCGTAAGCCCTGCGACAGCCGCTGCTGCTCAGCGATCGCAAGTTGCCGTCGAGCCGCACGGCCCGTGCGTACCAGGTCATGGTGCCGGCGGCGTAGGTGGCGCCGTAGGAGACGTTGAACGGGTTGGTGGGGTAGGTCGCGGCGGTCGCCTGCGGCGTGGCCAGCGCCAGCCCGGCCAGGGCGACCGCGCACAGGGCAGCCTTCGTTCGTGTCGGCATGGGTGGGTCCTTCCCCAGTGGTGGCCCGCCCGGGTGGCGAGACTCGGTTGCAGCGTGGGCGCCCGGCGAGGATTGGGCACGAGAATCGACCATCTTCACCCGACCGGCCTAGGGAGTGTCCGGTAAGTCTTCGGGGCGAGAGGACGATGGCGGCGGTGGTGAGTTCGGTCTGGTGGCAGGCGGCGGGTGTGGCATCGCGGGTGGCCAGGCCGGGGAACTGTTTGAGCCGGTTGAAGCAGTGTTCGACCACGTTTCGCTGCCGGTAGGCCTCGGCATCGGAAGCAGGAGGACGCCCGCCGCCATCCAGCAGCGGCAGCAGTGGCGGGTTGTCGCCGGCCTGGCCGCCGGTAAGCAGCATCCGCATCGGCAACCCGCACCCATCGACCCGCACGATGGATCTTCGTGCTCAGTCCGCCCCGGGACCGGCCGCCAGATGCCATCCGCGGTCCGCAACCGCAACGGTTCATGCGCGGGCGGTCTTCCAAAGACCGTAACTCAGGCAGGTCACGCCATGGCGCCCCGATCCGTCAACTCACCCCGACCCACCACCACCCAAGATCAGCCATGCCTACAGGTAGATCAATTACCGAGACTCCCTAGGCGCGCTGCGCGGCGGCAGCCCCGGACCGCCGGCTGGTGGGGCTCGACCAGGTCCTGGCGGCCCGAACGGCCGGGAGCGGATCGGCCGGTCAGGGCCTGCTGATGGTGCTCGCCCTCCCGGCCGCCATCGCGAGCGCGGCCGACAGGCTCGGTCAGCCGATCTGTGGTGCCAGGTATTCCAGCGCATAACCGTCGCCGGAAGGGGTTACGCGCGCGATGCCCGGTGAGTCGAGGTGGGCGCCGGCTACGAAGTGGTCTGGTTGGGTCAGTCGTTCGAGGAGCGCCGCCCGCGCGGCGCGGGCCTGGGACTGGTCGCCGTCGAGCTCCCAGGACACGTTCGGCTGCTCGAATTGGAGCGTGGGCACGTGCACGGTGTCGCCCCAGGCGAGCAGGTGGCCGGCGTCGCTCCTGACCTCGTAGACGGTGTGCCCGGGCGTGTGGCCCGGTGTCGGGATCGCGGTGGTCCAGTCGTTGATCGCGACCTGCTCCGACACGGGCACGACCCGGTCGCGGATCGGCGCGAGCCGTCCCGTGAACACCGAGGTGTCGCCCGCGCCGATCCACACGCGCTCGAGTCCGGGGAACGCCTCTGCACCATCCGGCGCGATCAGGCCGCTCACGTGGTCTTCGTGCCTATGGGTGATGGCGACATCGGTGACATCCGCGCGGTCGATTCCCGCTTCGTCGAGCGCGTCGTAGATCAACCCCATCGTGGGGTCGTGCCAGACGTTGGACGCGCCGGTGTCGATGAGAACCGATCGCGTGCCGTCGGTGACGTAAAAAGCGTTGACCGACAGCCGCAAGTTGTCGCCGGCCAGCGGGACGGCGGCCGGCAGCTCATCGAGCGCGCACCCGTCCTCGTCGCGGAGCCGGGTCGGCGGCATGTCGATGTACCCGTCCCGCAACGAGATCACCTGCAGATCACCGAAATCAAAGGTGGCGTGGTGGCGGCCACTCGAGATCAAACGCATGAAACCCCCATGTCTCCAATAGAAGAATCTGTCTTCTTTAGAAGAGACCCTACACTGTCCGCAGCGAAGTAGCCATGGATCGAGGAGCACGGTGGTCGAGCAAGACGGAAACGCGGCCGGACCACAGCACGGTGACGACCTGGCCGGCGCGTTCGGCGGCAACGTGCGGCGGCTCCGCGAGGAGGCGGGCCTGACGCTGGAGCAGCTGTCCGCGCAGTCATCGGTCAGCCGGGCGATGCTGTCCAAGGTCGAACGCGGTGAGAAGAGCCCGACGATCGGCGTCGCGTCGAGGATCGCCCACGCGCTCGACGCGTCGCTCTCGGACCTGGTCGGTGCGCCGGCTGCCGCCTCGTCCGGCGTGGCCGTCGTCATGCGCAAGAACGAACGCCCCGTGTTCCGTGACCCGGAAACCGGCTTCGAGCGGCACATGGTGTCAGCGGCCCCGGGCGCGGGAGGAGCCGAGATGATCGTCCACCACCTCCCCGCGCAGGTCTCCACCGGGCTGCTGCCCGCGTATCCGCCGGGCACGGAGAAACAACTCGTGGTGCTCGACGGCACCCTCACGGTCGCGATCGGCGGGATCAGCGAGACCCTGCACAGCGGCGACTCCCTGTTCTTCCAGGCCGACGCGGACCACGGGTTCGCCAACCGGACGGACGCTCCCTGCGAATACCTCATGGTCATCACGCGCCGGAGCTGATCGAGATTCCCGGGCGGGCCCGCCTGTCACAGCGGTATCGTGCGGCTGCGGCGGGCCCGGGAGTCCACATCGGACCGTGGCAATCAGCCGCCGAGGTCGGCCGCCAGTCCGTTCAGGATCAGTGCCACGTCCTGGTCCCACAGCCGTCCCAGGCACTCGGCCGGGATCGTCTGGTGCAGCTCGTCCTGTTGCGCCAGTTGCCAGCACAGCGCGCGGACCGCCCGTCGCGCCACCTCCGGCGCCCGCGACCGGATTCCGGCTTCCTCCAGCGCCACGACCAGCGGCACCCCGATCGCCGGCGGCGGGCCGTTCCGCGCGGTCTGCAGCGCGATTTCGCAGGCCACCCCGGGATACCGGCCCAGCACCGAGTGGATTTCCCGGGCCAGATCGGCCAGGCAGCACCGCCAGCCGCGACCGCCGGGCGGGACCAGCACCAGCCCGGCGATCCGTTCGACCACGGCGGCCGTGATCGCGCCGCGAGCGCCCACGTGGTGGTAGACCACCGCCGGGTACACGCCCAGGCGGTCGGCCAGCTCGCGCATCCGCCAGCCACGCAGGCCCTTGTCCGCGGTCAGCGCCACCGCCTCGTCGAGCACCAGCTCCGGGGTGATCCCCGCCCGGTGCAGCGAGACCCGCTGCCTGTTCATCCGCGCGTTCCCGGCCAGTGTCATCGCACCGCGGCCGTGATCCCCTGGCCCGGCGCGAGGATCAACGCCGGATCGAACAGCCGCTTGGCCCGCACCACGTCCTCCCAGTCGTCGCCGTAGTGGCGCTGCCAGTCCGCGGCCGTGAAACCGTGCGTGCCGATCGGGTAGACCACGCCGCCGGCCGCGGTCGCGTCCGCGATCCACTCCCGGTTGCGCACCAGCATCGCCTCCGCGTAGCCGGCGTCCGCGTCGTGCTCGGCGGCGTTGAGCACGTCGAACAGCCACACCAGCCCGTCCGGCTCGGGCCGCGGCAACCGCAGCCGGGGCCGCCGGAACGCGCTCGCCCGGTGCGGGAACAGCAACACGAAACCCTCGCCGTGCGGTGCGGACCAGTCCAGCGGGGTCATGCGGTCGAGGGTGGCGCCGACGAACTCCCGGACCCGCGAACCGGGCAGGAACACGTCGAACCACGGCTTCCGCCGCTCGTCCCAGCCGGCCTGCCGCCACTGGTCGATGATCGCCGAATACTTCAGCACGTGGTCCAGGTAGCCGGACACCTCGTGCTGCACCGGACCGGCCCAGCCCAGCCGGCCGGGCACGTCCGGCGGCGGCGCGCCGTCCGCGTACTCGTACCAGGCCGCGTGCACCAGGAACGTCGGCCCCGGCGGCACGATCATGCAGTAGACCTCGGTCGCCAGCCCGCCGGAGATCAACGCGCGCATCGCGGCGAACGCCCCGTCGATGCCGGGATGCGGCAGCACCCAGGAGTGCACCCACGCGGGCATCGGCGCCACCACCAGCTCGGCGCGGGTGATGATCCCGGCCTGCCCGAGCCCGCCGAGCGCCGCCGCGAACAGCTTCCGGTTCTCCGCCTCCGACGCCCACACGACCTCGCCCCGGCCGGTGACGACCTGGATCCGCTCGACGAAGTCGATCTGCGCCCCGGCCTCGAAGTTCGGGCTGATCCCGCCCGCGCTGAGGGTGCCGCCGACGGACAGCGGCACGTACCCGGTCAGCCCGCCCGCGAAGCGCAGCCCCGATCCGGCGAGCGTGGCCGCCAGATCCGACCACAGCACCCCGGCGTCGGAGTCGGCGCGGTCCCCGTCGGCCCGGTGGATCGTGTTCAGGCTGGTCATGTCGATGACCAGACCGTCCGGCGCGAGTGCCTGCCCGTTGGTCTGGTGGCGGGTGCCCTGGGCGGCGACCGGGATGGCGTGGTCGTGGCAGAGCCGGACCATCTTGGCGATGTCGTCCACCTCGGCCGGCCGCAGCACCGCGCTGGGCCGTCGGGTCACGAGCCGGCCCAGGTCACGGGAGGCGGCCTCGCGCGCGGCGTCGTCGACGAGCAGGTCACCGGCCAGCGGAGGCGCCGGGACCGCGGCCCCGGACGGGCGGGTGGTCCACTCGCGGCCGCCGGGGTCCCAGCCGATGGCTGTGTGGGTCATCGGTCTTCCTCTCGCGTCGTCCGGAACTCCACCGTGGCGCGGCGGCGGCTCCGGCACATCCGGGCGTTCCACAAACCTGGCCCGGCCTCACGTACGTGAGGCCACGAGGGGTGACAGCGACCGCGGGCGTCCCTTACAGTTCACCGCGACCGGTTGAACGGCGTTTAACCTTGTGGGGCGGCGGTGATCAGGCGAGCGGAGCTGGCGAGCGCTGGGCTGACCAGTCTGGTCGGGCGGGACGAGCTGCTGCGCTCGCTCGCCGGGCTGCTGCGGGACGACGTCCGCCTGATCACGCTGACCGGCCCGGCCGGGGTGGGCAAGACCCGGCTGGCCGTGACGCTGGCCCAGCGCACCGGCAGCGCGTTCGACGTCACCGCCGTGGTCCACCTGGCCGACCTCAATCCCGCCAGCAACGCGGCGGAGGCGGTCGCGCAGTCGATCGTCACGGCGCTGGGCATCACCGACCACCACTCGCAGCGGCCGGCGCTGCAGGTGCTCGTCGAGCGGTTGCACGAGCAGCGGGCCCTGCTGGTGGTGGACAACGCCGAGCACCTGCTCGACGCGGTCGCCGACGTGGTGGTCACGCTGCTGGACGAGGTCCCGGGCCTCAGCGTGGTGGCCACCTCGCGGCACCGGCTGGAACTGGTCGGCGAACGGATCATCACCGTGCCCCCGGTGAGCATCCCCGAGGTCCACGCCTCCCCGGAACGGGCGCACACCAGCGAGGCCGTGGTGCTGCTGCTGGAGCGCGCCACCGCCGCCGGCTACCCCGCCATCCCGCACGACGGGCCGGTCTTCGCCGCGGTGGTCGAGCTCGCGCGCTGGTCCGGCGGCCTGCCGCTGGTCATCGAACTCATCGCCGCGCAGATGGGCTCCGGCCTGTCCCCGGACAAGATCCTGCAGCGGCTCGACGGCGGCAGGCTGCTGACCGCGACCGCCCGCCGCACGCAACCGCACCACCGCACCCTCACCCAGGCCCTGGACGTGTCGTGGGCGCTGTGCAGTCCCGCGCAGCAACGGCTGTGGGCCCGGCTGGCGGTGTTCTCCGGCGGGTTCGACCTGGAGGCGGCCGAGGAAGTCTGCGGCGGCGACGACGCGGTCGGCACCGGTGAGGTGATGACGCTGGTCAAGGGCCTGGTGCGGCAGTCGATCGTGCTGATGAGCCCGGACGGGCGCTACACGCAGCTGCAGCCGTTGCGCGAGTACGGGTTGCGTCACCTGGACGCGCTCGGGGAGACCCGGCGGGTGCGCGACGCGCACTGCGGGTGGGTGCGGCGGCTCGTGGCGGACGCGGCCGCGCAGTGGTTCGGGCCGCAGGAGCTGGAGTGGCTGGCCAGGGTCTACCGCGAGATGCCCAACATCCGCGCCGCGGTCGACTGGTGCGCCGGCTCCGGCGAGGTGGAGACCGGGCTGGCGATCGTGACCGACGTGATGCGCACGCGGATCCCGTTCTTCTACGCGCAGCAGGCCACGACGTGCGCCTGGATCGAAAACCTGCTGCGCGCCGGGCCCGGTGAACCGAGCATGGTCCGGGTCGCCGCGCTGGCCTCGCTCGGGTTCACGCTGACCGCGATCGGCGACCGGTCCCGCGGCGAGCACTACCGTGACGCGTGCCTGGCGATGGCCCGGGAACTCGGCGCCGAGGACGCGCCACCGGTGCTCTACGTCGAGGGCACCTACCGGGTGCTCAGCCTGGGCGACACCGCGGGCCTGCCGCTGCTGCGGCGGGCCCGCGACGGGTTCCGCGCGGCCGGCATGGCCGGGGACGGGCAGATGGCGGCGCTGATCCTGTCGGTGGCGGCGGGACTGCTCGGGCCGTCCGAGATCGCCGACGCCGCCTCCGACGAATGCCTGGCCGACGCCGAAGCGCACGAGTCGCCGTGGGCGGCCAGCTGGGCACTGTGGACACAAGGGCTCCCGGCGCGCACGCACCCCCGGTACGTGCTGCACGAGTGCCTGCGCCCGCAGGTCGAGATGGGCGATCGGTGGGGTTCGACGTGGACCGTCGAGGCCGGGGCGTGGTGGCGGTCGCGGGCCGGGCAGCCCCGGGAGGCCGCCCGGTTGCTCGGCGGTTGTCTCGGCCTGCAGCAGCGCCACGGCGTCGGGCTCGGCGGGCTGGTGCCGTTCCGGCGGCAACGGCGTCTGGCCGAGGAGCGGATCGTGGCCGCGATCGGGGAGGCCACCTTCCGCGCCGCCTACGCCGAAGGCACCCAGCTCAGCACCGAGGAGGTCTACGACCTCGCGTTGCGGCCGGTGGAGGTGAACACCGTCGACGTCCGTCCGGACGTGACGCTGCGGGCGCTCACCGCGGCCGAGACCAGGGTCGCCGCGCTCGTCGCGGATGGGCTCAGCAATCCGCAGATCGCCGCCGAGCTGGCCGTCTCGCGGCGGACCGTCGAGACGCACCTGACGAAGATCTTCGCCAAGCTGCGCATGAACCGGCGGGCGCAGCTGGCCACCTGGTACACCCAGCAGACCGCCGCGCCCGCTAGACGGGCCACGTGACGGGAAGCGCTTTCACCCCGCGGATGACGCCGTAGGTGCGTTCGGCCACGAAGCCCTCCGGCAGCGCGAAGTCCGGGATCGCCGCGAGGAACTCCTCGCAGATGACCCGCAGTTCGACGCGGGCGACGTGCAGGCCGAGGCAGCGGTGCGCGCCCGCGCCCCAGCCGAGGTGCGGCCGGCGCGGGCGGCCCAGCCGGAACTCGTCGCCGTCCGGGAAGTGGTCCTCGTCGCGGTTGCCCGAGCCCCAGGTCAGCAGCATCCGGTCACCGGGGCGGAGCGGGACGCCGGCCAGTTCCGTCTCGCGCACCACCGTGCGGCCGGTCGCCGCGACGGCGGACTCGTGCCGCACGCTTTCCTCGACCAGCTGCGGGATCAACCCGGGATCGGCGGCCACGCGCCGCCGCAGATCCGGCCGCTCGGCGAGTTCCAGCAGAATGCTGGCCAGCTGGTCGGTGGTGGTCAGGTTGCCGGCGGCGATGAGCAGGAACGTGAACTTGAGCAGTTCGTGGTCGCTCGCGAGCCTGCCGTTGATCTCGCTGTTGACCACCGAGGTGAGCACGTCGGACCCGGTCTTCCCGCGGCGGGACCGGATGTGGGCCAGCAGGAACTCGGTGTACTCGCGGCCGATCGCCTCCGCCGTGCGCGGGTTGTCGGCCGCGGCCAGGCCGTGCACGAGCGCGGCCAGCGTCGGGCGCTGTTCCTCCGGCAGGCCCAGCAGGGACGCGATCACCAGCGGCGGGATCTTCGCGCACAGCTCCGGCACCAGGTCCGCCTGCCCGCGTGGAGCCAGCCCGGCCACGACTTCCCGGGACACGCGGCGGATGTAGTCCTCGTGGGCCGCCGCGGCGGGCGGGGTGAAGAACGGCTGCAGGTGCCGTCGCCAGCCGGCGTGCTCGTGCAGGTCCTGCTCGAACAGCGGCGCGATCACCTCGCCGGTCTCCGGCGCCACGACGACCGCGCCGACCTCCGCGGCGGAGGAGAAGGTGTCCCCGTGCTTGGCGACGTGCCGGAGGTCGTCGAACCGGGTGACCACGAACATGCCGCCGTGCGCCTCGCTGTGCGCCACCGGGCAGGACTTCCGGAACTGCGCCAGGGTTTCGTGGATGGTCGCGGCCTGGGCGGGGTCGAGGTGGTCGAAGGTGCGGGCCCGCTCCCGCACCGGATCGGCGACGGCCGGGTCACTGATCTGGCTCACGTCGGTCAACAATCCACACTCGCCCAGCTCGGGGCAAGGAAAAGCCTCCGTCCGGCCTAGTGTGATCCACCACTGGGCACGCAGCGTGACTGGTATTACTATACCGGAGGTGTGCTAGGGTGGCGGTATAATAATACCGAACACCGTGACGTGAGGTTTTTCGTGATCGAACTGAAGACGCCCGCCGAGATCGACCGCATGCACGTGGCCGGGCGGTTCGTCGCCGAGGTGCTCACCGAGATCGGCCGGCTCGCCGATGTGGGTGTCAACCTCCTGGACCTGGAGCACCACGCGCGCGGCATGATCAAGCGGCGCGGGGCGGAGTCGTGCTACTGGGACTACGCGCCGTCCTTCGGCAAGGGCCCGTTCCGCAACGTGATCTGCCTGTCGGTCAACGACGCCGTCCTGCACGGCCTGCCCCACGACTACACGCTGCGTGACGGGGACGTGCTCACCGCGGACCTCGCGGTCGGCATCGACGGCTGGGTGGCCGACTCGGCGCGCACCATCGTCGTGGGGACCGCCGCCGAGGAGGACCTGCGGCTCATCCGGGCCACCGAGGAAGCACTGGAGGCGGCCATCGAGGCGGCCCGCCCGGGCAACCGCCTCGGCGACATCTCGGCGGCGATCTGGGCGGTGGCCTCCGGCTACGGCTACCCGGTCAACACCGAGTTCGGCGGTCACGGCATCGGCCGCACCATGCACGAGGACCTGCACGTGCCCAACAAGGGCCGGGCCGGCCGCGGCCTGAAGCTTCAGCCGGGCCTCACCCTCGCGCTCGAACCGTGGTTCGCCCGCACCACCGATCGGATCGTGTACGACCCGGACGGCTGGACGATCCGCTCGGCCGACGGCTCCCGCACGGCCCACTCCGAGCACACGGTCGCCATCACCGAGGACGGCCCGCGGGTGCTCACCCGGCGGGAATCGGAAGGCGGCTAGCTGTACTTGGCCGTTAGGTTGGTGGCAGTCGGCTGGTGGGTGGGTGGCCGCCGAGTGCGTTGTGGCGGCGTTGAGTGTTGTAGTGCTCGAGCCAGGGCGCAAGCGCGGCGGCTCGTTCGGTGTTGCTGGTGAACACCTGCCGGTAGGCCCACTCGGTTTGCAGGGTGCGGTTGTAGCGCTCGACCTTGCCGTTTTGCCAGGGGCAGTGGGGCTTGATGAACTTCTGCCGGATGCTGTGCTCGGCACAGACGTGCCGGAGTGACCAGCGATAGGCCCAGGCGTTGTCGGTCATCAACCGCTCGATTCTGGTGATGCCATGCTTGGCGAAGTAGGCGATGGCCCGGGCGAGGAAAGCGGCGCAGGTGCCGCCCTTCTCGTCGGGCAGGATCTCGGAGTAGGCCAGCCGGGAGTGATCGTCGACCAACGAGTGGACGAAGTCGAAACCGATTCTGGCGTTGCGGTCGCGCGTGGCGTCCCGGTGAGCGCGGCCATGCGCTCGCCAGCCGCCGCCCTCGGGGATCCGACCGATTTTCTTCACGTCCATGTGCACTAGCTCGCCCGGGGTATTGCGCTCATACCGCACCGCGGTGGTCTTGCTGGCCCGGATGACCTGCCCGGTGAGTGGGTCCAGCGCCGACAGCCGAGGCGCGTTGTGGCGGGCCAGCACGCGCGACACCGTCCGCGCCGGCACTCCCAGCTGCGCCCCCAGCCAGTCCGGACCGCGACGCTCCCGCTGCCGCAGCTCGAGGATCTGCCGCTCGGTCTCGGCACTGGTCCGCCGCGGTGAGGAATGGGGACGTGAGGACCGGTCGTGCAGGCCGGCTTCGCCCTCGGCGGCGTGCCGGTCCAACCAGGTCTTCACGCACTTGCGTGACATGCCCATTGCCTTCGCGATATGTGCCTGTGGCCACCCCTGACGATGCCGCTGGACGATCAGCAACCTGCCCAAGAACGTCGTACGGGCATTACGGTGTGACACGAGAGCCTCCGGCCTGGCGTGGGTCCTAGACAAGCCACACCCCAACCGGAGGCTCTCCCCATGTCAACACCAGCCAGCCGCTACCAACGTCCTGGCCAAGTACAGCTAGCTGTAGTGCCCGACGAGGTTGGTGACGCGTGGAGGTAGGCCCATTCATCGGCCAGGGCCGCCTTGATCAACCCGACGCACCGACACACTGTCCACGATCCCTGCCGCCAGCACGCCGCAAAAATCGGTTCGGATCCGGGAGTTGCGGCGTATCCTGATCTTCGCACGCCGGTCACCTCGGACAGGCCCGGTGCGCAGGCGAGGGTTACTTCCGGTTCACCAGGTTCGACTCCTGCGCCTCCGCAAGGAGGTGGAAACCTTCACCGACTCCTTCTCGGGCCTGTCCGAGGTCGCCGGCTCCCCTTTTTCCCCTGCGAGGCCGGCATGTCCAAGTTCAACCTGCTCCGCCGAAGACCGGCGAACCGGTCCCCGATCGTCACGGCCGCGGTGCCCGGTGTCGTCAACCACCAGGGCGGCACCGGTTACGCCCGCGACACCAAGTCCGAGCTGTTCCTGCTCGCGGTCGCGAACATGGTCGGCGAGGACACCTTCTACGAGCAGGCGGGCGACCGGGACAGCCGCTACGCCGAGCTGGTCCGCCGCGCCGCGCTCGGCGATCCACAGTGGACGGCGCGGTTCCTGCGCTGGCTGCGCACCGAGGCGAACATGCGCTCCGCCTCGCTCGTCGGCGCGGCCGAGTTCGTCAAGGCACGCCTGGACGGCGGCGCCGACGACGGGCCGTCCAACCGCGCCGTCGTGGCGAGTGTGCTGCGGCGGGCGGACGAGCCGGGCGAGCTGATCGCGTACTGGTTCAGCCGCTACGGCCGCCGCCTGCCCAAGCCGGTCAAGCGCGGGGTCGCCGACGCGGTCGGGGCGCTGTACGACGAGCGGTCGGTCCTGAAGTGGGACAGCGGTAGTCGCGGTGTGCGATTCGCCGACGTGCTGCGCCTGGTGCACCCGCAGCCGCGGGACGCCGTGCAGGACGCGCTCTTCGGGCACATCCTGCGTGGCGGTACGGCGCCGGAGCTGACCGTGCTGGCCCGGCGGCGGACGCTCATGGCGCTCCCGGTGGAGCGTCGGCGAGCGGCCCTGGACCCCGCGGAGCTGCGGACCGCCGGCATGACGTGGGAGGCGCTGGCCGGGTGGCTGCAGGGCCCGCTGGACGCGGCGGCGTGGCAGGCCGTCATCTCGGGCATGGGGTACATGGCGCTGCTGCGCAACCTGCGCAACTTCGACGAGGCCGGGCTGCCGGACGAGGTGGCCGACCGCGTCGCGGCCCGGCTCGCCGATCCGGCGGAGGTGGCGCGGTCGCGGCAGTTCCCGTTCCGGTTCCTGTCCGCCTACCGCGCGGCGCCGTCGCTGCGGTGGGGGCCGGCGCTGGAGCGCGCCCTGCACGCGTCGCTGTCCAACGTGCCCTCCCTGCCGGGGCGGACGCTGATCCTGATCGACCGGTCCGCCTCCATGTGGATGAGCGGCAGGCGGTCGGCGGTCACGTTCGCCGACCAGGCCGCCCTGTTCGGGTGCGCGCTGGCGGTGCGGGCGCAGCGGCCGACGGTGGTGGTGTACGGCTGGGACAGCCGCGAGGTGCGGGTTCCGCGCGGCGGGTCGCTGCTGCCGTTCGTCGACAGCCTCGACAAGTTCCCGGCCACCAACACCGCGGCGGCGGTGCGCAGGCACTACCGCCGCCACGACCGGGTCGTCATCGTCACCGACGAGCAGTCGGCCACGGCGGACGCGTCGATGGGTGTGCCGGACCGGGTTCCGCTGTACGTGTGGAACGTCGCCGGGTACGCCACCGGCAACACGCCGTCCGGGCTGGGCACGCGGCACACGTTCAGCGGGCTGACCGACGCGGCCTTCCGGATGATCCCGCTGCTGGAGTCCGGCCGGGACGCGGACTGGCCGTTCTGACCCGCGAACAAGGTCCGAATACCGACATTATCGGGAAAACAGTTTCCGGAATTGCGCGAGTAACGTTCGTTCATTCCGGAACGACAAAGCGGCTGAATCTTCCCCGAGATCGTTTCCCCGGAAAAGGACGTCCCCCATGCGCATGATCAGTCGCGTTCTCGGCACGGCCGCAGTGGCGGGTATCGCACTGCTGGGTCCGGCACCTGCGGTTTTCGCGCAGCCCACCGACAAGTACGACTGCAGCGATTTCACCTACCAGGAAGAGGCGCAGGCCGTTCTCGACCAGGATCGGTCGGATCCGTACGGCCTCGACGACGACAACGACGGCAAGGCCTGCGAAACCCTGCCGAGCAAGGGCGGGCAGCCGTCCACGCCGTCCACGCCGTCCACGCCGTCCAGCACCGTCACCCAGGCCCCGCCGGTCGTCACGAGCACCAAGGCCGCCCCGGCGGACCTGGACTGCGCCGACTTCGCGACCCAGGCGCAGGCCCAGGCCGTCCTCGACGCCGACCGCAGCGACCCGCACCGCCTGGACGCCGACCACGACGGCATCGCGTGCGAGACCAGGTTCGGGGAGAAGAACACCACCGGCGGCGGTTCGCAGGTGAAGGTCAAGCCGGTCGGTGGCGTGGACACCGGCGGCGGCGACGAGGGCACCGACGCGGGCCCGGCCGTCGCGGTCGGGGCGCTCGTGCTGGTCGGCGGCGGCGCCGGCACCATGCTGCTCCTCCGGCGGCGCGCCGGCCGATGAGCACCACGCGCTGGCGCCGATGGCTCGCGTTCGCGGCCATCGGCGCCGCCCTCACCGCCTGCGGCTCCCCGGCCGAGCCGCAGCCCGCGCCGGCCGCGCCGCCGACATCGGCGCTGCCGGCGCAGACCACCACGCCGGTCACCACCCCGGTCGACGGACCCCTGCCACACTCCCGGCCGGTCACACTCGAGGTGCCCTCGATCGGGGTCCGCACCGGCCCGATCATCGACCTCGGCCTGACCGACGACGGCGCGCTGGAGGTCCCGGAGGACGCCGTGACCACCGGCTGGTTCACCGGCAGCCCATCACCGGGGGAGACCGGGCCCGCGGTGCTCGCCGCGCACGTCGACTACAACCACGTGCCCGGCACCTTCCACCGCCTCAAGGACACCAAGCCCGGCGACCAGGCGATCGTGCACCGCGCCGACGGGACCACCGCCGTGTTCACCGTCTACCGCGTCGAGCGATACCCGAAGTCGCGGTTCCCGACCGACGACGTCTACGGCGACACGGCCGGGCCGGAGCTGCGGATGATCACCTGCGGCGGCGACTTCGACCGCTCGACCCGCAACTACGCGGACAACGTCGTGGCCTACGCGCGCCTGTCCCAGACCTACCGCAGCTGAGCCACGCCAGCGCCTCCGTCGGCGTCAACCCGGCGCCGCCGAACAACGGGAGCGGCGGCAGCACTGCGGTCCAGTCCTGGGTGAGCGCGTACCTGGCGGTCACCGCGACCCCGGTGAGCACCCCCACCACCCCGCCGAGCAGGGACAACGCGCTGAACGACGATTCCGACAACCGCTGCGCCGCCGGCGCCTCCGCCCGTGCTTCGCCCGCGCGACGCGATCCTCTACAACGAGCCGCGCGGCTCGGTGCGCACGGAGGTGAACGGGGCGCTGGTCGTGGAGAACACCGGCCCGCCGGTGCCGGCCGAGGCGCTGCCCGGCCTGTTCGAGCCGTTCCGCCGCCTGACCGGCGACCGCACGTCCCACACCAACGGCGCCGGCCTCGGGCTGTCGATCGTCCGCTCGATCACCACCGCCCACGGCGGTTCCGTGCGGGCGGACCCGGGGCCGCGCCGGTGGCCTGCGGGTCACGGCCGACCCGCCCGAGGCGTGACCGCGGAGCCGGTGACCGCGGCTCCGTGGTGGCAAGCCCTAGCGTCGCGCCCGCACCACCGCGTCGTGGATGGTCACCGGGTTGCCGTCCGGGTCGGTCGCGGCGCGGGGCCGCGCCTCGGCGACCTCCACCGTCCACCCGGCGGGCAACCAGCTCGCCACCTCCTCCGCGCTGCTGAACCGCTCGGGCACGTTCGGCCGCCCCATCGTGGTCTCCAGGTCGCGCGCGTCGTGGTGCACCAGCAGCAGCGTGCCGCCCGGGGTGACCCACTCGGCGAGCCGCCCGGCCAGCTCACGCAGCTCCGCGTTGCGCAGGTGCAGGAACTGCGCCGAGATCAGGTCGAAGCGGCGGTCACCCGGGTCCCAGGTCCGCACGTCGGCCCGCACCCACTCGATCCGCTCCCCGACTCCGGCCTGCGCGGCGTGCTCGGCCCCGCGCCGCAGCGCGGTCTCGGACAGGTCCAGCGCCGTCACGCGCCAGCCGCGCCCGGCGAGCCAGCAGCTGTCGGCTCCCTCGCCGGCCCCGATGTCCAGCGCCGCGCCCGGCGGGAGGTCCGCGGCCTCGGCGACCAGCTGCGGGTTCGGCCGTCCACTCCAGACCGCGGTGTGCGAGCGGTACCGCTCCTCCCAGAACTCCTCGCCGTACTCATCGGATCCCATGGCGCCGCACCCCTCCCACGAGTTCGCCGACCTCGCCCTCACGGGCGAACACCCCGGCGCGGTGCGCGGCGACCGCCTGCCGGGTGTCCTCCGCGACGAGGTCGGCGTTGATCGCCGCACCCGCCGTCAGCCCGCCGGACGCCGACACGATCACCTGCGCGGTCACGTTCGCGACGTTCCCGGCGACCCACACGCCCGGCACCGCGGTGGCACCGGTCGGGTCGGCCGCCACGTACGTGCCGACCACGTGGCCCTGCACGACCTGCTCGGTCACCTCGAGGCCGAGCGCGGTGAGCAACCCGGCGCGCGCGGTGAACCGGGGCGCGACCACGACCACCTGCCGCGGCACGACCTCCCCGGAGGCCATCCGCACGCCGGTCAGCCGGTCCTCGCTCACCTCGACGGCCGCGACCTCGCCTTCGACCACGCGGATCCCGCGCGCGGCCAGCTCCTCGCGCTGCTCGTCGGTCGCCTCGGGCGCGTGGTGCCGGAACACCGTCACGTCCGCGCTGAGCTGCCGCCACAGCAGTGCCGCGTGCACGACCAGCGGGTTGCTGCCGATCACGCCGATCGCCTGGTCACGCGCCTCCCAGCCGTGGCAGTACGGGCAGTGCAGCACGTCGCGCCCGAACCGCTCGGCGACCCCGTCGATGTCCGGCAGCTCGTCGACCAGCCCGGTCGTCACGAGCAGGCGGCGCGCGTGGACCGACCGGCCGTCGTCCAGGGTCACCTCGAACCCGTCCCCGGTCCGGGCAGCCGCGGTCACCGTGCCCGTCACGACCTCGCCGCCGTACCCGGCCACCTCGTCGCGGCCGATGGCGACCAGCTCGGCCGGCGGGGTGCTCTCCCGGCCCAGGTAGTTGTGCACGTGCCCGGCCGGGGCGTTGCGCGGCCGGCCCGCGTCGACCACCAGCACCGACCGGCGCGCCCGGGCCAGCGCGAGTGCCCCGGCCAGGCCTGCCGCGCCGCCACCCACCACCACAACGTCGTACTTCTCGTCCATGGCGGCGACTATCCGCGCGCCCGGTTGAGGTGACAAGAAAATTTGCCGGGATGGCAAAGAGCCTGCCGTCCGGGCTTGAAGAGCCGGGGAGCGGGTAAACAGCGGCCACCGAGTGGAGAGGGCGAGGCTTGGACCAGATACCGACGTTCGGTGTGGAAGAGGAGTTCCTGCTCGTCGACGATCAGGGACACCTGTCGGACCGTGGTCCGGAGGTGGTGGAGGCCGCCGAGCGGCCGGACGGCGACGTGCAGCGCGAGCTCGCGCGCAGCCAGGTCGAGCTGGCGACGCAGGTGTGCCACGGCGCGGAGGAACTGCTCGACCAGCTCACGCACTTCCGCTCGCGGCTGGCGGGCGAGGCCGCGAAACGGCAGCTGCGCCTGATCGCGACCGCGACGCCGCTGCTCGCCGAGGAGCACCCGCCGGGGCTCACGCCCACCCCGCGGTACCGGCGCATGGGCGAGCACTTCGGCCTGATCGCGCGCACCGGCACCACCTGCGGTTGCCACGTGCACGTCAAGATCCCGGACCGGGCCACGGGTGTGCGGATCAGCAACCACGTCCGGCCGTGGTTGCCGGTGCTGCTCGCGCTGACCGCGAATTCGCCGTTCGACAGCGGCCACGACACCCGGTACAGCAGCTGGCGGCACGTGCTGTGGTCGCGCTGGCCGTCGGCGGGCCCGCCACCGCTGTTCGGCTCGCTCGGCGAGTACGAGTCCCGCGTGGCCGCGATGCTCGAATCCGGCGCGATGCTGGACCGGGGCATGATCTACTGGGACATCCGGCTGTCCGAGAAGCGTCCGACGCTGGAGTTCCGCATCAGCGACGTCGCGGCGACCGCGCGCGAGGCGACGACGCTGGCGGTGCTGGTGCGGGGTCTCGTGCTGACCGCACTGTCCGAACTGGACTACCCGCCGCCGCCGCTGCCCGTCGAGGTGCTGCGGGCCAACCTGTGGCGCGCGGCCCGCGACGGCCTGGAGGGCTCGGCCCTGCACCCGGAAACCGGCCGCCTCACCCCGACTCCCGTGCTGGTCGGCCAGCTCGTCGAGCGGATTCGCCGCGCCCTCACCGAAACCGGCGACCTCGGCTTCGTGGTGGAATCGCTGAACTGGGTGCGCGAGCACGGCAACGGGGCCCAGCGTCAGCGGCGTGCCTTCGCCGCCAACGAGTCGCTCACCGACGTCGTGGACCTGCTCAGCCTGCGATAGCTCGCTTCAGCGCGGCCAGCGCGCCGGGGTCCGCCAGTGCCGAACCGACCGCGACCGCGCGGCATCCGGCGGCGAGGAAATCGGCGGCGTTGCCGGCGTCGATCCCGCCGGTGGCGACGAACCGCACCGACGGGAACGGCGCGAGCTGCGCGGTGATCCAGTCCGCGCCCAGCTGGCGGGCGGGAAACGCTTTCAGCCACGTGTTGCCCAGGGCCAGCGCGTGCGCGATCTCGGTCGCCGTCGCCACGCCCGGCAGGTGCGGCAGGCCGAGCCGCTGCGACTCGGCGACCACGTCCGGGTGCAGTCCGGGCGCCACGGTGAACTCGGCGCCGGCCTCCCGCACCGCGCTCAGCTGGTCCACTGTGGTCACCGTGCCCGCGCCGACGCTTCTGCCCCGCTCGGCCGCCGCCTCGACGGCCGCGCGCAGCGAGGGCATCGCGTCCGGCGTCTGCACCGGGATCTCCACCAGCTCCACACCGAATTCCCAGGCACGCGTGCACATGTCCACAGTGGCCTGTGGATCGAGGCCGCGGAAGATGCCCAGCACGGGGTTGCGGTCGAGGTGCGCGGCGAAGAAGTCAGCGGCGTCCATGGTCGTCTCCTCCCCAGCCCAGTGCCCGGGAGACCCGGTGGGCGGCGGTCCGGTACTCGTCGAGGTGGGCACGCAGCTCGGCCAGCGGGGCGACGACCTTGAGCGCGGTGACGGACAGGCTGTGCGTCACCTGGCCGCGCGCGTCGTACACCGGCAGTGCCACGCAGTTCAGGAAGTCCTCGTGCTCGCCGTCGTCCTCGGCCCAGCCGCGCTCGCGGACGCGGTCCAGCTCGGCGGACAGCTCCTCCGGGCCGGCGACCGTGGTCGGCGTGAAGCGCTGGTAGTCGCACAGGGACAGCCAGCGCGCGCGATCCGGCTGGTGGGCGAGGATCGCCTTCGCGACACCGGCGGTGTGCAGGATCGCCGGCAGCCCGATGCGCGAGCCCATCGCCACGCTGCCCCGGCCGTCGATCTTGTCCACGTACACCACGCGGTCGCCGGCCAGTTCCGCGAAGTGGACGGTGTGCCCGGAGCGTTCGCTCAGCTCCTGCAGGATCGGCCGGGCCAGCGCGCGGGCCTCGACCTGGTCCAGGGCGAGCTGGCCGTAGGCGATGAGCTGGAACCCCATGGCGTAGCGGTGGTCCGGAACGCGGCGGACGAAGCCGCCCTCCTCCAGGGTCTGCAGAATCCGCAGCGCGGTCGACTTGTGGACACCGAGGTGGTCGGCGATCTCGCCGAGCGTGCGGTGGCGGCGGGAGACGAACGCGACGATGCCGATGGCGCGGGCGACGGTCTGGGACATCAGCCGAGTTCCGGGACGATCTCGGACGCGGGCGGCAGCTCGGCGAAGTCCGACGGCTCTTCGAGCACGCGCGCGGCGGCGTAGTGGCCCAGCCTGAGGCGGGTCATCTCGTCGCGGTCGTCGAGGAATCCGCTGAGCCACCCCGCCGCGAACGCGTCCCCGGCGCCGACGGCGTCCACCACGTCGACCTTTGTGGACGGTGCGCGGTGGACTCCGCTCGGCGTGAAGCTGACCGCCTCGATCGCCGCGTCCTTGACCACCAGGTAGCGCGGCCGGTCGAGGAAGGCGCGCACGCTCTCCGCGTCGGTCGTGCCCCACAGGGCCTCCGCTTCGTCGCGGCCGACGAAGACGATGTCGCTGTCCTGGGCCAGTTCGCGCAGGACCTCGGGCACGTCCCCGTCCCACAGCTGGGGGCGGTGGTTGACGTCGAAGCTGACCAGACCGGGGCCGCGGACGAGAGCGCGGGTGGCTTCGCGGGCCTGGCCGGAGAGGGCGGCGGTGATGCCGGAGACGTGCACGAGGCGCGCGGGCCGGGCGGTCCAGCGCGCGATGTCGGCGGTGGTGATGGCGGAGGCGGCCGAGCCGGCGCGGTAGTAGTAGACGCGGGTGCCGGCCGGGGTGGGGTCCTTGAAGTAGACCGCGGTGGGGCGGTGCTCGTCGCGGCGGACCAGGGAGGTGTCGACGCCGTGGCGCTGGAGGTCGTCGAGCACGAGGTCGCCGAGGGGATCGGCGCCGAGTGCGCTGGCCCAGGCCGCCCGGTGCCCGAGGCGGGCCAGCAACGCCGCGACGTTCGACTCCGCACCGCCGGGCCGCAGCAGGAAGCGGCTGCCCGAGACCAGACGACCACCCGCCTCGGGCGTGACCATGACCATGGTCTCGCCGACCGTCAGCACGTCCACTGGATGGCCTCCGTTGCGTATGTTGCAATGCGGTTGTTCTTTTTGCAATATATCAGGTGGAGGGGTGTGGTGGTGCGGACCGTTGCCACCCCTCGCGGGCCCGCCGTGTCAAGCGGCGCGCGCACCGCCCAACCACCGCGGCGATCCCGGGGGCAGCCAGCCGTCGCCGAGCTGGGCCTGGTCAGGACCGCCGCGCGCACCGCCCCACTCCACCCCCACGGCAACCCCCTCCCGGGGGTGGCCTCGCGTCGCGAAGCTGGGCGTAGTCACGAGCGGGGCAGCCAGCCGTCGCCGAGCTGGGCCCGGTCAGGACCGCCGTGCGTAACGTCCGGGGGGCTCTCCCACCACGGCGGTGAATTCGCGCGTCAGGTGGGCCTGGTCGGCGTATCCGAGGTCCGCCGCGAGCGCCGCCCAGTCCACCGTCTCCGCCCGCGCCGCGCGCTCGGCCGCGTCGTAGATCCGGTACCGCCGCAGCACCCACTTCGGGCTCACGCCGACGTGGTCGGCGAACGCGCGCTGCAGCTGCCGCACGCTCAACCCGCCCCGGGCGGCCAGGTCCTCGACCCGCCGCAGGTCACGGTCGCGGGCCGCGAGTTCGGCGAGGGCGGTCGTGTCCTCCGATGGCTGACGCTCGTCCGGCACCAGCGGGGCGAGGGCCGCGTCGACCAGCTTCGCGATCTCGGCGCCGTCGGTGCCGTCCGCGAGCGCCGCCATCACCGCGGGTTCGGCCGGGTGCAGCGCCGGGAACCCGTCGGCGAGCGGGCGGACCGTGTCGGTGATCGTGGCCAGCGGCCGGCCCAGGAACGGCCGGAACCCGCCGGGCCGGAACATCACCCCCAGCGCCCGGCCCCGCCCGGACAGCCGCCGGGTGAGGCGCTCGGTCCGCACGCCGGTGACCGTGCCGCCGTCGTCGGCGAACACGACGTTGACCACCGGGTGCACGAGGACGTCCTGCTCGTACACCTCGGGCAGGTCCCACGAGACGAACCAGTAGCGGTCGACGAACCGGTCCACCCCGGGCGAGGGCGGGAACCGGGTCAGCTCGAAGCGCCGCAGCCCCGCCCTCGGGTGCAGGATGCCGCGGCTGTCCCGCTCGACCGGCTCGACCACGCCTGCGAGGGTAGTCGCGCCGTCAGTCCTTCCAGGTGCGCCTCATGCGGACTCGGCTGCCCTGCTCGCCGGGCGTGATGTCCACCTCCGTCATCAGCGCGCGCATCAACCCGACCCCGCGGCCGCGGATTCCGGGGTCGGCGGGTGGCGGTCGCCAGGTGCCGTCGTCGGTGATCACGACCTCCACGCCACCCTCGTCGGCCGCCGCGGTCAGCGTCAGGGTGCCCTCGCCGCTTCCGGAGTACCCGTGTTCGATCGAGTTGGTGCACGCCTCGTCCACGGCGAGGATCACGTCCTGCGCCGCCTCGTCCGGGACGTCGGACTGGGCCAGCCACTGCCGCAGGTCCCGCCGCATCTCGACCAGGCTCCGCGGCACCGCGGGCAGGTCCAGGCGCAACGGCCCGGGCGGGTGCACGTACACCAGCACCGCCACGTCGTCGTTGTGCCCGGCCGGCGGCAGCAACCGGTCCAGCAGGTGCTCGGTGATCTCGGCCGACTGGCGGCGCGGCACCTCCCGCAACGCCACCCGCGCGCCCTCGATCGCCTCGTCGATCGGCTGGCCGTGCCGCTCCACCAGACCGTCGGTGTAGAGCAGCAGCACCGAACCCGGCCGCAGCGGCACCGTCGCGCGTGGGCGATCCGCCGACCGGCGCACCGCCAGCGGCACCGACAACGCCTGGTCCAGCAGCTGATCACTGCCGTCCGCGTGGCTCAGCACCGCCGACGGGTGCCCGGCACTGGAGTACGTCACTACCCCGGCCTCCGGATCCACCACCGCGCAGAACACGGTGGTGCACAAGGCACCCGGGATCTGCCGCGCGAACCCGTCCAGCTGGTCCAGCGCCCGCGCCGGATCACCGTAGCTGAGCAACAACGCGCTGCACGCGCTGCGCAGCTGCCCCATCACCGACGCCGCCGCCAGCCCGCGCCCCACACAGTCCCCGACGACCACCGCGATCCGGCCGTCCGGCAACCGCGCCACGTCGTACCAGTCGCCGCCGACCTCCAGCGGCCGCACCGCCGGCTCGTACCGCACCGCGAACCCGCCCGGCAAGTCCGTGGGGCCCAGGATGGCGTGCTGCAACGTCAACGCGACCGCCCGCGCCTCGTCGTAGCTGCGGGCCCGGCCGAGCGCCTGCGCGAGCTGGGCCACGAGCATCCCGAACAGCGCCCGCTCCTCCGCACCGAGCACCTGGTCCGCCCGCTCGGCCCACACCACCGAATCGCCGCTGCCCAGCGCCGCGCCGAGTTCGCGGCCCGCCTCGGGCGGCCAGATCTGCCCGGGCGGCTGGCGGCGCGCCCGGTCCAGCCGCTCGTACAGCTCCGGCTCCAGCTCGTCGAACGAGCCGGCCTCCGGATCACCGGCGACCAGACCGCCGCTCTCCACCGTCGGCCACACCGCCGCCACCACGCGCGTCGCGCCGAGGATCACCCGCAGCGCGGACACCCCGGCGTGCAGCACCTCGGACACGTCGGTCGCGGCCGCCAGGTCCGCGGCGAACGCGGCCAGCACCGCCTCCCGGTCCGCCGCCTTCTTCTCGACCGTGACGTCCCGCAGCGTCCCGACCAGCCAAGCGCGCCCGTCACCCTCGGCGACGCGCGTGAGGGTCAGCGCGGCCCACGCCTCACCGCCGTCCGGACGCCGGACCACGACCGACACCTCACGGCCGTCGCCGAGGTGGCGCACCAGGTCCCCGGCCGGCACGCGGGCCGCGTCCTCGCCCAGCCACGGGTACGGCCACGCCATCGGCAGGCTGTCCGCGCCGTACCCGGTGATCGCGGTGAACGCGGCGTTGACCTCGACCACGCCACCGCCGCTGTCGGCGACGAACACTCCTTCCCGCAACGACTCGAACAACGCGCGCCGGAACTCCGACTCGCGCCGGCGCAGACCGGACAGCACCAGGTTCGCCCGCACCCGCGCGAGCAGTTCCGCGCCGGAGAACGGTTTCGGCAGGTAGTCGTCGGCGCCGGCGTCCAGACCCGACACCGCCGCCTCGACCCCGGCCCGCGCGGACAGGAACAGCACCGGCACCGACTTCGTGGCCGGTTCCGCGCGCAGCGCCCGGATCAGCCCGAACCCGTCCAGCCGCGGCATCATCACGTCGGACAGCACGAGGTCCGGCCGGTGCCGCCGCGCCAGCTCCAGCCCCTCGACGCCGTCCCGCGCCAGCAGGACGCGACCCACCGGGCGCAGCATCCGCGCGATGAACCGGCTCAGATCCGTGTTGTCCTCGACCACCAGCAACGTCGGCCCGGACCCGTCCCCGGTCGCCGGCTCCGGCTCGCTGTCGGCCCGCCACTGCAACGCTTCGTCGCGGTAGGCGGGCGCGACCGTCAGCGCGCGGTCGGTGGGCGGTGGCGCGACCGCCGCGAGCGGCAACCGGACCGAAAACGTGCTTCCGGTCCCCTCCACCGAATCCGCCGACACCGTGCCGTCGTGCAAGCGCACCAGTTCCCGCACCAGCGCCAGCCCGATCCCGGCGCCCTCGTGGGACCTGCCCTCGCGCCCGCGGGCCCGGTGGAACCGCTGGAACAGCCGGGGCAGCTCGTCGGCCGGGATCCCGACCCCGGTGTCGGCGACGGTCAGCTCGGCGTGCCCGTCCGACTCGCGCAGCCGGACCGCGACCCCGCCCTCCCGGGTGTACTTCAGCCCGTTGGACAGCAGGTTGAGGACGACCTTCTCCCACATGTCCGGATCGACCTCCACCGCGCGCGACAACGGCGGGCAGTCGATCTCGAACCGCAGCCCGGCGCGCCGCACGGCCGGGGCGAAGCTCTCCGCGATCTCGGTGGTCAGCGCGGCCAGGTCGTGCGGCGCGGCGGCCGGCTGCAGGCGTCCCGCCTCGATCTTGGCGAAGTCGAGCAGGTCGTTGACCAGCCGCCGCAACCGTCCGGCGTTGCGGTGCACCAGCTCCAGCCGTTCGCGCTGACCGGGCGGCAACGGCTCGTCGGTGTCGGCGAGCGCGTCCTCGGCCGGGCCGGCGATGAGGGTCAGCGGGGTGCGGAACTCGTGGCTGACGTTGGCGAAGAACTCGCTCTTCGCGCGGTCCAGTTCGGCCAGCGCCTCCGAGCGCCGCCGCTCGCTCTCGTAGGCGAGCGCGTCGGTGATCAGGCTCGACACCTGTCCACCGAGCAGTTCGAGGAACGCGCGGTAGTCCGCGTCCAGCGCCTGGTAGGCCGACACCCCGAGCACGAGCGCGCCCACCGGCTCGGCCCGCCCGGCGGCGACCAGGGGCAGCACCACCGCCTGGTCCGGCGCGGCCGTGCCGACCACCACCGGCTGCACGAACTCCGGCCCGAACCGGTGCCGCAGCCCGTCGCACACCCGGGTTTCGCCGTCCCACAACGGCCACACGGCGGCCCCGCCGCGATCCAGCACCGCGGGCGCGGCCCGTTCCCCCGGCCCCACCCCGTAGGCCGCGGCCAGCGTCGCCCGCCCGTCGTCGAACAGGTAGGCCAGCGCGAACGGCAGGTCCGCGCCGTGCCGGCTCAGCGCGGTGACCGCCGAGCGCGCGGTCTGCGTCACCGACCCGGCGGCGGACACCTCGCCGAGGTCGTTGAGCACCGCCAGCCGGCGCTGCCGGATCACCTGCACCGTGGTGTCCTGCACCGCGACCAGGATGCCGAGCACCGCGCCGCGGTCGTCGGAGATCGGGCTGTAGGAGAACGTCCAGTACGTCTCCTCCAGGTAGTTGTGCCGGTCCAGGAACAGCAGCTGGTTCTCCGAATACGTGGCGCCCCGGCCGGTCATCACGTGCCGCGTCAGCGGGCCCAGCTCGGCCCACGCCTCGGCCCAGCACTCCGACGCCGGGCGACCGAGGTAGCGCGGGTGCTTCTCCCCCATCGCCGGGCGGTAGGCGTCGTTGTAGAAGACCGTCAGCTCCGGCCCCCACCACACCAGCATGGGAAACCGCGACGAAAGCACCAGGCGCAGCGCGGCGTGCAGCTCCGCGGGCCAGTCCTCGACGGGGCCGAGCGCGCTCGCCGACCAGTCGCGGCCGGCGACCATCGCCCCCATTTCGCCCAGTGTGTCCAAATAAGACGTATCAGCGGGACGCGTCATCGACCGGGCCAGCCCTCACCCAGTGCGCACTCGACCGTCTCGGACACCGTGAACACCTGCCGCAGATCGGCCGCCTCCAGCGCGCGCAACACGACGCGGCTCGACGCGACCAGGCGCAGCGGAGTGCCCGCTTCGGCGCACCGCTGCTCGGCCTCGACCAGCAGGGACAACCCGGCGGAGCCGAGGAAGTCCACGCGGGACAGATCGACGATCACCGGCTGCGGCGGCGTGGCCGCGCGGCGGGCCTGGTCCATCTCGCTGATCATCGCGGGCGCGGAACACAGGTCCACCCCGCCGGACACGGTCACCACGACGGCGTCCCCGGTCACCCGGTGCCGCACCGAGAACGCTTCTTCGGTCACCGAAACCTCCCGGACACGCGTAGGGGCACCTGCGGGTGCGTTCAGCCTAGTGCGGGTCCGGGAAGTCGGCACGATCTGCTTGCGGCGTCAGCCGGCCAGCGCGGGTGCGGCGTAGGCGGCCAGCCGTTCCCCGACGTCCGCCGGATCCCACGCCGGCGGCTGGAGGACACCGGTCGCGACGCCGTCGCACAGGTCCTCGGCGAACCGCGCCACCACCCGCGGCGCGGGCAGCACGTCGGTGCCGAGGTAGGCCAGGACGATCAGGTCCTCACCGCAGTGCGATTCGACGACCAGCGACCAGCCGGTGTCCTCGCTCCAGATGAGGGCCGCGTCGCGGTCCGGGAACTCCGGAAGGCGCCGTTCCAGCGCCAGGTACGCGTTGGCCGGTGGTGGATCGATCTGCACGAAGTAGGCGTTGCCGCCCAATCCCAGAGCCTCGGTCACCAGTCGCACGTACCGCCGCAGTCCCCGCGCCTGCGCGTCCTCGTATTCCAGGTACATCTGCCCTCGCACTTCGCCCACCGGAAAGCCGGCGGGGCGCCACTGCTCGACACCGCGCCGGAAACCGGCCCCTGACGGGTTTGAAACCGCTCATGGCCCAGCCGGGCTACCCCCGGCTGGCGAATCCCAAACCTGCCATTCACCGTGGGTGGGCGTGAGGGCTTGGTCACGCCCGGGCGGTGGGTGACTCCTCACCCTCGATGGTGAACGACCCCAGCAGCCCGGTGATGTCCAGGATCCGCCGCGCGTAGCGGTCCACGTTCGCCAGCTTCACCGTGCCGCCCCGCTCCTCCGCGCTGGTCTTCGCCCTGATCAGAGCGCTGATGCAGGCCGAGTCGAAGAAGTTGAGGCCCGCGAAGTCGAGCACCAGGTGGACCACCCCGGATCCGAGCAGCTTCTCCACGGCCTGGTCCAGCTGGTCCACCGCGCCGTGGTCGATCTCGCCGAGCAGCAGCACACGTCCGCTGTCCCCGCTGGCCTCCGTGCGCACCACGGAAGCCGTGGCGGACCTGGTCGCGCCTTCGTCCGTCGTCATGGTTCGAACTCTCTCCAAAATCGTGGCGTCGGCTTCGGCCCCGGTTGTCGCCCGGCGCCCGTGTGCAATAAGTTTGCCGCAAAGCAACGAACTTCGTGGATTGTGCTCGCGTGCCCGCGACCGTCCACCATGCTGGAGCCTGGGAGCGATGACGACAACCTCCGACCGCCAGATCACCGCCGTGGTCAGCGATTTCCTTGACGCCCAAAAGGAAACGATCGTCGCGCAGTGGGCTGCCTCACCGTTCTTCCGCTCCGTGGCGCAGGATTCCGACCAGGCCGCCGGCGACAGCGCCGAGGTCCTGCGCGGGGTGCGCCGGGCCATCGCGGCCGGTGACGCGGACAGCCCGGCCGCCGAGGGCTTCAACGACCTGCGTTCGCTGCTCACCGCGCTCGCCTCGCAGCTGGACGGCAACGAGGGCGTGAGCGCGCGCACCGCCGTCGAGGTGAGCGACCTCAAGAAGCCGCTGCTGCGCCTGTGGCAGCAGGAGGCCGATGCGGACCTGCTCACCGCGGGCGCCTTGCTGCTCTCCAGCGCTGTGGACACCCTGCGGATCGTGCTCGTCGAGTCCGCGCTGGCCGCGGCCAAGGAGACCCTGGCCATCCAGCGCGACCAGCTGACCGAGCTGTCCACCCCGGTCATCAAGCTGTGGGACGGCGTGCTGGCCATCCCGCTGATCGGCACCCTGGACAGCATGCGCAGCCAGGTCGCCACCGAGAGCCTGCTGCAGGCGATCATGACCCAGCAGGCCAAGGTCGCGATCCTGGACATCACCGGCGTGCCGACGGTGGACACGATGGTGGCCCAGCACCTGCTCAAGACCGCGATGGCGGCCCGGCTGATGGGTGCCGAGTGCGTGATCAGCGGCATCCGCCCGCAGATCGCGAACACGATGGTGCAGCTGGGCATCGACCTCGGCGAGGTCGCCACCCGGGCGCGGCTGGCCGACGCGCTGGCCTACGCCCTGAGGCGGCTGGGCCTGGAGGTCGGGTCGTCCGCGGGACCGGGCGTGGTCTGATGGCGGGCGTCCCCATCGTCAACCTGAGCGGTGTGCTGCTGGTCACCATTCAGGAGGAGCTCCTCGACCAGTCGGTGGCCGAGTTCGAGGCCGAACTCACCGAGAAGGTCGTGGAGACCCGCGCCCGGGGCGTGCTCATCGACGTGTCCGTGCTGGACATCATCGACTCGTTCCTCGCCCGCACCCTGCACGACATCGCCGCCATCACGTCGCTGATGGCGGCGCGCACCGTCGTGGTCGGCATGCGGCCGGCCGTGGCGATCACCCTGGTCGAACTCGGCCTGACCCTGCCCGGCCTGCTCACCGCGCTCTCCGTCGAGGAGGGTCTCTCGCTTCTCGCCCCGCCGGCGGGGCCCGTGCGGACGGCGCTGCGGTGACACGCGCGCCTTCGACGAGCACGGTCGCCATCCACGACGAGTACGACATCGTGCATGTGCGGCACGCCGCCCGGGAGGCGGCGTCCACCGCGGGGTTCAGCCTCGTGCAGCAGACCAAGCTGGTCACCGCCGCCAGTGAACTGGCCCGCAACGCCCTGGTCTACGGGGGCGGCGGGCAGGCGGAAGTCGCCGTCGAGGACCTCGGCGGCAACCCGACCGTGCGGATGACCTTCACGGACAAGGGTCCGGGCATCCCGGACGTGGAGGCGGCCATGGCGGACGGGTTCACCACCGGTTCCGGCCTCGGCCTGGGCCTGGGCGGCGCCAAGCGGCTGGCCGACCAGTTCCGGATCGAGTCCGTGCCCGGCCGCGGGACCAGGGTGGAGATCAGCATGTCCGTCCGCCGGAACACCGGCCCGTGACCCGCGACGACCTGGTCGTGACCGAACCGAGCCACGTCGGCCGCGCCCGGGTGATCGCCGCGTCGGCCGCCGCCCGCGCCGGGCTGCCCCTGGACCGGGTGCACCGGGTGTCGCTGGCCGCCACCGAGCTGGCCTCCAACCTGCTCAAACACGCCGGGCGCGGGGTGTTCAGCGTGGTGCCCGCGCTGGGCAGGCTGGACGTGCTCGCGGTCGACTGCGGACCGGGAATCGGCCGGATCGAGGACAGCATGCGCGACGGCTACTCGACCACCGGCACCCTCGGCGGCGGCCTCGGCGCGGTGCGCCGCGCGGCGGACGTGTTCGACGTCTACAGCCGCCGTGGCCAGGGCACCTCGGTGCTCGCGCGGTGGCACGGGGAGCCGTCGCCGGTGCCCGGCGGGCTGCGGATCGGCAGCGCGATCCTCACCGCTCCGGGCGAATCGGAATGCGGCGACCGCTGGACGGCGCTGACCGCGGACGATAGCGTGACCATCGCGCTGAGTGACGGCTTGGGCCACGGCCAGTTAGCGGCCAGGGCCAGTGACGCGGCGATCTCCACCGTCGCGGCACACACCGAGCTGCGGCCGGCTCGTATCCTGGAGCTGATGCAGCCGTCCCTCGCTTCCACCCGCGGCGCGACCGTGGCCGTCGCGCAGCTGACACCGGCGGAGGGGCGCATGCGGTTCTGCGGGGTGGGCAACGTGTCCACCCGGTTCTACCCGGACCAGGACACGTCCGTGCAGCGCATCGTGTCCCGCCACGGCATCGTCGGCGTCGCCGCCCGGCCGCGGCCCTCCGATTCGGTGTACCCGTGGTCGCCCCGCAGCTGGCTGGTCCTGCACACCGACGGCATCTCGGACAAGTGGAGCAGCAGCGACTGGCCCGGGCTGTTCAACCACGACCCGGCCACCGTCGCCGGCTGGATCCTGGGCCAGCGCGGCCGCGGGCGGGACGACGCGTGCGTGGTGGTCGTCGCGGGAGGTGGCGCACGGTGACGGAGGCCACCACCGAGGATCTGCTGCGCGAGCTGCGCGAGACCATCGCCCGGCAGGAACGGGAGCTGCGGCTGCACCAGTCGGAGCTGGAACAGACCAACGCGGGCCTGCTGGCCCTGCACGCCGAGGTGGAGCTGCAGCGCCAGCGCTCGGCGTTCCTGGACGAGGTCAGCCGCAGCGTGTCCGCCTCGCTGCGCGGCCGGGAGGTCGTGGAGGCCCTGGTCGGGCTCATCGAGCGGGAGAACCTGGCCGACTGCGCCGGCGTGTGGCTGGTGACCAGCGAGAACCGCGCCCTCAGGCGGCTGCCCCGGCCGGAGAGCGCGCCGGACGCGGACGTGAAGCGGGTCGCCACCGGGCACCAGCCGCACATCGAGCCGAAGCGGCTGCTGCTGCCCCTGACGGTCGGCCCGCACCTGCTCGGCGTGCTCGAGCTGCACCGGGACAGCGAGTTCACCGGCGACGAGGTGTCCTTCCTCACCGCGGTCGCCGCGCGGTCCGCGGTCGGCCTGCGCAACGCCGGCGAGTACGAGCGGGAGCGCGAGCTGGCCGAGCGGCTGCAGCACGCGATGCTGCCCACCCTGAGCGCCCCGGACGACCTGGAGCTGTGCGCGCGGTACCGGCCGGCCGCGACCGGGGTGAACATCGGCGGCGACTGGTTCGACGCGTTCACCCGGGCCGACGGCACGATGGTGCTCACCGTGGGGGACGTCACCGGGCACGGTCTCGACGCCGCCGTGGTGATGGGGAAGCTGCAGAACGCGCTGCGCGCCTACACCGCCGAGGGGCACGGCCCGGCGGAGGCGCTGCGGCTGGCCCACCACCTGCTGCGCGGCCTGGACAGCACGCTGTTCGCCACCGCCGTGGTCGCCGACCTGGAACTGGACACGGGCCGGATGCGCTGGGCCAGCGCCGGGCACCTGCCGATGCTGACCTGCGGCGCGGACGGGGTCCGGTACCTGGAGCGGCCGAACGCGCCGATGCTGGGTGTGCCGTTCGCGTTCGACATCGCCGAGTACGAGGAGACCATCGCCCCGGGCAGTGACCTGCTGCTCTACACCGACGGTCTGGTGGAGCGGCGGGCCGAGGTCCTCGACGACGGACTGGACCGGCTGACCGGCGCGTTCGCCGGCGTCGCCGCGCTGCCCACGGACGAGGCGGGCGACCGGATCCTGTCCGAGATGCTGGGCGAGGACGAGCACGACGACGACGTGTGCCTGCTGCTGTGCCGCTGGTCGGCGCAGCCGGAGGGACGGTCCCCGCGCGGCGCGCGGCACCTGCCCGCGCACCGCTGAGCGGTCACCGCGGGAGGGCGAACTCGGCCCACACCCACTTGCCCTCCGCGCCGGTCTCGTAGCCCCAGGACTCGCTGAGCGCGTCGACGATCACCAGGCCGTTGCCGCGCACCGAGTCCTGGCCGACCGGTCGCGGCACCGGGACGTGCGTGTCCTCGTCCCACACGCGCAGCACCACCCGGTCGTCGTTCTGCCGCAGCACCACGGTGACCTCGCCGCGCCCGTGCTCGACGGCGTTGGTGACCAGTTCGGACGTGGCGAGCACGATGTCCTCCCGGGTGTCCGGCGGCACCTCCCACGCCCGCAGCGCCGAGGTGGCGAAGTCCCTGGCCCGACCAGCCGCCGGTGCCTCCTCCGGCAACCGCGTCACGGCCCGCCGCCACTCGGACGGCCTGCTGCGGTGCTGCGTCGGTCGGCGCGCGCCGTCGGTCCTCACAGTGTCCTCCCGCCAGCGGTCCTTGCTCGCGTATCGGCTGTGTCGGAGGTTCCCCGGAGGTGGCCGGTTAACCACTTTCCGCCCCGATCCTCACCCGCCGTGCATCCCGGTTAGGATCGGCGGACGGTTGAGCCGCCAGCCTGTTGCCGTGGCGGCTATCCCGGTACCGGTGCAGCTTCCTTGTGGTCCGCCGACGGCAGGACGCGGTGAACGACGACAGTAGGAGGTATCTCGGGTGACCACCGAGTTGCGTGTCACGCGTCGCCTCGTCGACGGTGCCATCGTGGTGTCCGCCGCGGGCGACGTGGATCTGACCAGCGCGCCGGACCTGGACAGCGCGGTGCAGTCCGCCTGCGCCGACACCCAGCCGCCGGGGCCGGTGGTGGTCGACCTGTCCGAGGTGACCTTCCTGGGGTCGATCGGGCTGAGCTTGCTGGTCAACGCGCAGCAGAAGTGCGAGGAGAACTCGGTGGAGCTGCGGGTGGTGGCCACCAGCCGGGCCGTGCTGCGGCCGCTGCAGGTCACCCGGCTCGACGAGCAGCTGCGGATCACGTCGTCGGTGGACGAGGCCGTGGCGCCGCCCGCGACCGAAGCGAGCTGATTGCCCCGGCTCGCGCGGGGTACTCGCTGCCGGTGGACCGAGCCGGGGAGCGAGACATGATCGTGGTGAGCAAGCGGATTCCCGTCCCGCCCGAAAAGGTGTTCGCCGTCCTCGCCGACGGCTGGACCTACGCGGGCTGGGTGGTCGGCGCCGCCCACATCCGGCAGGTGGACGGCCACTGGCCGCAGGTGGGTTCCCGGATTCACCACAGTGTCGGGCCGTGGCCGGTGAGCGTGCAGGACGTGAGTTGTGTGCTCGCGGTCGAGGAGAACGAGCTCCTCGAACTGGAGGCCCGCATGTGGCCGATGGGCGCCGCGAAGATCACGCTGACCCTGACCCCGGACACCGAGGGCGGCACCGAGGTCCAGATGGCGGAGAAGCTGGTGCGGGGCCCGCTGAGCGTGTTCCCGGAGCCGGTCCAGGCCGGGCTGCTGGCGCCGCGGAACACCGAAAGCCTCAACCGCCTGGCCGACATCGCCACGAACCGCTGACGGCGCGCTCGTCGCTTCACCGGCCTCACGAGTAGATCGCCCGGTGGGCTGCCTTGATCATCCCCCCGTACAGCCCGCCCACCAGCCCGTTCCGGGCCAGCGCCGCCCGGGCCGCGTTCGCTCCCGGGGCGCCGTGCACGGCCCCACCGGGATGAGCCGAGGCGCCCGCCAGGTACAACCGGTCGACGGGCGTGTCCGCCCTGGCCAGCCCGGGCACCGGCCGGAACACGAACTGCTGGTGGATCGCCGCGGTGCCGGCGTTGATCGCGCCCTCCGCGAGGCTCGCGTTGTGCGCCTCCAGCTCGCCCGGCCCCTGCACGCACCGCCCCTGGATCAGGCTCGTGAAACCGGGCGCTCGCTGCTCGACGATCTCCTGCATCCGGTCGGCGTACCGCTCCAGCCTGCTCCGGTCCCACTTCTCGCCCCGGGGGACGTGCGTGTACGCCCACACCGACTCCGTTCCCGCGGGCGAGCGGGACGGATCGGTCGTCGTCATCTGGCCGAGCAGCAGGAACGGCCGCTCGGGCACCCGGCCGCGGGCCAGGTCCGCGCCGTAGGCGGTCAGCCCGTCGAGATCGGCGTCCAGGTGCACCACGCCCGACCGGCGCGCCTGCTCGGCCGTCCACGGGATCGTCCCGGACAGGGCCCAGTCGACCTTGATCGTGGCGTTGTCCCACTGGAACCGGTCCAGGTCGGACACCAGCCGCGCGGGCAGGTGTTCCTCCCCGACCAGCTCCCGGTACAGCGCCGGCGCCGGCACGTCCGCCAGCACCGCCCGCCTGGCCCGGACCGGTTCGCCGTGCTCGTCCCGCACGCCCATCGCCCGGTTGCCGGCGACGAGCACGTTCCGCACCCGGCGGTTGCACTCGACCCGGCCGCCGCGGTCGGCCAGGCGGCGGACGAGGGCGGTGACGATCCGGTCCGCGCCGCCTTCCGGCACCGGGAACCCCACGTCCTGCCCGGCCATCCCCAGCAGCCACCCGAACACACCGCTGCCGGCGTTGTCCGGGCCGAGGTCGGTGTGCAGGGCGTTGCCGGCGAACAGCAGCCGCGCGCCTTCGCCGTCGAACAGTTCCTCGCCGAGGCGCCGCACCGGCAGCGTCACCATCCGGACGAGCCGGAGGGCTTCCGCGACTCCGATCTTCCGCACCAGCTTCGACGCCGACCGCACCGGCGGAAACGGGCGCAGGACCGATTCCAGCAGGTCGTGCCGCACGCGCTGCCACTGGTCGAACGCGTCGCGCCAGGCGTCGCCGTCCGCGGCGGCGAAGGCCGCGACCGAGGCGGCCGTCTCGTCGAGGTCCCGGGACAGCGCCACGGCCCGGTCGTCGGGCAGGACGTGCGCGAGCACCAGCGGCGCGTGCTGCCACACCAGGCCGTAGGAGTCCAGGCCGAGTTCCCGCAGCACCGGCGACGCGTAGCCGAGCGGGTAGAACGCGCTGTACAGGTCGCTGAGGAACCCGGGCGCGGTGATCTCGGCGCTGCGCACCGCCCCGCCCGGCTCCGGCTCGGCCTCGAGCACGAGCACGCTCCAGCCGGCGTCGGCGAGCACGTTCGCCGCCACGAGCCCGTTCTGACCCGCGCCCACGACGACCGCGTCGACAGTTTCGGTCACGAGGCTCCCTTCTAGGCCTGCGTCTGGCGGCTGGGCCGGCCCAGCCTGATCCCAGCCAACCGCTCCAGCCACGATTCCGCAGCGCGCGGCGCCAGCGGCCCGCTGCCGGTGCCGCTGCCGTCGCGCATGCCGGCGACCAGTTCGGCGAGCGCCTCCTTCGCGTCGTGGCGGGGTTCCCAGCCCAGCTGGGCGCGGGCGCGGGTGGTGTCGATCAGCGGCGCCTGGTCGGCGAGGGTGAGCCAGCCCGGGTGCATCGGCTGCAGCCCGAGCCGCCAGGTCGGCAGGGCGAGGCCGGTGACCAGCCGGCGCGGCACCGGCACCCGGAAGCCGCCGAACAGCTCGGCGAGGTCGTGGACGCCGAGGACGGGTTCGGCGGCGAGGTTGAAGGCGCCCTCCGCGTGGTGGTCGAGCATGAGGCAGATGGCGTCGGCGACGTCGGCGGCGTGCACGGCCTGGACGCGCAGACCGTCCCACAGCGGCACCGGGAGCAGGCGGTTGCCGATCACCGCGGGCGGCAGGAGGGGGCTCAGGGTCCAGCGCGCGAGCTGGCCGCCGGAGTCGTACTGGGCGACGGCGCACGGCCGGAACACCGCGACGCGGACGTCCGGGTGCTGGCGGGCGAACAGTTCGACGAGTCGTTCGAGGCGGGCCTTGTCGCGGCTGTAGGCGCTGCCGGGGACGCCGGTGCGGGGCCAGTCCTCGGCGACGCGGGTCCAGCGCGGGGCGGGCGTGTAGGCGGCGACGGAGGAGGCGCAGACGAGCCGGGGAACCCCGGCGCCGGCGACGGCTGCCAGGACCTCCTGGGAGCCCTCGATGTTGGTCCGGTTGCGCGGCGGCTCGTCCACGGCGGGGTGGATGGCCCAGGCGAGGTGGACGACGGCGTCCGCCCCGGCGAAGACCTTCGGCAGGAGGTCCGGGGCGTCGTCGGAGTCGAGGTCGCAGGGGACCCAGTGGGCGCGGTCGTAGGGTGGACGGCCGTCCGGGACGCGCCGCGCCAGCCCGACGACCTCCCAGTCCGGCCTGCGGGCGGCCGCGCGCAGGAACGCGGTGCCGAGACTGCCGGACGCCCCGGTGACGACGACCTTCATGGCGGACGTGTTCCACCCGGGCGCGCCGGCTAACCCCGGGTACCGGAACTTCTCCGCGCCATGGGCGCGGCGCGTGTGCCCTCGGCAAAGCGGGCGCGCGGAGCCGCCACCATCCGAACCGGGCGGCGCAGCGGGCGCGGCGCCCCATCCGGGGCGCGTAGCCTCACCCGCCTCAGCCCTCCCACGGACCGGGCGCGGACAGCCGCCCCCCAGCCGGGGCGGCGCCCCAGGGTCAGTCCTCCGGCAGTGTGGGTGCCCCGGGTGTCGCCACCGTGGCGAGGCGCGTGCGGATCGCTCGGTGGGCGTAGTCGTAGCGGGATGGGTCGTCGTGCAGGAGGGCGTCTTCCGCGGCCGCCCGGGTGAGCGCGTCCAGCTCGAAGGCCAGCTGCCCGGCGTCCACGTCCGCGGCGATCTCGCCCATCTCCTGCGCCTCGGCGATCGTCGTGCGGTAGAGGGTCTGCCAGTCGCGCCGGCCGGCGGCTATCGCGTCGCGTACGCGGCCCGGGCGCGCGTCGAACTCGGCCGCCGTCGCGATGAAGAAACACCCGCCCTCGAACACCGGCTGCCGCACGTACGCCAGCCACGCCTCGGCCAGCGCCCACACCCGCCGGATCCCCGCCGGGGCCTTCCGCGCGGGCTTCACGACCTTGCCCACGAACACCTCGATCGCCGCGCGCACCGTGGCCAGCTGCAGCTCTTCCTTCGACCCGAACTGCGCGAACACCCCGCTCTTGCTCACGTCCAGCTCGGTCGCCAGCCGCCGCACGGACAGGCTCTCCAGCCCCTCCACCGACGCGATGTCCATCGCCCGGTCCAGGATCACCCGCCGCGACCGCAGCCCGCGCTGCACCCGCTTGTCGACACGCGCTTCCGCCACCCGGCCAGTCTATCCCGGACGACCGTCCACTGCTGAGCGGTTCCCGCCGCCGCGTTGCCCGCTCGACCAGGCGAAACTCAGCGTACAGCCGTCCACCAGGCCAACGAGCGAGATGTCCGGAGGACCTCACCGCGGTGCTCCTGGTGCGGTCCACAGAGGACTAATCGCCCGAACCCGGTTCGGCCATCCGGCGGTGCATCGCCGCCTTCACGGTGTCCGGCACGGCGCGCGCGGCCGCGGCCTGGACCTTGTTGCGCGCCGAACCGGCGATCACCTTGTCCTTGCCCGCCATCATCGCCGCGAACCCCTGCTCGGCGACCTCCGCCGGATCGTCCTTGGGGCCCTGCGCGATCTTGGTGTCGGTCATCCCGGCGCGCTCGAAGAACTCGGTGTCCGTCGGCCCCGGCAGCAACGCCGTGACCGTCACCCCGCTGTCCTTCAGCTCCTCGCGCAGCGCCTCGGCGAACGACGCCAGGAAAGCCTTCGTCGCGTTGTACACGGCCTGGAACGGGCCGGGAGTCATCGCCGCGACCGACGAGGTGAACAGCACCCGCCCCGCGGCCTGCTCGACCATCCCCGGCAGCAGGCGCCGGGTCAGGTGCACCGCCGAGGTCACGTTCAGGTGGATCACGTTCAGCTCGTCCCGCAGCGTCCCGTCGACGAAGGCGCCGCCCACCCCGACCCCGGCGTTGACGGCCAGCGCGGCCAGCGGGCGGTCCACCGACGCCACCGCGGCGACCAGGTTCTCGACTCCGTCGTAACTCGCGAGATCGCCCCGCACGGCCAGTACCTGCGCCCCGAGCGCCATCAGCTCGCGCTGGGCGTCGTCGAGTTCCGCGTTCTCCGCGGCGATCACGAGGTCGTAGCCGTGCGAGGCGAACTGCTTCGCCAGCTCGCGGCCGATCCCGGTGGAGGCACCGGTGACGACCGCCAGCGGTCTCGTCAGTGCGTTGGTCATGCCGGGCGGTTACCCCGATCCGGACCGCCCACTCGGGTCACGCGTTGCCGCGCGCCGCGCTGATGTCACCGAGCGCCGATGACGGGTCGCGCTCGATCGCGGCGTCACCGACCGACACGACACCCACCGGCTGGTCGTGGTCGACCACCGCGATCCGCCGCACGGCGTGCTGCCGCATCCGCTGGACGGCGGCGTCGGCCGGCTCCTCCGGGCTCGCGGTGACCAGCTCGCCGCTGCACACCTCGCCCAGCGTGCAGCTCGCCGGGTCGTCCTTGTCCGCCAGCGCGCGAACCACCAAATCGCGATCGGTCACGATGCCGGCCAGCCGGTCGCCGTCGCGGACCAGGACGTTGCCGATGTCCTTCTCCCGCATGGCTTGCGCGGCCTGCCGCACCGGGGTGTCCGCGGACAGCGTCACCGGGTTGCGGGTCATCACGTCGCGCACGAGCTGCGCCATGGTTTTCCGACCTCCTCGCAGTGGGTTGTCATCCCTTCCCCCGATGCCGTTCCCCGATCGGGGCCGCCGAAACCGGCTACCGTGGACGAGAGCACTTCACCGGAGCAGGAGGACGCGCCCGTGACCGACGCCTGGCACCGCCCGTTGCGGCACATCAAGGGCAGCGAGCTGACCGGCGACACCGCGCAGACCAGCGGGATGCGCCGTCTGGAGGCCGTGTCCGGCAAGACCGCGGGCTCGGAGAAGGTCTGGATGGGCGAGACGCACGTGGGCCCGCACACCAATTCCGGTGACCACCACCACGGTGAGGCCGAGACGGCGATCTACGTGAAGTCCGGGCACCCGGTGTTCGTGTTCGCCGATGGCGACGAAGAGATCCGGCTGGAGACCGAGCCAGGCGACTACGTCTTCGTGCCACCGTGGGTTCCGCACCGCGAGGAGAATCCCGGCGACGAGGACGCGGTCGTGATCATCGCCCGCAGCAGCCAGGACGGCATCGTGGTCAACCTGCCCAGCCTCTGGTCTCCGGTGGACGAACCGGATTCCTGAGCCGAGCCGGCTCAACCCCACTTCTCCGGGCTCTGTTGGGCGCCACCCCGGCGCCACGTATGATCCTCGCCAGCGTCAAGCAGCCGGCGCCCGCGCCGTCCGAACGGCGGACGGCACCACAGAGGCGAAGGGCTTGACGATGAACGAACTCCGGCGGATACATCCGCGCTCATCCGCAGTGGGAAGGCTCCGGTTCTGATCCTCCCCGGATCCCGGATCACCCACCCCATCACGGCACCCGTCCCCCGCTCGCTGCCCGCGCGGCGGTCCGGCGGCATGCCGGGCAGCGCACACGCGGAGAGAACCGACACATGACCAGACCCGAGCGGCCCGCGCCACTGGCCAGACTCGACGACGTCACCCTCGCACTGGAGAACCTGCGCGTCGGCCTCGACGACGAGGAGCCCCTCGACGCGGTACTGCGGCGGCTCGCCGAAACCGCGGTGAACGCGATCGCGGACGCCGACGCGGTCAGCGTCACCCTGCTCGACGACGCCGGCCCGCGCACCGCCGCCATCACCGACGACGAGCTGATCGGGATCGACCAGGCCCAGTACGCGGCGGGCGACGGACCGTGCCTGCTCGCCGTCACCACGCGCGAACCGGTCCGCGCGATGTCCAAACCGGACAGTGAGGGCTGGGCCGAGTTCGCCGCCGCCGCACAGGATCGCGGGGTCCTGACGTTCCTCGCCGTGCCGTTGCTGCTCGGCAGCGGCACCCGCGACGGCGACGAGCTGGTCGGTTCGCTGAACCTGTACAGCCGGATCGACGGCGCCTTCGACCCGTTCGACCAGAAGCTGATGCGGTTGTTCACCGGCGCCGCCTCCGCGGCCATCAGCAACGCGCGGCGCTGGTACCACGCGCGCCAGCAGATCCGGCACCTGGAGAACGCGCTCACCTCGCGGGCCGAGATCGACCAGGCCAAGGGGGTGCTGATGGCGGTGCACGGCATCAGCGCGGCCGAGGCGTTCGACCGGCTGGTGGACCAGTCGCAGCGGCAGAACATCAAACTCCGCCAGGTGGCCATCGATCTGCTGGAATCCGTGCGGTCACGCTGAGCCCCGGTCAGCCGCGGCGCATGGCGACCCGGGGCCACCGGTCCAGCCCGCGGGCGGCCTCCCGCGCGCGGATCCGGCGCAGCCCCGGCGTCAGCTCGTCCCCGGCCAGCCGCACGAAGCCGCACCGCTCGTAGTACGGCGCGTTCCACGGCACCTCCGCGAACGTGGTCAGCGTGAGCGCGGGGAAACCCGCCCGCGCGGCCTCCTCGATCAGCGCCCGCCCGATGCCGCGCCGCGCGACGGCGGCGTGCACCGACACCTGCTCGATGTGCAGCGCCCCGTCCACCGGCTCCGCGACCAGGTACGCCACCGGCTCCGGGTCGGCGGCCACCCAGGCGAACGGGTAGCGCGCCAGCTCCTCCGGCGCGGGCAGCTCGTCGTCGGCGATCTCGGGCATCCCGACGTCGCGGAAGCACTCCCCCGCCGAGCGTTCGATCTCCGGCAGCCGGTCGAAATCGGCCGCGGTGGCCGTCCTGATGCGCATGGCGACCAGTGTGACCGGGTATCGCCAGATCGATGACACGAATTTTGTCCCCCTGGTCCTGGTTCTCGCGGGCGCTGCGCTTCCCCGGGCGCGAGCGCGAGGCGATCGTGCAGGCGCTGAAGATGGCGCTCGCCGCGGTGCTCGCCTGGCTCGTCGCGCGCCTGGTGATCCCGTCGCCGCAGTCGTTCATCGCGCCGTACGCCGCGGTGTTCCTGATGACCGCCACCGTCTACCGCTCGCTGACCAACGCCGCGCAGCAGACGGCCGCGCTGCTGCTCGGGCTGGCCGTCGCCTACGCCGCGGCCCACCTGATCCCGCAGCCGGTGCTGGCGCTCGCGGCCGCGGTGTTCGTCGGGATGCTGCTCGGCCAGTGGCACCGGTTCGGCAGCAGCGGGATCTGGGTCGGGGTGACCGCGTTGCTGATGATCTCCTACGGCACCGCAGGGAACCTGCTCTACCTGGCCGAACGCATGGCCGAGAGCGTCCTCGGCGCGGCGATCGGGCTCGCGGTGAACACGGTGATCCTGCCGCCGGTCCACCTCCGGCACACCCGCGACGCGGTGACCGCGCTCGCCGCCGAGGTGCGCGACCTGCTGCGCTCGATCGCGGGCGACCTGCGCGACGAGTGGGACTCCGACACGGCGTCCCGGTGGCTGCGGCACGCCCGGCGTCTCGATTCGACGGTGCGGAAGGCCGACGAGGCGGTCAGCTGGGGGCGGGAGAGCGTGCGGTTCAACATCCGCTGGCTGGTGCACCGCCGCCGCGGCCGCAGCCCCCTGCCCTCGTCCTTCGAGTCGCCGCTGAGCGTGCTCACAGAAGTCTCCGAGCAGGTGAAACGCATCACCGAGGCGCTGCTCACGGCGGCGCAGCAGGACGAGGCCGACCGCGAGTTCACCCCCGGGTACGCGCGGCTGCTCGGCCAGCTGGCGGGGGCCGTCGCGTGCCTGGACCAGACCGACGACCGGCTCACCGATCTGCCCGGCTACCTGGACGAGCTGGCCGCGCGCCACCGCGAGCTGGACGGCCGGGTGCGGCTCGACCAGGTCACGACGGTGACCCGGCAGGCCGAGGACGCCGCGCTGCTCGCGGTGGCCCGCTCGATGCGCGTGCTGGAGACGGCCGCACCGCGGTGATCACCGTCCGGCGAGCAGTTCCTCCAGCTCGCCCAGCACGTCGTCCACCGACACCGTCGCCACGAAGGAATCGTCGTGCGCGCAGCGGGGCAGGTCCTCGCGCGTGCAGTCCACGCCGCACACCGGGCAGTTCGACATCCACGAGATCAGCACCCGGTGCCGCGACCGGCCGAGCGGCCCGGCGTTGACCACGTTGCCCATCCAGTACACGCTGACCGTCGGCGCGCCGACCGCCGCCGCCAGGTGCCGCGGCCCGCTGTCGTTGCCGGCGAACGCCGAGCACCGGTCCAGCACCCCGACCAGCGCGGACATGCTCAGCGACGTCAGCGGCCGCACCGGCGGCCCGGCCATCCCGGCCACCCGCTCCACCAGCTCACGCTCGTCGGGCGCCCCGATCACCACCACTCCCCGGCCGCTCGCCGCGAGCTTGGCCGCGATCTCGGCGAACCGCTCCGCGGGCCACCGCCGGCGCGGGTCACCGGCCCCGGGGTGCACCACGACCAGCGGCTCCGGCAGCCCGTCGAGCGCCGGAGCCGCCGCCGCGCGGTCCGCGTCGGTCACCACGATCGACGGCTCCAGCTCCACCGGCCGCGCCCCGGCCAGCCCGACGACCTCCAGCGCCCGCAGCACCTCGTGCTGGTAGTAGCGGAACGGCAGCCACCGGTCCGCCTCCGCCGCGTCCGGGGTCCGCGCGCCGACCAGGTACCGCGGTTCCAGCTTGCGCAGAAAGGGATTCGAGTTCCGCCCGCCGCCGTGCAGCTGCACCGCCAGGTCGACCGGCTTCAGCGCGTCGAACCACGCCCGCTGCTCGGCCTCGTCGAACGGCTGGCCCGCGGGCTCGTGCACGTTCTCGTACGGCGGCAGCGGCCGCACCTCCGTCACCGGCGACGGGCGCCCGGCGAACAGCTCACGGTGCAGTTCCGTGCCCAGCAACACGATCTCGGCGTCCGGGTAGGCGCCGCGCAGCGCGGCCATCGCCGGCACCGCGAACAGCAGGTCCCCCAGACCACCGCCGCGCAGCACGGCGATCCTGCGCACATCCGGCCACTTCGCTTCGATCGGGCCGACGGCCGGCCCAAGCTCCGAGTTCACCACGCCCGCAAGGTGCCCGTTTCCGCAGGCAGCAAACAGAAATGTTTCGCAGCCCAAGATCCGGCTACTGGTGGAGCAGGAGAAGAAGCGGAGGTGGACATGGCAGGCGAGACCAAGGACGTGGCCCCCATCACGCCGGACCTCGTCCGGCTGCTGTCGGAGACCGCGCCCACGGTCGTGGTGCTCGGCGACGCGATCCTGGACGTGTGGCTGTCCGGCCACTGCGAACGCATCTGCCGCGAGGCCCCGGCGCCCGTCGTCGACGTGGGGGCGCGTGCCCTGTCGCCGGGCGGGGCGGCGAACACCGCGGCGAACCTGGCCGCGCTGGGCGCGCGGGTCCGGTTCGTCAGCGTCGTCGGCGACGACGAACCCGGCCGGGAACTGGCCGCGCTGCTGGACTCCCACGGCGTCGACACGGCGAACCTGCTCACCGCACCGGCGCGGCGCAGCATCAGCAAGCAGCGCGTGGTCGCCGACGACCAGGTGATGCTGCGCTTCGACGAGGGCGACCGCGACGACCTGCCCGCGGTCCAGACGAACCGCCTCACCCAGGCGCTGGAAAAGTCGCTGGCCGGCGCGGACGCGCTCATGGTGTGCGACTACGGCAACGGCCTGCTCGGCAAGCCCCTGCGGGACGCGGTGGCGCGGCTGCGCGCGGACATCCCGCTGCTGGTCGTCGACGCGCACGACTTCGAGCACTGGCAGCAGGCCCGCCCCGACCTCGTCACGCCCAACGCCGCCGAGGCCGCGCACCTGCTCGGCGCCGAGCTGCCCGAACCGGGCGAGGAGCGGGCGCGCCTGTTCGAAGACGAGCGGCGGACGCTGCTCGACAAGACCGGCGCGGCGGCCGCGGTCGTGACCATGGACCGGCACGGCGCGATGTTGCTCACCGGCGAGGGCCGCGGCTACCGCACGTGGGCCGATCCCGCGCCGGAAAGCCAGGCCAGCGGCGCCGGGGACACGTTCGCGGCCGCGCTCGTGCTGACCCGGGCCGCGGGCCTGCCGACCACGAGCTGCATGGAGCTGGCGCAGGCGGCGGCGAACGTCGTGGTGCACAAGGACGGCACGGCGATCTGCACGCCCGCCGAGCTTTCCCTGGCGCTGAGCCGGGAACGCGAGGCCGCGGTGCCCGCCGGCGAACTCGCCCGCGCCGTCGCCGCACACCGCGAGGCCGGGCGGCGGGTCGTGTTCACCAACGGCTGCTTCGACGTGCTGCACCGCGGGCACATCACCTACCTCAACGAGGCCAAGCGGCTCGGGGACGTGCTGATCGTCGCGGTCAACTCCGACGAGAGCGTGCGCCGGCTCAAGGGCGCGGACCGGCCGGTGAACACGGCGCAGGACCGCGCGGCCGTGCTGTCCGCGCTCAGCTGTGTGGACCACGTCGCGGTGTTCGAAGAGGACACCCCGATCGAGTTGCTGAAGCTCCTCGAGCCGCAGCTCTACGTCAAGGGCGGCGACTACACGGAGAACATGCTGCCCGAGGCGCCGACCGTGCGCGCCTACGGTGGCGAGGTCCGCGTGCTCGGCTACGTCGCGGACCATTCGACGACATCGGTCATCGAGAAGATCCGGACCTCGGCCCCGGTCGGGGAGGGCGCGTGAGGGTCGACGTCCTCATCCCGACGCGCGAGCGGCCCGCCGAGCTGGCCGTGACGCTGTCCGGCCTGGCCGCGCAGGACTTCCCGGACTTCGCCGTGCACGTGGCCGACCAGTCCGATGGGGACGCGTCCTACGACTCCCCACCGGTCCAGGCGATGGTGCGGGTGCTGCGGCACCGCGGGCACCCGGTGCACCTGAGCCGGAACCTGCCCCGGCGCGGGCTGGCACAGCAGCGGAACCACCTGCTGGACCAGTCCAAAGCGGACTACGTGCTGTTCCTGGACGACGACGTGTGGCTCGAACCCGGGGCGATCACCCGCCTGCACTCGGCGATCACCGAGCTGGGCTGCGGCATGGTCGGCAACGCCGTCACCGGACTGTCCTACCTGGACGATCGGCGGCCGGACGAGCTGGAGCCGTACGAGGAGTGGGAGGGCAGCCCCGAGCCGGAGCAGATCACGCCCGGCACGCGCGAATGGCAGCGCTGGACCCTGCACAACGCGGCCAACCCGACGCACCTGTCGGAGCGGGTGTGGCACCGTCCGAAGTGGACAGCCTACAAGGTGGCCTGGGTCGGCGGCTGCGCGATGTTCGACCGCGAGGCGCTGGTGAACGTCGGCGGGTTCGAGTTCTGGCAGCAGCTGCCCCCGGAGCACTGCGGTGAGGACGTGCTGGCCCAGATGAAGGTCGCGGCCAAGTACGGGGCGGCGGGCATCCTGCCCACCGGCGCCGTGCACCTGGAGTCACCGACCACGGTGGTGAACCGGGACACCGAAGCCTACGACGTCGTTCCCCCGTGAGGATCATGAGCGAGCCCGTTTCCGAGCAGCGCCTCCGGCTCCGCGACGCATTCCTGAGCCGGGCGGCGGACGAACTCTTCAAACACGACGAGCGGTTGCGTGGCCTCGACCTCGGGGTCCGCTTCGACCGCGGCGTGGCGCACCTGACCGGCGAGGTCGGCGAACGCGCGCACCTGGACACCGCGCGCGAGCTGATCGGGCGGCTGGACGGGGTGTTCGCCGTGTGGGACCGCGTGCGGGTCGGCGGGCGGGACCCGCTGATCCTGGACCTGGGCTGCGGCGGGCAGAAGCAGTACCCGGGCAACCTGGGCGTGGACCTGGTGACCACCCGCGAGGTGGACGTGGTGGCCGACCTGTCCGGGCCGCTGCCGTTCGCGGACTCGTGCGCGGACCGGGTGTTCCTGGTGCACATCCTGGAGCACCTGATCGACTTCCTGCCGCTGGTGGACGAGGTGCACCGGGTGCTGCGGCCGGACGGCATCGCCTACGTGCTGTCCCCGTGGTGGCGCTACGTGAACGCGGTGGCCGATCCGACGCACGTGCGGCTGCTGGACGTGCAGACGATCAAGGGCATCTGCCGGCGGCCGGGGTCGTCGCGCACGTGGTTCCCGCTGCACGCGGGCTGCGACGGGGCGAGCATCTTCGCCGAGCTGCGGCCGGTCAAGGACGGTTCGGCGGAGGAACCGGACGCGGGACACATGTCCCGATTCTTCGACTGAGTGACCTGACTCGCACCGGCGCCCTCCCGTCGGCGGGGGTGGACCGCGCGATGCCTACCGTGACCCGCATGACGACCCACAGGATTCCGGCGGGTGCGATCAACCTGTGGCCGGAGCAGCCCGAGAGCACGACCCGGACCGGCGGCACCGAGAACCGCGGGCTGGTGTGGTCGGCGCTCTGGCAGCACGACGAGACCGAGCAACCCACCTCCGACGCGCAGTCCTGAGCGCCGCGTCCCGCCCTGGCCTGGTCCGTGGCCGGGGCGCGGGCAGGTGGCGCATCAGGGACGCGGACGGTTCGGTTGACGGCTGGCGCGGTTCACCCCCGGCCGCGACCCTCTTCGGCTGCGGCTCAGCGGTAGGGATCGGTGATCTCGCACAGCTTCTCCAGCGTCTCCCGCAGCTGGGTCAACCGCCGCTTGCCCACGTGCTTCTCCCACTCGGCCTCGATCCGGGCTATCTCGGCTTCCGCGTGCGGTACCGCCTCGCGGGCCTTGTCCGTGCCGTGGATCAGGCGCGCCCGGCCGTCGCGCGGGTCCGGCATCCGCTGCACGTACCCGGCCCGCTCCAGCTGGTCGACCAGGAACCCGGCGGTCTGCTTGGTCACCTGCGCCGCCTCGGCCAGCTCCGTCAACCGGCTGCCGCCCGGGTTGAGCCGCTGCAACAACCGCGCCTGCGCGAGCGTCAGGTCGAACCCCGCGGCGCGGATCGCGTCCATCACCCGGTTCTCCAGGTGCCGGTACGGGATGTAGAGCAGCAGTCCGGTGTTCACGCCCGCTCCTTGACGATAGTCAGAGGCTTTGATTAAAGTAGTCAGACTATCTTACCACTTTCGGGCGAGGTTCCCATGGACCACAACGACAAGTGGCTGGCGATCGACGCGGAGCGCACGCGGCTGGCCGACCTCTTCGAATCCCTGACCGACGCCGAGCGGGCCCACCCGTCGCTGTGTGACGACTGGACCGTCCACGACGTCGTGACGCACGTGGCGCTGGCCCCCTACCTCAGCGTCGGCGCCGCCCTCAAGGCGGCGATCCGGGCACGCGGCAGCTTCAACCGCATGGTCCACGACCTGACCAAGCGGGAGGCGGCGCGGCACTCACCGGCCGAGGTGGTGGACATGCTGCGGGGCGCGATCGGCGTCCGCCGTCTCGCGCCCCGGCAGTCCCTCGACAACGCGCTGATGGACGTGCACGTCCACACGCAGGACATCGCGATGCCGCTCGGCAGGCGCCTGCCGATGCCTGCCGACGCGGCGGTCGCGGCCGCGGACCACCTGTGGGACATCGGTTTCCCGTTCCACGCCCGCAAACGCCTGGCCGGCCACCGTCTCATCGCAACGGACGCCGACTGGAGCGCGGGCGAGGGCGCGGAGGTCCGCGGTCCGATCCAGGCCCTGGTCATGCTGCTGGCCGGCCGCACCGCGACCATCCCGCAGCTGACCGGGATCTAGGCGGCGCGGTTCTCCCGGCCGCGCTCGACGGCGGTGAGCCCCCAGCCGAGCGCGATCATGCCGACCCCCAGGGCCAGGTGCAGCCAGTTGTCGGCGTTGTTGAGCGGGACGAAGTTCGCGCCGCTGTTCTGGTCGATCACCAGCCCGTAGACCCACAGCAGCAGGTACACGAAGCCGCCCAGCACCAGGAAGCCGCGCGCGCCGCCCGGCGTGCGGGCCAGTGCCAGGCCGACGATGCCGAACAGCAGGTGCACGAGGTTGTGCAGGATGGACACCGCGAAGACACCCAGCAGCATCGCGCGGGAGTGGTGGCCGGCGAAGGTGAGGTCACCGTAGTTCGTCGTGATGCCCGGGATGAACCCGAGGATCCCGACCAGCAGGAACACGGCGGCGACGATGGTGGCCGCGGCCTGCACCGGCCTGCGAGCCGTGGTCGCGGTTGCGGAACGCCCGGTCATGACTACTCCTTAGGGACGAAGTGACCCCCGGATAGCCCCCCCGCAACGTTTCGAAACCAGTTCACGCGCGGCGGCGGACGAGATTCATCGCGACGAGACCCGGCACGACCTGGCCGTCCTGGTTGAGCAGCTCGCCGCGGGTGTGGACGAGCCCGCGGTCCGCCTTGGAGCGCGACGCCCGCGCCGACAAGGCTGGCGTTGCGGGAGCGGTAGTGGTCGGCGAATCTGCAGGCCCGCGGTGTGCCGGCCGCTGGCGATGAGCCCGCCGAACGGCCCCGCGCTCGCCCACTCCGGCCCGGAGCGCTGGGGCACGTCAGCGAACGACCGGGCGGTGGCTCGTTCCGACAGCACTACCCCTGGCCGCAACCCGCGGCCCGCCCCGCCCGGCGTGGACGAGCCCGTGGTCCGCCTTGGAGTGCGACGCCCGCGCCGACAGGATGGTGGCGCGCAGCCGCAGCGAGCCCGGCCGCACCGGCGCGGGCAGGCGCAGCCGTCCACGCCGGGCGAAGCGAGGCTGGCGTTGCGGGAGCGGTAGTGGTCGGCGAATCTGCAGGCCCGCGGTGTGCCAGCCGCGCTGGCGATGAGCCCGCCGAACGGCCCGCGCTCGCCCACTCCGGCTCGGGGCGCTGGGGCGCACGTCAGCGAACGCCCGGGCGGTGGCTCGTTCCGACAGCACTACCCCTGGCCGCAACCCGCGGCCCGCCCGCACGCATCGACAGCCCCAGGCGTAGCTCACCCGCAGGCCCCCGGGCCGCCGTTCACCCCGCCGCGGCCTGCCATCCGGCCGGGAACGGGCTCAGCGCACCGGCCGTCCGCCGGTACCCCGGGTCAGCGGGCGGGGCTGCTCAGCGCGTGCGCGGCCGCCAGCGCCTCCGCCGTCTCCGCGGCCATCCGTCGCACGTCGAAGTCCTCGACGGCCTTCTCCCGGGCCGCGCGGGACAGCTTCCGCCGCAGCGCCACGTCCGTGCTCACCCGGTCCAGCGCGTCCGCCAGGGCTCGCGCGTCCCCGGGTGGGACGATCATCGCCGCGCCGGCCAGCTCCGCCACCGTCTCCCCGACGGCCGTCGTCACGCAGGGCAACCCGTGCGCCATCGCCTCCAGCACCGCCAGCGACAACGTGTCCCGCCGCGACGGCAGGCAGAACACGTCCAGCCCGCGCAGGAAAGCGCTCACATCGCGCAACCGCCCCAGGAAGCGCACCGGCAGCCCGCGCGCCCGCTCCGCCAGGTCCCGCCCGTCCCCGGCGACCAGCACCCGCACCTCGCGCCCCCGCCGCCGCAGCGCCGCCACCGCGGGCAGCAGGTCCAGCCCCGTCACCCCGCCGATCGCGCCGATCACCACCGGTGTCCGGTCCGACGGGCCGACCGGCTCCGGCGGCACCTCCACACCCGGCCGGATGCGGGTCACCCGCTCGGCCGGCGTGCCCAGCTCCCGCAGCCTCGCCTCGACGATCCGCGACGGCGCCAGCGCACCGGCCAGCCGCCGGTAGCAGTCCCAGACCGCGCTCGACGCCGGCGCGCCGCCGGTGCGGTGCAGCGTCGCCACGGTCGGCGCGACGGCCTCCGCGGCCTGCAACGCGGCCAGGTTCGCCCCGGCGTCGGCCAGGTTGACGTGCACGACGTCCGGCGAAAGCGCTCGCAGCGCGTCCTCGATCTGCGGCGCCCACACGCTGCGCACCGCCGGCGCCACGATCTGCTTCGGCACCCGCTCCGGGAACGCGCCGGCGAGACCGTCGCCCACGACGATGCTCGGCGCCACCCACGGCGGCAGGAACCGCAGCAGCCGCCGGACGTAGACCTCCGCGCTGCCGAACACCTCGTTGTCCACCACCAGTGCCACGCTCAGGCGTCGCATCGCCACCTCACGTAGTCGGCATATCGGACAGTTACCCGTTCCGTGATCAGGCACACCTAACCGGCCGGTCAGCACCCTGACCGATCGGTTAGCATGGTCGTTGTGGAACACGTGACATGCTGTGTAGTAGGCGGGGGCCCGGCCGGGATGATGCTCAGCGTCCTGCTGGCCAGGGCCGGAGTCAAGGTGACCGTACTGGAGAAGCACGGGGATTTCCTGCGGGACTTCCGCGGGGACACCGTTCATCCGTCGACGCTGCGCCTGTTGGACGAGCTCGGCCTGGGCCAGAAGTTCGCGGCGGTGCCGGGCCCCGAACTGACCGAGATGCGGATGCGGGTCGCCGGCGAAACCGTGGTGGCGGCGAACTTCGGCCGCCTGCCGGGCCGGCACAAGCACATCAGGATGGTCCCCCAGTGGGACTTCCTGGACCTGCTGGCCTCCGCCGAGCCGCTGGACCTGCGCATGAACACCGAGGTCACCGGTCTGCGCCGGACGAACGGCCGGGTGACCGGCGTGACCTACCGGGACGCCGACGGCGAGGGTGAGCTGTCCGCGGACCTGGTGGTCGCGTGCGACGGCCGGGATTCCCTGGTGCGCCGGGAGGCCGGGCTGCGACCACTCGAATTCCCCCTGCCGATGGACGTGTGGCAGGTGCGGATTCCCGCGCCACCGCACGAAGAGCGCGACGGCCGGGTGTTCGGGGTGTTCGGGAACGGGCAGGTCGCGGTGACGATGGACCGCGGCGAGTACCACCAGACCTCGTACCTGATCCGCAAGGGCGAGGACGCCCAGCTGCGCGCCCGTGGCCTGGAGTGGTTCCGCGGACGGCTCGCCGAACTGTTCGGCTGGGACGCCGAGGTGCTGGCCGACATCCGGTCGTGGGACGACGTGAAGCTGCTCGAGACGTCGATGGGCCGGCTGCCGCAGTGGTACGTCGACGGCCTGCTGTGCCTGGGCGACGCCGCCCACACCATGTCGCCGGTGGGTGGGGTCGGGGTGAACCTCGCGATCCAGGACGCCGTCGCGGCCGCCCGGATCCTGGCCGGGCCGCTGTCTGCCGGCCGGGTGTCCACACAGGACCTGGCGAAGGTCCAAAAGCGACGCGAGTTCCCGACGCGGGTGGCGCAGCGGGCGCAGCTGGGCGAGCACGAGATGCTGCTCAAGCCCGCGCTCGACGGCACCCTGACCCGCGTGCCGCCGCCGCTGCGCGCGGTACAACGGATCCCGGCGCTCGCGGTGGTGGCCGCCTACCTCGGCGGGATCGGCGTGCGCCCGGAACGCGCACCCGCCTTCGCGCGGCGCTAGGTGTTGTGGCTTGTGAGGTTGTGGACGGCGTGTTGGGTTGATTGTGGGGAGGGCCTCGGGGCGGAGTGGGTGTTGTGACGCATCCACTACCAGCCCTGGAGGTCCTCGATGGGTCACGCTGACGCACGCACCACGGTGCATGCCCGGCAGTTGATCGTGCAGCGTTGGCTGACCGTTCCTCCCGCCCACATCACAGCCCCACCCGCCTGCCTGTACCGAAGCCGCGATCCTGGCGTTGCGTCAGCAGTGCCATCGGGGTGCGGTGTTCCTCGCTGGGCAGCTCGGGCTGGTGGCCTCCACCGTCGGTCGTGTCCTGCGCCGGCACCAGGCGCCACCCCTGTCCACGCTCGACCCGATCACCGGGATGCCGGTGCGGCGGCGGCATTCGTGCATCCGCTACGAACGCCGTTCCCCGGGCGAGCTGCTGCACATCGACATCAAGAAACTCGGGCGAGTGCCTGACGGCGGCGGCTGGCGGGTGCACGGCCGCAGCGAGCAGGTCCGCGGCCGCGGTATCGGCTACGACTACCTGCACGTCGCCCTCGACGACCACACCCGCCTGGCCTACGTCGAAGCCCTGCCCGACGAACGCGACACCGCCGCCGCCGCCTTCCTGCACCGCGCCGTGGCCTGGTTCCGCCACCACGGCATCACCGTGCTGCGAATCCCGACCGACAACGCCCTGGCCTATCGCCGAGGCACCTGCTGGGCCGCGGTCTGCACCGCCCTCGGGCTGCGCCGCCGCTACATCAAACCGGCTGCCCCTGGACCAACGGCACAGCCGAACGCTCCAACCGCACCCTGCTCACCGAATTCGCCCACGCCCAGCCCCGGACCTCCCACACCCACCGCCCGGCACCCTTGCCCGCCTGGATCCAGCACTACAACACTGAACGCGCACACTCCGCCCTAACAGGCCACCCACCCATCACCCGACCGCCCTGACCCTCCACAACGTGCCAGGTCACAACACCTAGCTGCCGGGCCTGCGCGGAGGCGGCCTGCCTTCCCGACCGCGGGGTGCGGCTGCTACGCCCGCCCTACCGCACCCCGCGCGCGCAAACCGGTCCAGCAACTGATCGAGCCGGGCCAACACGATCCCTGATCGCCTACGGCCGCGCCACCGCCTTCGCGCGGCGCTGGTTCCCGCACTGGTGTGAAAGGACCTTCCGGCGAGGTAGGCGAATGCGCCCCCGGCTAGGAGATCGCCGCCAGGACGAATCGCTCCAGCTCGTCGGCCGCCGCGTCCAGGTCCAGCTCGGGGTGCGCGAGCCAGTGCGACACCACGCCGTCGATCGCGCCGCCGATCGCCAGCGCGACCGTCCGAGTGTCGAACTCGCGCAGCTCCCCGGCGCGCTGCCCGTCCTCCAGCAGGCCGGCCAGCACCTGCCAGCGGCCGCCGGCGTCGTGCGAGCCGGGCGCCTTGAGCCTCGTCCCGTTCGCGTCGTCCAGCAGCACCTCGGTGATGAGCCGGACGTGCCGCCGGTGCGCCGACTGGTACCCGATCATCGCCCGCACGTAGGCCGTGACCGCGGACCGCGCGTCCGGCTGCCCGTCCACCCGGTCCCGCACGTAGTCGCCGAACTGCCGGAACACCTGCTCCAGCGCCGCCTGCGCGAGGTTCTCCTTCGACGAGAAGTGGTACAGCACCGCGGCCTTGGAGATGCCGGCCGCCTCGGCGATCGCGGACAGTGACGTGCCGCGGTAGCCCTTGCTGGAGATCAGGTCGATGGTGCACTCGATGATCTGCTCCCGGCGGGCACGCTCGGTGAAGGTCATGGGCCGGGACATGCCCCGATCCTAGAGGTTGCCCGCTCGCCCCGGGGGTATCCGGCCGGAATGCTGAGTTCGATCCTGCGGGGCGCCGCCGCCGGGGCGGCCGGGGCCACCGCGCTCAACGCCGCGACCTACGTCGACATGGCCGTCCGCGGGCGCCCGGCGAGCTCGCTGCCGGAAGAGGCGGTCGAGAAGATCGCGCGCACCCTCGGGGCCGGGATCCCCGGCGACGAGGAGCGCAAGCAGGCCAGGGAAACCGGTCTCGGGGCGCTGCTCGGGCTGGTCACCGGGACCGCGGTCGGCGCGGCCTACGGCGCGGCGCACGGCGCGGGCTGGCGGCCGGACGTGCTCCGCGGCGGCCTCGCGGCGAGCGGAGCCGCGCTGGTCGCCGCGAACGGGCCGATGACCGTCCTGCGCATCACCGACCCGCGCCGCTGGAGCGTCGCCGACTGGATCAGCGACCTGGTCCCGCACGTGGCCTACGGGTTCGTCACCGCCGCCACGTTCGCCGCCACGGTGCGGAAACGCCGCCGCTGACCCACCCGTCCGGGGGAGGTGTATGCGGAACGGCCCGGGGGTATTCCGGCGGCAGGGTTGGATCCGGGGAGGGACACCATGGGCAGGCACCGCATCGACGACGCCGGCACGGACCTGAAGTGGGGCGGTCCGGCCCTCGTCACCGAAGCCCGGCACGTGGCCCGCAGCAGGCACGCGCGGCCCGAGGACGAACCGGCGACCCAGCAGCTGGAAGGCGCTCTCACCGGAGAGGTCGCCGTCGCCCCCTGACCGGCGGACAGCGCAGCCGCGAACGGATTCCGCCCGTTCGTGTCGGTTAGTGCGAATCGGGATCGGGTACTGCTCCGGCCGTGAGACCAGAGGTGGTCGTGGTCGGGCAGATCGCTCGTGACCTCGTCCTGCGCGTGGCGGACGCCCCGGCGGCCGGCGAGTCGGCGGCGGTGCGCTCACGCGACGAGGTGCTCGGCGGAAAGGGCGCGAACCAGGCCGTCGGCGTCGCCCAGCTCGGCGTGCCGGTCGCGTTGCTCTCGGTGGTCGGCGACGACCGCGCCGGGCACGACCTGCTGACCCACGCCGCGGCCGACCGCATCGACGTCTCCCACTGCGTCGTCCGCGAGCACGCCCGCTCGGCCCTCATCGTCAACGTCGTCGACGACCACGGCCAGTGGCGCTACCTGGAGGACGTCCCCGAGGACGTCCTCGTCGCCGAACACGACGTGCTCGCCGCGGCGGGACTGCTGCGGGACGCGCCGTCGGTCATCCTCCAGCTGCAGCAGCCGGCCCGCACCGCGATGACCGCCGCCCGCCTCGCCCGCGAGGGCGGCGCCCGGGTGGTCCTCGACGGGGTCCCGGCGGACCGGGACCTGCTGGCGTGCGCGGACATCCTGCGCGCCGACGCCAGGGAAGCGGAAATCCTCACCGGACGGCCCGTGGCGGACGTGGCCGAAGGGGTCAAGGCGGGCGTGATGCTGCTCGCGCACGGGCTCGATCTGGCGGTACTGGAAGTCGCCGGCCACGGCAACGTGTTCGTCAGCCGGGCCGGCTACGAGTTCCACCCGCACGGCGACGCGCACGTCGTCGACACCACCGGTGCGGGAGATGCCCTGGTCGCGACCCTGACCTGCGCGCTCGCGCGCGGTCAGGACCTGCGCACCGCCGCACGGGCGGCGGTCGCGGCAGCGGCGAGCACCACCGAACACGCCGGGGGCCGACCCCGGCTGAACCCCGGCATCCTCGAGTCGCGGAAGCAGTCATGACCCTCAGCCAGCCCCGACCGGCCACCCGAATACTGATCGCCCCGGACCGCGCCGCACCCCCGGTGCCGTGCGAGGAATGCGGTTACTCCGCGCTGCGGATCGCCAAGCTCGTCAACGAGGCCGATGAGCCGTTGGCGACCTTGCTGGTCTGCACCAACTGCCGGACGCACACGCCTCTGCCGGAGTTGCCTGAGCCGCGGCGGCCGTAGGCGTAGCCGCTACGCGGGTGGCTGAAGAGCGCCGGCTTCGCTTCGCTACGCCCGGATTGGTGCCCTCCCGAACCCGATCTTTCAGTGTTCGGTTGCCGAGAAGCGGCGTCAAGGCGGGAAAGAGTACCTTGACCTCGCTGCTCGGCAACCGATTTGGCTGGGGATCGGGTTGCGGGAGAGGGGTGGCTCGGGGGGTTGTTGCTTGCGTTGCCGGGTGGCGGTGTCGTTGTCAGGTGGCTCCGATTGGTGCGTGTAGTGGTACCACCGCACTGGAGAAGTCGCAGAACAGGAATGCGTCGTAGCGGCGGTCCAGCCTGGTGGGGACGTAGTTTCCGAGCTTTTCTCTCGTCGGGTCGTACACCACGCCGATGGCCCGGTGGCCACGCACCTGCCGCGTCCACTCGCCGGCTTCCTCAAGTAAGAACAGTGAGTCGGCATCAGGCACGGCCTCGTGGAGCAGTGACTCGACGCTGTCCTCCCGCGCGGGCGGCACCGGCATGTCTCCGGCGGCGCGCCCCAGTGCGAACCCGCCATCACGGTGCCCCGGTGCGTGCCGAAGCCCACCGCGAACGACTCCTCCGGGTGACGCTCCCGCACCAGCTGCCCGACGTTGAGCATCCCCGCCGCGGCCATGTCCGTCGCCCGCGCGTCGCCGATGTGCGTGTTGTGCGCCCACACCACGGCTTTCGCCGAGGGGCCGTACGCCTGCGTCAGCCGGTCGAGCGTGTCGGTCATGTGCTCGTCCCGCAGGTTCCACGATTCCACGTCACCGCGGACCATCGTCCGGTAGTACCGCTCGGCCCCGGCGACGATCTCCGCGTTCTGCCGCGCCACGAACGCGGGGTCCAGACCAGGCACCTCATCCGTCTCCCGCATCGACGCGAGCAGCCGCAGCACGTCCCGCTCGCAGTTCTCCGGCACCAGCCGCGTGGAATACGCGTAGTCGTGCGGGTCCTCGGCGAACGGCTCGAAGCACCGCATCGCCGACAACGCCGTCTCCACCTGGCCCGGCTGGTGCTCGCGCAGGTACCCCAGGATCTCCCGCAGCGAGTCCCACAGGCTGTAGACGTCCAGGCCGTGGAACCCCACCGGCCGGTCGCCGAACCGCGCCGCGTTGTACGCCGTCAGCCACCGGGCGAACTCCACGACGTCGTCGTTGGCCCACATCCACCGCGGCCACCGGTCGAAACCGGACAGCACCGCCTCCGGATCCCCGCGCCCGCCCGCCACGCAGCAGTGCAGGCGGTGGCAGTCCGGCCAGTCGCCCTCGACGGCGACGAACGAGAACCCCCGCTCGACGATCAGCCGCTTGGTGATCTCCGCGCGCCAGCGGTAGAAGTCCGCCGTGCCGTGCGAAGCCTCCTCCAGCAGCGCGTACCGGGCGTCACCGATGCGGTCGATCAGCGGGTCGAGGTCCTCCACCCGGCCCAGGCCGATGGCGTCCGCGCGCGGGGTCAATACGAAAGCTCCTTCGCGGCGGCCTGGGCGGTGGCCAGCTCCTGGCACAGCCGCACCGTGACCTCCTGCGCCCTGGCCAGCGCGGCCGTGGCGTCGAACACCGAGGTGATCAGCGTTTCGTAGCCGCCCTGATCACCCGGCACGTCCAGATTGCCCAGCCACAGCTGCCGTTCCAGCCACGTGCCCAGTTCGGGCAGGCTCCGGGCGACGTTCTGCGAGAGCAACTTCAGCGATCCGAGCACCCGGTAGATCTCCGCGGCCCCGTCGATCCCGGTGTCGCCGCCGACACCGGAGGCGCGGTGGTACAACCCGCGCGTCGCCAGCTGGGCCTGTTCCGCCAGCCCACCGCAGCTGGCCGTCACCTCACTGTTCCGTGACACGTCCATGTTCGCCGGTCCCCTGTCTCACGCCGGTCGTAGTGCTTCAGCCTTCCCGGTCACCGCCGAAACCAAACCGTGTCGGCCGAAACGTTCAGTAACGGTTCGGTGCGGGTAGGTGGTTGCGGGGGATTCGGACGAGAGGGGAGAGGTGCGATGGCGTCGACCGTGTGGCTGGGCCGGTTCGAAGGCATCCGGGTGGGTCTGCATTGGAGCGTCTTCGGCATGGCCGCGGTGCTGGTCGCCGCGCTCTCGTTCACGCAGTGGGCGCCGCTCGCCCCCGGGCAGGGGGTGTTCGCCTACGGCGTGGCGAGCCTGATCACGGCGGCGCTGTTCGTGGTGTCGCTGTGCGCGCACGAACTCCCGCACGCCCTGGTCGCGCGCCGGTCCGGCCTGGAGGTCCGCGAGGTGACCCTGTGGCTGCTCGGCGGGGTCACCCGGCTGCGTGGCGAACCGCGCTCGCCCGGGGTGGAGTTCCGCGTCGCGTTCGCCGGGCCGTTGATGAGCCTGCTGCTCGCCGCGATCTTCGGTTTCGCCACCTGGATGACCTCCCCGATGGGCAACTCGCTGTCCGGCGCGGTGCTCGGCTACCTCGCGGTGCTCAACCTGGTTCTGGGTGTGTTCAACCTGATCCCGGTGGCGCCGCTGGACGGCGGCCGCGTGCTGCGCTCGATCCTGTGGGGCGCGTGGAGCGACCGGCACCGCGCGACGCTCGGCAGTGCCCGGGCGGCCCGCGTCCTCGGCTTCGTCGTGTGCGCGTTCGGCGTGCTCACCCTGCTGCGCGGGCCGATCGGGCTCGGCGTGTGGCCGTTGTTGGTCGGCCTGTTCATCGTCCACCTGGCACTGGCCGAGGAACGCGACGCCGAACTGGGCACCAGCCTGGCCGCCATGCGGGTGCGCGACGTGATGACGATGCGCCCGGCCACCGCGCCCGCCGCGACCACTGTGGCGACCTTCCTCCGCGACCACGCCATGCTGCGCCAGCATTCGGCCTATCCGCTCGTCGACCCGGTCGGCCGGTTCGCCGGGCTGGTCACGCTGACCCGCATGCGGGCCGTGCCGCCGGAGCAGCGCCCCAACACCCTGCTCGGCGAAATCGCCTGCCCGCCAACGGAAATCCCGCGCGCCACCCCGGACGAGCCGTTGCTCGCGCTGCTGGCCCGGATGTCCGGGTGCGCCGACGGCCGGGCGCTGGTGTTCGACGCCGACCGGCTCGTCGGGATCGTGTCGCCGTCCGACATCAGCCGCGCGGTGACGCTCCGCGGTCTGGGCGTGGACTGGCACGGCGGCGCGGACGTCGCGGTCACGCGGAGCCCGTCCAGTCCGCCGCTGGGCCGCCCGGCGACGCAGCGCTGGCCGTGAGTTTCGGCACGCGCGAGCACGGGAATCCGATCAGCGATGAGCCACGAAAACACCCAGCGGGACGTCCGGCGCCTGGCCGGCCGTCTCGTGGACGATCTCGGCAGGCAGGACCTGACCGCGGTGTCCCGCGCGCTGCCCAGGATGATCGGCGCCGACGCACCGGAGGCGGGTCTGCTCCGGCCGCTGTGCGCCGAGCTGGTCACCGTGATCGCCCGCGAGGTGCGGGCCCGCGCGGCACCGGAGGGCGCCGACCTGTTCACCGTCGAGCTGTCCGACGAGGGCGACGCGGGCGTGCCGATCGACGAGCTGCAGCCACCGCTGCGGGCCGTGCTGCGCGCCGTCCTCGCCGAGCTCAACCACGACACCGACGGGGTGGACGCGCAGCTGGAGTTCATCGCCGGGGACCCGGATCCGTGCGGGCAGATCGACGCGCTGATCCACCTGGTGTCCTGGGCCCACGACCTGCCGCGCACGTGAGCGGCGCGTGGTGGCGGGACGCCGTCATCTACCAGGTCTACATCCGCAGCTTCGCCGACGGCAACGGCGACGGTGTCGGGGACCTGGCCGGCATCCGCGCGAAACTCCCCTACCTGGCCGGTCTCGGCGTGGACGCGCTGTGGATCACGCCGTGGTACCCGTCCCCGATGGCCGACGGCGGCTACGACGTGGCCGACTACCGCGACATCGACCCGGTGTTCGGCACGCTCGCCGACGCCGAAGCGCTGATCGGTGAGGCGCACCGGCACGGGTTGCGGATCATCGTCGACATCGTGCCCAACCACACCAGCTCGGCGCATCCGTGGTTCCGGGCCGCGGTGGCCGCCGGGCGTGGTTCGCCCGAGCGGGAGCGGTACGTCTTCCGCGACGAGCCGAACGACTGGCGCAGCGTCTTCGGCGGCCCGGCGTGGAGCCGGGTCGACGACGGCCAGTGGTACCTGCACCTGTTCGACGCCTCGCAACCGGACCTGAACTGGGACCACCCGGAGGTGCGCGCCGAGTTCCTGGACGTGCTGCGGTTCTGGCTCGACCGCGGGGTGGACGGGTTCCGCATCGACGTGGCCCACGGCCTGGTCAAGGACCCGGCGCTGCCCGATCTCGGCCTGGACCACGAGGGCCTGGTGGAGCCGCCGGACCGCAGCGACCACCCGCACTGGGACCGGCCCGGCGTGCACGAGATCTTCCGGTCCTGGCGCGAGCTGGCCCGCCACTACGGCGACGACCGGATCTTCGTGGCCGAGGCGTGGGTGGACAGCCCGCGGCGGCTGGCCCGGTACGTGCGGCCGGACGAGCTGCACACCGCGTTCAACTTCGACTTCCTGCGCTGCCCGTGGGACGCGGGCCGGCTGCGGTCGGTGATCGACTCCAGCATCGGCGAGCTCGCCGCCGTGGGTGCGCCGGCGACCTGGGTGTTGTCCAACCACGACGTGAAACGGCACGTCACGCGGTACCGCGGCGGGTTGCCGCGGGCGCGGGCGGCACTGTTGATGATGCTCGCGCTGCCCGGCGGGGCGTACCTGTACCAGGGCGAGGAGCTGGGCCTGGAGGAGGTCGAGGACCTGCCCGAGGAGGTGCTGCGGGACCCGACGTGGGAGCGGTCCGGGCACACCAAACGCGGCCGCGACGGGTGCCGGGTGCCGCTGCCCTGGTCTGGCGCGGAGCCGCCGTTCGGGTTCTCCAGCGGCACGCCGTGGCTGCCGCAGCCGGCCCACTGGGCGGCGAAAACCGTGGCCGCGCAGGAGAACGATCCGTCTTCGATGCTGTGCCTGTACCGGGACGCGCTGCGGATCCGCAAGGAGCACCCGGCTTTCGGTGACGGGGCACTGTCGTGGTTGGACAGTGCGCTGGACGTGCTGGCCTTCCGCCGCGAGCCGGGGGTGGTGTGCGTGGTGAACCTCGGTGCGGTGCCCGTGGCGCTGCCGCCGCACCGGAAGATCCTGCTGGCCAGCGGTGACCCGGCGGAGGACCTGGCCCCCGACTGCGCGGTGTGGCTGTCAGCGTAGGTGCTGGCGGAGCTGCTGACAGGCGTCCTCGCAGCTGCGGCAGGCCTCGGCGCAGACCGCGCAGTGCTCGTGGTGCCCGGCGTGCTTCTCGCACTCCTCGGCGCACGCCCGGCAGGCCTTCTCGCACAGGGCGAGCAGCTCGGAGGCGATCCCGGCCGGGTCGCCGCGCCGGGACAGCACGCGGGCGGTCGCGGCGCAGATGTCGGCGCAGACGGCGGTCAGCTTGACGCACCGGACCAGCGCGGCCGGATCCGGTCCGGAGAGGCAGGCGTCCCGTTTGCCCGGCCGTCGCGGGGGTAGGTCTTGGCACATGTCCGAACTACCGCTGCCCGAATACGACGAGCTGCCCCTGGCCTCGCTGCAGCACCGGATCCGGTCGCTCGACGAGGAGCAGCTCGACCAGCTGATGTCCTACGAGCTCAAGCACGCCAACCGGCTGCCGGTGCTGGAGCTGATGCGCGTGCGCAAGCAGCAGCTGCACGAGGGCGCCGAGCCCTCGCACGGCGAGCACACCGAGATCCCCGAGGTGAGCGGCCACGCGGGCGGCTCCCCGGCGAGCCGGCAGACGGCGGCCGAGCCGAACACGCCGCTGCGCCACGGCGTCGCGGACCAGACCCCCCACCGCGGCCGCCGCTAGGGGCTTCCGGCGCCGGCCACGTGCGCGTTCCGCGGGTGGCGGCGCGGGGAGCGCCGCCACCCCGTGCCGCCCCCTAGTGTCCTGAGTCGTTAATTCGAGTTCAGCTGTAGGGTGCGGCATGCCGAATCCGAAGCTGCCTGAGTTGGCCTTGTCCGTTGATGAGGCACAGACGTTGCGGAACTGGGTGCAGCGGCGGAAGACGGCTCAGGCGTTGGCGTTGCGGTCGCGGATCGTGCTGCGGTGCGCCGAGGGCGGCTCGAACAGCGAGATCGCCGCGGAGTTGGGCGTCGGGCGCGCGATGGTCGCGAAATGGCGTTCCCGGTTCGTGGCCCAACGACTGGACGGCCTGGTCGACGAGCCACGTCCGGGGCGCCCGCGCACGATCACCGACGAGCAGGTCGAGGCGGTGATCACCAAGACGCTGGAGTCCACGCCGGCGAATGCGACGCACTGGTCGACCCGGTCGATGGCTGCGGAGTCCGGGTTGACCCAGACCGCGGTGACCCGGATCTGGAATGCGTTCGGTCTGCAGCCGCATCGCCGTGAGGCGTGGAAGTTGTCCAAGGATCCGTTGTTCGTGGACAAGGTCAAGGACGTGGTCGGGCTTTACCTCGCGCCGCCGGAGCGGGCGGTGGTGCTGTGCGTGGACGAGAAGTCCCAGATCCAGGCGCTCAACCGCACCGCCCCGATCCTGCCGATGATGCCGGGAACGCCGCAGCGTGCCACGCACGACTACACCCGCCACGGCACCTCCAGTCTGTATGCCGCACTGGACATCGCCACCGGCAAGGTCATCGGCCGGCTGCACGCGCGGCATCGTGCGATCGAGTTCAAGAAGTTCTTGATCGCCATCGACAACGAAGTACCCGCGGACCTGGCAGTGCATCTGGTTATGGACAACGTCTCGACCCACAAGACCCCGGTGATCAAACGCTGGCTGGCAGCTCACCCGCGGTTCACCGTGCACTTCACTCCGACCTCGAGTTCCTGGCTCAACCTCGTCGAACGCTGGTTTTCCGAGCTGACGACCAAAAAACTCCAACACGGCAGCCACACCAGCGTCCACGCGCTCAATCGCGACATCCGCGCATGGATCGAGACCTGGAACAACGAACCACGGCCCTACGTCTGGACCAAGACCGCCGACCAGATCCTTGACTCCATCGCACGCTACTGCACGCGAATTAATAACTCAGGACACTAGAGCCGCTCGCGCACGCGGCGCAGCGTCTCCCGCACGTTGGCCTCCGTCGCGGCGTCGATCGCGTCGTCCAGGGTGAGCCACTTCAGCGGCGCGTCCGGTTTCTCCGGCCGCGCCGCTTCCGGCTGCCCGGTCGCCAGCACGTACCGCAGGTCCGCGTGCTCGTGCGCGGGCTCGGCGCCCTTCGCCGGCACCGGGACGACCACCGCGTGCAGCAGATCCGCCGTCGGCCACGGGCGCAGGTCCGCCAGCCCGGTTTCCTCCCGCCCTTCGCGCAGCGCGATGTCCAGCGGGTCCGTCTCCCCCGGATCGCCGTGCCCGCCGACCTGCAGCCACGCCTGCTGCCGCTCGTGCCAGCGCAGCAGCACCCGGCGCGTCGGCGGGTGGACGATCACCGCGGAACCCGTGACGTGCAACGGAATGTCCCGCGCGAACGGGTCCGCCACGCTCGCCAGCAGCTCCCGGATCCGCGCCACATCGGCGTTCTCGGCGTCGTCCCGCGCCGTGTATCCCTCCAGCATGCCCGCAGCCTACGGTGTTTCCGCACCCCGCATGCGGGAACACCCCGCCGGTGTCCAGACACGACGAACTCCGCCGCACCGCACGTGACACCTTCGGCTGGGCGGAGCTGCGCGACGACCAGCTGACCGCGATGGAGGGCCTGCTCGACGGCCGTGACGTGCTCGCCGTCATGCCCACCGGCTCCGGCAAGTCCGCGATCTACCAGATCCCCGCGCTGCTGCTGGACGGGCCGACGCTCGTCGTGTCGCCGCTGACCGCGCTGCAGCGGGACCAGGTCGGGCAGATCGCGGACAGCGACGCCCCGGACGCGGTCGCGGTCAACTCCGCCCAGCCCGCCCGCACCACCAACAAGGCGTGGGACGCGGTCACCCGCGGCGACGCCGAGTACCTGTTCCTCGCGCCGGAACAGCTGGCCAAGGACGAGGTGCTGGAGCAGCTGGACGAGATCCGGCCCAGCCTGTTCGTCGTCGACGAGGCGCACTGCGTGTCCGCCTGGGGCCACGACTTCCGCCCGGACTACCTCCGCCTCGGGCAGGCCATCGAACGCCTCGGGCACCCGCGCGTGCTGGCCCTGACCGCGACCGCCGGCGGGCCGGTGCGCGACGACATCGTCGCCCACCTCGGCCTGCGCGACCCGGTGCGCGTGGTGTCCGGATTCGACCGGCCGAACCTCTACCTCGCGGTGCACCGCGCCACCACCGAGGAGGACAAGCGGGCCGCCGTCCTGCGCTGGGTGCGCGACGCCCCGAAGCCCGGTCTCGTCTACGCCGCGACCCGCAAGGACAGCGAACGCTACGCCGGGGAACTGGGCGCGGTCGCCTTCCACGCCGGGATGCCGGCGGCCGACCGCAAACGCGTGCACGAGGATTTCCTCGCCGGCCGGGCCGACGTGGTGGTGGCGACCTCGGCGTTCGGCATGGGCATCGACAAGCCGGACGTGCGGTTCGTGGTGCACGCGTCGGTGCCGGAGTCGGTGGACTCCTACTACCAGCAGATCGGCCGCGCCGGCCGGGACGGCGAGCGGGCCGACGCGCTCCTGTTCTACCGGTCCGAAGACCTGGGCCTGCAGAAGTTCCTCACCTCGCGGCGCTTCGACGACGAGGGCACCCGCGAAGTCGCGGAGGCGTTGCGCGACCACGACGACCCGCACGACCTCGACCTGTCGCACCGCCGCGTCATGAACAACCTGAACCTGCTGGACCAGGCCGGGTTGGTGGAGGACACCGGCGCGGGCTTCCGGTACACCGGCGGCGATCCGGCGGAGGCCACCGAGCGCGCCGCCGAGGTGGCCGCGCAGCGCAGGAAGCTCGACCGGTCCCGCGTCGAGGTGATGCGGGAGTACGCCGAGACGTCGGCGTGCCGCCGCCAGTTCCTGCTCGGCTACTTCGGCGAGGCGCTGGACGAGCCGTGCGGCTTCTGCGACACCTGCGACGCGGGCACGGCCGCCGCGCAGGCCCCGTCCGACGGCGAGTTCCAGCCGGGCACCCCGGTCCGCCACGCGGAGTGGGGCTCGGGCCAGGTCGTCCGCCGGGAGGCCGACAAGGTCACCGTGCTGTTCGACGAGGCCGGCTACCGCTCGCTGTCGCTGCCCGCGGTGCGCGCGAAGAACCTGCTGACCGAGGAGTGACACCCGCCCGCGAGTCCCACACTCCCGCCCGCGAGTCCCACGTTCAGGGCGCGTAGGCGTCCAGCCCGAACAGGTCGAACAGCTTCTGCTGCACGGCGTCGCGGCAGGTCAGCAGCCGCCGGGTGCGCGGGCGGCCGCCGGTCGACGGGTAGCGCAGCACCGTCTCGCCGATGCGTGACAGCAGGTCCAGCAGCTCCCGCACCGACAGGTCCAGCCCGGCCCGGTCGGCTTCCTGCCGCATCACGTGCGTCACCGCCGTCGCCAGCACGCTCACCAGCGAATGCACCGCGATCCGGTGTTCGGTCCAGTGCCGCCGCGGTGCGGACGCCGCCACGAACGGGCCGTTGAGCTGCCGGAACGTCGAGTCCAGGTGGTAGCGCGCGCGGTAGGCGGTGATGACGTCGGCGACCGGCCAGTCGTGGTCGGTCACCAGCAGCTGCTTGCCGAAGTACTCCTCGTCCAGGCGCGACCGGGCGTTCTCGTCGACTCGCCACTCGAGCCGCAGCTCGGCCGGGCGCGTCCCGGTCAGCCGGGTGGACAGCACGCGGTCGACCCACCGCACCCGCGTGATCCGCGCGATCTCCGTCAGCACCTGTTCGCGTGGCCGCCGGTTGGTGCCGGCCGCCAGCGCCAGGGCCAAGCCGTCGAGCTGCCGCGTCGCGCTGCTCAGCGCCTGCGCGAACCCGCGCGCCTGCGCCGCGTGCAGCTTCGCCGAGTGCGTGAGCACCACCCGCCGCGTCGCGCCGGACACCACCGCGTGCGTGTCGAGCGCCGTCACTCCGGCGAAGCGGTCCGGGTCGACCGATCGCCGCGCCGACGCCGGCCGCGTCAGCAGCTCGGGGTGGTCCCCCAGCGGCAACGCGCCGACGAAGTGCCTGCCGTCGTCGAGGTCGAGCTGCGCGTGCTGGCCCGTCTCGAACACCAGCGTCACCGGCCCGGCCACGCGCGCGGCGAGCCGGTCCGCCGCGAGCCCGAACGGGACCGCGCCCTCCCGCGGGTACACCGCCGACGCGACCGGGATCGAACCGTCCCGGGTGACCACCGTGCTCAATCCGACCGGGGACGCCGCCGCGGTCTCCGATTCGGCGTAGGTCGCGAAGTTCGGCACGTCCACCGCGAGCAGGATCGGCTCGCCGAGGTGGTCCCGCACCCGTGCCGACACCGCCTCCTCGATCCGCACCAGCTGCGGCCGCGTCAACCGCCGCATCGCGCGCCAGAACTCGTCGTCGCGCACCGCGGCCGCCGCGATCCGCGGCCGCACGAACCGGCTCGCCGCGCTCTCCGCCCACCACTGCGCCAGATCCGTGCCCGGCGCGGTCGCGCGGTGCAGCACGGACAACGCGAAGTACGTCCCGATCGAAACTTTCGCCTTGCGCGATCCCAGGACCGCGTCGATGGCCGGACGCACCTGGAGCCGCTCCAGGGTGGACCACACCGCGGCGACGTCACCGAACGCCAGGTGGCGCGTACCGTCGGGGGAACCGGCCGCGCCGTCCAGAGCCGCGGCGATGTCCTCCGCGGTGCCGAGATAACGCTGCGACGTGATCCGCGGCGCGCCGTTCACCCGCCCGGTGTGCGCGAGGTAGTAGTAGGTCCTGCCGCCGACCCGCTTGCCGATCACCGAAGCCACACTTTAGGTAATACGCCTGCCCGTCCCCCGGCGCAATGACGACGGCCACGGTGAGCAGCGGAAACAGGGGTGCCGCCGACCGGTGTGGCCGATCTTGCGCGGCCTGGTCCTGGCACCGCCGACCAGGCCGGTCCTAGCGTTTCGGGTATGGCAACCGCTCCCACCGCCTCCGCGATGCGCCGCGCGCTGGCCCGCGCCCGCGACGGCAAGACCCTCGACATCACCGAGGCGACCGTGCTGTTGCACGCGCGCGACGAAGACCTCGAAACGCTGTCCGAGCACGCCTCCCGCATCCGCGACGCCGGACTGGCCGAAGCCGGCCGCGCCGGCGTCATCACCTACAGCCGCAAGGTGTTCATCCCGCTGACCCGGCTGTGCCGCGACCGCTGCGGATACTGCACTTTCGCGACGGTTCCGGGCAAACTGGACGCCCCGTTCCTGTCGCCGGACGAGGTGCTGGAGATCGCCCGGCAGGGCGCGGCGATGGGCTGTAAGGAAGCCCTGTTCACCCTCGGCGACCGCCCCGAGGACCGCTGGAAGCAGGCCCGTGAGTGGCTCGACGCGCACGGCTACGACGACACGCTGTCCTACGTCCGTGCGATGGCGATCCTGGTGCTGGAGCAGACCGGTCTGCTGCCGCACCTCAACCCGGGCGTGCTGACCTGGCAGGACCTGCAGCGCCTCAAGCCGGTCGCGCCGTCGATGGGCATGATGCTGGAGACCACCGCGACCCGGCTGTGGAGCGAGCGCGGCGGCCCGCACTACGGCTCGCCGGACAAGGACCCCGCCGTGCGGCTGCGGGTGCTGGAGGACGCCGGGCGGACGTCCGTGCCGTTCACCACCGGCATCCTGATCGGCATCGGCGAGAACTACGAAGAGCGCGCGGACGCCCTGTTCGCCATCCGCAAGGTGGCCCGCCAGTACGGCGGCATTCAGGAAGTCATCGTGCAGAACTTCCGCGCCAAGCCGGACACGAAGATGCGTGCCACGCCGGACGCCGACCTGCAGGAGCTGGCCGCGACGATCGCCGTCGCGCGGCTGGTGTTCGGCCCGAAGATGCGCATCCAGGCGCCGCCGAACCTGATCGGCAGCCAGTACGACCTCATGGTGCGCGCCGGGATCGACGACTGGGGCGGGGTTTCCCCGCTCACGCCCGACCACGTCAACCCCGAGCGCGCGTGGCCGCAGATCGACGAGCTGGCGCGGCAGACCGAGAAGGCCGGCTACACGCTGCGCGAGCGGCTGACGATCTACCCCGAGTACCTGCTCGCCGGCGAGCCGTGGCTGGACCCGCGCCTGGCCGGGCACGTCGCCGCGCTGGCCGACCCGGCGACCGGCCTGGCGCGCGAGGACGCGGTGCTCGAGGGCCGCCCGTGGCAGGAGCCGGACGGCGGCTGGCAGGACCAGGCCGGCACCGGGCGCACGGACCTGCACGTCGAGGTCGACACCACCGGCCGCACCGAGGACCGGCGCAGCGACTTCGACTCGGTGTACGGCGACTGGCGGGAACTCGCGTCGCAGGTTCCGTCCGCGCCGCGCCGGATGGACACCGACATAGCGGAAGCCCTGCGCCGCGCGGAACGCGACCCCGCGGGACTGTCCGATCAGGACGCGTTGGCGCTGCTGCACGCGGACGGCGCCGAGCTGGAGGCGCTGACGTCGCTGGCCGACGGGTTGCGCCGGGACGTCAACGGCGACGACGTGACGTTCGTCGTCACGCGCAACATCAACTTCACCAACGTCTGCTACACCGGCTGCCGGTTCTGCGCGTTCGCGCAGCGCCGCACGGACGCCGACGCCTACACGTTGTCGCTGTCGCAGGTCGGGGATCGGGTCGACCAGGCGTGGGAGGCCGGGGCGACGGAGATCTGCATGCAGGGCGGCATCCACCCGGACATGCCCGGCACGGCGTACTTCGACCTGGCGGCCGAGGTGAAGCGGCGGCAGCCGGACATCCACCTGCACTCCTACAGCCCGATGGAGGTCGTCAACGGCGCGTCCCGGACGAACCTGTCCATCCGGGACTGGCTGACGCGCGCGCACGAGTCCGGTGTGGACTCGCTGCCGGGCACGGCGGCGGAGATCCTGGACGACGACGTGCGGTGGGTGCTCACGAAGGGCAAGCTGCCGGCGTCGAGCTGGATCGAGGTGGTGTCCACGGCGCACGAGCTGGGCATCCCGACGACGTCGACGATGATGTACGGGCACGTCGACACGCCCGCGCACTGGGTCGGGCACATCAAGCTGATCGCCGACCTGCAGCGGCGGGCGCTGGAGAAGACCGGGCGGCGCGGGTTCACCGAGTTCGTGCTGCTGCCGTTCATCCACCAGAACGCGCCGATCTACCTGGCCGGGCTGTCCCGCCCGGGCCCGACGAAGCGCGAGAACCGGGCGGTGCACGCGCTGGCGCGGATCCTGCTGCACGGGTTGATCGACAACATCCAGTGCTCGTGGGTGAAGCTGGGCGAGGACACCTGCCGGGACGTGCTGAACGGCGGCGTGAACGACCTCGGCGGGACGCTGATGGAGGAGACGATCAGCCGCATGGCGGGCGCGGACAACGGCTCGTACAAGACGATCAGCGAGCTGGCGGCCATGGTCGCCCCGATCGGCCGCCCGCTGGTCCAGCGCACCACGACGTACGGCCGCCCGTCCCCGGAGCGCGTGGCAGCGGCCCTGGCGTCCGACGGAGTGGCCCAGGCCGTCCGGCGACCACTGTCGCTGCCGATCGTGAGCTGACGCGCCGGAGGGGCGAGCACCGCGCTCACCAGCGTGTTCGCCCCTCCGGCACCGTGTTTCGGCTGCCTCAGGTCACGTTGTCCGTCGTCACCTCGTCCAGGAAGCGGGCGACGTTCGCCAGCATCCGCTCCACCCGCTGCTCCAGCGGCGCCCGGTCCACCGGGTTGTGCACCGCCGGGCGGCGTTTGCCCCGCAGGTACTGCCCGCATGCCAGGTCGGCGCACGCGTAGGTGCCGACGGTGTTGCCCTGCTTCCCCGCCGCGCCGACCCGCCGGGCCGCGAACAGCGACACGTCCGTCGCCGCGTGGATCGTTCCGCAGAACGCGCACAGCGAGGACTTCAGCGAGCTGCGGTGCTTGGCCGCCGCCCGCAACGCGACGCCCACCACGTTCTCCCCGTACGGCGCCACGAGATAGGCGTTCTGGGCGGCCTTCGGATCGCGCCAGCCGAGGAAGTCCACTTCGGACCAGTCCAGTCCGGCCAGTCCCGGCGGCAGGGACAACCGTTGCGCCTCCCCCTTCGAACAGTTGATGAACGACTTGCGAATGCTGGTTTCGTCGAGGGGTTGCACGGCGGACATGATCCGTCGCGCCACGCGCGCGGGCAAGTCAATTAGGATCGACGACGATGAGCACGAAGATCGCGTGGCCGGTGCCCACCCCGGACCTGCCCGGCGACGTCCACCCCGCACTCGCCGCGATGGCCCGCGCCGCCAGCGCCGCCTACGGGGACGCCCGCCGCCGGCACACCCGCACCGAGCTGGCCGAGGAGGTCGCCGACGGCGCGGACGGCACCCCGACCATGCGCGTGGACGAGATCGTCGAGGCCGCGATCGCCGAGGAAGCGCACCGGCACCGCGTCAACCTGCTCAGCGAGGAAGTCGGCTTCGTCGACAACGGCTCCGCGGTGACGCTCGTCGTCGACCCGGTCGACGGCTCGAACAACGCCGCCAACGGGGTCCCGCTGAGCTGCTTCGGCGGCACGGTCGCGGTCGACGGACAGGCCACCGAGGCGCTCACCGTGTGGCTCGACACCGGCCGCGCCTGGCACGCCCGCGCCGGCGAGCCGGTCCCGTTCCGCACCACCGGCCGCACCGAGCTGACCGGCGCGACGGTCAACCTGCTCCGCCCCCACCAGCGCACCGCGGAGGCGTGGATGCGCGTGGCCGACCGGGCGCGGCGCGTGCGGATCCTGTCCACCACGGTCCTGGAGTGCGCGCTGGTGGCCGAGGGTTCGGTGGACGCGTTCTGCGACCCGGGCTCGGACACCCACCGCCTGGTCGACCTCGCGACGGCGATGGTCACGGTGCCCGCGGCCGGCGGCGCGGTGATCGACGTGCACGGCCGCCCGCTGGAGATCGACCCAGACCTGACGCGCCGCTGGTCCGGCATCGCCGCCGCGAGCCGCGCCCTGGCCGACGAGCTGGCCGCGACGATCCTCGGCTGACCGCTGCGGCGAGGCCACGCCGCCCCGTGCCCCTCAGCGGCCACCACCACTCGGCCGCCCCGTGCCCACCGGCGACCGCGCTGCCCAGCACCGCCCCCTGTCGCACTCAGCAGCCACCACCACTCGACCACCCCGCGCCCACCGGCGACCGCGCTGCCCAGCACCGCCCCCTGTCGCACTCAGCAGCCACCACCACTCGACCACCCCGCGCCCACCGGCGACCGCGCTGCCCAGCACCGCCCCCTGTCGCACTCAGCAGCCACCACCACTCGACCACCCCGCGCCCACCGGCGACCGCGCTGCCCAGCACCGCCCCCTGTCGCACTCAGCAGCCACCACCACTCGACCACCCCGCGCCCACCGGCGACCGCGCTGCCCAGCACCGCCCCCTGTCGCACTCAGCAGCCACCACCACTCGACCACCCCGCGCCCACCGGCGACCGCGCTGCCCGGCACCGCCCCTGTCGCGCACGGGGCCGCTGGCCCGCCCCAGCGTCCCGCCGCCCCAGGACCACCAACCGACCGGCCACCCCTCCGCCCCGCCCCCAGCGGCCACCCCCTCCCGGGCCCAATGGCCCTACCGGCCCCAGCCGGCCGGGGTGATCGTGGGGCCGTGACGTTCCCCGCGCGCGAGAGATCGGTCGCTTCGATGCTCGATCCGTTCGGACTGGAAGTGCTGGGGCGGGAGCAGTGCCTGGAGCTGCTCGCCGCCGCCGGGATCGGGCGCGTCGTCTTCACCACGCGCGGCCTGCCCGCCGTCCAGCCGGTGCGGTTCGTGCTGGCCGACGACGCCGTCGGCTTCGGCGCCCCGGCCGCTAGCCCGTTGTTCGCCGCCGCGCACGACGGCGTGGTCGCGTTCGAGGCCGACGCGTTCGACCCGCACCTGGAGTCCGGCTGGTGGGTGACGGTGCTCGGCCGGGCACGGGCCACCCGTGAGCGCGCCCGCGCGTGGCCGGCGAGCACCGCCGATGACCGTTGGATCCGGATCCCGCTGGAAGTAGTCTCGGGACGGCGGCTCGCGGGGTAGAGCTGCTGGAAGGGCAGTGGTGATCGGACCGGGCGCACGCGGACTTGTCGAGGCCGTCGTCGGGGTCGCGGCGGACCTCAGCCTGCCCGAGATCCTGACCAAGATCGTCACCAGCGCGCGCGACCTCACCGGCGCCGCGCACGCGGTCATCCAGGTGCCGGACGCCGCCCCCGTGCGGTCCGGCGATCCGGCCGCGCCCGGCGCGTCGCTGACCATGCCGCTGCACGCCCGCGGCGGCCGGTTCGGCGAGCTGCGGCTGCGCAAGGAGGGCGGCTTCACCGGCGCCGACCGGGAAGCCGTCGTCACGCTGGTCGCCGCGGCCGGGATGGCCATCGACAACGCCACCCTCTACGAGCGGACCCGCAGCCGCGAGCGCTGGCTGGAGGCCTCGCACGAGGTCACCGCCGCCCTGCTGACGGGCGAGAACCCGCAGCGCACGCTGCGCCTGATCGCCGAGCACGCCCGGGTCGTCGCCGGTGCCACCGCCGCCGCGGTCGCCGTCCCGCGCGAGGACGACCCCGGCACCCTGGTGTTCGAGGTGGTCGCCGCCGGTGAGCACGCCCCGCCGGGCCTGACCGGCCTGACGGTTCCGGTCGAGGGCACCGCGAGCGGCGAGGCGTTCCGCACCGGGGAGGCCGTCGTGGTGCGCGACTACGGCCGCTACGTCGCCAAGGAGCAGGCCAAGGTCAACATCCAGATGCCCGAGCAGGTCACCGAGCTGGACTCGGCGGTCGCCGTGCCGCTGATCGTCGGTGGCGAGACCCTCGGCGTGCTGCTGGTCGCCAAGTTCGGCGACGCCGCGCCCTTCACCGACGACGAGGTCGGCCTGGCCCGCACGTTCGCCGGTCACGCCGCCCTGGCCATGGAGTTCGCCCGCGCCGAGGAGGACCGGCAGCGGCTGGCCGTGTTCACCGAACGCGACCGCATCGCCCGCGACCTGCACGACCTGGTCATCCAGCGGCTGTTCGCCACGGGCCTGGGGCTGGAGGGGCTGCGGCCGCTGGTCACGCAGCCCGAGGTCGCGGACCGGCTGACCGGTTTCGTGCACGAGCTGGACCGCACGATCCGGGAGATCCGCAACAGCATCTTCTCCCTCACCCAGCCGGAGGAGACCGGCGAGGGGCTGCGTGCGGAGCTGCTGCGGGTGGCGCAGGACTGCACGCCCGCGCTGGGTTTCACGCCCCGCGTGGGGTTCACCGGGCCGGTGGACACCGCCGTGCCGCCGCCGGTGCGGGCGGATCTGGCGGCGACGGTGCGGGAGGCGTTGTCGAACGTCGCCCGGCACGCCCGGGCCCGTGCGGTGTCGGTCGAGGTGGCGGTGGACGGGGCGGGCCGGTCACTGACGCTGACGGTCGCCGACGACGGTGTCGGCATCCCGGACGAGCCGGGACGGCGCAGCGGGCTGGTCAACCTGGGCGAGCGCGCGGCGCGGTGGCGGGGCCGCTGTTCCGTCGGGCGCGGCGGCGAACGCGGGACGACACTCGTGTGGACGGCCGACCTGAACGGCGCGGGAGGGGTGCGATGACGATCTCGGTGTTCCTGCTCGACGACCACGAACTGGTGCGGACCGGGTTGCGGACGGTGCTGGAGTCCGAAGGCGACATCCGGGTGGTCGGCGAGGCCGGCACCGTCGCCGACGCGCTGCACCGGATCCCCGCCCTGACACCGGATGTGGCGATCCTCGACGTGCGCCTGCCGGACGGCGAGGGGATCGGCGTGTGCCGCGAGATCCGGTCTTCCGTGGAGCCGGCGCCGGCGTGCCTGATGCTTACCTCGTACTCCGACGACGAGGCCCTGTCCGGGGCGATACTGGCCGGGGCCGCGGGGTACCTGCTCAAGCAGGTGTCCGGCATGAACCTGGTGGACGCGGTGCGGCGGCTGGCGGCGGGCCAGTCGTTGCTGCGCCCGGAGCTGACCGCCCGGGTGCTGGAGCGGATGCGCGGCGCGGACGAACCCGGGTATGCGCAGCTCAGCCCGCAGGAACGGCGGGTGCTGCGGCTGATCGCGGATGGTCTGACCAACCGGCAGATCGGGGAGCAGCTGCACCTGGCCGAGAAGACGGCCAAGAACTACGTGTCCTCGGTGCTGCACAAGCTGGGCTTCGAACGGCGCACGGAAGCGGCGGTGTACGCCACCCGGCGGCGGGACATCCGCGGTTCGCAAACAGGGCCATTGGACCCTGTTCGGAGCTTGCGTGATCGGCGATGGTGAAGGGGTCACAACAGAAGATTCTCGGCCGCGCCGGTCGCCGCGAGCTGAGATAACCGGCCGGAGCAGCGGCCTCCCACCCCTCCCGCTGCTCCGGTCAACTATTGTCTGTTGTGGACGGTGGGGGTGGGTTGCCCCGGATGGGACTCACCGGGGCGGAGATCTCCGAAGCGGTGCACGACGCCGGCTGGCGGTACGTGTTGTCGAGCCTGCGCACGTCCTGGCAGGGGCGGGACTAGAGCGTCCGCCCACACGGCGGCGCACACCGCTCTCGGGCAAGGGCAGGCCCTCGCCGCACTCCGCGCCCCGGCTGACCCGCACGCCACCCAGCAGTGGCACGCCCCCGCCGAACCCGCGCACCGCGGGCGAGGCACATCCCCGTCCCGATCCGCCCGGCCCCACACCCATTGAAAGGACCGCTCAACCCCACACGACCGACCCCTCCACCGACCACCACAGCCCACTCACCCTCACCGGCCACCCCGCCCACCATTGAAAGGACCGCTCAATCCCGCGCGACTGGCCCCTTCATCGCCCACCACAGCCCACTCACCCGACCAGCCACCCCACCCACCATTGAAAGGACCGCTCAACCCCACGCGACTGGCCCCTTCACCGACCACCACGATCCACTCACCCCCACCGACCACCCCACCCACCGTTGAAAGGACCGCTCAACCCCACGCGACTGGCCCCTTCATCAACCACCGCAACCCACCCACCCGACCAGCCACCCCACCCACCGTTGAAAGGACCGCTCAACCCCACACGACCGGCCCCTCCACCGACCACCGCAACCCCGCCTACCGCAGCCCGCGCAACTCCTCCGCCGCCCGCAGCACGTCCGCGTACCGCACGTACAACCCGGCCAGCCCGAACCGCAGCACCTCGGGCGGCCGGAAGTCCCCGATCACCCCGCGCGCGATCAGCTTCCCCATCGCCGCCTTGGCGTCCGGCCACGCGACCGAGATCTGGTTCCCCCGCGAAGCCGGCGTGACCACCCGCGCCCCGGGCACCAGCTCGTCCAGGCACCGCAGGAAGAACTCCCCCAGCGCGAGCCCCTTCGCGCGCACCTGGTCGATCGTCACGTCGCGCCACACGTCCAGCGCCGCGTCCAGCGCCAGCATCGACAGGATGTCCGGCGTCCCGGTGCGGCCGCGGCTGATCCCGGCCCGGCCGGCGTACCCCGGCGTCATCCCGAACGGATCGGCGTGCCCGGCCCACCCGGTCAGCGGCTGGTCGAAGTCCGCGAGCCACTTCCGCGCCACGTAGAGGAAAGCCGGCGATCCCGGGCCACCGTTGAGGAACTTGTACGTGCACCCGACCGCGAGATCGACCTCCGCGGCGTCCAGCGGCACCGGCACCGCCCCCACCGAATGGCACAGGTCCCACACCACGACCGCCCCGGCCGCGTGCAGCGCCGCGGTGATCCCGGGCAGGTCGTGCAGCTCCCCCGTCACGTAGTCGACGTGGTTGACCAGCACCACGGCCGTCCGCGAATCCGTCTCGGCGGCCAGCGCACCGACCGGCACCCGGCGCACGGAGTGACCGGTCATGCGCGCCGCGCTCTCGGCGATGTAGCCGTCGGTGGGGAACGTGCCCGCGTCGACCAGGATCTCCGGCCGTCCCGGGTTCAGCCGCGCCGCCGCGACCACCGCCTTGAACAGGTTCACCGTCGTCGAATCGCCGACCACCACCTGGCCCGGCCCCGCGCCCACCAGCGGCGCGATCCGGTCGCCGATCCGCTCCGGCGCGTCCCACCAGCCCTCGTCCCACGACCGGATCAGCCGTCCGCCCCACTGTTCGCCGATCACCTGGGCCATCCGCGGCGCGACCCCGCGCGGCGGCGCGCCCAGTGAATTCCCGTCCAGATAGGACACTTCCGGGTCGAGATCGAACTCCGCGCGCTTGCCGGCCAGGGGGTCCAGCGCGTCGAGTTCGGCCGCTTCGTCTCGCAGCGACATCGTGTCCCTTTCTCTCTATCGCCCTGTGTCGGCGGTCACATACAGTGGTGTCTCCGCCAGCTGATCACGAGGAGGTCGCAGTTGACCAGCCACCCGTCCGTCGCTGAGCAGGCCGAGGGCTTGACCATTCCCATGCTCCTCCGTCGCAACGCCGCGGAGTACGGCGACCTGCCCGCGCTCACGTCGCTGGACGACCCGGACCGCCCGACGCTCACCTGGTCCGCGTTCCGCGACGAGGTCGCGGCGGTCTCCCGCGGCCTGGCCGACCTGGGCCTGCGCCGCGGCGAGCGGATGCTGATCATGGCCCCGAGCACGCCGGACCACCTGATCGCCGACCTCGCCGCCACGCACCTGGGCGCCATCTCGTGCACCGCGTACGCGACGCTGAGCCCCGAGCAGATCTCCTACGTGGCCCGGCACAGCGCGACCCCGGTCGTCGTGCTGCAGGGCATGGACGAGCTCAAGCGCTGGCAGCAGATCCTGCACGAGCTGCCCGCGCTGCGCCGCATCGTGATGATCGACGCCGACGCCGTGCCGGCCGGTGACGAGCGGTTCGTCAGCCTCGCCGAGCTACGCGCCCGGGGCGCCGAACTGCACGCCGCCGACCCGCGGGTGTTCGAGGACGGGTGGGCGGACATCCGTCCCGGGGACCCGATCGCGATGATCTACACCTCGGGCACCACCGGCGACCCGAAGGGCGTCGTGCTGTCCCACCACAACGTCATCTTCGAGGCCTACGCCGTGCACGCGCTGCACGAGACGCCGCTGCACCCGACCAACATCGCGTACCTGCCGCTCGCGCACATCGCCGAGCGGGAGATCTCGATCTACATGCCGATCGTGTACGCCGGTCACGTGCACACGCTGGCCGATCCGACGCAGGTCGCGGGCGCGCTGGGCCGCGTCCACCCGCAGGGTTTCTTCGGCGTGCCGCGGGTGTGGGAGAAGATCGCCGCCGGGCTCAAGGCGATGCTGCCGAACCTGCCGGAGGACCGGCGCACCGCGCTGCTGCAGGCCAACGAGCTGCTCCAGCAGGGCTACAAGCTGCGCAACGCCGGGCAGGAGGTGCCGCCGGACCTGGCCGCGAAGATCGCGGAGACCGACCGGACGGTGCTGGCCCCGGTGCGCGCGCTGCTCGGGTTCGACAAGCTGCACTTCTGCTCCAGCGGCGCGGCCGCGCTGCCGGTCGAGGTCCTGTACTTCCTCGCCGGGCTGGGCGTGGAGATCCACGAGGTGTGGGGCCTGTCGGAGACCTCCGGCGCGATCACGTCGAACTCGGCGAAGGCGTTCCGCGCCGGCACGGTCGGGCGCCCGCTGGCCGACACCGAGATCAAGGTCGACGCCGACGGTGAGCTGCTGGTGCGCGGGCCACTGGTGTTCCTGGGCTACCTTCAGGAGGACGGGTCGATCGCCTCGGCCGTGGACGCCGACGGCTGGTTCCACACCGGCGACATCGGGACGATCGACTCCGACGGCTTCGTCACGATCACCGACCGCAAGAAGGAACTGATCATCACCTCGGGCGGCAAGAACATCGCGCCGACCCGCATCGAGGGGCTGCTCAAGGAGCACCCGCTGATCGGCCAGGCGGTGGCGATCGGCAACGACAAGCCGTTCGTGACGGCGCTGATCGTGGTCGACGACGAGTTCCTGCCGGCGTGGGCGGCGCAGCAGGGCATCCAGGGCAGCGACCCGGTCGTGCTCGCCGAGCACCCGGCCGTGCGCGAGGAGATCCAGCGCGCGGTGGAAGCGGCCAACGCGCGGCTGTCCCGGGTCGAGCAGATCAAGAAGTACCAGGTGCTGGCCACGCCGTGGACGCCGGAGAGCGGCGAGGTCACCCCGACGCTCAAGCTCAAGCGCCGGATCATCAACGACCGCTACGCGGCCGACATCGCCGCTCTCTACACCGCCGACCAGTAGACCGTCAGGCCGAGCGGAGGGGCGTGGTCCACTTGCGGAGGCGCGGTGGAACACGCTTCTCCAGGCCGTACGGCTCGAGGTGGGCGCTGAACACCTCGTCGAACGCCTCCCGCACGGTCTCGGTGTCCCACGTCTGCCGCTCCAGGATCGGCGCCTTGAAGTAGGGCTGGCCGACGATGTGCAGCTGCGGCCCGTTGCAGCGCACCAGCTGCCCGGTGATGCCCTCCGCCTCGTCGCTCAGCAGGAACTGCACGACGGGCGCGATCCGGGACGGCGTCCGATCGGGGGGACAGTTGCGCAGCGAACGCTCCGACTTCCAGACCATCCGGGTGTGCGCCAACGGGCAGACGGCGTTCACCCGGATGCCGCAATCTTCCAGATCCAGTGCCCACGAATAGGTGAGCGACGCCACAGCTCCTTTGGTCGCCGCGTACACGCCGAGCTTGCGCTGGCCGAGCGAAGCGCCCGAGGAGATGTTCACGATCGACCCGCCGCGACCGCCCGCGACCATGGCCTTCACCGCCGCGATCCCGGTGTACATCACGCCCAGGACGTTGACCTCGACCAGCTCCCGGACCTCGTCCGGGTCCTCCTCCCAGGGCAGCGCCTCGTAGTTCAGCCCGGCGTTGTTCACCAGGCCGTCGATCGCGCCGAACTCGGAGACGCACAGGTCGACGATCGCCTGGGCCTGCGCCGGGTCGGTCACGGTGTGCCCGCTGGCCACCGCCCGCCCGCCGTGCTCGCGGATGTTCGCCGCGGTGCGTTCGGCCAGGCCGGCGTCGACGTCGTTGACCACGACCGCGGCCCCGGCCTGGGCCAGGTGCACCGCGAACGCCTCGCCGAGACCGCGCCCGGCGCCGGTCACCACTACGGCCCGGTCCTGCATCAGCATGCTCATCGGTTTTCTCCCCACCGGCCAGTCCCCGAGCTCCAGCCCGTCCTCGGCTGTCTCCCTGGCCTGTGAGTCCAGTCTTCGCGCCCGGAGGGCCCGGCGGCGGGAGCGCACCGACGAACGGTCCGCTCACTGCGCTGAACGAGTGACGCCTGATCGGCCGGACTGACCGCACCGCCGGTCACGCGGGACGAAATCTTCCACCGTTCGTCGTAATCCGAAGGTTAGAAGGTCTACCACCGTATGGGCCCAATGAGGCGATACGGTCGCGCTGTGACTGTTCGCCTGCGTGTAGTGAGCGGCATACTGATTGTTGCGGAACGTGTCACTTGAGTGACCGGCGTCACAGGAACCGGGCGGGCAGCGACAGAGTCAGTGAGCGCAGGCAGCCACCCGACGAGGGGGAAGTGGGGAGAGGTGTGAAGACCACGACTCGCCCATCCGTGGGTGCGGCGCTCGCCAACCGCGAGTTCCGCACCGTGTGGCTGGCCGAGGCCCAGTCGGTGCTCGGCGACCAGCTGACCACGGTGGCGCTGGCCCTCACCGTCTACCACCGCACCGGCTCGGCGCTGTGGTCCGCGGTCGCCTACGCCCTCACCTTCCTGCCCGCGCTGGCCGGCGGGCTCGGGCTGGCCCAGCTGGCCGACCGCTACCCGCGCCGCACCATCCTCGTGGTCACGGCCGCGCTGCAGGCGGTCTTCATCGCCATCATGGCGATCCCCGGCATGTCGGTGGTGTGGCTGTGCGTGCTGGTCATGCTCGCGCGACTGGCCGGCGCCCCGTCCAACGCGGCCCAGAACGCGCTGACCCGCGAGATCTTCACCGACGACGAGCTGTACCTGCGCAGCCAGGACATCCGCGGCATCACCACCAACACCACCATGCTGGCCGGGCTCGCGCTGGGCGGCGTGATCGTCACCGCCGCCGGCCCGTCCCTGGCGCTGGCCCTGGACGCGCTGACGTTCGCGATCAGCGCGCTGGCCCTGCACCGCTGGGTGCGCCCGCGACCCGCGGCCGGGGACGGCGACGGCTCGTGGTTCGGCGCCATCAACTGGGTCGCGAAGCAGCGCAGGCTGCGCGTGCTGCTCGGCCTGTCCTGGCTGGTCGGCCTGGCCATGGTGCCCGCCGGGCTGGCCGCCCCGCTGGCGCGCGAGATCGGCGCGCCCGACCAGGCCGTGGGGTGGCTGCTGGCGGCGGACCCGCTGGGGTTCGCGCTGGGCGTGTTCGTCCTGTCCCGCTACGTCTCGGCCTCGGCGCGCCGCCGGACGGTCGGCGTCCTCGCGGTCGTCCCGACGGCGCTGCTGCTGGCGTTCGGGCTGCAGCCCGGCCTCGTTCTCGCCCTGGTCGTCCTCGCCCTTGCCGGTGCGGCGGGCGCGTACATCATCACCGTCGGGGCCACGTTCATCACGTGGGTGCCCAACGAGCTTCGTGGCGGAGCGGGCGGCCTGTACCGGACCGGCCTGCGGGTCGCGCAGGGCGTCGGGGTCGCGCTCGGCGGCGTGCTCGCGCAGTGGTCCGGTGCGGCGACCACGGCCATCATGATCGCGGGTGCGGCCGGGGTGGTCCTCGGCGTGCCCCTCGCGATGGCGTGGGGACGAGTGCTGGGCACGGACAGCGATGCGGCCCGCACCGACTGACGGCAGCGGTTGCTGCATTCGGAAGATCAGAAGTCACGGTCGCGCACGACGATTCACCTCACGTTTTTCCGGCGGAAACGAACACAAATCGACGGCACCTCAGAAGTCGCGGTCGCGCACGACGAACACCTCTCCCACGGGAACGGAAACGAACGCTATTCACAGCGGGGGATCAGAAGTCGCGGTCAGACACGAGGAACACCTCCATTCGGTGCCTGTGGCCGGGACGCGTTGCGTCCGTACAGCCGCTCGTGGCGGAGGTACGCGGCGCTTCGCGTGCGGTGAGATGATACCTGTTGATGGAAAGTACCCGGCGTCGTTCCGGGCACAGCAAAGTTACCCGGCGGCGGTACGCGATGTCGAGGGAAGGTGAGCCGATGCCTCCGCACCACGCGCGTCGGCGATCGCCTACACTCCACGGCGATCCGGACCCCAGGGAGGGCGTTCAGCCCATCGAAGAGCGCAATTCGGTACCCCGCCAGGCCGCGCCCGGGAGGGCGGAGCCGAACACAAAGCGTGATGCGTTGAGCACGCGCCGCGCCATGCTGCCGCGGAATTGGGCATTGTGGCGTCGTCCGAAGCGATTCGTCGCTTTCCTGCTCGTCGCCGAACTGATTGCGGTCGGGTGGCTGGTCGTCGCATTCGTGAACGCGAGCGCGCCGAGCGGTCTCGATTGGCTGCGGTTCGCGATTCTCACCGTCGGCGCCACGGCGCACATTCAACTGACCCGGCGCCAGGAAGAACGTCGGCGAAATGCGGGTGGGCGGGTCCTGATCGACCTGACCGCGGTCTGGGTGGTGCCGGCCGCGATTATTCTTCCGGTGCCGTTGACGATCCTGGTCGTCGGTCTGGTCCGGGTGCAGCGCTGGTTCGTCGCGCGGCGGCCGGCGCACAACTTCGTGTACTCGACGGTGGCCCACATGCTGGCGGCGACGCTGGCCCACCAGGTGTACGTGGAGCTGGGTCCGCACGACTGGGGTTCGCTGGACATCACCGGTTCGCTCGTCGAGTTCGGCTGGATGCTGGTGGCCGGGCTCATCTACGAGGGCGTGCAGATCCTCTACATCGGTTCGGTGATCGCGCTGGCCGCGCCGGAGAAGGCGAACGCGCGGACGGTGCTGGGCAGCCCGGCGGACAACGTGCTGGAGGCGATCACGATCGGCCTCGGCGCGGTCACGGCGATCCTGCTGGTGATCATGCCGCCGACGGTGGCGATCATGGCCGTGGTGACGGTGGTGTTCAACCGGCTCGCCGAGATCGAGCAGCTGCAGGCCGACGTGCGCACGGACCCGAAGACGCAGGTCGCGAACATGCGCGGGTGGACGGAGTCGGCCGAGCGGGCGCTGACGCGGGCGGGCAAGGCGGCCGATCCGCTGGCGATCCTGATGATCGACCTGGACCACTTCAAGTGGATCAACGACACGTTCGGCCACCCCGCGGGTGACGACGTGCTGCGGCACCTGGCGCAGCTGCTGGACGAGGTGACCCGCCCGAGCGACGTGGTGGGCCGCTTCGGCGGTGAGGAGTTCCTGGTGCTGCTGCCGGACACGGACCAGGCGGCGGCGACGGTCGCCGGGGAGCGCATCCGCTCGGCGGTGGCCGGACTGCGGATCAGGACGACCAACAAGCGCGGCGACCAGACGCTGGTGGCGGACCGGACGGCCTCGATAGGGGTCGCGGTGTTCCCCGACCACGGCGACACCCTGGCGACGCTGATGCAAGCCGCGGACGCGGCGGTCTACGAGGCGAAGGAGGGTGGGCGGAACCAGGTCCGGATAGCCCGCGCGCCGCAGGATCCGGCGCCGGTACCACCCCCGTCGCGCGAGGCCAAGCACATCGCCCACTGACGGGCCGGTTTCCCCCATTGGGCATTCAGGCGCCCGCGAATAGCGGGGAATCGCACATCTTCACACGGGTCTAACGGCCCTTGTGCGTCGCGCTGGCCAGCGGAAGAAACGTCTCATTCGCGCGCGCCTTTCGCACCCCCGTATGCCATGCCCGCACCCCAGGGATTCCGGCCAGCTACGCCCCACTCGAAATCCCCTTCCACACACCGTCGACAGCCCGCTCGCCACCACGGCCGCCCCCCACCTCCGATACGTGCACCCACCACATCGACTCCCCCTCAGCCGGCCCCACCCCGCCACCCCAACACCCGCCCCCACGACATGCCCACCCACACACCGCCGAAAGTCCCACTCGCGCACCCACGAACCGTCCACTCGCACACCCACCACCCGCACCGCACCCCCTCCCACCAGGCCGTTCCCGCCACCCCGCCACCCCGACTCCCAAACCTCCCACCCGTCACCCACTAGAGTGGCGCCCTCGAAGAACCACGATCAGGGAATTCCCTGGTGGCCGCCGAGGCCGCTCCCCTGCCACTCTGGGAGGCGATGATCACCCCAGCGACCTTCACCGACCACCCGCCACCCGGGACCAGCACCCCACCGGTGCCCCGGGTGCGCCGCCGTCTGGCCACCTCCGGCTGGCTGCTGGTGCTGTCGCTGGCCGTCCTCACCTTCGGGTTCGTCGCCTCGCGGCCGGCCGCCCCGCCGGACGCCGGCCCGCCCACCGGCGGCGCCCTCGCCGCCCAGCAGGCCATCGAGGCACTCGTCCATCCCGGCCCGCAACCGAACGCCCTCGCCCTCCTGCCCACGGACTTCACCCAGGTCACCGGCGTCGTCCCCGGGCAGATGACGGCGCGCGACGGCACCGTCCGCGCGGTGCACGTCGACGGCGGCTGCTCGACGCCGTGGGGCGACGACAACACGAAGTGGGACTACGCGGTCCCGTGCAAGGCGCACGACCTGGGCTACGACCTCCTCCGCTACGCCGCCGCGGTCGGCCACCCCCTCGGCCCGGACGTCCGCGAGGCCCTGGACCAGCGCCTGTCCGACGACATGCACGCCGCCTGCGACCTCAACCCGATGGACTCGCCCCGCACGTGCCGGGTCGTCGCGAGCCTCTACTCCGCCGGGCTCGTCGTGAACTCCTGGCACCAGCGCTGGGGCCCGCCGGTCGGCGATCCGATCGGCCCGCTGCTGGCCGGGGTCGCCGTGATCGGGTGCCTCCTGATCTTCCGCCTCCGCGGCTGGCTGCAGCACCGGCACGCCCGCGTCAGCACACCCGCCCCGGCCGCGGCCCCGGCCCGGTCCGCGCCGCTGTCCCCCTGGGTCACGCTCGGCGTGGGCGCCCTGGTCCTGCTGATCCTCGGCGAATCGGCCATCGCGCTGGCCCGCTGGGCCGGCGTGGGCGCCGAATGGCTGTGGCCGTTCACGTGGGTGGCGCAACTCGCCCCGGTGTTCTTCTTCGCCGGCGGCCGCGCCAACGCCGCGGGCTGGCGCGCGACCCGGGACAGCGGCGGCGGGTACCGCCAGTACCTGGCCCACCGGGCCAGCTGGCTGCTGCGCCCGGCCCTGATCTTCGTCGTGGTGGCACTGCTCGTGCCGCTCGCGCTCGAACTGCTCGGCATCCCCGAGGGCACCAACGCCGCGATCATGCGGATCGCCCTGCACCCGCTGTGGCTGCTGGGCCTCTACCTGCTCACCGTGGTCGCCACCCCGCTGATGCTCGCGCTGCACCGGCGCGCCGCGGCGGCCTCGGTCGCCGGCCTGCTCGCTTTGGTCGTGCTGGCCGAGATGGCCGCGCGTGCCCTCGGCTCGCCGGTCCCGCGCTACCTGGCGGCGTTCGGCCTGGCCCTGCTCGCCCAGCAGGTCGCGTTCGGGCGCATCCGCGCCTCCAACCGCCTGCTCCTGGCCGCCGTCACCGCCGTGGGCATCACCGGCCTCGCCCTGCTCACGACCGTCGGCGGGCTCAGCAGGGACCTGCTCGGGGCGCCGGGCGCGCCGCCCGCGCTGTCCGGGCCCACCGTGCCGGTCCTGCTGCTCGGCGCCGCCCAGATCGGTCTGCTCGGGCTGGCCGCGAAGCCACTCGCCCGGCTGACCACCCGTTCCGCCGGAGTGGCCCGATTGGCGATGCGCGCCCCGATGAGCCTGTACCTGGGCTTCCTCGCCGCGATGCTGCTGGTCGTGGCCCTGGTCTACCTGCCGGACCACCCGGCGGCGATCTTCACGTGGCTGGGCGACCCGCGCACCTGGTTCGCGCTGGCGCTGCTCGCGGTGCCCGCGCTGATGGTCTTCTGGTGGTTCGAGCGCCACCCGCGCGAGACCGCCGTCCCGGTCGCGAACCAGCCCGGCTCCGGCGGCTGGCTCGCGCACGCGGCGACCATGCTCGGGATCGGGTTCGCCGTGGTCGGGCTGTTCGGGTTCGCGCTGACCCGGTTCGGTGGCGGCGACGGCACGATCATGGGACTGGCGGTCGACCCGATCCAGAACCTTATCCAGCTGCTGATCGGGGTATTCCTCCTGCACACGGTGCGGACGGGGCTCAGCGAAGCACGCAGCACGTGGGTCGTGACGGGCCTGGCGTGCGTCCCGGCACTGCTGTCGGCGGCCGAGCCGGTGACGATGGCGGTGCACGGCGTGACAGCCCTGATCGCGCTGGCGGCGGTGGCCAGCACGCTCGTATCCACCAAGGCGGTGGTGCACAACACGTAATCGAGTGTTGTGAACCACTTCCGGTTGGCCGTATGCGACGCTACGGCCGAGTAGGTGAACGACTGTGGCGAAAGGAGCACCTGGCGTGGACGACCCGCGGAACGATCGTGGGACCGGCCGGCCCGCACGGCCGCGACAGCCGCGCCAGATCGACGCTCGTCACGAAGGCCCGGTCCGGCGCACACCCGCCGACCGAGCCGGCCGCACCTCCGCCGGCCGCCCGCCAGTGGACCGCGCTGGGAAACCGGTCGGCGACCGGCCGTCGGCGGGGCGCCCGCCGGCAGGCCGGGCCGCACGGCCGCCCGCCGCCCGCGACCGCGCCGCACCGGCCCAGGTCCGCCGCCGCCCGCCGCCACCGCGCCGCCACCAGTCGCACCGGGGCGCGAAGGTCGCGGTCGGGCTGGTGTCCCTGCTGGTCATGAGCCTCACCGGCTACGCGTGGGCGGCCATGCAGGGCCTGGTCAACGGGCTCACCACCACGGACGTAATCGACGCGAACCAGCCGGCCGACGGCGCCCGCGACATCCTCCTGGTCGGCATGGACAGCCGGACCGACGCGCAGGGCAACCCGCTGCCGGAGGACCTCCTCGCCCAGCTCCGCGCCGGGGTCGCGGACGGTGAGGAGAACACCGACACGCTGATCATGGTCCACATCCCCAACGACGGCAGCAAAGCGGTCGCGATCTCGCTGCCGCGCGACTCCTACGTCACCATCCCCGGCTTCGGCAAGCACAAGATCAACTCCGCCTACGCCAGGGCGAAGGCCGCGGAGCGCAAGAAGCTGCAGGACGAGGGCGAGACCGACGCCAAGTCCATCGAGGTGCAGAGCAACCAGGCCGGGGCGAAGACCCTCATCAAGACCGTCGAGCAGCTGACCGGCTCGACGATCGACAACTACGCCTCGGTCAACCTGCTCGGCTTCTCCGAGATCACGCAGGCGATCGGCGGCGTGGACGTGTGCCTCAAGGAGAACGTCAACGACCCGTACTCGGGCGCGAAGTTCACCAAGGGCCAGCACACGATCTCCGGTGTCGAGGCGCTGGAGTTCGTCCGCCAGCGGCACGGCCTGCCGCGCGGCGACCTGGACCGGGTCGTCCGCCAGCAGGTGTTCATGGCCGGCATGGCGCGCAAGGTGCTCTCCGCGGGCACCCTCGCCGACCCGGGCAAGCTGAACGGCCTCACCGAGGCGATCAAGAAGTCCGTCGTGCTCAACCAGGGCTGGGACATCATCGGCTTCGCCCAGCAGATGAAGGGCCTCACCGGCGGGCAGCTGGAGTTCCGCACCATTCCGGTGGTCAACATGGACTACAGCACCCCGGAGGACGGGCAGGCGATCCAGGTCGACCCGGACGAGATCCGCGAGTTCGTCCAGGGCCTCACCGCGCCGGCCGGGTCCACCCAGCCCGCCGAGACCGGGGCGGCGAAGTCGGCGATCACTGTGGACGTCCGAAACGGAACCGGCCGCGCGGGGCTCGCCTCGACGGTCCTGCAGAGCCTGACCGGCAAGGGCTTCACCGGCGGCCAGACGTCGAACACCACCTCGCGCAAGTCCACCGTGGTCCGCTACCCGGCAGGCGGCCAGGAGGCGGCCCAGCAGGTCGCCGACGCACTCGGCTCGGGCGCGACGATCGAACCGGACCCGACGGTCACCAGCGGGCACGTCGTCGTGCTGATCGGCAGCGACTACTCGACCACCCCGTCACGGGTCGTCCAGCAGGCGGCCGCGGCGCAGCCCACGACCCAGGCCCCGGCGCCGGGCAGCGACGAGCCGATCACCGCCGACGGCGTCACCTGCGTCAACTGACCACACCGTCCAGCCCACCCCGGGTTAGCCCGATCGGCCTAATAACGGCGGTCAAACGAAACGGTCTGGGCAAAGTCGCGTAAGGAACCCGCACTCAGCGACTTACATACCCGTGAACACCGCTGGAGTTCGACCGGACGTGCCAGAGCAGGGGTGCGGCACGACGCGTGGTCAAGGCAGGGGACGGGGAGTGCGCATCGACAATGACCTCTACCAGCGAATCCTGGGGGAGGAACTTCGCAAGCTGCGTCGGCGACGGGGCTGGACGCGCAAGGAACTGAACCAGCACCTGCAGAGCGACATCTCGCTGCAGACGCTGGCGACCTACGAACTGGGCACGCGGCAGTGCTCGGTGGTGCGGCTCGTGGAGCTGTGCATCGCGATGGACGAGCTGCCGCAGGACCTGCTCGCCCGCGTGCACCGCCGCGTGTTCGCCGACGAGCCGGGCAAGGTGCGGCTGGACCTGACGCGCATCGTCGCCGACGAGCGGGCCGAGCTGCTGCCGCTGCGCCGGTGGGCGGAAGACCGACTGCGCCAGCCCGGCGCCCCGGGCGAGGTGCGCCTCGACCGGTCGGCGATGTCGTGGATGGCGCAGCTGTGCGGCCTGACGGTCCCCGAGCTGCTGGACCGCCTGCGCGCAATCTCCGGCGTGGAGGACGACTGACCACGAAGGAGCGGCACACGATGCCACCTCGCCGGCGAGCGGAAGCCACGGACCGGGAGTGGTTGCTACGACGGAGATCCCGGGCAAGCGCCCCGGAGGAGATGGCCGCTCCCGCCGGGGCGGCAACGCCGCCGGGGTGACAAGCCGCCGGACCGGCAACCCGCCGGCCAGCCAACCGCCGGGGCGGCGAGTCGCCGGGGCGGCGCGTCGCCGGGCGATCCGGTGGCGATGAACCGTCACCGGCGCAGCCGGTGGCCTCCCGCCTCCGGCGCGGCCAAGCGTCGCGAAGCGCGGCCACACGCGGCGAACCGTGGCCAAACGCGACGAGGCGCGGCGCCCATCGGCACGCCGCGCCTCGCCACGAATCAGTGGTGTCCGACCAGCTCGAAGTCGGACGGGCGGAGCTTGCGCGTGTTCAGCCAGTACCGCCACGTGAAGCCGGGCCAGATGGTCCGGTTCACGCCCTTCGCGTCGAGGTACCAGCTCTTGCAGCCGCCCTGCGTCCACACGCCCTTGGCCAGCTTGTGCTGGATCTCGGCGTTGAACCGCTCCTGCACCTCCGCCCGCGGCTCCAGCGCACCGGCCCCGGTCCGCTCGACCAGCCGGATCGCCTCGGCGACGTACCGGATCTGCGACTCGATCATGAACACGACCGAGTTGTGCCCCAGCCCGGTGTTCGGCCCGAGCAGGAAGAACATGTTCGGGAACCCGTTCACCGTGATCCCCAGGTGCGTCCGCATGCCCTCGCTCGCCCACTCCTTGTTGAGCTTGCGGCCCTCCACCCCGATGATGTCGAGGTTGTCGAACGCGTCGGTGACGTGGAAGCCGGTGCCGAAGATGATCGCGTCGACCTCGTGCTCCACGCCGGCCGTGTCGATCACCCCGGTCTCGGTGACCTCGGCGACGCCGTCGGTGATCACGTCGACGTTGTCCCGGTTCAGCGCCGGGTAGTAGTCGTTGGAGATCAGGACCCGCTTGCAGCCCATCACGTAGTCCGGCGTCAGCTTCGCGCGCAGCGCCGGGTCGTCGATGTGCCGGTCGATGTTGGACTTCGCGAGCTTCTGCGCGACTTTCATCAGGCCCTGGTGCCCGTTGAACCCGATCGCGCGGGCCTCCAGCATCCAGTACAGGAGGTTGCGGTAGGCGCGCTGCGTGCCGGGGATCTTCGCGAACACCGCCTTGGCCCAGTCCGGCATCGCGTGGTCCGGCTTCGGCATGACCCAGGCCGGCGTGCGCTGGAAGACGTGCAGCCGCTCGACCTCGGGCGCGATGGCCGGGATGAACTGGATCGCGCTGGCACCCGTGCCGACGACCGCGACGCGCTTGCCGCGCAGGTCGTAGTCGTGGTCCCACTGCGCCGAGTGGAAGGTCCTGCCCCGGAACCGCTCGATGCCCTTGAGGTCGGGGATCTGCGGCAGGTGCAGCGCGCCGACGCCGTTGACCAGGAACTGGCCGCTGAACGTGTCACCGTTCTTCGTCGTAACGTGCCATCGGTTCTCGTCGGGGTCCCAGCGGGCGCCGGTCATCTCCTGGCCGAACCGGGTGCGGGCGTAGAGGTCGTACTTGCGGGCCACGCCGCGCAGGTAGTCCCAGATCTCCGGCTGCGGCGAGAACGAGCGGCTCCAGTTCGGGTTCTGCTCGAAGGAGAACGAGTACATGTGCGACTGGATGTCGCACGCGCAGCCCGGGTAGGTGTTGTCGCGCCAGGTGCCGCCGACGTCGTCCGCCTTCTCCAGGATGACGAAGTCCTCGCGGCCCTCCTTGCGCAGCTGGATCGCCATGCCCAGGCCGGAGAACCCGGTGCCGACGATGATCACGCCCGTTCGCGTGTGCTCTGCCATGTACCTTCCTCCACACTGAGCATTAGGTGTTACCGCGAGTCCATCTTACTCGGAGTAGGTTACCTCCGGTAGAGTCAGTTTCATGACCGGGCCGACCCGCCGCAAACGCATGCCGAGAGCCCAGCGCGAACGGCAGATGCTCGAGGTCGCGGAGGCGGTGTTCGCCGAGCGCGGGTTCGCCGCGGCGTCGATGGACGAGATCGCCGAGCGCGTCGGCGTGTCCAAGCCGATGCTCTACGAGTACTTCAACTCCAAGGAAGGCCTGCTGCTGGCGTGCGTCGCGCAGGCCAGGGCCGAGCTGCGCGAGGTGACCGAACGCGCGGTGGCCGGCGAAACGGACGCCCGCGAGGCGCTGCGCAGCGGGCTGCGGGCGTTCTTCGTGTTCGCCCGGGAACGCCGGCAGGGCTGGTCGCTGCTGCGCCACGAGCTGGCCCTGATCGGCACGTCGGCCTCCGACGCGCTGGAGGACACGAGGCGGCAGCAGACCGACCTCATCGCCAAGCTCATGGCGCAGTACTTCGACGCGGGCGAGACGGGGCACCTGCTGCTCGAGGCGACGGCGGAGCTGGTGGTCGGGGCGAGCGAGCGGCTGGCCATCTGGTGCGAGCAGCACGATGAGGTGACACCCGATATGGCTACCGACCTCGCCATGGAGGTGCTGTGGGCCGGACTGGGCCTTCGCGCTCAGTGATCGGACGTACTCGCAGCTCGTTGCTCCATATGGCCGTCACGCATCGCACATTTCCGCCCAGAACTTGTCACGCAGAGTTCTGTTGATGTATCGATAGAAGCTGACAGAGCGTTAAGCAAATGGCGGCAGAAGCACGCCCGATCGGATGAATGCGATCGGCGTCATGAAGAGGCTTCGGATTGCTCCCTCAGTGTGGAGTTGCAGCCGAGAGCGGCAGGGGTGTGAGACTCATGGCGGTACCGATCACGGCGATCTACGTGCCGGAGGACGACGACTGGGCGGTGACCGTGACCGGTCAGGGCAAGAGCCTGACGGCGCGGGCGCCCGGGATCATCGCGGCGCGGGACCGGGTCGACCAGTTCGTCGAGGAGCTGGGCGCGGAGGCGAAGGGGGCCACCGTCGTCCACCTGCTCAACGGGAGTGCGCTGGAGTTCACGGCGGCGTACATGACCGCGCGGCTGTCCCGGCCGGAGCCGGCGCCGATCGAGGTCCCGGAGCCGGCCGCGCCAGCGGAGGGGGCGGCGACGGCGGAGGCACCGGCTGAAGTACCAGAGCAGCCGGCGCCCAAGCCGGACAAGAAGCCGAAGGCGAAGCTGACGGCGAACATCGGGGACGCGCTGACGACCGCGAAGCCGGCGGCGCCGCAGCCCGCGGCCGCCTCGGCGATCAAGGTGACCGCGGCCGCGAGCACACCGGCCGCGCGGGCCTGAGCCCTCAGCGGAAGAGCTCGCGCACCAACGCGCCGCGAGGAGCACGCCAGCCGCGATCAGCGGAAACTTGACCTTGGGGTCGTCGAGCTCGGCGCGCAGGGTCGTCTTACGGCGCCGCGGCCCCTCGGCGTGACCGTGGCCGCGACAAGCACACCGGCCGCGATCAACGGCAACTTGACCCTGACCTTCGCTCACCGGGTCGTCGCGCGGTGCCGGAGCCGCGGCCACCTCGTCGAACAAGGTGACCGCGGCCGGTCGCCCGGGCCTGAGCCCTCAGCAGAACAGCTTGCGCACCAGCAGCGCCGCAACGAGCACGCCGGCCGCGATCAACGGAAACTTGACCTTGGGGTCGTCGAGCTCGGCGCGCAGGGTCGTCTTACGGCGCCGCGGCCCCTCGGCGTGACCGTGGCCGCGACAAGCACACCGGCCGCGATCAGCGGAAACTTGACCCTGACCTTCGCTCACCGGGTCGTCGCGCGGTGCCGGAGCCGCGGCCACCTCGTCGAACAAGGTGACCGCGGCCGGCCGCGCGGGCCTGAGCCCTCAGCGGAACAGCTTGCGCACCAGCAGCGCCGCAACGAGCACGCCGGCCCCGATCAGCGGAAACTTGACCTTGGGGTCGTCGAGCTTGGCGCGCAGGGTCGTCTTGGCGTTGTCGGCCAGCCGCTTGGGGCTGGCCTTCTCGCCCAGCTGGTCCAGCGTCGACGCGAGCGCTTCGCGGGCCTTCACGATCTCCCGCTCGATGGTGTCCGGGTCGCGAGCCACAGGTCCTCCTCACCTTCGCAGGGCACAACCGTAGATCACCGCCCCCGGCGGGCGGCACCGGCCACGCCGTACCGGGCCCGGGCGCTAGGCTGGGGGCGTCGGGGCCCGTAGCCCAATTGGCAGAGGCACATGGTTTAGGTCCATGCCAGTGAGAGTTCGAGTCTCTCCGGGCCCACTCACCGGCACCATCGCGCAGGTCACTCGTCCCCGGCGAGGGCTTGCGCGACGCTGAGGCTGTCCTCGTAGACGTGGTACCGGGTGATCAGCCCGTCCTCCACCGTGAGGTGCACGGCGCACCGCGCGGTGTAGGGCTGGTCCGTGGCCCGCACGGTGTGCTGGATCTCGCCCAGCACGACCGCGTCCCGCCCCTCGACGAGGACCTGGAACTCCGCCACCGCCGCACGGGTGCCCGCGTCGCCACCGGTGAACTGGTAGTCCCGCCGGATGCCGCCGTTCTCGCCCAGAACGAGGAAGACCAGACCGGATCACCGCCGTCCGCGGGCACCATGTGCGTGGGAACGTGACGGCGTCGTGGTGGGCCACCGCGTTCCGGGCGTGGACGAAGACGAACCCGCCCCCGGCGACGAACTGTTCGTGGGCGTCGGGGCCCGGAGCGCGGCAACGGCCGCGCGCCGCCGTCCGGGGTCGGACTCGTTCTACGGCGCGACGAGCGGCTCCGCCGCGTAAGCGCGGTGCAGTAGCTCCACAAAGGACTCCGGCGTGCCCAGCTCCACGTCCTCGATGCGGCTCACCGCCACGCCCGGTGTCCACGAGTTCATCACCACCGCTCCCCGCAGCGACGACAAATCAGGAACTGTCACGACCTGCGAGCGCTGCGCCACGCCGAGCCGGTCCAGCTGGCGTCGCAGGATTCCCATCGTGACGCCGCCCAACATCGGCCCCTCCGGCCACACCACCGCTTCCCCGTCCCAGAACGCCAGGTTCCAGATCGACGCCTCGGTGAGCCGGCCGTGGCGGTCGACGAACGCCGCGTCGTCGAAGCCGCGCTTGGTGGCCTGCTTCGGGTAGTACGTCTTGGCCACCTCGCCGACGTGCTTGATCGCCGGCAGGACCCGCTCGTACTCGAACGTCGCCAGGCTCAGCGGGCCCGCGGGGCCGTCGGTGGCCGGTCCGGTGCGGACCAGCACCCCGGGCTCGGCGTCGGCCGTCGAGAACTCCGGCGAGTACACCGTGGCGACCAGGGAGACGTCCGCCGGCCCCTCCGTCAACGCCGCCCGCAGGTAGGCGGTCACCGCCTCGTCGGGCAGTGCGGTGCCGAACATCTCGACTGAAGCGTTGCGCAGCCGGGCCAGGTGCAGGTCGAGGCCGCGGATCCGGCCGCCCCGCACCTGCATCGCGGTGAAGTGCGCGTATCCGGCGAAGGCGAGCGGCGCCAGGTCCTCGCTGGTCGCCGCTCGCCCGTTGCGATGAACGACGAAAGTGCTCATGCACCGCACGTTAGGCCTTCACACCGGTGTGAAGGTCAACTACCGGTCCCAGGGCCCGGTGATCGCGAACACGTGGCCGGGGCTCTGGATGCAGGCGAACAGGATCCGCCCGTCCTGGCTGAACACCGGACCGGTGAACTCGCTGTCGTTGAGGTCGTTGCGCGCCATCGGGTACGACTTGCCGTCCTTCGTGACACCCACCAGGTGGCTCAGCCCCTCGCCGTCCTCGGCGAGGATCAGGCCACCGTGCGGGGACACGGTGATGTTGTCCGGCCCGTCGTAGTTCGTGTCGGCCTCCGGGTCGGGGTTCACGCCGTAGATCGTCTTCAGCTCGATCGTCTCGGAGCGCGGGTCGTAGAACCACACCTGGCCGTCGTGCTCGTTGACGCTGCCGTCGCTGATCCGCGCGTAGCTGGCGACGAAGTACGCCCCGCCGTCGCCCCAGTAGGCGCCCTCCAGCTTGCGGCTGTGCGTCACCTGGCCGGGCGCGAACTGCTTGCGCACCGACACGGTCCGGGCGTCGCGATCGGGCACGTCGACCCACCGCACCTTGTACCGGGTGCCCGGCGTGGTCGCCTCGGACAGGTCGCCGATGTGCCTGCTGCCCTTGAACGCGCTCATCGCCTGCAGCTTGCCCGCCGTGTCGCCGCCCGCGGACAGCACCAGCGCCCGCAGCGCGCCCTTGCCGCCGCGGAAGCCCTTCGGCGGCAGCCACCGGAAGTACAGGCCGTTCGGGCCGCTCGCGTCCTCGGTCAGGTAGATCTCGCTGGTCTTCGGGTCGACGGCGACGGCCTCGTGCGAGTAGCGGCCGAGGAACTTCAGCGGGACCGGTTCGAGGTTCGCGTCGCGGTCGAAGGCGTCCACCTCGAACACGTAACCGTGGTCCTTCTGGAACACGCCACCGGCGCGCTGCTCGGTCTCCTCGCAGGTCAGCCAGGTTCCCCAGGGGGTCTCGCCGCCGGCGCAGTTGTTGTGCGTGCCGGCCAGGCTGACGTACTCGCTCTTCCGGTTGCCCTCGTGGTCCACGACGATGGTCGTGGTGCCGCCGCCTGCGCCGGGGTCGTAGGTGAGGCCGGGCAGCGCGGGTGTGCGGTGCGGCTCGCTGCCGCCGATCTCGTGGTTGTTGATCAGCACGAAGTCCCGGCCGCGGCGGAAGCACGCCATGCCGTCGGGATCGCTCGGGGTGAACTGGCCGGTTTCCAGCTTGGTCACGCCGGACTGGGCGATCACCTGGTACCGGAAGCCCTCCGGCAGCGCCAGCAGGCCGGCCGGATCGTCGACGAGCGGGCCGTAGCCGGCGCCGCGGGTGACCTGCGCGGCCGCGGCAGGCGCCGCGATCGCGTCGACGCTGCCCGCGACGATGATGCCCAGACCGCTCGCCGCGCCGGTGCGCAGCAGATCACGCCGGGAAAGTGAAGCCATGCCGACCTCCTGTGGTGGGAACCGTGCCAAGGATCAAAACCGCCGATTCCGACCCCGGCGGGGCCCGCGGACGACACCCAGGCGAACGGAGGGCGAACGGTTCAGGCGAGCCGCTCGTGCGGGTAACGGTCGCGGATGCACGCCTGGAAGTAGCGGCCCTTGCTCTCCGCGGCCAGCAACGCGCGGTAGATAGCGCTTTCCACGCCCAGGTACCGGTAAATGCCGTGGTGCAGGAATTCCACCTCGAGAATGCGCCGCGCCGCGTCGTACCCGACCGACGCGAGCGCGCTCGAGGAAACCGGATGGCGGCGCACTAGGGGCGACCCGTTTCGAGCAGGTCCTTCAACCGGCGCAGATCGTGGCGGTTCGCGCGTGCCATCGCCGCGCGCAGCACGCGGGCGCCGGCTTTCGCGAAGCCGCTCGGCTCACCGCGGTTGCGCAGGACCATGCGCGTGTGGTCCTCGTCCACGGATTCCCAGGTGTAGGTGGTTTCCATCGGGAACGGGCCCTGCGCGGTGCGCATCACGAGCCGTTCGCCGGGCGCGAGTTCGACCACCTCGTAGGTGTACCGCAGGGTGCGGCCGAGAAACCGCGCCACGAAACCGATCCGGGAGCCCTCGTGCAGCGGCGGCCGGGTCTCCCATTCGATGTCCAGGATGTTGGCGTACCACTCGGGCGCGTTCGACGGATCGCCCGCGTAGGCAGCCACCGTTTCCCGCGGGCGCGCGATGACGATTTCAGTGCGCACGTCGACCGGCACGAATTCGAGGGTAGGTCATCCGAGCCGTTTTTCGAACCACAGACCGCTGTGCGGATCGTCGCCGTAGTGGGGAATTTCCGAGTAACCGCTCGTACGGTACATCTGGATGGCCTCGGACAGCTCGGGGTGCGTGCCGAGCCGGACCGCGGACATCCCACGGGCCAGCGCCGCGCCCTCGAGTTCGGCGAGCAGGCGGCGGCCGAGGCCGAGACAACGGACGTCGCGGTCGAGCCAGACGTGCCGGATCTCGCCGATCCCCGGTTCGAACGTACGCAGCGCGCCGCACCCCACGGCGCGGCCGTCCTCGCGGGCGAGGAGCAGGACTCCCCGGTCGCCGCGGATCTCGCCGGGCGCAACCAGATCCGCGGTGTCGAACCCCTCCGGGAACCGGGCGTCGAGTTCGGCCGCGTAGGCGTGCAGGCAGCGCCGGCCGTCCGAGGACTCCGGATCGGCCGGGCCGATCGTGATCGCGGCCAGGCGGAGCAGGCGGTCGGCGGTGCCCATCGCGTCGATCAGGCGCCGGCGCTGGTCGCCGTGGGACGCCCTGCTCGCCGAGGACGTCGAGCTGAACCAGCCGATGGTGCCGCCGACGCGAGGCAGGCGGGCGTGGGGACGGGAGGCCGAGCGGCTGCTGGGCTTCCTGCCGGACCTGCGCGGCGAGGTGCTGTCCTGGGCGGGCCGGGAGGACCGGCTGTTCATCGAGCTGCGGCTGAGCGGCACGCTGCGCGGCAAGCCGCTGGCCTTCCGCGCCGTCGACGAGCTGTGGCTGAACGCCGACGGCTGGGTGACCCGGCGGGACTCCTTCTTCGACTCGATGCCCGTCGCGCGGGCCGTCGCCGCGAGTCCCGGCGCGTGGCTCGCCTGGTGGCGCTCCGGGCTCGGCCCGCTCACCGGCCGGCGGCGGTTCCAGCGGTGATCCCGGTGGCCGGAGCACCCCGGCCACCGGGAACCCGTTACGCCGGCACCGTGAAGACCACCACCGGCGCCGACGTCGGCCGCTCGGAGCCGCCGGCCGGTTCGACGGTCACCGCGACCGTGCGCACCCCCGCCAGGCCGGTGAACATCAGCGGCGCCCCGGTGGTCCCGGCGTGCCCCATCACACCGGCCGAGCGCGGACCCGACGCGTCGATCGTCCACGCCTGGTAGGTCACGTCCGCCGGCTGGTCCGGCATGCCGGACATGGTCAGCATCGCCCGGTCCCGGCTGGGCGACACGACCAGCCGCGCCTCGCCGGCGATGCCCGCGTCCGTGCCGGACACCGTCCGCACGTCCGGCGCCGACAGCAGCTCCGTCAGCGCCGCGTACTGCGCCTGGGCGGTGTCGAGCTGCCGCTCGGCCCGCACCGCGAGGACTCCGCTGACCGCGGCGACCGCGATCGCGATCACGGCGGCCGCGGCGAGCAGGCGTGTCGTCCAGTTCCGGGAACGCGTCGCCGTCCGGCGGGCCGGTGGTTCCTGCCGGACCTGGCGCACCTGCTTCAGCACGCGATCCCGCAGCGCCGGGGGCGGTGTCTCGGACACCGCGGCACCCAGCCGCGCCGTCGTCGCGCGCAGCTCGGCCACCTCGCGCTCGCAGTCCGGGCACTCGGCCAGGTGCTCCTCGAACCGGCGCCGCTCCAGCTCGTCGAGCGCGTCGAGGGCGTAGGCGCCGGTCAGCATGTGGACGTCCGGGTTCACCGCGTCACCCCCAGGCAGTCGCGCAGGCGGATCAGGCCGTCCCGCATCCTCGTCTTGATCGTCCCCAGTGGACTCTGCAGCAGGTCCGCGACCTCGGGGTAGGTGTGGCCGCCGTAGTAGGCGAGCATGATCGACTCGCGCTGCAGCTCGGTGAGGCCGTCCAGGCAGCGGCGCACCTGCTCCCGCTCCAGGCGGGCGGTGACCGCCTCCAGCACCTCGTCGAACTCGCGTCCCGGCGCCGTCGCCCCGGCCCGCTGCTCGCGGTCGGTGCGCGCCTGGGCCGACCGCACCCGGTCGACCGCGCGGCGGTGCGCGAGGGTCAGCGCCCAGTTCAGCACGCTGCCCTGCGCGCTGTCGTAGCGCGCCGCGGTCCGCCACAACTCGACCAGGACCTCCTGCGCGACCTCCTCGGACTGGGCGACGTCGCGCACCACGCGCCGCACCACGCCGAAGACCGGGCCGGCGACCACCTCGTAGAGCTGCTCGAACGCGGCCTCACTCCCCCGCACGACCTGGGCCATCAGGTCCTCGGGCGACGGGCCCGCGGGGCCCTGGGCGGCCGGGCGTATCGCCCGGACCGAGTCGTCCATCCCGTCATCCTCCCTCACGCCGACAGATCGTGTTCGGAGCGAACGCGGGACCGGATGGGTCGGATCACTGGTTGGATGCGGGGATGAGCTTCTACGTGCGCGCCCGCTTCGAGGTCCACGACCAGCAGGAGTTCGAGGAGGTCGCCCGCGCGCTGCGCGACCAGGCCGCGACCGAACCGGGCACGCTCACCTACCGGTGGTTCTCCGGGGCGCCGGGCAGCTACGTCGTCATCGAGGAGTACACCGACGTGGACGCCGCCTTCGCGCACAACGACCGCGGGGCGGCCCTGCTCGCACGGGGCGGCGAGTGCGCGGACATGGTGGAAGCCGAGATCTACGGCGACATCACCGGTGAGCTGTGGGACTGGGTGGCGGCGAACCCGGTGTTCACCGCCTACGCCGAGGTCTTCGCTCAGCCGGACTGACGCGCGAGCCGCAACCGGCGGTGGGCGGCCATGCGCACCGGCGCGTTCGCCGCGCCGTAGCCGCGGTAGCCGCCGATCCGCTGGACCACCTCGAAGAACACCCGCGCCCCCAGCACCTCGGTGTAGAAGTGCAGGAACTCGCCGTGCTCGTCGCGGTCGTAGAGCACCGAATACTCGCGCAGGGCGGTGAGCAGATCCGGCGGCGGGGCCAGCCGGGCGTCCAGGTCGTCGTAGTAGTTGTCCGGGATCGCCAACAGGGGCGCGCCGGCCGCGTGCATCGCCTTGGCGGTGGCCAGCACGTCGTCGCTGGTGAAGGCGATGTGCTGCGGGTCGGGCACGCCGGGCGCCCACTCGCCGCGGCGCAGCAGCGCGACGTTCAGCGCGATCCGCACGGTGTTCGAGGGGTTGGTCACGGCGCGGCTGCGGATCAGGCCGAACGGCGCGGCGAACTCGGTCGGCATCTCCGGGTGCAGCCCGAGCACCGTGCGGTAGAACAACGCGGCCTCGTCGAAGTTGTCGAACGGCTGGCTCAGCGAGACGTGGTCGGTGCCCAGCAACCCGGCGCCCGTGGCGGTGTCGCCGGTCGGCGTGAAGTCCGACAGCCAGCCGTCGCGGCAGAAGAACACCGCCGTGCCGTCCGGGGCGGCCACCGCCGACAGGTCGGCCTCGCCGGCGCGGTGCTCCCGCGGCAGCACCGGCGCGTGGAAGGACTCCGCCCGCCGCGCCGAGCGCGCCGGGTCCGCGCTCGCCACGGCCAGTGCGCTGATCTCGGCCGGCCCGCCGGTCGCGTTCAGCAGGACCCGCGCCTCGCCCTGGGTCCACAGCTGCACCGGCTTCGACCGGTGCTGCCCGGTGTGCGCGAACCCCATCGCGCTCAGCGCCGCGGCCAGCCGCGGCCCGGTGGCCTCGTCCACGGCCAGTTCGGTGAACGCGTGCCCGGTCAGTTCCGGCGCGGCGATCGCGGGCTCGCCCAGCGACTCCTCCAGCCCGAGCAGCGACCGCATCGCGTCGACCGCCGCGCGGCCCGGATCGGCCTGCCGGAACACGTCGTTGAAGACCTCCAGCGACAGCGGCCCGGAGTAGCCGGTCGCCAGCACGTGCCCGACGAACGCGGTCAGGTCGAACGCGCCCTGCCCGGGGAACAGCCGGTGGTGCCGGCTCCACTGCAGGACGTCCATGTGCAGCCGGGGCGCGTCGGCCAGCTGGAGGAAGAAGATCTTCTCGCCCGGGATCGTCCGGATCAGCGCGAGGTCGCTGCCGCGGGAGAGCACGTGGAAGCTGTCCAGGCACAGCCCCACTGCCGGGTGATCGGCCCGCCGCACGATGCGCCACGAGTGGTCGTAGGTGTCGACGAACCGGCCCCACGCCAGCGCCTCGTATGCGATGCGCATACCGCGCCGAGCTGCACGTACACCGAGTGTATGCAATTGTTCAGCGGCCAGGTCGTCGTCGTCCACGGCGTCCGGCGACACCGACGAGCACACCAGCATGGTGTCGGCGCCGAGCTGCTCCATCACGTCGAACTTGCGCTCGGCGCGGCGCAGGTTCGCCTCGAACACCGGCGGCGGCACCGCCTCGAAATCCCGGAACGGCTGGTACAGGTCCACCGACAGCCCGAGGTCGTCGCAGCGGCGCCGCACCTCGGCCGGCGACAGCGGCGAGACGATCAGGTCGTTCTCGAAGATCTCGACCCCGTCGAAGCCGGCGGCGGCCGCCGCGGTCAGCTTGTCCTCCAGCGTGCCGGACAGGCACACGGTCGCGATCCCTCGCCTCATGGCCGGGACTCCTCTCGCACGGACCGGTGTTGGTTGAACCAGTCGGTGAGTCCTACGGTGCGCATATGCCGACCGAAAGCGCCGAACGCCTGCGCGACGCCGAGCGCACCCGCGCCGAAATCCTCGACGTGGCGACCCGCGAGTTCGCCGACCAGGGCTACGCCGGGGCGCGCGTCAACGAGATCGCCGCGAAGACCCGCACCACCAAGCGGATGCTCTACTACTACTTCGGCAGCAAGGAAGGCCTCTACGTCGCGGTGCTCGAACGCGCCTACGCCGGCATCCGCGCCCGCGAGCAGGAACTCGACGTCGACCACCTCGACCCGGTCGAGGCCCTGCGGCAGCTGGCCGAGCTGACCTTCGACCACCACGAGTCCCACCCGGACTTCATCCGGCTGGTCAGCATCGAGAACATCCACAACGCCGAGCACATCGGCCGCTCCGAGGTGCTGTCGACGCTCGCGAACCCCGCGCTGGACGTGCTGACCCGCATCCTCCAGCGCGGCCGGGCCGCCGGGACGTTCCGCGCGGACGTGGACGCGCTGGACGTGCACATGATGATCAGCGCGTTCTGCGTCTTCCGCACCGCCAACCGGCACACGTTCAACGCCATCTTCAAGCGCGACATGCTCGACCCCGGCCGGCGCGAGCACTACCGCACGATGCTCGGCGACCTGCTGGTCGAGTACCTGACCGCGCACTGAGCGTTTCGTCCCCTTCTCCGGGTTGACAAGCCGTGGACCACTAACTCACCATCTGGTACGTAACCAAACGGTACATTAATCCGGCACGCAACGGAGCGACAGGAGCGTGGACGTGGTCGAGCACGGAAAGCCCCGGAAGGCCGCGGTGGCTGCCTGGGTGGGCAGCGCACTGGAGTACTACGACTTCTTCATCTACGGCACCGCCGCGGCACTCGTCTTCGGCAAGATCTTCTTCCCCAGTTCGGACCCGGCGGCGGGCACGCTGCTGGCGCTGGCCACGTTCGGCGTCGGCTACGTCGCCCGCCCGATCGGCGCGTTCATCCTGGGCCACGTCGGTGACCGGTTCGGCCGCAAGAAGGTCCTGGTCTTCACCGTGCTGCTGATGGGTGTCTCGACGTTCCTGGTCGGCTGCCTGCCGACCTACGAGCAGGTCGGCGTGCTCGCCCCGGTGCTGCTGGTGATCCTGCGCCTGCTGCAGGGCCTGTCCGCGGCCGGTGAGCAGGCCGGCGCCAACTCGATGTCGCTGGAGCACGCGCCGGAGCACCGCCGCTCGTACTACACGAGCTGGACGCTGTCCGGCACGCAGGCCGGGCAGATCCTGGCGACCGCGGTGTTCCTGCCGGTCGCGGCGATGCCGACGGCCGCGCTGCAGAGCTGGGGCTGGCGGATGCCGTTCTGGGCCAGCGCGCTGGTCGTCGTCGCCGCGTTCGTCATCCGGCGCAAGCTGGACGAGACCCCGGTGTTCGAGCGCGAGGTCGCCGGCCAGGAGCAGGCGAAGCTGCCGGTCGCGGTGCTGTTCCGGGACCACTGGGCCGACGTGCTGCGGGTCGTGTTCGCGGCCGTGATCGCCGCGGTCAGCACGATCTTCACGGTGTACGCGCTGTCCTACGCGGTCAACTCCGCCGGGCTCGCGCGCACTCCGATGCTGTGGGTCGGCGTGCTCGCCAACATCGTCGCGCTGGGCGCCATCCCGCTGTGGGCGATGCTGGCGGACCGGGTCGGGCGCAAGCCGGTGTTCATCGGCGGGTCGCTGGGCTGCGCCCTGTTGATCTTCGCCTACCTGGGCGCGATCTCGGCTGGCAACTACGTGCTCGTGTTCGTCGTGGGAATCCTGATGTTCGGTGTCGTCTACAGCGCGACCAACGCGGTGTGGCCGGCGTTCTACGGCGAGATGTTCCCCGCGCGGGTGCGGCTGTCCGGTATGGCGATCGGCACGCAGATCGGGTTCGCGATCGCCGGGTTCACGCCGAGCATCGCCGCCGCGATCGCCGGTGACAAGAGCGCGAACTGGGTCGGCGTCGCGATCTTCACCGCGGGCCTGTGCCTGGTCAACGTGATCGCGGTGCTCACCGGCCGGGACAACTACCGGGTCCCGACCGCCGACCTGGGCCGCAAGGACCTGGACGGCGGCCGGGTGCCGATGACCTCCGCGGGCGGGGCGACCGCCTAGGACTTCGCGGCTTCGGCGGAGCGGCTCGGAAAACCGGCGCGGTGCGGGCCGCCTCCGTCGACCGGCAGGACCGCGCCCGACACCCATCGCTGGACGTCCTGTTTGGACATCCCGTTCTTCGCCAGCAGCTGGGTGTGCTCCGGGCCGAGCACCAGGCCGTAGGAGGCTTCGCGGAAGATCAGCGCGCCGGTGCGGGACATCGTGTCGGCCAGGTCCCACAGCACCTGCTCGTGGTCGTGGGTGTGCCGGTTGTCGACGTACTCGACGGTGCGCAACAGCACGACGGTGACCGCGCTGTTGTCCGGCGCCAGGCCCGCGGAGACCGACAGCGGCTCGCCCGCGCGAGCGGCGGTTCGCTGGCGGGCGGGCTCGGGCAGACCGGCGGGGTGCTGCAGTCGGTGGTGCTGGTGGCGGTCGCCGCGGCGGGCCCGCACGTGTCGATGCTGGTGCTCGCCGCCGGGTACGTGTTCGCCGCGCTGATCATCTTCTACCTGGCCATCCCCACCACCGGCCGCTCGCTGACGGCGATCAGCGCCGGCCACGACGCCGTCGAGCGGGTACGGGCATGATCGGGGTGTGTGCGTTCAGCGGCCGAGCGAGCGGTGCGGCGACGCACAGCTTCGGTCGGGTGGCCGTGATGCCAGAGCACCGGCGGAGCCAGGAGCCTAGTTGCAAGTCGCCTCCAACGGCGCGGGACTCGACCAGCCCGACCTACCCGAACCACCCCTGACAGCGTCGAGCGGGTCGAGGCATCGGCGCCGAACACGGTGACGTCGAGTACGCTCTGTGCGAGGACGATTGGAAACGACAGCACGGACTGCCATGACGACCGATCGCAATGTTCTGGGCGGCGAACTCGAGCCCTGCGGCACCGATCCGATGACCGGGTACTACCGGGACGGGTGCTGCACCACCGGTGACGACGACCTCGGCAGCCACACCGTGTGCACCGTGGTGACCAAGGAGTTCCTGGAGTACCAGCGCGGGGTCGGCAACGACCTGTCCACGCCCCGCCCCGAGTACGGCTTCCCCGGGTTGCGGCCCGGCGACCGCTGGTGCGTCGTGGCCGCCCGGTGGCTGCAGGCCTACGAGGCGGGTGTGGCCGCGCCGGTGGTGCTGGCCTCGACGCACGAGCGGGCGCTGGACGTCGTCCCGTTGGAGGCCCTGCAGCGGCACGCGGTGGACGTGCCCGCGGACCCTAGCTCGCTGACCTGACCGAGCGCCGCACGAGCACGACGGTCAGGGCGATTGACCCGAGCACGGCGGGCACCTCGAACAGGAGCGGGTGCCGGTCGGCGAAGTCCGGTTCGAGGACGTCGCTGGTCAGGATCGTCACCGCGGTCCCGACCGGCACGCGGTCGCCCGGGTCGGTGCGGATGGTGAGGGTTTCGCCGCCGCAGGCGAGGGTGTGCACGAAGCCGTAGTGGTGGTAGCGGGCGCCGGTCTCGATCATGACCCGGTCGGTGACCGTGCAGGTCTCGGTGTGGCCGAAGGCGTGCAGCGCGAGGCCGCGGCCGGCGACCGTGAGCGCCGCGAAGAGCAGGGCCGCGCTGATGAGCCCGGCGACGAGCGCCCACCAGCGGCCGTGCGCGCGGCGGGCGGTGCCCAGTGCGAAGGCCGCCCCGCCCGCGAGTCCGAGCGCGATCGCGGCGAGGGTGCTGTGCGGTGGGAGGACGAAGAGGGCGGCCCCGAGGACGATCGCCGCGAGCCCGGCGGGCGCGACGTAGCGGCCGGTGCGGATGCCCAGCCTGTCCGTGATGTCGAGGACCATCGGCTGACTCTAGCCACATGTGGCGCGAAAACGGAGACCACATAAAGTAACCGCGTGCGCGGCGAGGGCTACTACGACCTGCTCGGGGTGGACCGGCATGCCTCGACGGCGGAGATCAAGTCCGCCTACCGCCAGAAGGCGCGGACCGTGCACCCGGACGCCGGTGGTTCCCCCGACGAGTTCCAGGCGTTGCGGCAGGCCTACGAGGTGCTGGTCGACCCGTTGCAGCGCGCGGCGTACGACCGGGCGCTGGACCGCGCGGCGGCGACCGCCACCCCGGTCCGGGCGCGGCGGCCGGGGCGGAAGCTGGGTGAGGACCCGAGTTTCACGGCCGAGTTGCCGGTGCTGGACCCGGACGCGCTGGAGTGGTGGGACGCGGCGCGGGAGAAGGCGCGGACGGCGGACCGGGCCGCGCCCGGGCACGCTCCGGCGGTGTTGCTGCTGGCGTGGTTGCTGCTGGTGGTGCTGCCGATCATGGCGGGTGCGCTGGCGGTCGCGGTGTGGCTGGTCCTGGCGTCGGCGGTGGCGATCTGGCTGGTGTGCCAGCATCTGGAGGTGGCGCGGGCCGAGCGCGCGGTGGACGACGAGTTCGGCGGCACGGTCGTGTTCGGCTCGCCGGGCTCGGAGCCGGACCAGTGGGGCGAGCGGCTGACGGCCGAGTTGCTGGAGCGGTACCTGACGCGTCTGCCGGGGGCGCGGATCTTCCACGGGTTGGCGTGGCCGGGTTCGGTGTTCGCCGACATCGACCACGCGGTGCTCGCCGGGCGGCGGCTGGTGCTGATCGAGTCGAAGACGTGGCTGCCCGGGCACTACGCGGCGGACGAGCACGGCGAGCTGTGGCGGGACGAGCGTCGTTTCCGCGGCGGCGCGACACAGCTGCCGGAGGCGATCGAGGCCTTCCGCGCGCTGCTGCCCGGGGCGGAGATCCGCGGCGCGCTGATCGTGTACCCGAGCCGCACGGGCGAGATCACCACCGACGAGGACTTCGACGTGCCCGCCCCGCCGATGACGCCGGACCAGTTCGTGCAGGTGATCGGCGACTGGCTGGCCGCGGAGGCCGCGCGCGTGGACGTGCGGCTGCTGCGGAAGGTGCGCGCGCAGGTCGTCTAGTCAGGCCACGTCCAGGAACGGTTCGAGGCAGTAGATCGCCACGCGATCGGGCCGCCCGGCGACGAACGTCCCCTTCGAGGGGATGGTCCGCACCAGCCCACGGTCGCGGAGGACTTTCGTGGCGTGGCGGCACGTGCCCAGCGAGACGCCGTACTGCCGGGCCAGCGTCTGCTCCGCGGGAAGCGGCGTGTTGACCGCGAGCTCACCCGACTCGATGCGCCGGGCGAGATCGTCGGCGACGAGGTCGTAGAGGTAGGCGGGACCGGTGGCGGGAAGTTCTCTGCTCACCCCTCCAAGGTAGCATAGAAAAGACAAAAAGTAGGGCACGAGCGACCATTGGTAGGCTGCGCAGTTGTGACGATGGAGGAGGTCCTGGACGCCCGGCTGCGCGCCCTGGCAACCCGCGTGCGGCGGCTGCGGCGGGACCGGGACCTGAGCCAGGCCGACCTGGCGGACCGGGCCGGGGTGTCCCGATCGGTGGTCGCCGAACTGGAACGATCACGACTCGCACAAGGCGCGCCACGGCCCACACGCAACATCACGCTGGACACGCTGTTCCGCCTCGCCGAGGCGATGGGGGTGCACCCAGCGGAGCTGCTGGATGAGGGGAAGGGTTAGACGGGGAGGCGGCGGTCGGCAAGGCGAGTGGGGCGGCAGCGGCGGGCCGTGCGGCAACCCTGCAACCGGCGGCCGGCAACGCAAGCGGCCCGGCAATCAACCGGACCGCGCGGCAGCCCAACAAGCCGCAAGCCGGCAACGCAAGCGGCCCGGCACTCGGCTGACCGCGCGGCAGCCCTGCGAACCGGCGCCCGGCAACGCAAGCGGCCCGGCACTCGGCTGACCGCGCGGCAGCCCTGCGAACCGGCGCCCGGCAACGCAAGCGGCCCGGCACTCGGCTGACCGCGCGGCAGCCCTGCGAACCGGCGCCCGGCAACGCAAGTGGACCGACTACCCCAACCAGACCTCCCCCGCCCCCGATCCACAGCCGATCTTTGGTCGCCGATCAGGCGTGTCAAGGTACTCTTTCCCGCCTTGACACGCCTGCTCGGCGACCGAAACACAATCAGGCATCGGGGGCGGGGGAGGTCGGAAGGTGACCTTTTGGCGCCGTGAGGCGCTTTCCGCCCGTAGGGCGGGCTCTCCGCCTGCCCAACGTCACCTCTAAAGATCAAAAGATGTCCTCGCCGGACGGGCAGGCTCCGGGATGACGGGGGAATGCAGGCACCTCACCTCGGGCAGGTGGTCGCCGGGTGGTCATCCCGTCGCCTTCCGGTTTGTGCATATCACCTTGAGCCAGGGCCGCAAGGTTGCGTAGCTCGGCCGCCGGTTGGCGGCCCGGGTTGCGGCCCTGGCTCAAGGTGATCGTTGCATGTCAGGCGACGGGATGACCACCCAGCTACCTTGGGTGCAAAGCACGGCGCTGCGCGCCGTCAGTATCCCCGTACCGCGTTGATCCTCACCCGCAATACCTGGGGATACTGCTCCGAAAACCCCGCCAGGCTTCCGCTTACCCGCTCCATCGCCTTGCCGTACTTCGCCACGTACGAGGCGTCCTCGTGTGCCGGGGGTTGTGTGTCGGCCGGTCGGGCCAGTCCGCGGAACACCACGACGTCCGAACCCTGCCCGTCGCTGTTGAAGTGGAGCGCCACCTGCGGCCGGTCCCGGATGTGGTCCAGCCGCTTGGCGCGCGCGGCGTTGTACACCAGGAACTCGCCGTCCCGCCACACGAACCACACCGGGTTCGGCTGCGGGGTGCCGTCCGCGCCCGTCGTGGTGAGCCAGACGACCTGCTCGGTCTCGAGCCGTTCGCGGACCCGCCGTCCGAACGGGCTCGACGGGTCGGGGAGCACGTCGCCTGCCATGCCGCCAGCGTAGTGGCCGGGCTCACTTCCGGCGCAACTTCACCGACCGCCCGTGATAGGCATTCGGGGATCGAGCGCCGGAAAGGATCATCGATGCGTCTGCTGCTGCTGTCCAACTCGACCGCGCCCGGACGCGGCTACCTGGAGCACGCTACCGACGCGCTGGGCGAAGTGCTCCAGGACGTGCGCCGCCTGGTGTTCGTGCCGTTCGCGCTCGCCGATCACGACGGTTACACGGCGATCGTCGCCAAGGCGCTCGCCCCGTTCGGCATCGAGGTCGCCGGCGCCCACCAGGATGACCCGATCAGGTTGCTCAACTCCGCGCAGGCCGTGTTCACCGGCGGCGGCAACACCTTCCGGCTCCTGCGCGAGCTCTACCGCCGCGAGCTCCTCGCCCCGATCCGCGACCGCGTCGCGCACGGGACCGTCTACATCGGATCGAGCGCGGGCACGAACGTCGCCTGCCCCACCATCCGCACCACCAACGACATGCCGATCGTGCAGCCGCCCGCGTTCGACGCGGCCGGGTTCGTGCCGTTCCAGATCAACCCGCACTACCTCGACCCGCAGCCGGAATCCACCCACATGGGCGAAACCCGCGAGGAGCGGATCGACCAGTTCCTGGAGGAGAACGACGTGCCGGTGCTGGGGATGCGCGAAGGCACCTGGCTGCGCCGCGAGGACGACACCCTCACCCTCGGCGGTGACGAAGCCGGCGCCCGCCTGTTCCGCCGCGGCGCCGGCCCGGCGGAGCTGCGGCCGGGCGCGGACCTCAGCGACCTTCTGGCGAGCGAGATCGCCTGAGCTCGTCCGCCAGCTCGGCGCGCCGGGCCAGAACCTCGTCCCGCGACCTGGCCATGTCGCGCAGCACCGACTTGCGCTTGCGCAGTGGCAACCGGTCCACGTACAGGCCGCCGCCGAGGTGGTCGGTCTCGTGCTGCAGGCACCGCGCGAAGTAGCCCCGCCCCTCGACGACCAGCGGCTCCCCGAACTGGTCCACCCCGCGCACCACAGCGTGGTCGGCGCGCGGCAGCTTCGCGTACGGGCCGGGGACGGACAGGCAGCCTTCCGGCGCCTCGATCAGCCGCCGGTCGCCGACCGGCTCCTCGTCGAGCACCGGGTTGAGGATGTGGCCGATGTGCCGGTCGCCGTACTCGTCCCAGCAGTCCCACACGAACAACCGCAGGTCGACGTCCACCTGGTTGGCCGCCAGTCCGGCGCCCTCGGCCACGTACAGGGTGGCGAACATGTCGTCGATCAGGGCCGACAGCTCCGGCGTGCCGAACTCGGCCGCCGGGCGGCACGGACGAGCGAGGATCTCCTCGCCGATCTCGGTGATCCGCCGCGGCGAGCCACGGCGCGCTTCCGGCAGCACCCGCGGGCAGTCCCCGACCGGCTGCCCCTGCACGTAGACGGCCATTCCGCCTCCCTTGCCAACGACTTTGCAAACTAGCACACTTTGCAAAGTGGAGAACCGACCCGAGTCGAAGCTGCCCGACCACCCCGTCCGCCTCGCGCTGCTGGACCTGCTCGCCGAACTGGGCACCGTGACCGCGAACGAGGCGAGCCGCCGCCTCGGGTACAGCTCCGGCCTGTGTTCGTTCCACCTGCGACAGCTGGCGCGGGCGGGCCTGATCGAAGAGGCGCCGCGCGGCCGGGGGCGAATCAAACCGTGGCGGCTGCGGTGGGATTCCGCGGAATCCCACGCGCCAGATGATCAAACCTTTTCGGCCGTCCTGCACCTGACTCCGCGCGAGCTGGCCGAACTCACCGCATCCGTGCGGGAATTGATCAAGCGTTTTCCCGAACGGGCATCCGGACACGCCGAATCCCGGCCGGTCGAAGTCAATTTCTCCGCGTTTCCGCACCCGTGAACCACGCCGGCCAATAACCGGTTCAACGGAGTTTCAGCAGCCGAGACACACGTTTGCTACGTTCGGATGACGACGCTTCATGACCGCTCCGACCCGTGCCTACCATGGTTCAACTGCGACCCACGGGATGCGATCATGACAACGCACATGGATTTCCGCCCCGCGGACAGCTGCTTCGGCTGCCTGGTCCCCCACGAGCAGACCCCCGCCGACGAGGAATGGTGTTTCGACGCGCAGGGCCACCCGCTTTGCGGGCAATGCGCCCGCGACGAGCAGATCATTCACGAACCGTGGACCGGCCCGCCGGACGGGCATCGCGCCGAATGGGATTTGGTGCAGGACCTGTCCTATTTCCTCCATTGACCCGCCGCGCACGGCACGCGACTCCGCGTGGGCTAACCTGAGCAACGCCAATGGCGTCGAGGTCAGCTTCGCGGGAGGTGAGCGCGATCGCGGACACCACGGCCCGCCCCACCGTGAGCAGGCGGCGCGAGGTGAGCCACACGAGCGCGCGGTCGGTCCTGATGACCGTGCTCGGTGAGTTCGTGCTGCCCCGTGACCGGCCGGTGTGGACCTCCACCCTCGTCGACGTCCTCGCGATGTTCGGCATCGAGGAGAAGTCGGCGCGCCAGGCGCTGGCCCGCACCGCCGCCGAGGGCTGGCTGGTGTCGCAACGCCACGGCCGTCGCGTGCGGTGGTCGCTGACCACGCCGGGCCGGCGGCTGCTGAGCGAGGGCGCGGAACGCATCTACGGTTTCGGCCGCGACCACACGCCGTGGGACGGCACGTGGCTGATGCTGCTGGTGTCGGTGCCGGAGACGAAGCGGGACCTGCGGCACAGCCTGCGCACGCGGCTGACCTGGGCCGGGTTCGGTTCGCCGACGCCCGGTGTGTGGATCTGCCCGGACCCCAGCCGTCACGACGAGGCGAACTCGATCGTGCGCGAACTGGGGCTGGACGCCGAAGCGATGTCGTTCGTCGCCTCGTACGGCCGGATCGGCGACGAGGACGCGATGGTCGCGCGGGCCTGGGATCTGACCGCGCTGGAAGAGCGCTACGAGGACTTCATCGACGAGTTCGCCGCGCTGGCGCCCGCTTCGGGCGAGGCGGTGCTGCACGCACAGACCCGCCTCGTGCACGAGTGGCGCCGCTTCCCGTTCCTCGACCCGCGCCTGCCGGGCCGCCTGCTGCCCGACGGCTGGAGCGGCGCCAAGGCGGCGGAGCTGTTCCACCGCCGGCACGTCGAGTGGCGCCCGGTCGCGCAGCGGCACTGGGACCAGCTGGTCGGCGCGGAGGAAGCGGCCTAGGTGTACTAGGCGCTGTTTCGGTGCTGGCAGCGGGCTGGTGTCCGGCAGCGGATCCGCACCGCGCTGCAAACCGTCGCCGACGCGGCCGGGCCGGCCACCTGGGATGTCAGCGTGGACTCCACCATCGCCAGAGCGCACCTCTTCCGGGCCGGGTGATCACGCGTGGGTTCGTCCCGGTCTTGGCGGGTATCCGGGGTGCCCCGGCTGACTGGGGGCCGGCCCAGAACCCGGCCTGACCCGGATCAAGGCGGCGATCCCAGCAACCGGCACAAACGCAACCGGGCCGTGGCCACGCGCTACGACGAGCTGGCCGTGCGCTACGAAGCCACCGGCCAGATCGCCGCGATCAACGAATGGCTCTGACCGGCTTCGATACAGGCCCTGGCGGGCCGGCAGGTTGTCTTTTCTAGACGCTGGGCTTCAGCGACTGCTGGCCGACGCCGGTCAGCAGTGTGTCCACGACGAGCGTCGCCAGTTCGTCCACGTCTCGGGCGTCGGCGGGCTGGGGCTGCGCGGCTTCGTGGATCAGCGCGTAGTAAGTGCGCCGAGCCCAGGTCAGGTCGGTGTCGGGCCGTAGGACACCTGTGTGCTGGAGCCTCCGGAAGAGGCGGTCGCACTGGTCGAGCACGTCCGCATGTACGCGTGCAGTCTCGGAATCCTCGGGCTTGACGGCGTTCATGGCGAACCCCCAGCCGATCTTGACTCGAAGCACGTTCGCGGTCACCTGATACAGCGCGACCAACGGCGGGGCAGTCTCAGGCCGAGCACTGGTGACGGCGTCGTGGAACTGCTGAGTGGCCCAGGCTGTCATGGCATCGACGAGGGCCTCGCGGCTGGTGAACCGGCGATGCACCGTCGTCCGGGCGACACCCGCGGCTTCCGCGATCTGTTCCATGGTGGCCGCGGGATTGGCGCTCAGCACGCGTTCCGCGGCCTCGAGGATCGCCTTCGCTGTCCGTTCGGCGTCTGCGCGCATCGGCCGTCCTCGCCTCTCCTGCTCCACGTGATCTTCTCGTACCCCGCCCCCAGGCTACAGGACAGTCGCCATTCATCCACAACTTGCAACATCTGTGTTGCATGTACTAGCCTAGTCGCATCACTGATGACGTCAATCGAACGTGGAGGACCTCATGGATTTGCAGCTGGACGGCAAGGTCGCTGTCGTGACCGGCGCAAGCCGAGGAATCGGATTGGCCACGGTTTCGGCCTTGCTCCGCGAAGGAATGCGGGTGCTGGCAGCAGCACGGACCATCACACCCGAGCTCCAGGCCACAGGGGCGCTCAGCATGTCCGTCGACCTGTCCACCCCCGACGGCCCTGCTCAGCTCATCGAACGGGCAGAGGCCGAGCTTGGGCGGCTCGACGTGCTGGTCAACAACGTCGGGGGCGGTGACGGCGGTGGCCAGACCGGCGGGTTCCTCACCTTCACCGATGAGCAGTGGAGCAGCGCGTTCGACTTGAACTTCCTGGCGGCAGTCCGCACCACGCGGGCCGCGCTCCCTCATCTTTCGAAGAGCCGCGGCGCGATCGTCAACATCTCCTCCAACGGTGCGCGAATCCCGCATGCCGGTCCGATCACCTATACCACCGCCAAAGCTGCGCTCACCGCCTTCGGGAAGGCGGTAGCGGAAGAGTTCGGCCCGCGAGGAGTGCGCGTCAACACCGTCTCACCCGGCCCGGTCCGGACCCACATGTGGGAATCCCCGGACGGCTATGGAGCTGAGCTCGCCGAATCCCTGGGCCTGAGCCGGGAGCAACTGATGGACAACCTCCCCGCGACCATGGGGATGGTCACCGGCAGGCTCGTGAATCCCGCGGAGGTCGCCGACCTTGTTGCGTACCTCGCTTCACCGCTCGCGGGCAGCACCACCGGGGCGGACCACCTCATCGACGGGGGCGCGATCAAGTCCGTGTGACGCGCCGACGTCTCCCATCCAGCCGTCCGCCCGATGCTGTGCGTGGCCTCCGGCACCTAGTCCGGCAGGTTCCCGTCGCCACCGAGGCTCGCCACCATGCGGCGCAAGACGTTGACGGTGGTCACGAAGTCGGCGGGGTCACCCCTGGTGCGTCCGCTCGTGGACCCGCGCGTTGCGCGTCCACTCGCCCGGCGCCGGTACGCCTCACCGCTGCCCGCGCCGATCGGCTGGGCGGCCAGTTCCACGTCGGGGTACTCCTCGATCATGAGCCGACGGTAGAAACTCCAGCAAACTTGAGGTCGACGCACGGGATGTGCGGCGGGATTGTCGGTGGCGGGTCGTAGGGTTTCGGGCGTGATGGATTACCTGAGCATCCCGACCGCGAACGGCACGTTCGACGCGATCGCGGCCGGGCCGGCCGACGGCAGGCCCGTGCTGCTGCTGCACGGTTTCCCGGAGGCGGCGATCTCGTGGGAGTACCAGGTCGCGGTGCTGGGCGACCGGGGTTTCCGCGCGGTGGCGCCGGACCAGCGCGGTTACTCGCCCGGGGTGCGGCCGGAGCAGGCGGCCGAGTACGGCGTGGACGAGCTGGTGGGGGACGTCCTGGCGATCGCCGGGGCGCTGGAGTGGTCCCGGTTCGACCTGGTGGGCCACGACTGGGGCGGCGCGGTGGCGTGGTGGACGGCGTCGGAGCACCCGGAGCGCCTGCGGACGCTGACGGCGGTGTCGACGCCGCACCCCGGGGCGTTGAGCCACGCCATGCGCACGGACGAGGACCAGCAGATGCGGTCGCAGTACATGCGGGACTGGCGGTCGAGTTCCACGGAACGCCAGATGCTGGCCAACAACGCCGAGGCGTTGCGGCGGATGTTCGAGTGGAAGGTGCCACCGAGCCGCGTCGACGAGTACATCCGGCGGCTGTCCGAGCCGGGCGCCCTGACCGCGGCGCTGAACTGGTACCGCGCGAGCCGCCCGAGGGCCACCATCGAGAAGGTGTCGGTGCCGACGCTGTACGTGTGGAGCACGGAGGACGTCGCGTTCGGCTCGACGCCCGCCCTGGAGACCGAGAACTGGGTCACCGGGCCGTACTCGTTCCAGATGCTGGAGGACGTGACGCACTGGATCCCGGAGGAGGTGCCCGAGGTGCTGACGGCGTTGCTGCTGGAGCACCTGAACGCCTTCTGACCGGTCCACCCGCCCCGGGGCGAACAGCGTGGTCAGCCGGCTTCCCGCTCGGTGTCCAGCCGGTCCAGGATGGCGCCGAGCCCGAGGTCGAACCGGGACGTGAACCGCCCGGCGGTGAGTTCGCCCGCCACCGCCACCAGGTCCGGGTACTGGTCCGCGGGCAAACCGGCCAAAAACGCGTCCACCTGGTCCAGCCGCTCGCGCCCACCGGGCCCCTTGCCGAACGCGGTCTCCTGGATGGCGAAGCCGACGACGTAGTTGAGGAAGACGATGTAGCCGTGGCTCGCGAGCCGGTCGCCGAAGCCGTGGTCGCGCAGCGCGCCGATGACGTGGTCGGCGAGCCGCAGCCCGTTCGGGCCGAACAGCGGCTGACCCAACAGCAGCCGCGGGGCCGCCGGATGCGTGACCAGGGCGCTGCGCAGCCCGTGGCCGATGTCCTCGAGCTGCTGGCGCCACCCAGCCCGGCGGGACGGCAACCGGCATTCGCCCACCACGTGGTCGACGACGAGCGCGAACAGCTCCTCCTTGCCCTTCACGTGCCAGTACAGCGACGGTGACTTGATCCCCAGCCGGGCCGCCAGCTTGCGCGTGCTGAACTGCTCCACGCCGTCGGTGTCCAGGAGTTCCAGCGCTGCCCGGACTATCCCGGCCCGGTCCAGACGTCCCTCACCGGTGGCGTGCTCCGGCCACGGATAGTGCCAACCCTGCGCGGTCATCATCCCTCCTCGCCGGAGCCTACCATTGCAAGACCACGTCTATCAGTGATAGATAGTCCCTATCGGCGATAGGGAGGGTCTCGTGGTGGAACGACAAGCGGAACGGACGGACGGGCGGGTTGACTGGCTGCCGCTGGCCGGGATCGTGCTCGCGGTGTTCATGCTCATGCTGGACGCGACCGTGGTGACGGTCGCCCTCCCGGCGATGGGCCGGGACCTGGACGGCGGGCTCGGTGACCTGCAATGGGTGGTGAACGCGTACACGATCGCCATGGCCGCCGTGCAGCTCACCGCGGGAGCGCTCGCGGACCGCTACGGGCGGCGCAGGCTGTTCCTGCTCTCGGTGACCGCTTTCGCCGTGGCGTCACTGGCCTGCGGACTCGCGCCCACGGTCGGGGTCCTCGTCGCCGCGCGCGTCACGCAGGGACTGGCCGGCGCGGTCATCTTCGCGACCACGCTCGCCCTGATCGGGCAGTGCTACACGGGCGCGGCACGCGGCACGGCCTTCGCGGTCCGCGGCACGGCCGCCGGCGTCGCCGTCGTGCTCGGTCCCGTTGCCGGGGGCCTGCTGACCGAAGGGCTGGGCTGGCGGTGGATCTTCTTCCTCAACCTGCCGGTCGCGCTCGCCGCCGTGGTCATCGGCTGGATCCGCTTGCCGAGCGTGGAAGAACTCGCCCGGGGACGCCGGATCGACGTCCGCGGACCCGTGCTGTGGGCCGTCTCGCTGGTCTCGCTGGTCTACGCCCTGCTGCACGCCGGTGAACGGGGCTGGGCCGACCCGGAGGTGCTGATCTGCCTCACGGTCGCCGCCGTCAGCCTGGCGGTGTTCCTCGCCGTCGAGCACCGGCATGCCCACCCGATGCTCGACCTGAGCCTGTTCGGCAGCCGCCGGTTCGTGGGCACCCAGATCGGGCCCTTCGCGGTCCAGGGCAGCGTGTTCGCCCTGTTCGTCTACTTCTCCGTCTACTTCACGGATCAGCTGGGCTACAGCGTCGTCGAGACGGGCCTGGCGTTCCTGCCCGTCGTGGCCCCGATCATGGTCGCCGGAGCGGTCGTCGGGGCGGTTCTGGAGCGCATCCCGCCGTGGCTCGGCGTCGGCGGCGCACTCGGGCTCATCGGCCTCGGTTTGCTGCTCATGCTGGGGATCACACGGGACACCGGGTCGGCACACCTGGTCGCCGGCATGATCGTCGCCGGGTTCGGTTGCGGCGTCGCACTTCCCGCGCTCGGCTCGCTGGCGGTCGACGTGCCGCCGAGGCGGATCGGCGTCGCCGCCGGTGTCAACAACACCGCGCTCCAGCTCGGGTTCGCCCTCGGGGTCGCGGTGTACGGCGCGGTGCTGGGTGCCTTCCCGGCCACCGCCTTCGCCGACGGTCTCGACCACCTCATCACCCTCGGCGCCGCGGTCGCGCTGGCCGGAGCCGCCACCACCGCGGCCCTGCTCCGGCGGCCGCGCGCGGCATGAGAGCGGCAGTGCGGCGCCGCGGGTGTGCACGGCGCCGCATCGACACGTCCGGCGTCAGGTCTTGGAGAACTCCGCACTCACGGCGTTCGGGCCGTCGTACTCGCGGTCCGGCAACTGCCGCAGGTGGTCCAGCACGTCGTCCGGCGCACCCTGGCTCTGCGCGTGGTCGACCAGCGCGTCGCGCGTGCACGGGTAGTCCACGCCCGACAGGAACTTCTGCATCTGAATCGGATTCGGGGCCGACACGGTCGAACTCCTTCCTCTGGTGGTTCGTTCGCCCCGGGGGCTACCCACACGCCGGGCCGTCAGTCGTCCTGTTTCGCGGATCGACCGGACGGGAAGCCCGTCCCATGCGCGCGACCATCCTGAACTGCACGTTGAAGCCCTCGCCGGAGCCGTCGAACACCGACGCGCTGGCCGAGGTCGTGGCCGCCGGCCTGCGTGAGCTGGGCACCGACGTCCGGAGCATCCGCCTGGTCGACCACGACATCAAGCCCGGCGTCAGCAGCGACATGGGCGACGGCGACGAGTGGCCCCGCATCCGCGAGGAGATCCTGCGCTCGGAGATCCTCATCATGGCCTCGCCGACCTGGGTCGGGCACCCCTCGTCCCTCGCGCAGCGCGCGATCGAGCGCATGGACGCGATGCTGTCCGAGACGGGCGAGGACGGTACACCGGTTGCATACAATCGCGTCGCGGGCGTGGTCGTGACCGGTAACGAGGACGGCGCGCACCACGTCATCAGCGAGATCAACGGCGCGCTCGGCGACATCGGCTTCACCATCCCCGGCCAGGCCTGGGTGTACTGGAACATGGGTCCCGGACCGGGCCCGAGCTACAGCGACACCGACCACGGCCACCAGTACGTCCACCAGGTGGCCGGCCTGATGGCGAAGAACCTCTACGCGGTGGCCGTCGCCCTGCGCGAGCGTCCGATCCCGGCGGAGATCTCCCGCGGCGAAGACTGACGGCCGCTCTCCCCACACCGTCCAAACGGGACGAATAGTCCGTGACGCAGCTCGCGCGTTACGCCGCTCGGGTGAACGCCGTTCGTGACGCCCCCGGAATTGTCGGACCCCCTGATTAACGTGGCGTTGTCTGAAGGGGGACGAACATGCGAGCAGTCGTGGTGGACGGTCCGGGCGGACCGGAGGTGTTGCGGGTACGGGAGATTCCCACGCCCGAGGTGCGGGACGGCTGGGCCCTGGTGCGGGTCGAGGGGTTCGGGCTGAACCGGTCGGAGCTGATGACCCGGCAGGGGCTTTCGCCGAACGTGCGGTTCCCGCGGGTCCTGGGCATCGAGTGCGTCGGCGTCGTCGTGGACTCCGTGCGGCTGGCGCCGGGAACCACGGTGGCCGCGGTGATGGGCGAGATGGGCCGGGAGTTCGATGGCGGGTACGCGGAATACGCGCTGCTGCCGGAGGATCTGCTGATCCCGGTGGAGACCGATCTGCCGTGGGACGTCTTCGCCGCGCTGCCGGAGACCTACCTGACGGCGTGGGGATCGCTGGCCACGTTCGGCGCGACTTCGCCGGGGCAGAGCCTGTTGGTCCGCGGTGGCACGTCGTCGGTGGGGATGGCGATGTTGTCGCTGGCGCGGGAGCGCGGGCTGGTGACGATCGCGACCACGCGCAACCGGGAGAAGGTGGCGGCACTGGAGAAGGCCGGGGCGTCACACGTCGTGGTGGACGGCGGGGACATCGCCGCCGGTGTTCGCGCACTGTGCCCGGAGGGCCCGGACTACGTGCTGGACCTGATCGGAGCGCCGACGGTGGCGGACTCGCTGCGGCTCGCCGCGCGCGGCGGAACGGTGTGCGTCACCGGCATGCTGAGCGGCGAGTGGTCGATCCCGGACTTCCAGCCGACGGCCGTGATCCCCTCCGGCACGAAGCTGACGGCGTTCCAGAGCAACGACATCCAGGGCAAATCCGGCGGCGAGGCACTACAGGCCATCGTCGACGGCGTGGCGCGCGGCGTGTACCAGCCGAACCTCGACCGGGTCTTCCGGCTGGACGAGATCGTCGAGGCCCACACCTACATGGAGAACAACCAGGCCACCGGCAAGGTGGTGGTCCGCAATGCCTGACCGGACACGCACCGCACGAAACCACCTCCACCGATGGCCCCGGTGGCGAGATTGCTTCCGCCTGCCCGGATCCACGACCAGCGGGGCCCGGCGACCCTCACCGCGACCGCATCGCCCGATACCACCGCGGCGACGTATTCACCGGTGGCTTCAACGACGCCCGCACCACCAGCACATTCGGCTCATCACTGCGCACGAACTCCCCCAGCAACCGCCAACGCCCACACCCAACGGAGAACAACCAGACCACCGGAAAGGTGGCGGTCCCCGGCAGCCCGGATCCACGACCAACCGGGCCCAGCAACCACCCTCACCGCGACCGCATCGCCCGATACCACCGCGGCGACGTATTCACCGGTGGCTTCAACGACGCCCGCACCACCAACACATTCGGCTCATCACTGCGCACGAACTCCCCCAGCAACCGCCAACGCCCACACCCAACGGAGAACAACCAGACCACCGGAAAGGTGGCGGACCGCGGCAGCCCGGATCCACGACCAACCGGGCCCAGCAACCACCCTCACCGCGACCGCATCGCCCGATACCACCGCGGCGACGTATTCACCGGTGGCTTCAACGACGCCCGCACCACCAACACATTCGGCTCATCACTGCGCACGAACTCCCCAGCAACCGCCAACGCCCACACCCAACGGAGAACAACCAGACCACCGGAAAGGTGGCGGACCGCGGCAGCCCGGATCCACGACCAACCGGGCCCAGCAACCACCCTCACCGCGACCGCATCGCCCGATACCACCGCGGCGACGTATTCACCGGTGGCTTCAACGACGCCCGCACCACCAACACATTCGGCTCATCACTGCGCACGAACTCCCCCAGCAACCGCCGGAACGCACGGCCGAAACCCTCCACCCGGCCGGCGTCCACGCCGAACGACCGCGCCAGACCGACGAAGTCCGGCGTGTGCAGGTTGACCCCGCGGTGCGGCAGGCCCTCCCGGTCCTGGTCGAACCGCAGCATGCCGTAACCACCGTCGTCGACGATGATGACCGTCACCGGCAGCGACTCCTGCGCCAGCGTGGCCAGATCGCCGCACCCGTACAGGAACCCGCCGTCGCCGCTGATGCACACCACCCGGCCCGCCCCGGTGGCCGCCGCACCCAGCGCGGCCGGGAAGCCGAACCCGAGCGTGCCCCAGCCCATGGGGTAGGCGAACCGGTGCGGCGCCGCCACGCGGTGGAACCCGCCCGCCCAGTAGCCGGCGATGCACATGTCAGCCACCAGCATCGCGCGGTCGGGCAGGGTCTCTTCCAGCGTGCGCAGGAAATCCGCGGCCTGCGGCTCCTCGCTGCGGATCCGACGGCGCACCTGGTCCGACACCCGCTGCAGTCGCTCGGTCAGCTCCGCCAGCCCGGGCCGCGCCGGCAGGCCCTGCAGCAACTGGGGCACCACGTCTCGTGCGTCGCCGACCAGGGTGATGTCGGGCGGGTAGTTCTTGGCCGCGTCCTTGGGGTCGACGTTGATCACGATGAGCTTCGGCGGCTTGGGCATCAGCCAGTTCTGCGTCATCAGGCCGTCGAAATCCGTGCCGATGCCGAGCACCACGTCGGCCTCGTCCCACAGCGCGCCCACCTCCGGGGCGTGCACGGGGGTCGGCGCGGCACAAGGGTGCGCCGGCGGCAGCAACCCGCGCGCGGCGAACGTCGTGATCACCGGCGCGGCGAGCTTCTCCGCCAGCTGCCCGATCACGGCGCCGGCCTCGGCTCGCACCGCGCCGCCACCGGCCCAGATCAGCGGCCTCGACGCCATCGCCAGCATGCGCCGGGCAGCGTCCAGATCCGCCAGTGCCAGCGCCGGGAAAGCGTCCGTCGGCTCCGGGTCGGCGCCGCGGGAACCGTTGTGCCGCAGGAAATCCGTGGGGATCCCGACGTACACCGGACCGCTCTGCGGCCGCATCGCCAGCCGGGCGGCGCGCAGGACCGTGGGCGCCAGGTCCTCGGGTGTCTCGACGGTGACCGCCGCCTTGGTGACCGGCGCGAACAGCGCGGCCTGGTCGCTGGTCTCGTGCAGCACACCGCGCACCATGCCGGGCCGCCGCAGTCCCGCCGGGATGTCGGTGGCGATCACCAGCACCGGCGAACCCGAGGCCATCGCCTCCCCGACCGCGGCGATCGTGTTCGCCGCGCCCGGCCCGGTCGTCACGATCGCGACGCCGAGCTTGCCGGTCGCCCGCGCGAACCCGTCCGCGGCGTACCCGGCGGTCTGTTCGTGCCGGACGCCGATCAGCCGGAGCGGGCTGTCGGCCAGCGCCTCCCAGATCGGCAGGTTGTGCACGCCCGGAAGACCGAACGCGACCTCGGCCCCGAGCTCGAGCAGCGCGTCCACGAGGTGCTGGGCGCCGGTCTTCGTCACGCCGTCAGAGTATGGCACCCCGTCACCACTGCGGGGGCACGACCTCGTCCTGGGGCGGTGGCCCCGGTGGTGTGCCGTCGCCGAACGGCCGTCCGCCCAGGTCGGCGCGCCCGTGCGGCTCGGCCCACGCGGAAAGGTCCGGACCACCGGGCACGATCCGCGTCGGGTTGACCTGCTCGTGCACCTGGTAATAGTGCCGCTTGATGTGGTCGAAGTCCACGGTGTCGCCGAAACCGGGGGTGGTGAACAGATCCCGCGCATACGCCCACAACACCGGCATCTCGGTCAGCTTGTGCCGGTTGCACTTGAAGTGCCCGTGGTAGACCGGGTCGAACCGGACGAGGGTGGTGAACAGCCGGATGTCGGCCTCGGTGATCGTGTCCCCGACCAGATAACGCTGCCGCGACAACCGGTCCGACAGCTCGTCGAGCCGGGCGAACAGCCGCCGGTAGGCGTCGTCGTAGGCGGGCTGCTTCGTGGCGAAGCCCGCCTCGTACACGGCGGCGTTGACGTCCCGGTGCACCGCGCGGTTGATCTCGTCGATCTCGTCGCGCAGCTTCTCCGGGTACAGATCGGGCGCGCCGTCGCGGTAGTGGGCGACCCACTCGGTGTCCAGGTCGAGCGTGATCTGCGGGTAGTCGTTGGTCACCAGCTTGCCGCTGGGGATGTCCACGATCGCCGGCACGCTGATACCGCCGTCGTAGTCCGGGTCGGCGGCGCGGTAGGCCTCGCCGAGGAACTCGATGCCCAGCACGGGATCGCGCCCACCGGGGTCGAGCGTGAACCGCCAGCTGCGCTCGTCCTGGATCGGGTCGGCGATCGCGACGGACAGCGCTTCCTCCAGTCCCATCAACCGGCGCACGATCAGTGCGCGGCTGGCCCACGGGCACGCGCGGCTGACGACCAGCCGGTAGCGGCCCGCCTCGACGGGCCAGCCATCCGCGCCGTCGGCCGTGATCCGTGCCGTGAAGCGGTTCGGCGATCGCTTGAACTCGCCCCTTTCCGGGTCCGTCGGGATGGTCATTCCCTCAGCGTAGATTGTGCTCCGGGCCGTAGCAGTGCGCGTAGACTCCATGACCCTGGGCACGCAAGCGCCCCGGACCGGAGAGGTGGTCACCGATGCCGTTGATGCCCTTCACCGACTCGATGTTCCTGCTGGTGGAAAGCCGCGAGCACCCGATGCACGTCGGTGGCCTGCAGCTGTTCCAGACCCCCGACGGCGCCGACCACACCTATCTGCGCAGCCTGCGTGAGGACCTGGTCAAGAACACCGACGTCCGCCCGCTGTTCCGGCAGCGGGTGGCCCGCCCGGTGAACACGCTCGGTTACGCGGCCTGGGCGCGCGACGACGATCTCGACCTCGACTACCACTTCCGGCATTCCGCGCTGCCGTATCCGGGCCGGGTCCGCGAGTTGCTGGAGCTGACCTCGCGCTGGCACAGCACGCTGCTCGACCGGCACCGTCCGCTGTGGGAGATCCACCTGGTCGAAGGCCTGCAGGACGGCCGGTTCGCGATGTACAGCAAGGTGCACCACGCGCTGATGGACGGCGTTTCGGCGCTGCGGCACCTGCAGGGCACGTTGTCCGACGATCCGGACGACCGCAGCTGCCCGCCGCCGTGGGGCTCGCGTCAGATGCCGCGCGGCAAGCCGCCGCGTAACGCACGGTCACTGCTGCGCATGGGCACCGGCTCGCTGAAGCAGATCGCGGGAATCGCGCCGGCGGCGGCGAAGGTGGCGCGGGAGGCGTTCCGCGAGCACACGCTGCTGCTGCCGATGCAGGCCCCGAAGACGATCTTCAACGTCCCGATCGGCGGCGCACGCCGGTTCGCCGCGCAGTCGTGGCCGCTCAAGCGGGTGCGCGCGATCGCCACCGCCACCGGGACCTCCCGCAACGACGTGGTGCTCGCGATGTGCTCCGGCGCGCTGCGGGACTACCTCATCGAACAGCGCGCGCTGCCGGACGCGCCGCTGATCGCGATGGTGCCGGTGTCGATGCGCAAGCCGACCGACACCGGTGAGGCGGCGGGCAACCAGATCGGCGCGGTGCTGTGCAACCTCGGCACGGACAAGCCGGATCCGGCGTCGCGGCTGATGACGATCCACCAGTCGATGCGCGAGGCGAAGCGGATCTTCAAGGAGCTGACGCCGCTGCAGGCGCTGCTGCTGTCCGGCATCAACGTGGCGCAGCTGGGCATTTCGCCGGTGCCCGGGGTCGTGACCAACACGCGACCGCCGTTCAACCTGGTGATCTCGAACGTGCCCGGGCCGCGCAAGCAGATGTACTGGAACGGCGCGAAGCTCGACGGCATCTACCCGGCGTCGGTGCTGCTGGACGGGCAGGCGCTCAACATCACGCTGACCAACAACGGGGACAACCTGGATTTCGGGATCACCGGTTGCCGCCGGTCGGTGCCGCACCTGCAGCGGATCCTGACGCACCTGGACACCGCGCTGGAGGAACTGGAGTTCGCCGCGCGCTGACGGTGGCGGGGGCCGTGGGCCGGCCCCCGCCTCTCGCGTCAGGCGACGCCCTCCGGGCTGGCGCCCTCGACCTGGACGCCGCGCGAGGTGATCTCCTCGATGCGGGCGAGGTCGTCACGGGTGAGGTCGAGGTCCGCCGCGGCGACGCTGTCCTCGATGTTGCGGGCCCGCCGCGCGCCGACGATCGCCACGTGGACGCCCGGCTGGTGCAGGGTCCACGCGATGGCGAGCTGGCTGACGGTGGCGCCCTTCTCGGCCGCGAGGTTCTTCAGCTGCTCGACGACCTCGAGGTTCTTCTGGAGGTTCGCGCCCTGGAACGCACCGGACTTGGCGCGCCAGTCGCCGGGCTCGAACGTGGTGTGCGGCGTGAGGGCGCCGGTGAGGAGGCCGCTGCCGAGCGGGCTGTAGACGAGGACGCCGATGTTGTGTTCGCGGCAGTACGGGAGCGGGTCGTCCTCGATGGCTCGGCGGAACAGGTGGTAGGGCGGCTGCAGGGTCTCGACCGGGCGGGTGCGGTCGAACGCGGCCAGTTGTTCGGTGTCGTAGTTGGACACGCCGACGTGGCGGATCTTGCCCTGGTCGACGAGTTCCTGCAGGGCCGAGGCGGTTTCGTCGGCCGGGGTGTCCGGGTCGGGCCAGTGGACCTGGTACAGGTCGATGTGGTCGAGGGCGAGGTGGCGCAGGCTTTCCTCGACGCCCTTGCGCAGCCAGTCGCGGCGGGCGTCGCGGGGCCGGTCGCTGCCCGGGTTGATGCCGCCCTTGGTGGCGATGACCAGGTTGTCGCGGTCGCGCTTCAGCTCGTCGCGCAGGGCACGGCCGAGGAGGGCTTCCGACTTGCCGAAGCCGTACGCCTGGGCGGTGTCGAAGAAGTTGACGCCCAGCTCGCGGGCGTGCTGGATGGCCTGGACGGCCGCGTCCTCGTCGAAGGAGCCCCAGTCGCCGCCGAGCTGCCAGGTCCCGAAGGCGATCCGGGAGACGTCGAGTCCGCTCTTGCCCAAAGTCGTTCTCCGCATGGGTCCAGCACAACACACGGCGAACGAAGCCGCATCGCGGAGCGGGGGAGGTCCTTTGTGGAGCGGGTGGCGGCGGTGGGTGGATGACGGGACCGTTCATCACCCAGCGAGGTTCCCACTCACGCAGGCCCTCCCCAAGCCGGCCGAAGCACCCACCTCACGCGGCGGTGAATGGAGCATTCATCGCCGCGCGAGGTGCACGTCTCATCGGGTTGTTAGTGGCGTGCCAGAGTGGGCTTCTCGTCGGTGGTCCGTTCACTCGACACCGACTGGAACACCCGCCAACACACCGCGAAGGATCGGCCCCCCTCATCCCGAAGCAGCAACGCCCACCTCACCGCGAAGCAGCAACAGACGCCCCACCCCGGAGCACCAAGCCAGCCCACGCGGCAAACCTCAACGCCCCGCCGGCCGATCCGTCGGCCACGGGCGAACCTCCTCGACCAGCCGCGCGACCGCAAGTACCAGATCATCCGAGTGCCGCGGCCCCACGATCTGCAACCCCACCGGCAGCCCGTCCGCCGTGAAACCCGCCGGTACGCTGATCGCCGGTTGTTGGGTCATGTTGAACGGGTACGTGAACGGCGTCCAGTCCGGCCAGCCGCTCATCCCGCTCCCCGGCGGCACCTCGAAACCCGCCTCGAAGGGCGGGATCGCGACCGTCGGGGTGATCAGCACGTCGAACCGGCTGTGGAACTCGCCCATCAGGATTCCCAGCGACGCCCGCTCCGCGTTGGCCGCCAGGTAGTCCGCCGCCGAGTACGTCTTCCCCTGCTCCCACACCCGCCGCAGGCCCGGGTCCACCTTCGCCTCGGAACCGGGCGGGAACGTGTCCAGCCACTGCGCCGCGCCGGTCGACCAGAGCACGTCGAACGCCTCCCGCGGGTCGGCGAAGCCCGGGTCCGTCTCCTCGACCCGCAACCCGGCCTCGTCCAGCGTCGCGACCGCCGACGTGACGATCCGCCGCACCTCCGGATCCACCGAAGCCCACCCCAGCGTCGGCGAGAAAGCCGCGAACAACCCCCGCACGTCCCGCCGCACCGCCTCCCGGTACGCGCCCGCCGGCGGCTCCAGCGCGTTCGGGTCCCGGTGGTCCGGCAACGCGAGCACGTCCAGCAACAACGCCACGTCCGACACCGACCGCGCCATCGGCCCGGCGTGCGACAACGCCCCGAACGGGCTCGCCGGCCACAACGGGATACGACCGTATGTCGGCTTCAGCCCGACGATCCCGCAGAACGACGCCGGGATCCGCACCGACCCGCCACCGTCGGTGCCCACCGACAGCTCACCCATCCCGGCCGCCACCGCCGCGCCGCTGCCGCCACTCGACCCGCCGGGGGTCTTCGCCGGGTTCCACGGGTTGCGGGTCACGCCGGTCAGCGGGTTGTCGGTCACGCCCTTCCACGCCAGCTCCGGCGTGGTCGTCTTGCCGAGCAGGACCAGCCCGTTCTCCCGCAGCCGCGCGGTGACCGGGCTGTCCACGTCCCACGGCTGGTCCGGATCGATGCACGTCGAACCGCGCAGGGTCGGCCAGCCCTGGGTCAGGAACATGTCCTTGATCGAGGTCGGCACCCCGTCCAGCGAGCCGATCGGATTGCCCTCGCGCCACCGCGCCTCCGACGCCTTGGCGCCCTCGCGGGCCACCTCCGGGTCGACCAGGCAGAACGCGTTGCACTCCCTGTCCCGCTCCTCGATCGAGCGCAGCGCGGCCTCGGTCGCTTCGACCGGGCTGATCTCGCCGGTCGAATACGCGGCGACCAGCTCACTCGCCGTCAACAGGGTCATCGGAACTCCTCACCGATCGGACGGCACGTACCCCAGCTGCTTGTCCACGACATTACGAAGAGGGGCGCCAGTCTGCCAGCGGTGGAAGTTGTCCGCGAACACCTCGACCAGCGTGTCCCGCCACCCGATGAAGTCACCGGACATGTGCGGCGAGACCAGCACGTTCCGCATCGTCCACAGCGGACTGTCCACCGGCAGCGGCTCGGTGTCGAACACGTCCAGCGCGGCACCGGCGATCCCGCCGGTCCGCAGCGCCTCGACCAGGTCAGCGGTGACGACCAGCTCACCCCGGCCGACGTTGACGAACCGCGCGGACGGCTTCATCGCGGCGAACGCGGCCGCGTCGAACAGGCCCTTCGTCTGCTCGGTCAGCGGCGCCACGGCGGCGACGTAGTCGTACCCGGGCAGGTGGTCCACCAGCCGGCCGGAGGCGTGCACGTCGCCGAAGTCGGGGTCTCCCGAGCGCGCCCGCCGTCCGGCACCCGCGACGCGCATCCCGACCGCGCGCAGCATCCGCGCGATCGCCCTGCCGATCGGCCCGGTGCCCACGACCAGCACCGACCGCCCGGCGATCCGCTCGGTCTCGCGGTGCTGCCAGCGGCTCGCGCGCTGCAGGTCGAGCGAGGTGTGCAGGTCCTTGGCGAAGGTGAGGATCACCCCCAGCACGTACTCGGCGATCGAATCGTCGAAGACGCCCCGCGAGTTGGTGAGCACGACGTCGCTGTCCCGCATCCCGGGGAACATCACCGGGTCGACCCCCGCGCTGGCGATGTGCAGCCACCGCAGCCGGTTCGCGGCGTGCCACGCGTCGGGCACCGCACGGGAGAGGAAGTCGTAGACGAACAGGGCGTCGGCGTCCCGCAGCGCGTCGGCCAGGCCGGCCTCGCCGGTGTAACGCACCACGGCCGCGGATTCGATGGGCTGCATGGCTGGCGATTCGGTGAGGTTCCGGGCCTGGTCGTCACCGCACAGCACCGCCAGCACCGGTTTCTCCATGCCGATCACCGTTGACACGGTAAGAGCCGGTCGTATGATTGTCAACAATCCGAGGAGCCACCCCGGAGGCTTCCTTCAGAACGTCCCGGAGGCTGAGCCTTGGATTTCGACTTCCCTGTCTTCGACGGGCCACTGGCGCAGCGAGGCATCGGAGTCATCGCACCCTTCGACCTGGCCCTCGAGCGCGAGCTCTGGCGCTGGATCCCGATGGAGGTGTCGCTGCACCTCGCCCGCACCCCGTACGAGCCGGTGCCGGTCAGCATGGAGATGGCGCAGCTGGTCAGCAACCACCAGCACCTGGCCGCCGCGACCCGCGACGTCCTGCACGTCGAGCCGGAGGTGGTCGCCTACCTGTGCACGTCGGGCAGCTTCGTCAACGGCCTCGACTACGAGCGGTCGTTATGCAAGGCGATCTGCGACGCCGGCGCCCCGGACTCGGTCACCACGTCGGGCGCGCTGGCCGAGGTGCTGCACCTGCTGGACGTCCACCGCGTCGCGGTCATCACCCCGTACGACGCGGACCTGACGCAGAGCCTGCACGACTTCCTCGCCGAGCTGAACGTGGACACCGTCTCCAGCGACCACCTCGGGCTCGGCGGCGGGATCTGGAAGGTCAGCTACCGCACGATCGCCGAGCGGATCCTGGGCGCCGACCACCCGGACGCCGAGGCGATCTTCGTGAGCTGCACGAACCTCCCGACGTACGACGTGATCGAACCGCTGGAGGTGGCCCTGGGCAAGCCCGTGCTGACCGCGAACCAGCTGACGATGTGGGCCTGCCTGAGACGCATGGAGCTGCCGATCGTCGGACCCGGCAAGTGGCTGCGCGAAGTGTCCTGAACCCGCTACCGTAGGATTGTCGACAATACTGGAGGTTTGTGCATGGCGACCGTCGGCTTCATCTACCCGGACCACGCCGCGGAGGACGACTACCCGTTCGCCGAGCGGCTGCTGGGCTACCGGATCTCGCTGCCGGTCGAGCACATCTACGGCACCGACCTGCACGCCGTGCCCGAGCTGCTCGACCTGGGCAGCGAGACGCGGTTGGCCGAGGGCGCCGCGCTGCTCGCCAAGCACGAGCCGGACGCGGTGGTGTGGGCCTGCACCAGCGGCAGCTTCGTCTACCGCTGGCAGGGCGCGCACGAGCAGGTGGAGAAGCTGTCGGCGGCCGCGGGCAAGCCGGCGTCGAGCACGTCCTTCGCGTTCGTGCGGGCCGCGCAGGCGCTCGGGCTGACGCGGGTGTCGGTGGCCGCGAGCTACCCGGACGACGTGGCGAAGCTGTTCGTCGAGTTCCTCGGCGCGGGCGGGATCGAGGTCGTCGCGATGTCGAGCGAGGACATCGACACGGCCGCCGAGGTGGGCCGGCTGAGCCCCGAGGCCGTCGTCGAACTGGCGGTGGCGCATGATCACCCGGCGGCCGACGCCGTCCTGGTCCCGGACACGGCGATGCGCACGCTGGGTGTGCTGGGCGCGATCGAGGAGCGGCTGGGCAAGCCGGTGCTCACCGCGAACCAGGTGACGATCTGGGAAGGGCTCCGGCTGACCGGCCAGGTGCCCCGGTGCGAGCAGCTGGGCAGACTGTTCGCAGAAGGCAGGTGAACGATGGCCCTGACCGACATCGAACCGGTGAGCCGGGAGTCGACCGCGGCGATCATCGCGCGGCAGCTCCGCGAGGCGATCATGAACGGCACGTTCGCGCCGGGCACGCAGCTCGGGGAGACCGAGCTGGCCGGCCGGTTCCAGGTGTCCCGCGGCCCGCTGCGCGAGGCCATGCAGCGGCTGGTGTCGGAGGGCCTGCTGCGCAGCGAGCGGCACCGCGGGCTGTTCGTGATCGACCTCGAACCGGAGGACGTGCACGACATCTACTCGGCGCGGTTCGCGATCGAGCGGGCGGCGCTGATCCGGGTGCTGCGGCACGGTGATCGCGAGGGCCTGGCCGTCCGGCTGATGGACGCGGTCGAGGACATGGCATCGGCCACCGACGGGGACGAGGTCTCGGCGGCGGACGTCCGGTTCCACGAAGAGCTGGTGGCGGCGTCGGGGTCCAAGCGGCTCGGCCGGATGGCGCGCACGCTGCTGATCGAGACGCGGATGTGCCTGTCCGCACTGCACCGCACCTACGCGACGAACGAGGAGCGGGTGACCGAGCACAAGCGCATCGCGGAGGCGATCGGCGCCGGCGACGAGGAGCTGGCGGTGTCGCTGCTGGAGGCGCACATGGAGGACGCGGTGCGACGCCTCGCCCCGGGCACGAGCCTGCACGCCTGATTCGTGCCGCCGTAACGGAAAGCCACCGGTCGGCGATCTTCGTTCCGTCCGCGCGCGACGCGGCGTTACGAGGAGGTTCGCGTGCGCGGGTGGCTGTTGGTTGCGCTGTTGGCCTTGTCGGCGTGCACGGTGACACCGCCGCCGGAGCAGCCGGAGGACGCGGCTCCTACAGCGCCGGGGTCCGCGCGACCGCTGCCCACACCCGAGGACCAGCAGCGGTTGGTGTCGGTGATGCTCACCGACGACGACGGGGCACTGCTGGATCTCGATCGCGCCTCCGGGGCGGTGCCGTTCGCCGAGCCGGATGACAAGGGCTACGCGCTCGTCGAGAAGTGCGCCGACACCCTGACCTCCGACGCGAACATCGTCGCGGCCGAGCGCGCACAGTGGCAGAACGAGGACTACGCCGTCACCGAGCTGGCTGTCCGTTACGAAGTGATCGAGGCGTCGGCGGCGGTGTGGGAGGTGCGGATGACTTCCGGGTGCCGGGGCGACGTCGGGCCCGGCCGGATCGTCACCGTGCAGGTCCCGCCCTTCTCGGACATCGACGCCGGGGTCGCGTTCTGCACCATCGGCGAGGACGACCTGTCCCAGTGCGTCGTGGTCGAGGCCGTGGGTGATCTGGCCGTCGCCGCCGAGGTCAAGCAGCTGGGCAACACCAACCGCGCTCGCCTGGGCTCCGCCCAGGTCTTCGTGCAACGGCTGGCCATCGAGCTGGGCCAGCGCCTGGAACGGGCCACGTGAACCGGCCCGCGCCCACCCGGGCCTGACCTCACTCCTCGATCGTCCGGCCGACCACCGCGCCCAGCGCCGTCGCCGCGCCCGCACTGCCCAGCGCCATCCCCCAGCCGATCGGGCCGAGCGGGGTGCAGCCGAAGAACTGGCTCACGCCCGGCGTCTGGATGACCGCCGCGAGCAGCGCCACCGAACCGAGCGACGTCGCCAGCACCGACCGGTTCCAGCCGCCCGTCAGCAGGGTCTGCCCGAGCTGCGTGCCGACCAGCCCGGCCAGCGCGACCGTGCTCGCCCGGCGGCCGCGGCCCGTCGCGCGCGCCAGCATCCACGCGGTCGTCGCGCCGAGGGTCGTCACCCCGGCCCGCACGCCGATGTCCTTCTGCAAGCGCTTCCCGAGCGAGCTCTCCGGCCCTTCCCGCAGCAGGTCGGCGCCGTCCTCGGGCCGCCGCAGCGCGATCGCCAGCGCCGGCGCCAGGTCGGTCAGCAGGTTGACCAGCAGGAACTGCCGCGCCCCGAGCGGGGAACGGCCGGTCAGGGTCGCGCCCAGCACGCTGAACCCGATCTCGCCGAGGTTCCCGCCGAGCAGGATCGCCAGCGCCTCCCGCACCGATGCCCACATCGCCCGGCCCTCGACGAGCGCCGAGATGATGGTTTCCAGCCGGTCATCGGTCACCACCAGGTCGGCCGCGGCCCGCGCGGCCGGGGCGCCGTGCCCGCCGAGCGCGATACCGACGTCCGCGAGCCGGATCGCGGGCGCGTCGTTCGCGCCGTCGCCGGTCATCGCGACCGTGTGGCCGTGTTTCTGGTACGCCTTGATGATCCGCACCTTCTGCGCCGGGCTGCACCGCGCCACCACGTCCACGGTCTCCAAAGTGGACGCCAGCTGCTCGTCGTCCATCGCGTCCAGCTCGGCGCCGGTCACCACGTGCAGGTCGGCGCCGTCCTCGCTGACCTTGCCCGCGATCGCCTCGCCGGTGTCCGGGTGGTCCCCGGTGATCATCACGATCTGCACGCCGGCCGCGCGCAGGTCCGCCGCCGCGGCCGCGGCGCTCCCCCGCACCGGGTCGGCGATCGCCACGAAACCCTTGAACCGCAGGTCCCGCACCGCGTCCTCGTCGAGGTTCGCACTGTCCGGTGTGGACTCCGCGACCGCGAGCACCCGCTGCCCCGCCTTGGCCAGCTTCTTCATCCGCCCGGCGAGCTTCTTCCGCTGCGCCTCGCCCAGATCGCACCGCGGCAGCACCGACTCCGGCGCGCCCTTGACGCTCAGCACCAGCCCGCCGTCGCCCCGCATCAGCGAGGCGTGGTAGCCGCGCGAGGGCTCGAACGGCACCGCGTCGACCAGCTCCCAGCCGTTCGTCTGCACGGAAACCCGTTGCGCGCCTTCGACGATCGCCCGGTCCGTCGCGTGCGGCAGGTCGGACGGGTCGTCGGCGTGCGGGGTCGCCCGCAACGCGGCGAGCAGCACCGACTCGGTCGCCTCGTCCAGGTCCTCGATCTTGCGACGCTGGTGGCCGTCGTCGACCTCGTGGACGGTCAGCGTGCCCTCGGTCAGCGTCCCGGTCTTGTCGAAGCACAGCACGTCGACCCGGCCCAGCGCCTCGATGCTGCGTGGGTTGCGGACCAGCGCGTTGTGCTCGGCGAGCCGGCGCGCGGCGGCCAGCTGCGCGGCGCTGACCAGGAACGGCAGCCCCTCCGGCACCGATGCGACGGCCAGGTTCACCGCCGCGGACAGGCTCTGCCGGAGCGGCACCCGGCGCAGCAGACCGGCCCCGGCGACCGCGACCGCCGACCCGATCGCCAGCGGCATCGCCTTCGACGTCAGCTCGGCCAGCCGGGTCTCGACACCGGTGACCGGCGCGTTCTCGCGCGCCATCGCCATGCTGCGGCCGGCCTCGGTGTCCGCGCCGGTCGCGACGACGACGCCGATGGCCTCCCCGACCGCGATCGTCGTGCCCTCGTAGAGCATCGACGCGCGCTCGGCGACGTCCCCGGCGATCACCGGCGCCGGGTCCTTGGACACCGGCAGGGACTCACCGGTCAGCGACGACTCGTCCGCCTCGACGCCGTCGGCTTCGAGCAGGCGGCAGTCGGCGGGCACGACGTCGCCGGAGGTCAGCTTGATGACGTCGCCGGGCACCAGGTCGTCGGCGCTGACCACACGCTCCCGGCCGTCCCGGATCACGGTCGTGCTGATCGCCGACCGGCTCAGCAGCTCGGCCAGCTGCTTCTCGGTGTGCACCTGCTGGACGCTGCCGACCAGCGCGGACACGCCGGTGATTCCGGCGACGAGCGCGGCGTCCACCGGCGACCCGACCGACGCGGACAGCGCGGCGCCGCCGATCAGGACCGGGGTGAGCGGGTTGGACAGCTCGTTGATGAACGCCTGCATCAGGCTGGTCCGGCCGCCGCTGCCGGTGCCGCGGGCCCTGGCGCGCTTCTGGGCGGCGTCGTCGCTGAGGCCGTCCGGATCGGTGTCGAGGCGGTCCAGCACGACGTCGACCGGCATCAGGTGCCAGGGCGCGGCGTCCCCGGCGAGGCTGGTGTCGCGGTCGGCGAGCCGCTTCGCGCGGCGGTGCGCGTTGGTCAGGGCGACGGCCGCGCCCAGGTTCACCGCCCGCATCGCGCGGTTGGCCGGGCTGCGGCGCCCGGGCTGCAGCGCGGCGACCGCGCCGACGCCGGTCGCGCCCTGCGAGAGCCAGATGCTGTCGCGGTTGACCTCGCGGGCGGCGGCGATCGCGTCGACGACCAGGGCCGCCACGCCGATCTCCTCGCCGATCAGCAGGTGCGCGCCCCACGGCGGCGGGTCGCCGGGGCGCTGCGTGCCGATGCCGCAGTCGGCGGCGCCGAGCGCGCGGCGGTCGTCGGACACCAGCATCACCACGTGCTCGTCGCCCTGCAGCTCGCGCACGGTCGAGACGAGACGGTCGCCGCCGGGCATCAGCCGATCGGCTTCGAACGCGGCGTGGCCGCCGTTGGCGCTGATCACCTCGATGTTCGAGCGGCGCGCGGCGGCGATCACCGCCGCCACGCCCGGCGGCACCTGCCTGCCGAGCCCGATGACCGCGGCGAGCTGCTGGTCGTGCACCAGGCCGAGGACCGCGGCCGCGCCGCGCTTCTCCAGCTGCTCGCGCTCGTGGGCGCCCTGGTCGACGCCCAGCTCGTCGAGCGGGCCGAGGCGCCAGCCGTTGTCTTCGTGGACCTTGCCCGGGGTGTGCGCGTCGAACAGCTGCCACGCGCGTTCGACCAGCTCGCGGGAGTCGCCGTCGCCGAGCGGGATGAGGTCGTTGAGAACCATCCGGCCGGTGTCGAAGGCCTGCTCGTCGAGGACCAGGGTGTCGATGGTGTCCAGGTGGCGGAGCACGCCGCGGTCCATGACCAGCACGCCCTCGGTCGCCAGCACGCGGCCCAGGCGCGCGCCGAACGCGGTGCGCCCGGCCTCGGCGGCCTTGGGCAGCGCGGCCAGGCCGATGCCGATCGCGCGGCGCGGGCGCGTGAACGGCAGGGACACGGCGGCCGCGGCGGCGCCGAGGTTGAGAATGCGCTGCTCGTACTGTTCGACCGGGCCGTCCGGGATCTCGCGCGGGCGCTCGACGACGACCGGGCCGGCGGCGGCGTCCTCCGGGCCGTGGATCAGGCGGCTCTCGGCCTGGCACCACAGCCGTTCGTGCGCGCGGGCCTCGCGCCACTGCTCGGCGCGCTGGATGATGTCGACGATCGTGCCCTCGCCACCGGAGGCCAGGCCCTGCGCGAACGCGCCGAAGGCCGAGGTCGCGGTGTCGGCCTTCTCGCGGCTGCCCACGCGCTCGGCGGCGATCTCGCGCAGGCGCGGGTGCAGGTCGACGACGGTGGGCAGCGCGGCGATCTCGGTCGGGATCGGCGCCCACGGCGCGAGGCGGGTGATGAGGGACAGCCCCAGGCCGAGGGCGTCCGCCGCCAGGGTCGGCAGGAGGCGCGTGCCGCGCAGGCCGTCGGCCGGGTGGTGCAGCTCGTCTTCTTTGATCTCCTCGCCGACGCCGTTGGGGGCGCTCTCGGCCTCGGCGACGACGCGGATCAGCTCGTCGCTGTCCGGGGCGGGGTCGGTCACGCCGATGATCACCCGGGAGGAGGGCGCGTTGACCCGGGCCCACGCGACGCCCGGCTGACGCTGCACGGCCTGCTCGATGCGCTGCGCCACGGCTTCACCGCCCGGCCCGTGCACCCCGTGCGCCTCGATGTGCAGCCGGCCTGGGCAGGACCACACCCGGCGGCGGGGCCTGCTCAGCGGGGACAACACCACCCCGGCGAGGCCCTTCACCGCCGACACCGGACCGGGCACCCGGACACCCAGCAACTCCATGAACCACTCCCGCACCTCGACTTCTCAGGTGCCTGGGTTGCCCATTCCGGGTGAAGATATGCCTGCCGCCGCAGGTCGGCCCCGGGTTCCCCGGCCAGGCCGGGAGGCGCTGCCGACTCGCGCCCAGGCGGCGAGTTGCCCACTCAGGAGCGCGAGTTCCACGTTCGAGACGGCGAGTTGCCCGCTCGGGGCGGCGAGTTCCACGTTCGGGACGGCGAGTTGCTCACTCGGGGCGGCGAGTCCGCCGACGCGGCACCGCCCGGCCCGGCCGGTGGCGGGCGGGCCCGGCAGACCGAGCAGCGCCGGACGGCAGGCCGGACCGCGCCTACCGCCGCGCGGCGGCGGGTGGCAGAGCAGGCAGCGCCGGCCGCCGCGCAACGTTCGGTGGCCAACAGCACCTACCGCCGCGCAGCGCCACGTGCAGACCAGCCAGCACTACCGCCGCACAGCGGCGGCGGGCCGCGCCGCGCGGGTCCCAGGCCGGAGAGCGCCTACCGCCGCGCAGCGGCGGTGGCAGGCCGGGCAGCGCGAGTCACAGGCCGGGCAGCGCGAGTCACAGGCCGGGCAGCGCGAGTCACAGGCCGGGCAGCGCGAGTCACAGGCCGGGCAGCGCGGGTCACAGGCCGGGCAGCGCGGGTCGCAGGCCGGGCAGCGCGGGTCGCAGGCCGGGCAGCGCCTACCGCCGCGCGGTGTCGGCCACCTGCCCCGCCGTGCGGCGGGTGCCGCCTGCCATCGGGGGCGACAGGCGGCACCCGCGATCAGGCGAGCGCCGCCGTGATGGCGGTTCCCAGTTCGGTCGTCGTCGACTTGCCGCCCAGGTCCGGGGTGGCCACCTCGCCGGCCGACAGAACCTCCTCGACCGCCCTGTGCACCGCCGCCGCGGCTGTCTTCTCGCCGAGGTGCTCCAGCATCATCGCGCCCGCCAGGATCTGCGCCACCGGGTTCGCGATGCCCTGCCCGGCGATGTCCGGGGCACTGCCGTGCACCGCCTCGAACATCGACGGGAACTCGCCCTCCGGGTTGACGTTGCCGGACGGCGCCATGCCCAGCCCGCCCGTCACCGCCGCCGCCAGGTCGCTCAGGATGTCGCCGAACAGGTTCGACCCGACGACCACGTCCAGCCGATCCGGGTGCTGCACCATGCGCGCCGCCAGCGCATCGATGTGCGTCTGTTCGCTGTGGACGTCCGGGTACTCCGCCGCGATCTCGGCGAAGATCTCGTCCCAGAACGGCATCGTGTGGATGATCCCGTTCGACTTGGTTGCCGAACACACCCGCCCGCTGCGGGTCCGGGCCAGCTCGAACGCGAACCGGATGATCCGCGACACCCCGGCCCGCGTGAAGATCGACTCCTGCACGACGAACTCGCCCGGCTGCCCCGGGTTGTGCCGCCCGCCGATCTGGGAGTATTCGCCCTCGGTGTTCTCCCGGACGATCACCATCTCCAGCTCGTCGGCCTCCCGGCCGGCCAGCACCGACGTCGTCCCGGGCAGCAGCCGCACCGGCCGCAGGTTCACGTACTGCGCGAACGCCCGCCGGATGGGGATCAGCAGCCCCCACAGCGACACGTGGTCCGGCACCCCGGGGAACCCGACCGCGCCGAGCAGGATCCCGTCGAACGGCCGCAACTGGTCGATGCCGTCCTCCGGCATCATCCGGCCGGTCTTGGTGAACCGCTCGCAGCTCCAGTCGAACTCCGTCCACTCCAGACGGAACCCGTGCAGCTCACCCGCGCGGTCGAGGACCTGGCGCGCCTCGGCGGTGACGTCGACCCCGATGCCGTCACCGGGGATGCTCGCGATCCGGTAGGTGCTCACAGGCTCACCGCGATGTACTTGGTCTCCAGGAACTCGTCGATGCCGACGGTGCCGCCCTCGCGGCCGAGGCCGGACTGCTTGACCCCGCCGAACGGCGCCGCCGGGTTGGACACGATGCCCTGGTTCAAGCCGATCATGCCGGCCTCCAGCGCCTCCGACACGCGCAGCGCCCGCTTCAGGTCATTGGTGTAGACGTAGCTGACCAGGCCGTACTCGGTGTCGTTCGCGGCCGCGACGGCCTCGTCCTCGTCGTCGAACACGCTGATCGGCGCGACCGGGCCGAAGATCTCCTCGCTCGCCATCCGCGCGTCCCGCGGCACCTCGGTCAGCACCGTGGCCTGGTAGAAGTTCCCCGGACCGTCCACAGTGGTCCCGCCGGTGAGCACCTTCGCGCCGCGCGAAGTGGCGTCGGCGACCAGCTCGGTCACCTTCGCCACCGCGTCGGAGTCGATGAGCGGGCCGACCACCACGCCCGGCTCGGTGCCGCGGCCCAGCGGCAGCGCGGACATCCGCTCGGTCAGGCGCCGGGCGAACTCGTCGGCGACCCCGCGCTGCACGTAGAACCGGTTGGCCGCGGTGCACGCCTCGCCGATGTTGCGCATCTTGGCCTGCATCGCACCCTCGACCGCCGCGTCCAGGTCGGCGTCGTCGAAGACCAGGAACGGCGCGTTGCCGCCCAGCTCCATCGACGTGCGCAGCACCTTGTCCGCGCACTGTTCGAGCAGCTTGCGGCCGACCGCGGTGGACCCGGTGAACGACAGCTTGCGCGCCCGGCCGTCCTTGATCATCGGCTCCATCACGCCGCCCGGGTCGCTGGTGGTGACGACGTTGAGCACGCCCGCGGGCAGACCGGCCTCGGTCAGGATCGCGGCCAGCGCGAGCATCGACAGCGGCGTCTGCTCGGCCGGCTTGATCACCATCGTGCAGCCGGCGGCGATCGCCGGACCGATCTTGCGGCCGCCCATCGCCATCGGGAAGTTCCACGGCGTGATCAGCAGGCACGGCCCGACCGGCTGCTTGGTGACCAGGAACCGGCCGGACCCGTTCGGCGCGACCTGGTAGCCGCCGTCGATGCGCACGGCCTCCTCGGCGAACCAGCGGAAGAACTCGGCGGCGTAGGCGACCTCGCCCTTCGCCTCGGCCAGCGGCTTGCCCATCTCCAGGGTCATCAGCAGCGCCAGCTCGTCGACCCGCGAGTTGAGCAGTTCGTAGGCGCGGCGCAGGATTTCGCTGCGCTCGCGCGGCGCCGTCTTCGCCCAGTCGGCCTGGGCGGCGACCGCGGCGTCGAGGGCGGCCTTCCCGTCCTCGGGCGAGGCGTCGGCGACCTCGCAGAGGACCCGGCCGGTCGCGGGATCCTCGACGGCGAAGGTCCGTCCACCGCTCGACGGGACCCACTTCCCGCCGATGAACAGCTCCTTGCCGACGGCGTCCACGACACCCGATTCGGTCAGCTCGCCCATCAGTCCTCCTGATCAACCTTGCGCCTGTCCACGGGCCATGCTAGACAGATTGTCAACAATCTACAAGCTCACTCCGCGTTAGGAGTTCCGCCGTCATGGCCCAGCTCTCCCCCCTGCTCAAGCAGGCCACTCCGGTCGTCGTCGAGCACGGCGAAGGCGCTTACCTCTACGACACCGACGGCAACCGCCACCTCGACTTCACCGCCGGGATCGGCGTGACCAGCACCGGCCACTGCCACCCGAAGGTGGTCAAGGCGGCGCAGGAGCAGGTCGGCAAGCTGATCCACGGCCAGTACACGACCGTGATGCACCAGCCGCTGCTCAAGCTGGTCGAGCGGCTCGGCGACGTGCTGCCCACCGGCCTGGACTCGCTGTTCTTCGCCAACTCGGGCAGCGAGGCCGTCGAGGCGGCGCTGCGCCTGTCCCGGCAGGCCACGAAGCGGCCGAACGTCATCGTCTTCCAGGGCGGGTTCCACGGCCGCACGGTCGCCGCCGCCTCCATGACCACCTCCGGCACCCGGTTCAGCGCGGGCATCTCCCCGCTGATGGGCGGCGTGCACGTCGCCCCCTTCCCCTACGCCTACCACTACGGCTGGGACGAGCAGACCGCGACGAAGTTCGCGCTGCGCGAACTGGACTACCTCTTCCAGACGATCAGCGCCCCGAACGAGACCGCCGCGTTCTTCGTCGAGCCGATGCTCGGCGAAGGCGGGTACGTGCCGGCGAACCCGGAGTTCATGGCCGGGCTGCGCGAGCGCGCGGACCAGCACGGGATCCTGCTGGTGATCGACGAGATCCAGACCGGTTTCGGGCGCACCGGCCGGTTCTGGGGCCACGACCACTTCGGCGTGCGGCCGGACGTGGTGCTGATCGCGAAGGGCCTGGCGAGCGGTTTCCCGCTGTCCGGCATCGCGGCTTCGCAGGAGCTGATGTCCAAGGCGTTCCCCGGTTCGCAGGGCGGCACCTACGGCGGCAACGCGGTGTCCTGCGCGGCCGCGCTGGCCACCCTCGACGTGATCGAGGAGGAGAACCTGGTCGAGAACGCGGCGGCGCGCGGCAAGCAGCTGCTGGAGGGCGCGCGGCTGATCGGCGACAAGACGCCGGAGATCGGCGAGGTGCGCGGGCTCGGCCTGCTCGTCGGGTCGGAGTTCACCAAGGCCGACGGCACCCCGGACACCGCGACCGCGGCGGCGGCGCAGCAGGAGGCGGCGCGGCGCGGGCTGCTGCTGCTCACCTGCGGCGCGTACTCCAACGTCGTGCGGATGATCCCGCCGCTCGTGGTCACCGCCGAGCAGATCGACGACGCGCTCGCGATCTGGGCCGAGACCGTCGCGGCCGTCACCGGTTCCAAGTAGGGAGAAGGCACGTTGGCCCGCTACATCACCATTTCGCTCGACAAGCGCGGCGTGTCCTGCCGTGCCGTGCTGCTGGACGCGGAGGCGCCGCGGACCTGCCAGGCGGTGTGGGACGCGTTGCCGCAAAGCGGTTCGGCCTACCACGCGAAGTACGCCCGCAACGAGGTCTACACGCTGGTTCCGCCGTTCGCCGACCCGAAGCCGGGCCGGGAGAACCCGACGGTGACACCCATTCCCGGCGATGTCGTCTATTTCGGATTCGAGGCGTGGGAAATCGGAAATCCCGCCTACGGGTACGAGGACAGCAGCGAGGCGCACAGCGATCGGGGCGCAACCGATCTGGCCATCTTCTACGGCCGGAACAACCTGCTCATCAACGGGGACGCCGGCTGGGTTCCGGGCAACGTGTTCGCCACGATCGTGGAGGGGCTGCCGGAAATGGCGGCGGCCGCCCAGGACCTCTGGCTGCGCGGCGTCGAGGGCGAAACCCTCTCCTTCGCCCGCGCGGAGTGACCCTCGACCTGCGGTCGTTAGGGGCAGAACCCTGGTCCCCCGTCACTCGTTAGCGTGATCATAGGGGGATCACCTTACGTGGCAATGTCTTCACCCGTTCGGGCGGGCATCACCCGGGTGTGGCGAATCAAGATCGTCATCACCCCAGGTGGGCCCGCCCGGCGGGGCTACGAGGGCGTCCTGACACCCCCGGTCGCGAACCCGAAAGTGTTACGTGTTTAGGCTGGGCGGATTTTCCACCCCGCTATTCGCGAGGCACCACGCTTTCCGGAGCGGTTTGACACCTCCCGGCGGAACTGAAAATCTTCCCCTGCTTTCGAAAGCAACCAGGGAAAAAGAAGATTTGATTCCGCAAAGGAGCCCCTCTCCAATGTTCGCTGCGCACTTCCACCACGGCCACGACATCGTTTCCAACATCCTGGCCGGTCTCGCGCACGTCCTCGGCTGGCTGGTCTGACCCGCTCGACTGAGAACGCGGGGCCGGTACGTTGGCGCGGACCGGCCCCGCACCCTTTCCGGCACCGGTAAGCGGTTCTCCTCAGCAATGCACGTCTGCTCGTTGTTCGGCGAAACCCACCTACCGGCGAGGACCTCACCGGTAGGCGGCTCGCGTGACCTCGATCCTCCGCCAAACATGAATCGCCTTCACTTCCTGCCCTCCGCCCTCCCGTACTAGGCTTCCGTCAACGGCAGGCGCAGGAAAGGACGGGGTACGTCATGGGCGACGTCACCGCGCGGATCGCCGAGATCGTCGGCGAGCGCAACCTCCTCACCGGGGACTCCATCCCGGACGACTACGCGAAGGACGAGTCTCTGACGGTCGCCGCCGCGAAACCGGCCTACGTCGTCAAACCCGGCACCGCCGAGGAGGTCGCCGCGCTGCTGGCCCTCGCCGCCGAGAACGACCTCCCGGTCACCGCGCGCGGCTCGGGCAGCGGGTTGTCCGGCGCGGCCCGGCCGCGGGAGGACGGCCTGCTCGTGTCGTTCGAGCGGATGAACGCGGTCCTGGAGATCGACACCGCGAACCAGGTCGCCGTCGTCCAGCCGGGCGTCACGCTCAGCGAGCTGGACGAGGCGACCCAGGACGCCGGCCTCGCCTACACGGTCTACCCGGGCGAACTGAGCGCGAGCGTCGGCGGCAACGTGGGCACCAACGCCGGCGGCATGCGCGCGGTCAAGTACGGCGTCGCGCGGCACAACATCGTGGGCCTGCAGGCGGTCCTGCCGACCGGCGAGATCATCCGCACCGGCGGCAAGACGTCCAAGATCTCCAGCGGTTACGACCTGACCCAGCTGATCATCGGCTCGGAGGGCACGCTCGCGCTGGTCACCGAGGTGATCGTCAAGCTCCACCCGCGCCTGGCGCACGCCGCGACACTGCTCGCCCCGTTCGGCGACCTCGACCAGGTGATGCGGGCGGTCCCGGAGATCATCGCCAGCGGCCTGACGCCGAACATCCTGGAATACATCGACAACCTCACGATGGCGGCGATCACCTACAACGAGAAGCTGGAGCTGGGCGTCCCGGAGGAGGTCCGCAACGCCACGCAGGCGTATCTGGTGGTGGGGCTGGAGAACCGCGACGGCGACCGGCTGGACGGCGACGTCGAGCGTGCCGGCGAGCTGCTCGGCGAGCTGGGCGCGTCCGAGGTGTACGTGCTCAACGGCGGTTCGGCCCGCAAGCTCATCGAGGCGCGGGAAAAGGCGTTCTGGACGGCGAAGGCCGCCGGCGCGGACGACGTGATCGACGTCGTGGTGCCGCGGTCGGAGATGCCCGGCTTCCTGGCGAAGGTCCGGGAACTGGCCGCGGCGGCCGAGGCCGGCGCGATCGGCTGCGGGCACGCCGGGGACGGCAACGTCCACTTGGGAATCTTCTGCAAGGACCCGGAGAAGCGGCACCGGCTGCTGCACGACATCTTCGCCGCGGGGATCGCGGCGGGCGGCGCCATCTCCGGCGAGCACGGCATCGGGCAGGCGAAGAAGGACCACTTCCTCGCGCTCGAGGACCCGGCCAAGATCGCGTTGCTGCGCCGGATCAAGCAGGCCTTCGACCCGAAGGGCATCCTGAACCCGGATGTCCTGTTCGACTGAGGAGTGAGATGAACGGCGCGCAGTCCCTGATCCGCACGCTCGTCGACGCGGGTGTCGACGTGTGCTTCGCCAACCCGGGCACGTCGGAGATGCACTTCGTCGCGGCGCTCGATTCGGTGCCCGAGATGCACGGTGTGCTGGCCCTGTTCGAGGGTGTGGTGACCGGCGCGGCCGACGGTTACGCGCGGATCGCGGACAAGCCGGCCGCGACGCTCCTGCACCTGGGGCCGGGGCTGGGCAACGGCCTGGCGAACCTGCACAACGCCCGCCGCGGGCACGTGCCGGTGGTGAACGTGATCGGTGACCACGCGACCTACCACAAGAAGTACGACGCGCCGCTGGAGTCGGACATCGAGGCGATCGCCGGTTCGCTCAACGGCTGGGTGCGCCGGTCGGCGAACAGCGCGGAGGTCGGCGCGGACGCCGCGTTCGCCGTCGCCGCCGCGCAGGAGGCGCCGGGCAAGGTGGCGACGCTGATCCTGCCCGCGGACGTGTCCTGGGGTGACGGTGGTGTCGCGGTGCAGCCGGTGCCGCCGCGCACACCGCAGACCGTCGCCGAAACCACGGTGAAGGCCGTGGCGGAGGTGTTGCGCACCGGCGAGCCGGTCGCGTTGCTGGTGGGCGGCCCCGCCTGCCGCGAAGCCGGCCTGCGGGCGGTCAGCCGGATCGCGACCGCCACCGGCGCGAAGCCGTTCGTGGAAACCTTCCCGGCCCGGTTGGAGCGCGGCGCCGGACTGCCCACGATCGAGCGGCTGGCGTACCTGGCCGAGCAGGTGCAGTGGCAGCTGGAGGGCATCAAGCACGTCATCGTGGCGGGGACCAAGGCGCCGGTGTCGTTCTTCGCCTACCCCGGCAAGCCCAGTGATCTGGTGCCGGACGGCGCCCAGGTGCACACGTTGGCGGAGCTGGACCAGGACGTGGTCGCCGCACTGGAAGCCCTGGCCGACGAGGTCGCGCCCGAGGTGGACCCGGTGCTGCAGGAGCCGGCTCGCCCCGCGCTGCCGAGCGGCCCGCTCACGGTGCAGAACTGGGTCGAGGTGATCGGCGCCCTGCTCCCCGAAGGCGCGATCATTTCGGATGAGGCCAACACGTCGGGCCTGCTGCTCCCCGGCGCCACCGCGGGCGCCCCCCGCCACGACGTGCTCACCCTGACCGGCGGCGCGATCGGCCAGGGACTCCCGGTGGCGGTGGGTGCCGCGGTCGCCGCCCCGGACCGCCCGGTGATCGCACTGCAGGCGGACGGCAGCGCGCTGTACACCATTTCGGCGCTGTGGACGATGGCGCGGGAAAACCTGAACGTGACGACGGTGATCCTGAACAACCACGCCTATGCCATCCTGCGTATGGAACTACAGCGGGTGGGAGCCGAGGCATCCGGCCCGAAGGCGAAGGACCTGCTGGACCTGGCCCGCCCCGACATCGACTTCGTGAAGATCGCCGAAGGCATGGGCGTCCCAGCAACAAGGGCGACGACGGCGGAGGAACTGGCCGACCAGTTCCGCAACGCACTCAACAAGCCAGGACCGCACCTCATCGACGCGGCGGTGCCACCCCTGCTTTGACGGCAAAGCCGGAGCTTTGAACACAGTGAAGCTGGGTGGTCATCCCGTCGCCTGACACGCAACGATCACCTTGAGCCAGGGCCGCAACCCGGGCTCTCTCCGGCGGCCGACGGTGCCAACCTTGCGGCCCTGGCTCAAGGTGATACGCACAAACCGGAAGGCGACGGGATGACCACCCGGCGACCACCTGCCCGAGGTGAGACGACAACGGTCCCCCGTCATCCCGGAGCCTGCCCGTCCGGCGAGGACATCTTTTGATCTTTAGAGGTAACGTTGGGCAGGCGAAGAGTCCGCCCTTCGGGCGGTTAAAGCGCCTCACGGCGCCGAACGGTCACCTTCCGACCACCCCCGCCCCCGATGCCTGATTGTGTTTCAGTCGCCGAGCAGGCGTGTCAAGGCGGGAAAGAGTACCTTGACACGCCTGATCGGCGACCAAAGCAGGCTGTGGATCGGGGGCGGGGGAGGTCTGGTTGGGGTAGTCGGTGCTGCTGCGTTGCCGGGCGCCGGTTGTGCAGGGCTGCCGCGCGGCCCTGGGGGTGGTCGGTGCTGCTGCGTTGCCGGGCGCCGGTTGGGTTCAAAGAAAAAAGCGCCCTCCCCTGTTGGGAAGGGCGCCTTTCCTTCTCAGTCCTACTCGAACTTTTCGCCTGCTTCGGCCTTCTTCACCAGCGACTCCGGCGGCTGGAAGTGCTCACCGTACTTCTCCGCCAGCTCCTTCGCCCGCGCCACGAAACCGGGCAGGCCACCCTCGTACTGGTTGATGTACTGGATGACACCACCGGTCCACGCCGGGAACCCGATGCCGAAGATCGAGCCGATGTTGGCGTCCTGCACCGACAGCAGCACGCCCTCGTCGAAGCAGCGGACCGTTTCCAGTGCCTCGGCGAACAGCATGCGCTCCTGCAGGTCCTTGAACGGCACGTTGGCGCCGCCGGACTTGAACGCTTCCCGCAGGCCCGGCCACAAGCCGATGCGCTTGCCGTTCTCGTCGTAGGAGTAGAAGCCCGCACCGCTGGAGCGGCCCTTGCGGTCGAACTCGTCGATCATCCGGTCGATGACCGCCTCGGAGGCGTGTCCCTGCCAGGTGCCGCCCGACGCCTCGATCGCCGCCTTCGTTTCCTCGCGGATCTTCCGCGGCAGGGTCAGCGTCAGCTCGTCCATCAGCTGCAGCGGCGGCGCCGGGTAGCCGGCCTGCGAACCGGCCTGCTCGATCGACGCGGGCTCCACACCCTCGCCCAATGCCGCGACCGCCTCGTTGATGAACGTGCCGATCACCCGGCTGGTGAAGAAGCCGCGGCTGTCGTTGACCACGATCGGTGTCTTCTTGATCTGCAGGGTGTAGTCGAAGACCTTCGCCAGGGTGGCGTCCGACGTCTTCTCGCCGCGGATGATCTCCACCAGCGGCATCTTGTCCACCGGCGAGAAGAAGTGGATGCCGATGAAGTCCTCCTGCCGCTGCACGCCCTGCGCGAGGCCGGTGATGGGCAGCGTGGAGGTGTTCGAGCCGAGCACGGCGTCCGGGTTGACGATGTTCTCGATCTCGCCGAAGACCTTGTGCTTGAGCTCCTGGCTCTCGAACACGGCCTCGATCACGAAGTCCACCCCGGCGAAGTCCGCCGGGTCGGCCGTCGGCTTGATGCGCGCCAGCAGCGCGTCCGACTTCTCCTTGGTGGTCTTGCCCCGCGACAGCGCCTTCTCTTCGAGCTTGACCGCGTAGCCCTTGCCCTTCTCGGCCGCCTCCAGCGAGACGTCCTTGAGCACGACCTCGATCCCGGCCTTCGCCGACACGTACGCGATCGCGGCCCCCATCATGCCCGCGCCGAGCACGCCGACCTTCCGCGCCTGGTACTTCTCGTACCCGTCGGGGCGGGAGCCGCCGGAGTTGATGTGCTGCAGGTCGAAGAAGAACGCCTTGGTCATGTTCTTCGCGACCTGACCGGTGACCAGGCTGACGAAGTAGCGGGTCTCGATCTGCGTCGCGGTCTCGACGTCGACCTGCGCACCCTCGACCGCCGCGGCCAGGATGGCACGCGGGGCGGGCATCGGCGCGCCCTTGAGCTGCTTGCGCAGGTTGGCCGGGAACGCGGGCAGGTTCGCCGCGAACTTCGGGTTCGACGGGGAGCCGCCGGGAATCTTGTAGCCCTTGACGTCCCACGGCTGCTGCGCCTCGGGATTGGCCTTGATCCACTCCTTGGCCTTGGGCAGCAGCTCGTCCACACTGGACACGACCTCGTGCACGAGGCCGAGCTCCAGCGCCTTGGCCGGCTTGTGCCGCTGGCCCTGCACCAGCACGTTCAGCACGGCGCTCTGGATGCCGAGCAGCCGCACGGTGCGCACGATGCCGCCACCGCCGGGCAGCAGGCCCAGGGTCACCTCGGGCAGGCCGACGACCGTGCCCGGCACGTCCGCGACGATCCGGTGGTGCGTGGCGAGCGCGATCTCCAGGCCACCGCCGAGCGCGGCGCCGTTGATGGCGGCCACGACCGGCTTGCCGAGGGTCTCCAGCTTGCGCAGCTGGGCCTTCATGGCGTTGGTGCTCGCGGTGATCTCGGCCGCGTGCTCCGGCGTGGCCTGGATCAGGTCACGCAGGTCACCGCCCGCGAAGAACGTCTTCTTCGCCGACGTGATCACGACCCCGGTGATCGAGTCCTTTTCGGACTCCAGCCGCTCGACCGTGTTCTTGAAGGACTCGCGGAAGTCGGCGTTCATCGTGTTGGCCGACTGGTTGGGGTCGTCCAGGGTGAGCACGACGACGCCGTCGGAATCCTGGTCCCAGCGAATAGTGTTGGTCATGATCACACCCGCTCGATGATCGTCGAGATACCCATTCCGCCGCCGATGCACAGCGACAGCAGCGCGCGACGCGCCTGGCGCCGCTCCAGCTCGTCGACCATCGTGCCCAGGATCATGGCACCGGTCGCGCCGAGCGGGTGGCCCATCGCGATCGCCCCGCCGTTGACGTTGACCTTCTCGTCCGGCAGCTTCAGGTCCTTCATCCACTTGAGCACGACCGACGCGAACGCCTCGTTCAGCTCGAACAGGTCGATGTCGTCGGTGGTCATCCCGGCGAGGTCGAGGACCTTCCTGGTGGCCGGCGTCGGCCCGGTCAGCATGATCGTCGGGTCGGACCCGGTGATGGTGGCCGCCACGATGCGGGCCCGCGGGGTCAGGCCCAGGTCCTTGCCGACCTGCTCGTTGCCGATCAGCACCAGCGCGGCGCCGTCGACGATGCCGGAGGAGTTGCCGCCGGTGTGGACGTGGTTGATCTTCTCGACCGAGTGGTACTTCTGCAGCGCCACCGCGTCGAAGCCACCGAACTCGCCGATCGTCTCGAACGCCGGCTTGAGCTTGGCCAGGCTCTCCAGCGTGGTGCCGGGGCGGCGGTGCTCGTCGTGGTCGAGGATCGTGACACCGTTGATGTCCTTGACCGGCACGACCGACTTCGCGAAGTAGCCGCCGGACCAGGCCGCCTCGGCCTTCTCCTGCGAGCGCACCGCGAAGGCGTCGACGTCCTCGCGGCTGAAGCCCTCGATGGTGGCGATCAGGTCCGCGCCGATGCCCTGCGGCACGAAGTACGTGTCGTAGTTCGTGGCCGGGTCGGTGAACATCGGGCCGCCGTCGGAGCCCATCGGCACGCGCGACATCGACTCGACGCCACCGGCGATGATCAGGTTCTCCCAGCCGGAGCGCACCCGGGCGGCGGCCTGGTTGACGGCCTCCAGACCCGAGGAGCAGAAGCGGTTGAGCTGGACACCGGCGACGGTGTCGGGCAGGCCGGCGGCCATCGCCGCGGCGCGCGCGATGTCGGCGCCCTGGTCACCGACCGGCGAGACGACGCCGAGGATGATGTCGTTGATCGCGGCCGGGTCCAGGCCCGGGTGCCGGGCCTGGAGTTCGTGAATCAGTCCGGTCACGAGGTCGATCGGCTTGACCCCGTGCAGGGACCCGCCCTTGTTCTTGCCACGAGGCGTCCGGATCGCCTCGTAGATGTATGCCTCGTTGCTCACACCGACGGTCCTTCCTGCTTACTGCATCCGTCTGGGTCTGACGCTAATTGCCACTAACATACTCCGGCTGATTCCCCTGGTGTCAACCGTTTGCAGGGGGTCTCACTCCGGCTAGAGTGGGATCACCATGTCGAGTACGTCCCGTCGCCCCGACCGCAAGGCCCAGCTGGCCGGCCTGGCCGCCGAGCTGTTCCGCGCCCGCGGCTACCACGGGGTGGGCATCAACGACATCGCCGCGGCGGCCGGCATCACCGGTCCCGCCGTGTACCGGCACTTCGCGGACAAGCAGGCGATCCTGGCGTACGTGCTGCTCGACGGCGTGCGGGAGATGGAGGACGCGACCGCGGCCGCGTTGTCGACCCTGCGCCGGCCGGACGGCGCGCAGGTGGAGCGGCTGCTGCGGGGCATCGCGGAGTCGTCGGTGGAGCGGCGGGACGTGGCGGCGCTGTGGCGGTGGGAGGGGCGGCACCTGTCGCCGGAGGACCAGCGCGAGATCGGCCGCCGGTCGGCGGCGTTGCTCACGTCGTGGGCCAAGGAGCTCATGAACCTGCGCCCCGACCTGGGGCCTGCGGACGCGGAACTGCTGTGCTGGGCGGCGATGAGCGTGTTCGGCAGTGTTTCGGTCCACCGGACGTCGGTGGCGCGGAAGCGGTTCGCCGAGCTGCTGGCTTCGCTGGCCCGCCGGGTGCTGCACGTGCGGCTGCCGGACGATGTCGCCGAGCCGGCGCCCGCACCGGCCGGGGTCGGGGTGGTTTCGCGGCGGGAGCAGATCCTGTCGGCGGCGGCGGAGTTGTTCCAGCGGCGCGGCTTCCACGCGGTGAGCATGGAGGACATCGGCGCGGCGGCCGGTATCGCGGGCCCCAGCGTGTACCGGCACTTTTCGAGCAAGGCGGCGCTGCTGGGGGCGATCGCGCGCCGGGCGGCGGACCGGTTGCTGCTGGACGCGGAACGGGTGCGGCTGAGCAGCGCGGACGAGACGGAGGCGCTGCGCGGGCTGATCGATTCGTACGTGCGGGTGCTGACCGGTTCGGCGGAGCTGGCGGTGTCGTTCTCGGCCGACGCGGTCAACTACGCCGAGGAAGAGGGCGCCGAGCTGCTGCGCATCCAGCGGGACTACGTGGCGCAGTGGGTCAGCCTGCTGGGCGCCGCGCAGCCGTCGCTGAACCCCCGCGAAGCGAAGATCACGGTGCACGCGGCCCTGACGATTGCGAACGACCTGTCGCGCACCCGGAGAGTCAATTCGAGACCGGGACTGGCCGCCGAGCTGCGGGTCCTGATGGCGGCGGTACTGGACCTGGGCTAGCCGGCCTCACGGATCGGGCAGGAACTGACGCACCAGGGCGTCGGCGGCCCAGTCCGTCCACTCCCGCGCGCTCCAGCCCCGCTGGTGCACGAGCAGGTGGTAGACCTCGGGCGAGAGGGTCGCCAGCGCGATGTCGGCCGCCCGCTCCGCGTCGATCCCGCCCCGGAGCTCGGTCTTCGCCACCAGCCGCTCGGCGAACGCGGTCATCACGGTCCGCCGCTGATCCAGGTTGACCTGCCACATCTCGGCGATCTCCGGGTCCACCGCGGCGGCGGACCGGACGACCTCGAGGATGTCCGCGACGCGCGCGAAGATCGTGCCCGCGCCGGCCACCATGAGCCGCAGCTGCTCGGCGGGCGGCGCGGCCATCGCCTCGGCCACCCACGGCCGGTCCAGCGTCGGCACCGGCTCGGTGTCGCCCGCCACGTGGACGTCCAGCAGCTCGCCGAGGATCGCCCGCTTCGTGGCGAACGTGAAGTACAGGGTCTGCACCGCGACGCCGGCCTCCTTCGCGATGGCCTGCATGCTCGTCGCCGCGTAGCCCTGCCGCACGAACAGCGCCTTCGCCGCGTCGAGCATCCGCGCCCGCGTCCGCGCGGCCTTCGCCGCCCGCACCCCGGTCTTCCCCGGTACCCGCTCCGCCACCACGCCTCCTCCTTGACTAGAGCAACACTCTAGCGGAACACTCACTAGAGCAATGCTCTAGTGAAATTGGAGGAGGCACTCGTGGACGGAAGACGCGGGGCCCTGCTGCTCATCACCGTGGTCGAGCTGGTGGTCCTGCTCGACGCGACGGTCGTCAACATCGCGCTGCCCGCCATCGGGGCGAGCCTCGGGCTGGGCGAGGCCGCGCTGAGCTGGGTGACCAACGCGTACCTGCTGGCCTTCGGCGGCTGCATGCTGCTCGGCGGACGGGCGGCCGACCTGCTGGGACCCCGGCGCGTGTTCCGCGCCGGTCTGGCGCTGTTCACCGTGGCGTCGGCCGCGGCCGGTCTCGCGCCGACGGCCACGGTGCTGATCGCGGCCCGCGTCGCGCAGGGCGTCGCGGCGGCCGTCGTCGTGCCGGCGCAGCTGGCCCTGCTCACGGCGACGTTCACCGCGCCGGACGCGCGACGGCGGGCGTTCGGGGTGTGGAGCGCGATGGGCGCCTCGGGCGCGGCGATCGGCACCGCCCTCGGCGGCGTGCTCACCCAGGCCCTGGGCTGGCCGTCGATCTTCCTGATCAACGTGCCGGTCGGCGTCGTGGCGCTGGGGCTCGTCGCGCGGTTGCTGCCGGCGGATCCGGTGGTCACCGGGCCCCGCCGGCTGGACATCCGCGGAGCGGTGACCGGCACGGCGGCGCTGGTGCTGCTCGGCTACGGCCTGCCCGCGCTGCACGGCGACCCGGCCACGGCAGTCGTCACCCTGGTCGCCGGGGCCGTGCTGCTGGTCGTGTTCCTGGTCGTCGAAGCCCGCGCGGCCGAACCGGTGATGCCACTGCGGCTCTACCGGATCCGCGAGGTCAGCGTCACCGCGGTGATCAACGCGCTGGTGGGTGCGGCCCACGTGCCCGCGTTCGCGTTGCTGGCCCTCTACTTGCAGAACACGCAGCAGTACACGCCCGTGCAGTCCGGGCTGGCCGTCCTGCCGGTCGCGGTGGTGGGCATCGTCGCGGCGCGAACGGCGCTGCCTGGCGTGCTCGCCCGGATCGGCGGCCCGGGCGCCCTGGCGCTCGGGCTCGCGCTCCAGACCGTCGCACTGGCCTGGTACGCGCTGCTCCCGCCCGCGGCGGACTACCTGACCGACATCCTGCTCCCGTCGCTGATCTTCGGCGCCGGCCTGCCCACCGCGTTCGCGGGCGCGACGGTGCCCGCCGTCACCGCCGTCGGCCAGTCCGACGCCGGGATCGCGGGCGGGATCGTCGGCACCGCCCAGCGGGCCGGCTCCGGGCTGGGCGTCGCCGTCGTCCTGGTGCTCGCCGAAGCCGTCACCACGAGCCGCGGGTACCTGGCCGGTCTGCACGCCGGTTTCCTGACCACCGCCGCCTTCGCCACGGCCGGATCGGCACTCGCCCTCGCCCTGCTCCGCCCCACCCGCACCCCGCAGCCCGCCGGAGAGGCACCATGACCACGTCCACCACCGCCCCCGGCGGCGCACTGTCCACTTTGGCCCGGCGGCTCCTGCGGCACCGGGTTCGCGCACTGGTCCTCGCCGCGTTCTTCGCGGTACTGGCCGGCGTGTTCGGCAGCGGCGCCGCCGGCGAGCTGTCCAGCGGCGGCTACACGGCCCCCTCGTTCGAGTCGGTGCGGGCGGACCGGATGCTCGCCGACCGGTTCCACGCCGGGGCGCCGGACTTCGTGCTCGTGGTCCGCGCCGGCGACGACGTGTCCGCGCACGCGGCCGCGGGCACCCGCCTCACCGAGCGGCTGGCCACCACCCCCGGCGTGCGGTTCGCCCACTCCTACTGGACGACCGGCGATCCCGCCCTGCGGTCGGCGGACGGCCGGAGCGCGCTCGTCGTGGCGAAGCTGAGCGGGGACGACACCGAGATCAGCCACACCGCCCGCGCACTCGCCAAGGACCTGGGCGGACGTCACGACGGCCTGGACGTACTCGCCACGGGCTCGGCCACCGTCAACGAGGAGGCGGACCGGCAGAGCGCCGCCGACCTGACCCGAGCCGAGCTGATCGCCGCGCCGCTGACACTGCTGATCCTGCTGGTGGCGTTCGGCTCGCTCGCCGCGGCCGCGCTGCCGGTGCTGATCGGGGCCGTCACCGTCGCCGGCACCCTCGCCATCCTGCGGCTGCTCACCACCGTCACCCCGGTCTCGATCTTCGGGCTGAACATCGCCACCGCGCTCGGCTTCGGGCTCGCCGTCGACTACAGCCTGTTCCTCGTCACGCGCTACCGGGAGGAACTGGCAGCCGGGCGCGACACCGCGGAGGCGATCGTCACGATGCTGCGAACCGCCGGGCGGACGGTCCTGTTCTCCGCGGTCACGGTCGGCCTGTCCCTGTCCGCGCTGCTGGTGTTCCCGATCTACTTCCTGCGGTCGCTGGCCTTCGCCGGGATCGCGGTGGTCGCGCTCGCCGCGCTCGCGTCCATCCTGGTGCTGCCACCGGTGCTCGCCCTGCTCGGGCACCGGCTGGACCGGTTCGACCCGTTCGCCCGGCTGCGCCGCCACCGGCTCGGCCTGTGGCGACGGCTCGCGGTGCGGGTGATGCGGCGGCCGGTGCTGGTGGGGGCGTCCGCGGCCACGGTGCTCGTCGCGCTGGCCCTGCCGTTCGGCCAGGCCCAGTTCGGCCTGCTCGACGACCGGGTGCTGCCCCGGGACAGCCCGGCGCAGATCGCCGGCGACGCGGTGCGGACGGAGTTCCCCGGCGGCGGGGCCGCTCCGGTCGTCGTGGTGCTGCCGGACGCGGACCCGCCGGCCGTGGCCGCGTACGCCCAGAGCGTGGCCGGCCTGCCCGGAACGGCACGAGTCGACATCGGGGCGTCTTCGGGGCAGGGCGGATGGCTGTCGGTCGCCTCGACCGCCGAACCCAACTCCGCGGCGGCGGAGGAACACGTCCGTGCCGTGCGCGCCCTGCCCGCCCCCGGTCCCGCCCTGGTCGGCGGGGACGCGGCGGTCCTGACCGACACCAAGGACATGCTGGCCGAACGCATCCCGTGGGCCGCGTTGATCATCGTGGTGAGCATGCTCGTGCTGCTGTTCCTGTTCTCCGGCAGCGTGGTGATCCCGTTGAAGCAGCTCGTGCTCACCGTGCTCAGCCTGACGGCGTCGTTCGGCGCCATGGTGTACGTCTTCCAGGACGGCCACCTCAAGTGGCTGGTCGGCGACTTCGTCCACACCGGACAGCTCGAGGTGACGGTGCCGATCCTGATGTTCTGCATCGCCTTCGGCCTGTCCATGGACTACAGCGTGTTCCTGCTGTCCCGCATCCGGGAGGAGTACCTGGCGCACGGCGACAACACGCGCGCGGTGGCGGCGGGCCTGGAGCGCACGGGACGGCTGGTCTCGGCCGCCGCGCTCGTGGTGGCCGTCGTCCTCGCCGCGGTGGCCACCTCCGGGTTGAGCGTGCTCAAGCTGCTGGGAGTCGGGCTCGCACTGGCCGTGCTGGTGGACGCGACCCTCGTGCGCGGGCTGCTGGTGCCGTCGGCGATGCGGCTGCTGGGAGCGGTGAACTGGTGGGCGCCCGCGCGGCTGCGCCGGTGGCACGACCGCTTCGGCCTGCACGATTGACCGGGGCGGTGGCGTTCACCGGCCTCCATGCGCTAACCTACTCGTGAGTAGGTAACGGCGATGGGAGTGCGACGTGGCGGCGCTCAGGGAGAACGGCGGCCGGAAGCGGGACGTGATGGGCTTCGGCCTGGCCGCCCTCTCCCGGCTCGCGGGCAGCAGGACGCTGGAACGCAGCGGGTTGCGCGAGCCGGTGCAGAACCTGGTTTCGGCGGCGACGAGGAACGGTTTCAAGGTCGCCGGCGCGGCCAGCCGGACGTTCTCCTCCTCGCGCAAGCGGGGCGGTGACGCGACCCGCCCGGCCCCGGCCGAGGACAAGGGTCTGTTCGACCTCACGCCGTCCGAAGACCAGCAGATGATCGTCGAGACGGTCGGTGAGTTCGCGGCCGAGCAGCTGCGCCCGGCGGCCGCCGAGGCGGACGAGAAGCTCAGCCCGCCGGACGGTCTGCTCACCAGGGCCGCCGAACTGGGCGTGACGCTCATCGGCATCCCGGAGGAGCTGGGCGGCGCGGGTGCCGAACGCTCGGTCGTCACCAACGCGCTGGTCGCCGAGGCACTCGCCCACGGCGACCTCGGCCTGGCGGTCGCGGTGCTGGCGCCGTCGGCGGTCAGCAACGCGCTCGTCCTGTGGGGCGACGCGCAGCAGCAGGCCGACTACCTGCCGGAGTTCGTCGGCGAGAACGTGCCGGCCGCGGCGCTGGCCCTGCTGGAGTCCAAGCCGCTGTTCGACCCGTTCAAGCCGGCCACCAAGGCCCGCCGCACGCCCGGCGGCTACCAGCTGGACGGCGTGAAGTCCCTGGTCCCGCGCGCGGCGCAGGCCGAACTGTTCGTCGTGTCCGCCGACCTCGAGGGGCGCGGGCCGGCACTGTTCCTCGTCGAGTCGTCGACGGCGGGCGTGTCGATCGAAGCCGAGCCGGCGATGGGCCTGCGCGGCGCGGCGACCGGGAAGCTGCACCTGGAGAAGGTGTCGCTGCCCGCGGGCGCGCTGCTCGGCGGCGGCTCGCCGGAGGTGTTCACCGAGGCGGTGCGGCTGTCCCGCCTGGGCTGGGCCGCGCTGGCCACCGGCACCGCGAAGGCCGTCCTGGACTACGTGATCCCGTATGTGAACGAGCGCACCGCGTTCGGCGAGCCGATCAGCCACCGCCAGGCGGTCGCGTTCTCGGTCGCGGACATCGCGATCGAGCTGGAGGGCATGCGGCTGGTCATGCTGCGCGCCGCGGCGCGGGCCGAGCAGGGCAAGCCGTTCGCCCGCGAGGTCGCGCTGGCCCGCAAGCTGGCCGTGGACAAGGGCATGCGCATCGGCAGCGCCGGTGTGCAGCTGCTGGGCGGGCACGGGTTCGTGAAGGAGCACCCGGTCGAGCGGTGGTACCGCGACCTGCGTGCGATCGGTGTGCTCGAGGGCGTCGTCCTCCTCTGACAAGCCTGGGAAGGTCATCATGATCAATCTGGAAACCCCGAAGAAGGCCCGGGCGCTGATCAATCAGGCGTACCAGGCGGCGTCGGAAGTGCTGCGGCCGATCTCGCGGAAGTACGACCGCGCCGAGCACGAGTACCCGGTCGAGCTGGACATGTTCGCCGCGGTGCTGGACGGGCTGAACTCCTCCGGCGAGGGCGGCGCGGGCGCGGCGGGCGTGCGGCGCGACGAAAAGGAGAAGGCGACCGGGAACCGCAACGGCGGCAACCTGGCGACGGTGCTCGGCGCGATCGAAATGTGCTGGGGCGACGTCGGTCTGCTGCTGTCGATGCCGCGGCAGGGGCTGGGCAACGCGGCGATCGCGTCGGTGGCGAACGACGAGCAGCTGAAGCGGTTCGCGAAGACGTGGGCCGCGATGGCGATCACCGAGCCGGGCACGGGTTCGGACTCGGCGAACATCACCACGACCGCCACCGAAGACGGCGACAGCTACGTGCTGAACGGCGAGAAGATCTTCGTGACCGCGGGTGACCGCGCGGACGCCGTGGTCGTCTGGGCCACTTTGGACAAGTCGCTCGGGCGCGCGGCGATCAAGTCGTTCGTGGTGGAGAAGGGCACGCCGGGCTTCGAGGTCGTGCGGCTGGAGCACAAGCTCGGGATCCGCGCGTCGGACACGGCGGTGCTGCGGTTCGACAACTGCCGCGTGCCGAAGGAGAACCTGCTCGGCTCGCCGGAGATCAACACGTCCAAGGGGTTCGCGGGGGTCATGCAGACCTTCGACAACACGCGCCCCCTGGTCGCGGCGATGGCGGTCGGCCTGGCGCGGGCGGCGCTGGAGGAGACGGCGAAGATCCTCGCCGAGGCGGGTGTCGTGGTGGACTACGACCGCCCCGCGCACCACCAGCACGCCGCGGCGGCCACGTACCTGGAACTGGAAGCCGACTACGAGGCGGCGTACCTGCTGACGCTGGAGTCGGCGTGGATGGCCGACAACCGCAAGCCGAACTCGCTGCAGGCCTCCATGGCGAAGGCGAAGGCCGGCCGTTCGGTCGTGGAGATCACGCTGAAGTGCGTCGAGCTGATCGGCACGCTCGGCTACACGGAGGACATGCTGCTCGAGAAGTGGGCCCGGGATTCGAAGATCCTGGACATCTTCGAGGGCACGCAGCAGATCCAGCAGCTGATCGTGGCGCGCCGGCTGCTGGGGAAGACGAGCGCGGAGCTGAAGTAGGTTGTGAGACAAGGGAAACCGCCCGTCCGGAAAGCCGGACGGGCGGTTTTCAAGATCGCTCGTGACGGCAGAAGCACGTGGGTTACCGTGCCCGGATGATGACGGCTCGGGTGTTCGCCGCTGGTGGGGGCATTGGGGTTCTCGGCGGGATGGTCGGCCTCGGGGGCGCCGAGTTCCGCCTGCCGCTGCTGATCGCGGTCTTCGGGTTCGCCGCGCTGCACGCGGTGATCCTCAACAAGGCGATGAGCCTGGTGGTCGTCGTCACCGCACTGCCCGTCCGGCTGTTCGCCGTGCCGTTCGCGGAGGCCGGCGCGCGCTGGGACGTCCTCGTCACCCTGTTGCCGGGCAGTGTGGCCGGCGCGTGGCTCGGCGCGACGTGGGCCACCCGGATGCGGGCGGCGCTGCTGTACCGCGTGCTGGCGATCCTGCTGGTGGTGATCGCCGGCGTGCTCCTCGCCACCCACTTCGGCTCGCTCGAACCGTTCGCGCTGCTGCCGGCGGCCCGGACCGTCGCCGGGGTCGCGGCGGGGGTGGCCATCGGGGTGGTCGCCGCGCTCATGGGCGTGGCCGGCGGGGAGCTGCTGATCCCGACGATCGTGTTGCTGTTCGGAGCGGACATCAAGCTCGCGGGCAGCCTCTCGCTGGCGGTCTCCCTGCCGACGATGCTGGTCGCCTTCGTGCGCTACAGCAGGGACCGGAGTTTCGCCGTACTGCGCGAGAACGGCCGTTTCGTCGCGGTGATGGCCGCCGGTTCGATCGCGGGCACGGTGCTCGGCGGACTGCTGCTCGGCGCGGTGCCGGACGGCGTGCTGATCCCGCTGCTGGCCGCGCTGTTGCTCCTGTCGGCGGCCAAGGTGTGGCGGCACTGACTCCGCTGTAACGCGGCCCTCCCGGATACGACTCTCCCTACTACCCCGGAGGGAGGCACTTAGATGACTGGTTACCTGGTCGAGCCGGCCTCGGTGGAGGGTTTGCGCGCCCGCTTCGACGGGCGGGTCGTCACCCCCGCAGACCACGACTTCGACAACGTCCGCGGCGTCTTCAACGCCATGATCACCGCCCGCCCGCAGGTCATCGCGCAGTGCGCGACCGTGCGGGACATCAAGTCGGCCTTGGAATTCGCCCGGGACCGCCACCTCCCGGTCGCCGTGCGGGGTGGCGGGCACAGCGTCGCCGGGGCGTGTCTGGTCGACGGCGGCCTCGTCATCGACTTGCGGCGCCTCAACGCCGTCACCGTCGACCCCGGCGCGAAAACCGCGACGGCCGACGGTGGCGCCACCTGGGGCGACTTCGACCGGGCCTGCCAGCCGCACGGCCTGGCGACCACCGGCGGCCGCGTCTCGACCACCGGCGTCGCCGGCCTGACGCTCGGCGGCGGGTCCGGCTGGCTCGAGCGCAAGTTCGGCCTCGCCTGCGACAACCTGCTCTCCGTCGACCTCGTCACCGCCGCCGGACGCGAGGTCACCGCCAGCGAGCACGAAAACGCGGACCTCTTCTGGGCCCTGCACGGCGGCGGCGGCAACTTCGGCATCGCCACCCGGCTCACCTTCCGCCTGCACGAGCTCCCCGAGTTCTCGATCGCCCTGATGCTGTGGCCCGCCGACCAGGGACGCGCGGTCGCCGGCGTCTACCGCGACCTGATGCACGCCGCGCCGGACGAGATCGGCGGCGGCCTGCTCTTCCTCACCGGCCCGCCCGAGGAGTTCGTGCCCGGCCACCTCGTCGGCAAGCTCTGCTGCGGCGTGCTGGTGACCTGCATCGGCCCGGAAACCCGGCTGCGCGAGCTCATCGGACCGCTCCTGGCCACCGCACCGCAGGGCCGCGTCATCACCGACATCCCCTACGCCGACCTGCAGTGCATGCTCGACGACCCGCCCGGCTTCCGGAACTACTGGTCCGACGAGAACCTGCGCGAACTCCCCGACGAAGCCCTGGACCGGTTCTGCGAACGCGCCGAGGACATGGTGGTGCCGTCACCGTCGCAGCACGCGCTGCTGCCCTGGGGCGGCGCGGTCGCCTCCGGCCAGGAGTGGCCGGGGTTCGACCGCGACACCAAGTGGGCCGTGCACCCGCTGGGCCTGTGGGCCGAACCGGCCGACGACGACCGCGCCATCGCCTGGGCCCGCAACCTGCGCGCCGACATGCGGCCGTGGGCGTGCGGCGACGTCTACCTCAACTTCATCGGCGACGAGGGCGCCGACCGCGTCGTCGCCGGCTACGGGCCGGAGAACTACCAGCGCCTGCAACGGATCAAGGCCGAGTACGACCCGGACAACGTCTTCAACCGCTGGCACAACATCAAACCCGCCTAGCTTCGACGAGCGCGGTGAGCGCCCCGGCGAACTGCGCGGGCCGCTCCACGGACCCGAGGTGGCCGCCGGGGAACTCGGTCAGCGGCAGTCCGAGCCCGGTGGCGAGCGCCGCGGCGGCCCGGTAGGGCAGCTGCCCCCGCGAGTCGATTCCGGCCGCGGGCACCAGCCGCCGGCCCACCGCGCCGAGCGCGGCCAGGTCGACCTCCGTGCTGGTGAACGGAACCAGGACGTGCTCCAGGAACAGCGGCTGGAGTTCGCGGAGATGGGCGAACAACTCCAGCAGCTCCGGCGTGGGCGGTTCCGGGCTGGTCCCGGCGTAGCCGTCGAGCCAGTCACCGGGGTGGCGCAGCTCCGGCGAGTCTCCGCCGGGCGCCGGCGTGGTCATCGCTTCGGTCATGAGCCGGCCCGCTTCGTCCATCTCCCCGGCACGCGCGGCCGTCCGGACCGCTTCGAGCGCGTCGCGGTGGCGTGCGGCGTCGGGCAGCAGGCGGAGCACCGGGGGCTCGTGGACGATCGCGAGGCGGAGGCGGTCGGGATGGCGGGTCAGCAGTTCGAGGGTGGTGATCGCGCCGGCGCTGAAGGCGAACACGACCGGCGGCTCGTCGAAGAGCGCCTCGATGAGACCGAGGACGTCCTCGGCGTAGTCCTTCGGGTGCTGGTCGCCGTCCGGGCGCGCGGAGACCAGGCGGCTGGACATCGCGACGACGCGGTAGTGGGCGGCCAGGTGCGCGGTGAGCGCGTCGAGGACGCCGGCGTGGCCGGAGCCGCCGGGCAGGAGCAGCAGCGGTGGGCCGTCGCCGCGCTCGTAGTAGTCGATGGGGGTGCCGTCGAGCGTGATGCGCATGGGTTTCTCCTGTCGGATCACTGGATCTTCGTCCAGTTGTCGAGGGTGTGGTGGAGCATGTCGACCGCGCGCCGCCACGAGACGTCGACGCCGTGGTCGGCGGTGAAGCCGCCGGTGGCCTCCAGGTCGCTGAAGCCGTGCAGGGTGCTGCGCAGGAACCGGACCGCGTCGGTGGCGTCCGGTTCGGACAGGTCGTAGCCGCGCAGCAGCGCGTAGCAGACCTCGATGATGCGGGCCACGCCCGGCGTCGCGGCGGCCCGCTCGGGCGACACGGGGTACCGGGTCGCCGCGTAGCGGCCGGGGTGCCCCGTCGCCAGAGCCCGGTAGGTGTCGGCGAAGGCGGTCAGCGCTTCCCGGCGGGAGCGTCCCGCCACGGCCACGCCGAGTGCGTCCGCCCATTCGGTGAGCGCCCGCAGCGCCACGCGTTCCCGCAGGTCGGCCAGGCTCCGGATGTGGGTGTAGAGGCTGGCGTCGCGAACGCCGAAGCGCTTCGCGAGCGCCGCCAGCGTGACGTTCTCGAAGCCGATCTCGTCGGCCAGGTCGGCGGCGGCGGACACCAGGGCGTCCGGGGTGATCCTCCCACGTGGCATTTTTCCTAACCTTCCTAGGATGAATCCTAATATACACAGGAGACGGTCGGCTTGACAGGCAAGTATCCACTTGCCTATCGTTTCGGCTGTGGGTGACGTCTTCAAAGCCCTGGCCGATCCCACGCGCCGGACGATCCTCGACGAACTGACCAGCCGCGACGGGCAGACGCTGTTCGAGCTGTGCGCGCGGCTGGTGTCGATCCACGGGTTGAGTTCGTCCCGGCAGGCGGTGTCGCAGCACCTCGACGTGCTCGAGTCCGCCGGTCTGGTCGAGACCCGGCGCGAGGGCCGGTACAAGTTCCACTACATCAACACCGAACCGCTCGAACCGATCGTCGAGCGGTGGCTCAGGAAGCGGGGACAGACGTGAGGATCAACCTGGCGAGCGTGCTCGTCGACGACCAGGAGAAGGCGCTGCGGTTCTACACCGACGTGCTGGGTTTCGTGACGAAGCACGACATCCCGATGGGCGCGGACCGGTGGCTGACCGTGGTGTCGCCGGAGGACCCGGAGGGCACCGAGCTGCTGCTGGAACCGAGCGGCCACCCGGCGGTGAAGCCGTTCAAGGACGCGCTCGTCGCCGACGGCATCCCGTGGACGATGTTCGCGGTCGAGGACGTGCAGGCCGAGTACGAGCGCATGCGCGGCCTGGGCGTGCGGTTCACGCAGGAGCCGACCGACATGGGCACGGTGATCACCGCGGTGTTCGACGACACGTGCGGCAACCTGATCCAGATCGGGCAGATGAAGTCCTAGCGGGCCGCCGCGCAGCCGCGTGTGAAACCTACGCGGCTCGCACCGCCGGCCGGATACGCGGCCGTGAGGCTTGACGGTCGGCCGGCGAGTGGGCAGTTTCTCGCGAGGACGGCGCCCGCGCGGCCGGGGGCGCTGCCGCGGAGCGCGTCCCTCAGAGGTGGCGGTCGGGCCGACGGGCGGGAGTTCTGGAGGAGGCGATCCCACGGCGAGGAGCCACCGGAGTACGGCCCGCCAGGCAAAGCGCGCCCACAGAGGGCGACGGCAGGGCTGGCAAGCCGGCGGTTCCACGACAGCGCCAACGGGTAGGGAGCGCAGCCGCGCGGAGCGCGGCCGCGAGGCATGGCGGTCAACCGGCGAGTGGGCAGTTTCTCGCGAGGACGGCGCCCGCGCGGCCGGGGGCGCTGCTGCGGAGCACGGCCGTCAGAGGTGGCGGTCGGGCCGACGGGCGGGAGTTCCGGAGGAGCGATCGCACGGCGAGGAGCCACCGGAGTACGGCCCGCCTGGGCCGGCGAGGGGGCGGTTCCTCGCGAGGGCGGCGCCGACGTGGCCCTGCCGAGCGGAGCGCCTCGGTCAGGGGCAGCGTCGCGCCGCTGTCCGCACCACCACGTGAGCCACCTCTCGACGAAGTCCTAACCGGACAGTTGCGCGTCCAGGAAGTCGTCGATGTGGCGCCACGTCGTGGCCCGGGCGCGGCGGCCGGTCAGCACGCCGAGGTGCCCGCCCGGCGCCGTCTCGAACCGCACCTCCGGTGCGTTCTCCAGCAACGGCACCAGCCGCTCCACGGCGCGCCTCGGGGCGATCGTGTCGGCCTGCCCGGCGATCACCAGCGTCGGCACCTTCACCCCGGCCAGCGAGATGATCCGCCCGTTCAGGTCCAGCCCGCCCTCGACGAGGTCGTTGGCGCGGAAGAACCGGTGGTACATCTGCCCGAACGTGCGCCCGGGATAGGCGATCATGTTGTCCATGAAGTGGTCGACCGCCTCGATCTGGGCCAGGTAGTCCCGGTCGCCGAGGTTCTGCAGGATCGCCAGCGGCTTCGTCAGCTGCTTGTTGATGCCCGTCGCCCAGAACACCCGCTCGACCACATAGGACGGTGCGCCGCCGAGCATCCGGTACAGCGGGGTGAGCAGGTAGCCGCCGGTGAGGTCCACCAGCGGCCGGAACGGCGCGACCAGCGGGATGGCGGTGAAGTCGACCGGCGAAGCCACCGTGGTGATCGACCGCACCGGCAGGTCGGGCCGGTCCGCCGTGGTCAGCAGGGAGAACAGCCCGCCCAGGCACCACGCGACCAGGTGCACGCCGCGCCCGCCGGAGTCCTCGCTGACCTTGCGGATGGCACGCGGCAGCACCTCGTCGATCCAGTGCTCGATGCCCAGCCGCCGGTCGGAGAACGCGACCGTGCCGTAGTCCACGAGGTAGGTGCGGCGGCCCCGCTCGACGAGGTGCTCGGCGACGCTGCAGCCGCGCCGCAGGTCGAAGCACAGCGCCGGGGCGGCCAGCGGCGGCACGAGCAGCACCGGATCACCCTCCGGCGACGGCGTCATCCGGTACAGCGACCGGTTCGGGCCCTGGTCGACCAGCACGCGCGGCACCGGCCGCAGATCGGCGAGACCGCCGCGCAGGACGCCGAGCGCGTTGGCCGCCATCGCGGTCACTGCGGGTACCACCATCTACCTCGAAACTCCGTTCACGCCGCGGATCCTTCTCCCGGACCGACGGTACTTCACGGTCGCCGCACCCTCGCCTCGTACTCCGCCCGCGCGCCCGCGTGCGCCTGCGTGAAGACCTTGTCGGCGCCGATCGCGCGCATGAACCACTCCGCGACCGCGCGCGGCAGCAGCCGGCTCACCCGGCCGGTGACGTCCAGCGACTTCGGCACGAACACGTCGAACCGCGGCTTGTGCAGCGTCGTCACGATCGCCTTGGCGACGTCCTCCGGCCGCAGCGACGGGAAGAGCTTCGTCTCCGGCAACCCGTCGGCGAGGTGGGTGCGCACGACCGCGGGCATCACGCACGAAATGTCCACCCCGGACCCACGCAGCTCCTGCCGCACCGCCTCGGACAGCCCGACGACGGCGTGCTTGGTGGCGCAGTAGGTCGCCGCGCCCGGGAAGCCGGCCTTGCCCGCCATGGAGGCGACGTTGACGATGTGGCCGCGACCGCGCGGCCGCATGCGGCGGATCGCCTCGCGGGTGCCGTGGATGACCGCGTGCAGGTTGACGTCGAGCTGCTTCGCGGTCGCCACGTCGTCCTCGTCGGCCAGGGGCGACAGCAGCATGACGCCGGCATTGTTGATCAGCACGTCGATCGGCCCGAGACGGCGTTCGACCTCGTCCAGGAACTCGGTGAAGCCGCGGTGGTCGGTGACGTCCAGTGGCAGGGCGATCGTGTCGCCGCCCAGCTCACCGGCGGTCTTCTCGGCGAGGACCGGGTCGAGGTCGCCGATCGCGACCTTCGCGCCCAGCCGCACCAGGGCGGCGGCCGTGGTGGCGCCGATCCCCTGCGCGCCTCCGGTGATCACGATGACCTTGCCGTGCAACGTTGCCATGGCGGACATACTGCCCGGTAACTGACATTCGCACCAGAGGTGTCACACTCGCTGTTCGAAGATCTGCACCCACACGTCGTCGCGCACGCGCACCCGCTCCGTCGGGGTGAACCCCTGGCTCTCGTAGTAGCGGACGAGCTTGCCGTCACCGCCGGCCCAGCAGTCCACGCGCAGCAGGCCGATGCCGCGGGCACGGGCGTCCTGGCGGGCGAACTCCAGCAGCCGGGCGCCCACGCCGCGGTGCTCGCGGGAGGCCAGCAGCAGCGTCACGTACACCTCGGGCTCGTCGACCGGCGGCGTGTACGGCAGCGGGTGGTCGAGGATCAGGGCGCCGACCGGGGCACCGTCCGAAGTGGCCAGGAACGGGCGGCCCTCGCGCAACATGGTGCGGACCCGCTCGACCTTCGCCGGGTCCGCCGACCAGGGTTCGGTGCCCCACTGGTCAGCACTGCCCCGGGCGACGAGCCACGCGACGGCCGCGTCGAACAGCCCCAGGACGGCGGCCAGATCGTCCGGACCGGACTCGCGGATCTCCATCACGGCACCGTCCGGACGCACGGGCGGCTCGCTACGGCTGTTCAGTTCGACCACTTCCCACCTCGGTATAGTTATAACGGTCACGCGGCCAGCGCCAGGTGGTCGCCTTGGGTGCCGACCTCCCCCGCCCCCGATTCCGGATTGTGTTTCGGTCGCCGAGCAGGCGTGTCAAGGCGGGAAAGAGTACCTTGACACGCCTGGTCGGCGACCAAAGATCGGCTGTGGATCGGGGGCGGGGGAGGTCTGGGGCGTAGTCGGCCCGCTTCCGTGGCCGGGTTGCGGTTCAGCAGTGGTGGCTCGCCAGTTCCAGCCGCAGGCTGAAGATCTTCTGCGACGGGTCCGTGTTGAACAGGTACACCGCGTCCGGGTTGCCCGGCACCGGTGCCGTGATGAGGTAGTTGGCCGTCGTGGCGTTGGGGTACGCCGCCATCACCTCGGCGTCCGTCGAGCCGACTCCGACTCCCTCCGGGGTGGTCACCCCGGGCTTCGCCGAGATGCGGGCCACCCCGTAGGTGGGCGATATGTCGACCGGGGAGCCGCCGCCCTTCAGCCAGTACCGGTGGCACGGGCTGCCCGAGTAGCCCTCCGTCATGTCGAACTCGTCCGACGCCACCGCGTCCGCCTCGCTCATCCCCAGCGCCAGGCGGCCCCAGCCACTGGGGCCGATCGTCGGGTCGGTGGAGCCCGGGCGCTGCGCCGGGCCCGCCGGCACGCTCGAACTCCGGGGCGTGCTGCGAGAGGCGCTGTGCGAACCCGGCACGCTCGGCACGCTCGTCACCCCCGTCGACGACGATTGCGGCGGCGCGCTGGAACTGGTCGGCGGCAGCGGCGCGCCGGACTCCGGACCGGGCGTCGACGCGATGGTGGTCACCGGCAGGTTCGTCGCGGGCAGTGTGTCCGTCCGGCCCCCGCCGATGCCGGACAGCGTGATGCCCACCGCGATGAGCGCGACCATCGTCAGCGCGCCGCCGGTCGCCACCGCCGCGTTGCGCCGGTACCGCCGCCGCCGGGCGCCGGCCACCACCAGCAGCTCCGCGCCGGGCCGGACGGGCACGTCGAGGCGCTCGTCGGAGAACAGCCGGCTCAGTTCGTCCTCGAGGTTCACCACTCGTCACCCGCCCCCACCAGGGTCCCCAACTTTCCCCGCAGGCTGGCCAGCGCCTTGCTGGCCTGGCTCTTCACCGTCCCGGGGCTGATCCGCATCGCGGCCGCGATCTCGGCTTCGGACAACCCCTCGTAGTACCGGAGCACGACGACGGTCCGCTGCCGCGGCGGCAAGGCCGCGAGCGCCTGCCACAACGGCTCGTTCTCGAGCCGGTCGGGCGGGGTGCAGGGGGGCGGTTCCGGGATGTCGGCCACCAGGCTCTCCCGCCGCCTGCTGCGCCACCGGCTGACGTGCGTGTTCGCCATGGCGCGCTTCACGTAGGGCAGCGGGCTCTCCGCACCGCGCAACGTCCCCCAGCGGACGCCGATCTTCTCCAGGACGATCTGCACCAGGTCGGCGGCGTCGTGGGGGTTGCCGGTGAGCAGGTGCCCGTAGCGGAGCAGCCCGGGCAACGCCACCCGCACGAACTCCGCGAAATCCTCGTCCACCGCGCCCCCCTGAACCCCAGCCGTCCCGGCTCGTCCGGGGGGTACACGCGCGGGGGGCGCGGCAGGTTGCCTCAGTTCACCGGATTCAGCGAAGTCCCAGCTCACGGGCGATGAGCATGCGCTGCACCTCGCTGGTGCCCTCCCCCACCTCGAGGATCTTCGCGTCCCGGTAGAACCGGCCGACCGGGAACTCGTTCATGAACCCGTAGCCGCCGAAGATCTGCGTCGCGTCGCGGGCGTTGTCCATCGCCGCGTTCGAAGCGACCAGCTTCGCGATCGAGGCCTCCTTCTTGAACGGCTCGCCACGCAGCATCTTCGAGGCGGCCGCGTAGTAGGCCAGCCGGGCGGTGTGCGCGCGGACCTCCATGTCGGCGATCTTGAACTGGATCGCCTGGTACTCGCCGATGCGGTGGCCGAACGCCTCCCGCTCCCCGGCGTAACGCAGGCACTCGTCGACGCAGCCCTGCGCGAGCCCGACGCTCAGCGCGGCGATCGCCACCCGGCCCTCGTCCAGGATGGACAGGAACTGGGCGTACCCGCGGCCGCGCTCGCCGAGCAGGTTCTCGGCGGGCACCCGGCAGTCGGTGAAGGACAGCTCGTGGGTGTCCGAGGCGTTCCAGCCGACCTTCGAGTACTTCGGCGCCACCGTGAACCCGGGCATGCCGGACGGGACGATGATCGTCGAGATCTCCTTGCCACCACCCGGCTTTTCGCCGGTCACCGCGGTGACGGTGACGAGCCGGGTGATGTCGGTGCCGGAGTTGGTGATGAACGACTTGCTGCCGTTGATCACCCACTCGTCGCCGTCCAGCTTCGCGGTGGTGCGGGTCGCGCCGGCGTCGGAACCACCACCGGGCTCGGTCAGGCCGAACGCGCCCAGCGCCTCCCCCGAACACAGCGACGGCAGCCACTTCTCCTTCTGGTCCGCGGAGCCGAACCGGAACAGCGGCATCGCACCCAGCGACACGCCCGCCTCGAGCGTGATCGCCACCGACGAGTCCACCCGGGCCAGCTCCTCCAGCGCCAGGCACAGCGCGAAGTAGTCGCCGCCCATGCCGCCGTACTCCTCCGGGAACGGCAGCCCGAACAGGCCCATCCGCGCCATGCCCCGCACGATCTCGTACGGGAACTCCTCGCGCTCGTAGAAGCCGCCGATGACGGGCGCGACCTCCTTCTGCGCGAAGTCGTGCACGCTCTTGCGCAGCGCCTCGTACTCTTCACCGAGCCGGAAGTCGATCATTTCTGCTCCTTGACGACCGCGAGCGTCTCGTCGAGGGCCACCTGCTGGCCCACCTGGACGCGGAGTTCGGAGACCACGCCGTCCACGGGGGCGACCAGCGTGTGTTCCATCTTCATCGCCTCGACGACCAGCAGCGGCGCGCCCGCGCTCACCACGTCGCCCTGCGCGACCTTGACCACCAGCACCGTGCCGGGCATCGGGCTGACCACCGGGCCGGCCTCGCTCGCGTCGCCGTGCGTGGCGAGCAGGTTGGGCCGCTCACCGACGACCACACCGTGCCCGTCGCGGCCGAGCCACACGCGGTCCCGCGGCGCGTCGGCACGCAGGTACCGGCGGAACTCGCCGTCGTAGTGCACTTCGAGCCGGTTTCCGGTGCGCCGCGCGGAAACCGCGACCGGCACGCCGCCGTCCACAGTGACCCGTGCGGCGTCCGGTGCGCCCTCGATCGTGACGAGCGCTTCGGCGTCCCCGGCGCGCAGCCGGAACGTGACGCCGCCCGGGCCGCCCAGCCGCCAGCCGCTGGGCACCGACCAGGGGTCGGAGCTGTCCGCGGGCACCAGCCCGAGCAGCCGGTCCATCGCGGCGGCGACGAAGAACTCCTCCGGCACCACGGACTCGACCAGCTCGTCCAGCCGCCGCTCGACGAGACCGGTGTCCAGCCGCCCCGCCTGCACGTCGGGGTCGGCGAGCAGGGCCCGCAGGAACGTCACGTTGGTCGGCACCCCCAGCACGGACGTCCCGGCCAGCGCCCGGTCCAGCCGGTGCAGCGCCGACGCCCGGTCCGGGCCCCACGCGATCACCTTGGCGAGCATCGGGTCGTAGTTCGAGCCGACCACGGAGCCCTCGGTGAGCGAGGAGTCGACGCGGACACCCTGCCCACGCGGCTCGTCCAGCGCCAGCACCGTCCCGCCGGTCGGCACGAACCCGCGTGCCGGGTCCTCGGCGTAGACGCGGGCCTCGACGGCGTGCCCGTTCAGCCGGATGTCGTCCTGGGTCAGGGACAGCGGCTCGCCCGCGGCGACGCGCACCTGCCATTCGACCAGGTCGAGGCCGGTCACCATCTCCGTCACCGGGTGCTCGACCTGCAGGCGGGTGTTCATCTCCATGAAGAAGAACTCGTCCGGCTTGCGGGCGGAGACGATGAACTCGACGGTGCCCGCGCCCACGTAGCCGACCGAGCGGGCAGCTTCGACGGCGGCGGCGCCCATGCGGGCCCGGGTCTCCTCGTCGAGCAGCACCGACGGCGCCTCCTCGACGATCTTCTGGTGCCGCCGCTGCAGGCTGCACTCGCGCTCACCGAGGTGCAGGACCGTGCCGTGGGTGTCGGCCAGCACCTGGATCTCGATGTGCCGGGGCGTGGTGACGAACCGTTCCAGCAGCAGCCGGTCGTCCCCGAACGCGGCGCGGGCCTCGCGCTGGGCGGACTCGACCGCCGCTTCCAGCTCACCGGGCTCGGTGACCAGCCGCATGCCCTTGCCGCCACCGCCCGCGGACGGCTTGAGCAGCAACGGGTAGCCGACCTCGTCGGCGGCCTTCGCGAAGTCGTCCACATCGGACAGGCCGGGGACGACCGGGACGCCGGCGGCGGACACCGTGGCCTTGGCCCGGATCTTGTCGCCCATCGCGTCGATCGCGCCAGCCGGCGGTCCGATGAAGACCAGCCCGGCCTTCTCGCACGCGGCGGCGAACTCGGCGTTCTCCGACAGGAAGCCGTAACCCGGGTGGACGGCCTGCGCGCCGGAATCCACCGCGGCCCGGACGATGTCCGGAATGGACAGGTAGCTGCGGGCCGCCTCGGCCGGGCCGATGCGGATCGCGGTGTCGGCCTCGTGCACGTGCCGCGCGTCCGCGTCGGCGTCGCTGTAGACCGCGACCGAGCGGATGCCCAGGCGCCGCAGGGTGCTGATGACGCGAACCGCGATCTCGCCGCGGTTGGCGATGAGGACTGTGTCGAACATGCCCCTCACATCCGGAAGACGCCGTAGCTGACCGGTTCCAGCGGCGCGTTCGCCGCGACCGACAACGCGAGCCCGAGCACCATGCGGGTGTCCGCCGGGTCGATCACGCCGTCGTCCCACAGCCGCGCGGTCGAGTAGTAGGGGCTGCCCTGCTCCTCGTACTGGCGGCGGATGGGTTCCTTGAACGCCTCTTCCTCCTCGGCGGGCCACTCGCCGCCGCGGCCCTCGGTCGAGTCGCGGCGGACGGTCGCCAGCACCGACGCGGCCTGCTCGCCGCCCATCACGGAGATCCGCGCGTTCGGCCACATCCACAGGAAGCGGGGCGAGTACGCCCGCCCGCACATCGAGTAGTTGCCCGCCCCGAACGAGCCGCCGATGATCACGGTGAACTTGGGCACGCGGGCGCACGCCACGGCGGTGACCATCTTGGCGCCGTGCTTGGCGATGCCGCCCGCCTCGTAGTCGCGGCCGACCATGAAACCGCTGATGTTCTGCAGGAAGACCAGCGGGATCGAGCGCTTGTCGCACAGCTCGATGAAGTGCGCGCCCTTCATGGCCGACTCGGCGAACAGCACGCCGTTGTTGGCGATGATGCCGACCGGGTGGCCGTGGATGTGCGCGAAGCCGGTGACCAGGGTGGCGCCGTACTCCTTCTTGAACTCGGCGAAGCGGCTGCCGTCGACGACGCGCCCGATGACCTCACGCACGTCGTAGGGGGTGCGCGAGTCGGTGGGCACCACGCCGTAGAGCTGCAGCGGGTCGACCGCGGGGGCCTCGACCTGGCGGGTCTCCCACGGGCGCGGGCTGCGCGGGCCGAGCGTGGCCACGATGTTCCGGACGATCGACAGGGCGTGCGCGTCGTCGTTGGCGAGGTGGTCGGTGACGCCGGACTGGCGGGCGTGCACGTCGCCGCCGCCCAGTTCCTCGGCCGTGACGACCTCGCCGGTCGCGGCCTTCACCAGCGGCGGGCCGCCGAGGAAGATCGTGCCCTGGTTGCGGACGATGACGGCCTCGTCGCTCATCGCCGGGACGTACGCGCCACCGGCGGTGCAGGAACCGAGGACGGCCGCGATCTGCGGGATGCCGCGCGCGGACATGGTCGCCTGGTTGTAGAAGATGCGGCCGAAGTGCTCGCGGTCCGGGAACACGTCGTCCTGCTTGGGCAGGAAGGCGCCGCCGGAGTCGACCAGGTAGATGCACGGCAGGTTGTTGTGCAGGGCGACCTCCTGCGCGCGGAGGTGCTTCTTGACCGTCATCGGGTAGTACGTGCCGCCCTTGACGGTCGCGTCGTTGGCGACGATGACGCACTCGCGGCCGGAGACCCGCCCGATGCCGGTGATGATGCCGGCGGCGGGGGCCTCGTCGTCGTAGAGCCCGTTCGCGGCCAGCGGCGACAGCTCGAGGAACGGCGAGCCCGGGTCGAGGAGGGCGTCCACGCGGTCCCGCGGCAGGAGCTTGCCGCGTTCCACATGCCGGGCACGCGCCTTCTCGGGGCCACCCGTCCGAGCGGTCGCCAAGCGCTTGCGCAGATCCTCGACGAGCTCCGCGTGGGCGGTCGCGTTACGGGCGTACTGCTCACTTCGCGGGTCCGCCGAGGTGCCGAGCACCGGGAAGTCCATGACCCTCCTCATCCGACGCCGAACCTGGTTAGTAGTCGTTAACGTTCGGGTCGATGTTAACCACTACTAACGTGCGATGTCCAGGTTCGGGAACACGAGGGTGTCGAATCGTGGTGAGCTCGTCCGACGTGGCAGTGAGAGACGAGGAGGACACCATGACCGCGACCTACACATTCGACGTCTTCACCAGCCTCGACGGCTTCGGCGCGGCCGGTGGCGACTGGACCGGCTACTGGGGCAAACAGGGTCCCGAGCTGCTGGAACGCCGTCTCGCCCTGTACGAGGAGGAACCGCGGATCGTCTTCGGCGCGAACACGTACCGGGTGTTCACGCAGATGCTGGCCGAGAGCACCGAGGATTCCGACGTCCGCGACCCGTGGGTGACCCGGATGCGGAACCTGCCGGCGACCATCGTGTCGTCCACGCTGCGGGAACCGCTCGACTGGCCGGACGCGAGCGTGGTGAGCGGCGACGCCGTCGACGTCATCAGGCGGCTCAAGGAGGAGTCGGAGGTGCCGTTGCGCTCGCACGGCAGCCTCTCGCTGAACCGCGCGCTGATGGCCGCCGGCCTGGTCGACCGCGTCCACGTGACGCTCTTCCCGGTGATCACCGCGAAGACCGGGCTGGACCCGATCTTCGCGGGCGGGGCCGACTTCGACCTGGAGCTGCTCGAGAGCCGGACGCTCGACGGCCACATCCAGGAGCTGATCTACCGGCCCGCGCTGCACGCCTGAGCGCGCGGCAGGGGCGGCCGCGCCACCCCTGCCCAGCTCAGCCCAGCGCCGCCACCAGCGAGGGGTAGTAGCCCTGCGCCTGCCCGGTCGCCGTCGGGTGGTAGGACTCGTCGATCGGGTAGGTCAGGCTGTGCAGCCAGGCGGCTCCGGAGCAGATCTCGTGCCCGGTGAACGCCGGGCGCACGTCCGCGAAGGTGAAACCGGCCTCCGACGCCTCCTTCTGGATCACCGAATCCAGCGCGTCGGCCCCGCTGTTGATGTACCCGCGGGAAGTGTCGGACAGCCCGACCGAGCAGGACCCGCCGATCTGGTAGAAGTGCGGGTACCCGAGCACGACCACCGTCGCCTCGGGGGCGCGGGACCGGATCTCCCCGTAGGTCTTCTCCAGCAGCCCGGGCAGGGTGCCGTTGACGAACGCCTTCGCGTTGTCGATCGCCGTCTTGCAGCCGGAATCGCCGCCGAGGATGCAGTCCTGCATGACACCCGCGAAGCCGGCGTCGTTGCCGCCGACGCTGATCGTCACCAGGTCGGTCGACTCCGACAGCGCGCTGACCTGGTTGTTCAGCACGTCCGAGGTCTTCGCGCCGGAACAGGCCCGGAAGTCCAGCGACGCCGAGGTCTGCCCGGCGTACAGCGCGGGGTAGGCGTTCGAGCTGCGCTTGCAGCTGGACGAGTCCAGGTAGTTCCCGGCGCCCACCCCGGAGGAGTAGGAGTCGCCGAGCGCGACGTAGTCGAGAGTGGCCGCGCCGGCCACCCCTGAGGTCAGGCCGATCGCGGCGAGGGCCGCGACGACGGTGGTTGCAAGCGATCTCAGCACAGCGGGGACCACCTTCCGTGAGCAATCAACTCAATGAACGATTACCAGGTGCATTGCTCACAAGGGAGCCCCTTTTAGTAGGCATTTCGGCTACCAACAGGTGACGACGGGCGGACGTTAGCGCTCGCTAACCTGACTCGATAAGATGTTCACGTGTCGACGAGTCCCACGCCGCTGGTCACCGGCGAGAAGGCCACCCGCCGCGAGGAGATCCTGAGCGCGGCCGCGGAGCTGTTCGCCCGGCACGGTTTCCACGGCGTCGGCATCGACGACATCGGCGCGGCCGTCGGCATCTCCGGCCCCGCCCTGTACCGGCACTTCCGCAGCAAGGACGCGATGCTCGGGGAGATGCTGAACTCGATCAGCCACTACCTGCTGGACGGCGGCACCGCGCGCGTGGACGCGACCGCCGATCCGGAGCAGGCGCTGGCGGAGCTGGTCGAGTTCCACGTCGACTTCGCGCTCACGCACCCGTCGCTGATCACGGTCCAGGAACGCAACCTCGCCAACCTCACCGACGCCGACCGCAAACAGGTGCGGGCCCTGCAGCGTCGTTACGTAGAGATATGGGTGAAGGTCATTCGCGACGCCGTCCCCGGAGTGGGGGAACGCCAGGCGCGCTCGGCAGCACACGCCGTGTTCGGGTTGATCAACTCGACGCCGTACAACCGCCATCTGGACGACGACGAACTGGCCGTCCTGCTGCGGCGCCTCGCCCTCGGCGCGCTGCAGGCCGCGGCGTGATCACCACGTCACTCGTTTTTCCCACTACCGTTGAACGCCTTTCCCCGGCTTTGATAGATCCCGTGACCTCCGACCGGCAGCAGCTGATCTCGCGGGCGCAGCGCGCCCTCGTCGCGATGCAGCTCGGCCGCGACGACGACGCGCTCGACGAGGTGGCCCCGTCGAGCCGGGACGAGACGCGCGAGCTGATGCTGCTCCTGTTCGAGGAGTGCAGCACGATGGTGAGCACGCTCGGTGACGGCGGCAGCGCCCCGGTGAAGGTCCAGGTGTTCGACGAGTCCGGCGAAGAGGTCTCGATCGACCAGGCCGACCCGCCGGTGCGCACCGCGGTCCGCACGCTGCTGGCGGAGGTGCACGGCAACGCCGAAGCGGCCGCGGAACAGGTGGAGATCGCGCTGGCCAGCGCCAACCGCGCGGAGGTGGACAGCCTGACGCTGCAGGCGCTGCGCTGGACGGTGCGGCTGTCGGCGGAATGCCTGGACCGGGACCTCCCGGTCACCGAGTGGATCTCCGAGGCGCTGACCTGATCCGTCAGTAGTGGTAGCGGCGCACGGTCTCCGGGTGGATGACGAGGCGGACCATGTCCTCGGCCGTGATCCCGGCGAGGTCCGCGGCGCGGGCCGGGTCGCCGAGGTCCCAGTAGCGGGCGGCCAGGCGGGCGCTCAGCTCCCCCGCGCCGTCCGGTTCCACCGTGACCCGGCCGGCGACCGACACCCAGCGCTCGCGTTCACCGACCGGCGCGGCGACCACGATCGAGGCGCGCGGATCGCGGCGCAGCTGCCGCATCTTGGGTGAGTCCGGGGTGGTGAACAGCTGGATCGTGCCGTCCTCGGTGGCCTCGAACCACACGGGCCGCGGCTGCGGCGGGACCGGGCCCGCGGCCACGGTCAGGAACCCGTGCAGGGGACGGCGGAGGAACTCGAGGTCGTCGGGGGTCAGCGAAGCGTCGCTCATGATCTCGAGTGAACACCGCGGGACCGGACGAGCACATGGCTGAGAGGCCGGATCACCTGTGTGATCGTCTAACCTCGTCGGCGTGGACGTGTTCAGCGATCTGATCCGCGGGGTGCGCGCCCACGGCTCGCTGTTCGGCAGCACGACCCTGTCCCCGCCCTGGAACCTGCACTTCGTGGACGGCGCGCCGCTCACCCTGTGCACCGTGCTCACCGGGGAGGGCTGGATCGTGCCGGAACACCACCGGCCCGAGCGCCTGCGCGCCCGCGAGACGATCATCGTGCGCGGGCCCGGGACCTTCACCTTCGTCGACGAGCCGGGCACCCGGGCCGAACCGGTCGCGTGCGGCGAGTTCTGCGCGACGCCCGAGCAGGGCGGGACCCGGTACCGGCGCGGCTGGCACGACCACGGCGACGGCGCGACGACGCTGATCGTCGGCGCCTACCCGGTCCGCGGCGAGATCAGCCGCCGGTTGCTGGACGCGCTGCCCGTCGTGCTGCGCGTGGGCGATGCCGGGGACACCGCCGACCCCGTGCTGGACCACCTCGCCGCCGAGGTCGCCGTCGACGCGCCGGGCCAGCAGGCCGTGCTCGACCGGCTGCTGGACTGGCTGCTGGTCTGCACGCTGCGCGAGTGGTTCGACCGGCCCGGCGGCGAGCCCCCGGCGTGGTGGGCCGCCCAGCGCGATCCGGTGGTCGGCCGCGCGCTGCGCCTGCTGCACGCCCAGCCCGCGGCGCCGTGGACGGTCGCCGCGCTGGCGGAGCGCACCGGCGTGTCGCGGTCGACCCTGGCCAAGCGGTTCGCCGGCCTGGTGGGCGAACCGCCGCTGACCTACCTGACCCGCTGGCGCATGACACTCGCGGCGGACCGGCTGGTGGCGCGGGAGGCGGCGACCATCGGCGAGATCGCCCGCTCCGTCGGCTACGCCGACCCCTTCGGGTTCAGCGCGGCGTTCAAACGGGTCCGGGGCGTCAATCCGAGCGAGTTCCGGCGCAGCCGGACCGCAGTCAGTGCAGCAGCGCCTTCACCAGCGCCGCCACCTGGGCCGTCTCGATCAGGAACGAGTCGTGCCCGTACGGCGAGGTGATCTCGGCCGCTTCCCCCGCGCCCGGGATGCCCGCCGCCAGCTCGTGCGCCTGCCGCATCGGGTAGAGGCGGTCGGAATCGACGCCCGCGATCACGCTGCGCGCGGTCACCCGGGACAGCGCGGCGCCGATCCCACCGCGGTCGCGGCCCACGTCGTGCGTGTTCATCGACCGGGTGAGCAGCACGTAGGACGCGGCGTCGAAGCGGCGCACCAGCTTGTCCGCGTGGTGGTCCAGGTAGGACTCGACCGCGTACCGGCCGTCGCCCAGCGGGTCCTCGGCGCCCTGCGGCAGCCGGCCGAACCGCTGGTCCAGTTCGAGCGAGCTGCGGTAGGTCACGTGCGCGATCCGCCGCGCCACGCCCAGCCCGCGGTGCGGCCCCTCGCCCGGTGGCGCGTCGTGGTAGTCGCCGCCGCGCCAGCCCGGGTCCGCCGTGATCGCGTGCAGCTGCGGCGCGGCCCAGGCGATCTGCTCGGCCGAGGACGCGGCCGGCGCCGCCAGCACCAGCAGCGCCGCGACCCGCGCCGGGAACGTCGCCGCCCACTCCAGCGCCCGCATCCCGCCCATCGACCCGCCGAGCACCGCCGCCCACCGCTCCACGCCGAGCTGATCGGCCACCACGGCCTCGGCCCGGACCTGGTCGCGGATCGTGATCCGCGGGAACCGGCTGCCCCACGTCCGCCCGTCCGGATCGGGCGACGACGGTCCGGTCGAGCCCTGGCAGCCGCCGAGCACGTTGGGCACGACGACGAACAGCTCGTCGGTGTCCAGCGCGCGGCCCGGCCCGATCAGGCCGTCCCACCAGCCGGGCGTGGGGTGGCCCGGCTCCGCCGCACCGGCGGCGTGACTGTCCCCGGTGAGGGCGTGCGCGATCAGGACCGCGTTGGAGCCGTCGGAGTTCAGCCGTCCCCACGTCTCGTACGCGATCCGGTACTCCGGCAGCGTGCCGCCGGCGTCCAGCCGCAGCTGTCGACCGGCGGCCCACTGCCGCCGTCCCGGTGGATCCCCCTCCCGCCACGCACCGGTCGCCGGCGGGAGATCCACAGTGGACGGATCCGTCACAGGGCCGCCTTGGCCGCCCGGAACCCGGCCTCCAGGTCGGCCTTGAGGTCCTCCACGCCCTCCAGCCCGACGGCCAGCCGCACCAGGCCCGGCGTGACGCCGCTGGCGAGCTGCTCCTCGGGGGTGAGCTGGCTGTGGGTGGTGCTGGCGGGGTGGACGATGAGGCTGCGCACGTCACCGATGTTAACCAGCTGGCTGTGCAGCTCGGTGCCGTCGACGAACTTCCGGCCCGCCTCGACACCGCCGCGCAGCTCGAACGACAGCACCGCCCCGGCGCCCCGCGGCAGGTACTTCTGCGCCAGGCGGTAGTGCGGGCTGGACGGCAGGCTCGCGTAGTAGACGCGCTCGACCTCGTCGCGCTGCTCCAGCCACTCGGCCAGGGCCTTGGCGTTGCCGACGTGCCGCTCCACGCGCAGCGACAGCGTTTCGATGCCCTGCAGGATCAGGAAGCTGTTGAGCGGCGCGATGGCCGCGCCGGTGTCGCGCAGGAGCTGGACGCGGGCCTTCGCCGCGTACGCGCCGGGCCCGAGGGCCTCCCAGTACTTGAGGCCGTGGTAGCTGGGGTCCGGCTCGGTGAAGCCGGGGAAGCGCTCGGGGTGCGCGCCGAAGTCGAAGGTGCCGCCGTCGACGAGCACGCCGGCGACGGTGGTGCCGTGGCCGCCGAGGTACTTGGTCGCGGAGTGCACGACGACGTCGGCGCCGTGCTCGATCGGGCGCAGCAGGTACGGCGTCGGGATGGTGTTGTCGACGATCAGCGGCACGCCCACCTCGTGCGCCAGGTCCGCGATCGTCCGGATGTCCAGGACGTCGCTGCCCGGGTTGGCGAGCGTCTCGCCGAAGAAGGCCTTGGTGTTCGGGCGGACGGCGGCCCGCCACTGCTCCGGGTCGTCCTGCTGCTCGACGAACGAAACCTCGACGCCCAGCTTCGGCAGCGTGTAGCGGAAGAGGTTGTAGGTGCCGCCGTAGAGCTTCGCTCCGGACACGATGTGGTCGCCCGCGTTGGCGACGTTCAGGATCGCCGCCGTGGTGGCCGCGGAACCCGACGCGAACGCCAGCGCCGCCACGCCGCCCTCGAGCGCCGCGACGCGCTGCTCCAGCACGTCCTGGGTCGGGTTCATGATGCGCGTGTAGATGTTGCCGGGCTCGGCGAGGCTGAACAGGTCGGCGCCGTGCTGGCTGTCCCGGAAGACGTACGACGTGGTCTGGTAGATCGGGGTCGCTCGCGCGCCGGTGGCCGGATCGGGGCTCGCGCCGGCGTGGATCTGCTTGGTCTCGAAGGACCAGGCCTGCGACTCGGTCATCGTCGTTCTCCTTGGTGCGTGGGCTGATCAGGGGCGCCGCGATCGAAGCTAGCCAGACCCGGCCAGGGCGCCCAACGGGTTCCACGGTGTGGATTCCTCTCGTTTGACAAATCTCTTAGTTGCTGAGATACTTTTTCCACGGGGATATTCACAGTGAAGGAGGAACCATGGAACGAGTCGACGTCCTGGTCGTGGGGGCCGGGCTGGGTGGCCTGTCCGCGAGCATGTTCCTGGCGCTCGAAGGCGTGAACGTGCTGACGGTGGAGCGACACCCGGGCACGTCGCTGCACCCGCGGGCGTCCGGGCAGACGCCACGGACGATGGAGCTGTACCGGTTCGCCGGGATCGACCAGAAGGTGCTCGGCGTCAGCGAGCGGGCTTCGCGGGGGTTGCGGATCACGGTGGCGTCCAGCCTGAACGGAACGGTGTTCCACCGGATCGTCGATGATCTCGACGAGTTCGACCTGAGCGCGGCGACCGCGGCGCCGTGGGGCATGGCGGGACAGGACGTGGTCGAGCCGATCCTGCTGGAGCGGGCGCGCGAGGCGGGCGCGCAGGTGCGGTTCTCCACCGAGCTGGTGTCGTTCTCGCAGGACGACGACGGGGTGACCGCGGTGCTGCGCTCGCGGGACAGCGGCGAGGAGACCAGCGTGCGGGCGTCGTACCTGGTGGCCGCGGACGGCGGGCGGGGGCGGATCCGGGAGGCGCTCGGGATCGGGACTTCCGGCGTCGGCACGATCTCGCGGTCGATCGGGATCGTGTTCGACGCCGATCTGGGTGACCGGCTGCTGCCCGGGGTGACGGACCTGTTCTACCTGCAGGGGCCGGAGTTCACCGGGGCGCTGGTCAACACCGACATCCCGGGGCGGTACGTGTGCTCGGTGGACGTGCCGGAGGGCGTGGACGCTCTCCCGGAGGAGCGGCTGGTCCAGTTGATCCGGGCGGCGACCGATCTGCCGGATCTGGAGCCGAAGATCCAGTGGACGGGCATGTGGGAGATGGCGGCGCGGATCGCCGACCGGTTCGCCGCCGGACGCGTGTTCCTGGTGGGTGACGCCGCGAAGGTCACCCCGCCGACCGGCGGGATGGGCGGGAACACCGCCGTGGGCGACGGGCACGACATCGCGTGGAAGCTGGCAGCCGTGCTCCGCGGCGACGCCGGGCCCGGCCTGCTGGACAGCTACGAGGCCGAACGCAAGCCGATCGCGGAGATGGTGGTGAACACGTCACTGCACAACGCCAAGGAGCGGTTGGTGCCGGACCTCGATCTGACCGGACTGGCCGAGCCGGTCGACCAGGTCGCGCTGACGCTCGGTTTCCGCTACCGCTCCGGCGCCGTGCTGGCCGAGGACGACGACGTCGTGGAGAACCCGGTGGAGCCGTCCGGGCGACCCGGGTTCCGCGCCCCGCACGTGCCCGTCGGAACGGGGTCCACGTGGGACTTCCTCGGGCACAGCTGGGTCCTGTTCAGCCCTGGCGGCTGGCGCGACGCGGTCTCGCAGGTGCGGGCGGAGACCGGGATCGCCCTGGAGTACCAGGAAATCGACGACCCGCTGTTCCGCGGCCGGTTCGGCTTGGGCGACGGTGGCGCCACCCTGGTCCGCCCGGACGGGATCGTGGCGTGGCGGTGCCCCGACGGCGCCGCCGACCCGGCCGGCACCCTGTGGGACGTCCTGGCCCGGGTGCTGAGCCGGTAGGGGGTCGCGTGCGGCCACGGCTCGTCCCCCGCCGGGACCAGCCGTGGCCGCCGCGGCTTGGCGATGGCTCGGCCCACCACCGAGCCGTATCCTGCGGAGGTGGTGTCCGTCCGCAGCGTGGTCGACCGGGTGGGGCCGACGTTGCTGCACGCGGTCCAGCTACCCGACCCCTGCCCGGCCGTCGCGGACGTGGTCATCGCCGAGCCGGGAGCATCCGCCCAGCTCGCGGCGGGCGATCTGGTCCTCGGTGTCGCCACCGGCGATCCGGACGCGGCGGTCGAGCTGATCGACCACAGTGCCGCCGCCGGGGCCGCCGCGGTGCTGCTGAAACCTCCGGTCGCCCGCAAACCGCAGGTGCGGCGGGCGGCGAAGGCGGCGGGAATCGCGCTCATCGAGGTTCGCGCGGCCACCGCCTGGGCGCAGCTGGTGTGGCTGCTGCGCACCGTGCTGGACGCGGCGGCCGAGGAACCCGAGTCCCTCGAAGGCGATCCCGGCTCCGGTGACCTGTTCCGGCTCGCGGACGCCGTCGCCGCGGTCGTCGACGCCCCGGTGACCATCGAGGACACCAACTCACGCGTGCTCGCCTACTCGGCGCGCCAGGACATCACCGACCCGGCCCGCGTGTCCACCATCATGGGCCGCCGGATCCCCGACGACGTGCTCGCGAAGTTCCGCTCCCGCGGTGTCTTCCGCGAACTGTCCCGCGGTCGCCAGACGATTTTCGTTCCCGCGCAACGGGATGGCACGCTGCCCCGGCTCATCGTGCCGATCCGGATGGGCGGCGAACTGCTCGGCTCGATGTGGGCGGTCGTGCGTGGCCCGGTGTCCGACGAGCGCGCCGCCGCGTTCGCCGACACCGCACCGGTCGTCGCGCTCCACCTCCTGCGCCGCCGGGCCCACGCGGACGCCCAGCGGCGCGCGTCGGCCGAACTGCTGCGTGCCGTGCTGGAAGGAAAAGCCGGGCCGCGCGCCGCGATCGCCGAGCTGGAGCTGACCGACGAACCGCACCGCGTGGTCGTCGTCGACACCCCGGGCGACGACGAAGGCCTGCGGCTGGCGCTGATGGAGCGGATGTCGCTGGGCATCGGCCGCCGTCCAATCGCGACAGAGCTCGGCGGGCTGCTGTACACCGTCGTGCCCGACGGCGCGGACTGGCCGTCGCTGGCCGATGCGTCCCGCGGCGCACCACGCGTGGCGGCCGGGAGCGCGGTGAAGATCGGCGAGCTGCCGCGGTCGCGCGCCGAGGCGGAGGAGACGCTGAGCCTGCTGCGCGCCGGTGTGATCGAGGGACCGTCCGGCAGCTTCGACGGCCTGTGGACGGCGCTCGCGTTGCACCGCACGGCCACCGCGGCGTCGGCGGCCGGCGTCGCCGGGCTCGGACCGCTGGAGCAGCTGCGCGAGTACGACCGGATCAACCGCACGGACTACGTCGAGACGCTCTACGAGTGGCTGCGCCATCCCGGCGACCCGCGGTCGGCCGCCCAGGCGTTGCGGATCCACCCCAACACGTTCCGGTACCGGATGCGGCGCGTGCTCGAACTCGTCCCGCTGGACCTGGACGACCCGGATGTCCGGTTAGCATTGCTGGTCCAGCTGGTCGCCGTGCGCTGGTCGTAGGAGGGGTTCGTGTTCGAGGGATCGGTTGCCGTGCTGCACCGCTGGCCGGTGAAGTCGTTGCGGGGCGAGGAGGTTCGCGCCGCGCGCTTCGACGAGCGGGGCATGGCGGGCGACCGGGCGCACGCGCTGGTCGACGGGCGGGAGAAGCGCCGGGGGAAGGTGCTGACGGTGCGCCAGAACCCGGCGATGCTCACCTGGGGTGCGGAGTACGGCGCCGACGTGATCGACCCGCCGAAGCCGCCGGTGCTGCGCGCGCCGGAGGGCCGGTCGTGGTCCTGGGAGGAGCCGGGGCTGGCGGAGGCGCTCGCCGCGTCGTTCGGCATGACCGTGGACCTGCGCGCGGCCGACGGGCAGCAGGACCGCGGCCCCACGGTGCTGGTCACGTTCGAGGCGTCGCTGACGGCGCTCGCGGCGGAGCTCGGCCGGCCGGTCGAACTCCACCGCTTCCGCCCGAACATCCACCTCATCGCGGACGCCCCGGCCTTCGCCGAGGAGGACTGGGCCGCCGGCAGCACGCTCGACGTCGGCGGCGTGTCGCTGGAGGTGACCGGCGAGCACGCGGGCCCGTGCATCCGCTGCGCGGTGCCGAGCTGGGACCCGTCGGGGCAACGGCGGTGGCCGGAGCTGCAGACCCACCTGATCGACCGGCACGCGAACAAGTTCGGCGTGATCATGCGCGTGACCCGCGCCGGGGTGGTCACTGTGGGGGACACCGCCTGGGCCCGCCCCACCTGACGACTGCGGAACCCACGCCCCGGAACGCGGAACTCGCGCGCCCGAACGCAGGACTCGCGCCCCCAAACGCGGAACTCGCGCGCCGAAACGTGGGACTCGCGCCCTGGAAGACCCACGCCCCGCAACGCGGAACCCACGCCCCGTAACGCTGAACTCGCAGCCCGGAACGCAGAACTCACGCGCCCGAACGTGGGACTCGCGCGGCGGAGCGTGGGACTCGCGTCAGACCTCCAGCAGCGTCTTGCCGATCGTCGCGCGGGATTCGATCGCTCGGTGCGCGTCGGCGGCTCGGTGCAGCGGGAAGCGTTGTCCCACAAGCGGTTTCACCCGGCCCGCGGCGGCCTCCGCCAAGACCCACTCCGTCGCGGCCCGCAGGTCGGCCGGGCTGCCCAGCGGGCCGCGGTGCAGCACGACGCCCCGGGACGAAGCCTCCTCCTCGGACACCGCCGTCCACGCACCGCTCGCCAGGCCGTAGCTGAAGTGCCGCCCACCGCGACGCACCAACCCGAACGCGGCCGCCCCCAGAGCACCGCCGACGCCGTCGAACACCACGTCCACAGGGCCGACCTGCGTGGCCCACTCCGGCCGCGTGTAGTCGACCACCTGGTCCGCCCCCAGATCGCGCGCCACCGCCGTTTTGCGCGAGCCCCCGGCCGCCGCGATCACCGTCGCGCCCGCGTTGCGCGCCAGCTGCACCAGCAGGCTGCCCACCCCGCCCGCGGCGGCCTCCACCAGCACCCGCTCCCCGGCCGACACCCCCGCCGCGCGGATCAGCGCCGTCGCGGTGCGGCCGTCGGCCAGCAGCGCCACCGCGTCGTCCAGCGCCAGGCCGTCCGGCACGCGGAACGGCGCCGCCGCGTCCACCACGACCCGCTCGGCGTACCCGCCCGACCCGTTCAGGCTCGTCACCACCCGCGCCCCGACCAGCTCGGACGGCCCGGACAGCACCACCCCGCCGACGCCGTTTCCCGGGATCACCGGCAGCTCCGCGCGGAACGGCCCGGGCATCCCCGCCCGGAACTGCGTCTCGACGAACGTCGTGTTGGCGAACGTCACACCGATGAGCACCTGCCCGGGCCCGGGCACCGGATCCGGCGCCTCCCCCGCGACGAGCACCTCGGGCCCGCCGAACTCCTTCAACCACACCGCTCTCATGACGATCATCCTGCGATCTCCACCAAGGTGGAGGTCAACACCTTGTCCTGCGGGCACCATCCACGCGGCGGAGAATTGTCGGCGAGGCACGATGACACCGCTATCCGGGTGGTTCACCGTGGTCAGCACCACGTTCGCCAGATGCAGGAGGAAGCAGTGCGCATCGCCGTCCCCCGCGAGGTCAAGAAGCACGAATACCGCGTCGCCGTGACCCCGGCCGGGGTGCACGAGCTGACGTCCCGCGGCCACGAGGTCTTCATCGAAACCGGCGCCGGCACCGGATCCGCCATCAGCGACGACGAGTACGTCTCCGCCGGCGCGAAGATCCTGGCCACCGCCGAGGACGTCTGGGCCGAGGGCGAGATGGTCCTCAAGGTCAAGGAGCCGATCGCCGAGGAGTACCCCCGGCTGCGCCGCGACCAGGTGCTGTTCACCTACCTGCACCTCGCCGCGGACCGCCCGCTGACGCAGGCTCTGCTGGACGCGGGCACAACCGCGATCGCCTACGAGACCGTGCAGCAGCCGAGCGGCGCGCTGCCGCTGCTGGCCCCGATGTCCGAGGTCGCCGGACGGCTCGCGCCGCAGGTCGGCGCCCACTCGCTGATGAAGCCCAGCGGCGGGCGCGGCGTACTGCCCGGCGGCGTGCCCGGCGTGCACCCGGCCCGGGTGGTCGTCATCGGCGGCGGTGTCGCGGGCCTCAACGCCGCCCGCATCGCGCTGGGTCTGGGCTCCGACGTCGAGATCCTGGACACCAATGTGGACCGCCTGCGTCAGATCGACCACGACTTCGCCGGCCGCATCCGCACCGTCACCTCGAACGCCTTCGCCGTCGAGCAGGCCGTGCTGGAGGCCGACCTGGTGATCGGCGCGGTGCTGGTGCCCGGCGCGCGGGCGCCGAAGCTCGTCTCCACCGACCTGGTCGCGCGCATGCGGCCGGGCAGCGTGCTGGTGGACATCGCGATCGACCAGGGCGGCTGCTTCGCCGACTCGCACCCGACGACGCACGACGACCCGACCTACACGGTGCACGACTCGGTCTTCTACTGCGTGGCCAACATGCCCGGCGCGGTCCCGCGCACGAGCACCTACGCCCTGACCAACGTCACGCTCCCCTACGCCGTCCAGCTGGCCGACCACGGCTGGCAGGCCGCGCTGCGGGCCAACGGGCCGCTGTCGCTGGGCCTCAACGCGCACGCGGGCGCGCTGACGAACGCGCCGGTCGCGCAGGCCCACGACCTGCCGCACACGCCGCTGGCCGAGGCCCTCGCCTGACCCGGCGGGCGGTCCCGTCGCCAGGGACCGCCCGCCCCAGGACCCAACACGTGAATAAGTTTTCAGACCAACATGGGCCCCCGCGTAAGCGAAGTCCGGAGATACCACCTAAACTTGTTCGTGGCGGCCCGCTCCCAGTGACCCCCAGGCTGGTTGAGCGGGCCGCCCCTTAGTGCACACCCTCCCCGACACGCGGCACCCGGACGGGTTGGACCGGACCCCGGTAGGGCACTATGTGCCCGCGATCAAGTTCACCGGGCCGGGAGGGGCGCACATGCAACACGACGGCAGCGGCCGGATATTCGTGCAGAACCTGAGCAAACACTTCGGGCCGGTCGCCGCGGTGCAGAACCTGAGCTTCGAGGTCCGCCCCGGCTCGGTCACCGGCTTCCTCGGCCCCAACGGCGCGGGCAAGACGACCACGCTGCGCATGTTGCTGGGCCTGGTCACGCCGTCGGCGGGCGTCGCCACCATCAACGGCCGCCCCTACCAGCAGCTGGGCAACCCGGCGCAGGTCGTGGGCGCGGTCCTGGAGAACGAGGGCTTCCACCCCAAGCGCTCCGCGCGCAACCACCTGAAGGTGTACGCCGCCGCGATCGGCGCGCCGGACCAGCGCGTCGAGGAGGTGCTGGGCCTGGTCGGGCTCTCCGGCGCCGCGGACCGCCGCGCCGGCGGGTTCTCGCTGGGCATGCGGCAGCGGCTCGCCCTGGCGACCGCGCTGCTCGGCAACCCGCAGGTGCTCGTGCTGGACGAGCCGGCCAACGGCCTCGACCCGGAGGGCATCGTGTGGCTGCGCAACTTCCTGCGCGCCTACGCCCGGGAGGGCCGCACCGTGCTGGTGTCGAGCCACCTGCTGTCGGAGGTGGAGCAGACGATCGACCAGGTCGTCATCATCAGCCACGGCGTCACGCGCTACTACGGCCCGCTGGACCAGTTGCGCAGCAGCCAGCAGTCGCGGGTGCTCGTGCAGGCCGCGGACGCGAACGCGCTCGTGAAAGCGCTTCAAGAGGCCGGGTTCACGCAGGTGGAGCCGACGCCGGACGGGCGCGTGGCGGTGATCGGCGCGACCCGCCAGCAGATCGGTGACCTGGTCGCGAAGTCCGGGATCGCGGTCTACGGCATCGAGGAGGAGCGGGCGGACCTGGAGAAGCTGTTCTTCCAGCTGACCAGCCCCCAGTACCCAGGAGCCCAGTACCCGGGAGCGCAGTACGCGGGGATGCCGCCGCAGGGCGGCTGGGGCGGCCCGCCGCCGCCCGGATACCCACCGCAGCAGCAGTACCAGCAAGCACCGCCGCAACAGGGCCACGGCGGCTGGGGAGGACAGGGCTGATGGGCCGGTTGATCAAGGCGGAGTTCCGCAAGACGCTCAGCCTCAACACCTGGTGGATCCTGATCATCCCGCTGGTGCTGGTCGCGTTCTGGATGTCGTACGTCTGGGGCAAGATCACCAACGACTTCGCCGACTACATCGGCAGCGGCACCGCGCGGATCATCGCCGAGCAGGCCGGGCTGCCCGCCGACGCGTTGCCGGTCGGGCTGCTCAGCATCGCCCACGGCGTGAACATCGCGCAGCTGATCCCGGCGATCTTCGGCGTGTTCGCCCTGGCCGGTGAGTACAGCAGCAAGACGATCACGACGACGTTCCTGACGGCGCCGAACCGGGTGTCCGCGCTGACCGCGAAGATGATCACCTACATCCTGTGGGGCGCGCTGTACGGGCTGCTCAGCTTCGCGGTCGCGGCGCTGGCGACCGTCATCACCGTCGACGGCGACCGGCTGCCCAGCGGCGGCGAATGGCTCGCCGCGCTCGGCGGGACCGTGCTGGCCTACGCGCTGGTGACGCTGTTCGGCATCGGCTTCGGCGCGGTGCTGAACAAGGTCGTGCTGGCGGTCATCCTGCTGATCGGCTGGTTCCTGATCGTGGAGAACGTGCTGGTCATCGCGTTGTGGAACACCAGCGACATCTTCGGCGCGATCCTGCCGAACAGCACCGCGAACGGCATCGTCGGCGGCATCGCGGCCGAGGCGTTCGGGATCAGCTCGATCAACCTGCCTGGCGGTGTCGAGCACTGGGACAAGCTGGGCCTGCAGCTGGCCGCCGGCGCGCCGGGCGTCATCTCCTGGTGGGCTGCCGCGCTGGTGTTCCTCGCCTGGACCATGGTGTTCTTCATGGGCGGATGGGCCTCCAACCAGCGCCGCGACATCACGTAGGCGGGCACGCATAACCTGGCGTGGTGACTGCACGACCACCACGCACTGACGAGAACCCCGGGACCGGATGGATTCGCCGGCTGGCCGCGGCCTGCTGGCGGCATCCGGTCCTGGTCGTCTCGTCGATGGCCGCGGCTGTGTTCAGCGTCGGCCTGCAGGCCGCGAGCCCGTTGCTGGTGAAGGTCGCCGTCGACGACGCGGTGGCGTCGCAGACCGGGCGGCTGGGTCTGCTCGTCGGCGGGCTGATCGGGGTCCAGCTGCTCATGTTCGGCACCGCGTTCGTCCGGCGCTACCTGGGCGGGCGGCTCGCGCTGGACGTGCAGCACGACCTGCGCCAGCGGGTGTTCGACTCGGTGTCCCGCCTGGACGGTGGCAAGCAGGACTCGCTGCGCACCGGCCAGGTGGTGTCCCGCGCGATCACCGACCTGCAGCTGGTGGTGTCGCTGCTGTTCGTGGTGCCGCTGTCGGCGGGTTCGGTCGTGTTCGCGGTGTTCTCGGTGGCCGCGATGCTGTGGATGTCGCCCGGCCTGACGGTGATCGCGCTGATCGTGGTGCCCGCGGTGGCGATCGTCGCCGGCCTGGCCCGCAAACGCCTGTTCCCGGCCACCTGGTCGGCGCAGCAGCGGGCGGCGGACGTCGCGCAGCACGTCGAGGAGACCGTCACCGGTGTCCGCGTCGTGAAGGGCTTCGGGCAGGAGGCCCGGGAGGTCGCGCGGCTGGAGAAGACCGCGCGGCGGCTGTTCGCCGAGCGGCTGCGCGCGGCCCGGCTGGCGGCGGTGCCCACGGCGACGACGTCCGCGCTGCCCGCGGCCGGGCAGGTCGCCGTGCTGGCCTTCGGCGGCATCCTGGCGCTCAACGGGCAGGTCACCCTCGGCACGTTCCTCGCGTTCGCCAGCTACGTCTCCGGCCTGATCGGGCCGGCCCGGATGATGTCGGCGCTGGTGGTGCAGGCCCAGCTGACGCGGGCGGGCGCGGAACGCGTGTACGAGCTGGTGGACGCCCAGCCCGAGGTCACGGACCCGGTGGACCCGGAGCCGCTGCCGGAGGGGCCGCTGAGCATCGAGCTGGACGACGTGCGGTTCGGGTACACGCGCTCGGAACCGGTGCTGGACGGGCTGAGCCTGCGCGCGGAACCCGGCGAGACGCTGGCGCTGGTCGGCACCGCGGGCTCCGGCAAGTCGACGATCTCGCTGCTGCTGCCCCGGTTCTACGACGCGCATTCGGGCAGCGTCCGGCTCGGCGGTTGCGACGTGCGGGACGTGAAGCTGACGGATCTGCGTCAGGCGATCGGCGTGGTGTTCGAGGAGGCGTTCCTGTTCTCCACGTCGATCCGCGACAACATCGCCTACGGCCGCCCGGACGCCAGCGACGAGGAGGTGATCGCCGCGGCGAAGGCGGCCGAGGCGCACGACTTCATCTCCGAGCTGCCCGACGGCTACGCCACCCAGGTCGGTGAACGCGGGCTGACGCTGTCGGGTGGTCAGCGGCAGCGGCTGGGCCTGGCGCGGGCGCTGCTGACCGATCCGCGCGTGCTGATCCTGGACGACGCGACGTCCGCGGTGGACACGGTCACCGAGGCGGCCATCTACGAGACGCTGCGCTCGGTCACCGCGACCCGGACGACGCTGCTGATCGCGCACCGCAAGTCGACGCTGTCGCTGGCCGACCGGATCGCGGTGCTCGACGCGGGCCGTGTGGTCGACGTCGGCACCTACGACGAACTGGCGGCGCGCTGCGAGCTGTTCCGCGAGCTCATCGCCGGGCCCGGCGAGGGCGTGGAGAACGTGCACAAGCGGGACTGCGTGGCCAGCCCGGAGACCGGGACCACGCCCGCGCTGTGGCCGGAGACCGGCGAGCGGGACTCGGTCGACGAGATGGCCGAGTCGGCGCGGCAGCGGAACGCGCCGCCACCGATGCCCGGCGGCGGCATGGGCCCCGGCAGCGCGCTCAACGCGCCGCCTACGGCCGAGCTGCTGGAGGGCGTGCGCAAGCTGCCACCCGCGACGGACGAGCCGGCGCTGGCCCCGGACGCGGTCACCCAGCCGGATCCGCGGTTCCGCCTCGGCTCGGCGTTGCGTCCGGTGCGCGGGCTGCTGATCGCCGCGGTGCTGCTGGTCGGGCTGGACGCGGCGGCGTCGATCGCGTTGCCCACGCTGTACCAGCAGGGCGTCGACCACGGGGTGCGGCCGGGTCTGGCGTGGGTGGTGTGGTTGTGCGCCGGGATCGGCGCGGTGATCATCGCGGTGGACTGGCTCGTGATCGCGGCGCAGACGCGGCTCACCGCGCGGGCCGGTGAGACGGTGCTGTACTCGCTGCGCGTCCGCAGCTACGCGCACCTGCAGCGGCTCGGGCTCGACTACTACGAACGCGAGCTGTCCGGCAAGATCATGACGCGCATGACGACGGACGTGGACGCGTTGTCGACGTTCCTGCAGACCGGTGTCGCGCAGGCGGTGATCAGCGCGCTGACACTGGTCGGGATCACCGGGGCGTTGCTGATCACCGACGTGTCCCTGGCGCTGTACGCGTTGTCCGTGGTGCCGGTGCTGGTGATCGCGACGGTGATCTTCCGGCGGCTGTCCAGCGCGGCCTACACCGAGGCGCGCGAGAAGGTCAGCGTCGTGAACGCCGACATGCAGGAGAACGTGAGCGGTCTGCGGGTCGCGCAGGCGTACAGCCGGGAGGAGCGGTCGGCCGAGGACTTCGCGTCTCGCAGCGACGCGTACCGGCGGTCGCGGCTGCGGGCCCAGCGGTACGTGGCGACGTACTTCCCGTTCGTGACGCTGCTGTCCGGGGTGGCGGAGGCGGTCGTGCTGGTGGCGGGCGCGAGCCGGGTCGCGGACGGCACGCTGTCGGTCGGTGTGCTGCTGGCGTTCCTGCTGTACCTGAACCTGTTCTTCTCGCCGATCCAGCAGTTGTCGTCGGTGTTCGACAGCTACCAGCAGGCGAAGGTCGGCCTGCACCGGATCGGCGACCTGCTGCGGACGCCGACGTCGGTGCCGCCGCCCGCGGATCCGGTGCCGGTGCCCGAGCGGCTGCGCGGCGAGGTCGCGTTCGACGCGGTCGACTTCTCCTACACGGGCACGGAAACCCTGGCCCTGACGGATGTTTCGCTGAAGGTGTCGCCGGGCGAGACGGTCGCCCTGGTCGGCTCGACCGGCGCCGGGAAGTCTACAGTGGTCAAACTGGCGGCGCGCTTCTACGACGCGACGAGTGGCAAGGTGAGCATCGACGGGGTCGACGTCCGGGACTACGACCTGGCCGGCCTGCACCGGCGGATGGGCGTGGTGCCGCAGGAGGCGCACCTGTTCTCCGGCACGGTGGCCGACAACGTCCGGTACGGCGACCCGTCGGCGTCGGACGCGGAGGTCGAGGCCGCGGTGCGCGCGGTGGGCGCGGTCGACGCGATCGCCGCGCTGCCGCAGGGCTTCCACCAGCCGGTGGGCGAACGGGGCCGGTCGTTGTCGGCGGGGCAGCGGCAACTGGTCGCGCTGGCCCGCGCGGAACTGGTGGACCCGGACGTGCTGTTGTTGGACGAGGCAACGGCCGCCCTGGACCCGTCCACGGAGGCGGCGGTCCTGGCGGCAACGGAAACGGTCGCCAAGCGCCGAACGACTTTCGTGGTGGCCCACCGCCTGGCGACGGCGGCCAGATCGGACCGGATCGTGGTGCTGGACCACGGACGCATCGTGGAACAGGGCACGCACGAGGAGTTGTTGGCGGCCAACGGCCACTACGCCCGCCTATGGCAAACAGGCGCGTAGCGCCGCGCGTTGAACCCAAGGTAACTGGGTGGTCATCCCGTCGCCTGACACTGGACGATCACCTTGAGCCAGGGCCGCAACCCGGGCCGCCAACCGGCGGCCGACCATGCCAACCTTGCGGCCCTGGCTCAAGGTGATATGCACAAACCGGAAGGCGACGGGATGACCACCCAGCGGCCACCTGCCCGGGGTGAGCCGACAACGGTCCCCCGTCATCCCGGAGCCTGCCCGTCCGGCGAGGACATCTTTTGATCTTTGGTCTTGCTTTTGGGCAGGCGGAGAGCCCGCCCTACGGGCGGAAAGCGCCTCACGGCGCCGAACGGTCACCTTCCGACCACCCCCGCCCCCGATGCCTGATTGTGTTTCAGTCGCCGAGCAGGCGTGTCAAGGCGGGAAAGAGTACCTTGACACGCCTGCTCGGCGACCAAAGACAGGCTGTGGATCGGGGGCGGGGGAGGTCTGGTTGGGGTAGTCGGTGCTGTTGCGTTGCCGGCTTGCGGTTTGTTGGGCTGCCGCGCGGGCAGCTTTGGGCCGGGGCCAGTCGCGTTGCCGGCTTGCGGTTTGCAGGGCTGCCGCACGGGCAGCCACCGATCCCCTTCTAGACGAAAACCTTCCCCGGGTTCAGGATCCCCAGCGGGTCGAGCGCGCCCTTCACCGCCCGGTGCAGCTCCAGCACCTCGGGGCTCACCTCGCGCCGCAAGCCGCCGCGCTTCAGCAACCCGATTCCGTGCTCCCCCGTCACCGTGCCGCCCAGTTCGACCGCGTCCGCGATGATGTCCTCGAACGCCGCCTGTGCGCGTCGCCGTGCTGCGTCGTCGCCGATGGGGGTTATCAGTAGCGGGTGCAGGTTTCCGTCGCCGGCGTGGGCGATGTTCGCGATCAGCGTGTCGTGTTCGGTGGCTGCCTTCTCGATCCGTGCCAGCATCTCCGGCACCAGCGCTCGCGGCACGCAGACGTCCTCGGTGAGCACCGGGCCGAGCCGCTCCAGCGCGGGGTACGCCAGGCGCCGGGCGTCGAACAGGGCTTCGGCCTCCTGCTCATCCGTGGACAGCGCCGCCCAGCTCGCGCCGGCCTGCTCGAAGCACCGCAGGATCGTGCGGGCCTCCTCCTCGCCCGCGTGACCAGGGGTGTCGACGCGGCCCAGGAGCACCACGTTCGCCTCCGTGGACAGGCCCATGTTCTTCCACGCGTCGACCGCCTCCAGGCAGTGCCGGTCGACCAGCTCCAGCGCGGACGGGATCACCCCGGACGCGGACACCGCGCTGACCGCCTCACCCGCGGCGATCACCGAGTCGAAGTACCCGGCGATCGTGCGCTCGGGCTCGCGCCGCGGCCGCAGCCGCACGGTCACCTCGGTGATCACGCCGAGCGTGCCCTCGGAGCCGACCATCAGCCCGCACAGGTCGTACCCGGCGACGCCCTTCGCGGTGCGCCGGCCCAGGCGGACCACCTCGCCGCGCCCGGTGACGACCTCCAGCGCGAGCACGTAGTCCCGCGTCACGCCGTACTTCACGCAGCACAGCCCACCGGCGTTGGTGGCCACGTTCCCGCCGATCGTCGACCACGGCGCGCTCGCCGGGTCCGGCGGGTACCACAGCCCCTGCTCGGCGCAGATCGCCCGCAGGTCGTCGTTGATCACGCCCGGCTGCACGACCGCGAGCCGCTCGGCGGGGTCGATCTCCAGGACGGAATCCATCGCCTCGAACGAGATCACGATGCAGCCGTCGACGGCGTTCGCCCCGCCGGACAGGCCCGTCCCAGCCCCGCGGGGCACCACCGGGATCCCGTGCTCGCCCGCGAACCGCACGACGTCGCGCACCTCGCCGGTCCCGCGCGGCCGCACCACCGCGGCGGCTTGCCCGTACTCGGCCCACTCCGCGTGGTCCTGCAGGTAGGACTCGACCACGACCGGGTCGTCGACCACGTGCTCAGCAGGCACGACCCGCCGCAGAGCGGCCACCAATGTCGGGGAATCCATCACAACCTCCACCAGGGAGGCTACCGCTGTGACGACGGCCTCCGGACTCGTCGAGCCGCAGGTGAGACTCCCGCTACAGCAGGCGGCCGTCGCCGTCCCGGAGGTGCCCGGGAGCCACCAGGAACGCCTGGTACTCGTACTCCTCCTCGTAGAACACCACGAGACGGTCCTTGTCCGCGCCGATGGCCGTCCAGCCGTACCCCAGCACGGCGCCGATCTCGTCGGCCCACCGATCGTCGCGCGCGGCGCAGTAGAGCCACGGGAAGTCGTCGACGCCGGTGAGCACGTACACCCGGCCGTCCAGCCCGGCCCGGACGGCGAACTCCGACTGCCAGTCCCGGATCTCCCGGTCGTCCGCCGACTCCGGCAGCACCGAATCCGGTTCGGCGGTCGTCCGGCGGGTCTTGACGAACTCGTCCCGGAGCCACTGCGGGAAGTCCGACCACTGCGCGAACTCACCGGTGTCGAAAGCGGACAGACGGTCCTTCAGCTGCTCGGCCTTCTTCGCCTGCAGCAACCGCAGCCGCCGGTCCCGCGCGGACTCGGTCACGGCTCAGTCACCCGCCGGCCAGCTCGGAGCATGATCCCCATAGTAGTAGTGGTGCGGGCCGCCGACCCGGTCGTACTTCTCGCCGATCACCACCCCGTCGTGGCCCGCCTTCGGCTGGTAGGCGTGGAAGTGCGGGTGCGGCGCGCGCGGATCGTTGGTGTGCTCCGCGATCACCCGTGGCCCGTTCGGCGTCTCGTACTCGTAGTAGCGGCCGTGCGCGCCGGGCGCGGGGTCGTAGTGGTAGTTGCCCCTCCCCTGCAGGGCCGGGTTGTCGCCGACGGTCCACTGCCGGACGGGTGACGCGCTGTTGGGGATGCCGGCCCGGTCCCGCGCCGCGTTGAACGCTTCCCGCCGGTGGTCGAACCACCGGTTGTCGCCCTTGGGCAGTTCTTCCTTCTGGGCGTCGCAGTCGCGGCACGGCACGAGCCCCAGCGGGTCGAGCCACGTCATCGGGTTCGGCACGTACGCCTGCGGGTTCGGCCCCGCGACCAGGCCGAGCGGGTCCTGGCTCGCGTACCGCCCGAGTTCGGGCACGTAGTAGCGGTGGTAGTTGTAGTCCAGACCGCTCTCCGGGTCGTGGTACTGCCCGGGGAACCGCAGCGGCGTGTCCGCGACGCCGACCCCGGCGACCTGGCCCCAGACCGTCCGGCTCGCCCGCCAGGCCAGGTTGCCCGCGGGGTCGACCAGCTCCGTCGGGGTGCCGATCAGGTCGGTGACGATGCCGTAGAACTCGCGGTCGACCCAGGCCTGGTCGTGCCAGACCCGCTCGGTCTGGCTCACCGGCTGCAGCGTGTCCGGCAGCCAGTGCCACGACCTGGTCCGTCCCGCGGATTCGATCTGCTCCACCAGGACCGTGTCATCCCAGACGAAATCGGTCCGCTCGGCGACGGTGCGGCCGTCCGCGGCCAGGCGTTGCTTGCTGATGCGCCGCCCCAGCGCGTCGTAGGCGTACCGCCAGCGCGTCCCGTCGGGCGTGACGACACCGACCAGCCGGTCTTCGCCGTCCCAGCTGAAGTGCCAGTTGTCCGGTTTCGCGGACAACCGCTTCCGCTGCCGGAGCACCATGCGCCCCTGCCGGTCGTAGGCGTACCGGACGTTCCCCGCGGCGATCGTCAACGTGCCGCTGACCTGACGCGGCCCGCTCGCCTCGGGGTCGCCCGGGCTGTGCGCGGCCTGGAGGTTGCCGACGCGGTCGTAGTCGTAGTGCTCCGCCCAGCCCGCGCCGCGGACGCCGACGACCCGCCCGGCCGGGTCGAGGTCGAACTCGCGCAGCCCCCCGATCTGCTCCGCGACCGACACCAGCTGGTCGTCCGCGCGGTACCGGTAGGCGCGGTGCTGGATCCGCCGGACCGACGGAACCCCCGCCGACACCGCGGACAGCGTCTGCGTGAGCAGGCGGTTGCCCGCGTCCCACTCCTGCGCCAGGGAAACCCCGGTGTCGAGCAACCGTTCCACTTCCCGGCCCGCGGTGTCGTAGCGGAAGCTCAGGGTCCAGCCTGCGGCGCTCAGGACCGAGGGCCGGCCGCCCGCGTCGTAGCTCCACCGGCTCTCCGCGCCGGTCGGGGTGCGCTGGTACACCGGCCTGCCGAGCAGGTCGTAGCGGGACTCGACGGTGCGGCCGTTGATCGTTTCGGCCACCACCCGCCCGGCCGCGTCGCGCTGGAAGCGCACGTCGGCGTCGGCGTTAACGGCGCGCACCAGCCGCCCGGCCGCGTCGTAGGTGAACCGGGCCGGCGGCGCGTCCCCGGTCTGCCGCTCGACGAGGTTGCCCACGAGGTCGTGGCGGAACCGCGTGGTCTCGCCGGCGCCGTTCGTCCGCGACACCACCTGCCCCGCCGCGTCGTAGGTGTAGACCAGCGTCCGGCCGTTGAAGTCCGTCTCGCGGACGAGGTTGCCGACGGCGTCGTAGACGTACCGCCATTCCGAGCCCGCCGCGTTGCGCACGACGACCGGGCGCATCTTCTCGTCGTAGGTGTACTCCAGGCGGTTCCCGTCCGGGGTCGACACCACCGCGGGCAGGTCGAAATGGGTGCTGACGACGTGCGTCAGCTCGCCCGCGGCGCCCGCCTCGGCGGTCTGGTTGCCCTCGCCGTCGTACTGCCAGCGCTCGACCGTGCCGTCCGGACCGGTGCGCGACAGCAGCAGCCCTTCCACGCTCCAGGTGTAGGTGGTCGTGGCACCCGACGGGTCGGTCCGGGACCGGATCCGGCCGAACTGGTCACGCCCGAACAGGTTCACCGCGCCGTCCGGACCGGTCACGGCGATGGGCAGGCCCGCCTCGTTCGTGTCCACGCGGTACACGCCGCCCAGCGGGTCGACGATCGCCGCCAGGTGGTGGCGTTCGTCGTACCGGTACCGGGTCACCGCGCCCACCGGATCGGTGACCGCGACGAGGTTGCCGGCCTCGTCGTAGTCCCGCCGCGTCACGGCGCCCGTCAGCTCGACCGTGGCGACCAGCTGGTTGTCGCTGTCGTAGCTGAACAGCCGCTGGGTGCCGTCCGGGCGGGTCAGGGTGACCAGGTTGCCGGACTCGTCGTAGGTGTAGGACGTGGTGCGGCCGAGCGGGTCCGTCCGGGACAGCAGCCGGTCGTAGCGGTCCCATTCCGAGCGCGTGCTGCCGCCGAGCGCGTCGACCTCCTCGACGATCTGCCGCAGCTCGTTGAACCGGTAGGTCGTCTCGTGCCCGGCCGCGTCGGTCCAGACCGAGACGAGGGCGTCCTGGTCGATCCGCAGCGTCCCGGTGTGCGCCCCGCCGGAGCCCTCGGTCCGGACGCACCGGCCCAGGCCGTCGTAGTGGAAGCCGTACCACTCGCCGTTGCGGTCCACCCAACGGGTGAGGCGCCCCGCGCGGTCGTAGCTGAAGGTCAGCGGCCGGTTCGACGAGTTGGACACCTCGGTGAGACGGCCCTCGTCGTCGTAGGCGTACCGGAGCAGCGGCACGTCCGGCGCGCCGCCGGTGCCGCGGAGGGTCAGCGCCGTGATCCGGCCGCCTTCCGTGCTGATCGCGATCCGGTAGTTCCCGGAGTGCCGGAGCTCGCGGGGAGCGCCGTTCTCGTACTCGAAGTCCAGCCGTTGCCCGGTCCGGCCCTCGACCGAGCGCAGCGGCAGCAGACCGGCCGGCGCGCCCGCGACGGGCCCGAAGGTGTACCGCTCGCGGTTCTGCCGGTGGGTGACGACGTACTCGTCCCCGGTGCGGACCAGCGGCCAGCGGGCGCCTTCGACCGGGAACACGGGCTGACCGTCGCGCACCGGATGCGGGTAGACCAGGACGCGGCCGTCCTCGGTGACGAAGTAGATGCCGTCGTCCTCGACCTCGAGCCGCTGGTCGAAGGTCGAGGCCCAGGTCCGCCCGAACCAGCGGCCGAGCCGGTACGCCGAGGCGTGCCGCCGCCGCACGGTCAACGGCAGGACCGCCGGGAGGCCGACGTCGGTCTGCGGCAGGATCACCTCGCCGGTGAAGACGTTGATCGGGTCACCGTTCGTGCAGGTCGAGTCCTCGTCCTGGCCGGACCTGCGCGGGTCGTCGGCCGAGTCCCTGGCCGACGACGGACCGTCACCGCCGGCCCGGCTGCCGCCCGGGGTGCCGTCCGCGCCGTCGGGGCTGTTGGGAGCGTCCGGGCTGGTCGGGCCGTCCAGATCCGGCGTGTCGACCTTCCCACCACCGCCGGACGCAGCCGAAGGAGTGGTGCCATCACCGCCGCCGAGTTTGCGGCCGATCTTGCTCAGCTTCTGGATGATCTCATCCAGCTTGCCGATGACCCGGCTGATCCGCGGCGACACGTTCCCGACCGTCTTGACCAGCTTCCGGATGAAATCCGCAATCCGAGTCACCGCCGACGAAATCGCCGCCGTCGCCTGCGCCGCGATCAACGGCGTCGCAAACCCCAACGTGCACGCCGCCTCCAACGCCCACGTGATCAGCTTCCCCACCAGCTCGGCCACGATGTCGCGCACCATCTCGCGCACGAAACCCACCACCGTGCCCATGATCATCACACCGGTGGAGATCCCATCCGCCAACGCCGCCGCACCCGCCAGCGCCTCCGCCTGCACCGCCCCCGACCGGCGATAGGTATCCGCCCCCTGACCGGCCCACCCCGCCGTACCACCCTCGACCTCGTTCTTCAAATCCCCCGCGACCGCACCCACCTCGGCCGCCACATTCGCCCAGGTATCCGAAAACGACTGGATCACCGGCGGATCCCCCGCCAACCAGTCCAACGCCTCCTTCAACGGCCGCACGTGCTCGATCAACCACGCCACCCCGTACTGAGCCAGCGTCCCCAGCGGATCGATCACCATCGACAGAACCTCGAGACCAGTGCCCAACGCACCCAGCCCACCCTCGACCCACGACCCGTCCTTGATGCCGTTGGACAGGTCCTGCGCCGACTCCAGAATCCCGATACCGGTGACCGCCGTCGTCTGGGACTGCGCCTGCGCCACCAGCGGATTGCTCATGTCAGTGGTTCACCCAGCTGCTTGACCGTCTGCCGGGTGTCCTCGTCCTGGCCCTCGTACTTGGTGACCGCCGTGCGCACGTTGCCCGCCGTGCCGGTGACCGACTCCTTCGCCGTCTCCAGCGCCCGGATGCCCATCTGCTCGAACGGGTCGAGCATCATCGCGAACGGCTGGCAGATCACGCCGAACGCGCTGTTGTCCATGCTCACCTGGCGGGCCGCGTCGACAGCGGTCTGCAAGCGTTGTGCCAGCCCGTCGACCTTGCCGGCGTGCGTGCCGAGCTCGTCGGTGAGCACCTCGTAGCCGTTGGCGGCCCCGCGGGACGCCGAACCGCCCGCCCTCGCCGCGGCACCCCGCGCGAAGCTGCTGGTCATCGCTCCCCCTAGTCGCGTCGCAGGAAGGACTGGTCCCCGAAGTCGTCGTCACCGTCGTCGCGGCGGGGCCGCTGCGGCGGCGCCGGCCTGCGTGGCTGCCGCGGCGGCTCGTCGTCGGCCTCGGTCTCGATCCGCAGCTGGCGGCCCGGCGCGGGCGGCTCGGGGTCCTCCGCGGGTGGCTCCGGGAAGTTCTCCTCCGCGGTCCGCACGATGTGCTGCGCCGCGCTGTCCGACTCGCCCACGGTCCCGGCCACGATCTCCTGGATGACCTGCGGATACTTCGACTGGGCCTTCTGCATCGCCTTGAGCACGTTGGCCGCGATCTCGTCCGGGCTCATCGACCGGACCGCGTCGGTCATCCGCACCCCGGTGGGGATGCCGTTGTTACCGACGGTCACGCTGACCGCGCCGCCAGCCACCGATTCAGTGATCGAGATCTGTTCGACCTCGTGCTGCATCGCCTGGAAGCGCTGCGACCGCTCGACCGCGTTGCGCTCCCAGTCGCCGACCATGCGCTCGATGTCCGACAGATCCGCCACCTGACGACCCCTTTCCGCTCTTACTGGAGACGGTCCGGCGACCGTACCGGTTCCACACCGGCCCCGTACTCGATTCCGGCAGGTCCCTTACTCGTCCGGACGCACGCTGGACCGATCAAGTGAGGAATCCCAAACACCAGTCCCGGGACTTGGGCCACTTCGGTCACAACGGCGAACGCGAGGGGGTTAGCCTGGTAGGCGCATCAAGCGGACAACAAGATCGAGATATGGATAGAGGCGAGTCCCTGCCGTGTCCAGCAGCAGCCCTGCGTCACAGTTCGGCCCCAACGAATGGCTCGTCGAGGAGATGTACGACCAGTTCCTCGCCGACCCCTCTTCAGTAGACGCCGCATGGCACGAGTTCTTTTCGGACTTCAAGCCGACGCAGGCCACCGAGTCGAAGCCGGACGCCGCCCCCGCGCCCGTCCGTGAGCAGCCCGCCAAGCCGGGCAACGGCCAGGTCGACCAGGCTGCGACTGCCCCGGCCGCGCCCACCCAGCCGAAGCCCGCCGCGAAGCCGGCCGCCCAGCCCGCGAAGCCCGCCGCCGCCAAGCCGGCCGCCGCGGCGGCTGCGGCCTCCAAGCCGGCGGCGGCCGAGCCGGAGAGCAAGCAGCTGCGGGGCGCCGCCGCCGCGATCGCCAAGAACATGGACGCCTCGCTGGCCGTGCCGACCGCCACCAGCGTGCGCGCGGTCCCGGCCAAGCTGATGGCCGACAACCGCATCGTCATCAACAACCACCTCAAGCGCACCCGTGGCGGGAAGATCTCGTTCACGCATCTCATCGGCTACGCCATGGTGCGGGCGCTGCAGGACTTCCCGAACATGAACCGGCACTACGCGCTGGTCGACGGCAAGCCGCACGCCGTCACGCCGGAGCACGTCAACCTCGGCCTCGCCATCGACATGAAGGGCAAGGACGGCGGCCGCACGCTGGTCGTCGCCTCGATCAAGAACTGCGAGAACATGACGTTCCGCCAGTTCTGGCAGGCCTACGAGGACATCGTCAAGAAGGCCCGCAACAACAAGCTGACCGCGGACGACTTCGCCGGCACCACCATCTCGCTGACCAACCCGGGCGGCATCGGCACCAACCACTCGGTGCCGCGCCTGCAGGCCGGCCAGGGCGCGATCATCGGCGTCGGCGCCATGCAGTACCCCGCCCACTTCGAGGGCACCAGCGAGAAGACCCTGGTCGACCTGGGCATCAGCAAGATCATGACGCTGACCTCGACCTACGACCACCGCATCATCCAGGGCGCGGAGTCGGGCGAGTACCTCAAGCGCATCCACGAGCTGCTGCTCGGCGGGGACGGCTTCTACGACGACATCTTCACGTCGCTGCGGCTGCCCTACGAGCCGGTCCGCTGGGTCTCCGACATCCCCGAGGGCGAGATCGACAAGACCGCCCGGGTGCTGGAGCTGATCGACGCCTACCGGATGCGCGGCCACCTGATGGCCGACACCGACCCGCTGAACTACCGCCAGCGCCGCCACGAGGACCTGGACATCCTCTCGCACGGCCTGACGCTGTGGGACCTCGACCGCGAGTTCGCCGTGGGCGGGTTCGCCGGCCAGCAGAAGATGAAGCTGCGCGACGTCCTGGGCGTGCTGCGCGACTCCTACTGCCGGACCGTCGGCGTCGAGTACACCCACATCCTGGACCCGGAGGAGCGCCGCTGGATCCAGGACCGCGTGGAGGTCCCGCACGCCAAGCCGGACCCCAACGTCCAGAAGTACATCCTGTCGAAGCTGAACGCGGCCGAGGCGTTCGAGACGTTCCTGCAGACCAAGTACGTCGGCCAGAAGCGGTTCTCGCTGGAGGGCGGCGAGACGGTGATCCCGCTGCTGGACACCGTCCTGGACAAGGCCGCCGAGCACGAGCTGGACGAGGTCGTCATCGGCATGCCGCACCGCGGCCGCCTGAACGTGCTGGCCAACATCGTCGGCAAGCCGATCTCGCAGATCTTCCAGGAGTTCGAGGGCAACCTCGACCCGGGCCAGGCGCACGGCTCCGGTGACGTGAAGTACCACCTGGGCGCGGAGGGCAAGTACTTCCGCATGTTCGGCGACGGCGAGACCAGGGTGTCGCTGGCGTCCAACCCGTCCCACCTGGAGACGGTCGACCCGGTGCTCGAGGGCATCGTCCGCGCCAAGCAGGACATCCTCGACAAGGGCGACAGCGACACCGGCGGCTTCTCGGTGCTGCCCGTGCTGCTGCACGGTGACGCGGCCTTCGCCGGCCAGGGTGTCGTGGCGGAGACGCTGAACCTGGCGCTGCTGCGCGGCTACCGCACCGGCGGCACCGTGCACATCATCATCAACAACCAGGTCGGCTTCACCACCGCGCCGGAGCACGCCCGCTCCTCGCAGTACGCGACCGACGTGGCGAAGATGATCGGCGCCCCGATCTTCCACGTGAACGGGGACGACCCGGAGGCGGCGCACTGGGTGGGCAAGCTGGCCGTCGACTACCGCCAGGCGTTCAACAAGGACGTCGTCATCGACATGATCTGCTACCGCCGCCGCGGCCACAACGAGGGCGACGACCCGTCGATGACGCAGCCGGCGATGTACGACATCATCGACACCAAGCGCTCGGTGCGGAAGACCTACACCGAGTCGCTGATCGGCCGCGGGGACATCTCCGTCGAGGAGGCCGAGGCCGCGCTGCGGGACTTCTCGAGCCAGCTGGAGCACGTCTTCAACGAGGTCCGCGAGCTGGAGAAGCACCCGATCGCGCCGAGCCCCTCGGTCGAGGAGGAGCAGCAGGTGCCGGCGAAGGTGCCGACGGCGGTGCCGGCCGAGGTCATCGAGCGGATCGGCGACGCGTTCGTCAACGTGCCCGAGGGTTTCACCCCGCACCCGCGGGTCAAGCCGGTCATGGAGCGGCGGCACAAGATGTCCCGCGAGGGCGGTATCGACTGGGCCTTCGGCGAGCTGCTGGCGTTCGGTTCGCTGGCGATGGAGGGCCGCCTGGTGCGGCTGTCCGGTCAGGACTCCCGCCGCGGCACGTTCACCCAGCGCCACTCGGTGCTGATCGACCGCAAGACCGGCCGGGAGTACGCGCCGCTGCAGAACCTGGCCGACGAGCAGGGCCGGGTGATGATCTACGACTCGGCGCTGTCGGAGTACGCGGCCGTCGGTTTCGAGTACGGCTACTCGGTGGCCAACAGCGACGCGCTGGTGCTGTGGGAAGCGCAGTTCGGTGACTTCGTCAACGGCGCCCAGACGGTGATCGACGAGTACATCTCGTCCGGTGAGGCCAAGTGGGGCCAGCGGTCGGACGTCGTGCTGCTGCTGCCGCACGGCCACGAGGGCCAGGGCCCGGACCACACGTCGGGCCGCATCGAGCGGTTCCTGTCGCTGTGCGCCGAGGGCTCGATGACCGTCGCGGTGCCGTCCACCCCGGCGAACTACTTCCACCTGCTGCGCCGCCACGCGCTGGACGGCATCCAGCGCCCGCTGATCGTCTTCACCCCGAAGTCGATGCTGCGGAACAAGGCGGCGACGTCGGGCCTGGAGGACTTCACCGGCGACTCGAAGTTCATGTCGGTGATCGACGACGCGCAGGTCGAGCCCGGCAAGGTGCGAAAGGTGCTACTGACCTCGGGCAAGCTCTACTGGGAGCTGGTGGCCGAGCGAGCCAAGCGCGAGGCCGACGATGTCGCGATCGTGCGCATCGAGCAGTACTACCCGCTGCCGAAGAAGAAGCTGCTGGCGGCGCTGGAGCGCTACACCGGCGCCGAGGTCGTGTGGGTCCAGGAGGAGCCCGAGAACCAGGGCGCGTGGCCGTTCTTCGGCCTCCACCTGCCGCGCACGTTCCCGGACGTGCTCGGCAAGCTGGACGTGGTCTCGCGGCGGCCGATGGCTGCCCCGTCGGCCGGTTCGTCCAAGGTGCACGAGGTGGAGCAGAAGGCACTGATCGCAAAGGCGTTCAGCTGATCCAGCCAGGCAAGGCGCCCTCTCCGCGAAGCGGGGAGGGCGCCTTTTTCTTTTACCAACCACCAGAAAACGCAAGCCGGCAACGCAACAGAACCGACCAAGCCCCACACCTCCCCCGCCCCCGATCCCCAGCCCGCTTTTGGTCGCCGATCAGGCGTGTCAAGGTACTCTTTTGATGTGCTCCGAGGTCTCCGGACACGTCTTCCAAGTAGACTGGCGGAGGAGCCCGGAGGAGTGTTTCATGGCAAGGAGACCGAGAAAGTACTCGCCGGAATTGAAGGCTGAGGTCGTCAAAGCGGTACTCGAGGGCGGGCTGAGCTATACCGAAGCGGCGCGCGATTTTGATTTGGTCGCGCAGACGGTGCATAACTGGGTGACGGCCGAGAAAAAGAAGAGAGCTGAAGAGTCGCCGACCGCGACGCGGGGTCAGGTGGGCGAGCTGGAGCGGCGTATCCGCGAACTGGAGCAGGAGAACGCGTTCCTGAAAAAAGCGGCAGCCTTCTTCGCGAAAGAACAACGGTAGCCCAGCGCTACGCGTGTATTGCAGCGGAGAAGGCGCATTTCGATGTGGCCCTGATGTGTCGGCTGATGGGTGTGTCACGCTCGGGCTTCTACGACTGGGAGCGTCGCGCGGTCTCGGCGCAGGAACAGCGCCGGGGATTGTTGATCGAGCAGATTCGCGTGGTGTTCGCCGCTTCGAAGCGCACCTACGGCTATCGGCGCGTGCATGCCGAGCTGGTGCGCGGCGGCGTGCAGGTCGACGACGAGCTGGTGCGGCGGCTCATGCGCCAGGCGTGACTGTTTCCCGTGCAGGTCAAGCCGCGGCGCGGGCTGACCGTCGCCGACCGGGTTGCCGGCCCGATCCCTGACCTGGTCAGACGGAACTTCACCGCGTCGGCACCTGGGGAGAAACTGGTCGGCGATATCACGCAGCTCAACACCGGTGAAGGCGCACTCTTCCTGGCAACAGTGATCGACTGCTACTCGAAAAGCATCCTCGGATGGTCTGTGGATGAGCATTACGATGCGGAACTGGTGTGCACGGCGATGACGATGGCAGCGCACCGTATCCGACTGCCCGCTGGATCGATCTTCCACTCCGACCGCGGTAGCCAATATACCTCCTACAGTTTTGGGCGACTACTACGAGAAGAGAATGTTCGGCAATCAATGGGCCGCACCGGGATCTGTTTTGATAACGCTATGGCCGAGTCGTTCTTCGGGAAGTTGAAGACGGAGTGGATGCACCACCGGCATTTCGCGACCAAGAAGGAGGCTCGCCGCGAGATCATCCGCTTCATCGAAGGCTTCTACAACACACGCCGACTACATTCAGCGCTGGGATATCGACCACCGATCGAAGTGCTCGACGAATGGTTTACCAATCAGCAGGTTGCGTGATACGCTCCGCTTGAGCCGCGTCCGAGATTTTCGGAGCACATCACTTTCCCGCCTTGACACGCCTGCTCGGCGACCAAAACACACTCAAGGAGAGGGGGCGGGGGAGGTGGCACCCGAGGTGACCGTCCGGCGCCGTAGGCGCTCTCCGCCCGAGGGGCGTTGTCCGCCCGAAGGGCGGACTCTTCGCCTGCCCAACGTCACCTCTAAAGATCAAAAGATGTCCTCGCCGGACGGGCAGGCTCCGGGATGACGGGGAATGCAGTTCCCTCACCCCGGGCAGGTGGTCGCTGTGCGGTCATCCCGTCGCCTTCCGGTTTGTGCATATCACTTTGAGCCAGGCCCGCAAGGTTGGCGTATTCGGCCGCCGGTTGGCAGCGGAGGTTGCGGGCCTGGCTCAAAGTGATTGTTGCGGTGTCAGGCGACGGGATGACCACCCAGCTTCGTCGGGGTCAAAGATCAAGGGCACGGCGCTGGCGCGCCGCTTTTGCCCTTACGGGCCCGTGTAGAGCAGGACGTTCGGGCTGTTCGTGCCTGCGCTGGTCACCTTGCCCGTAGTTCCCGCTGTCACCAGTGCGTCGCGCACCTGCTGGGGGCTCGCCGAGGTGTGGGTGGCCAGGTAGAGCGCCGCGGCGCCCGCCACGTGCGGGGTTGCCATCGACGTGCCGCTGATCGTGTTCGTGGCGCTCGTGCTGCCGATCCAGGCCGACGTGATGCTGCTGCCGGGCGCGAAGATGTCCAGGCAGCTGCCGTAGTTCGAGTAGCTCGCCCGGGCGTCCGTGCTCGTCGTGGCGCCCACGGTGATCGCTGCCGCTACCCGCGACGGGGACGACGTGCAGGCGTTCGTGTTGCTGTTGCCCGCCGCGACGGCGTACGTCACGCCCGCCGCGATGGATGCCTTCACCGCGTTGTCCACCGCCGTCGACACCGGGCCGCCCAGGCTCATGTTCGCCACCGCGGGCTTCACCGCGTTCTGGGTGACCCACTCGATCCCGGCGATCACCTGGTCGTAGCTGCCCGAACCCTGGCAGTCGAGCACCCGCACCGCGGTCAGCTGCACCCCCTTCGCCACACCGTACGCCGAGCCACCGACAGTTCCGGCGACGTGCGTGCCGTGCCCGTTGCAGTCACTGGCGTTCGAGTCGTTGTCGACGAAGTCGTACCCGGACTTCGCGCGGCCACCGAAATCGCTGTGGGACAGGTTGATGCCGGTGTCGATGATGTAGGCGTGCACGTTCGACGCGGTCGTCGAGTAGTTGTACGCCCTGTTCAGCGGCAGGTTCCGCTGGTCTACGCGGTCCAGGCCCCACGACGGCGGGTTCGTCTGCGTGGCGGCGATCGTGACGCGCCGGTTCTGCTCCACGAACGCCACCGACGGATCGGCCGCCACCCGCTTGGCCTGCGACTCGCTCATCGTGGCCGAGTAGCCGTGCAGCGCGTGGGAGAACGTCTGCCGCACCGTGCCGCCGAGCTTGCCGGTCACCTGGCTGACCAGCGACGACACCGGTGACGAGGATTCCTTGAACACCACGATGTAGCTGTCGGGGATCGCGCCGGCCGCACCCGCGCCGACGATCGACCCCTCCTGGGCCGAAGCGGGAGCGGTGAACCCGACGGTCGCGACCGCCGCGGCCGCGAGCGCCACACCGAACGATCTGGCCTTGGCGAGCAGGGATTTGGACATGGATCCTCCTTGGCAGGGCCGGTGCGCCGGGCTGGGGATTCGCCCACCGCACCGCAAGGGGTGAGACTTTTTCACGGTAGGACCGCGTCACCGCCCCGCGGAAGGACTGGCACCCGGGTGGCTCCCGGCGAAAGTAGGACGGACCGGTGACCCGGCGTGGGAAACTGCTCCCCTGGGGGTGACGAGATGCGCAAGCTCCGGTGGTTGGTCCTGTTCCCGTTCGTGGTCTACCTCTACGGCCCGTTCTGGCTGGCCCGCAAGCTCTTCGGCCCCTACGAGCTGCTGAACCTGTTCAAGTTCTCCACCAAGGCCCTGCCGTCGGCGCTCCGGCCCGACGACGCGCTCGGCCAGGCCGTGGACGTGGCGCTGGAACGGGTCCTCACCACCCGGGCGCTCGTCGCCGCCGGTCTGCTCGCCCTGGTGCTGCGCTTCGCGGTGGACCCGCGCGGCGCGGTCCAGCACCTGGACGAGGCGTTCGACGACGCGCTGACCGACGGGTTCTTCGTGCTGATCATCGCGCCGATCGCGGTCGTGTTCCTGGTCCCCCTGCTCGTCGCGATCTCCCGTGAGCGCACCGAAACGGCGCGGGCCGGCCTCTGGCCGGTCGGGGTGGGCGTCTTCGGGTTCGCCCTGCTGTGCGCGTTCTTCGAGGTGCCGGTGCCGCCGGTGCGCGACGCGGTCCGCGCGGTGATCCGCTTCGTGACGTTCGACAGCTTCCCCATGCCGCTGATCGACCTGGAGGTCGAGCGGCTGCACCCGCTCGCCGGGGCGGCCCTCGTCTGGCTCCTGCTGTTCGTCGTCGGCGTCGCCTACCTCGCGCACCGCAACGGCCTGGCCCGCCGCGGGTTCCGGCAGCGGCGCCGTCTGGCCGTGCTCGCGCCACTGGTGTCGGTCGTCGTGGTGTGGACGACGCTCATCTGCAAGTTCGCCTGGGACTTCCCCGGTTTCGCCGGGCTGTCCGGGTGGCGCCTGGCGGTGATCGCCTACTCGACCCCGGTCGCGGCGACCCTCGTCGCCGCCTACGAGCTGCGGCAGCTCGCGCGCGCGGAGATCACCCTCCGGCAGCCGGTGTTGCGGGAGCCGCCTCGATCACATCCAGCACCTGCCGCGCGGTGACCGCGCCGACGGCCTTGCCCGTCTCGTCCACCACGACGCCCAGCCCGGCCGGCGACGACAGCGCCGCGTCCAGCGCGCCCCGCACCGGGGTGCCGCGCCGGTAGAGCGAACCACCGGCGACCAGGTCCGACTCGGCCAGCTGGCCGTCCACACTGGACCCGGGAGCCAGCCAGCCTCGCGGTTCGCCGGAGTCGTTCACCGCCAGCAGCCACTCCTCCGTCGGCCCGGAAACGTCGTCGCCCAGCGAAACCGTGGCAACCGAGCGCACTTCCACGCCCGCCGAGTCCACAAAAGACAGTCCACGGTAGCCGCGGTCACGCCCCACGAAGGACGCCACGAAGTCGTCCACCGGGTGCCGCAGCACGTCGGCCGGCGTGCCGTACTGCGCGAGCCGCCCGCCGACGCGCATCACGGCCACCTTGTCGCCCAGCCGCACGGCCTCGTCGATGTCGTGGGTGACGAACACGATCGTCTTGCCCAGCTGGGACTGCAGCCGCAACAGCTCGTCCTGCAGCCCCTCCCGCACGATCGGGTCCACAGCGGAGAACGGCTCGTCCATCAGCAGCACCGGCGCGTCCGCGGCCAGCGCCCGCGCGACCCCGACCCGCTGCCGCTGACCACCGGAGAGCTGCGCCGGGTAGCGCTTGCCCAGCTCGGCGGGCAGACCGACGATCTCCAGCAGCTCGGCCGCCCGGTCGCGGGCCTTCCGCTTGCCCCACCCGGACAGCACCGGCACGGTCGCGACGTTGTCCAGCACCGTCCGATGGGGAAACAGCCCGGCGTTCTGGATCACGTACCCGATGCCGCGCCGCAGCACCGGCGGATCCGACTCGCGGATGTCCTTGCCGTCGAGCAGGACCCGGCCCGAGGTCGGCTCGACCATGCGGTTGATCATCCGCAACGAGGTCGTCTTCCCGCAGCCCGACGGCCCGACGAACACCGTGATGGTGCCGTCCTCGACCGTCAGGCTCAGGTCGTCGACGGCGAGCGTGCCGTCCGGGTAGCGCTTGGTCACGCCGTCGAACTCGATCAACACGCCCTCCCAGCGAAAGCCTTCCCGGGACGCGCTTCCGCGCCCCGGGAAGTCCAGCTTAGCCGGTGACGCCGTCCTCGATCGCCGCCTTCGCCACGGCGGCGGCGACCTCGGGGGCGACGCGCGGGTCGAGCGGGCTGGGCACGATGCGGTCCGGACCCAGGTCGTCCTGCGCGACGGCGACGATCGCCTCGGCGGCGGCCAGCTTCATGTTCTCGGTGATCGCCCGCGCGCCGGCGTCCAGCGCGCCCCGGAACACGCCGGGGAAGGCGAGCACGTTGTTGATCTGGTTCGGGAAGTCGCTGCGCCCGGTCGCCACGATCGCCGCGTACTCGGCGGCCGCGCGCGGGTGGACCTCCGGGTCCGGGTTGGACAGAGCGAACACGATCGGGTCATCGGCCATGCCGGCCAGCAGCTCCGGCTCGATCGTCGACCCGGACAGCCCGAGGTAGACGTCCGCGCCGCGCAGCGCCTCGGCCAGGCCGCCGCGCAGCCCCGCCTTGTTGGTGGTCTGGGCCAGCTTCTCCTTGACCGGGTTCAGCCCGTCCCGGCCGGAGTGGATGATGCCGCGCGAGTCCAGCACCGTGACGTCCGCGACACCGGCCTCCTGCAGGATCTTCGCGCACGCCACCCCCGCGGCACCGGCGCCGGAGATGACCACCCGCTGCTGCGCGATGTCCCGGTCGAGCACCAGGTTCGCGCCACGCAGCGCGGCCAGCGTCACGATCGCCGTGCCGTGCTGGTCGTCGTGCATGACCGGGCAGTCCAGCGCCTCCTTGAGCTTGTCCTCCAGCTCGAAGCAGCGCGGCGCGGAGATGTCCTCGAGGTTGACCGCGCCGTAGGACGGGCGCAGCCGCACCAGCGTCTCGACGATCTCGTCGACGTCCTTGGTGTCCAGCACCAGCGGGATCGAGTCCAGCCCGCCGAAGGTCTTGAAGAGCACGGACTTGCCCTCCATGACCGGCAGCGACGCGCTCGCGCCGATGTCGCCCAGCCCGAGCACCGCGGTGCCGTCGCTGACGACGACCACCAGCCGGTGCGCCCACGTGTAGCGCTCGGCCAGCTCGGCGTTCTCGGCGATGGCGCGGCTGGCCTTGGCGACCCCCGGCGTGTACGCGATGGAGAGGTCGCGCGGCTGCGAGATGGGCCGCGTCGCCGCCACCGACAGCTTGCCGCCCTCGTGCCCGCGGAAGATCTCGTCGTCGGTCACCGGCGAATCGTCGGTACCCGTCGGCGGCACTGCCTCGGCCGCCGTGCTCTTGCTGACCTCGTCGTCCATCGATGTTCCTGTCCTCGTATCAGAGGTCTGAGCGTAGGTCATGGAAAAGAATCCCTCCCGGGACCGTGTGCGGGGACACTGCCCCATCCCCCAGTGGCGTGGTTGTCTCGCAGCTCGGTAGCCCGGGCGCGGTGGCGCCGGCAGCCGGCTCGGCGTCCGTCTCGGCCGTGCGGAGCCCTTGGTGAGGCGACGGCCGCGGACGCGGCGGTCCCCCCAGTGTTGCAGGCCGCCCACGGGTTGTGATGCCGAGGTGCGGTTGATGTCACAAAAAGGGGAGGTCACCGGGGTGATAGCAAGACGTCCGTCCGGCTTGGCTGGTGCCCGATAGGGTTTCGGGTATGGAGGTTCGCCAGCTCGCCGTCCCCGACGCCTACGAGTTCACGCCCAGGTCGTTCCCGGACCACCGCGGCCTGTTCGTCGCGCCGTTCCAGGAGGCGGCGCTCGTCGAGGCGATCGGGCACCCGCTGCACGTGGCGCAGACGAACCACAGCGTGTCCCGGCGGGGGACGATCCGGGGAGTGCATTTCGCCGACACCCCGCCCGGCCAGGCGAAGTACGTCTACTGCCCGCGCGGCGCGCTGCTCGACGTGGTGGTGGACCTGCGGGTCGGCTCGCCGGCGTTCGGCACCTGGGACGCGGTCCGGCTCGATTCGGTGGACTACCGCGCGGTCTACATCGCCGAGGGCCTCGGGCACGCGTTCGTCGCGCTCGAGGAGGACACGGTGATGGCGTACCTGTGCTCGACCGGGTACAACCCGTCCGGCGAGCGCGGGATCACGCCGCTGGACCCCGAGCTGGACCTCCCGTGGCCGTCCGGCTTCACCCCGATCCTGTCCGAAAAGGACGAAGCGGCCCCGGCACTCGCCGAGGCCGCCGCCGCCGGACTGCTACCGGCCTACGCCGACTGCGTCGCCCACTACGAGAAGCTCCGCGCGGGCTAGAAATCCTCCGCCAGCACGCGGGCGAGGTCGCGGTGGGCCGTCAACCGGCCCCCGCCCCCGGGGCTCAGCCGCACGGAGCGCATCAGCTGAGCGCGGCGGTTGCCTGACGGGCGGGGCCGCTCCTCGCACCGCCACACACGCCGCCCCCGACACGCACCCTAGAAATCCTCCGCCAGCACGCGGGCGATGTTGCGCTCGGCCAGGGCGGTGATCGTCACGAACGGGTTCACGCCCGTGCTGCCGGGGATCAGCGAGCCGTCGGTGACGTAGAGGTTGCGGTAGCCCTTCACGCGCCCGTACAGGTCCGTGGCCTTGCCCAGCACCAGCCCGCCCAGCGGGTGGTAGGTGAACCGGTTCTCGAACGCGCGGGTGTCGCCGAACAGGTCGTACCGGTAGATCGTCCCGTTCGCCGAGTTGATCTTGTCGAACAGGTTCTTCGCGGCGTCGATCGACGGCTGGCCCTGCGCGACGTCCCATTGCAGCACCGCCCGGTCGGCGCCGGGGTCGTAGGAGAACCACCCGCGCTCCGGGTTCTTCGTGATCGCCAGGTACAGGCTCGCCCAGGTCTCCAGCCCGGCCGGCACCGGCGCGATCTCGGCGAACACCGGGTGCACCGGGTCGTCCCAGGCGTCGATGCCCAGCGCCGGCATACCGGACTCGAGGGCGCCCACCGGGTCCCACACGTGGTTGGCCCGGCCCAGCATCACGTTGCCGTTGGTGCCCCAGCCCTGGCCGACGTCCTCGCCGAGGTCCGGCAGCTTGCCGGTGTCGCGCGCCCGCACCAGCAGCTCGGTCGACCCGAGGCTGCCCGCGCCGAGGAACAGGTACTTGGCGCCGAGCTGGCGCACGCCGAGCACGTTGCCCTCGGCGTCGATCCGCCGCACGGTCAGCGTGTAGGTGCCGTCCTGCTGCTGGGCGATGTCGCGGACCTCGGTCAGCGTCTGGATGGTCACGTTGCCGGTGCCCAGCGCGGCGGCCAGGTAGGTCTTGTCCAGCGAGCGCTTGCCGTGGTTGTTGCCGTAGATGACCTCCGAGGCCAGCGCCGAGCGCGGCACCTCGCCGGCCTCCTCGCGGCGCATGTAGTCGAAGTCGTAGACGCTGGGCACGAACGTCGTCTTCAGCCCGGTCTTGTGCGCGTGCTTGCGGGACACGCGCGCGAACTGGTAGCAGTCACAGGTCTCGAACCAGTCCGGGTCGATGTCGTTGACGCCCAGCATCGAGTTCGCGAGCGGGTAGTACCTGCCGTACATCTCGTCGGCGTCGACCTCGGGCAGGATCTCCTCGAAGTACCAGCGCTTCGGCGTCACGGCCATCGCGCCGTTGACCAGCGAGCCGCCGCCGACCCCGCGGCCGACGTAGACCGACATGTCGCCGAAGTGCACGCGGTCCAGCACGCCCGCGTACGGGTCGATGTTCCGGTTGGCCAGGTCGAGCCACAGGAACGAGGCCAGCGGCGCCTCCGTGCGGCCCTTGAACCACGACGACCGGCGGTCCGGGCTGAGCATGTCCGAAAAGATCTTGCCGTCCTCGCCCGGCGTGTTCCACAGCTGGCCCATCTCCAGCATGAGGGTCGGGATGCCGGCCGCACCCAGCCGGAGCGCCGTGACGGCGGCGCCGTAGCCGGTGCCGACGACGACGGCCGGCGAGTAGTCGGGGGCCGCCGAGGCGGAGGTCCGGGTCGAGATCGTGGTCAGCCCGAGCGTGGCGGCGGAGCTGAGCGCGGTCAGGCCGAGGAACCGGCGTCGAGACAGAGACATACGCGAACCATATTCGGATTAGCGGTAAACGGTGTTAAGTTCACCCTAGTGGACCAATGTCAGGGTGCGGTCCGGGATCTTCCGGATACTGTCCGAAGCCCTGGCCGGACAGGATTTCGATCATGAAGATCGCACTCGCCGCGGCCGCCGTCGCCGCCCTCGCCCTGACCGTCGCCGCCGCCATCCCGGCCCACGCCGCGGAGAACACCTTCGCCGACTGCCCGGCCCTGCCCGCCGGCGCCGACCCCGGCCAGTGGCGCTGCGAGGTGCTCGACTCGACCGCGACGATGTCCTTCGGCGACGTCCGGGACCTCCCGCTGGGCCCGATGCGCCTCACCTTCGCGGAGGGGCAGCTCAACGGCCGGTACGCGCAGGTGTTCGGCGCGCTGAGATCCGAACCGGTCGCCGTGCCCGGGCTCCCGCACGCCACCGTGCGGTTCGGCTACGGCGGCCACTCCGACTTCCTGTCCAACGACCAGCGCAAGGGCGAGATCGATCTCGTCGCCGAGTTCGACGCGCCCTACCTGCCCCGCGACTGCGCGACCGGCGTCATCCACTCCGTGCTGCAGGCCGACGGGCCCACGGAGGTCGTCTCCACCGATCCGCTGACGCTGCGGTTCGCCACCCACGACGACACCCTGGCCGTGCCCGGGACGCGGAACTGCGGCCCGCTGGGCCGGGTCGTGGACCACCGGCTGGGCCTGCCCGCCGCGTCCGGGACGAACTCCTACACGCAGACGACCACGGTCCGCCTGCGCGACTACTGACGCTTCGGCGTCACCCAGATCGTGATGGTGGCGGTGACGACGGGCTTCCCGCTCCGGTCGGAGATCACGACCGGCACGGGCAGCTCGACGCCCTCGTCGCCGAACTCCGGGATCTCCGGCAGCTCGGCGACCGCCCGCAGGCTCGTCTCCGCCTTGGCGACGTACCGCACGGTCATGCCCTTGGGCAGCCACCGGTGCGTCGCGGGCAGGGTCGACTCGGCGAGCATGCCCATCGCGATCTCCGCGAGGTTGCATGCCGCGATCGCGTGAAAGGTGCCGATGTGGTTGTGAACACCCCACCACTTCGGCGCGCGCACCGCGCAGTAGCCCGGACGCAGCTCCGTCACGGTCGGCAGCACCGAGCCGAAATAGGGCACACGCAGGCAGATCGCGGTCGAGAACAGTCGTTTGCCGCCGGGCAGCGCGCTCAGGCGCTGCCACAGCGAGTAGGTCGAAGCCACCGGCACCTCCAATGTTACTGACCGGTAGCAAAGCAGACCGGTGGCTATATTCGCAAACGTGGACCACGAGCTCTTCCTCTTCCGCCACGGGCAGACCGAGTGGTCGGTGAACGGCAGGCACACCGGCCGCACCGACATCCCGCTCACCCCGGCCGGGGAGAACCAGGCGCGCGCCGCCGGACTGACCCTGCAGACGCTGCGCAAGGGCCCCGCCCTGGTGCTGACCAGCCCGCGGCAGCGCGCGGTGCGCACGGCCGAGCTGGCCGGGCTGCGGATCGACGAGCGGACCGAGGACCTGGCCGAGTGGGACTACGGCGACTACGAGGGCGTCACCACGCCGGAGATCCGCAAGACCGTGCCCGGCTGGACGGTGTGGACGCACGAGATGCCCGGCGGGGAGACCGTCGAGCAGGTGACCGCCCGCGCCGACGCCCTGCTGGAGCGGGTGCGCGTGGCGCTGGCCGACACCGAGGTGATCCTGGTGGGCCACGGCCACTTCAGCCGGGTGCTGATCGCGCGCTGGATCGGGCTGCCCGCCACCGCCGGCGTCCACTTCGGACTGGACCCGGCCGGGGTCACCGTGCTGGGTGACGAGCGCGGCGAGCCGAAGATCGAGCACCTGAACATCCCGCCGTCCTGACCGTAGCGATCCCGTACCGCCCGCGCGGCCAGCTCGCTTGAAACGAGGTCAACGAGGACAGTCCGGCGTCATCCGCTTCGCTTAACGTTCCTCGCCATGAACTCCTTCGCGCGGGCCACCCACGTCGGCAGCCTCCTCCGGCCGCCGCGTCTGCTGAAGGCGCGGGCCGACCACGCGGCGGGCCGGCTCGACGACGCCGGGCTGCGGCGCGTCGAGCAGGAATCGATCCTGGTGGCGCTGTCGGTGCAGCAGGACAGCGGCATCGGCGTGCACACCGACGGCGAGTACCTGCGCACGGATTTCATGAGCCGGCTCACCGAGCACGTGGACGGTTTCGCCGCGCAGGCGCCGTCGCTGGAATGGCAGTCCGGCGACCACGCCGAGGAGGACAGCAGCATCCTCCGGCTGATCGGGGGCAAGCTGGCCTACCGCGAACGGTTCACCGACCGCGAAGCCGCGTTCCTCGCCGCGCACGCGCCCGGCCCGTTCAAGATCTCCATCCCGGAGGTCACGAACTTCGTGGTCGCCAACTGGGACCCGCGGGTCAGCGGCCCCCACTACCCGAGCCGGGCCGACATCGTCGACGACCTGGCGGCCGTCCTGCTGCAGGAAGCCGCGGCGCTCGCCGAGGACGGCGTCCGGCACGTCCAGATCGACGCGCCGTGCTTCATCGCCTTCGCCAACCCGCGCATCCTCGCGCTCCTGGAGTCGGAGGGCATCGACGCGCGTGCCCTGTTGCGACGCTGCATCGAAGCCGACGCGGCGGTCGTCCGGCTGCTGCGCGACCGCGGCGTCACGGTCGGCATGCACATCTGCCGCGGCAACTACCGCGGCCAGTGGTTCAACGAAGGCTTCTACGACGACATCGCGGCGGACGTGTTCGGCGGCATCCCGGTGGACCACTGGCTGCTGGAGTACGACACCGAACGGGCGGGCACCTTCGAGCCGCTGCGCCACGTGCCCGGCGGCGTGCGGGTCGTGCTGGGCCTGATCACGACGAAGACCGGCGAGCTGGAGGACCCCGACGACCTCGCGCGGCGCGTGGACGAGGCGGCGCGGATCGTGCCGCTGGCGGACCTGGCCGTCAGCCCGCAGTGCGGCTTCGCCTCCGAGGTGCGGGGGAATCCGCTGACCTGGGACGATCAGCGCCGGAAGCTGGACCTGACGGTTTCGGTGGCGCAGCGGGTCTGGGGCGCGGACTGAGTCTGGCAGGATCGGGTGCGGCTCACCCCGCTGGATCCCTGGGAGTTCCCATGCCTGACAGCCGCATCCGCCGCATCCGCGAGTCCGATGTGGACGAGGTCGCGCAGCTGGTGCACGACCTGGCCGCCTACGAGAAGGCGCCGCAGGACTGCCACCTGACGGCCGACCGGCTGCGGGTGGCGCTGTTCGGCGACACCCCGGCGGTGTTCGGGCACGTCGCCGAGCAGGACGGTGAGCTCGTCGGGTTCGCGCTGTGGTTCCTGAACTTCTCCACCTGGCGCGGTGTGCACGGCATCTACCTGGAGGACCTGTTCGTCAAGGCCGAGCTGCGCGGGTCCGGGCTGGGCAAGGCGCTGCTGGCGACGCTCGCGAAGGAGTGCGTGGACCGCGGCTTCGCGCGTCTGGAGTGGTCGGTGCTGGACTGGAACCCGGCGACGGGCTTCTACAAGTCGCTCGGCGCGATCCCGATGGACGAGTGGACGGTCTACCGGCTGACCGACACCGCGCTGGACAAGCTCGCGAAGCTCGCCTAGTCGTCCTCGCCGCGCTCGCGGCGGCGGCCGGCCATGCCGCCGCGCTCGGCGGCCTCCTCCTCGGTTTCGTCCTCGTGCTGCCCGAGCGCCCACGCCCGCGCGGGCTGGCGGAACAGCAGCACGATGATCGCGACGCCGAGGGCGATGATCGGCACCCCGAACTCCGGCCGCCCGGACGGGCCAGCCATGTACCAGCCGACGCCGGCGGTGATGAGCGCCATGACCAGTCCGGGCGAGCGGGCCCAGGTGTGGCCGAACAGCAGCCCGATCGCGCAGCCGATCACGGCGAGGGCGAACAGCACGTAGAAGGCGCCCTCGGCGAGCACGCTGGTCAGCGGCATGCTGTCGCCGGGCGAGGCGAACAGCAGGACGCCGAAGACCAGCAGGCCGATCCCCGGCAGGACGGTCAGCGCGCCGGCCGCCCTGACCTCGCGCGGAGCGGGTGAAATCTTGTCGGCGAGCGCCATCGCGAAGGGCCTTCCACCAGCGGATACGCGGCACGGGTGACCGTGCGTGAACACCCTCGATACTAAGCCACCCGGTCGGCCGTTTTCGAACCGCGGCCATCGGGGTCAAGATCTGGGTGTCGTCGATGAGCCGGCGGACGCCCGGGGTGCACTTGTCACGACGAACGGACCGTGCCGAACGACGGGAGGTCAACCGGCAGTCGTTTCGCAGTGATGAGGTTCGCGCTGGACGCTTGGGATGCGCCTGTTTGGCCTACCCTGCGACCATGCGCGCGATTCTGGTGGTCAACCCGCAGGCCACGTCCACCACGGCCGGCGGGCGGGACGTGCTCGCGCACGCACTGGCCAGCCAGGTGAAGCTGGAGGTCGTGGAGACCGACTACCGCGGTCACGCGCTCGCGGTGGCCCGGGACGCGTCCCGGGACGGGGTCGACCTGGTGGTCGCCCACGGCGGCGACGGCACCGTCAACGAGGTGGTCAACGGCCTGCTCGCCGACGGGCCGGCAGCCGAGCTGCCCGCGCTGGGCGTCGTCCCCGGCGGCTCGGCCAACGTGTTCGCGCGCGCTCTCGGCATCTCGCGGGACCCCGTGGAGGCCACGCACCAGCTGCTGTCGGCCATCGAGTCGGGCCGCAGCCGGCGCGTCGGGCTGGGGCTTGCGGACGGGCGGTGGTTCACCTTCAACGCCGGCCTGGGCTGGGACGCCGACGTGGTCGCCACGGTCGCCGACCGGCGCGGGAAGCAGACGAACGCGCTGCTGTACATGCGGGCCGCGGTGGCCTGCTACTTCCGGCCGCGCTCGCCCCGGCTGCCGCTCACCGTGCACGTGCCCGGCGAGGAGCCGGCCGAGGTGCGGATGGCGTTCGTGTCGAACACCGATCCGTGGAGCTACCTGGGTGAGCGGCCCGTCCACCTCAACACCGGCAGCTCGTTCGACCGGGATCTCGGGTTGTTCGCGTTGCGCAAGCTGTCGTTGCCGATCGTGGCCCGGCACGTGCGCCAGGCGCTGCGGTCGGAGGCGAAGCATCGCGGCAAGGCGCTCGTGAAGCACGATGACCTGGCGAAACTCAGCGTGACGGCCGAGGAGCCGGTAAACTTCCAGGTGGATGGCGACCTGATCGGCCGTCGGACCCGGGTGGACTTCACGAGCGTGCCCGGCGTGCTGACCGTGCTGGCGTGAGTGATCGGCCCGGCGATCTGCAACTTGCCGTTCGTCGACGCACACGGTCCATTCACCGCATCGTCCTTCCGCCGCGGAGGCCGTTTCGGAGAGAAACCGCAGGTCAGCGGGGTCGCCTGACCAGGTGAGCTGACTCACCGATGTCACGAAAACACTTGTCGAAAGCGGTGCTTCGTGAAAGCATTCACAAGCACCCCAAGAAACGATCCGCCATGACGACCTGTGGCGCAGCACGCTCTGCGCCCCGAGAAGGAGCTCACAGAAATGGACTGGCGCCACGACGCTGCCTGCCGCGACGAGGACCCCGAGCTGTTCTTCCCTGTCGGGAACAGCGGTCCCGCCGTGCTGCAGATCGCCGAGGCGAAAGCCGTATGCCACCGCTGCACCGTGGCGTCCGAGTGCCTGGCCTGGGCTTTGGCCAGCGGCCAGGACGCCGGTGTCTGGGGCGGGATGAGCGAAGACGAGCGCCGCGCCCTTAAGCGCCGTCGTGCTCACATCGGCATGCGCACCGCCTGACCTCTCCACGCGCTGCGGCGTCGCTTAACGCGTCTCTTACGAGAGTACGCGGGACCTGACGCAGGGGTTTGCACGCCCCCACTTAACGTTCTTAGGCCCGGCACCCACCTCCCGCGGGTGCCGGGCCTTTGAACGTGCTGAGCAGGGTTTTCGTTGCTTCGGGGGCGGTGGAGCTTGCCACCCGGCGACCCGGAAACGGCCTCCACCGCCGGCCCACTGATAGCCGCCGCCATTGGCCCGCTCGGACGGCTACCGCTGGCCCTCTCGCGCGGGTGCGACTGGCCCCCTCATGCAGGCACCACTGGCCCTCTCGCGCCACCACCAATGACCCCCTCACGCAGGCACGACCGGCCCTCTCGCGCCGCCACCACTGGCCCCCTCACGCAGGCACGACCGGCCCTCTCGCGCCGCCACCACTGGCCCCCTCACGCAGGCACGACCGGCCCTCTCGCGCGACCACCACTGGCCCCCTCACGCAGGCACGACCGGCCCTCTCGCGCGACCACCACTGGCCCCCTCACGCAGGCACGACCGGCCCTCTCGCGCGACCACCACTGGCCCCCTCACGCAGGCACGACCTGGCCCTCTCGCGCCACCACCAATGACCCCCTCACGCAGGCACGACCGGCCCTCTCGCGCCGCCACCACTGGCCCCCTCACGCAGGCACGACCGGCCCTCTCGCGCCGCCACCACTGGCCCCCTCACGCAGGCACGACCGGCCCTCTCGCGCCGCCACCACTGGCCCCCTCACGCAGGCACGACCGGCCCTCTCGCGCCGCCACCACTGGCCCCCTCACGCAGGCACGACCGGCCCTCTCGCACGGCACGACCTGTCCACTCGCGCGGCCAAGCTCACGACAGGCCCACTCGCCGCCTCACGAACGGTCCACTCGCACGGCCGCCCCCAGCCCGCCACCCGCCAGGCCACCAAACGGACCACCCGCAAGGCCCAACGACCTGCCCGCACAACCGCGGCGAACCAACCGCCGAAACCCCTACGGCCGCCGCCCCAGGGGGAGCCTCAACGCCGCCTCCGTGCCGCGCGTCGCGCCGTCCCGCAGCTTTCTCAGCGACAGCGAACCCCGCAGCTCGGACTCCACCAGGGTGCGCACGATCTGCAGCCCCAGCCCGTCCGCCCGCTCCAGCGAGAAACCCGACGGCAACCCGCGCCCGTTGTCCCGGATCAGCACATCCAGCCACCGCGCCGAGCGGCTCACCACGATCTCCACCTTGCCCGGCCGCCCATCCGGAAACGCGTGCTCCACCGCGTTCTGCACCAGCTCCGCCAGCACCATCACCAGCGGCGTGGCAATCTCCGCCACCACGATCCCGAACGACCCGGACCGGCTGATGCTCACCCGCGACTCGGCCGTCGCGACCTCGCCCACCATCGGCAGCACGTTGTCCAGCAGCTTGTCCAGGTCGACCCGCTCGTCGACCGACACCGACAGCGCCTCGTGCACCATCGCGATCGACGCGACCCTGCGCACCGACTCCGTCAGCGCCTGCCGCGCCTCCGCGTTCGACGTCCGCCGCGACTGCAGCCGCAACAACGCCGCCACCGTCTGCAAGTTGTTCTTCACCCGGTGGTGGATCTCGCGGATCGTCGCGTCCTTCGACAGCAGCGCCCGGTCCCGCCGCTTGACCTCGGTCACGTCCCGGCACAACACCAGCGCCCCCGCCGGCTGCCCGTGCGGCCGCAGCGGCAACGCCCGGAACAACACGACCGCCCCCCGCCGCGACTCCGCCTCCGTGCGGCTGCCCGGCTTCCCGTCCAGCGCGTCCAGGATCCGGTGCGCCACCTCCGTCGCGTCGAACGGGTCCCGGATCAGCGACCGCGTCAACGGCGCCAGCCGCGTCCCCACCAGGTCCGACTCGTGCCCCATCCGGTGGTAGGCCGACAAGCCGTTGGGGCTCGCGAACACCACGTTCCCCGCCGCGTCCAGCCGGATCAGCCCATCCCCCACCCGCGGGCTCGTGTGCACGTCGGTCTGGCTGTCGACGTGCGGGAACGTGCCGTCGACGATCATCTGGCACAGGTCCCCCGCGCTGCCGAGGTAGGCGACTTCGAGCGGGCTCGGCACGCGCGGCGCGGCCAGGTTCGTCTCCCGCGACAGCACGGCGATCACGTTCGACCCGAACGTGACGGGAATCGCCTCGCGACGCATCGGCAGGTCCCGGTACCAGTGCGGGTCCTCCTCGCGGCAGATCCGCACCTCCCGGATCGCGCGCGCGAGCTGCGGGTGGTCCTCGACCGTGAACCGCGTCCCGACCACGTCCTCGGGGTGCGCGGTGGGCGCCGTCGTGGGACGGGCCTGCGCGACGCACACGAAGTCGCCGCCCTGCTCGTTGTGCTCCGGCGACACGGGTACCCAGAGCAGGAAGTCGGCGAAGGACAGGTCGGCGAGCAGCTGCCACTCGGCCACCACGGCCTGCAGGTGGTCGGCGGCTTCGCCGGACAGGCCGGTGTTCTCGGCCAGCAGGTCGGAAAGTGTCGTCACGCTGGTACTCCTTCTCGGGGCAGCTCAAGTGAACCAGAGCGGGACCTTCCCGGCACCCGCCGGGGCGAGCCTGAGACACTGGTGGGCAGATCGCGACCAGGGAAGGAGCAGGCATGTCGAAGCGAGCCCGCAAGCGCCGCGACCGCCGGAAGAACGGCGCCAACCACGGCAAGAAGCCCAACAGCTGAGTTCGGGCACGAACAAAGGCCCCGGCGCGGCGCGCCGGGGCCTTCGTCGTCTTCGGGTCTACTCCGCGTTCTGCTCCAGCCGGACCTCGGTCCGCTCGATCGTCACGTCGCCGTGCCGCTGGACCGTCTGGTAGATCGACGCGCGCAGCTTCTGCTTGAACTCGTCGGGGGCGATGTCGCCTCCGCACTTGCGGTGCAACAGCTGCTTGAGCTGCTCGTCGATGCCGTACTCCTCGAGGCACGGCGGGCAGTCCTCGATGTGCTTGCGCAGCTGCGCGTCCCGTTCCGGACTGCACTCGCGATCCAGCAACAGGAAGATCTCGGCGAGCGCCTCGGAACAGCGGACGTCGTCCTTGTGCGGCTCACGACCGGTGGTCATCGCGCTACCTCCTGCTTCGCGCCCCGGATGAAGCCGCGCTCGCGCGCGACGTCGGCGAGCAGGTTGCGCAGCTGGGCGCGGCCACGGTGCAGGCGGGACATCACGGTCCCGATCGGCGTGTCCATGATCTCGGCGATTTCCTTGTAGGCGAAGCCCTCGACGTCGGCGAGGTACACGGCGAGCCGGAACTCCTCCGGCAACTGCTGCAGCGCGTCCTTGACGTCGCTGTCGGGCAGCCGGTCCATCGCCTCGACCTCGGCCGACCGCAGACCGCTCGAGGTGTGGCTCTCCGCCTGGGCGATCTGCCAGTCGGTGATCTCCTCGGTGGGCTGCTGCACCGGCTGACGCTGACGCTTCCGGTACCCGTTGATGTAGGTGTTGGTGAGGATCCGGTACATCCAGGCCTTGAGGTTCGTGCCCTCCTTGAAGGAGGCGAACGCGCCGTAGGCCTTGAGGTAGGTCTCCTGCACGAGGTCCTCGGCGTCCGCCGGGTTCCTCGTCATGCGCAGAGCGGCCGAGTACAGCTGATCCAGCAGCGGCATCGCGTCGCGCTCGAAGCGCTCGGCGCGCTCTTCGGCCGGCTCCTGCTCGGAGCCGGATTCGGGCACCGCGGGGTTCTGCGTGCTCGGCAAACCGTTCCCTTTCCCATCCGCGTCGAAGCGGTCCGCACCCGTGGCCGGGTACGCATACGACAGCTTCGAGGATACGCGGACGGGCTTCGCCGGGCCGGGTACACCGGCCAGCGGGGTGACGGCCTCCACACGGGCTCGTCGATCAGCAAGCTTTGACGGCACGTCCCTCACAACACCGCACGATCCGGGCACATTCCCCGCCGCGGGAAAAGGACTTGCGCCTCCCGGTTACCGTGCACGCCATGGCCGGGAAGGGAACGCCGGCGACCGCCCTGCTCGCGAAGCAGAAGGTCGCGCACCAGCTGCACGCCTACGACCACGATCCGAAGCACGAGTCCTACGGTCTGGAAGCGGCCGAGGCGCTGGGGCTCGAGCCCGACCGCGTGTTCAAGACGCTCGTGGCCGATGTGGACGGAAAGCTGACGGTGGGCGTGGTGCCGGTCACCGGGCAGCTGGACCTGAAGGCACTGGCGGCGGCGGTCGGCGGCAAGCGAGCGAAGATGGCCGAGGCGGCGGCCGCCCAGCGCGCGACCGGTTACGTCCTGGGTGGGATCTCGCCGCTGGGCCAGCGCTCGCGGCTGCCGGTGGTGATCGACGCGTCGGCGGAGAAGTTCGAGACGATCTACTGCTCGGCCGGGCGGCGCGGGCTGGAAGTGGAACTCGCGCCGGCGGACCTGGTGCGCCTGACGTCGGCCACGGTGGCGCCGATCCGGGCCTGACCACACGGCCGACGACAGCTCCGGGGCACCGAGGCGAGGGGTGCACGCTCCGTGGCGCGCCTCCGCAACGCGCACGGCAACGACCCACTCGGGGTGAGCAACCGCGGAACCGACCGCCGCCCCGCGGGACGGCCACGCCCTGCCATCGGCAACCACAGCGCCTCACCACCGTTGGCCACGCGCCGCCCGCAGGGGCGGCCTCACCCCACCGCCCGCGCCGGCAGCCGCAATGCCTGGCATCGCCGCGCCACCGGGGCGGCCTCGCCGCGCCACTCGCGCCGGCAACTGCGGCGCCGCACAACACGGCCACACGCCGCCCTGTGCGGGCGACCCCACCCCACCCCTCGCGCTGGCAGCCGCAATGCCTCACAACCGCCGCGCCGCCGGGGCGGCCTCACCCTGCCACCGCAACGCCTCACAACAGCCACACGCCGCCCGTGGGGGCGGCCTCACTCCGCCGCCCGTGGGCAACGGCAGCGCCTGCCACCGCCACGCGCCACCCCGTGGCTACCCCGCGGGCAACCCGCATTGCCTCGCCACCACCGCGCCACCGGAGCGGCCTCAGCCCACACCGGCCAGCAACGCCCCGCCAACGTCCCCACGGGGCTGCCTCACTCGACCGGCAACGGCAGCGCCTCATCACCGCCACGCGCCGCCCAGCAGCTATCCAGTCGCCGTCAGGGGAGCACGCGGCACCCACGCAGCCACCTCAGGTCAGCGGCCGCAGCACCTTCGCCAGCCACTCGTGCACCGTGCGGTACACCGACTCCAGGTCGGCGTCCAGGGCGTGCGTCCCGCGCACCACGACCACCTCGTGGTGCGGCCCCGGCTTCGGGCAGCCGAACGCGTCCGTCTCGCCCTGGACGACCAGCGTCGGCACCTCCACGGCGTCCAGTTCGGCCTGCCTGCTCTTCTCCGGCTTGCCCGGCGGGTGCTCGGGGAACGCCAGGCACAGCACCGCCACCGCCTGCCCGGCCGCCGCCGTCCGGCACGCCACCCGCGCCCCCGACGAGCGGCCGCCGAACACCATCGGCAGGTTGTCGAACCGGTCGCACAGCTCCTCGGCCACCGCGAGCCACGCCGCGTCCAGCTGCTTGGCCGGCGCGGGCGCCCGGCGGCCCGCCACCCGGTAGGGCTGCTCGACCAGCGCGACGTGCACCCCGGCCGCCTGTCCCGCGCGCGTGGCCGCCACCAGGTCCTTCGCCTCGATCCCGCCCCCGGCGCCGTGGCCGAGCATCAGCACCGCCTCCCCGTCCGGCGCGCAGTGCAGCTCCGCCCTGGCCGGGCCGTGCGGTGTCGGGATCTCGATGCGGGTCATGGCTTCGGCAGGTCGAACAGGGCTTCCGTGGCGTCCAGATCGGTCGCCGGCTCGGCCCGCTCGATCAGCTCGGGGCCGTTGTTGCGCACGTTGTTGACGCGGTCGGACACCGGCCGCAGCTCGATGGTCTCCATCAGGTCCATCGGCGGGGCCAGCAGCTCGTCGACCTCGGTGCGGTCCGGGTCGAGCCAGTCCGCCCAGTTCCGCTCGTGGATGACCAGCGGCATCCGGTCGTGCACGTCGGTCAGCCGCCCGGCCGCGTCGGTCGTGATGATCGAGAACGTGATCAGCTGCGGCGCGTCGGGATCCTTCGGGTCGCGCCAGGTGTCCCAGATCCCGGCGAAGGACAGCGAGTGGCCGTCCGGCCGGGTCATGAAGAACGGTTCCTTCTGCTTGCCCGTGCGCCGCCACTCGTACCAGCCGTCGGCGGGCACCAGGCAGCGCCGCCGGGCCAGCGACTTCTTGAAGGCCGGCTTCTCGGCGGCCGTCTCGGCGCGGGTGTTGATCATCCGGTTGCCGACGGAGACGTCCTTGGCCCAGAACGGCACCAGCCCCCAGCGCATGACGCGCAGGCTGCGCACGGCGGGCTCGTCCTCCAGGACCTGGCCGTCGGCGTCGCGCGGGTGCCGCTGCACCACGGTGACCACGTTCTTGGTCGGCGCGACGTTGTAGTCGGCCTCGCGGGCCTTGCCGTCGGTCTCGTCCACGGCGTCGAACTCCTGGGCCAGGTCGGCCGGGTTCTTCTTCGCCGCGTAGCGGCCGCACATGTCGCCCAACTCCTTCGAACCGGCTCCTGAAAACCCATCGTGACACGGGTGGCGCGCCACTGGCGAGCGGAATGGGGGATCATCTGTGCTCGGAAGGAGGGCACGGGGCTTGGCACGCAGGGACTGGCGCGATCTGGACGAAAGCGACGTCCGCGTGCGCCCGGGAAAGGGTTCGCGCCCGCGCAGCAAGCGCCGCCCGACCCACGCCGACGCCACCCAGGCGATGGTGATCGCGGTGGACCGCGGCCGCTGGACTTGCGCGATCGACAGCGACCCCGGCCGTCTGGTCACCGCCATGCGCGCCCGCGAGCTGGGCCGGACCCCGGTCGTCGTGGGCGACCAGGTCGGCCTGGTCGGCGACACCAGCGGCGAGCCCGGCACGCTGGCCCGCATCGTCCGGGTCGACGAGCGCACCAGCCTGCTGCGCCGCACGGCCGACGACACCGACCCGTTCGAGCGCGTCGTCGTCGCCAACGCCGAGCAGCTGCTCATCGTCACCGCGCTGGCCGATCCGCCGCCGCGGTCCGGGTTCATCGACCGCTGCCTGGTGGCCTGCTACGCCGGTGGCCTCCAACCGGTCCTGTGCCTGACCAAGGCCGACCTGGCGAGCCCGGACGAGCTGCTGTCCCGCTACGCCGAGCTGGACGTGCCCGCGGTGGTGACCCGCTTCGACGAGGATTCGCTGCCGCTGGCCGCCACGGTGCGCGGCCGGGTGTCCGCGCTCGTCGGCCACTCCGGGGTCGGCAAGTCGACACTGGTGAACCGGCTGGTGCCGGACGCCGAGCTGGCCGTCGGCGAGGTCAGCGCGATCGGCAAGGGACGGCACACCTCCGTGGCGGCCGTCGCGCTGCCGCTGCCCGACGGCGGCTGGGTGATCGACACGCCGGGCGTGCGGTCGTTCGGCCTGGCCCACGTCACCGCGAACGACATCGTGGCCTCCTTCGACGAGTTCGCCGAGGCGGCCGAGGAGTGCCCGCCGGGCTGCGGGCACCTGGGCCCGCCGGAGGACCAGGGCTGCATGCTCGACGAGGTCGAGGACAAGCGCCGCCTGCCGTCGCTGCGCCGCCTGCTGGCCTCCCGGGCCGGCATGGAGGTTTGATTTCCGCCCGTTCTGCGCATTCAGGTCGATGACAACCCACTTGGGGGACATTCGACTGAGGGATTCTTGTCATGCGCAAAATCGCTCTTCTGGCGGGTGCGCTGGCGCTGGTCGCCGGCACCACCGCCTGTGGTTCCACCACCGATTCGGGGCAGGCGAACGAGCCGCCCAAGCTGTTCGGCACCGCCCAGGAACTGGTGCTGGCCTCCTCCGGCAAGGCCGACCAGGTGCAGACGGCGAAGTTCACGCTCACCGGCACGGTGGCCGGCCAGCGGCTGGACGCCAGCGGGGAAGGCCGGTTCACCGGGCCCTCGCCCGCGATGACCATGACGATGAACGCCGCGGGGCAGAGCCAGGAAATGCGGGTCGTGGACAAGGTCCTCTACCTGAAGCTGCCGCCGGAGCAGGCGGCGCAGGCGGTCGAGGGCGGCAAGCCGTGGGCGAAGATCCCGGAGGACAGCGAGGCGGGCAAGGCCATCGGCGCGAGCATGGACCAGGCCGCGCAGGGTGACCCGACGCAGATGCTGGAGCAGATCCAGCAGGCCGGCACGATCACCCGCAGCGAGCAGACCACGCTCGACGGGCAGCAGGTCAGCCACTACTGGGTGAACATCGACGTCGCGAAGGCCACCGGCTCGCTCAAGATGGGCGAGCTGCCGCCGGAGGTGCTGGACAAGCTGAAGAACTCCGGCGCCGTCCTCCCGATGGAGGTGTGGCTCAACGCCGACCAGCTGCCGGTGCAGGTGACGCAGGACCTGACGCCGCTGATGCAGGCGGCGGGCGCGCCCGCCGAGGCGCAGCACGCCACGATGACGATGAAGTACCGCGACTGGGGCGCGCCGGTGAACGTCACGGCCCCGCCCGTGGATCAGGTCGGCGATCTGAAGACGGTGGGCTGAACGGCGTAACGCGGGAGACCCGTTCGGACATATCCCGGTTAGCCACCCGAGGGTGGGTGGACCGATCAAGGGGATTTCCGAATGAAGAAGACCGCTCTGGTCTCCGGCCTCCTGGCGCTGGTGCTCGGGCTGACCGCGTGTGGTGGGCAGTCCGGCTCCGGCGGCGGGAACGCCGGGCCGGCGCTGTTCGGCGATGTGCAGGAACTGGTCCGGGCGGCGTCGGCGAAGACGGGGCAGGCCCAGTCGGCGAAGTTCACCATTTCCGGCTCGATCGCCGGTCAGCAGATGACCGGTTCGGGTGAGGGCCGCTTCACCGACGGGGACAGCGCGATGGCCGTGACCATGACCGTCGGCGGGCAGATGCAGGAGATGCGCGTCGTCGACAAGGTGATGTACCTGAAGCTGCCGGAGGAGGCCCAGGCCGCGACCGGTGGCAAGCCGTGGGCGACGTTCCCGGCGGGCAGCGAGGCGGCGAAGGCGCTCGGCGCGAGCCTCGAACAGGCCGAGTCGAACGACCCGTCCAAGACGCTGGAGCAGATCCAGAAGGCGGGCCGGATCGACCGCAGCGAGCAGACCACGCTCGACGGGCAGCAGGTCAGCCACTACTGGGTGACGATCGAGGTCGCGAAGGCCGCCGACGAGCTGGCCGCGTCCGGTCTGCCCGCGGAGACGCTGGCGCAGCTGAAGTCGATGAACGTCACGTACCCGGTGGAGCTGTGGCTCAACGGCGACCAGCTGCCGGTGCAGGTCACGCAGGACCTCAGCCCGGTGATGAAGGCCGTCGGCGCACCGGCGGACGCGCAGCAGGCGTCGATCACGATGAAGTACAGCGACTGGGGCACCCCGGTCACCGTGGAGGCGCCGCCCGCCGACCAGGTGGGCGAGTTCAAGATCGGCGGCTGACACCGACCGGTAGTCACGGCGCGGTTCCGGTTTCCCGGGACCGCGCCGTTTCGGTTCTGGTCATCGGCGCTGGTGGCGGCCCGAGAGCCTGCGGCACGACGTCCGAGGCAGGCCCCGCCGCGTCCGGCGACGCGGGCGCTCGTCCGCGCCGCGACCGGGCCGGACGGCTAACCCATGTGCGGATAGCCGATCGCCGTGGGGGCGTCGAACGTCTCCTTGATCGACCGCGGGCTCGTCCAGCGCAGCAGGTTGAACATCGACCCCGCCTTGTCGTTCGTGCCCGAGCCGCGGGAGCCGCCGAAGGGCTGCTGGCTCACGATCGACCCGGTCGGTTTGTCGTTGACGTAGAAGTTGCCCGCCGCGAACCGCAGCGTCTGGTGCGCCTGCTGCACCGCCGCCCGGTCGTCGGCGAACACGGCGCCGGTCAGGGCGTACGGCGAGGTCCGGTCGACCAGCTCCAGGATCTCGCCGTAGGACGCGTCGTCGTAGACGTGCACCGCCAGGATCGGCCCGAAGTACTCCGTCGCGAACGCGGTGTGCGCCGGATCGGCCGACACCAGCACGGTCGGCTCGACGAAGTACCCGATCGAGTCATCGCAGTGGCCGCCGACCAGCACGTGGAGGTCGTTGTCCCCGTCCACGCTGTCCAGCAGCTTCCGGTGCTTCGCGAACGCCCGCGCGTCGATCACCGCCCCGCCGAACACCGACAGGTCCGTGACGTCGCCGTACTTCACGGTCCGCGTCAGGTCGGCCAGCTCGTCCCGCAGCCCGCTCTCCCACAGCGACCGCGGAACGTAGGCGCGCGAGGCGGCCGAGCACTTCTGCCCCTGGTACTCGAACGCGCCCCGCACGAGCCCGGCCAGCAGCTTCTCCCGGTTCGCCGAGGCGTGCGCGACGACGAAGTCCTTGCCGCCGGTCTCGCCGACGATCCGCGGGTAGCTCGCGTAGGAGTCGAGGTTCTCCGCGATCCGCCGCCACAGGAACTTGAACGTCGCCGTCGAACCGGTGAAGTGCAGGCCCGCGAACCCGGGATCGGCCAGCGCCACCTCGCTGACCGCGTGCCCGTCGCCGGTGACCAGGTTGATCACGCCCGGCGGCAGGCCGGCCTCCTCGAACACCTGCATCGTGTAGTGCGCGGCCAGCTGCTGGGTCGGCGTCGGCTTCCACACGACCGTGTTGCCCATCAGCGCGGGCGCGCTGGGCAGGTTCCCGGCGATCGCGGTGAAGTTGAACGGGGTGATCGCCACGACGAACCCGTCCAGCGGCCGGTAGTCCATCCGGTTCCACGCGCCCGGCACCGAGTTCGGCTGCTCGGCGAGGATCCGCCGCGCGTAGTGCACGTTGAACCGCAGGAAGTCGATCAGCTCGCAGGCGGCGTCGATCTCGGCCTGCTGCACCGACTTCGACTGGCCGAGGATCGTCGCCGCGTTGAGCGTGTCGCGGTACCGGCCCGCCATCAGGTCCGCGGCGCGCAGGAACACCGCGGCGCGCTCGTCGAACGGCATCTCCCGCCAGGCCGGGGCGGCCTCCTTCGCGGCGGCCACCGCGTCCGCGACGTCTTCGGGCGTGGCCTGCGCCGACGTGCCCAGGACGTGCGCGTGGTCGTGCGGCTGGACGACGTCGAAGGTGTCGCCGCCGGCCATCCGACGCCTGCCGCCGATCGTCTGCGGCAGCTCGTGCTTGTCGCCCTCCAGCTCGGCGATCCGGCGTTGCAGGGATTCCCGCTCGGGACTGCCCGGCGCGTAGGTCCGGACGGGCTCGTTGACCGGAACGGGCACGTTCGTGATGGCGTCCATGCCTACCTCCTGTGACGGGGCTTTTGGCCTGCCCCCAACGCTAGAGCAGGTCGAGGAGGAACGGCAGCTCCTGAGGCGCGTACCAGGCCAGTTCGTGGTCCTCGGCCTCGCCCAGGACGAACTCCGCGTCCGGGTCGCCGAGGTCGGCCGCGTCGATGACCCGGGCGGCCGCTCGCACCGCCTCTTCGGCCTCCTCCGCGTCGACGTGCACGGCGGCCACGTCCTCGTAGCTGATCGGCCCGGACAGCTTCACCACCGGCGCGTCCAGGTCCGGGCGCGGGGTCGCGTTGTCGACGTCGACCGAGATCACCACCCGGCGCGGCAGCTCCTTGGCGTCATCCTCCGCGGCGCCGATCAGCCGCAGCGACGCGCGCGCCGCGTCCAGCAGCGCGACGTACTCCAGCTCCTCGGTGTCCCCGCTGAGGTAGGACTCGCGCAGCGCCGGGGTGAGGGCGAACCCCGTCCCGCCGGGCGGCTGCAGCCTGCCGTCCGCCACCAGCCTGCGCAGCATTCCGATCGTGCCCGGAAGGTAGACCCTCACCAGCTCGCACCCTTCAGCTCTTCCAGCGAATCCTCGATCATGCCCGCGAGGACGTCCACATCGGACAGCGCCTTGCGGTCACCGTTCAGTCCGAAGTAGACGCCGCCGTGGTAGGACGTGACCCCGATGGCCAGCGCCTGGTTGCGCGCCAGCGGGATCACCGGGAACATCTCGGTCATCCTCGCCTGCCCGGCGTACAACGGTACCTGCGGCCCCGGCGAGTTGATGACCAGCAGGTTGAAGATCCGCCCGGAGAACGCCCCGGCCGCGCGCGCGGCCAGTGCGTGCATGGTCGCCGGGGCGAACCCGCCCACCTTGAGCATGGCGCGCGCGGCGACCGAGCGGCCGGAGTCGGCGTGCGCGCGCAGCGTGTGGCTGATGTGCTGCAGCCGCAGGACCGGGTTGGGCTCGCCGACCGGCAGGTCCACCAGGTACGGCTCGACCTGGTTGTTGACCAGGCCGGCCGGGGAGAATTCGACGGTGTCCGGTTCGAGCACGGCCAGCGGCACCAGCGCGCGCACGGTGGTGGCCTCCGACACGCCCTCGCCGCGGGAAAGCAGCCACTCGCGCAGCGCGCCGGTGATCGCGGCCAGGACGATGTCGTTGACCGTGACGCCGTGCTCGGCGCGGACCTTGCGGTAGTCCTCCAGGCGCGTGCGGACCACAGCGAACACCCGCCCGCCGGAGACGTGCCGGTTGAGCGGCCCGGACGGCGCCGGCTGCAGGACGCGGTGCAACGCGGCGGCGACCCCGCCCACGGCGTCGGTGACCTTGTCGGCGGTCGCGGTCAGGTCGCTCACCACGTCGCGCACGTTCTCGACGAGTTCACCCGGACGACGGACCGTCTCGCTGACCGCGTCGAGCACCAGCTGGGTGGCGCTGGGCGGGCGCCGCGGCACCCAGGTGTCCTCGAACGGCTCGCACGCCTGCGGCGTGGTGTCGAGGATCAGCTGTCCCAGCTCGACGGTGCCGCTGCCGTCCACGACGGACTCGTGGGTCTTGGTGACCAGCGCGATCCGGTCGCCTTCGAGGCCCTCGACGAAGTAGGCCTCCCACAGCGGGCGCTCGTGGTCCATCGTGCGCGCCATCAGGCGGGCGACCAGGTCGTACAGCTGGTCGTCGGTGCCCGGGGCGGGCAGCGCGGAGCGGCGGACGTGGTAGTTGAGGTCGAAGTCGACGTCGTCCACCCAGACCGGGCGCGCGAGGTGACCGGGCACGCTGACCACGCGCTGGCGGTAGCGCGGCAGATAGCCGAGGCGCTGCTGGATCAGGCACAGCACCTGCGCGTGGTCGAACCCGTCCCGCGGGCGCTCGAACACGGCCACCCCGCCCACGTGCATCGGCGTCGTGGCGTCCTCCAGGTAGAGGAACGACGCGTCGAGGGCGGAAAGACGGTCGGGCATGACGCGATCCTGACACAAGCTGGTGTACTTGTGCTCGTGCGTGAAACGACCGTCTCCCCCAAAGACCGATTCCTCACCGTCTACGGGCGCAAACCGGTCCTGGAAGCCCTGGACGACCCGGAGCTGCGGGTGGACAAGGTCATCCTCGCCGACACCGCCCGCGGCCCGGCCGCGGCGGAAATCCAGCGGGCCGCGCGGGCCGCGGGGGTGCCGGTGCAGCGGGCGAGCGCGCACCGGGTGAAGGTGCTGGCCGGCAACGGCAAGCAGGACCAGGGCGTGCTGGCGGACGTGGTCGCGCCCCGGATGCGACCGCTGAGCGCCGCGCTGGCCGACGCGCCGGCCCGGGTGCTGCTGCTCGACGGCATCACCACCCCGGCGAACGTCGGGATGATCCTGCGCACCGCGACGGCGGCCGGGCTCGGCGGGATCGTCGTGCCGCGGCGAGGGGTGGCGGCGCTGGATCCGCTGGTTGTGAAGGCTTCGGCGGGGGTGGCGTTCCGGGCGCCGGTCCTTCGCTGCGCGACGGCCGCCGAAGCCGCGTCGATGCTGGTCGAGGCGGGATACGGATTGTATGCACTTGGTGCACAAGGCCGTCCGTCGCTGTTCGAGGCGTCGTTGCCGGAGCGGGCGGCGTTCGTGCTGGGCGGGGAGACGGCGGGGGTGAGCGACGAGGTCGCCGCGCTGGTGACGGGATGGCTGTCGATCCCGATGCCGGGCGAGGTCGAGTCGCTGAACGTGTCCGCGGCCGCGGCCGTGCTGTGCTTCGAGCTGGTCAGGCGGGGAACAACGCGCTGAGTTCGGCGAGGGTGCCGGCGACCGAGGTGTGGTGCACGCCGACCATTCCGGCCGCGGCAGCGCCGTCGACGTTGGCGCGGGAGTCGTCGACCATGACGCATCCGGTCGTGGGGAGGCCGAGGCGTTCGGCGGTGAGGCGGAAGACGCGCGGATCCGGTTTGGCGATGCCGACCTCGCCGGAGAAGACGAACGCGTCGAAGTGCCGGGCGAGGTGCCCGCGACCGGCGCCACCATCCGCATTGGACAGTAGTGCGGTCCGGATACCGCGCTCCCGCAGCACATCGACGGCAGCGAGCAGTTCGGCGGCGTCCGGATCGGTCAGCACGCCGGCGTAATCGAGCACCAGTCCTCGCAGCACGACTCGACACTATCGGCCCGGATCACACCATCGGGCCACGGCTGTCCGGTTCTCCCGGGACTGCCGCTCTAGAGAGCGGCATGACTCGACTGAGGGGGACTGATGATGACGCTGCAGACGCTGCTCCAGTACGAGCCGAACAGGGGCACGACTCCGCCGGTCGTGATTCCGGGACAGGCGGGGGCGTCGCGGATCCGGATGCGCGGACGGCCCGGCGAGCCGCTCGAACTGCGCCACGCGCGGACCGTCCTGACGGCGATCCTGGAGGTCCGCGCCGGGCGGCGAGCGCCGGGCCAGCTGCGGACGGTGGTCACGCCGAGGATGTACCAGCACCTGCGGGTGGTGCCACCATCGCCGGGCCCGCGCTACACGGTGCGCTCGGTGCGGGCGAGCCAAAGCGCACCGGGCGCGGTCGAGATCTGCGGAACGGCGCACGCGGACCAGCGGGCCACCGCGGTGATGGCCAGGTTCGAACACTCCGAGGCCGGCTGGCGGTGCGGGTTCTTCACGGTGGTGCAGCCGCAGCGACACCGCTGACCTGCGCGGTTGCGGGGCCGGAGGCCGGTTCGTTCGCGGACCGGCCTCCCGGCGCCGCCGGTGCTTGGTGAGCAACGCTGCCGGGTGGAGCCGGCAGCAACTGGCAGACCGCCCGGATGCCCGTGGGCACCCGGGCGGTGGCGCTTCTTCCCCGCCTGCCGAACCGCCGCCCCGTGGGACTCCACCCCGCCCAGCAGGGGCGAGGCACACCGCGAAACGGAACCCCAAGCACGAAGGGCCGGCACCATCCGGCACCGGCCCCCGCGAAAGACCCAGCTCAGCGACGCTTCTTCGTCTTCTTCGCCTGCGTCCGAGCCGCCGCGCGACGCTCCCGCCGCGTGCCCGCCGCGCCCTGGCCGTCCGAGGACGCCGTCGCCGTCCCGCGGGACTGCACGCCGCCCTGCTCGGCCGGGCCGGAGAACGTCAGGCCCTGCTGCGGGTTCTCGTTGCCGAGCCCCTTGCCGCGCAGCGCGTTCGGCACCGCGGGGCGCGCCGGCTCGGTCTGCTGCGGCGGCACCGGCTGCGCGTGCCGCCCAGCCGCCGCCTGCGCCGGCGCGGCCGCGGCCGGAGTCGCCTCCTGGGGCTGCGCCGCCTCGACCTGCAGGTTGAACAGGAAGCCGACGGCCTCCTCCTTCAGCGAGTCCAGCATGGCGTTGAACATGTCGAAGCCCTCGCGCTGGTACTCGATCAGCGGGTCGCGCTGCGCCATGGCCCGCAGGCCGATGCCCTCCTTGAGGTAGTCCATCTCGTAGAGGTGCTCGCGCCACTTGCGGTCCATCACCGACAGCAGCACCTGCCGCTCCAGCTGGCGCATCGCGCCTTCGCCGACGCGGCCGTCGATGTCGGCCTCACGCCGGGCGTAGGCCGCCTTCGCGTCCTCGACCAGCGCGTCCCGGAGCACCTCGGCGCTGAGGTCCTCGTGCTCCTCCATCAGCTCTTCCCAGCTCACCGACACCGGGTAGAGCTGCTTGAGCGCGGTCCACAGCTTCTCGTGGTCCCAGTCCTCGGCGTAACCCTCGGACGTGGCGCCCTCGACGTAGGCGGTGAGCACGTCGACCAGCATGTGCTGCATCTGCTCAGAGAGGTCCTCGCCCTCCAGCACGCGGCGGCGCTCGGCGTAGATCACCTTGCGCTGCTGGTTCATGACCTCGTCGTACTTGAGGACGTTCTTGCGGATCTCCATGTTCTGCTGCTCGACCTGCGTCTGAGCGCTCTTGATGGCCCGCGACACCATCTTGTGCTCGATCGGCATGTCGTCGGGTAGCCGCATGGTCGTCATGACCCGCTCGACCATCACCGCGTTGAACCGGCGCATCAGCTCGTCGCCGAGCGACAGGTAGAACCGCGACTCACCGGGGTCGCCCTGACGCCCGGAGCGGCCACGCAGCTGGTTGTCGATGCGGCGGGACTCGTGCCGCTCGGTGCCCAGCACGTACAGGCCGCCGGCCTCGCGGACCTCCTCGGCCTCGGCCTTGACCTCGGCCTTGACCTCCTCGAGCACCTTCGGCCAGAGCGACTCGTACTCGGCGGAGTTCTCGACCGGGTCCAGGCCGCGCTCGCGCAGCCGCTCGTCGGCGATGATGTCCGGGTTGCCGCCCAGCACGATGTCGGTACCGCGGCCGGCCATGTTGGTGGCGACCGTGACCGCGCCCTTGCGGCCGGCGCGAGCGATGATCAGCGCCTCGCGGTCGTGGTACTTCGCGTTCAGCACCTCGTGCGGCACGTTCAGCTTGACCAGCAGCTTCGACAGGTACTCGGACTTCTCGACGCTGGTGGTGCCGACCAGCACCGGCTGCCCCTTGGCGTGCCGCTCGGCGATGTCCTCGGCGACCGCCTCGAACTTGGCCTCTTCGGTCTTGTAGATCAGGTCCGGCTGGTCCTTGCGGACCATCGGCCGGTTGGTCGGGATCGGCACCACACCCAGCTTGTAGGTCTGGTGGAACTCCGCGGCCTCGGTCTCGGCGGTACCGGTCATGCCGGAGAGGCGGTCGTAGAGGCGGAAGTAGTTCTGCAGCGTGATCGTGGCGAGAGTCTGGTTCTCCGCCTTGATCTCGACGCCTTCCTTGGCCTCGATCGCCTGGTGCATGCCCTCGTTGTAGCGACGGCCGGCCAGGATGCGGCCGGTGAACTCGTCGACGATGAGGACCTCGCCGTTGCGGACGATGTAGTCCTTGTCGCGCTTGTACAGCTCCTTGGCCTTGAGCGCGTTGTTCAGGTACCCGACCAGCGGGGTGTTCGCCGACTCGTACAGGTTGTCGATGCCGAGCTGGTCCTCGATGAAGGCGACGCCCTTCTCGGTGACACCGACGGTCCGCTTGCGCTCGTCGACCTCGTAGTGCGTGTCGCGCTTCATCAGCGGCGCCATGCGGGCGAACTCGACGTACCAGCGGGCCGACTGCTCGGCCGGGCCGGAGATGATCAGCGGCGTCCGCGCCTCGTCGATCAGGATCGAGTCGACCTCGTCGACGATGGCGAAGTTGTGGCCGCGCTGCACGCAGTCGTCCAGGCTCCACGCCATGTTGTCGCGCAGGTAGTCGAAGCCGAACTCGTTGTTCGTGCCGTAGGTGATGTCGGCGTGGTAGGCCTTGCGGCGCTCCGCCGGCGTCATCTCGGACAGGATCGCGCCGACCTCGAGACCGAGGAAGCGGTGCACGCGGCCCATCCACTCCGAGTCGCGCTTGGCGAGGTAGTCGTTGGTGGTGACGACGTGGACACCCTTGCCGGAGATCGCGTTCAGGTACACCGGCATGACCGAGGTCAGGGTCTTGCCCTCACCGGTCTTCATCTCGGCGACCTGGCCGAGGTGCAGTGCCGCGCCACCCATCAGCTGGACGTCGTAGGGGCGCTGGCCGAGCACCCGCAGGGCGGCCTCGCGGGCCACCGCGAACGCCTCGGGCAGCAGGTCGTCCAGCGACTCGCCGTCCCCGCCGTCGTGCCGCTCGCGGAACTCGGCGGTCTTGCCGCGCAGCTCGTCGTCGGTGAGGTCCTTCACCTCGTCTTCGAGGGTGTTGATGTGTTCGGCGATGTTGCGCAGCCGCTTGATCATCTTGCCCTCGCCCGCACGCAGCAGGCGGTTGAGAACCATCCGGTCGACCTCACTAGCTGTTGGGACGCACCCAGGCTCTGTCCCTGGACCGCGCCGTCTCCGACACCCTGTCCGGCCCGTGGTGCGGGCCGTGCGCACCCTCCATCGTAGGGAAGGAGCGCGCGTCGGCGCACGCAACGTGCGTACATGCGCGAAACGGCCCGCGCACTCCGGGCGCGCGGGCCGTTTTCGGACGCCGCTAGTGGTCGAGGCGGATCACGCCGTAGGCGAAGCCCTTGCGCCGGTAGACGACGCTCGGGACGCCGGCTTCGACGTCGTTGAAGAGGTAGAAGTCGTGTCCGACCAGCTCCATCTCGGAGAGGGCCTGGTCGATGGTCATGGGTTTGGCGGAGTGGTGCTTCTCCCGGACGATCCGGCCGGGGAGGTGTTCGGCCTCGTCGTCCCAGCGCTGCTGGGTGGGCAGCTCGATGTCCTCCGGGAGGGCGGTGCCGACCTCTTCGGCCGCGGGAGCGGGCGCCTCGAGCACTGCGGTGGACGCGCGGCCGGTGGCCGGCATCGCTCCCGCCGCGATGGCGTTCGACGTCGCTTCGGCGACGGATTCCGGGCAGCGGCGGCCGTAGTGGACGCGCCGGCGGTCGTGCATCTTGCGGAGGCGGTTTTCGAGCTTGTTCAGGGCGGTGTCGAGGGCGGCGTAGAAGTCACCCGCGGTGGCCTCGGCCCGGACGACCGGACCCTTGCCCCGGCCGGTGATCTCCACCCGCTGGCAGTTCTTCAGCTGCCTGCGGTTGGGCTCGTGGAACAGCTCGACCTCGTAGCGGTAGACCTTCTTGTCGTAGCGCTCCAGGCGCTCGAGCTTGTCACCGACGTGTGTGCGGTAGTGATCCGGCACCTCGACGTTACGGCCTTTGACGACGATTTCCATACACGACCTCCCTCATTGCGGAATGAGTTCGAGAGCTCTATCGATGGATCGGCGCCGACGCCGCTCCCGCCCGACCGGTCTGATGGCAGAACCGGGGGTCAATCTTCCGTCGGCGCCAGGGTCATCGGCTGTTCACCTCCCTGCCGGCGGGACTTGCTATAGCGCAGCACGCTAGCGCGGTAACGCGGATCACAAAACCCCCCGAGCCGGGGGATGTCACGGATCGGGAAGTGGTGACGGTGCGCGTCTGAACCCGTCCAGGCGCGTTGACCTGCTGCTCCGTTCGGAGCAGGCCGCGCGACCGGTTTTCACCTTGACATTGCGCCGTTCTCCGGCGTCCCGGCCCGTGGGTGACGAGACCGCGTTCCGGCCGCAGCACTCCCCCGGACGCTTGCGCGTGAGCCGCTCCGGCGTTCCAGGGCCTCATGTCCGGACAACGGCCGGCAGGGGCCCCGCGTTCCCGGCGAGGTGCGCCCGGCTGGGTGAAGCAGGGTTGGGCCGCCGGGCGCTGATCGCCGTTCAAGGAGTGAGCGACGCGCGGCCACCCCATCTCCGCGCCTGGCGCCACGACTACCGCCCCCGCCTCACAACCCGGAACGGCGCAGCCACCGCCCCGCCCCAAGCCCCAGGCGCGCGACCAGCGCCCCACCCTGAGCCACGCCGCCACCACCTCACCTCCCGCCCCTGACCGACGCAGCCACCGCCCCACCTCCAAGCCCAGGACCGACGCAGCCACCGGCCCCACCTCCAAGCCCAGGACCAGGCGACCACCACCCACCGCCCCACCGCTGCCAGCGGCGCGGCCGTTGCTCCATTTGATCTAATCCCCTCCGCTGGTCGCCGGAGCGCCCGGAACTGTCGGTCCCCCTCCGCACACTCTCCGCATGAACCTCGGAACCCTTGCCCTCGACCTGCTCCTCCCCGCGCTGTGCGCCGGCTGCGGCGTGGCCGGCGCCGCCTGCTGTGCGGCCTGCCTGCTCGAACTCGCGCGCCCGCACCCGGCGCCCCGCGGGGCGGCCGGGGTGCCGGTCTACGCGCTGGCTCCCTACGGCGGCACCCCGCGCCGCCTGGTGCTGGCCTACAAGGAGCGCGGCAGGCGCGACCTGGCCGATCCGCTGGGCCGCGCACTGGCCGGCGCCCTGCCCCATCTCCCCGAGGCCAGGGCAGCCCCGGACGGCACGTGGTGGCTGGTCCCGGCGCCGTCCCGCCGCTCGGCGTCCCGGCGACGAGGTGGCGCGCACCTTCTCCGCCTGGCCCGCCGGTGCGCCGCACACCTGGCCCTGGCAGGCCATGCGGCCGCCGTCGCCCCGGCGCTGGGCTTGTCGTCGCGCGCCCGGGACGCGGTGGGGCTCGACCGCGACCAACGGGCCCAGAACCTCGCGGGCCGCCTCCGGCTCGATCCACGGGGCCACCCACCACCCCGCACACCGGTCGTCCTGCTCGACGACGTGATCACCACCGGCGCGACGATCGCCGCCTGCACCCGGACGCTCGCCTCCGCGGGCTGGGAGGTGAGCGCAGCACTGGTACTGACGTCAGCGAGCTGACCGAAAGACTCGCCGTCCGTCACCCGTGGCGAGCACGCTCCACCGGGCACGGGTAACACCGCGCACGAACGTGCGGCGGCGGCAGCGCCAAACGGCGGGATCAGCCGCCCCAACGGCGGGATCAGCCGCCCCAACGGCGGGATCAGCCGCGCAACGGCGGTGCCCAACCGTCGTGGTGGCGGCGACACCCTCCCCGCCTGGAGGGCGGCGGCCGCCCGGCCGGGTGCCGGCTAGTGACGGGCAGGCAGTAGGCAACGGTCCCGGAGGCACCAGCGGCCGCCACTCGCCGACCCCAAGAGGCAACAGCCGATCAACCACCCCAAAGGCTGCAACAACCCAGCCCGAAAGCGGCAACCGCCCAAACCCCAGGCGACAACCGCCCACCCCCGAAGACAACACCCGCTCAACCGCCCTGCGGGTGGCGGCTGCTCACGGGCCGGCGGTGCAGCAACTCGAAACGGGACCACATCGCCTCGGCCGCCTCGATGGAACTGTTCGTGCGCTGCGGATCGACCGCGGCCAGCTGGGCCACGATCGCCTGCACCAGGGCCATTCCCGCGGTCAACGACGGAAAGAAGGTGACCCCTCGGCCGGAACCATCAACACCCGCTCGGCGGCACCCGCCAGGGCCGGGCTCGCGGCATCGCTGATCGCGAACACCCGCGCGCCCCGGTCATGGGCCTCGTTCGCCGCGCGGACGGTGCTCTCGTACAGCCGCCAGAAGCTGATCGCCACCAGGACGTCGTCGGCGGTGAGCTTCGCCGTGGCGTTGGCCAGTTCGGCGTCCCCCGCGGTCACCGCGTGCACGTCGTACCCGGCCAGGCGTGCGTTGTGCGCGAAGGCGATGCCGACGGCGGCGTAGCTGCCGTCCGCGATGACCGTCGTCCGCCGGGCCGCGGCCACCGCTTCCGCGACCGCGCGGATCTCGTCCTCGTCGAAACGCCGGTTCACCAGGGCCAGGCTGTCGAGGTCGCGCCGCAACGACGCGGACGCCGGCGAGCCGGCGCTGTGGTGCTCTTCGGCGACCTGGGGCGCGCTCAACGACGACAGGTACCGCGCCCGCAACTCCTGTTGCAACGCGGGCCAGCCGGCGAACCCGAGCGCCTGCGCCGTCCGGGTGACCGTCGCGACGTTGACCCCGGCCAGCCGGGCCAGGTCACTCGTCGAACCGAACGACGCCTGCCTGGGCTGCGAGACCAGCACGTCGACCACCGCCGCGGACTTCGGCCGCAACCCCCGCGGCGGCATCCGCTCGCGCAGCCACTCCTCGAGACCCTCGTCCGCCACCGCCAGCCCTCCTGCCGCGCACACCGTATCCCACCTGAAAGGTGTTACAGACATGCAAAGCGTATTGCAGTTCCTCCGATTTGCAGTTTATGTTGACCCGACCATCCCTCCCCCACCTCAACGGAAGGCGTGTCATGACCCTGCTGGCACGACTCGACCGGCTCCCGCTGAGCCGTCCGCACTACCTCCTCCTGCTGATCGGCGGGCTCGGCTACACCTTCGACGGCATGGACTCGGCCGTCGTCGCGTTCCTCCTGCCCAGCGCGAAGGAGGCTTGGGGCCTGAGCAACGGCGAACTCGGCCTCATCGGCTCGGCCACCCCGTTCGGGTTCCTCTTCGGCGCGATCGCGGCCGGCCTGCTCGGCGACCGCATCGGCCGCAAGAAGGTCATGATGTACGCGCTCGCCTTCTACGCGGTCTTCTCGGTGGTCGCCGCGTTCGCGCCGAACTACGAGGTCTTCCTGGCGGCGCGGGTGCTGGCCGGTACCGGGGCCGGGGCGGAAAGCGCGATCATCGCGCCGTTCCTGTCCGAGTTCGTGCCGGCCAAGCGGCGCGGCTGGTTCGTCGGGGCGCTCGCCGGGTTCTTCTCGTTCGGGTTCGTCGCGGCCGCGCTGCTCGGCCGGTTCGTGGTGTCCACGCTGCCCGAGGGCTGGCGCATCGCGCAGGTGATCACCGCGCTGCCGATCGTGCTGCTGCTGTGGTGGCGTCGTTCGCTGCCGGAGTCGCCGCGGTTCCTGCTCACCCAGGGCCGCGCCGAAGAAGCCGAACGGGTGGTCGCGAAGATCGAGCGGGACGTCGAGAAGGCCACCGGCAAACCCCTGCCGCCGGTACCGGAATCGGTCACCGAACCGCTCACCAGGACGCCGAAGGTCGGCCTGTTCACCGCGCTGAAGTTCCTGTGGAGCCGCAAGATGGCGCGTCGCACCGCGGTGATCTGGGCGGTCTGGTTCGTCATCACGTTCTCGTACTACGGCTTCTTCTCGTGGATCCCGACGCTGCTGATCGAACGCGGCATCACGGTGACCAAGAGCTTCGAGTTCTCGATCATCATCTACCTCGCCCAGGTGCCCGGGTACTTCTCCGCCGCCTGGCTGTCCGAACGCCTCGACCGCAAGCACACCATCGCGCTGTACCTGACCGGCTCCGCGGTGAGTGCGTTCTGGCTCAGCCAGATGAACGCGCCGTGGTCGATCACGCTGGCCGGCGCCGTGCTGTCGTTCTTCCTCAACGGCACCTACGCCGGCGTCTACTCCTACACGCCCGAGGTGTTCCCGACCTGGATCCGCGCCACCGGAACCGGCCTGTCCAGCGCGTTCGGCCGCGTCGGCAGCATTCTCGCGCCCTCGATCATCGGCGTCTTCGCGGCGAGCCTCGGGTTCGGCGGGGTGTTCGGCCTGACCACCGCGGTGCTCGCGATCGGCGTGCTGTGCGTGATGGTGTTCGGCCTGTCCACGGCCGGGCGCTCGCTGGAGGAACTGACCGAGGAGGGCGCGCCCGTCGCCGCCACGAAGGAGATGACCAAGTGACCGATCTGTCCACAGTGGAAGAACGAGTGGCGGAAGCCGTCGGCGCACGGCTGTTCACCGTGCTCGCCTGGTTCCCCGAGCGCCGCGCGATGCGCCGCGTCTACAGCAACCACCCCGAGCAGTACCCGGTCGGTGGGGAGAAGACCGTGGAGATCTCCGCGGGCTGGCTCCGGCAGTGCGTCGAGCTGCAGCAGCCCTACCTGGGCGCCGACCGCGACGCGGTGCGGGCGGTGTTCGCCGACGCCGGGCTGATCGAATCGCTCGGCTGCGGCGCGGTGATCAACGTGCCGGTCGTCGACGACGGCCGGACGCTGGGCGCCCTGAACATCCTCGACGCGGAAGGAAAGTACGACGAGGCGTCGGTGGCCGCGGCGGTGGAGCTGGCGCCGCTGGCCGTCCCGGCCCTGCGGAAGGTGGTGGACGCACGATGAGCGGGAACCTGTTGCTGCGCAACGCGACCCTGCTGGATCCGGAGACGGGTGAGTACACCGAGGGCGACCTGCGGTGCGCGGACGGCCGCATCGCCGAGACCGGCCGCGGCCTGAGCGCGGGGGACGCCCGGATCGAGGACGTGCGCGGCGCGGTGGTGCTGCCGGGGTTGATCGACGCGCACGTGCACGTCACCGCCTCGACCGCGGACCTGGGCTCGCTGCCGTCCACCGCACCGTCCTACGTGGCCCTGCAGAGCGCCCACACCATGGGCCGGATGCTGGACCGCGGGTTCACCACGGTGCGGGACGCGTCCGGCGCCGACTACGGCTTGGCCGACGCGCAGGCCGAAGGGCTGTTCCGCGGGCCGCGGCTGTTGTTCTGCGGGCGGGCACTGAGCCAGACCGGCGGGCACGGCGACAACCGCAACCGCGGCACCCGCGTGCACGACGACCACCCGTGCTGCGCCGGGCTGGGCCGGATCGCGGACGGGGTGGACGCGGTGCGCGAGGCAGCGCGGGACGAGCTGCGCAAGGGCGCCCACCACATCAAGGTGATGGCCTCCGGCGGGGTCGCCTCGCCCACCGACCGCATCGACTCGACCCAGTACTCGGCCGACGAGCTGCGTGCGATCGTGGAGGAGGCGGAGGCGGCGAACCGCTACGTCGCCGCCCACGCCTACACCGCGCGGGCCGTGAACCGGGCGCTGGAGCTGGGTGTGCGGTCGATCGAGCACGGCAACCTGATCGACGACCGCAGCGTGGAGCTGTTCCGCGAGCACGACGCGTTCCTGGTCCCGACGCTGGTCACGTACTGGGCGCTCAAGCAGGAGGGCCGCGAGTTCGGGCTGCCCGAGGCGAGCTGGCGCAAGGTCGACGAGGTGCTGGGCGCCGGGCTGGCCGCGCTGGAGCGGGCCGCGCGGGGTGGCGTGCGGATCGTGTACGGGACGGACCTGCTGGGCGGGATGCACCGGCACCAGAACCACGAGTTCCGCCTGCGGGCCGAGGTGCAGTCGCCGCTGGAGATCATCCGTTCCGCCACGACGGTGGCCGCGGAGCTGGTGAACATGGCGGGCGAGATCGGCACGCTGCGGCCGGGTTCGTTCGCCGACCTGCTGGTGGTGGACGGCGACCCGCTGGCCGACATCGGCGCACTCGCCGAGCCGAAGCACTTCCGGCACGTGATCCAGAGCGGCGAGATCATCCCCCGGTGACGCGACCCGCCGTTCTGCCCGGGCCGGCTCAGCCCGGGCAGAACGGCGATCCGCTCGCCGAGCACTAGCGCCCCGGCGCGTGATCGGCGGGATCGTCCCCGGGTGAGCGCGGCCGAGCGTTTTGCCAGGGCAGACCCAGCTCGGGCAGAACGGCACCCCCAGGCCGACACCGACGTGCTCGCGCCCAGCACGCCGGCAGGTGATCCAGAACGACGAAAACGCCCCGGGGTGATGGCGAGCCGCCGCTGCCCGGGTAGAAACCCCCGATCCGAACACAACTGGCGCCTGCTCCAGAAACGCCGCCGGCCGTTCTACCGGACAGGCTCAGCCCGGGCGGACGCGATCCGCCGGCCGGATGTCGGCGCGCTCGCCCAGCCCAAGTACCTGCGGCAATACTCCAGAGCAGCGGGATCCGGATGAGCGCGACCCGCCCTGCCCGCAGACGCGCCCCGCCCAAGCACCTCCGCCACATCCCCCACAGCGCCGCCAGCCGTTCGGCCCGGCAAAAGTTCAGCCCGGGTAGAACGGTGACGCGTTGCCGCCGAAGCTGTGGGGGTGTGGGCGCCACACCTCGCCCACGTCGGAGGCTGTCCAGAGGCCTCCGTCGTCCGCCACGACTATCGACCGGCCCGGTGCGGCGGTGATCGCGTGGACCGGGAGTGTCAGGTTCGAGATGTTGAACGGGTCCAGCCGCAGGCCGTCGATCGGGATCTTGACCACCGGTTGTGACGGCATGGTCGTCGCGGCGACCAGGGTGTCCTGGCTGAGCCAGTCGACGTCCACGACCCCGCCCAGCGTGCCGCCCTGCAGGATCCGCGGCGCGCGCAGCGTCACCGAGTCCTGGGTGCGCACCACGGACGCCACCAGCAGCTGCCCGCCGGCGACCACCGCCGCCCGCGCGCCGTCCCGGGACAACCGCAGCACGCTGATCGGCCCCACCTGGAGGATCTCGTCCGCGTTCACCACCTGCGGCACCCAGCTGCCGTCCGGCGTCCGCAGCGCGCGGACCACCGTCTGCCCGTCCACGACGGTCCACACCTCGCCCGAACCGTCCGCCGTGGCCGTGGGCCGCCAGGTGGGCCGGGTCATCGTCGCGCCAGCCAGGTCGACCGCCGCGGCCTCCCGCCCGAACTGGCCCACCCGCAACCGCTGCCGCCCATCGGCGTACTCGACGATCGCCAGCTGACGGCCGTCGATCGACTGCGCCGCGCTCGCCACCTGGTAACCGCTGCCCTGCCCGGCCGGACCCGAGATCAGCGAACCGTCACCCAGCGACCGCACCCGCCCGTTCACCGTCACCAGCCCGGGCTGGTCCGCGCTCGGCGACGCCAGCGCCGTGTAGGACGGCAGGTCGCTCGGCACCCAGTCCTCGTGCCCGTCCACCAGCGGCGCACCGTCGGACAACAGCCGCACCCGGTTCGTCGTCACCGACTGCAACGACAGCACGATCTGCGCCGCGATCAGCCGCCGCACGTCCGCCGTCTGGTCCGCCACCCCGGTCAGCGGCACCACGAGCGCACCGTCCGGCGCGGTCGTCACGTTGCCCTCGGTGTTCGCGTCCTCCGGCAGCAGGTTCCGCACCGCCCCGGCCAGGCTGGCCGACGGCCCGGCCAGCAGCAGCCCGACCACGCGCCCGGCCAGCCCGGTCTGCGGTTTGCCCGCCACGTACCGCAGGTCCGGCACCACCGTGTTCGAGTCCTGCGCGAAGAAGAACGCCTGAACCCGCACGTAGTTCGCGGTGAAGTCGCTGTAGGGCATCACCAGGTTCGGCGGCGGGTTCGTGATCCGCCACTGCCCGTCGGACTGCCGCCGCACCAGCAGCTTCAGCTCGACCGGCGTGCGCAGCGAGATGAACGCGCCGTCCTCACGCAGCGTGCCCAGGCCGGTGCCGCGCAGCACGACGTTGACCTCGTTCGGGTTCGCCGTGGTGTCCGCGCCGCTCGCCGGGACGGTCGCGAACACGTCGTCGATGATCGTGATGACCTTGCCGGGCGTCCACGCCTTGCCCGCGGCCTCGTCGAGGTACATGCGCGCGGCGGCGTTGTTGCTGATCGGCTGGGCGCTCGCGCGGACGAAGTCGCGGACGACGGTCAACGCGTCCAGGTCCTTCGCCGGCTGCGGCACGTCCGGGTTGACCGGCTGCCCCAGCTCCTGCTGCGGAACGGCGACGGGCTGCGACTCCTCGGGGACGTTCGCGCAACCGGCGGCCAGCACGAGACAGGCCAGCAGGGCGAACAGCCGCGGCAGGAGCTTCACACGTCCTCCTTGCGCATCTCGCCGATCGTGATCGTGTACTCGGTGGGCAGCCCGACCTGCAGGTGGCCGTTGGTCGCCGGCGCGTCGTCCGGCACCAGCGGCAGCGGGCTCTCCTCGAACGGCTCGCCCTGCTTGCGCGGCAGCGTCAGCCGGAAGCACGCCCCCTGCCCCGGCGCGCCCCACGCCTCCAGCTGACCGCCGTGCAGGCGCGCGTCCTCGTGGCTGATCGCCAGCCCCAGGCCGGTGCCGCCGGTGCGGCGGTTGCGGGACGGGTCCGCGCGCCAGAACCGGTTGAACACCAGGTCCGCCTCACCGGGCCGCAGGCCGACACCGTGGTCCCGCACCGTGATCGCCACGGCGTGCTCGTTCGCCGCCAGCGTGAGCCGCACCGGGTTGCCCTCGCTGTGGTCGACCGCGTTGGCCAGCAGGTTGCGCAGGATCCGCTCGACGCGCCGCGCGTCGATCTCGGCGAGCGTCTCCTCCTCCGGCAGCTCCAGCTCGATCTCGGTCTCCGCGTTGCCCGCGATCACCCGCACCTGCTCGACCGCCCGCCGCGCGATCGACGACACGTCGATGAACTCGGCCGCCAGCTCCTCGACACCGGCGTCCAGCCTGCTGATCTCCAGCAGGTCGCCGAGCAGCGCCTCGAACCGGTCCAGCTCGTCGACCAGCAGCTCGGTGGACCGGGCCAGGCCGGCGGGGAACTGCTCACGCGAGGCGTGCAGCACGTCCGCCGCCATCCGCACGGTGGTCAGCGGGGTGCGCAGCTCGTGCGAGACGTCCGAGGTGAACCGGCGCTGCAACGTGCCGAACTCCTCCAGCTGCCGGATCTGGTGCTGGATGCTCGCGGCCATCTCGTTGTAGGACACGGCGAGTTTCGACAGGTCGTCCTCGCCCGTCACCGGCAGCCGTTCGTCCAGCTCACCGCCCGCGAACCGGGCCGCGGCCGCCGCGGCCTGCCGCACCGGGCGCACGACCTGGCGGGTGACCAGGTTCGCGATGCCGGCCAGCAGCGCGAGCAGCACCAGGCCACCGACCAGCAGCGTGTTCTGCACCGTCTGGACCGTGCTCTGCTCCGCGGTCATCGGGAACAGCAGGTACAGCTGGATCGGGCGGCCGGTGCTGGTGACCGGCGCGCCGACGATCAGGTGGGTGGTGCGGGTGCCGTCCGCGTCGGTGTCGGTGTTGATCTGCCAGGCGACCTGGTTGTTCTCGACGAACCGCTGCAGGCCGTCCGGCACCTTCGTGATCGGGCCGGCCGAGTCGGTCGAGTCCTCCCCGCCCGCGGTCAGCACCGGCTCGAACGCGCCGGCCGCCGACGCCGCGGTGCCCTGGTCCTCCGACGAGCTGCTGGTGATCTTCTTCAGCGCGTTCTGCAGCCGGTCGGCCAGCGCGTCCTGGTCGCTGATGCCGACCAGCTCGTTCTCCGCGGTGCGCACGACCTGCAGGGTCTGCGCGACCGCGGCCTGCCGCTTGGTGTCGGTGAGCCGCTGGGTGATCTGGTTCTGCAGCACCATGCCCAGCACGAGCCCCACCGCCGAGGACAGGGCGAGCGTCGACACGGTCACCTTGAACTGCAGCGACCGCCGCCACAGCACGCCGAACGCGACGGCGCGACCGCGGGCGTAGGCACCCGCGCGGGGGGCCAGCCGCAGCACCGCGCGGACGAAGGCCAGGACTCTTCGCTTCATTTCGCTGTTACGGCGGGCCCGCCTTGTACCCGACGCCGCGGACGGTCAGGACGACCTCGGGGTGCTCGGGGTCCTTCTCGACCTTCGAGCGCAACCGCTGGACGTGCACGTTGACCAGGCGGGTGTCGGCCGCGTGCCGGTAGCCCCAGACCTGCTCGAGCAGGACCTCGCGGGTGAACACCTGGCGCGGCTTGCGGGCCAGCGCGACCAGCAGGTCGAACTCCAGCGGGGTGAGCGGGATGGACTTGCCCTCCCGGGTCACCTCGTGGCCGGGCACATCGATGGCCAGGTCACCGATGGTCAGCGTCTCGGCCGGCTCGGCCTCGGTGCGCCGCAGCCGGGCGCGCACGCGGGCGACCAGCTCCTTCGGCTTGAACGGCTTGACCACGTAGTCGTCGGCGCCGGACTCCAGGCCCAGCACGATGTCGACCGTGTCGCTCTTCGCGGTGAGCATGACGATCGGCACACCCGACTCGGCCCGGATCGCCTTGCAGACGTCGATGCCGTTCATGCCGGGCAGCATCAGGTCGAGCAGCACGAGATCGGGCTTCAGCTCCCGCAGGGCGGGCAGCGCCCGGGAGCCGTCCGCCACCACCGCGGTGTCGAACCCCTCGCCGCGCAGCACGATGGTGAGCATCTCCGCGAGAGCGGGGTCGTCGTCGACGACCAACACACGTGCCTTCATGACCACATATTCGCACTACGGAGACCGTTCGTGACGGCCGACCCTGCGAACGGCTCACGGACCCGCACGCCCGTTACCCCGGATGGACGAGCGCGGCGACGAGCCGGGCGTGGTCGACGCCCGCCGCGCCGTCCACCACGTGCCAACCGGACAACCAGGACACCGCCGCCAGCTCGTCGTAGACGGCGGCGCAGCGGGACTGCAGGTCGTCGTCGGACTCGAAGGCGTCCTTGGCTCGCCCGGCGTCGGCCGAGGCGCGGCGCTCGGCCCGCTCGGCGGCCACGGCGGGCGGCACGCGCAGCAGGATCTGGGCGTCCGGCAGCGGCAGGGCGAAGCGGTCGATCTCGATCTCGCGCACCCACCGGACGAACTCGCCGTCCGCGTGCTGCCGCAGGCGGGCCGCGCCGTAGGCGGCGTTGGAGGCGACGTACCGGTCGAGCAGGACGACGTCGTGGGTGGCCAGGTCGCGGCGCAGGTCGGCGGCGGCATCGCGGCGGTCGAGGGCGTAGAGCAGGCCCATGCCGTAGACGGAATCGGTGAGGTCACCGTGGCGGCGGTGCAGGCCCTCGTGGATGAGGTCGGCGTGCACGCTGCGGCCGTACCGGGGGAAGGCCTGGGTGGTGACCGTGTGGCCCTGGTCGTGCAGTGCCTTGGTGAGGCCGTCGGTCAGGGTGCGCTTGCCCGCACCGTCGAGCCCCTCGATGACCACCAGCCGTCCCACGCGCCCAGGTTATCGGGCGGCGGTCAGCGGACTTCGAGACCGTGCGCCTTCGCGGCGTCGGCCTGGCGCTGGTCGCGGGTGACCATCACGACGGACTCCCCGTCGGCCAGTCCGGTCGTGTCGTGCAGTGCGACGGCCAGGTGGATCGCGTCGAGCGTCCGGAGCGCGTGGTGGTCGGACACCAGCCGGTACGCCGCCGGCATGATCACCTGCGGCGCGAACGGGACGAGGCTCAACGCGCCCTCCCCACCGGCTTCGGCGTCGAAGCGCGCGAGCGCGAGCTTGGTGTCGCGGATCCGGCCGTTGTTCCACGCGGTCGCCATCGCACTGGCGAACTCGACCCGTGTCAGCTCGCTCGTCAGCACCAGGTCTTCGTTGTCCAGGAGCAGCTCGATCATCTGCTCGTGCTCGGGCTCGTCGGGGAGGAACGCCCGGACGACCGCGCTGGTGTCGGCGTAGAAGACCGTCACCACTCGCCTCGCGACCAGTCCAGGGCCTCACTGACGGCGGTTCCGCTGCCCTTCAGGACCTCGTCGAGTTGCTCGCGGGTGGGCACTGGCCCCTCGGGAGCGAACGAAACGATCTTGCCTTCGGCGAGCAGGCGTCGCTTGCGTTCCGCGCGGGACTCGGGGCGATCGACCGCCGCCTTGAGGAGCTCGGTGACGAACTCGTTCACACTGCGCCCCTCCGCCTCGGCTTTCGCCTTCACGCGGGCGTGCAGCTCGTCGTCGATGCGCGTGATCATCTGCCGCATACTGCGATGCTATCACGGGCAAGCCCCGATGATAGCACCGCAGAGTGGCCGTACGCGGTCAGTAGCGGTAGTGCTCGGACTTGAACGGGCCCTCGACGTCGACGTCGATGTACTCGGCCTGGTCCTTGGTCAGCTTGGTCAGCTCGCCGCCCAGCGCCTGGAGGTGGATGCGCGCCACCTTCTCGTCCAGCTTCTTCGGCAGGCGGTAGACCTCCTTGTCGTACTCCTCGTGCTTGGTGAACAGCTCGATCTGCGCGATCACCTGGTTGGAGAAGGAGTTCGACATCACGAACGACGGGTGCCCGGTCGCGTTGCCCAGGTTCAGCAGCCGGCCCTCGGACAGCACCAGCACGCTGTGCCCGTCCGGGAAGACCCACTCGTCGACCTGCGGCTTGATGTTGATCCGCCGGATACCCGGGTACCGCGCCAGGCCGGCCATGTCGATCTCGTTGTCGAAGTGGCCGATGTTGCCCACGATCGTCTGGTGCTTCATCCGCGCCATGTGCTCGGCCATCACCACGTCCTTGTTCCCGGTCGTGGTGATCACGATGTCGGCCTCCGGCAGCGCCGACTCCAGCGTCTTGACCTGGTAGCCGTCCATCGCCGCCTGCAACGCGCAGATCGGGTCGATCTCGGTCACGATCACCCGCGCGCCCTGCCCGGACAGCGACTCCGCCGCACCCTTGCCCACATCGCCGTACCCGCACACCACGGCGACCTTGCCGCCGATCAGCACGTCCGTGCCCCGGTTGATGCCGTCGATCAGCGAGTGCCGGATGCCGTAGCGGTTGTCGAACTTCGACTTGGTCACCGAGTCGTTGACGTTGATCGCCGGGAACAGCAGCTCACCCGCCGCCGCCAGCTGGTACAGCCGCAGCACGCCGGTGGTGGTCTCCTCGGTCACGCCACGCACACCCTGGCCGATCCGGGTCCACTTCTGCCCGTCCGCCGCCAGCGACGCCCGCAGCAGCTCCAGCACGACCTTCCACTCCTCGGAGTCGTTGTCGTCGGGCTGCGGCACCACCCCGGCCGCCTCGTACTGGGTGCCCTTGTGCACCAGCAGCGTCGCGTCCCCACCGTCGTCGAGGATCATGTTCGGACCCTCACCGTCGTCCCAGGTCAGCATCCGCTCGGTGCACCACCAGTACTCCTCCAGCGACTCACCCTTCCAGGCGAACACCGGCACCCCCCGCGGCGCCTCCGGAGTCCCGTGCGGGCCCACCACCACCGCGGCCGCGGCATGGTCCTGCGTGGAAAAGATGTTGCAGGACGCCCACCGGACCTCAGCACCCAGCGAGACCAGCGTCTCGATCAGCACCGCGGTCTGCACCGTCATGTGCAGCGAACCCGACACCCGCGCACCACGCAGGGGGTTCACCTCCGCGTACTCACGGCGCAGCGCCATCAGCCCCGGCATCTCGTGCTCGGCCAGCCGGATCTCCTTGCGGCCGAACTCGGCCAGCTCCAGGTCCGCGACGGCGAATTCCACCCCGTTGCGGGTGTCGTGCCACTTCGCAACGCTTTCGGGGGTCATAGCGGCATTTCCTCCAACGATCGACTCCACCTGAACAGTACCGTTGTCCGTTCATCGCAGGACACCCGGAAAAGGAGACAGCCGACGTGCCGCTTCCTGGCCCCGACACCCGAGTGGTCGAACTACGCGTGCCGGGCCTGTCCGGCACCAGCGGTGAGCAGCTGCTCGACGCGGCCGGGACGGTGGAGGTCGCCGGGGACGGGGTGGGCCGGGTCATCCGCCCGTCGGACCGGCTGCGGCGCCCGGCGCCCGGCCCGGTGCTGCAGGCGCTCGGCCGGTCGGTGCCGCGCACGCTGGAGGGGTACCTGTGGAGCGGCATGACCTCCGGGGGCGCGGCGAAGGCGGCGTGGGCGCTGCTGTTCCCGTTCTCGCTGGCCAACGTGGCGCACTGGATGCTGCCGCCGGTGCCGGCGGGCAGCCGCGCGGCGGCCGTGCTCGGCGGGCTGTGCCGGGGTGTGCTGCGGATCGCCGCGCTGCTGCTGACGATGCTGCTCGTCGCGCAGGTCGCGGTCATCACGCTCGACCTGTTCGCCGCGCAGTGCCTGGCGCCCGGCCGCCGCTGCCTGACCGGGCTGCCGGGCTGGATGCGCGACGTCGAGCAGGTCCGCCTGGCCGCGGGGCTGCTGCCGGTGGCGCTGGTGGTCCTCGTGCTGTACCGGGTGTCCGGGACGAACTGGACGGTCCGCGCGCACACGCCACCGCCGCCCGGCGACACGCTGCCCGGTGACGTGCTGCGCGGCGACACGGACTCGCCCGTGCTGCGCTGCGTGCACACCGTCGCCGCGCTGAGCACCGTCGCGCTGCTCGCCGTCGGCGGGCCGCTGGACGTGCCCGGCGACGTGTCCGGGCGGCTGCTGTGGGCCGCTTCGCTCGTGCTGACCGGGGTCGCGCTCGTCACGTCGGCGTCCGGGGCGCGGGACCTGCCGGGGTGGGCACGCGGCGGGCTGCTGTTCGTGGCGGTCGCGTTGCTGGTCGCGGTCGGCGTGCGCGGTGCGGTGCCCACCGGCTCGGACGCCACCGTCGAAGGCGTCGGCGCGGCGCTGATCGGCGCGTGGCTGGTGTTCGCGTTGCTGCTGGTACCCGCGGCGCTGCTGGCCCGCCGGACCTGGCGCGAGCTGCCGAAGCGGCTGCGCCCGTGGGCCGGTGGCTGGGCGGCGGCGCCCGCGCTGGCGCTCGCGGCGCTGCTCGGCGCCGGGTTCGGCGCGGGGCTGGCGACCGGGTTGCGGCGGCTGTCCGGGGCCGGTGACCTCCGCCTGCCGGACAGCTACCGGCTGGTGACCGCGCTGTGGGGTGGCGGCCTGGTGCTGGCGATCGTGCTCGGCGTGCTCGGGTTCGCCGTGGGCGTGCCGCTGCGACGGCGGTCGCGCGGGGTGCCCGCGATCGTGCGGATGCTGCAATCCCCGGCGGACGAGCAGGCCGCGGCCGCCGCGTGGGCCCGGTCCGCGTGGGAACGGCGGCACCTGCACCACCTCGCGCTCGGCGTGATCGCGGGCCTGTCCCTCGGCGCGGCCGCGCTGCTGGTGGCCTGGTACGGCTTCGGCACGCTGCCCGGCTGGCTCGACCCGCTGTCCGCGGCCGGGGTGTTCGGGCTCGGCGTGCTGGCCGTCGGGTTGCTGCGGGTCGTCTACACCGCGGCGACGAAGCCCGGGCGCAACCGGCACCTCGGGGCGCTGGCCGATCTCGTGTGCTTCTGGCCGCGGGCGGCGCACCCGGCGATCCCGCCGTGCTACGCGCTGAAGGTGGTGCCGGACCTCGCGGCCCGCGCGAAGGAGCACCTGGCCGAGCCGAACACGCGTGTCGTGCTGGGCGGCGAGAAGCTGGGCAGTGTCCTGGCGGTGATCGCGGCCGCGCGGCTCGTGCACAGCGTCTCGCCGGCCGACCGGGAACGGGTCGGCCTGCTCAGCGCGGGGTCACCGCTGCAGTGGGGGTACCAGCGCGCGTTCCCCGCGGTGCTGCCGCACGCCGCGCTCGCCGCGCTGTACGGGTCGCTGGACGGGCGGTGGCGCGGGCTGGCACGCGGCACGGACATCTTCGGCGGCGGCGTGACGACGTGGCGGCACCAGGTCGACGGCGACAAGCTCACCGGCGAGGGCTACCTGCCCGACGGCGGCTGGGGCGCGCTCCCGCCGGCCGCCGCGGGCGCGACCGGAGCCCTCGTCCTGGGCGGCGACCACTGGCTACCCGACCCGGTGCACCCGCCATCCGGTGCGCGCCGGTGGACCGCCGGGGTGCTGGGGCACGCGGACTACCTGGTGGACCCGGAATGGGACCAGGCGGTGGCGATCGCGGCCGGCCTGGAGACGCCGGGCAAGCCGGCCCGCGGGGAGGCCGAGCAGGTTCCCCTGTTCCCCGACCTCCCCCGGTTCCACCTGAACTTCGCCCGCTGAGCACAACGAAAAGGCCCCCTCCGCGCGAGGGGGCCTGTTCGCTACGGTCTCACGGCTTCGTCGGGTCGGCGCCGTCCACCGGCAGCGGCGTCTCCGTCGCCTGGCGCTTGCCCAGCAGCGAGTGCCGGCGGCTGTAGACGAAGTAGATGACCACGCCGAGCGCCATCCACGCCAGGAACCGCAGCCAGGTCAGCACCGTCAGGTTCAGCATCAGCCAGAGGCACGCCAGGATCGCGAGGATCGGCACCACCGGCACCCACGGCACCCGGAACGCGCGCGGCAGGTCCGGCCGCGTCCGGCGCAGCACCAGCACACCCGCCGACACCAGCACGAACGCGAACAGCGTGCCGACGTTGACCATCTCCTCCAGCTTGTTCGCCGGGAAGAACGTCGCCGCCACCGCGACCAGCAGGCCGACCAGAACGGTCGCGCGGGCCGGGGTGCCGCGGTCGCTCGCGCGGGCCAGCGAGCGCGGCAGCAGGCCGTCCCGCGACATCGCGTACAGCACCCGGACCTGGCCGAGCATCAGCACCATCACCACGGTGGTCAGACCGGCCAGCGCGCCGACCGAGATGACGTTCGCCGCCCAGTTGACGCCGTTCGCGGCGAACGCGGTCGCCAGCGTCTTGTGGCTGCCGTCGCCGGCGTCGGTCGCCAGGTCGGTGTAGGGCACCATGCCGACGACCACCAGCGACACCGCCACGTACAGCACGGTGACGATCGCCAGCGAGCCGAAGATGCCGCGCGGCACCGAGCGCTGCGGGTTCTTCGTCTCCTCCGCCGTGGTGGCGACGATGTCGAACCCGATGAACGCGAAGAACACCAGCGAGGCAGCGGCCAGCAGCCCGAACGGGCCGAACGAGCTGCTCGCCCCGCCCGCGATGACCGAGAACAGCGACTGGTCCACGCCCGACTCGCCGGCGGCCGCCTCCGCGGCCGGCGGGATGTAGGGCGTGTAGTTGGCGCCCTTGACGTAGAACAGGCCGAGCACGATCACGAACAGCACGATGCCGACCTTGATCGCGGTGATCACCATGGAGACCCGGGACGACAGCTTCGTGCCCATCGTGAGCACCAGGGCCAGCGCGATCACCAGGATCAATGCACCCCAGTCCACCGTGACGCCGCCGATGGCGAAGCTCGTCTTCGCCCCGTCGCCGACGATGTAGCCGAGCACCGTCTCCAGGTACGCCGACCAGCCCTTGGACACCGCGGCCGCGCCGACGGCGAGTTCCAGCACCAGGTCCCAGCCGATGATCCAGGCCATGAACTCGCCGAACGTCGCGTACGAGAACGTGTACGCACTGCCCGCGACCGGCACGGTCGAGGCGAACTCCGCGTAGCACAGCGCGGCGAGACCGCACGCGATCGCGGCGAACACGAACGCCAGCGACACCGACGGGCCGGCGTAGTCACCGGCGGTGCGCGCGGTCAGCGTGAAGATGCCGGCGCCGATCACGACCGCGACCCCGAACACCGTCAGGTCCCAAGCGGACAGGCTGCGCCGCAGCCTGGTATCCGGCTCGTCGGTGTCCTTTATGGACTGCTCAATCGACTTCGTGCGCCACAGCCCGTTACCTGGCAAGGGTGTCTCCTCCCGGTGTCCTGGGTCTCAGGTCCGGTTGGTCACCCTAACGCGAACGGGTGAGGCGAGCGAATCGGAGGTCAGACGAGTTGACGATCCAGGTCCGGCTCCAGGTAGATCAGCCGCGCGGACGGCACCCGCTCGCGCACCCGGGCCTCCGCGGAGTCGATCTCGCCGGCCACCTCCGACAGCTCCAGACGCGGGGCGAGCGCGAGCTTCGCGGCGACCAGCAGTTCGTCCGGGCCCAGGTACTGGGTGCGGATGTGGATCACGCGGTCGACCCGGCCGCCGGTCAGGGCCTCGCAGATGCTGTCCAGCTCGCGGTCGGTGGCGCCCTCGCCGATCAGCAGGCTCTTCATCTCGACGATCAGGATGATCGCGATGATGCCGAGCAGGACACCGATCATCACGGTGCCGATGCCGTCCCACACCGGCTCGCCGGTCACCACCGACAGCCCGACGCCCATCAGCGCGAAGACCAGGCCGAACAGGGCGCCGGCGTCCTCCAGCAGCACGACCGGCAGCTCCGGGGTGCGCGACTGGCGGATGAACTGCCACCAGGTCGCGTCGCCCTTGATCTTGCGGGACTCCGTGATCGCGGTCCGGAAGCTGTAGGTCTCCAGGCCGATCGCGACGACCAGGATGCCGACCGCGACCAGCGGGCTGGTCAGCGGTTCCGGGTGCTCGATCTTGTGGATGCCCTCGTAGAGCGCGAACACCGAACCGAGCGTGAACAGCATCAGCGCGACGACGAACGACCAGAAGTACCGCTCCCGCCCGAAACCGAACGGGTGCTCCCGCGTGGCCCGCCGCCGCGCCTGGCGCTGGCCCAGCAGGAGCAGGCCCTGGTTGGACGTGTCGGCGACCGAGTGCACCGACTCGGCGAGCATCGACGACGATCCGGTGATCAGGAACCCGACGAACTTCGCCGCGGCGATCCCGGCGTTGGCGATCAGAGCCGCGACGATCGCCTTCGTTCCGCCACTTGCCGACACGCTGACCCCCTGCTGAAGTCTTTCCGTTTTGTCGCAGTGAGCCTAGAGCTTCCCGCCTCAGCGCAGCAGTGGGAGTCCGCCGACCAGTTTGTCGATCTTGTTCCGCGGTCCCACCAGGCTCACGGCGTAGTACTCGAAGGCCTCCTCCTCGGTACCCGCCATCGCCTCGGTGTACTCCACGTAGGACCGGCTGGCCTGCGCGTGCTTCGACATGTCGGCGACGAAGATCCCCTCCCGGTTCGCGGCCTTCGTGCGGATCTGCAGCAGCTTGACGGCGTCCGCGGCCAGGATCGAGCAGCCGGTCCACGGCAGCCCGGCGTGCGGGCGCCCGGAGGCGTCCGCGACCTCCGGGCCGAGCAGCGACGGCAGGACCTTGCCCACCGCGGCGCCCAGGCACGCGGTGGCGTTGGCGACGAGCCCCGGCCCGAGCGAGGGATCGGCGACGATCACCCACTTGACCTTCGCGGTGCGGGTGGTGGCGTCGAGCTGAACCTCAACCTGATGATCTGTGGTCACGAGCGCACAAGTTAGGCAAAGATGTGAGTTGCATCCAGCAGAGCCGAACTTAATTCGACAGGAGACCCGTTTTGGCCGGTTTGGACGAACTTGATCAGGCACTGCTGCGGGAACTGCAGCGCGACGGACGGCGGACCAACCGCGAACTGGCCGCCGCGACCGGCGTCTCGCCGTCGACCTCGCTGGAGCGCATCCGGGCCCTGCGGGAGCGCGGGGTGATCCGCGGGTACAACGTCGACCTGGACCTGGCGAAGATCGGCCGCCCGGTGCAGGCGCTCATCGCGGTCCGGGTGCGCCCGCCGTCCCGGCCGGTCATCGATGCCTTCCGGGAATGGGTGACGCTGCTGCCCGAGACGCTCGGCGTGTTCGTGGTGACCGGCGGCGAGGACTTCCTCGTGCACGTGGCGGTGCCGGACAACGACAGCCTGTACGCGTTCGTCATCGACCGGCTCACGCAGCGCCAGGAAGTGGCCGACGTCCGCACGAACGTGATCTACGAGCACATCCGCAGCCGCGTGATCGAGCCGGCCTAGCGGGCCCGGAGCACCTCGACGCCGTCGCCGTCGAGTTCGTCGCAGTACGCCGTGCGGCCGGTCATCGCCATGATCAGCGCCAGCGTGCGGCCGCTGACCAGCGGGCCGGAGCCGGTGGCGAACGGGCCGTCGGTGGCCGCGAGCCGCAGGCCGCCGACGCGACCCTTGGCGGCGACGACGAGGTCGGAGCCCGCGTAGTACTCCGCCAGCCGGGTCAGCGTGGCGATCGGGTAGTCCCGGCGCACGCCGAGCGGCCGCCGGATGTCCTCGCCGTGCACGACCGCCTCGCCGAGCATCGCGACCACCGGCAGGGGCGGTTTGGTCGTGCTCGCCACCACGCGGCGGAACCGGGCGAGCGTGTCGGCCGGCGCGGCGCCCAGCTGCTCGGCCAGCCGCATCGCCACCTGGCGGTCGAAGTCGAACCGGCAGCGGATCACCCCCGCCAGCCATCGCACGGGGGTCAGGCTCGCGCCCGCGGTGAGGTGGGCCAGCACCTCGCGCACCGACAGCCCGGCGCACAACGACGGCGTGGCCCACTGCCCGTCCGTCAGATCGGCGAGGTCATCCGCGAGCGCGGCCCGTTCGGCGTGCACCAGCGGCCAGAGGTTTTCGGTCATGCCGGTGAGACCGCCCCGGCGCGCCGGAATCATCGCTACAGGCAGCCGGAAGTGGCGCGGAACAGTTGCGTCCGCCCGATTTCCGCCGGGTGCACGGCGACCGCCGGGTCCGACGCCGGCACCCACACCGACTGGCCGCGGCGCAACTCGATCTCCTGTCCGCTCTCCGCCTTGACCCGCACCGAGCCCTGGGTGCACAGCAGGATCTGCGGCTTGCCGTTGTCCACGGTCAGCGAACCGGTCTCCCCCGCTTCCCACTCGCACCGGGACAGCTCGAACTCCGGCGCGTCGGTCGTGTAGACCTCGCCGCACGCGGACGGCTCGCCACGCAGGATCGGCATGTCCGCGCACGTGAAGTCGACCACGCGGAGCAGCTCGGGCACGTCCACGTGCTTCGGCGTCAGCCCGCAGCGCAGGATGTTGTCCGAGTTCGCCAGGATCTCCACCGCGGTGCCGTGCAGGTACAGGTGCAGGTTCCCGGCCGGCAGGTAGATCGCCTCGCCCGCGCTCAGCGTCAGCCGGTTGAGCAGCAGCGCGGCCAGCACGCCCGCGTCGCGCGGGTGCGCCTCGCCCAGTTCGAGGATCGTCCGGCACTCCACGTCGAACTCGCCGTGGTCCTTCACGTGCAGCACGCACGCGTCGAGCACCTCGGGCAGCAGCTCGTCCAGCACCGGCTGCGGCAGCGTGATCCACGTGGTGAACAACGCGCGCAGGCCGTCGGAGTCCGGCTGGGCGGCCAGCAGCTCGGTGTACTTGGCCAGGCCCGGGGTCTCGATGGCGCGCAGCAGCTCGACCGTGCGTTCCGGCTCGCGGAACCCGGCCAGCGCGTGGAACTCGGTGAGCGCGCACACCAGCTCGGGCTTGGCGGTGGGGTCCGGGTAGTTCCGGTTCGGCGCGTCCCGCGGGATGCCGGCGGCTTCCTCGCGCGCGTAGCCCTCGGCCGACTGCTCGGCCGACGGGTGCGCCTGCATCGACAGCGGCTCCTCGACGGCGAGGATCTTCAGCAGGAACGGCAGCCGGTTGCCCCAGTGCTCGGCGCACTCCCGGCCCAGCTGGCCGAGCGGGTCGGCCTCGACGAGTTCCAGCAGGCTGCGCTCGACACCGTCCGGACCCACGATGCGCGACGGGTCGCCCGGGTGGGCGCCCATCCACAGCTCCGCCTCCGGGTGCGGCGCGGGCACCTCGCGGCCCAGCAGCTCGGGGATGGTCGTCCGGGACCCCCAGGCGTAGGGCCGCACCGCATTGCGCAGCAGCTCCACTGTCGTCTCAACTCCTTGGTTCTTCCAACCCCTCGCCCGATTCCCGCGGGATCGGGCCCGAACCGGCGTCAGGCGGACGCGGGCTCGTAGTGCCCGCCACCCCCGGTGGCGCCAGTGGCCAGCCCGAGGTAGACCGCGGCCAGCTCGAACCGTAGCGCCAGCACCCCGGCGCGCACAGGCTCGTCACCGACGATCTCGTCCGCGGGGGCGACCACTCCGGCACCGGGAAGCGTATGCGAAGCGTCGAGGCGCGCCGCGTCGACCGCCGGGCCGCTGTGCACCGCGAGCAGCAGCACCCGGTAGTTCGGCAGGTCGGTGTCCAGATCGGGGTCGGCGAAGATGTCCCGCTCGCCGGAGCTGTTCGCCGCCGCCTGACGCAGAGCGCGACGGGTCAGCGCCTGCCGGTAGTCGGCGATGTCGGCGACGACGCCGGCGAACGAGCCCAGCGCGTAGCCGGCGTGCTGGGCGACCGCGACCGCGATCGGGTCCAGCCCCCACAGCAGCGGGATCCGGTCGGCCAGGCGCAGGGCGAGCGCCTTGGCGGGGTTGGCGAAGGAGTCGCGGCCGAGGTGGCCGCGCTCGGCCTCGGCATCGAGCTGGTCGGCCAGCAACTGCACGTCGGCGACCAGCAGGCCGAGGGCGTTCGCGGTGAGCAGCCCGGCGGCCAGGCCGCGGGCGAAGGTCAGCTCGGGCGGCACCGGGACCCGCGGCACGAGCTGGACGCCCTTCCCGGCGACCGACGCCGCGACCGGGCCCTCGTTCGGCGCGGACAGCACCACCGTCGCGCCGTACCGCGCGGCCCGCTCGATGCCGGCGGCCAGCTCCCGGTCGAACGGGTCGTCGGTGTGCGCGAAGACGACGTCCAGCGCCCCGATCCACGGCGGCACCGCCTCGGAGACCAGGACCGGCGCCGGGCAGGCCGGGGCCAGCAACGCGTACAGCAGACGGGCCACGCTGCGGCTCACCCCGGGACGGACGACGAGCACGAGCGCCCGCGGACGGCCCAGGTCGAGCCGGTCGGCCAGCTCGGCGTCCGCGGCGACCTCGGCGGTGGACCGCACCTGGGCGCCGGCCATCGCCGCCGCCCTCAGCAGTCCTGCCGTGTCGGCCTCCGCCAGGCGCGCGGGGTCGTCCAGGAGGGTGTCGTCAAGCACCGTCGGCACGGGACTCACCCGGAATCGTGGCCTCGTCGAGCAACAGCACGGGGATGCCGTCCCGGACCGGGAACTCGCGGCCACAGGAGGTGCACGTCAGCGCGTCGGCCTCCGGGTCGCTCGCCGTTCCCGGGCGCAGCGGCGCGTGGTCGTCGGACGGGCACGCCAGGATCTCCAGCAACTGGGCATCGAGCGCGACTGCCATGTGGAACCTCCCTAGCTGCGAACGATCGCGAGGACTTCGTCGGTCAGCGCGCGGACCGCGTCCTCGTCGGCGGCCTCGACGTTGAGCCGCAGCAGCGGCTCGGTGTTGGACGGGCGCAGATTGAACCACGCCTTGCCCGGCAGCTTCACGGTCAGGCCGTCCATCTCGTCGATCTCCACGCCGGGACGGCTCGCGAACGCGTCCTTGACCGCGAGCTGCTTGGCGACCTGGTCGTCGACCGTCGAGTTGATCTCGCCGGAGGCCGCGTAGCGCGAGTACTCCGCGGTCAGCTCGGACAGCGGCCGCTCCTGCTCGCCGAGCGCGGCCAGCACGTGCAGCGCGGCCAGCATGCCGGTGTCGGCCCGCCAGAAGTCGCGGAAGTAGTAGTGCGCGGAGTGCTCGCCGCCGAAGATCGCGCCGGTGGCGGCCATCTCCTGCTTGATGAACGAGTGCCCGACGCGGGTGCGGACCGGCTTGCCGCCGTTCTCGGCGACGATCTCCGGGACCGCCTGGGAGGTGATCAGGTTGTGGATGATCGTGCCGCCCGGGTCCTTGGCCAGCTCGCGCACGGCGACCAGCGCGGTGATCGCGCTCGGCGACACCGGGTCGCCCTTCTCGTCGACCACGAAGCAGCGGTCGGCGTCGCCGTCGAAGGCCAGGCCCGCGTCGGCGCCGACCTCGCGGACCTTGGCCTGCAGGTCGACCAGGTTCTTCGGGTCCAGCGGGTTGGCCTCGTGGTTGGGGAAGCTGCCGTCCAGCTCGAAGTACATCGGCACGAGCTCGATCGGCAGTCCCTCGAACACGGTCGGGACGGTGTGGCCGCCCATGCCGTTGCCCGCGTCGACGGCGATCTTCAGCGGGCGGCTGCCGGACAGGTCGACCAGCTTGCGCAGGTAGGCGGCGTAGTCGCGGAGGACGTCCCGCTCGGTGACGCTGCCCGGCTGCCCGGCGAAGGACGGCACGCCCTGCTCGACGGTGTCGCGGATCTCGGCGAGCCCGGACTCCTGCCCCACCGGGGCGGCGCCCGCGCGGCAGAGCTTGATGCCGTTGTACTTGGCCGGGTTGTGGCTCGCGGTGAACATCGCCCCGGGCAGGTTGAGCGAACCGGAGGCGAAGTAGAGCTGGTCGGTGCTGCACAGGCCGATCGACACGACGTCCAGGCCCTGCGAGGTGACGCCCTCGGCGAACGCGGCGGCCAGTCCCGGCGACGACTCGCGCATGTCGTGGCCGATCACCACCGACGGCGACTCCGGCTTGATCAGCAGCGCGAAGGCGGCGCCGAAGTCCCGGACGAGGCCGGCGTCCAGCTGCTCGCCGACGACACCCCGGATGTCGTAGGCCTTGACGATGGCCGACAGGTCTGACACGCGCTCTCCCCGAGAGTTGTCCATGGGCTGCGGATACCCGAGAGCCTACCGGGGGAACGCTCGGCGGATGTGGCGTGACCTACGAGATCGGGTCGGGCAGCACCCGCAGGTGGCCGCGACGGCCGGAGGGACCCTCCGGTTCCGGTGGCGGGGCGGGCCGGTCGGACCGGCCGGCTTCGCGGACGGCCTCGGCCAGCGCCGTGAGCTCGTCGTCGGACCGGTCCGGGGCGGCGAACTCGCCCTCGTGCCGGACGACCTCCCAGCCCCGGGGTGCGGTGAGGCGGAGCGCGTGCTCCTCGCACAGGTCGTAGGAATGCGGCTCGGACGCCGTCGCGAGGGGACCGACCACCGCGGTCGAATCGCTGTAGGCGTAGGTAAGCGTGGCGACGGCCGGGTTCAGGCACCCCGTTCGCGAACACTTTCGTACGCTCGACACGATCGCAGACGATAGCGCTTCCCCCCGGCAAGTGCGCGCAGGCGCACCGGTGGGGGCCACCGACCGACGCCAACGCGTAACCTTCCGGATGTGTCTATGGCTCGAAGTTCCCGGCATCGGCGGCGCGTCCGCCGGGACCGGCATGGCCGCGGGCTGCGTGGGCCGCTGTACCCGGCGACCCTGCCAGCCGCGGCCAGCCGCGCGGAGAAGTTCGACCAGCTCGTGCTCGACGCGCTCGAGCCGATCGAGGCCCGGTGGCGGGACCAGCTGACGAAGCTGGACGTGGCGGTCGACGACGTGCCCGAGATCCGGGGCGCGGGCGGCCCGGCGGACGACGGGGTGCTCCACGACGGGGCGGTGCCGCTGTCCCGGCTGGTGCCGGCGGGCGTGGACCGGGCCGGCCTGCCGACGCGCGCGCGGATCGTGCTGTACCGGCGGCCGCTCGAGGCGCGGGCCAAGGACCCCGGCGAACTGGCCGAACTGGTGCACGACGTGCTGGTGGAGCAGGTGGCGGGCTACCTGGGCGTCGAACCGGACATCATCGAGGGCGGCGAGTAGTTCCCGGAACGGGTGGTTTTCCGGCGTCCGGTTCTCAGCCGGAGGCGGCGGCTGCCGGGCGCAGCCGCGGGCCAGCTTCACGGCGGCCAGCACCGCCCCACCCGACACCAGCACACCAGGGCTCAGGCGCGCGCCGGCTCCAGCGGGCGTGGCTCGCGCAGGCGGGTGGGCACCGCGGTCAGCAGGGTGAACAGCGCGGCCGCGATCTGCACCAGCAACAGCACGTCCCGCAGGGTCGAGGGGTGTTCGAGCGTCACCTCGGCCTGGGTGGTCGGCACCGCGACCGCCACCTGGTGCCCCCACGCCGGCACGATCGGCACCGGCTTGCCGTCCACCTGCGCGCGCCACCCGTCCTCGTGCTCGGCGGCCAGCACCAGCAGCCGCCCGGGCACGCCCTCCGACACCCGCACCCGCACGTCCGGCAGCTCCGCGTCCACCGGCGTCACCCCGAGCGTGCTGGTCGGCGCCTGCGACGTCACCGCCTGGCGCGCCACCCCGGGCGGGATCAGCACGACCTGCCCGCCGGGCTCCAGCAGCCGCAGCACCGGCCGCCCGTCGGACGTCGGCGCGACCGACGACGCCAGGTCGCCCGCCATCGTGACGATCGGTCGCGGATCCGCCCCCGCCGGGAGCACCACGAACAACGCCCCCGACGCCGCCGCGCCCGAGAGCGCCGCCCGCGTCCGCTGCGCTTCCGGGTTCACGAGCGCGTCCTGCCACCCGGCCAGCCGCCCGGGCGTCGCCGCGCTCACCGCCAGCTGCTCGTCCCCGAACCGCGGCATCCGGCCGCCCGTCTGCAGCGCGGGCGCGGGCCCGGTGCCCAGCACCAGCACCGACCGGCCGGTGCGGGCCAGCTCGTCAGCCTGGTCCGCCGCCAGCGCCGGCCCGCCGCCGGAGTGCAGCGGCCCGCCACTGCCCGCCACCACGACCCCGACGGCCAGCGCCACCACCAGCGCCGCCCCACCGGCGAGAAAGGGCTTTCCGGCCGCGCCGCGGCACGCCGACAGCACGATCCACAGCAGCCCGGCCCCGATGACCAGCAGCGGCACCCCCGCGAAGCCCGGGGACACCGGCCCGCCCTGCAGCGGCGTCACCGCCACCAGCCGCACGACCAGCAGCCCGGCGACCCCGAGCACCACCACGGCGAGCCCGGCCCCGGCCGCGCGGCCCGGCCGCACCGCGAACGCGATCACGGCGGCCAGCAGCACCGCGAGCCCGACCGGCCACGCCCCGGCGCCGCCCGGATCCAGCCCGGCCAGGTCGACCGCGGTCACCGGATCGCCCGGGCCGCTCAGCCCGTGCAGCACCAGCTCCGGGTGGTTGACCAGCACGGTCGGCCAGGGCATCAGCAACGCCAGCGGCACCAGCACCACGATGACCACCGACGCCGCGCGCTTGAGCAGCGGCGCGGGCGAGGGCAGCACGACGAACCCGATGACCAGCCCGGCCAGCGCGAGCAGGTGCGCCAGCGGCGAGAACGCGCCCAGCAGCGCCAGGCCCAGCGCGCACAGCGACGACGAGTGCAGCCACCGCTGCCCGGGATCGGACAGCACGCCCGCGATCCCGGCGATCACCGGCGGCAGCAGGATGTGGACGGCCACGACGTCGAGCCGGCCCTGCGCCACCCCGGCGGTCGCGGCGGGCAGCAGCCCGTAGGCGGCGGCGATCACCGCGCGGACCCACGGCTGCACCGGAAGCCGCCGGGTGGCGAAGAACGCCGACACCCCGGCCAGCGGAGCATCGGCGATCATCAGCAACGACACGAACCCGTGCGGGGTGAACACCGCACCGAAGATCCCGAGCACGGCCAGCGCGGCCGGCGCCGCGCTCGCGGTGCCGCCGTCCACGGCGTGCCAGCCGGCCAGGTAAGCCGACCAGACCTCGCTCAGCGAACCGGCTTCGAGGAGCCGTCCGCCGGCGAGGTCGAAGCCCAGTCGTCCCGCGTTCACCGACAGCCCGAGCGCGGCGAGCACCACGAAAACGCCCGCCACCGGGGCGATCCTGGCCACCGTCGAGATCCTGTCCGGGACGTTCACGTTGTCGGGCAAGGCTTCTCCAGTGGGCGGCGGCGATCGGTGAGATCTTCTGCCGCGCCAGCCTAACCGAGCCGACCGTGACTCCACGCACCCGCACGAGCACGCGCCAGCCCTGCCACCTCGTTGTGAAGCAGGTGTTAAATTTCCTTACACAGCCCGCTTTTTGAGCTTCCGACGCTCCCGTTCGGACAGACCACCCCAGATGCCGAAGCGCTCGTCGTGGGCCAGCGCGTACTCCAGGCATTCGCCCTTCACTTCGCAGCCCTGACAGATCCGCTTCGCCTCACGGGTCGAGCCGCCCTTCTCCGGGAAGAACGCCTCGGGATCGGTCTGCGCGCACAGTGCGCGGTCCTGCCACTCGGGGGGCTCGTCGTTGTCGAAGAGGTCGACGAGCTCGCCCAGTTCCACCTCCGGGCCTTCTCGCCACTCCACGACGTTCCCCCAATCCCTTCCGTCGGATTCCAACCGCACGTCCGCCTCCTCTGCTTCCACGCACTCCCCAGGCTGGCGGTCTTGCATCGCCGTACCCGTCGCCCCCTTGCAGCAACGAATAACAGCACTGTGATTACACCCGTGTAATGAGGCTAGGTCAAGCGGAGTAGCGAGGTTGGGGGATGCTTCTGCCCCGTCGCGCAAGCGGACACGCCGAACATCAACTCGCCAGGATGCGAGAGACTGGGCCCCGTGCAACGATCCGCGGTCCGACCCAGTCCTGTCTTCTTCGGCATTCTCGCACTCACCGTAGTGGGTGGTGTACTCGCCGCTTTCGGTCAGCCGAGCAACGACGATCCCATGACGGTGGGCGGCATCTTCCTGCTCGTCATCGGCGGGTGGGCGCTCTCGCTCACCCTGCACGAGTTCGGGCACGCCTTCGTCGCCTTCAAGGGCGGCGACTACGAGGTCGCCTCGAAGGGCTACCTCAACATGGATGTCCGCCGGTACACCGACCCGGTGCTCTCGCTCGTGCTGCCGCTGCTCTTCCTCGCCATCGGCGGGATCCCGCTACCGGGTGGCGCGGTGTGGATCAACCGGTGGGCGCTGCGCAACCGGGCGTTCGCGTCCTGGACCTCGCTCGCCGGGCCGCTGACCAACCTGCTGTTCGGCATCGTGCTGGCGGTCGCCGTGCAACTGATCCCGATGCCCCTCACCCTGCTGATCGGGCTGTCGTTCCTGGCGCTGCTGCAGATCGCGACGTTCGTGCTGAACATCCTGCCGGTGCCCGGTCTGGACGGGTACGGCGCGATCGAGCCCTACCTGTCCCCGGAGGCACGGGAGTTCGGCGCCAAGGCGCGGCCGTGGGCGCCGCTCGTCCTGTTCGCCCTGCTGTTCGCGGTTCCCGCGGTCGGAGCGACGTTCTGGGACGCCGTCTACTGGCTGTACGAGGTGTGCGGGGGCGACTCGTACTCGGCCCGGGTGGGCGGCGGAACCTTCCAGTTCTGGCGTTAGCGGTCAGGCCGCGCGGGCGAACCACTCGTCCGCGCGGCGCACGACCCGCTTGAGCCCGCTGCGCTCGCCGAGGTAGTCGCCGACCAGGCCGACCACCGGCAGCATCCCGACGGCCCGGTGGTAGAACCGGCCGTGCGGCCGCTTCTCCAGCTCGTCGGTGATGGCCATGAGCGAGCGGCCCATCCGCCACAGCGTCTTGCCGGCCGACTTCAGCGTGATGCGCCGCGGCCGGTGCTCCACCTGGGAGAACTCGCCGGCCAGCTTCGCGGTCTCGGCGTCCTCGTCGGCCGTCGAGTACTCCTCGTGCTTGCCCGCGGCGAGCGCGGCGTCGATGTCGCGCTGGAACAGCACCCACGCGACCAGCCGGACCTTCTCGCCGATGTCGGCGATGCCGTGCTCCTCGGCGATGGCGGTCAGCAGCAGCGCCTGCGCGGCCGTGCCCAGCGCGTCCTGCACCGGCAGCCGGTCGGCGAGCACGCCGCCGAGCCCGGGGATCGAGGTGACCAGCGACGTCAGCCGGCCCAGCCGGTTGACCCACCAGTCGATGTGGCCGTCCCGGTCCATCGCCTCCCACGCGGCCGACCCCGGCACGCGCACCGACGCCAGTCCTTCCAGGCGGCCGGGTGTGCGCAACGCGTGCAGCACCGGGCCGGACGCGCGCACGATCGGGCGCAGCACGGCGACGACCTGACGGTCGGAAATCGCTTCACCCACGACTGGTTGCACTCCTCTTCGGCGGCACGGCGAGCACGCCACCGAGGCTCATCGCCGCCGGCAGCGCCCCGCCGGCGATGAGCAGCAACGCTCGCCAGTCCTGCAGCAGCACGAGATCACCGCCGGGCCCGAACAGCCCGACGATCACAATCACCAGTACCCACGCGACGAGCGGGGCAAACGCGGCCCGCGGCGCGACCAGCCGCCCGGCCAGCCGCACGAGCAGCGGGGTGGTGAGCGCCGCGACGAGCACGGTGACCGGGAACGGGATCGTCCCGCCGACGTGGAGCGGCAGGAAGAACAGCTCGAGCACGGCCAGCAACGCCGCGTCGAGCACCAGCAGCACCAGCAGCAGCCTGGACACCTACAGCCCTCCGAACAGGTCGCGCTCCGCGCCCTCGGCCGGGCCGTGCACCAGTACATAGTGCTCGATTTCGTCGATGGGCTGCGCGATGCCGTTGGACAACGCGAACGCCGGGGGCCGGACGCTGATCTGCGTCTCGTGCGCGGCCAGGGCCGCGATCTTGGCGTCGAGGTGGTCCCGCACGTCGATGGCGGTGGTGATCTCCTCGTCCGGCGTGGTCGGCAGCTCGCCGTCGGCGGGCAGCCGCCACGGCAGGCCGGGCTCCTCCCGCAGGCGCGCCACCCCGCGGTCGAGGGCGTCGCGGGAGGCGGCGATGTGGAAGACCCGTCGCACGTACGGGGCATCCTGGACGGCGATCATGGTTACTGCGTGTGCCCGGATGTGGTCCGGGTGCCCATACCCGCCGAAGGCGTTGTAGGTCACGACCACATGCGGGCGCACGTCGTCGAGAACGGCCCGCAGCTGGGTGGCCTGCTCATGTGGATCTCCTCCGGAAAACGCGCGCGGGTGGCCGGCCGACGGCGTGCCCGCCATGCCCGAATCACGCCAGCGCCCGATACCTCCCAGATAACACTGCCGGGTCAACCCGAGCGCCCGGACGGCGGAAGCCAGTTCCCCCGACCGGTAGCCACCGAGCTGGTCCCCGGCCCACGCCCCGAGCTGGTCCAGACCCTTGGGGATGATCTCCCCCTCCTCGCCGAGTGTGCAGGTCACGAGGGTTGTGTCGACCCCTTCGGCGGCGTAGCGGGCGATGGTCCCGCCGGTCGTGATGCTTTCGTCGTCGGGATGGGCGTGCACGAGCAGGAGCCGGCGTGCGGAGGTAGCGGTCACGAGTTCAGGTTAATTAGAAGATTGTGTGGCGTTCCTGTCACAGGCGTATGACTAGTCCTTTCGTGGGGTCCACAAAGTGGGACGCGTCGGTTATTCTCCCCCGAGCTACGCACCGCGCCGTAGCAGGGGATATCCAAGAAGGGGTGCCCGTGCACCGAGTTCCGGGGGGAAGGTCAGGCGGCCACGAACGGCAACGCTCCTCACCCGTTCGAGTGAGGGACGGCGCGTCACTGTTCCATCACAATCTCACGCTGAGTGGCCGTCTCGGCTGTTCCTCTGCCTAGGTTGCACGACTACGGTGAGCAAACTCGATCACCTCGACAGTTCGCCGCCACAGGACGAGGCCGCCTCGCTACCCACGACGGCGTCGAGCAAGGAGAATGAATGTTAGGGAAGACCAAGTCACGTGCCGCCAGAATCGGCGCGCTCGCCGCGACCGCCGCGCTGGTCCTCGCCGCCTGTGGCGGTGGCGGCGGTGACAACAGTGGCGTCCAGACCGGGCAGGCGTTCGCCGAATGCGACGCCAACCCGAACGCGTGCAACTCGGCCGCCGCTGACCAGCTGCAGGACGGCGGTGACGTCACCTTCGCGATCGAGAAGAACATCCCGAACTGGAACGTCACGTCCGGTGAGGGCAACGTCTTCGAGACCGGCATGGTGACCAAGGGCATCCTGCCCTACACCTTCTACACGACGCCGGACCTCAAGCCGACCCTGGCCACCGACTTCGTGACCTCGGCCGACATCACCAGCACGAACCCGCAGACGGTGGTCTACAAGATCAACCCGAAGGCCGTGTGGTCCGACGGCACGCCGATCACGGCCGACGACTTCGTCTACAACTGGAAGGTCCAGAACGGCAAGGACTGCCCGGACTGCGCCCCGGCCAGCTCCTCCGGCTACAACCTGGTCAACTCCGTCGTGGGTTCGGACAACGGCAAGACGGTCACCGTGACCTTCGACCGGCCGTACACCGACTGGAAGAACCTGTGGAGCTCCTCGGGCGCCATGTACCCCGCCCACCTGGCCGCGCAGCACGGTGACGTGAACACCCCGGCCGGCCTGGCGGAGTCGTACAAGTGGTTCGGCGAGACGGTCCCGACCTGGTCCGGCGGCCCGTGGAAGATCGACAACTTCCAGAACAACGTGTCGATCACCATGGTGCCGAACCCCGCGTGGTGGGGTGCCAAGCCGAAGCTGTCGCGCGTGATCTTCCGGATCATCACCGACGCCTCGCAGGAGCCGACGGCCCTGCAGAACAACGAGGTCCAGGTCATCTACCCGCAGCCGCAGGTCGACCTGGTCAACCAGGTGCGCAACATCCCGAACGTGTCCTCCTACATCGGCCTCGGCCTGACCTGGGAGCACTTCGACTTCAACCTGAAGAACCCGGCACTGGCGAACAAGGCGCTGCGTCAGGCGCTCTACACCGCGGTCAATGTCCAGGGGATCATCGACAAGACCGTCGGCCAGTTCACCGACAAGGTGAAGCCGCTGCACAACCACAACTTCATGCCGGGCCAGGAGGGCTACCAGGACGTCATCTCGTCCACCGGCCAGGGCACGGGTGACATCAACAAGGCGAAGCAGATCCTCACCAGCGCCGGGTACAAGCTGCAGGGCGACCAGCTGATCGACCCGAGCGGCGCGCCGGTGCCGACCCTGCGGATGCGCTACACCGTGGGCAACCAGATCCGCCAGAACGAGTGCGAGCTGTTCCAGCAGGCCGCCAGCCAGCTGGGCGTCAAGGTCGACATCGTGCCGACCGACGACCTCGGTGACACCACCAGCAACGGTGACTTCGACGTGATCGTGTTCGCGTGGGTCGCCTCGCCGTTCCCGTTCTCCGGTGCCGAGCAGAACTGGACCACCGGTTCGGAGAGCAACTACGGCGAGTACAGCAACCCCCAGGTCGACCAGCTGATCGCGCAGGCCAACGCCGAGACCGACCAGGCCAAGGCGGCGGAACTGCTCAACCAGGCCAACCAGCTGATGGCCGAGGACGCGTACGTGCTTCCGCTGTACCAGAAGCCGACCTTCATCGCGTCGTACGACAACATCGCCAACATCCGCAACAACTCGACCCTCGACGGGCCGGTCTACAACATGCACGAGTGGGGCATCCGGAAGGGCTGATCGCTCCGCCGGAGTACATTACTGAGAAGTAATTCGGTGGGGGAGGCCGGCATCGCCGGTCTCCCCCACCCCCTAACCGCACGAAACCACCCCAACCAGACAGGTCGCGCCGCCCGGTTCCGCCGTCACGAGCGGCGTGCTGGTCGAACTTCAGCAGGAAGACCTCCATGCTCGCCTTCGCATTGCGCCGGCTGCTCGTGTCGGTGCCGATCCTCATCGTGTCGACGTTCGTCGTCTTCGTGATGGTGTCGCTGTCGGCCAACCCGCTCAGCGGTCTCCTCACCCGGAATCCGCCACCACCACCGCAGACCATCGCGGCCGAGACCCGCCGGCTGCACCTGGACCAGCCGCTCATGGAGCGGTACTGGAACTGGATCACCGGCATCTTCCGCGGCGACTTCGGCCCGTCCGTCAACTCGACGATGGACATCGGGTCCGAGGTCATCTCCCGCTTCGCCGTCACCTTCCGCCTGATCTTCCTCGCGATGATCATCGCGTTGATCCTGGCGATCGTGGTCGGCGCCGTCAGCGCCGTGAAGCAGTACTCGAAGCTGGACTACACGGCCACCTTCTTCGGCTTCCTCTTCCTGTCGATGCCCTCGTTCTGGCTCGCGGTGCTCCTCAAGCAGGGCGGCATCTCGGTCAACAACGCCGTGGGCGACCAGGTCTTCTACACGATCGGCGCGAGCTCGATCTACGTGACGGGCGGGTTCTGGGCCCACCTCACGGACGTGCTGGGGCACATGATCCTGCCGACCATCTCGCTGGCGCTGATCTCCTACGCGTCGTGGAGCCGCTTCCAGCGCGGCTCGATGCTCGAAGTGCTCAACAGCGACTACGTGCGGCTCGCCCGCGCCAAGGGCCTGTCCCGCGGCGTCGTGATGCGACGGCACGCGCTGCGCAACGCCCTCATCCCGCTGACCACGGTCACCGCGCTCGACCTGGCCTCGATCATCTCCGGCGCCGTCGTCACCGAAAAGGTGTTCCAGTGGCAGGGCGCGGGTACGTTCCTGCTGGACGCCATCGCCGCGAGCGACGTGTACGCCGTCGAGGCCTGGCTGTTGATCTCGGCGACCTTCGTCATCCTGTTCAACCTTGTCGCCGACCTGCTGTACGGCGTGCTCGACCCGAGGATCCGCCATGCCTGAGCGCTCGACCACCGAAACCACCGTGACCGCCCAGCTCCAGGACGCGACCCCGAAGGGGACGGTCGAGCGGGAGTTCACGGTCCAGGAACGCGGCCAGTTCCAGCTGGTCCTGCGCCGGTTCATGCAGCACCGGCTGGCCGTGGCGAGCCTGATCCTGCTGATCGTGATCGTGCTGCTGGCCTACGTCGGCGGCTGGCTGTGGAAGTACGGGCCCGAGGACATCACCCCGGACAACTCCGAGGGGCCGTCGCTGGCGCACCCGTTCGGCACCGACGCGGTCGGCAAGGACATGCTCGCCAACGTGCTGCGCGGCACCCAGATCTCGCTGCAGATCTCCGTGCTGGTGGCGATCTTCGCCACGGTCGTCGGCACTATCTGGGGTGCGGTGGCCGGCTACTACCGGGGCTGGATCGACACCATCCTGATGCGCATCGCCGACCTGGTGCTCACGCTTCCGCTGCTCGCCGTCGCCGCCGTGCTCGCCCACAACGTGGGTGGCAGCTGGTGGCTGATCGCCGTCGTCATCGCCGGCCTGTACTGGGCCTACGTGTCGCGCGTCGCGCGCGGTGTGGTGCTGTCGCTGCGGGAGAAGGAGTTCATCGAGGCGGCCCGCGCGCTCGGTGCCGGTGACGCGCGGATCATCTTCCGGCACCTGGTGCCCAACGCGCTCGGCTCGGTGATCGTGAACGCGACGATCCTGGTGTCCATCGGCATCCTGCTGGAGACCGCGCTGTCGTTCCTCGGCTTCGGCGTGCGGCCCCCGGACACCTCGCTCGGCCTGCTGGTGAGCAGCGCGCAGACGGCGGTCGACACCCGCCCGTGGCTGTTCTACTTCCCGGGCCTGTTCATCATCCTGATCGCGCTGACGATCAACTTCATCGGGGACGGGCTCCGCGACGCGTTCGACCCCCAGCAGACGAAGGTGCGCGCATGACCTCGTTCGACTCCCAGACGACGGCCGACCCCGTCCTCTCGGTGGAGGACCTGACCGTCCAGTTCCCCAGCGACGACGGCCTCGTGCAGGCCGTGCGCGGCGTGACCTACCAGCTCGGCCGCGGTGAGGTGCTGGGCGTGGTCGGCGAATCCGGCTCCGGCAAGTCGGTGACCTCGCTGGCGATCATGGGGCTGCTGCCCCGCACGGCGCGGGTCAAGGGCACGATCAACTTCAGGGGCCGGAACCTGCTGGAACTGTCCGAGAAGGAGATGACCCGGGTCCGCGGCAGCGGCATCGCGATGGTCTTCCAGGACCCGATGACGTCGCTGAACCCGGTCTACCCGGTGGGCGACCAGATCGCCGAGGCCATCACCGCACACCACGACGTGCGCAAGGACGTGGCCCGCAAGCAGGCCGTGGAGCTGCTGGACCTGGTGCGCATCCCGAACCCGCAGCAGCGGGCGACGGAGTACCCGCACCAGCTCTCCGGCGGTATGCGGCAGCGCGTGGTGATCGCGATCGCGATCGCCAACCGGCCCGAGGTGATCATCGCCGACGAGCCGACGACCGCGCTGGACGTGACCGTGCAGGCGCAGGTGCTGGACGCGCTGCAGGCCGCGAAGCAGGAAACCGGCGCCGCGATGGTGCTGATCACACACGACCTGGGCGTCATCGCCGGCCAGGCCGACCGGGTGCAGGTCATGTACGCGGGCAAGGTGGTCGAGGCCGGCACGGTCGACGACATCTTCTACACCCCGCGCATGCCCTACACGCTGGGCCTGCTCGGCAGCCTGCCGCGGCTGGACATCAAGACCGACCGGCTCACCCCCATCGCCGGCTCCCCGCCCTCGGTGGTCAACATGCCGCCGGGCTGCCCGTTCAGCCCGCGCTGCCCGATGGCGCAGGAGATCTGCGACGCCGAGGAGCCGGCGCTCGAACCGACCACGGACGGTCTGCACAAGGCGGCCTGCCACTTCAGCGACGAGCTGGCCGGCCGCGAAGCCACTGATCTGTTCAACCCGACCTCGGTCGACGACGTCGACGCGGTGGCCGCGGTGACTCCCGGGGAGAAGACCGAATGAGCGAGAGCGCAGCCGGCGTGCTGCCCGAGCAGGACCAGCGGACCCCGGTGCTGTCCGCCCGCAACGTCGTCAAGCACTTCCCGGTGCGCAGCGGCGGGCTGATCCGGCGCCAGATCGGCGAGGTCCAGGCCGTGTCCGGGGTGTCGTTCGACATCTACGAGCGGGAGACGCTCGCCCTGGTCGGCGAGTCGGGGTGCGGCAAGTCGACCACCGCGCGGGTGGTGCTGAACCTGCAGCCGGCCACGAGCGGTGAGGTGTTCTTCGAGGGCACCGAGCTGCACAAGCTGAACCGCAAGCAGATGCAGTCCCTGCGCAGGCAGATGCAGATCGTGTTCCAGGACCCGTACGCCTCGGTCGACCCGCGCATGCCGGTCAACGAGATCATCGCCGAGCCGCTGCGGATCCACAACCTGTACGAGAAGGGCGGCCGGGAGCGGGTGCGTGAGCTGCTCGCCACGGTCGGCCTGCGGCCCGAGCACGGCAACCGGTACCCGCACGAGTTCTCCGGCGGTCAGCGGCAGCGCATCGGCATCGCCCGTGCGCTCGCGCTGCAGCCGAAGCTGCTGGTGCTGGACGAGCCGGTGTCGGCGCTGGACGTGTCGATCCAGGCCGGTGTGCTGAACCTGCTGCAGGACCTGCAGTCGGAGTTCGGCCTGTCGTACCTGTTCGTCTCGCACGACCTGTCGGTGGTCCGGCACATCTCCAACCGCATCGCGGTGATGTACCTGGGCAAGATCGTGGAGACGGCGCCGTCGGAAGAGTTGTTCTCCAATCCGGCGCACCCGTACACGCAGGCGCTGATCTCGGCGATCCCGGTGCCGGATCCGCGCAAGGAGCGGTCGCGCGAGCGGATCGTGATCACCGGCGACGTGCCGAGCCCGGCGAACCCGCCGAGTGGGTGCCGGTTCCGGACGCGGTGCCCGAAGTTCGCGAACGAGTTGTCGGATGCGGAGCGGACCAAGTGCATCGACGAGGAGCCGTTGCTCGTCGATCGCGGACAGGGTCATCCGGCGGCTTGCCACTACGCACAGGCGCGGCAGTTGATCTGATTCTCGTGGCTTGCGGAGCCGCTACGCGGGTATCTACTGCGCCGGCTTCGCTTCGCTACGCCCGGATCTGCCCCTCCGAACCCGATCTTTCAGTGTTTGGCTGGGGATCGGGTTGCGGGAGAGGGGTGGCTGGCTTTCGTTGCCGGCCGCCGGTTGATCCAGCCGCGCGCCGCTCAGCGGGGGCTGCGGGTCCAGTTCACCGCTTCGCCGAAGGGGCCCAGCAGTGGGGGTCCCACCGTCATCCCGGAGATCCCCTGTCCCGTCGCCAGCGTGTCGGCCAGCTGGAACAGCGGCATCACCGTGTGCTGGGCCCACAGCTTCGGCTCCAGCTCGGCCAGCGCGTCGGCCAGGGGCTTCTTTCCCGTGAGCGCCTCTTCGATCGTCGTCTGCAGTGTCTCGTCGCAGACGGCGGCCGGGTTGGCCGGGATCACCGCGACGTTCGCCGACGGTGTGGACTGCCCGGGGCGGCATCCGAACGTCGAGGCGAGCACCGTCGCCGCGTCGCCGCCCACCGGGAGTGGCACCACCGCTATGTCGACCCCGACGGCACCCGAGTTGCCCGCCGGGGCGGTCGAGCCCTGGCTGACCGGCAACGCCAGCAGGTTGGCGAACAGGTCCCGCGGCTGGGCGTTCAGCGTGTTCACCTGGATGCCGGCCGCGATCAGCTGGTTGCTCAGCTCCTTGGCCATGCTCGCGTAGGGCTCCTGCTGCCCCGGCGACGCGACGACCAGCGTGAGCGCCTTGCCGTCCTTGCGCCAGATCCCGGCTTCCTTCACGTAGCCCGCCGCGGTCAGCAGCGACTCCGCCTTCGCCGGGTCCGGCACTCCGTACCCGGCGGGGATCGTGGGCGCGTACCCGGCCTGCGACGGCCACCGCACCTGCGCCTCGGCCCGCAGCCCGGCCGACGGGCCGCCTCCGGTGCCCTCGTCGATCAGGGCGTTCCGGTCGATGAACGCCGACACGGCCTCGCGGACCTGGTCGTCGACGAGCGGGCCGTTCGCCGGGCGCAGCAGCACCTCGGCCACCCGCGGCCCGGCCACCGTGGTCAGCTGGACCGCCGGGCCGAGCGCCTGGAACTGGTTCAGCCCGGCGCTGTCGGTGCGGGACATCACGAACTGGTCGTTGCCGCTGCGCAGTGCCCCGGCCAGGCCGGTGGCGTCCGACCGGCGCAGCACGATCTGGTCCACCGCGGCCGGCTTGTCCCAGTAGCGCTCGTTGCGCTCCAGGATGATCTCACCGCGCGCGTTGTCCCGCGTCTTGATCGAGAACGGGCCGCCGTAGGCCGGGAAACTGTCCTGCAGCGCACCCTGCCAGCCGCCCGGGGCGTCCTTGAGCAGGTGCTGCGGCAGCAGGTTCGAAAACAGCGTCTGCCAGCCCGGGTACGGCTCGGCGAACGTCACCTGGACGCCCTTGCCGCCCTCGCTGGGCTGGATGCCGCTGATCAGCCGGTACCCGGCGGGCTGCACGACACCGGGCTGGTCGCGCATCGCCTCGGCGAGGTAGACGAAGTCCTCCACCGCGATCGGCGCGCCGTCGGACCACGAGGCGTCCTGCCGGATCAGGTAGGTGACCGTGAACGGGTCGGTCGAGGTGACCTCGGCCGAGCGCATCAGCGTGGTGTCGAGCTGGTACTCGCCGTGGGCGTCGGGCCGGAACACCGACGGCAGCAGCATCTGCGACAGCGCCGTGGTGATGGTGGACTGGTCGGCCAGGTTGTGCGGGTTGTACCCGCCCGCGATGTCGTCGACGCCGATCACGATCTGCGACGCCGTCGGCACCGCGGGGGTCGACGAGTGGGCCACCGGCGAGGTCACCACCGGCGGCGGCGGGGTGCTGGTGCAGGCGGCGGCCACCGCGGTCAGCAACACCGTGACCAGTGCCGCCGCTTTACCGCTTCCCCGCACGCTGCCTCCCCTGATGAGCCCATGATGGTGTCACAAGGCCTGTAGCCGCGGTACCGAGATTGCCAGACCGGCCGGGACTCGCTGTCACCGGATCAGGTACCGCCGAAAGGTGGACGTTGCTGAGCGTGTCGTGGTTCCCCCGGACAACGAAACGGGGGACGTCCACCGCGATGGACGTCCCCCGCTCAGACCTCAGCCGCGCGACTTGGCGCGCGAACGCTCCTTGGCCCGCTGCGTGATCTCCAGCGTCACCTTCCGCACGCGCACCGCGTTCGGCGCGACCTCGACGCACTCGTCGGCGGCGCAGAACTCCAGCGCCTCCTCCAGGCCGAGCTTGCGCGGGCGCGCCAGGCGCTCCAGCTCGTCACCGGTGGAGGAGCGCATGTTGGTGAGCTTCTTCTCCTTGGTGATGTTGATGTCGAGGTCCTCGGCGCGCGGGTTCTCGCCCACGACCATGCCCTCGTACACCTCGGCGCCCGGCTCGACGAAGAACGTGCCGCGGTCGGCGAGCTGGATCATCGCGTAGGAGGTCACCGGGCCGGACCGGTCGGCGACCAGCGAACCGCTGTGCCGGGTGCGGATCTCGCCCGCCCACGGGTGGTAGCCCTCGAACACGTGGTTCGCGATGCCGGTGCCGCGGGTCTCGGTCAGGAAGTCGGTGCGGAACCCGATCAGACCGCGGGCCGGGAGCACGAATTCGAGCTTGATCCGGCCGGTGCCGTGCCCGCCCATGTCCTCCATGCGGCCCTTGCGCGCCGCGAGCAGCTGGGTGACCGCGCCCAGGTGCTCCTCGGGGATGTCCAGCGTGAGGCGCTCGAACGGCTCGTGCAGCTTGCCGTCGATGGTCTTGGTGACCACCTGCGGCTTGCCCACGGTCAGCTCGAAGCCCTCGCGGCGCATCTGCTCGACCAGGATCGCCAGCGCCAGCTCGCCACGGCCCTGGACCTCCCAGGTGTCCGGGCGCTCGGTGGGCAGGACGCGGATCGACACGTTGCCGATCAGCTCCTGGTCCAGCCGGGCCTTGACCAGGCGCGCGGTGACCTTGTCGCCGCCGTTGCGGCCGGCCAGCGGCGAGGTGTTCACGCCGATCGTCATCGAGATGGCCGGCTCGTCGACGGTGATCCGGGGCAGCGCCACCGGGTTCTCCACGTCGGCCAGCGTGTCGCCGATCGTGATGTCCGGGATGCCGGCGATGGCGACCAGGTCACCGGCCGAGGCCTCCTGCGCGGGCACCCGCTCCAGCGCCTCGGTGACCAGCAGCTCGGAGATCCGGACGTTCTGCACCGCGCCGTTCTCGCGCAGCCACGCGACGGTCTGGCCCTTGCGGAGCTTGCCGGCGTGGATGCGGATGAGCGCGATGCGGCCGAGGAAGTTCGACGCGTCGAGGTTGGTGACCAGGGCCTGCAGCGGGCTCTCCGGGTCGGCCTGGGGCGGCGGCACGTGGCGCAGCAGGGTGTCGAACAGCGGGTCGAGGTTCTCGCTGTCGGGCAGCTCACCGTCGGCGGGCTGCTCCAGGCTCGCCCGGCCGGCGCGCGCGGAGGCGTAGATCACCGGCAGGTTCAGAATCGAGTCCAGGTCTGTGTCTTCCAGGTCCTCGATGTCGCCCGCGAGGTCGAGCAGCAGGTCGTGGGTCTCTTCGACGACCTCGGCGATGCGGGCGTCCGGGCGGTCGACCTTGTTGACCACCAGCACGACCGGCAGGCCGGCCTGCAGGGTCTTGCGCAGCACGAACCGGGTCTGCGGCAGCGGCCCCTCGCTGGCGTCGACCAGCAGCAGGACGCCGTCGACCATGGCCAGGCCGCGCTCGACCTCGCCGCCGAAGTCGGCGTGGCCGGGGGTGTCGATCACGTTGATGGTGACCGGGCCGTCGGCGGTCTGGCGGCGGATGGCGGTGTTCTTGGCGAGGATCGTGATGCCCTTCTCACGTTCCAGCTCGCCCGAGTCCATGACGCGGTCGACGAGCTCGGCACGTTCGCCGAAGGCACCGGACTGCCGCAGCATGGCGTCGACCAGGGTGGTCTTGCCGTGGTCGACGTGCGCGACGATGGCGACGTTGCGGAGGTCGGTGCGGACCTTCTCGGCGGTTGCTGTGGGCACGCGAGGGCTCCTGAACATTTCGAAGGGATGAATCGCGGGCCCGCTTTGGCATACGCGATCCCGTTCAGGATACCCGGTACCACATTGTGACCAGGGCCACGGTGGATGATCACTTAGGTTCACCTAACCTAAGGGCACCTCGGAGCTGTGGAGTGGTGGTTTGGGCAAGAAGGACGCGGACCCGCGCAAGGTGGTCCGCAAGCTCATGAAGGCCGGCAAGGTCAAGAAGAAGTGCTGCCGGTCGAAGCCGCGCTGCAAGAAGTGCCCGGTCCTCGCACTCCAGCGGGCGAAGGCGGACCTGAAGAAGGCGGCCTAGGTGTACTTGGCCATCAGGTTGGTGGCAGTCGGCTGGTGATGGGTGGCTGCCGAGTGCGCCGCGGCGGTGTTGGGTGTTGTAGTGCTTGAGCCAGGGTGCAAGTGCGGTTGCTCGTTGGGTGTTGCTGGTGAAGACCCTGCCGGTAGGCCCACTCGGTGTGCAGGGTGCGGTGGTAGCGCTCGACTTTGCCGTTTTGCCAGGGGCAGTGGGGTTTGACGAACCTCTGGCGGATGCCGTGCTCGGCGCAGTCTGGCGTAGGGACCAGCGGTAGGCCCAGGCGTTGCCGGTCATCAACCGCTCGATCCGGGGATGCCGCGACGGGCGAAGGAAGGCAGGGCACGTCGCGCCTTTGTCGTCGGGCAGGATCGCGGAGCAGGCCGGCCGGGAGTGTTCATCGGCCAGGGAGTGGACGTCGTCGAACCCGACTTTGGTCGTGCGGTCCCGAGTGGTTTCCTGCTGGGTGCGGCCGTGGGCCCGCCACCCTCCTCCGCCGGGGATGCGGCCGATCTTGTTCACGTCCATATGCACCAGCTCGCCCGGTCGGTCGCGCTCATACCGCACCGCACTGGCCCTGCTTGACCGGATACCCGCCCCGGTCAACGGGTCCAGCATCGACAACGACGGAACCTGACGGCAGGCCAGTACCCGCGACACCGTCCGTGCCGGCACACCCAGTTCCGCGCCCAGCCAGCCCGGGGCTCCGACGCCCCCGCTCCCGCAGCTCGACGATCCGTCGAGATATGAGCCTGCAGCCACCCCGCGTGATATCGCTGGACGATCAGCAACATGCACAGAAACGTGGTGCGCGCATAACAGTGAGGCACGAAAGCCGCCGGTCAAGCGTGGCCCTAGACAAGCACACCCAACCAGGGGCTCCCCCATCTCAAGATCACCCCACCCCTACCAACGTCCTGGCCGAGTACACCTAGACGGCCAGCGCTTCGTTCACCAGGCGGAGTTCCGGCGCGGTGCGGGTGGCGCCGAACTCGACGATTTCGTGCCGCGCCAGCCGGCGCAGGTGGAACGGATCCGAGGCGAGGATCGCCTCCAGTTTCACGCGGGGCATCGGCCGCGTGATGATGACGCAGCCGGAATGCGGCGTGCGCCGCCCGGCGGTCAGGAACTCGCCTGACCGGAAGTGCCGGTCCAGCCATTTCGCGTGGTCAGCCAGGTAGTAGTCGACTTCCTCCACCGGGGCCGTGTAGTCGATCAGCACGATGTACATACCTTCACGGTAGCCCCGGGAACGGCCCCCGGGAAATGATTCTCAGCCATTTGCCAGTAATCTGTGCGACACCGGTTCGACAATCCAAAGAATTGCTTTCCGGAAGGCAATGTGGATATTACTTTCGGCCGCTGCTACGCTGCTGGTGTGCGCACGATCGCGAACTTCTGGTGGCCGCCGGCAGGCGGTCCCACCGACGTGCGCTGACACCAGCACCCACGACGAGGCCGCCCGCGCAGGCGGCCTTCGTCGTTCCCGGGGGCCGTGGCGGGGGTGGCCACCGACCCGAGGACACCACCGATGCGAATTTCCGGGATCACCCCGTCCGGCCACACCCACCTCGGCAACCACCTGGGCGCGATCCAGCGCTGGGTGACCGACGGCGGCCCGGACGACCTGTACTTCGTGTCCGACCTGCACGCCATGACGACCACCCACAACCCGGCGAAGCTGCGCGGGCGGACCAGCGAGATGCTGGCCGTCCTTGTGGCGGCCGGGATCCCCGCCGAGCGCGTGTTCGTGCAGTCGGACCTGTCCCGCGAGCTGGGCGCGCTCACCTGGATCCTGGAGTGCACCTGCAGCTACGGCGAGGCCGCGCGGATGATCCAGTTCAAGGAGAAGGGCAGCGGCCAGCCGGGCGTGCGGCTGAGCCTGCTGACCTACCCGGTGCTGATGGCCGCCGACATCCTGCTGCAGGGCGCGGCGGAGGTCCCGGTGGGCGAGGACCAGAACCAGCACGTGGAGCTGGCCCGCGCGCTGGCCCGGCGGTTCAACAGCACCTACGGCGAGGTGTTCACGGTGCCGCGGCCGGTGCTGCCGCCGACGGGCGCGCGGGTGCGGAACCTGTCCGACCCGGCGCGGAAGATGTCGAAGTCGGCGCAGGAGGAGGCCGGGGTGGTGTTCGTGCTGGACGAGCCCGACCTGATCCGCCGCAAGGTGCGCCGCGCGGTGACGGACGGGTTCAGCGGGGTCGCGTACGCGCCGGAGGAGCGCCCCGGGGTCGCCAACCTGCTGGAGATCCTGGCCGGCTGCCGGGGCGCGCGTCCGGCGGACGTGGCGGCGGAGTTCGCGTCGTACGGCGAGCTGAAGGAGGCCGTGGCGGAGGCGGTGATCGAGACGCTGCGCCCGATCCGGGAGCGGACGCTGGAGCTGCTGGCGGACCCGGCGGAGCTGGCCCGGATCCGCAAGGAAGGCGCGCACCGGGCCGCCGAACGCGGCGAGCACCGCCTGACCTCGGCGATGCGGCTCGTCGGCGCGGGCATGTGACCCGGGATTGCTGATCCGGCAACTTTCCGTGCCCGCGAGGAGCGCCCGTGCCAGGGGTGGCGGCCACGCCTCCCATCACGCGCCGTCGTGACCGCCCGCAGAGGACCGGTCAAGGGGACCGGGACGTGCTGGCGGGTCCCCTCGCCTACCTGCGCTGCGCTGGACCCTCACCCACGACGCCACGCCGGGCATCCTGGACGCTGACTCAGCGCAGCAGCAGCCGCAGGTCGGGGAGCAGTTCCAGGTCCGCGGGCAGCCACTGGACGCTGTCCAGGCCCGCCTCGTCGAGCCAGCGCAGCGCCTTGTGGTCCAGCGCCTCCGGCCGGGCGCGCTCGTCGGTCAGCGAGGCGGCGAACACGCGCAGCACCAGTCCGGCCCGCAACGGCACGTCCGGGCCGACCCGGGCGCCGACCGCGACCTCCACCCCGAGCTCCTCGCGACACTCCCGCCGCAGGGCGTCCACTTCGGACTCACCCGGCTCGACCCGGCCGCCGGGCAGCTCCCACAGGCCCGCCACCTCACGCGGATACGCGCGCTGCTGGGCGAGCAGGGACCGGCCCCGCACGATGGCCGCTCCCACGATCACCTTCACGAGGTGGAGACGTTACCGGCCGCCCGCCACACGATCTGGAAGCGGGCACCGCCCTCGGGGGACTCGCCCACCGACACCCGCCCGCCGCGCCGCCGCACGGTTTCGGCGACCATCGCCAACCCGAGCCCGGTGCCGCCGGAGGTGCGCGCCCGGTCGTCGCCGACGCGGTAGAACCGGTCGAACACCCGGTCGCGGTGCTCGGGCGGGATGCCCGGCCCGTCGTCGTCCACCACCACCCGCACGGTGGAGTGCCCGGGCAGCACCGACACGACGATCTGCGACGAGGCGTACCGGCAGGCGTTGCGCAGCAGGTTGTTCAGCACCAGCTCGACCTCGGAGTGCGCCGCGTGCGCCCACGCCTGCCCGACCACGCCCGTCACGCGCACCGCGGGCGATCCGGGCGGCAGGCGGTCCGCGGCCGCGCGCGCTTCGGTGAGCAGTTCGACCGCCTCGGCGGGCGGCAGCTCCCCGGCGTCGGACCGGGCCAGCGTCAGCAGCCCGTCCAGCAGCGCGGACAACCGCTCGGCCTCGGCGAGGATGTCGGCCAGCGTCTCCTGCGCCAGCTCCGGATCGGGGTTGGCGACGGCCACCTCGGCCTGCACGCGGATCGACGCAACCGGCGAGCGCAGCTCGTGCGCGGCGTCCCCGGTGAACCGCCGCAGCCGCTGGGCCGCCTCCTCCTGCCGCGCCAGCAACGCGTTGAAGTCCGCCGCCAGCGCACGCAGCTCGTCGTCGGCCTCGGGCAACGGCACCCGCTCCCCCGGCGGCAGCGCGCGGACCGTCCGGCGCAGCCGGCTCACCCGCCGCAGCGCGAACCGCACCACCAGCCAGGTCGCGACCGCGGCGAGCGCCGCGCCGAGCCCCGCGGCCCACAGCAGCCAGGTCGCCGCCTTCTGCACGGCCGCCCGCTGGCCCACCAGCCCGGTGCCGGCGGCGACCAGCCGCAGCTGCCCGTCCGGCGCGGTCGCCACCGCGCCCAGCCACCGCATCCGGTCCACGGTCACCGGCTGCCCGGCCTTGAGCGCACGCACGTCACCCGGCCCGAGCGGGGGCGCCGGACCGCCGTCGACCGGTGCGCCCGCGGTGTCGAGCACGCGCAGGACCACGCCGTCCGGCGGCCCGGGCAGCCCTCCCGCGGACACGGTCGCGACCGCCGGGCCGAGCGCCTCGGCCAGTTCGGTGTCCACGGAGGAGTCCCGCAGCGGCCCGAGCCCGCGCCCGGCGACAACGGCGAGGCCGAGCAGGAACGCCAGCGTGACCGCGGCGGCCGGCGCCGTGATCCGGAACTGCATGGACCGGCGTTCCCACCACCGGCGGAGGAAGCTCACCCGGGCAGGACCTCGTCCAGCGCCGCGTCGGAGGCCAGGTAGCCGTGCCCGCGCACGGTCCGCACCAGCGCGCCCGCGCCGACCGCGTCGAGTTTGCGGCGCACGTACCCGACGTAGACCTCGACGACGTTGCGGGTCGCCGCCTGCTCGTCACCCCACACCGCGCGCAGCAGCTCGTCCTTGGTGACGACCGTTCCGGCGCGCCCGACCAGCACCTCGAGCAGGCTGAACTCGCGCGGGCTCAACGCCACCGGCTCGTCGTGCCAGCGCACCTCGCGGGTGGCGCGGTCGACGACGAGACCCCCGATGCGCAGCGGCCCGCGCGTCCCCTCGGTGGCGGCGCGCCGCAGCACGGCGCGGATCTGCGCGACCAGCACGACGAACGAGAACGGCTTGACCAGGTAGCCGTCGGCGCCCAGGTCGAGCCCGTCGGCCTGGTCGACCTCACCGTCCTTGGCCGAGACCATCAGCACCGGCGTGGTGATGCCCTGCGCACGCAGCGCCTGCAGCACCCGGTACCCGGACAGGCCGGGCAGCATGATGTCCAGCAGCAGCACGTCGAACGACCCGGTCTGCGCCAGGCGCAGGCCGCTCGGGCCGTCGGGGGCGGTGACCACGTCCATGCCCTCCGCCCGCAGTCCGCGGTGCAGCGCCTTGCGCACGCCGGGCTCGTCGTCCACCACGAGAATCCGAGGGTTCACGATTGACAAGCATGCCCGGTTTTTCCAGCTCGGGCGCGCGCTCTCAGCGGTCTCTCAGCATCTCAGGTCCATCTCAGGGCCGACGGAGGAGTGTCAGCGGCGGGGAAAGAGCACACTGGTGCTCGCCGACACAGGGAGAGCGAAATGCAGCCGAAGACGAAGGCCATCACCGCGGCGGTCACGGGGTCCGCGCTCGGCGCCGCCGGGCTCGCGTGGCTCGCGATGCCGGCCACCGCGGGCGAGGCCCCGGAGCTGCCGGCGATCAGCGCGGAGGAGCTGGTGCAGTCGGTGGTCACCACCAAGACGCCGGCGCTGGCCGGCACGGTCGAGGTGGACAACAACCTGGGCCTGCCGGTCTCGGCCCTGCCGGGTGGCACGAGCCTGGACATCGACGCGGCCCGCGTCTACAACGACGGGGCGGGCAACAGCAAGCTCGCCATCGAGCAGGGCGCCAGCGAGCACACCGTGGTCCGCAACGGCGCGACCGTGTGGACGTACGACTCGGCGGAGAACGCGGCGACGAAGGTCACCGTGCCGCCCGAGGCGCTGCAGAAGCCCGGGGAGTACGAGCTGAGCGACCCGGCGACGGCGACGGCGCAGCTGCTCGCGAAGGTGCGGGAGAGCAGCACCGTGACCGTCGAGGGGACGGCCCGGGTGGCCGGCCGGCCGGTCTACGAGCTGGTGCTGACGCCGAAGCCGACCGAGCGCACGCTGCTGCGCGAGGTGCGCGTCGCGGTCGACGCCGAGAAGCGGGTCCCGTTGCGGCTGGCCGTGATGACCTACGGCACCTCCGACCCGGCGTTCCAGGTCGCGTTCAGCGACATCGCGTTCGCGCCGCAGCCGGCGAGCGAGTTCCAGTTCACGCCGCCGCAGGGCGCGAAGGTGACCGAGGAGCAGGTGCCCGCCGGCCGCCCGGAGCAGCGGGACCTGGAGAACGCGGTCCAGGTCAGCGGCGACGGGTGGGACAGCGTCGTCACCGGCACGTTCCCGGCCGACGCGCTCGCGCCGCAGCAGGGTGAGCGCGGCGACAGCGTCGACCCGAAGGCCCTGCTGGCGCAGTTCGGCAAGCCGGTCAGCGGCGCGTTCGGCACCGGCTACGTGATCACCACGAAGGTCGGCACCGCCCTGATCACCGACGACGGCCGCTTCGCCGCCGGCGCGGTGCCGGAGCAGGTGCTGGTCGAGGCTCTGGGAGCGAAATGACGGAGACACTGCCGGTGGGCGCTTCGGTCGAAGCGCCCACCGCGGGTCCGGCACTGGCCGCGCGGACCAGGGGGTTGCGCAAGGTGTACCGGACCGCGGTCGCGGTGGACCAGGTCGATCTGGACGTGCCGGAGGGCGCGGTGCTGGGCATGCTCGGGCCGAACGGCTCGGGCAAGACCACCACGATCCGGATGCTGCTCGGCCTGGTCCGCCCGACCGAGGGCGAGGTGGAACTGCTCGGCAGGCGGATGCCGGAGGGCGCGCAGCGGGCGTTGCCGGACGTCGGCGCGCTGGTCGAGGGGCCGGGCTTCCACCCGTTCCTGTCCGGGCGGGAGAACCTGCGCCGCGTCGCCGCCGCCGAGCCGCGGCTGTCGTCGGCGGCCATCCCCCGCGCGGTCGAGGACGCGCTGGAGCGGGTCGGGCTGGGGCACGCGGCGCACCGGCGCTACCGGGGGTACTCGCTGGGCATGAAGCAGCGGCTGGGGCTCGCCTCGGCGCTGCTCGTGCCGCGGCGGATGGTGGTGCTGGACGAGCCGACCAACGGCCTGGACCCGGCGGGCACGCGGGAGATCCGCCGGATCATCGGCGAGCTGCACGCCGAGGGCGTCACCGTGCTGGTGTCCTCGCACCTGCTCGCCGAGGTCGAGGCGACCTGCACGCACGTGGCCGTCCTGCACGACGGCACGGTGGTGGCGCAGGGCGAGCTGGACGAGCTGCTGGAGTCCGGCACGCCGTCGCTGGTGGTGTCCACTCCGGACGGTGACCAGGCGCTCACCGCGCTGCGCGAGAACCGCATCCCCGGCCGGCTCACGCCGGAGGGCGTGCGGGCGGACCTGAGCGCGGCGACCGCGCCGCAGGTGATCGAGACGCTGGTGCGGGCCGGGGTGTCCGTGCACGAGGCGAAGCGGGCCCGCACCGGGCTGGAGGACCTGTTCGCGCGGCTGACGCAGCGGGATTCCGAAACCGGTCGCCTGCCGGATGTGGACGAGGGGGCGGCATGACCGCGACACTGGACGCGACGCCGGTGGAACGGTGGAGTGTGCCGTTCCACCGGCTCTACCGCGCCGAGCTGCGGTGGATCTTCCGCCGCCCGCGCACCCTGATCGTGCTGGGCCTGCTCGCGCTGATCCCGGTGATCATCGGGATCGGGCTGACCATCGCGGCGAACAACGACGCCCAGCCCGGCGGCGGTGGCGGCAACGACTCGCTGCTGACGTCCGCGGCCGGGAACGCGCTGGTCCTGCCGCTGGCCACGCTCGGTGTGACGCTGAACCTGATGCTGCCGCTGATCACGGCGATGTCGGCCGGGGACGCGCTCGCCGGTGAATCGTCCGTGGGCACACTGCGCGGGCTGCTGCTCGCGCCGGTGAGCCGGGGCAGGCTGCTGATGATGAAGGCGCTCGGGGTGGCGACGTTCACGCTGGCCGCGGCGCTGCTGATGGCCGTGGTCGCGATGGCGACCGGGCTGGTGATCAACGGGACCGGTTCGCTGTTCACGCTGTCCGGCAACACGCTGTCCGTTGTGGACGCGATGGGCCGGGTGGCGCTGGCGGCGGCGTGGGTGACGCTGCAGCTGTGGGCGGTCGCGGCGATCGCGCTGGCGATCTCGGCGTGCACCGAGCACCCGATGCTCGTGGTGGTGTCGATACTGGCCGGCGTCGTGGTGTCGTCGGTGCTGCTCCTGCTCTCGGCGGTGGACTGGCTGCACCCGTTCCTGCTGCCGCAGTCCTGGACGGCGATCGCGGACATCCTGCGCGACCCGATCCCGGCCGACCAGCTGGGCGAGGGCGCCATCCGGGCCGCGTGCTACGTCGTGATCGGCCTGTCCCTGGCCTACGCGCGGCTGTCCACGAAGGACGGTTAGCCGACCAGGGCCACCCCGTCCGGGTCGAGGGCGAGGTGGATCTCGTCACCCGGGTTGACGTCGGCGGACACCGCCGCGACCGCGTCCACCGTGCCGGCACCGGTGCGGACGGAGAGGCGGACGTTGTCGCGGCGGTGCACCTTGCTCAGCACCTCGCCGGCGATCCCGGCGCTTGCCAGCCTAAGGCCGGTGGGGCGCAGGCCCAGCCGGACCGGCCCGTCGAGCGCCTCGGGCACGGCGACCTCGCCGAACGGGCAGCGCACGATCCCGTCCGCCGCCCGGCCGTCGACGACCGTGATGACGCCCAGGAAGCGCGCCACGTTCTCGTCGGCCGGACGGCGCCACACCTCGCGCACGGCCCCGGCTTGGCGGATCTTCCCCGCCTGCAGCACGGCGACGCGGTCGGCGAGCGTGAACGCCTCCTCCTGGTCGTGCGTGACGAGCAGCGCGGTGATCTTCGCGCTGCGCAGCATCTCGGCCAGGTCCACGGCCAGCTGTTCCCGCAGCCCGGCGTCCAAACCAGACAGTGGCTCGTCGAGCAGCAGCAGGCGGGGCTCCGGCGCGAGCGCGCGGGCCAGCGCGACCCGTTGCGCCTCACCGCCGGACAGCTCGGTCACCCGCCGCTTCTGGTAGCCGGCCAGGCCGACCAGGTCGAGCAGCCGGCTCACCCGCTCCGCGCGCCCGGCCGCCGGCATCCCGTGCATCCGCGGCCCGAACGCGATGTTGCCTGCCACGTCCCGGTGCGGGAACAGCTGGCCGTCCTGGAACACCAGGCCGAACCCGCGCTTGTGCACCGGCACCCGGGCCAGGTCGGCGCCGTCCCAGCGCACGCTGCCCGCGGTGATCGGCTCCAGGCCGGTGATCGCGCGCAGCAGCGTCGACTTCCCGGAACCGGACGGGCCGAGCAGCGCGAGCACCTCGCCGTCGGCGATCTCCAGGTCCACGCCCGACACGGCGGTGAAACCGCCGTACCGCACGGTCAGGCCGGACACGGTCAACGCCATCGTCAGAACTCCCCAACCCGGCCGGACGCGAGCCGGTCGATCACGATCACCGCGGCCGCGGTGACCAGCATGAGCAGGGCGCACGCGGCGTACGCCATCTGGTTGTTGAGCTGTCCCGGCCGCGCGATCAGCGCCGCGATCGCGACCGGCAGCGTCGGCGTCTGCGGGCGCGCCAGGAAGCTCGTCGCGCCGAACTCGCCGAGCGCGACCACGTATCCGAACCCGGCCGCCGCGACCACCGCGCGGAAGGTCAGCGGCACGTCGATCTCGCGCCACACCCGGGCCGGGCTCGCGCCGAGGGTGGCGGCGGCCTGGCGCAGCCGGTCGTCGATCGAGCGGACCACCGGCAGCACCGTGCGGATCACCAGCGGGATCACCACCAGCGCCTGCGCGAGCGGCACCAGCAGCGGCGACCGGCGCAGATCGCCGGGCAGCGCGTCGAGCGTGATGAGGTAGCCGAACCCGACGGTCACCGCGGACACGCCGAGCGGCAGCATCAGCGCGGCGTCCATCGACTCGCCGACCCCGCGCGCGAGCCGTCCCGGTGCGCGGCGCAACGCGACCAGCAGCACCGACGCCGACACCCCGATGACCATCGCCAGCACCGTCGCGTCGGTGGCGGTGCGCAGCGAGTTCAGCGCCGCCTCCCAGCCGGAGACCTGGAGCGTGCCGTCGTTGCCGGTGCTCGACAGCGCCCGGTAGCCGGCCAGGCTCCAGCCGTCCGCGGTGGACACCGAGCGCACCAGCAACGCGACGATCGGGGTCAGCAGCAGGCCGAGCACGACGACCGCGGCGCCGACGACGGCCCACTCCCCGCCGACCGGGCGCCGGGCGGTCTCCCGCCTCGACCGCAGCCGGAGCGCGCTCTCCCGGCGCTTGCGGGCCGCGGCGCCGAGCAGCAGCGCGGCCAGGACGGCGGCGATCTGCACCAGCGACAGCGCCGCCGCGCCGGTCAGGTCCAGCAGGTTCTCGGTGCGCAGGTAGATCTCGGTCTCCAGCGTCCGGTACCGCGCGCCGCCAAGGATCAGCACCACGCCGAAACTGGTGGCGCAGAACAGGAACACCACCGCGGCCGCGGACGTGATCGCCGGCATCAGCGCGGGCAGCGTCACCGAGCGGAACGCCCGCCAGCGGGACGCGCCCAGCGCGCGGGCGGCGTCCTCGGCCCGCGTGTCGAGCACCGCCCACAGCCCGGCGACCGTGCGGCCGACGACGGCGACGTTGAAGAACGCGTTGGCCAGCACGATGGAGATCCAGCCGCCGTCCGTCCACAGTGCCCGGAACGCCAGGCCCACCACCACGGTGGGCAGCACGAACGGGACCAGCACCAGCGTCCGGACCACCGCGACCCCGGGCAGCCGCACGCGCGCCAGCAGGAACGCGACCGGCAGCCCGGCGACCACCGCGATCAGCGTCGATCCGGCGGCCTGCGCGACGGTGAACCAGGCCAGCCGCCACGTCTCGCCCTCGGCCAGTGCCGCGAGCACCTCGCCGTCGACGAAGCCCAGCCGCAGGATCGCCCCGACCGGCCAGGCGAAGAAGACCACCAGGAACCCGAGCGGCAGCACGGCCAGTGCCGCCAGCCCGAGCCCGGTGCGGCTCAGTGGCCGAGTGCTGGTCACTGGCCGAGCAAGGAGCGCCACTGTTCGATCCACCGCTCACGCCCGGCCTGCACCGTCTCGGCGGGCAGGCTCGCCGGGTTCTGCGGCAGCGGGGCGGCCGTCGTCCAGGACGCGGGCAACGCCACGCCCTCGCGCGCCGGGTAGACGTACATGTTCTCCGCCACCGTCGCCTGGAACTGCTGGGACAGCAGGAAGTCGATCACCTTCCGGGCGTTGGCCGCGTTGGGCGAGCCGGCCAGCACACCGGCGTACTCGACCTGGCGGAAACAGGTGTCCAGCAGCGCCTTGGTGCGCGGCTTGCCGTCCTCACCGATCTCCGCGGCCGGCGAGGAGGCGTAGGACACCACGACCGGGCGCGGGCCCTTGCCGGAGGAGCCGGAGAAGTCCTGGCCGTAGGCCTCCTCCCAGCCGGCGACGGCGCGCATGCCGTTGTCCTTGAGGCGGGTCCAGTAGTTCTGCCAGTTCTGCTCGCCGTAGCGGGCGATGGTGCCGAGCAGGAACGCCAGGCCGGGCGAGCTGGTGGCCGGGTTCTCCACCACCAGCAGGTCCTTGTACTCGGGCTTGGCCAGGTCGTCGTAGGTCGCCGGCTCCGGGATGCCGCGTTCGGCGAACCAGGTGGTGTCGATGTTCACGCACACGTCGCCCAGGTCGACGGCGGACAGGCGGTGCTCGGAGTCCACGGCGTAGCGCTGCGGGCCGCGGTCGGCCTCGGGGCTGGTGTAGGGCGCGAAGACGCCCTCGGCGAGCGCGCGCGAGGCGAAGGTCGAGTCCACGCCGAAGGCCGCGTCGCCGATCGGGTTGGCCTTCGTGAGGACCAGGGTGTTGGTGAGCGCGCCCGCGTCGCCCTTCTTCACGACGTTGATCGTGATGCCGGTCTGCTGCTGGAAGGCGTCCAGGACCTGCTGCGGCGCGGCGAACGAGTCGTGGGTGACCAGCGTGACCGTGGCCGGGCCGTCTTCCGCGTCGTTGCCGGCCAGCGTGCAGCCCGCGGTCAGGGCGGCGACCAGGCCGACCAGGACGCCCGTGCGGAATTTCATGACCACTCCTCGCTCGTTCCGGCGAGAAAGGTCGGGGCCCTCCCTGCGCCGGCATGATCCGGATCAGGTGCGAACGGTCGCGGGGCGAACCCGCCTCTCAGCCCGGTGGACCCGGACTCCCGTGGCAACCGTGCAGCGTACCCGCCCCCGTACCACCATGGAGCACATGGCGGAACTACTGAGCGAAACCGAGATCTCCGAGGCCCTGAACAAGCTGCCGTACTGGCAGCGCGCGGGCGACGCGCTGGAGCGCACGGCCGAACTCGCCGACTTCCCGCAGGCCATTGCCGTGGTCAACCGGGTCGCGGAAATCGCCGAGAACGTGAACCACCACCCGGACATGGACATCCGGTGGCGCACCGTGACGTTCCGGTGCAGCACGCACTCCGCGGGCGGGATCACCGCGAAGGACGTGTCGCTCGCCGAGCGGATCGACGGCACGATCGACGCGCTGTGATCTAGGCCGGACCGGCAACATCGGAGCCGGTCTCGTGCGTTCCCCGGATGGAGGGAACGCATCATGAGGAAGGTTGTCGCGCGACTGGCCGCCGTGGGGGCCGCCGTCGCCGTGTTGCTGGGAGTGCTGGCCGGAACCGCGTCGGCGGTCTCGTCCACCGGGGTCGCCGCCGAACCGCCGAGCGAGACGCGCGCGGTGGTCGTCGGGACGCTGTCGTTCGGGTTGATGATCGCCGCGGCGGGCGCGGTGTTCTGGTACACGGCCCGCCACCGAGGGCCACAGGAGTGATTTCGGTCACGTCTGGTTCGGCGCGGTAACGACCACGGGTACGCGGGCGCTGTACGCGCAGAAGTCCCTGATCACCGCGAGGTTCGCCATGAACAGCACGCCCGCCCTGTCGCCGGCCCAGCGCGCCTGGATCACCGGCCTGGCCACCGCCATCACCCTGATCGCCGTTCTCGTGCTCGCCGCGCTGGGCTGATCCCAGCTGGTCAGCGGCCCGCCGGTGCGCCGGCGGGCCGTTTTTCTGCGCAGTTGATCTGTGTCCATGACCACGGATTGGTGACTTTTCCGTGTCCTATTCGTAATCTCACGGACGGCCATCCCCCGAACGGCCGAAACAAGTCCCCTCCCCGAAAATGGTGATCTTCCGAAATGGTGGGTCGACATAGATCCAAAGCGAAATCGCTGACAGTTTCCCTGGCGATCGGCCTGGCCGCGGCGTCCGTGCTGGGCTTCGCGGTGTGGCTGACCGGCAACTTCAGCCGGCAGGACACGGCGAGCATGGCGGCGCAGATGAAGCCGCTGCCGACGACCTCGACCCCGACGAGCACGTCGAGCAGCACGACCACCCCGCCGCCGCCCCCGCCGCCGGTGACGACCACGCCCCCGGTGGCACCCCCGCCGCCGACGACTACGAAGCCGACGCCGAAGTCCACGAAGACGACCCCGAAGACGACGACCAAGGCGGCGAACGCCTGCTCGTCGGTGCTGGAGGGCACGCTGCCCCACGTGGCGAAGGTGGGCAACCACATCGCGGCGAAGTTCGGCGTGGACGACATCGGAGGCCGCGCGGGCCGGGCCGGAACCAGCGACCACCCGAGCGGGCTGGCCCTGGACTTCATGGTGGACACGTCCACGGGCAACGCCATCGCCGACTACCTGCTGGCCAACCAGTCGGAGTTCAACGTCAAGTACGTGATCTGGCGGCAGCGCTACAACGACGGCAGCGGCTGGTCAACAATGGAAGACCGCGGCGGCGCCACGGCCAACCACTACGACCACGTGCACGTGTCCTTCAAGTCGAGCGGCTCGGTGAACGTGACCTGCTGAGCACGGCCGGTTTCGTGACGGTCCGGTGCACGTGACGCTGGCTGAGCACGGCCGGTTTCGCTTCGGTCGGGTGCACGTGACCCTGCTGGCTGCGGTCGGTCCCGTGACCACCGCCTCGGTCCGGTGCACGTGACCCTGCTGGCCGCGGTCGGTCCCGTGACGACCGCCTCGGTCCGGTGCACGTGGCCCGCGTGGTTCCGGAAACGCCCAGGCAGCCCCCGGCCTGGGCGTTTCCGTCTTTCCGGGGGCCACGGGCGCACGAGCCACAGCCCGACTCCGGCCGTCCCTGCGCTGAAGCACCCTTGACGGCACGACCTCGGACACCTCTTCGCCCCGAGATTCGAAGCGTGGACCAGGTCCGGCGCCGCTGTCCCGCTCGACACCTCCGCCCGGCTGCCGGCTATCCCCTGGCCACCAGGGAAACACGCCCGCATCAGACGTTGAAGCGGAACTCCACCACGTCGCCGTCGGCCATGATGTAGTCCTTGCCTTCCATCCGGACCTTGCCCGCGGAGCGCGCGGCGGCCATCGAGCCGGCCTCCATCAGGTCCTCGTAGGACACGACCTCGGCCTTGATGAACCCGCGCTCGAAGTCGGTGTGGATGACGCCCGCCGCCTGGGGCGCGGTCGCGCCCTGCGGGATCGTCCACGCCCGCGACTCCTTCGGGCCCGCCGTCAGGTAGGTCTGCAGGCCCAGCGTGTGGAACCCGGCGCGGGCCAGCGCGTGCAGGCCGGGCTCGGTCTGGCCGACCGACTCCAGCAGCTCGCGCACGGACTCCTCGTCGTCGAGTTCGAGCAGCTCGGCCTCGACCTTCGCGTCCAGGAACACGGCGTCCGCCGGCGCGACCAGCTTCGTCAGCTCCTCGCGCTTCGCCTGGTCGGTCAGCACGCCCTCGTCGGCGTTGAAGACGTACAGGAACGGCTTCAGGGTGAGCAGGCTCAGCTCACGCAGCAGCGCGGTGTCGACCTCCTGCTGCGCGGAGAACAACGTGCGCCCGCTGTCGAGGATGTCCTTCGCCTTCTGCGCGGCCTCCAGCGCGGGCCGGTTCTCCTTCTTGGTCCGGGCTTCCTTCTCCAGCCGCGGCAGCGCCTTTTCCAGCGTCTGCAGGTCGGCGAGGATCAGCTCGGTGTTGATCGTCTCGATGTCCGACGACGGGTCGACGCGGCCGTCGACGTGCACCACGTCCGGGTCGTCGAACACCCGGATGACCTGGCAGATCGCGTTGGCCTCGCGGATGTTCGCCAGGAACTTGTTGCCCAGGCCGGCGCCCTCGGAAGCGCCCTTCACGATCCCCGCGATGTCCACAAAGGACACCGTGGCCGGCACGGTACGGGCGGAGCCGAACATCTCGGCGAGCTTGTCCAGCCGCTCGTCGGGCAGCGGCACGACGCCGACGTTGGGCTCGATGGTGGCGAACGGGTAGTTCGCGGCGAGCACGTCGTTGCGGGTCAGCGCGTTGAACAGGGTCGACTTGCCGACGTTGGGCAGGCCGACGATACCGAGGGTCAGACTCACGGCTCCGAAGTCTACGGGGCGAGCCCGCCACCCGGCCCGGCAGCCGTTCGCCCACCCGGCCCGGCAGCACCTTCACCACCCGCCCCGGCACCCATTCGCGGCCCAACCCAGCAGCCGGTCCACCACCCGGCCCGGCAGCACCTTCGCCACTCCCCCGGCAGCACCTTCGCCACTCCCCCCGGCAGCACCTTCGGACGCGGCCCGGCGGCCGTCCACCGCCCGCCCGGCACCCATTCGCCACCCAGCCCTGCTGCCGGTCCACCACCCGGCCCGGCAGCCCGTTCACCACCCCGCCCGGCAGCGCCTCGCCACTCAGCCTGCAGCGCGTCGCCACCGGCCCGGCAACCCGTTCACGGCCATGTCGGATTTCCGCCAGTCGAGTGGCTGACCTGCTGGCAGGATCGAACCCATGACAGCCATCGCCGCACCGGCCGAGCAGGCGCTCTGGCGCGACCCCGAGCGCTGCTACCGCGCCGTCGCCTCGCGCGACGCCCGCTTCGACGGCCAGTTCATCACGGCCGTGCGCACGACCGGCATCTACTGCCGGCCGTCCTGCCCGGCGCTCACCCCACGGCAGGAGAACGTGCGGTTCTACCCGACCGCGGCCGCCGCCCAGGCCGCCGGGTTCCGCGCCTGCCGCCGCTGCCTGCCCGACGCCGTGCCCGGTTCGCCCGAGTGGAACGTGCGCGCCGACCTGGCCGCCCGGGCCATGCGGCTGATCGCGGACGGCGTCGTCGAGCGTGAGGGCGTGCCCGGCCTGGCCCGCCGGCTCGGCTACTCGGAACGCCAGCTCGGCCGGGTCCTGACCACCGAACTCGGCGCCGGGCCGCTGGCCCTGGCCCGCGCGCACCGGGCGCACTCGGCGCGGCTGCTCATCGAGCTGTCCGAGCTGCCGCTGGCCGACGTCGCGTTCGCGGCCGGCTTCGCCAGCGTCCGGCAGTTCAACGACACCATCCGCGAGGTCTTCGCCCGCACACCGTCCCAGCTGCGCACGGCCGCCGCCGCGGCACGCCGCCGCGCCGGCGCCGCCGAACCGGAAACGGGTACCGCCGGGACCCGGCTGTCCCTGCGGCTGCCGTTCCGCCCGCCGTTCGACGCCGCCGGGATCCTCGGCTTCTTCGCCGCCCGGGCGGTGCCCGGGGTCGAGTCGGCCGATGACCACAGCTACACCCGCACGCTGCGGCTCCCGCACGGCGCCGCGTCGGTGACCCTGACGCCGCAGGACGGGCACGTGCGCTGCGACCTGCGGCTCGCCGACGTCCGCGACCTCGGCGCCGCGGTCACCCGCGCCCGGCGCCTGCTGGACCTGGACGCCGACCCGGATGCCGTCGCCCGCGTGCTCGGCGCCGACCCGGCGCTGGCCCCAGCGGTCGCCGCGACCCCGGGCATCCGGGTCCCCGGCGCGGCCGACGGCGGCGAGCTGGTGCTGCGCGCCATGCTCGGACAGCAGGTCTCGGTCGCCGCCGCGCGCACCGCCGCGGCCCGGCTCACCGCCGCGCTCGGTGATCCGGTCCCGTGGCAGGACGACCTCCTGCTGTTTCCCACCGCCGAAGCCGTGGCCGAGCGGGGCCACGAGGTGCTCCGCGGGCCGCAGCGCCGCATCGACGCCATCCTCGGCGCCGCCGCCGCACTCGCCTCCGGCGAGGTCGACGTACACGTCGGACGCGACCCCGGCGAGCTGCGGGACGAACTGCTCGCACTCACCGGCATCGGACCGTGGACCGCCGACTACGTGCTGATGCGCGTCCTCGGCGCACCCGACGTGCTCCTCACCGGCGACCTCGTGCTCCGCAAGGGCGCCGCCGCACTCGGCATCGCCGACGACATCCCCGCCCTCACCGAACGCGCACAGGCCTGGCGACCGTGGCGGTCCTACGCCGGCATGTACCTGTGGCGCTCGAGCCAGGCCTGAACCCCGTAAGGAGAACCGACATGAGCATCGCCCACTGGTCCACAACCGACACCCCGGTCGGCCCGTTCACCGCCATCGTCGCGAGCGACGGCGCCGTCCTGGCCTCCGGCTGGACCGCCGAGCTGGCCGAACTGACTCCCCAGATCTCCCCCTCCCTGCGTCCGTCCGACCTCCGCGAGAAACACGACCTCGGCGCGGTCAGCACCGCGGTCCGCCGCTACCACGAGGGCGAGCTGGACGCGATCGACGACATTCCCGTACGCCAGCGCTCCGGCGAGTTCCTGCAGCACGCGTGGGACGTGCTGCGCACGGTGCCCGCCGGCAAACCGGTCACCTACAGCGAGTACGCCGCTCTCGCCGGCCGTCCCGCCGCCATCCGCGCCGCGGCCTCGGCGTGCGCCCGCAACGCGGCGGCGCTGTTCGTGCCCTGCCACCGGGTGCTCCGCATCGGCGGCGCACTGGGCGGCTTCCGCTGGGGCGTCGACGTCAAGCGCTGGCTGCTCGACCACGAAACCCCGTACCGCTCCTGAAGATTCACGCCATCTGCAGCTCCAGACTCGACCCGGTGCGGGACTTGCGCACCCGCAACCGGGTCGGGATCCGCTGCCGCAGCTCCTCCACATGGGACACCAGGCCGACCACCCGGCCTCCGGCTCGCAGGTCGTCGAGGATGTTCATCACCACGTCGAGGGTTTCGGCATCGAGCGTGCCGAAACCCTCATCGACGAACAGCGTGTCCAGCAGCGAGCCACCGGTCTCCGCCGCGACCACGTCGGCCAGCCCGAGCGCCAGCGCGAGTGACGCGAGGAACGACTCCCCGCCGGACAGGGTCTTCGCCGGCCGGACGGTGCCGGAGAAGTCGTCCAGCACGTCCAGTCCCAGGCCGCCCCTCGTGCCGTGCGATCCGGCCGCATCGGAGTGCACGAACGAGTAGCGGCCCTGGCTCATCGTCTGCAACCGCGCTGTCGCGGCGATGGCCACCTCTTCCAGCCGGGCCGCCAGGACGTACGACCGCAGCGACATCTTCCGCGCGTTCTGCCCGCGCCCGTTGACCACGTCGGTCAGCGCGTCGAGCTCCGCGAACTCCTCCTCCAGCGGCCGCAGCCGCTCCGTCGCGGCCGCCAACCGCTCGGCCAGCGTGCCCAGCGCATCCGCTTGCGCGGTCGCCGACCGGAGGACGGCGACCGCCGCCTCGGCCCGTTCCCGCGCTGCCTGGGCCTTCGCCCTCGCCGACTCGACGTCCACCTCGTCGTCCGGCCCGACCCCGAACAGTTCGGGCTCGTTCAGCGTCGCCCGTGCCGCCGCTTCGGCCGCACTGGCATCGGCCAGGTGCTTTTCCAGCTCCCGGACCGTCGCCTCGTCCCGGGCGGCGGCCCGCATCTCGTCCACGGTCTCGAAACCGGCCCGCCACAGGGCGTCCCGCACCTCGGCGCGCTGACGTTCGAGCTGCTCGGCGGCACTCGCGGCCGCGGACCGCGCCTCGGCCAGGGCGTCCAGCGCGCGCACGATCCCCGTCAGGTGCGCGCGGCGGGCGGCGACATCCGCGTGCTCGCCCCGCGCCTCCTCCAGCCGCCGTGCGCGTTCGGCGACGCGATCGGACAACGTCTGCCGCTGGGTCTCGGCAGCCGTCGCCGCCTGCAGCGCGGCCGACCGCTCCTTCTCCAGTTCCCGTTGCTCGGTTTCGGTGGCCTGCACCTGTTTCGCGAGCGGCACCCGCTGCTTCGCCAACGCGTCCAGACCCGCGATCTCCTTGCGCAGCACCGAGAGTTCCTCGTTCAGCTGGGCCCCGTCCCGCCCCCGCAGACGTTCGCGCAGCGCCGCGAGCTTGGTTTCGGCCTCGTGCTTGGCCGCCTCCGCGGCCTTGCGCCGCCGCTCCGCCCGGCTCTCCGCCTCTTCGGCCGCCTGCTCCTGCTCGGGCGAGACCGCTTCGGGCGCGGCCATGGCCGGGGCCGGGTGATCACACGAACCACACACCGGGCACGGCGATCCGGACGTCAGCCGGGCGGCCAGCTCGGCCGCCATCCCGTCCAGCCGCCACCGGCGCAGCTCGAGGAACCGCTCACGTGCCTCCTGGTGCTGGTCGATCGCCTGCCGGGCCAGCTCTTCGGCGTCCGTCAACGCGCGCTCGGCCGCGGGCAGGCGCTCCGCGTCCCGCACCGCGGCGACCAGTTCGGACTCGCGCTTGCGGACCTCACCGAACTTCGCCTCGGCGTCGATCGCGGTGTCCAGCCGCTCCCGCAGGTCCCGTGCCCGCTCCGGGATGCCGGCCAGCTTCTCCCCGAGCACCTCGACCCGGGCACGCGCCTCGGTCGCGGCCTCGGCGAACCGCTCGATGTCCCGCTGGTCGCGGACCTGCTGCGCGGCCTCGTCCACCAGCCCGGCGAGCGCACCGGCCTCCTCGCGCAGCTTCCCGGACAGCTTGCGCAGGTCCGCGGTGCCCACCCGCGCGTCCGCGAAACCCGTTGCGGCGAGCGCCTGCGCCCGGCGTTCCTCTGCCACGCGGGCCTCGTCCAGCTGGGTCGCGCACCGGTCCGCCTGAGCCGCGACACCGATCACGGCCGCCGCCCGCCTGGCGGCCTCGAGTTCACGGGCCCAGCGGTTCCGTTCCTCCTCCTGCTCGGCCAGCGCCGCGAGCCGCTGGTGCGCGTCCCGCACCCGGCGCACGCGTTCGGCCGCGGCGAGCCGCTCGGCCAGCAGCTCGTCAGCGGATTCCCGCGCCGCGCGCGCCCGCTTCTCGTCGTCCTGGGCCTGTTCCACGGTGGACCTGATGCGCTCGCCGGTGCGCGCGACCCAGCCCGCGATGTCCTCCTCGGGCACGTCCTCCCCGGCCACCTGCGCGAACCGCGCCGTCCACTCCCGCAATTCCAGGCGCTGCTGATCGAGTTCGCGCCGCCGGTCCGCGCGCCGTTCCCGGAACCACGCCTCGACGTCGGCGAACCGCTTGGTGCCGAAGAGCCGCTCCAGCAGCTTCTCCCGCTCGTCGGTGTCGGCACGCAGGAACCTGGCGAACTCCCCCTGCGGCAGCAACACGACCTGGAAGAACTGTTCCGCGCTCATCCCCAGCAGACGCTGGACCGTGCGGCCGACCTCGTCGATCCGGGTCAGACCCTCGGGAGGCTGGCCCGCGGGCGGCGGACCGACCCACCTGAGCACCGCCTTCGCCTGCTGTGTGGTCGTTCCTTCGCCACGCCGCTTCGGACGCTGGTACTCCGGGCTGCGCGACAACCGCAAACGCTGACCCTGGACGGTCAGTTCGAGCACGACCTCGGTCGGGTCCTCCGGATCCGCCAGATCGCAGCGCAACCGTTTGACCTGCCCGCGCGCGCCGGGCACGGTGCCGAAGAGCGCGAACGCCACCGCGTCCAGCAGCGTGGTCTTGCCCGCGCCGGTATCGCCGTGCAGGAGGAACAGCCCGTCGGCGCCGAGCGCGTCGAAGTCGACGACCTGCCTGGTCCGGTACGGACCGAAAGCCGCCACCTCCAGCCGGTGCAGTCTCATGCCGCGTCCTCCCTGTCCGCCTTCTCCAGGGCCGTCCGCAGCAGCGCGGCCTCACGCTCGTTCGGCGGAGCGCCCCGGCAGTCGTCGAGGAAACCACGGGCGATCTCCTCGTCCGACCGCCCGCGCACCGCCGCGGCGTACCGCAACGCCGAGGACGTCTTCCCGTTCTCCGGCTGCCACTCCAGGTGCACGGCGTGGGGGAAACGCTCCCGCAGCAACCGCATCGCGTCGACCGGGCGGACGTCGTCGGTGAGCGTGACCGACAGATAACACTCGGCCAGCTCGTCGTGCGCCGGATCGGCCAGCAGGTCAGCGAGGCGGCCGGTGAGCTTGGCGAGCCGGCGCGGCACCGGCAGCTCGTGGCGACGCACCTCGGCCAGGCCGGACGCGTCGAGGTCGACCAGCCACACCGATTTCCGTTGCTGCGCCTCGGAGAACGAGTAGGCGACCGGGCTGCCCGAGTACCGCAGGTGCTCGGCGAGCGTCTGCGGGCCGTGCAAGTGTCCCAACGCGACGTAGTCGGCGCCGTCGAACACCGCGCCGGGGACCTGTTCCACGCCACCGACCGCAATGGACCGCTCCGATTCCGTCGGCGCGCCACCGGTGACGAACGCGTGCGCGAGCACGACCGAACGGGTTCCCGGTGCACGCTCCGCCAGGTCGGCCCGGATGCGCCGCATCGCCTCGGTGAGCACGCCCGTGTGGCCCCGCGCCCCCGTCACGCCGAGCGCGTGCCGCGCCGGTTCCGGCTCCAGGTAAGGGATTCCGTAGATCGCGACCGGACCGTGGTCGTCGTCGAGCAGGACCGGGTCGGCGATGCGGTCGATCGTCGTGCGCAGGTGCAGACCGCCGGCGGCGGCGAACTCACCGAACGCTCCCAGCCGCGGCGCCGAGTCGTGGTTGCCGGACGTGAGGACGATGTGCGCACCGGCGTGCCGCAGGCGGCTCAGGGCGCGGTTGGCGACCTGCACCGCCTCGGCGGACGGCACGGCGCGGTCGTAGATGTCGCCCGACACGAGGACGACGTCCACCCCCTCGGCGGCCACCAGGTCCGCGAGGTGCGCGAGCACGGCGTCCTGCTCGGCGAGCAGGTCCAGGCCGTGGAAGGTGCGTCCGACGTGCCAGTCGGAGGTGTGCAGGAGTCTCACGCCGCCCAAGTTACGAGGGGGGTCCGACAGAATCCCGCAGACACCCCGCGATGCTTCACCCGAACGTGTGTTCGGAGTGGATTCGAGCGGGCGGGCCCCGTTTTTGTCGGTGCCCTCCGTCATGATGCGGTCACGTTCTCGACGATCAAGAAAGGAGGGCGGCAGTGGCCTCCACCGTGATCAGCACGGCAGCCGTCGCGATCGCTTTGGTCCTGGTCGTGGCGGTCGTCCTGCTGTGGCGGCTCTACAGCGACAGCATGCGCCGCGCGGACGCGGCGGCTCGCCAGGTCGAGGCCGAGCGGTCACGCGTGGATCAGCAGCAGGCGGCGTTGCGCCGGTACGAAGTGGCCTTCGCCTCGATCAGCGGCCGCGGCGAGCTGGGCGAGCAGGTACTGGCGGAGACCGCGCGGGCGCTGGGGTTGCGCGAGGGGCTGCACTACACACTGCAGACGGACCTGGGCGGTGGCGGATCGGCCAAACCGGACATGGTGCTGCGGGTGGGCGGTGACCGGAGCGTGCCGGTCGACGCTAAGGCGAGCCTGGCGTGCTGGGCAGAAGCGGTCGAGACCGACGATCCCGACGAGCGGATGGACGCGTTGCGGGTGCACGTCCGGAACCTCCGGTCCCGGGCGGCGGAGCTGGCGGGCAAGGGGTACCAGCGCTGGGCCGACGCGATCTACGGCACGGTGATGTTCGTGCCGTCCGACGCGGCCGTGGTGGCGGCGCTGGACACCGATCCCGAACTACTGCGGTGGATGCTCGACCGGCGGGTGTTCCTGTGCGGACCGACCGGGTTCGCGGTGGTGGCGTCGGCCGCGCTGTTCGCCGCGAGCGACCGGGCGGTGGTGGAGGACATCGAGCGGGTGCGGGCCGGCGCGGCGGCGGCGCACCGGGCGGCGGGCAACGCGATCGAGGCGCTCAACCTCAGCAGTACCCACCTGCAGCGGTTCCTGTCGGCGCGGCGGCGGGAGCTGGACGCGCTCGAGGGGTTCCGGGCGGCCGTGGCGCCGCTGTCGGACGCGGCGGCGAGCCCGACCGAGGTGGCCACCATCCGGAGGGGGGACGAGATGGCCGCGAGCTAGGGGAAAACTTCACGTTACCGGCACGTTGCCAACACGGCCGGGGCGGCCGAAACCGCTGATCAAGGCGGGTGCCGGGTGGGCCGATCCAGTGGTCTGAACCGCAACCTCCGCGGGATGGGGAGCCGTTGGGGCCGGCTACAGGTTACGGTGTTGCCTCGTGACCGCCATTCCCGATCGCCGGAGCGATTCCGACGCCGACGACATCCCGGTGCCGTGGGATCAGCGTCCCATCGTCGGGGAACGCCGCGGCTTGCCGTGGTGGGGTGCCGTGCTCCTCGCGTTCGGGCTGGCGGTGATCGGTGCGGTCATCGACATGCAGACGCAGAACACGCTCGGCTGGCTGTTCAAGGGCGCGTACTTCGTCGGCGCGGTGGGCGCTGTGGCGGGGGTGCAGCGGCGCAGCCTGTTCGGGCCGATGGTGCAGCCCCCGCTGGTCCTGGGGATCACCGTGCCCGGGGTGGTGCTGCTGGTCTCCGGGCTGCCGGACAACAGCGACATGCTGACGCGCGCGCTGGCCGTCGGCACACCGCTGATCAACGGGTTCCCGACCATGGCGATCACGACCGGCTGCACGCTGGTGCTGGGCATCGTCCGGATCTACCGCGAACGCAACCCGGACGCGGCGCCGAAGGCGAGCGACAAGCGGCCCACGGACCCGAAGCGTCCCGGCGGTGCGGGACGTGGCGGTGCCGCGCGGGGTGACGCGCCGCGTGGCCGCCGCCCGGCCGACGGGCGTCCCGGCTCCGGTGCGGGCTCTGGTTCTGGTGCCGGTTCTGGCTCCGGTGCGGGCTCCGGCTCTGGTGCGGACCGCCCTGCGGGGCAGGGCCGTGCCGCGGGTGCGGTCGCGGCGGCGCGTGGTGTGGCTGGTCGGCGCCCTGGACGCCGCCCGCCCGAGGACGATGCGCGCCGCGCCGCGGATGAGGCGCCGCGACGTGGGCGTCGGGGCGCGGACGGCGGTGCGCGCCGCCCGGCGGAGGACGACCCGCGCCGTGACGCCGCTGCCCGGGGCGCGAAGACCCCGCCTCCGGGGCGCCGCCCGCGGCAGCGCGCCGTACCGCCGGAGGACGCCGACCGCCGCGCCGGGGAGCCACGCACCGGCGGCCCCGCGGCCGACCGCCCCCGCCGGGTCCCCCCACGAGCCGGCGACCCACGCCGAGCGCCCGAGGGCCGTCGCGGAGGCACCCCACGCCGCCGCCCCTGGGACGACGAAGCCTGAACACCGGGCGACGCTCCCCCTGGGGCGAGGCCTGAACACCGGGCGACGCGCCCCCTGGGGCGAGACCGGAGCACGGGAACACGCCCCTGAGGCGAGCCCTGAACACCGGGCGACGCCCCCTCGGGCCGAGACCGGAGCACCGAGAACCACACCCCCTGGGCGGAACCGGAGCACCGAGAACCACACCCCCTGAGCGGAACCGGAGCACTGGGCAACAGCGTCCCGGGGGCATGACTTCAGCTCCGGGCCGCAGGCGTCCAGGAGGGCAACGGCCTCAGCCCCGACTGCATGCCCCAGGGGAACGCGACCCTGGGTGCGCCGGGACTACCCGGCCGGCGGGACCTGGCTCGAAGGCCTCTGGGCACGGCGGGACCCACCCCGCCGCGACGACTCCTGACCGCCGCTGGATGCGCCTCCCGGCACAAGCACCGGAGAACTCGCCTGTCTTGGAGTTGAAACACTCGCCTGTCCTGAAACAGCATCCGGCTGGAGTCGGATGCCTTGAAACAGCATGCGACTTGACGGCGGATGTCGTCGAGCAACAGCAGGCGTGGAGTAGACATGCTCACGATCGCTAGGGCTGGGGAAGGCCCACTGGCTGTCGGGTGAGGAGTTGGTTTCCGGGCTCAGCGGGGTGGGGCACGGTCGTGTGGGCATCACGGTCGGTTGCGGATCGCGTATACGAGGCCGGAGGGGACGAACTCGGCGTGGGGACTTGCCATCCGCGCGCCCAAAGTGCGCTTCCCATCCGCAGGGCCGGACGTGACAAGTGCCCGGGACGAAACTGTCCCGGGCACTCGAAACCCGCACCTACCGAAAGCAGCTCACCCAAGCACCCAGCCACCACGCGAACCAGGCGGTCGCTGGGGCCTGCCGGAAGCGATCCGACGCTCAGACGCTGCGCAGCTCGCGCGGTAGGGCGAACGCGATCTTCTCGTTGGCGGTCGTCACTTCCTGCACCTCGCCCCAGCCGCGTTCGGACAGCCAGGTCAGCAGGTCCATCACCAGCACGTCCGGCACCGACGCACCACTCGTCACGCCGACCGTCGTCACGTCCTGCAGCCACGCCTCGTCGACCTCGTGAGCAAAATCGATCAGGTGCGCGTCCCGGGCGCCGGCCTGCTTGGCGACCTCCACCAGGCGCTGCGAGTTCGACGAGTTCTTCGACCCGACGACCAGCACCAGATCACACTCCGGCGCCATCGCCTTCACCGCCGTCTGCCGGTTGGACGTCGCGTAACAAATGTCGTCGCTGGGCGGGTCCGCCAGGTTCGGGAAGCGGTCCTTCAGCTGGTCGACGCGCTCCATCGTCTCGTCCACGCTCAACGTGGTCTGCGACAACCACACCACCTTCGACGGGTCCCGCACCTCGACCTTCGCCGCGTCCTCGGCCGTGTCGACCAGCTGGACGTGCGTCGGCGCCTCACCGGCGGTGCCCTCGACCTCCTCGTGGCCCTCGTGCCCGATCAGCAGGATGTCGTAGTCCTGACCGGCGAACCGGTTGACCTCCTTGTGCACCTTCGTCACCAGCGGGCACGTCGCGTCGATCGTGCGCAGGTTGCGCTCCTTCGCCTCCGCGCGCACGGCCGGCGACACCCCGTGCGCCGAGAACACGACCAGCTCGCCCTCGGGCACCTCGGACGTCTCCTCGACGAAGATGACCCCGCGCTCACGCAGCGACTCGACCACGTGCCGGTTGTGCACGATCTCCTTGCGCACGTACACCGGCGGCCCGTACAGCTCCAGGGCCTTCTCCACGGCGACCACGGCGCGGTCGACGCCGGCGCAGTAGCCACGCGGCTTGGCCAGCAACACACGCTTGACGGGCTCGGAGACAGCAGTCATAGCTCCAGGGTACGGGCCGCCCGGCACCCGCACCCCGCCCCCACCGGGCACCCACCACCCGATTCGTGTGCATCCCGTCACGTCGCCACGCCGCGCCGGTTGGGCTGAACCGCCAAGGTGCGGCACGCTGTACCCATGAAGCCACTCCCGCTTCCCCTCCGCGTCGCGGCGGGCCTGGCCGTGACCGCCGCCGAACGCGCCCGCGACCTGCCCAAAACCCTGCTCGGGCTGCCGGTCACGGTGATCTCCGGCGTGCTCCAGTTCTCCATGCGCATGCAGCAGCAGATCACCGAGCTGGCCATCCGCGGTGACGACGCCCTCGCCTCGCTGCGCCCCGTCGAGGACACCCCGAGCTGGGCCACCTTCGACGAGGACCTCCCCGCCGACCAGCCGGCCGGCCAGTCCGCCGAGTCCGGCCAGCCGCGCACCGACCTCAACGGCCACCGCGCGGACGCGGTGCTCACCGACGTCGGCGACAGCCCCTGGGAACAGGAGGAACGCGCCCTGGGCGAAGAGCACGCCGAAGGCGAGTTCGACAGCCCGGCCGGCACTGCCGACGGCCCCCTCGGTCTGGCCAACTACGACGAGCTCACCCTGCCGCAGCTGCGCGCCCGCCTGCGCCGCTTCTCCCTCGCGGAGCTCGAGGAGCTGCTGGAGTATGAGCGCGCCCACGCCAACCGGGCGCAGTTCGTCGGCATGCTGGCCCGCCGCATCACCAACGTGCAGCGCGCCAACGCCGCCGGGGACGCCGAGGCGGAGTGAGCGCCGAACCCACCACCGCGGAGAACCCGTGGCCGGTGCGCACGGTCGCGCGCAAGATCGCCGAGTGGATCAACCGGCTCGGCTCGGTCTGGGTCGAGGGCCAGGTCACCCAGATCAACGCCCGCCCCGGCACGCAGACCGCGTTCCTCACCCTGCGCGACCCGGCCGCCGACGTCTCCATGACCGTCACCTGCCCGACCGGCCTGCTGCGTGGCATCGAACCGCCGCTGCGGGACGGCGCGAGCGTGGTCGTCTACGCCAAACCGACGTTCTACCTGGGCCGCGGCACCATCTCGCTGCGCGCCACCGAGATCCGCGCCGTCGGCATCGGTGAGCTGCTCGCCCGCATCGAACGGCTGCGCCGCTTGCTCGCCGCCGAGGGCCTGTTCGCCAAGGAACGCAAGCGCCGCCTGCCGTTCCTGCCCAAGGGCATCGGCCTGATCACCGGCCGCGCGTCCGCCGCCGAACGGGACGTGCTGGTCAACGCGCACAACCGATGGCCCGCCGCGCCGTTCCAGGTGGTCAACACCGCGGTGCAGGGCGTGCAGGCGGTGCCGCAGATCGTCAAGGCGCTGCAGATGCTCGACGCCGACCCGTCGGTCGAGGTCATCGTCATCGCGCGCGGCGGCGGCAGCGTCGAGGACCTGCTGCCGTTCTCCGACGAGACCCTGTGCCGCGCGGTCGCCGCCGCCCGGACCCCGGTGGTCAGCGCGATCGGGCACGAACCGGACACCCCGCTGCTGGACCACGTCGCCGACGTGCGCTGCTCGACCCCGACCGACGCCGGCAAGCGCGTCGTGCCGGACGTGAAGGAGGAGGCCGAGCGCGTCCGGCAGATGCGCGACCGGGCCCGCCGCGCGCTGCACGGCTGGGTGGACACCCAGTGCCGCCTGCTCGACCAGCTGCGCAGCCGCCCGGTGCTGGCCGACCCGCTGGGCCCGATCAACCGCCGCGCCGACGAGATCGAGCTGCACCGGGAACGCGGCCGGCGCGCGGTGCTCAACCTGGTCTCGCACGAGCAGGCCGCCATCGCGGGCGCGCGGGGCAAGCTGACCGCGCTCGGACCGGCGGCGACGCTCGAACGCGGGTACGCGGTCGTGCAATACCGCGACGACGCAGGCAACCTCCAGGTGCTCCGGCACATCTCTGAAGTAGCGGAGGGAACTCCGCTGCGCGTGCGCATCGTCGACGGAGCCGTGCACGCGGTCGCGCGATCCACCGAACCAGGAGAGTAGGAAGTGCTGCGTTCCGCTCGAGCGACGTTCCTCCCGCTCACCACCGACGCCGCGGCGCGGGCCGGCGCACAGGCCGTCCTCGACCGGGCCGGCGCCGCCGAGGCCGCGGCCGGCGCCTGCTGGGCGTCGCTGCTGGCCGGGTGCGCCGTGCCCGGCCGCTGGGACCTGGACACCCGCCTGCGGCAGCTGTCGGAAGCGACCTCGGCGTACGTCGGTGTGCGGTGGTGGTTCAACGAGGGCGCGCCGCACCGCAGGCGGGTCGCGCAGGCGCAGGGGTCCATCGAGCTGGCGATCACCGAGGGTGACGGCCAGGAGTTCGCCACCGCCTTCGCCGGTTACGACCACGCGATGGCGAGCGCGGTAGTGTGCGCTCGTCGACCCGCGAGGAGCACAACCCGGTGACCGAAGAACTCGGCTATGAACAGGCCCGCGACCAGCTCATCGAGGTCGTCCGCGAGCTGGAGGCGGGCGGCCTGTCCCTGGAACAGTCGCTCGCGCTGTGGGAGAAGGGCGAGCACCTCGCCAAGCTGTGCGAGCGTCACCTGGACGGGGCCCGCGAGCGCATCGAGGACGCGCTGAAGTCCGTCGAGGACGCAAACAGCGACGAAGGGTGACATTCGCCATCACGACGCTGCCCTGCGAGCCCGCGCGAGTCTGAGAGAATCGTTACCCGCGCCAGCACGACCCTGGAGGGCAGCAATGACCAGCGGCACCCCGTCCCCGAGCACGACGAGACGCAAGGAAGCGCCGGATCGCAACCTCGCGATGGAGCTGGTGCGCGTCACCGAGGCCGCCGCGATGGCGGCCGGCCGCTGGGTCGGCAAGGGCGACAAGAACGCCGGCGACGGTGCGGCCGTCGACGCGATGCGGCAGCTGATCTCGACCGTGTCGATGCGCGGTGTCGTCGTCATCGGCGAGGGCGAGAAGGACGAAGCCCCGATGCTCTACAACGGCGAAGAGGTGGGCAACGGGGACGGCCCGGCCTGCGACGTCGCGGTGGACCCGATCGACGGCACGACCCTGATGTCGAAGGGCATGCCGAACGCGCTGGCGGTCCTCGCGGTCGCCGAGCGCGGCGCGATGTTCGACCCGTCGGCGGTCTTCTACATGGAGAAGCTGGCCGTGGGCCCGGAGGCCGCGGGTGTGGTGGACCTGTCCGCGCCGATCGCGGAGAACATCCGCCGGGTCGCGAAGGCCAAGCACACCGAGGTCTCGGACGTGACGGTCTGCATCCTGGACCGGCCGCGGCACGAGAAGCTGGTCAAGGAGGTCCGCGAGGCGGGCGCCCGGATCCGGTTCATCTCCGACGGTGACGTGGCGGGCGCGATCGCCGCGGCCCGCCCGACCACCGGTGTCGACATGCTGCTCGGCATCGGCGGCACGCCGGAGGGCATCATCACCGCCTGCGCGATGAAGTGCCTGGGCGGCGAGCTGCAGGGCCGGTTGTGGCCGAAGGACGACGCCGAGCGCGAGAAGGCCATCGGCGCCGGGCACGACCTCGACCGGGTGCTCACCACCGACGACCTGGTGCGCGGCGACAACGTGTTCTTCTGCGCGACCGGCGTGACCGACGGTGACCTGCTGCGTGGCGTGCACTACCGCTCCGGCGGCGCGACGACCCAGTCGATCGTGATGCGGTCCAAGTCCGGCACGGTGCGGCTGATCGACGGCTACCACCGCCTGACCAAGCTCCGCGCGTACTCCTCCGTCGACTTCGACGGCGTCCTGACCGAGGCCCCCGACGACGACGTGGTGCCACCGCTGCCGTGAAACGTCTCCTGCTGATGGCCGCCGCCTGCCTGCTCGCCCTCGGTGGGGTCGCGGGCTCGGCGGCGGCCCGGCCGGACCTGGTCGGCGGGGTGTCCGCCGACCAGCCCTACTCGTTCGTCGCGTCGCTGCAGACGACCGCGGGCCGGCACTTCTGCGGCGCGTCGCTGATCGCGCCGCAGTGGCTGCTGACCGCGGCGCACTGCGTCCAGGACCAGCCCGCGAACACCTTCACCGCCCGGATCGGCAGCAACGACCGGACGCAGGGCGGTGAGGTCGCGCAGCCGGACCGGGTGATCACGCACCCGAGCTTCAACCCGTACGGGCCGGGCGGCGACATCGCCCTGGTCCACCTGGCGAGCCCGGTGCAGGCCACGCCGGTCGGGCTCGGCACCTCGACGTCGGTCGGCACGTCGGTGCGGCTGCTGGGCTGGGGCCAGCTGTGCCCGACACCGGGTTGCGGCTCCGCGCCCGTCGACCTGCAGCAACTGGACACGACCCTGGTCGACGCGGCCCGCTGCGCCGCCATCGACCCGCTCACCGAGCTGTGCACCGACTCGCCCGGTGGCAAGGCGGGCGCCTGCTACGGCGACTCGGGCGGGCCGGAGCTGGTCCGCGCCGGTGACCGGTGGCTGCTGCTGGGCCTGACCAGCCGCTCCGGCAACAACGATCCGGCGTGCACGACGGCGCCGTCGATCTACACCTCGGCCGTGGCCCACGCGAAGTGGATCACCGAGCAGACCGCGCCACCACCGCCGCCCACCCCGGCACCGGCGCCCACCCCGGCGCCGACCCCCACGCCGACGCCCACGCCGGCACCCACACCGAGCCCGACGCCGACGCCACCGCCGCCCGCCTGACCTCACAGATTGCTGGAGTGCCCGGGGAACAGGTGCGCCTCGGGGTCCAGGGTGACGGCGATGTTGTTGATCGCGGTCGCGGCCTCGCCGAACCCGGTCGCGATGAGCTTCACCTTGCCCGGGTACGCGGCGACGTCCCCGGCCGCGAACACCCGCTCCACGCCGGTCGCCATCGTCGAGTCGACCCGGATGGCGCGCTGGTGGATGTCCAGTCCCCAGTTCTCGATCGGCCCGAGGTCGGCGGTGAACCCGAGCGCGGCCACCACCGCCTGGGCCGGCAGCCGGATCGGCTCCTCGTCCTTGACCCGCACCTCGACCTCGGCGAGCGCGCCGTCCGGCCCCTCCCGCAGGGCCGTGACCTCGGCGTCGGTGATGATCCGCACCCCCAGCTCACGGGCCTGCGTGACGATCGACTCGGCGGCGCGGAACTTGGCCCGCCGGTGCACCAGCGTCACGCTGGCGGCCAGCGGGTGCAGCGCCAGCACCCAGTCGAACGCCGAGTCCCCGCCGCCGACGACCACGACGTCCTGCCCCGCGTGCGCGTCCAGCGAGGGCACGAAGTGGACCATGCCGCGGCCGAGCCAGCCGTCCCCGGCGGGCAGCGGGCGCGGGGTGAACTCGCCGATCCCGGCGGTGATCAGCACCGCGCGGGCGTGCACGACCTCACCGCCGTCGAGCACCACGTCCAGCCCGTCGTTCCCGCGGCGCAGCTCCTCGGCCTTGCGCCCGAGCAGGTAGTGCGGCTGCCACGGCGCAGCCTGCTCGACCAGCCCCTTGACCAGGTCCCGGCCGCGCACCGCGGGGAACCCGCCGACGTCGTAGATCAGCTTCTCCGGGTACATCGCGGTGACCTGACCGCCGGCTTCGGGCAGCGAGTCGACGACCGCCATCGACAGCCCGCGGAACCCGGCGTAGTACGCGGCGAACAGACCGGTCGGGCCCGCCCCCACGATCAGCACGTCCACTGACAGATCCATGGATCGACCGCCCTTTCGCCGTGATCCACCTCACCTCCGATCTAACCATTCCGGGTGCGCAAACACACGGAGCGAGCGCCCGGCGGACGGGCCAGACTCGGGTTATGGCTGAACAGGAATACCGGATCGAACACGACACGATGGGCGAGGTGAAGGTGCCCGTCGACGCGCTGTACCGGGCCCAGACCCAGCGCGCCGTCGAGAACTTCCCGATCTCCGGCCGGGGCCTCGAGCGCGCCCAGATCCGTGCGCTCGGCCTGCTCAAGGCCGCCGCGGCGCGGGTCAACGCCCGGTTCGGCGTGCTGGAGGGCGACCTGGCGAACGCGATCGCCGCGGCCGCCGACGAGGTGGCCGAGGGCAGGCACGACGCGCACTTCCCCATCGACGTCTTCCAGACCGGGTCCGGCACGTCGTCGAACATGAACGCCAACGAGGTCATCGCGACACTGGCGAGCCGGGCCCTGGGCGGTGACGTGCACCCGAACGACCACGTCAACGCCTCGCAGTCGTCGAACGACACGTTCCCGACGACGATCCACATCGCCGCCACCGAGGCCGTGCTGACCGACGTGATCCCGGCGTTGCAGCACCTCGCCGAGACCATCGAGGGCCGCGCGCAGGAATGGCAGGACATCGTCAAGTCCGGCCGCACGCACCTGATGGACGCCGTGCCGATCACGCTGGGCCAGGAGGCCGGGGCGTGGGCGGCGCAGGTCCGCTTCGGCATCGAGCGGCTGGAGTCCGGGCTGGGACGACTGGGTGAGCTGCCGATCGGCGGCACCGCGGTCGGGTCCGGCCTGAACGCGCCGGACGGCTTCGGCGCGGCGGTGGCCGAGGAGCTGGCGAAGGTCACCGGGCTGCCGCTGACCGAGGCCCGCAACCACTTCGAGGCGCAGGCCAGCCAGGACAGCGTGGTCGAGACCTCCGGCCACCTGCGCACGGTCGCGGTGTCGCTGGCCAAGATCGCCAACGACCTGCGGTGGCTGGGCTCGGGCCCGCGCACCGGGCTGGCCGAGCTCCAGCTGCCGGACCTGCAGCCGGGGTCGTCGATCATGCCGGGCAAGGTCAACCCGGTCATCCCGGAGGCGACGCTGCAGGTGGTCGCGCAGGTGATCGGCAACGACGCGGCGGTGGCCTACGCCGGTTCCCAGGGGAACTTCCAGCTCAACGTGAACCTGCCGGTCATCGCGCGCAACGTGCTGGAATCGGCGCGGCTGCTGGCCGCGGTGTCGCGCCTGCTGGCCGACAAGGTGATCGCCGGGATCACGGTCAACGAAGAGCGCACCAAGGCCTACGCCGAAGGCAGCCCGTCGATCGTGACGCCGCTCAACAAGTACATCGGTTACGAGGAGGCGGCCGCGGTCGCGAAGCAGGCGCTCAAGGAGCTGAAGACGATCCGCGAGGTCGTCATCGAGCGCGGCTACCTCGAGCAGGGCAAGCTCACCGAGGCCCAGCTCGACGAGGCCCTCGACGTGCTCCGGATGGCGCGCGGCGGCAAGTGAGCGGTGGCGGCCACCCGGGCGCCGGGTGGCCGCCACGGCCGGTCAGCGGCGGCGCAGGGACTTGTCCGCGAGCGCGGGCGGGGTGTAGTCGGGGTCGACCGCGTTGAGGTCGACGCCCGGCGGGACGATCTCGTCGATCCGGTCCAGCACGTCGTCGTCCAGCACCAGGTCCGCGCCGGCCAGCAGGTCGGCGAGCTGCTCCGGCGTGCGCGGGCCGATGATCGCCGAGGTGACCGCCGGGTGCGAGCGCACGAACGCGAGCGCCAGGTGCGTCAGCGGGCGGCCCAGGTCGGCGGCGACCTTCTTCAGCTCGTTGGTCGCCGCCAGCTTCGCCGCGTTGCCGGGCAGGGCCGGGTCGAACTTGTGGTTCTGCAACGCCACCCGGCCGGCCTGCAGGTCCACATCGGACGCCGTCGAGTACCGCCCGGACAGCCAGCCCGACGACAGCGGGCCCCAGGTCAGCACGCCCATGCCGTAGCGCTGCGCGGTCGGCAGGACGTGCCCCTCGATGCCCCGGTTGAGGATCGAGTACGGCGGCTGCTCGGTGCGGAACCGCACGTGCCCGCGCCGCTCGGCCACCCACTGCGCCTCGACGATCTGCTCGGCCGGGAAGACCGACGAGCCGATCGCGCGCACCTTGCCGGCCCGCACGAAGTCCGACAGCGCGGACAGGGTCTCGTCGATGTCGGTGGTGTGGTCGGGGCGGTGCACCTGGTAGAGGTCGACGTGGTCGACGCCCAGCCGCCGCAGGCTGGCGTCCAGCGCCTTGGTCAGCCAGCGCCGCGAGTTGCTGCCGGAGCCGCCGAGGCCGTAGAAGTGCCCCTTGGTCGCCAGCACGACGTCGTCGCGGCGCCCCTTGAGCGCCTTGCCGACGATCACCTCGCTCTCGCCGTCGGAGTAGATGTCGGCGGTGTCGACGAAGTTGATGCCCGCGTCGAGCGCGGTGTGGATCATCCGGACCGATTCGTCGTGGTCGCGGTTGCCCCACGCGCCGAACATCATCGCGCCCAGCGTGTACTCGCTGACCTCGATGCCGGTGCCGCCGAGAATCCGTCGTCGCATTTCGAGTTCCTCCCTCGTGGTGCCTGTGCCGACCACGTTCCCGCCGGTGGGAGGTCCGGACCAGGCAACGCTCGACCTGGGTCTGGCAGTACCAGGCAACGCGGTCGCCGCATCCGGATACTGGAGGCATGGACGGAGCTGAACTGGGGGCGTTCCTCAAGGCGCGCCGCGCGGCGCTGGACCCGCGCGACCTCGGCCTGCCGCAGGGTGTGACGCGGCGGCGCGTCGCCGGGCTGCGCCGGGAGGAACTGGCGCAGCTGGCCGGGATCAGCGTCGACTACCTGACCCGTCTGGAGCAGGGCCGCGCGCGGAACGTGTCGGAGGAGGTGCTCGATTCGCTCGCCCGGGCGTTGCGGCTCAACCCGGACGAGTGCACCTACCTGCACAACCTCGCGACGCAGCGGCGCAAGCGGAACGGACGATGCCCGGTGCAGCAGGTGCGCCCGGCCCTGCAGCAACTGCTGGACGCCATGTCGGTGCCCGCCTTCGTCTTCGGCCGCTACCTCGACGTGCTGGCCTGGAACCCGCTGGGCGGCGCGATCGCGTTCGACTTCGGGTCGTTGCCGCCGGAGGACCGCAACCTGCCGAAGCTGTTCTTCCTCAACGAGGCCGAAGCTCGCACCCTGCACCCCGAGTTCGACCAGGTCTGCGAGGAGGTGGTGGCGAACCTGCGGGCCGAGGCGGGCCGGTGCCCGGACGATCCCCGGCTGGCCCAGCTGATCGGTGAGCTGTCGCTGCGCAGCGACCCGTTCCGCCGCCTGTGGGCGAGCCACCACGTGCGGGACAAGGCCCACGGCCACAAGCGCATCCACAACCCGCTGGTCGGGGAACTGCACCTGCGGTACGAGACGCTGCGCCTGCCCGACGAACCGGACCAGGCGATCGTGACCTACACGGCGGAGCCCGGCTCGGAGTCGGAGCGGGCGCTGGGCCTGCTGGCCAGCTGGGTCGCCACGGACGACATCGATCAGGCGACGTTGCGCCGCGCCGCCGGCGGCTGATACTCGCGCGACCGGTCGGCGGGCTCGGCGAGTTCCCGGCCGGTTTCGTCGAGGCTGGTCCGGTCCACCGGCTCGGCGCCCGCCCGGTTGCCGGGCCACGGCCACCGGCCCTCGCGCCGCGCGACCAGCACCGCGCAGACCACGCCGAACAGCAGCGGCAGGTGGCTGGCCAGCCGTTCCCAGCCGACCCGGCCGCCGAGCACGTCGAACAGGGACAACCCGGCCAGCACGGCGGCGAAGCTGAGCAGGACCGGCAGCTGGCTGCGCGCCTGGCGCGGCTTGGCGGCCGCCCACAGCAGGGCGATCGCGATGGCGAAGTTGAACGCCGCGGCCTCGTGCTCGACGTGCGAACCGGGCTGGACGACCATCCCGTCGCCCATCCGCTGCGGCACGAACAGCAGCGACACCACAATGGACAGCTGGGCGACCGCGGTGATCACCAGCGCCCACCGCGGCCAGTCGTGCCGGGCCGGCCGGGCGGGCGCGTGGTCGAGCACGCGCCCGGCCACGTCCGGCGACGCCGCGGCCGGTTCCAGGCGCACCAGCCGCGTCACCGCCGCCGCCTCGTCCTGCCAGGCCAGGCAGGCCGCGCAGCGCGTCACGTGCTCGTCCAGCGCAGCCGGATCCACCCCCGGGTCCTCACCGTCGAGGGTGGCCGAGATCGCCTCGCGCGCGGTCGCACAGTCCATGTCTGCCAGGTCGTCCTATCCCGCGGGATAGTTCCCGCACCCCTTCGACCGCGGGGACCGGTTGGCCATAAGGTCATCGGCCAGGGCCTGCACTGGGAGGAACGCGCAATGGACGACGACGAGATCACCCGGCACGCCTTCCTGGCGGCACGCGGGATCGGGCGGCCGCCGAGCGTTTCGTGTCCGCGACCCAGCGCCAGCTGCACCGGCTGCTGACCTACCTGTCCGACCCCGGTGTGGCCGAGGACCTGGTGCAGGAGACCTATCTGCGGGCCTTCGCCGCGCTGCCGTCGTTCGCCGGCCGCTCGCCCGCCCGGATGTGGCTGCTGTCCATCGCCAAGCGCGTCGCGGCCGACCACCTGCGCACGACCCGCCGCCGCCCGCGGACCAGCCAGGTCGAGGACTGGGTGGCGACCGCCGAGCAGAGCGGGGCCCGGACGCCCGACCACGGCCGGCTCGTCGTGCTGCGCGAGCTGATCGCCGAGCTGGAGCCCGAGCGCCGGGAGGCGTTCGTGCTCACGCAGGTGATCGGGCTGTCCTACGCGGACGCGGCGGAGGTGTGCGACTGCGCGGTCGGCACCATCCGGTCCCGCGTGTTCCGCGCCCGCGAGGACCTGACCAGCGCACTCAACTCGAACGGGCGAGCGGCGTCACTCGGCTGAGCTCCAGCGGTGCTCGACGCGGGCGAGCCGCCAGTAGGCGATGGCGGCCACCCACACGACGACGAACAACCCGACGACGATGTAGCCGACGTTGTCCAGCTCGATGTCGGCGATCCAGTCGATCAGCGCGCCGGACCAGCCCAGGTCGTCCCTGGCCACGCCGACCAGTTCGATCGTGCCGATGACCAGCGCCACCGCGACGGACAGGCCGGTGATCGTGAGGTTGTAGTAGATCTTGCGGACCGGGTTGGCGAAGGCCCAGTCGTAGGCGAAGTTCATGAACGTGCCGTCGAGCGTGTCGAACAGGCTCATCCCGGCCGCGAACAGCAGCGGCAGGCACAGGATCGCGTACCAGGGCAGGCCGGCCGCGGCGCCGGACCCGGCGAGCGCCAGCAGGAGCACCTCGGTGGCGGTGTCGAACCCGACGCCGAACAGCAGCCCGACCAGGTACATCTGGCCGGGGCGGCGGATCGAGCGGGTGAGCCGGCCGAGGAAGCGGTTGACGAACCCGCGCGAGTCGAGCCGGGCCTCCAGCTCGGCCTCGTCGAAGCGGCCGCGACGCAGCTCGCGCCACACCTTCCAGATCCCGATCAGCGCGACCAGGTTGAGGATGCCGATCAGGTACAGGAACCCGCCGGACGCGCCGGTGGAGATGAGGCCGAGCACCCGGTGCGCGGACGAGCCGTCCTCGGTCCAGCTCAGGATGCCCTTCGCGCCGATCGCGACGAGCACCGCCAGCACGACGACCACGGTGGAATGCCCGAGGGCGAACCAGAACCCGACGGAGAGCGGGCGTTGGCCCTCGGCCATCAGCTTGCGGGTGGTGTTGTCGATCGCGGCGATGTGGTCGGCGTCGAACGCGTGCCGCATGCCGAGCGTGTAGGCCGTGAGCCCCAGCCCGAAGCCGAACACCTGCGTGCCGACGGCGTAGTGCCCGGGCACCACGAGCAACGCGAGGATCCCGAAGGCGACCGCGTGCAACACGACGATCGCCAGCAGCAACAGGCCCGTGCGGTAGGTGTCCTGCCTGCGCCAGGACAGGGTGGGTGAAGTCCCCATGGAGACCGCCTTCCAGCACCTCGTGGATGGTCCAATCGGTGCCGTGGCCGGTCTCCTGGCTTCGGATCGACATCCGCGGCCCGCCTTCCCGGACTCGCGTCCAGTGGCTGTCCCGGGCCGGGACTTCCCGTTCACAGTGGCGAGGGCCGCGCCGGTTTCACACCGGACTTCCCGAGCACCACGGCCCGCCCACGGTACGGTTCGGCCGCGCGGCGGAGCAAGAGCCATCCCAGTGACCGGGGCCCTACCGCTGGGGACGGGGAATGTGCTGGGTGTCGGCGGCCCTGCCCGGCTCTCCGGGCTGTCCGCTCAGCTCCCGGTCGCCTCCTCGATCAGCGACTTCGCGACCCGCTTCGCCGTCGCCACGGCCGTCGGCGTCACGTCGAGCGACGCGGCCACCGTCGCCCCCTCGACGAGGATCAGCAACGCCTCCGCCAGCCGCGCGGGGTTGCGCACCCCCGCCTCCGCCGCGATGTCCCGCAGGTAGCCCAGCAACCACCGTTTCGACGCCGCGATCACCTGGCGCCCCGGGTGGTCCGCCTCCGGCAGCTCGGCGTGCGCGTTGACGAACGCGCAGCCCCGCGTGTTCTCGGTCGCGAGCCAGTCCGCGAGCGCGTCGAACACCGCCAGCAGCCGGCGAGCAGGCGTCGACCGGCGGCCGGCGAACGAGTGGACCCGCTCGCGCCACCGCACGTCCCGGCGCCACAGGTAGAGCGCGACCAGCTCGGCCTTCGAACCGAACCGGTCGTACAGGGTCTTCTTGGTCACCCCGGCCTCGGCGGCGATCGTGTCCACGCCCACCGCGTGGATCCCGTTGTCGTAGAACAGCTTCCCGGCGACCGTGAGGATCCGTTCGGCGGCCGGGGTCAGCGGCTTGTCCGTCTCCACGACTTGACAGTACACCGACCGGTATAGCTACGGTAGCTATACCGACCTGTATACCGAAGGAGGCCGCATGCGGGGGAACGTCGTCGCCGGAACCGGTTTCGTCCTGTTCTGGAGCTCCGGTTTCGTGGGCGCGACGCTGGGCGCCCACTCCGGCGGCGCGGTGGCGCTCCTGGCCTGGCGGTTCCTCGCCGCGGGCCTGCTGCTGGGCGCGTGGTGGATCATCCGCCGCCGCTCGATGCGGCCCCGCGACGCCGCGATCCAGGCCGGTCTCGGCGTGCTCTCCCAGGGCGCCTACCTGTACGGCGTGTACGCGGCGGCGGATCTCGGCGTGGCGGCCGGGACGTCGGCGCTGATCGCCGCGCTGCAACCGATCGTGGCGGTGGTACTCAGCCAGTTCGTGCTGGGCGAACGCGCCGGGGCGCTGCGGTGGGCCGGGCTGGTCGTCGGGCTGGCCGGGGTGGCGCTGGTGGTGAGCGACGACCTGTCCGGCCGCCCGGGCACCCCGCCGCTGGCCTACGCGCTGCCGTTCCTGTCGATGCTCGCCCTGGTCGCCGCCACCCTGATCGAACGCAAGACGGCGTCCGCCGTGCCGCTCTGGGACGGCCTCGTGGTGCAGTGCGTGACCAGCGCGGTCCTGTTCACCGGCATCGCGGCGCTCACCGGAGACCTGACTCCGCCGGCGGATCCGGACTTCTGGGTCGCGGTCGGGTGGGTCATCGTGTTCTCCACGTTCGGGGGATACGGCTGCTACTGGCTGGTCCTGCGTCGTAGCTCGGTGACGACGGTGTCGAGCCTGCTGTACCTCACACCACCTACGACGATGGTGCTCGCCTGGCTCATGTTCGGCGATTCGATCACCCTGCGTGGTCTGCTCGGGCTCGTCGTCTGCCTGGGCGCGGTCGCCGTGGTCCTGCGTCCCCGGAAATTGTCGGTGGGTGGAGAGATGATGTCCGCATGCTCCTCGCCGACGTCGTCACAGCCTCCGCCTCGCTAGCGGCCACCCGCTCGCGCAAGGCGAAGGTCGCGACGCTGGCGGACCTGCTCAACCGCGCGGACGAGCGGGAACTGCCCGCCGTCGTGGCTTTCCTGACCGGCCGGCCCACCCAGGGCCGGATCGGCACGGGCTGGCGCACGCTGGCCGAGCTGGGCGCGAGCCCGGCCGACGAACCGAATCTGACAGTGGCCGAGGTCGACGCCGCCCTCGGCGAAGTGGGTGCCGCTTCGGGCAGCGGGTCGGCCAGGCGCCGGTCCGGCCTGCTGACCGGGCTGTTCACCCGGGCCACCGAAGCCGAACAGCAGTTCCTCTTCCGCCTGCTCACCGGCGAGCTGCGGCAGGGAGCGCTGGAAGGCGTGATGCTCGACGCGATCGCGGCGGCGGCGAACGTGCCCGCCGAAGCGGTCCGGCGCGCGTTCATGCTGTCCGGGCGGCTGCCGGTCACCGCGCTGGCCGCGGTCACCGGCGGCGAGGCCGCGCTCGGCGGCTTCGGACTCGAGCTGGGACGTCCGCTGCGGCCGATGCTGGCGTCCCCGGCGGAATCGCTCGACGAGGCGGTGCGCGAGCACCCGTCCGCCATCGTCGAGTACAAAATGGACGGAGCGCGGATACAGGTGCACCGCGACGGCGACGAGGTGCACGTCTACACGCGAACGCTGCGCGAGATCACCCAGCACGTGGGCGAGCTGGTGTTTCTGGTGCGAGCACTGCCCTGCCGGTCGGTGGTGCTCGACGGCGAGACGCTCGCGCTGACCGACGACGGCAGGCCACGGCCGTTCCAGGAGACGATGAGCCGGTTCGGCAGCACGCGCGAGGAGCAGGTGCGCGCGTTGCTGCTGCGACCGTACTTCTTCGACTGCTTGCACCTGGACGGCACGGACCTGCTGGACAAGCCGTTGCGGGAGCGCAACGAGGCGCTGCGCCGGGCGGCCGGCGAGCACCTCATCCCGGGGCGGAGCGAACCGCCGGATCCGAGCGCGATCCTCGCGGCGGCCCTCGACGCCGGGCACGAGGGCGTCATGGTGAAAGCGCTCGACTCGCCGTACGCGGCGGGGCGGCGGGGGCGGGCGTGGCTGAAGGTGAAGCCGGTGCACACGCTCGACCTCGTCGTCCTCGCCGCGGAGTGGGGCCACGGCCGCCGCACGGGGTACCTGTCGAACCTGCACCTCGGCGCACGCGACCCGGACGGCGGCCCGCCGATCATGGTGGGCAAGACGTTCAAGGGGCTCACCGACGAGTTGCTCGCGTGGCAGACCAAGACGTTCCAGGAAATCGAGACGCACCGGGACAAGTGGACGGTCCACGTCCGGCCGGAACTGGTGGTCGAGATCGAACTGGACGGCGCCCAGGTCAGCACCCGCTACCCGGGCGGTGTGGCACTGCGTTTCGCGCGCGTGGTGCGCTACCGCCCGGACAAGGACCCAGCCGACGCGGACACCATCGACGCCGTCCGCGCCACCCTCCGGAGGTGACGCCAGGAATCACGCCGCGACCACGAGCAGCCCCGGCCCAGGGCGGCCTCGTCCTGACACGGAAGCTGCCCGTGCAACCCGGTCAGCGATTTCGACCGGCGAAGCCGTCACGGCGACCGGCGATCACACCCGGCCGAGGAAGATCGGGTTCGTCATCGCGGCCATGGCGCCGAAGTTGAGACCAGCCGACAGGGCGGGAGCACCCGCCGAACCATCAGCAAGGGGGTGACGTACCTCAGCACGCACATAAGCCGACACCGCGGGCGTGGTCAGCCACGTCACGCTGCCACTTCCCGAAGCGGGAAGACTCTGCTGGAACACCTGCCCCTCGTCCGTGATCAGGCGCACGGTCCCGTTCGGCACGCCCGACACGTCCAGCCGCACGGCCACCTCGTCCCCGGCGGCCACGGCCAGACGGTCGCCGATGCCGGCGGCCTGCCCGCGCGGTCCGGTCGCGACGAGTGACAGGTCCACACCGGCCGACTCGGCGATCCAGCTCCGCCCGGCCTTGATCCCGTCGAGGATCGCGTCCCGGGTGAGCGCGTCGGCGAGGACGACGGTCTGCGGCAGGCCGATCGTCTGGCCGGGGTTGTGCGCGTCGCTGTTGCCCATCGCGGGCAGCCAGCTTCCCTTGCCGCGCACGGATTCCACCAGGGTGTTGTCCCATTCGGACACGGCGGCGTCGTCGTCCCACGTCCACGGGCCGTTCCACACCTCGACCGCGTCGAAGCCGGCGTAGCCGAACTTGAAGTTGCACCCGACCCACGGGCAGTACGGGTGCGCGGCGACGCAGAGGCCACCGGAACGGTGCACCTCACGCTGGTACTCGGGCAGTTCGCCGTCGCGGGACCGGTACCGCCAGTCGACGAACTGGCCGGGCCGCACGCCGAGCGCGAGCCAGTGTCCGTTGCGGGTGGTCACCTCCTCGCCGAGCATGATCAGCAGGTCGTCGCCGGCGAACTCGCCCCACGCGCCGTGCGACGACGACGTGTTGTGGTCGGTCGAGGTGATGAAGTCCAGCCCGGCCTCGCGCGCACCGGCGGCCACCTCGGACGGCAGGCGCCTGCCGTCGGAGTGGACCGTGTGCAGGTGGCAGTCGCCGCGGTACCACCGGCGGCCGCGCGTGCGGGTGCGCTCGGACGGGTAGTTCGGGCGGTACGGCGCGCCCGCGGGGCCGTAGGCGAGGGTCACCTCGACGCGGTAGTTCAGGCCCTGCGGCGCGATCGTGTACGGGCCGAGCACGACGTGCCACGTGCCGGGCGTGATGTCGCCGGGCAGGTAGCCGGGGGTGGCTTCGGTGCGGCTGATCGAGAAGCGGTCGCGGAAGCCGCCGGACCAGCCGCGGAAGCCGTTGCCGCCGAGCGCGGCGCCGCGGTTGTCGAAGATGCCGATGTCGCACGAGTTGCCGGGCGTCCCGCTGGGCACGGCCGGTTTGTCATAGGTGTAGACCACCGACAACTGGCTCACCCCGACCGGGACCTCCACCGGCAGGTACACGAAGTCGGCCGTGCCCGGCTCGAACCGCCCGGTCAGCACCTTGGTCTCGGTCCGCCCCTCGGCCGCCTCCGCGAACGTCACCGGCGCGAGCGTCACCGCGCCGGCCACCGACGCCGCCTGCAGGAAACCGCGTCGGGAAACTCCGCAACCCATGCACATGCGGCCATGTCATCAGCGGCGGGTGACCGTCGCGAGCCGCGTGCCGGTACACCGCGTGTCCATAACCTGAACGAACGTCACACTTCCGAGCTTAGGTACGGCTAAGCTAAGTTGCAGAGCGTGAACGAGCTCATGTCACCAACAGTGACCAGGACGACGCCTCGCCAGCTGTTGCTCCTGGTGTTCCTGCTGGTGGCGCTGGTCGTCGCGGTCGCGTTGAGCCTGGTCCTGGGTAGCAACGACCTGGGGCTGGGCACCGCGGTCCGGGTGCTGCTGCACGACGACGGCAGCGAAGCGGCGACGATCGTCCGCGAGGTGCGTCTGCCCCGCACGGCACTCGGCGTGCTCGCCGGTCTGGCGCTGGGCGCCGCCGGGGTCCTCATGCAGGGGCACACGCGCAACCCGCTGGCCGATCCGGGCCTGCTCGGCATCAACGCGGGCGCCGCGCTCGCGGTGGCGCTGGCCGCGCAACTGTTCGGGGTCGTCGATCCCGGTGGCCAGGTGTGGTTCGGGTTCGCCGGGGCGCTGATCGCGACCGCCGCGGTGTTCGCGATCGGCTCGAGCGGGCGGCAGCTGAGCCCGGTGCCGATGGCGCTGGCCGGTGCGGCCGTGATGGCGCTGCTGTCGACGTTCACGTCGCTGGTGATCCTCAGCGACAACCCGACGCTGGACGTCTACCGCCGGTGGGTGGTGGGTTCGATCAGCGGCCGCGACGCGAGCATCAGCCTGGGGATCCTGCCGTTCGTGGCGGCCGGGCTGGTGCTGGCGATGCTCAACACGCGGGCGCTGAACGCGGTGTCCCTCGGCGAGGACACGGCGCGCGGGCTGGGCCAGTCGGTCGCGGCGAGCCGGCTGGTGGGCCTGGCGGCGGTGACGCTGCTGGCCGGCGCCGCGACGGCCGCCGCCGGGCCGATCGCCGCGCTGGGGCTGATCGTCCCGCACGTGGTGCGCGCCGTGACCGGCCCCGACCACCGGTGGCTGGTCCCGTGCTCCGCCCTGGCGGGCGCGGTGCTGCTGCTGCTCGCCGACGTCGCGGGCCGCCTGATCGCGGGCCCGGCGGAGATCCCGGCGGGCATCATGCTGGCCATCCTCGGCGGCGGCGCGTTCGTGCTGATCGCCCGGCGCACCCGGCTGGTGAGGCTCTGATGGCAACCCTGGCTGCATCGCCTGGTGACACCACCCGCCGGGGCCGCACCGCTGCCTGGGCTCATGCAGCACCCGATTGCGCGGCCGCCGCCGTCCAGTTCTTGGTCGACCGGGACCGCCCCGGGGTCGCCGGCGTCTCACGCGCGGTGAGGGCCTCGGGCTGTTCCCGCGAAGGCGGGCGCGCATGACCGCCACCCTCGGCGCGCGGTGGAACACCCGCGCGGCCACCGTCTGCCTCGTCGTGCTCGGTGCGCTTCTGCTGGTCACCGCGGTGGGTGTGACGATCGGCGAGTACCCCATCGCGCTCGGGCAGCTTCCCGAGCTGCTCACCGGCGGCGGGCACCGGATCGACCGGCACATCCTGTTCGACCTGCGCGTGCCGCGGGCCGTCACCGGGTGCCTCGCCGGCGCGTGCCTCGCCATGGCCGGTGCCCTCACCCAGACCATCTCCCGCAATCCGCTCGCCACCCCGGACATCCTCGGCGTCACCGGCGGCGCCTCCGCCGCCGCGGTGGCGGTGATCGTCTTCGGGGGTGGCATCTACAGCCTCGCCAGCGGCATCACCACGATCGGCGTGCCCGCGGCCGCGCTCGCCGGTGGTCTCGTCGCCGCCGCGGCGGTCTACGGGTTCTCCTGGCGCCACGGAGTCGACGGCTTCCGGCTCATCCTCGTCGGCATCGGGTGCGGCGCCGTCCTCACGGCACTGACCAGCTGGCTCCTCATCCTCGCCAGCATCAACAGCGCCGCCCAGGCCACGGTCTGGCTCGTCGGCTCGATCAGCGCCGTGAGCTGGGACCAGACCGTCCCGCTGATGATCCTCGCCGCGCTCCTCGTCCCCGCCGCGCTCACCCTGCCCCGCACGCTCGCCGTGACGCAGCTCGGCGACGACGCGGCCGCCGGGCTGGGCGTGCGGATCCAGGCGGCGCGCCTGGGCACGATCGGCGTGGCCGTCGGACTGACCGCGGCCGCCGTCGCCGCCGCCGGGCCGGTCGGCTTCGTCGCCCTGGTGACGCCGCAGGTCATGCTGCGGCTGACCGGCGGCTCGCGCCCGCCGCTGGTCGCGTCCGCGCTCGGCGGCGCCCTGCTCGTCCAGGCGTCCGACCTGCTCGGCCGCACCGCGTTCGGCTGGGAAGTCCCGGTCGGACTGGTCACGGCCGCGATCGGCGCCCCCTACCTCATCTGGCTCCTCCTCCGACGACGTTGACCCCGAAGAAAGGTGACCCCATGACGACCACCCGCCGGACCTTCCTCACCGGCAGCCTGGCCGTGGCCGCGACCGGCCTCCTCGCCGCGTGCGGTTCGGGCGGCTCGGACCCGGCCGCGAGCGGCGGTGCCTGGTCGTTCACCGACGACCTGGGCACCAGGGTCGACCTCGACGCCCGGCCCACGCGCATCGCCGGCCTCAACGACGCCATCGCGTCCCTGTGGAACTACGGCATCACGCCCGTCGCGTCGTTCGGCTACACCGGCCTGGCCGACGACGTGAACTTCCGCGGCCGCGACCTCAGCCAGGTCAAGGAGGTCGGCCGCACCTACGGCGAGATCGACATCGAGGCGCTCGCCGCCGCCAAGCCGGACCTGATCCTCACCCACGCCTACCCGGTGGACAGCGCGGGCACGATCGACACCACCCAGCCGCTGTACGGGTTCAAGGACCTCACCCAGCAGAAGGCGGTCGCCGAGATCGCGCCGATCATCGCGCTGAAGATGGCCGGCTCGGCGACCAACGTGGTCGACCGGACGGTGGAACTGGTGAAGGCGCTGGGCACCGAGCCCGCCGCCGACGCCGAGCAGGCCTACGAGGCCGCGCGCACCCGGTTCCAGAACGCCACCGCCAAGGGCCTCACGGTGATGGCGATCGCCGCCTACCCGGGCGACGGCGTCTACATCTGCAAGGCCGCCGACGACCCGGCGCTGCGCAGTTACACCGAGCTGGGCCTGACCTACCCCGACCCGGGCGGCGCGAAGTACTACTGGGAGCAGGTGAGCTGGGAGAACATCGGCAAGCACCCGACGGACGTCGTGCTGTACTCGCTGCGCGCCATGGACAAGGACACGCTCCTGCAGCAGGCCACCTTCGCCCGGATGCCCGCGGCCGCGGCCGGGCAGGTGTTCCCGTGGGAGTTCTCGTCCATGGACTACGTGGCGCAGGCCCGCACGTTGAACAACCTGGCGGCGAACCTCGAGGCGGCGCGCAAGGTCGTCTAGATCCGGTCACCCCGGAAGGGATGGACCGGCCCTTGGAGACACACCCCTTCCGGGGCGAATTGACCGCTCCCCGCGCAGCGCGTCAGCTCAGCCGGGGGGTGCGCAACCCCTCCGGCGCCTCCGCGCCCGCCCGTGCCCACGCCACCAGCCCCGCCACGTCAATGCCGTACGGAGGTTCCGCCGCGTACGGCTCGATCGCCGCGGCGGCGCGGGTCAGCAGGGACGACGCGCCCTTCCGGTTGCCCCGCGCGGAGTGCGTCAGCCCGACCGCCAGCTGCGCCAGTCCCTTCCACAACGCACGATCCGGCCCGTCCGAGGACTTCCACGCGTCCTCGAACACCTCGTGCGCGTGGAAGGGCCGTCCGGCGTCCAGCAGGTTCTGCGCCTCCGCAAGCGTTTGCGCCGGGGTGCGCGCGATGCCTTCCGGCTGGCGTTCCACCCCCGGCGACCCGTACGGCAGCGGCCGCCCCAGCCCGTCGCGCGGGCGGGCGTTCCGCGGTTTGCCCTCGGCGTCCCGGTCCCGATCGGCCATGCGCCCGATTGTGCCGTAGTCTGGGGACTCGTGCGTTTTCTCGATGGCCACGGGCCCGCTCACGACCTCACTTACGACGACGTCTTCCTCGTGCCCAACCGCTCAGCCGTGGAATCGCGCTTCGACGTCGACCTGTCCACCGTCGACGGCACCGGCGCGACCATCCCGATCGTCGTCGCCAACATGACCGCCGTCGCGGGGCGGCGGATGGCCGAGACCGTCGCCCGGCGCGGCGGGCTCGTCGTCCTGCCCCAGGACGTCGACCCGGCGGCGGTCGCCGACATCGTCGCCTGGATCAAGAGCCGCCACACCACCTGGGACACCCCGCTGGTCCTCACCGGCGGTGACGCGGTCGCCGACGCCCTCAACCTGATCGGCAAGCGCGCGCACGGCGCCGTCGTCGTGGTCGACGAGCACGGCCGCCCGCACGGCATCGTCGACGAGGCCGCCTGCACGGGCGTCGACCGCTTCGCGCGCGTCACCGAGGTCGCCTACGAACCGCCCGTGACCTGCCCGCTGGACACCCCGTCCCGCGAGGTCTTCGAGCGCCTGCACGCCGCCGGCGCGCAGATCGCGCTGGGTGTCGACGCCGACGGCAAGCTCGCCGGCATCCTCACCCAGACCGCGGCGCTGCGCGCGGACATCTACACCCCGGCCGTGGACGCCCGGCGGCGGCTGCGGGTCGCCGCCGCCGTGGGCATCAACGGCGACGTCGCCGCCAAGGCCGAGTCGCTGCTCGCCGCGGGCATCGACACGCTCGTCGTCGACACCGCGCACGGCCACCAGGAGAAGATGATCGCCGCGCTGAAGGCCGTCCGCTCGGTCTCGCCCGCGGTGCCGGTCGTGGCGGGCAACGTCGTCACCGCCGAGGGCACGCGCGACCTCATCGACGCCGGTGCCGACGTGGTCAAGGTCGGCGTCGGCCCGGGCGCGATGTGCACGACGCGGATGATGACCGGCGTCGGCCGCCCGCAGTTCTCCGCCGTCCTCGAATGCGCGAAGGCCGCCCGCGAGCTGGGCAAGCACGTGTGGGCCGACGGCGGCGTGCGCCACCCCCGCGACGTGGCGCTGGCGCTGGCCGCGGGCGCGTCCGCGGCGATGGTCGGCTCGTGGTTCGCCGGCACCCACGAAAGCCCCGGCGACCTGCGCTACGACGAGCACGGGCGGCCGTACAAGGAGTCGTTCGGCATGGCGAGCAAGCGCGCCGTCGGCGCCCGCACGCGCACCGACAACGTCTTCGAGCGGGCACGCAAGGCCCTGTTCGAGGAGGGCATCTCGTCGTCGCGGATGCTGCTGGACCCGCAGCGCCCCGGCGTCGAGGACCTGATCGACGAGATCTGCTCGGGTGTGCGGTCCGCGTTCACCTACGCCGGCGCGCGGGACATCGAGGACTTCCACCGCCGCGCCGTGCTGGGCATCCAGTCGGCCGCCGGGTTCGCCGAAGGCCGGCCGCTGCCCGCGGGCTGGTGAGGAACGGGGCCGCCACCCAGCGGAGGCGGCCCCGCCTCGGGAACTACCCGTGGTCCTCCAGCATCTCGGTGACCAGCGCGGCGATCGGCGACCGCTCCGAGCGGGTCAGCGTGACGTGCGCGAAGAGCGGGTGGCCCTTCAGCTTCTCGATCACCGCGGACACGCCGTCGTGGCGTCCGACGCGCAGGTTGTCCCGCTGCGCCACGTCGTGGGTGAGCACCACGCGGGACGCCGTGCCCAGCCGCGACAGCACGGTCAGCAGCACGTTGCGCTCCAGCGACTGCGCCTCGTCCACGATCACGAACGAGTCGTGCAGCGACCGGCCGCGGATGTGGGTCAGCGGCAGGACCTCCAGCATGCCGCGGTCGAACACCTCGTCCAGCACGTCCTGGCTGACCAGGGCGCCGAGCGTGTCGAACACCGCCTGCGCCCACGGCTGCATCTTCTCCGACTCCGACCCCGGCAGGTAGCCCAGGTCCTGGCCGCCGACGGCGTAGACCGGCCGGAACACCACCACCTTGCGGTGCTCACGGCGCTCCATCACCGACTCCAGCCCGGCGCACAGCGCGAGTGCGGACTTGCCGGTGCCTGCCCGTCCGCCGAGCGAGACGATGCCGATGTCCGGGTCGAGCAGCAGGTCCAGCGCGATCCGCTGCTCCGCGGAGCGGCCGTGCAGGCCGAACGCCTCCTTGTCGCCGCGGACCAGCTTCACCTTCTTGGCCGGGGTCAGCCGGCCCAGCGCGCTGGAGCTGCCGGAACCGGCCACCAGCCGCAGACCGGTGTGGCACGGCGACTCGCCCACCTCGGGCAGCCCGTATTCGGCCAGGTCCACGAGACCGTCGCGGAACAACGCGTCGACCGCTTCCTGCGGGACCTCCACGTCGACCATGCCGGTCCAGCCGGACGGCGCCACCTCCAGCGCGCGGTACTCGTCGGCGGGCAGGCCGACGGCGCCGGCCTTGACCCGCAGCGGGATGTCCTTGGTGACCAGGGTGACCGCGTCGCGCTCGACCTTGAGGTTCAGCGCGCAGGCCAGGATCCGGTGGTCGTTGGAGTCGGTGCGGAACCCGGGCGGCAGGACCGTCGGGTCGGAGTGGTTCAGCTCGACGTGCAGGGTGCCGCCGGAGTCACCGATCGGGATCGGGGCGTCCAGGCGGCCGTGCTTGAGCCGCAGGTCGTCGAGCTGGCGCAGGGATTCCCGCGCGAACCAGCCCAGTTCGGGGTGATGCCGTTTCGCCTCCAGTTCACTGATCACGACCAACGGCAGGACCACGGCGTGCTCGGCGAATCTCGTGATGGCCCACGGGTCGGCCAGCAGAACCGAGGTGTCCAGGACGTAGGTGTGCTGCCCGGGAACGGGACTCGGGGGTTCTGCGGTGCCCTCCGCGGAATTCGATGAGCGGCCGGAGGCCTTACGGGGCGAACGCTGCGTAGTCACGACGGCATCTCCCTCGTGGACGTGGCACCACGCCCACACTCGCTGGGCCGGGCACCACCCTGGCTGGACCGCTCTTCGCTTCCGCTTACGCGTCAGCGCGCAGGGCCACGAGGGCCGGGTGCCGGCCCCCTCGTGGGTATCGCGAACGGCTCACGCGCCGTCTGCTCTACAACCGCCACTACCAGGGCCTCCCGTGATGGTCCGCAAGGTCACGAGCCATCACTTCGGAAGTTACCTGCGTTCGACGCTTCGTGCAGGCAGCCAGGCAGGTGATTCACCAGGTTGTCATCTCACCGTCGGTAGAGAACAAATCAGCGAATCGACACGGAACGTGTTGTCAAGTACCGAAACGGCGGTGCCGCCACGCGTAGTCACGGAGGGCGCGCAGGAAGTCGACCCGGCGGAAGGCGGGCCAGTAGGCCTCCGTGAACCAGAACTCGGAGTGCGCGGACTGCCACAGCAGGAAACCGGACAGCCGCTGCTCGCCGGAGGTGCGGATGATGAGGTCCGGGTCGGGCTGCCCCGAGGTGTAGAGGTGCTCGGAGATGTGGTCGACGTCGAGGATCTTCGCCAGCTCGCGGATCGACGTGCCCTCGTCGGCGTGCTGGAGCAGCAGCTTCTTGACCGCGTCCGCGATCTCCTGCCGCCCGCCGTAGCCGACGGCGACGTTGACCTCCATGCCGGTGCGCTTCTCGGTGCTCGCCGCGGCCGACTGCAGGCGCTTGGCGATCGGCCCGGGCAGCAGGTCCAGCGCGCCGACGACGCGGATGCGCCACGGGTTGCCCGCCTGCGCCAGCTCGTCGACGACGTCGGCGATGATCTCCAGCAGCGGTTCGAGCTCCTCGGTGGCGCGGCTGAGGTTGTCCGTGGACAGCAGCCACATCGTCACGACCTCGACGTCGGCCTCGCGGCACCAGGTGAGGAAGTCGGCGATCTTGCGCGCTCCCGCCCGGTGCCCGTCGGAGACGTCGGTGAAGCCGGCTTCCCGCGCCCACCTGCGGTTGCCGTCCAGCATGATCGCGATGTGCCGCGGATGCTTGCCTGCCGCCTGCTGGATCAGACGGCGGCTGTAAATGCCGTAGACAAGCTTGGACCCGAAGGAGCGAAGACTCACGTCCAACCAATGTACGCAGGGTCGGGAAGCGACGTGGGCCGGGCCACGGTTGACTGGCGCGGAACCTACGTCGCCGTAACCTTGTTGGTGTGACCGTTGAGACCGAACCCTTCGTCGACACCCGTCCCCGGCTCCGCGGCCATATCCACTTCTGGACGTTCTTCAGCGCGCTCGCCTGCGTGGCGACGCTGATCGCGTTCGCCGGCGCCACGGTGTCCGGCCTGGCCGCGCTGGCCACGTCGGTGTACGGGCTGACCGTCCTCGGCGTGTTCGGCGTCAGCGCGCTGTACCACCGGCGGATCTGGAGCCCACGCGCCTACCAGTGGATGAAGCGCGCGGACCACTCGATGATCTTCCTGTTCATCGCGGGCACCTACACCCCGTTCACGCTGCTGGCGATGTCGAAGCCCACCGGGTACGTCGTGCTGGGCGTGGTCTGGGGCGGCGCGCTGGCCGGGGTGGCGCTGAAGATGCTGTGGCCGGGCGCGCCGCGCTGGCTCGGCGTGCCGATCTACGTGGCGCTCGGCTGGGTGGCGATCTTCGTGCTGCCCGAGCTGGCCACGCACGCCGGGGTGGCCGCGCTGGTGCTGCTCCTGGTGGGCGGCCTGTTCTACACGGTCGGCGCGGTGTTCTACGCGGTGAAGTGGCCGAACTACTGGCCGGACACCTTCGGCTACCACGAGTTCTTCCACGCGTGCACGGTGCTGGCCGCGGTCTCGCACTACATCGCCGTCTGGCTGGCCCTGTACGCCTGACGCCGCTCGTCGAACGCGGCGAGGAAGGTGCGCACCATCGGCCGGGCCGCCGCACGGCTCACGGCGAACGCCGCCGCGAGCGCGACCACCAGGATCACGCCGCCGAGCCAGACCATCGTGTCGACGGGCAGCGTGTAGGCGCCCACGACCCGCACCGCGGACTCGCCGAGCAGGGCCACGCCCCACACGACCGAGAAGAGCCGCTCCGCCCGTCGGAAGGCCGGCGAGGTCCCCGAAAGCCCGTCCCACACCGCGGTCCTGGCGGGGTCACCCTTGGTGAACAGCGGCCGCAGCACCTCGGTCATCAACGGCTTCCCGATCACCACCGACGCCAGGATCCCGACGCCGAGGATGCTGGTCACCCCGCCGTCCTTGGCCAGCATCAGCCGGGGATCACCGGTCAGCAGGCTCGACAGCAGCCCGGTGGTGTTGACGACCAGCATCAGCACCGCCAGGACGTTGACCCGCCGCTCGCGGGCCAGGCACCACACCGCCCGCACCGCGGGGATCGCGCTGCTCCACGCCAGCGCGGCGATCGTGCTCAGGCCGGCGGCCTGGCTGAGCAGGAAGTAGGCGGCGACGGGAAGCCCGGCGTCGATGATCAGCGGGGCCAGGGCCGAGGTCTTGTTCGTCATGACCCCAGCTTCGCCCCCCGGCGGCATCCGGTGAGCATGCCGAACATCCGGTCCCGGGCATGACATTTGTCAGCCCAGCAGCCGCCGGAGGTAGTAGTCCACCGTGGCGACCGCGTCGGCCGGGGCGGTCTGCCCCAGCGCCACCTCGACGCCCAGCCCGGCGGCCACCTGGAACAGGACGCGGGCCTCCTGACGCGGGTCGAGGCCGGGCCGCTCGCCGGCCGCCGCCTCGACCAGCCCGGCCAGGAGACCGTACAGTTCGGCGTCACCGGCGGCCATGCCCTCGGCGATCTTCTCGTCGGTGAGGGCGCGGTTGAGGTAGGCGACGCCGAGCAGGATGAACTGCCACCTCTCCGCGGTGAGGCCGAGCATTTCGGTCAGCACCTCGCGCAGGATCCGCTCCGGCCCGGGATCGGCCAGCGCCGCCAGGCGCGCCCGGACCCGCGCGCTCGTTCGCCAGCTCCAGGGCGAACCCCAGCATGTCGTCCTTCGAGGCGAAGCAGTGCCGCACCCGCCCCATCGAGACGCCGGCTTCCGCGGCGACCTCGCGCAGGCTCACCGCCTCGATCCCGGGTCACGACGCAGCACAACTGGTCTGCCTCGTGGCCGGCATCCAGCTCGGCGCGGTTCCGTCGGTCCAGGCGATCCTCGGCGCGCGGCAGGGCGGGCTCTTCCACTGGCTCGACCTCACCGCCAAGAAGAAGCGGGCCTAACGCAGCATCGCGGGGCGGAGGAACGGTTCCGGCACCGCGAAGCCGTCCACCAGCAGCCGCGCGTGGGGGCGCAGCTCGGCGCACAGGTCGTTCACCGCGGCGACCACGGCCTTCGCCCGCGCCGAGGTCAGCCGACCGTGCTCCAGGAACCACGCGCGGTCCTCTTCGACGTTCGACAGCACGTACAGGTCGCACACCCGCTCCAGCAGCGCCCGCGCCTCCGCGTCCGCGCACCGGTCGATGGCCGCGACGAACGCCTCCAGCACGATCCGCTCGACGTGCACCCGCGCCGCCCGCAGCACGTGGTCCTGCGCGTCGTTGAAGACCTCGAACGGGTCGGCCTCCTCGGCCCGGCGCAGCCGCCGCGCGCAGCCCTCCAGCACGTGCTGCTCGCGGTCCTCGAACAGCTTCACCTGCCAGCCGCGGTCGAACAGCACATCGTCGTCGTCCCGGCCGGGCGCGGCGTCCACCAGCCGCTCGATCACCTTGCGCGCCGCGGTCCGCTCGATCACCGCGCCGACGAACTGCTCGGCCACGAACCGCGCCGTCGCCAGCGGGCTCAGGTCGGCGAAGTGGTCGCGATAGCTGGTCAGCAGGCCCTTCGCGACCAGCTGCAGCAGCACCGTGTTGTCGCCCTCGAACGTGGTGAACACGTCGGTGTCGGCCTTCAGCGCCGGCAGCAGGTTCTCCGACAGGTATCCCGCGCCACCACAGGCTTCCCGCGCCATCTGGATGCTGCGGGTCGCGTGCCAGGTCGCGATCGCCTTGATCCCGGCGGCGCGCGACTCCAGCTCGCGCTGCGCCCGCTCCTCGGCGTCGGCGGTGCCCTGGATGTCGTGCAGCGCCCGGGTCAGCTCCTCGTGCGCGAAGTGCAGCGCGTAGGTGCGCGCGATCGCAGGCAGCAGTTTCCGTTGGTGCGCGCGGTAATCCAGCAGCAGGGTCTCCCCGGACTCACCGGGACGGCCGAACTGGCGGCGCTTCTCCGCGTACCGGGTGGCGATCGCCAGCGCCCGCTCGGTGGCGTGGATCGCGCCACCCGCCACGCTGATCCGGCCGCGGATCAACGTGCCCAGCATCGTGAAGAACCGGCGGTTGTCGCTTTCGATCGGGCTCGTGTACGTGCCGTCCTCGGTGACGTCGCCGTAGCGGTTGAGCAGCGCGTCGCGCGGCACCCGCACGGAGTGGAACGTCAGGCGCCCGTTGTCGACGCCGTTCAGCCCCGCCTTGCGGCCGTCGTCCCCGATCTCCACACCCGGCATCGGCGCACCCGACTCGTCCCGGATCGGCACCACGAACGCGTGCACGCCGCGGCTTTCCCCGCCGGTGACGAGCTGCGCGAACACCACCGCCATCCGGCCGTGCCGCGCGGCGTTGCCGATGTAGTCCTTGCGCGCCTGCTCGTCCGGGGTGTCGATGACGAACTCGCGGGTGGCCGGGTCGTAGGTCGCCGTGGTGCGCAGGTTCTGCACGTCCGAGCCGTGCCCGGTCTCGGTCATCGCGAAGCAGCCGAGCAGGTCCAGGTCCATGATCCGGGCCAGGTACCGCTCGTGGTGCGGCGCCGTGCCGAGCAGCTGGATCGCGCCGCCGAACAGGCCCCACTGCACGCCGGACTTCACCATCAGCGACAGATCGCCGTAGCCGAGCATCTCGAACGACACGACCGAACCGCCGATGTCGCCCCCGCCGCCGTACTCGCGGGAGAAGCCGAGCCGGTGCCAGCCGCTCTTGGCCAGCTCGCGCAGGCGCTCCAGCACCCACGCCCGGTACTCCTCGGTGCTCAGGTCGTAGGGCTCGTCCAGGTCGTACCCGGCGAACTGCGCGCGAATCTCCCGGCGCAGCTGGGCCCACTGTCCATCCAGTACCGCGGTCAACGCATCGGGGTTCATGTTCCTACTCTGGCGTAACTTCCGCGGCCCCGCATGACGAGCTCAGCCGAGATCGGGCCCCTGGCGGCGCAGTTCGTCGACCTTCGACATGGCCTCGCGCAGCTCGCCGAGCCAGTCCTCGGCGTGCTGCCCGACGAGCCGGACAGCCCAGGCCAGGGCGTCCGAACGAGACCGCGCGACCCCCGCGTCGACGAGCGTGTCGAGAACCAGCCGCTCGGGCTGGCGCAGGCGGGTCATCACCGGCACCGACTGTGTGGTGAACAACTCTTCGGTGCCGCCCAGCCGGGCGCCCCAGGACACCTTGCGCTGGTACCGGTGCTCGGCCTGGCGCGCGATCTCGATGCGCTGCTCGCGGGTCTCCTCGCGGAACCGGCTGATGCGGCCGGATTCCGCGGCGGCGCGGGCGGCGTCGTCGGCGAACTCGTCGGTCAGCGCCGGGAGTTCGCCGACGACCAGGATCTCCTCGCGGTCGACCGTGATGTCCGGGGCGCCGGTGAACCAGCCGTCCGGCAGCCGTCCGGCGAACCAGCCCGCCGCGTCGTCGGCAGGCGGCACCTCGGCCTGCCCACGGCCCTTCCAGCCTCGTCCCCACTGTGCGTGTGTGCGCATGGTCCTCGCCTCCGCGATTACATGATTACGTTGCAACACACGCTACGCCGGAATCGACGCGTCAGACCCCGTGTTCACTCCCGGCGGACAAGACGGCGACCAGGTCGTCCGGGCTGGTCACGGGCCGGTCGCAGACGTAACCGCGGCAGACGTAGGCGGCCGCCTTGCCCGCCACCAGCGGCCGGTCCGCGAGCAGCGGCACGCCCTCCGCGTCCGGCTCGCCGGCCAGCACGACCGCGCCGCCGTGGGCGCGCCGGGCGGCCACCGAGCGCAACAGGTCGCGCTCGGTCGAGTCCGGCCCGGCGATCGCGACCTGGACCGGCCCGGCCAGCAGCGCCTCGGCCGCGGTGAGCCAGTGCCCGGCGAAACGGGGTGCCTTGGCGATGAGCTGCCCGGCCCGGCGGATCGCCTCCTCGGCGGCGGTCCGGTAGCGGGCCGCGCGGTCCGTCCCGACCAGCACCGAGGCGGTGACCAGCGCGTTCGCCAGCGCGGAGGCGCCGGACGGGCTCGCGTTGTCCGTCGGATCCGCGGGGCGGTGCACGAGGACCTCGGCGTCGTCGGCGGTGTCGTGGTAGGCGCCCGGGGTGTCCGCGACGGCGAAGTTGCCCAGCGCGATGTCCAGCAGGTTCGTCGCCTCCGCCAGCCACCGCGGGTCCCCGGTCGCCTGGTGCAGGGCCAGCAGGCCCTCGGCCAGGCAGCCGTAGTCCTCCAGCACCCCGGCCGCGTCACCGGCGGTCCCGTCCCGGGAGCTGCGGCGCAGGCGGTTGTCGCGGAGGTGGATCCCGAGCACCGCGGACGCGGCCTGCTGCGCCGCGGACACCCAGTGCGGCTCGTCGAGGGCCACGCCCGCCTCGCACAGCGCGGTGATCGCGAGCCCGTTCCAGGCGGCGATCACCTTGTCGTCCCGGCCCGGCTGCGGCCGCTCGTCACGCGCGGCCAGCAGCGCGGCCCGGACCCGCTCGAAGCGCTCCCGATCGTCCGGATCGCGCAGCAGCCGCAGGACCGAGGTGCCGTGCTCGAATGTGCCCGATTCGGTCACGGAGAACAGTTCCGCGGCCCACGCGCCGTCGTCGTCGCCGAGCACCTCACGCAGCTGCGCGGGCGTCCAGACGTAGGTCAGGCCTTCCTCGCCGAGGGTGTCCGCGTCGAGCGAGGCGGCGAACCCGCCTTCGGCCGTGCGCAGCCGGCCGAGCAGGAATCCGCCGGTCATCCGCGCGACCTCCGCCGCGTACGCCGAACCGGTGCGCCGGGCCAGGTGCGCGTAGACGCGCAGCAGCAAGGCGTTGTCGTACAACATCTTCTCGAAGTGCGGGACGATCCAGGACGCGTCGACCGAGTAGCGGGCGAAGCCGCCGGCGAGCTGGTCGTGGATGCCACCGCGCGCCATCGCCTCGGCGCAGGACTCCACCAAGGACAGCGCGGCGGCGGATCCGGTGCGTTCGTGGTGGCGCAGCAGGAACTCCAGCACCATCGACGGCGGGAACTTCGGCGCGCCACCGAAACCGCCGCGCTCGCGGTCGGCCTCCCCGCTCAGCTTCAGCAAGGCGGCGTCGAGCACGCCCGCGTCGACCGGGGCGGGCGGCAGCGGCCCGAGCTGACCGGCGAGGTGCTCGACGATCTTCCCGGCGCCCTCGCGCAGCTCGTCCCGACGGTCCTGCCAGGCCTGCGCGACGGCGACGAGGAGGTGCTGGAACGACGGCATGCCCGGGCGCGGCTGCGGCGGGTAGTAGGTGCCGCAGTGGAACGGTTCGCCGTCCGGGGTGAGGAAGCAGGTCATCGGCCAGCCGCCCTGGCCGGTCATCGCCTGGGTCGCGGTCATGTAGACCGCGTCGAGGTCCGGACGCTCCTCGCGGTCGACCTTGATGTTGACGAAGTGCTCGTTCATCAGGCGCGCGGTCTCGGCGTCCTCGAAGGACTCGTGGGCCATGACGTGGCACCAGTGGCACGCGGCGTAGCCGATGGAGAGCAGGATCGGCACGTCCCGGCGCCTGGCCTCGGCGAGCGCCTCGGCGCTCCAGGGCCACCAGTCGACCGGGTTCTCGGCGTGCTGCAGCAGGTAGGGGCTGGTCGCGGTGGCGAGTCGGTTGGCCATGACCCCAGGGTGTCACGGTGTCCGCGGCACCACAGTTCCTAGCAGCGCTAGTTGTCTAGCGTTGCTAGGATCACGTCATGTCCGCCATCAAGGAGCGCCGTGAACGTGAACGCGCCCAACGCCATCAGTTGATCATCACGGCCGCCCGGGAACTCGCGGAAACCGAAGGCTGGGAGGCGGTGACGACGCGGCGGCTCGCCGAGCGCGTCGAATACAGCCAGCCCGTGCTCTACAGCCACTTCAGCGGCAAGGACGCCATCGTGCGCGCCGTCGCGATCGACGGGTTCGCCGAACTGGCCGCCCACCTGCGCCGCGCCCGGCTGGCCAGCCCCGAGCCACCACAGGCCCTGCACGCGGTGAGCCGCGCCTACCTGGAGTTCGCCACCGAGCGGCCCGCTCTCTACCAGGCCATGTTCGTGATGCCGACGGATGTGAGGTTCGCGCACGCCGAGACGCCGCCCCAGCTGCGCGCCGGCTTCGACGAGTTCGTCCGCTGTTTCCGCCCGGACAACCCCCGGCGCGAACTGTCCGCCGAGGTCGTCTGGAGCGCGCTGCACGGCATCGCGGCGCTGTCGGACAGCGGCCGCATTCCCAGGGACTTCCAGGAGGAGCGGGTCGACCTCCTGGTCAGCCGGCTCGCCGACACTCCGGGCGGATCGGAGCCGGGCCGCTAACTGCTTTCGCTCTGCTGCGGCTGCTTGACCGGTTCGTCAGCCGTCTTCGTGGCCTTCTCCTCCGGCTCGGGGGCGTCGGCGCTCTCGGCCTTCTCCTCCGGGTCGAAGCTGGCCGGCACGCGCTTGAGGTGCTTGGTCATCGAGCGCACCAGCAGGGCGACGGCGATGAGGAACAGCAGGAGGATCAGGAAACCCAGCGGCGAGGACTTGCCGAAGTCCTCGCCCTGGCCGCCGTTGTCGCCGTTGCCCGGCTGCTGCGCGAGGACGAGGGCGGTCGTGGCGACCGGCGCCGTCACCGGCAACAAGAGACTCATGTGTTCACCTTCTCACGGACGCCCGCGAACAGGTCGTCCTCGGGCAGCGTGCTGTCCACCAGCGAGCGGACCAGCTCGTACTCCTCGGTCGGCCACACCCGGCGCTGCATCTCCAGCGGCACGAAGAACCAGCGGCTGTTCGGGTCGATCTGCGTGGCGTGCGCCTTCAGCGCCTCGTCGCGGACCTCGAAGTAGTCGGCGCACTCGATGCGCGTGGTGACCCGCTCCATCACGTCGGGGCGGTCCGGGTCCCACTTGCCCAGCCACTCCGCGTACGGCGACTCCAGGCCGGCCTCGACGAGGGCGTCGTGGAAGGCCTGCATGCGGGCGCGGGAGAAGCCGTGCATGTAGTACAGCTTCAGCGCCTGCCACGGCTCGCCCGCCTCGGGGAACCGGTCCGGCTCGGCCGCGGCGTCGAAGGCCGCCATGGAGACCTCGTGCGTGCGGATGTGGTCGGGGTGCGGGTAGCCGCCGTTCTCGTCGTAGGTCAGCACGACGTGCGGGCGGAACTCGCGCATGACCTTGACCAGCTCGCGCACCGGCTCCTCGAGCGGGGTGAGCGCGAAGCAGCCCTCCGGCAGCGGGGGCAGCGGGTCGCCCTCGGGCAGGCCGGAGTCCACGAAGCCCAGCCAGCGGTGCTGGATGCCGAGGATCTTGGCGGCCTTGGCCATCTCCTCGCGGCGGATGGCGGACATGTTGGCCAGCACCTCGGGGCTGTCCATCGCCGGGTTGAGGATGCTCCCGGCCTCGCCCCCGGTGCAGGTCACGACCATGACCTCGGCGCCCTCGGCGACGTACTTCGCCATCGTGGCCGCGCCCTTGCTCGACTCGTCGTCGGGATGGGCGTGCACCGCCATGAGACGCAGGCGCGATCCCGTTCCGGACATCAGCTCGTCAGAACCCACCATGCGTCCAACGACCCCTTCTGAATCCCTATTCCGCCCCGGAGAGATACTGCGGTTGCCTCCATTGTCCCCGGGGGTACGACAAGTTCGATCGGAGGCCCGGCTTGAGCACCGCCAGCGCCCCGCCGTCGCTGCCGGAAGGCCGCTACGGGCGGCCCCGCAGGCCGGCCCGCCGGTGGCGCGTGTGGGTCTTCACCGGGATCGCGCTGGTCGTGAGCTGCGCCGTCGCGTGGCTCGGGTACGTGAACCTGGGTGCCGCGCCCATCAGTGCGGAACGGGTCACGTTCGAGGAGCTGCCGGGGAACGCGATGACGATCTCACTCAACGTGACGCGCGACGAACCGGACCGCCCGGGCGTGTGCATCGTGCGGACGCGGGACCTCAGCGGCGCGGAGAGCGGGCGGCGGGAGGTCTACATCCCGCCGGGCGACAGCCGGGTCGACGTGGTGGTCAAGAGCATCGACCGGCCGGTCACCGCCGACGTGTACGGCTGCTCTTACGATGTTCCGGAGTATTTGTCAAGGAGTTAGCGGCCAACGGGGTGAATGACGCGCCGAATGCCCGGTTTCCGCGGTGGGGACCGGCGCTGACCTGCCCTGCCGTGGTACCCTGATCTACCGGCACGGCCCGAACGGGCCGTGTTTTTCCTTTATCCAGCCGCACTCGGTCGAGTGCGGCTGCCGGCATGAACACCCATGTCCGGCAGGCACGACGAGGAGATGGTGGCCGTGAGCGACACCCAGGTGACCTGGCTGACCCAGGAAGCCTACGACAGGCTCAAGCACGAGCTCGACGAGCTGATCGAGAATCGTCCGGTCATCGCTGCGAAGATCAACGCCAGCCGCGAAGAAGGCGACCTCCGGGAGAACGGCGGCTACCACGCCGCCCGTGAGGAGCAGGGCCAGCAGGAAGCCCGCATCCGCCACCTGCAGGAACTCCTGCGGTCGGCGAAGGTCGGCGAGGCCCCCAAGAACGACGGGGTCGCCGAGCCGGGCAAGGTCCTCACCGTGCGTTACGAAGGTGACGACGACGAGGAGAAGTTCCTGCTCGCCACGCGCGAAGAGGGCGCCGAAGGCGAACTCGACGTGTACTCGCCCGAGTCGCCCCTGGGCAAGGCCCTGCTGGGCGCCAAGGAAGGCGAGTCGCGCGAGTACGAGCTGCCCAACGGCAGCACGCAGAAGGTGACGCTGATCAAGGCCGTGCCCTACACCGGCTGAGCCCCCCACACTTCTTTCGGAGCGGCTGCTCCGGGCGGGAGCATCGCCCGGAGCAGCCGCTCCGCTGTGCGGGCCGTCCCCGGCCGCAGAACTCGCGTCCGCGGACGCAGAACTCGCGAGCAGGAACGCAGAACTCGCGAGCCCGAGTGTGGGACTCGCGGTCGCACCGGCGAGTTCCACGTTCAGTGCCGCGAGTTCCACGTTCAGTGCCGCGAGTTCCACGTTCAGTGCCGCGAAGCGTGCGTTCGCGAGACGAAGCCCGGCGCCTCGGAAACCGCGTAGCGTCACAGAACATGAACCCCATCTGCGTGACCTGCGGCATGCAGTACGCCGCCCCGCGCCCGGACTGCCCCATCTGCGAGGACGAGCGCCAGTACGTTCCCCCGGCGGGCCAGCAGTGGACCGACTTCGCCACGCTCCGGAGCGAGCACGAAGCCCTCATCAGGCAAGAGGGCGAAGGCATCACCGGCATCGGCTGCACCCCGAAGTTCGGCATCGGCCAGCGGGCGCTGCTCGTGGAAACACCCGGCGGCAACTTCCTCTGGGACCTCTCCGCCTACCTCGACGACACGATCGCCGACCACATCGCCGCTCGGGGCGGCATCACCGGCATCGCGATCAGCCACCCGCACTACTACACCACCTGCGTCGAGTGGGCGCGCGCCTTGGACGTGCCGGTCTACCTGCACGAGGGCGACCGTGAGTGGATCGGCCGCCCCGACGACCGCATCGAACTGTGGAGCGGGCAGACCAAGCCGGTCGGCGACGGCCTGACCCTGGTCAACCTCGGCGTGCACTTCACCGGCGGCACGGTCCTGCACTGGTCCGGCGGCGAGCGGGGCCGGGGCGCGCTGCTGTCCGGCGACATCGTCCAGGTGATCCCGGACCGCAAGTTCGTCGCGTTCATGTACAGCTACCCGAACCTGATCCCGGAGCGGCCGCCGGTCGTGCGCCGCGCCGCGGAGATCCTCGCCGGGTACCGGTTCGAGGCCGTCTACGGCGCCTGGTGGGACGCCGTCGTGCGGCAGGACGGGTACGACGTCGTGCAGCGCTCGGCCAAGCGCTACCTCGAGTTCGTCTCGTAGGCGAGCCGTTCCAGCAGCGGGCGGACGCGCGGCGGCACCGGCGTCGACAGGGCCAGCGACGTCGAGGTCCGGCGCACGCCCGGCACGTTGACCACGGCGTCGATGACCCGCTGCAGGTCGTCGTGGTCACGCGCCACCATCCGGACGAACAGGTCGCCCTGCCCGGTGGTGGCGTGCACCTCGCAGACCTCCTCGATCGCGTCCAGCGCCTCCGACACCGCGGCGCGCCTGCCCTGCGCGATCTCCAGCACCGCGAACGCGGTCAGCCCGTAGCCCATCGCCGCGAGGTTCAGCTCGGGCGGGAAACCGCCGAGGATCCCCTGTTCGGTGAGCCGGTCCAGGCGCGCCTGCACGGTGCCCCGCGCGACCCCGAGCCGGCGCGCGCACTCCAGCACGTTCAGCCGCGGCGAGTCGGTGAGCAGCAGCAACAGCCGGGCGTCGAGCGAGTCCACCGCGTCCTCCTGGTCACATTGCCCGATTTGGTAGATCATCCTGGGTCGACACTGGGCAGATTGTCCAGTGAAACTGGCGGCTGTTGCCCAGGATGCGACGAACTACGCATTCTGCCAGACATGACGAACGCTCTCGACGATGTCGACTACGACCAGTTGCGCCAGCTCGTCGGTTTGGTCGAGCACGATGAGACCGCCGACCCGTTCCCCGTGAAGTCCCTCGATGCCGTCGTGTTCATCGCCGGCAACGCCACCCAGACCGCGTGGTACTACCAGCACGCGTTCGGCATGCGGCTCGTCGCCTACGCCGGCCCGGAGACCGGGCAGCCGGACCACAAGGCGTTCGTGCTGAAGTCGGGCTCCGCGCGGTTCGTCATCACCGGCGGCGTGCGGCCCGATTCGCCGCTGCTGGACCACCACCGCCGCCACGGTGACGGCGTCGTGGACCTGGCCCTCGAAGTGTCCGATGTGGACAAGTGCGTCGCGCACGCGCGGGCCCAGGGCGCCACCATCCTGGAGGAGCCGCACGACGTCTCCGACGAGCACGGCACCGTGCGGCGGGCGGCGATCGCCACCTACGGCGAAACCCGGCACAGCCTCGTCGACCGCTCCCGCTACACCGGCCCGTACCTGCCCGGCTTCCAGGCGCGGGAGACGCCGCGGCGGAAGCGGCTGTTCCAGGCCGTCGACCACTGCGTCGGCAACGTCGAACTGGGCAGGATGGACTACTGGGTGGACTGGTACCACCGCGTCATGGGCTTCACGAACATGGCGGAGTTCGTCGGCGACGACATCGCCACCGAGTACTCGGCGCTGATGAGCAAGGTCGTCGCCAACGGCAACCACCGGGTGAAGTTCCCGCTCAACGAGCCGGCGATCGCGAAGAAGAAGTCGCAGATCGACGAGTACCTGGAGTTCTACGGCGGCGCCGGGTGCCAGCACATCGCGCTGGCCACCAACGACATCGTCGGCACCGTCACCGCGATGCGCGCGGCCGGCGTGGAGTTCCTGGACACCCCGGACTCCTACTACGACGACCCCGAGCTGCGGGCGCGGATCGGCGAGGTGCGGGTGCCGATCGAGACGCTGAAGGAGCACCGGATCCTGGTGGACCGCGACGAGGACGGCTACCTGCTGCAGATCTTCACCAAGCCCGTCGGCGACCGGCCCACGGTGTTCTACGAGCTGATCGAGCGGCACGGCTCGCTCGGCTTCGGCAAGGGCAACTTCAAGGCCCTGTTCGAGGCCATCGAGCGCGAGCAGGAGCGCCGCGGCAACCTCTAACCGACGACGGTGAACCCGGCGCGCTGGAGTTCGGCGTGCACCTGCTCGCAGTGGTCGGGGCCGCGGGTCTCCAGGTTGAGCTCGATCTCGACCTCGCCGAGGGCCAGCGCGCCGGAGATCCGCGAGTGCTCGACGTCGATGACGTTCGCGCCCAGGTCCCGCACCCGCGTGAGCACCGACGCCAGCGAGCCGGGCCGGTCCGGCACGCGCAGCCGCAGCGCGAGGTAGCGGCCGCCGGCCGTCATGCCGTGCTGGATGATCTGCAGCAGCAGCAACGGATCCACGTTGCCGCCGGACACCACGGCCACCACCGGCGCCGCGAACTCGCCCGGGTACTGCAGCAGCGCCGCGACCGCCGCCGCGCCCGCCGGCTCCACCACGAGCTTGCGCCGCTCCAGGCACAGCAGCACCGCGCGGGACAGCGACTCCTCCGACACCGTGAGTACGTCGTCGACCTTCGCGGCCACGTGCGCGTAACTCACCGGGCCGGGCTGGCCGACCGCGATCCCGTCGGCCATCGTCTGCATCTCCCGCAGCCGCACCGGTCCCCCGGCCGCGAGCGACGGCGGGAAGGCCGCCGCGTCCTCGGCCTGCACCGCGACGATCCGGATATCCGGCCGGGACGCCTTCACCGCGCACGCCACCCCCGCGACGAGCCCGCCGCCGCCGGTGGGCACCAGCACCGTGGCCGCCTCGGGCACCTGCTCCAGGATTTCCAGCCCGACGGTGCCCTGCCCGGCGATGATGTCCGCGTGGTCGAAGGGGTGGATGAACACCGCCCCGGTCCGCTCCGCGAACGCGATCGCCTCCGCGAGGGACTCCTCGAGGACGTCACCGTGCAGGTGCACGTCCGCGCCGTAGCCGCGAGTCGCGGCCAGCTTGGGCAGCGGCGCGCGGGTGGGCATGAAGACGGTCGACGAGATGCCCAGCAGCGACGCCGCGAGCGCGACACCCTGTGCGTGGTTGCCCGCGCTGGCCGCCACGACGCCGCGGGCGCGTTCCTCCGCCGTCAGGCCGTGCAGGCGCGTGTAGGCGCCGCGGATCTTGAACGAGCCGGTGCGCTGCAGGTTCTCGCACTTGAGGTGGACCGCGCCGCCGTGCGCCTTCTCCAGGTCACGCGCGTGCTCCATCGGCGTCACGCGGATGATGCCCTCGAGGAGCTTGCGCGCCTCGCGGATGCGTTCGACGTCCACCAGATCCATATCCCGGATCATGCCACTCCCACCTCACGGGTTTCGGTACCCTGGGAGCCGGTCAGTACGGCGAATCGGGAGTAGCCATGCCAGCGCGCAGCGAAACGGGCGGACGGGTCCGTCGTGCCACGCGTGCGGCCGGTCTGCTGCCGTTGGTCGCGGGCGTCACCTCCGCCCTGGCCCTCACCGGCGCGGCGGTCTACACCGTCGACCGGGCCGGCTGCGGTGATCCGGCCCAGTACATCCGGCACGACAACTACGTCGAGCTGGTCGGCGGGTGCGTGGACGGCTCCGACCTGCCGGGGATCCGCGCCGGCAGCACACCGGCCGACGCCAAGACGGCCGAGCTGAACAACTACCGGCCCTGAGTGGCGGGGAAGCGCCGGAGCGCTCCCCCGCCGCCTCGTCAGCCCAGCGCCGCGCGCAGGTCGTCGCTGAGGTCGCGGACGTCCTCGATGCCCACGGACAGCCGCAGCAGGTCGTCGGGCACCTGGAGCATCGAACCGGCCACGCTCGCGTGGGTCATCTGGCCCGGGTGCTCGATCAGCGACTCGATGCCGCCCAGCGACTCGGCCAGGATGAACAGCTGCGTGCGCGCCGCGGTGTCCAGCGCGGCCTGCCTGCCGCCGGTGTGGCGGAAGGAGATCATGCCGCCGAAGCGGCGCATCTGCTTGGCCGCGATGTCGTGCCCGGCGTGATCGGGCAGGCCCGGGTAGTAGACCTCGGCGACCTTCGGGTGCGCCGACAGCATCTCGGCGATCTGCTCCGCGTTGTCGCAGTGCCGGTCCATGCGCACGGCGAGGGTCTTGAGGCCGCGCAGGGTCAGCCACGCGTCGAACGGGCCGGGCACCGCGCCCGCCGCGTTGCGCAGGAAGAACAGCTGTTCGCGCAGCTCGTCCTCGTTGGTCAGCACCGCGCCGCCGACGACGTCCGAGTGCCCGCCCAGGTACTTGGTGGTCGAGTGCACGACGATGTCGGCGCCGAGGGCCAGCGGCGTCTGCAGGTACGGCGTGGCGAAGGTGTTGTCCACGACGAGGCGGGCGCCAGCCCCGTGGGCGATCTCCGCCAGCACCGCGAGGTCGGCGATGCCGAGCAGCGGGTTGGACGGCGTCTCGCACCAGATCAGCTTGGTTTCCGGGCGGACCGCGGCGCGCACTTCGTCCACGTTCGACAGGTCCGCGACGCCGTATTCGACGCCCCACACCTTCAGCACCTTGTCGATCAGCCGGAAGGTGCCGCCGTAGGCGTCGTTGCCCAGGACCAGGTGGTCGCCCGGCCGCAGCACGGTGCGCAGCACCGCGTCGGTGGCGGCCATGCCGGAGGCGAACGCCAGGCCGTGCCGCGCGCCCTCGAGCGAGGCCAGGGCCTGCTCCAGCGCGGTGCGCGTCGGGTTCGCGGTGCGGGAGTACTCGTAGTCACCCTCGCGGGTGCCCCCGACGCCGTCCTGGGCGTAGGTGGAGGTCTGGTAGATGGGCACGATGACCGCGCCTGTCCGCGGGTCAGGCTCCTGACCTGCGTGGATGGCGCGCGTCTCGAAGCCGGAGCGGGAAAGGTCGTGCGTCATTTCCCCAGCCTACGACCAGCCCTGCCGCACCCATCGCGCGGTGGGCGGCAGGCACGCCAGCACCAGGGTGCCGATCGCCGGCACGCACAGCACGCCGAGGTAGACGAGCGGGACGTCGCCGTCGAGGAGGCCGAGGAAGTACACCCCGAACGCGCCGAGCACGAGCACCAGCAGGTACACGACGAGGGCCGCGGCCGCGCCGATGATCGTCGCGACGCGGCCGAACTCCTTGGCCAGCACGAGCCCGACCCCGCCGGTGATGAGGGCGACGGCGAGCAGCAGGTGCGTGGCGAACGTCAGCAGGCTGCGCCCGAGGTCGCCGTCGCCGGCGAGCAGCACCGCGCCACCGGCCACGCCGACCAGGTGGAACAGGCCGCCGAGCAGGGCCAGGACGGCCGCGGTGATGCCGGTGCCGCCGCCGCGGGAGGACGTGGTGGCTTCGGATTGGGACGGAAAGGTCACCACTACCAACTACCAGCCGGGCGGTGCCGCAGGTACCGGAAGGTCCACGGAAGCACCGCGAGCACGAACACGAGCGGCCCGCCGACCACCGCGCCGACCCGCACGAACGCGTCGTCGGACGCGAAGCGGAACATGACCGCGAAGAAGTCCCCGAAGTAGCCGGGGTAGAGCAGGATCGGCTCGCAGATCACCGCGGCGACCGCGAGCAGCCCGCCGGCCAGCAGCAACACCGCGCCGGCGACCGCGCGGAAGAACGTTGTCAGCGCGCCGGCCAGCAGGACCAGCGCGGCCGCCGAGTAGACGGCGAGTACGCCGCGCACCTTGCCGTCCATGCCCGCGAAGCCGTGGTCGACGAAGAACTTCAGCGGCAGGTAGCCCAGCAGGCCGGCCAGCACCAGCCCGACCACGCCGGCGAGGATCGCGGTGGTCCCGTTGGGGCGCGGCTCGTGGCCGTTTCGACTCGTCACAGCGCTCCCGGGGAAATCGGACGTTTTCGGCGCTCACCCTAGCGGCGTTCCCAGCACACGGAAATCAACTGGGAAAAAGACGATGCCCCCGGCGCGGGGCCGGGGGCATCGCCTGCTGAGTTCAGCCGGTCACCACTGCTGCGGCGGTTGACCGGGCTGGCCGTACTGGCCGGGCTGCTGCGGCGGCTGGCCGTACGGACCCGGCTGCTGCTGCCCGTACTGACCGGGCTGGCCGTAGCCGGGCTGCTGCCCGTACTGGCCGGGCTGCCCGTAACCGGGCTGCTGGCCGGGCTGGCCGTACTGGCCGGGCTGCGGGAAGCCACCGCTCTGCGGGTTCGGCCCACCGGGCTGCCCGTACTGCGGCTGACCGGGGTGCTGGCCGAACTGACCGGGCTGCTGCCCCGGCTGCGGGAAACCGCCGCTCTGGGGGCCACCGAAGCCACCGGGACCGCCGAAGCCGCCCGGGCCGCCCTGCTGGCCGGCACCGTCGCCGAGACCGACGAACTGCTTCGCCGCCGGGACCAGGCCGGCGACACCGATCGCCAGCGCCACGATGCCGAAGATCAGTTGCGCGACCGGGATGCCCGGGAGGTCCGAGGCACCCTCCGGCATCGCCGCGAGGATCAGGATGCCGAACAGCAGCATCAGGAAACCGCCGACCGCCGTCAGGATCGGGGCGATCTTCTTCAGCGCCGGGCTGAGCTTGTTCGCCAGCGCGATCAGGACGCCACCGGCCAGCGCCGCGAGGCCACCGACCACCAGCATGATCATGTAGAACCAGAGCAGGCCCGGGCTGGGCAGCCCGAACTCGTCCGCCTGGTCCTTGATCGAGTCGTAGGCGTCGGAGTAGTCGGAGACATCACCGAAGTCGATCAGCGCGAAGATCAGGCCGAGCAGGCCGAGGAGCGCGGCGAGACCACCGGCGATCCAGCCGAAGAGCTGGTTGTTGCCACCGGCGCCACCGCCCTGCTGGGGGTAGCCCGGCGCGCCGAAGCCCTGCGGCTGGCCGAAGCCACCCGACGGCGGGCCGTAGCCCTGCGGCGGCTGGCCGTACGGGCCCGGCTGCTGCTGCCCGAACCCGGGCTGCTGCTGCTGGCCGAAGCCCTGCTGCCCGTAGCCCTGCTGGGGGTTCACGGCGCCGGGGTTGTCGGCGGCGCTCGGCGGCGGCGAGTACGGGATGGCCGGCGGCTGGGAGCCCGGGGGCACCAGCTGCGTGGACTCCGCGCCCGGCTGATCACCCGGGCCGACCTTCTGCGTGGCGTTGGGGTCGCCACCCGGCTGGACCACCTGGGTCGGCTCCGCCGTCTCGCCGAACGAACCGCCGCCCTCGGACGGCTGCTGCGACTGGCCGGGCTGCACGACCTGGGTGGGCTCCGAAGAGCCGAACGGGTTGTCTGGCTGTTGCTGGGGACCGCTCGGCGGGCCCTGAGGCGGCTGACCGCCACCCCACGGCTGGTTCGGCGGCTGCGGAGCGCTCATGTGGGTCTTGAACCCCCTCGAGAGGACTGACAGTGCGTATTCACGTTGATCTGGGTGGGCCACACGCTATCGGATACCGGTCATAGACGCTCGTAACGCCCCGACGGTTCCGCGCGATGAAACCCGGATCACCGTCCGGCGAGGTAGCTCAGCAGGTCGTGCCTGGTCAGCACGCCCGCCGGCTTGCCGTCGACCAGGACGAGCGCGCCGTCGGCGTTGGACAGCGCCTTCATGGCCGCCCCGACGCCCTCGCTCGCGCCGATGGTCGGCAGCGGCGGCGACATGTGCTTGTCCAGGCGGTCGGCGAGCTGGGCCTTCCCGGTGAACAGGGCCTCCAGCAGCTCCCGCTCGTTGACGGCGCCGACGACCTCGGCGGCCATCACCGGCGGCTCGGCGCTGACCACCGGCATCTGGCTGACGTCGAACTCGGACAGGATCGCGACGGCCTCGGCGACCGTCTCGTTCGGGTGGGTGTGGACCAGGTCGGGCAGCGATCCGGTCTTCGCGCGCAGCACGTCGCCGACGGTGGCGCCGGAGGAGTCCGGCGGCAGGAAGCCGTAGCCGGCCATCCACTGGTCGTTGAAGACCTTGCCCAGGTAGCCGCGGCCGCCGTCGGGCAGCAGCACCACGATCACGTCGTCCGGGCCGAGCCGCTCGGCGAGCTTGAGCGCGGCCGCGACCGCCATGCCGCACGAGCCGCCGACCAGCAGGCCCTCCTCGAGCGCGAGGCGGCGCGTGATCGCGAAGGATTCGGCGTCGGAGATGGCGATGATCTCGTCGGCGATGGCGCGGTCGTAGGTGCCCGGCCAGAAGTCCTCGCCGACGCCTTCGACCAGGTAGGGGCGTCCGGTGCCGCCGGAGTAGACCGAGCCCTCCGGGTCGGCGCCGACGACCTTGACCTTGCCCTGGGACGCTTCCTTGAGGTAGCGGCCGGTGCCGGAGATCGTGCCGCCGGTGCCGACGCCCGCGACGAAGTGGGTGATCCGGCCGTCGGTCTGCCGCCAGATCTCCGGGCCGGTCGAGTGGTAGTGGCTGGCCGGGTTCTCCTTGTTGGCGTACTGGTTGGGCTTCCAGGCGCCCTCGATCTCGGAGACCAGCCGGTCGGAGACGGAGTAGTAGGAGTCCGGGTGCTCGGGCGGGACGGCGGTCGGGCACACCACGACGCGGGCGCCGTAGGCCTTGAGCACGTTGCGCTTGTCCTCGCTCACCTTGTCCGGGCAGACGAAGACGCACTTGTAGCCCTTGCGCTGGGCGACCATCGCGAGGCCGACGCCGGTGTTGCCGGAGGTCGGCTCGACGATCGTGCCGCCGGGCCGGAGTTCGCCCGACGCCTCGGCGGCCTCGACCATCCGCAGCGCGATGCGGTCCTTCACGCTGCCGCCGGGGTTGAAGTACTCCACCTTCGCCAGCACGAGCGGCGCCAGGCCCTCGGTCAGGGAGTTCAGCTTGACCAGCGGGGTGTCGCCCACGAGGTCGACGATGTGCTCGACGTAGTCCACACCGACCAGGCTAGCTGCGCGGGTGTGACCTACGTCGAGGGTGGCGGGCTAGACGAGTAATGCTTAAGTTGGGGTGATGCCCGGAGTGAGGCGAAGGGTGTTCAAGATCAGTTTGTGACGACAGACCTGAACACCCTTCTCACCGCACTCTACGTCAAGATCGACGACCACCTCACGGGTCAGCGTCGGCGGGGCCGGCCACCGAGGCTGACCGACGCCGAGTTGGTCACCCTGGCCGTGGCCCAGGCGCTGCTGGGGTTCACCTCCGAGGCCCGCTGGCTGCGGTTCCTGCCCGCCCGGATGCCCGGCGCGTTCCAGTACCTGCCCGGCCAATCCGGCTACAACCGTCGCCTGCGTGCCGCATTGCCGCTGATCAAGCACGTGATGCGCTGGCTGGCGGCAGACACGGACCTGTGGACCGACACCACCTGGATCGTCGACTCAACCCCGGTCGAATGCGGACGATCCCGGCCCACCGTGAAACGGTCACAGCTGGCCGGCTGGGCCAAATACGGTTACTGCCGATCACACTCGCGCTGGTTCTGGGGCCTGCGCCTGCATCTGGTCTGCACCCCGGCCGGACTGCCCATCGCCTGGGCGTTGGCCGACCCGAAGATCGACGAGCGGCAGGTACTGATGGCTATCTGCGACCACGAACCTCGCCTGCTCACCGAACGCCCCGGACTGCTGATCATCGCCGACAAGGGCTACGTCTCCCGCGAACTCGACCACTACCTCACCGAGCGCGGCGTCCGGCTGATCCGACCGTCCTACCGCAACCGCAAGCCCCACCCCGGCGAACCGCTACTCAAGTCCATCCGCCAACTCATCGAGTCAGTCAACGACACGCTCAAAGGCCAGTTGGACCTGGAACGACACGGTGGGCGGACCATCGAAGGCGTCGGCATCCGCATCGCCCAACGTCTCCTGGCCCTGACCGCGGCGATCTGGCACAACCGCGCCACCGGCCAACCCACCACCCGATCCCTCACCGCCTACGACCACTAACCGAGATCGGAATTACTCATCTAGCCCCGCGGTCGGGTGAGGGCGGGACGGCGTCGAGGCCACCGGGCGGGGTGGCCGGGCTGTAGTGCCGCGCGGCGGCGGTGCTGTCCTCGACGGCCGGGCGCGCAGGTGCTCCGGCAACTTCCACCTTCCCCGGGTCATCGGGACCCGGGTGAAGCGGGCGCGCCATCGTGGCCGTCGTCGCGTAGGGGTTTGACCGCGCGCGCGAAAGGGGCAGGATGTAGGTAAGCACGCGCTTAGCCCGACCCGAAGGAGTGTCCCGCCATGCCTGAAGCCGTCATCGTCTCCGCCGCGCGTTCCCCGATCGGCCGCGCCGGGAAGGGCTCGCTGGTGAGCATGCGGCCGGACGACCTGGCCGTCCAGATGGTCCGCGCCGCCCTGGACAAGGTGCCGCAGCTGGACCCGAAGGACATCGACGACCTCATGCTCGGCTGCGGCCTGCCCGGCGGCGAGTCGGGCTTCAACATGGGCCGCGCCGTCGCGGTCCAGCTCGGCTACGACCACCTGCCCGGCTGCACCATCACCCGCTACTGCTCCTCCAGCCTGCAGACCACCCGGATGGCACTGCACGCGATCAAGGCCGGCGAGGGTGACGTCTTCATCTCCGCCGGGGTGGAGACGGTGTCGCGGTTCGCCAAGGGCAGCTCGGACTCCTGGCCCGACACGCACAACCCGATCTTCGCCGACGCCGAGGCCCGCACCGCGAAGACCGCGGCCGAGGGCAGCGACACCTGGACCGACCCGCGGGAGAACGGCGAGCTGCCCGACGTCTACATCGCGATGGGCCAGACCGCGGAGAACCTCGCCCGCCTGAAGAACGTCTCCCGCGAGGAGATGGACGAGTTCGGCGTGCGGTCGCAGAACCTGGCCGAGAAGGCCATCGCCGACGGGTTCTGGGCCAAGGACATCACGCCGGTCACCCTGCCCGACGGCACGGTCGTGTCGAAGGACGACGGCCCGCGCGCCGGCGTGACGATCGAGGGTGTGTCCGGCCTGAAGCCGGTGTTCCGCCCGGACGGCCGGGTCACCGCGGGCAACTGCTGCCCGCTCAACGACGGCGCCGCCGCGCTGGTGATCATGTCCGACACCAAGGCGAAGCAGCTCGGCATCACGCCGCTGGCGCGGGTCGTGTCGACCGGCGTGTCGGGCCTGTCGCCGGAGATCATGGGCTACGGCCCGGTCGAGGCGTCGCAGCGCGCGCTGGCCCGCGCCGGGATGTCGATCGGCGACATCGACCTGGTGGAGATCAACGAGGCGTTCGCCGCGCAGGTCATCCCGTCCTACAAGGACCTGGGCATCGACATCGAGCGCCTGAACGTCAACGGCGGCGCGATCGCCGTGGGCCACCCGTTCGGCATGACCGGCGCCCGCATCACCTCGACGCTCATCAACTCGCTCCAGCACCACGACAAGCAGTTCGGCCTGGAGACGATGTGCGTCGGCGGCGGCCAGGGCATGGCGATGGTCATCGAGCGGCTCAGCTGACCCCAGCCACGAGAAAGGGCCCGGTCGCAGGTGCGGCCGGGCCCTTTTCGCGCGTGGATCAGGCGCTGGCGCCGTTCTTGGCCACCAGGCAGAACGTGGTGGCGGGCTCGGGGTAGGTCAGCGCGCCGTCGACCTCGAGGCCCTCGCACACGGCCTCGTCGGCCTGGCCGGTGACGACCTTGACGAACTCGACCTCCGCCGTCGGGTCGGTGCACGGGACCCGCTTGTAGCCGTCACTGCCGGACATCACGTTGGCGAAGCAGTCACCGTCGTGGGCGTTGATCATCAGGCAGAGCTTGTACGAACCGCGGCCGGTGACGCTGTACTCGTCGTAGTCGGTGGTCGGGCAGCTCGCGGACGGGCTGTCGAGCTTGGCCGCGATCTTGACGTTGGCGCTGTCGTCCGAGCAGTCGATGCGGTCCGGGCTCTCACCGCGCTCGAACTTCTCGATGTGCAGGCAGTCGCCGACCTCGGCGCCGGCCGCGCCGAACTGACGCGACACGACCCAGCTACCGACCGCCAGCACGATCACCACCGCCGGGATCACGAAGCGGAGCCAGGTCAGCTTCTTCTTGGCGGGCTGGCCGGGCGGCGGGCCGAACGGCTGCCCCGGGGGCGGCCCGAACGCGCCGGGCTGTCCGGGCTGTCCCGGCGGCGGGAAGGCCGGCGGGGCGCCCGCGGGCTGCCCGGGCGGCGGCCCGAACTGGCCGGGCTGGCCGAACTGACCGGACTGGCCCGGCTGGCCCGGCTGACCGGGAGGCGGGCCGAACGCGCCGGGAGCGCCCTGGTTGCCGGCGGGCGGCTGGTTGCCGAACGGCGCCGGCTGCCCTCCAGGCGCAGCCGGCGGTGGGGGGACGCTCACACGAACCTCACAGATGTAAACGAGACAGTAGTGCCCGTATCCAACACTGCGTAGTCAACACAACGATCACCGGCCCACCGAAAGGGTGACGACACAACAAAAGGACACCCGGTTGGTCACCGGGTGTCCTTCTGCGGGCCGAACTACTAGTCGTTCTGCAGGTACGACAGCAAGCGCAGGATCTCCAGGTAGAGCCAGACCAGGGTGGTCATCAGGCCGAACGCGGCGAACCACGCCCACTTGGCCGGCATGCCCGCCCGAATCATCTGGTCGGCCGCGTCGAAGTCGAGCAGCAGGCAGAACGCCGCGACGCCGATGACCACGAGGCTGAAGATGATGGCGAGCGCGCCACCGTCCCGCAGGCCCATGTTCACGCCGAAGAGGCCGAGCACGAGGTTGGCGAGCATCAGGATCATGACGCCGACGAGGGCGCCGATGATCCACTTGGTGAGCTTCGGCGTCACCTTGACCGCGCCGGTCTTGTAGACGACCAGCATGCCGATGAACACACCGGCGGTGCCCAGGATCGCCTGCAGGGCGATGCCGGGGTAGAGCATCTCGAAGAGCCCGGTGATCGCACCGAGGAACACACCCTCGGCCGCCGAGTACAGCAGCGTCATCGGGCCGCTCGGCTTCTGCCGGAAGATCATGATCAGCGACAGCACCAGGCCGACGATCATGCCGCCGAGCATCAGCCCGAGGACCGGGCCGAGCGCGTTCGCGTCGGCCTGGCTCTGGGCCCAGATCGCCGCGAGGACACCGGTGATCAGGGCGACACCGAGGCTCATCCCGGTCTTGATGACGACGTCATCGACGGTCATGGGGCGTTCGGTCGCCGGCGCCTGCTGCGCGCCGTGGCCCGACGGCATCCCGTAACCGGGCATGCCCTGGGGCTGGTTGAAGCCTACGTTCGGCCCGTAGGAGCCGTATCCCGCGCCGCCGGTGGGCAAGTTGCGGAACGCTGGGTTGCTTGTGGATCGCACCTGATCCTCCTGGATCTACTGGCACCTGCATCAGGTTCAACGTCGGCAGCGCCCTGCCGGTTCCCGTCAAGTAAAGGCGACTTTACTCGCGCCCGCTGATCGTTTCGGGGACCCCGTGCACTATGACTGTGGTCACGGCGGCCAGCCCGGCGCACAATGCAGCCGGGCGACGACGCGGAGGGCAGGCACATGACCGGGTATCTCGTGACGGGTGCGACCGGGTTGATCGGACGTCAGTTCACCCCGCTGCTGCTCGCCAGGGAGGACGTGGACCGGGTGTTCCTCCTGGTCCGCGAGAAGTCGCGGGAGCGGCTGACCGACCTGGTCAACGGCTGGCCGCACCCGGAGAAGGTCACGCTGGTCGAGGGCGACCTCGGGCGCGAGGGCCTGGGCGTCGGCGAGGACGTGCGCGCCGAGCTGCGCGGGCGGGTCGCCGGTCTGGTCCACCTGGCCGCGCTCTACGACCTCACCGCCGACGACGCGACGAGCGTCAAGGCCAACGTCGACGGCACCCGCCACGTGCTCGACCTGGCCGCCGAAATCGACGCGGGCTGCCTGCACCACGTGTCGTCGGTGGCCGTGGCCGGCGACCACGAGGGCGTGTTCACCGAGGACATGTTCGACACCGGCCAGCGCCTGCCCACGCCCTACCACCGGACGAAGTTCGAGGCCGAGCGGCTGGTGCGGCAGCAGTCCGAGGTGCCGTGGCGGGTGTACCGGCCCGCCGTGGTGGTGGGCCACTCGCAGACCGGCGAGATGGACAAGATCGACGGCCCCTACTACCTGTTCCCCGCGATCAGCAGGCTCGCCGCGCTGCCGAACGTGCCGCTCGTCGGCCCGGACCTGGGTGACACGAACATCGTGCCGGTCGACTACGTCGCCAGGGCGCTGCTGGAGCTGGTGGTCCGGCCCGGGCTGGACGGGCGCGCGTTCCACCTGGTCAGCCCGGAACCGCAGTCGGTGGTGTGCGTCTACAACGCCTTCGCCCGCGCGGCCGGTGCGCCGACGATCAACGTCGAGCTGGACCGGCGGCTGTCCCGCGGCCTGCTGAAGCTGGCGCGGCTGGGCGAGCACGTGCCCGGGTTCACGATCACCCGCGATGCGTTCCTGGAGCGCCTGGGCATCCCGGCCGTCCTGCTGGACACGCTGTCGTTCCCGTCGGTGTTCGCCTCCGCCGCGACCCGCAAGGAGCTGGCGGCCAGCGGAGTCGACGTGCCGCGCATCGAGGACTACGCGCCCGCGCTGTGGCGGTACTGGCGCGAGCACCTCGACCCGTTCCGCGCCCGCAAGCACGGGCCGCGCGGTGAGCTGGACGGCCGTCGCGTGATCATCACCGGCGCGTCGTCGGGCATCGGGCGGGCGACCGCGCTGAAGGTGGCGGCCGAGGGCGGTGTCCCGCTGCTGGTCGCGCGGCGCGAGCCGGAGCTGGCGGAGGTCCGGGACGAGATCATCGCCGCGGGTGGATCCGCCTCGATCTACCCGGCCGACCTGACCGACGAAGAGGCCGTGCGCAAGATCGTCGACCAGATGCTGAGCGAGCACGGCCGCATCGACATGCTGGTCAACAACGCCGGCCGGTCGATCCGCCGCTCGATCAAGCTGTCCTACGACCGCTTCCACGACTACGAGCGGGCGATGGCGATCAACTACTTCGGCGCGGTCCGGCTGATCCTCGCGGTGCTGCCGCACATGGCCGAGCGGAAGTTCGGGCACGTCGTCAACGTGTCCTCGATCGGCGTGCAGGGCATCGCGCCGCGGTTCTCCGCCTATGTGGCGTCAAAAGCCGCGCTGGACTACTTCAGCAAGATCGCGGCGACCGAGACCCACGGCGACGGCATCACGTTCACGACCATCCACATGCCGCTGGTGCGCACGCCGATGATCCGGCCGACGAAGATCTACGACGCGTTCCCGACGAAGTCGCCGGACCAGGCCGCGAACATGGTGGTGCGGGCGCTGAAGAACCGGCCCAAGCACATCGGCACCCCCGAGGGGTACCTGATCCAGGCGGCGTACACGCTGCTGCCGGGGCTGGTCGACGCGGTGGCCTACGAGGGTTACCGCGTCTTCCCGGACTCCACGGCGGCCGGCGGCAGTGGTGAGCTACGCATCGGGAAGGGCGAGCGGCACCTGTCCCGCGCGGCGAACGCGCTCGTCAAGCTGACCAGGGGTTTCCACTGGTGAGTGACACACCGGGCGTGGCCTGACAGTGTTAACACGCTGTGCGCGGGTACGGTTTTCGCATGGTCTCTGAGCGCGACAGCCTGCTCCCGTTGCGGCGTGAGTACAACCAGGTGTGGCACGGCTTCGACCGCGGGCAGGTGCTGCAGTACCTGGATCACGTCGAGGCGAATCTGCGCCGGGTGATGGCCGATCGCGACAACGCGATGAGCCAGGTGGGCAACCTGTCGCGCGAGCTGGAGGGCGCGCGCGGGGAGATCGCGCGGCTGCGGAACCGGGTCGAGGAGCTGAAGCGGCCGCCGGAGCGGATCGAGGACCTCGACGAGCGCATGCAGCGCACGGTGGAGCTGGCGGAGATGCGGGCCGAGGAGATCACTTCGCGGGCGCAGGTCGCGGCGGAGGAGCACTGGAGCGCGACGACCGAGCTGTCCGGGAGGTTGCGTGAGCGGTACCAGAGCCTGCTGGCGGAGCTGGACACCCACGGGCAGGCGCTGCAGGCCGAGCACAAGCGCGCGCTGGAGGCGACGAAGGCCGAGGTCGAGCGGCTGACGGCGGAGGCAGCGCGGCGGCGGACGCAGCTGGACATCGAGGCCGAGCGCAAGCGGCGGACGGTGCAGCACGATTTCGAGCAGTCGATGGCCTCGCAGCGGGCCGCGCTGGAGAAGCACATCGCCGACCAGCAGACGGCGAGCAAGCAGCAGGCCGAGCGACGCATCGCGGAGGCGACGGCCGAGGCGAAGCGCCTGGTCGACGAGGCCACCACGAGGGCCCGCCGCCTGGTCGAGGAAGCGACCGCGCGGGCGGAGAAGCGCGAACGCGAGGCGCGCCAGCTGGTCGAACACCTGACGCGGATCAGCACGGAGGTCGCCGGACGGCTCCGCAAGACCGACGAGGTGCTGGCCCGCAGCCAGTCGGCGCTGGAGCCACTGCGCGAGGAGTCCGTGGTGGACCTGAGCCGCCCGGCGGAGACCCCCAGCGGCGACGGAATGCAGACGATGCCCGCGGTGAAGCCCGCCCCGGGACCGGGACCGGGGCCGGGACCGGGGCCGGCTCCGGCTCCGTCGGGCGACGGCGCGGCAGCAAGGCCCGCGGCGGCGGGTAACGCGGCAGCAGGTAGCGCGGCGGCGGCGAAGCCCGCTGCCGGGAGCGGTGTGGCCGGCACGGCCGGCGGCGCGGCAGCGAGGCCCACCCCGGCCGCGAAGCCCGCTGCGGGTGGCGCGGCTGGTCGCCCCGCTTCCGGGCCGCAGGTGGCACCGGGCGCGGATGGCCAGGGCGGTCCGGCCGCTGGTGGACAGGACGGCCGGGGCAGCAGCCCGAGTTCGAGCGGGCAGGGCGGCGGCTCCGCCACGAGCGGCCAGGGCAGCCCTGCCACGGGCAGCGGTCAAGGCGGTCCGGCGGCAGCTGGCCAGGGTGGCTCGGCCGGCCGGGGCCGGGGCAGCAGCCCGAGTTCGAGCGGGCAGGGCGGCGGCTCCGCCACGAGCGGCCAGGGCAGCCCTGCCACGGGCAGCGGCAAGACCGGCCCGGCGGCCGGAAAGCCCGCCCCCGCGAAGCCGGCCCCTACAGCCAAGCCCGGCGGAGGCGCCCGTCCCGTGACGGGCAAGCCGCCTGCGGCGCTGGCCGGTCCCGCGGCGCAGCCGGAAGGGCAGCAGCCGCCCAAGCCGCTCACGAAGCGGCCCCAGTCGAGCAAGAAGTAGCTGCCGCCCAGGGCGCTCCGCGCCAGCGGAGCGCCCTGGGACCGCCGCCGCGATCCGGCGGCGGGCACGGCAACGGACGTGCCCGTGCGGCCGCGCCGGCCCGGCCCTGCAACCGCACCCGCCCAGCCCCTGCGGCCACGGCAACAGACCGGCCCCCGCGACCGCACCCACCCAGCCCAGCCTCTGCGGGCATCCAGATCCCACCCGTCGCGCCACGGCCGGCTGCCAGCAGCCACCCGGGCGCGCGGCCGTTGATCGCGCCCCACCGCGCCGGGCCGCTTGTGAGCGGCCCCCGGCCCGGCGCTAAGGCAGCCGCGGCCAGGGGTTCTTCTTCTCCAGCTCCGCGGCCAGCGCCAGCAGCCTTCCCTCGCCGCCGGGTGGGGCCACCAGCTGCACGCCGATCGGCAGGCCGTTCGGGTGGCGGCCTGCCGGGACGGACATCGCCGGGTAGCCGGACAGGTTCCACAGGCCCGTGAAGCCCGCCAAGGCCACCGACGGCAACGCGTTCGCCAGGCAGGATCGCTCGTGCCACGCCCTCGCCTTCGGTGGCAGCGTCGCCAGCGTCGGCGTGATCAGGACGTCGTACCGGGCGAAGAACTCCGCCGCCCGCGCCGTCCACCGGCGGGCGGTGCCGGGCGTCACCAGCCGCCGCACGGCGTGCCCGATCCGCACGTGCCGCTGCGTCCGCGGCTGCAGCGTCTCCACCGGCAACCCCGCCGCCTGCTCGGCCGGCCCGGCGAACCACCGCGACACGATCCCGGCCACCGGCTCCACCCCGTACCGCGGCCGCGCCCGCTCGACCCCGTGCCCCGACGCCGCCAGCAGCTCCGCCACCCGCTCCACCGCCGCCGTCAACGAGCGCGGCACCGGCGCGTGCGTCAGCGGCACGTCCGTCGACACCGCGATCCGCAACCGTCCCGGCTCGCCGACCTCCGCCAGCCCCGGCCGGTCCGCCAGCACCGACAACAGCAACGCCGCGTCGGCGACCGTCGTGGCCAGGCTGCCGTGCGCGGACATCCCGAACCAGCCGTCCTCGGCCAGCACGTCCGCCCCCGCCTTGATCCCGACCAGCCCGCACATCGCCGCCGGGAGCCGGATCGAGCCGAGCCCGTCCGTGCCGTGCGCGACCGGCACCAGCCCCGCCGCCACCGCCGCCGCGCTGCCGCCGGACGAACCGCCCGCCGTGTACTCCGGCGCCCACGGGTTGCGCGTCACGGCCTCCGGCGAGTCGGTCATCGGCCAGATGCACAGCTCCGGCACGCGCGTGATCCCGACGATCACCGCCCCCGCCGCCCGCAACCGCCGCACGACCAAGTGGTCCGAACCAGCCGGGACGGCCGTGGCGGTCCCGCGCGTCACGGTCTCGCCCGCGACCCCGGCCACGTCCTTGACCGCCACCGGCACCCCGGCCAGCGGGAGCTCCGCCAGGTCCGCACGCGTCCGCAGGAGCCGCGCCTCGGCCACCGCCTCCGCCGCGCGCACCCGGCGGAACGCGCCCACGACCCGGTCCGCCGCCTCGATCCCCGCGATCACCCGTTCGGTCTCCCGCACCGGGTCCGCTTCCCCGGCCCGCACCGCCTCGGCCAGCGCCTTCGCCGTCACCACCATGTGCGAACCCTATAGAAGAAACCGCGACGCAATAACCGCTCACGTGACCGGTCGATCACACAGCGGCCCGGTCGGTGTCGGATTCGTCACGGTTCTCGGCGCACGAAACGTGATCAATCCGTGCACCCACCGTGAGACGGCCTGTTCAGCGCGATCCTCCGAAGTGGACCCGCGGCCGCGGGCTCGACCAGGACCCCTTGCGCCACAGCTAGAATCCGGTTCGGAAACCCCGGTACCCTCATCGATAAAGGTGTGCGATATCACAGGAGAAACGGACGCAGCACCGACCGCTGCAACCAATCGGAGCAAACGGCAAGACCATCCGGCGGAATAGCGCCCGCGGAACGCCTCGGCATTCCACAGTCCGGCGATGATCCGCGCGACCCCGTTAGTGCGGGCGTAACGGGATCATATAGCCGGACGACAATATCCGCGCGGCTGACGAAGTCCCGGACACCTCGACGGAGAGGCGTCCGGTGCGGACAGAACGTGAAGTTGACTCATACTTGTCCGGGCTGGTTCACTCTCCCGGTCGTACAACCCACTGCGGTTCCTGTGCGAAGCGTCAACTCGGGTCCGGGGGCCGAGGCCATCACATCGAGTTGCGGGAAGGCTCCTCAGAGCGTTGAAAAAGGTATTCGGAACACGTAGGCGGCGTGCTTCGATCCGGTCGAGGGTGCTCGCGATCGCGATCGTGCCCAGCGTCGCCCTGCTGCTCGCCGGCGTGGCGCTCGCGGGTTACCTGGTCGTGCAGGCGGTCAACGCCCGCGAGTTCGCGACGAAGGTCCACGACTCGGCCGAGCCGGGCGCCCTCTTCTTCGGCGCGGTGCGCGCCGAGCGGGTGCTGACCCTGCGCACGCTGGCCGGCAACGGCACCCCGGGCGCGGATCTGATCCAGGCGCGGGCCAAGACGGACACGACGGCCGCGCGCATGGCCACCGTCCTGCAGGACATGGTCGACGACGCCCCGGAGTCGGTGCGCCAGAGCATCGCCAAGACCAGCGCGAACTTCGCCCAGCTGCCCGAGCTGCGTCAGCGCGTGGACAGCAGGCAGGCGTCCCCGCTCGAGGCCTACGCCTTCTACAACCGCATCATCGACGAGTTCGCCACCGGTCTGAACGGCGTGGCCGAGGGCGCGCCGGACGCCCAGACCGCGTTCCTCCGCGTCACCGCGATGCCGCTGTTCACCGCGGCCGACGCGATGTCCCGCGGTGACGCGCTGGCGGCCGCCGGAATCGCCGGCCGCGGCCTGTCGGAGGAGGAGTTCCGCACCTACATCAGCCAGGTCGGCGCCTACCACGCCGAGCTGGCGGTCGCCGCCCCGCAGATGATCCCGTCGGTGCGCGCCAAGTACGACGCGCTGCTGGCCAGCCCGGCGTGGGACACGCTGAGCGTGGTGGAAAACGCTTTCCTGCGCGGCAACCAGGATTCGCTGCCCGTGCCCGAGGCGCAGTGGCGCGACGCCGCGACCCAGGTCGGCAACGCGCTGATGGGCCTCTACATCGAGCAGAGCTCCAACGCCACCAACGTCGGCCTGGACAGCGGTGACCGGACCCTGGTCACCTCGATCATCGCCGGCGCCGCCGCGCTGATCGTGTCGCTGGCGGTGTTCTTCTTCGCGTGGCGCCTGTCCAACCGGCTGATCCAGCGGCTGGGCCGGCTGCGCGAGGAGACCCTGGAGGCCGCCGAGACGCAGCTGCCGCAGCTGGTCGAGCGGGTCCGCACCGGTGAGGCCGTCGACCTCGACACCGAGGTCGCGCTGCTGGACCACGGCGACGACGAGATCGGCCAGGTCGCCGACGCGTTCAACAAGGCGCAGCAGACCGCGATCGCGGCCGCCGTGGACGAGGCCAAGACCCGTGAGGGCACCAAGAAGGTCTTCCTCAACATCGCCCACCGCAGTCAGGTGCTGGTGCACCGGCAGCTCAAGGCCCTCGACGAGGCCGAGCGCAAGCAGGAGGACCCGGACCAGCTGGACATGCTGTTCCGCCTGGACCACCTGTCCACCCGCGCGCGACGCAACGCCGAGAACCTGATCATCCTGGGCGGCGAGCGGCCGGGACGGCAGTGGCGCAACCCGGTCGCGCTGGCCGACCTGATCCGCGGCGCCACCGGGGAGACCGAGGACTACGCGCGCGTCACCGTCGGCAAGCTGCCGAACGTCGCGGTCGCCGGCCCGGTCGTCGCCGACCTGGTGCACCTGCTCGCCGAGCTGCTGGACAACGCCACGTCGTTCTCGCCGCCGAACTCGCGCGTCGAGGTGTTCGGTGACGTCGTCGGCAAGGGCGTGGTCATCGAGATCGAGGACCAGGGCCTGGGCATCGAGCCGGAGCAGGCCGAAGAGCTGAACGCGATGCTGCGCGAGCCGCCGGACTTCAGCGTCATGGCGCTGTCCGCGGAACCGCGTCTGGGCTTGTTCGTGGTCGCGCGCCTGGCGTCCCGGCACGGGATTTCGGTGACGCTGCGCGACTCCGCCTACGGTGGCACCCGGGCGATCGTGCTCGTCCGGTCCGAGCTGCTGGCTCCGGTGCCGCAGCCGGACGACGCGGCCCAGCCCGAGGAGGCGCTGGTCCCGGCCCAGAGCGCGCCGGCGCACCGGTGGCCCGATGAGGCCGACGCGCCACCGGAGCCGGCCACCAACGGGCACCACCAGGCAGAGCCGACGGCGCGGGTGGACCTGTTCCGCCCCACGGTCCCGGCTGCTCCGCCGGAGCCTGCGCCGCAGCAGCAGCACACGCCGCCGCAGCGCCCGCAGATCCCGCTGCGCGCGCCGCTGGACACCCGCGTGCCGATCGACACGCGCCCGCCCCAGGCCCGGCCGCCCCAGCACGCCGGACCGATCTCGCCGGACCGCCCGCCGCTGCCGCGGCGCCGACGGCAGCAGAACCTGGCCCCGCAGTTGAGGAAGGACGAGGAGACCGCGACCTTCAGCGCCGCCACCAACGACAGCCCGAAGCCCGACCACAGCACCGTGCCCGACGACAGCCCGGAGCAGGCCCGCAGCCGGCTCTCGGCGTTCCAGCAGGGCACCCGCCGCGCTCGCGAACAGGATCCGAGCACCACCGACATTCTGGGAGAGCACACGTGACGAACGCGGGAATCAACGAGCTGGACTGGCTCCTCGACGACCTCCTGCAGCAGGTCGTGGGAGCGGACCGGGCGGTTGTGCTGTCGGCCGACGGCCTGCTGATCGGCCGGTCGACCAACCTGTCCGAAGAGGACGGTGAGCACCTGTCGGCGGTGGCGTCGGCGTTCCAGAGCCTCGCCAAGGGCACCGGGCGCCACTTCGGCGGCGGCGCGGTGCGCCAGACCGTCGTGGAGATGGACCACGCGTTCCTGTTCGTCACCACGGCCGGGCACGGCGCCTGCCTCGCGCTGCTGACCGCCGCGGACGTCGACATGGGTCTGGTCGCGTACGCGATGAACATGATGGTCAAGCGGGTCGGTGCCGCACTGAGCGCGGCGCCACGAGTTGAGCAGCAAAGCACGCCATGATGATCAGGCGGGACGACGACACCTGGTTCGACGACGCGGCCGGACCGATCGCCCGGCCGTACACGATCACCGGCGGCCGCACCCACGCCGGTGACATCGACCTGCAGCTGCTGTCCCTCGTGGTCGCCCTGCCCGGCCTGGCCGAAGCGGCCACCATGGCACCGGAGTACGCCCGGATCGTGCGGCTGTGCCAGCGGCCGCTGTCGGTCGCCGAGGTCGCGGCGCACCTGGACCTGCCGGTGCCGATCGTGAAGGTGCTGCTGGCCGACCTCATCGAGCGCGGACACGTGATCTACCGGACGTCCCAGCCCATCTCCGACACCCCGGAACAACACGTACTTCAGGCGGTTCTCGATGGCATTCGCAGGCTCTGAGCCCCGGCGGAACGTCTCCGCCACCGTGGTGAAGCTGCTGATCGCAGGCGGCTTCGGGGTCGGCAAGACCACCATGGTCGGCTCGGTGAGCGAGATCTCCCCGCTGCGCACGGAGGAGGCGATCACCCAGGCCTCGGCCGGGATCGACGACCTCACCGGGGTGGAGAGCAAGACCACCACGACCGTGGCGCTGGACTTCGGCCGCATCACGATCAACCCCGAGCTGATCCTGTACCTGTTCGGCACGCCGGGGCAGGACCGGTTCTGGTTCATGTGGGACGAGCTCGCGCAGGGCGCGCTGGGCGCGGTGGTGCTCGCCGACACGCGCAGGCTGGAGAGTTGCTTCCCGGCGGTGGACTTCTTCGAACGGCGCGGGCTGCCGTTCGTGGTCGGCGTCAACTGCTTCGACAACGCCTACCGCTACGGCACCGAGGAGGTGCGCGCGGCGCTGGAGCTGGACGACACGGTGCCGATCCTGCTGTGCGACGCGCGGGACCGGGAGTCGACCAAGCAGGTGCTGGTGATCCTGATGCAGCACGTGATGGCGAACGCGGCACTGGCCCGTCGCTAGTCGACGGTGCCCCAGCGGCCGGGTGGGAGCACGATGAACCGGACCTTGCCGATGAGGTCGTCCACCGGGACCGGGCCCTGCTCCTCGCAGCGCGAGTCGCACGAGTTGTTGCGGTTGTCGCCCATCACCCAGACGTAACCCTCCGGCACCCGGACCGGCGGGAAGGAGTCCTGCCACTGGCGCGCCGGGTCCTGCCAGTGTATGTAGGGCTCGTCCAGCGGCCGGCCGTCGACGAGGACCCGGTTCCGGTCGTCGCAGCACTGCACGGTCTGACCGCCGGTGGCGATGATCCGCTTGACGAAGTCGCGCTCGTCCGGCGGCGCCAGGCCGAACACCGAACCGACGTCCTGGAGGAAGTGCACCACCGCGTTGTCCGAACGCGTGGTCGTCACCTCGTCGCCCACCCACGCCTCCGGGCCCTTGAACACCACGACGTCACCCGCCTCCGGGTCGGTGAAGTCGTAGGTGATCTTGTCGACCAGGATCTTGTCCCCGTAACACCCGGCGCAGCCGTGCAGCGTGGTTTCCATCGACCCCGACGGGATCGTGTACACCCGCGCGAAGAACTGCTGGAACACGAACGCCAGCACCAGCGCGACGACGATCAGGATCGGCAGCTCGACCCAGAACGGACGCTGTTTCCTGGGCCGCCGCCGCCACCGCCTCGCCGGGCGGGTGGTGCTCTCCTGACCTGCGTCCTCCGGGTTCGGCACCGCACCAGGCTATCGAAAACGGCGTCAGTAGGGGTTCACCCGGTCCCGGAACTTCGCGGCCACCTCGTCGGTGTCCGACTTCGGGTAGGAGATCCGGGCCGGGTCACCGTCCGATGTGTACCGGCTGTCCGCGTTCTGCGCGAGCTTGTCCAGCCACACCGCCGAACCGTATTCGGCCTCCTCACCCGTCGGGCCCTGCGAGCGGATGCGCGGGATGTTGAGCGGGTCGAAGTCGGCGGTGAACGGTGACGCGGACGGGTTCGAGCCGACCAGGAACGCGCCCTGGTAGCGGTAGCCCGCGCCCTGCAACGCCAGCTCCATGGGCCGCGGGTGGATGCCGAACGGCAGCGCGATCGTGGTCGGGTTCGCCCGCGGCGAGGCCCGCCGGATCAGCGCGTCCAGCTCGCCGATCTCGGCCTGCGCGGTCTGCTCGTCGGCCTCGCGCAGGTTCGCGTGGGTCCTGGTGTGGTTGCCGACGTCGAAACCGTGGTCCAGCAACCACGGGATGGTCCGGGCGCCACCGGGGTCGCCGAACGGCTCGGCGTTGACGTAGAACGTGGCGACCGGCCGGAACCGCGGGTGGCTGCGGGCGAAGTCGAGCATGATCGCGACGGCGGTGCCCGGCACCGGGTTGCCGTCCGGGCCGAGCGCGAACTGGCTCGGGTCGCCGTCGTCGAAGGTGAGCACCACGGGGTGCGTGCCGGCCGGGACGTCGATGCGGCCCGCGGTGAAGTCGGCGGCCGACACCGGGACGTAGCCCTCGCGGTCGAGCCGTTCCAGCTCGGCGCGGAAGTCGTCCGGCGTGCGGTCGTAGACCGATTCGGGTTCGGTCACGATGCGGTGGTACATCAGCACCGGGACCCGGCCCAGCTCGTTGGCGCGCACCGTGGCGGGCGCGGCCGGGGCCGCCGCCGGGGCGGACGAGCGCAGCGGGGCGAACGCGGCCCACCCCTCGCCGCCGTCGCTCTGCTCGTGCGGGTGGCCCTCGACGACCGTCGTGCACGCCGTGAGCAGGAACAGGACCGCGACGAGGGAAGCCAGCTTGGGTGTCACGCCTACCAACGTGCGCCGTCCGTAGCGCGGAGGCAACGGGGTGTAACCCGAAGGGATGGATTCCCGAATGACCCGCCTGATCCGGGGAATGTGCCCGCTGCTCGGCACACCGGCGCGGGAGGGTTACATGGGCAGGCAGCGGACACGGTCCCGGAACGCGGTTCTGGTCCTCGTGGCCATCGTCGCCACGGTCGCCATCGCCGCCACCCCGACGGTGGTGCAGTCGCTCCCGTTCGGGCTGGCCATCCAGGGCCTCGGCGACGGGGTCACCACCAACGCGGAGTCGCTGCGGGACATCCGGGTGCTGGCGGCCAGGGACAGCGACCTCGATCGGGTCACGGTCATCCTGGACGACCAGCCGGTGACCACAGCGCGTGACGGTGGCCGGCTGGTCCTGCCGCCGCTGAAGGTCGGCGACGGCGAGCACACCCTCGTCGCCCGGCTGCCGAACGAGATTCCGGGCCTGCCGGACGCCGAGGTGTCCCGCACCTTCCACGTCGACAACACCGCGCCGGAGCTGTCCTTCCAGCCGATCGAGATCAGCGACCCGCGCAAGCCGGTGACCCTGCGCGGCACGGCCAAGGGCGCGGACAAGGTCACGGTGCAGGGCGAAGAGGTGAAGGTCAACGAGTTCGGCAACTTCACCGTCACCATCCCGACTCCCCCGGCGAAGATCGAGATCGGCGCGCAGGACGCGGCGGGCAACCGCGCGGCCGGCCGGGTCCCGGTGCGCGCGCGGCACCCCGGCATGCGCGGCGTGCACATGACCGCGGTGGCGTGGACGGCGCCGGCGCTGCGCGAACCGGTGCTGCAGATGGCGCGGGACGGGTTGATCGACACGGTCCAGCTGGACATCAAGGACGAGAGCGGCGAGGTCGGGTACGCCTCGCAGGTGCCGCTCGCGAAGGAGATCGGCGCCGCGAAGAACTACTACGACCTGCACGGGGTCGTCGAGCAGCTGCACAAGGAGGGGGTCCGCGTCGTCGGGCGGCTCGTCGCGTTCCGGGACCCGATCCTGGCGCGGGCGTCGTGGGAGTCCGGCGAGCGCGACCGGGTCGTGCAGAGCGCCGACGGGCAGCCGTGGGCGGGCGGGTACGGCGAGTACGCGTTCACCAACTTCGCCAACCGCGAGGTGCGGGAGTACAACATCGCGCTGGCGACGGAAGCCGCGCGGGCCGGGTTCGACGACATCCTCTACGACTACGTGCGGCGGCCCGAGGGCCCGATCGAGCAGTTGCGGTTCCCCGGACTGGAGGGCACGCCGGAGGAGGGGATCGTGGACTTCCTCGCCGAGAGCCGCAACGCGGTGCGGGCCGAGGGCGCGTACCTGGGCGCGTCGGTGTTCGGGATAGCGGTCAACCGGCCGACGCAGATCGGGCAGGACATCACCGCCATGGCACGCAAGGTGGACTACATCGCGCCGATGATCTACCCGTCGCACTGGGGTCCGGGCGAGTACGGGGTCGCCGATCCGGAGTCGCAGCCGCTGGAGATCACCCAGCGGTCGCTGGCGGCGTTCGCCGAGAAGGCCGCCGGCACGCAGTCGGTGATCATCCCGTGGATCCAGGCGTTCAGCATGTCCGTCCACTACGGACGCGACCAGATCCGCGCGCAGCTGGACGGGGCGCGGGCCAACGGGATCGACTCGTTCCTGCTGTGGAACGCCTCGTGCAAGTACAACGCGGCGGACCTGGCGCCCTGACCGGTCAGACCGGGAGGGGTTCGATCTCGCCCGGGGTGGCGTAGCGGTACCGATCGCCCACCTTGATCTCCAGGTGCAGGTATCCCTCTTCATCGGACAGTACCGCGTGGACCGTCCCGATCAGACCGTCGCGCAGCCGCACCCGACTCCCGGCGGACACCGCGACCCCGGCGACCACCACCTCGTCGGTCTCCGGGCACACCGCGCCGGGGTCCCACCAGGTGTCCTCCGGGATGCCCCGGCGCAGGTACTGGATGCGTTCTTCGCTCTCCGGCACGAGGATCGGGTGGTCGTACAGGGTGACCGGCGCGGCCAGCACCGCGGCGTCGTTGTCGCCCAGCAGCACCGGCCACAGCCGGTGGCTTTCGCACTGCTCGGCGGCCGCACGAGCCCACGGCGGCGGCTCGGTCAGCGACACGAACCGGCCGGCGTTCACGGCGAGCACCACATGGACGGACAACATCGCGTGCCGCAGCGCCTCTTCGCGCGATGAGTCCGGCTCGTACCACTCGGTGGTGTTGACGACGTCGGCGCGCAACCGGATCCCGTTGCGGCCGCCCAGGACCCGCGCACTCAGCCGCAGCTCGCCGGTGACCGACCAGCTGCGGCGGACGAGTTTCCCGGCCCGGCCGAGGATTTCGGTCCGCTCGGCGCCGCCGACGACGAACGGGACGCAGGTGCGCTGGGCGGTCAGCTCGGCGACCGGCAGCACCGCGTCGATCTCGCGCTCGACCACCTCGTCCCAGGTGGTGTGCTCGGTACCGTCCACGGTCAGCGACGCCACCGGGTCGTACCCGCCGTCGGCGCCGCGGCGGCACACGACGCGCTCCTGGCTCTGCAGGAACCGCAGCCGGACGTGCAGCACTGCGTGCGAGCGCGGTTCGAGCAGGCACTCCACGCGGCAGTCGGCGAAGTCACCGGCCTGCGGCGACGCGAACGCCGGCGGCATCAGCACGCCGAAGTCCGGCGTCCGCGGGTGGTACAGGACGGCGTCGCCGATCGCCCTGGCGGTGTCGAACGCGGTGGTCATGCGACACGGTAGGACTGTAACGCATATCACACAAGCGCGATCGCCCGCGCTGGGGACGTAAACGCTGGTCAACAACGGTGCAGAGCCGATCGGCCACGTATCGTGGTTCACCCGATCAGCCCAGTTCTGCGGACCGGTAGGCGGGTACGGCTTGGGGACACCGGGAGGGCGGCCGATGCGCACCGAACTGATCGACGCCCTGCTCGAACTGCTGGCGCGCGAATCCGAGGACTTCGACGTGCACCGGTTCGCGCAGGACCTCGCCGAGCGCGCGGCGGTTCTCGGGCCGGCCCGCGACGCCGGGGTGGTGCTGTCGTTCCCGGCGGAGCCGGAGCGGATCACCGCCGGCACCGGAGCCGCGCCGGCGCTCGTGCGGTTCCAGCTCGAACACGACGAGGGGCCCGCGCCCGAATGCCTCCACAGTGGATCATCCGGTGGTGGTCCGTGGCCCCGGTTTTCCACTGCCTGCGCGGAAGCCGGTTACTCCTCAGTAGAAACTTTGCCGATTCTGGCGGACGGCCGGGTTTTCGGTGCGCTCTGTCTGTTCGACGCCGGCGGGAACGCGGGCGGGACCGGGCTTCGGCTGGCGCACGCCGCGGCGCTTCGCCTGGCCCACCAACGGGATCTGCACCAGCTCGGCGTGCGGTTGCGGCACCTGCAGACCGCGTTGGACAGCCGGATCGTCATCGAGCAGGCGAAGGGGATGCTCGCCGAACGGCACAAGATCGGTGTGGACACTGCGTTCGAGGGGTTGCGGCGGTACGCGCGTGACCACAACCAGCGGGTCGCGGACCTGGCGCGCGCGATCGTCGACGGCCGCGACCCGGTGCGGCCGAACGATTTCTGACGGTTTCCGGGGGACGAAGGGTCGTGTTCCGGACATTCGCCGGTTAGCATCGGGTTCCGCCGTCGCCAGGAGGCAGGCAGACGGCGGAGGAGGAACCCGCTCCGGACCCCGGCGGTGCCCGCTGTTGGAATGCTCGATGCGAGGGGAGCACCGGATGACGACCACGTCCCACGACCACCAGCTGCAGGCGGACGCTTTCCGCGTCGGGGACCGGCTGATGTACCTCGACCGCGACGACGACGGGCCGGACAAGGTGACCGTGCGCGTGGGTGTCGTGTCCGGGAAGTGCCGGACCGGCGAGGAGGGCCTGCTGGTGCCGATGACCGACGAGGACGGCGGGGAGCGGTGGATCGCCGCCTCGGACGTCCTGGGCAGCGGCTCGAGAGCGGGCAACCGTCATGAGACCGATCGGCCCGCGCGGTGGCGGCACCACCTGTCGCCCAGCGGACGGCACCATCGGCAGGAGGCGCCGGAGTCGTGAGGTGAGCCGGGCGTCCGGCTGGCCGGGCGTCCGGCGGTGGTTCCGGGCGGCCGGGGCGGTGGTTCCGGCAGCCCGGCGGTGGTTCCCGGCGGCCCGGCGGCGGTTCCCGGGCGTCTGTGCGGCGGTTCCCGGGCGGTCGGGCGGTGGTGCCGGGCGCCCGGGCGGCGGTTTCGGGCGGCCGAGCGGTGGTTCCGGGTATTCGGGCGGTTCCCGGGCGTCTGGGCGGCGGTTCCCGGGCGTCTGGGCGGCGGTTCCCGGGCGTCCGGGCGGCGGTTCCCGGGCGTCCGGGCGGCGGTTCCCGGGTGTCCGGGTGGCGGTTCCCGGGCGGTCGGGGCGGTGCTTCCGGGCGTCCGGGTGGCGGTTCCCGGGCGTCTGGGCGGCGGTTCCCGGGCGTCTGGGCGGCGGTTCCCGGGCGTCCGGGCGGCGGTTCCCGGGTGTCCGGGTGGCGGTTCCCGGGCGGTCGGGGCGGTGCTTCCGGGCGTCCGGGTGGCGGTTCCCGGGCGTCTGGGCGGCGGTTCCCGGGCGTCCGGGTGGCGGTTCCCGGGCGTCTGGGCGGCGGTTCCCGGGCGTCTGGGCGGCGGTTCCCGGGTGTCCGGGTGGCGGTTCCCGGGTGTCCGGGTGGCGGTTCCCGGGCGGTCGGGGCGGTGCTTCCGGGCGTCCGGGTGGCGGTTCCCGGGCGTCTGGGCGGCGGTTCCCGGGCGTCTGGGCGGCGGTTCCCGGGTGTCCGGGTGGCGGTTCCCGGGCGGTCGGGTGGCGGTTCCCGGGCGGTCGGATGGCGGTTCCCGGGCGGTCGGGGCGGTGGTTCCGGGCGCCTGGGGCGGCGGTTCCCGGGCGGTCTGGGGGTGGTGCCGGGCGCCCGGGCGGCGGTTTCGGGCGGCCGAGCGGTGGTTCCGGGCGGGCCCGGCGCCGGTTCCGGGCGTCCGTTCGGCCTCACCCGCGGAGGGGGCTCGGCGGGGGTGATTTTCGGGAGCCCTGCCCGGCCATCCCCTCGGCCAGCGCCGCGCGGGCCGCACCCTGCCACTCAAGCACGGCGTCCTTCTCGGCGCCCACCCGATCGGACTAGTCCGGAACAGTGTGCCCACCGCTCGCGCCGGTCATCAAACCTCGAAAATCATTTTGATCACGGGCGAGCGGGTTGTAGCGTCGCGGCGTTCGTGCGGCCTGAGGAGGTGAGACCCATTTTCGCGGTATCCGGTTGGGTTCTCCTCCCGAAAGGCATCACTCATGCGCTTCACCTCGGAGACGGCTGCTGACGGCGTCTCGGAACGTTCGTTCTCGCTCGGCGATGTGACCGGTGTGTTCTGGTCACCGGTTGGCGCCGTCGGCGGTCCGCTGGTGCTCCTGGCACACGGCGGCGGGCAGCACAAGAAGGCCCCGGGGTTGGTGGCACGAGCCCACCACTTCGTGCGGGCCTGCGGATTCTCGGTGGTGGCCATCGACGCGCCGGGCCACGGTGACCGGCCGCGCACCGAGCAGGACGAGCGGGCCCGCGCGCTGATCCGGCAGCGGATGGCGGCGGGCGAGCCGGTTTTCGACGAGATCGCGCGGGACAACGCCTCGCGGGCGGCGCAGGCCGTGCCCGAGTGGCAGGGGGTGCTGGACGCGCTGCCGGGGTTCGGGCCGGTCGGGTTCTGGGGCGTGTCGATGGGCAGTGCGATCGGGATCCCGTTGGCCGCCGCGGAGCCGCGGATAGCCGCGGCGGTGTTCGGGCTCGCCGGCGATCTGCTGGTGGAGGCCGCGCGAGGCGTGCGAATCCCGATCGAGTTCCTGCTCCAGTGGAACGACGAGCTCATCCCACGCGAGACGGGCTTGACGCTGTTCGAGGCGTTCGCGTCGGAGGAGAAGAGCCTGCACGCCAACCCCGGCCGGCACGCCGACGTGCCGCACTTCGAGCTGGAGAGCGCGGGGCGGTTCTTCTCGCGGCACCTGCGCTGAGGCCTGGGTAGTTGCGCGGGTGGGCACTTCGTGACGGCGCGAGTGGGCCAGTCGCAGGACGGTGAATGGACCGTTCACCCGCGGCCGGGGCAGCTGGGGCAGGCAATCGGCGCCGCGCTGGATCGCCTAGAGACGGGTGAGTGGGCCAGTCACACGGCGATGAACGGGCCATTCATCGGCAGCACCCGGCGGCGAGATGCGTGAGGGCTGGGCGGCGAAGCCCGCACCGGCTCCCCTGGCCGGGCGGGTGGGCCAGTCGTGAAGCAATGAATGGACCGTTCACTCGCCAGGGGGAGTTGAGACGGGGAGTCGGAGCCCGGGATGGGTCGCCCGGCCGCGTGAGTGGACCACTCGTATGCGGATGAACGGGCCATTCATCGGCAGCACCCGGCGGCGAGATGCGTGAGGGCTGGGCGGCGGAGCCCGCACCGGCTCCCCTGGCCGCACGAGTGGACCAGTCGTGAAGCAATGAACGGACCGTTCACTCGCCAGGGGGAGTTGAGACGGGGAGTCGGAGCCCGGGATGGGTTGCCCGGCCGCGTGAGTGGACCACTCGTATGCGGATGAACGGGCCATTCATCGGCGGCACCCGGCGGCGAGGAGCGTGAGGACGGGGCGGCGGAAACCGCACCGGCTCCCCAAGCCGCACGAGTGGACCAGTCGTGAAGCAATGAACGGACCGCTCACTCGCCCAAGGGAGTTGAGACGGGGAGTCGGAGCCCGGGATGGGTCGCCCGGCCGCGTGAGTGGACCACTCGTATGCGAATGAACGGGCCATTCATCGGCGGCATACGGCGGCGAGGAGCGTGAGGACGGGGCGGCGGAAACCGCACCGGCTCCCCAAGCCGCACGAGTGGACCAGTCGTGAAGCAATGAACGGACCGCTCACTCGCCCAAGGGAGTTGAGACGGGGAGTCGGAGCCCGGGGTCGGTCACCGGCGCTGCGTGAGTGGACCACTCGTATGCGGATGAACGGACCGTTCATCGGCCACAGGCGGTCGCCAGGTGTGCAAGGGCTGGGCGGCCCGGCGGGAAAACCGGGCCGCCCAGCACGTTCACGGTTGGCGGAGCCAACCAGCGGATCAAAGCTCCCAGAGCGCGGGGTCACGAGGCAGGATCAGCGGGTTCGCAGGCGCCTCACTGGCAAAGGGCACAAGGCATCATCAGCACCCCCAAGGCGCCTCACCAGCGAAGGGCCATGACCCACCGCCAGCACTCCGAAGGCGCCTCACCGACGAAGGACCACCACCGCCATCAGCAGTTCGACGGTGCCTCCTTCCCGGCGAACCTGTCGACGATCCACTTGTGGGCGTCCGCGTTGCCGGCGAATATGCCGCTCAGGTGGTCCGACACGTAGGTGCTCCACTGCTCCCGCACGCCCGCCGCGCAGTAGCGTTTGTGCAGTGCCTCCGCCTGGGGGGTGTTGACGATCTCGTCCAGGGCCGCGTGGTACTGGAACACCGGGACGCGTGGCGGGGCCGCCCCCAGCTTGTTCTCCGCCAGGCGCGCCTGCCACTCGGGCGTGTCCAGCGGGTTCGACGTCGTGTAATCGGAGATCTTCTTGAACGCGTAGTTCGTCAGCAGCTCCACCACACAGGCGTTCCGCTTGGCCTCCGCGAGTTGCTGCCGGCCCGTCTCGTTCAGGTACGAGTCCAGCCGCAGCTCCGGGTACGCCGCGTCCAGGCCGACCGCCGCGAACGCCAGGAAACCGAAACCCAGGTACCCGTCCAGCCCCTTCGCCACCTCGGTCAGGTCCGCGGGCACCCCACCGGCCACCGCGCCCACGAGGTTCATCTCCGGCGCGTACGTCGGCTGCTTCTCCGCCGCCCACAGCGCACCCCCGCCGCCCTGCGAGTAGCCCTGGAAGATCACCTTGGCGCCGTCGGACAAACCAGCCTGCGACAACCGCTGCGCGGCGCGCACCGAGTCGATCACCGCGGGGCCCATCGACTGGCCCGTGATGTACGTGGGCACGGTGGTCGGCGAGTAACCCTCGTAATCCGTCACCGCCACGGCATACCCGCTCGACAACGAGTCGTTGATCGCCGGCTGGTCGTACAGCGTTCCGCGCTCGATGGCCTTCGACGGGGTGCACTTGAACGCCGGCCCCTGCGTCCCCACCGCGAAACCGACGATCGGCGCCGTCGACCGGTCCACCCCCTTCGGCACCAGCACCGTGCCGGTCACGGCGTTGCGCTCCCCCAACGCGTTCGTCGACAGGTACATCACCTCCCACGCGTCCGCGTTCGCCGCGTTCATCAGCGGCACCGTCGGCCGCCAGCGGATCACGTCACCGGGGCTGCCCGCCGGGAGCGGTGACGGCGGGGTGTAGAACGAATCGTCGAACGGACCCGGCAACACCGGGCTCGCGGCGACCGCGGACGGCGGCGAAAACGCCACCGCGCCACCCGCGAACAACACCAAACCCACCAGCGCGGCCAGCAGCCGACGCCGGAACTCACGGTTCTTCACACGTTCCTCCTTCACAGACCAAGAGCCGGAGCGAGCACCGGCCACGAGTTGTGCAGTGCCCGTTCCCAATACGGCCAGCTGTGCGTGCCGGCGCCGTAGTAGTCCACAGTGGCCGGAACGCCCATCAGCTTCAGCTTGTCGGTGAAGCTGCGGGACGTGAGCAGCGCCGCCGGTTCCAGCGGATCCCACTGCCCCGGCGGATCGAGCGGGCCGGTCCGGCCATCGCCGCAGGAAATGTAGAGCGCGGTGCCGCGCAGGTCGTCGATGTGGTCGTACGGGTTGCGCGACCACCAGATCGGCCAGCTCGCCTTCTCGTCACCCCACAGGTCGAAGAAGTTGTAGTGCCCTGCCCGGATCAGAATGCCCTGGATCACCTCGGGCGTGCCGGGGAACAAGGTGTTCGGAATTCCGCTGTACGACGCCGCCGCGCCGAACATTCCCTTGTGGAGGAAGGCGTACGCGAGCGCGCCGTACCCACCGATGGAAACCCCGGCTACTGCTCGCCGCGTGCCACCGCGGTAACCGCGTTCGACGATCTGCCGGACCTCTTCCGTGTGGAACCGGTCCCAGTCCGGTGTGGACTTCAGCCCGAAGTTCCACCACTTCGTGTACATGCCGGCCTCGCCGTCGGAGGGCATGACGACGATCGCGTCCTTGTCCGCGGTGAACGCCTTCACGTCGGTGAACCGGTCCCACGACTGGTAGTCCGCCGGCTCGCAGCACCCGTGCAGCAGCCACAGCGTCGGCCAGGTCCGGGCGGGCTCGGCGCGCCACTTGACCGGCACGATCAACCGCACCATGCCGGTCCGGCCCAGCGCGGGCGAGTCGATCTCCAGGTCGACCGTCCGGTCGTCGATCCAGGTCTCGGTGACCACTTTCGCTCCGTCGTCGGCGCTGACCGTGGCGGCCGACACCGGCGCGGCCAGCGCGGCACCGGTGACCATGGCGACGACGGGTAACACCAGCAAGGCCCAGCGGCGACGGCGGCGCCCGGCCCGATCGGTTCTCATCGGTTCTCCTCGGGTGTTTCTCACAGCGGGATGTTGCCGTGCTTCTTCGCCGGCAGCGTCTGCCGTTTCGTGCGCAGCGTGCGCAACGCGCGCGCCACCTGCAGCCGGGTCTGGGACGGCGGCACGACCATGTCCACGTACCCGCGCTCGGCCGCCAGGTACGGGCTCGCGTGGTGCTTGCGGTACTCCTCGGTCAGCCGCCGCACAGCCACGGCACGCTCCTCAGTGGACAGTCGTGCCAGCTCGTGCCGGTGCAGCACCCCGACCGCGCCCTCGGCGCCCATCACCGCGATCTCCGCGGTCGGCCAGGCGAGGTTGACGTCCGCGCCCAGGTGCTTGGACCCCATCACCGCGTACCCGCCGCCGTAGGCCTTGCGCGTCACCACCGTCACCTTCGGCACGGTCGCCTCGGAGTAGGCGTAGATCAGCTTCGCGCCGCGCCGGATGATGCCCTGCCGCTCCTGCTCGGTCCCGGGCAGGTACCCGGGCACGTCGGCCAGCGTGAGGATCGGGATGCCGAACGCGTCGCAGAACCGCACGAACCGGGCGGCCTTTTCGGACGCGTCGATGTCGATCACCCCGGCCTGCCACAACGGCTGGTTCGCCACGATTCCGACCGAACGCCCCTCGATCCGCCCGAACGCGCAGATCATGTTGGGCGCGAACGCGCCGTGGATTTCGGTGAACTCGCCGTCGTCGACCAGCCGCCGGATCACCTCGGTCATGTCGTAGGCCTGGTTGAGCGAGTCCGGGATCAGCCGGTCCAGCTCGAGATCGGCCGGGGTGATCTCGCGGGACGTCTCGTCCACGTACTCCGGCGGCACGTCCAGGTTGTTGAGCGGCAGGTACCCGAGCAGCGTCTGCACCCAGTCGATCGCGTCGCGCTCGTCGGTCGCCCGGTGGTGCGCGTTGCCGGAGACCTCGCTGTTGACCGTCGCGCCGCCGAGCTGCTGCGCGGTGACGCGCTCACCGGTCACCGCGTGCACGACGTCCGGCCCGGTCACGAACATGTGCGAGGTGTCCTCGACCATGACGGTGAAGTCGGTGATCGCCGGCGAGTACACCGCGCCACCCGCGCACGGGCCCATGATCATCGAGATCTGCGGGATCACCCCGGACGCGTGGGCGTTGCGCCGCCCCAGCTCGGCGTAGTAGGCCAGCGACACCACGCCCTCCTGGATGCGCGCGCCGCCGGAGTCGTTGATGCCGATGACCGGGCAGCCGATCGACATCGCCAGGTCCATCACCTTGAGGACCTTCTCGCCGAACACCTCGCCCATGCTGCCGCCGAACACGCTGAAGTCCTGCGAGAACAGGCAGACCGGGCGTCCGTCCACAGTGGCATGGCCGGTCACCACGCCGTCGCCGTAGGGCCGGTTGCCGTCCATGCCGAACTCGGTGCAGCGATGCCGCGCGAACTGGTCCAGCTCCACGAAGGACCCGTCGTCGACGAGCAGGTCGATGCGCTCGCGGGCGGTCAGCTTGCCCTTGGCGTGCTGCCGGTCGATCGCGCGCTTCTCCGCGATGCGCACGGCTTCGTCCCGGCGGCCGGCCAGATCGGCGATCCGGTAGGCCGTCGTGGGAGCGAACGGGACGTCCACTGCGGTCCTCACTTCCGGGTTGTCCGGTCGCCGAGCGCGGCCGCGAGAACGGACACGTGCGGCGGGTCGATCATCGAGACGTGGTCTCCGGGCACCGGCACGATCTCCAGGGCCGGGCAGAACTCGTCCCAGCCCAGCGACTCGTCCTCCCGCAGGTAACGCGGGTCGAGCGCGGTGGTCAGCGGATGCGGTTCCTGCGCGCGGAACAGCAGCACCGGCCCGTCGTACCGGCCCGGCGAGTACCGTTCGGCCACCCGGGCGTCCACATAGGACGTGTACTGGTGGTGCAGCACGCCCTCCCCCAGCCCGGGCACCTTCTCCGCCAGCTGCCGCATGACCAGTCCGATCTGCTCGGCCTCGCCGAGCCGGGCCAGTTCGTCGCGCGGGATGTCCAGCGCGACGCCGTAGGTCTGCTCGATGTGCGTGGCGAACCGGTCGAACCGGTCCAGCAGCAGGTCCTCGGCGGGCGCCTCGGCCGGCCGCGGGAGGATGGTGTCGATCAGGAACACCAGCTCCACCGGCTTGCCCAGCTGACGCGCGCACTCGTAGGCGAGGCAGCCGCCGAACGACCACCCGCCGAGCCGGTAGGGCCCCTGCGGCTGGATCTCCCGGATCATGTCGAGGTACCGGGCCGCTTTGGCCTCGACGGTGTCCACCTCGTCCAGCCGCTCGAACCCGTAGACCGGGAACTCGCCGGGCAGGTCCCGCACCAGTCGCGTGTAGACACTCGACGGACCGCCCGCGGGGTGGAACAGGAACACCGGCGTCCCGGTGCCCGAACGCAGGCAGCGCACCGGCCCCGACCCCTCGATCCGGTCCCGCAGCAGGTCGGCCATCGCGGCGATCGTCGGCCGGTCGAACAGCTCCGCCGGCAGGTCCGGGAGTTCCGCCGACATCGCCGCCCGCAGCCGCGCCGGATCGCCGGGGAAGTCCTCGTGCACGCCGGAAAACCGGCCGAGCACGTCGTACCAGTGTCGGGCCACCCACCGCTCGGCGGGATCACGCGGCCCGACGACCACTTCAGTGACCGGGGCCGGACCGGCGTCGAACCCGGCCTGCTCCGCGAGGTGCGCCGCCAGTTCGGCGAGGCTCGCGCCACGCAGCAGCATCGGCACCGGCAGCGGGAGGCCGAAGTCGCGCTCGACCGCGCCGCGGGCGCGCATCGCGAGCAGCGAGTCCAGGCCGAGCTGGGTGAGCGGGACGTGCCGGTCGACCTGCTCGGGCGCGAACCCCATCAGCCCGGCGACCAGCGACGTGAGGTGGTCGGCGATGGCCGGGTGCGCGGTCGCCGGTTCCAGCGCGTCCAGGCCGGGCCAGGCCGGGGTCGTCACGCGCCGGGGCACGAGCAGGTCGAAGAACGGCCGGTCGGCCAGGCGCGGGAACAGCTCCAGCACCGCCTCCGCGTCGAGCCGGGCCACGCCGGTCGCCGCGCAGTCGCGGGCCAGCACGGCGTCCAGCGCTTCCAGCGCCTCGGCGGTGCCGAGCGGTTCGAGCACGGGGTTGGTCACACCGACCGCGGCGCCGGCTTCGCCCCACGCGCCCCAGTTGATCGTCGCGGCCGGGAGCCCCTGGGCGCGGCGCCAGGTGACCAGCGCGTCGGCGTAGGCGTTGGCGGTCGCGTACGCGGCCTGGCCGGGTGAGCCGAACAACGCGGCCGCCGACGAGTAGACCAGCCACCAGTCCAGGTCGTGGCCGAGCGTGGCCTCGTGCAGCCGCCAGGCGCCCGTCGCCTTCGGCCGCCACGCCGTCGTCAGCTGCTCGGGCGTTAGCGACACCGCCGCGCCGTCCGCGAGCACGCCCGCCGCGTGCAGGACACCGCGCAGCGGCACGCCTCCGCTGGTCGCGGCCTCGACGAGCCGGTCCGCGACCCCGGGTTCGGCGATGTCCCCTGCCACGACGACCGCGCCGGGGATGTCGGCCTCGCGCGCGGCTCGTCCAGACAGGACGATGCGGGTCGCGCCCCGCTCCGCCAGCCAGCGCGCCGCGACCAAGCCGAGCCCACCCAGCCCACCGGTGATCACATAGGCGCCGTCGCGCACTGCCGGCCGCTCGGCCGCGCCGAGCCGGGGCCGGGTCAGCTCCCGGGTGTGCCGGACGCCGCGGCGCCACGCGATCTCGTCGTCCGGGCCGTCCGCGCGCAGCTCGTCCGGCAGCCGGTCCAGCGACTCCGGGTCGACGTCGACCAGGCTCGCGTGCAGCTCGGGGTGCTCGAACGCGAGCACGCGGACCAGCGCGCGCAGGCACGCCAGGTCCGGACGGCCCGCCTCACCGGGATCGACCGCGGCCGCCGAGCCGGTCACCAGCCACAGCCGCGAGGGCGTCTCGGCGAGCTCGGCGACCACTCGCGTGACCTCGTGCACGAGCGCCGGGCCGTCCGCGTCCCGGGCGAACCACACCACACCGTCCGGGCGGGTCGCCAGCGCCGCACGCAGCGCTTCGCGGTTGCCGGGCGGGACCACGACCACGCGGTCGTCACCGAACCGCAGGCCCGGCTCACCGTGGTGCAGCAGCACCCAGGTGCGGTCCTCCTCGGCCGCGCCGGGCAGGTCGGTCCGCGTCCAGGTGGCCTCGAACAGCTTGCCGGACAACGGCACCGGTAGCGCGGCCCGCCGGAACCGGCGGGCGTGCACGTCGCGGAACTCCACCAGCACCGTGTCGTCGGCGGCGACGAGCTGGACCGTGCCGCGCAGGTCGTCGCCGGACAGCGAGCCGACGACCGCGTCCACCCGCGCGCCCGACCGCGGATCGCCCGCGACCGTGACCGCGCCGATCGACATCGGCAGGAACAACCCGTCCGCCTCGCGCAGCGCCGGACCGGTCGCGGCGGCCAGCGCGTGCAGGCAGGCGTCGGCCAGCGCCGGGTGCAGCACGTGCCCCGCGGGCTTCGGCATTCCGACGGCCGCCGACGCCCGCCCGGCCACCGCGGTGACGTCGCGGAGCAGCCGGAACGCCGGGCCGTAGCTCATACCCATCGCGTCCAGCGCGGCGTAGAGGTCGACCGGCTCGCCGTCGACGGCCCCCAGCGGCTCCAGCGGCACCGCCTCGCCTGCCCGGGCGGTCGCGTGGCACACCCAGCCGCCCGGTTTGGTGTGCACGCTGATCACGCCATCGGTCAGCGAGGTCGTGACCTCCTGCTCCGCGCCCAGCGGCAGGATCTGACGCAGCTCCACGTCGGTGACGCACGGCCCGGCCGCGGCCAGCGCCAGCTCCACGAACCCGGTCGCCGGGAAGATCGGCGTGCCGAACGCCGCGTGGTCGGCGAGCCAGGGGTGCCGGCCGGTGCCGATCTCGCCGCGCCACACGCGCTGGCTGCTGCCCGGCACCTCGGCGTGCGTGCCCAGGAACGGGTGCCCCGCCGTGCGCGCCGGGCGCCGTGCCCAGAACCGCTCGTGCCGCCACACCGTGCCGGGCAGGTCGGCGACCGGTTGTGCCGGCTCGCGAGCCGTCAGCACGGAGGGGTGACCGAGGACGTGCAGGCGGGCCAGGCTGGTCAGGAACGCGATCCGCTCGTCGGTCTTGCGGCTCGCGGTCGGCAACCCGGTCGCCCCGGCCTGCTCGACCGCCGCGAGGGCGACCGGATGCGGCGCGATCTCGACGAACGTGCCGTGCCCGTCCTCGACCGCCGCGGCCAGGGCCTGCGCGAACCGCACCGGCCGGCGCAGGTTCGCCGCCCAGTAGTCCACATCGAACAGTGGCTTGTCCCGGGGGTCGTCCAGGACGCTGGTGTAGCACGGAACCTCCGGGCTGCCCGGATCTACGGTGAGCCCCGCGCGGAACCGGTCGAGGATCGCGTCGACCGCGGGCGAGTGCCCGGCTCCGCTCACCGGCAGCAGCTTCGCGAACCGGCCCTGACCCTCCACATGCGACACCAGTGCGGCGACCGCGTCGGCGTCGCCGGTGACCGTGCACTGCGCCGCCGACGCGTACACCGCGACCTCGACCCCGGGAAATTCCGCGATCTCCGCGGCCGTCGCCTCGACCACCGCCATCGCGCCCGCACCGGCCGCGTCGATCTCGCCGAGCAGCCGGGCCCGGGTCGTCATCACGCGCAGACCGTCGGCGACGTCCAGCGCCCCGGCGACCACGGCGGCGGCCACCTCGCCCATCGACTGCCCGAGCACCGCCGCCGGGGTCACGCCGTGCGCGCGCCACAGCCCGGCGAGAGCGACCTGCATGCCGAACAACGCCAGCTGCGTCGCCGCCAGGTCCGGCGGTTCCCCGGTCAGCATGTCCCGCAGCGAGAGCCCGGCCTCGGCGCGGAACACCGCGTCGAGCCGGTCCACCTCGGCGGCGAACGCGGGCTCGGTGTCCAGCAGCCGCCGCCCCATGCCGGTCCACTGCGAGCCGTAACCGGAGAACACGAACACGGCCCCGTCGAGCCGGCCCTGCCCCGGCTCCACCTCGCGCAGCGCGGCCGCCAGCTCCGCACGCGAAGAGGCCACGACCGCGGCGCGCACCGGCAGGTGGTCGCGGTGGTGGGCCAGCGTCGAGGCCACCGCGCTCAGCGGCACGTCCGACGACTCGACCCAGCGCGCCAGCTCCGCGGCCCGGTCCCGCAGCCCGTCCGCGGACCGATCGGAGACGGCGAAGACGTGCGGGCCGTCGACGTCCGCGAACCTCGGGGTGGCGGGCCATTCCTCCAGCACGACGTGCGCGTTGGTGCCGCCGAACCCGAACGCCGAGACACCCGCCCTGGCCACGCCGGAGTACCGCGGCCACGCCGTTGGCTCCGTGACGACCCGCAGGCCGTCGAAGTCGATGTGCGGGTTCGGCTCCCGGTAGTGCAGGCTCGCCGGCACCCGGCGGCGGGACAACGCGAGCACGGTCTTGATGAAGCCGGTGATGCCGGCCGCGCCCTCCAGGTGACCCAGGTTGCTCTTCACCGAGCCGAGGAGCAGCGGCCGGTCCGCGTTCCGGCCCAGCACGCGCTTGAGCGCCCCGGCTTCGATCGGGTCGCCGAGCAGCGTGCCGGTGCCGTGCGCCTCCACGTAGTCCACCACGGACGGGTCCAGCCCAGCCACCGCGTAGGCGTCGCGCAGCAGTGCGGCCTGCGCCTCGGGGTTGGGCGCGGCGATGCCGTTCGACCGGCCGTCGGAGTTGACCGCGCTGCCGCGGATCACCGCCAGCACCCGGTCGCCGTCACGGCGGGCCGCGCGCAGCGGCTTCAGCACGACGACCCCGCAGCCCTCGCCGCGCGCGATCCCGTCCGCGGCCGCGTCGAACGGCTTGCACCGGCCGTCCGCAGCGAGCACCCCGGCCTCGGCGAAGTTCGCCGTGATCCCCGGCGACAGCAGCAGGTTCACGCCGCCGACCAGCGCGGCGCCGATCTCGCCGCGTTGCAGGCTCTGCACCGCCTGGTGCACGGCGACCAGCGACGACGAGCACGCGGTGTCGATCGTGAGGCTCGGGCCACGCAGGTCGAGCAGGTAGGACAGCCGGTTCGCGGCGATGCTCGCGGCGGCGCCGGTGCCCGACCACGCGTCGATCGCGGACACGTCGGTCATCGTGAGGTAGCCGTACTCGCTCGCCGACAGCCCGACGAACACGCCGGTCCGCGTGCCGCGCAGCGACGACGGCGGGATGCCCGCGTGCTCCAGCGCCTCCCACGCGACTTCGAGCAGCAACCGTTGCTGCGGGTCCATCGCCTCGGCCTCGCGCGGGGTGATGCCGAAGAAGGCGGCGTCGAAGCCCAGCGCGTCGTCGAGGAACCCGCCCCGGCGCGGCAGCGCGGCCAGCTCGGCGGCGGTCGCGAAGGATTCCCAGCGGCCTTCAGGCACCTCGCCGATCGCGTCGTCGCCGGATTCGAGGAATCGCCAGAACTCCTCCGGAGACGAGATGCCGCCCGGCAGGCGGCAACCGAGACCGACGACCGCGATCGGCTCGCCCGGCTCCGGAACCCACCGCGCCATCGACTCGCGTTCCACATCGGACAGTGCCGCGACGAGGTCGTTGATCGTCGGGTGTTCCCAGACCAGGGTCGCGGGCAGCGACCGGCCGAGCAGGCGCCCAAGGTCACCGGTCAACGTCATCGCGTCACGCGAGGACAACCCGGTCTCGTGCAGCGGTTTCGCCGGGTCGGCTTCGGCGGCGGGGATTCCGAGCGTGGTGGCCACCCGGTCCACCAGCCAGGCACGCAGGTCGGTCATGCCAGCCGCCGCGCGTCGAGCGAACCGTCCAGGTACCGCTGCCGGGTCAGGGCCCGGCTGATCTTGCCGCTCGACGTCCTGGGCACCTCGCCGGGTTCGGTGAACACCACCTCACGCAGCCGCAGGCCGTGCACCGCGGACACCTCGGACCGCAGCCACGCCGCCACCTCGTCGAAGTCCGCCTCGGCGTGGCGCGCTCGCTCCAGCACCACCACCGCGACCTCACCGTCCGCCCCGGGCACCGAGAAGGCGGCGGCCGAGTGCGGCCGGACCACCGGATGCGCCTCGACGGTCTGCTCGACGTCCTGCGGGTAGTGGTTGCGGCCGTCGACGATGATCAGGTCCTTCATCCGGCCGGTCAGGAACAGCTCGCCCGCGAAGATCACCCCGAGGTCCCCGGTCGCCAGCCAGTCGCCGGACTCGCCCGGCACCTGACGGCCGAAGGCCGCGTCCGGCCGGTTCCAGTAGCCCTGGCCGATGTTCGGGCCGCTGACCCAGATCTCGCCCACCGTCCCGTCCGGCACCGGAACGCCGCCCGCGTCCACGATCCGGATCCGCTGGCCGACCGGGCGGCCGCAGGACACCAGCGTGGTGGTGGCCCCGCCGGACGCGGGCGTCGCGGTCCCGGCCGCCAGCCGGTCCCGGTCGAACGTGACCTGCCGCGACGGCGACCCGGCGTCGGTCACCGACACCAGCACGGTCGCCTCGGCCAGGCCGTAGGACGCGCGGTGCACCTCGGGCCGCAGCCCGCACTCGGCGAAGGCGTCCTGGAACTTCGCGATCGTGGACGGCAGAACCGGCTCGCTGCCGTTGATCAGCGACACCACCCGGCTCAGCTCCAGGTAGCTCTTGTCCCGTTCGGACACCCGGGACGCGCTGTAGGCGTAGGCGAAGTTCGGTGCGGCGCTGATCGCGCCCGGGCTGGCCGACAGCGCACGCAGCCAGCGTTCCGGCCGCTCCAGGAAGGCCAGCGGATCCATCAGCACCGAGGTCAGGCCGCCGACCACCGGCGCGCCCACGCCGAGGATCAGGCCCATGTCGTGGAACAGCGGCAGCCAGCTCACCGTCGACGTGGTGCCACGCTCGCCGCCGTAGGCCCGCAGCGCCTGCCGCGCGTTGGTCACGACGTTGCGGTGCGTCAGCATCACGCCGGCCGGGCTGCGCGTGGACCCCGAGGTGTACTGCAGGTACGCCAGGTCGTCCGGGTCGGGTTCCGGCCACGCCCGGGTGCCGGGACCAGCCTCGATGGTGTCCACCACGACGATTTCCGGGTCGGTCACCAGGCCCTTCACGTCGTCGCGCTCGTCGTCGGTGGTCAGCACCAACGTGGGCGAGCAGTCGGCGAGCACCGCGGTGAGCCGGTCCCCGTGCCCGGGCAGCGACGGGGCGAACAACGGGACGGCGACCAGGCCGGCCCGGATCGCGCCGAGGAAGGCCACCACGTAGTCGACGGACTGGTTCACCAGGACGGCCGCGCGTTCGCCCGGTTCGGCCAGCCCGCGGGCGTGCTCGGCCACCGCGCTCACGCGGTCGTCGAGTTCGCGCCAGGTCAGCGAGATCGCGTGCCCGTCGGCGCTGGTGCGGTAGTCCAGGAACGTCACGGCGATCTCGTCACCCTGCACGCGGGACCAGTGTCCGAGCATGGTGGCGAACGAAGAATTCTCTGTCATCGAGTCCCTCGGGGAAATCCGTGCCCGAAAAATCCGTGCGGTGGAGGTTATTTTCGGGCTGAATGGGGTGTCAATCGGTGGTGACCGGCTTACTCACCGCGGGACGAGGATCCGGCGGACTCCGTTGTCACGGCGGGAAGAACTTTCCGCGCCGGGGCGCGGAACACCCACAAGGCGAGCACCGCGCCGGCGATTTCCAGGGCGGCCGCGACGACGAGCCCGGCCGTGTAACCAGTGGCGAGCGCGGGCCCGCCCAGCGCGCCTTCGCCGAGACGGGCGGCACGCACGGCGGTCAGCACCGCGCCGATCAACGCGACTCCCATCGCGCTGGACAGCTCCCGGGACGCGGTCAGCAGCCCCGAGGCCGTGCCCGCGTGCCGTTCTTCGATGATTTCCAGGGAATACGAGGTCAACGGTGTGGTCAGCGCCGAGCCCGCACCGATCAGGAGCAGACCGGGAATCCGCGGTGGCACCTCGGGGACGTGGTTGATCGCGGCCACCGCGAGCAGTCCCAGCGCCACCACCAGCAGCCCGGCGCAGACGGTCCGATGTGGACCGATCCGGGCCGTGATCGACGGCACGGCCGGGGTCACCGCCATGATGGCGACCGCGACCAGCACCAGCGGCAGCCCCGCCCCCACCGGGCTCAGGCCCAGCGAGTCCTGGTGCAGCAACGGCGTGAAGAAGAAGATCCCGGACACCCCGAGTCCCCACAGCAGTTGCACGGCCAGCGCACCGGTGAACACCCGCTCCCGCACCAGATCGCGCGGCACGAGCGGCTCCCGCGCGCGGCGTTCCCGGACGGCGAACCACGCGATCAGGGCCAGCCCGCCGAGCAGCGGCGCCGCCTCGGACAGCCGGGCGTCGTCGCCGAGGCCGACGAGCGCGGACGCGACCAGCACGAGCCCGGCCGTCACCAGCACCATCGCCGCGAGCGCCGGGCGCTTCGCGTCGCGCACCCGGCCGGTGCCCGCGGTCGCAGGCAGCAGCACGAGCATGACCAGCACGAACGGCAGGTTGCTGAAGAAGATCCAGCTCCAGCCCAGGTACTCGGACAGCAGCCCGCCCAGCGTCGGGCCGAGCGCCAGCGCCACCGCCAGGCACGCCGTCCACAGGGTCGCGCCGATGGCCCGCTGCCTGCTGTCCAGGTTGGTGCGCAGCAGGCTGAGCAGGGCGGGCACCAGGAACGCGGCGGCCAGGCCCTGCACCACGCGCGCGGCGATCAGCAGCGCACCGGTGGTCGCGAACCCGCCGGCGACCGCACCCAGCCCGAACGCGACGAGCCCGCCGCCCAGCGTCCCCCGCTGCCCCCACCGGTCCACCAGCGTCCCGGCGACCAGGAGCAGGCCGGCGAACGGGAGCATGTACCCGATGCTGACCCACTGGAGCGTCGCGAGGTCCAGCGAGAGGTCGTGCCCGATCGAGGGCACCCCGGCGGCGACGATCGTGTTGTCCAGGGTCGTCACGAACGCGCCGAGCGCGACGACCAGCAGCGTGCGGCCCGGGTTCACGGCCGCTCACCGCGCCGCGTCTTCGTCGTGGAAATCCTCTTCCAGCTGTTCCGGGCTGTAGTCGAGGTCGATCTGGTGCACCGGCATGCCGCGCGCGGCCTCGATCGCCTTGAGGCGGCGCATCGCGTGGTCGGCGGCGTACTCCATCACCCCGTCCAGCCGCAGGTCGAACGGGTCGCCGTCGAGCTTCTTCGTGGTCCACTCGATCTGCGCGATGGCGTGCGGCAGCAGCGCCTGCATCTCGTCCTGCACGACCTGCCAGTTCGCGTCGTCGGCGGCGACGTGGCGGCGGCAGGTGAAGGTGCCCCACGCCATGTGGCGCCGTTCGTCGTCGCCGATGCGGCGGATCAGCTCCTGCATCCCGGGCAGGATCCCGTGCGCCCGGCAGGCCCGGTTCCACACGAAATAGCCGGTCAGCGCGAGCACGCCCTCGACGACGTGGTTGTAGACCACCGAGGCACGGACCTGGTTGGCCGGGCTGGGGTCGTGGCGCAGCCGCTCCAGGGCGGCGGGCAACGCGTCGTAGAAGATGGCCCGGTAGCCGGGGTTGTCCTCGACGTGCTCGTGCAGGTTGCCGGTGACGCCGACGGCGTCCAGCCACAGCCGGAAGACCTGCGTGTGCTTGGCCTCCTCGAAGCAGAACTGGGTCAGGTACATCTCGTCGGCGAACCGGCCCTCGGCGGCCATCGCGGACAGGAACGGCTGGATGTCGTGCGTGACGGCCTCCTCGCCACCGGCGAACTGCGCGCACAGCATGGTCGCGGCGAACCGCTGCGCGTCCGACAGCGCCGCCCAGTCCCGCGCGTCCTGGCCGAAGTCGATGTCGGCGGGGTTCCAGAACTTCGCGTTGCCCTTGGCGAACAGGCGCAGCGGCAGGACGTCCCAGTTGAGGCCGCCCGCGCGCAACGCGGTGAACTCCTCGCGGATGGTGGTGGTCACAGCGTCCTCCCGGGGTGCACGGGTACGTCGAGCCAGGCCGGGTCGGCGGCGGTGGAGGCGAATCCGAGCCGTCCGCCGCCGGAGTTCCAGTCCAGGAACAACGGGTCCGTGGAGTCGATGACGAGCGCGAGGTGGTGTCCCGCGGCGACGGTGTAGGCGGTGGGGGTGAACACGAAGTCGACCGGCAGCGGCTGCCCCGGCGTCGCGGTTTTCCAGCTGTAGGGCAGGTAGCTGATCAGGCTGCCCAGGCCGAGCCGGTCGACGTCGTAGACGTAGGCGACCGCGGTGCCGGTCGCCGCGGGCGGGACCACCGTGAGGTGCGCGTGCATCGAGCCGCGGATTTCCACCGGCCGACCGGTGGGCGCCTGGCTCCACACCGCGCCGCTGTCCGGATCGACCTGGGGCAGGAAGATGTTCGGCGGGTTGCCGGTCAGCGCCTCCAGGCTGTAGGCCGCCAGCGGCAGCCCGCCGTCGGCGACCGTGTCCCGGTTGGCCGCGACGCCGTGGGTCCACGCGGCCGGCTGGTCCTGCAGGGTGTCCGCGCCCAGATACGTCCGGTGCGGCTCGCCGAGCACCTCGTCCCAAGTGGACCGGTACACCGGTGGCTGCATGCCGGGCCGGGCGCGGGTGACGACCGGTGGTTCGGTGGTGATCGAGGTGTCCGTGCCGGCCACGTGGGCGTCGAACCAGCGGTAGACCGAGGTCCAGGTGTCGCTGGGCAGGCCGAGCAGTCCGCCGGATTCGGTGGCGGCGTGGTCGCCGGGCAGGAACTCGGCGCGCTTCGGCCCGGTCAGGCGCTGGTAGAAGGCGGCCATCTGGCCCGGCGGGAACACGGTCTCGCTCCAGGTCTGGATGGCCAGCACCGCAGGGCGGTTCGCGTTGATCCGGTCCAGGTACGTCGCGGGCGAGCGGGGCCGGGCCCACTCGATCACCGCGGCGGAGTCGGCGTCGGAGATCCGCGGTTGCAGGTAGGTCCGCAGCATGACGTCGGTTTCCGCGCTGAGCGTGCCGTTGGCCTTGCCGGACAGGTAGAGCACCAGTCCGGCGAGCCCGTGCCGGGTGTCGTTCGTGCTCAGCGACGCGACCAGGTCCGCCCATCCGCTCAGCGAGGCCACCGCGCGGATCCGGGGGTCGAAGCCGGAGGCGATCAACGCGATCCCGGCGCCGTAGGACACCCCGCCCACACCGATGCGCGAGGGATCGGCGCCGGTGTTGCGCAGCGCCCAGTCGATGACGGTCGTGACGTCGCTGATGTCGTCCCGACCGGCCACCTCGACCTCACCGGTGGATTCGCCGAAACCCCTGGCGCCGTACGAAACCACCACGTAACCGCGGTTCGCGAGGTCGCGTGCCGGGATGATGTTCTGCGTCCGGCCACCACCCCACGCTCCGATGAGGACGGCCAGCGGGTGCGGTCCCGGTGACGACGGCTCCATCACCATCGCACCGAGCGCGACCCCGTCGGCCGCGTGGATGTCGAGGAACTCGGTGTCGAACCCCTCGGCCGCGGCGGGCACTCCGGGGAGCACGGCCCCCAGCAACGCGAGAACGACGGCGGTCACGCGGTGTTTCATGCGGCCGACGCTAACGATCAAAGCCTTGCCGCTCAACGGATCCGCCCGGCTTTGTCACGTGCGGCAGGAATCGGCGCGGCGGGATGCTCACACCGGCGCGAGGGCCACCAGTTCGCCGCGCCCAGCTTGACCATGACGGCGGGCACGAGCAGGCAGCGGATCACGATCGCGTCCAGCAGCACCGCGACGGTGAGCCCGACGCCGGCCTCACGCACCACCCGGCTGTCCACGAACGCGAACGCCGCGAACACCAGCGCCATGATCAGCGCGGCCGCGGTGATCGTCCGTCCGGTCGAGACGAGTCCCTCGACGATCGCGGCCCGCGTGTGCCCGGTGCGGCGCCACTCCTCCTGGATGCGGGAGATCAGGAAGACCTCGTAGTCCATCGACAGTCCGAACAGGCCGGCGAACAGGAACACCGGCAGGTACGGCTCGATCGGACCGCCGAACATCGCGACCACCACCCCGATCGTCGCGCCCGCGGTGAGCAGGTTCATCACCGCCGCCGTCAGCGGGATCAGCACGCTGCGGAACACCAGAGCCAGTACCAGCACCGAAATCGCCACGACGGCGGCCAGGAAGAGCGGCAACCGGCTGGTCACGGCGGCCGAGAAGTCGGCCTGCACGGCGACCGCGCCGCCGACGTGCCAGCCCGGGCCGGCGACCTCGCGCAGCCACCCCACCAGCTCGGCCGTCGCCGGATCGTCCGGTCCGGTGCGGGGTGTGACGGTGAGGACGGGTCCCGGCGCGACGCCCGCCCTGGTGGCGACGATCTCGCGGAGTGCTTCGGCGGCCGCCGGATCGGGCCGCTCGGGGACGAGGACGAGCTGGCCGTTCGCGCCCGGGCCGAACGCCTCGGTGAGCAGCGTGTCGGCGATCTTCGTCGGGCTGCCTGGTGGATCGTGCGCGGCGCCGGGCATGCCCAGCCGCAGCCCCAGCGCGGGCGCCGCCAGCACCGCGATGACCAGCACCGCGGCGACGGCGTACGGCGCGGGCCGCCGCGTGACCGAGCGGGCCAGCCCGGCCCAGCCGCGGCCCGGCGCGGAATGCCTGGGCAGCGTGCGCATGCCGGTGAGCCGCAGCAGTGCCGGGAGCAGCGTGAGCGCCGCCAGCATCGTGAGGGCGACCGAGACGGCCGAAGTGATCGCGATACCGTCGAGGAACGCCATGCCGACGGTGAACATGCCGGCCAGCGAGACGCAGACCGTGACCCCGGCGAAGACCACGCTGCGACCCGAGGTGGCCGCGGCGCGTTCCAGCGCTTCCGCCGGTGGCAGTCCTTCACGCAGGCCCTGCCGGTAGCGGGTGAGCACGAACAGCGCGTAGTCGACGCCCACGCCGAGCCCGAGCAGCGCGGCGATCTCCGTGCTGATCTTCGGCACGGTCAGCACGTGCGACAGCAACACGACCACGGCCAGCGCGGAGCCGACCGACACCGCGGCGGTCACCACCGGCAGCACCACGCACGTGAGCGAACCGAACGTGATCAGCAGGACAACCGCCGCCGCGAGCAGGCCGATACCGGCGTTGCCGAGGTTGGGTGCGCCGACGGTCATCGCGGCGAGCTGGCCCGAGACGCCGACGGTGAGGTTGTCCGTTTGTGCGGTTTCGACGAGTTGGCGGGCCAGCTCGGGCCCGAGTTGTTCGGCGGGCGCGTCGAAGGTGACGGTGATGACCGCGGTCCGCCGGTCGCCCGACACGAGTGGCGGCGCGACCTGGACGACGTGGTCCACAGTGGACAGCCGGCGGATCAGCGTGTCCACCTGGTCCCTGGCCGCGTCGATCGTGCCGGGCGTGGTGACGACGACGCGTTCGGTGTCACCCGTGGGCAGCAGCTCCGCGGCTCTGGTGCTGTCCGCGGCGGGCAGCGCGACCGTGTCCCGGTACGCGGCGCCGGTGTGCTGCGCGGCGAGCACAAGACCGGCGAGGGCGAGCAGCCACAGGACGATCACCCAGGGCGCGTGCCGGAAGCACCGCGAAGCGAGTCCTGCCATCCACCTCCTCCCAACCTGGCCGGAGCGCCAACCTAACCGCGGGGTCCGCCCGGGAACAGGGGTGACGAGGTTTTTCGCTTGCCGGTGACACATTTTCCGCGGCGGGTGCGTCCAGCCGTGACAGTCTCGGCGGCGAGCGTTGCGCGGCCTGGGCGGATGTGCGTTGATTCCGGGCATGGCGACGACGGCCGGAAACAGTCAGGCAAGCCGACTGTGGTTCTCGCTGCCCGCCGAGCTGGCCCGGCGGTTCCGTCCGCACGCGGACCGGCTGGCGACGAAGATCCTCGACGAGATCCAGCACGCGGTGCCCGAGTACGCCAAGCCGCTGGAGGGGCAGTTCGGCGAGGTGATCGTGCGCGCGATCGAGCAGGCCGTGCTGAGCTGCCTGGACAGCATCGAGGACACGCGGTCCACACCGGACCGCTGGGGCAAGCTGTTCCACGAGGTCGGCAGGCGCGTCTACCACGACGGTGGGAGCCTGAACTCGTTGCAGGCGGCCTACCGCGCCGGTGGTCAGGCGGCGTGGCGGTACGTGTCGAGCTTCGGCCAGTCGATGCGGCTGCCGGTGCCGATGCTGTGCGTGAGCGCGGAGGCGATCTTCGCCTACGTGGACGAGATTTCGTCGTACTCCGTGGAGGGGTACACGCTGGCCCAGGCGCGCGCGACGGGCACGCTGGAACGGCGGCGGCGACGGCTGCTGGAGCTGATCCTCGCCACGCCGCCGTCGTCCCCCGCGGCGGTGGCGTCGATGGCGAAGGCCGCGCAGTGGGAGGTGCCCGAGTGGGTCACGGTGGTGGCGCTGGAACCGTTGGCGGAGGAGCAGTTCGCGCCCGCTGTCGGCGAGGACGTGTTGCTGGACCTGGAAGGCGCTTCGCCGTGCCTGCTCACGCCCGACCCGGCGCGTGACCTGGCGGAGATGCCCCACTGGCGGGCGGCGGTGGGCCCGCGGGTGCGGGTTTCGGACGCCGCGACGTCGCTGCACTGGGCGCGGCGGACGCTGGAACTGGTGCGGGCGGGGGTCATCCCGGCCGCGCCGGTGGTGCACAGCGCGGACCACCTGACGACGTTGTGGCTGCTGCAGGACCGGTTCCTGGTGGATGAGCTGTCAGCCCGGGTGCTGGCCCCGTTCGGCTCGCTGACGCCGAAGCAGCGACTGCGGCTGGCCGAGACGCTGCTGGCGTGGCTCAAGTGCAACGGAAGCACACTGGAAATCGCGCGGCTGCTGGACATCCACCCGCAGACGGTGCGGTACCGGGTGGCGCAGCTGACGGAGCTGTTCGGCGACCGGCTGGGCGACCCGGAGGAGCGGCTGAAGATGCAGATCGCGTTGGAGGCGCACCACCTGCTGGGCACGCGGCCGGAGTAGGTGGCCCTATCCGTCCAGCTGATCCAGCTCCTCACGGAGCAGCTCCCGCTGCCACGGCGTCAGTCGGCGCAACTGCAGGTCCAGCACTGCGCGTGCCTGCGGTTCGCTGACGTCGAGCACCCGTTCCACCGCCGCCTGCGCCGACTCCAGGTCCGCGGACGCCCAGAGCGCGTCCAGCAGCTCGCGGCGGTGGTCGTACGCCCTCAGCAGCCCGCGCAGCACCGTGGCGCGGGCATCCCGCGCTCGGCTCGCCCGCGCGCGAAACAGCGCGGTGCGCAGGAAGGACTTCCCGAACAGCGCCGAGTCCTCCGGCTGCTCCGCCATGACCCGCTGCTCCACCACGTCGAACTCCGCGAAGATGTCACGCAGCTCCACCGCCGAGTAGGCCAGACCGCCGCCGAGGCTGCCCTGCGCGTACACCTCGGAATCGGACATCGCGGACCCGCCGTCACCGAAGGCGACCAAGCCGAAGTGGCCTCCCGGCACCAGCGCGCGCCGCAGCAGCGCGACATAGCTCAGCCGCCGGTGCGGCGCCAGGTGGTGGAAGCACCCGGAGTCGTAGACCAGGTCGTAGCCACCCCGCAACGGCGTCTCGAACACGTTCCCGCAGTGGAACGTCACCGACGCGCCGGCCGGCGTGCGCTCGCGTGCCCACGCGATCGCTGTGGACGACATGTCGACCGCGTCCACCTCGAAGCCCTGCTCAGCCAGCCACCGCGCGTTCCGCCCCGGCCCGCAGCCGACGTCCAGCGCTCGCCCCGGCGAAATCAGCCCCTGCGAGACCCACGAGACCAGGTTCTCGTCCGGTTTGTCCACCGAGAACGGCACGTCCCGGTCCGCATAGAACCCGTCCCACCCGCCGGTGGAAATCCCCGGTGCCACCATCCCGTCCAGCAGGCGCAGCACGTCCTCGACCGAGCGGATCTCCCGGGCCACCGTCATGGCCCGACTCTGTCAGCGGCGCCCCCGCTTCGGCAAGGCCGCCACGCCCGCCTCCGCCACCTCGGTGTCCTGCTCGACCGAGCCCGCGCTGACCCCGATGGCCCCGACCACCTCCCGGCCCCGCACCAGCGGAATCCCACCACCGAAGATCACCAACCCGCCGTTGGTCACCTCGATCCCGGACAGCGGCGCGCCCGGCGCGGCGGCCTCCCCCAGCTGGGCCGTCGTCATCTTCAGCAGCGCCGCCGTCCGCGCCTTGCGGATCGCGATGTCGATGCTGCCCAGGATCGCGCCGTCCTGCCGGGCGAACGCGATCAGGTGCCCGCCGTCGTCGACGACGGCCACGTTCATCGGCTGCCCGATCTCCTCGGCCTTCGCCAGCGCGGCCTCGAGAACCGGCTGGGCATCGGCCAGTGCGAGACGTGGTGCCACGTTTCCTCCTTCACTTGAGCGGAATTCCGACGACCATGCGGGCCGCGTTGTGCCCGAGCACCCGCGCGCGCGACAGCGGCCCGGTCAGCGCGGGCGAACCGGCCGGGCGCTTGGCGTGGTGGACGCACACCTCGTCCGCCACCCCGATCCCCACATCCAAAGTGGACTGGCAAGCAGCCGCGTACGCCAGGACGAGCGCGTCCCCCGCGGACACTTCCTCCACCACCAGCGGCACCCCCTCCTCCTCCATCCCGGCGCGGATCTCCCGCAACCAGGGCGACGAAGCGTCCCGGCACCGCACCACCACCGCAGGACCGCGCATCAGCCCGCCGTCTCCAGCGACACGGCCAGCGCGTGGCTCGCGACCAGCCCGGTGGCCACCGCGTTGCGCGGCCCCTCGCTGCCGCGCACATTGCCCGTCCCGCACACGATTCCCATCCCCGCCACCGCTTCGGCGATCATGTCCGGAATCTCGAAGTCCAGCGCGGACCCGCCGAGCACCACGACGAACCCGATCTGCCGCAGGTTCCCGCCCGGCGCCACCTGCTCCAGCGCGCGCACCGCGTTCACCACGAACACCTTGTGCTTCGCCGCGCGCCGCACCTGCCGGATCTTCTCCAGGTTGTGCCGCGTCGGCACCGGCCGCATCCCGGACTCGGACAGCACGACCACCCGCGCGAACGCCTCCGCGGGCAACGGCTCGTCGAAGAACCGCGCGGTGCCGTCCTCCATCCGCACGTGGAAGAAGCTCTCGGCCTTGGCCAGCGGGTACTTCTTGATGTCCTCGGCCAGCTCGCGGTTGTCCAGGCCCAGCTCGGAGTCGATCAGCTTCGTCACCAGGTCCCCGGCCCCGGCCAGGTGCACCGACCGCACCACGCCGTCCCCGGCCACGGCCGCGTCGGTGGACCCGCCGCCGAGGTCGAGGATCGCGACCGGCCGCCCGGTGCCCGGTGTGGTCAGCGCGCCCAGCACCGCCATGTCGGCCTCGACGCCGCCGATCAGCACCTCTACCCCCAGCGCCTCCCGCAGCTTCTCGGCCAGCAACCGCATCGGTCCCCGGCTGGTGCGCACCATCGCGGCGAGCGCGACGGCGTTCTCCAGCGCGAACTCGCCGGCCAGCGCGCCGGTGACCTCCTGCGGCACGAACGTGTCCACGGCCAGGACGTCCTGGATCCGCACCGCCCCCACCGCGGTGCCGGTCAGCTCGGACATCGTGTCGCGGACGCGCGCGAGCATCCCGCCGACGTGGGTGCCGGGCTCGCCCGTCGCGTCGGTGAGCGGCCGGACCCGGCGCAGGGTCGCCATGATCTCGGCGGCCCCGGCGTCGATCGCCACGGACCGGTTGACCTGCTCACCGATCAGCGTCAGGCTGCCGGCCGGGATGCGGCGGCCCGTCACGTCCCCGCTGGGCGTCCGCACCACGACCGCCGACCGGTTGCCGACCAGCGCCCGCGCGACCGGCGCGATCATCCGCGTCTGCTCGGCGTCCAGGTCGAAGACGGTCGCGATCCCGTACGAATTGGACAGGGTCCGGATGGTCCGACCCGGCTCGGCGACCTCGACCGCGGCCGGCATCCCGAGCGGCACCTTCTCCACCAGCGTGACCTCGTCGACCACCGGGATCGGCCGCGACAACCGGTTCGCGATCAGCGTCGCGTCGTCAGCGTGCACGATCGCGCCGGTGACCTCGACCCCACGCGCGACGGCCGCGTCGATGCCCGCGGCCGCGTCCTCGAAGTCCACTCCGGACCCGACCACGCAGATCACCTTCGAGCCCGGCACGCACCCGTCGAGCGATCCGAACGCGACGGTCTCACCGACACCCAGGCCCACCCCGCCGGGAGTGTCCGGGTTGTGCCCGATCATCGTCGACTCGGTCACGATCGTCTCGGTGATCGTCTCCATCGCCAGGCCGCTGATCACCGGCGTGGCCTCGTTGACCAGCACCGCGCTCAGCTCACGCACCCCACGCCCGGCGGAGGACAACGCCCGCCGCACGACCTCGACCACTCCGGGCACGTTGTCGGTCGTGCCCTTCACCCCGGACGTCGGCGTCAGCGCGCCGGACAGGTAGGTCACGTGCCCGCCCGGCGCGATCTCCGCGACGCAGGCCTCCGTGGTCGAGTTCCCGATGTCGACGCCAACCACGAGCGTCATCGCGATCAGCCCGCGTCGGCCAGCTGGATCCGCACGTCCAGCTCGACGGGTCCGGCGCCGGGCACCACGAACTCGGTCTCCTTGATGTGCAACAGCGCGGCCTTGGCCTGCCAGCGCGGGCGGGCCATGAAGTCGTTGCGCGAGGGCACCGGTTCCGGCGACTCGCCCTTGGCGTAGCGGGCGGCGTTGCGGCCGACCTTGCGGAAGGTTTCCAGGTCCATCAGCGGCGCCTGCGGGAACAGCTCCAGATTGGACAGCCGCACCAGGTCCTTCTGGTGGATCATCGTGGTGCCGCGGGACAGCAGGCCGATCGCGATGCCCGATCCGGACAGCTTCGCCGCCGCGTGCGCGATCACCGCGAGGTCCGAGCCGCCGCGGAACCGGATCACCCGCGCGTGCACGCTCTGCTCCTCGATGCCGGCGAGCAGCTCGCGCAGCACCTCGGCGTGCGGGATGTCCACGATGGTCTTGGTGAAGAAGTCCCCGAAGGCGGGCGACAACCCGATGACCACCTCGTCACTGCGCGTGCCCGGCCCGGCCGGCCCGCGCTCGTCGAGGGTGAGCGTGCGCCGGCTGCCCACACTGGTGTCCGTCATGGCACTCCTCCTCAGACGACTTCCTGCTCGGGGTTCTGGGCGCTCACCACGTGCCGGAGCCGTTTCATCTCTTCCCAGCGCGCTCCGGTGGGCCGGTAACCGCTGCCCGGGCCGGCGTAGTCGTTGACGTCGTTGATCGCGGACAGCGTCTCCAGCTCGGGCGTCAGGATCGCCGACGTGTGCAGCAGGTCCCCGGACACCCGCTGCCGCAACACGGCCAGCAGCGACTCGGCCATGTCGGTGAACCCGGCGCCGTCCAGGGCCTTGACGATGTCCACGCCGGTCACGCCGCGGTCCATCACCGACTGGGCCGCCTTGAGGTCCTCCAGCACGTCCCGCAGCGGCAGGTCCTTGCTGCCGTGCGCGTAGGTGACCGCCTCGACCTCCTTGTCGGTGATCGGCGGCAGGTCCAGCTGCGCGAACACGCCCTGCAGGGCACGCGCGGCCCGGTTGCGGGCGGCCAGGATCTCCGCCTCGGGCACGTGCCGCAGGCCGCCATCGACCTGGAGGTCGCGCTGCAGCACGTTCCAGTCGTCGTAGTCCTCGGCGTCCACATTGGATCCGGCGAACATGTTGTCGTAGTTGGGGGTCGAGGAGTAGCCCGAGCAGACGAAGTCGGTGCCGGGCAGCAGCTGCGGCAGCAGCCGGGCGACCCGGCGCATGTCCGAGTGCGAGAACGACTGGTCGTTGCCGGAGGCGCACTCCAGGTCGACCATGCTCGCGATCAGGTTCTCCGCGAGCACCGCGCGGATCCCGGCCGGCACCGCGCCGGGCACGCCGATGCAGCTGATCGACCCGTTCTGCAGGCCCTGCACCCCGGCGCCCTTGGTCACCAGGATGCAGCGGATCTCCAGGTACAGCATGGACTTGCCCTCGGCGTTGCCCATCTGCACCTCCGACCCGGTGCCCGAGGTGAACCGCATCTTGATGCCGCGCGAGGCGTAGGCCGAGGCGAGGAACGCCTTGGACCACGGGGTGTCGTCGCCGTCGCAGAACACCGGTTCGGTGCCGTACACCGAGATCGTCTCGGCGTAGGCGGTGATCCCGCGCATGCCCAGCTCCAGCTCGGTGGCCTCTTCGAGCGCGCACTGGGTCAGCACGCCGGGCGTCCCGGCCTGGGCGCCGACCTGCAGCGCGATCGCCACGAGCGGCGCGTACCGGACGACGCCGAGCGTGGTCTCCAGCTCGCGGAACCCGCGCAGCGAAGCCTCGGCGGCGTCGGCCGCGACCTGCACCGGGTTGTCCCGCGCGCTAGTCGCGTGGGCTTGGTTCGCCGGGGTGCGGCGGGCGCGCATCTTCTGCAGCGCCATCATCATCTCGACCACGTTCATGGTCTTGACGACCTCGAGCAGCTTCGCCGGGGTGAGCCCGCGGGTCAGCGCGAGCACGTCCTGCCGGGTGGCGCGCGGGTCGACCAGCAGGTGCGCGATCTCCACCGCGGGCACGGCCATCGCCTGCTCAGTGACCTCGGCGTCGATCGCGTGGTCGGCGATGAACTGGTCGAGGAAGTCGAACTCGGCCCGCGGCTTGCCGTCCATCTCGACGATCACGCCGTTCTCGACGCGGACGCCGGGCTCCGGGTCGTACGGGCTGTCCATCGCGACCATGCCGACCTCGGGCCACTCCTCGACGAACCCGTCGAGGTTGACCGGCCGCTGCTCCAGTGCCTCGGTCCGCTTGGACCGCCGTGCGCCCGTCATCGGCCGTCCTCCCGTGCCAGGATGTCGCGGCGTTCGTACACGTCGGCGGCTTCGCGGACGAGCTGCGCGCACAGCGTCGCCGAGTAGGTGGTTTCCAGCTCGTCGGCGATCGCGGCCAGCTGTTCCTTGGTGGAGGCGCGCGGCCGGAGCGAGTTGTAGATCGACAGCACCAGCTCGTCGGGCAGCGCGGTCAGCTCCGCCGCGCGGCGGAAGTTCTGCGCGAGCTGCGGGCGGCCGACGCGCTCGGCGATCTGGGCCTGCAGGCGCAGGGTCTCCGGCGCGATGCGCAGGTCCTCCGGCGCGACCTCACCGGCCAGCACGGCCGCCATGGTGAGCTCGTCGAGGCGTTTTCCGGTCGGGGTCTTCAGCAGTTCGGGGCGCCGCGCCGCGAGCGGGTAGTCCCGGCCCGGGTCGAGGTCCACCTGGCTCGGAGTAGTCACGGGCCGGACCGTAAGCGGCGTCACGTTGCATCAACGTTGCACGTCAGCGGAGGGACCAACCCCAGGAGACGCGTTGGCCACCCGCGCGGCGTGCTCCCCACTCGTCTCGGCGAATCGACCCGGTCCCGGCACCGAGTTCGCCGCCCCGGGTGCCGTGTGGCGATTCCGGGCAGCGAGTCGGCACCTCCCGCGCGGCGAGTTGCCGCTCCCGGCGGCGAGCTGGCCCCTCCCGGCGCCGCGTTCGCCCCTCCCGCTGGCGTGTTGGCCGCCTCGCGCGGCGTGCTCCCACTCGTCCCCGGTCCCGGCGACGCGTCGGCCCCCTCGCAGCGGCGCGTCGGCCACTCCCAGCGACGAGTCCGCCGCCCCGGCGACGCGTTCGCCGCCCCCGGCGCGTTCCCAAACCCCCTCGGCGACCGCGCCGAGCCACGGCGGCTGGGGCAGCGGCGCAACGTCGGTGCAACCCGCGTCTTCGCATCGTGTGCGGCACCCGACTGCGTCAAGGAGGACCCAGTGACCGATGTGGCACCCCTGCGCCGACCCTCCGCCCTGAACCGGCTGACCGGTGGCCGCGGCGATCTGCTCGCCGAGTTCTTCGGCACGTTCCTGCTCATCGGGCTCGGCGACGCGTGCGTCGCGATGGCCGTGGCCGGCCTGCCCGGCTCCGGCCGCACCGCCGGGGCCACCACGATCTTCCAGGGCACCGGCGACTGGCTGCTCATCGTGTGGGGCTGGGCGTTCGCCGTGGCCTTCGCGGTGTACGTCGCGGGCGGGGTCAGCGGCGCGCACCTCAACCCGGCGGTGACGCTCGCGATGGCCGTGCGCCGCCGGTTCCCGTGGCGCAAGGTGCCCGGCTACTGCGGCGCGCAGCTGGCCGGCGCGTTCACCGGCGCCGCGCTCGTGTACGCCGTTTACCACCCGGCGATCAGCGCGTTCGACGCCGCGGCCGGGACGCCGAAGAGCGAAGCCACGTTCTCGATCTTCGCGACCGTCCCGGCGCCCTACTTCTCGAACTGGTTCGGTCCGCTGCTCGACCAGGTCGTGGGCACCGCCGTGCTGCTGGTCGTGGTGCTCGCCCTGATCGACGCGCGCAACAAGGCAATCTCCCCCAAGATGGGCCCGCTGCTGATCGGGTTCACGGTGGCCGCGATCGGGCTGTCCTACGGCGCGAACGCCGGGTATGCGATCAACCCGGCGCGCGACTTCGGGCCGCGGCTGTTCGCGTTCTTCGCCGGCTGGGGCGACACCGCGATGACCGGCTACCTGTGGGTGCCGATCGCCGGCCCGCTGGTCGGCGCCGTTGTCGGGGCCGTGCTGTACGACTTCTTCATCGGCGACGTGCTGCACGCGCGGCAGGTGGCCGAGGAGAAGTTCGTGAGCTAGTCCTCGCCGAGGAGCCACTCCAGGCGGGCCGTCGCGACGGCCCGCCTGGGGTCGGCCGCCGGAAGCCGCCGGGTCAGGTGCTCGAACACCTCGACGTCGTCCCGGCCGGTCTCGCTCTGCGCGAACGCCCACAGCACGTCCGGGCCGGGGTGCCCGAGCACCGCGGCGCGCACGGCGGCCACCAGCTGCTCCCGCTCGGCGCGGATGGCCGGCGCGTCCGACCGGTTCAGCAGCGGCGCCGGGCAGGCCGCCACCGCCGCCGCCACGTCACCGCTGTTCAACGCCGCGCGCACGCGCAGGAAATCGGCGTCGACCTCGGCGCGCAGCTGGTACGGCTTGGCCCGCATCGCGTCGCCGCCGAGCTGGCCGCGCAGCCGGTGGATCTCCGCCCGCACGGTCGTCGGGTTGCCGTCGTCGCCGTAGAGCTGGAACGCCAGCTGCTCGGCGGTCAGCCCGGACGGGTGCAGCGCGAGCAGGGCCAGGATCTCCGCGCGCCGCAGGGTGAGCGGCAGCTCGCGGCCGTTGATCACGGCGGCCGGGTTGTCACCCAGGAAGGACAGCTCCAGCGTCGGCCGCCGCGTGGCCGTCGTCGACCGGACCCGCAGCAGGTAGCCCTCCGGCAGCGGCTCGACGTGCGCCTCCCGGCCGTCGTCGAGCAGCACCCGGTCGGCGTCCACCGCGACCCGCTTCGGCAGGCGCCCGAGCCGGTCGGCGGCGATCACCCGCCCGGTCGGGGTGAGCAGCGCGCCCGGCTCGCCACGCAGCCGCGCGAGGTGCGGCATGTTTTTCGTCAGCAGCTGGCCGTCCAGCCACTCCATCCGCCGCCGCAGGTGGCTCTCCGCGAGCTGCGCGGTGGCGTTGACCAGCGAAATCGTCGCCGGGTGCAGCGTGTCGAGCAGGCCGCTGACGTCGATCGCGCCGAGCAGGTCGCCGGTGTCCGGGTCGTGGATCGGGGCCGCCGCGCAGGTCCAGCCGTGGTAGGTCCGCACCAGGTGCTCGGCCGAGTAGATCTGCACCGGGGCGTCCAGCGCGAGCGCGGTGCCCATCGCGTTGGTGCCGATCGCCCGTTCCGACCAGCCGGTCCCCTCGCACAGCCCGACCGGGTCCGCCTGGCTGCACAGGCTCGCCGGGCCCTCGCGCCACAGGATCGTGCCGTCGGCGTCGGTGACGATCATGACGTGGCGGGACTCGTCGGCGATGCTGCCCAGCAGTTCGCGCAGGGTCGGCAGAACGGCGTGCAACGGGTGGGCGTCGCGGACGTCGGCCACCTCGTCGGGTGCGTAGACGATCGGCGGCCGGAAGTCGTCCGGATCGATGTGCGCGGCGAGTGACCGCTGCCAGGATTCGTGAATCACCGGACGGGGTGACACGGGCGCGCGGGAACCACTCAGGGTTGCTTCGCGAACCTGTTGCAGCACTTCGAACTGCGCCATCGGATCCGACGCCAGGTGCAGCGCCGTGGGGGCGGTGTTCACGGTTTCGGCGTCCATTCAGCACTCCGGCGGCGTCGGCGGGACTGGCCCCAGCAGCATGCCGGGCGGATCGCGGATTCGGCAACCGTTGCAACGACGCTGCAACGTCGCCTTCCCTAGCTTGGCGCCCGGTGCGCCGAAGCCGTTCGCACCGAACACCCGATCCAGGAGGCAGGCTCATGACGAAGTACGCCGCGCCGGGCGAAACCGGCAGCGTCGTCGCGTTCGAACCGCGGTATGACCACTTCATCGGCGGCGAGTACGTCCCGCCGGCCAAGGGCGAGTACTTCGAGAACCCGACACCGGTCACCGGCAAGACCTTCACCGAGGTCGCGCGCGGCACCGCCGAGGACGTCGACCGCGCGGTCGCCGCGGCCACCGGCGCCGCCGTCGCGTGGGGCCGCACCTCCCCCGCCGAGCGCGCCGCCGTGCTGCTCAAGATCGCCGACCGGATGGAGGCCAACCTCGAGAAGCTCGCGGTCGCCGAGTCCTGGGAGAACGGCAAGCCGGTCCGCGAGACCCTGGCCGCCGACATCCCGCTGGCCATCGACCACTTCCGCTACTTCGCCGGCGCCATCCGCGCCCAGGAGGGCGGTATCTCGCAGATCGACGCGGACACCGTGGCCTACCACTTCCACGAGCCGCTCGGCGTGGTCGGCCAGATCATCCCGTGGAACTTCCCGATCCTGATGGCGACCTGGAAGCTCGCGCCCGCGCTGGCCGCGGGCAACTGCGTGGTCCTCAAGCCGGCCGAGCAGACCCCGGCCTCGATCCACGTGCTGCTGAGCCTGATCGCGGACGTGGTCCCGGCCGGCGTGATCAACGTCGTCAACGGGTTCGGCGTCGAGGCGGGCAAGCCGCTGGCCCAGCACAAGGGCATCCGCAAGGTCGCCTTCACCGGGGAGACCACCACCGGCCGGCTGATCATGCAGTACGCCAGCGAGAACATCATCCCGGTCACCTTGGAGCTGGGCGGCAAGAGCCCGAACATCTTCTTCGCCGACGTCGCGGCCGAACAGGACGCGTTCTACGACAAGGCGCAGGAGGGCTTCGCGATGTTCGCCCTCAACCAGGGCGAGGTCTGCACCTGCCCGTCGCGGGCGCTGATCCAGTCGTCCATCTACGACCGGTTCGTTTCGGACGGCGTCGCCCGGGTGGAGAAGATCAAGCAGGGCCACCCGCTGGACACCGACACGATGATCGGCGCGCAGGCGTCCAACGACCAGTTCGAGAAGATCCTGTCCTACATCGACATCGGCAAGCAGGAGGGCGCGCAGGTCCTCACCGGCGGCGGCAAGGCCGACCTCGGCGGCGAGCTGTCCGGCGGCTACTACATCCAGCCGACGGTCTTCGCCGGGGACAACAAGATGCGGATCTTCCAGGAGGAGATCTTCGGCCCGGTCGTGTCGGTGACGAAGTTCGACGACTACGACGACGCCATCAAGATCGCCAACGACACGCTGTACGGGCTGGGCGCCGGTGTCTGGTCGCGTGACGGGAACACCGCGTTCCGCGCCGGCCGGGAGATCCAGGCCGGTCGCGTGTGGACGAACTGCTACCACGCCTACCCGGCGCACGCGGCGTTCGGTGGTTACAAGCAGTCCGGCATCGGGCGCGAGACGCACAAGATGATGCTCGACCACTACCAGCAGACGAAGAACCTGCTGGTGTCGTACTCGCCGGACGCGCAGGGATTCTTCTGATCATGAGCCGGGTGGATCTCACCGACGCCGCCGCCGACCTGCTGCGGCGGCTGGCCGGACGGCACGGTCCGCTGATGTTCCACCAGTCCGGTGGGTGTTGCGACGGCAGCGCACCGATGTGCTACCCGGCCGGGGAGTTCCGCACCGGTGGGTCCGACGTGCACCTCGGCGATCTCACGGTCGCCGGCGTGCCGGATCCGATCCCGGTGTGGATGTCGGCCGCCCAGTTCGAGTACTGGAAGCACACGCACCTGACCATCGACGTGGTGCCCGGCCGGGGCAGCGGGTTCTCGCTGGAGGCCCCGGAGGGTGTGCGGTTCCTGATCCGGTCGCGGTTGCTGACCGACGAAGAGTTGTCTCGATTGGACTGAAAGGACGGGCATGGGCGGGTACGCCGGCGTCTACGAGGAGAGTCTGCGTGATCCGGAGGGCTTCTGGCTGGCGGCCGCTTCGGCGATCAGCTGGTCACGGCAGCCGGGTCGCGCACTGGACGCCGCGCGCCCGCCCTGGTACCGGTGGTTCCCCGACGGCAGGCTCAACACCTGCTACAACGCGCTGGACCGGCACGTCCGGGCCGGGCACGGCGACCGGGACGGGTTGATCTACGACTCGCCGGTGACCGGTTCTTCCGCGCGGTACACGTATTCCGAGTTGCTGGACGAGGCGTCGCGGTTCGCCGGTGCGCTGCGCGGGCTCGGTGTCCGGCGCGGCGACCGGGTGGTGATCTACCTGCCGATGATCCCGCAGGCGGTGATCGCGATGCTGGCGTGCGCGCGGCTGGGCGCGGTGCACTCGGTGGTGTTCGGCGGGTTCGCGCCGAAGGAGCTGGCGGTGCGGATCGCCGACGCGCGACCGAAGGTCGTGGTCTGCGGATCGTGCGGCATCGAGCCGACGCGGGTGATCGAGTACAAGCCCATTGTGGACGAAGCGGTGGCGTTGTCCGGTGAATCGCCCGAGGTGGTGGTGTTCCAGCGGGAGCACGTGCGGGCGACGCTCCGGCCGGGCGAGCACGACTGGAACGCGTTGGTGGAGTCGGCGTCTCCAGTGTCCTGTGTGGAGGTTGCGGCGACGGACCCGTTGTACGTGCTGTACACGTCGGGGACGACGGGCAAGCCGAAGGGTGTGGTGCGGGACAACGGTGGTCACGCGGTCGCGCTGGCGTGGTCGATGGCGAACATCTACGACATCGGGCCGGGGGACGTGTGGTGGACCGCGTCCGACGTCGGGTGGGTCGTCGGGCACTCCTACATCGTGTACGGACCGCTGCTGGCGGGCGCGACGACCGTGCTGTACGAGGGGAAGCCGGTCGGCACGCCCGATGCCGGGGCGTTCTGGCGGGTGATCTCGCAGTACGGGGTGAAGGCGCTGTTCACGGCGCCGACGGCGATGCGGGCGATCAAGAAGGTGGACCCGTCGGGCTCGTTGCTGCGTGCGATGCCTTCGTTGCGGACGCTGTTCCTGGCCGGCGAGCGGCTGGATCCGGAGACGTACCAGTGGGCTTCTTCGGCTTTGGACGTGCCGGTGGTGGATCACTGGTGGCAGACCGAAACGGGGTGGGCGATCGCGGCCAGCCCGCGTGGCCTGGAGCCGCTGCCGTTGAAGCCGGGTTCGCCGAGCGTGCCGATGCCGGGGTACGACGTGCGGATCCTGTCGGAGTCCGGCGAGGAGGTGCCGCGTGGGTCGGAGGGCGCGGTGTGCGTCCGGTTGCCGCTGCCGCCGGGCACGCTGCTGGGCCTGTGGAACGACGACGAGCGGTACCTCTCGTCATACCTGTCCCGCTATCCCGGCTACTACCTGACCGGCGACGGTGGATATGTCGACGAGGACGGCTACCTGTTCGTGATGGGCCGGACGGACGACGTGATCAACGTGGCCGGCCACCGCCTGTCGACGGGTGCGATGGAGGCGGTGCTGGCGGCGCATCCCGCGGTGGCGGAGTGCGCGGTGGTCGGGGTGGCGGATTCGTTGAAGCGCCAGTTGCCGCGGGGTTTCGTGGTGCTGAAGGCGGGCGCGTCCGCGGAGGGCCTGGAGGAGGAACTGGTAGCCGCCGTCCGCCGCGACATCGGTGCCGTAGCAGCCTTCCGCTCCGTGACGATCGTCGACGCGCTACCGAAGACGAGGTCGGGAAAGATCCTGCGCAAGTCGATCCGGGGCATCGTGGAAGGCCGCTCGGAACCAATCCCGTCGACGATCGAGGACCCAGCGGTGCTGGAAAAGCTACGCGAGCTGCTTTCAGGGGCGTAGGGATTCGCCGGATCCTCGATGCCCCAGGCGAAGTTCCACGTCCACCCGCGTCCCGTCCCGCAGCACGGCACGCGTCAGGACGCCGTCGCGCTGCCGGAGCAGCTGGGTGATCGCGTCATCCCGCGGCTTCTTGCGGACACTCTTGCCAAGCCGCCGTGCGCGATGCCGGATCCGCTGGGTTGCCCCGGCCTCGGCCAGATGTTCCAGGAGGTCGATCAGCCCCGCGACCCCACACCAGCGCGAGCCTGAGCAGCCGGTCCCAGGGCGGCGGAGTGGGCGCCCCCGCGGTCAGCCGCGCGACGTCGGAACAGCGCTGTTCGAGGACAGGGAGCAGGTCTCATACTGATCACGTGAGGCTGCGGACCCACATCGCCAACTCGCCGGAGGTGTCCGACCACCGGTTGGCCCCCTACCGCGAGCGCGTCGCGCGGCTGCTCGACTCGGACGGCCACCCGGCGGGCTACCTGATGTTGGTCGCGGACGTCTGGTACGAGGCCCTCGGCCCGTGGTGGCGCCGCCGGTGGTCCGCGGGCCAGGAGCGGCTCAACTGGTGGGCAGAGGTGCTCACCGACGGCGAGTGGACCTGGAGCGACGGCGGCTGGCTCGACATCGAGGAGGCGGTGGCCGAGCTGTCCTCCGGCACCTTCGACTTCTACGGCCGCGAACTCACGATCGCCTGGCTGGACGGCGAGGAGGCCGCCGAGGTGCGAAACCGGATCTTCGGCCGCTGAGCGCGCCGCCACTCCACCTCAGGCCGACTCGTCGCGCACGAGCCGGCGAAGCCGCCTGACCTCGGCGATGAGCCGTGGCACGTCGGTTCTGGCCGCAGCGATGAAGCGGGCGTTCTCGTCCCACCGCTCGTCGGCACCGCACACGTACCGCGGGTGCTGGACCAACGTGGCGGCGATGACCGTCCCGGGGTCGAAGTTCGCCCGGTCGCCGACATGCTCCTCGTCAGGGATCGTGCTGATCGCCACGAGGTTCATCGCCCAGTCGTCGTCGAGGAGGTGGAAGTACCAAGGCCCCGGAGTGGTCGCGTTGATCCGGGCTTCGATCGAGCTCAACTCGTGGTCGCTCAACGATCCGGATTCATCCGCCATCGCCACGGGAACATCCTCCCTCGGACCCCGACGCGCAAGGCGCAATGCAGCCGAGGCGACCTGAAGACGCCGGGTGCGGTCCAAGCGCGATGTCGTTACCCGAGAACACCACTTCCTGTGAGTCCCCGGGACCGGGGGGCCGACGATCCTCAGCCCCAGCCCGCTGACCTGCGGTTCAGTGCCCCCGACGGGGTTCGAACCCGCACTGAATCGATTTTAAGTCGACTGCCTCTGCCGGTTGGGCTACGGGGGCACCGTCAGCCTAAGCGAACGGTGCCCGCGACCCCAGCGCAGGTCAGCACATCCCGGCCCGCACCGCAGGTCAGGACTTCGAAGCCCGCGCGAACTCTTCCTTCGGGTTGTTGATCTGCCCCAGCGACACGACCTCACGCCGGAACAGGCCGCCCAGCATCCAGTCCAGCAGGATGCGCACCTTGCGGTTGAACGTGGGCATCGCCTTGAGGTGGTAGCCCCGGTGGAACAGCCAGGCCGGGAAGCCCTTGATCTTCAGGTTCAGCGCGTCCGCCACACCCTTGTGCAGGCCCAGCCCGGCCACCGCACCGAGGTTCTTGTGGAAGTAGTCCGTCGGCTGGCCGCCGCGCAGCACCTTGATGATGTTCTTCGCCAGGTGCCGCGCCTGCCGGACCGCGTGCTGCGCGTTCGGCGGGCAGGTGGCCGTCGGGTCGGACTCGGTGCGCGACAGGTCCGGCACGGCCGCGTTGTCACCCGCGGTCCACACGTCCGGGTGGCCGACGACCTGCAGCGCGGCGGTCGCCTCGACGCGGCCGCGCTTGTCGATCGGCAGGTCCGAGTTGGCCAGCACCGGGTTGGCCTTCACACCCGCGGTCCAGATGATCGTGTCGCTGTCGAACTCGGTGCCGTCGGACAGCACGACGTGCCCGTTCTCGAACGACTTCGCCGCGGTCGACAGGTAGACCTCGATGCCGCGCTTCTCCAGCTGCTCGACCGTCCACACGCCGAGGGTCTCACGGACCTCGGGCAGGATCCGGCCGGCGGCCTCGACCAGCACCCAGCGGATGTCCTCCGGCTGGATGTTCTCGTAGTACCGCGTCGCGAACCGGGTCATGTCCTCGAGCTCGGCCAGCGCCTCGATGCCCGCGAACCCGCCGCCGACGACGGTGAAGGTGAGCAGGCGCTTGCGCAGCTCCGGATCCAGCGTGCTGGCCGCCTCGTCGAGCTTGGTCAGCACGTGGTTGCGCAGGTAGATGGCCTCACCGATGGTCTTGATGCCGATGCCCTCTTCGGCCAGGCCGGGGATCGGCAGCAGCCGGGCGACGGCGCCGAGCGCGACCACGAGCACGTCGTAGTTCAGCTGCTCGATGTGCCCGTCGGCGGCCTCGACCGTGACGGTCTTGCGCTCGTGCTCGATCTTGTTGACCCGCGCCGTGAGCACGTGGCAACGCTTGAGCACTCGCCGCAGCGGCACCACGACGTGGCGCGGTTCGATGGCCCCAGCCGCCGCTTCCGGCAGGAACGGCTGATAGGTCATGTGCGGCTGAGGGTCGACGATCGTCACGGAGGCTTCGTTGGCGCGGAGCTTCTTCTGGAGTCCCAACGCGGTGTAGAGCCCGACGTAACCGCCACCCAGAATGAGGATCCGAGTCGGTTCCGACTTCGCTGCGGCCATAGACACATCTTCCCACTCCCACAAGCCGGGCGCGCGTAGACCCTCCCCACCTGTGACCAGGGTCGCGGACCAGCGCGAAACGATTCAGAGGAGCCCGGCCACCGCGCCCGCACGGCCCAGCACGTCCCGCAACTTGGCCGGGGTGAGGCGTCCGGTGAAAGTGTTCTGCTGCGAGACGTGAAATGACCCAAAAAGGTGAAGATCAGGGGTCCCCGGCAGGACGAAGTGAGCGCCGTGGCCGAACTTGGGCGCCGGTTTCGGCACCGTCCAGGTCTGCGCGAGCACCGGCAGCAGCGCCTGCCAGCCGAACGCGCCGAGCACGACGACCGCGCGGAGTGTCGGAAGTAACAGCTCGAACTCCCGCACCAGCCAGGGACGGCAGTTGTCCCGCTCCGACGGCAGCGGCTTGTTGGCCGGCGGGGCGCACTTGACCGGCGCGGTGATCCGCACGCCCTTGAGTTCCAGGCCGTCGCCGATGTGGGTCGAGGTCGGCTGGGAAGCCAGGCCCAGGTCGTAAAGCGCCTGGTAGAGGAAGTCGCCGGAGCGGTCACCGGTGAACATGCGGCCGGTGCGGTTGGCGCCGTGGGCGGCGGGCGCGAGCCCGACGATGGCCAGCGACGCGTCCGCCGGCCCGAACCCGGGCACCGGCCGTCCCCAGTACGTCCAGTCGGCGAAGGCGGCCCGTTTGGTCGCGGCGACCTCCTCGCGCCAGGCCACCAGGCGCGGGCAGCGGCGGCACCCGGTGACCGCCGTGTCCAGTTCGGCCAGGGTGTGGAGCTTTCGTCGGGTCACATCGTCAGTGTGCTCCGCTAGGTTGGCGATCATGCCGGAAACCCCCGAAGAGGAGACGAAGACCGAGGCCGCGCCCGAACCGAGCGACGACCTCGTCACCACCCAGCACACGCTCACCGTCAAGCGGCGCAAACTGTCCTACACCGCGCAGACCGGACGAATCGTGCTGCGCAAGGAAGTGCACACCGACGGCAAGTTCGACGGGCACGCCGCCAAGGCCGAGGTGTTCCTCACCTCCTACACGCTCGACGGCGCGGAGCCGGGTTCGCGGCCGGTGACGTTCGCCTTCAACGGCGGCCCGGGCTCGGCGAGCGTGTGGCTGCACATGGGCGTGCTGGGGCCGCGCCGGGTGGTCTCCGGCGACGTCGACTCGCCCGAGCCGCCGCCGTACCGGGTGGCCGACAACCCGGAGACGCTGCTGGTGCACAGCGACCTGGTGTTCATCGACCCGGTGTCCACCGGCTACTCGCGGCCGAAGAAGGGCGAGAGCGCCAAGGACTTCCACGGGTTCACCGCGGACGTGGAAGCGGTCGCGGAGGTCATCCGGCTGTGGACGTCGCGCAACGGGCGGTGGCTGTCGCCGAAGTACCTGGCCGGCGAGTCGTACGGCACGCTGCGCGCGGCGGCGCTGGCCGGGCACCTGCAGGAGCGGCACGGGTTCTACCTGAACGGGCTGATGCTCATCAGTTCCGTGCTGGACATGGGCACGATCCGCTTCACCGAGGGCAACGACCAGCCGTACCCGCTGTTCGTGCCGACGTACGCGGCGATCGCGCACTACCACGGCAAGCACGGCAAGCGGAAGCTGGCCGACGTGCTGGCCGAGGCGGAGGAGTTCGCCGCGCGCGAGCTGCCGTGGGCGCTGCAGCGGGGTTCGCGGCTGACACCGGAGGAGAAGGCGGCGGCGGTGCGCAAGCTGGCGTCGCTGACCGGGCTGGACGAGTCCTATGTGGACCGGGTCAACCTGCGGATCGAGCACGTGCGGTTCTTCACCGAGCTGCTGCGGGAGCGCGGGCTGACCACGGGCCGGATGGACGGCCGCTTCACGACGTGGGAGCCGGACGGCGGACGCGAGCTGATGAGCGACGACGCGTCGGTGTCGCGGATCATCGGGGCGTATTCGGCTGGTTTCAACCACTACGTCCGGTCCGAGCTGGGGTACGAGAACGACCTGCCGTACGAGGTCCTGTCGATGGACGTGGTGCGGAACTGGTCCTACTCGGAGTTCGAGGGCCGCGCGGTGTCGGCGGTGGAGGCGCTCAGCGCGGCGATGCGGGCGAACCCCCACCTGAAGGTGCACGTGGCCCTGGGCTACTACGACGGCGCGACGCCCTACTACGCGGCCGAGCACGTCCTGGCGCACCTGCAGATCCCGGAGAACCTGCGGAGCAACATCGAGTCGGCCTACTACCCGGCCGGGCACATGATGTACGTGCACGAACCGTCGCGCGTGCAGCAGTCGAAGGACCTGGCCGACTTCGTGCGGTCGAGCAGCAACCGCTGACGAGTCGGGGGCCGCCTCGCGGTTCGAGGCGGCCCCCGACTCGCGATAACGGATCAAGAACGGTGTTCAATTCGGTGAAACGACCGTTCCCGCCGTCCCGACACACCTTGGGTGAACGTTGATCAACCCCGAGAGGCGGCTATGCGGGAGCGCAACAGGAGAACATGGCGGTGGGCGGCCGCGCCCGGAGCGGTTGTGCTCCTGGCGACCGTCGGTGCGTGCGGAGCCGGAACCTCGCCGGGAACGCCGGGCGGACCGACCGCGAGCAGTTCGGCGGCTCGGGCGAGCGCACCGAGTTCCGCGGCACGCACCACGGCCGGCTCGGCCGAGCTGATCACCGTGCCTGACGTGTCCGGGCTGAACCACCAGCAGGCCCAGGACACGATGCAGGCCGCTGGCCTGTACAACCTGCGCGAAGTCGACGGGAAGGGCCTCGGCCGGGTGCTCGTCGTCGACAGCAACTGGGTTCAGGTCGGCCAGGACCCGCCCGCGGGCACCAAGGTCACCGCGGACACGGTGATCACCCTGACCGCGATCAAGTACACGGACCGCTGAACGCGAGAAGGGCCGCCCCGCCACCACGGGAGCTCCACCGCCGGTGGGACGGCCCACCGCGATACTCATCGCGCGGTCAGCCGCGCTCCTCGCGCCAGCGAACGGTCTCGACCGCGACGCTCACCACGGCCAGCACGCCGAGCAACCAGGCGACCCACGCGGGCCAGCCCAGTGCGAGCGCGGTGACGGACGAGCACACCGGTGTCACGGCGAAGATGTACGGGCGATGCCGCATGGCCGCTCCTCACTTTCCCGGTCCGGAACCGGTGATCGCGTCCGAGAAGTATAGCCCTGCTGACCTGCCGTGACGGCGCTCTTGGGCGGCCGCCCCGGGGCATCCACGCTCCCCGGAGCGGCCCCTCGACACCTCAGCCGCGCAGGTACGCGGCTCCCCGGGTCACCGCTGCGTACGCGTCCACCGCTCCGTGGCCGTAGAAGCCGTTGAACGAAGGCGTTCCCTGGCAGGTCGCGGTGTACGTCGCGTCGCGGCCTTCGTCCAGGTAGTCCACCGTCGGTGGCACCGGGCACGGGATCTCCGCCGCCGTCCCCTCGATCACCCGCTGCACCGCGTCCGGGCTCATCGTGAGACCGCCGCGGCCCGCCCGGCCGTACTCGGACACGATCAGCGCCGCCACCCCCGTCGCGTGCGGGGCGGCCATCGACGTGCCCTGCAGGAACTGGTAGTACGCGACCCGGCCGTCCTTCGTGACCGCCTTCTGCACGCCCGCGGCCGCACCGTCGGGAGTCACGTTGCCGTCCGCGTCGATCATGCCCTCCGCGACGCCCACGTTGCGCGGGTACGCGGACAGGATCTGGTTTTCGTTGGTGCGGTACCAGTCCGTGCCGAACCCGTCGCGGAAGAAGCCGCCCGGCGCGGACACCGAGATCTGCTCGGTGCCGTAGTTCGAGTAGTCCGCCTTCGCGCCGGACGGGCCGAACGCGGAGACCCCGATGGTGTGCGGCCCCTCGACCGGCAGCGACAGGCAGGTCGCGTTGTCGATCGTGCGGGGGTGGTTCGACGACGCCGGGTAGTCCGGGCTCGTCGTGTCCGGCTGCGGGGCGCCCAGGTCGGTGTGCTGGTTGCCCAGCGCCGCGACCTCGGTGACGCCCTTGCGGTAGGCGTAGTTCATCGCCCGCGTCACGGCCTCGGTGATGGTGCGCTGCTCCATCTGCTGCTCGGCCGAGTCGGCCGGGTTCGCGGCGCAGTTGTAGAGCCACGGGTCCACGTAGAAGGACATGTTGACGACGTCGATGCCCGCGTCGCCGGCGTAGGTCAGGGCGTCGACGACCGGCTGGAGGAAGAAGTACCCGGCGTCCTGGCCGGCGCGCAGGTTCACCAGCGTCACGTTCGGGGCGACCCCGGAGATGCCGAACCCGTCCGCGGCCGCGGCGATCGTGCCGGCGACGTGCGTGCCGTGCCCGTTGTCGTCGTGGTCGGCGGGGTCGACGCAGCCGCGGAACTCACACGGCCCGTCCACGACCGCGCCGGTCGGGTCGGCCGGGATGTCGCGGGTGAAGTTGCGGGACGCGGCGCGGTCGAAGTTCGGCGCGATGTCCGGGTGCGAGCCGTCGACGCCGGTGTCGATGACGCCGACCTTGACGCGCTTGTCGCCCGGCTGCACGGTGCGCGCCATGTCCGAGCGCACCGACTTCAGGCCCCACAGCTGGTCGTCCAGCGGGTCGGTGCCGGTGGCGGTGGTCGCGCCGCGGCTCCTCGGCGCCTGACGGCCTTCCTTTTCCACGTCGGACCGCTTCGGCGCGACCCTGCCGGTGGGCGCCTGGCCGATCGCCGTCGCCTTCGCCGCGCCGTAGACGTCGTCGTCGGCCGACACGCGCTGCACGAAACCGTTCGCCGGGGCGCTCGCGGTGATCAGGCCGACCGCGCGGTTGGTGCGCAACACGGTTCCGCCGGCGTCGCGGATCGCCTGCTCGGCGGCGGCGACACTCTGCTCACCGGCGGCCAGCACGGTGAACTCCGTGACCGGCCCGGACGGCGCGGCGGGTTGGGCACTCGCGCTGGGAAGAACGACGGCCCCGCCGATCAGCGGGACCGCGAGCGCCGCGACGAGCAACCTGGTTCGTCTCAAGGAACTCCTCCTCATCAGGGTGAAGAGGAAGTTACCTCCGCGAACAGGCGAACCGGTACGAAAACCCTACCTTCGTCGGGTGCCGAACAGGCCGCGCGCTCGGCGGCACCGGCCCCGGCGATCTGCCCGGCCTCGCCGAACCGGGCGCTGCTCGGCCTCACGGGCTTCGCCGGTATCGCCCCCGGCGGCGACCAGGCCGTGGCGGTTGCGCATCGCCGGCGGCAACCGGCCGCCGCGTCCGGATTGGGGGTGCCGTCGATCATGACGGCGCCGAGTTCGAGTGCCTTGCCGCCGGCCTCCCCGCGGCCGACGTGAGCCGGGTCTGGCGAACCGTGGCTCAGACGAGCGAGAGCGCGATACCGTCGAGGATGTCGTGCTCGCTGACGACCAGCTCGGCCGGCCCGCCGCGGCGGCCGATCTCCTCGGCGAGGATCTGCACGATCAGCCCGCCGCCGCCGATGACGTCCACCCGGCCGGGGTGGATCACCGGGTTCGTGGCGCGCGCCTCGTGGTCGGCCTCCAGCAGCTGCCCGGACACGCGCGTGATGTCGGCCGGGGTCAGGCGCGACAGGTGCGTCCGCTCCGAGTCGTACTCGGGCAGGTCCTGCGCCACCGCCGACAGCGTGGTCACCGTGCCCGCGACACCGATCCACGTCCGGGCCTTCGACACGTCCACCACGTCGAACGCCTCGGCCAGCACGCCGGTCGCGAACTCGCGCGCGGCGACGATCTCGTTGGAGGTGGGCGGGTCCGACTGCAGCGCCCGCTCGGTGATCCGCACGCAGCCGATGTCCACCGACTTCGCCGCGGTGATCGAGGCGCGCTTGCCGTCCCAGTCGCCGAGCACCAGCTCGGTCGAGCCGCCGCCGACGTCGACCACCAGGAACGGCCCGTCGTCGGGGTCCTGCTCGCCGACCGCGCCCAGGAACGACAGCCGGGCCTCCTCGTCGCCGGAGATCACCTCGGCTTCGACGCCCAGCACCTCGCGCGTCATCGCGAAGAACTCGTCGCGGTTGCTCGCGTCGCGGGTCGCCGAGGTGGCGACCATGCGCACCTTCTCCACGCCCTTGCGGCGCGCGGCGATGGTGTAGTCCGTCAGCGCGTCACGGGTGCGCTGCAGCGCCTCGGGAGCCAGCCGGCCGCTGGCGTCCACGCCCTGCCCGAGCCGCACGATCCGCATCTCCCGATGCAGGTCACGCAGGTCGAAGGTGCCGTCGTGACGCTCGGTCAGCTCGGCCACCAGCAGACGGATGGAGTTCGTTCCACAGTCGATCGCGGCAACACGGGGCATGCGCCCACCCTACGGGGTGGGCCCGGTCGTCGATCCCGTGGTCGAGGTCTCCGCGCCCGTCTCCGGCGGCGCGCACGGCGACGGCGTCTCCGATGCCGGGGGTGTCGTGGTGGTGGTCGTCGAGGTCGGCGACGTGGTGGTCTCGCAGGTCGGCGAGGTTTCCGGTGGCGTGGTCGTCGTCGTGGTTGTCGTGGTCGTGGTCGTCGTGGTGCTGCCGGTGGTCGTGGTGGTGTTCAGGTCGGTGCGCCCGGCCGGCGAGGACGGGGTGGTGACCGGTGGGGCCGCGAGGATCGTCGGCGGCGGCGTCACCGCGGGCGGGGTGGGGACGGCGGTCGCGGAGGGCGCGCCGATCGGCACGTCGCTGTCCGGCAGCAGCGCGACGCCGCTGCGGTAGGCCTCGGCCCAGCGGATCACGGTCTCGACGTAGGCGTCGGAGTTGTTGTAGCGGTAGATGGCGGCGCGCAGCTGGGCCGGGTCGGCGAGGTCCAGTCCGCCGGAGCACAGGTAGCGCGCGGTGGCCAGGGTGGCGTCGTAGATGTTGTTCGGATCGGCGACGCCGTCGTGGTTGCCGTCGGCGGCGTAGAAGTTCCAGGTGGTCGGGATGAACTGGGTGGGGCCGACCGCGCGGTCCCACACCGTGTCGCGGTCCCAGCGGCCGTCGTCGCTGTCCGGGATCGCGGCCACCGGGCCGACGCCGTTGAGCTGCGGGCCGAGGATGGGCTCGCGGGTGGTGCCGTTCGCGTCGACGTACCCGCCGCGCGCGTGGTTGGACTCGATGCGGCCGATGCTCGCGATCAGCGCCCAGTCGATGTGGCACTCGGGTCGTTCCCGCGTCATCAGGTCGGCGGCGTTGCGGTAGGCCTTGAGCGCGGTGCCGGGGATGCCGAGCGGGCCGGCGGGGAGTTCCTCGGCGGGCACTGGTTCCGGCGGTTTGGGCAGCTCGCCGTTGACGCTGACGCGCAGGATCTCCGGTGGCGACCCTTGTACTGGGCCGATCGCGCGGGTCTGGTCGACCGGCGTGGTGGTCGACCAGGTCTCGGTGCCCCCGCCTGCCAGGCCGGCCGGGATGACGGCGAGGACGCCCCCCATCGCGGCGAGCGTGGTCTTGTGGGCGAGGCCGATTCTTCGCGCCTTGCGGCGGGCAGCCCTCACACGAGTCCGGCGCACATTCTCTTCCCTCCCCGAGCAGACGACACATCCGATGCTGAACGGCAGGATGTGAAGTCCGTGTTACTGCATGGTGCATCGCGGCGAGGGGGCGGAAGTGTTAGCCGGAAGTTCCAAAGCCGGTGGCGGTTCTTGTCGGCCGGATGCGGGTTTTGGCTCGTACGAACGGACCATTCGTGGGTGAGCGAGGGGGAATCTCGTTGAGCGCGAGGTGCCCAGCCGCGTGCCGTTGAACGGACCTTTCAAGCGGCGAACGGCCCACTCACGCGGCTACGACTGGCCCACTCACGCGGGAACGAACGGCCCACTCACGCGGTTGCCACTGGCCCACTCGCACAAGTGCGAGCCGTCCACTCGCGCGGTTGCGAGCCGGTCCGCTCGCATGGTTACGACTGGTCCACTCACGCGGGGTTGAACGGTCCGCTCCCGCAGGACCGAACGGTCCACTCACGCGAGCACGACTGACCCACTCGCACGAGATCGAACCGTCCACTCGCCCGGTTGCGACTGGCCCATTCACGCGAGAGCGGGCGCTGGTTCCCCCGCGAGTGCGGGAGCCGCGAGTACGGGCGCCACAACCGCCCCCCTCCGACCCAGACCCCAGCCCCCACGGGCGGACCGCCGCGAACGACCCCAGGCGGCTACCCCTCCGCGGCGCCGGCCGCGCAGTCGCCGCTTGGCCAGTCGTCCTTCAGCAGCTCCAGCGTCTCGTCGCCGAAGGGGTTCACCCCCGGGCCCATCGCGAGGCTGTGCGCGAGGTGCACGTGCAGACACTTGACCCGCCCCGGCATGCCGCCCGCCGTGACCTCGTGCCCCAGCGGCTCCAGCGCGTCCCGCTGGGCGAGGTACGACTCGTGCGCCCGCCGGTAGGCCGCCGCCAGCTCCTCATCGACCGCGAGCCGGTCGGTCATCTCCTTCATGATCCCGGACGCCTCGAGCCGCCCGACCAGCGACGTCAGCCGGGGGCACGTCAAGTAGTACAGCGTCGGGAACGGGGTGCCGTTCTCCAGCCGCGGGTTGGTCTGCACGACGGACGGGTGCCCGCTCGGGCAGCGCGCGGCCACCGCCCGCAGCGCACGCGCGGGCCGTCCGAGCTGCTCGGAGATGATGATCCGGTCGGCCTCGGTGACCAGTTCGAACGAGGGCAGGTCCGTCTTGCTCACGAACCCATTGTCGCAGCCACCGCCCGCTCAACCGCCGACGGTGCTCCACAGCTGCTGGTACCACGCGCCGTCACCGGAGGCCACCGGGTCCGGCTGCGCCTGCTCCTGCGCCTTGGGCGCGTCCTCGGGCAGCTGCACCATGTAGGGCGTCTCGCCGGGCATGACGTACCGCAGCCGCCGCCGTGCCTCCGCCTCGACCTGCGCCGGGTCGGACACCGCGGCCTTGCGCTGCTCCAGCAGTGCGACGTCGTGCTGCAGCTGCGCCTGCCGCTGCTCCTGCTCGGCCACCTCGGCGCGCTGCGCGAGGTAGGTGCGCAGCGGCACGGCGACCGTGAACGCCAGCGCGCACACCACGATCGCGAGCACCGCGGCCCGCCGCGTCGTGGACATCCCGAGCACGCGCGCCGCACCGGTGCCCGGCTTCCCCTGGCTCCGGCGCAGGCGCGCCTTCCCGGCGGCGACCCGCCGGGCGAGCTGCGGACGGCGCGCGGGCGCCCCCTCCGCACGACGGGCCGGTGAGCCCTCCGTGCGGCGGGGGCGCCTCGCGCGCTGGGTTCCGCGTTGCGTCATCTACCCCGGTCAGCTCTCCGTCGAGAACCGCGGGAACGCCAGCTCACCGGCGTAGCGGGCGGCGTCGCCGAGGGTCTCCTCGATGCGCAGCAGCTGGTTGTACTTCGCCACGCGCTCGCTGCGCGCCGGGGCACCGGTCTTGATCTGGCCGACGCCAGTCGCGACCGCGAGGTCGGCGATCGTGGTGTCCTCGGTCTCGCCCGAGCGGTGGCTCATCATCGACTTGTAGCCGCTGGAGGTGGCCAGCGCGATCGCGTCGAGGGTCTCCGACAGCGTGCCGATCTGGTTCACCTTCACCAGCAGCGCGTTCGCGGCGCCGCGGTTGATGCCGTCCTCGAGGCGGTCCGGGTTGGTGACGAACAGGTCGTCGCCGACGAGCTGGACGCGGTCGCCGATCTGCTGGGTCAGCGCGACCCAGCCGTCCCAGTCGTCCTCCGACAGCGGGTCCTCGATCGACACGAGCGGGTAGGCGTCCACCAGCTCCTGGTAGTAGGCGGCCAGCTGCTCGGCGGTGCGCTTGCTGCCCTCGAACGTGTAGGAACCGGCGGAGAAGAACTCGGTGGCGGCGACGTCCAGCGCCAGCGCGATGTCGCGGCCCGGCGCGTAACCGGCCTTCTCGATGGCCGTGGTGATCAGGTCCAGCGCCTCGCGGTTGCTGGACAGGCTCGGCGCGAACCCGCCCTCGTCCCCGAGACCGGTCGCCAGGCCGCGGCCCTTCAGCACCGACTTGAGCGAGTGGTACACCTCGGTGCCCCAGCGCAGCGCCTCGCGGAACGACTCCGCGCCGATCGGGGCGATCATGAACTCCTGGATGTCCACGTCGGTGTCGGCGTGCGCGCCACCGTTGAGGATGTTCATCATCGGCACCGGCAGCACGTGCGCGTTCGGGCCGCCCAGGTAGCGGAACAGCTCCAGCTCGGCCGATTCGGCGGCGGCCTTCGCCACCGCGAGCGAAACGCCCAGCAGCGCGTTCGCGCCCAGGCGGGACTTGTCCGGGGTGCCGTCCAGGTCGACCAGCTTCTGGTCCACGATCCGCTGGTCGACGGCGTCGACCCCGGCCAGCTCCGGGCCGATCTCGTCGAGCACCGCGGCGACCGCGCGCTCGACACCCTTGCCGTTGTAGCGCTTGGGGTCACCGTCGCGCAGCTCGACGGCCTCGTGTTCGCCGGTGGACGCGCCCGACGGAACGGCGGCCCGCGCCAGCGTGCCGTCGTCGAGAGCCACCTCCACCTCAACGGTCGGGTTGCCACGCGAATCCAGGATCTCGCGCGCGCCTACCTGCTCAATGACCGCCACAACTGCTCCTCATCGGTTTGTCCAGCGAAGACGCGACCAGCGTAGCCGCCATCGCCGTTCACCCGGTGGAGGCACGCGTCACTCGCCGGCCCGGACCTCCTGCCACCCGGACGGCAGATCCGCGGTGTCCGAGATCTGCTGCCAGAACGTCCAGCTGTTGCCCCCGCAGTCCAGCACGGTGAACACGCGCGCGCCGTAGGGCTGGTCCTGCGGCGGCGGCACGTCGCAGCCCTCGCCCAGCGCCGCGCAGACGTGCTCGTGCTGCGCGTCGGCGTCGGGCACGTACACGACGTTGAGCTGCCCGACCGGACGGTCCACGCCCTTGGCCTCCCAGTAGTCGGAGCCGACGGCGGCGAGCAGGATCTCGGCGTCACCGGCGCCGACCACGGCCTGGAAGACCTGGCCGGAGGCGTCCACGTAGCGGACCTTCTCGGTGAAGCCGAAGACGCGCACCAGCCAGTCCAGCGCCTCCGTGGCATCCGTGTAGTACAGGTAGGGCGAGAGTCCCAGATACCGCGGTTCTTCGCTCATGACCGGTTAGTGCATCATGCCGCCCCGAGCCACCCTCTTCGCCCCTGCCGAAACGCGCTTGTCGGGGGTAACGTCGATCAGAAGATGGATGACTCAGAGACCCCGCGGGGAACAGCAGGCCGGCACCCGCTGCACGCGTTTCGCGAGGCGGAGGATCTCGTCGAGAAGCGCCGTCCGCTGGACGCGCTGAAGGCGCTCCAACCGGTGCTGGAGGCCGAGCCGGACAAGCCGAGCGTCCAGCTGCTGGCCGGGCGCGCCTACTTCCACTCCGCGCAGCTCAACCGCGCCGAGCAGGCGCTGACGCGGGTGCTGGAACTCGATCCGTCGGACCACTACGCCCGCTTCGTGCTGGGACGCACGCTCCAAAGGTTGGGACGGCTGGTCGAAGCTCTGGGACAGCTGCGCATGGCCTGGGCGATGAACCCGGTGCCGGAGTACCAGGACGCGTTGTCCGAGGTGAATGCGCGGGTTCGGTTGCGGGAGGGCTGATCTCGGGCGTCCGCTGGGCACGTCGCCGTGTTGGGTGGCGGTTCAAAGATCAAGGGATGTCCTCACCGGACGGGCAGGCTCCGGGATGACCACCCAGCTCGGGTTGTGTTCAAAGATCAAGCGCGTGGCGCTGCCTTGGCGAGGGTGGTGGCGGTGTCGAAGATCAGCTGCGCCTGCGGCGCCAGAGTGGGGCTGCCGGTGATCGCGGCCCACCAGCCTTGCGGGGTGGCCAGGTCGGCGCCCGTCGAGCAGAGGGATCTCGCCACCGTCAGCGCCGCGTCGTCGATGTCCTTCGGGTCCGGTTGCTTTCCGTCGCCCGTGGCGCGGGCCGACCACTGCTTCCACGTCTCCTCCGGCACCGGGAGCGGGCCGGTGCCGACCGCTTCCGCCTGGCCGATCGCGGCGAGCGTGGTCCAGGACAGGTGGCATCCGGACCACTCCGCGCGCATCCACATCTCCGCCCGGCCGTAGCCGGCGAGCAGGCGGGCCGGCAGCTTCGTCGCCGCGGCGACCTCGTTCGACCAGGTGTCCAGCGCCTTCAGGTCCGACTCGCGCGGGCGGTCCTCCGGAGCGAGCCGGGCCGGCGGCGGTGCCGTCGCGCCCACCGGTGGCTCCGAGGTCCGCGCGGCCAGCGCCGGCTGGACCGGCGGCGGGTCCTCGCCGGGACGCGTCACGCCGATGGTCAGGATGAGCACCAGCCCGGTGCCGGCCACCGCCGCCCCGATGAGGACGCGGAGGGAAAACCGCCGGATCCGGGCGTCCCCCGGCTGAGTGGGTTCTGCCACCCGAACAGGTTATCCAGTCCCCCTGCCGGAGGGATCACACAACCGAAAAGTAGCGGCCGATCGGCGAGGTTACCCGATCCGGCGAACAAGATCGGGATGAACTCCCGGAGCAGCGGGGCCGGCGCTGTCCGGCTACTGGGGCGAGTCGCTGTTCGGCTGAGGCCAGTGGGCGCGCCACGCGTCGGCGGCCATCGACGCCGGGTCGAGGCCGGCCGCGCGGGCCGACTTCTCCGCCGACCGCACGTCCGCCGCGAACCGCTTCGCCACCGCACGCAACTCGCCCTCCGGATCGACGCCCGAGCGCCGCGCGGAAGCTGCCAGCCGGAACAGCTGCTCGGCGGACGAGTCGCCGCCGGGGAACAGGTCCGCGGGCAGCCCGGCACGGCCGGTGCGTTGCCCCAGCTTCCCCGCCAGCGCCACCGCCGGCTGGCCGAGCGCCACACCGTCCACACTGGACTCACGTCGCTTCTCGGCCTGCTTCAGCTCCTCCCAGCGCACCTGCTGGTGCGCCGCGGTGTGCACGCGCTCGGCGTCGGTGAACACGTGCGGGTGCCTGCCGACCAGCTTGGCGACCAGTGCGTCGGCCACCGCGTCGATGTCGAACGGGTCGCCGGCGTCCTCGGCCGCGACGCGCGCGTGGAACAGCACCTGGAGCAGCACGTCACCCAGCTCCTCGCGCAGCGCGGCGCGGTCGCCCTCCTCGATCGCGTCCAGCAGCTCGTAGGTCTCCTCGACCAGGTACTGCCGCAGCGAATCGTGCGTCTGCTCGGCGTCCCACGGGCACCCGCCCGGCGAGCGCAGCCGGTCCATCACCCGCGCGGCCTCGACCAGGCCCGCCCCGGGCGGCTGCGTGATCACCCGGGAACCGGCCCGCACCAGGGCGGCCACCGCCGGATCCGCGGCGTCCGCGGCGAACAGCACCACCGGCCCGGGCTCGGCGGCCAAGTCCTCCGGCGCCGGCTTCGCGCCCAGCAGATCGGCCAGCTCACTGTCGAGACCCGACGCGTACACCGCGTGCGCGCCACGCAGGAACGGCATGGCCGCCGGCGGGATCCCGGCGTCCGGGTAGGGCAGGAGCACGACCGTCACGGCTGCGCGGCACCCTTCACCGGCACCACGACGCCGGTGGTCTCGGCGCTGCTCGGGGCGAGGTTCATGGCCACAGGATCCCACACGCCGTAGCGCGGGTTGATGCGAACGCCGGCCTCCTCGACGTACGGCTGGAGCAGCCGCTGCCCGATGGCCGCGAGCTGCGCCGGCGACGGCTGCACGGCCTGCTCGCCCGACGACGGCGCGTTCAGGTTCCGCTCACGCACGATCGCCACGATCCACACCGCCTGCTCCTGGCTCGGCTGGAACGCGACCACCGTGCCCGGCGGCACCCCGAACAGGACCAGCGTGGCGAGGTCCGGGGCCTGCGCGGCGGGAACCGCTTCACCGACGCTCGTCCGGACCCCCGCGGCCGCGTCGGCGCGGATGACCTCGGCGGCCGCCGCCGGGCTCGCGGCCATCTGCTCCGCCTTGGCGATCGCCTGCTCCCGCCGGTCGAGCGGCTGGGCGCCACCGAGATCGGAGGACACCGAGGTGTAGTCGAAGGTGACCGACATGCGGTCGAGGTACTTCTGCCCCAGCGCCTGCAGCAGCAGGCTGTCGGTGATCACCTCGCGGTGGTCGCGCACCCGGTTGGCGATCTGCTGCGCCAGCTGCGACGGATCCGCGCCCGCCGTGGACACCGGATCGGCCAGCGGGTCGTCGGCGAGGAACTGGTCGAGCAGCCGCGGGTCGACGGCCAGGCCCTCCCGCTGGGCGGCGCGCGCGAGGACGTCGTGGACCACCAGCTGACGCACGATCTCGCGGCCGAGCAGGTCCAGCTTGTGCTGCTGGGACAGCTGCTGCGCGGCCGGCTGCTCCAGCACGGCCTTGTCCAGCAGGTCCTGCACCTGGTCGACGGTGATCTCGCGGTCGCCGACGATCACGGCGGCGCCCACCTGGCTCGGCCCGGACCCGCACCCGGCGAGCAGCAGGCAGGCGGCGAGCGCGGCGAGGAGCGATCGGGAGCGACCCATGATCCGCATCACAGGCGTTACCCTCTCACACCCGCCCGCGCCGCGGGACTCCCGCGCGGAAAATGCGGACGAATATTGTTGAACGATCCTCTTGTAGATTCGCCCCTGGATTTAGTACCTTCCGCTGCGTCGACATCGAACCGGGAGGACGGATCATGAAACTGCGCAAGACCCTGCTCACCGCGGGCACGATCGCCACCGTCACCACAGCCGTACTGGCGGGAACGGGCGTCGCCTCAGCGGACGTGGACTACGACCACGTCTGGCCGGACAACGACGGCACCGCGAAGGTCTACGTCAAGGAAAACGGCGACGTGCTCAGCGTGTGCGACACGAAGGCCGACGGGAAGGCGGCCCGGATGCACGTGTACGTCGGCGACGAGGGGGATCCGCGGTACTCGGCCTACGCCACGAACGGCAAGGGGACCTGCGTGACGCGCCGCGCCAAGGACGGAGGCGCCTACAACCTCCCCGAGGGGAGGCGGATCTGGGTCTACTTCGGCAACGAGGACGGCGCCGGCAACTGGACCAGCAGGTCCTACGTGAACGACCACTGAGCCGACCGAGACGGGCCCCACGACCAGGCGGGTGTCGTGGGACCCGGACGTCACTGCCCGTCCGGCCACCGCACGTGCGCGTCGTGCTCGGGGTGCTTGCGCAGGTGGGCCGCGATGAACGGGCACAGCGGCACGATCGTCTTGCCGCGCCGCACCGCGTCCTCGATCACCGCGGACGCCAGCTTCGAGCCGAGCCCCTGCCCGGAGAACGCGTCGTCGATCTCGGTGTGGGTGAAGATCACGTTGTCCCCGCGCTCGCGGTACTCGGCGAACCCGCCCAGCTCGTCCCCGACGAAGATCTCGTAGCGGCTCTTCTCCTCGTTCCGCGTGACCACGGGTTCTCCTAACCGACGGGTGCGGGTTTCTTGGTCAAGTTGATCAGGAGCTTGGTGCACCAGTCCAGCAGGGCGTCGTCACGCAACGCGGGAGCGCCCATGCGGCCACCCGCCGGGCCCTCGGTCGGCTTGGGCACCGACACCATCCGCATCGCGGCCTTGTAGTTCGCCTTCGGGTACAGGCGCTTGAGCCGGACCATCTGCGAATCCATCAGCTCCAGCGGCGCGAACCGGATGTTGTTGCCCTGGGCGGAAACCTCGGTGACGCCCGCCGCGCGGCAGACGTGCCGGAACCGCGCCACCGCGAGCAGCCGCTGCACCGGGGCGGGCGGCTGGCCGTACCGGTCGATCAGCTCCTCCTCGACCGCGCGCAGCTGGTCGTCGTCCACCGCCGCCGCGATCTTGCGGTAGGCCTCCAGCCGCAGGCGCTCGCCGGGGACGTAGTCGTGCGGGATGTGCGCGTCCACCGGCAGGTCCACGCGGACCTCGCGCAGCTCCTCCTCCTCGGCGGGCGCGTCGCCGGCGCTGCGGCGGAACACGTCGACCGCCTCGCCGACCAGCCGCACGTACAGGTCGAACCCGACGCCCGCGATGTGCCCGGACTGCTCGGCGCCCAGGATGTTCCCGGCGCCCCGGATCTCCAGGTCCTTCATCGCGACCGCCATGCCCGCGCCCAGCTCGGTGTTCTGCGCGATCGTCGCGAGCCGGTCGTGCGCCGTCTCGGTCAGCGGGCTCTCCGGCGGGTACAGGAAGTAGGCGTACCCGCGCTCCCGCCCGCGGCCGACGCGACCGCGGAGCTGGTGCAGCTGCGCCAGCCCGAGCAGGTCGCCGCGCTCCACGATCAACGTGTTCGCGTTCGAGATGTCCAGACCGGTCTCCACGATCGTGGTGCAGACCAGCACGTCGTACTCGCGCTCCCAGAAGCCCTGGATGATCTTCTCGAGCTTGTCCTCGTTCATCTGGCCGTGCGCGGTGACCACACGTGCCTCGGGCACCAGCTCGCGGATCCGGCGCGCCGCCTTCTCGATCGAGGACACCCGGTTGTGCACGTAGAACACCTGGCCGTCACGCAGCAGCTCGCGCCGGATGGCGGCGGCGACCTGCTTGTCGTCGTAGGCGCCGACGTAGGTCAGGATCGGGTGCCGGTCCTCCGGCGGGGTCAGGATCGTGGACATCTCGCGGATGCCGGCCAGCGACATCTCCAGCGTCCGCGGGATCGGCGTCGCCGACATGGTCAGCACGTCGACGTGCGTGCGCAGCGCCTTGATGTGCTCCTTGTGCTCGACGCCGAACCGCTGCTCCTCGTCGACGATGACCAGGCCCAGGTCCTTGTAGCGGATGCCGGTCTGCAGCAGCCGGTGGGTGCCGATCACGATGTCGACCGTGCCGTCGGCCAGCCCGGCCAGCGTCGCCTCCGCCTCGATCTTGTCGGTGAACCGGGACAGGCCCTTGATGTTGACCGGGAACGACGCCATCCGGCCCGCGAACGTGTTGAGGTGCTGCTGGGCCAGCAGCGTCGTCGGCACCAGCACCGCGACCTGCTTGCCGTCCTGGACTGCCTTGAACGCCGCGCGCACGGCGATCTCGGTCTTGCCGTAGCCGACGTCACCGCAGATGACGCGGTCCATCGGCACCCCGCGCTCCATGTCCGCCTTGACCTCGTCGAGGGCGGCGAGCTGGTCGTTGGTCTCGGTGAACGGGAACGCGTCCTCCAGCTCGCGCTGCCACGGCGTGTCCGGGCCGAACGGGTGGCCCGGCGAGGCCTGGCGGGCGGCGTAGAGCTGCACCAGCTCGGCGGCGATCTCCTTGACCGCCTTGCGCGCCCTGGCCTTGGTGTTCTTCCAGTCCGAGCCGCCCAGCTTGTTCAGCGTGGGCAGCTCGCCGCCGACGTAGCGGGACACCTCGTCGAGCTGGTCGCTCGGCACGTAGAGCCGGTCGCCCGGGTGGCCGCGCTTGGACGAGGCGTACTCCAGCACCAGGTACTCGCGGGTGGCGCCGCCCACCGTGCGCTGCACCATCTCCACGAACCGGCCGATGCCGTGCTGGTCGTGCACGACGTAGTCGCCCGGCTTGAGCGCCAGCGGGTCGACGGCGTTGCGGCGGCGCGAGGGCATCTTCGCGCCCAGATCACGGGTCGACGATCCGGCGGTGGCGCCGCGGCCGGTCAGGTCGGCCTCGGTGAGCACGACCAGCCGCAGCTCGGGTGCGACGAACCCCTCGGCGAGGCCACCGCAGGCGACCGTCACGATCCCCGGCGCGGGCGGGCTGAGGAGGCCGTCCGCGGCGTGCGTGGCGGAGATCCCGGCGGTGGACAGCTGCTCGACCGCGCGGGTGGCGGTGCCGTGCCCGGCCACCACCAGCACCGCGGTGCCGCCCGCGGCCAGGTGGGCGCGCAGGTCGGTGACCGCGCGCTCCAGGTCGCCGCGGTAGGCGGGCGAGGCCTCCACACCGATCTGGATGACGTCGGCGTCCTCGCTGGTCAGCTGCGACAGCGTCCACCACGCGCGACCGGTCTCGCCGGCGTGCTTGGCGGCCTCTTCGAGGTTGCGGTAGGCCGACGCGCCCAGGTCGATCGGGGCCTGCCCGCCGCCGGCCGCCGACATCCAGGACGCCTCCAGGAACTCCTGGCCGGTGCGCACGAGGTCGGCGGCGCGGGCGCGGATCTTCTCCGGGTCGGCCAGCACGACGTGGGTGCCCTCGGGCATGGCGTCGGTGAGCAGCTCCAGCTCGCCCTCGCACAGCACCGGGATGAGGGCCTCCATGCCCTCGACCGGGATGCCGCCGGCCAGCTTGGTGAGCATCTCGGCCAGCTGCGCGTCGGCCGCGTACCGCTCGGCCAGCTCGCCGGCGCGCGCCTTCACCTCCGGCGTGAGCAGCAGCTCGCGGCAGGGCGGGGCGTACACGTAGGACAGTTCGCCGGGCAATGACCGCTGGTCCGACACCGCGAACGCGCGGACCTCGCTGACCTCGTCGCCCCAGAACTCGACGCGGTACGGGTGGTCGGCGGTCGGCGGGAAGACGTCCAGGATGCCGCCGCGCACGGCGAACTCGCCGCGCTTCTCGACCATGTCCACGCGCGTGTAGGCCAGTTCGACGAGCCGGTCCAGCAGGCCCTCGAACTCCTCCTCCTCGCCGGCCCGCAGCTCGACCGGCGCGAGGCTGCCCAGGCCCGGCGCCATCGGCTGGATCAGGCTGCGCACCGTGGCCACCACCACGCGCGGAGCGCGGCCGGTGTGCAGGCGGTGCAGCACGTCCAGGCGGCGGCCGACGGTGTCCGCGCGGGGCGACAGGCGCTCGTGCGGCAGCGTCTCCCAGGACGGGAAGTCGGCCACCGCCTCCGGGCCGATCAGGCTCGCCAGCGCGGCCGTCAGCTCCTCGGCCTCGCGGCCGGTGGCTGTGACGGCCAGCACCGGCCGGCCCGCCCCGGCGTCGGCGGCCAGTGCCGCGACCACCAGCTGGCGGGTGGCCGTGGCGCCGGACAGTTCCAGCAGGGGCGCGCCGGCCCGCTCGACCACCGCGCGCAGGGCGGGGTCGGGCAGGACGGCGGAGAGCAGGCCGGACAACTGCGGATCGGACACGGAAACGATCTCCCTGGAGCACGCGGGCACACCCCTGCCCGGGTTCACGGAGGGATCAGGGGCTCTCGGGTTCCAGGGTACGTCGCAGGGGCGACAAAATTTCGGCGAGTCCCGCGAGCTGGTGGTCGATCACCCGCGGATCGAGGGCCGCGACGCGCAGCAGGATGTGCCGCGCACCGGCGTCGACGAAGCGCCTGAGCTGGGCGATCAGCTCGTCCGGGCCGCCGGAGATCATCACCTGGATCTGGCCCACCCAGTCGAGTGGCGCCTGGTAGGTCGCCTGGCAGTACTCCTCCAGCGCGGCCGTGCCCGCGCCGAGGTGGACGGTCGCGAACAGCGCGGGCGTGACGTCGCGGCCGTGCTCGCGGATGGTGGCCAGGCCGCTGGCGTAGTCGGCCGGGTCGGGCGGGTAGGGCAGCCAGCCGTCGTAGAGCTGCCCGGCGCGGCGCAGCGCGGCCGGCGTGAAGCCGCCGAGCCACACCGGCGGGCCGCCGGGCTGGGCGGGGCGCGGCACCTCGGGCAGCCAGTCGTAGTGCAGGACCTTGCCGTGGAAGGACTTCGGGCTGCCGGTCCACAGCTGCCGCCACAGCGCGACGGTGTCGTCGAGGTGCGAGAAGCGGGTCTTGAAGTTCACGCCGGCCAGGTCGAACTCGTGCTCGCTGCGGCCGGGGAAGCCGGCGCCGACGCCGAGGATCAGGCGTCCGCCGGAGACGAGGTCGAGCGAGGAGAGCGTGAGCGCGGCCTGCACCGGGTGGCGGTACGCGGGCATCAGGACCGCGGTGCCGAGCCGGACGGTTTCGGTGGCCTGCGCGACGGCGGTGAGCAGGGTGAGCGGTTCGACCCGGGCGCGCGACAGCGAGTCGCCCACCCAGACCGAGTCGAAGCCGAGGCGCTCGGCGCGCACGGCGATGTCCACGATGTCGCCGACGGAACCGCCGGCTTCGAGCTGGGCCTGCCCGGCGGGCAGGAGGAGTCCGATCTGCATGCCGCCGAGACTCGCCGCCACGGCGGTATGGCGGCAATTCCCGCCGGGGAATGCCGCCCGACCGCAGAACTCACGCGCAGGAGCGTAGAACTCGCGCGCCGGAGCGTGGGACTCTCGCGCAGGAGCGTGGGACTCGCGCGCAGGAGCGTGGGACTCGCGCGCAGGAGCGTGGGACTCGCGCGGGGCGCGAGTTGAACGTTCGGGCGCGCGAGTCCCACGTTCGGGACGGTGAGTTCTGCGTTCGGGACGGTGAGTTCTGCGTTCGGGACGGTGAGTTCTGCGTTCGGGACGGTGAGTTCTGCGTTCGCGCCGGTCAGGCGGGGCCGCCCGGCCCGAGGTCGAACGGCTGGCGCACCGGCAGGTCGGGCTGCTCGGTCTCCACGACCTCCACCAGGTCGTCCGGCCGGACGCGCGGCGGCAGCTCGCCGAACCGCGCGAAGCGGAGGAAGTCCAGCTCTTCGTCAGTGAACCGTTCGGACACCGGCACCTCCAGTCGGTCATTCCCCGCGGGGAATGGCGGGCAGCGCGCTCCCGGGAGTAAGCATGCGGGGTGACGACGGCATTCGGAAGTGCCCTCAAGGACTGGCGCACCCGGCGGCGCCTGTCCCAGCTCGAACTCGCCCTGCGCGCGGGCACCACGCAGCGGCACGTCAGCTTCATGGAGAGCGGCCGGTCGGTGCCCGGGCGCGGCATGGTCGTGCGCGTGGCCGAGTCGCTGCAACTGCCGCTGCGCGAACGCAACGCGCTCCTGCTCAGCGCCGGCTACGCCCCCAGCTACCCGGAAACCGACCTGTCCGATCCGGCGCTGCGGCCGGTGCTCGACGCGCTGGAACGGCTCCTCGACGGCCACGAGCCGTACCCGGCGATCGTGGTGGACCGGTTCGGCGACCTGGTCGCGACCAACAAGGCCGCCGGCATCCTCACCGAGGGCGCCGCGCCCGAGCTGCTCGAACCGCCGGTCAACGTGCTGCGCCTGGCCCTGCACCCGCGTGGCATGGCACCCCGCATCGCAAACTTCGACGACTGGGCCCGGCACGTCCTGGAGCGGCCCCGGCAGGAGCAGGCGAAGGCGCCGCACCCCCGGCACGCGGAGCTGCTCACCGAGCTGGAGGGCTACCTGCCCGGCCCACCGAACCTGGACGCCGACCACCTCGGGTTCGCCGTGCCGCTGGTCCTGCGCACCTCGCGCGGCGAGATGCGGCTGCTCACCGCGATCACCACGTTCGCCACGGCCGTCGACGTGACGGTGTCGGAACTGCGGCTGGAGACGTTCCTGCCCGCCGACGACGAGACCGCCCACATCCTCACGCGATGAGCGACCCGCCGGCCTTGCCCACCAGCAGCGCGGCCACCACCCACAGCACCGCCGCGGCCACGCTCACCGCCAGGAACCGCGGGTACGGGACCGCCGCCGCGCCGGCCACCCGCGGCATCAGCGTCCGCGCCCCGGCGAGGAACCGCGCGGCGAACACCGCCACCACCCCGTAGCGCGCCATGCGTGACTCGACCCGGCGCCAGCGCGGCGAGCGGATCCGCCGCCCCAGCCGGCGTCCCTCCAGGTAGGCCAGCTGGTCCCCGCACACGGCCGCCGCGGCGACGACCGTCATCGCGAGCCACAGGTTCACCGTCCCCTGCCCGGCGAGGAACCCGACGAGCAGCAGGGTGGACAACGTCGGCAGCACGATCCCCGGCAGCAGCGCGGTCTCCGCGGCGATCACCGCCGCCGCGACGAGGTAGACCAGCACGGGCGGGAGGGTGGCGATGGCGTCGATCACGGCGTCACGGCCGCTCGGTGCACGAACGCGGGCGGCAGGTTGCCCCACACCACCCGGCTGCGGCCGACGAACCCGAACCGCCGGGCCAGCGCGGCCTCGAACCGCCGGGCGGCGGGCAGCCACGCGGCGTGCAGGTAGGCGAAGGTCGCGAACCGGCCGCCCGGCGCGAGCACCTCGCCGACCTGGTCGAGGACGCGGTCCTGGCGGTCGCCGGGGAACAGCGACCACGGCAGCCCGGACACCACGACGTCCGCGGCGCGCACGTGACCGGCCAGGTGTTCGGCGGAGCCGGTGATCACCTCGACGCCGGGGTGGCGCCGGGCGAGGTCACCGGCCAGCCGCGGGTTGACCTCGACGGCCGTCAGCCGGGCGCCAGGTCTCAGCCGCGCGAGCAGGGCTTCGGTGAACACCCCGGTGCCGGGCCCCAGCTCGACGACGTGGGCGGCCCGCTCGACCCCGATGCCGGCGACCACGGCCGCCGCCAGGCGCCGCGAGCTGGCCGCGATCGCGCCGGTGTGCGCTGGAGCGCGGAGGAATTCCCTGGTGATGGACATGTCATTGACGCTAGGAACGCCGGCGTCCGATCACCTCGGCATCGCGGCCGCATCGTCTCCTCCTCGAGGAGGAGACGATCGAGACCGGGACTTCACCGGACAACGGGCACAATGACCGCATGCGCCGCATCGGGGCCGTACTGCTCGCCGGACTGGCCGTCACGGCTTGCTCGTCTTCGCCCGCCCAGGACCTGCCGTCGACCCCCGCCACGGTCGCCGCGCCCACCACGGTCAACGGGCGGAGCCTCGCGCTGGAGGTGGACGTCGTGACCGGCGGCCTGCAGCACGGCTGGGACGTCGGCTTCCTGCCCGACGGCTCGATGCTCGTCACCCAGCGGCCGGGCCGGCTCGCGCTGATCGAGGGCACCGCGGTCACCCAGGTCGCCGCCGACTTCTCCGACGTGTGGGCCCGCGGCGAGGGCGGCCTGATGGGCATGGTCGTGCACCCGGACTTCGCCACCAGCCGCGAGTTCACCACCTGCCAGACGCACCAGGAGAACGGCCGCGCCGTCGACATCCGGCTGGTCACCTGGTCGCTGTCGGCCGACAAGCGCAGCGCGACGAAGGTGCGCGACCTGCTGACCGGGCTGCCGGTCAACCAGAGCGGCCGGCATTCCGGGTGCCGCCCGGAGATCGCCGCCGACGGGGCGCTGCTCGTCGGCACCGGCGACACCGCCCGGCCGGACGTGTCGCAGGACCGGCACAGCCTCGGCGGCAAGATGCTGCGCATCGACCTGCACACCGGCGCGCCGTTGCCGGACAACCCGTTCATCTCCTCGGCCGACCCCGACGAGCAGCGGATCTACAGCTTCGGGCACCGCAACATCCAGGGCGTGGCCGTGCGGCCGGGCACCGGTCAGATCTTCGCCGGCGAGCACGGGCCGACGTTCGACGACGAGATCAACCTGATCCGGGCCGGCGGCAACTACGGCTGGGACCCGTCGCAGGGCGGCACCGTCGACTCCTACGACGAGGACGTGCCGATGACCGACCTGCAGCGGTTCCCGGACGCCGTCCGGCCACTGTGGACCTCCGGGGAGATCACCGAGGCGATCTGCGGCGCGGCCTTCGTGTCCGGGCCGCAGTGGGGCGCGCTGGACGGCAGGCTGGCCGTCGTGGCGCTCAAGGGCCAGAAGATGCTGATGTTCACCCTGGACGCCGCGGGCGCGGTCACCGAGGTCTACCTGCCGGCCGAGTTCGACGACACCTACGGCCGCCTGCGCGCGGTGCGCAGCGGCCCGGACGGCGCGTTGTACGTGACCACGTCGGACGGCAGCGACGACAAGGTCCTGCGCATCACACCGGCTGCTTAGCGCGCGCGGACCGGTTGCTCAGCAGGTAGCCCACGGCGATGACGGCCGCCACGACCGGCGTGACGTACAGCGCGATCCGGGTGTCCTCGCTGAACCCGAGCAGCACCACGACCAGCGTGAGGAACGCCAGCGCGAGGTAGCCGGTCCACGGCGCCCCGGGCATGCGGAACTCCGACGCGGGCAGCTCGCCGCGGTCGCTGCGGCGGCGGTACCGCAGCTGGCAGACGACGATGATGCCCCAGGTCCACAGCACACCGACGGTGGCGACGCTGGTGATGTAGGCGAACGCCTTCTCCGGCACGAACGCGTTGATCAGGATGCCGGCCGCCATGACGACCGCGGACGCCGTGATGCTCGCCGCGGGCACCTGCCGCTTCGACAGCCGGGTGAACGTGGCCGGTGCGGACCGGTGGACCGCGAGGGTGCGCAGCATCCGGCCGGTCGAGTAGATGCCGGAGTTGCACGACGACAGCGCCGCGGTCAGCACGACGAACTGGATGATCCCGGCGGCGCCGTGGATGCCGACCGCGTCGAAGGCCCGCACGAACGGGCTCTCGCCCTCGTGGAACTCCGTCCACGGCACCAGGGACAGCAGCACGACCAGCGCGCCGACGTAGAACACGCCGATCCGCACCATGACGCTGTTGATCGCCTTGGGCAGCACGACCCGCGGGTTCTCCGCCTCACCCGCGGTCAGCCCGATCAGCTCGACGCCGAGGTAGGCGAACATGACGCTCTGCAGCGCCAGCAGCGCGCTGCCCGCGCCGTGCGGCAGGAACCCGCCGTCGCTCACCAGGTGCGCGAACGAGGCGTGCTCACCGGCCGGGCCGATGCCGAACACGATGACCGCGAGGCCGAGGACGATCGCCCCGACGATGGTCACCACCTTGATCATGGAGAACCAGAACTCGAACTCGCCGAACACCTTGACCGAGATCAGGTTCGCCAGGAACAACAGCCCCAGCACGACCGCCGCGGTGACCCATTGCGGCACCTGCGGGAACCAGTACTGCACGTAGATCCCGGCCGCGGTGATCTCCGCCATCGCGGTGACCACCCACATCAGCCAGTACACCCACCCGGTGGCGAACCCGGCGAAGCGGCCGACGAACTCCTCGGCGTAGTCGACGAAGCTGCGCGACACCGGCCGGTACATCAGCAGCTCGCCGAGCGCGCGCATGATCAGGAAGATGACCGCGCCCGCGACGGCGTAGGAGGCGATCAGCGCGGGCCCGGACGTCTCGATCGCCGCGCCGGCGCCGAGGAACAGCCCCGTACCGATCGCGCCACCGATCGCCATCATGCTGATCTGCCGGTTCTTCAGCCCCCGGGCGTAACCCTCGTCGGTCCCCTGGTCGCTCATGGCCCTCCCGTCTACGGCTGGTCCAGACCCTAACGGGGGGTTCACAGGCGGCAGCTTGGGGCACTTTGTCATGGTCGATTTCTGATGGTAGATTTCGACCATGCCACGTCGTGCACTGGACAACCCCCTGGTCCTCCCGGTCCTGGGACTCCTGCTCGAATCGCCGATGCACCCGTACCAGGTGTTCACGGAGTTGCGTACGCGCAGCGCGAGCGCCATCAACCGGGGCACGCTGTACGACGTCGTGGAGGCGCTGGCCGCGGCGGAGTGGATCGCTCCACAGGGCACCGAGCGCAGCGGCAACCGCCCCGAACGGACCGTCTACGCGCTCACCGGCGCCGGCCGCGACGAGCTGGTGCGCAGGCTGGACAGCCGGATCCGGGAGCCGAAGCGGGAGTTCCCCGAGTTCCTCGGCGCGATCGCCTACGTCGGCGCGCTCGGGCCCGACGGCGCGGTCGCCGCGCTGGCCGAGCGCGCGCGGCGGTTGTCCGAACGGGCCGACGCCGATCAGGAGCGGCTGGCCGCGGTGCTGGACAGCGGCGTGCCGCGCCTGCACGTCATCGAGGCCGAGTACGCGCTCCACCAGACCCGCGCCGAGATCGCGTGGGTCGAGAACCTCGTCGCCGAAATCCGCGGCGGCTCACTGACCTGGCCGTGAAAGGACCGACCATGCTCTTCGGCATCTACCCCGGCGGCGTCACCGGAACCGACTCCGGCCAACTGACCAGTGGACCACCCGACGATCCGGCGCGGATCACCCAGGCGCTCACCGCGTTGCGGGAACGGGGACCGTTCCTCGTGCGCGCCTACCTCGGGTTCGATGACTCCACTCCGGACGGTCCACACGCGACAGTCACTCCGGCCGGAGCCGCGCGGTACACCGGAAACGGCCGCGTGCTGGACCTCGTCGCGCAGTACCAGTCGCCGAGCGGTGATGTGGACGGCTACCGCGCGTTCGTGCGGCGGCTGGTCGAGCAGTACGGCGCGGTCACCGGCACGCTGCAGATCGCCGAGGAGCCGAACGTGCCGGACAACCCGGTGCTCGACGGCTACTACCCGCGCGTGATCGAAGCGATCGTGGCCGGTGTCGCGGCGGCCAAGGAGCGGGCGGCGGAACTCGGGCACGATCTGCGGGTCGGCTTCAACACCACGCCGCTGTTCGGGCCGGGCGCGTCGTTCATCGCGGATCTGGCGCAGGCAGGCGGCGCGGAGTTCGTGCGCCAGGTGGACTACGTCGGCCTGGACTTCTTCCCGGACGTCTTCCGGCCGGTCGGCCCGGCCGAGCTGGGCGCGGCGGTGGCGGGCCTGCTGCGCCACCACCGCGAGAACGTCCTCGCGCCGGCCGGTTTCGGTGACGTCCCGCTGCACATCACCGAGCACGGCTGGCCGACCGGCCCGGACCGACCGGCCGAGCGGCAGGCCGAAGTGGTGGAGACGGTCGTCCGGGCCGCCGCGGACGCGGGCGTGAGCTGCTACACCCACTTCTCCCTGCGCGACGCCGACAGCGCCCAGCCCGGCCTGTTCCACCAGTTCGGCCTGCTGCGGGACGACTACACCCGCAAGCCCGCCTTCGACACCTACCGGAAGCTGATCGCCGAGTTCACCAGGTGACCGGCAGTTCGTGCACCCCGTAGATGTTCATGTCGGTGCGCAGCTTCACCTCGTTCGCGGGGATGGCGAGCCGGAGGTCCGGGAAGCGGCGCAGCAGCCCGCCGAACCCGGCACGCATCTCCAGGCGGGCCAGCTGCTGGCCGAGGCACTGGTGGACGCCGTGCCCGAAGGACATGTGACCGCGGGCGTTGCGGTGCACGTCCAGGGCGTCGGGTTCGTCGAAGCGCCGGGGGTCGCGGTTGGCGGACAACAGCGAGACCACCACCGTCGACCCCTGCGGGATCGTTTCGCCGCCGAGTTCGAGGTCCTCGGTGGCGTAGCGGTAGAAGACGTCGGCGACGGACAGGTAGCGCAGGAGTTCCTCGACCGCCCCGGGCACCAGTTCCGGGTTCGCCCGGAGTTCGGCCATCTGCTCGGGGTGCTCCAGGAGCGCGAAGGTGCCCAGCCCCAGCATGTTGGCGGTGGTCTCGTGCCCGGCGAGCAGCAGCAGGAAGGCGATGCCGGTCAGCTCCTCGATGCTGAGGTCGTCCTGGCGGGCCAGGTCGGACAGGATGTCCTCGCCGGGCTCGGCGCGCTTGAGGGTGACCAGCTCGCCCAGGTACCCGGTCAGCGCGCCGACCACGGCGATCTTCTCCTCCAGCCCGATGTCCTTGACCATGAACCGCGCGGCGTTGTGCTGGAAGGTCTCCCGATCCTCGTAGGGCACGCCGAGCAGCTCGCAGATCACCAGCGACGGCACCGGCAGCGCGAACTCCTTGACCAGGTCGACCGGCGGGGTGAGGCGCGCCATCTCGTCCAGGTGCCGCTCGGCGATCTCCTTGATGTGCTCTTCCAGCTGCTTCATCCGCTTGACCGTGAAGGCGCCGGTGAGCCTGCGCCGCAGCCGGGTGTGGTCCGGCGGGTCCATCGAGATGAACATGCCGGGCATCTGCGGGGACGGCTCGGTCTGCGGCGGCATGCCCGGGGTCGGGTACGGCACGTGGATGATGCCGAGGTCCAGGCGGGAGCTGAACCGGGTGTCGGCCAGGACCTGGCGGACCTCGTCGTAGCCGGTGACGAGCCAGCCCTCGTGGCCGTCCGGGAAGACCAGCGGGCAGACCGGGCGGGACTCGCGCAGGCGGGTGAACTCGCCGGGCGGGTCGAAGGGGCCGGCGTCGCGATCCGTGGGCAGGCCGTTCGGGATGGGAACCGTCTGAGTCACCGGATGTCCTTTCGTGGCGGTTGCTGCGTCCCACGATCACCGGCCGTGCTGACACGAGGCTGACACGGCTCTGACATCACGATCGGGGCCGGTCGGCGAGCTTGAGCCACACGACACCGGCGATGATCACGGTGAGCCAGCACGCCTTGGCCAGGGTGAGGGTCTCGTCGAAGAAGACCGGGCCGAGCAGCGCGGCCCCGGCGGCGCCGATACCCGCCCAGACCGCGTAGCCGATGCCCACGTCGATGGTGCGCAGGGCGAGGCTCAGGGCGAACAGCGTCAGCAGGAAGAAGACGACCGCGACGAGCGACCAGGAGAGCACGGTGAAGCCCTGGCTGCCGCCCACGGACAGCGCGTAGCCGATTTCGAAGACGCCGGCGAGCAGGAGGACGAGCCAGGCCCGGGCGCGGCGGGTGGTGGTGTTCGTGCGCGTGGCGGTGCCGGTCGACATGTCAGGCCACCCCGCTCAGCTGGAGGCCGACGACGCCGGCGATGACGGCGGCGATCCCGGCGATCTTGCGCCAGTCGAGACGCTGGCCGAAGAGGAGCACGCCGAGGACGACGATCCCGACGCCGGCGACGGAGGTCCAGATCGCGTAGCCGACGCCGACGTCGAAGGTCAGCAGCGCCAGGCTGAGCAGGTAGGTGGCGATGCCACCGCTGACCAGCGTGGCGACGGTCCAGCCGGGCCGGGTGAAGCCCTGGGCCTTGCCCGCGGAGATGGCGACGGTGATCTCGAAGATGACCGCGACACCGAGGTAGAGCCAATGCACGACGGATGTCCTTTCACGGGGGTGGGTTGCGTGTGCGGCCCCTATCGTGAAACTTGACACCGGTGTCAATTGCAAGAGTCGGACGGTCTGGAGGAGGCCTGATGCGCATCGGTGAGCTGGCCGACGCCACCGGGGTCAGCACCCGGTCCCTGCGGTACTACGAGGAGCAGGCCCTCATCCGCTCCGAGCGCACCCCCGGCGGGTGGCGCGACTTCGACAGCTCGATGGTCGAGCGGGTCGTCCTGATCCAGCACCTGTTCGCGGCCGGCCTGTGCAGCGCCACGATCAACGAACTGCTGCCCTGCCTGGAAGCCCCGCCCGAGGAACGCACGGGGGCGATGGAGGAGTTGCTCGCCCAGCAGGCCGAGCGCCTGGAGGCCAAGCGCCGGGACATCGAGCGCGAGCTGGACATCCTGCGGGCGCTGCGCAACGAGACGGCGCTGCCCGGCCACGCGGCTTGATCAGCGCCGCTGTGCCTTCGACTCGGCGCGGCAAGGCGCTCAGTTCAGGCGCAGTTTGGGCTTGTGCTCCAGGTGGGACAGCCCGTTCCAGGCGAGGTTGACCAGGTGCGCGGCGACCTCGTCGCGCTTGGGGCGGCGCGCGTCGAGCCACCACTGGCCGGTCAGGGCGACCATGCCGACGAGCGCCTGCGCGTAGAGCGGCGCCAGCTTGTCGTCGTAGCCGCGGGCGTCGAACTGCTGCGCGAGGATGTGCTCGACCTGCATCGCGATGTCGTTGAGCAGCGTCGAGAACGTGCCGGAGACGCTGGCCACCGGCGAGTCGCGGACCAGGATGCGGAAGCCGTCGTGCGACTCCTCGACGTAGGACAGCAGCGCGCCGGCCGCCTGCTCGAGCATCGCCCGCGGGTGCCCACCGTACAAAGTGGACACCATGCGGTCGAGCAGGGACTGCATCTCGCGGTCGACGACGACCGCGTAGATGCCTTCCTTGCCACCGAAGTGCTCGTACACCACGGGCTTGGAGACGTTGGCCCGGTGGGCGATCTCCTCGATGGAGGTACCGTCGAAGCCCTTCTCGGCGAAGAGCTTGCGGGCGACGTCGAGCAGTTGCTGCCGGCGTTCCGCGCCCGTCATCCGGACGCGTGACACCGGCCCCGGAGGCCGCACCCCGGTGGCCTCACGCTTCGCTCGACGTCGTCCCGCCACTCGGAGAGACTATTCGGTTGCCAGGCGGGCGAGCCGCTGCGGGGTGGGCCAGCGCACGTTGTGCACCCACCCGAGCTTCTCGAACGCCCAGATCACGCGGGCGGAAATGTCGATCTGCCCGCGCTTGACACCGTGCCGCGCCGAGGTCGGGTCGGCGTGGTGCAGGTTGTGCCACGACTCGCCGAAGGACAGGATCGCCAGCGGCCAGAAGTTGGCGGACTTGTCCCGCGCCGCGAACGGCCGCTCGCCGATCATGTGGCAGACCGAGTTGACCGACCAGGTGACGTGGTGCAGCACGCACACCCGCACCAGACCGGCCCAGAAGAACGCGGTGACCGCGCCCCAGAACGACCAGGTGATCAGGCCGCCGAGCAGGGCGGGCAGGGTCAGCGTGAGCAGGGTCCACAGCGGGAACAGCTCGTCGACCTTCTTGATGGCCGGGTCCTTGAGCAGGTCCGGCGCGAAGCGCTCGGCGTTGCTCGTGTCCCGCTCGAACAGCCAGCCCATGTGGGCGTGCCAGAAGCCCTTGGCGATCGCCAGCGGCGAGGTGCCGAAGGCCCACGGCGAGTGCGGGTCGCCGTCGCGGTCGGAGAACGCGTGGTGGCGCCGGTGGTCGGCGACCCAGGTGATCACCGGGCCCTGCACCGCGAAGCTGCCCGCGATGGCCAGCGCCACGCGCAGCCACGGCTTGGCCTTGAACGAGCCGTGCGTGAAGTAGCGGTGGTACGAGACGGTGATCCCGAGACCGCTGATGACGTAGAAGGCTATGAACAGCCCGACGTCCACCCAGCTCAGTCCCCACCCCCAAGCGAATGGCACGGCGGCGATGAGCGCGGCCAGCGGGAGTATCACGCCGAGGTAGACCGAGAACTGAACACCGGCGCCTCGCTGACCGGCGATGACCGGCTTCGGGCCCTTGGTCTGAGGTGGTTCCATGACCGGAGTGGATGTCATGCGCAACACTTCTTCCTACCTGGGAAAACCTACAAAGGTCTGCCTTACCTACGTTTCCGTAAGTTACGGTACAGGAGGTTTTGCCCCCTGGGGAGACGTCTAAACACCCGACTCAACCCCAGGACTGGCGCGGTTTTCCGATGTCGCTATCCTGACCAGGCACGATCCGCCGTGGTGTAATTGGCAGCACCTCAGATTTTGGTTCTGATAGTTCAGGTTCGAGTCCTGGCGGCGGAGCTGCCGTGCCCTACCCCGACGTGCCCGAAGGGGGTGCGCCACGCTGCAAGGCGAGAGCGGACAGAAGACCAGGCGGCCGGCACTGGCCGAGCTCTCCGATGCCTGGCTGGCCGGGCGCGCCCGGGAACTGATCGCGGCCGTGCAGCACACCGAGCACGGCGAGCAGCTGGAGATCGTCCGCACGATGGACGAGCTGCTCGACGAGGCCCAGCGCCGCGGCGAACCGGTCCTGGTGTCCCAGCTCCTGCGGGCCGCCGCGCTGGGACGGCTGGTCACCCGCGGTCTCGCGGCCGAGGCCGAGCCCCTGCTCGACGAGATGCTGGCCCACACCCGCCGCCACGGCCTGGCGCTGTTCCGCGCCGACGCGCACGCGCTGCGCGGCCGCCGTCTCGTACTGGCCAAGCAGGAGGACGCGGCGCTGACCGAGATCGCCCGCGCGCTGGCGATCCTGGACGACTCGAACTCCCCGGACATGCACATGTCCCGCCGGGAGTGGGCCAAGACGCAGTCCAGCGCGCTGGTCGACTGCTGGATCGTGCTGAACCAGCTGGGCGTGTACGAGGCGGCCGAGGAGGTCATCGCCCGCGCCCACCAGGCCATCCGCGAGACCGCGGGCCCGCACGAAATCACCCTGCAGCTGATGAACCGCATCAAGATGCTGCTGGGCTGGGGCTTGCGGCTGGAGCGCGTCGAGCGGCACGAGGAGGCCGCGGCCAAGTTCAGCACGGCCGCGTCGATGGCGGTCGCGGTCGAGGCGCCGTTCGCCGAGTCGCTGTTCCCGCGGCGGATCGGCGTGCCTGCCGTGGACCAGGTCGGCGTGCTCGCGGCGGCCCTCGCGCTGGCCGCGCCGGACGGTTCGCACGCCGACCGGCTGCAGCGGCTGCTGATCGAGCCGGGCTACCCGCACGAGCAGGTCATCGTCACGATCGCGCTGGCCCGCTGCCTGGAGCAGACCGGCCAGCGCGACGACGCGCTCAAGGCGCTGTACGCGACCAAGCTCAACCTCGCCGAGGACAACTCGATGCCGTCGATGCGCCTGCACCTGATGCGGGAGATCGCGCGGCTGGACAGCGAGGCCGACAGCGAGGCGTCGCGTTCGCTGGCGGAGTACTCGGCCGCGCTGGAGGTCGAGCTGTGGCACATGCGCGAGTCGCAGCTGGCGACCCTGGACACCCGCCGCGAGCACGAGCGGCTGTCCGCGCAGCACGGCGCGATCAGCCAGCAGGCGCTGCAGGACCCGCTGACCGGCCTGCCCAACCGGCGTGCGCTCGACGAGCACCTGCGCACGCTGTCCGCGTCGACCACCGCCCAGCCGCTCGCGGTCGCGCTGATCGACCTGGACGGCTTCAAGGGCGTCAACGACCAGCACTCGCACGCGGAGGGCGACGACGTGCTGCGCGTGGTCGCCTCGACGCTGCGGGACGCGCTGCGCGGCGACGACATCGTGGCCCGCTACGGCGGTGACGAGTTCGTCGCGCTGCTGCCCGGGGCGCCGGTGTCGGCGGCCAAGCAGGCGCTCGGCCGTGCGGTCACCGCGGTCGACTCGCTGCCCCACCACCTCTCGCACGGGGTCACCCTGTCGGTGGGCCTGGTGTCGCTGCGCCCGCAGGAGCGCGCCGACCAGGTGCTGGCCCGTGCCGACGCGGCGATGTACCAGGCGAAACGCGGCGGCGGCAACCAGGTGGCGACGGCCCAGTCGGCGGCGGGCGAGCCCCATACCGCAGAGGCGGAACCCGGCCCGGACGGCGACCCGGAGTCGGCTGCCGGGGAAGACACGTAGGATCGGGCCCCGCCACCACCCGTCCCGGATTCGTTGGGAGTGCCGTGACCGGCCCGCTGAGCACCGTCATCCTCGCCGCGGGCGAGGGCACCCGGATGCGTTCGAACACCCCGAAGGTGCTGCACCTGCTGGCCGGGCGACCGCTGGTCGAGCACGCCGTCCGGGCCGCAGCCGGGCTCTCGCCGGACCACCTCGTGGTCGTCGTGGGACACGGCCGGGAGGCCGTCGCCGAGCACCTGGGCACGGTCGGCGAGGCGCTGGGGCGGCCCGTCGCGACCGCGGTGCAGGAGAAGCAGAACGGCACCGGCGACGCCGTTTCGTGCGCCTTGTCCGTTCTGCCCGAAGGACTTTCGGGCACGGTCGTCGTCAGCTACGGCGACGTCCCGTTGCTGGACACCGAAACCCTGGCCGCGTTGCTGGCCGAGCACCGCGAGAACGGTCACGCGGTCACCGTCCTGACCTCCGTGGTCGCCGACCCGACCGGCTACGGCCGGATCGTGCGCGACGCGGCCGGCGCGGTCACCGCGATCGTCGAGCAGAAGGACGCCACGCCCGAGCAGCTGGAGATCGACGAGATCAACTCGGGGGTGTACGCGTTCGACGCGGCCGTCCTCGCCGACGCGCTGACCCGGCTGTCCACCGACAACGCGCAGGGCGAGCTGTACCTGACCGACGTGCCGGCGATCGCCCGCGGCGACGGCCGTGGCGTGGGCGCGCTCGTGGTGGACGACCCCTGGCTGACCGAGGGGGTCAACGACCGCGTCCAGCTCGCCGCGATCGGCGCCGAGCTGAACCGCCGCCTGGTGCAGCGCTGGCAGCGCGCCGGGGTCACCGTGGTGGATCCGGCGTCGGTGTGGCTGGACGTGGGCGTCGAGCTGGCCCGTGACGTCGTGATCGAGCCGGGCGTGCAGCTCAAGGGCGCGACGAAGGTCGGCGAGGGCGCGGTGATCGGGCCGGACACCACGCTGACCAACGTGACCGTCGGCGCCGGCGCCCAGGTGGTCCGCGCGCACGGCTACGACTCGGAGATCGGCGAGGGCGCGAGCGTCGGCCCGTTCGCCTACCTGCGGCCGAACACCAAGCTGGGCACCAAGGGCAAGATCGGCACGTTCGTCGAGACCAAGAACGCCGACATCGGCACCGGCACGAAGGTGCCGCACCTGACCTACGTCGGGGACGCGACGATCGGCGAGTACAGCAACATCGGCGCGTCCAGCGTGTTCGTCAACTACGACGGCGTGCGCAAGCACCACACCACGATCGGCTCGCACGTCAAGACCGGGTCGGACAACATGTTCGTCGCGCCGGTCACCGTTGGTGACGGTGCGTACTCGGGCGCTGGCACTGTGATCAGGCGGAACGTCCCACCGGGGGCGCTGGCGGTGTCGACTGGACCACAGCGCAATATTGAAGGCTGGGTGCCTCGCCGCCGGCCGGGCACCCCTGCGGCGGAGGCGGCCCAGGCCGCGCTCGCCGCGCAGGAAAACCAGGAAGAGACCGAGCGGGAGTCGTCTGATGAGTCCTAAGTCTGGCACGCCGAAGAAGAACCTCATGCTCTTCTCCGGCCGCGCACACCGGGAACTCGCGGAGGAGGTCGCTGAGCACCTCAACGTGACGATCACCCCGCAGACGGCGCACACTTTCGCCAACGGCGAGCTGTTCGTGCGTTTCGAGGAGTCGGTCCGCGGCACGGACGCCTTCGTCATCCAGAGCCACACCACGCCCATCAACGAGTGGGTGATGGAGCAGCTGATCATGGTGGACGCGCTCAAGCGCGCCAGCGCCAAGCGCATCACCGTGGTCATGCCGTTCTACCCGTACGCGCGGCAGGACAAGAAGCACAAGGGCCGCGAGCCGATCTCGGCCCGGCTGATCGCCGACCTGTTCAAGACCGCGGGCGCCGACCGGATCATGACGGTCGACCTGCACACCGCGCAGATCCAGGGCTTCTTCGACGGCCCGGTGGACCACCTGTTCGCGCAGACCCTGCTGGCCGACCACATCAAGAAGACCTACGGCGACGCCGACATCGCCGTGGTCTCGCCGGACTCGGGTCGCGTGCGGCTGGCCGAGAAGTGGGCCGCGCAGCTGGGCGACCGGCCGATCGCGTTCATCCACAAGACGCGTGACCCCGACAAGCCGAACCAGGCCGTGGCCAACCGCGTCGTCGGCCAGGTCGAGGGCAAGCTGTGCATCCTGGTGGACGACATGATCGACACCGGTGGCACGATCGTGAAGGCCACCGACGCGCTGCTCGCCGAGGGCGCCGCGGACGTCGTCATCGCGACCACGCACGGCATCCTGTCCGACCCGGCCACCGAGCGGCTGTCCAACTGCAAGGCGCGCGAGGTCATCGTCACCAACTCGCTGCCGATCGCGCCGGAGAAGCACTTCGCGAACCTGACGGTCCTGTCGATCGCGCCGCTGCTGGCGGAGGCGATCCAGCAGGTGTTCGAGGACGGCTCGGTCACCAGCCTGTTCGACGGCAACGCCTGAGTTCTCCCCCGGGCCTTCCGCCGCTGGCGAAACCAGCGGCGGAAGGCCCGTTCCGTTCGTAGCGTCACGGGCATGACCGACTTCCGTTTCGGTGTTTCCCTGCGGTTCCTGACCGGGCATGACGACTGGGCGGCCAAGTGCCGTCGCGCCGAGGAGCTGGGCTACGACACCATCACCATCCCCGACCACCTGGGCATGCCGGCCCCGTTCCCGGCGCTGGTGGCGGCCGCCCAGGCCACCGAGCGGGTGCGGGTCGGGCACCTGGTGCTCAACGCGCCCTTCTACAACCCGGTGCTGCTGGCCCGCGAGATCGAATCGACCGCGTTGCTCACCGGCGGCCGGCTGGACGTCGGGCTCGGGTCCGGGCACATGAAGTCCGAGTTCGACGACGCCGGGCTGCGGTTCGCGCCGCCCGCCGAGCGGATCGAGCACCTGGCCCGGACCGTGGACGTGCTGCGGGACCGCCTGGACGACGTGCCGCCGCTGCTGATCGCGGGCAACAGCGACGGGGTGTTGCGGCTGGCCGCGGAGCACGCCGACATCGTCGGCTTCGCCGGCCTGAAGCACGCACGGGGCTTCCCGCCGGGCACGTTCGACCTGGCCGGCGCGGACGAGCTGGACGAGCGGGTGGGGTTCGTGCGGTCGGCGAGCACGCGGCCGCTGGAGTTCAACATGCTGATCCAGAACGTCGTGGTGGCCGACGATCCGGTGCCCGCGCTGACGGAGTGGCTCGCCGACGAGCCCGCCGAGCTGGGCTGGTCGGCGGAGCGGCTGGTGGCGGCGCCGCAGGTGCTGGCCGGGACGCCGGAGGAGATCGCCGCGAAGATCCGGGCGATGCGGGACCGGTACGGGTTCACCTACTTCACGGTGTTCGAGATGTTCCTGGAGGAGTTCGCGCCGGTGATCGCGCTCCTACGGTTCTAGCTCGGCGGCGACGTCCCGTTTGAGCGCGTCCGGGTCGACGACGGCGACGGGTTCGGCGGTCACCGACGGTGCGGCCTGGAGCCTGGTCGCACCGTCGGTGCGGGGCAGGGTGAACTTGACCGAGCAGGAGACGTCGGCGGCGGTGTCCAGGGGCAGCACGACCTCCCGTGCGCAGGTGCGGGCGCCGAGGGCGTCGGAGGTGACGGTCGAGGTCAGGTTGATGCGGGCGGCGGCGCTGGGGGCCGCGCCGAGCAAGCGGTTGTCGACGCGGACGGTGTCCGTGCAGGCGCCGTTGGCCGCGCAGCGCAGGTCGTGGTCGGTGACCCGTGCGGCGACGACCGGCCCGGCGATGAGGGGCTGTCCGAGGTCGGCGACTTCGTCGTCGAGCCGGTCACGCAGGCCGGGCAGGTGCACGTCGCCGAGTGCGATCTCGTGCGGCCCGAGTTCGTCGGCGACCGGCCCGAGGAACGCGGGCGGGAAGCCGAGGACGCGGTGGGGCGAGGTGGCGGTGACGCGCAGCCCGGCGAGGTCGAACACGTCGCCCACCCGCACCGGTGGCACACCGCGCGGCAGGGCGGCCCGCAGCGCGGCGGCGACCACCTGCGGCGGCAGGAGACGCCCCGGGTCGAACGGCATGCCGCGGTCGGCCCTGGTCCACTGGGCACCGAACCGCTCCGCGCGGGGCGCGGACATGCCCTGGCGCTGCCAGTGGGCCGGGGAGGCGCGGACGTAGAGGGAGCCCCCCACGCGGAGGGCCTGGACGGGTTCGTCGCCGAGCCGGAACCGCCCCTCGGCGAGCCCACCCTTGGTGACGACCAGGGTGGTATCGCCCACCCGATAGGCGACGGCCGGTTCAGCAGCGAGAGCCGACAGAGCCGAGTCAACGATTGAGAGCGGATCCGGCGCCGCGGGACGCGGGGGAGCCTCACAGGAGACGAGCAGAACGAGGACGAGCACCGCGAGACCGCGCAGGCGCATCCGACCCCTCGCTCCCCACTGGAACGGCAGTTGTGAATGAGACGCACATTCAGGTTCCAGAGTTCCTGACCGAAGAAGCTGTCATCCGATCGGTGCACACAGAAGGTAGAAACCACCGACGAACCGGCACCCGGCAACGCAAGAAGACCGACCACGCCCCGGACCTCCCCCGCTCCCCGATCCACAGCCGATCTTTGGTCGCCGACCAGGCGTGTCAAGGTACTCTTTCCCGCCTTGACACGACTGCTCGGCGACCGAAACACAATCCGGAATCGGGGGCGGGGGAGGTCGGCACCCAAGGCGTCCGTCCGGCGCCGTAGGCGCCTTCGCCCGAAGGGCGACTCCGCCCGGGTTCGTGCGCTTGCGACCCCACCGCGCCCTTGCCGCGCCGGGTGATTACACTGAACAGGTTGTCTCGGCGAGGCGGGCTCCATGCTGCACCCGGTGCCCGACGTGATCGACGCGGCGGCTTGAGGTCCGCTGCTCGAGCATGTCCGTGGAACTCGCCGCCGGTACGACCACCCGCCATCTGCGCCGCCACGCAAAATGTTTGAAGGAGTGCTACACCGTGTCCGAGGTACGTCTGTCCGCCGAGCCCCGCACCGAGTTCGGCAAGGGCGCCGCGCGCCGCACCCGTCGCGCCGGCAAGGTTCCCGCCGTGCTGTACGGCCACGGTACCGACCCCCGTCACCTGGCCCTGCCCGCTCTGGAGTTCGCCCGCGTCATCCGTGAGAACGGCAGCAACGCCGTCCTCACCCTCAACCTCGACGGCGACACCGAGCTGGCCCTGACCAAGACGGTCACCGTGCACCCGATCAAGAACTACATCGAGCACGTCGACCTGCTGGTCGTCCAGCGGGGCGAGAAGGTCACCGTGGACGTCCCGGTCGTGCTGACCGGCGACCCGGCCCCGGGCACCCTGCAGGTGCAGGAGGTCGACACCCTGTCCATCGAGGTCGAGGCCCTGCACATCCCGGAGCAGTTCGAGGTGTCCATCGCGGGCGCCGAGGCCGGCACCCAGATCCTCGCCTCGCAGGTCACCCTGCCCGCCGGTGCTGTCCTGCTGACCGACCCGGAGAGCCTGGTCGTCGCGGTCAACGAGGCGCAGGCCACCTCCGCGGAGCCCGCCGAGGAGACCGGCGAGGAGCCGGCCGAGAGCACCGAAGAGTAAGTGAGTTCGGACGTCCCCGGGGCCGGCGAGCAGGTTCTGCTCGTCGGCCTCGGCAATCCCGGCCCGCGTTATGCCGGCAACCGGCACAACGTGGGCTTCATGGTGCTCGACGAACTCGCCGCCCGCGTCGGCGGCAAGTTCAAGACCCACAAGTCCGGCGCCGAGGTCCTGGAGGGCCGCCTCGCCGGGCGCCGTGTCGTGCTGGTCAAGCCGCGGTCGTTCATGAACGTCTCGGGCGGCCCGGTGGCCGGGGCGGCGAAGTTCTACAAGGTCGACCCGAGCGGTGTGGTCGTCGTGCACGACGAGCTGGACCTGCCGTTCGGCGGGCTGAAGCTCAAGCTCGGCGGCGGCGAGGGCGGCCACAACGGGCTGCGGTCGATCAGCAAGTCGCTCGGCACGCGTGACTACTACCGCGTGCGTTTCGGCATCGGGCGGCCGCCGGGCCGGATGGACCCGGCCGATTTCGTGCTCAAGGACTTCTCGTCGGTCGAGCGCAAGGACCTCCCGCTGGAGCTGGACCGGTGCGCCGACGCCGTCGAGGCGCTGATCGGCAAAGGGCTGACGGCGGCCCAGAACGACTTCCACGCTGGGTGAACGGTGGTCACCCACAGGTGTGGGTCACACCGCTCTATGGAGTTCCAGGGGCACGAATGCCCTTCCGGAGGTTTGATCCGGCAGCTAGGACGGGATTAGGGAAGTTGTCCCGACCACGCTGAACTGGAGTACTCCTCATGTCCCTTTCCGCCGAAGACGTGTATCGAGTCGAGTTCGGTAACGCCCCCATCGGCCGGCGCGGGTACGCCAAGCACGAGGTCGACGAGTTCGTCGAGCGCATCGCCAGGACCCTGGCCGGCGAGGACGACCTGACGGCCGCCGAGGTGCATCACGTCATGTTCAGCAAGCCCCTGCTCGGCAAGCGGGGCTACGACGAACGCGAGGTCGACGAGTTCCTCGACCAGGTGGAAGACGAGTTCGCCCGCCGCGGCGGCCGCCCCTACCCGGTGCCCGAGGCGCGGACCGTGACGCAGGCGACCGCCCCGCGCACGGAAGGCGCCCCGACCGAGATCCCCAAGGTGACCCTCCCGGACTAACCCGACCGCAGAACTCACGCGCACGATCGCAGAACTCACGCGCACGACCGCAGAACTCACGCACAGGAACGCAGAACTCGCACGCCGGAAGGTGGGACACGCGCGCCCGAAGGTGGGACACGCGCGCAGGAGCGTGGGACTCGCGCACCCCGCGAGTCCCACACTCCGGTCCGCGAGTTCCACGCTCAGCGCCGCGAGTTCCACGCTCAGCGCCGCGAGTTCCACGCTCAGCGCCGCGAGTTCCACGCTCAGCGCCGCGAGTTCCGCGCTCGGCGCGGCGAGTTCTGCGCTCCGGCGCGCGAGTTTCACCGTCGCGGAGGGTGGGGTGTCGTCAGGAGCTGGCGTTCCGCGCGATCGCCTCGGCGTACTGCACCGCCGTCGCCGCGCGTTTGACCTTTCCGGACGGTGTCTTGGGCAGGCTGCCGGCCGGCAGGACGACCACCGCGTACGGCCGGGCGTCCACCGCGTCGCGGACCCGGGCCGCGACCTCCTTCTGCAGCCGCCGCTCGGCTTCGGCATCACCCGCCAGCTTCGACTCCAGCACCACCGCGAACCGCTCCCGCCGCGTCCCGGCGTCGATCCGCACGGCCACCGCGTTGCCCGCCCGCACCCCCTCCACCGAGGTCGCGGCGCGCTCGATATCCGTCGGGTAGATGTTGCGGCCGCCCATGATGATGACGTCCTTGCGGCGCCCGCAGATCACGATCTGCCCGTCGACCAGGTACCCGAGGTCGCCGGTCGCGAGCCAGCCGTCCGCGTCCTGCGTCGGCTTCGGGCCCTCCATCGTCAGGTACCCGGGCGTCACGGCCGGCCCGGTCAGCTGGATCTCCCCCACCTCGCGGTCACCGAGCACCTTGCCGTTGTCGTCGACGATCCGCGCCTCCAGCCCGTCCAGCGGACGGCCCAGCACGGCGAACGAGCGGACCTCCTCGGTCCCGCGGCGCGGATCGCCCTCGGGCACCGGCACCGCGCGGTTGTCCGTCTCCAGCGCGTCGGCCTCGATGACGTCCAGCGTCAGGCCGGTGAACAGCGGCGCGAACGACACCGCGAGCGTCGCCTCGGCCATGCCGTAGGCGGGGAACACGCACTCCGGCGGCATCTTGAACCGGGCGCCGCCGTCGACGAACGCCTGCACGGCGGACTCGTCGATCGGCTCGGCGCCGTTGAGCGCGATCCGCAGCGTGGACAGGTCGTAAGCGTTTTCGTCCTCGACCCGCGCGAGCCGCTTGCCCACGATCGCGTACGCGAAGTTCGGCGCGGCGGTCGTGGTGGCGCGGTACTTGCTGATCAGCTCGGGCCAGATCAGCGGGCCGGTGAGGAACTCCGCCGGGGTGATCTTGATCAGCTCGACGCCGAACGTCATCGGCACGGTCAGGAACCCGACCATGCCCATGTCGTGGAAGGTGGGCAGCCAGGACACCATGATGTCCTCCGCGAAGTCGAACTCCGCCCGCTCCACCATGGCCTTGACGTTGGTGTAGAGGTTGCCGTGGGTGATCCGCACGGCCTTCGGGTCGGCGGTCGAGCCGCTGGTGAGCTGCAGCAGCGCCAGGTCGTCCTCGCCGCGCGGCACCGGCTCGGCGATCGGCTCGCCGTCGAACAGGTCGGTGATCATCCGGAACCCGATGTTGTGCTCGGTGAGCACCGGCGCGAGCGCGTCGAACGGCTCGCCGAGGACGACGAGCTTCGCGTCGATCATGCCCAGCACCTTGACGGTGTCCTCGGCCCACAGCGCGAGGTCGGTGCGCGGGGTGGGCTGGTGCAGCATCGTCACGCTGCCCCCGGCGAGCCACACCGCCTGCACCGTCGGCGCGATCAGGGCCGGCGCCCCGGCCAGCACGGCGACGGCGCTGCCCGGCTCCAGTCCCCCGGCGACCAGCGCGCCGGCCATGCGCCGGGCCTGCTCGTGGACCTCGGCCCAGGTCCGGCGGACCGGTTCCTTCGGCTCCCCGGTGACCATGCCACGCAACTGACCACCCTCCGCAGCGGTGCGGACGAGCGTCTCCACGAACCGACTCATGGCGCTCACCTTATCGGGGGGCGCGTGAGGTCGGCGGAGATGTCGAGAACCGGGCCGCGGCTCCGATCTCCTGGTGTAGACACCCTATGAGGAGGCACCCGTGAAGTACTTGCTGATCATGCACGTGAACCCCGCCGTCTGGGAGTCGCTGACCGAGGAGGAGCGCACCGCGATCATGACCGGGCACGGACCGTTCATGGACGCGATCCGGGAGTCCGGCGAGTTCATCGGCACCCACGCGCTGGCCGACCCGTCGAACAGCGCCGTCGTGCGGGTGCGCGACGGCCTCCCGGTGGTGACCGACGGCCCGTACCTGGAGGCCAAGGAGTACCTGGGCGGGTACTACCTGGTCGACGTCGAAAGCCGGGAACGCGCCCTGGAGCTGGCCGCGATGATCCCGGACGCCGAGGTCGACGGCCTGGGCATCGAGGTCCGTCCGGTGATGTTCTCGGCGGGCACGGAGATGTGAGACCCGGTGCCGGGCGGGAGCGGCCCGCCCGGCACCGGCTCGTCAGGCGGCGCGGGAGCCGGCCGAGGCCATGCCCAGCCAGGTGTGCGGGTTGCCCTGCCAGCACCAGCCGAGCTTCGGCGCCCGCTTGCTGATCCAGATCGCCGGCACCCGCCGGTCCCCGCAGCGCGAACCACCCAGCGAGAAGCACTTGTTCTTGACCAGCACCTCCGGGAAGTGCGTGATCAGGGCGATGCCCTCCTCGATCGTGAGCGGGGTGCGGCCCCGGCCGGCGATCACCGCCATCGCGTCGTCCGGGACGGCACCGCAGAACTCCTCACCGCGCTCGACGTCGAGCAGCAGGTAGGCGTCCGCGGCCGGCAGGTCCACGGTGGCCACGAACCGGTCGAGCGATCCGGGTTCGAAGGAGTGGTCGACGAACCCGGGCAGGCGCCCGTTGTGCAGGGCCGTGTGCGGCATCGTCTCCTCGATCGGGGCGGCTTTGCGGGTCACGACCAGCAGGAACGGCACGCGGCCCGCGTCCGGGACGGGGTCGCCGGACGGCGCCGCGGCGCGCAGCGGCTCGACCAGGGCCCGGAAGCCGTCCTCGTCGAGCCCGGCGAGCTCCGGGTAGCCGCGGTCCACCAGGTTGGCGACCTGACGGTCGAATTCGGCGGTCACGCCCGCACCTCCTCGATCGCCGCGATGTCGGCCGGACTGCCCGACATGATCGTCCGCACGTGCCGGGTGACCAGCTCGACCGGCCAGTCCCACCAGGCGGCGCGCTCCAGCCGTTCGACGTCCTCCGGGCTGTACCGGGCGCGGATCGGCCGGGCCGGGTTGCCGCCGACGATCGTGTACGGCGGCACGTCGGCGGTGACGACCGCGCCCGCGGCGATGATCGCGCCGTTGCCGATCCGCACGCCGGGCATGACGGTCGCGCCGTAGCCGAACCAGACGTCGTTGCCCACCACCGTGTCGCCCCGGCTGGGCATGTTCGTGACGAGGTCCAGTGTGGACTCCGCCCACGCGCCGCCGAACATGGTGAACGGGTAGGTCGACACCCCCATCGTCGGGTGTTCCGCCCCGGCCATCAGGAACCGCGTGCCGGCGGTGATCGCGCAGTACTTGCCGATGATCAGCTTCTCCGGCCCGTAGGCGTAGAGGACGTTGCGGGTTTCGAACTCGGTGGCGGCGTCCGGGTCGTCGTAGTAGGTGAACTCGCCGACCTGGATGCGCGGATCGGTGACCAGGGGTTTCAGGAACACCACGCGCGGGTCTCGGCGAGCGGGTGGAGCACGGTGGGGTCTGGCACGGACACCTCACAGGAGTAAACTTACGACCGACATAAACTTATCCCGCGATCAAGTCGCTTGTCAACATAAAAGTAGGACGGGGGTAAGATTCGCTCATGACCGTCACCGGCCTCCGCGAAGCCAAGAAGCAAGAGACGCGGCAGTTGATCTCCGACCAAGCGACCCGGCTCTTCATGGCGAAGGGCTTCGAGCAGACGACCATCGCGGAGATCGCGGAGGCCGCGCGAGTGGCGAAGAAGACGGTGACCAACTACTTCCCGCGCAAGGAGGACCTGGCCTTCGACCACCAGGACGAGTTCGTCGCGAGCCTCGCCCGCACGGTCGCGGCCCGCCGGCCCGGTGAGCCGGCGCTGTCCGCGCTGCGCCGGGATTTCCTGGACGCGGTCGAGCGGCAGGACCCGGTGGCGGGGTTCGCCGGCCCGGAGTTCAGCCGCATGATCGCAGACAGCCCGACCCTCTCGGTGTGCCTGCGCGGCCTGCACGACCAGCGCGAGGCAGCCCTGGCCGCCGCTCTCGCCGACGCGACCGGCGCCGCGCCCGGAGACATCACTCCCCGGGCGGCGGCGGCCGTGCTCGGCGGGGTGCACCGCGTGCTGTTCGCGCGCATCCAGGAGCTGACGCTGGCCAGCCGCGCCAACCCGGAGATCGCCGCCGTGGTCGGCCCCGAAGCCGAGCAGGCGTTCGCGCTGCTGGAACCCTCACTCGGCGGCTACGCCCGCGCCTGACGGCAATGCGGTGCCCCGGACACCGCCCGGGTGCGGCAACGCACAGCAGCCACGCGCTCTCGCGCATCATGCAACGGCCAAGACATCGGCACCATCCGGCCCGGAGTGGCAGACACCAGCCACCCTGGCGCTCTCCGCCCACAGGGCGGGCTCTTCGCCTGCCCAACGTCACCTCTAAAGATCAAGAGATGTCCTCGCCGGACGGGCAGGCTCCGGGATGACGGGGGAACGTTGTCGGCTCGCCTCGGGTGGGTGGTCGCTGGGTGGTCACCCCGGGCTACTCCACCAGTTCGGAGGTCTCCAGCCAGCGCGCCTCGACGTCCTCGATCTCCGCGCGGACCGTCTTCAGCTCCGTGTTCAGCTCGACCAGCTTGTCCGGGTCGGTGGCGTGCTCGGCCAGCTGCTCGTGCAGCTTGGTCTCCCGCGTGTGCAGCTGGTCCAGCCTGCGCTCCAACCGGGACAGTTCCTTCTGCGCCGCCCGGAACTCCGCCGCGCTGGACGTCTTCGGCGCGGGCTTCGCGGCCACCGGGGTGCGTGCGGCGGCCCGCCGGGACAGGTACTCGTCGATGCCGCCGGGCAGGTGCGTGATCCGGCCGTCGCCGAACAGGGCGTACACCGCATCCGTCACGCGTTCCACCAGGTAGCGGTCGTGCGAGACGACGACCATCGTGCCCGGCCAGGAGTCCAGCAGGTCCTCCAGCTGCTGCAGCGTGTCGATGTCCAGGTCGTTCGTCGGCTCGTCGAGCAGCAGCACGTTCGGCTCGGCCATCAGCAGCCGCGCCAGCTGCAGCCGCCGCCGCTCGCCGCCGGAGAGGTCCTCGACCGGCGTCCACTGCCGCGCGGGCGGGAACCCGAGCTTCTCCGCCAGCTGCGACGCCGACAGCTCCTGCTTGCCCAGCACGACCCGCGCCGAGACCTCCTCGACGGCCTCCAGCACGCGCAGCTGCCCGGGCAGCTCGTCCAGCTCCTGCGACAGGTGCGCCAGCCGCACCGTCTTGCCCTCGATCCGCTTGCCCGCGACCGGTTCGCGCTCCCCGGCGAGCAGCTTCAGCAGCGTCGTCTTGCCCGAGCCGTTCACGCCGACCAGCCCGAACCGGTCACCCGGGCCGATCCGCCAGGTCAGGCCCTCGACGACCGGCTTGTCCCCGGCCTTGAGGGTCACGTCCTCCAGCTCCAGCACGGTCTTGCCGAGCCGCCGCTTCGCGAACGACATCAGCTCGGCCCTGTTCCGCGGCTCCGGGACGTCCGCGATCAGCGCCTCGGCCGCCTCGATCCGGTACCGCGGCTTCGACGTGCGGGCCTTCGCGCCGCGCTGCAGCCAGGCCAGTTCCTTGCGCGCGAGGTTGCGCCGCTTCTCCTCCATCGACGCCGCGAGCCGTGCCCGCTCGGCGCGCGCGAAGATCCAGTCGGCGTACCCGCCCTCGTACTGCTCGACGCGGCCGTCGGCGACCTCCCAGGTCCGCCCGCACACCGTGTCCAGGAACCACCGGTCGTGGGTGACGACCACGAGCGCGGACCGCCGCGCCAGCAGGTGGTCGGCGAGCCAGCGCACGCCTTCCACGTCCAGGTGGTTGGTCGGCTCGTCGAGCACGAGCAGGTCCAGGTCGCCGATCAGCGCGGCGGCCAGCGCGACCCGGCGACGCTCCCCACCGGACAGTGTCCCGGTGGGGTTGTCCAGCCCCAGCTCGGTGATCCCGAGTCCCTCCACAATGGACCGGACCCGGGAGTCGGCCGCCCACTCGTGCTCGGCGTCGAAACCGGCCAGCACGGCGTCGCGGATCGTGCTGCCCTCGGCGAGCTCGGTGCGCTGGGTGACGACCGCGAGCCGCAGCCCGCGGACCTGGCTGACCCGGCCCGAGTCCGGCTCGGCGAGTCCGGAGAGGACCTCCAGCAGCGTCGTCTTGCCGCCACCGTTGAGGCCGACGACGCCGATGCGCTCGCCTTCGCCGACACCGAGGGAGACGTTGTCCAGCAGCGGGCGGACCCCGTAGGACTTGGAGACCGCCTCGAGGTTGATCAGATTTGCCACTACGCGTGCACCTGCGGAGGAGTGGGTCGGTGTTCGTCGCCGCCGACGAGCCGCGCGCCCGGCACCGGGCCGTGCGCGACCCGGACCGTCCGGCACACCCCGGCCCCGGCCAGCTCGGCCGCGACCTCGAGGGCGGATTCCGCGTCGGCGCACAGGAACGCGCATGTCGGGCCGGAACCGGAGACGGTGCCGGCCAGCGCACCGGCGTTCACCCCGGCACGCAGCGTGCGGCGCAGGCCGGGCCGCAGCGACACCGCGGCGGCCTGCAGGTCGTTGCCGAGCAGCAGGGCCAGCTGACGCGGGTCGCCGGAGGCCAGCGCCTCGACGACCGGCGCGTGCGAGCCCACGCGCGGCGGGTTGCCGGTCTCGCGGAGCCGGTCCAGCTCCTGGTAGACGCGCTCGGTGGACAGCCCGCGCTGGTCGAACGCGAGCACCCAGTGGAAGGTGTGCCGGGACAGCACCGGGACCAGCTGCTCACCGCGGCCGGTGCCCAGCGCGGTGCCGCCGTAGAGCCCGAACGGCACATCCGAGCCGAGCTTCGCGGCGATCCCGGCCAGCTCGTCGCGCCCGATGTCCAGCTTCCACAGCGACGCGAGCGCGACCAGCGTGCCCGCGGCGTCGGCGCTGCCGCCCGCCATACCCCCCGCGACGGGGATCCCCTTGCGGAGGACCACCCGGACGTTCGACGCGCCGTCGGTCTTGCCGACGTGCGCGGCCAGCGCCTCGACCGCGCGCCAGGCGAGGTTGCTGGCGCCGGTGGGCACGACCTGCTCACCCTCGCCGTAGACCTCGACGCCCGGCTCCTCGGCCAGCGCGACGGTGACCTCGTCGGTCAGCGAAAGCGCGTGGAAGACGGTCGTCAGATCGTGGAAACCGTCCGGGCGCAGGTCGCCGACCGACAGGTGCAGGTTGATCTTGGAGGGCACCCTGACGGTGACAGGTGGCGGTACGACGGCGAGCACCAGTCAAGCCTACGTGCCCCCCGGAGAGCGCGGAGAGGCAAGCTCCAGTGCGACGCGCAACGCCACCTCGGCCGACTCCGGCGACGGGTTCTCGTCCAGGAACTGCGGGCTGTTGCCGACCATCAGCGCGATCAGCGCCAGCCGCGCGCGCAGCTGGTCCTCGGGGGCGGCGTCGGCCGGGACGAGGAAGGTGAACAGCTCCTTCATCCGCTTGGCCAGGACGTGCCCGGCGTGCAGCTCCTTGAGCGCGGGCTGGTTGTCCTGCATGAACCGCATGATCGGCCCGAACCGGCCCTGGATCAGCGCGGAGAGCCGGCGCAGCAGCTCCTCGCGGGCCCGCGCGTGGTCGTCCTGCGCCCGCGCCCACTCGATGATCTCGTCGAGCGAGGTGCCGATGTCCTCGATCAGGCTGTGGACGATGTCCTCTTTCGTGCGGAAGTGGTAGTAGAGCGCGGCCTTGGTGACGCCCAGCGCCTCCGCGATCTCCCGCAACGACGTCTTCTCGTAGCCCTGCTCGACGAACAGGTCCAGCGCGATCTGCTGGATGCGCTCGCGCGTGTCGGTCCGCCGCCCCGCCATGACCGTCCTTCCTGAGGAACTCTCAAACTTGCTTGACGACCGGCTAGCAATGGGCCTACCGTGTCGTCGGCGCCATTACTTGTCGGCCGACTAGCAATGGTTGCTCTCAGTCTAACCCAGTTCTCCACCAGGGGGTTCCACCATGACCACCACCACTCCGGCGCCGGTGACGGCGCCCACGGATTCGAGGAAGTGGCTGGCGCTCGCCGTCGTCGGGCTCGCCCAGCTGCTCGTCATCATCGACACGACGATCGTCAACATCGCGTTGCCCACCGCCCAGGCCGACCTCGGCATGTCCGACGTCGCCCGGCAGTGGACGATCAGCGCCTACACGCTGGCCTTCGGCGGTCTGCTGCTGCTCGGCGGGCGGCTGGCCGACCGGCTGGGCCGCAAGAACACGCTCATCGTGGGCGCGCTCGGCTTCGCCGCCGCCTCCGCGCTGGGCGGGATGGCCTCCGGGCCTGGCCTGCTCATCGCCGCCCGCGCGGCCCAGGGGGTCTTCGCCGCGCTGCTGGCGCCGTCCACGCTCTCGCTGCTGACCATCACGTTCACCGAGGCGAAGGAGCGGGCCAAGGCGTTCGGGATCTTCAGCGCGATCATGATGTCCGGCGGCGCGCTCGGCTTGGTGGCCGGTGGCGCGCTGGCCGAGTACGCGTCCTGGCGCTGGTGCCTGTACGTGAACCTGCCGATCGCCGTCGCCGCCGCCGTCGCGGGCTGGTTCGTGCTGCCGAAGGTGCCGGGCCACCGGTCGACGCGGCTGGACTGGTTCAGCGCGGTGCTGGGCAGCGCCGGGATCGCCGGCCTCGTCTACGGCCTGTCCGAGGCCGCCGGCCGCGGCTGGGGTTCGGCGGTGGTGCTCGGCACGCTGGCCGCCGCGGTGGTGCTGCTGGCCGGGTTCGTGTTCCGGCAGGCCCGGGTCGGGAACCCGCTGCTGCCGCTGCACGTCGTCGCCGACCGGACCCGCTCGTCGGGCTTCCTGACCATCGCGATCGCCGCGTTCGGGATGTTCGGGATGTTCCTGTTCGTCACCTACCAGCTGCAGGCGATCATGGGCTTCGGCGCGCTCGGCGCCGGACTGGCGTTCCTGCCGTTCCTGGCGGCCAACGTGACGGTCTCGACCCTGCTGACGCGGCGGCTGATCCCGCGGACCGGGCCGCGCCCGCTGCTGGTGATCGGGCTCCTGCTGATGGCGGCCGGGCTCGCCGGGCTGACCCAGTTGTCGGTCGACACGTCTTACTGGAGCCTCATCCTGCCGGTGACGCTGGTGCTCGGGGCCGGCGCCGGGCTGGCGATGCCGACGGTCATGAACATCGCGACCGCCGGGGTGGAGCCGGCGGACTCCGGGGTGGCGTCGGCGTTCATCACGACCTCCCAGCAGGTCGGCGCGTCGATCGGCACGGCGTCGCTGAACACGATCGCCGCGAGCGCGACCGCCTCGGCCGCCGGGCTGGCCCTGCCCGCGGCGACCGTGCACGGGTACGCCGTGGCGAACGGCTGGGCCGCGGGGATCGTGGCACTCGGCGCTATCGCGGTCGGGGTCCTCGTCCGCAAGTGAGACGAGCGGAGGGGCGTCCCGGACGGGACGCCCCTCCTGCCGTGTGCGGGATCAGGCCGCGACGACGCTCTTCGGGCCTTCCTTCGGGTGCACGACGGAGGCGCCGCGGTCGGCGATCCACGCCAGCGCGGCGTCGGCCTGGCTGCCGTTGACGCCGACCCGGAAGCGGGCCACCGGGGTGTCACCGACGCGGGTCAGGCCGCCGCCGATCGTGGCGAGCTCGACCTCGAACCGCGCGGAAGCCTCGGGCAGCAGCGCGCCGACGGCCGCGAAGCCGATCAGCACGACGTCGACGGACCGGTCGTAGCTCGACGACTGGCTGCGCGGCGTGTCGATCGGGGGCAGCAGGCTCTGCGCGACCTTGCTCGCCGGGTTGGCCAGCAGCTCCAGCACGGTGCCCTGCTCGACGAGCCGCCCGTCCTCCAGCGCCGCGACCCCGTCGCAGACGCGCCGCACCGCGGCGCCGTCCTGGGTGGTCAGCAGCACGGTGACGCCCAGCTCCGCGCGGGCGCGGTCGAGGACGGTCAGCACGCCGCCGGTCTCCTCCGCGCCGACACCGGCGGTCGGGTCGTCGGCGAGCAGCACGGCCGGGCCGGCGGCGAGCGATCGCGCCAGCGCGACGCGGCGGCGCTGTCCCGGGGTCAGCTCGCTCGGGCGCAGCGCGGCGCGCTGGGTCAGGCCGGCCAGGTCGAGCAGGCGGCCGACGCGGCTGCGGCGCTGCGGACCGTCCAGGCCGAGCTGCTCCAGCGGGGCCGCGACGTTGCCGGCCACGGTGCGCTCGGCGTGCAGCACCGGCTGCGCGTCCAGCACCGCGACCTGGCGGCGCACCTCACGCAGCCGCCGCCCGTCGAGGCCGGTGGTGTTCAGGCCGTCCAGGCGCACGACACCGCGGTCGGGCTTCTCCTGCAGGGCGATGCACCGGGTCAGGGTGGACTTGCCGGAGCCGGCCGGGCCGACGACGCCGAACAGGGCGCCGGCGGGCACCTCGACGCTCACGTCCCGCAGGGCGTGGACGGGCTTGGCGGCACCGGGGAAGGACTTGGTCAGGTTTTCGACAGTGATCACGAATGGCTCCAGCACAACAGGCGCGAACGCGCCGACCGCACACCAAGGCGACCGTCCAGTGCGGACGGTCAGGCGAAGACAGGGAAAAGTGGTGGTTCAGAAGCGGTCAGCGACGACACGCACAGACCGTGCGACGACATTCGTCGACGACGCGGCGCCTCGTGAGCATCGTGCGATACACAGGAATCCTCCATCGGTCCTGGCGTTAGCACCTGCCCCGGGTGGGGTGGTTGCTGCGGCTTCGGCGAGCCAGGTCTCTCAGCCGCTCGGGATGGATACCTCAAAGAGTAGAACGGACTTCACATCTTTTTGGCAAGTCCCCGGCGCGGATCAGGTGCGAGATCACACCAACGGTGGTAAGGACTTGCTCGCCGCGATCCTGGCGAAGTCCCTTACCCCGAGCTGCTCGCCCCGGGTGCGCGGATCGACACCGGCCGCGCGGAGGATCGCCTCGGCCCGCTCCCCCGAACCGGCCCACGACGCCAGCGCGGCGCGCAGGGTCTTCCGGCGCTGGGCGAAGGCGGCGTCCACGACGGCGAACACCTCGTCCCGGTTCGCGTCCGACACCGGTTCCGCGGACCGCTCGAACGCGACGAGCGCGGAGTCCACGTTGGGCACCGGCCAGAACACCGCGCGGGGCACGGGCGCGACCTTGCGGGCCGGGCCGTACCAGGCGAGCTTCACGCTGGGGACGCCGTAGATGCGGCTGCCCGGGCCGGCGGCCATCCGGTCGGCGACCTCGGTCTGGACCATCACCAGGCCGTGCGCCAGCGAGGGCAGCTCGGCGAGCAGGTGCAGGACCACCGGGACGGCGACGTTGTAGGGCAGGTTGGCGACCAGGTGCGTGGGCTCCTGGGCCAGGTCCGCGCGCCGGAGCTTGAGAGCGTCCCGGATCTGGACGGTGAACCGGGGGACGGCTTCGGGCGCGCGCTCGGTGATGGTGACCGGCAGGCGCTGCCCGAGGACCGGGTCGATCTCGACGGCGGTGACCGTGGCCCCCGAGTCCAGAAGGCCGAGCGTCAGCGAACCCAGGCCCGGGCCGACTTCGAGGACGTGATCGCCGTCGCCCACTCCGGAGAGGTCGACGATGCGGCGGACGGTGTTGGGGTCGTGCACGAAGTTCTGGCCGAGCTTCTTCGTGGGACGGACGTCCAGCTCGGCGGCCAAGCCCCGGATCTCGGCTGGTCCGAGCAGTGCTGTCACGTCTGGTGATGCTACTGGCCCGCCCCACCCCCACCACCGCGAGTCCCACGCTCCCGCGCGCGAGTCCCACGCTCAGGTCCGCGAGTCCCACGTCCCCGCGCGCGAGTTCCGCATTCGCGGCAGGCCACCCGCAAAAAAAGATGACCCCGGCCACCGGCCGGGGTCATCATGGTCTTGCTCGGGGGGTCAGCTGGTCGCCTTGGCGCCGCAGACCGGCCAGGCTCCGTAGCCGCCGCGGTCGTCGCGCACCTTGGTCGCCACCGCGATCTGCTGTTCGCGCGTGGCCTGGTGCGGGTAGGCCGCGTACTGGTCGCCGCCGTAGGCGTCCCACGTGCTCTTGTTGAACTGCAGGCCGCCGTAGTAGCCGTTGCCGGTGTTGATCGACCAGTTGCCGCCGGACTCGCACTTCGCGATGGCGTCCCAGATGGCGCTGTCGCTGATCACCGGCTGCTTCGTGCCGACCCGGACGATCTTCGGCTTGGCCTCGACCAGCACCTTGGTCGACAGCTCCTCGCGGGCGGTCTCCTTGCCGTTGCGCTTGGTGATCCGGTAGGTCACCAGCTTCTTGCCCGCGGTGCCCGGGTCCTGGACGACCTCGTCACCGGCGTCGAGGGTCGCGTCCTTGATCTCCTGGACCTCGGGCGCGATCTCCTCTTCCTGGTTGATCACGGACACGCCGGTGCGGGAGATGTGCACCTCGGCGCCGTTGGCCAGCTTGAGGCCGAGCCCGCCGTCGATCTCGTCGTCCGGGCCGAGCGACAGGCCCTGCTCGGCCAGGAACTCCTCCGCGGTGATCGCGGTGGTGCTCACCTGGCGCGGGGCGGCGTCGCCGTCGAACACGGTGATGTTCTTGAGGGTCTTGACCTCGACGGTCGCGCCGTCCAGCGGCAGCTCCGCGTCCAGCGGCATCGAGTACGCGGTGCCCGGGCCGAACTGGCCGCTCAGGCCCAGCTGCGTGATGGCCTCCTGGAGGCTCGTCGCGCGGACCCACAACTCGCGGGCGACCCCGTCGACGACGAGGTTCAGCTTGCGGCCGCGCTCCAGCTTGATGACGCCACCGTCACCGACCGGCGCCTGCGGCGAGGGGGACAGCGCGTCGTGCTCACCGACGGTGAGACCGGCGTCCTCGAGGACCTCGCCGACCGTCTTGCCGAAGCTGTGCACGGTCTGCGTGTGGCCGTCGACGTCGACGGTCACGCTCTTGTTCATGGCCAGCGCGGCCGCGCCGCCGCCGGTCAGGCTGATCAGGAGGGCCAGGACCGAGCCCCGGAGGAACCGGCGCTTCCAGGTCTTGACCGCGGTGACGAGGGCCTTCTCCGGCTCCTCTTCGGCCTCCACGGCGGCCGTGCGGTCTTCGGACACCGCATCCGGGATGGCCAGCGCCGGGAGCATCGTGGTCTCGGCGTTGATCAGCCGGATCAGCTCGTCGACGTCGATCTCGGCCTCGGCCATGAGATCGTCCGCGTCGCTACCCAGAACCGTGCGGATGTCGTGCTCGGTGACGGCCAGGTCGTCCGAGAACGCGTCGGCGTCGGGCCAGTCGAGGGTGCCCACGGCGCCGCCACGGCTGGACTCGAACCAGTCCATCGCCTCGGTCGGGCGCGCGTCGGCCCATCTACTACCAGTCACAGCAGGTCGATCCCTTTCGCACTACGGCTCCCGGAAGTCGTCGCCATCCCCGATCCCGACCTGCACTGGCTTGACTCCGGGTGTCCCGCGCTTCGCCCGGTTGGAGCGATCATGCGGCACGGTCACGGGACAGTAACGGACCCCGGGAGGTTGCGCAAACACCGGGCGGAATGTCGTGGCGTTCGTCACTCCTCCAGGTGGATGGTTGATTTCCACGAATGTCGCAGTCCGTTCAACCCGACGTGACGGACGGGAGCCGGAAGACGCGTTCGGCGGTCTCCGACACCGCCGAACAGACGCCTTCCAGGTCTTCCGAACGGAGGTCGGCGAGGAAGTGGACCGTGTACGCCGTGCAGTACGGCTCGTTCGGGCGGCCGCGGAACGGGTGCGGCGTCAGGAACGGCGCGTCGGTCTCGACGAGGAACTGCCCGGATGGCACCAGCTTCGCCGCGGCCTGCAGCGCGCGGGCGTTGCGGAACGTGACCGTGCCGGCGAACGACAGCACGTACCCGGCGTCCACGCAGCGGCGGGCGATGTCCTCGTCACCGGAGAAGCAGTGGAACACCACGGTCTCCGGCGCGCCCTCCTCGTCCAGGATCCGCAGCACGTCTTCGTGCGCGTCCCGGTCGTGGATCATCAGCGGTTTGCCGATCCGCTTGGCGAGGTCGATGTGCCAGCGGAACGCCTCCCGCTGGGCCTCCGGCGGTGAGTAGTCCCAGTAGTAGTCCAGGCCGGTCTCGCCGACCGCGACCACCCGATCCTGCCGCGCCAGACGCTCTATTTCGGACTGTTCCGGCTCGCCGAAGTCCTTGGTCCGCGTGGGATGGATCGCCACCGCGGCCCACACCCGTTCGTCCCAAGTGGACGCCTGAGCGGCCCAGCGGGCGGCGTCGAGGTCGTCGGCGACGGTCACCATCCGGGTCACCCCGGCCGCCGCGGCGCGGTCGGCCAGCTCGGCGACGTCGGCCGCCGTGACCGCACCGCAGGCGTCTAGGTGCGTGTGCGAGTCGACCACCGGCGCCGGAAGGCGCTCCGGCACCGGCGGTCGTTCCTGCTTGCTCACTGCGCGATCGGGGCCCACTCCGGCCCGGTCTCGCCCAGCTTCGGGTCGAGCTTGGCGAACAGCGGCGTCGGCTTGGCCAGCGGACGGCCGACCTCGATCGGGATCGACTCCCAGCGCGCCTGCTCGGCCGCGTAGTCACCGGTCAGGATCGGGTTGATCCGGCCGGGGATGTCCAGGTCCTCGACGTCCTGCAGCTCCGGCTGCGCGGCCCACACGCCGGTGCCGCCCAGCGCCTCGTGCACCTTCTGCGCCGAGTGCGGCAGGAACGGCGTGAGCAGCGTGTTCGCGTCCGACACCACCTGCAGCGCGGTGTGCAGCACCGCGTCGCGGCGCTCCGGGTCGTCCTTGAGCTTCCACGGCTCCTGGTCGGACAGGTACCGGTTGGCCGCCGACACGACCCGCATCGCCTCGGTGGCGGCCAGCTTGAACCGGGACCGCTGCAGGTGCCCGCCGACGGTCTCGAACGCCTTGCGGGACAGCGCCTTCAGCTCCTCGTCGGCCGGCGCCGGCTTGACCGGGGCCGGGATGGCGCCGTTGTTCTTGTGCGCCATCGAGATCGAGCGGTTGACCAGGTTGCCCCACTCGTTGGCCAGCTCGAAGTTGGTGCGGCGGACGAACTCGTCCCAGGTGAAGTCGGTGTCCTGGGTCTCCGGGCCGGCCACCGCGATGAAGTAGCGCAGGGTGTCCGGGCCGAACTCGCGCAGGAAGTCGTTGACGTAGATGACCGTGCCGCGCGAGGTGGAGAACTTCGACCCGCTCATGGTCAGGAACTCGCTGGATACGATCTCGTCCGGCAGGTTGAGCCTGCCGTACGGGCCGACCTGACCGCCCTTATCCCCGGCGCCGTTGTGGCCGAGCAGCAGCGCCGGCCAGATCTGGGCGTGGAAGGTGATGTTGTCCTTGCCCATGAAGTAGTAGCCGCGCGCGTCCGGGTTGTTCCAGAACTCCTGCCAGGCGTCCGGGTTCCCGCTGCGGCGGGCCCACTCGACGCTGGCCGAGAAGTAGCCGATCACCGCGTCGAACCACACGTAGAACCGCTTGAGCGGCTGGTCGCGCCAGCCGTCCAGCGGGATCTTCACGCCCCAGTCCAGGTCACGCGTGATCGGCCGGGGCCGCATGTCGTCGAGCAGGTTCTTGGTGAAGTTGACGACGTTGGGCCGCCAGTCCGTCTTGGTCGACAGCCACTTGCCGAGGCTCTCGGTGAACGCCGGCAGGTCGAGGAACAGGTGCTCGGTCTCGACGAACTTGGGCGTCTCGCCGTTGATCCGCGACTTCGGGTTGATCAGCTCCGCGGCGTCCAGCTGGTTGCCGCAGTTGTCGCACTGGTCGCCGCGCGCGCCGTCGTACCCGCAGATCGGGCAGGTGCCCTCGATGTAGCGGTCGGGCAGCGTGCGGCCGGTGGACGGGCTGATCGCGCCGGTGGTCGTCTTGGGCACGACGTAGCCGTTGCGGTGCAGCGCCAGGAAGATCTGCTGCGTGACCTCGGCGTGGTTGCCGGTGCTGGTGCGGGTGAACAGGTCGTAGGTCAGCCCGAGGCCCTGCAGGTCCTGGCCGATCTGGCGGGTGTACTTGTCGGCCGTCTGCTGGGAGGTCAGGCCCTCCTTGTCCGCCTGGACGGTGATCGGGGTGCCGTGCTCGTCGGTCCCGGACACCATGAGCACCCGGTTGCCGGCCATTCGCTGGTAGCGCGAGAACACGTCCGACGGGACGCCGAAGCCGGAGACGTGGCCGATGTGACGGGGCCCGTTGGCATAAGGCCAGGCCACCGCCGTCAACACAGGGATGCTCATGCCTGTTTAGCGTACGGATGCCGTCTCGTGCATTGTTACCTGGGAAGGCTTAAGGAGGTCGGGTGTCGCCGACGCGGCTGCTGGTGCTGGGCGTCGTACGGATGTACGGCAAGGCGCACGGCTATCAGGTGCGGCGTGAGCTGCTGACCTGGTCGGCCGACCGGTGGGCCAACGTCCAGCCCGGGTCGATCTACCACGCGCTGAAGAAGATGGCGGCCGAGGGCCTGCTGGAGGCGGTGCCCGACGAGCCGGAGGGGCGCGGGCCGGACCGGGTCGCCTACCGGCTGACCGGAGACGGCGAGACCGAGTTCCAGGTCCGGCTGGCCCAGATGCTGAGCCAGCTCGGCGAGAACGACGCGCAGAACGCGTTCGGCTTCGCCGCGGCGCTCACGTTCCTGACCTGCCTGCCCCGGCAGCGGGCGGCGTCCCTGCTGCAGCACCGGCTGACCCAGATGGAAGGCCAGCTCGCGTCGGTCCGGCACGTGCTGGGGCACGGCGTCGAGTGGGGCCAGCCGGCGCACGTGAACGAGCTGTACCGGCTGTGGGCCACCAACGTCTCGGCGACGATGGAGTGGGTCCGCAACCTCATCAAGCGGCTGGAGGACGGCGAGTACGTCATGGCCGACGACCCGGGACGCAGCTTCGGCGAGCCGCCCCGGTGATCAAGTAATCAAATTTGACTACGGCGCGATAGTTGGGGCAGAGTGGCCGCGCTCACTAGTCAAATTTGACTACTGACTCAAGGGGGATCTTCTGATGATCAAGGCACGCGGCCTCGCGCGGACGTTCACCGCGCGCGGCCGCAGCGTCGAAGCCGTGAAGGGCGTCGACATCGACGTCGCCGAGGGCGAGCTGGTGGGGTTCCTCGGCCCGAACGGCGCGGGCAAGACCACGACCCTGCGCATGCTGACCACGCTGCTGCGCCCGACCGCGGGCGAAGCCCAGGTCGCCGGGCGCGACCTGCTGGCCGACCCGGTCGGCGTGCGCAGGCAGATCGGGTACGTCGCGCAGGGCGGCGGCGTGACCCCGGAGATGAAGGTGCTCGAGGAGATCGAGCTGCAGGGCCGCCTCTACGGCATGTCGAAGGAGAACTCGCTGCGCCGCGGCCGGGAGCTGGTCGAGCAGCTCGACCTGGTCAACCTGGACCAGCGGCTCACCAAGACCCTGTCCGGCGGCCAGCGGCGGCGGCTGGACATCGCGCTGAGCCTGATCCACGACCCGAAGCTGATCTTCTTCGACGAACCGACCACCGGGCTCGACCCGCAGAGCCGCGCCAACCTGTGGGAACACATCCGGCGGCTGCGCGCCGACCACGGCGTGACGCTGTTCCTCACCACGCACTACCTGGACGAGGCCGACTCGCTGTGCGACCGGATCCTGGTGATCGACAACGGGCGGATCGTGGCCGAGGGGTCACCGGACTCGCTCAAGGCGCGCGTGTCCGGGGACGGCGTGACGATCGGGGTGGCCCCGGAGTTCGTGGGTGCCGCGGCCGAGGTCGCCGGGCGCCTGGCCGGCGCGCACGAGGTGACCACCGGCGACGGCGTGGTGCGGTTCCGGGTGCCGCGCGGGGACACCGCGCTGCCGGAGCTGCTGCGCCGGCTGGACGCCGACGGCATCGCGATGACCTCGATGCAGGTGCACCGGCCGACGCTGGACGACGTGTTCCTCACGCTCACCGGCCGCTCGCTGCGGGACGCCGAGCAGTCCCAGACCTCCCCGGAGGCCGCCCATGTTGCGTGACACGTGGCTGATCTTCAAGCGGGACTGGACGTTGTCCATGCGCAATCCGGCGTGGGTGATGATCGGCATCATGCAGCCGGTGCTGTACCTGGTGCTGTTCGGGCCGCTGATGGAGAAGGTCGTCAGCAGCACGCCGGGCTTCCCGCCGGGCAGCAGCTGGACGATCCTGACACCGGCGCTGATCATCCAGCTGGCGCTGTTCAGTTCGTCGTTCGCCGGGTTCGCGCTGCTGATGGACTACCGCAGCGGGGTGCTGGAGCGGTTGCGGGTCACGCCGGCGAGCCGGGTCGGGCTGCTGCTGGGCAAGGTGGCGAACAACGTGATCCAGGCGGTCATCCAGGCCGTGCTGATCACGGTGCTGGCGTATGTCGCGTTTGGACTGGACGCGCCGGTCGGCGGGGTGCTGCTGAGCCTGGTGATCGTCGGCCTGGTGGCGGCGACGCTGGCTTCGGCGTCGTACGCGGTGGCGCTGACGCTGAAGAGCGAGCAGGCGTTCCCGGCGCTGCTCAACGCCGTGCTGATGCCGGTGCTGCTGCTGTCCGGCATCCTGCTGCCGATCACCAGCATCCTCGCGCCGGACTGGCTCTACACCCTCTCGCGGATCAACCCGTTCACCCACGTGGTCGACGCCGAGCGGGCCACGTTCCGCGGCGACCTCACGATGGACGCCCTGATGACCGGCTCGATCATCCTCGTGGTGATGGCGGTGCTCGCGGTGTTCTGGGGCACGCGGACCTTCCAGAAGGAGAACGCCTGACCGACGCGGCCGCGGTCGCCGACCGGTGATTTCGCCGATGCCGCGGCGACCGCGGCCGCACCACACTGGCCCTCCCCACACCACGGAGGTGACCAGTGCGCACAGCCGTCCTCGCAACGCTCCTGGCGGTGTTCGCCGCGGTACTGCCCGCCACGGCCGCGGCCGCCACCCCGACGATCACCACGCCACCCGCGGGCAGCCACGGGTTTCCGTTCCTCGCCGCGGCCGAGGACCTCGGCTCGTTCGGCTACACCGAGAGCGAGTACTTCATCTCGGGCACCGCGACCGCCTACGCCAAGTCCGGGCTGTGGACCTCGAGCGGCCGCTGGGACGTCCGGCCGACCACCCAGGCCGGGTACCGGACCCGCCTGCTGGTGCGGCGCCCGAGCGATCCCGCGCGGTTCAACGGCACCGTCGTCGTGGAATGGCTCAACGTCAGCGCCCAGCTGGAGCTGTCGCCGGACTACTGGTTCACCCGCGACGAGCTGCTGCGCCGGGGCTACGCGTGGGTCGGCGTGTCCGCGCAGTCGGTCGGCGTCAACGGCGGGCTCGGGGACATCGCCGGGCTGCGCGGCTGGGACCCGGCCCGCTACGGCAGCCTCGTGCACCCCGGCGACGCGTACGCCTACGACATCTTCTCCCAGGCGGGGCAGGCGTTGCGCACCCCGGACGGGCCGGATCCGTTGGGCGGACTGGAGATCCGGACGCTGCTCGCCGACGGGGAATCGCAGTCGGCCGGGTTCATGACCACCTACGCCAACGCCGTCCAGCCGGTGTCCGGCGTCTACGACGGCTTCCTGATCCACAGCAACAGCGCGGTCGCCGCACCGATCAGCGGGCGGCCGGCCGACGTCCTGACGATGCCGAACCCGAGCCGGATCCGCACCGACACCGCGGTGCCGGTGTTCGTGGTGCTGACCGAGACCGACGTGCCGGGCGCGTCCGCGGCCCGGCAACCGGACACCGACCGGGTCGTGCACTGGGAGCTGGCCGGCACGGCGCACGGTGACCAGTGGGCGTTCGACCTCGGCGACCCGACGCTGAAGAAGTCGGTCGGCTCGGCCGCGCCCCAGCCGGACTGCGCCGCGGGTTCGGCGCCCTTCAACGACGGCCCCGGCCACTACTCGATGAACGCCGCACTGCGCTACCTCACCACGTGGGCGCAGGGCGGTCCGCGCCCGGCGAGCGGCGCGCTGCTCGACGCCGACCGCCGCGATCCGCGCACCGGACTGGCCCTCGGCGGCATCCGGCTGCCCGATGTCGCCGTGCCGACCCGCACGCTCAGCGGCGAGCGGGACACCTCGGGCAGCGGGGTGTTCTGCGGCCTCTACGGCGCCCGCGACCCGTGGAACGGCGACGCCGACCCGTGGGACCAGCACGACGCCGGCGACCCGTCCGACCCGTCGTACCCGCCCACCGCGGAACCGGTGCTGAGCCGCCTGTACCCGACCAACGCCGACTACGTGAGCAAGGTGCGGGCCGCCGCCGAGTCCTCGGTCACCGCCGGGCACCTGCTGCCCGAGGACGCGGCCGCCATCGTCGAGGCGGCACGGCACTCCGGAATCGGCGGTTGACCGCGGCCGGCAGACCCCGGCCGGACCGGGGACTGCCGGCAGCCGCGGATCTCCCGGGCAGCCTCTCGTGTACTTGCCGTGCATCACACCCTTTTCGGGTGGTGCGTCGATACGGCAACCGGGGCTTTCCGCGCTTATGGTGACTACACAGTGTCTTGAGGAGCGCATTTCGGAAATGTGAAGGCGGCGGTTTGACGGAGGGCAGCACGGAGCGCGGGATCAACCTCGCGCTGCACGCGACCGTGGCGGACTGGGACGCGGTCCGTTCCGGCGCTGTCTCGTTCGCCTCCATCACCGTCACCGAGAACACGAACTGGCTCGACCACGGCGCGGGCAAGCAGATCGAGGCGGCGCAGCGAGCGGGTCTCCGCACCGGCATCCGCCACTACGCGCGTCCGGGCGCGCCCCACGACCAGGCCGAGCTGTGCGTGCGGGCGGGACGCAGGCTCGGGGTGTTCGGACCCGGTTCGCTCGCGCCGACGCTCGAGGTCGAAGCGGAAGGCGTCGACGACCGGTTCGTGAAGGCGTGGATCAAGACCGTGCGGCAGTCCGCGGGCATCCAGCGGGTCGTCATCTACGCCGACTACGCGCTCTGGCTGCGGCGGCTGCACCCGGAGAAGTGGGCCGACCGCGAGGTCGTGCTGTGGGTGGCGCGGCACAACGACATCCCGGGCCGGCCGGGCTGGTTCCACCCGCGCCTGGCGCTGCACGAGCACAGCTCGGTGCCCCCGATGCCCGGCGTGTCCGGTCCGATCGGGATGGACGCGCTGGTGTACCCGTTCACGCTGGCCGACCTACTGCTCTAGCCGGCTGCGCATCAGGAACACGTTGTACGGCCCCCACTGGGACATCAGGTAGTAGATCTCCGGGCCGTCCAGCGCCCACGGGTGCAGGTACCCGCCGTAGAGGCCGGGGTACCGGTGCCCGGGCACGGCGGCCTGGCCGGGCGACCACGGTCCGGTGAGCCGGTCGGCGGAGTGCAGCAGGATCGCGCCGCCCGGGTCGTCCAGGTGCATCGCCAGCCACTGTCCGAGGTGGACGTCGTAGGCGACGGACAGCTCGCCGACCGGGCCCGGGATGACCGGCGCGGCGGCGAACTCGTCACGGGTCCAGCCGCGGCCGTCGAAGTACTCGTAGGAGGACGCGTCGAGCAGGTGCGGGATCGCCGCGCGGGCCAGGTAGGCGTCGCCGTGCCGCCCGTTGGTGGTGCCGAAGAGGTAGAGGTGGTCCCCCTCGCGGGCGAGCGCGCACATCTGGAACGGATCGTCCCGCTCGGCGCGGTTGATCCACCGCGCGCTCCAGGGCTTGTCTAGGTCACCCCGTCGCGCGACACGGCGAGGCCGGAGTAGTTGGTGGTCCACTTCCCGGGCGGGCCCCACTGCCGGACGGACATGTAATGGACGATCTGGAGCCCGTCGACGGCCAGGCCGGAGTTCGGGATGACCGTGACCTCGTCGCGGCGCTCGTCCCGCGGGATGACCTGGGCGGCGGTCCCGTCCGGCCGGGCGACGACGCCGTCGAGCGTGAGACCGGCGGCGAGGTCCGTCGTGGTGGAGAACGCGAGGACGTTGCTGCGCCAGTCGGCGCTGTCCGGGCCGCCGCCGTCGCCACCCCAGCCCTCGCCGAAGGTGTCGCCGAACAGCACGAAGACCCGGCCGTCCCCGCCGTCCCACGGGATGCCGAGGTCGGTGCCGTGGATGGCGAACCGGTCGGTCCGGTTGATCGAATCGGCGCCGGTCACCTTGCAGATCTGCTCCGTTTCCGCGATGCGAACCATGGCCCGACCGTAAGTCACAATGGTCCCGTGCGGGTGACACGAACGAGACTGGGCCGAGGCAGGACACCGGACGAGGTGTTGCTGCTCCTCGACGAGCGCGCCCGCTTCCGGGGCATCGGCACGGCGGCCGGTCTGTGCGGCGACTGGTTCGGCTCCCGGGCGGTGCTCGCGCCCGAGGTCCAGCTCCGCCCGGTCACCGACCCGTTCGAGGTCCCGGACCTGCAACCGCGGGTCGAGCCCGCGGACGGCGTCGTCGGCGGCGGCTGGTTCGGATACCTGTCCTACGACCTCACCGACCCCTCCGGTCGCCGCGCCGACCTGCCGAAAGCCGTCTGGGGCTGGGCCGACCACGTCCTGCGGCTGGACGCCGACGGCTGGTGGTGGTTCGAGTCACTCGACGCGGACGCCACCGCGGCGGAGTTCGAACGGCTGCTGAGCCTCCCGGCGCCCTCGCCGAGCTGGCACGCCGGCCCGTTGCACCGTCCGTTACCGGCCGAACACGGCGACGCGGTCAAGGCCTGCGTGCACGCGATCGAGGCCGGTGAGCTGTTCCAGGCCAACATCTGCACCCGCTTCGAGGGCACGTTCGAGGGATCGCCGGCCGCGTTGTTCGCGCAGGGCGTCCGCGGGTTGCGGCCGCGCCGGGCGGCGTTCCTGACCGGTGACTGGGGCAGCGTCGTGTCGTTGTCGCCCGAGCTGTTCCTGGCCCGCCACGGCGACCGCGTCCGCTCCACCCCGATCAAGGGCACCCTCCCCCGCCGCGGCCCCGCCGACGACGCGCTGGCGCGGCGGCTGCGCGAGTCGGTCAAGGACGTCGCCGAGAACGTGATGATCACCGACCTGGTGCGCAACGACCTGGGCCGGGTGTGCGCGGTGGGCAGCGTGCGGGTGCCCGAGCTGCTGCGCGTCCGGCCCGCGCCCGGGGTGTGGCACCTGGAGTCGACGGTGGAGGGGCGTGTGGTCACCTCGGACGCCGAGCTGCTGGCCGCGACGTTCCCGCCGGGCTCGGTCACCGGCGCCCCGAAGATCCGGGCGCTGGAGCTGATCGCGGAGCTGGAACCCCGCCCGCGCGGCGTCTACACGGGTGCGATCGGTCTGGCCTCCCCGGTGGCCGGCCTGGAACTGAACGTGGCGATCCGCACGTTCGAGCTGCACGGCGACCGCATCGCCCTCGGCGTGGGTGGCGGCATCACCGCGGACTCGGACGCGGAGGCAGAATGGCAGGAATGTCTGCACAAGGCCGCACCACTGGAAGCCCTGCTCACCTGATCCGCCCCGGGACGCCCACCGACATCGACGGCGCGGCGGCGACGCTGGGCGCCGCGTTCGCCGACTACCCGTTCACGCGGCACACCGTCGCCGCTGACGCTCACGTCGCCCGGGTGACCGGCCTGCAACGGCTGTTCCTGGAGCACATCGGACTGCCGCACGGACGCGTGTGGGTGAGCGACGACCTGGCGGCGGTGGCGGTGTGGACGACGCCGGCCTCCGGGGAGATCGATTTCGGCGAGCTGGGCCCGCGGCTGAGCGACTTGGCCGGCGACCGGGCGGCGGCGGCAGCGGCCGCGGAGGAGGCACTGGCCCCGCACCGGCCGACCGGGCCAGCGTGGTTCCTCGCGACGGTCGGCGTGGCCCCCGACCGGCAGGGCGAGGGCCTGGGACGGGCGGTCCTCGCCCCCGGCCTGCGCGCCGCCGCCGCGGAGGGCCACCCGGCGTACCTGGAAACCTCCCTGGAGGCGAACGTCGGGTTCTACGAGGGCCTGGGCTTCGAGGTAACGGCGAAGGTCCCGCTCCCCGAGGGACCCCTCACCTGGACGATGCGGAAGGCCCCGGCCTGACCCACCCGAGCGGCCACGGCGAATGCCAGGCCGCCGCGCCTGGGTGGTGGCAGGGCCGCCACCCAGGCACCACCCACCTACTCGACGGCGGAGGCCGCCCCCCTCAACGCCGCCGCGCCCGCACAACTCCCTCTCCCCGCCGCCAACGGCCCCAACCCGCGCCGGCAGCCCGACCACTCACGGCCTCAACCCCTCACCAGCCCCCGGACCACCGCTCATGCGCGCCGCCAACGGCCCCAACCCGCACCGGCAGCCCAACCACCACTCACGGCCTCAACCCCTGACCAGCCCCCGGACCACCGCTCACGCGCGCCGCGCTGCCAGCACCGCGTCGTACAGCTCCTTCTTCGACACCCCCGCCGCCTCGGCGACCTCCGCCGCCGCCGACTTCAGCCGCTCGCCGGCCGCCACGCGGGCCGAGACCTCGGCCACCAGGTCCGTCACCGACACCGCCCGCGGCCGGGCGCCCTCCAGCACCACGGTGATCTCGCCGCGCACACCCTCGGCCGCCCACGCGGCCAGCTCCGGCAGCGTCCCGCGCCGGACCTCCTCGTACGTCTTCGTCAGCTCCCGGCACACCGCCGCCCGCCGCTCGTCGCCCAGGGCCGCGGCGGCCTCCGCCAGCGTCGCGGCCAGCCGGTGCGGCGACTCGAAGAACACGACCGTCCGCGGCTCGTGCGCCAGCTCCCGGAACCAGCGCCCCTTCTCACCCGGCTTGCGCGGCGCGAACCCCTCGAAGCAGAACCGGTCGCTGGGCAGCCCGGACAGCGCCAGCGCGGTCGTCACCGCCGACGGGCCGGGCAGACAGGTGACCGGCAGATCCTCCGCCACACACGCCGCTACCAACCGATATCCCGGGTCGGACACGCTGGGCATGCCGGCGTCGGTGACCAGCACGACCGTCTCCCCCGCCCGCAGCGCCTCCAGCAGCTTCGGCAGGCGGGACGTTTCGACGTCCTCGTAGAAGCTGACCACCCGCCCGCGCGGGGTCACGTCCAGCGCGGTGGCCAGCGACCGCAGCCGCCGGGTGTCTTCGGCGGCGATCACGTCCGCCTCGGCCAGTGCGGTGACCAGTCGCGGCGAAGCGTCGCGGGAGTCACCGAGGGGGGTCGCGGCGAGGACGAGCGGCATGGCCTTCACCCTATTAGCCGCGCGGGAACTCCGAGTTCACCCGTGGGTCCCTAGGATCACCCCCGTGACCGCTCTGCTGACCCGACCGGACCAGGTGGACCACCTCCGCCCGCCGACGGACCGTGCCGCCACCCTGCTCGGACGGCCGATGCCCGGCGACCGGCTGCGCGGCTGGGTGGTCACGATCGTCCTGACGCTGGTCGCGGCGGTCACCCGCTTCCAGAACCTCGGCGTCCCCACCGACAAGGGCACCCCGGTCTTCGACGAGAAGCACTACGTGCCGCAGGCGTGGCAGATGCTGCGCAACGGCTGGTTCGAGGACAACGCCGGCTACGAACTGGTGGTGCACCCGCCGCTGGCGAAGCAGCTCATCGCGCTCGGCGAGTGGATGTTCGGCTACAACGGCTGGGGCTGGCGGTTCAGCGCCGCGCTGGCCGGCACGATCATCGTGCTGCTGACGATCCGCATCGCGCGGCGGCTGACCCGCTCGACGCTGCTCGGCGGGATCGCCGGGATCCTGGTCATCTGCGACGGCGTGCTGTTCCTGCAGGCCCGGATGGGCATGCTGGACATCTTCATCGCCCTGTTCGCGCTGTCCGCGTTCGCCTGCCTGCTGTGCGACCGCGACCAGGTGCGACGGCGGCTGGCGGTGGCGGTCGCCGAAGGCTGGGCGGACGAGTCGCCGTGGGGTCCGCGGCTGGGTTTCCGCTGGTGGCGGTTCGCGGCCGGGGTGTGCCTGGGCCTGACGTTCGCGGTGAAGTGGTCTGGCCTGTACTACATGGCGTTCTGCGGGCTGTTGTGCGTCGGGTTCGACGTGGCCGCGCGCCGGGCGGCGGGCGTGCCGCGGCCGTGGGCGGGGACGCTGCGCCGGGACGTGCTGCCCGCGCTGTGGGCGATCGTCGCCGTCCCCGCGCTGCTGTACCTGGCGAGCTGGTGGGCGTGGTTCGCGAGCGAGTCCGGCACCGACCGGCACTACGTCGAGATGCAGGGCATCGACCCCGGGTTCTGGAGCTGGGTGCCGCCGGCGCTGCGGTCGCTGGGCGACTACTCGATGAACGTGCTGCACTTCCACGAAAGCCTGGTCACGCCGAAGAACGACCCGCACCCGTGGGAGTCGAAGCCGTGGACGTGGCCGATGGGGCTGCGTCCGATGCTCTACTACTACGAGTCGGGCAACGGCACGTGCGGCGCGTCGGACTGCATCCGGGCGACGATGCTGATCGGCACGCCCGCGATGTGGTGGCTGGCGTTCCCGATGCTCGCCTGGGGCCTGTGGCGGTGGCTGTTCCGGTTCGACTGGCGCTACGCCGCGGTGCTGGTCGGGTACCTCGCCGGGTTCCTGCCGTGGTTCACCAACATCGACCGGCAGATGTACTTTTTCTACGCCACGCCGATGGCGCCGTTCCTGGTGCTCGGGCTGACGCTCGCGCTGGGCCAGATCCTGGGCAGCGCGCGGCGTGGGTTCGAACGCCGCGGGACGGGGCTGCTGGTGGTGGCCCTGTACGCCGGCCTGGTGGTGGCGAACTTCGCGTGGCTGTGGCCGATTCTGAACGGCGACCCGATCAGCAACGCCCGCTGGCAGGCGGAACTCTGGCTACCGTCCTGGCGATGACCGGGCACGTGGACCGCGCGCGGGAGTCGTCCGACCGGGCCGCGGAGGACTACGCCGAGTTCGCAGGCCCCCGTTTCGCGGCGACCGCGGTGGGCTGGGCGCGTTCGCCGAGCTGGTGACCGGCCGGGTCGCCGATGTCGGCTGCGGCCGAGGTTGTCGCGGTGGCGCGTGCCCGGGTGGTACCGCGGCGGCGCGGACCACGGGAGCACCGCCCAGGTACCGCCCCAGACGCGGCACGATCCGCGCCACGGCCCCCTCAACGACTCGCCTAGACCACGACCCCAACCCGCTCTGGCCGGCGCGGCGCGTCAGCGACGGGGCGGCATCGCCCGGGTGGTGCCGCCCTGGCGGGGCACTATGCGCGTCACCGGGCCGTCCATCGACTTGCCGGACCTCGACAGGAAGCCCTCCACCTCCCGGACCACCGTGTGCAGCGTCGGGCGGCGGCGGGGTTCGTTGTCGAGCGACGCGATCAGCAGCCGGGCGTGCGCGGAGCGCTGCGGCAGCTTCGAGACGGGCTCCGCGCGGGCCGCCGCCATCAGGGCGGCCATCGGCGTCTCGCGGGTGCCTCGCGGCGGGTAGCCGGACAACGCGTAGCTCACGGTGGCCGCCAGCTGCCACGCGTCGGACGCCGGGGAGGCCGCCGCGCCCGCCGCCTGCTCCGGCGCCACGAAGTCCGGGGTGCCGATCATCATCCCGGTCGCGGTCATCGTCGAGTCGCCGCGGCTGCGGGCGATGCCGAAGTCGATCAGGTGCGGCATGCCCTGCGGGTCCAGGATCACGTTCGACGGCTTCACGTCGCGGTGCAGCACACCCTTCTCGTGCGCCGCGGCCAGCGCGCCGGCCATCGTCGCCCACAGGCGGCCCGCCGCGATGTCGTCGAGCGGGCCCATCGTGTCCACCGCGGTGGCCAGCGACTGGCCCTCCAGGTACTCCATGACCAGCGCGAGCCCGTCCGGCTCCTCGATCAGGTCGTAGACCCGCACGCAGTTCGGGTGGTTCACCATGGCGAGCGCCCGCGCCTCGCGGCGCATGCGCTCCTCGGTGTCCCGGTCCGGCGCGTGCGCGATCTTCAGCGCGACCGTGCGACCCAGCTGGTTGTCCACCGCCTGCCACACCGTGCCGAACCCGCCGTGACCGAGACGCTTGATCCGCCGGTACCGGCCGCCGCCGTTGGCCGTCGACCCCGGCGGCACCGGAACCGGGCCGGGCGCCGCGGCGAGCTCCTGCGCGGCCGGCGCGACCGCGGTCGGCGCGTACTGCTTGGGCAGCTGCTGCGGCGGCGGAGGCGGTGGCGGCACCTGCGGCGGAGGCTCGCGCCGCGGCTCCGGGCGCGGCCGCTCCGGTTTGTTGATGACCGACCACGACGGCGGCCCGACCAGCGCGATCGGGATGATCCCGAGCATGGCGATCGGCAGGAACCCGAGCCACAGGAACACGCCCGCGTTGGCCGAGACACCCACCGAGAAGACCACGAACAGCACGAACCCGGCCCACAGCAGACGGCCCGGCCACTTCGGACCGCGCCGCATCGCCGTGCGGGCCTGCAGGATCATGAACAGCAGCGCGACCACCGGCAGTCCGACGAGCGCGCCCAGGTAGTAGCCGTAGGCGAGGACGTTGCCGGACGGGTAGAAGATCGTTTCGAAGACGTTCTGCCCGCCGCCCAGGTAGTCGCTCTGGGTGCCGATGAACGAGCAGTACTCGCGGTTCAGCGTGGCCAGGTCGGCCTTCGACAGCGACGACGTGCCCTCGGCGGCGGCCCGGTAGATGCCCGAGATGCCGTTGAAGGCCATCCACGGCAGCCCGAACGAGAACACGAACGCGATCACGCCGATGGCGGCGATCGTGCCGGTGTCGTACCGGTTGCCGGTGAACTTCCGCATGAGCGCGACGAGGACCGCGCCGGCCACCGGGAACAGGGCGGTCAACGCCCCCGCGGCCACCGTTGCCCACACCCAGTCGCCGGGGCAAAAGCCCGGGTTGAACAGGGCATGCGCGAGGGACAGCAGCCAGTCCGCGAACGCGTTCACCGCCCGGGTCCCTTCGTGTTCGGGGTCGTCTTCCGGTCTTCCACCCTATTCGCACCTTGGACGCGGCAGGGGGCGGGCGGGTTGCGGTCGGGTTCCGGCCACCCTGCGGAGTGAGGGTCCTCAGATCCCCGGCCGCCAGATCACCGGGGCCAGCCGCTCCGCCTCGACGCGCCACCGCTCCCGCCGGAATCGCAGGACCAGCACCGCCAGCAGGGCACTGCTGACCACCGCACCGGCCACGACGACGGCGATGACGCCGGTCAGCCCGCCCAGCACGACCGCGGCGAGGCCCAGCGCGACGACCGCGGCGACCGCGAACTGTCCCTGGCCGAGCCACACCCACCGTCGTCCCGCCTCCAGCTCGGCCAGCAGACCCTGCGCGCCGGTGGTGAGGCGGGCGTCGGGCACGTTCAGTTCGAGGATCCGGCGGGCCGCCCACGCGCACAAGTCGCGCTGGCGTGCCGAGGTGACGACGGGCATCCCCTCTCTGGTCACACTCCGTGCGGACACGGTCAACGCTTCGAGTGCCAGCGCGAGCCGCAGGCGGAGGTCGGGGTCCGCGGGAGCGGCGGCGAGCTGCTGCTCAAGCGCTTGAACAGCGGTCATCGGGTCGGTCTGTTCGGTCACGGCGAATCTCCTGAAAGGAGTAACCCGGGCGGGGCGCCCAATGCTACCCTCAGTGCTCACTTCTGCACGAGCGGTTGACTGAGGGGACATCGATGCCGCCTCCTGGGGGCCAGCCGACCTCGGCGCGCGTGGCGCTGCTCGCGGGTGTGGCGAACCTCGTCGTCCTCGGCGCCGTGGGCACGGCGCTGTTGCTGGTCCGCGACGACGGCACCCGCGGCGACACCGACCTGGCCGTCGCCACGACCAGCCCGGCCACGACGACCACCAGCACCCGCACGTCGAGCAGCCGCCGCGCCACGACGACCACCACAACCACGACCACCAGCTCGGCCCCACCGGTGAGCGAGGTGACCGGCCCGGCCGCCATCCGCACGGTGATCCCGGAGGGCTGGACCGTCGCACCCACCCAGTCCGCGGGCAGCGTCCAGGCCACCGATCCCGCCGACAGCTCCCGCTACGTCCGCTACGGCGGTTCGGCCGTCCCGAACGTCTCGATCCTGGAGGCCCACCTCGAGGCCGAACGCAACTTCGCCGCGGCCCGGCCCGCCTACTCGCGCATCGAACTCACCCAGACGACCCTGCGCGGGTACGAGGCGATCGTCTGGGAGTTCGAGTGGACCGCGCCGGAGGGCAGACGGCACGTCAAGGCCGAGTACTGGCGCGCGTCCGGCACCGAGTACTTCGTGTACGCCTCGTCGAAGGTCGCCGACTGGCCCGCGATGGTCCCGATCCTGGCCGCCATGACGGAGAACGCGATCCCGTGAGCGAAACGACGATCACCGCCTGGACCGTCCCGCCCCAGGTACGGCCCCAGGACGACACGACGCGGTACCTGTGCGCCGCCGCGCACCTCGACTCCGGCTACGCCGACAACGCGATCCGCGAGTTCCTCACCGAGCCGACCCGCCCGCTGCCGCACTCGCCCGGCTTCGACCCGGCACGCGTGCTGGTCGAGGCGATCGCGTCGCGTGGCCGCCGCAAGCTCCGGGACGGCATCCTCGCGGTGCTGTTCGGCCTGTTCGTCTGGGCCTCGGGCCCGAGCCTGTTGCTCTTCGCGTGGCTCGCGCTCGCGGTGGTCCTGGTGATCCCGTCGATCTGGCGCACGGCGATCAACGTCGCGCTCAAGGCCGCGGTCGTCGCGGTGCTCGGCGCGTTCACACTGGCCGGCCTGCTGCTGTACCTGATCGGCACGATCGATCCGGAGACGACCGAGGACTTCACCGGCGGCTACTACAGCGACTACTACGGCCCGCCGCCCGGCGACGAAGAGGTCTGGTTCTACGTCTCGATCGCGCTCGTCGTGCTGATGCTCGCGATCCTGGTGACCGACCGGCTGGTCGTGCGTTCGCTGCTCGTCGACCGGTTCGGCTACCGGGCCCGCAACCGGCCGCCGGCCGACCCGTTCACCGCCGAGCGCCCGCTGCTCGGTCTGTGCCCGCCGCGGTTTCTGCGGCAGCTGCACCGCTATCGCGACGCCGAGCAGACCCCGCAGGGCACGGTCCCGCTGTTCGTGCACCGCGGGTACAACCCGTTCGTCGGCGCGGGTCTGCACCGCGAATCGTGGTCGATGGCGCTGCCGCTGGAACGGCTGCCGGAGGACCGCAAGCCGGACGGTTCGCCCTTCGACGAGCTGACCACGCCGCTGCTGTACGAGCGGGTCCGCGCGGCGATGGCGGTGTTGCAGGAGAGCGAGTCGCTGTCGCCGGACCGCCGGTTGCGCGAGCTGTCGATCCGGGAGGCCGTGTTCGCCTCCTCCGCCGAGCTGATCGACCACGTGAACCAGCCGGAGTCGGTCGTCTACCTGCGCGGCTTGGACAGCGCGCCGGAACGGCACCTGCCGCCGGGCGAGGTCACCGCGCTGCGGCAGCAGCCGCGTGAGTGGGCCCGCTACTACTTGTGCTTCCAGGTCGAGACGTGGGACCGGGACCTGGTGATGTCCAGCTTCCTGCACGCGGCCGCCGACGCCAGCACCCTGTACCTGGAGTGGACGCCGTGCGTGCTCCCGCCGGTGCGGGACCGCTACCGGGCGGTGGACAAGCTGCCCTCCGGCGTGATCGCCCCGATCGGGCAGGCGCTGCTGCGGCTGGCGCGGCTGCCGGTGACGGTGTGGGGCCGCGCCCGGCACACGCTGGAGTGGATCCAGCCGCTGCGGCAGGATCGCGGCCTGATCAACCCCGACGCCTACGGTTCGCTGCGCACGCTGCGCGAGATGGCCGCCGCCGACGAGGTGGACAGCTATTTCCAGCTGGTCGACGTCGAACGCTACGAGAAGATCCTGCACAGCAGGCTGATGCCGGCGATCAGCCGCATCCTGCGCGACTGCGGTTACTCGCCGGCGAGCTTTGAACGGCAGGCCGCGACGGTGATCCACAAGGAGATCACCATCCACGGCGACAACTACGCGCCGATCAACACCGGCGCGAACAGCGGCTCCATGGACGGCGCGAACGTCCAGTCGGCACCGGCCACGGGAGATTGACGGCATGACCGGCATCAACATCGGCGGCGGCAACTTCGGCCCGATCAACACCGGGACGAACAGCGGATCGATGAGCGGCGCGAACATCAACCAGCAGCAGGCACCGCTCGTCGCCCTGCTCGAGCAGCTGCGTGCCCAGACCGCCGCGCTGGAGGTCGAAGACCGGAAGGCGCTGGATCGCAACCTCGCCGGCCTGCTGGCGGACGCACACAAGGCGCAGGACCCGGAAAACGCCGACGACGTGGAGCCCGAGGTCGTGCGGACCCGGTGGGAGAAGGTCAAGAACCTGCTGTCCCAGGCGTCCGAGGTGAGCGGGACGGTCGCGCAGATCGGCGGGCACATCTCCGGGCTCATCGGGGCTTTCTGAGCCGTCGCCGGGCGCTGGGGTGCGCCGCGTCCGCCTCGCGTGGGCGATGCCGCAGATGACGGCTTGCGGCGCCGGGTGGTGCATGGGCGCGCAGAGCCGCCATCGAGTGGCGTGCGACCTGTGTACTGGGTCTGGACGGGGACCGGGCGAGCCCGCCTCGTCGCGGATCCGGCCGTCAGAGGCGTCCGCGCCGAGCACGGCAAGAGCCTTGTCAGGTCAACCTGCGTCAGCTCACCCGGCCGCTCCCCGCGGCGGATCGGCGTCCCGGTGAGGCGTTGCGGCCGGGTATCCCATGGCGCACCAGGGCTTGACGCACAGTCGAGGCGGGCATGTCCGGGCTCCCCGCGATGTGCGCTTGGCCCGGCGGACGGTCTCCAGGTAGCCGCAGAAGCTCCAGCTCCGTCGGGTGTGGCCGACGGGTGGGCCGTAGGGGGCATGGACGTCGGTGTAGTTGGCGTGTCGGGGGGCTCGTGCGGGTCTCGCCATGACGTCCGGCTGGCTGGGAACGGGCGGCGGTTGCTGGGCGAGCTTGCCGAGGCGGGGCGGCCAGTGGTCGAGATGGGGTGTCGCGGGCGAGCGGCCACAGGTGAGTGCGAGACGAGGGCGAGACCGGCCACAAGCGGGTGTGGGAGGAGGGCCAAGGCCGGCCACAGGTGAGTGTGGAGGAGGGCGAGTGCGGGCTCGCGGATTGCTGCAGTTCGCCGCAGGGCTTGCCAGTGGGGTGGGTGGGGACGGGTGGCCGGAGCGTGCTCTGGACGCGGCGGGTCATCGGGGGCGTTTTGAGCCATGATGTGTGGCACGAGCTCGACGACGAGGAGGTCTGCCCCATGGGCCGTCACGCGGAGGAACACCAGCGCAGCCTGACCGATCCGGAGGGGTTCTGGCTGGCCGCCGCCAAGGCGATCGACTGGACGCGCGAACCGTCCCAAGCGCTGGACTCGTCGAACGCCCCGCTGTTCCGCTGGTTTCCGGACGGGGAGCTGAACACCGCCTACAACGCCCTGGACCGGCACGTGGAGCGCGGCCGCGGCGAGCAGCCGGCGTTGATCTGGGACTCGCCGGTGACCGGCGGCAAGCGCACCTTCACCTACACCCAGCTGCGCGACGAGGTCGCCCGGTTCGCCGGGGCGCTGCGCTCGCTCGGGGTCGGCAAGGGCGACCGGGTGATCGTCTACCTGCCGATGGTGCCCGAAGCGGCCGTGGCGATGCTGGCGTGCGCGCGGATCGGCGCCGTGCACTCGGTGGTGTTCGGCGGGTTCGCGCCCAAGGAGCTGGCCGCGCGCATCGAGGACGCCAAGCCCAAAGTGATCGTCGCGGCGTCCTGCGGCATCGAACCGAACCGGGTGGTCGAGTACAAGCCGATCATCGACGAGGCGCTCGCCACGACCGAACACCAGCCGGACCGGATCGTGGTGCTGCAGCGCGACGCGGCCCAGGCGACGCTCGGCGAACAGGACGTCGACTGGCAGCAGCTGGTCGCCGACGCGAGCCCCGCGGACCCGGTGCCGGTGGCGGCGACCGATCCGCTCTACATCCTCTACACCTCTGGCACGACCGGGAAGCCGAAGGGCGTCGTGCGTGACGCCGGCGGGCACGCCGTCGCACTGGCGTACTCGATGAACGCGGTCTACGACATCCAGCCGGGCGACATCTGGTGGACCGCCTCCGACGTCGGCTGGGTGGTCGGCCACTCCTACATCGTGTACGCGCCACTGCTGATCGGCGCGACGACCGTGATGTACGAGGGCAAGCCGGTCGGCACCCCGGACGCCGGCGCGTTCTGGCGCGTCATCAGCGAGCACAAGGCGAAGGCCCTGTTCACCGCGCCGACCGCGCTGCGGGCGATCAAGCGGGTGGACCCGGACGCGACGGAGCTGGCGAAGTACGACCTGTCCGCGTTCCGCACCCTGTTCATGGCCGGGGAGCGGCTCGACCCGGAAACCCTGAACTGGGCCTCGGACAAGCTGGGCGTGCCGGTGATCGACCACTGGTGGCAGACCGAGACCGGCTGGCCGATCGCGGCCAACCCGCGCGGCCTGGAGCCGATGCCGGTGAAGCCGGGCTCGGCGACCGTGCCGGTGCCGGGCTACGACGTGCGGATCCTCGATCAGGCCGGCAATCCGCTGCCTGCCGGGCAGGAGGGGGCGATCTGCATCAAGCTGCCGATGCCCCCGGGCACGCTGCCGACGCTGTGGGACGATGACGAGCGCTACGTGGAGGCGTACCTGTCGCGTTACGAGGGCTACTACCTCACCGGCGACTCGGGCTACTTCGACGAGGACGGGTACCTGTTCGTCATGGGCCGCACCGACGACGTCATCAACGTGGCCGGGCACCGGTTGTCGACCGGCTCGATGGAAGCCGTGCTGGCGGCGCACCCCGCGGTGGCCGAGTGCGCGGTGATCGGCGTGCACGATTCGCTCAAGGGCCAGCTGCCGCGCGGGCTGGTGGTGCTCAAGTCCGGTGTGGACATCGACGAGGAGACGTTGAAGGCGGAGCTGATCACCGCCGTCCGGCGCGACATCGGCCCGGTGGCGGCGTTCCGTCAGGTGTCTATTGTGGACGCGTTGCCGAAGACGCGATCGGGCAAGATCCTGCGCAAGACCATGCGCGGACTCGCGGAAGGCCGTGACGAGCCGGTGCCCTCGACGATCGAGGACCCCTCGGTGCTCGACAGCCTGCGCGCGATCCTGCGCGAGAGCTGAGCGACACAGTGTCCACTTGAGACGGTTGACGACGTTCGGCAACGAGTTGATGTTCATACCGACAAGTTAGACCCGGGCACCGACAGAAAGCACGCTCCGGCCGGGAAATCGCCACCCGATCGAGTCGAACGCGGCGATTCACCCGGCCGGAGCAGTGCGACGGCGACTGGAGCATTGCGCGGGCGGAAGCACTGGTCTATACCTTTAAGAGACCCGCTCCCGATCCCCGCGGAGAGTGACCATGCGCAGATCCCTGGCCGGCCTGCTCGGCGCCACCGCGCTCGTGCTGACCGCCCTCACCCAGCCCGCCCTCGCCAGCGAGCCCGCCGCCGCGAACCAGCCGGCCACGCGTGCCCTGGCGGACGTGATACCCGTTCCGGTGTCGGCGAAAGCCGATCCCAGGGCCGACTTCCGGCTGACCCCCGCCACCGCGATCGAAGCCGGCCGCGACGCCCGGCAGGTCGCCGACTACCTCGCCGGCCTGCTCCGCCCGTCGACCGGTTATCGCCTGCCGGTCGTCGAGCGCACCTCGGCGCCGTCCATCGCCCTCGAGCTGGGCCCGACCGCGCAGGTCGGCGACCAGGGCTACCAGCTCACGGTGACGAAGAAGGGCGTCACCGTCCGCGCGAACAGCAGTGACGGGCTGTTCGCGGGGGTGCAGACGCTGCGCCAGCTGCTGCCCGCGCAGGTCGAATCGCGGCAGGTCGCGCGCGGCCCGTGGGTCGTGCCGGGCGGCAGGATCGTGGACTACCCCCGGTTCGCGTATCGCGGAGCGATGCTCGACGTGGCGCGGCACTTCTTCGCGGTCGATGAGGTCAAGCGGTACATCGACCAGATCGCGCAGTACAAGATCAACCGGCTGCACCTGCACCTGGCGGACGACCAGGGCTGGCGGATCGAGATCAAGAGCTGGCCGCGCCTGGCGACGTACGGCGGCAGCACCGAGGTCGGCGGCGGCCCGGGCGGGTACTACACGCAGGAGCAGTACCAGGACCTGGTGGCCTACGCCGCGTCCCGGCACATCACGGTGATCCCGGAGATCGACATGCCGGGCCACACCAACGCCGCGCTGGCGTCGTACGCGGAGCTGAACTGCGACGGCGTGGCTCCGCCGCTCTACACCGGCATCGAGGTCGGGTTCAGCTCGCTGTGCGTCGACAAGGACATCACCTACGAGTTCCTCGACGACGTGATCGGCGAGCTGGCCGCGCTGACGCCGGGGCGGTACCTGCACATCGGCGGGGACGAGGCCCATGCCACGACGCCGGAGGACTACCAGAAGTTCATGGGCGAGGTGCTCCCGATCGTCGCCAAGCACGGCAAGCTGGTGCAGGGCTGGCACGAGATCGCGAAGGCCGGGTTGCCGGTGTCCGCGGTGCCGCAGTTCTGGGACACCGACGGGGTGGACGCCGCCACGGCCGCGGCCGCCGCGGCGGGCAACAAGATCGTGATGTCCCCGGCGAACAAGGCCTACCTCGACATGAAGTACCACGAGAACAGCCCGCTCGGCCTGCACTGGGCCGGGTACGTCGAGGTCGCCGACGCCTACGACTGGGACCCGTCGACGGCGGTGCAGGGCGTGGGTGAGACGTCGATCGCGGGCGTCGAGGCGCCGTTGTGGTCGGAGACGCTGACCGACAGCGACGACATCGAGTTCATGGCCTTCCCGCGGCTGCCCGGCATCGCGGAGATCGGGTGGTCGCCGAAGTCGACCCACGACTGGAACGGCTACCGCGAGCGGCTGGCGAAGCAGGCGCCGCGGTGGGAGGTCCAGGGGATCGACTTCTACCGCTCGCCGCAGGTGGACTGGCGGTAGCGCGGACGTGGGCCCGGCGCGGTTCGGCCGCGTCGGGCCCCGTGGGGGCGGCTGCTCCGGCCGGCTGGGGTGCCGAGGGGCAGGTGGCAGGTGGCTAACGCCGCGGGTCTCCGGTGCCGCTTGCCGCCCCGGTGAACGGCCAGCCGGGTGCGATTTTCCGTGCTCGGGACGGCGGGCTCATCAGCGTCTGGACGTCGGACATCGTGGACGGACTGATCCAGACGATCCGCACCGTGAAGAACCCGGAGAAGCTCACACACCTGGCCCCGATCGCCGACGTATGGTCCGCCCTGCGCATGCTGCGACACCTGGCAGCCGATCCGGGCGGACAGCGGCATGAGCTTGGCGAGCACCCCGGCCACCGCCCCGGCGCCGGTGAACCGCGAGGCCCACTGCGGGGCCTTGCCGCCGCCGTCGCCGACCAGCTGGACGTCCGCGGCCAGCAGCTTGGTCAATGCACCGACGTCGCCGCTCCGGAAGGCGTCCAGGAACCGGCCGGCGAGCTCCTCGCGCTTGGCCCGGCCGGCCTCGAACCGCGGCCGGACCGCGTCCACGTGCCGCCACGCCGCCTCCGAACGTCCCACCGCGGAGGCGATCTCGGGGAAACCGCACCCGAACACCTCCCGCAGCACGAAGACCGCCCGCTCCAGCGGACTGAGCCGTTCGAGCAGCAGCAGGGCCGCCATGGACAACGAGTCGGCCGGCTCCGCCGAGCGCTGCGGGTCCTGATACGGATCGGCCAGCAGCGGCTCGGGGAACCACGCCCGACGTACTCCTCCCGCCGGACGCGCGCCGACCGCAGCACGTCGATCGCGATGCGGCTCACCGTGGCCGACGGGAACGCGTTGAGCGAATCCGGCCGCGTCGAGGAGGCCGCGAAACGCAGCCACGCGTCCTGGACCGCGTCCTCGGCGTCGCTCACGCTGCCCAGCAGGCGGTAGGCGATGGAGAACAGCGACGGCCGCAGCTCCTCGAACGCCTCGGCGCGGTTCACCACGGCACCGGGCCGTCCTCGGCGAAGAACCCGGCCGTCGGCCCGTCCGGGCCGAGCGTGGCCGGCCGCACCACGACCGCGGAGCCCTGCGCGACCGTCTGGAACCCGGTGTGGTTGTTGCTGTCCGTGTCGACGAAACCAGGAGCGACCGCGTTGACCAGGACCCCGTCCTCGCGCAGCTCCTTGGCGTACTGCACGGTCAGCGCACACAGGGCGGGCTTGGACGGGCTGTACGCCGCCGACGGCAGCAGCGCCGAGAAGGGGCCGTCCAGGTCGCTGTTCAAAGTCAGCGAGGCCTCGTGACTGCTGACGTTCACGATCCGCGGCGCCGGTGACCGCCGCAGCAGCGGCAGCATCGCGTTGGTCACCGCGATCACGCCGGAGACGTTGGTCTCGAACACCGCGCGGACCACGCCGAGGTCGACCGAGCTGAGGACCTGGTCGTGCGCGTCTTCGGGGTTGACCTGCCCGGAACCGGTGATGGCGACGGTCCCCTGCTGCCTGCCGTCCAGCGCCGCGATCCCGGGCACCGATCAGGACGGTCATGCCGAGAGCCGCCAGGCGCCCAGTAGACACCGTCTACAAATCTTGATAGACAGTGTCTACCAGGTGAACATCGGATGTCGGAGAGCTGAATGGGCTATCAGAGGTTCGTGGTCCTCGGCGACAGCTGCGCGGAAGGCCTGCACGACCCCTACCCGGGGACCAACATCTACCGCGGCTGGGCCGACCTGGCCGCGGCGACGCTCGCCCGGCACGACCCCTCCTTCCGGTACGCCAACCTGGCCGTCCGCGGCCGTCGCCTGGACCAGATCATCGTCGAGCAGATCCCCGCGGCCCTGGACCTCAAGCCCGACCTGGTCACCCTCTTCGGCGGCGCCAACGACGTCATGACCCGCACCTACCGCGCCGAGATCGTCGCGAAGCGGGTGGACGCGGCGATCCGCATGCTCACCCGCGCGGCACCCACCGTGGTCGTCTTCACGCTCAGCGACGTCTCCAGCCGCGTCCCGGGCCTGCTGCGCATCCGGCACCGGCTGGAAGCCCTCAACGAGGCCATCCACACCTCCGCGGCCAAGCACGGCGCCCGGGTGGTGGACCTGTGGGGCGAGGAGGCCGTGCACGACCTGCGTTACTTCGGCCCGGACCGGCTGCACCTCTCGGAGTACGGCCACCGCCGCCTGGCCGCGCACCTGCTCACGAACCTGGGCGTCGACTACGACCCGGCCTGGCTGGAACCCCTGCCCGGGGAACCGCTGCGCCCGGGCCTGCGCGCGCACGCCGGCTGGGTGTGGCGGGAGGTCCTGCCGGTGATGGTCACGCGCACCCGCAACTGGTTCACCGGCCGCTCCCCGGGCGACGGTTTCGCGCCCAAGCGCCCCGACCTGCTCCCCGTCATCGCCGACGAGCTGGCGTCGTGGAAAACGATCCCCGGCAGCGCCTGATCGACAGCGCGATCGCCGTTCTGACGAACGAGGGTGTCGAGGCCGTCACCCTGCGGCGGATCGCGCGCGAAGCCGGTGTCTCGCACGGCGCGCCCCTGCGGCACTTCGCCGGGCGCGCCGAACTGCTCGCCGCGGTCGCCGCGTCCGGGTTCGCGGAGCTGCACGCCCGCGCGGCCGACCTGCCCGACGACAACCCGCAGCAACGGCTGCTGACCGCGTGCCGCCGCTACCTCGACTTCGCGCTGGCGAATCCGGCGATGTTCGAGCTGATGTTCCGGCCCGACCTGATCGACGTGCGCGAACCCGAGCTGGCCCGGCTCTCCAACGCGGTGTTCGAGCAGTTCCTGGACCTCGTCACCCGGGCCCAGGCGGGCGGCTGGCGGCAGGGCACCGCGTCGCGCCCGCTGGCCGCGTCGCTGTGGGCGTCCCTGCACGGGCTGGCCGCGCTGTGGCTGCGCGGCGGGCTCCCGTCGGCGGCGGAGTCGTCCGATGTGGAGCAGACGCTGGCCGTCACGCTCAACACCTACCTGCGCCCCTGACGCGTCAACCGCGCCAGGCCTTCTCGCGCAGCAGTCGCAAGCCGTTCAGCGCCACCAGCACGGTCGAGCCCTCGTGGCCGGCGACCCCGAGCGGCAGCGGCAGCTCACCGAACAGGTCCCACAGCACGAGCCCGACGATGAACCCGCCCGCGATCGCGAGGTTGGCCAGCACGAGCCGGCGCGCGCGGCGGGCCAGCGCGACGACCGCGGGGATCGCCGTCAGCTCGTCCCGCACGACCACCGCGTCCGCCGTCTCCAGCGCCAGGTCCGAGCCGGCCCGTCCCATGGCGATGCCGGTGTGCGCCGCGGCCAGCGCGGGCGCGTCGTTGACCCCGTCGCCGACCACCAGCACCCGCTCGCCGAGTTCGCGGACGGCCGCGACCTTGTCCTGCGGCAGCAGCCCGGCCCGCACGTCGGTGATGCCCACCTCGGCCGCCACCCGCGCCGCGGCACGGGCGTTGTCCCCGGTCAGCAGCACGGGCGACGTCCCGGCCAGCGCGGCCACCGCGGCACGGGCGTCCGGGCGCACGCGGTCGGCCAGCCCGAGCACCCCGGCCGGTTCGCCGTCGACCCGGACCAGCACCGCGCTCCGCCCACCGGCCTCGACCTCGCGCACCGCATCGCTGTCGTCCCGGCCCACGAACACCTGCCGCCCGTCGACCACCGCGTGCACGCCCCGGCCGGGCTCCGCGCGGAAGTCCCGTGCCACCGGCACCCGGTCCGCGGCCGCCACGACCGCCCGGCCGAGCGGGTGCTCGCTCGACTGCTCCGCACCGGCCGCGTACCGCAGAACGTCCTCTTCGGACATACTCAGTGGACGGACCTCGACAACGCGCGGCGAACCCTCGGTCAAGGTTCCGGTCTTGTCGAACGCCACCCGCTCCGTCGTACCGAGCCGCTCCAGCACCACGGCCGACTTGACCAGCACACCGTGGCGCCCGGCGTTCGCGATGGCCGACAGCAGCGGCGGCATGGTCGCCAGCACCACCGCGCACGGCGACGCGACGATCATGAACGTCATCGCGCGCAGCAGCGTCTCCCGCAGCCCGGCCCCGAAGGCCAGCGGGACCAGGAACAACGCCAGGGTCGCCACCACCACGCAGACCGAGTAGCGCTGCTCGATCTTCTCGATGAACAGCTGCGTCTTCGCCTTGGTCGCGGACGCCTCCTCGACCATCGCGACGATCCGCGCCAGCACCGTGTCCGACGAGTCCCGCGTGACCCGGACCCGCAGCACCCCGGTTCCGTTCAGCGTGCCGGCGAACACCTCGTCGCCGGCGGCCTTGGGCACCGGCATCGACTCACCGGTGATCGACGACTGGTCCACCTCGCTCGCGCCGTCCAGCACGACGCCGTCCCCGCCGATGCGCTCCCCGGGCCGGACCACGAACTCGTCGCCGGCCTGGTAGCTGTCGGCCTCCCCGGTCAGGTCGAGCAGGCTGCGCACCGAATCCGCGGTCCGCTGCGTCGCGACGGCCTCCAGCGCGCCGGAGGTCGCGAAGATGACGATCAGCAGGCCGCCGTCGAGCACCTGCCCGATCGACGCCGCGCCCACCGCCGCGACGACCATCAGCAGGTCCACGTCCAGCGTCCGCTCGCGCAGGGCCCGCAGCCCCGCCAGCAGCGGTTCCCACCCGCCGGCCGCGTAACAGCCCAGGTAGAGGGTCCAGTACAGCCACCAGGGGCCGCCGCCGAGGTCGGCCGCGAGACCGGCCAGGAACAGCACCAGGGCGGCCAGCGCCCAGCGCACCTCGGGCAGCAGCAGCCGGCGTACCGGACGGATGGGGGCCGCTTGGCCGATCACCTGAACCACAGGCCGCAGCATACCGGAACACATGAAGACGTCTACATGTGTTCTTCGACTAGAATCGTCTCGTGGGTCACGGAGTCAACGGCAAGGACAGGCCGGCAGCGTCGCTGGACGCGCAGAGCGCGGTGACCGTCGCCGCGACCTTGCAGGCGCTGGCCACGCCGAGCCGGCTGCTGATGCTGACCCGGTTGCGGCAGGGGCCGTGCGCGGTCGGCGAGCTGGCCGAGGCGGTCGGGATGGAGCAGTCGGCGGTGAGCCACCAGCTCCGGCTGCTGCGCAACCTCGGCCTGGTCACCGGGCAGCGCTCGGGCCGCAGCATCGTCTACAGCCTCTACGACAACCACGTCGCCCAGCTGCTCGACGAGGCCGTCTACCACATCGAGCACCTCCGCCTCGGAGTTCCGGACAGCACGACCGCCTGACTGGCACAGTGGTGGCGTGACAACGCCCGTGGTGGATCTGCGCCCGCCCGCGAACCTGGTCAGCCGGAAGGCCGTGCTGTTCTGGGCCACGCGCGCGGCGATCGGCTGGGTCGTCGTGCTCGTCGGCGGTGGTGTGTGGCTCGCGCTGACCGGCTGGTTCCCGCTGGTCGTGGCACTCATCGTGGCCGGGGTGCTGGCGGTCGCGCACCTCGCCGTCATGCCGCAGTGGCGCTTCCGCGTGCACCGCTGGGAGACCACGCCCCAGGTCGTCTACACCCAGTCCGGCTGGATCGACCAGGAGCGCCGCATCGCGCCGGTCTCCCGGATCCAGACCGTCGACACCGAGCGCGGCCCGTTGGAGCGGCTGTTCGGGCTGGCGAACCTGACCGTCACCACGGCATCGGCGCGCGGCCCGGTCCAGATCCACGGCCTGGACTACGAGGTCGCGCAACGCCTGACCCAGGAACTCGCCACGCTCACGCAGGCCACGCCGGGAGACGCGACGTGAGCGAGGACTGGCACCGGCTCAGCGCCCGCATGCTCGCGGTCCACCCGGTGCAGGAGGTCGTGCGGCTGCTGCCGGTGCTGATCGGCGTGCTGTTCATCGGCCGCGGCAGCCAGGGGCAGATCTGGAGCCTCGTCGGCCTCGGCCTGGCGATCGCGGCCGGGCTGCTGCGCTGGTTCACCACGACCTACCAGATCACCGCCGAGCACGTGCGCGTGCGGCGCGGGCTGCTCAGCCGCAAGGAACTGTCCGTGCCGCGGGACCGGATCCGCACCGTCGACCTGACTTCCCGGCCGCTGCAACGGATCCTCGGGCTGAGCCGGGTCGTGATCGGCACCGGCCGCGGTGACTGGCAGGGCGCGATGGGTGTCACGCTGGACTCCCTGGCGACCGCGGACGCCGCCCGGCTGCGCGAAGAGCTGCTGCACCGGCGCACCGAGCAGTCCACGGGCCTGGTCGACGTGCTGGCCGAGCTGCAGCTGTCGTGGGTGCGGTTCGGGCCGTTCACGCTGTCCGGGATCGCCGCGATCGGTGTCGTGGCCGGGTCCCTTGCGAACCTGTTCAACGAGGTGCAGATCGACGAGGACGACTTCGGGGTGCTGCAGTCGTTCCTCGGCCAGGTCGCCTCGGCGCCGGTGTGGGTCATCGTGGCCGGGCTCGTGGTGCTGACCGCGGTGCTGGTGTCCGTGCTGTCGGTGATCGCCTACGTCCTGGCGTTCTGGAACTTCCGGCTCGCCCGCGGCGAAGGCACGCTGCGTGTGACGCGCGGCCTGCTGACCACCCGTCAGACGACGATCGAGCTGCGCCGCCTGCGCGGGGCCGAGATCAGCGAGCCGCTGCTGCTGCGGGCCGCCCGCGGTGCCCGCTGCTCGGCGATCACGACCGGGTTGCGCGGTGAGCACAGCAGTTCCGTGCTGCTGCCGCCCGCACCGCGCGCGGTGGCGCACCGCGTGGCGGGCGACGTGCTGGAGGACCCGGCGGTGGCCTCCGCCGAGCTGGTCCGGCACGGTCCGCGGGCCCACCTGCGGCGCTACACGCGGGCGTTCCTGTTCGCCGCCGCCGTCACCGGGTTGTTCGTGCTGTTGTGGTGGCTCGCGGACTGGCCGGCGTGGCCGTGGCAGGTCGCGCTGGTGCTGTTCCCGGCCGGCGCGCTGCTGGCCGAGGACCGCTACCGCAACCTGGGGCACGCGCTGATGGGCGGCAAGCTGGTGTTCCGGCAGGGCAGCCTGGTGCGGCGGCGGCAGGTGCTGTCGACCGAGGGGGTGATCGGCTGGGTGTTCCACCGGTCGTTCTTCCAGCGGCGCGCCGGGCTGATCTCACTGACGGCGACCACCGCCGCGGGCCGCCAGCACTACACCGGCGTGGACATCCCGGCGGCCGAAGCCATCGCCCTCGCCGACGCCGCCGAACCCGGTCTGCTGGAACCGTTCCTCATCCGGCGGTAGGGCCGGCCCGACCGCCGATCGGGCGGTGGACCGCAGTGTTTTCGGTGCCGTGCGGGCGAAAACTGGCGGCATGACTGCTTCGACGCGGATCCGCCCGCCGCTCGTCGGACTCGGGCTCGTCACCGTCGCCTTCCTCGCCTACGCGTTGCCGCCCTACCTCGGGCTGGACCCGGCGAGATCGCGCGTGCCGACGCGTGCGGACACGTGGTTCCACTACCCGCTGCTGGTGACGCACATCCTCCTGGGCACGGTGGTGCTGGTGACCGCGGTGTTGCAGTTGTGGCCGTGGCTGCGCCGGCAACACCCGCGGGTGCACCGGTGGAGCGGGCGGATCTACGTGTCCGCGGCCATCCCCGCCGGGCTCGCGGCGCTCGTCGTGGCGCCACTGGGAGCGTTCGGGCTGAACCAGCGCGCGGCGAACACGATGCTGGCGCTGCTGTGGCTGGGCACGACGGTGACGGGTTACGTGATGGCGCGCCGGCGCCGGTATCCGCAGCATCGCGAGTGGATGGTCCGCAGCTTCGCGTTGTGCTTCTCGATCGTGGTGAACCGCCTGTGGACCACGGTGTGCACGATCGCCTTCGTGCCCGACCCGTCCGACACGGCGGCGCTGGAGCAGGCGATCGGCGTCGGGACGTGGCTGAGCTGGGTGGTGAACCTGCTGATCGCGGAGTGGTGGCTGCAGCACACGCGCCACCGCCGCACCAAGCACCGCGTACCGCCGAGGGAGATGGCCGCGGCGGCGTGATCGCGGGCCCTTGCCGGTTCACGGGTCCCACTCGACGCCGAAACCGCCACTCGCCGGACCCGGTCTCGATCAACTGGCAGAATCGGCCGGGTGCAGGTCGGGATGCTTGGCCCCTTCGAAGTTCGCACGGACGACGGCGCCCTCGCCGACGTGCCGGGCGCCCGGCTGCGCGGGCTGGTGGTCGCCCTCGCGTTGCAACCGGGTCGCGTCGTGCCGAAGGCGGCGCTCGTCGACTGGATCTGGGGCGAGCAGCCGCCCGCGGACGCGGCCAACGCCCTGCAACGCCTGGTCTCCCGGCTGCGGAAGGCGCTGCCCGCCGGGCTGGTCGAGGGACAGCCGGACGGCTACCGGCTGCGCGTGGAACCCGACGACGTCGACGCGGTGAAGTTCGAACGCCTCGTCGCCAAGGCCCGCCAGGACGACGAGCCACAACTGCTGCGTGAGGCCCTCGCGTTGTGGCGCGGTCCGGCCATGCAGGACGTGGGCCTGCCGGACAGCGGCGCCTTCGACGCGGCGGTCACCCGGCTCGAAGGCCTGCGCCTGGCCGCGCTGGAGGACCGGTTCGACGCCGAGATCCGCCTCGGCAACGCCGCCGGCCTGGTCACCGAGCTGACCGACCTGGTGGCCGCGCACCCGGTGCGCGAACGGCTCGTCGCCGCGCTGATGCGCGCCCTCGTCGCGACCGGCCGCGACACCGACGCGCTGCTCGTGTTCGAGCGCACGCGGGAAACCCTGGCCGACGAGCTGGGCGTCGACCCCTCGCCCGAGCTGTCCGCGCTGCACGTCGCGCTGCTGCGGGGCGAGGTCGAGCGGCCGCCGGAGAAGCAGAAGACCAACCTGCGCGCCGAGCTGACCAGCTTCGTCGGCAAGGACGCCGATGTCACCGCGGTCCGCGAACTCGTCGCCGAACACCGGCTCACCACCCTGATCGGCCCGGGCGGCGCCGGCAAGACCCGGCTGGCCGCGGAAACCACGCGCACGCTGCTCGGCGACCTGCCCGATGGGGCCTGGCTGGTCGAACTCGCCCCGCTCGGCGCCGACGGGGACGTCGCGCAGGCCACGCTCGCCGCGCTCAAACTCCGTGACGCGCTGCTCGGCGACGCCCCGGACGCGGACGCGACGGACCGGGTCGTCGCCGCGCTCCGCGAGCGGGCGGTGCTGCTGGTGCTGGACAACTGCGAGCACGTCATCGAGTCCGCGGCGAAGTTCGCCCACCGGGTGCTCGGCGAGTGCCGCCGCCTGCGGATCCTCGCCACCAGCCGGGAACCCCTGGGCATCACCGGCGAGGCGCTGTGGCCCGTCGCGCCGCTGGCCCTGCCCGCGGACGACGCCGACCCCGGCAAGATCGAGTCCGCTCCCGCCGTCCAGCTGCTGCGGGACCGGGCCGGCGCGGTGCGCCAGGACCTCCCGGCCGACGCCGAGACGCTGGCGACCATGGCGCGCATCTGCCGGGCGGTGGACGGGATCCCGCTCGCCATCGAACTCGCCGCGGCCAGGTTGCGCACCATGTCGCTGGACCAGCTCGCCAACCGCCTCGACGACCGGTTCCGCCTGCTCACCGGCGGCAGCCGCACCGCGCTGCCGCGGCAACGGACGCTGCGTGCCCTGATCGACTGGAGCTGGGAACTGCTCAGCGACGCCGAACGGACGGTGCTGCGCCGGCTCTCGGTGTTCTCCGGTGGCGCGAGCCTGGAAGCAGCCGAGCGGGTCTGCTCCGACGACACCATCGAGTCGTGGGAAGTACTCGAGCTGCTGACCGCGCTGACCGAGAAGTCACTGGTGGTCACCGACGGCGCGGGCGCGCCGCGCTACCGGATGCTCGGCACGATCAAGGAGTACGCCGACCAGCGTCTCGCGGAGGCGGGCGAATCCGATTCGGTGCGTCGCGCGCACCTCGCGTACTTCACCGAACTCGCCGAAACCGCGGAGCCGCACCTCCGCCGCGCCGAGCAGCTGGACTGGCTCGCGGTGCTCGAGGCCGAGCACGACAACATCGCCGCGGCGATGCGTGGCGCGCTCGCGGCCGGGGAGGCGGACGGGGCGATGCGGCTCGCCGCTGCCGCCGGCTGGTACTGGTGGCTCGCCGGGCACAAGGCGGAGGGCAACGAGCTGATCCTGGCGGCCGCCACGCTGCCCGGCGAAGTGCCCGACGAGATCCGGGGCGTGGTGTACGCGTTCGTCTCCGGGTTCATGACCTCCGGGCGGGGCAGCGACCAGTTCAACGCGGTGGAGTGGATCCACAAGGCGTACGAGATCAGCCTGCGGGTGCCGGACCGGCACCCGGCGCTGCGGTTCGCCGGCGCGATGGAACGCCTATTGGACGGAACGGACGCGATGCTGACCGCGTTCGAGCCGCACCTCACCGACGCCGACCCCTGGGTGCGTGCCCTGGCCCGGCTGCAGCTCGGCAAGATGCGGGTCCAGCTCGGCCACGGCGGCTGGGACGCCGACACCTACCTGGAGGCGGCGCTCAACGAATTCCGCGCGCTCGGCGAGCGGTGGGGCATTTCGTTCGCGCTGACCGAGCTGGCGGAGCGGATCGCCACGCGCGGCGAGTTCGCCAGGGCGTGCGAGCACTACGAACAGGCGATCGCGGTCGTCACCGAGGTCGGCGCCATCGAGGACGTCGTGCGGATGCGGTCGCGGCAGGCCCAGCTGTACTGGATCCTGGGCGACGCGGAGCGCAGCGCCGCCGCCCTGACCGAGGCGCAGCGGCACGCGGACCGGGTCGCCTGGCCCGAGGCGCTGGCCGAGCTGGCGCTGGCGAAGGCGGAACTCGCCCGCTGGCGCGGTGACGCCGAGCAGGCCCGCCGGGAACTCGGCCTCGTGATGGAGTTGCTGGGTGCAGACGCCGGGCGGGCGAACCACCGCGCGGTGTGGCACGACCTGCTCGGCTACCTCGCCGAGGATCTCGACGAGGCCCGGGAGCACCGTGCCGCGGCTGTCGAGGCGGCGTCCGAGCCCGGGCACCCCTTGATGATCGCCCAGGTGCTGGTCGGGGTCGCGGACTTCGCGCTGCGGGCCGACCAGCCCGAGCAGGCCGCGAGGCTGCTCGCGGCGAGCACCGGCCTGCGCGGTCTGCCGGACCACGCCCAGCCGGACGTGGCCCGGATCGAGCGGGAAACGCGAAGCCGCCTCGGTGACACGGAGTTCACCGAGGCGACTGGCGAGGGGCGGGAAGCGGACTGGCGCGAGCTGGTCGCGGTCACGCTCGCTTCTTGAACGTGGCGGACGCCCACAGGTACCCGACCAGGGCGATCCCCACGCACCAGGCGAGCGCGGCGATCAGGTCGCCGGTGGCCGGCGCGCCGTTGAGCAGGCCGCGCAGGGTTTCGATGATCGGCGTGAAGGGCTGGTACTCCGCGAACTCGCGCAGGCCCGGTCCCATCTTGTCGGCCGGGACGATCGCGCTGCTGAAGAACGGCAGCATGACCAGCGGCACCGACGCCATGCCGGCGGTTTCCACGGACTTCGCCGCCAGGCCCAGTGCGATCGTCAGCCAGCCGGTGGCGAGGCCGAGCAGGACGACGAGGCCGAGCACGCCGAGCCAGTCGAGGAAGCTCGCCGACGGGTCGAACCCGAGCAGGAAGGCCACCCCCACGAGCGCCGCGATGGCGAGCAGGTTGGTCAGCACGCTGGCGATGACGTGTCCGTTCAGCACCGCGCCGCGGGAGACGTCCATGACCTTGAACCGGTTGATGATGCCCTTGGTCATGTCGGAGCTCACCGCCGTCGCGACGCCGCCGAGCCCGTAGCAGACGGCCATCAGCATCAGGCCCGGCGTCGCGTAGTCCACGTAGTCGACACCGACGCTGAACGCGTCTCCGAGCATGTACACGAACATCACCATCATCACGATCGGCATCAGGACCGCGTTGAAGACGGTGACCGGGTTGCGGGCGATGTGCTTGAAGTTGCGGCGCAGCATGACGAGCGAGTGCGTGTTCATTTCGCGGCCACCTCCGTGGTGTGGCCCGTGAGGGCGAGGAAGACGTCGTCGAGGTCGGGCGTGTGGACGGTGAAGGTTTCGGCGCTGAGCGAGTACTCGTCGAGCCGGTCGAGCAGGGAGCGCAGCGACTTCGTGCCGCCGTCGCTGGGCACGCGCAGCGTCAGCGCGTCGTCGTCGCGGGTGGAGCCGGGGAGGATCCGCGCGGCCGAATCGAGTTCGGCGGCGGTGGTGAACCGGAGCCGGACGTGGGTGCCGGGGATCTGGCGCTTGAGCTCGTCGGGCGTGCCCTGGGCGACCAGGCGGCCCTTGTCCAGGACCGCGACCCGGTCGGCGAGCTGGTCGGCTTCCTCCAGGTACTGGGTGGTGAGGAAGATGGTCACGCCGTCGGACACCAGCTCGCGGATGATCTCCCACATGGTGCGGCGGCTGCGCGGGTCCAGACCGGTCGTCGGCTCGTCCAGGAAGATGATCCGCGGGTTGCCGACGAGGGTCATCGCCAGGTCGAGCTTGCGCCGCATCCCGCCGGAGTAGGTGGACGCGGGCTTCTGGGCCGACTCGACCAGGTCGAAGCGCTCCAGCAGCTCGGTGACGATGCGCTTGCCGTCCTTGGCGCGGGCCCGGTTCAGGTCGACCATCAGCTGCAGGTTCTCCTGGCCGGTCAGCAGCTCGTCCACGGCGGCGAACTGGCCGGTGACGCCGATCGCGGCGCGCACCGCCTTGGCCTCGGTGGCGATGTCGTGCCCGGCGACGCGGACGGTGCCGCCATCGGCCTTGATCAGGGTGGTCAGCACGTTGACGGTGGTGGTCTTGCCTGCGCCGTTCGGGCCGAGCAGGGAGAAGATGCTGCCCGCCCGGACGTCCAGGTCGATACCGTCGAGCACGACTTTGTCTTGGTAGGACTTCCGGAGCCCGGAAGCTGTGATCGCGTCTGTCATGCGACCACGGTCGCGGGCGGAACTGACACCGCCCTGCCCTGGCCCTGACACGAGTCCTGACACGACCGGAAGCCGATTCGGATGAGGCTGCGTCGCTCTCGCGAACAGCCCGGTCAGCGTCGCATCCGGGGATCCTGCGAAGGGTCGGCGTACATCGGCGGGCAACCGTGGTCGATGGCTTCCGGGCGCAGTTCGTAGTGCCAGGGTTCGTTGCGGTAGATCTGGCACAGCCCGTACCTGGCGCCGTGCTCGGACAGCCACGCCCTGGCCTCGGCGGGCCCGATGTCGACCGCGTGCCCCGACACGTGCGACGACGTGTCCGCGGTGGCCACCCAGCGGGCGGCTTCTTCTTCCGAGCCGTACTTCGACACCGCGTCACGGAGCAGTTGTTCCTGGTAGTCCCGGGACCGCCAGCCACTGTTGACGATGAACTCGATCCCGTCGCCCGCGGCATCCTTCGCGGCCTGGCGCAGGGCGCCGAGCAGATCGGGGTCCAGGTTGGCCACGGCCGGGATTTCGTCGTCGAAGACCGTCACACCGCCGCGGACGACGCCGTCCGCCTCGGTGAGGGAACGCCGGACGGCCGCGGACACCAGCGACTGGTAAACCCGGACACCGATGAGCGCCGCGCTGCCGCCCACCAGGGCAGCGAAGAGGTTCGACCGGGTACGGCGGGTTGCTGTTCGTGCTGGCTCGATGCAGGTCATGCCCCGAGTCAAGGCAATGCGGTGTTGCCGGTACGTATGCGGTTTTCGATATGCCGAGGATATGGTGCGTCTCGTAGCATTCGTGACCGTGCGTGTGTTGATCGTCGAGGACGAACCCTATCTGGCGGAGGCCATTCGCGACGGCCTGCGTCTGGAAGCAATCGCCGCCGACATCGCCGGTGACGGTGACACCGCGCTGGAACTGCTGAGCATCAACTCCTACGACATCGCCGTGCTCGACCGCGACGTCCCCGGCCCCTCCGGCGACGAGATCGCCAAACGCATCGTCGCCTCCGGCAGCGGCATGCCGATCCTCATGCTCACCGCCGCCGACCGGATCGACGACAAGGCCTCCGGGTTCGAGCTCGGCGCCGACGACTACCTCACCAAACCCTTCGAGCTCAAAGAACTCGTGCTCCGGCTCAGGGCGCTGGACCGCAGGCGCGCGTACAGCAGGCCACCCGTGCGGGAGATCGCGGGCCTGCGGCTGGATCCGTTCCGCCGGGAGGTCTTCCGCGACGGCCGCTACGTCGCGCTCACCCGGAAGCAGTTCGCCGTGCTCGAAGTGCTCGTCGCCGCCGAGGGCGGTGTGGTCAGCGCCGAAGATCTCTTGGAGCGGGCGTGGGACGAGAACGCCGACCCGTTCACCAACGCCGTGCGCATCACGGTCTCGGCACTGCGCAAACGGCTCGGCGAACCCTGGATCATCGCCACCGTGCCGGGCGTCGGCTACCGCATCGACACCGCCGCCGGGGGAGACGACCGTGCATAGGGCTCCCGGTTTGAGCGTTCGCCTCAAGCTCACGCTCAGCTACGCCGGGTTCCTCATGATCGCGGGCTCCTTGCTGCTCGCCGCCGTGTGGATGTTCCTGTTGCGAGGATGGTCGAACGGCCTGAACATCCCCGATTTGTCCGACTTCGGGCGTGCCTTCGACCCGACCAATTTCGGCCCATCGGTCTTCGTTCCGGCGGCAATACTGGTGCTGGCGTTCCTGCTGGTGTTCGGTCTCGTGGGAGGGTGGATCCTCGCCGGCCGCATGCTCGCCCCGCTGACTCGCATCACCGATGCCACCCGCATGGCCGCGGAGGGATCGCTGTCCCACCGGATCCGGCTGCCGGGGCGCAGAGACGAGTTCCGCGAACTCGCCGACGCCTTCGACACCATGCTTGCGCAGCTCGAAGCCCACGTTGCCGAACAGCAGAGGTTCGCGGCCAACGCCTCACACGAACTGCGGACCCCGCTGGCGATCACGCAGACACTTCTCGACGTGGCCCGCAACGATCCGCACCACGACAGCGGCGAGCTCGTCGACCGCCTCCACTTGGTCAACTCCCGCGCGATCGACCTCACCGAGGCGTTGCTCCTGCTCAGCCGCGCCGATCAACGGTCCTTCACCCCAGAGCCCGTCGACCTGTCCCTCATCGCCGAAGAAGCCACCGAAACGCTTCTCCCGCTCGCGGAGAAGCGCGGCGTCACCGTCGAGACCTCCGGCGACATCGCCCCCGCCATCGGCTCGCCCGCGCTCCTGCTGCAGTTGACCACGAACCTCCTGCACAACGCCATCGCGCACAACCTGCCCGATCGGGGCACCGTGTGGGTCACGACCAGCGTTCACCCGACGAGCGTGCTGCTCACCGTCGAGAACACCGGCGAGAAGCTCACCCCCCAGCTGGTCTCGACCCTCACCGAACCGTTCCAGCGCGGCTCCCAACGCATCCGCACCGACCACGCGGGTGTCGGCCTCGGCCTGGCGATCGTCAAGAGCATCACGCACGCGCACGACGGAACCCTCACCCTCACTCCCCGACCTGCCGGCGGGCTCCGCGTCACGGTGCAACTGCCGGCCGCGCCACCACACCCGAGCCGATCACCCTGAGGCGGCCCCACGTCGCTCGGCGACCGCGGTGAGCACGTGCCGGGCCAGGGCGACGTCCGCGTCAGGCGCGCCGGCCGCCGAAGCGCGAGCCGACATCACCGCGATCCGCTCGGGATCGGTGAGCACCGGGATCAGCGTGTTCACGATCCAGGCCGGGTCGAGGTCGGCGTCGTCGACGAGCAACGCCCCGCCGGCCGCGACGACCGGCTCGGCGTTGAGCCGCTGCTCACCGCCGCGCAACGGCAGCGGGACGTACGCGACCGGCAAGCCGGCCGCGGCCAGTTCGGCGCACGTCATCGCTCCCGAGCGGCAGATCACGAAGTCGGCCGCGGCGTAGGCGTACTGCATGTCGTGGACGTAGGGAACGACGACGTAGGGCGGATCACCGTCCGGCACCTCGACCGAGTGCCGCGGCCCGGTGATGTGCAGCACCTGCACACCGGCCGCCCGTAACGACGCGGCCGCGCCGGACACCGCCGCGTTGATCGTGCCGGCGCCCTGCGAACCGCCGGTGACCATCAGGACGGGCGCGTGGGGTCGCAGGCCGAACCGCTGCCGGGCCGCGTCGCGCAGCGCCGGCCGGTCGAGTCCGGTGATCGCCGGCCGCAACGGGATCCCGATGGCGGTGGCGTGCGCCAGCGGGACGTTCGGCGATGCGGTGAACACGTGCGTCGTCATCCGGGCCGCCAGCCGGTTGGCCACTCCGGGCCGGGCGTTCGCCTCGTGCACGACGATCGGCACGCCCCGCTTGCGCGCGGCGAGGTAGGCCGGCATGGCCACGTAGCCGCCGAAACCCACCACGACCTCCGCTCGCACGCGGTCGAGCACCGCCCCGGCCGCCAGCACCGACTCGCGCAGCTTGCCCGGCGTCCGCAGCAACGCCCGGTTCAGGGTGCGCGGCAGCGGCGCCGGCGGGATGAGTTCGAGCGGGTAGCCGCGGGCCGGGATGAGCGTGGTGTCCAGGCCGCGGATCGTGCCGAGGGCGGTGATCTCCGCCGTGGGTTCCAGCCGGCGCAGCGCGTCGGCGAAGTTCATCGCGGGCTCGATGTGCCCGGCCGAATGGCCGCCGGCGACAACGACGCGCGGTGCCGCCGCACCGGATTCCTGATGCGACATCCCAGCTCGCCTATGCGATGGGGAAGTCGAAATAGGTGTCCGGATAAGGCTCGTCGGTCAGCGTGTAATGCCACCACTCATGGTCGTACGGCGTGAACCCGCAGGTCTCCATGATGTCCCGAAGGTGCTCGCGGTTCCGCGCCTCGACCGGCGTGATGCCCCGTGCTCCGTGGTGTGAGATGGGATCCATCAGATCGTGGTCACCGCCCATGGAAGCGAGCTCACCGGTGGTCAGGTGGTAGAGCGTCAGGTCGACGGTGCTGCCCCGGCTGTGGCCCGACTTGGCGGCCACATATCCCTTCTCGAACATCTCGGCTCGGTCGATGTTCGGATAGTGTCGTGGCTTGGTCCGGCCGTCCTCCGGCTGCGCCGACCAGCGCAGGAAGCAGTCGACGGCGCGTTGCGGGCGATAACCGTCCCACAGGAGCAAGCCGAAGCCAAGGGACTCGGCCTTGTCGCGCGCTTCCGCCTGGGCCGCGCACAACGCCTTCGTACCCACGATCCGGTTCGCCAGATATCCGTGCACCGGTTTGCCGGTGAAGTTGTCCCAGGTGGCGTACTTCGCATCCCAGCGTACGCCGGACACGACCTCGTCCACGAAGACAAAATCCTCGTGCATCGTCATTTCCCCGTCAATGCGAGCGACACCATCCGGTCGATCACCTCGGCGAGCGGCAACCCCGCGGCCGCCATCATTCGCGGATAACGGCTGTAGGAGGTCAGCCCGGGAAACGTGTTGACCTCGTTGAGGACCACGCTGCCGTCGTCGGTGAGGAACATGTCGACCCGCGCGAGGCCCCTGCACCCCAGGACGCGGTAAATCTCCTTCGCGGTTTCCTGGACGAGCGAGCGCGACTCCGCCGGGATGTCCGCGGGCACGATGAACGTCGAGTTCTCGGATCCGCTTTCCGGGTTGTCTTCCTGGTGGATCCGGAAGAACCCGTGCGACAGCGCGACCCGGTCCACCTCGCCGGTGACCAGATCCAGGTCGTTCCCCAGTACGGCACACCCGATCTCACTGCCGGCGACAGCCTCCTCGACCAACACCTTCGAGTCGTACTTCCTGGCGGTTTCCACCGCATCCGGCAGTTCTTCTTTTCGCTCTACCTTGCTGACGCCGAAGGATGACCCCGAACGGGCCGGCTTCACGAAGACGGGATAGGTGAGCGGACCGACATCGATGCTCTCGTCGGCCATGACGGTCCAGAAGTTCGGCGTGGCGATTCCCGCGCTGCGGACGATGGTGTAGGTGAGGGATTTGTCCATGCACAGCGCGGAACTTTGGACGTCACAGCCCGCGTACGGGATACCGGAGAGCTCCAATAATCCCTGGATCGCGCCGTCCTCGCCGAGTTTGCCGTGCAGAACGGGCAACACGACGTCCAGGCTGATCGTCCGGTACCGCCCCTGTTCCAGCACGAGCAGTCCCCGGACGCTTCGGTCCGGCGACAGCACGACCGGGCGGCAGTTGCCGTTTTCCCAGTCCGGACCAGGACCGTCACAAAGCAGCCAAGCGCCGCTCACCGAAATCCCGATGTAGAACGGCTCGTACTTCTCGAGATCGAGGTTCTTCGCGACCTCTTGCGCGGATTTGACCGAGACGGGGTGTTCTTCGGACGCGCCGCCGAATATGATGCCGACCTTCAACCTATCCACGCTGATCCCTGCTTTCGAATTTCAGGCAGTTGACGAGAGAGTTCTCCACGGTGTCGCTCAGGGCGTGATCCGTGTAATAGGCGGTGTGCGGGCTGATCAGGACGTTGGGCAGTTCCTGCAGCCGCAGCAGCGGTTTGTGGCCGATGGGTTCGTTCCGGCAGTCGGCGTAGAAGATCCCTTCCTCCCCCTCAAGAACGTCCAGCGCCGCGCCGCCCAACCTGCCGCTTTCCAAGGCGGAAAGCAGGGCCTCGGTATCGACGAGTGCGCCACGGCCGGTGTTGACGACGAACGCCCCGGGCTTCATCCGCTCGATACGCCGGCGGTCGAAGAGGTGGTGCGTGTCCGCAGTGAGGGGCACGTGCAGGGTGACGATGTCGCTGTGCTGCACCAACTCGTCGAGCGGAACGTGACCGGCGGAGCCGGGACGGATGTCGTGGGTCAACACGCGGCAGCCGAAACCCCGCAGCCGGTCTATGACCGCGACGCCGATGCGCCCGGTGCCGACCACCCCGATGGTCAGATCACGCAGCTCTTTGCCGCGTACCTCGTCCAGCCGGTAGTCGTGGACGTCCGCGCGGCGGATGACGGATTTGGCGTTTCGCACCGACATCAGCATCAGCATCAGCGTGTAGTCAGCCACGCTGTCCGGCGAATAGCCGACGTTCTCCACGGTGAGGCCAATGCTCTTCGCGAACTGCACGTCGATGTGGTCGTATCCGACACTTCTCGTGGAGACGTACTCCACACCGGCTTCGCTGAGGGCGCGAAGAATCGAAGCGGTGACCTTGGTTTTGTGACCGACGCTGACGCACCGGTTCCCCGCGGCCAGTTCTGCATTGGCTTCGGACACCGCCGCCTCGGTGATGGCCGGCAGCACGCCGAAGCGGGGCGCCAGCTCCCGGAACAACACGGCCTCGTCCGGCTCGCAGCCATAAATCGTGATGCCCGTGGCGGGGGCGGCCGATGAGGACCCCAGCGATCGCCCGCGGCGGGCCGCTGTTCGTGCTGGTTCGCGGTCGGTCATGGCTGCCATTCAAGGCAGCGCGATGTTGCCGGCACGTATGCGGTTTTCGATACGCCGACGATATGTTACTGCCCAGTACCGGCGCGGAGCTGCGGGAGCCTCCGCTCATCCTGGCCTCGATGCACGGTATATCCCGAAATGCCGCTCCCGTGCGCGATTGGGCGAATTCATCAAACTGCGCAGCCATCGGTCGGCTTGTCCGCCACGCCACGGGAAAACCACGTCCCGGGTTCCAGGCAGTATCCGCCTCACTGCGCTCCCGTACCCCGGCGGCTTGACCTGCGCGCTTTGATGATCTTCGTGACAGCACCCCGTCAGCACCTGGGCCTAGATTGACTTTTTGTCATTTGTCGCAACAAAAAACCCGGGAGGGTGTGGATGCGCAAGTATTGGAGACCGGCGCTCACCGGCGCGATACTGGCTCTGGGACTGGCTTTGCTGCCGACGCCGTCCGCGTCGGCGGCTTCGCCCGATGGTTCCTGGTCGGTTACGCCGGTGGACGGCGGTTACCGGATCACGCTGACGCTCGACGAGCGGCTCCCGACGCGGGACGCGTCGCCGGAACTCGCGGTCGACGGCCGGTCGCTCGGTGAGGCACAGGAGTCCCGGGACGGCCGGACGCTCACGCTGGTGACGACCGATCCCGCCGCGGCGCACCCGTCGTCGGTGCGGGTGGCGTGGCAGGGTGTGGTGCCCGGCGCGACCCCCCGCAGCGCCGCCGCCACGACCGGCGTGCCCGCCGGGACGCCGATCACGTCCGCCCCCGAGGCCGCGGGACGCTACGGCGTCACCCGTGCCGACTACGACTTCGGTGACACCGCGCTCCAGTTGTCCGGATTGACCGGAGTGCCGGTCGAGGAGCGGGCAGCGGTGTGGGTGCCGGTCGGCGCGTCCGGCAAGCGGCCGGTGGTGGTGTTCCTGCACGGCCGCGCGGACGCCTGCTACGACCCGGACGCGGGCACGTTCGACAACGAACACTGGCCCTGTGTCAACGGCCTCGAACCGATGCCCAGCTACGTCGGCTACTCGCGGCCGGCCGAAACCCTGGCCAGCCAGGGATACGTGGTGGTGTCGGTCAGCGCGAACGCGATCGGCGCCTTCGACCAGAGCACGGCGTCGCCCGACCGCGGTGGCTTGGCCCGCGGCCAGCTGGTGATGGCGCACCTCGACCTGCTCGCCAAGGCCGACGCCGGCACCGCCCCGGGGATGAGCAGTCTGCTCAAGGGCAAGCTCGATCTCGGCAACGTCGGTCTCATGGGCCACTCCCGCGGCGGTGACGGCGTGGTTCGCGCCGCGCTGCTCAACGCCGCCCGCCCCACCCCGTACGGGATCAGGGGTGTGCTGCCGCTCGCCCCGATCGACCGGACCCGCCCCGCCCTGACGGACGTGCCGATGGCCGTGCTGCTGCCCTACTGCGACGGCGACGTCTCGAACCAGGAAGGCCAGCACTTCTTCGAGGACTCGCGGTACACGAGCCGCACGGACTCCGCGCTGAAGTCGTCGTTGCTCGTGATGGGCGCCAACCACAACTACTTCAACAGCGTGTGGACCGAGGCCTACGGCGACGACTGGGACCTCTACGTCGACCCGGCCGACCCGACCTGCGGCACCACCGCGGCCGGCAACACCCGGCTCACCTTCGAAGAGCAGCAGAAGACCGGAATCGCCTACACCGCGGGCTTCTTCCGCATGACGCTCGGCAAGGAAAGCGCTTTCCTGCCGATGTTCCAGGCCAGTGCCGGTAGCGCGGTTCGGGTCGGCGCGGCGACCGTGCTGCAGGCGACGCAGTCACCCGCGGCGCAACGCCTCGACGTCGCCCCGTTGCAGGCGGCCGCGGCGAACGTCACGTTCGCCGGCAAGGTGCTCGGCCAGTACTGCGCGAGCATCGCCGGCCGGTCCCCGCAGAGCGGCCTGCCCTCGTGCAGTGATTCCACGGCCACCAGCCGATTTCCGTCCTTCACGCCGGTGACCCACACCGCGAATGTGCCCGCCACGCCGATGCTGCACATGACCTGGGCCAACGGCGGCCAGATGACGGCCGCTCTGCCGTCCGGCCGGTACGACGTCAGCCGCTACGGCGCACTGACCCTGCGGGCCGCGCCGGACGGGGCCAACAACGCCACGGATCTGCGGCTGACCGTCGTCGACGGGGCCGGCCGGACCCAGTCCACCACCGTCTCGGCCCTGAGCGACGCGCTCTCGCCGCTGCCGGCGGGGAACCCGGACGTGCTGCCGAAGACGTGGTTGCGCACCGTCCGCTGGCCGGTCGCCCAGATGACCGCGGTGGACACGACCGACATCCGGCAGATCCTGATCACGACGGCGACCGCCACCGGCGGGGTGCTCCTGTCCGACCTCGCGTTCACCACGCCGTCCGTCGGCACGGGTGCACCGACCAAGCTGCCGCAACTCTCGGTCGCCGACACGACGGCCAACGAGAACGCCGGCACCGCGACGGTCGCCGTGACGCTGTCCAAGGCGAGCAGTCTGCCCGTGACCGTGCACCTGCAGGCCATGGCCAGCACCGGCACACAGATCGCCGCCGGGGCGAAGCAGGTCACGATCCCCGCCGGTCAGACCACCACCATGGTCACGGTCCCGATCCAGGACAACTCCACGGTGGACGCCACTGCCGACACCAGGTACGAAGTCGTGCTCGGCTACCCCACCAACGCCGTCACCGGCAAGAACACCGCCTACGCCACCATCCACGACGACGAGGCATGACCCCGGCGCCGGGGGTTTCACTCGCGCGAGCGAAACCCCCGGCACTGCCGGCCCACCACTTCCGGACACTCCGTTCGCTGAAACAAAAAAGACCACCCGGCGACGCGGGTGGTCTTATCTGGTGTGAACCTCACGGGACCTTACGCGAACAAGTTGACCACAGATGGGGGGTCCGGGGGGCGAAGCCCCTCCGGGCGGGGTGTGGGGGTTGCACCCCACGAAACACAACGGAGCGACCCGGTTCGCGCTATCCGCGAACACAAGCCGCCCCGAGCGAAGTGGAGCTGAGGGGAATCGAACCCCTGACCTTCTCGATGCGAACGAGACGCGCTACCAACTGCGCTACAGCCCCTTACTGGACTTCCCGAAGGAAGCTCCAGAAGCATAGCAAGGGCCCGAAGGCGGTTCGCGAGGGGGTCTACTCTCCGACCGCGCGCCGGAACGGGAGCTGGTCCGGGTCGTCGAGGTCGTGGAACGCGGGGTCCTCGTCCTCGAGGTCGACGACCACCGCCCGGCCACGCAGGCGGGACGCCGGCGACGGGCGGCGCTCGACGCCGGGCACCTCGCGCGGTGGCTCGACGACTTCGAAGTCCTCGGCCGGGCGCTCGCGGCGGGCCGGGCGCGTCGCGGAGCGGGATCCGAGCCGGGCCATGCGCCGCTGGCGGATCTCGGCCTCGATGCGCACCTGCCGGCGCAGGTAGGCGAGATACCCGACCAGCATCAGGTCGACGGCGCCGTGCAGCCACCACAGCGACGAGGTCAGGAACCCGGCGCCCGCGGCCGTGACGACCGCGAGCAGGAACAGGCAGAGGACGACCCGCTGGCGGAACGCGTACTTGGCGCGTGCGGCGATCTCGGCGGCCTCCGGGTCGAACCCTCCACGGCCCGGCCGGTAGCGCCGTTCGGACGCCGGCTCGTACACCCGTGGCGGGCGCGCCGGCTCCTCTTCGTGCTCCTCGACGTCGTCGTAGTCGACGCGGTCGTCGGCCTCAGCGACCTGCTGGGTGGTCTCGGACATCGCGAACTCCTCCTCCGCGTCGTCTTCCCCGCCGCCGCTGCGGACCACGCGGGCGGCCAGTTCGGCGTCGGCCGTCTGCGTGACCGCCTGGCGCTTGCGGGCGACCATGGGCACGAGCACGACGAGCCAGGCCGCGGCCAAGGCGACGATGATCAGCGAGCTGGGCAATCCCCTCTCACCTCCCCCGTTCACTGCTACATGTCGTCACGCTAGTCACAGGAGTAACAGATGGGACGGAGCCACGCCGCTCGTGACCAGAAAAAGGGTCACTTGATCTAGTGAAAATCTCGCCGTTGGGTAACGAACCTGGTCACGGGTATTCCGCGCGACCGGCCGCGACCAGTCGCGCCACCAGTCCGGGCCCGGTCTCCTCGACCGTCATCGCGTAGCAGTAGTGGTCCCGCCAGTCGCCCGCCACGTCGAGGTACCGCTTGAACAGGCCTTCCTGCCGGAACCCGGCCTTGGTCAGCACCTTGATGCTCGGCGTGTTCTCCGGCCGCACCGTCGCCTCGATCCGGTGCAATCCGGCCGAGGTGAACGCGTGGTCCACCACCAGGGCGACGGCGGCGGTGGCGACGCCGCCCTTGACGACCGACGAGGACACCCAGTAACCGACCCACGCCGAGCGGAGTGAGGCGCGGATCACGTTACCGATCGTGATCTGGCCGGCGAACTCGCCGTCCACGGTGATCGTGTACGGCAGGCACTGGCCGCGCCGGGCCAGCGACCGCAGCGCCGTCCACTGCGCGGGCCAGGACCAGTAGCTGTTCCGGTCGCGCCACGGCCCGGGCCCGGTCGGCTCCCACGGCTCGAGGTGCTCCTGGTCACGCAGCCGGATCCGGCTCCAGTCACCCGCGTCGCGCAGCCGGATCGGCCGCACCGCGACCTCCCCGGCCGCCACGCGGAGCGGCCCCAGCCGGGCCGGCCACCCGGGGTGACGGGACTCCAGGTCATACGCTGCTGGCTGCACCGGACAGTTCTAACCCCGCTGGGCCAGGAAGGTCACCTTGACCTGCTCGCCCGCGGGCACCTCGGTGAGGTCCTCGTCAACGTTGACCAGGCAGTTCGCTTCGGCCAGCGACGCGAGCAGGTGCGCGCCGGACGTGCCGAGCGGCTGCACCAGGTACTCGCCGGTGCTCTCGTCGCGCAACAGCTGGCCGCGCAGGTACCCGCGGCGGCCCTTCGTGGACGACACCGGTGACAGCAACCGCGCGCTGACCGTGCGGCGATGCGGGTTGCGGGTGCCGCGCGCGGCGCGGATCAGCGGCCGGATCAGCACCTCGAACACGACCAGCGCGCTCATCGGGTTGGCCGGGATCAGGAAGGTCGGCACCGCATCCGGGCCGAGCCGACCGAAGCCCTGCGCCGACCCCGGGTGCATGCCCACGCGGGTCATGTCGATCTCGCCGAGGTCGGACAGGGCCGCCTGCACCTCGTCGCCGGCGGTGCCACCCGCCCCGCCCGCGACCACGACGACCTCGGACATCAGCAGCCGGCCCTCGACCACCTCACGCAGCCGCTTCGGATCGCTCGGCACGATCCCCACGCGGCTGACCTCCGCTCCGGCGTCGCGCGCCGCGGCCGCGAGGGCGTAGGAGTTCACGTCGTAGACCTGGCCGGTGCTCGGGGTGCGGTCGATGTCGACCAGCTCGTCGCCCACCGACACGATCGACACCCGCGGCCGCGGGTAGACCAGCACCTTCGAGCGGCCGACCGCCGCGAGCAGTCCGACCTGCGCCGCGCCGATCGTGTCGCCCTGGCGGACGGCCACGTCGCCGATCTGCACGTCCTCGCCGGTCCGGCGCACGTAGGCGGCGGACGGCACCGACCGGTGGATCGTCACCTTGGCCGGGTGGCCGTCGGTGAAGGCGGTCGGCACGACGGCGTCGGCGAGGGTCGGCAGCGGCGCTCCGGTGGCGACCCGGACCGCCTGCCCGGGCTGCAGCCGCCGGGGCTGCCGTGAGCCGGCCGGGATCTCCCCCACCACCGGGAGCTGGACGGGCTCGTCGCCGTCGGTGCGCACGTCCACGCTGCGCACCGCGTACCCGTCGACGGCGGCCTGGTCGAAGCCGGGCAACGCGTGCTCGGCCACGACCTCCTCGGCGCAGAGCAGGCCCTGGGCTTCGGAGATCGCGACGCGGACGGGTCGCGGGCGCACCGCGGCCTGCAGGACGCGGGCGATCTGCTCGTCGACCGAGCGGAGGTCCTGCTCGGCCTGGTCGGGCTCCGGGGTGGGGTCGGTCATCAGCGATCGGTCCCGAGTCGTTCGGTCAGCCAGTTCCGCAGCTCGGGCCCGTAGTCCGGGTCGTCGAGGGCGAAGTCGACGGCCGCCTTGAGGAAACCGCCGGGGTTGCCCAGGTCGTGCCGCCCGCCGCGGTGGACGACGATGTGCACGGGGTGGCCCTCCTCGATCAGCAGCGCGACGGCATCGGTGAGCTGCAGTTCACCACCCGCGCCCGGTTCGATGCGACGCAGGGCGTCGAAGATCGCCCGGTCGAGGAGGTAGCGGCCGGCCGCGGCGTAGGTGGACGGCGCCTCCTCCGGCGAGGGCTTCTCGACCATGCCGTGCACCTGCTTGACGTCGGGGTCGCCGGTGTCCGTGACGTCGAACACGCCGTAGGGCGAGATCTGCTCCTTCGGGATGTCGAACGCGCACAGCACGCTGCCGCCGTGCTCGGCGCGCACCTCGGCCATCTTCGAGAGCACGCCGGCGGGCAGCACCAGGTCGTCGGGCAGCAGCACCGCGACGGCCTCGTCCTCGTCGGTCAGGTTCGGCTCGGCCTGCGCCACCGCGTGCCCGAGGCCGAGCGCCTCCTCCTGGATCGCGACCTCGACCTCGATCAGCTCCGGACCGCGCCGGACCTTCTCCAGCAGCGCGGTCTTGCCCTTGCGCTCGAGGTTCGCCTCCAGCTCGGGCGCGGGCCGGAAGTAGCTGACGACCGACTCCTTGCCCGGCGAGGTGACGATCACCAGCCGTTTCGCCCCGGCCTGCGCGGCTTCGCTCGCGACGATCTCGATCCCCGGCGTGTCCACCACCGGGAGCAACTCCTTGGGAACCGCTTTCGTCGTCGGCAGGAACCGGGTCCCCAGGCCCGCGGCGGGGACGATTGCGGTTCGGAACGAGTGGTTGTCGAAGGCGCCCGTCATAGGCGCCAAGCCTAACCTGCGTACATGGGTGCGCAGCGCAATGACGAGGTGACGAAGGCCGAGTGGCGCGCCGAGCTGTCGGCCGCCCGCGCCGCCGTCTCCGTGCAGCAACGGGTCGCCGAGACCGCCGCGCTGGTCCGCGCGGTGTCCGCGATGTCACTCCCGGACACCGTGTGCGGCTACGTCCCGTTCGGCACCGAGCCGGGCTCGATCGGCCTGCTCGACGTGCTGCGCGAGCGCGGCGCGCGGGTGCTGCTCCCGGTGATTCCCGCCGAACCCGGGCCACTGGAATGGGCCGAGTACACGGGCACCGCGAGCCTGCGCGCCGGCCGGTTGCGCCGCATCCTCGAGCCGACCGGCCCGTTCCTGGGCCCGGAGGCGCTGGCCGCGGCCGGGCTGGTGCTGCTACCCGCCATGGCCGTCGACCACCGCGGCGTGCGTCTGGGCCGGGGCGCCGGGTTCTACGACCGGTCGCTGGCGCACGCCGCGCCCGGCGCCGACCTGGTAGCCGTGGTGCGGGACGCTGAGCTGGTCGAACGGCTGCCCGCGGAGGCGCACGACGTGCTCATGACCGGGGCGCTCACCCCCGGCCGCGGGCACGTGCGGCTGCCACTGTGACCAACCCTTGTTTGCGCTGAGGGAATGGTGTCCAGCACAATTGCGTTAGCACTCTTGCGGATCGAGTGCCAATGCGCGAAGGAGCACCTGTGCCCACGTACCAGTACGCCTGCAAGGAGTGCGGCCACCGTTTCGAGGCCGTGCAGTCGTTCTCCGATGCCAGCCTGACCGAGTGCCCGGAGTGCACCGGCCCGCTGCGCAAGCTCTACGGAGCGGTCGGCGTGATCTTCAAGGGCTCCGGCTTCTACCGGACCGACTCGCGTTCTTCGTCGTCCTCATCGACGTCGTCCACCTCCTCGTCCAGCTCGTCAAGCTCGTCGAGCACGTCCAGCGAGAGCAAGAGCAGCTCTGCCTCCTCATCTTCGTCGAGCGGTACGACAACGGCGGCCGCCGCGGCTTCCTGACCGCTGAGTTATCCACAAGTACCCAGTTATCCACAGCTGCCAGATCCGCGTCTTTCCGCCGGGTGTCAGCACCCCTAGCGTCGATTCCGTCGACGGCACACCGCCGTCGCATCCGACGACTGGGGGTGCTTCGCCATGCGCTTCGATCCGTGTGCCCGCTGGAACCGGCTCCGGCCCCGCTTCGGCGGACGACGGTGGCACCGGCTGCGCAAGCTGGTCGCCGCCGGTCTGCTGATCACCGCGGCGGTCCTGGCCGCACGCCCGGACGCGGCCGAGCCGCGGGCCGAGCCGCCGCCACCCTCCGTACCTGTCCCCTTCACGGGTGATCTTGCGTTCGCCGCGGTGCCGGTCCGGCTCGCGGACACCGGTGTCGCCGACCTGCTGAGCCCCGGTATGCGCGTCGACGTGGTCACCCTCGACGAGTCGGCGCAGAGCAGGAAAGTGCTGGCCAGCATGGCGACCGTGCTGACGGTGCGGCCGCCGCCGGCCTCGGCCGGACGCCTGGCGAGCGCGCGCGACGGGCCGCTGGTGGTCCTGTCGTTGCCGGAGGACACGGCCAGGGAGGTGGCCGCGATGTCACTCCAGAACCCGGTAGCGGTTACCCTCCGTTAGCCGTTTCCGGAGGAGAGGAGTGCACATGCTCAAGGGCTTCAAGGACTTCCTGATGCGCGGCAACGTCATCGAGCTGGCGGTCGCGGTCGTCATCGGGACGGCGTTCACCGCGATCGTCACGGCGTTCACGAACGGGCTGATCAAGCCGCTGATCAACGCCATCGGCGGCTCGGACGCCGCGAAGGGCCTGGGGTTCAACGTCCTGCGCGAGAACGACTCCACGTTCCTCGACTTCGGCGGCGTGATCAACGCGGCGATCAACTTCGTGATCGTGGCCGTGGTGGTCTACTTCCTGCTGGTCCTGCCGATGAAGAAGATCCAGGAGCGCCGCAAGCGGGGCCAGGAGGAGGGCCCCGCCGAGCCGACGGACGTCGAGCTGCTGACGGAGATCCGCGACCTGCTGCGCCAGCAGAGCGGAGCCAACGGCCAGGTCAGCAGCCGCACCGAAGCCCGCGACTGAGGCCCTTTTGCCTGCTCCGGGCACCCTGGGCCCGGAGCAGGCCGGTCAGCCCTGGCGCTCCCGGCCGCGCAGGAGCCGGTCGCCGGGCCGCCGATCCCGGTACCAAGCAGGCCACTCAGCTCCGGCACCCGTCACACAGGGGCGCGCCAGCCCAGGACGAGGTCAACGGCCCTGAAACACCATGGCCGACCCAAGCACACCTCAAGCCCCACAGGCGTCTCCGAGAAAGCCGTTGGTGGCGGCCTCCCGGGCGGGCCGACACCTGGCCTCCCGACAGGGCCGGGCTGCGGCTAACCGCCGTGGTGGGGTGGCCGGTTCTCGCGGTACCAGGCGTCCTCGTCGCGGGCCGGGCGCTCCGGCTCGCGCTCGTCGGACGTCGTGTCCGGGAGGACCTCCCCGAAGATCTCCTCCAGCTTGCGCCGGTCGCGGGGAGGCTTGCGCTCCCGGTCCTCCCCGGACATCAGGACTCGTCGAGGCCGGAGAGCTGGTCGATCACGTAGGGCACGAGCGAGGACAGCGTCGCCATGCCGTCGCGCACCGCGGCGCGCGAGCCGGCCAGGTTGACCACCAGCGTGCTGCCCGATACGCCGACCAGGCCGCGCGAGATGCCCGCGTCGACCGCGCCGGCGGCGAGCCCGGAGGAGCGCAGAGCCTCGCCGATCCCGGGAATGGGGCGGTCGAGCACACCGATCGTCGCGTCGGGGGTGACGTCCCGCGGCGACACGCCGGTGCCACCGACGGTGATGACGAGGTCCACACCACCGATCACGGCGGTGTTGAGGGCGTTGCGGATCGCCACGGTGTCGGCGTGCACCAGCACCACGCCGTCCACGATGAAGCCGGCTTCCTCCAGCAGCTCCTGAACCAGGGGGCCCGAGGTGTCCTCATGCTCGCCGTGCGCCGCGCGGTCGTCCACGATCACCACGAGCGCGCGGCCCAGCCGCTGTGCACTGCGTTCCATGAGCACACGGTATCCGGTTGTTACCGACGTCTGACGAGCACGTCGCCACTACTGCGAGGTAGCCCGCGCCGCCCGTGACCGGTGCCCCGCGCCACGGGCGGCGCCGGGATCATCGATTCCCACGTCGCCGCCTCCTGACCACCTCCCGCCGGGGGTCGTGCTCCTCGACGACGTCCCGCCACGACCCCAGCGAGCTGCCCACCGGTTCGCCCACGACACCGTCACCGGCGCCCGGGCTCCTGTCCGAAGTGGACGCGGTGCGGCTGGCCGGGGCGGAGCGACTGGCGCGGACGTCAACGGCGCACCGCCCCCATGTCCGCGACCTGCAGCCCGCGCCGCTTCAACCAGGACGTCCACCTGACTCCCCCGCACAACGCCCGCTGAACCGGCCTCCCGCACACAGTGGTCCCCGTAACCACGGGCAGCGCCTGGACAGCCGACGTCCGCCACAGTGCGCATGCCCGTGGCCTGCTGGGCTTCGCGGCCCGGCGCGCGTCCACGCCGCCGCACCTCCGCGTCACCTTCGTCGGCCGTCTGGGGTCCTCGACCGAACCCAACACTCCCGAACGCTTCCTGCGACGCAGGGGCGCGATTCGCCGCGTCCCGACGACGCGGTGGATCCACGGCCCGCCGATGCTGGAGGTGTCAGCCCCGCCGTCGGGGTCGATCATGCTCACCGGGCTGACTACGGCCCCGGTCGGGCCAGGCCCGACCGGGGCCAGCCGTGCGCTGGTTGCGGCTCCGCTCGGTTCAACCACCGCCCCGCCTGCCAAAATTCACCCGCCCGCGAGCGGCAGCCCTCGCCGTGGTCACACCCCGACGCGACCTCGCCCGCCATGCGAGACCAAACCCATTCCTCGGACTCCTCCACGAGCATCCACACCCGCTGCAGTGGCACTTCAATCTGGACGCTTCCCGGTAAGCGGTCGTAGGTCCGCAGCAACCGGTCGATCACGTCGTTCGCGTCGCACACTCGGACGCGGATGGTTCCCGAGATGGCGCCTCGCCTCGCGGTTCAGCCCACCCCACGCGACCAACAGGCCCTGATCGGCACCGTGTGTGCCCATCACCCCGTGCAGCTGCGTGACGACCTGCGAGCCGATCGGTCCCTCGTTGGATTTCACCTGTGCGAGCAAGAGGGGCCCACGTCCCGCGTAGATGTCCATCCCACCATCAGGCCCCGGGGTCGACACCGTGCAGTGATAACCCTCCGCACGCAGGATCTCCGCCACCAGGTCGGCCAAACCATGGCCGGCGAACCGCTCCCGGATCCGCTGCATGATCCGGTCCCGGGCGACTTGTTCGATGTTGGCACGCAGCTCGGGAACGTCGACCGGGTCTCGGAGTCCAACCGCACGGCTTCCGTCCACACGCTCGCGAACGGCGCTTCGGCTGACCGGTTTTCCGGATCGGAACCGACGCCCATCAACTCCTCGATCCGACGGTAGACGTCGTTCTTGCTCGGCTGGAATATCGTCAACGCCGAGCTGAAGAGCAGGTCCTGGTGAACGACGGCACGCGGAAGATCTGTCCGGCACCAGTCCACGTCGATCACATGGCGCCTCGCGAGGTCGGCGTCGGCGACTTCAGTGACAGCACCACAGCGCCGCAGGTTCTGTCATTTCACATCGCGGCAAAGAGAAAACCGCGCGCGACCGGAATCCCTCCAGTCGCACGCGGTTCGGTTGCCGGCTCGTCCCCGGGGAGCCGGTCAAGTGGTCTCGGCCGCCCCGGGCGGCCGAGCGTCTGTCATCCCCTCCGGCCGCCCCGAAGCGGCCGGACGCGTCTCCGGCCACCGAGCAGGCCGGAGACAGCAACCTCAGTTCGTCGGCACCGGTTGGCCGCCCAGCGTCACTTGCACGGTGCGCCCATCGCTCAGGGTGAAAGTCACCTTGTCGCCCGGGGCGCGGGTTCGCACGGCCGCGATGAGGCCGTCCGCGTCGTTGATGACCAGGTCCTCGACCTTCGTCACCACGTCGCCCTGCTTCAGGCCCGCCTGCTCGGCCGGGCTCCCGGCCTGCACGCCCGCGATCGTGGCCCCACCCTGCTGCGCATCGCTGACGTTCGCCCCGATGAACGTCTGCGTCGCCTTGCCGGTGTCGATGATCTCCTGCGCCGTGCGCCGCGCCTGGTTGATCGGGATCGCGAAGCCGATGCCGGCGTTCGTCGCCTCCGTCTGGCCCATTCCGGACGACTGCGGGCTGTAGATGGCCGAGTTGATGCCGATCACCTGACCCGACAGGTTCGCCAGCGGACCACCCGAGTTGCCCGGGTTGATCGCCGCGTCGGTCTGGATCGCGCTCATCACCGTCGTCTGGTCGCCCTCGCTGCCACCGGCCCGCACCGGGCGGTGCAGCGCGCTCACGATGCCCGACGTGACCGTCCCGGCCAGCTCGAACGGCGACCCGATCGCCACCACCGACTGGCCCACGTTCAGGTCGTCGGAATTGCCCAGCGCCACCGGCGTCAGGTTCTTCACCCCGTTGACCTTCACCACGGCGACGTCGGTCGTCGGGTCGCGGCCCACGATCGACGCGGTCGCCTTCGTCCCGTCCTGGAACACCGCCTGGATCGAGCCGCCGTCCACGGCGACCTCCACCACGTGGTTGTTGGTCAGGATGTAGCCGTCGGTCGACAACACGAACCCGGAGCCCTCGCCCTGCCCGCTCCGCCCGGACACCTGCAGCTCCACCACGCTCGGCGACAGCTTCTGCGCCACCGCCTCGACCGAACCGGCCGGCGCGGACGTCGTCTGCTGCGCGGGCACGGGCTGGTCGAGCGCGTTGTACGACGCGCCACCGGTGTTCTGCGCGGTCAGGTACCCCCCGGCGGCACCCGCTCCGCCACCGACGATCAACGCGAGCACCGCGACCCCGGCCACGAGCTTGCCCGGGCCCCGACGCTGCTGCGGCACAGCCGTCATCGTCGCCGTCGCGTACGGCGACTGCTGCTGCGCGCCCGGCGGCGTCCACGGGTACCCACCAGTCTGCTGCCCACCCGGCGCATACGCGCCGCGCGCCTGCTCAGGAGCGGCCTGCTGCGCGGCTCCCTGTGCCGACCACGGGCTCGGCTGCGGCCCCGAGCCGAGCGGCGTTCCGCGCGCGGGCGTCTTCGCGTCCTCCGGCGACTGCTGCGCGCCGGGGTCCCGCTGGGCACCGCCGTCGTGCGGTGCGCTGGGGTCGTTCTCGGTCATGTCCCTACCATGCGTGTCGGTCCTGAGAGCGGGCTGAGCCCAGCCTGAGGGTCACGCATGAGTATGCCGCCGGTGTCAGCCCACCGCGCGGAGACGTTCCGCGATCTGCTCCGGCGTGGCGTCGTTGATCCACACCGCCTCGCCCGATTCGGACCCGGCGAGGTACTTCAGCTTGTCCGGCGCACGCAGGATGGAGAACAGCTCGAGGTGCAGCCAGCCCAGCTCGCGGTCGATCCGGACGGGCGCCTGGTGCCAGCCGGCGATGTAGGGCAGCGGCCGGTTGTAGAGCCCGTCGCAGCGGCGCAGCACGTCGAGGTAGACCTCGGCGAAGTCGTCGCGTTCGGCGTCGGTGAGCGCCGGGATGTCGGGCACCTGGCGGTGCGGCACGACCTGCACGTGCACCGGCCACCGCGCCGCGGGCGGGACGAACGCCGTCCAGTACCGCCCCTCCGCGATCACGCGCGTGCCGGTCTTCCGCTCGGCGGCCAGCACGTCACCGAGCACCGGGCGGCCGTGTTCCTCCTGGTAGGCCCGGGCGACGTCGAGCATGCGGCGCGTCTTCGGCGTCACGAACGGGTAGCCGTAGATCTGGCCGTGCGGGTGGTGCAGCGTCACGCCGATCTCCTCGCCCCGGTTCTCGAACGGGAAGACCTGCTCCAGCCCGTCGATCTCGGACAGCGCGGCCGTGCGGTCGGCCCACGCCTCGACGACCGTGCGCACCCGCGACGGGCTCAGCTGCGCGAACGATCCATTGTGGTCACTGGTGAAGCAGACGACCTCGCAGCGCCCCTTGCCCGGCGCGGTCCGCACGAGCCCGAGACCGTCCAGTGTGGACCGCTCACCGGTGGCGCCCTCCTCGAAGGAGGGGAACCGGTTCTCGAACACGACCACGTCGTAGTCGGGTTCGGGGATCTCGCTCGGCTTGCCCGGCTTGCTCGGGCACAACGGGCACAGGTCGGCCGGCGGCTTGTACGTGCGGGTCTGCCGGTGCGCGGCCATCGCCACCCACTCGCCGGTCAGCGGGTCGAGGCGGATCTCCGAGCTGGCGGCCACCGCGGGCAGGTCGCGCGTGTCCTCCGCCGTGCGGGACGGGGTGTTCTCGCCCTCGTCGAAGTAGATGATCTCCCTGCCGTCGGCAAGGTGGCGAAGCGTCCGCCTCACTCTTCCTCCGTGTCCTCGTTGACGGGTGCGACCTTCAGCTCACCCACGTGCTCGGCCAGAACGTCGCGCGCCGCCTCGCCCAGCCCGTCGTCGCTCACCACGACGTGCGCTTCGTCGAGCTCGGCGATCGTGGAAATGCCCACCACACCCCACTTGGACGAGTCGGCGAGCACGACCAGCCGCCGCCCGGACTCCACCAGCGCGCGGTCGGTCTCGCTCTCGGTCAGGTTGGGCGTGGTGAAGCCGGGGCCCTCGGCCATGCCGTGCACGCCGAGGAACACCTGGTCCAGGTGCAGTCGGCGCAGGCTGTGCACGGCGACCGGCCCGACCAGCGCGTCGGAGGGCGTGCGGACGCCGCCGGTGAGCACCACCGTGCGGTCCGGCGCGGACGACGCGCGCAGCACGTCGGCGACGTGGATCGAGTTGGTGACGATCGTCAGCCCGGGCACCCCGTCCAGCGCGCGGGCGAGCGTCCACGTGGTCGTGCCGGCGGACAGGCCGATCGCGGTGCCCGGCTGGACCAGCTCGGCGGCGACGCTCGCGATGGCCTCCTTCTGGGCCTGCTGCCGCACGGACTTGGCCTCGAACCCGGGCTCCTCCGTGCTCGGCCCGACGACGGCGGTCGCACCGCCGTAGACCTTCTCCACCAGACCGCGGCCGGCGAGCACGTCCAGGTCGCGGCGGATGGTCATGTCGGACACGCCGAGCCTGCTGACGAGGTCGCTCACGCGGACCGCGCCGGTCCGCCGCGCCTCTTCGAGGATCATCGCCTGCCGCTGCCGCGCCAGCACCATCGCTCCCATCGCCCAACAACTACACAAAATCCTACACGAATCAACAAGCGCAGGATGTGGTCAGCCGGGCGAACCGGGCAGACGCAGGTTCAGCAGAGCACCACCCTCCGGGGCGCGGCCGGCGTACGCGACGCCACCGTGGCGCTCGGCGGCCTGCTTGACGATCGCCAGCCCCAAACCGGATCCGGGCAGGGTGCGGGCCTCGGACGAGCGGTAGAAGCGGTCGAACACGCGCGGCAGGTCCTCGTCGGCGATGCCCGGACCGGAGTCGGCGACCTCGATGACCGCGGTGCCGTCGCCCAGCGGGTACATCCGGACCCGCACGCGGGACTCGGGCGGGGAGAACTTGACCGCGTTGTCCAGCAGGTTCAGCACCGCGCGTTCGAGGGCGCCGGCGTCGCCGGTGACGACCCACGGCTGGAGCGCGACGTCGAACTCGATCTCGCCGGCGCGGCGGCGGGCGCGGTCCAGGGCGCGTTCGACGACCTCGACCAGCTCGACGCGCTCGAACGCGGTACGCGGCTCGTCCTGCCGGGCCAGCTCGACGAGGTCGCCGATGAGCTGGGTCAGCTCGTCCAGCTGGGCCTTGATGTCGGTCTCGATCTCCGCGCGGTCCTTCTCCGACAGCGACGGCGCGCCCGAGCGGCTGGCGGACAGCAGCAGCTCGAGGTTCGTGCGCAGGGACGTGAGCGGGGTGCGCAGCTCGTGACCGGCGTCGGCGACGAGCTGTCTCTGCCGGTCCTGCGACTCGGCGACGGCGCCGAGCATCGTGTTGAAGCTGTGCGTCAGCCGGGCCAGCTCGTCGTCGCCGCTGATCGGGATCGGGCGCAGGTCACCGGTCCGGGCGATGTGCTCGGTCGCCGAGGTCAGCCGTTCGACTGGTCTGAGCCCGGTGCGGGCCACGGCCGTCCCGGCGAGCGCGGCGACCACGATCCCGCCACCGCCGATCAGCGCGAGGACCACCGCCAGCTCGCGCAGGGTCTGTTTGGTCGCGTCGAGTGGTTGCGACAGCACCAGCGCCACGCCCGGCTGGTAGCGGTAGGGCACGGCGAGCACGCGCGAGTCGGTGTTCTGGTCGGTGCGGATCGACGAGGTCTTCTGGCCGCTGGCCACCTCGCGCTCGTCGAGCCCGATCGGCGGCCGCATCGACGGCGCCGACTCGAACGCGGACGTGCCGTCGGCGACGATCAGGTCGAAGCGCACGTCGACCAGGCGGGTGATGTAGGTGGGGATGCGCAGGCCGCCGGTCTGCACGACCTGCGGATCGTTGATGACGCTGTTCGCCTGCTGGATCAGCTCGTCGTCGACCTGCTGGTACAGGTTGTTGTAGACGGTGATGTAGGCGCCCAGCGAAACCAGCGCCAGCACCCCCGCGACGCACGCCGCGGCCAGCAGGGTGACACGCGCCCGCAGCGACATCCGCCGGGGAGCTGAACCGTTGTCCACGCGGATCACGGGCACCGGTTCGGTCACGGCTTGGCTCACGGCGGGGTTTCCCGCAGCACGTACCCGACGCCGCGGACGGTGTGGATCAGGCGCGGCTCACCGCCGGCCTCGGTCTTGCGGCGCAGGTAACCGACGTAGACCTCCAGCGCGTTGCCCGAGGTCGGGAAGTCGTAGCCCCACACCTCCTCGAGGATGCGGCCGCGCGTGAGGACGTGCTTCGGGTACGACATGAACAGCTCGAGCAGCGCGAACTCGGTGCGGGTGAGGCTGATGTCGCGGTCGCCGCGGCGGACCTCGCGGGTGCCCGGGTCGAGCGTCAGGTCGGCGAAGGTGAGCTTCTCGGCGTCCGGGGGCGTCTGGGCCTCGCGGGAGGCGCGGCGCAGGAGCGCGCGGAGGCGGGCGAGGAGCTCCTCCAGCGCGAAGGGCTTCGGGAGGTAGTCGTCGGCGCCGGCGTCGAGACCGGAGACGCGGTCGGACACCGTGTCGCGGGCGGTCAGCACGAGGATCGGCAGGTCGTCACCGGTGCTGCGCAGGCGCCGGGCCACCTCCAGCCCGTCCAGCCGGGGCATCATGACGTCGAGGATCATGGCGTCCGGCCGGTCGGCGATCACGCGCTCCAGAGCCTGGGCGCCGTCGCCCGCCAGCTCCACCTGGTAGCCGTTGAACTCCAGCGACCGCCGGAGCGACTCCCGGACCGCCCGATCGTCGTCGACAACGAGAATGCGCATGTAGACAGTGTTGCGGACGGTGCTGAGACCCGCCTAAGAAGTCACTGGTCCAGCAGCCCGCCGCGGTAGGCGAGCAGGGCGGCCTGGACCCGGTTCGCGGCGCCGATCTTCGACAGGACCGCCGAGACGTAGCCCTTGACGGTGGCCTCGGACAGGTGGAGTTTGCCGCCGATCTCGGCATTGGACAGGCCCTGCCCGATCAGGGCGACGACTTCGCGCTCCCGCTCGGAAAGTGAGGCGAGTAACTTGCGCGCCGGCTGAGCGGCGCGTTGTCCTTCGCGGTGGGCGCGCACCATGCGCGCGGCGACACCGGGGTCGAGGACGGCGCCGCCTCTCGCGAGGTCGCGGACGGCGCGGAGGAGTGCCGCGGGCTCGATGTCCTTGAGGAGGAAGCCGTTCGCGCCGAGCCGGAGGGCCAGGCTGACGTACTCGTCCATGTCGAAGGTGGTCAGCATGGCCGCGGCGGGCGGGTTGGGCAGCTCGAGGATCGCGCGGAGCGCGCGGATGCCATCGTCGGGGGCCCGCATCTTGATGTCGAGCAGGACGACGTCCGGGTGGAGGCGCCGTGCCGTCTCGACCGCCGAGCGCCCGTCGTTCGCTTCACCGACCACCTCGATGTCCGGCGCGCCGGCCATCATGCCGCGGAGACTGGCCCGCACGAGATCCTCGTCGTCGGCGAACATGAGCTTGATCAACTAAGCCCTCCGAACGGTCGGTGGAGCGGGGTGTCCGCGTCCCGATCACGGAAGGTTACCCAGTGGTAGCGCGGACGTCGATACGCTGATCACCCGGGGTGGTTGCGCCTTTCGTAGGTGGTTTGGGGCGGCCGGGTTGCGCCCCCGGCAGCACCATGGCGCGGCTGACCGCACTCGACCGAGGCGGCGATCGGCCAGCCGCGCTCGACCGAGGCGGAGGTCACGCACATAGGGGCGCCCCGGACCCGCTACGCTGAGGCGGCCAGCCCTCGTAGCTCAGGGGATAGAGCACCGCTCTCCTAAAGCGGGTGTCGCAGGTTCGAATCCTGCCGGGGGCACAAAGCCCCTGGTAGAGCCATTGACCAGGGGCTTTGTGCTGCGCGTCCCCATGCTCAACCCTCGTTTTGGGCCTTTCGACGGCGGGCCGAGCCGCCAGCGGGGGCGAGCCTCAACTCACGCGCCCCCGGGACGCGAATCGCCGTGTGCTTGGGCTAGACGAGTAATGCGTAACTGTGTCAGTGGTCGTAGGCGGTGAGGGATCGGGTGACGGGTTGGCCGGTGGCGCGGTTGTGCCAGATGGCCGCGGTCAGGGCCAGGAGACGTTGGGCGATGCGGATGCCGACGCCCTCGATGGTGCGCCCACCGTGCCGTTCCAGGTCCAACTGGCCTTTGAGCGTGTCGTTGACCGACTCGATGAGCTGGCGGATGGACTTGAGTAGCGGCTCACCGGGGTGCGGGATTCGGTTGCGGTAGGACAGTCGGATCAGCCGGACGCCGCGCTCGGCGAGGTAGTGGTCGAGTTCTCGGGAGACGTAGCCCTTGTCGGCGATGATCAGCAGTCCGGGGCGTTCGGCGAGCAGGTGGGGTTCGTGGTCGCAGATGGCCATGAGTACCTGCCGCTCGTCGATCTTCGGATCGGCCAACGCCCAGGCGATGGGCAGTCCGGCCGGGGTGCAGACCAGGTGCAGGCGCAAGCCCCAGAACCAGCGCGAGTGCGAGCGGCAGTAGCCGTACTTGGCCCAGCCGGCCAGTTCCGAGCGCTTCACGGTGGGCAGGGAGCGTCCGCATTCGACCGGAGTGGAGTCGACGATCCAGGTGTTGTCGGTCCACAGGTCGGTGTCCGTCGCCAACCAGCGCATCACCTGCTTGACCAGTGGTAACGCAGCGCGCAGACGACGGTTGTAGCCGGACTGGCCGGGCAGGCTCCGGAAGGCACCAGGCATCCGGGTAGGCAGGAACCGCAGCCACCGGGCCTCCGAGGTGAACCCCAGCAGCGCCTGAGCCACGGCCAGGGTGACCAATTCCGCGTCGGTGAGCTTCGCAGGTCTGCCCATCCGACGCCTATCAGCGAGGCGGTCGTCGATCTTGACGTACAGTGCGGTCAGAAGGGTGTTCAAATCGGTCGTCACAAACTGATCTTGAACACCCTTCGTCCGTCTTCGCTACCACCCCGACTTACGCATTACTCGTCTAGCAGCCGGCGCGGATCTCCGAGCGGTGCTGGCCCAGGCGATTGAGCAGCCCCACAAGACGCTTGACCTGGAGCCTGGAAACTGGCGTCCAGCACCATGCCCACGCTCCGCGAATCCAACCGCGTAGTTGATGTGCTGCGCCCGGGCGATAGCGTGGCCGTGCTGCCCGACGCCGTTCTCACCGACGAGCGGACAGACGGACTGGATTTCGCCCCGCGGACGAAGTACCAGCATCGGTTGACGGAAGGCGGCGGGTACGACGAGCCCCATCGGGCCTTGCTGCGAGAACTGCAGAACCAGCAAGGAAAGCACCGAAACCAGCCCGGAGGGTTCTGGTTCGCAGAAAGCCGCTCAGGACGCCCTGGTTCGCAATACCCAACTTCAATGCACCCTGGGCCTTCCTCGCAACTGCCGACGCACACAACACGACGCGCATCGGTATGACCGGCTGGGTCATGAGTCCTCAATCAGATCCGACAAGCTCTGCGCCATCCTCCGCCGCGGCCGGCAGTGGGAGCGAACGGAGGCATGCGCGCCAATCTTCCCGAGCCAAGCGGCACGATGAACAGGTCACTGATGCTATGACTGGATTCTGAGCCAATCAGTCATTGGCCCGGAACTCCCTCACCACGAGGTCATGGCGTACGCGTGTTCAAAGTTTCCTTACTTGTTCGAGGCGGCCCCTGCGGGGCCGCTCATTCGGCCCTCATCTCGTCGAACCGCCGGACGCGGGCGTGCGGCTGACGCCGGTCCCCCGTGGCGGTTCGACGAAGGCCAGGCGGCCCCACAGCCACCGCAAGAAGAAGAACAAGATGCCCTCGCCGGGCAGGCAGGCTCCGCTGGGGAACGCAGACCAGGTTGCGTTGGCAGGATGGGCTCTCGGTGGTCATCCCGTCGCCTGATCCGATGGCTATCGACTCGTCCCGGGCGGAAAGGTTGGCGACTTCGGCCGGCGGATGAGCCCCGAGGTTGCAGCCAGCCCCCACACGTCGTGATCCGAGACCACGAAAGGCGGGGCCGCAGGTTTCCGAAGTGTTTCGATCGCCCGCAGGACTCGGCAGTACACGTGATCAAAACTTGACCCTGTGTCATGTAACCATGTCGCCCGAGCCAACGATGGATCGTTCGCGCACAGCTGCTCTGGTGATCCAAGGGGGACTCCGCTGAACTTCTCGAACAAGCTTTCGACCACCTCACCCACTCGGAGCAACGCAGGCAGGTCACCGTGCGCATGATCCCAGATTCGGTGCATCCCGGTGCCAGTCGGGCAGAACAGGACATTTTCTCGGAGCTGGCCGCACTCGAAGTCGCCGGGTGGGAATACGCCATGCACAGCACCAACCTGCCCGAACACGACCGCAAGAGGGTCTGCGAGATCGATTTCCTCTTGCTGGGCGAACGCGGCTTGCTGGTGCTGGAGGTCAAAGGAGGCGAGATATTCCTGAAGAAGGACGTTTGGCACACGCGTGACCTCAAGGGCAAGCGGCACCGGCTCAAGGAAAGCCCGCTCGACCAGGCTCGGACGAGCATGTTCGCCTTGACGAACGTCCTCCGCCGCACCACCGCCGATCCGGAGTTGGTCGAGCGCACGGTGTTCGGGTATGGCGTCGTTTTCCCGGACAGCGAGTTCGATGCGGTCAGCGTGGAGTGGACCCCCGAAATGGTGATCAACTCCATCCGCTTGGACTCCGAGGGGTGGGCGGACTGCCTCGATCGGCTGGGCGCGTTCTGGGAGGGCAAGCCTGGCGGCCGGGGTTCTCTGTCCGCCGATGAGGTCGAGCGCTACCTCAACGTCCTCCGCCCCGACTTCGATCGCGTGCTGTCCCTACGCCGTCTCGACGACATGGTGGAGAAAGAACTCGTCGCCCTCACGAAGGGCCAGTACAAGGCACTCGACCAACACCGCAGGAATCCGCGCTTGGTGTTCGAAGGCGGTGCCGGGACGGGCAAGACCATGCTGGCGGTCGAGATGTGCCGACGTGCCCGGGGTTCCGGTGAACGCATCCTGCTGACCTGCCGCAGCCACGTCCTTGCGGCCTTCATCCGATCGCAGCAGGACCTGGAAGGCATCACCGTGGTCCCGTTCGACGAGGTGCCCGCTTTCGACGCGACCACCTTCGACGTCGTTGTGGTGGACGAGGCGCAGGACGTCATCAACGGGCACGACCTCGACGTGCTGGACACCCTGCTGGTAGGCGGGTTGGCCGATGGCCGCTGGGCCTTCTTCCTGGACTCCAACAACCAACGAGGGCTGGTCGGACGCTACGAGGACGATGCGAAGGTCAGGCTGGACTCGCACCGTCCCACTTTCGTCGACCTGATGGACAACTGCCGGAACACCATCGAGATCGTTCGAGCCACCCAGGAGCGAACCGGGGCCGACTTGGGAGTGACCACGGCCGGTCACGGCCGGGAGGTCGTGGTGGTCGAGGAGAACCGCGAGAAGACAATCAGCACGGTGGCAGCGGCCTTGGTCGAACTGGAAGAACACGGCGTGCCACTCGAACAGGTCGTGCTGCTCTCACCGCACGATCTGGCCGCCTCGATCTTCGTCGAACTACCCGTCGAGTGGCTCGAGCGTGTCGACGTGCTGGACCTGATGCGCATGCGCCGACCCGGCCGTGGACGCGTCGGGTTCGCGCAGGTCGCCGACTTCAAGGGACTGGAGAGCCGGTACGTCTTCCTGGAGGTGGACGAGGCGGCGGACGAACAGGCAGCGCGCGCCCAGCTGTACGTGGGCATGACCCGCGCCAAGGCCGCGCTGTGGGTGGTCAAGCCGGAGGCATTGGGGGTGGAGGGGTGACGGAGGCGCAGGCCACGGGGTTCCCGGACCGGGACCGAGTGCTCGACTACCTGCACGACCAGCTGGTCGGTCCGGTCGACGGTGACGACGAGGTCCTGTACGAGAAGGCTCCGCAGCACCGGTACCTGACCGCGGTGCTGTACCCGATGTCGCTCGTCCCGCCCCCAGCCGACGCGAGCGCCCCCAACGATGATGCAGAGGAAGTCGACGACCGCGCGGGCGCACTACCCGATGACGACGACGAGGACCCCATCACGCTGGCGGGACAAAGCCGGCCGAGTTCGGCAGGCATCAGCTTCATGACCACAGAGCGGTCCGCGATCGTGGTGGAGGTGCGAGCAGCGCGGTACCGGGCCACCTCAGCCGACGAGTGGCGACGCGAACCGCTCGAACTCAGGGGAGAACAGGCGCTTCGGATCGACCCCCCACCCTCCGGGACGAGCCGGGGGAAGAAGCTCTGGAACGAGGCGGCCAGCGTCGAGGTCACCTGGCGCCCGCACACCGACGGGGTGATCGTCACCGTCGTCTTGGTCAACCGCAAGGTGCAGGAGGAGCGCCGAGCGGTGAACCCGGAGGACTGCCTCTTCCAGGTCGACCTGCGCTGCTCGGTCGCGGAGGGCGCTCTCATCCGCTATCCGGCGCAGGCGCGGGCACACAGTGACGAAGAGGCGGAAGAACTCGAACTTCAGTACCGCGACGTGCCGGTGTACGCCGTCGGTCACGGAACGGCAGCCCGCTGGGACACCACCGGCGACCGGCCCTCCTGGGTCGGCACGTCGTTCCTCCCCGTGCACGTCGTGCCCGACGTCGACTTCGACCTACCCGAAGTGGCCGACGCCATCCGCCTGAACGGCCTCGCCGCGATCGTCACCGACCCCGAGCCCGTGTTCGCGGCCCTGACCGGCTTCGTCGACCGGTACTCGGAATGGATCACGAGAACCTGGGAGGCCGCATCAGCGAGCCTCGACCAGCGGCTCTACCCCGCCGCCCAGCGCTTGCGCGATCGCGCGACACGTGCCAGGGACCGCATGCTCGCCGGTCTCGACTTCCTGCGCGAGGACCAGGACGCGCTCAAGGCTTTCGCGTTGGCGAACCGCGTGATGGCCATGCAGATGGCGCACAGCCAACCGCACCTCGGTGGCTCGCCGCACGCCCCCTCGGAGGCACCGGACCCGGCGGTCGACTACGACACGCTCGACTACACCTGGCGCCCGTTCCAACTCGGCTTCCTGTTGATGACGGTTAAGGGCGTGGTCCAAGAGGTCGAGGACCGGGACTTGGTCGACCTCATCTGGTTCCCCACCGGCGGAGGCAAGACCGAGGCGTACCTGGGGCTCGCCGCGTTCACCATCCTCCACCGGCGGCTGACCGGGGGTGACGCAGGAGCGGGTACGACGGTCATCACCAGGTACACCCTGCGCCTGCTCACCAGCCAGCAGTTCCAGCGCGCCGCAACCATGATCGCCGCCTGCGAACGGGTACGCCAAGACCACCCCGACCACCGGGGGCAGCTCGGCAGCCGTCCCGTGTCGATCGGCCTGTGGGTCGGCGGTGAGAACAGCCCCAACAGCTTCGCGGAGGCCCGCCGGTTGCTCGCGCAGCTACGTGACGGCGCCGCGACCGACCAGGGCTTCCAGATCGAGTCCTGCCCGTGGTGCGGTACCAGAATCGCGCCAGGCAGCGCGGACGACGAGCAGCGATGGGGCATCTCGGCGACCAACAACTCCTTCCGGGTGCGGTGCGTGAACGACAAGTGTCCTTTCCGCACCGAGCTGCCCATGTCGTCCGTGGACGAAGACCTCTACCTGAACCCACCCACCATGCTGGTCGGCACGGTCGACAAGTTCGCCCGCACGGTCTGGAAAGAGGACACCGGCGTGTTCTTCGGCGCGGGTCCCTACCCAGGGCCGTCACTGATCATTCAAGACGAGTTCCACCTCATCTCCGGCCCGCTCGGGACCATCGTTGGCCTCTACGAAGCGGCCTTCGACGTGCTGATGGCGCATCGGGGCGCCAAGCCCAAGATCGTCGCCGCTACGGCCACCATCCGCCGGGCCGACGAACAGACCAGGAGTGTCCTCGGACGGCCTGTTGCGCTGTTCCCGCCAGCGGGCGTCGATGCGGCCGACTCCTACTTCGTGCGCACCGACCGCGAACGACCCGGCCGTGCCTACATGGGGGTCATGCCCCAAGGGCACACACCGCTCACCGCGCTCATCCACGTCACCGCGGCGCAGTTGCAGGCACCGCTCGAAGTCGACCTGACGCCCGCGGCCAAGGACGCATATTCGACGCTCGTCGTCTACCACAACAGCCTGCGCGAGCTGGGCAAGACGATCAACCTTGCCTCCGACGACATCCCGTCGCGGTTGAAGGTGATTGCACAGGCCGAGGACCACGTGCGGCACCTCGACGACGACAATGTGGTCGAGCTGACCAGCAACGTGGCATCAGCACAGATCCCGCAACGCCTGGAGCGGCTCAAGAAACCGCACGACGCTCCAGACGGCGTCGCCTTCCTCGCCAGCACGAACATGATCTCCGTCGGCGTCGATGTCGGACGGCTCGGCGTAATGACCGTCGTCGGCCAGCCGAAGACGACCGCCGAGTACATCCAGGCCACCAGCCGCGTGGGGCGGAGCGCCGACCGCCCTGGCCTCGTGGTGGTGGTCTACTCACCGTCCAAGCCGCGAGACCGGTCGCACTACGAGTCGTTCACCCCCTACCACGCGAGCCTCTACCGCTCGGTTGAGCCGAGTTCGGTGACGCCGTTCTCGGTACCGGCACGCCTGCGCGCCCTCCACGCGGACTTGGTCGTGCTTGTGCGCCACGCGCTCGGTCTGGCGGGTGACCAGGAGGCCGCGTCGTTCGACCCCGACGACGAGCGGTTCGCCGTGCTCGTCAAGAGGTTCCTCGGCCGAGTCGAACGAGCCGACGCGACTGAGCTGGAGCGGGTCGAGACCCACTTGAACGACCTCATCGAAACATGGGTGAAGCGGGCAGTGGATGCGGAGCCAGCCGGCGGCCTGCGCTACAGCCAGGGCGGGCGCGAGCGTCCCAGGCTGCTCAAGCGTTTCACAGACCGGGGCGACGGCTGGGCCACGCTCGACTCGATGCGCAGCGTCGACGTGGAGGTCCAAGTGGAAGTGAGGGGGGCCAGGAAGTGACGGTCCGCAAGGTTCGGCGTTCGCAAATCATCAGTCCTTTCGGCCCTGGAGCGATCATCGACCTCGTCGGTGAGTCGTTCGTGGTGGAGGACGCCGGGAAGTGGCGCGGCCCGCACGTGCCCATCGACTTCCCACGCTTGGCTTCCTACCTGAAGGTGGACTCGCTCGCGGCGCCCTCACCTCGCTGGCCCATCCCCTACTACCGCTTCCCCCAGTGGCTGTTCTGCCCAAGCTGCCGGCGCATGAGCCGGTGGTCGTACAAAAAAGAGGTCGCCAACACCGCTCCCTCCTGCGAACACTGCCCCAGCCACAAGCAGCTCATCCCGATGCGGTTCGTTGCGGTGTGCGCCAACGGGCACCTGTCGGACGTGGACTGGGTCCGCTGGGCGCACTCCGCGGTTCGCCGCAACCGGAGTCAGAACCAGTGCCAGCGGCCGGACCTGAAGTTCCTGAGCAAGGCCGACGTCGGTGGTGGCCTGAACTCGCTCCTCGTGCGCTGCGGGACGTGCGGTGGTGAGAGGTCCTTGGACGGTCTGACCACCAGGATCGGACTGACGCAGATCGGCAGCAAGTGCTCGGGGAGGCAGCCGTGGCAGGACCAGAGGGATGCTGCGGTGTGCTCCGAGCAGGTGGTGGCGATGCAACGCGGGGCGTCGAGCGTGTACTTCCCCACCGTGGAGAGCGCCATCGACATTCCGCCGGAGTCGGCGTGGAGCACGGTCAGCGACCCACTAGCGACGCTGAAGAGGAGCAGCGAGTTCAAGTTCCTGGTCGGCCAACCCAGCTACAAGTTGGCCAAGCAGATGATCGAAGTCGCTGCCGACGAGTACGGGCTCTCCGTCGCCGAGGTCGAGGCGGCACTGGCCCGTGAGGTGGGTGACCCGCGCGTCCCCATGGACGGTGGTCCGGAGAACATCCGTCCGGACGAGTGGGCGGCCCTGATCAACCCTCAGGAGGACCACGACCACCGGGATCACTTCATCTCGCGCCGAGCCGATCGACCGCTGGGTGACGCCGGAGGGAAGACGAGCGGCTGGCGGGAGCTGATCGCCGACGTCGTGTTGGTGGACCGCCTTCGCGAAGTTCGGGTGCTGACGCACTTCGAGCGCCACACGATGCAGGAGAAGGTGCCCTCGAACCTGAGTTCCGACGGTGACTTCCTGCCGGCGATCGAGGTGTTCGGCGAGGGTTTCTTCCTCAGGTTCGACGAGGAAGCCCTCGTCCGCTGGGAACGATCAGGCCCAGTGGTCGACCGGTGCCGGAAGCTGGTGGAACGGCACGAAAACAAGGGAGCCAAGTGGCTTCCCGAACCGACACCGCGCTACGTGCTCCTGCACACCTTCGCGCACTTGCTCCTGCGCAACACCGCCTTCGAAGCTGGCTACTCGACTTCCGCCTTGCGCGAGCGCCTGTACGTGACGAAGAGCGACAAAGGCCCCGCCATGGCCGGGGTACTGGTCTACACCGCGGCTGGTGACTCGGAGGGCACTCTCGGCGGCCTTGTCAGGATGGGCGAGTTCCCCCGGCTGGGCCGGCTCCTCGACATGTCGATCACCTCGGCCCGGTGGTGCTCGTTCGACCCCGTGTGCGCGGACCACCCCGGCCAGGGGCCGGACGGGTTGTCCCTGGCGGCGTGCCACGCGTGCTCGTTGACTCCAGAGACGAGCTGCGAGGTGATGAACAGGCTGCTGGACCGGCGTCTGCTGCTCGACCCGGAGTTCGGTTTCTTCAAGGACCTGGCGGCGATGGTCGACAGTGTCCCGGGGAGCGCGCTGTGAGCGCCGCGTTACGCGCCCTGGTTCACGAGGCACCTTGTCACACCGTGGTGGCCGCCGCGCCCGCGGTCGATCAAGCGAGCCAAGCGGTCGCCGCCTACCGCCGCTTGCGGGCGCGCGGCAAGGAACTTCACGTCATCACCCGGTCCAGCGTGCTGGCACGCCGCATCCGCGCGATGATGCCGTTCGAGAGCCGTGGTGACGCGGTCATGACCTACCACTCCTACTTCGCCAACGTGTGGCGCACCGTGCTGCGAGTCAGGCCACCGGAAACGGACGATTACGACGTCGACTTCTGGGAGTTCAAGCGGCACCTCCGGGCCCGCTACGTCCGGCCGCTGGACCGACGGCATGTCATCGTCGTCCAAGGGCAGCAGCTGCCATCCGACTTCTACACGGTGCTCCGGCTGCTGAACATCGAAGCGACGGTGTACGTCGATCCCGTGCAGACGGTCGGCGACTCCGGTACGCCCCTGGACGACCTCACCGCCCTCCTCGGCTCCGGCGCAGCCACGACTTCGCACGACGTCGACGGCGGCACCGCGCAGATCGCCCAGTTGCTCGAGCACCTCGGCGATGGATCCTTCCTCGCAGACGTCTCCCGTCGTGAAGGTCCGCGGCCAGCGCTTGTCGACCACGAGGACGTCGACGAGGAAATTCGGTTCGTCGTGGAGCAGGCGACGGCGCACCGCGACCTGCGGATCGGCGTGCTCCTGCCGACCAGGGAAATGGTCCACGTCTTCAAGGACAGGATCGGCGACCTGTTCGACGGTACGACGCAGTGGCACTTGTCCGGTGCCAACGTCCCACAACACGCCATGGTTACCGCATCCGATCCGGGAGTCAAGGTGCTGACCTGGGTCAGCGCGGTCGGGATGCGGTTCGACCACGTCGTGCTGGCGGGACTCGACCAAGTGGAGGACCGCTTCCGGTTCGAGAACGCGTTGCGGGTGCTCGGCCCGACGACGCGCTCGGAGTTGTTTCTCTCCTACTCCGGTATGGGACGACCCACTGCATTGAGCGGGCTCCCGTTCGCCTTGGTGGACGACCGCACGCGCAAGACAGCCGGCGACGAGTGGGTGGAGGTGGTGTCCACCACGCTCCCCGCTCCTCCTCCTGCCGCACCCGAACAGTTGCCACCGCCCGGCCGATCAACCGTCGACAGTGCCCGTGCCGTGCTCGCCGTTACGATGCGGAGCAAAGACCGCGCCAAACGCCTACTGACAGCCCAGGAGGAGGTCGGGTTGGCGCAGCTGATGCGGCTCCCCGGTGGAGACCTCGCGGAGGAACTTCCCAGAGGTTTTCGCTCGACGCTGCGCAGCGACGACGAGCGGGCGAAGGCGTTCGACGCCATGGTGCTGCACAACACCGGCCTCGTGGGGTCCTGCATCACGAAGTACCTCGGTGCCGGTCTCGACCACGAGGACCTGTACCAACACGGGGTTTTGGGTCTGATGCGAGCGATCGAGAAGTGGGACGGTTCCCGAGGGCTGAAGTTTTCCACCTACGCGATGCACTGGATCAACCAGCACATGGGCCGGGCGGTTCCCGACGAGGGCACGACGGTCCGGCTGCCGATCCACAAGTACGAGGAAATCCGCAAGGTTCGCAGCGTCCGGAACAGGCTGCTGTTCGAGCAGGAAGACGCTCCAATCGCGGAGATCGCCAGACGCACCGGGTTTTCCTGGGAGAAGGTGGTGGACTGCTTGCGATTGTCCAAGGGTGTGATCAGCCTGGACACACCCCTGGGCGTGGGCGAGAGCTCGTTCGCGGAGCTGATCCCCGCTCCGCTCGAACACCACTCGAACCCCGACTACGTGCTGGACCACGAACTCGGTGCCCAACTCGTGCGAGAAGCCTTGTCACTGTTGAAGGAACGTGAAGCCGAAGTGCTCAGGCTGCGGTTCGGCTTCGACGGTGGTGACGACCTCACCTTGGAGAAGATCGGTGAGCGCTTTTCGGTCACCCGCGAACGGGTGCGGCAAATCGAGAGCAAGGCGAAGGGCAACCTGCGCGACAAGCTCGCGATCGTGGGGCTGGTCGCCGGCGGTGCGGATCCCGTTCCCACTCCCCCACCCAAACGTCCGACCCGTCGGCCGAACGTCGTGCGCAGACCGATCGACGACAGACGCCCGGCCGGCACGGAGATCGCCACGGGATCGGGTCTCGTTGAGCGGCTCGGCGCCGCAGGCGGAAACAGCGCCGTCGGGCACCTGCTGATCGCCTTGGTGGACCGCGCTCTGGAATCCGGTGCCCGCCACATCCGCATCAGGAGCGCTGGCTCCGGCACGAGTTCCAGGCTTGCGCTCGTCCACGACGGTGAAGCCTTCGCCGGATACACGTTGCGCTCGACGCTCGCCGAGGAACACGAGGTTTCGCGCGGATCGGTGGCCCTCGGTGTCGCCGCTTCCCTGTACGACGAGGTCACCACTTGGGAGTCGCACGCGTCCCCGGCCTGCCTGGTGCTCACCTCCGCAGTGGACACCGACACGTGGTGGTTGCATCGCACTTTCCGGAGGCTCCCTGCAGGACTGCTGGCCGAGCGTGAGGTGAACCACTGGTCGGTGGTTCTGCTCCGCGTCCCACGTCCGCAAGTCGCACGAGCACACCTCGGCACGATCCTCGACCAGTGCCTCCGAGACCTGGGCGTGGTGTTCGGAGAGTTGTTGGAGCGCAGGGTCGACATCGACGTCAACGGATGCGCGGTGACTTCCAAAGACCCGTTCCTGTGGAGCAACCCTGCCGGTCAACACCTCGGGGAGGAGCAGGTGACCGGCGCGGGTTTCTCGGTCGTCGCCAGTCCTCGTGTCCTCCCCCACCCGGACCTACTGCGCGCGGGCGACGTGGACTCGGTCGGCGACCCGGTCGACTGGCGGGCCTCCCAGGGTTTCTACGTGCGATGCGACGGCCGATATCTCTCGCGCGGTGGCTGGCTCGGGCTCGACGGCCTGGACATGGCGGAGAGCGCCGCACTGGCCCGGGTACTCGTCGAGGTCCCGCTCACGCAGCGATCCGCTTGGGGCGAAGACCGCCCCGGAGCCGCGGTCGTGCCTCCGGAACCGCTGCGGCCGAGGCTGGCCGCTCTCGCGCGAATAGCGCGCGGCAAGTCAGAACTCGTGATTGAACGACACCGAACCAGGGGGACGACGTGACGGACAGCGAACTCGCTGCCTTCGCAGCAGAGCTGCGGCGCAGGGTGGAGGATCGGGTCCAGGCCGAGCCCGAGCTGATGGCACGGGACGCTTTCGTGACCTTGGTCGGCGAGCACCTGATCGACGACGGGGCGCTGGACGACCTGAACACCTGCTACCTGTTCGTGCCCTGGCAGAGCCGTCGGGTCGAGGTCGCCGGGTACGACATCACGGGAGACGGCTCGATCCTGCACCTCGTCACGGCCGATTACGGCTTGAACGCCGAGCCCCTCAAGCGCGAGCGGCTCACCCAGCTGGTGCGTCGCGTAGGCGCGTTCGCGGAGTTCTGCCGCAGCGGACTGCACGAGCAGCTCGAGCGGTCGAGCCCGGCTTACGACATGGTCGAGCACATCCACAGTGCGTGGCCCCAGTTCCAGATGATCAAGATTTTCGTCTTCACCGACGGGAAGACGGGGTTGCGTCGAGCGGAAGAGGTCACCGTCGCTGGTCTCCCGACCCGGGTGAACGTGTGGGACGTCAACCGCCTCCACAAGCTGATCAGTTCGAGCGCCGACCAAGAGGACATCCTCATCGACGTCGTGAAGATGGGGTACGAGGTGCAATGCCTGGAGTCACCTGAGCAGGCCGACGGGTACCGCTGCCTGATGGCGATGCTGCCGGGGAAGCTACTCGCCGATTTGTACGACGAGTACCACAGCCGCCTGCTCCAGCGCAACGTGCGCGCCTACCTGCAGGCCAGGGGAAAGGTCAACAAGGGAATCGCGGAGACGATCAAGGAGCAGCCCGGTCGATTCCTGGCCTACAACAACGGTGTCTCCGCCACCGCTCGTGCAGCAGGCCTCGAACGGACGCCGAGCGGTCTGGTGCTGCGGACCCTGACCGAGCTGCAGATCGTCAACGGTGGGCAGACCACCGCGTCGCTGCACCACGCTGCGCGCAAGGGGATCGATCTGGCCCAGGTCGTCGTGCCCGCGAAGATCACCTTGATCCCCGACGACCGGCTGGACAGCATGGTCCCGGAGATCTCCCGCTACGCGAACTCGCAGAACGCCGTCACCCCAGCCGACTTCGAGGGCAACAGCCGCTTCCACGTCGGGTTGGAGCGGTGGTCCCGCACCACCTGGGTGACCCCTCTCGGTGTCGACGTCGAGCAGACCCGCTGGTACTACGAGCGCGTGCGTGGGCAGTACGACGTCGAGAAGAACAGGTTCACGACCGTCGCCGCGCGGCGCAAGTTCGACCGCGAGAATCCCGTGCGACAGCGGTTCGGCAAGACCGACGCCGCGAAGTACGAGTACGCATACTCGCTCCGACCTGAAGTCGTGTGCCAGGGCGCCGAGAAGTGCTTCCGGACGTGGACGTCGGACGAGGGTTTGGCCGAGCGCGAAGCCCCCGACGACGTGTACTTCCGCCACCTGGTCGCCAAAGCGATCGTGTTCCGCCAGGTGAGAGCGATCATCCAGAAGCAGAACTTCGGGGGCTACCTCGGGCAGACAGCTGCGCACACCGTGTCGCTGATCGTGCACACGCTCGGCGGGCTCGACCTGGACCGGCTCTGGCGCGAACAGACGCTGCCAGAAGCGATCGCCACGGCGGTACCCGAGGTTGCCAAGGCTGTGCGCCGAGTGCTCACCTCACCTCCTAGCGGCGGGAACGTCACCGAGTGGGCGAAGAAGACCGCGTGCTGGGACCGCGTCCGCGCGGTGGGCTGGGCTCCTCCTTCCGACGTCCTCGCCTGTTAGGCGACTTCATCTCCGTTTTCATCGTTAGCGCGTCGGGCGGCCGAGCGGACCGGTCCCGGGAAGTGGCATGAAGAAGTTGAGCAGATCCAGATCTACGGCGGTGCAGGTTCTACACGGGTCTCTGTTCGGAGGACGGGAGGCGACGTGGCGGTCTACGCGGTGAAGCTCGAGCGCAGCGATCTCCTGCAGCTGCCGGCGCACCCGGACGCGTGCACCGAGGAAACCTTCGAGCAGTGGTGCGCCGAACGAGTGGCGAAAGGTGCCCGGCTCGCGGTCGACCTGTTCTCCGGCGGCGGTGGTCTGAGCCTGGGTTTGACCGACGCCGGGTGGACCGTCGCGGCCTCGGTCGACCACAACAAGTTCGCGTTGCAGACCCACCGGGCGAATTTTCCCGGCCTCGCGCTCGACATCGACTTGGGCGCCCCGAAGAAGCGAGCCGCGTTGATCAGGATGCTCAAGCGCGTCGACATCGACCTCATCGCCGGCGGGCCACCGTGCCAACCGTTCAGCAGGGCAGGACGCAGCAAGATCCGCAGTCTGGTGGACGCCGGTGTGCGCGACGAGTTCGACGAGCGCAAGGAGCTGTGGCGGGCGTACGTCGATGTCGTGCTCAAGGTGAAGCCTCGTGCGGTGCTGATGGAAAACGTCCCTGACATGGCCTTGGGTGACGACTTCCACGTCGTGCGACGGATCGTGAGGATGCTGGAGGACGTCGGGTACCGGACCAACCTCCGACTGGTCGACGCTCGGCAGTACGGCGTTCCCCAGCACCGCAAGCGCCTGATCCTGCTCGCCCGCCTCGACAGCGACACCTTCACCTGGCCCAGCCCTGGCAAAGAGGTGACCGTGGAGGACGCCATCGCCGACCTACCCGAGCTTGGCCTCACCACCGGTTGCCGAGACCTGCCCTACTCACCCACCGGCGAGGTGTCGGAGTTCGCCAAGGCGATGAGACGCGGCATGGGCGAGCAGAGGGTGTGGGATCACATGACCCGACCGGTTCGCGACGACGACCGTAAGATCTTCGCCTCGATGACGTCCAAGACGCTATACGCGCACATCGACCCGAGCCTGCGCAGGTACACGGCGGAGACGTTCGACGACAAGTACAAGCGGTTGGCCTGGCAGGAGCTGAGCCGCTCCATCACCGCGCACATCGCGAAGGACGGCTACTGGTACATCCACCCGTCCGAGAACCGCACACTCACCGTTCGCGAGGCCGCCCGTATCCAGACGTTCCCGGACGACTTCCGCTTCGCGGGCAGCCGCAGCCACGCGTTCCAGCAGATCGGCAACGCCGTACCGCCGATGCTGGGCAAGGCCGCAGCCACCGCCCTGGTCCCGGTACCGGTCACCGACAAAACCCGGCAGAACCGGTGGCGCGTTCTCGCAAATCACCTGGCCGCTTGGGCCGAGGAGCGACGTGCCGGAAACTATTGGTGCGTGCTTCCCGGAGACCAGCTGACCCCGCCCGTCGCCGCCGTCGCGGCGATGCTGGACCCGTCACCCACCGAACTGGCCGCGTACGCTTCCGGCCTCCGCGAGGTGGCCGCGAGGGGGCGGGTCACCAAGCGAGCGGTGGACCTCATCGAGCGAGCAGTAGTCACGCGCGGAGCTGCTGCAGCGGTCAGGCGTATGCGGCAGTTGCAGAGCGACAGGAAGGTCTGGCTGCACCCCCAAGACATTCCGGAAGCCTTGGGCCTCCCGCCTGGGAAGACTGCACTCCTGAGGCTGCTGGCAGGCGACGACGTCCTGTTGACCAGCCAGCCGGTCATCCGCGTGTCGTCACGCGTGCTCAACACCAGCTCGGAGCGGGCGAACAGCCTCACCGACGGCAGAGTCGACCTCTCCCGCTTGGTAGGAGGTGACTCCAAAGCGCCGCTGCGAATGGCCGCGTTGCGTCTGGTCGGCCAGCTCCACTGCCACAAGCAAGCACCGATGTGCGCGGGGTGTCCATTGGCCCGCCAGTGCGCGACCGCCCGTGACAACGAGTCCTCCAACAGGCTGTTCTGACCCAGAAGTGCAGATAATGCTGACGGCCCGGTCGAGTCCTCACCGCCCGGACCGGGTCGTCAGCAAAAGGAGAAAGAGTTCTCACCTCCGGCACGATCTGTGTCGGTGCCGAGGCGGCAACACATCCAACGAAACGTCCAGGTGTTGAGTTGATTGATCGGCGGAGTACCTGTTTCACGCCCTCGTCGCTAGGGTCGGGGCCATGGACCACACAGCGGCCCCACCAGTGCCGCTCGACGCTGCAACGTCCGCGCGGCTGAGCCGCCAACCGCGCTCAGCCACCAAACCCGAGGTCACGTTACGCCGCGAACTGCACCGCCGCGGCCTCCGGTTCCGGGTAAACCACCCAAGGTTGCCAGGTCGGCCGGACATCGCATTCACCCGAGCGAAGGTCGCCGTCTTCGTCGACGGCTGCTTCTGGCACTGCTGCCCGGATCACGGCACGCTGCCGCGCAACAACCGCGACTGGTGGCGCGTCAAGCTCGGCCAAAACGTCGCCCGCGATCGAGTCAAGGATGCCGCGCTCGTGGAGCTGGGGTGGACCGTCCTGCACGTGTGGGAACACGAGGCGGCCAGCGCAGCTGCCGATCGGGTCGAGGCCGAATGGCTCCGTCGTCTTCCCATGATCAGCGACTGACCAGCGCACGTCGGTCGCCATCGGCCCCGAAAAGCCCCCACCCCGAAGACCATTTCGACGAGCTGTGCTCTGGCTACCAGTGGGTCCGCTTGAAGAACGGTCCGAGATCGATCGACCCGCACGTCTCCATGGACTGCCCGAGCTTGAACGAACGTGCCTCGTATTTTGCCGGTCGTCACCTTGTGCCCATAAGCGCGTGCCTGTCTCCCATTGCGATGTTCGCCCCCTCGCTCGCGTGAGGTGAACACGATGCCGCAGGCTTGCGGTCCATCCTCTGGATGGTCGTGACGCAACAGGAAAACCCGCGCGCCGCGATCGAGCACGGCCTCGCCGCCGAGGACCCGGAACGGGCCAGCGGCTCACTGCCGGCTTGGCCTGGTTGTGGCACCTCAACGGCCGCAGTCACGAGGGCATCAAACTGCTGCGACGGGCCGTCGACCGCGGTCCGGCAGGCACGAAGTTCGCACGCCCGGCTGCTGACCGGGCTCGCCCTCGTCGCCGACACGATGGGGCTCGACTACGACGCCGCCTAGCCTAGGCGGCGCTGGAAATCGTCTCGTACGACGGCTTGGCCACATGTTGCGCGCGCTCGGCGAACTGGTTCGCGACGTCGACACCGCGATGAAGCTCGCCGAGCGGGCGTGGACGAGCGACGACAGGTTCGTCCACGACGGCGTGAACGCATTGCTGGCATCATCGCCCACCTCGCGACGACCACGCTGCCGCTGCCCGAGGGCGTGCGCGTCGCCCGGCCGCTGGAGGACCACCACCGGATCGGTTCCACAACTAGCGTCCTCGCGATGGTCGAGGGGACGGCCGGGAACCTCGACGAGGCCCGGGCGGCGCTCGATCCGATGGTCTGGCTGGCCTACGGCGCCGAGTCGGCGCCGTTCGTGCCGGGGCTCGCGGGCGATCGGGTGTCTCCCGTGGCCAGGCTCGCCGGCCGAGGGGATCGGCCGGTTCCGACTGGAGAGAACCCCGGCGGCGCTGGTCGGGCTCGCCGAAGCCCTATGGCTGACCGGCGAGGTCGAAGAGGCGGTGACAGTGCGCGAGCGCCCCCTCGCCGCCGTCCGGCAGGCGGGCATGCCGAAGGTGATCGCCGACGCGCTGGAACAGTCCACGTTCCTGGTTGATTCCGAGGATCTGCATCACGAGGGCTGGCGATCCGCGCCGAACACGGGCTGGGCTGTGTTGCGCGCGCAGCCTGGACGCGCTTTTCGGCGAGCCCTCGAGCAGGCGCGCGAGTGCGCGAAGCGGGACGTGCGCCTACCGCGCGGCTGTGCTCGCCGCGCGGCTGCCCGGCGAGCGGCCGGGCGAGCCTGACGGCGACCGAGGAGAGCGTGGTGCGCCTTGCGCGCAGGGCTGAACAACCCCGCGAACGCGGCGCGGTTGTTCATGAGCCGCAGCACAGTCAAGACGCACCTGTCGCGCATCTACGCGAAACTCGGGCTCACGAATCGCACCGAGCTGACGGCTGCCAGCGCTGGCACTCAGATCACGTAGAGCCACCACCGCTCGTTCGCGGGGCTCTTCGGGTGGTGTACGCATTCGTAACCCCGCTCCGCGTGCTTCTTGCCGACGGCCGCGCACTTCGCCTTCGTCGGGTACTTGCCCCACGGGTCCTGGGCCGCCGCCGTGCCCGCGGTGCCGAGCAGGACGCCGAGCGAGGTCACCGCGACCGCACTCGCCACTAGAAAACGTTTCACGTTATGTCCGATTACCATGTCAGCTTTCAACCAGACCTGGTCAAGGATTGACGGCCAGGAAGAGGAAACTCGCGAACAGGACGAGGTGGACGCCGCCCTGCAAGGGGGTCGCCCGGCCGGGCACGACCGTCAGCACGCCGGTCACCACGGTGAGCGCGAGCAGCACCAGGTGGGTGCTGCCGAGGCCGAGCACGAGCGGGCCGGGCAGCCAGATCGTCGCCACCGCGATCGCCGGGATGGTGAGCCCGATGCTCGCCATCGCCGAGCCGAGCGCGAGGTTGAGGCTGGTCTGGATCCGGTCGCGCAGGGCGGCCCGCAGCGCGGCGAGGGTCTCCGGCAGCAGGACCAGCAGCGCGATCACCACCCCGACCACCGCGTGCGGCAGTCCGGCGTTGTCCACCCCCGCCTCGATCGCCGGGGAGACGACCTTCGCGTCGCCGACCACGGCCACCAGCGCGATCACCAGGAAGACCAGGCTGAACCAGGCAGCGCCGGAACTGGGCGGCTCGGCGTGCTCGTCGGCGCCCTGCTTGACCGGCAGGAAGTAGTCGCGGTGCCGGTAGGTCTGCATCGCCACGAACAGGCCGTACAGCACGAGCGACGCCACGCCCGCGAACGCCAGCTGCGCCGGGGAGAACTCCGGCCCGGGGCGGCTGGTGGTGAAGGCGGGCAGGACCAGGCTCAGCGTGGCCAGCGTCGCGACGGTGGCCAGCGCCGCGCCGGCCCCCTCGGCGTTGAACACCGCGACCCGGTGCCGCAACGCGCCGACCAACAGCGACACGCCGAGGATGCCGTTGCAGGTGATCATCACGGCGGCGAACACCGTGTCCCGCGCGAGGGTGGCGCTCTTCCCGTTGCCGTCAGCCATCAGAGTGACGATCAACGCGACTTCGATCACCGTGACGGCGACGGCCAGCACGAGTGACCCGAACGGTTCACCGATCCGGTGCGCCACGACCTCCGCGTGGTGCACCGCGGCGAGGACGGCCGCCGCCAGGCACAGCGCGACCACGATGACGAGCGGCAACGGGAGTTCCCGGCCCCAGCTCAGCAACAGCGCGACGACCGCCACGAGCGGGCCGAGGACGGTCCAGTCGGTCAGCCGGGATCGGATGCGCGCGCCCACGGGCTCACCCTGCCACAGTGATCCGGCCCCGGCCGGGCTTGCGCGCGCCGCTGGTGTGTGGTGCGCTTTCACCCCTGGGTGGTCGTTTTCGCGCGATTGAGCGAACGAGTGATGAGGAAGGTACGCCCTGTGACGACAGGTGCCCACAGCCTGGGATCCGAAAGCGGGGCGACGACGGTCGCCGAACTGCTCGCGCGCCGCGATCGCCCGGTCCGGCAGCGACAGTCCCGCGCGCCCGAACCCTCCCCGGCCGAGATGACGATGCCGACCATGGTCGCCGCCATCTCCGTCCTCGACTCGAAGTCCCCGCGCCGCCTGGAGCGGCCGCCGGTGGCGAGCACCGCCGGGATGCGCGTGTTCGGGACCGGCTCGTTCGGCTCGGCCGGAACGGTCGGCGCCACCCTGCGCGGCACCGACGGGGGTGGCCGCGCCGGACGGACGACGGCCCCCGGCCCGATGACCGGTGAGCAGACGCCGGCCGCGCTCGCGACCACCCCGGCCGCCCCACCCCCGGCGGCCCCGCCTGCTCCGCTGGCCGCGGAGGTCAAGGCGGCCCAGACGATCGTGTTCGAGGCGTGCGTCGTGGACGACGAGCCGGCCGAGCCGCTGATCGTGCCGGTCGACGAGGACGCCGACGCGCGGCCGGCGAAGGAGCGGCGGAACCGGCCGCTGATCCTGGCCACCGCGAGCGCCGGGCTGACCCTGGCCGGCGCGATGCTCGTCGGCGGCTGGATCGCCGGGCCGGGTGGCGAGCCCGAGCCGGTCAGCCTGTCCGGTGGGCACGCCGCGCCGCAGGAGCCGACCGTGGCCAACCAGGGCGAGCGCCCCGGCGCCGTCCCGCCGGAGGGCCGGTTCACCGGCATCCTGCCGGTCGCCGCGACGAAGCAGGCGGCGCCGAAGACGACCACGCCGAAGGCCGCCGCGCCGACCACGAAGAAGCCGACCCGGCAGGCGGCGCCGAAGCAGACCCAGCAGGCGCCGAAACCGCAGTTCTCCGTCCCGCAGTACCAGATCCCGCGTTTCGACCGGGACTGGAGCGAGTACGAGCGCGAGTTCGACTACGACTACGGGCACCACTACGACTACGACCGGGACCGCTACGACGACCGGCACGGCCACCGGCACCGCTGAGCTGTTGACGCCCCCACCGGCGGCGGCGGATCATCGCCGGTGATGAGCGTCTACGACGACAGGCTCTGGCTGGCGCGGTACGCGCCGGGGCAGCCCGCGGGGATCACCGTGGAGCACGACAGCGCGCTGGCGATGTTCCGCGCCGCGGTGGCCCGCGATCCCGGCGGCGACATCCTGCGGTACTTCGGCGGCCGGATCACCCTGCGCGAGCTGGACGAGCTGACCGACGCCTTCGCCGCGGGCATCACCGACGCCGGGTTCCGGCCCGGTGAGCGGGTCGCGATCTACGCGCAGAACGTGCCGCAGTTCGTGATCGCGCAGGTCGGCACGTGGAAGGCGGGCGGGATCGCGGTGCCGGTCAACCCGATGAACCGGGAACGCGAACTGGGCCAGCTGCTGGCCGACTCCGGCGCGACGGTGCTCGTGACGCTGCAGTCGCTGTGGCAGGAGGTGGCGGCGGAGGTCGTGCCCGGGACCGCGGTGCGGACAGTGCTGACGACGTCCGAACTGGAGTACCGGGCGGAGCCCGCCTCGCCGGTGGAGTGCCCGGGGACCGTGGACCTGGCGGACATGCTCGCGCGGTTTCGCGGGGTGGTGCCGCCGGAGGTGACGCTCGGGCCGGACGACATCGCGTTCCTGACCTACACGTCGGGCACGACGGGCCCGCCGAAGGGCGCGATGACGACACACCGGAACGTCGTCTTCAACGCCCAGACGTACCGGGACTGGGTGGGGTTGAGCGGCGACGACGTGATCCTCGGCGTGGCGCCGCTGTTCCACATCACCGGGCTGATCGGGCACATCGCGGTGGCGCTGCTGGTGGGCGCGCCGCTGGTGCTGATGGGCCGGTTCGATGCGGCGCGGACGATCGAGACGGTGCGTGCGGAGCGCGCGACGTTCACCGTCGGGTCGATCACGGTGTTCATCGCGTTGATGAACGCAGCCGGCGCCGACCGGGAGGCGCTGGCTTCGCTGACGAAGATCTATTCCGGCGGAGCGCCGATCCCGCCGAGCACGGTGAAGGCTTTTCAAGCGGCGTTCGGGGCCTATATCCACAATTGCTACGGCCTGACCGAGACGACATCGCCGTCGCACGCGGTCCCGTTCGGCGCGGAGGCACCGGTGGACCCGGCTTCGGGCGCGCTGTCGGTCGGGGTGCCGGTGTACGACACGGTGGTGCGCGTCGTCGACGAGGAGGGCCGCGAGGTACCGGTCGGCGAGGTGGGCGAACTGGTGACGTCCGGTCCGCAGGTGGTGGCCGGGTACTGGGAAAAGCCGGCGGAAACGGAGAAAGCGCTTCCCGGCGGGCAGTTGCACACGGGCGATGTGGGTTACATGGACGCCCAGGGCTGGTTCTACGTGGTGGACCGGAAGAAGGACCAGATCAACGCGGGCGGGTACAAGGTGTGGCCCCGCGAAGTCGAGGACGTGCTGTACGAACACGAAGCCGTCCGGGAAGCTGCGGTGGTCGGTGTCCCGGACGAGTACCGCGGGGAGACGGTGAAGGCGTTCGTCAGCCTGCGGCCGGGGTTTTCGGTCACGGCGGAGGAATTGATCGCTTTTTGCCGCGAGCGCATGGCGGCGTACAAATACCCGCGCCAGGTGGAATTCCGGGAGGAGCTACCGAAGACGGCGACGGGCAAGCTACTGCGCCGAGCGCTGCGCGGAGATTGATCTTTTCTGGCCTTCGGCCAAAGCGCCTCACGGCGCCGGAAGGTCGCCTTGGGTGCCGACCTCCCCCGCCCCCGATTCCGGATTCTGTGTACCTTGACACGCCTGGTCGGCGACCAAAGATCGGCTGTGGATCGGGGGCGGGGGAGGTCTGGGGCGTGGTCGGTCCGCTTGCGTTGCCGGCCGCCGGTTTGCCGGGCTGCCGCGCGGTCAGGCTGATTACCGGCCCGCTTGCGTTGCCGACCGCCGGTTGTGCTCCCGCCGCCCGGCCCTACTCCCGCTCGTCGGCGTTTGCTCGGCGCGCTGCTTCTCGCATCTCGAACAAATCCGTCAGCCAGTCGCCCGTCTCCCGGGCTATGTCCCGCACCGCGCCGGTGATGATCGTCGCTATGTTGCCGATGTGCGTGGCCGCGGATTCGGTGAGCACCTGGACCGTGTCCTTGCCGCTTTCGATCGGGTCGACCATCACACGTCCTTACGCCGCCGCGGAAACCCTGTCGGACGTCAGCTTATCCGGCGTCGGCTCCTCCCGCCGGGGGCGTGGCGGCAGCGCGAACTTCACGATCTTCTTCGCCACCGACCACAGCTGCTTGTGCAGCGGCCCGGTGTTGTAGGGCAGCCCGTACTTCTCACACACCGCCCGCACCTCCGCGGCGATCTCCGGGTACCGCCGCGCCGGGATGTCCGGGAACAGGTGGTGCTCGATCTGGTGCGACAGGTTCCCGCTCAGGATGTGGAACAGCGGGCCGCCCGTGATGTTCGCCGAGCCGAGGATCTGCCGAAGGTACCACTGGCCGCGCGTCTCGTTCTCGGTCTCCTCCTCGGTGAAGCTCTCCACGTCCGACGGGAAGTGGCCGCAGAAGATGATCGCGAACGCCCACAGGTTGCGGGTCAGGTTCGCCGTCGCGTTGCCGAGGAACGTCAGCGGCGCGAGCGGGCCGGTGAGCAGCGGGAACAGCACGTAGTCCTTGCCGACCTGCTTCACCGCCTTCTGCGCCATCCGCGCCCGCATCTCCTTGAGCTCGGGGTCCGACCACTTCCGCTCACCGCGCACGATCCGGTCGAACTCCAGGTCGTGCAGCATCACGCCCCACTGGAAGATGAACGCCAGCACCGTCGCGTACACCGGGTTGCCCAGGTAGTACGGGTGCCACTTCTGCGCCGGGTCGATGCGCAGGATGCCGTACCCGATGTCGCGGTCCTTGTCGAGCACGTTGGTGAACGTGTGGTGGATGTAGTTGTGCGAGTGCCGCCAGTTCTCGGCTGGCGCCATCGTGTCCCACTCGAACTTCTGCGAGCTCAGCTCGGGGATGCGCGTCCAGTCGTACTGGCCGTGCATCACGTTGTGGCCGATCTCCATGTTGTCCAGGATCTTCGCCAGCGACAGCGCGCCCACCCCGGCGAGCCAGGCCGGCGGGAAGAACCCGCCGAACAGCAGCGCCCGCCCGGCGACCTCCAGCCCGCGCTGGGTCCGGATGATCTTCATGATGTAGTCGACGTCGTCCTGGCCGAGGTCGGCGACGATCCGCTGCCGGATCGCGTCCATCTCGCGGCCGAACTCCTCGATCTGCTCCGGCGTGAGCCGGTCCTGCAAGCCGGTCATGGGAAGCTCCTCTACGCGTTGATCTCCACGTCCCCGGCGGGGACGGAGATGCACAGCTGGATCTCTTCGTTGTCTTCGCCGGACACCTCGCCCGACTTCGCGTTGCGCACCCGGCCGCGGGCCTTGACCTTCGTGCAGGAGAAGCAGATGCCCATGCGGCACCCGTGCTCCGGGCTGAGCCCGGCCTCCTCGGCCTGTTCCAGCAGCGGGCGGCCCGAGTTGGGGACCTCGACACCGCTGTGCGCGAACCGCACCGTCCCCTCGGCCGCCGACTCGTCGATCACCAGCTCCGGCGGCGTGAACTCTTCGGTGATCAGTTGTTCACCCAATTGTTCGCTGTCGTACACGGCGCGCACCGAGTCCATCAGCGGCGCCGGGCCGCACAGGTACGTCAGCGCGCCGGCGTACCAGGGCGCGGCCTCGACCAGGTGGTCCCGCGAGAAGAACCCGCTCAGCTCGCCGCCCTCGGCGTGCGTGCAGGCCAGCACGACCCGCACGTTCGGCGCCTGCCGCGCCAGTTCACCGGCGTAGAGCACGTCGCCGGGGGTGTTCGCGTAGTGCAGGAACACCACCTCGCCGGTGTGCCCCTCGTCGGCGAGGGTGCGCAGCATCGACATCAGCGGGGTGATCCCGCTGCCGCCGCTGATCAGCAGCAGCTTCTCCGGCCGCGGCTCGGGCAGGGTGAACGCGCCCTCGGCCTGGGACAGGCCCAGCACCCAGCCCGGCCGGGCCCGGTTGAGGTGCCGCGACACCAGGCCCTGCGCCTTGATCGTCAGCTCCAGCCGCCCGTCGCGGTGCTGCGAGCCGGCCGGTGAGTAGCAGCGGGTGCGCCGCACCCCGTCGATGTCCACCGAAACCCGCACGTACTGGCCGGCCCGGAAGCCGCGCCAGGCCGCGCTGGGCTTCAGGGTCAGCGTGACGGTGTCCGCGGTCTGGTGCTCGACCGCCGTGACCTCGCCGCGGATCTCGCGGCGCACCAGCATCGGGTCGATGAGCTCCAGGTAGCGGTCGATGCCGTGCGGGGTGAGCAGCGCCTCGGCGATCGCGGCGAGCCGCATGATTCCTCCCCGGGATCATTTTCGGAGAACACTTGTACACTCAATGGTGGCGTACCCGCCGGGGGCGCTGTCAACCGAGGGAGGTGCGGGCGTGACGCAGGTCGCACCCGGAGCCGGACGTAAGATCGGCGATGTGTCGGCCGAGTCCGTCAAGCCCGTGAGCCGGCAGGAACGCAAGCAGCGCACCCGCCAGGCGTTGCTGGACGCGGCGCTCGCCCAGCTCGCGGACCGCCCGTTCGCCGTGCTGAGCCTGCGCGAGGTGACCAAGCAGGCCGACATCGTGCCGACCGCCTTCTACCGGCACTTCACCTCGATGGACGAGCTGGGCCTGGTGCTGCTCGGCGAGTCGATGGACGTCCTGCACCGGATGCTCGACGCGGCGCGCGACACCGGCACCGACTTCGACCGGGTCGTCCACACCGTCGTGCGGACGCTGTACGAGTACACGCGTGCGCACGAGGCCCACATCCGCTTCCTGACCCGCGAGCGGCACGGCGGCGGGGGCGCGGTGCCGCAGGCCGCGCGCACCGAGCTGCGCATGTTCGCCGGCGACCTGGCCGTCGACCTCGCCCGGTTCGACTGCCTGCGTCGCTGGCGCACCGACGACCTGCGGATGCTCGCCGACATGATCGTCACCACGCTGTTGTCCACCGCGATGGAACTCATCGAAACCGTGCCGCGCACCGCGGAATCCGACGAACGCATTCTCGCCACCGCGGAGAACCGGCTGAAGCTGATCGCCCGCGGCGCCGCGCACTGGACGTGACCCTCATTCGAGGGACACCGGCGGTTTGCGCACTCCGACGGCGCTTGCGAACGTCGAATTCATGCGAACGATCGCCGCACTGACCGCAGCCGCGTTCCTGCTGACCACGACGCCCGCCGCCGCCGAGCCGGCGTTTCTCACGTCCTACTACGGAAACGGGTGGAGCCTGCAGGTCGCGGGCACCGTGACGAAGGACGGCGACCAGGCGTACTCGATCGAGCTGAGCGTGTCCGGCGCGTGCCCCGCGGCGCACCTGCTGAGCACGCCGAAAATGGGTGTGCGATACCGATCGCCGCGCGAGGACTGGCACACGGAAATGTTCCCGTGCGGCACGACTCCGCAACCCATCAAGGGATCCGGCTACCTCTTCCCCGGCGACAGCGTGTCGATCCAAGCCGTCGGCGAAGCCGGTTTCCCGCCCTCGCCCGGCTACGGTTTCGAGGTCCGGGTGCAGCCACGCGAACCTGAGACGGCTCCCACCCCGAGCTTGTGATCATCGAACACCTGTTCTAGCGTCGTGCACGGAGGGTGAGGAGTGCACGATGAACCGGCAGGACGAGGAAGACCGCCTGGAGCGGAAACGGATCGCCGAGCTGGCGGACCAGTGGCGCTCGCTCGCGGGTGCGCTGCCGTTCTGGACGGAGGCGCGCGAAGGCGAGGAAATCGTGCTGCGCAACCAGTTCGGCGACGAGCTGCTGGTGACCCTGCACGGCCGCTGGGCTCAGCATTTCGCGCAGTACCTGGGCTCGCTGCAGAAGACGGCGGGCTGCGCACTGGCCGAGTTGCTGTGGACCATCGGCGGTCACGGCGACTCGGTGCAGATCCGCCGACAGGCCCGCGAACTCCTGCGCGCCATGCTACTCGAGGAACCCCGGCCACCCGGCCGGCAACGGTGACGGTGCGTGACCGTCCACTCGCGACGATTCAGCGGCCGGGCAGGAAGCGCAGCGTCCGCTCGGTGACCTCGTCCGCCGGCATGGCGTGGGTGGCGTCCGGCCACAGCTCGGCCTCGCCGTGCCGGAGGAGTTCTCGGGCCCGGGCCACCGCGCGGCGCGGGTCGTGCACCACGCTGCGACCGCCGATGAGCGCCAGGACCGGCGCACCGATCCCGCGCAACTGCTCGCCGGGGAACGGGACGGGCCGGGGCAGCGCGATCCGGAAGTGCTGGAAACCGGCGCTGACCAGGCGCCCTTCGACGGCGTCCGCCGGGTCCGCGCCGGTGACCCAGGCCAGGAACCGCGGGCGGGCCCAGCTGGACACGTAGGGCAGGCCGACCGGGATGGCCCGCAGCACCAGTGCGGGCGGCAGCGGCGCGAACGTGGCGACCGGATCGACGAGCGTCGCCGACGCGACCCGCGCGGGCCGCCGGATCGCGAGGTTGGCGGCCAGCCAGCCACCGAAGGAGACGCCGAGCAGGTGCGCCTCGCCGAGGCCGAGCCCGGCCAGGGTCTCGTCGAGCCAGCGCGCCTGGTCCCCGGCGTCGCGGATGGGCGCGGTCTGCTCGCTGCGGCCCGGTTCGCCGAGCAGGTCGACGGTGTGGACGCGGTGCCGGCGGGCCAGCCGCGGGATGCTCGTGCGGAACATGACGCTCGTGCCGCAGCGCCCGGGCAGCAGGACGAGTGGGTCGCCGTCGGCGCCGAAGCGGTAGACGCGGACCGTGCCGAAGGCGGTCGGCACGTCGTGCCGCGCGGCCGGCTCGGGCAGGGCGCGCAGGCCTTCGTCGTAGACGGCGTCGTAGCGCGCCCGGCTGCCCGGCGACCGGAACCCGCCGATCCGTCTCATTCCCGCCTCGTCATCGTGAAGTTCCGCACCTGTAACGGAAGCCGTCGGTGACGCCGCGCTGACACCGCGTCCCGGCCGCGAGGAAACGGCCATGTCGATCGTCGCCGCCCCGGTCCACAAGGTCGAATCCGGGGGTTACCGTGGGAGGCATGTTCGGTTTGGCCGCGGTCTGGGCGGAACGGTCGTCCCGCCGGACGCTGAATCATCTGCACAGCCAGCTGGGTGCCGCGGGGCTCGTCGCCGCCGTGGCCACCGCGCCCGGCCTGGCCGCGGTGGTGGACCAGCACGCGGCCGCGGTGCGCGACATCCTGGCCGCGGGCGTCGAGGGTTCCGCGGCCGTCGCGGGTGTCGTGCTGCTCGCCGGCTACGCGCGCGGCCTGCTCGACCACGCCCGCGAAGCCGGGTGGCGGCTGAGCGTGCCGCACGGCCCCGAGTCCGGGCCGATGGACTGGCTCACCTTCCGCCTGCTCGCCGTCTGCGCGCTGGCGACCTCGATGGACGACCCCCGGTACCGGCAGGGTTTCGAGCTGGAACTGCGCTAGACGCACGAGAACGGCCGGTCCGTCGCCGGACCGGCCGTTGCTCCCCGCGTTACCGGAAGCTCTCCGGCGGCCGCGTGGTCGCGCCGCTGTCCGACGCGGTGGAACCGGTCGGCTGGCGCATCTCCTGCGTGGCCGCCTCCGCGGTCGGCGTGGTGGCGCGGGTGGCGTCCTCACGGCCCCGCTGGTAGGCCTCGGCGTGTGCCTTGGCGGCCGGGATCTGCTCCTCGGCGCGGCCCAGCCAGCGCTCCCAGCGCTGCTGCATCGGCTTCACCAGGCCACCACCGGCGCCGACGACGACCACACCGGCGACCGTCGCGAGCACGGTGATCAGCACCGGCGTGGTGACCGTGGTGGCCACGCCGATCTGGTTCAGCGCGGCGATGATGCCCAGCGCCCAGATGAACACCGCGGCGATCGTGCCCAGGGTCTTGCCGTAGGACAGGCCGCTGAGGGCGCTGCCGATCAGGTCCTTGACGGCACGGGCGATGGCGCCGGCGATGACCACGATGATGATCGCGACCGCGGCCTTCGGCAGCCACGCGACGATGCCCGCGAGCAGGCCGCTCACCGGGTTCGGGCCCCACACCCCGAAGGCGATCTGCAGGGCGATCAGCAGGACCGCGTAGTACACCAGCTTGGCGATGATGTCCGAGGCGTCGTACTTGCTCTTGGCGAGCATCTGTTTGATGCCGCCGCGCTCGACGACGCGGTCAAAACCGACCTTCTCGAGCACCTTGTTCACGATCTTGCCCAGCGCTTTCGCGACGAACCACCCGATCGCGAGGATCACCAGGAACGCGACGAACTTCGGCACGAAGGTCGCCACCGCGCTCCAGGCGTTGGACACACCCTGGCCGAAGTCGACGGCCGCCAGGTTGGACGTTGCCACTGGCCTCTCTCCCTTCCGTTGCAGGAGCAACCTGCGCCCCGTTTCTGAAGCGCTTCCGGTGGAGTGGCTACCCAGCCCCGGGAGGGCCACACCTGAGTGACCTGCGGTTATCCCCCACACGTGTGACGTAGGCCGCTCGGGAGGAGGGGGTGCGGGATGGTGCTCAACCGGCGGCTTCCGGCCACGTCGCGGGCCGCGATCAGCCCGCCACCGACTCCGGCCGCCGCGCCGGCACCGCGACCCGGCTGACGTCCGAGGCCACCACGACCTCCCCGCCGAAGAACTCCCCCGCCTCCGCGCGGAACGCCTCCGGGTCCGCGTACCGCTGCGAGAAGTGCGACAGCACCAGCTTCCGCACCCCGCACTCCGCCGCCACGCGCCCGGCCTGCGCGGCCGTCAGGTGGCCGTACTCGGCGGCCAGCGCGGCGTCCGCGGACAGGAACGTCGACTCGATCACCAGCAGGTCCGCCCGGTCGGCCAGCTCGAACACGCCGTCGCACAGCCGGGTGTCCATCACGAACGCGAACCGCTGGCCCCGGCGCGGCTCGCTCGCCTCCGCCAGCTCGACCCGCCGGCCGTCGACCTCGATCGAGCCCTCCCGTTGCAGCCGCCCGACCGCCGGGCCGCGCACGCCGAGCCCCGCCAGCCGCTCCGGCAGCATCCGGCGGCTGTCCGGCTCGACCAGCTGGTACCCGAACGACTCGACCGGGTGCGACAGCCGCCGCGCCACCAACCGGCCGAACGCCCCACGCGCGATCACGCCCGGCTCCGCCACCGGCGACTCCACCAGCTCCGCCGTCTCGTGGAAGACGCTCGCGTGCCGCAGCCGCGCGAAGTACTCCGCGCCGGACGCCGGGTAGTGCGCGACGACCGGGTGCCGCACCCCGTCCAGCGACAGCCGCTGCACGATGCCCGGCACGCCCAGGCAGTGGTCTCCGTGGAAGTGGCTCAGGCAGATCCGCGTGATCGAACTGGCCGCCACCCCGGCGAACAGCATTTGCCGCTGCGTGCCCTCGCCGGGGTCGAACAGCAGGCCCTCGCCGTCCCAGCGCAGCAGGTAGCCGTTGTGGTTGCGGGTGCGGGTCGGCACCTGGCTCCCGGTCCCCAGCACCACCAGTTCACGCACGGACACTCCCCGACCCTAGGCCGCGCAGCCGCAGCGCCATCCACAGCTCCGCCCGCACGTCGGGGTCGTCGAGGTCCCGGCCGGTCAGCTCGGCCACCTTGGCGATGCGGTTGCGCAAGGTGTGCCGGTGCACGCCGAGCCGCGCCGCCGCCGGGTCCCACTGCCCGTGCCGCCGCAGCCACTCCGCCAGCGACGCCACCAGATCACCCCGCCCGCCCTCGTCGTGGCGCACCAACGGCTCCAGCACCGCGGTGGCAAACGCTTGCGCCTCTTCCGCGGGAAGCAGCGAGACCAGGTCACCGCGGAACCGCACCAGCTCGGTCGCCGAGGCCACGCCCACCGCCCGCCGGTGCGCCGAAGCCAGCTCGGCGTACCCGGCCGCCGGTGCCACCCCACCCGTCAGCTCCGGGGCCGGCCAGCCCGGCGGCGCGATCGCCACGACGAATCCCTCCACCTCCGCGGGAAACACCGGGCTCCCCTCGAGCGCGTCGAGCACCCGTTCGGGTGGCCCGGTGAACGCGAAGACCTCGACCGGCTCCGGCGGCAGATCGACGATCCCCGCGACCAGCTCGTGCTGCCCGGCCAGCAGCAAAGACATACATGCGGTATGCATCTTGCGTCGCACCGTTTCCACGCCGTCCGCCCGCGTCAACGCCAGGGTGAGCAGCGAGGCGGCCGCGCTCAGCACGTGCCGGCTGGTGCGGTCGAACGGCTGCGGCCGTCCGGCGACGAGGAACCCGTGGTTGCGCAGCACCTGGACGACCACGTGCTGCCCGTCCACCTCGAAAGTCGCGCTCGCCGGACCACCGCGCAGCCGCGCCAGTTCGCCCGCGACGGAAGCCAGCCGTTCCGCGGCCGCCGCCGGCGCGGCGCGCACCAGCTCACCGCCGCGGCCGACCAGCAGCACGAACCCGTCGAGCAGCCGCGCCAGCCGCCGCACCGCCGCGTCCGGGCCGCGCAACGCCGCCCGCGTCAGCTCCTGCTGTGCCGCGTTGGTCGCGGTGACCTCGGCGTACGAGTCCGCCGCCAGCGCCGCCGACACGGCCTTGCTGATCGCGATGAACGGCGTCCGCCGCGGCACCTCGATCAGCGGCAGCCCGGCCGCGGCGGCGGCGCGCACCAGGCCGGCGGGCACTTCGTCGTGGCTGAGCCCGATGCCGAAGCCCAGCCCGGCCAGCCCGCGCGCGGTCAGCCGGTCCACGTACTCGGTCTCGCCCGACAGGCGCAATCCCGTGGTGAGCAGCAGCTCGCCGCCTTCGAGGAACGGCGTCGGGTCGTCCAGCTCGCTGACGTGCACCCAGCCCACCGGACGGTCCACATCGGACTCCCCGGCCAGCGCACGCAGACCGAGCGTCGGATCGGCGAGCAGCCGCCGCAGGGTCACCGGCATGTCCACCACTCTGCCACTTCGTCCAGTTTCCGGGTATCCAACTGGCCAGTCCGGCCATTTCCGTCCGGTCCGGGCGAGCCGATGCTGGACGCATGACCTTCCCCTACTGGGTCGCCGGCCGCCCGGCGTCGAGCGACGACCTCGTCGAAGTCCGCAGCCCCCGCGACGGCGCCCTCGCCGGGACCACCAGCAACGCGACCGCCGAGGACGTCGAAAACGCCGTCGCTGCCGCGCACGACGTACGGCACGAGGTCGCCCAGCTGCCCGCGTACGTGCGCGCGGACGCCCTCGACCACGTCTCGCGGCGGCTGGCCGAGCGCGCCGACGAGATCGCGAACCTGATCCACGCCGAGTCCGGCAAGCCGCTGAAGTGGGCGCGCGCCGAGGTCGGCCGTGGCGTGTCCACCTTCCGCTGGGCAGCCGAGGAGGCCCGCCGCTTCTCCGGTGAGCTGCAGCGGCTCGACACCGACGCCGCCTCGGCCGGGCGGCTGGCCCTGGTCCGCCGCGCGCCGCGCGGGCCGGTCCTGGGCATCACGCCGTTCAACTTCCCGCTCAACCTCGTCGCTCACAAGGTCGCCCCGGCGATCGCCGCCGGCTGCCCGATCGTGCTCAAGCCCGCGCCCGCGACGCCGCTGACCGCGCTGGTGCTCGGCGAACTCCTCGCCGAGACCAGCCTGCCCGCGGGCTCCTGGTCGGTGCTGCCGATGCCGAACGAGGCGGCGAGCGAACTCGTGGCCGATCCGCGGCTGCCGGTCGTGTCGTTCACCGGGTCCGGGCCGGTGGGCTGGTCGATCCAGGACCGGGTGCCGCGCAAGCACGTCACGCTGGAGCTGGGCGGGAACGCGGCGGCGATCGTCTGCCCGGACTGGACGGACCTGGAGTTCGCCGCGCAGCGGATCGCGACGTTCGGCACCTACCAGGGCGGCCAGTCGTGCATCTCGGTCCAGCGGGTCTACGCGCACCGCGACGTCTACGCCGAGCTGGCCGACCGGGTGGTCGCGCACGTGCGCAAGCTGGACGTGGACGGCGAGGTCGGCCCGCTGATCAACGAGGCGGCGGCGGTGCGGGTGCAGTCGTGGGTCGACGACGCGGTCGCCGCGGGTGCCGAGTTGCTGGCCGGCGGGACGCGGCAGGGCGCGACGGTGGCGCCGACCGTGCTCGCCGACGCGCCCGAGGACTGCGCGGTCAACGCCGAGGAGATCTTCGGCCCGGTGCTCTCGCTCGCGCCGGTCGACTCGGTCGACGAGGCCTTCGCCCGCGTCAACGCGTCGCGGTTCGGTCTGCAGGCCGGGGTGTTCACGCACGATCTGCGGATCGCGTTCGAGGCGTCGGCGCGGCTGGAGGTCGGCGGGGTGGTCGTCGGCGACGTGCCGAGCTACCGCGCGGACCAGATGCCCTACGGCGGGGTGAAGGAGTCCGGCACCGGCCGGGAGGGCCTCCGCGCGGCGATGGAAGACCTCACTGAGCAGCGGGTTCTCGTGCTGACCGGGGTCCGCTGAGATTTCCGAAAGAAAATTGTCCGGCCTTGTCGATTCGCCCGGTGCTCGATCGATGTCATCGTGACGGTCCCGCGGGGACACCACGAGAGCAGGGAGAAGACGATGAAGTTCATGGTCCTGGTCAAGGCCGACGAGAGCACCGAGGCCGGCGCGATGCCGACCGAGCAGGAGCTGGCCGAGATGGGCAAGTTCAACGAGGAGCTGGTCAAGGCGGGCGTGATGCTGGCCGGTGAGGGCCTGCACCCCAGCTCGAAGGGCGCGCGCGTGCGGTACTCCAGCGAGGGCACGACGGTGATCGACGGGCCGTTCGCCGAGTCGAAGGAGCTGATCGCGGGCTTCTGGATCCTCGACGTGAAGTCGAAGGAGGAGGCCGTCGAGTGGCTCAAGCGGGCGCCGTTCCAGAACACCGAGATCGAGATCCGGCAGGTGTTCGAGGCCGAGGACTTCGGTGAGGCGTACACGCCGGAGCTGCGTGAGGCCGAGGACCGGATGCGTCAGCGGATCGAGGAGCAGCACGGGCAGTAGGAGCTTGCCCTCGCCGCGGTGAGGTGGTGTGCTCGGTGACCGTGACGGTCACCGAGGCACACCGCACCATCGACGCTGTCTGGCGCATGGAGTCGGCGAAGCTGATCGCGGCGCTGACGCGCATGGTCCGTGATGTGGGGCTGGCCGAGGAGCTGGCGCAGGACGCGCTGGTCGCGGCGCTGGAGCAGTGGCCGTCGTCCGGAGTGCCGTCCAACCCGGGCGCGTGGCTGATGACGATCGCCAAGCGCCGCGCGATCGACCACTTCCGGCACCTGAAGATGGCCGAGCGCAAGCACGAGGAGATCGGGCTCGACCTGGAGACGACGCAGCAGGCGATCGCGGTCGAGCCGGACGAGGTGCCCGACGACCTGCTGCGGTTGATCTTCACGGCGTGCCACCCGGTGCTGAAGACGGAGGCGCGGGTGGCGCTGACGTTGCGGCTGCTGGGCGGGCTGACGACCGAGGAGATCGCGCGCGCGTTCCTGGTGCCGGAGGCGACGGTGGCGCAGCGGATCGTGCGGGCGAAGCGGACGCTGGCGCAGAAGAAGGTGCCGTTCGAGGTGCCGGCCGGGCCGGAGCTGGCGGAGCGGTTGGGGTCCGTGCTGGAGGTCGTGTACCTGATCTTCAACGAGGGCTACTCCGCGACGGCCGGTGACGACTGGATGAGGCCGCAGTTGTGCGCCGACGCGATGCGGCTGGGGCGGATCCTGGCCGGGCTGGCGCCGCAGGAGCCCGAGGTGTTCGGGTTGGTGGCGCTGATGGAGTTGCAGGCTTCGCGGTCCCGGGCGCGGGTGACGGCGGACGGTGAGCCGATCCTGTTGCTGGACCAGAACCGCGCGAGGTGGGACCGGTTGCTGATCGGGCACGGGTTGGCTGCCCTGGAGCGGGCCGAGAAGTTGTCGGAGGTGCGCGGGCCGTACGTGCTGCAGGCGGCGATCGCGGCGTGCCACGCCCGGGCGGGGACGCCGGAGGACACCGACTGGGCGCGGATCGCGGCGCTGTACGGGGAGCTGGCGGAGGTGGCGCCGTCGCCGGTGGTGGAGCTGAACCGGGCGGTGGCGGTGTCGATGGCGGCCGGCCCGGAGGCGGCGCTGCCGTTGGTGGACGCGCTGGCGGAGCTGCCGGCGATGGCGCGGTACCACCTGTTGCCGACGGTACGGGGCGACCTGCTCGCGAAGGTCGGTCGGCGGGAGGAGGCACGGGCGGAGTTCGAACGGGCGGCTGCGCTGACGCGCAACACCCGGGAGCGGGAGGTACTGCTGGCCCGGGCGGCGGAGGCTGCTGGGGGGTGAGTGGGGTTTGTTCGGCGCCCAGCTGGGCGTGAACGGACCATTCATCGCGATATGACTGGGACCTTCGTCGCGGCGTGAATGGACCGTTCATCGGAGGTCCGTTGACCCACTCGCGAATACACGAACGGTCCCTTCATCGCACCACCACTGGCCCACTCACGACCGCGCGAACAGGCCAATCACCAGGCCACGACCGGGCCCGCTCACCAAGGCATGAATGGACCGTTCATCGGGCCACCGTTGGCCCACTCACCGCCGCCCGAACAGTCCCCTTGCCTAGCCACCACCGGGCCACTCGCCAAGACATGAATGGACCCTTCATCGCGCCGCCATTGGCCCACCCGCTCACCCAACTCATGAACGGACCGTTCATCGATCCACTACTGGCCCAGTCATGAAGGCTGAAGGCATGAACGGACCGTTCATCGCCCCACGAGCGGTCCCACCACTCCCGTTATGAATGGGCCATTCACGGCGCCACCACTCGCCCCACTCGCGAACATATGAATGGGCCATTCACGGCGCCACCACTCGCCCCACTCGCGAACACATGAACGGACCATTCATCGCCCCGCCGCCGGCCCACTCGCCGCCTCATGAACGGGCCATTCATCGGGCCATCGTTGGCCCACTCGCTAACACACCAACGGGACGGTCACCAAGGCATTGCTGGGCCACTCGCCGCTTCATGAACGGACCGTTCATCGTCCCCTCACCGCTCACTCGCCGCCTCGTGAACGGACCGTTCATCGCCCCACCATCGGCCCACTCGCGCACACATGAACGGACCATTCATCGCCCCGCCGCCGGCCCACTCACCGCCTCATGAACGGACCATTCAGTCGCCCCGCCGGTACGCACAAGAACCTAAATCGACCCCAGGCCGGACTCCAGTAGGTCGAACATCCGCTCTCCGGCGCGCCCCACCGCCGCCGCGACCTCGGCCTCCGGCTCACCATCGGCGATACGCCGCAGGACCTCGTCGAAGAGTAGGCGCGCCACGCTCCCGATCTGGGCGGCGACCGCGCGCGCCGTATCGCTGTCCAGCTCGTCGAGGAGCGATGCGGCCAGCGCTTTCTCCCGCTCCTCGTGCAGCTCCCGCAGACGGGCGAGCAGCGTCGGGCTCTCGACGATCATCCGGGCGAACTCCGGCCCCGAAAAACCCAGCAGCGCATCCCGCCGCTCGAGGCCCGCTCGCCAGGCCCGCCGGAACGCGGCGACCAGCGGCCGGCCCCGGACCTCCGCCAGGCTCGCCACGAACGACTCGTGCACGTCGAAGACCAGGTCCTCCTTGCGCGGAAAGTGGTTGGTCACCGTCATCTTCGCCACCTGCGCCGCCTCCGCGACCTGCGCGATCGTCACCTCCTCGAAGCCCCGCGAGATGAACAACCGCGTGGCCACGTCCGAGATCGCCTGCCGCGTCCGCTGCTTCCTCAACCCGCGCTCCATGCACCCCACCCTAGCCAACTGATTAGGTTTGACCTAAAATTAGGTCGAACCTAACCAAAGCGCAGGAGGCACCGATGCGGCTGATGGCCGTCCACGCCCACCCCGACGACGAGTCCAGCAAGGGCGCCGCCACGCTGGCGCGCTACGCCGCGGAAGGAGCCGACGTCCTGGTCGTCACCTGCACCGGCGGCGAGCGCGGCGACGTCCTCAACCCGCGCCTGAACACCCCCGAGATCCGCGCCAACCTGCCCGAGATCCGCCGCCGGGAAATGGCCCGCGCGCGCGAGATCCTCGGTGTGCGGCAACGGTTCCTCGGCTTCCGCGACTCCGGCCTGACCGACGACCCGCCCGCGGACAGCTTCGCCCGGCAACCCCTCGGCACCGCCGTGCACAGGCTCGTCGAGGTCATCCGCGAGTTCCGCCCGGACGTGCTCGTCACCTACGACGAGACCGGCGGCTACCCGCACCCGGACCACATCCGCACCCACGAGGTCGCCGTCACCGCGTTCGACGCCGTCACCGGCACGCCCTGGCAGATCGCGAAGCTCTACTACCTCGCCACCCTGAGCCGCCAGTGGTTCCAGGCCATGCACGACGCGCTCACCGCACGCGGCCTCGACTCCGCCATGGGCGAGGTCCTGGCCGAACTGCCGGACACCGAAATCCCGATCACCACGCGAATCCACTGCGCGGACTACTTCGACGTCCGCGACCGCGCCCTGCTCGCCCACGAAACCCAGGTCGACCCCGCCCACGGCTTCCTGCGCCACCCGCGCGACGTCGAACGCGAGGTGTGGCCCACCGAGGACTACGTGCTGGCCCGCTCGCTGGTCCCGGCCGACCCGCCCGAGGACGACCTGTTCGCCGGGATCAGGGCTGTTTCGGCGGATCCAGCATGACCGTCGGGTCCGCCGGCGCGGGCTCGACCTGCTTGCGCCGCCGCTCCCGGAACACCCAGCCGCCGATCACGCCCGAACCGAACCCGAACAGGTGCCCCTGCCAGCTGATGCCCTCCTCGGCGGGCAGCAGCGCGGTGAACTGGTAGGCGAAGCACAACGCCATCACCAGCCCGATGACGAGGTCGATCGGCCGCCGGTCGAACAGTCCCCGCACGATGATGTAGCCGAAATATCCCAGCACGACACCGCTCGCGCCGGCGGTCACCCCGTTCGCCGGCGACACCAGCCACACGCCGAGCCCGCTGCCGATCACGATCAGCGCCGTGACACCGAAGAACTTCCGCACCCCGCGGTAGGCGGCGAGGAACCCGAAGATGAACAGCGGCCCGGAATTGCTCTCGATGTGTCCCCAGCTGAAGTGCAGGAACGGGGCCGTCAGCGCCTCGGGCAGCGAACTCAGCTCGCGGGCGCGGATGCCGAAGTCGAAGCTGAGCGCGTAGTCGGTGGCCCAGTTGACGATCTGCACGATCCAGATGACGGCGAGGAACCCGACCATGACCCACAGCGCCTTGCGCGCCTCGGCGATCATGGCCTGGGCTTCGGCGCCACTGGGCAGCGGGCGTTCCTTCATCCGGTCAGGGTAATGGAATTCGCGGCATTTTCCCGGCGAATCCGGAACGCCGAGGCGAGCAGGGTCACCACGAGCCCGGCGACGCCCCAGACCACCAGCACCACGATCGGCCCGCCGGTCGCGTTGCCGGCGAAGTAGACCTCGTCGCGGATCGCCTCGGTGCCGGCGCCGTTCGGCAACCAGTCGCCGATCGCGCGCCAGAACGGCGGCAGCAGTTCGGTCTGGTAGGCGCCGCCCGCGCTCGGGTTGCCGAGGATCACGAAGATCAGCACGGTGATGCCGACGCCGATGACGCCGAACAGCACCTGGAAGGCCATCGTCACGGTCGCCGCGGCGAAGGTGAGGGCCGCGCCGATCCACCACAGGGACAGGAAGTGCCCGGTCAGCGCGCCGAGGACCTGGTCGACGACCAGCGCGCCACCCAGGCCGGACACGATCGCGTAGGGCACCATCGCGGCGAGGCGGATCGCCGTGCGGCGCAGGGTCGCCGGCCGGGCGCCCTTCGCGATGCCGAGCGCGGCGGCGGCGAGGTAGCCGCCGACGAGCCAGCCGACGACGGCGTAGAACGCGGTCAGCCCACGCGCGTCGCCGGGCTGTGGTGGGACGAGGTCGGTGACGGTGAGGGTGCGGTTCTGCGCGGCGTCGAGCTGGGTGAAGACCTGCTCGACGGCGGTGGCGAGGGCGGGGCCCGCGGCGGTCGCGACCAGGAGGGTGTCGGTGGTGCCCGCGGTGTCGATGAGGTAAGCCGCCTCGACGTCGCGGTCGAGCACCCGTTGGCGCGCGTCGGCCGGGTCGGGGCTCGGCGACGCCTCGATCGGGGTGCCGTCGATGGCGTTGATCCGGTCGACCGTCTCTTGTGGACCGACGACGGCGACGGCGATCCGGTGCGGCGTGGGGCTGTGGAAGGCGCCGACGTAGGACAGGATGAAGCCGAGCTGCAGGAGCAGCACCCCGAGGACGAGCAGAACGGTCCGCGGGGCGATCGCGTCCCGCAGATCACCGGCGAGGCCGCGCGGGCCGCTGTGTTCGCTGGTCATGGCCCGAACCTAGGCTCGGCGGGGCCGTCCCGCGCGGCGAGAATTCACTCGATCCTGGTGCCCGCGGCAGGGAAGGCGATGACCGGCGGGGGCGGATGGCCGGACGAGGAGAGGTTGCCCCCGTGACCGCCTTGGCCCGGGGCGACCATCCCCTGAACCGGGGGTGAGCGGACACAGACGGCGGGTGGCTGGCCCCGGCGCTCCCCGCGGTGAGTGCGCGGCCAGCGCCCGGCGTCACTCGATTCCGCTGTCCTCCGGGCTGCTTCGCGCCAGTGCGGCCAGCGTGTCCAGCGCCCCGGCCAGCACGTCGAGCCTCGGGGAGGCCAGTGCGAGCCGCACGGCGGTGGGGGCTCGGCCGGGGGTTACGGCGAACGCCGCGGCCGGGGTGACCGCGATGCCGCGCCGCGCGGCTGCCGCCACGAAGGTTTCCGCCCGCCACGGCTCCGGTAGCTGCCACCAGCAGTGGTAGGCCCGCGGATCCGCCCGCACCGAGAAGCCCGCCAGCCGCGTGCGGACCAGCTCCTGCCGCGCCATCGCGTCGTCGCGCTTGGCGGCCTCGATCTTCGCCAGCGTGCCGTCCGCCATCAGGCGCGTCGCCACCGTCAGCGGGAACTGCGCGGCCGCCCAGCCGCCCGACCGCACCGCGGCAGCCAGCCGATCACGCAGAACCGGTGGCGCCACCGCGAAACCCAGCGTCATCCCGGGCGCGAGCCGCTTCGAGAGGCTGTCCAGCACGATCGTCCGCTCCGGCGCGAGCTCCGCCAGGGGCGCGACGTCCGGCCGCAGGAAGCCGTTGATGCCGTCGTCGATCACCGGCAGGTCCCGCTCCCGCACCGCCTCGGCCAGCTCGGCCCGCCGCGCCGCGGGCATCGTCACGCCCAGCGGGTTGTGCAGCACCGGCTGCAGGTAGACCGCCCGCAACCGCGGCGGCAGGTCCGGCACCACACCGGACGAGTCCATCTCCAGCGGCACCAGCGTGACCCCGAGCCGCGCCGCGATGCCCTTCACCACCGGGTACGTCAGTGCCTCGACCCCCAGCCGCTCGCCCGCCGGGACCAGCGCGGCCATCGCGGCGGCGATCGCCTGGCGGCCGTTGCCGGTGAACACCACATCCCCCGCGTCCGGCGCCCACTCGCCCCGTGCCAGCACCCGCGCGGCCTCCGCGCGCGCTTCGGCGGTCCCGGTCACGACGGACGGCCCCAGCCCCTGGACCAGCAGGTCCGGTCGCAGCACCGGGCCGAGGCTCGCGACGATCAACCCGGGTTGTTCCGGCAGGACCGGGAAGTTCAGCTCCAGGTCCACCGTCGCGCCCGCGGGTTCGGCCAGCGCGGACTCCGGCTTCGGCGCGGCGCGGATGTACGTGCCCCGCCCGGTCTCGCCGACCGCCAGCCCGCGCCGGACGAGCTCGCCGTACACCCGGGCCGCGGTGGAGACCGCGATCCCGCGCTGCCGGGCGAACCGGCGCTGCGGCGGCAGCTGGTCACCCGGGCGGAGCCGCCCGGCGGCGACGTCGGCGGCGACCGAGTCCGCGATCGTCCGGTAGTCCATCCACACCCCACATTGCACCGAGAGCAATATTGGTATTGCACCGAGCATATCACCGGATCTACGGTCGGGGCATGACGATCGACATCGCCTTCGACGACAAGGGCTCGGGCCCCGCGCTGGTCCTGGTCCACGGCCACCCGTTCGACCGCTCGATGTGGCGGCCGCAGCTGGACCACTTCAGCGAGCGCGGCTGGCGCGTCATCGTGCCCGACCTCCGCGGGTACGGCGAAACGACGGTGGTGCCCGGCAAGACGCCGCTCACGGTGTTCGCCCGCGACCTGGAAACGCTGCTGGACCGGCTGGACGTCGGCGAGTTCGTCCTCGGCGGGCTGTCGATGGGCGGGCAGATCGTGATGGAGTGCCACCGCCTCTTCCCGGAGCGGATCCGCGCACTGGTCCTCGCCGACACCTCGCCCCGCGCCGAGACCGAGGCGGGCAAGCGCAATCGCACCGAGATGGCCGAGCGATTGCTCCGAGAAGGGCTCCGCCCGTACGCCGACGAGGTCCTCACGAAGATGGTCGCGCCCGCCAACGTCGCCGCGATGCCGGACCTCGCCGAGCACGTCCACCGCATGATGCGCTCGACCTCGCCGGAGGGCGCGGCGGCGGCGCTGCGGGGCCGGGCCGAGCGCCCGGACTACGTGCCGACGCTGGCCGGGATCCGCGTGCCGACACTGGTCGTCGTCGGCGACCAGGACGAGTACACCCCGGTCGCCGAGGCCGAATTCCTGCACGCGCACGTCCCCGGCGCCGAACTGGCGGTCATCACGGGCGCGGCGCACATGCCCAACCTGGAACGCACCGTGGAGTTCAACTCCGTCCTCGCGGACTTCCTGGCGACGCTGCCTCAGGCGTCCTAGGAACCGAGCGCCGCGGCCAGCAGGACGAAGGCGGCGATGATGACGGCGACGCGGCCGTAGTGGAAGCGGTCCCACCGGTTCGCCTGCTGCTTCCAGTCCGCGGGCCGGTTCTCGGGGGTCCACGTCTTGCTGCGGTTGTTGATCGGGACGAGCAGCAGGACCGACATGAGCACGCTGACCATCAGCAGCGCGCCGGCGGTGACCACGAGACCGGTGCCGTGCTGCCACCCGGCGATCGCCCAGATCGCGACCAGGACGACCGAGGTGATGTACCAGACCGGCATCACGGCGCCGAGCATCCGGCCGCCGTAGGCGCGGCCGCGCAGGGCGCTGTCGTCCGGCAGGTGGTCGAGGATGCGGTTGATGACGAAGGCGACAGAGAACTCCACCCCCACCATCACGCCGACGACGACGGTCGTGAACACCTCGAGTGCGTTGAGCATGGGGATCTCTCTCCTGGAATGCTAGCGTTGATAGGCAACATGGCAACGCTAGCATTTCTACCGCTCGTTCGTCTAGCAGTGCTAGCACTGCGCCCGGGCGACGGCGGCGGGGAGAACGGAATTGGTGGTCAACCGCGGAACCACACCGGCGCCCCAATGGTCGCGCCACGGGCGCTGGCCTCCACTGCGGATTCGTCCTCGGCGGGCTGTCGATGGGCGGGCAGATCGTGATGGAGTGGCACCACCTCTTCCCGGAGCGGATCCGCGCACTGGTCCTCGCCTGGAACGCGCCGCCGAGTTCAACTCCGTCCTCGCGGACTTCCTGGCAAGGCCGCCTCAGCCGTCGTAGGCGGCGCGCGCCTGCTCGATCTCCTCGACCGTGGGATGCGCGTTGCGGCACCTCCGGTTCTGAACGACTGCAGGCGCCATCGATTCATTCCGGAGGAGACGAAGAATGCGTGCGGTGATCCGGGTGTCGGCGGCCGGGCTGTTCGCCCGGACGGGCGTGGCCGGCGTGGTCGAGGAGGCCGGCGCCGGGGTGGCGTTCGCGCCCGGGGACGCGGTGATCGGGCTGCGGACCAGGCCGGCCGGCCCGCTCGGCGCGTGGGCGGAGCACATCGTCCTCGACGCGGACGCCGTCGCACCGGCACCGGACGGGGCGGACCCTCCTGGTGACCGGCGCGGCCGGCGGGTTCGCGGTCGAACTCGCCGCGCTACGCGGGCTCCGGGTGGTCGCGGCCGCGAGCGCGCGCGACGAGGAGAGAACCTCGCCGAGGGGGTGCGCAAGCGGGTGCCGGGCGGGGTCGACGGCGCGATCGACGCGGCCGTGCTGGGCTATCCGGCGCTGGACGCGGTCAAGGACGGCGGCGCGTTCGTGGCGGTGATCGGCAACGGGCCGGACAACTACCGGGGCATCCGGATCCGCCCGGTGCGGATCAAGGCCGACGGTGTGGCCCTCACCGGGCTGTCCCGGCTGGCCGCGGCCGGGCACCTGACGTGGCGGTGGCCGGCACCCTCCCCCTGGCCGACGCGGCGAAAGCGGCGGCGCGGCTGCGGGACGGCGGGCTGCGGGGGCGTCTGGTCCTGGTGCCCTAATCCCCGCGGCCGAGGTGGTGCTGGAACAGCTTCCGGCTGATCCGGCCCAGCTCGGCGAACTCGTCGTCGCTCAGGGGGGCCACCACGGAATCGTGCACGGCCTGGCGGTATCCGGGCGTCACGCGGTGGAGGAAATCGGCTCCCTCCGCGGTCAGCACGGCGTACAGGCCGCGGCGGTCCGTCGGGTGTTGTTCGCGGCGGACCCAGCCGAGGCCGGCCAGCCGGGTGATCCGGTAGTTCAGCCTGCTGCCCGGCGAGAACAGCACGGCGGCCAGCTCGCCCATGCGCATCCGGCGGTCCGGCGCGCCGTCCAGCCTGGTGAGGATTTCGTACTCCGCATGGGAAATGCCCGCTGCCTCGTGCAGGTGCCGTTCGAGCGCGCGTTGCACGAGGGTCTGCGCGCCCAGGTACTGCACCCAGGCCCGGAGCTGGTCATCGGACAGCCGGTGGCTCTCCCGCATGGACCCTCCCAGTTGGTCGGCAGAGGCTGGAATATAGCCGATCGGCAGGGAACAGCCGGGTCAATTCAGGCACCGCTGCACGTGGCCCGGCACCAGAACGGCCTTGCGGCGGAGGATTTCGGTGAACGCCGCGGAAACGGGATCGCCACCCGGGCGCGTGTACGCCGCCAATCGGCGTCGCACCGGCGGGTCCGGGCGCAGCAGGTGCCCGGCGAACCGGGGCGGCAGCACGTTCGCCGGCACCAGCGCCGGACCCAGACCGGCCGCGGCCAGCGACGGCGCCGCGGCCGTCTGTTCGGTCCGCACCGCGGCGCGCGGCTGGAACCCGGCCGCCGCGCAGGCCTGGTCCAGCAGATCGGCGAGCCCGTTGCCGGGCGCGTAGTGCACCCATTCCCGCTCGGCGAGGTCCGCGAGGCGCACCCGCGTGCCGTCCGCGGCCGGATCGTCCGGCGGCACCACGACGACGAACTCCTCCTCGCCCAGCGGGTGCACCGGACCGTCCCAATCGGACGGTGGCGGCCCGACGGCGAGATCCGCCTGCCCCTGGGCCATGGCGGCGGCCAGTTCGTCGGCGTGCCGGTGCTCGAACAGCCGCACGTGCACCTCCGGATGGGCCCGCCGCCACGCCTTGAGCACCGGGGGCAGCACGCCCAGGCTCACCGAGTACACCGTCGCGACCATGATCTCGCCGCACTGCAGCCCGGCCGCCTGCCGCGCGGCGGCCACCGACTTCCGCGCCGCCGCCAGCGTGGCCCGCGCGTGCGGCAGCATCGCCCGGCCCATCGGCGTCAGCCGCACCGACCGCGGCAGCCGTTCCAGCAGCGGTCCGCCGGTCGCCCGCTCCAGCGCCCGCACCTGGTGCGACAACGCGGGCTGCGTCACGTGCAGCAGCTCGGCCGCCCGCGTGAACGAGCCCGCGTCGACGATGGTCACCAGGTACTCCAGCTGGCGCAGGGTCATGAACGAAGCTTATGCCGCGACCGGAACCGCGCGGACCCGCTCATGCTGCTGCGCTCGCCACAGCCACCACGCGGCACCCAGCGCGATCACCGAAGCGCCGGTCAGCCACCAGAACGCGACCTGGAAGGCGTGCTCGGCGCCGGTGGGCAGCAACCGGGACAGCACGATCGCGGACATCGCGCCGCCGACCGCGCCGCCGACCCGCATCAGGATGTTCAGCATCGTCGTCGCGTCCGGCAGCTGCTCGCGCCGCACCGCGGTGAACGCGGCGGTCCCGGCCGGCGACGCCGACAGCGCCAGCGCCATCCCGCGCAGGAACAGCAGCACCTGCAGCAGCACCGGGTCCGCGTCCGCGCCGAGGACGGCGAACGGCGCCGTGGTGAGCACGGTGAACACCCCGCCGGCGAGCGCGACGATCCCGCCGCCGTACCGGTCGGTCAGCCACCCGGCCAGCGGCAGCACCACCATCGTGCCCAGGCCGAGCGACAACAGCGACAGCCCGGTCGTCACCACGTCGGCGCCGCGCAGGATCTGGAAGTACAGCGGGAACAGCAGCATCGCCCCGAACATCGCGGCGCCGATGAACAGGCTGGACACCGTGCCCGCCGCGAACACCGGGTTGCCGAACAGCCGCAGGTCCAGCAGCGGCCGCTCCCGCCGCCACGACCGCAGCGCGAACACCACCAGGCCGGCCGCGCCGAGCGCCAGCGCCACCAGCACCGACGGGCCGATCCCGCCGCCGCCCTCACCGACCGCGGTGAGCGCGTAGACGAACAGCGGCAACCCGAGCCCGACCAGCGCGAACCCGGTCCAGTCCAGCCGTCCGGCGCCACCCGGCTCACCGCGCGGCACGTACTTCAGCCCGAGCGCCACCCCGATCGCGCCGATCGGCAGGTTGATCAGGAACAGCCACTCCCAGGACAGCGAGTCCAGCAGCACCCCGCCGACGGTCGGTCCGATCGCGGGCGCGCTGCTCACCGCGATGCCGAGGATGCTCATCACGCGCCCGAGCCGCGCGGGGCCGACCGCCTGGCCGAGGATCGTCTGCCCGGCCGGGGTCAGCAGCCCGGCGGCCAGGCCCTGCACGACGCGCAGCGCGACGAGCCACCCGATGTCGCCGGCCAGCGCGCACAGCCCGGACGCGACGGTGAACGCCGCGAAAGCGCCCAGCCACAGCCGCCCGACACCGATGCGGCGGCCGAGCCACCCGCACAGCGGCAGCGACACGGCGAGCGCGATCAGGTAGGCGGTCGTCACCCACTGCACCTCGCCGAGCGAGGCGCCCAGGTCCGTGCCGATGCGGTCGAGACCGACGTTGACCAGTGACGAGTCCAGCATGCCGACGAAGGCGCCGAAGACGATCACCAGGGAGATCCGCCACACGGGCCAGGGAATCCGTTCCATGATCCCGAAGCTAGAACCTCTAGTAATGTCGAGGTCAATGCTCGCTGAGCAGCACCGTAGGATGGGCGCGGCGAAATCCGGCGACACGGGACGGGACGATGAAGCACATCTACGCGGGCAAGGTCCGGGAGCTGTACTCCGACGGGGACGACATCCTGCTCGTCGCATCCGACCGCATCTCGCTCTACGACGTGGTGATGCCCACTCCGATCCCGGACAAGGGCAAGCTGCTCACCCAGCTGTCGCTGTGGTGGTTCGAGCACCTCGCGGAGATCGTGCCGAACCACGTCGTGTCCACCGACGTGCCCGAGGAGTTCGCCGCCCGCGCGATCCGCGTCAAGCCGCTGAAGATGGTGCAGGTCGAGTGCATCGCGCGCGGCTACCTGACCGGCCTCGGCCTGAAGGAGTACCAGAAGCAGGGCACCGTGTCCGGCGTCGCACTGCCGCCGGGCCTGGTCGAGGGCAGCAAGCTGCCGGAGCCGATCTTCACGCCGACCACCAAGGCGACCGAGGGCCACGACGAGTTCATCACCTTCGACGACGTGATCGCGCAGGAGGGCCGCGAGACCGCGGAGCGCCTGCGGGAGCTGACCCTGGCGATCTACCGCGCGGGCGCCGAGCGGGCCGCCGCGAACGGGATCATCGTCGCGGACACCAAGGTCGAGTTCGGCTGGGACGCCGACGGCGTGCTGACCCTCGGCGACGAGGTCCTGACGTCCGACTCGTCGCGGTTCTGGCCGGCCGACCGGTGGCAGCCGGGCCGCCCGCAGTTCTCGTTCGACAAGCAGTACGTGCGTGACTGGGTCAGCGGCACCGGCTGGGACAAGACGCCGCCCGCGCCGGAGATCCCGGCCGACGTGGTGGCCACCACCCGCGCCCGCTACATCGAGGTCTACGAGCGGATCACCGGACGCACCTGGGGCGCATAAAGAGCGTTCATGGGTCCCGGTACCAACGGGACTTGGACTTATCGCTCGCGGCGGCGGAACCTGGGCTCATGAGCACGGAACGCAAAGTCGCCCTGGTCGCCGGGGCGAACGGGGTCATCGGCCGCAACCTCGTCGACCACCTGGTCTCGCTCGGGGACTGGGAGGTGATCGGGCTGTCCCGGCGCGGCGGGACGGGCCGCGGGCGCGTCCGCCACGTCGCGGTCGACCTGCTGGACCCGGCCGACGCCCGGGACAAGCTCGGCGGGCTGACCGATGTGACGCACGTCTTCTACGCGGCCTACCAGGACAAGCCGACGTGGGCCGAGCTGGTCGGGCCGAACGTCGGGATGCTGGTCAACCTCGTGGACGCGATCGAGCCGGTCGCCCGCGGGTTGCGGCACATCAGCCTCATGCAGGGCTACAAGGTCTACGGCGCGCACCTCGGCCCGTTCAAGACGCCGGCCCGCGAGGACGACGCCGGGCACCTGCCGCCGGAGTTCAATGTGGACCAGCAGAACTTCCTGGAGCAGCGGCAACGGGGCAAGGCGTGGACGTGGTCGGCGCTGCGGCCGTCGGTGGTGTGCGGGTTCGCGCTCGGCAACCCGATGAACCTGGCGACCGTGATCGCGGTGTACGCCTCGATCTCGAAGGAACTCGGCGTACCGCTGCGGTTCCCGGGCAAGCCCGGTGCGTACACGTCGCTGCTGGAGATGACCGACGCCGGGCTGCTCGCGAAGGCGACCGTGTGGGCGGCGACCGACGAGCGCTGCGGCAACCAGGCGTTCAACATCAACAACGGCGACCTGTTCCGGTGGCACGAGCTGTGGCCGAAGCTGGCCCGGTGGTTCGACCTGGAAGTGGCGCCGCCGCTGCAGATGTCGCTGGAGACGGTCATGGCGGACAAGGAGCCGCTGTGGAACGCGATGCGTGAGCGGTACGGGCTGGAGCCGTCGTTCGGCGAGGTGTCCTCGTGGCGCTTCGGCGACTTCGTCTTCGGCTGGGACTACGACGTGATCGCGGACGGGTCGAAGGCTCGCCGGTTCGGGTTCCACGAGTTCGTCGACACCGAGGAGATGTTCCTGTCGATCTTCGACGAGCTGCGCAAGCGTAAAGTCATCCCGTGATGGCTAACCTGAACGCATGAGCACTCCCGTGGAGTTCTACTGGCGCCCCGGCTGCGGCTTCTGCATGGCGTTGCGGGCCGGCCTGGAGCGGGCCGGCCTGCCGTTCACCGAGGTGAACATCTGGGAGGAGCCGGGAGCGGCCGAACGGGTCCGCGAGGCCGCGAACGGCAACGAGACGGTGCCCACGGTCTTCGTCGGCCCGACGGCCATGGTGAACCCCAGCGTGGACGAGGTGCTGGCGGCGGTGCGCGAGCACGCTCCCGAGCTGCTCTGACGCGATCTACCGGTAGGTACAGTGGAGCCGTGGACACCTCGGAGCGGCTGATCCGCAGCACGCAGGAGCTGCTGCGGGACCGCGGCTACGTCGGCACCAGCCCGAAGGCCATCCAGCAGCGCGCGCAGGCCGGCCAGGGCAGCATGTACCACCACTTCAGCGGCAAACCGGCCCTCGCGCTCGCCGCCATCCGCCGCACCGCCGAGGAGTTGCGTGCCGAGACCGAGGCCCTGCTCGCCGGTGGTGGCACCGCGCTCGACCGGATCGAGAAGTACCTCCTGCGTGAGCGGGACGTCCTGCGCGGGTGCCCGGTCGGGCGGCTGGCCCAGGACCCGGACATCGTCGCCAGCGAGGACCTGCGGCAGCCGGTGCACGAGACCTTCGACTGGCTCCGGCGCCGGCTCGCCGAGGTCCTCGCCGACGGCGTCGCACGCAACGAACTGCCCGCCGATCTGGATCCGGACGCCACCGCGGTTACCCTCGCCGCGGTCGTCCAGGGCGGCTACGTGCTCGCTCGGGCGGCCAGTTCCGCGGAACCCTTCGAACGTGCGATTGATGGGGTACGGAAGTTGCTTGGAGCGATTTCCCAACACTGACCGTAATTTGGACGCCGTTTTCCCGCCCCGCGTGTATCGGCATCACCCGGTTGCGGTACAAATGCGCGCAACTGTCGGTATGCCTTCGCGTCTCGAAAGGTGGGTCCGGTGAACGACGAAGTGTCGGTGGCCGAACTGCTCGAGCGCGAGGGCTGGACGGAACAGCCGCGCGCGCCGAGATCCCGGTTCCAGGTGGTGGCCGTGATGCTGGCCGTCGTCCTGGGGTGCGGGCTCGCCGCGATCCTGGTCAAGGTCGGCGCGGACACCCAGCCCACCGACGACGCCGCGTTGTTCAGCCTCCCGTCCGGGCCGACCGGTGGCCTCGCCGGCGGTGGCGTCCCGGAGAACCCGCACACCACCGAGCGCACCAACAGCTCGTCCCGCGTCGTGGTCACCAACCAGGCCACCGACGCCGACGCACCCGGCAACGGCATCCCGTGGTCCACGAAACCGCGCACCAGCACCTCCACCGAAACGGTGACGGTGACCGACTCCAACCAGCCGCCGGCCTCGAGCACCGATCCGGGGTCGCCGCCCGGGCAGACCGGCCCGAGCCAGACCGGCACCGCGCCCGGCGGTGACACCACGACCACCACCACCCCGTCGCGCACGCCCCCGAGCTGCATCCTGATCATCCTCTGCCGCCCGTAAGCTCGGCCGGGTGGAGATCTTTCACCTGCGCTACTTCGTCGTGGTGGCCGAGGAGCTGAACTTCTCGCAGGCCGCCCGCAAGCTCCACATGGCCGCGTCCCCGCTGAGCCAGCGCATCAAGGACCTCGAACACGAGCTCGGGCACCAGCTGTTCCGGCGCAGCACGCACAGCGTCGAGCTGACCGACGCCGGCGCCGCGCTCCTCCCGCTGGCACGCGAAGCCCTGGAACACTTCAACGCGATTCCGTGGCGCCTGCGCGAGGCCATCGGGCCCCGGCACCGGATGGCGCTCATCGGGGTGCCCGCCGGGCTGCACCCCGATCTGCGGGCCCGCGTGCAGGAGCTGGAGGAACGCTGCCGCGACCGGTTCGACCTCAAACGCTGGCCCGGCCGCACCAGCGATCTGATCGAGGCGGTGCACGACGGCCGGCTGAGCCTCGCGCTGGTCCGGCTGCCGGTGAGCGACCCCGCGCTGGAGGTCGTGCGGGTGCTGTCGGAACCGCTGGGCGCCGTCGTGCCCGCCGACCGGTTCGCCGGCCGCGACTCGCTGAGCCTCACCGACCTCGCGGACCTGCCGTACGTGCCGGTGCCACCGGAAGCGCAACCGTTGTATTTCGAACAACTGGACCAGGAATTGCGCGCGGCAGGTGTGAAGAAACGCCTCAAACCGCCGCAGACGGACTATTCCGGGGTCGCCGAGATCGTCGCGAGCGGGCTCGGGTTCACCGTCTCGATGCTCGACCCGCGCAGCCCGATGCGCAACTACAGCGTCGAGAACGTGGCCGTGCTCCCGATCACGGATTTCCACCCCGAGCTGCGGACCGGCCTGATCTGGCGGCGTGACCGGGCGTGCGACGGCGCCGAGCTGACCGGGCTCGTCGCGGACGCCAGGGAGGTTTTCCGGCAATTGGTATGACCGCTGTGGTCATACCAATGTTCGCGCATTGATCATTCCCTTTCCGCGTTTTCCGGCCTACCGTCGAATTGTCAGGTGAGGACGAGAACGAGGAGCAGGAATGAGTGGTCCACTCGACGGGATCCGGGTCATCGACCTCTCCACGGTGGTGATGGGCCCCTACGCCGCGCAGATCCTCGGCGACCTGGGCGCGGATGTCATCCGGATCGAGGCGCCCGGCGACTCGGCCCGCAACGGGCACTACCGCACCACGCCGGGCATGACCGCGCTGGCGATGGCCGTGAACCGCAACAAGCGCAGCGTGGCCCTCGACCTCAAGGACGACGAGCAGCGGGCGCGGGCGCTCGCGCTGATCGACACCGCGGACGCCCTGATCACCAACATGCGGCCCGGCGCGCTCGGCAGGCTGGGCCTGACCTACGACGAGCTGTCCCGCCGCAACCCGAAGCTGGTCTACGCGCACGCGCAGGGTTTCCGCGGCGACTCCGACCGCGCCGGCCACGCCGCCTACGACGAGACCGTGCAGGCCGCGTCCGGGCTGGTCGACATCGCCAACCGGGCGCTGGGCAAGCCGGTGTACCTGCCGACGATCCTCGGTGACAAGGTGTCCGCGCTGACCATCGCCTACTCGGTGCTCGCCGCGCTGCTGCACCAGCGCAGGACCGGGCGGGGCCAGCGCATCGAGGTCCCGATGACGGACACGCTGATCGCGTTCAACCTGGTCGAGCACCTCGCCGGGCACACGTTCGAGCCGCCGTCGGCGCCCACCGGGTTCCCGCTGTCGATGGGGCAGGGTCACCGCGCGGTGCGCACCAAGGACGGCCTGGCGTGCGTGATCCCGTACAACCCGCGGAACTTCCGCGACTTCTTCGCCGCGGCCGGGCGGCCCGAGCTGGCCGAGGACCCGCGCGTGAACGGCGACTACGTGGACGCGGCGGACAAGGACGCGCTGGCCGCCCTGATCGAGGAGTGCGCTCCGGCGCTGACCACCGCGGAGTGGGCGGAGGTGTGCGCGAAGCACAGCATCCCGATGGCGCCGGTGCTGGAACTCGACCGGGCCGAGGAGGACCCCTACGTCCGCGACGGCGGGTTGATCCAGCTGGTCGAGCACCCGACCGAGGGCGCGATCCGCACGGCCGGCATCCCGGTGCGGTTCTCGGAGACGCCGGCCGAAATCCGCCGCCTGCCGTCGGTCCCGGGCGCGGACACCGAGGAGGTCCTGCGCGAGGTGAGCGGACGATGAAGGCCACCGCGGTCGCGCAACACCTCACCACGCCCCTGACCAGCCCGGCCTACGCGCCGACCGTGCCGCGGTTCACCGATCGCGAGTACCTCAACATCGTCTACCGCACCGATCGGGACGCGCTACGAGCCGTCGTTCCGGAACCGCTGGAGGTCGACGAGCCCCTGGTGCGCTTCGAGGTGATGCGGATGGGCGACGTGAGCGGGTACGGCCCGTACACCGAGGCCGGGCAGGCGATCCCGGTGCGGCTCGGCGACGAGCGCGGCGAGTACCTGCACGCGATGTACCTGGACAACTTCCCGGCCACAGCGTCCGGCCGCGAGGTCAGCGCCTACCCGAAAACCGTTGGCGCGCCACGGTTGTGCGTCGACCACGGCGCACTGGTGGGCACGCTGGACTACGGCACGCTGCGGGTCGCGACCGCGACCATGGGCTACAAGCACCACCGCCTGGACCCCGGCGAGGCCCGCGAGCAGATCGCCGTGCCGACGTTCATGCTCAAGATCGTCCCCGGCTACGACGGCCGTCCACGCGTCGCCGAGCTGGTCCGCACCCGGATCACCGACGTGACGGTCAAGGAGGCGTGGACCGGGCCCGCGCGGCTGCAGCTGTTCGAGCACGTCCTGGCCCCGCTGGCCGATCTGCCCGTGCGGGAGGTCGTCTCGGCGAGCCACGTGCTGACCGATCTCACCCTGGCGCCGGTCACCCCGGTGCACGACTACCTGGAGGCGTCATGAAGATCGCGGTGATCGGCGCCGGCACGATCGGCCTGTCCTGGGCCGCGCTGTTCGCCGGGCACGGGCACGAAGTGCGGGTCAGCGACCCGCGCCCGGACCTCGTGGAAGCGGTGGGCGACCTCGACGTTCACATCGCGGCCTCGGTCAGCGAAGCCGTGCGCGACGCGGACGTGGTGCAGGAGAACGGACCCGAGCGCCTGGACTTCAAACGGGAGCTGTTCGCCAAGCTCGTCGCCGAGGCGCCCGCGCACGCGCTGCTGCTCAGCTCGTCCTCGGCGATCCCGTCGAGCGAGTTCACCGCGGGGATCGACGGCTCGCGTGTCCTGATTGGACACCCGTTCAACCCACCGCACGTCATGCCGCTGGTGGAGGTGGTCCCCAACCCGCGCACGACCGAGGAAACCGTGCGGAAAGCCGTGGAGTTCTACCGCTCCCTGGGCCGCGTCCCGGTCGTCGAGCACCGGGAAGTTCCCGGTTTCGTGGGCAACCGGCTGCAGAACGCCCTGCAGCGCGAGGCGATCCACCTGGTGCAGGAGGGTGTGGTCGATCCGGCCGGGCTGGACGAGGTCGTGGTCAACTCGCTCGGTCTGCGCTGGGCGGCGGTCGGGCCGTTCCTCGGCTCGCACCTCGGCGGCGGGCCGGGCGGCTACCGGCACCTGGCCACGCACATCGGATCGTCGATGCGGCGCCTGACGCTCGGGCAGCCGGACGACAGCCCCGAGGCGACCGAGCGCGTCATCGAAGCCGTGGAAAAGGCCTACGGCGACCGGGAATACACCGAACTCGCGGCGGAGCGCGACCGCAAGCAGCTCGCGATCCTCGCCGCCCGCGGACAAGGAGACACGAAATGAGCGCCGATTTCTACGGCTACGAGGACCTGCTGTCCGAAGAGGAGCGCAAGACGCTGCTCAAGGCCCGCGACTTCCTGCGCGCCGAGGTCAAGCCTCTGGTCAACGAGTACTGGGCGCGCGGCGAGTTCCCCCGCGAGCTGATCGGCAAGTTCCGGGAGCTGGGCCTGGCCGGCGTGGCGTACGAGGGCTACGGCGATCCGCTGCCGCGCGGCAGCCACCTGCTGACCGGGATGCTCGCCGCGGAGTACTCGCGCGTCGACGCGTCCGTGGCGACCTTCTTCGGTGTCCACAACGGACTCGCGATGTACAGCGTGTACGCCGGCGGCGACCAGGAACAGCGCGACCGCTGGCTGCCTGCCATGGCCGCGATGGACAAGATCGGCGCGTTCGCGATGACCGAACCGCTCGGCGGGTCGGACGTGGCCGGCGGCATGCGCACCACCGCCAAGCGCGAGGGCGACACCTGGGTGCTCAATGGGGCCAAGCGCTGGATCGGCAACGCCACCTTCGCCGACCTGGTCGTCGTGTGGGCCCGCGACGTCGACGACAACCGCGTCAAGGGGTTCGTCGTGGAGACCCCGGCCGAGGGGTTCGCACCGGTCAAGATCGAGAACAAGGTCGCGTTCCGGATCGTGGAGAACGCCGAGATCACCCTCACCGGCGTGCGCGTGCCGGAGGCGAACCGGCTGCAGAACATCCGCTCGTTCCGGGACGTCGCCGAGATCCTGCGCGCCACCCGCGGCGGCGTTGCCTGGCAGGCGCTGGGCGTGATGATCGGCGCGTACGAGGCCGCACTCGCGTACGCGAAGGAGCGCGAGCAGTTCGGCAAGCCGATCGCCGGCTTCCAGCTCGTGCAGGACCTGCTGGTCAAGAGCCTGGGCAACATCACCGCCTCGTGGGGCATGCTGGTCCAGCTCGCCCGGCTGCAGGACGCCGGGATCTTCCGCGACGAGCAGTCCTCGCTGGCCAAGGCGTTCGTCACCGCGCGCATGCGCGAGGTGGTGGCCTGGTGCCGTGAGCTGCTCGGCGGCAACGGGATCGTGCTGGACTACGACGTGGCGCGGTTCTTCGCCGACGCGGAGGCCATCTACTCCTTCGAGGGCACCCGCGAGATGAACACCCTGATCGTCGGCAAGGCGATCACCGGCCAGAGCGCGTTCGTGTAGCCGATCTCGCATTACAGATCGGTAACTGTCAGCAACGAATTCCCCCTTTCAGGCGAAGAGAAGTCGTACGCCTGGAAGGGGGATACATGCACTCTCGGTGGTTAGCCAGACGCTTACTCGCGTTCATCGGGACGGGACTGATCACGTTGGGCCTGGTCACGGCGATCTCGGCCCCGCAGGCCGCCGCCGCGCCACCGCCCGGCTTCGTGCTGCTCGACCAGCCGACCGGTCAGAACGCGTTCGACCTCACCGACTTCGCCTACCTGCCGGACGGCAGCTACCTGACCACCGGCAAGGGCGGCAAGCTCAACTGGACCTCCACCGACGGCAAGACCACGCGGACCCTGCGCACCCTGAGCGTACGCAACCAGGGTGACCTGGGCCTCGTCAGCGTGGCCGTGGCGCCCGACTACGCCACGTCGAAGGCCATCTACCTGATCCGCTCGGTGCCCGGCGCGACGTCGTTCACGCTGCGCCTGGCGAAGTGGACGGTCACCGGTTCCCCCGAGCCGACCGGCATCACCGGTGAGCAGACGCTGCTCGAGATGCCCGGCGGGTCCGATGTGCACGGGATGACCGGTCTCATCGCGGCCGACGACGGCACGCTGTGGGTGTCCACCGGTGACAACGCCGACTACACCCGCGTCGACGAGAACGCGCTGAAGACGCTGGACGTCAACAGCCCCCAGGGCAAGGTCCTGCACATCAACGCCAACGGCAGCGGCGTGTCGACCAACCCGTACTACGACGCGGCCAACCCCACCGCCACCCGCAGCAAGGTGTTCGCGAGCGGTTTCCGCAGCCCCTTCCGGTTCACGCTCGACCCCAGCAGCGGCCTGCCCGTCGTCGGTGACGTCGGCTGGAACGAGTGGGAGGAGCTCGACCTGGTGCAGCCGGGCCGCAACTACGCCTGGCCGTGCTGGGAAGGCAACCACCGCACCCCCGGCTACGCGGACCTGCCCGGGTGCGCGTCGGTGACGAACAGCGCGCCGCTGTGGGAGTACCACCACGGTGACGCCTCCAACCAGGGCAACAGCATCACCGCCGGCATCGTCTACACCGGATCCAGCTACCCCGCCGACTACCAGGGTGCGTTCTTCTTCGGCGACTACGTCGGCAAGAAGCTGTGGACCGCGCGCTGGAACACCGCGGGCACGCTGACCCAGGCGCCGCAGGATCCTCCGCTGGCGACCGACATCGGCGGCCCGGTCAAGTTCGCCGCGGCCCCCAACGGCGACATCGTCTACGCCGACATCTACACCGGCAACCTGCGCCGCCTGAGCTACGTCACGGGCAACTCGGCCCCGGTGGCGAAGGCGACCACCACCTCCGACCCGGCGACCCGCACCGTCACGTTCGACGCGTCCGAGTCGACCGACTACGACGGTGACGCGCTGACCTACACGTGGAACTTCGGCGACGGCACGACCGGCACCGGCGTGACCACCACGCACACCTACACCGCCGACGGCCCGTTCACCGCGACGCTGACCGTGCGCGACCCGCTCAACAAGACCGGGACCACCTCGTTCACCGTCGCACCGGCCAACCACACGCCGGTGATCACGCTGACCGAGCCGGCCGCGAAGAACTTCGCGATCGGTGAGTCCGTGTCGCTGTCGGCGACCGCGACCGACGCCGAGGACGGCGCGCTGCAGGTCAACTGGACCAGCATCGTGCTGCACTGCCCGGAGGAGGAGACCTGCCACTCGCACCCCGGCGTGGGGGCCAGCGGCTCGACCTTCAGCGTCCCGTTCACCGACCACCCGGACTCCCGGATGATCCTGACGGCGACGACCACCGACAGCGCGGGCGTGTCCACGAGCACCAGCTACACGGCCTGGCCGCGTCAGCACCGGCTCACGCTGACCTCGAACGTGCCCGCGTCGCTGCAGATCCCGTCCGAGGGCGGCGTGAACAGCGCGCTGGTGACCGAGGGCGTCACGCTCGACGTGGTGGCCGCGGAGACCGCGTCCGACGGCGCGTCCAAGTTCTCCGCCTGGGAGAACGGGGCGACCAGCCGGACGCGCACGTTGACGGTCACCTCGGATCTGACGCTGACCGCGACCTACGCGACGGCCATCGACCAGCGCTACAACAGCGACCCCGCGGTGCGGGCGCTGCTGGGCGCCCCGACCGCGCCCGAGGTGCAGGACGGCAACGTCAACTACCGGGTCTACGCCAACGGCCGGATGTACTGGTCGGCGCAGACCGGCGTGCACGAGATCCACGGCGCGATCCTGGGCAAGTTCCTGGAGCTGGGCGGTCACACCCGCTTCGGCGCGCCGACGACCGATGAGCTGACCACGCCGGACGGGGTGGGCAAGTACAACCACTACATCGGCACGCCCGGCACGCTGACGGCGTCGATCTACTTCTCGCCGAACACCGGAACCCACGCGATCTGGGGTGCGATCCGGGAGAAGTGGGCGGAGAAGGGCTGGGAGGCCGGCCCGCTCGGCTACCCGACGACCGATGAGCTGGTGACGCCGGACGGGATCGGCCGGTACAACCACTTCAGCAAGGACGGGTCGATCTACTGGACGCCGGCGAACGGGGCCCACTCGATCTGGGGCCTGATCCGGCAGGTGTGGCAGCAGACCGGCTGGGAGGCCGGGCCGATGGGCTACCCGGTGACCGACGAGCTGATCACGCCGGACGGGATCGGCCGGTACAACCACTTCAGCAAGGACGGGTCGATCTACTTCTCGCCGTCGACGGGCGCGCACGAGATCTACGGCGCGATCCGGGCCCGGTGGGCGGCCCTGGGCTGGGAGAAGTCGTACCTCGGCTACCCGACGACGGGCGAGTTCGCCTCGGCGGGTGGACGGCGGAACAACTTCCAGTGGGGCTACATCCAGTGGTACCCGAACGGAACGGTCGTCGACCGGCGGTACTGAGTTCCGCTGAGAAAGCCGCCCTCCTCGCCACGCGCGGGGAGGGCGGTTTTTCGTTGTCAGTAGTAGAAGTGCAGCGTGTCGAGCAGCCGGTGGTCCGGCTTCGGGTCGCCGAGCTCGATCGCGACCTCGGTGATCAGGGCCTGCGTCAGCGCGGTCAGCGCGGTCAGCGACCGCCGGTGCGAAACCCCACTGGTCTCCGCGAACAGCCCCACCTCCGCGAACTCCACCAACGGCGACGCGGCGTTGTCGGTCAGCGCCACCACCGGCAACCCGGTTTCCTTGGCATACCCCGCCACCCGCACGGTGTCCGCGGCATAGCGGCGCACCGAGAACACCACCAGCAGCTCGTCCTCGCGCAGTTCCTTCAGCTCGTCGGGCAGCGAACCGCCGCCCAGCTGGTGCACCGCGGGCAGGATCTCACCCAGCCGCTGCGCCGCCAGATCCGCCACCGGCCGGCACTCCCGCAGGCCCATCACATGCACGCGCGGCGCCCGCGCGACCAGCTCCACCGCCCGCAACCACGACGCCCGCTCCAGGTGACCGAACGTGCGCGCCAGGTTGGTCTGTTCCTGTTCCAGCGTCGCGGAGAGCAGGCCGCCCGGTTCCGCCTCACCGGCGTGCTCGGCGCGCCGCGCCACCTGCGCCTGTTCGGCCACCCACGCGCGGCACAGCTCCATGATGTCGGGATATCCGGGCAGCCCCAGCGAGTTCGCGAACCGCGTCACCGACGACTCGCGCACCTCCAGCAGCCGCGCGGCCTCGGTGATGCCGCGGTAGGCCGTGCCCTCCGGGTCGGCGAGCAGCAGGTGCGCGATGCGCAGCTGCCCGGAGACCAGTTTCGGCAACCGGCTCCGGAGCAGCTCCGCCAGCTCCTGGTAGCTCCCCGGGGCCTTCACACGCGCAACTCCACGACGGTGACGCCGGCGCCGCCGACCGGATCGTCCATCGCCATCAGCGCGGCCGGTGCTTCGTCCAGCGTGATCCGCCGGCCGATCAGCGCATCGAGGTCCATTGTGGATCGTTCGATCACGGCGAGCATCTCCGGGTACTCGTGGGCCTGGATGCCGTGGCTGCCGAGGATTTCCAGTTCGTCGGCGATCACCCGGTGCATCGGGATCGGCGGCACGCCCCGCCCCGGCGGCATCAGCCCGACCTGGACGTGCCGGCCACGCGGGCGCAGGCTCGCCACGGAAGCCGCGCAGGTCTGCGGCAGGCCGACGCAGTCCAGCGACACGTGGGCGCCGCCGCCGGTGATGTCACGGATGGCGGCGGCGGTGTCCTGCGCAGCGTCGACCGTGGCTTCCGCGCCGAGTTTCGTGGCCAGCGCGAGGGCTTCCGGCGAGAGGTCGACGGCCACGACCCGCGCGCCCGCGGCGACGGCGAGCATGACCGCGGAGATGCCCGCGCCGCCGCAGCCGTGCACGGCGACCCACTGCCCGGCGGTGGCCCGCCCCTGCCGCAGGACGGCGCGGAAGGCGGTGCCGAAGCGGCAGCCGAGGGCGGCGGCCGTGGTGGATCCGAGGCTGTCGGGGAGGCGGACGAGGTTGACGTCAGCGTGGTCGAGGGCGACCAGCTCGGCGAAGGATCCCCAGTGCGTGAACCCGGGCTGGGTCTGGTTCGCGCAGATCTGCTGGTTGCCGGTGACGCACTGCTCGCACGCGCCGCAGGCGCACACGAACGGGACGGTGACACGGTCACCAGGTGACCAGCGGCGCACCCGGTCGCCGGTCGCGACGATCCGGCCGGCGAGTTCGTGACCGGGCACGTGCGGGAGGGTGATGTCGCTGTCGTGGCCGCGCCAGCCGTGCCAGTCGCTGCGGCACACGCCGGTCGCCTCGACCGCGACGACCACGCCGTGTGGGGCGGGTGACGGGTCGGGCAGGTCGCGGACCTGCGGTGTTGCCCCGAACTCGGTGAAGACGACTGCGCGCACCCCGACACCCTACGTGGCTTCAGCGGCCGAAGCGCAGCGTCAGAAGACGGCCACGCTCAAGGCCTGCGCGATCTCCTTGCCCAGAGCGTGCGTCGCCGCCCCGGCGCCCGACCCCACCTTCACCACCAGTGAACCGCCGAACGGCTGCCGCTCGACGACCTCGATCCGCTCCCCCAGCGCGATCGCGTGGTCGGCGAGGTAGCGCAGCATGTCGGGATCGGTGTCCCACACCCGCACGATCTGCCCGACCGCGCCCGGTTCCAGCTCGTCGAGCAGGCGGGTCGGCACCTCCTCGACGCTGCCGTCGGCCGCGGGGATGGGGTCGCCGTGCGGGTCGCGGACCGGGTTGCCGAGCTTGGCCGCGATGCGCTCGATGAGCCGGTCGGAGACCGCGTGCTCGAGCGCGTCGGCCTCGCCGTGGACCTCGTCCCAGGTGTAGCCCAGTTCCTGGACCAGGTAGGTCTCGATGAGCCGGTGCCGCCGCAGCACGCCCCGCGCGAGCCGGCGGCCCTCGGGGGTCAGCTCGATGCCGCGGTAGGGGACGTGCTCGACGAGGCCCTGCTGGGCGAGTTTGGTGACCATGCCGGACGCCGACGAGGGGCTCACCTCGAGGCGGCCGGCCAGGGTCGTGTTGGTGACGGCCTCACCGCGCTCGACCAGGCCGTAGATGACCCGGATGTAGTCCTCGATCGACGAGGAGGGCGAGCGGTGCGGACTGTCAGGCATGCTAATAACTCTACGTGCGGTCCCGGCGGGAGTCAGCCTTGCCTAACTTCCCGGTGACCAGCGGTAGCGGATCCAGCCGGGGACCGGTTGCGCGCCGAGCTGGGCGTAGAAGGCCGCTGCCCGCTCGTTGCCCTCCTGCATGTCCCACTCGACGCGCCCGTCGGTGCGCGCCCGCAGGGCGGTGAGCAGTTCGTTGCCGAGCCCGTGGCGCCGGTGTTCGGGGCGGATGTAGAGGTCGTCCAGCCAGATGCCCGGGCGGCCCTCCCAGGTGGAGAAGTTCCAGGAGCAGAAGGCCATCCCCGCGACGACGTGGTCACCCGGCGGCTCCGCGATGAGGACCCAGGCCTTGGGCTCCGGACCGAACAGGTGCTTGGTCATCTCGGCGCGGTCCAGGGCGAGGGAGTCGTTGCCCTCGTAGCGGGCGTGCTCCTCGATGAGCGCGCAGATCTCCTCGACGTCGCCGACCTCGGCTTCTCGTACGGCCATGTGACCCATGCTATGCGGGGATTACGCCCAACCGGAGGCGGTGCCTGATCCGGTCACGCTAGTCTCTGCTTGAACTGCGTTCCACACAGGGGGTAGGGGACAGATGACCGAGGGCAACGGGCAGGCCCCGATCGGGCCGACGGTGGGCGCGGGCCTGAGCGCCGCGGGAGGCGCCGGGTACCGCTTCGACCCCGACCAGATCGCCGCGCTGATCCCGAAGTGGGAGGAGTTCCGCGACGACATCTACCGTGACTACGTTCGGTTACAGACGGCCTGGTCCGACGCGACTGCACCCTCACCTGATCAGCCAGCGGTTCGCAATGCGACGCAGACACAGTCATCCATAAAAGCGGCTATGGACCACAACAGGGCGATGCTCACGTACGCCCAGACGTGGATCGATCACCTCAGGAAGGCGAACGGAACCTACGTCGAACAGGACCAGGAGGCCGGACGGGGTCTGTATGGTGACTCCAGCAACACTGATGGTCACGGTCTGTACTGAGAGGGAGAGCGCATCATGAGGCAACCGATCCGGACCGTGACAGCGGCTCTGGTCGCGCTGCTAGCTGCGGCGGCGTGCTCGCCATCCGGGGGAACCCCACAGAGCACGACGAATGGACCAGCGACCGGCGCGCCCACTCCATCTCAGGCCAATGGACGTGATGTGGCCCCTGCTGTCAATGCCCCACTTGATGCAACGGCCTTCGCTTCGAACGCATGCAAGAGCCTGACAAAACCGCAGACGGAGGAGCTGGGGATCTCCTCCCAGGGCGAGCAGATCGAGCCCAGGGACTGCAGCTGGAAGTTTGGCGCCACTCTCGACTGGGTGGTGCAACTCTTCTACACCACCGTCGAAGGCGGTTTGCAAAATGACTACAACAAGCACGCCGCTGGCGCCTACGACAACGGCGGGTATTTCGAGCCGACGACCATCACCGGCTACCCCGCTGTCTTCAGCAATCTCTCCGACTTCCGCGCCAGCGGAACCTGCGATTTGAATGTCGGGATCGGAGGCGACACCATCTTCCACGTGACCGTCACCGGCCCGGCTGGTAAAGACAATTGCAAAGCCGCCTCCACGGTGGCCGCGAACGTCATCGAGACCATCAAGACCGGGGGAGAATGATGACCGGAGCTGTCCTCGGGTCGGCCGCCTCTCTGGAGTCGATGAGCGGCCAACAGATTTACGACAACTTTCACAACGCTCCTGGTCCGGTCGGCCTGCAGAACGCCCAGCACAACGTTGGTGCTGTTATGAAGCAGTACGAGGTTCGCAGCAGGCAGATCACCTCGCTCATCGGTCTGATGGAAGAAGGCTGGACCGGCAACGGCGCTGATGCGGCAAAGCACAGTGTCTCCGCGTTGGCTACTGCTCATTCGGGTGCTGCTGCGGCCATGAAGACGGCCAATGACCTCATCGAAAGCCAGAGTCAGGCATTCTTCGACACCAAGAACAAGGTCGTCCCCGTTCCCGAGGTTCCGGAGGCTCCTCCGGCGCTCAAGGAGATCATCGGCGACACGAGCAGCGGCTGGAGCCAGATGGCGAAGGTCGCGGCGGCCAATGCGGCTGCCAAGCAGAACGTCGAGGCCATGCAGGTCTGGTCGACGACCTCCGGTGACAACGGTGCCCGGATGCCGACCACCTACGGCACCCTCGACGCCGGCGTGCTCGGCGTCTCCCAGGGCGCCCAGCCCGGCGGCAGCGTCGACATCCAGAACAAGCCGACCAGTGACGGGCCGAGCTTCGGGGGCGCTGGGGGTGCCTCCCGAGGCGGCGGTGGCGTCACCGGCGGCACCTCGTCCCTGTCGGGGCCCTACCAGGCCCCCACCGGGCAAATCCCCGCCGACGGGCGCACCGTCGCCTCCGACGCGGCTTACGCGCCGCCCGCCGCGGCGTCCTACAACCCGCCCCAACAAGGCGGGTACGGCAGCAACAGTTACGGCACGCCCGGCGGCGGCGCGTACGGCGTGCCCGGCTACGGCAGCACCACCGGATACCGCGGCGCCAACCCGGCCGGCGGGCGGTTCGGGACGGGCACCGGCGCCGGGGCGGGCCGTGGCGGCGGCGTCGGCTCCGGCCGGGGCTTCGGTGCGGGTGGAGCGGGCCGTGGCGCGGGCTTCGGTCCCGGCAGCGGGAGCAACCCGCTCAGCGAGGGCAAGCGCTTCGGCGCCGGGAACCCCGCCGCGGCGGGCGAGTCGTTCGCTCGCGGGGGCGGTGGCGCGTCGGGGCGGGCCGGCGCTGCCGGGAGTCCGGGTGCGATGGGCGCCGGCGCGGGCAACCGGGGCAGGGGCGAGGACGACGACGAGCACCAGCGGAAGTACATCGTGGACGAGGACGAGCACTTCCAGCTCACCGCGGAGGGCGAGAAGGCCGTCGACCCGATCACGGGCATGACCGTCTCCCCGCCGGTCCTCGGCCAGTAGCGCCATGTGGTTCGCCGAACCGGAACGGTTCCCGGTCGACCTCCTCGCGGCCATGGTCGCCAAGGTCACCGGCGCCGAACTGCACCTCGCGCTCGCACCGCAGGCCGTGTGGCGCCCCGACGACGCCCGGCTCGCCTTCGACCGCACCGTCGAGGCCGCCCTCGCGCGCTACCACGTGCCCACCCGCGACGAGCCGACGTTCGCCGACCTCGCACGCCTGCTCACCACCCCCGCGGAGGCCCGGTTCGGGTGGCTGTCGGACACGACGACCGGGGTGAACGTCTCCACGCTCGTCGCCGCCGACCAGCGGTTCGGGGTTGTCGCCGTGCGGGAGGGACAGGAGATTTCGGTCCGGACCTTCCAGCGCGACCGGCTCAGCAAGGTGCTCGCCGACGTCCTCCCGCAGGGCGTACGCAAGTCCCCGGAGCCGTCGCTGACCGTGCTGCGCAGCGAAGTCCGGGGCGCGCGACAGGCGGAGATGAACGGCACGCGCCCCAGCCGCGCGGTGATGCGCGCGGACTACCTGGCGTCTCTCGAGCCGTACTTCATCGCCGAGCTGCACGCCGAGGTCCGCGACCACAGCGGCCAGCCGCGGCACCCGCGCTTCCCGCTGCGGGTGTACGACAACGCCGAGGGCCGCTGGACCGTCCTCACCAAGCCGCACTACGACGACCAGCTGCTCCACTTCGCGCCCGCCACGGCCGCCGACGTGGCCGACCGGCTGGACGACCTGCGCCGCGAGCTGACCTGACGGGACGCCCCTCGGCACTCGCGATCGCGCGAGTGGCGCTTTCGTGACGCCGCGAGAGGCACAGTCGCGTAGGACCGAGCCCGAGTGGGGCGGTGCGGCGGTCGTACCGGGTCGCGGCGGCGCGAGTGGTGCTTTTCGTAGCGCCACGAGAGGCACAGTCGCGTAGGACCGAGCCCGAGTGGGGCGGTGCGGCGTGCGGCGGTGCGGCGGTCGTACCGGGTCGCGGTGGCGCGAGTAGCGCTTTTCGTGGCAGCGCGAGAGGCACAGTCACGCAAGTGCCCGGACCGAGGTGGGGATCGAGGCTGCCGTGATGGCAGTCGCAACGGCACGAGGGGCACTCTCGTGCCGTTGCGAGAAGCACACTCGCGCAGTGTCGGCTCCCAGGGGTGTTTGAGGCAGCCGTTGCGACAGTCGCCATGGCGCGAGTGGCACGTTCGTGCCGGGCGAGAGGCACAGTCGCGCAAGCCCCGGGCCCACGCGGAGGCCGAGGCGGTAGATGCACCAGTCGCAGCGGCACGAGAGACACTCTCGCGCCATGCGAGAGGCACTGTCGCGCAGGCGGCGGTGACCGGGGGGCGGTCGTGCAGCAGCCGCAGCGGCACGAGTGGCACGTTCGTGCGGAGCGAGAGGCACACCCGCGCCGGTGCCGTCTCCCAGAGGGGATCGAGGCGGCCGCTGCGCCAGTCGCCATGGCGCGAGTGGCCCTTTCGTGCCGCGTGAGAGGCACCGTCGCGCAGGTGACGGGCCAGGCGGGGACCCGGAGGGGCCTGCAGCAGTCGCAGCCGCATGAGGGGCGCCTGCGGCAGTCGCAGCCGCATAAGGGGCGATCTCGCGCGGTACGAGCGGCACCCTCGTCGAGGGCCAGGCCCGGGTGGAGATCGAGCCGGTAGACGCGGCAGTCCTAGCCGATCGATCGATCGGTCGGCTACTCTCCTTCCATGACCTCGGTGGACCTCGAGATCGACGACGGTGTCGCGCGCATTTGGCTCAATCGGCCGGAGCGTCTCAACGCCGTCGCGCCCGTGCTTGTCGACGACCTGCTCTCCGCGCTGGATCGGGTGGGCGATGCGAAAGCCGTCATCCTCGCCGGGCGGGGGCGGGCCTTCTGCGCGGGCCACGACCTGAAGGAAACGCCCGCCGGGGACTCCCGTGCGCGCATCGAACGCCTGCAGGACGTCACGCGCCGCCTGCGGAGCATTCCCCAACCGGTCATCGCGGCCGTGCACGGGTACGCCATCGGCGCTGGGGCGGAGTTCGCGCTCGGGTGTGATCTCGTTCTCGCCGCTGAGGACGCCGTCTTCGCGTTTCCCGAGGCCGGCCTCGGGCTCAGCGTCACCGGCGCCGCGTCCCGCCTGCTGCCCCTCATCGTCGGGCCGCTCAAGGCGAAGGAACTCCTCCTCCTCGGCGAGCGCGTCGACGCCCGCACCGCCCACGCGCTCGGCCTCGTCAACGCCGTCGTCCCCGACGTGCACGCCACCGCGCTCGACTGGGCCCGCCGCATCCCCGCCCACCCGGCCACCACCCTCGCCAAGCGCGCCCTCGACGCGGGCATCGACAGCGCCCTCGAACAGGCCCTCGAACTCGAGGTCAGCCACGCCCTGATCACCGAGCACCTCCCCGAGAACGCCCTCGGCAGCCGCGCATGATTCCGGATGACCTTGTGGCCCTCACCCGTCGTGCGGCGCGGTTGTGGCCCGGCCGCACCGCGTGGCTCTTCGACGAAACCGCCACCAGCCTCACCTTCGCCGACATCGACCGTGAGACCGACCGTCTCGCCGGAAGTCTCCACGCTCTCGGCATCGAACCGGGCGACCGAGTCGCCGTCATGCTGCGCAACGAGCCTGCCTTTCCCCTGCTCTGGCTCGCGCTCGCCAAGTGCGGGGCGGTCCTCGTCCCCGTCAACACCAACTACCGCAAGCTCGACGGCGCCCACGTCATCCGCCACTCCGGCGCCCGCCTCGCCATCGCCGCGCCCGAATTCACCGACCTGCTCACCCGCATCGGCATCCCCACCCGGACCCCGGACGACCTGCCCGCCGGCCCACCACCCGAACACCACCCGGCCGCCGAAGCACCCACCAACATCCAGTACACCTCCGGCACCACCGGCGCCCCCAAGGGCTGCGTCCTGCCCCACCGCTACTGGACCACCCTCGCCCGCAGCCTCGTCGACGACTTCCCCCACCTCACCGGCCAGGACACGATCCTCACCGCCCAGCCGTTCCACTACATCGATCCACAGTGGAACGTCGCGGCCGGGCTCGCCGCGGGCGCGAAGCTCGTCGTGCTCGACCGCTTCCACCCCACGACCTTCTGGCCCAAGGTCCGCGAGCACGGCGTCACCTGGTTCTACTGCCTCGGCCTCATGCCGACGCTCCTGCTCCGCCAGCCCCCACACCCCGACGACACCCGACACGCCGTCCGCTCGGTCATGGCCTCCGCCATCCCCCGCGACCTGCACGCCGACCTGGAGGCCAGGTGGGGCGTCCCCTGGTACGAGGCGTTCGGCATGACCGAAACGGGCGGCGACATCCGCGACCGCCCGGAGGACCACCGGCCCGGCAGCGGCTGCATCGGCCGCCCCATCCGGGAACGCGAGGCGATGATCGCCGACGAGGACGGCAACCCGGTGCCCCGCGGCGGCACCGGTGAACTGCTCATCCGCGGCGTCGGCCTCATGCACGGCTACCACGACGACCCCGAAGCGACCGCGCGGGCGTTCCGGGGCGGCTGGTTCCACACCGGCGACCTGGCCACAATGGACACCGAGGGCCGCATCCACTACGTCGGCCGCACGAAGGACATGATCCGCCGCAGCGGCGAGAACATCTCGGCCGACGAGGTCGAACGCGCCCTCCGGCAGCACCCCGCCGTCGAGCTGGCGGCCGTCATCGCCGTGCCCGACGACCTGCGCGGGGAAGAGGTCAAAGCCTTCATCGTGCCGGCCGCGGACACCACCCCGGACGAGCTGGCCGAGTTCTGCGCCACCCAGCTCGCCTACTTCAAGGTCCCGCGCTACTGGTCCCTCACCACCGACCTGCCGCGCACCCCGTCGGAGCGCATCGCGAAGGGCAAGCTCGCCGCCCTGGACACCCCGACCTACGACCGGGTGGCGCAGACGTGGCTCTGACCACCGAGCAACGCGTCCACCGCGCCGCGGTCAAGCTGTTCGCCGCCAAGGGGTTCCACGGCACCGGCATCCGCGACCTGGCCCAGGCCGCGGGGATCTCCAGCGCCAGCCTCTACCACTACATGGGCACCAAGGAGGACCTGCTCGTCGGCATCATGCGGGAGTGCCTCGACCGGCTCCTGCTGGCCGCGCGTCAGACGCTGGACACCATGGACGAGCCAGCCGACCCCGCCGACGCGCTGTCCGCCCTGGTCACGCTGCACGTCATGGCCCACGCCGCCCAGCCCGACGAGACCCGGGTGGTGGACAACGAGGTCAGCGCCCTGTCCCGGCCCGCGCGGCGGTGGATCGTCGGCCTGCGGGACGAGTACGAGGACATCTGGGCCACCACCATCGCCAAGGGCGTCGCGGCCGGCGTGTTCGACGCCCCGGAACCGGCCGTGACCAGGCTCGCCCTGCTGGAGATGTGCACCGGAGTCGCCCGCTGGTACTCACCGCGTGGTCCACTGCCGCTGGACCGCCTCGCCGCCCGATACGCCCAGCTCGCGCTGCGCATGCTGGGCAGCCCGTCACCCCCGGGTGGGAAGGCCGCCGAACGGGCCCGCGAGGTCGCCGCCCAGGTGTGGCGCATACGGCCCTAGCTGGGGTCTTGCCGACTCGGCCGGGCTGAGGGACCCTCGAAGGGTGACTGAGCGAACGATCCAACTGGAATTGGATGAGCAGGGTCTCGCACTGGGCCTCCCTGCCCCGTCCCACCCTCAGGATCATGTACACGATGTGCCCTACCGCCCCGTCCAGTTCCGTGACGACGACCTGCCCACCGCGCTCGAGCGCTGTGCGCACTGGCTCAGGTCGGCACAGGAGTGGCTGGGCGAGCCGGTGGATGTGGTCTCCATCCACCTCGACTACGACGACCGCGAAGGCGCGCCGTACTACGACCTGAAACTCCTCTGCAACGAGGAGGACCTGGCCGGGGCGCCGCGCGCACTGCGGGACGCCGCCAACGAATCCTGAGGTAGTTGTCAGATCCCTCGGGGCCGCCTCCGGACAAGTTCCGGGGGCGGTCCTGAGGGTTGTTCTCAGCCCAGCGCGCCGCTGATCTTGACGTGGCCCTTCAACAGGTTGCGGGCGATGGTGCGGCGCTGGATCTCGTCGGTGCCCTCGTAGATGCGCAGCAGCCGCAGCTCGCGGTACCACCGCTCGATCGGCAGCTCTCGCGTGTAACCCATGCCACCGTGGATCTGCAGGACGCGGTCCACGATCTCGTTGGCCTTGATGCCGCCGTACAGCTTCGCGATCGACTGCGCGTGGCGGGAGTCCATTCCGGAATCGACCTGCCAGGCCGCGTGCAGCACCAGCCAGCGCAGCGCTTCCAGCTCCACGCCGGAGTCGGCGATCATCCACTGGATCGCCTGCCGGGTCGCGATCGGCGCCCCGAACGTCTCGCGCGTGTTGGCGTGCTCGATCGCCATCGAGATCAGCCGCTCGCAGGACCCGATCGCGCGGGCCGGCAGCAGGTAGCGGCCGCGGCCGATCCACTGCATCGCCAGCGCGAAGCCCTGGCCCACCTCGCCGAGGATCTGGCTCTCCGGCACCCGCACGTCGTCGAACACCAGCGACGCCGGGCCCCACTCGCCCATGGTGTCGATCGGCTCGGACTTCCAGCCCATGTCGCGGTCGACCAGGAAGCAGGTGACGCCGCCGTTGGCGCCCTTCTCCGGGTCGGTGACCGCGAACACCATCACGAAGTCGGCCTCGTTGCCGCCGGTGATGAACGTCTTCTCGCCGTTGATGATCCAGTCCGCGCCGTCCTTGCGGGCCGAGGTGCGGATGTTCTTCGCGTCCGACCCGGCGCCCGGTTCGGTGATCGCGAAGCACGACTTGCGGTCGCCGGCGATCGTCGGGAGCAGGTAGCGCTCCTTCTGCTCGTCGTTGGCGTGGAACAGGATGTTGTCCGCCGCGCCGCCGAAGCGGAAGGGCACGAAGGTGCGGCCCAGTTCGGCCTCCAGGAGCGCGGTCATCACGGCCGACAGGCCCATGCCGCCGTACTCCTCGGGGGTCTGCACGCCCCAGAAGCCGGACTCCTTCGCCTTGAGCTGAAGCGCGGTCAGCTCGTCCGAGGTGAGGCCGGGTTCGCCACGGCGTTCGCGGCGCAGCACCTCCTGTTCGAGCGGCATCAGCTCACGCTGCACGAACGTGCGCACCCAGTCGCGCACTTCCCGCTCTTCGGTGCTCAAGCTGAAGTCCATCGTCGGCCCTCCTACTAAGCGCTTGCTTACCTGTCAGGCTAGCGCACGCCGCTCGTCACCGGAATGGAGTTCGGTGAGGAACCCTCGCAGCACGGCGGTGACCTTGGCCGGTCGTTCGACCGGCGGGAGGTGACCGGCGTCCGGCAGGTCGAGCCGCCGTGCCCCGGTGATACCCGCGCTGAGCAGGGCAGATACCTCCTGGATCTCCGGCACGTCGAGGAGACCGTTGACCACCAGCGTGGGTGCCACCACCTCACCCAGCCGGCCGGTGGGGCCCGGTTCCAAATGACGTTCGGTCCGCTGCGGCCCGGTCCAGGTCCGCCGGAAGACGCCGCGGAGCATGTCGAGGACGAGTTCGGACGGTTCCGGCACCAGGAACCGCGCCTGGGCCACCGCCATCGCCTCGACGTCGGCCGGGTCGGGCTCCCGGGTCCGCGCCGCGTAGGCGCGCAGCCGCTCGGCCGGGACCGCGCTGTGCACCTCGCGCGCCGCGCGGGCGCGCATCGACTCCGGCCACTCGCGCCCGGACAGGCCCGAGCAGATCAGCACCAGCCCGCTGACCCGGCCCGGGGCCGCGAGTGCGGCTTCGAGCGCGTACGACCCGCCCATCGAACAACCGACCAGGGTCGCCCGGTCGATGTCGAGCGCGTCCATCAGCCCGAGGAGGTCCGCGTAGTGGCGGTACTCGCCGGCCGCGTCCCCGGACCCGCCGAAGCCGCGCTGGTCGTAGCGGATCACGCGGTACTGGCCGGCGAGCCCGTCGAACTGGTCGTCCCACATGCGCCGGTCGCCCGCGCCCGCGTGCACGAAGATCACGGCCGGGCCGACGCCGGCCTCGTCGTAGGCCAGGTCGGCCCCGTTGACGTGAACCAGGTTCATGACGGCCAACGTAGGCGGATCATCCGCTGCTCGCGCCCGTGTTCGCGCACCGCGTAGGTTGGGGGCGTGATCGAGTGTGCGGTGTGGTGGGCGGTTCCGCTGCCGAACGACCCCGGGTACCTCGGCCTGCTGGACGACGTGGAACGCGGCCGCCACCGCGCCTACCGGCAGGAGATCGACCAGCGGCGGTTCCTCACCGGGCGGGCGCTGGCCAAGACCGTCGCCGCGGAGCTGCTCGGCCGCGCCCCCGCCGAGGTGACGTTCGACGCCACCTGCGACGACTGCGGCAAGCCCCACGGCAGGCCGCGCGTGCCCGGCGCCGGGTTCGACCTGTCCATCTCGCACTCCGGCGAGCGGATCGGGGTCGCGGTGACCAGCGGTGTACCGGTCGGCCTCGACGTCGAGACCGCGACTCGCCGGGCGGACGACTCGCTGATCGCCTACGCGCTGAACGAGACCGAGCAGGCGGCACTGGACGGCCTGACCGACGCGGAGCGGGTGGCCGCGTTCTTCCGGTACTGGACCGGCAAGGAGGCGCTGATGAAGGCCACCGGGCGGGGGCTGCGGATCCCGTTGCGGAGCATCACGCTGGCCGGCCCGGACGAGCCGCCCCGCCTGGTCGCCTCGGCCGACCCCGCGCTGGATCCGGTGCGCACGCGTCTGCACGACCTGGACCCCGGCGAGGGCTACCGCGCGGCGATCGCCGTGCTGGCGGACGAGGACCTGAAGGTCACCGAGCGCTGGTGGGCGCCTACCTAGAGGACTGACCGCCGGCCGGCAACGGCAGGCAACCCGCCTCCCGAGCCACCCCTCTCCCGCAACCCGATCCCCAGCCAAATCGGTTGCTGAGCCACCGGGTCAAGGCACGCTTTCCCGCCTTGACGCGGTGTCTCGGCAACCGAACACTGAGAGATCGGGTTCGGGAGGTCACAGCTCCAACCCCATAGCCCGCAGCAGCGTCTGGAACTTCGCGGACGTCTCGTCCAGCTCGGCCTTCGGATCGGAGGCCGGCACGATTCCCCCGCCCGCGTACAACCGCAGGCGCGACGCGGACACCTCGGCACACCGGATGGACACCGCCCACTCGCCGTCACCCCGGGCGTCCATCCACCCGATGGTCCCGGCGTAGTACCCGCGGTCGAACGGCTCCAGCTCGCCGACCAGCTGCCGCGCGTCCTCGGTGGGCGAGCCGCAGATCGCCGGTGTCGGGTGCAGCGCGCCGGCCAGGTGCAGCGCCGTGACGTCCGGGTCGGCCAGCTCCCCGGTCACCATCGTGCTCAGGTGCCACATCGTCGGCGTGGACACCAGCGACGGCGTCCGCGGCACGTGCAGGTCGCGGCAGAACGGCCGCAGCGTCTCGACGATCGCCTCGGTGAGGACCTCGTGCTCGATATGGTCCTTGCGCGAGGACGCCAGCCGTTCGGCGTTGTCCCGGTCGGTGACCGGGTCGGCCGAACGCGGCGCGGAACCGGCGTGCGGGTGCGACACGACCCGCCGTCCGCTGCGGGACAGCAGCAGCTCCGGCGTCGCGCCGATGAGCGACCGCGACCCGGGCAGGGCCGCGGCGAACGTGTAGCCGTGCGGGTTGTCCTTGACCAGGTTGTGCAGCACGGCCTTGACCGGCACCTCGCCCGGGAACTCCAGGTCGAGGGCACGCGCGAGCACGACCTTGCGCATGCCGCGCTCGGCCAGCACCCGCACGGCCCGCGCGACCGCCTCCGCGTGGGCGACCGGTTCGGGCACGGCGTGGATGGCGTCCGGACCGTCGACGGTCAGGCGGGGCAGGCCGGCGGCGGCGGGGTGCGCGGGAGCGGCCACGTAGGCCGTTTCCGGCACGACGAGGTGCCCGGGCGTCGCGGTGGTGTCGAAGGGCAGGACACCGACCGCGAGCGCCCCCGGGGTCCCGGCCAGGGCGGCCGGGACCGCGTCACCGAGTGCCGACACGTCGGTGTCGGTGAAGGTCAGCCGAGAGCCGGACCCGAAGATCGTGTGCCGTGAGGTGGCGAAGAAGAAGTCGCCTGGCGTGTATTCCTCGAGCGTCTCTGCGGCATCCACACCCCCATTGTGCTCCCGCTCCGGCGGCGGCGAGCGAAACTGTCACGGGCGCAACAGTTCGCCGCCGACCTGCGGAAACGCGTTACTTGAGGGCGTCGATCAGTGCCGCGCGCTGGCGCTCGCCGAGGCCGCCGGCCCGCCGGTCCGGGTCGATCCCGGCCTTCTCCAGCAGCGCGGCCACCTTGACGGCACCGAGCCCGGGAACCGCCTTCAGCAGCTGGGTGACCTTGGTCTTGCCGATCGTCTTGTCGTCCTTGGCCTTCGACAGCACCGTGTCGATGGACTGCTGACCGGACTTGATCGACGCGAGCAGCTCGGAGCGAGCCTTCCGGGCCTCGGCCGCCTTGGCCAGGGCCTCCGCACGCTGCTCCGGGGTCAACGTGGGCAGAGCCAACGTAGTAGTCCTTCCGTGTGTCGGATATCCGCTCTCGCGGCGACGGCTGGCACCCAGCGAGGTGCTTGCTCACGCAAGCGCTGGCCAGGCCGTCTGGTCCACGCGCCCAGTAAACGCCACCTGGGCCGATGCCGCGACACCGACACGCGAGGAAACCCCCGGTCGGGGCGGGGGCGGCCGGTTCTGGCGACGGGCGGTGTCTTCCACTTAGAGTGACCGCAGACACGTTCATCGCCGAACTTCACCGCGCGGGAGTGCCCATGCTGAGCACGATGCAGGACGGACAGCTTTCCCTTGCCAACCTGCTGGAACACGGAAGCCGGGTGCACGCCACCAGTCAGGTGACGACCTGGACCGACCAGGGTCCCCGCCGCGAGACGTACGCGGATCTGGGCCGTAACGCGGCGCGACTGGCGAACGCGCTCCGTAGTCTGGGGATCACCGGCGACCAGCGCGTCGGCACGTTCATGTGGAACAACGCCGAGCACCTGGCGGCCTACTTCGCGATCCCCGCGATGGGCGCGGTGCTGCACACCCTCAACATCCGGCTGTTCCCCGAGCAGCTGACGTTCGTCGCCAACCACGCCGAGGACCAGGTCGTGCTGGTCGACGGCTCGCTGGTGCCGCTGCTGGCCAAGCAGCTGCCGGAGCTGAAGACGGTCCGGCACGTCATCGTGGCCAACGGCGACCCGGCGACGCTCCAGGCGCCGTCCGGGGTCGAGGTGCACTCCTACGACGCGCTGCTGGCCGCCCAGCCGGACACCTTCGACTGGCCGGAGATCGACGAGCGCTCGGCGGCCGCGATGTGCTACACGTCGGGCACGACCGGTGAGCCCAAGGGCGTCGTCTACTCGCACCGCTCGATCTGGCTGCACTCGATGCAGGTCTGCATGACCGACAGCATGCAGCTCTCGCCCGCCGACCGGGCCCTGGTCATCGTGCCGATGTTCCACGCCATGTCCTGGGGCATGCCGTACGCGGCGATGATGGTCGGCGCGTCGCTGATCATGCCGGACCGCTTCCTGCAGCCGAAGCCGCTCGCGCAGATCCTGGCCTCGGAGAAGCCGACGTTCGCCGGTGCGGTCCCGACGATCTGGCAGGGCCTGCTGCAGCAGCTCGAAGCCGAGCCGCAGGACATCTCGCACCTGCGCGAGGTGGTGGTCGGCGGCTCGGCCTGCCCGCCGGCGCTGATGCACACCTTCGAGGAGCGCTACGGCGTGCCGATCCTGCACGCGTGGGGCATGACCGAGACGTCCCCGCTGGGCAGCGTGGCCCGCCCGCCCGCCGGCGCGACCGGTGAGCAGGCGTGGCAGTACCGGTACACGCAGGGCCGGTTCCCGGCGTCGGTGCGCGCCCGGCTCATCGACGACGACGGCAACGTGCTGCCGTGGGACAACGAGTCCGTCGGTGAGCTGGAGGTCGCCGGCCCGTGGATCGCGGGCGCCTACCACGGCGGCGCGGACCCGGAGAAGTTCCACGACGGCTGGCTGCGCACCGGTGACGTGGGCAAGATCAGCCCGGACGGCTACCTGACGCTGACCGACCGCGCGAAGGACGTCATCAAGTCCGGCGGCGAGTGGATCTCCTCGGTCGACCTGGAGAACACCGTGATGAGCCACCCGGCGGTCGCCGAGGCCGCGGTGATCGGCGTGCCGGACGAGAAGTGGGACGAGCGGCCGCTGGTGGCGGTCGTGGTCCGGGAGGGCCAGAGCGTGACCGCGGAGGAGCTGCGCGAGTTCCTGTCCGACAAGGTCGCGAAGTGGCAGCTGCCGGAGCACTGGACGTTCATCGACGAGGTGCCCAAGACCAGCGTCGGCAAGTTCGACAAGAAACGGCTGCGCGCCTTCCACTCGCAAGGCAAACTCGACGTGACGCACTTCTGATGTTCGCCCGGAGGCCATCCGCGTCGGCTTCGATGCGGATGGCCTTCGCACACCTGGGGGATGCATGGGAATCAGCAGGCGGCAGATGCTGGCGGCCACGGGCGCGGCCGGGCTCGGGCTGGTCGTCGCGGCACCGTCGGCGCAGGCGCTCGACCGGGCGCTGCGGGAGAGCACCCGGCGCGCGATCGGCACGGCGGGCACCACGCTGGACAGCGTCGCGACCCCGGTCGACGGCGCCGCTGCCTACACGCGGCTGACCGGCGGGCCGGGCTGGCCGCTGGTCGTGCGCGAGGACCTGGTGGCCGGGACGGCGGGCCGCGACGACCGGCGCGTCGCGCTCACCTCGTTCGTCCAGTTCACCGATCTGCACATCACCGACTCCGAGTCGCCGGCGCGGTTCGAGTACCTGCACCCGCTGATCGGCTCGGCCCACCGTCCACAGGAGACACTGGGCTCCGTGGCCACCGCGGCCTTGGTGGACCGGGTGAACAGCCTGCGGCGCGGCCCGTTCACCGGGCGGCCGTTCGACTTCGTGATGACCACCGGCGACAACACCGACAACCACGAGCACCTGGAGCTGGACTGGTTCCTCGGCGTGCTCAACGGTGGCGAGGTCACCCCGAACTCCGGCGACCCGGAGCGGTACGAGGGCGTGCAGGCCTCCGGGGACCCGCTGTACTGGAACCCGGACCGTCGGCTCGACGGCGACTGGTCGGCGTTCCCGGTGCTCCCCGGCGTCCTCACCGCCGGCACCCGCACGTTCACCTCCGCCGGCCTGGACGTGCCGTGGTACTGCACGTTCGGCAACCACGACGACAGCATCGTGGGCAGCCTGCCGGACCTGCCCGGGATGGCGCACTGGTACACCGGCCGCTACAAGGTCGTCGGCAAGGACTCGGGCACCGCGCAGAAGCTGGCGCGGGCCATCCGCACGCCGGGCGCGAGCGTGCCGGTCACCGAGCTGTTCGGCGGCAGCGGCACGATCCGCGAGATCACGCCCGACGAGCGCCGCAGGCCGTTCACCACGGCCGAGTTCGTGCAGGCGCACCTCGATCCGGCCCACACCGGTCCCGGCCCGGAGGGCCACGGCTTCACCGGCGGCAACGCCGACGGCATCGACGTCTACTACACGTTCCGCATCGCGCCGGGGATCACCGGCATCAGCCTGGACACCACCACGCTCGCCGGGTTCGCCGACGGCTCGATCGGGCTCGGGCAGTACCGGTGGGTCGAGCAGACGCTCAAGCGGGGCAGCTCGGTGTACTACGACGTCTGGGGCAACCGGGTCACCCGCTCGGTCACCGACGAGCTGTTCATCCTGTTCAGCCACCACACGTCGGACACGATGGGCAACGTCCTGCCCGACGCGCGCCACCCGCTGGAGCCGCGCCTGACCGGGGACGCGTTCGTCGCGCTCCTGCACCGGTTCCCGAACGTGCTGGCGTGGGTCAACGGGCACACGCACGAAAACCGCATCACGCCGCGCCCCGGCGCGACCCCGGCGCAGGGGTTCTGGGAGATCAACACCGCGTCGCACATCGACTTCCCGCAGCACGCGCGCGTGATCGAGGTGGCCGACAACGCCGACGGCACGTTGTCGCTGTTCACCACGCTGATCGAGGCGCAGGCGCCGTACGCGGCGGACTACGGCGACACCTCGCCGGCCGCGCTGGCGTCGCTGTACCGGGAGCTGTCGTTCAACGACCTGCACGCCGACCCGGCCCGCACCGGCGCGGCCGCCGACCACAACACGGAGTTGTTACTGGTCCACCCGTTGCGGTAGGAACGGATCATGACTCAGCTCGACGAGGCCGGGACGGCGTTGTTCCACCAGTCGATGCCGTTCTCCGAGCGGCTCGGCATCGAGGTGCTGGAGCACTCGAAGGACGTCGTCCGGGCGCGGCTGGCGTGGGACGCGACCCTGTGCACGATCGGTGGCGTGCTGCACGGCGGCGCGTTGATGGCGCTGGCCGACTCGACCGGTGCGGTGTGCGCGTTCCTCAACCTGCCCGAGGGCGCGCAGGGCACGTCGACGATCGAGTCGAAGACGAACTTCCTGCGCGGGGTGCGCGAGGGGCACGTGACCGCGACGGCCCGGCCGCTGCACGCCGGGCGCAAGGTGGTCGTGGTGGAGACCGAACTGCACGACGACGCCGGCAAGCTCGTCGCGAAGGTGACGCAGAGCCAGTCCGTCCTCTAGCGACGCCTCATGACCGGGCGGTGGCAGGGTCGCCGTAGGACACGTCCCCGCCGCCCACGAAGGGCAGCAGCCGCTCGGCTTCCTGCTCCAGAGCCGCCCGATCGGCTGCGCGCAGCGGGCGGAACGGGGTGAGCCACAGCGTTCCCGCGTCGAGGGACCAGGTTCCGCGCACCCGGCCGTCCACCAGGATGGTGGGCCGCACCCGCGCCTGGCCGGGCATCACCCGCTTGCGGTCCTCGTCGCTGATGACCCGGGTCCGGTCGGCGTGGCCGAGCAGGGCGTTGTCGAAGGCGGGCAGCAGCCGCACCGGAGCGGGTGTTTCGGGGTCGGGCAGCTCGGCGTCGGCCAGATCGAGCAGTTCCCCGCCGTCGGGGCCGGAGTAGCGGCGCAGTTCGGCGCGCATCTCCGCGACGACCTCGGCCAGGCGGGTCAGTCCGCACCACGCCTGGACGTCCTTCACCCCGGCGGGGCCGAAGGCGGCCAGGTAGCGGCGGATCAGCTCCTTGGCGGCGGTCGCCGTTGCCGCCATCGGCTGTCCCAGCCAGGCCTCGGCTGGCGTGACCGAGACCCCCGACCGGTTGCCCCAGGAACCCCACGCGCCGGTGGCCACGCCGTGGACCAGAGGAGTGCGCAACTCCAGCTCCCCGGCCAGGTTCCGGCCGTCGCGCCCCGGATGGCGTTCGGCCGGCCGCCGGGCCAGCTCCTTGCGCGACAGCGTTCCTCCCGCGAGCAGTTCGAGTCCCTCGGCCACCAGGGACGCGGGGTCCGGGCCGGTGCCGTTCCGGCTGAAGTGGGGCGAGCCGGCCGTGCGATCGAGCACGGGCTGCAGCAGCGGCCGCAGCCGACGGAAGTCGTCGGCCGCGGCGAGGTGCTGGGTGCTGCGGAGCAGAGCGGAGCGGACCACCTGCCGGTCCGCCGGCAGCGCGGTGAGCTGGGACTGCGTGAAGGCGTGGATCCTGCTCCACAACCCGACATAGGCCCAGTTGGGCTCCTGCGCCTGCACCGCGACCAGGTGCCGGATCACCTCCAGCGGGGTGCGATCGGTGCGCCGCAACAGGAACTGGCGGTCCATCAGCGCCCGGTTCAGAGCCCGGAGGGAGAGTGTGGTCACGACAGCCGCACCGAGACGTTGCCCCGGTAGGAACCCCGCAGCAGGGCGAGGAACGCCTGCGGCCCGTCCTCGATCCCACCCTCGACCACGGTCTGCGGGTAGACGAAGCGGCCCTCGCCCAGCCAGCTGCTGAAGTGCTCACGCCAGGCCGCGATCTGCTCCGGCGTGTGGTAGCAGGAGAACGGCAGCAGCTCGACGCCCCTGGCCCCGGCCGCCGCGCGATCGGGCGCCGGACAGCGCTGCGCCGCGTCCCCGAGCTGGCTGGACAGCGAGCCGCAGAGGGCGAATCGCGCGCCAGGCCGGGCCACCTGCAGCGCGCCCTGGTACTGCTCGCCGCCCACGACGTCGAAGAAGGCCGAGATGCCCTCGGGCGCCAGCTCCCGCAGCCGGTCGGCCGCGGAGCCGTCGTGGTAATCGAAGGCGGCGTCGAATCCGAGCTCGTCGACCAGGTAGTCGACCTTCGCCGGGCTGCCCGCGCTGCCGATCACCCGCGCCGCGCCGAGGCACTTGGCGATCTGCCCCGCCAGCGAGCCGGCCCCGCCCGCCGCACCGGAGACGAACACCACGTCGCCTTCGCCGACGGCCGCCACCTCGGCCATCCCGTAGTAGGCGGTCGGTCCCTGGCCGAGGTGGTAGCCGGGGTCGGCGAAGAGGTCCCGATCGAGCTTGACGTACGAGCCGGCCGGGCCTGCCGAGTACTCGCTCCAGCCGGTCATCGACTGGACCAGGTCGCCGGCCTCGAGTTCGGGGCTGTCCGACCGGACCACGGTGCCGATGGCAGCCACCCCGACCCGCTGCCCCGGCTGCCAGGCCGGGACCGGGAGGGTGCAGTCGGCGCGCACCAGGACCTCGCCGTCCACCTCGGCCGTGGCGACGGTGAAGTGGCCGAGCCCGGGGGCGCCGGTGACCTGGGCGGTCAGCTGGATCTCACGGGCGCGATCATGTTCTGTCCTCGTCTCGCGGGTGGCCGCCGAGATCGACCCTAGAAAGGCTTCCGGCCAGTTTTTGACCGGAACTCGCCGGCCGCGCACTTCACCCGGGCGCACCTCATGGTTGGCAACTGGTTTACACCACCGCCGCGGCGGGTGAGAATTTGCGGATGACCCGCGCTCTGCTCGCCGTGCTGGCCGCCGCCATGATGGCGACCGTGACCGTGCAACCCGCGTCCGCCTCCCCCGGCCGCACCGGCGACGAGGCGATCGACTACCACTCATGGGCGCCGGCCGGTCCGTTCGCGCCCGCCGGTGTCGAGTCCTACGCGGGCCGGGACTACGAGCGGTCGCAGTGGACCTCGCCGTTCCACGCACCCGGCTTCGACGCCACCGAACTGATCGCGTCGTGGAACGCCCGGACTCCGCCGCGGACGTGGATCCAGGTCGAGGCGCAGGCGCGGACCGCGACCGGCGAGGAGACCGCGTGGTACGTGATGGGCCGCTGGGCGAGCGGGGACGAGGACATCGAGCGGACGAGCGTCGAGGGCCAGGACGACGCGCACGCGCGGGTCTCGGTCGACACGCTCGTGATGAAACCCGGCGTGTTGCTGCGCTCGTACCGGCTGCGGGTCTCGCTCTACCGCGTCCCGGGCACGCGCGCGACGGCTTCGGTCAGCGCGGTGGGCGCGATGACGTCGAACGTGCCGGACCGGTTCGAGGTGCCGGTTTCCCGACCGGGCAAGGCATCCGGCATCGAGCTACCCGTGCCCGCGTACGCGCAGAACATCCACAAGGGACACTTCCCGGAGTACGGCGGCGGCGGGGAGAGCTGGTGCAGCCCGACGTCCACCGAAATGGTCGTCGAGTACTGGGGCCGCCGCCCACGCGAAGAGGACATGACCTGGATCCCCGCGGACTACCCGGACCGGACGGTCGACTACGCGGCCCGCTACACCTACGACCACACCTACGAGGGCACCGGGAACTGGCCGTTCAACACCGCCTACGCCGCCACCTTCGGCCTGCGCGGGCACGTCACCCGGCTGCACTCGCTGACCGAGCTGGAGGACTACATCGCCCGCGGCATCCCGGTCATCACGTCGCAGTCCTTCCTGGCGGACGAACTCGACGGCGCGGGCTACGGCACCGCCGGGCACATCATGGTGGTCATCGGGTTCACCGAGAACGGCGACGTCATCGCCAACGACCCGGCCGCGAACACCAACGACAACGTGCGCACCATCTATCCGCGGGCCCAGTTCGAGAACATCTGGCAGCGCACCAAACGGCACACCGCCGACGGTTCGGTCGCGAGCGGTCCGGGCGGCGTCGTCTACCTGATCACGCCCTGACCGCGCCGACGGGGACATCGAGGCCAGAGCGCTTACTGGTAACTGGTGAACCCGTTCGGGTCACGGCGGTCGCCTCCTGCGCGATCGTCTAATATCGCCCGCCTACAAAAGACACCGCGCCTCACGCCGGATTTCCCGATACTCTCGGTACCGGTGGGGGCAGACTAACCACGAGGCATGGTGGTCAACAATGGCGGCAACGGGCTGCAGTGCGACCCATGGACGATGAGAGTCGCGCTGTGATCGGCGAGGCCCGGCCCCCCAGCGCGCTCGCGAACGCCCGCGGACGTCCCACGGCGGCACGCGTGTCCGACGACGTCCTGCTCGACGCCGCGCGCCGGTGCGTCCTCGCCTCCGGGCTGCGGCGCACCACGCTGGCCGAGATCGCGCGGACCGCGAAGGTCAGCCGGATGACGCTCTACCGGCGCTTCCCCGACGTGCACAGCGTGCTGTCGGCGCTGATGACCCGCGAGTTCGGCGCGCTGCTGCACCAGGCGACGGTGAGCGGGGCCGACGCGCCGACCGCCCGCGCGCGCCTGGTGCGCAGCTCGGTGGCCGCGGTGCGGCTGCTCAACGCCGACCCGCTGATGCGCACGATCCTCGACGTGGACACCGCACTGGTCGTGCCCTACATGCTGGAACGGCTCGGCGGCACCCAGCGGCTCGGCGAGAAGTTCATCGTCGCGCTGCTGGAGGCCGGGCACCGGGACGGCTCGATCCGGCGCGGATCCACGGCCGTGCAGGCGCGGTCGGTGCTGCTCGTGGTGCAGTCGTTCGTGCTGTCGCTGCGGCCGGCCACCGCGGACGTCGCGGCCGAGGCGCTGCTCGGCGAACTGGCCCACCACCTCAACGCGGCCCTGCGGCCGCTGTGACCCCGAGGACGTCCTTGCCCGCACCAGCCCTGACCATCGACCGGCTGTCCAAACGCTACGGACCCGTGGTGGCCCTCGACGACATCTCCTTCGAGGTCGGACCGGGTGAGCTGTTCGGGTTCGTCGGCAGCAACGGCGCCGGCAAGACCACGACGATGCGCATCGTGCTGGGCGTGCTCGCGGCGGACCGCGGCGAGGTGCGGTTCGGCGGTGACCCGGTCACGCTCGCCACCCGGACGCGGATCGGGTACATGCCCGAGGAACGCGGCCTGTACCCGAAGATGCGCGTGCTCGACCAGCTGGTGTACCTCGCCGAGCTGCACGGGCTGGACAACACGCGGGCGCACCAGGCGGCCGAGGGGTGGATCGAGCGGCTGGGGCTGCGTGAGCGGCGCCGGGACGAGGTGCAGAAGCTCAGCCTCGGCAACCAGCAGCGCGTGCAGCTCGCCGCCGCGCTCGTGCACGATCCGGCGCTGCTGGTGCTGGACGAGCCGTTCTCCGGGCTGGACCCGATCGCGGTCGACGTGATGAGCGAGGTGCTGCGGGAGAAGGCGGCGACCGGCGTGCCGGTGGTGTTCTCCAGCCACCAGCTGGATCTGGTCGAGCGGTTGTGCGACCGCGTCGGGATCATCCAAAACGGACGGATGGTCGCGTGCGGGACGGTGGCGGAGCTGACCTCCGCAGCCGGGTCGCGGCTGGTGGTGTCCGCGCCGGAGGCCGCTCCGGGCTGGGCCAAGGAGCTGGCCGGGGTCCGGGTGGTGGCCGAGGAGCCGGGCCGGACCGTGCTGGAGCTGGATCCGGGGGTGGACGACCAGCACGTGCTGTCGGCCGCGCTGGCGACCGGGGCGGTGCGAGAATTCCGGTGGCGGCGGCCGAGCCTGGCCGAGCTGTTCCGGAACGTGGTCACGGGGAGCGGAGAATGACGGTCTCGCCCATCAAGGGTGTGTTCCTGGTCGCGCGGCGGGAGCTCAACACGCGCCTGCGCACGCGGTCGTTCGTCGTCGGGACCGTGGTGATCCTGCTGGTGCTGGCCGGGTACCTGCTGCTGCAGGCGACGCTGATCAAGGACGCGGACACCTCGAAGGTCGGGCTGACCGGGCAGACCACGGGCATCGCGGCGCAGCTGCGGGAGGCGGCCGAAGCGGCCGGCTCGCACGTCGAGACGGTGCTGGTGGCGAGCCCGGAACAGGGCGAGCAGCAGGTGCGCGACGGTGATCTGGACGCGCTGGTCTCCGGCAGCGCCGCCGACCTGCGGGTGGTGGTGGAATCGGAGCTGGACCAGCGGCTGCGGGCCGTGCTGAACGGGATCGCGCAGCAGCAGGTGCTGGACGCGAAGCTGCTGGAGGCCGACCTCGACCCGGCGCAGGTGATGCGGGAGGTGGGGCAGGCGCAGGTCCAGTTGACCGAGCTGGAACCCCGCGACGCGGACGCCGGCCAGCGGCTCGCGGTCGGGCTGGTGATCGTGTTCCTCATGTTCTTCGCGATCCAGGCCTACGGCGGCATGGTCGCGCAGGGCGTGGTCGAGGAAAAGGCGAGCCGGGTCGTGGAGATCCTCCTGTCCACGCTGCGGCCGTGGCAGCTGATGCTGGGGAAGGTGATCGGGCTCGGGCTGGTCGGGTTGGTGCAGTTGCTGATCCTGGCGGTGGCCGGACTGGCGATGACGGTCGGCAGCGGCGTGCTGACGCTGGGCGGAGTCGCGATCGGCACGGTCGCCTGGGGCTTGCTGTGGTACCTGCTGGGGTTCTTCCTGTACGCGACGGTCTACGCGGCGGCCGGTTCGCTGGTGTCGCGGCAGGAGGACACGGCGTCGGTGGTGACGCCGGTGAGCATGACGCTGATGGTGGGCTTCGTGGCGGGGTTCAACGTGCTGATCCAGGACCCGGATTCCACTGGTGCCCAGGTGCTGTCGCTGATCCCGGTGTTCTCACCGATCCTCATGCCGGGCCGGATCGCCGCCGGGGTGGCCGCGACGTGGGAGGTGGCGGTGGCGCTCGTGCTGACCGTGCTGTTCGGGGCGCTGCTGACCTGGGTGAGCGGCCGGGTGTACCGGAACGCGGTGCTGCAGACGGGAAGCCGGGTAAGGCTACGGGCAGCACTGCGGCTGTAGGAAGACCGGCGGCGGGCCTGCATGACCGGCGGCCGGGAACGCAAGCGGGCTGGTAATCAGCCTGACCGCGCGGCAGCCCTGCACAACCGCCGCCCGGCAACGCGACAGCACCGAGCACCCCCGGGGCCGCGCGGCAGCCCTGCACAACCGCCGGCCGGCAACGCAACAGCACCGACTACCCCAACCAGACCTCCCCCGCCCCCGATCCACAGCCCGCTTTTGGTCGCCGATCAGGCGTGTCAAGGTACTCTTTTGATGTGCTCCGAGGTCTCCGGACACGTCTTCCAAGTAGACTGGCGGAGGAGCCCGGAGGAGTGTTTCATGGCAAGGAGACCGAGAAAGTACTCGCCGGAATTGAAGGCTGAGGTCGTCAACGCGGTACTCGAGGGCGGGCTGAGCTATACCGAAGCGGCGCGCGATTTTGATTTGGTCGCGCAGACGGTGCATAACTGGGTGACGGCCGAGAAAAAGAAGAGAGCTGAAGAGTCGCCGACCGCGACGCGGGGTCAGGTGGGCGAGCTGGAGCGGCGTATCCGCGAACTGGAGCAGGAGAACGCGTTCCTGAAAAAAGCGGCAGCCTTCTTCGCGAAAGAACAACGGTAGCCCAGCGCTACGCGTGTATTGCAGCGGAGAAGGCGCATTTCGATGTGGCCCTGATGTGTCGGCTGATGGGTGTGTCACGCTCGGGCTTCTACGACTGGGAGCGTCGCGCGGTCTCGGCGCAGGAACAGCGCCGGGGATTGTTGATCGAGCAGATTCGCGTGGTGTTCGCCGCCTCGAAGCGCACCTACGGCTATCGGCGCGTGCATGCCGAGCTGGTGCGCGGCGGCGTACAGGTCGACGACGAGCTGGTGCGGCGGCTCATGCGCCAGGCGCGACTGTTTCCCGTGCAGGTCAAGCCCCGGCGCGGGCTGACCGTCGCCGACCGGGTTGCCGGCCCGATCCCCGACCTGGTCAGACGGAACTTCACCGCGTCGGCACCTGGGGAGAAACTGGTCGGCGATATCACGCAGCTCAACACCGGTGAAGGCGCACTCTTCCTGGCAACAGTGATCGACTGCTACTCGAAAAGCATCCTCGGATGGTCTGTGGATGAGCATTACGATGCAGAACTGGTGTGCACGGCGATGACGATGGCAGCGCACCGTATCCGACTGCCCGCCGGATCGATCTTCCACTCCGACCGCGGTAGCCAATATACCTCCTACAGTTTTGGGCGACTACTACGAGAAGAGAATGTTCGGCAATCAATGGGCCGCACCGGGATCTGTTTTGATAACGCTATGGCCGAGTCGTTCTTCGGGAAGTTGAAGACGGAGTGGATGCACCACCGACATTTCGCGACCAAGAAGGAGGCTCGCCGCGAGATCATCCGCTTCATCGAAGGCTTCTACAACACACGCCGACTACATTCAGCGCTGGGATATCGACCACCGATCGAAGTGCTCGACGAATGGTTCACCAATCAGCAGGTTGCGTGATACAGTCCGCTTGAGCCGCGTCCGAGATTTTCGGAGCACATCACTTTCCCGCCTTGACACGACTGCTCGGCGACTGAAACACAATCAGGCATCGGGGGCGGGGGTGGTCGGAAGGTGACCTTCCGGCGCCGTAGGCGCCTCCGCCCGTAGGGCGGGCTCTTCGCCTGCCCAACGTCACCTCTAAAGATCAAAAGATGTCCTCGCCGGACGGGCAGGCTCCGGGATGACGGGGGAATGCAGGCACCTCACCTCGGGTGGGTGGTCGCCGGGTGGTCATCCCGTCGCCTTCCGGTTTGTGCATATCACTTTGAGCCAGGCCCGCAAGGTTGGCATGTTCGGCCGCGGGAGAGAGCCCGGGTTGCGGGCCTGGCTCAAAGTGATCGTCACGTGTCAGGCGACGGGATGACCACCCAGCTACCTTGGGTTCAAAGGCTGCGCTGCGCGCTCTGGTTGATTGCGTTGAAGCGGGTTAGCGCTACCTTTCGTTCCTCCGCGTGGTCCACCATCGGGGACGGGTAGTTCTTCGGGGGGTGCGGCAACTTCCAGGGTTGGTGCACGGCTTTCCCTGGAATCTCCCGTAGTTCCGGCACGTACCGTCGCACGTAGTCGCCGTTCGGGTCGAACTTTTCGCCCTGGGTGGTGGGGTTGAAGACGCGGAAGAACGGCGCCGGGTCCGTTCCCGTGCCCGCCACCCACTGCCAGTTCAGCTGGTTGGACGCCAGGTCGCCATCAACCAAACTGTTCATGAAGTGCCGCGCGCCCAGCCACCACGGCTGGTGCAGGTCCTTGACCAGGAAACTCGCCACGATCATCCGCACCCGGTTGTGCATCCAGCCCTCCGCGAGCAGCTGCCGCATCCCCGCGTCGACGATCGGGTAGCCCGTCCGGCCCGTGCGCCACCGCTCGAAAGCGTCCAGGTCGGTGTCGTACTCCAGCTCGTCGAACCGGCTGTCGTAGTTCCGCCGCGCGGTTTCCGGGCGGTGGTACAGCACGTCCGCGTAGAACTCGCGCCACGCCAGCTCGCTGCGCAGCGACTCGGCGTCCTTGCCACGCACCGCATCCAGACCGGCCAGCAGCGTGCGCGGGTGGATGCAGCCCCAGCGCAGGTACGGCGACAGCCGCGTCGTGGCGGGCCGGTCGGGGCGGTCGCGGTCGGTCGCGTAACCGTCCAGACCGCCGTCGAGGAACCTCTCCCACGCCTCACGCGCGGCAGCCTCGCCCGGGCGCGGCAGGGACATCGAGCCCAGGTCGGGGATTCCGGGCAGGCGAAACGGTTCCTCCGGTTCGAGCCAGTCCACTTCGGACCGCGCGGCCGGGGCGCGCCACCCGTGCCGGCACCAGGCCCGGTAGAACGCGCTGAACACCCGGTACGGCTCGCCGTCCGGTTTGGTGATGCGGCCCGGGGTCACGGCGTAGGACGAACCGCACTCGACCCACTCGATCTCCCCCAGCGCCTCGGCCACCGCCCGGTCCCGGCGGCGTCCGTACGGCCCGGTGTCGGTGCTGACGTGCACGCTGCCCGCACCGATCGACCGGGCCACTCGCGGCACCTCGCGCACGGGATCGCCGTGCACCACCATCAGCCGCCCGTCCAGGCTCTCCGCCAGCGACTCCAGGCACCCGTACAGGAACGCCTGCCGTGGCCTGCCCGCTGGCTTCAGCAGCGCTTCATCCAGCACGTACAGCGCGAGTACCCGGGTGGCGCGTTCGCTCGCGCTCAGCAGGGCGGGCAGGTCGGCCAACCGCAAATCGCGCCGAAACCATAACAAGGCGGTACCCACCGGTCCGACTCTAGGCGATCCGGGTCAATCCGGCTCGGCGACTACTCGGCCAGGAACGCCGGTGACCGTGCGTACGTCTAGATCATGTGCGGCAGACACCGGAGAACCCCGTGTTCGTGGGCGCCCATGCCCTGGTCGGCCGGGTCCGGACGCTGTTTGGCCCGGAGCTCCGCGTCCGCGGCGACGTGCCGCTCCCCCTGGTCTGCCTGCTCCGCAAACCGGGTTCGGTGACGTTCCTGCCCCGGCCGGGCGCCCAGCTGGACGTCGAGCTCCGCCAGGTCCCGCACGCCTACCTCGACGCCGGCGCCGTGCGCAACCCGGCGGTCCTGCCGCTGCTGGAAGAGCTGTACGACCGCCTCGGCGCGGACGCGTTCGGCCACGGCCACCTCAAGCACTTCGACCACTACCGGCTCGCGCAAGGGCGACCGGCCGATCGTGCGGTTGCTGCGCGACTGGACCGGGCAGCGCGGACCGGGCGGGGCGGACGCGGCGGTCGAGCACGTGCCGGCGGGCGGCTGGAGCAAGGTCGCGCTCAGCGTGCCGTGGTGGATCCTGCGGTACTTCGGGTTCCGGTGGGGTCGGCACCGCGTGCCCGGGCTGGGCCGGGAGAGCCGCTGGTTCATGCGGCAGCCGTTCATGGTTCCGCGCCACTCGGCGGACTTCCTCGGGTTCGCCGAGCGCCTGACCCGGGACCGGCTCGGGTCGGAGAACCCCGAGCAGCTGTTTCGATCGGAGCACTATTTGCCGGCCCGCTGACCAACCTTCACACACGGCGCCTGCCGCTTCAGTTGGTGGTGTTCGCGACGCCGTATCTGGCTTCCATCATCAGTACGGCCTCGTCCACGACGTGTGCCATCGATGCGTCGTCGGGAGACCAGTTCATGAGCAGCATCCGGGGCCAGAAGACGTAGTTGGAGATCATCCCGAGAAACTGGGTAGCTGCCAGCTCCGTGTCGTCCAGCTTGGCCGTTCCTAGGGCTTTCTCGGTGTCGAGATACCGGCGTACCGAGTCGAAGTAGGGCATCTTGCCGCGCTCGAAGTGGGCCTCGCCCAACTCGGGGAAGCGTGGCAGCTCGGCGATGACGATGCGGAAGAGGGCCGCCATGCCGGGCCGGGTAAGGAGGGCAACGTACCGGCGGCCGATCGCAGTCAGGCCCGCCCGCAGGTCGCCCGTCGGTGGGCGGAGGTCGCCTTCGTCCTCGACCTTCCAGGACTCCGTCACGATCGCGTCGAACAGCGCCGCCTTGGTCGGGAACTGCTTGAACAGGGTCGCCTTCGACACCCCAGCTGCCTCGGCGACCTTGGCCAACGACGTGCCGGCGTACCCGCCGTCGAGGAACAGTCGGGTGGCCGCCTCGATGATGGCTGCCCGCTTCTGCTCGGCGACGCGCCGGTGGTAGGTCGAAGACTCCGTCGTCATGGACGCATCCTACGCGAGACGAGTCACTTGACTCACCACCTGTCGTGGACGTAGCTTGGTGGCGAGGTGAGTCACTCGACTCACCTCCGTTTGTAGAGAGGACCGCGTCATGGGACGCTTCGACAAGCACACCGTTCTCGTCACCGGCGGCACCGGCGGGCAGGGCGCCAGCCACGTCCGGGCCTACCACGAGGAGGGGGCGAACGTCGTCATCGCCGCGCTCTCCGAAGGGCCGGGCGAAGAACTCGCCGCCGAACTCGGCGAGCGGGCACTGTTCGTCCGCCTGGACGTCACCGATGAGGACGCCTGGGCCGCGACGGTCACCGAGACCGAACGCCATTTCGGGCCGATCGCGGTGCTGGTCAACAACGCCGGCGTCCAGAACCCCGCAGTGCCGATCGAGGCGATCGAACGGCGGGTCTGGGACCGCATTCTCGACGTCAACCTCACCGGCGCGTTCCTCGGCATCAAGGCCGTGACCCCGTCACTGCGCCGCAACGGCGGCGGAGTGATCGTCAACATCGCCTCCACGATGGCCCACGTCGGCACGTCGCTCTACGCGCCCTACGTCGCCAGCAAATGGGCGCTGCGCGGGCTCACCAGGACCGCCGCGCTGGAGCTGGGCCGGGACGGCATCCGGGTCAACTCCATCCACCCCGGCGTCATCTCCACCCCGTTGATCAGCGAGCCGATCGCGGGCCAGCCGCCCATCGCGGACTTCTTCTCGCCCGAGCCGTACGCCATCCCGCGGTTGGGCACCCCGGCCGACATCACCGCTCTGCTCCTCTACGTCACCTCGGCCGACGCCTCATTCGTCACGGGCTCGGAGTTCGTCGCGGACGGCGGGCTCCTGCTCGGCCCCGCCCTGCAGCCCGACACGACGGCGGCGTGACCGAATCACCAGCCGCCCTGAGCGCCCCGTCGGTCCGGCTGGGTTTCTGCGGGGGCCCGGTGGGGGTCTATCCCGTGATCGGTGTTTCTGGCGGTTCGGTTAGTAGGTTTCGGCGGCCGGCCAGCGGTCACCGAAGGTGATGGCGAAGGCGTTGAGTACGGGTTTCCAGCGCATCGTCCATCGGGCGCGGCCTGTGCCGGTGGGGTCCAGGCTGCGGGTCACAAGGTACAGGCACTTCAGGGCGGCCTGCTCGGTTGGGAAGTGGCCGCGGGCTCGCACCGCCCGCCGGTAGCGGGCATTGAGCGATTCGATCGCGTTGGTCGAGCAGATCATTTTTCGGATCTCGACGTCGTAATCGAGGAACGGCACGAACTCGGTCCAGGCGTTGCGCCACAGTCGGACCAGCGCCGGATACTGCGCAGACCATTTGTCGTCCAGTTCCTGCAACGCCACTTCCGCCGCTGTCGCGTTGGGGGCCTCGTACATGGCTTTGAGGTCCCGTTTGAGCGCGTCGGTGTATTTCCGGGAGGTGAGCCGGAACGAATTGCGGATGAGGTGGATGATGCAGGTTTGCACGATCGCGGCCGGCCAGACTTGTTCCACCACCTCGGGCAAGCCTTTCAAACCGTCGCAGACGAGGAAGAACACGTCCTTCACGCCGCGGTTTTTCAGATCGACCAGGACGCTCATCCAGAACTTGGCGCCCTCGCCGCCGCTGCCCGCCCACAGGCCGAGCACGTCCTTACGGCCGTCCACGGTGACACCGATGGCGGCGTAGAAAGGCCGGTTGGCCACCTGGCTGTCGCGGACCTTGACCACGATCGCGTCGATGAACACCGCGGCGTAGACGACGTCGAGCGGACGGCTGGCCCAGTCCTGCATCTCCGCCACGACCTTGTCGGTGATGCGGGAGATCGTTTCCTTGCTCACCGAGGCGCCGTAGATCTCGGCGAAATGCGCCGAGATTTCACCGGTGGTCATCCCCTTCGCATACAGGGACAGCACGATCTCGTCCACATCGGTGAGCCGACGTTGCCGCTTCTTCACAATCTGCGGCTCGAACGTGGATTCCCGATCCCGCGGAACCTCGATCTCCACCTCGCCGGCCGCGTCCGAGAGCACCGTCTTCTTCCGGGTCCCGTTACGCACATTCGCCGAATCACGCCCCGGCTCGGCACGATGCTTCTCATGTCCGAGGTGCTCGGTCATCTCCTCATTCAGCGCGGTTTCCAACACGTTCTTGGTGAACAGCTTCAACAGCCCGTTCGGGCCGGTCAGCTCCAGCCCCCGCTGCCGGGCCTCGGCCACCATCGCCACCGCAGCGGCCTGCTCCGGTGACAACCGCTTCTCACTCTTACGTGGAGTCACAGCCCCAGATGTCATCACTCACAGTGCCCATCCCGCCGGACCTCAGCCCGGCGTGTCGGGCCAGAAACACCGATCTTGAAACAGTCCCGAGGGCCTGGATGCGGAAGGCGGTCAGCTCGGTGTACTGCTGTTCCTTGGCGGACAAGCGTTGCTTGAGCTGGTGCACTTGCTGCTTGAGCCGGTCGATCTGAGCGTCGCGGGGGTCGGCGATGGCTCCGGCGTCCCGCAGTTGGTCGCGGCGGCGTTCGAACACCTCCTTGAGGGGCAGGTGGGTGCGGCGCGCGGGACGCCGCTGGCCGCGGCGAGGGCCTTGACGTCGCACTTGCCGCCACGCGGGATCTCCCCGCGCAGCAGCCGGTCCATTGTGGCCCGAATCGCGGCTTCCCTCTGCGTGCTGACTTCCTCGATCAGCCGTCCCACGGTCACTGGCCGGCATGCTGGCGGCGTCGATGTCGGTCAGGACGCGTTGTGCCCGGTCGAGCTGGGCTTGCAGCCGGGTCCGGGTGCCCACGTGTGCCTCCTTGATAGGCAAGCGGTACAGCGAGAACGAGCCCCGGGAGGCGAACGGGTGCCTGGCGGCGGGGTGATTCTTTTGGAGAGCCGGCCGGGTTTTGGGGCTCAGTTTCCGGGACTCTGGCTGGTTTCGGGGGTCGACTCGGTTTGGGAGAGCCCGCTGGGTTGTCGGGAGCTGCCTGAGATTCAGGAACCGCGCGCCAGATGCCTCGGGCGGGTTCCACTCGCGCCCGCGCGAAAGGGCCACTCGCACGCCCACGACATGCCCACTGACCACCGCGCCACTGGACCAACCGCGGTAGGACGCCCGCTGACACCGCGCGAGAGAGCCATTCGCCCACCCACGAGAGCACCACTCGCAGGGGCACCACTCGCAGGGGCGCCACTCGCACCTGCACGAGAGCGCCACTCGCGCCCGCGTGACAGTGCCACTCGTACGCCCACGACATGCCCACTCACCGCCGCATCAGTGGGCCAACCGCGGCACGCACCCCCGGCAGCCGCACCAAAGCGCCACTCACGCACCCACAAGATGCCCACTCACCGCCGCATCACTGGAGCAAACCGCGGCACGCACCCGCTGACACCGCGCGAGAGGGCCATTCGCCCACCCACCAGAGGGCCACTCGCACGGGCACCACTCGCAGCCGCGCGTGAGCGCGACTCGCGCACCCACGCGATACCCACTGACCGCCGCATCAGTGGGCCAACCGCGGCACGCACCCCCGGCAGCCGCACCAAAGCGCCACTCACGCACCCACAAGATGCCCACTCACCGCCGCATCACTGGAGCAAACCGCGGCACGCACCCGCTGACACCGCGCGAGAGGGCCATTCGCCCACCCACCAGAGGGCCACTCGCACGGGCACCACTCGCAGCCGCGCGTGAGCGCGACTCACGCACCCACGCGATACCCACTCACCGCCGCATCACTGGACCAACCGCGGCACGCACCCCCGGCAGCCGCACCAAAGCGCCACTCACGCACCCACAAGATGCCCACTCACCGCCGCATCACTGGACCAACCGCGGCACCCGCCCGCTGACACCGCGCGAGAGGACCACTCACGCACCCACCAGAGGGCCACTCGCACGGGCACCCTCGCGCCCGCGCGAGAGCGCCACTCGCACGGGCACCACTCGCAGCCGCGCGTGAGCGCGACTCGCGCACCCACGCGATACCCACTCACCGCCGCATCACTGGACCAACCGCGGCACGCACCCCCGGCAGCCGCACCAAAGCGCCACTCACGCACCCACAAGATGCCCACTCACCCCCGGCATCACTGGAGCATCCACCGCCCGAACAAAACAAAACGGCGCGCCCCACCAGGGACGCGCCGTCGAAAGAACGCCGGACGAACTCAGCGCTCGGAGATCGCGGTGTACTCGCGCTCCTTCTCGCCGATGTAGATCTGCCGCGGGCGGCCGATCTTGGTCTGCGGGTCGTTGATCATCTCGCGCCAGTGCGCGATCCAGCCGGGCAGCCGGCCGAGCGCGAACAACACCGTGAAGAACTGCGTCGGGAACCCGAGCGCGCGGTAGATCAACCCGGTGTAGAAGTCGACGTTCGGGTAGAGCTTGCGCTCGATGAAGTAATCGTCGGAGAGCGCGGTCTCCTCGAGGCGCTTCGCGATGTCCAGCAGCTCGTCGTTGGGCGCGAGCTTGCCGAGGATCTGGTCCGCGGTGCGCTTGATGATCTTGGCGCGCGGGTCGTAGTTCTTGTACACCCGGTGGCCAAAGCCCATCAGGCGCACGCCCTTTTCCTTGTTCTTCACGCGGCTGACGAAGTTCGCCACGTCACCGCCGTCGGCCTTGATGCCGTTCAGCATGTCCAGCACGGCGCTGTTGGCGCCACCGTGCAGCGGCCCGAACAGCGCCATGATGCCGGCCGAGATGCTCGCGAACAGGTTCGCCTCGGACGAACCCACCAGGCGCACCGTCGACGTGGAGCAGTTCTGCTCGTGGTCGGCGTGCAGGATGAACAGCAGGTCCAGCGCCTTGGCGACCTCGGGGTCGACCTCGTACGGCTCGGCGGGCAGGCCGAACGTCATCCGCAGGAAGTTCTCCACCAGGCCCAGCGAGTTGTCCGGGTACAGGAACGGCTGGCCGATGGACTTCTTGTACGCGTACGCCGCCAGCGTCGGCACCTTGGCCAGCAGCCGGACGGTGGACAGCTCGACGTTCGGCTCGTCGAACGGGTTCAGCGAGTCCTGGTAGAAGGTGGACAGCGCGGCCACCGCCGACGACAGCACCGGCATCGGGTGCGCGTCACGCGGGAAGCCGTCGAAGAAGCGCTTGAGGTCCTCGTGCAGCAGGGTGTGCCGGTTGATCTTCTGCGTGAAGTCGTCCAGCTGCGCCTGGGTCGGCAGGTTGCCGTAGATCAGCAGGTAGGACACCTCGAGGAAGCTGGAACGCTCGGCCAGCTGCTCGATGGGGTAGCCGCGGTAACGGAGGATCCCGGCGTCGCCGTCGATGTAGGTGATGGCCGAGGAACACGACCCGGTGTTGACGAAACCAGGGTCATACGTGATGTACCCGGTCGACGCCAGCAGCTTCCCCAGCTCGATGCCGGGAGCACCCTCGACGGCATTGACAACCTTCAGCTCGTGCTCGCCAGTCGGTAGGCGCAGCGATACGGTGCCGCCACCGGTCGCCGCAGTCGCGTCGGACATGCAGGTCGTCCCTCTCACGGTCACACGGGCCGGCAGCTCCTGCAGGTCACACAGGCAGCTTTGTGATCGCGCGTGACCGGAAATCGTCCGCGCACACCGCCCCGCTGGGGTATTAATTCCCCCATTACGCTAGTCGAACAACGGGCCTTCGCGCAGCCGTTGTGTTACCTAGAGCAAACCGTTGGGATCAGGTTCACACCATCTCGGCCGCGGTGGGCGGTTCGGCGCCGCTCCGGGACACGGTGATGGACGCAGCCTTGGCCGCGAAAGTCAAGGCCTCGCGCCAACCGGACTCGCCCAGATCGGTGAGCGTGCCCACATTCCGGTCGTGCAGCCACGACAGCAGCGCGCCCTGCACGGTGTCGCCGGCGCCGATCGTGTCCACCAGCTCGGCGGGCGCGGACGGTACCGAAACGGTCACGGATGCGGTGTGGACGGCCAACCCGTCGCCGCCGCGGGTCAGCACCACGGCGTCCACCCCGGCGTCGAGCCACGACTTTATCGCCGCGTCCAGCCCGGCCGGGCCAGCCAGCCACTCGCCGTCGTCGTCGGACAGCTTCAGCAGCCGCACGTCGGGCAGCCACGACGCGAACCGGCGGCGGTAGGCGTCGGCGTCGGCGATGAGGTCGGCCCGGATGTTCGGGTCGAGCGCGGTCAGCACACCCCGAGCGGCCTCGCGGCGCAGCACGGTCTCGTAGGTGGTGGCGCCGGGCTCCAGGACCATGCCGAGGGTGCCCAGGCACAGCACGGTGACGTCCTCGGGCAGCGGTCCCGGGTCGGCGACGAGGCGGTCGGCCGTGCCCTCGGTGTAGAAGGTGTAGCTGGCCGACCCGTTCGGCGCGAGGGCCACGACGGCGAGGGTCGTGTTCTCCACGCCCTCCTGCACCATCGATATGTCGACATTCGAGGCCATCAGCCGTTCCCGCAGGGCCTGACCGAACCGGTCGGTCGAGATCCGGGACAGGAACGCGGTCGGCGTGCCGAGCCGCCCGGCCGCGAGGGCCACGTTGTACGGGCCGCCGCCGAGGCGCGGCACCAGGGACGTCAGGCCGTCGTTCGTCTTCTCGGCACCCGGCACCAGGTCGACCAGCGCCTCGCCACCCACCACGATCACGGGCGAGATGCTAGCCCGCCCAGGAGCAACTCGGACAGCGCCGTGAAGGCTTCGGCGTCGGTCACCCCCGTGCGGGAGCCGACCACGCCGGTCTGGATGGCCTCGACGAGCACCGTGGCCATCTCCGCGATGAGCGTGGCGTGCACGTTCCGGAACACCCCGTCCGCGACGCCCTTGGCGATGAACGACCGGATCTTCGCCGCCGCGGCCCGGCTGTTCAGCTCGTAGGCCGCGCGCGCCGGGGCGAAGTCGTTGATGTCCCGCATGAACGCCGCGGACGCCCGGTTCAGGTGGTCGGCGATGCCGCTCAGGTAGACGCCGATGATCTCGCGGGCGTCCTCGACGCCGGCGATCCGCTCGTCGAGCTCGCCGGCGGCGCTCTTGAAGTAGTGCTGCACCACCCGGACGGCGAGCTGCTCCTTGCTCGGCGCCAGCGCGTACAGCGTCGACTTCGAGCAGTGCGTCTTGGCCGCCAGGTCGTCGAGCGTGAAGTGGACGAAACCGTCGACCAGGAACAGCTCCTCCAGCTCGGCGAGCAGCGCGCGTTGCCGGGAGGTCAGCGCCTTGCCGCCCGATGGCGGGAGCACCTCGCGACTGGTCATGGAACCACCGTATGTGCTGTACTGGAGACGATTACAGAGTACTGCTTCGAGTACACCCGGAGGCAACCATGCCGGTCGACCGCCTGCTCCCCGACCGCGAATACGAGGACCTGATCGCGCTGGCGAGGGAACTGGCCCGCGACGAGCTCAAGCCGCTCGCCGCCGAGTACGAGGAGGCCGAGCGCTTCCCGCGGGAGCAGTTCCGGCTGCTCGGCAAGTCGGGCCTGCTCGGGCTGCCGTACTCCGAGCGCTGGGGCGGCGGCGAGGTGCCGTACGAGGTGTACCTGCAGGTCGTGGAGGAGATCGCGGCGGCGTGGATGTCGGTCGGCGTCGGGCTGTCGACGCACATCATGTCCTGCTACGCGCTGGTGAACTACGGCACCGACGAGCAGCGCGACCGCTGGTTGCCGGACATGCTCGAGGGGCAGCTGCTGGGCGCGTACGCGCTGTCGGAGTCGCACGCCGGGTCCGATGCGTCGGCGCTGGCGACGCGGGCGCGGCTGGACGGGGACGCCTACGTCGTCAACGGCACGAAGGCGTGGATCACGCACGGCGGCAAGGCGGACTTCTACACGACGATGGTCCGCACGGGCGAGGACGAGATCTCGTGCCTGCTGGTGGACGGGCGCACGCCGGGGCTGTCCGCGGCGCCGCCGGAGCGGAAGATGGGGCTCACCGGGTCGACCACGGCGCAGATCATCTTCTCCGACGCCCGGGTGGACGCCGACCGGCTGATCGGCCCGGCGGGCGCCGGGATGCGGATCGCGCTGTCCTCTTTGGACTCCGGACGGCTCGGGATCGCCGCCTGCGCGGTGGGTCTGGCGCAGGCGGCGCTGGACGAGGCGGTGGCGTACGCGAAGGGGCGCACGCAGTTCGGCAAGCCGATCATCGACTTCCAGGGGCTGGAGTTCCTGCTCGCCGACATGGCCGCCGCGGTCGACTCGGCCCGCGCGACCTACCTCGACGCGGCGCGGCGCCGGGACCGCGGGATGCCGTTCGGCCGCCAGGCGTCGGTCGCGAAGCTGATCGCGACCGACGCGGCGATGAAGGTGACCACCGACGCGGTCCAGGTCCTCGGCGGAGCCGGCTACACGCGCGACTTCCCGGTGGAGCGCTACATGCGGGAGGCGAAGGTGCCGCAGATCTTCGAGGGCACCAACCAGATCCAGCGCATGGTGATCGCCCGCCACCTGAAGCGGGCCTGATTGCGGAACTCGCTGGGGCGAGCGGGGAACTCGCCCGCCCCAGCGTGGGACTCGCGCGGCCGAGCGTGGAACTCGCGCGGCTGAGCGTGGGACTCGCCCGCCCGAGCGTGGAACTCGCGCGGCTGAACGCGAGACTCGCGTGCGAGCGTAGGACTCGCCCGCCCCAGCGTGGAACTCGCGCGGCCGAGCGTGGAACTCGCCCGCCCCAGCGTGGAACTCGCGCGGCCGAGCGTGGAACTCGCGCGGCTGAGCGTGGGACTCGCGCGGCCGAGCGTGGGACTCGCGCGGCTGAGCGTGGAACTCGCGCGGCTGAGCGTGGGACTCGCGCGGGCGGGTTCCGCGTTCCGCAGCGCTACTCGGCGTAGCGGCGCGGCGCCACCACGCCCTCGCCGCTCGCGTCGTCGAAGTGGTAGACCTCGCGGCCGCGCACGAAGACCCGCATGGCGCGGTTCATCACGTCCAGCGGGTCGCCGGACCACAGCACGATGTCGGCGTCCAGGCCGGGCTTCAGCGAGCCGATCCGGTCGTCCAGCGACAGCATCTCCGCCGGGTTCACCGTCAGCGCCCGCAGCGCCGTCTCCGGGTCCAGCCCGTCCTTGACCGCGAGCGCGGCCTGGTACACGAGGAAGTTGATCGGCACCACCGGGTGGTCCGTGGTGATCGCGATCCGCACCCCGGCCCGCGCCAGGATCCCGGCCGAGCGCAGCGTCCGGTTCCGCAGCTCGACCTTCGACCGCGTGGTGAACAGCGGCCCGAGGATCACCGGGACGCCCTTCTCCGCCAGCACGTCCGCGATCAGGTGCCCCTCGGTGCCGTGGTTGACCACCAGCTTGTAGCCGAACTCCTCGGCCAGCCGGATCGCGGTGACGATGTCGTCGGCGCGGTGGGTGTGCTGGTCCCAGTACAGCTCGCCGTCGAGGACCTTCGCCAGGGTCTCCAGCGTCAGGTCGACGTCGAACGGCTTGCCCTCGGCCCGCGCGTGGTCGCGCTGCGCGACGTAGTTGCGGGCCTTCGTGAACGCCTCGCGGATGATCGCCGCGACCCCCAGCCGCGTCGACGGCGTCTGGCCCTTGTCGCCGTACACGCGCTTCGGGTTCTCGCCCAGCGCGCTCTTCACGCTGACCGCCTCGTCGAAGACCATGTCGAGCGCGGTGCGGCCCCACGTCTTCACGGCGACCGTCTGCCCGCCGATCGGGTTGCCCGAGCCGGGCTTGATCACCACGCTCGTCACGCCGCCGGACAGGGCGTCGTCGAAGCCGATTTCGAACGGGTCGATGCCGTCGAGCGCGCGGAAGCGGGCGCCGTTCGGGTCGGTCATCTCGTTGGTGTCGTTGCCGGCCCAGCCCTCGCCCTCCTCGTGCACGCCGAGGTGGGTGTGCGCGTCGACGAACCCGGGCAGCACCCAGGTGCCCGAGGCGTCGACCAGCTCCGCGTCCTCCGGGACGTCGACCTCCGCGGCCGTGCCGACCGCGGAGATCCTGCCGTTCTCGATCAGCACCGTGCCGCCGTCGATCGGGTCACCCTCGACCGGCACCACGTATCCGCCCACAATCGCCTTCACCATGGTGAGCAACGCTAACGGAACCGCTTTTCCAGGTGCACGAGGTGGTAGTGCGCCTCGGGGGTTCGCCCGGTTTCGGCGTATCCGAGCCGGGCGTACAGGCGCAGCGGGCCCTCGCTCAGCTCGCCGGTGAACAGCCGCAGCACGCGCACCTGCGGCGGCAGCCGATCCTCGGCCGCCTTCACCAGCGCCGAGCCGAGTCCCGCGCCCTGCCGGTCGGGAGCGACCACCAGGCGGCCGACCTCGCCCACCTCGCCGCGCAGGCGGATCCGGACGCTCGCGACCAACCGCCCGGACTCCCGCACGCCCCAGGTGACCACGTCCGGATCCGCGAGCACCGCGGCCAGCTCGCCGAGCGTCTCGGTCAGCGGCGGCAGGTCGAAGCTGCGATGCGCCCGCGCTTCGGTGAGGAACGCGGCGCGCTGCAGGGTCAGCAGCTCGCCCGCGTCCGCCGCGCCGAGCCGGATCGGCTCAGCCATGGACCCGGACTCCCCAGCTGCCGGTCCACGACGTGCCCGGCTCCAGCTCGATCAGATCGGTGCCCGAGTTCAGCGCGTCGGCCGGGCAGGTCATCGGCTCGATCGCGACCGCGCGGCCGCGGCCGACCAGGTCCGCGGGCGTGAACACCTGCACCCACTTGAAGTCCGGCCCGGTCCACACGTCGACGCTGCGCTCGCCGTGCGACAGGACGTGGTGGAACCGGCCGTCGTCACCGGCGACGAGACCGCCGAACGCGGTGTCCAGGTCGACCCTGGCCAGGACCCGGCCCGCGCGGAAGTCGTACTCGGTGCCGGCGGTGTCCTGCTCGTCGCCGTAGGGCAGCTGCTGGTCGCCGAGGTACGGCCGCACGCGGGTGGCGGGCAGGGTCAGCGTCAGCTCGTCGGTCGGCACGTCGCCGATGCGGAAGTACGGGTGCGCGCCCACCCCGACGCCGATGGCCGACTCGCCCTCGTTGCGGATCTCGTGGGTGACGGTCAGCTCGCGCGGCGCCAGGTCGTAGGTGATCCGGGCCTGCAGCGGCACCGGCCAGCCCGGCTGCTTCTCCACGTCGATCTCGAAGGTGATCGACGATTCGGCGTGCTCGACGAGCGTCCACTCGCGGTGCCGGGTCAGGCCGTGGATCGCGTTGCCGCGGGCCTCCTCGGTGACCTCCAGCTGCTGCTCCTCGCCCCGGTGGGTCCACCGGGCGGCCTTGGTGCGGTTGGGCCACGGCAGCAGGATCTGCCCGGCGCCCTTCGGCGGGTGGGCGTCCTCGGCGAAGGTCTCCAGGTAGGGCACGCCGCTGATCTCGAACGCCCGCAGGCCCGCACCGATCTCGGTGACGACGGCGCGCGCGTTGCCGCGGGTGATCTCGAACTGCTGTCCCGTGGGGTTGGCCATGGCCCCGAAGATACTGGGCGGCGAACTAACTAGACCGGTCGTCATAGTTTGCGCTACGGTGATCGACATGGTCCGGAGAACCGACACCCGTCGCCGCATGGTCGCCTCGGCCGCGGAGCTGTTCCACACCCAGGGCTACCACGCGACCGGCCTGAACCAGCTGGTCAGCGCCGGTGGCGCGCCGAAGGGCTCGCTGTACTTCCACTTCCCCGGCGGCAAGGAGCAGCTGGCCGCCGAGGCGGTCACGTTCTCCAGCGAGAACATGGCGGACCTGCTGCGCTCGACGCTCGGCGCCGCGCCGGACGCGGGGACGGCCATCACCCGCGTGATCGACGCGCTGGGGCGCAACCTCGCCGACTCGGACTACCGGTCCGGCTGTCCTATCGCGACGGTCGCGTTGGACGCCGCGGACAGCGAACCGATCCGGCAGGCGTGCACCGACGGGTACGCGTCCTGGCACGCCGTCCTCACCGAGTACCTCACCGGGCAGGGCGCCGATCCCGCGACGGCGGCGACGCTGGCCACCATCGCGCTCAGCGCCATCGAGGGCGCCCTGCTCCTGGCCAGGACCCAGCACGACCTCGCGCCGCTGCACGCCGTGGGCGACCACCTGCGCGCCACCTTCGAACGGGAGCTGACATGAAGGTCCACCACCTCAACTGCGGCACCATGCGTCCCCTCGGCGGGCGGCTGATCGACGGCCGCGGCGGGTTCCTGCACCGCGCCGAACTGGTCTGCCACTGCCTGCTCGTCGACACCGGCTCCGAACTGGTCCTGATCGAGACCGGGATGGGCTCACCGGCCGTCGACCGCGCGGACGAGTGGCTCGGCGCGAAGTTCGTGCGCATGGTCGGCGTGCGGACGTCGGTGGCGGAGACCGCGGCCGAACAGGTCCGCCGGCTCGGGTACGCGGTCGAGGACGTCCGGCACATCGTGCTCACCCACCTCGACCTCGACCACGCCGGCGGGCTGGTCGACTTCCCGCACGCCACCGTGCACGTCTACGCCGAGGAGCTGCGGGCGCTGCGGTCACCCCGCGACGAGAAGGAACGCGGGCGGTACCAGCAGGTCCACTTCGCGCACGGTCCACAGTGGAGCAGCTACCCGGACACCGGCGAGAAGTGGTTCGGCTTCGACGCGGTGCGCCAGCTCAAGGGGTTGCCGCCGGAGATCCTGCTGGTCCCGCTGGGCGGGCACACGCGCGGGCACGCCGGGGTGGCCGTGGACACCGGACACGGGTGGCTCCTGCACGCCGGTGACGCGTTCTTCCACCACGGCCAGATCGACCCGGCGCGCCCGCACGCCACCCCGGGCCTCGCGTGGTTCGAGGCCCGGGTGGAGACCGTGCCGGGCGCGCGGCGGGAGAACCACCGGCGGTTGCGCGAGCTGGTGCGCGACCACGGCGACGAGGTCACGGTGCTGTCGGCGCACGATCCTTACTTCTTTCGGCACGCATCGCGAGCCAGTTGACCACCCACAGCAGGACACCGACGCCGAGCAGGATCGCCGCGATCGTGTAGTCCCGCGCCGGACGGCCGGACAGCGGGCTCACCAGGTACAGGCAGAACACCGCGGCCAGCGCCGGGATGATCGTCGGCGCCCGGAAGTGCGGGTGGTCCACCTTCTCCCGGCGCAGCACCAGCACCGCCACGTTGACGATCGCGAAGACCACCAGCAGCAACAGCGCCGTGGTGCCGCCCAGCACGCTGATGTCCACAGTGGACACCAGGATGATGGCGATGACGCTGGTGAACACGATCGACACCCACGGCGTGCGGCGCAGCGGGTGCACCGTGCCGAGCACCTTCGGGATGATCCGCTCGTTCGACATGCCGTAGAGCAGGCGGCTGGCCATCAGCATGTTGATCAGGGCCGAGTTGATGACCGCGAACAGGCCGATCGCGGAGAACACCTCGCGCGGGAAGCCGGGCGCGCCGACGTCGAGCACCTTGAGCAGGGCGTTGCTCTTCGCCGCGGACAGCTCGTCGGCGGGCACCAGCAGGGAGGAGGTCAGCGAGACCAGCACGTAGATGGTGGCGGCGACGACCATCCCCCACAGCATCGCCTTGGGGAAGATGCGCACCGGGTCGCGGCACTCCTCGGCCATGTTGACCGAGTCCTCGAACCCGACCATCGCGAAGAACGCGAGCGAGGTCGCCGAGGTGATGGCGACGAGCGCGGTCTGGTCGGCGGTGTCGAACTCGACCAGACGGCCGGGGTCACCGTTGCCGTTGAGCACCGCCCACACGCCGACGCCGATGATGATCAGCAGGCCGGACAGCTCGATGCAGGTGAGCACGACGTTCGTCTTCACCGACTCGCTGACACCGCGGAAGTTGATGGCGGCGAGGCCGACGACGAACAGCGGCGCGATCAGCCAGCCGGGGAGGTCGACGAACTCCTTGAGGTAGGTGTTGGCGAACGCGATCGCGGCCGAGGAGGCCGACGTGATGCCCGAGCACATGACCGCGAAGGCGACCATGAAGGTCAGGAACGGGACGCGGAACGCGCGGTTGGCGTACAGCGCGGCGCCCGCCGCTCTCGGGTACTTGCCGACCAGCTCCAGGTAGCTGAACGCGGTCATGAACGCGACCACGAACGCCAGCAGGAACGGCAGCCACAGCGCGCCGCCGACCCGGCCGGCCACCTGGCCGGTCAGGGCGTAGACGCCGGTGCCGATGATGTCCCCGACCACGAAGAACAGCAGGAGCTTCGGGCCGATGACCCGCTTGAGCGCGGGTTCCTGAGTAGTGCTCACCTCAGCCATGCCGGAGAAGTGTGCCCCAATCCGTTTTGCCGGGCCACGCTTTCGGGGGAATGCCCGCCGTTTGGATCAACGGGACATCCAGGCTGGCAGGCGTGACCGGCCGGGACACGGGTAACCGGGGGTGTGGACGGTTTCCTGGCGATCTACCTCAACGACCAGCTCGCACTCGGGGTCGGCTGGCGCGAGCTGGCCCGGCGGGCCGCGGGCAACAACCGCGGCACCGCGGTGGGCGAAACACTCGAACGGGTGGCGACGGAGATCGCCGAGGACGTCGACACGTTCCGGTCGATCATGGACCACCTGGGCGTCCGCCAGAACCCGCTGAAGACGGCGGCGGTGTTCGGCGCGGAGCGGCTGTCCCGGTTCAAGCCGAACGGGCGGCTGCTGGCTTATTCGCCGCTGAGCCGCTTCCTGGAGCTCGAAGTGCTGACGATGGGGATCGACGGGAAGAAGCAGCTGTGGACGACGCTGCGCGACCTGGCCGGCCTCGCCGACCAGGTGCCCGGCGTCGACTTCGACACGCTGATCGAACGGGCCGCGAGCCAGCGCGCGCTGCTGGAACCACACCGCGTGCGGGCGGGCACCGAGGCGTTCCAGGCCGGCGAGTAGCCGGCGCGCCTACTTCGTGACCGCCGCGGCTCGGTAGCGCCAGAACGCGGGCAGCAGCGCGACGGCGATCGCCATGAAGACGATCACCAGCACCCCGCCACCGGTCGCCGCGGCGGCCGTGCCCACCGCGGCCGCGGTCCAGCCGTGCGTGAGGTCGGCGATGCGGGGCCCGCCCGCGACGACCACCGTGAACGCGCCCTGCATGCGGCCGCGCATCTCGTCGGTCGCGGCCATCACCAGGATCGCCTGGCGGTAGATCGCGCTCACCATGTCCGCGGCGCCGGCCAGGCACAGGAACACCACGGCCAGCCACAGCGAGTTCGACAACCCGAACCCGATCACCGCCACGCCCCACGCGCAGATCGCGACCGTCACCGCGACACCCTGCCGCCGGACCCGGCCGAGCCAGCCGGAGAACAACCCGATGACGACCGAGCCGATCGGGATCGCCGCGTACAGCCAGCCCAGGGCGAGGCCGCCGCCGGGTGGGTCGCCGAAGGTGCGCTCGGCCATCTCCGGGAACAGGGCCCGCGGCATGCCGGCGACCATCGCGATGATGTCCACGACGAACGAGGCGAGCAGGACCTTCTGGGTGCCCATGTAGCGGAAGCCGTCGAGGACGTCCTTGAGACCGGCGGCGCGGACGGTGCCGGACAGCGGCGGCAGCGGTGGCAGCCGCCAGACCGAGAAGAGCGCGACGACCAGCGCGATCGTGTCGATCAGGTAGAGCGTGGGCAAGCCGATCACCGGCATCAGGGCGCCGGCGGCCATCGGCCCGAACACCATGCCGAACGTGTTCACGGTGCCGGACAGCGCGGCCGCCGCGGGCAGCAGTTCCGGTTCGATCAGCCGGGCCACGATCGCGCTGCGGGTCGGCATGTTGATCGCGAAGAACGCCTGGTTGAACGCCAGGAGCACGAAGACCAGCCACACCGAGCCGATGTCGAAGAACGCCTGGGCCCACAGCAGGGCGGACACGACGGCGATGCCGGCGTTGCCGAAGATGAGCAGCTTGCGGCGGTCGACGGTGTCGGCGATCGCGCCGCCCCACAGCCCGAAAACGAGCAGCGGGACCAGCGCGACGATGCCGGTCAGGCCGACGTACCCGGACGAGCCGGTGAGGTCGAAGACCTGCTTCGGCACGGCGACGGTGGTGAGCTGACTGCCGATCGCGGTGATCGCGGTGCCGGTGAACAGGCGCCGGAAGGCGGGCGTGCGCAGCGGCCGCACGTCCACGACCACCGATTTCAGCAGTTTGCGCTTCTTGCCCCGTTGCGACCCGGCCTCGACACTCACAACCGGCCAGTTTAGCCGCGCTAACTAACCAAGCGCTGGTGATTTACCTCGCCGACCGCAGAACTCGCCGGCACGACCGCAGAACTCGCCGCCACGAACGCAGAACTCGCGCCCAGGAGCGTGGGACTCGCCGGCACCCGCGCGAGTTCCACGCTCGGGCGCGCGAGTTCCACGCTCGGGCGCGTGAGTTCGGCGTTCGGGTCAGGGGGCGACGCGCTCGATGTGCCAGCCGTCCTGGGTGCGCACGTACCGCAGCCGGTCGTGCAGCCGGTTCTGCTGCCCCTGCCAGAACTCGACGACCTCGGGCCGGATGCGCCACCCGCCCCAGTGCGGCGGCAGCGGCACCTCCTCCACGTCGCTGAAACGGCGCTCGATCGACGACAGCGCGACGTCCAGGTCCCGCCGGCTCGTCACGACCTTCGACTGCGGCGACGCCCAGGCCCCGAGCTGGGAGCCGCGCGGGCGCTGCTTCCAGTACTCGGCGGTCTCCTTGACGTCGACCTTCTCCACCTCGCCGCGCACGGTCACCTGCCGCTGCAGCGCGTACCAGGGAAAGGTCGCCGACGCGTACCGGGTCACGGTCAGGTCGTGGCTCTTGTTCGAGGTGTAGTTCGTGTAGAACACGACGCCGCGCTCGTCGAGGCCCTTGCACAGCACGGTGCGGGAGGACGGGCGGCCTTCGGCGTCGGCGGTGGCCAGCACCATGGCGTTCGGCTCGGCGACCCCGGCGGCGATGGCCTGGTTCAGCCAGTCCTGCAACTGCTCGGTCCAGCTGCCGGCCAGGTCGGCCTCGTCCAGCGCTTCGCCGTCGTAGGCCACCCGCATGCCGGGAAGGCGTACCGCAACGTCGTCGATGTTTTCGACCTCTGGCATGTGCCGACCTCCGCGACCCGCTTACTCACCCGTAACAGCCCACGTTAGGGCCTGGGAAGCCGCTCCGAAAGCCGACGAACGGTGACACCGGCCACGGCCCAGCAGCTCCTCGGCGGTCACCGCGTCCGGGGCCAGCGCGGTGATCAAGAACCCGGCGACCGGCAACGGGGTCACCGCCCACCAGTCGCCGCTCGACGGCTGCGCCACTTCGTCGCCGACCAGCAGCTCCGTGGCGAGCACCCGGTGCCCGGCCAGTACCGCGGCACTGGCATCGAGGGCCGGGTCGCCGACGGTGAGGGTCTGGTCCAGCACCGGCCTGCCGCCGGAGGTGACGCGCTGCGACGTGGTGAGCCGTCCGGGTGCTTCACCCGCGCGGCCGAGGACCAGCACCTCACGCGTGCGGAACCGTGCGGTCTCGTCGAGGGTCGCGACCAGTTCCGCGGTGTGCCGGGCCCGCGCGGTGACCACGGTCGGCTCTGGCCGGTACTCCAGCGAACCGCCGGGGCCGACCTCGACGCGCACCGACGACGTGCTGGCTGCGGCGGCAGGCCCGGGCAGCGCGAGCGTCGCGGCGACCCCGGACAGGCGCAGGTCCGCGCCCGGTCCGACCACGACGTCCAGGACCAGCTCGTCGCCGCCGAGCGGGGCGGTCGCCGAGTTCACCAGGTGGACCCGGGCCGCCGCGCCGGACCCGCGCCGCGGTACCAGGGTCAGTGGCGCCATCGACGTCAGCTCCCGCAGCACCGTCCGCCCGCCGGCCGCCTCGGCGACGAGCCGGGCGTGCGCCTTCACCCGGCCAGCTGTTCGCGCACCCACGCCGCCACGCCGGGCGCGTCCGGCGTGCGCACCAGCGACTGCGTGATGACCGGCAGCTCGCCGCGCATGCGGTGGGCGTCGGAGGTCATCACGTCCAGGTCGGCGTTCACCAGGTGCGCGATGTCGATCTTGTTGATGACCAGCAGGTCGGCGGTCGTCACGCCGGGCCCGCCCTTGCGCGGCACCTTGTCCCCGCCCGCGACGTCGACCACGAAGATCTGGCTGTCCGCCAGGCCCCGGCTGAACACCGCGGTCAGGTTGTCCCCGCCGCTTTCGATGATCACCAGCTCCAGCCCGGGGAACCGGTCTTCCAGTCGTTCCACCGCGTCGAGGTTGGCGGTGATGTCGTCGCGGATCGCGGTGTGCGGGCAGGCGCCGGTCTGCACGGCCTCGATGCGCTCGGGGTCGAGCACGCCGGCCTTGCGCAGGAAGTCGGCGTCCTCGGTGGTGTAGATGTCGTTGGTCACCACGGCGAGGTCGATCTCGTCGCCGAGCGCCCGGCACAGCGCGGCGGTCAGCGCGGTCTTGCCGCTGCCCACGGGGCCGCCGATGCCGATGCGGAACGCGCGGCCGCGCGCGGGCGGCGTCTCGTACCGGTCGGGTTCGGTGGCCGTCGGGTCGAAGTTGACCGGGTGCACGTGGCCGTGACCGTGTCCGTGTTCAGCTGGCAAAGAGACGCACCTCTTCCTCGTGGTGGCGCAGGTGTGCTTCGGCGAGCAGGTCCAGCGCCGGTGAACCGGGCGACGGCAGCCGGGCCGGGTCGGTCCCGGCGTAGCCGGCCGCCTGCTCGGCGACGGCGTCGAGATCGGGCCCCAGCGCGGCCACCATCGCGTTGACGGTGAACGGGTCGAACCCCAGCAACCGCACCGCCGCACTGGCCGGTCCGCTGACCGCGAGGTAGGCCACGGCCAGCGCCGCGTCCCGCGGTGTGCCGCCCGAAACGCCGGTGAGCGCGCCGGTGATGATCGGGTGGTGCGGGCGCGGGGTGGCGGCCAGCAGCTCGTCGATCACCGGTGACGGCCAGGCGATCCGGCCGGCGCGCGCGGTGCCACGCCCCTGCGCGCGCGATGCCGTGCGCTGGGCCGGCGACGGCGTGCGGGCGTCGAGTTCCTCGTCCAGCCGCGTCCACTGTCTACTCACGACGGACGCGGAAGCGAAGACGGCGGATAGGTATCCGGCCGTCCACAAGCGACCGTGCAGGAACCCGGGCAGGTCGGCGGTGGTGCGGATCAGCCCGCGCGCCACCGCTTCCTCGAGCCCGCCGGAGTGCACGTGACCGCCGCCCGGGAACCGGGAGTCGGCCAGCAGGATCGCGGAGATGCCCATCAGAACAGGAAGTACCGCTGGGCCATGGGCAGTTCGGCGACCGGTTGCGGTTCGATCAGCTCGCCGTCGACGTGCACGGCGAAGCTGTCCGCGTCGACCTGGATGTCCGGCAGGGCGTCGTTGAGCACCATGTCGGCCTTGGTCACGCGGCGCACGTTGCGCACCGGCACGAGCGACCGGGTCACCGGGAGGCCGGCCGCGAGGGCCTCGGGCGCGACGAAGTACACGCTGCTAGCCGCGGCCACGGACGGCGCGGCGCCGAACATGGGCCGCGCGAGCACCGGCTGCGGCGTCGGGATGGACGCGTTGGCGTCGCCCATCGCGGCCCACGCCACGAAGCCGCCCTTCAGCACCACGTGCGGTTTGACGCCGAAGAACTTGGGCTCCCACAGCACCAGATCGGCGAGCTTGCCGACCTCGACCGAGCCGATCTCGCCGTCCATGCCGTGCGCGATCGCCGGGTTGATCGTGTACTTGGCGACATAGCGACGGGCGCGCAGGTTGTCGGCCGCGCCGTCGCCGGGCAGCGCGCCACGGCAGCGTTTCATCACGTGCGCGGTCTGCCAGGTGCGGATGATCACCTCACCGATCCGGCCCATCGCCTGCGAGTCCGAACTCATCATCGAGATCGCGCCGAGGTCGTGCAGCACGTCCTCGGCCGCGATGGTGCTCGGGCGGATGCGGCTCTCCGCGAAGGCCAGGTCCTCGGGCACCGACGGGTTGAGGTGGTGGCACACCATCAGCATGTCGAGGTGCTCGTCGAGGGTGTTGACGGTGTGCGGGCGGGTCGGGTTGGTCGACGACGGCAGGAAGTTCGGCAGCCCGGCCACCTTGATGATGTCCGGCGCGTGCCCGCCGCCGGCGCCCTCGGTGTGGTAGGCGTTGATCGACCGGCCGGCCACCGCGTCCACTGTGGATTCCAGGAACCCGGCCTCGTTGAGCGTGTCGGTGTGGATCGCCACCTGCACCCCGGATTCGTCCGCCACCGTCAGGCACGCGTCGATCGCGGCCGGGGTGCTGCCCCAGTCCTCGTGCAGCTTGAACCCGCCCGCGCCGGCCGCGAGCTGTTCCCGCAGCGCCTCCGGCCGGACGGTGTTCCCCTTGCCCAGCAACAGGACGTTGACCGGCTGGCCGTCCATCGCCCGCAGCATCCGCACCAGGTTCCACGGGCCGGGCGTGACGGTGGTGGCCTTCGTGCCCTCCGACGGGCCGGTGCCGCCGCCGACGAGCGTGGTCAGGCCGGAGGCGAGCGCGGTGTCTACGAGCTGCGGGCAGATGAAGTGCACGTGGCAGTCGATGCCACCCGCGGTGAGGATCCGGCCGTTGCCGGACAGGATCTCCGTGGCCGGGCCGATCACCAGGTCCGGGTCGACGCCGTCCATCGTGTCCGGGTTGCCCGCCTTGCCGATGCCGACGATCCGGCCGTCCCGCACCCCCACATCGGCCTTGACCACGCCCCAGTGGTCGAGCACGACGGCTCCGGTGATCACCAGGTCCGGCGCGCCCTCGGCGCGGGTCGCCATGCCCTGGCCCATCGACTCGCGGATCACCTTGCCGCCGCCGAAGAGCACCTCGTCGCCGGAGCCGGCGCCCATGCTGCGGTCCTCGGTGACCTCGATGAGCAGGTCGGTGTCGGCCAGCCGGATCCGGTCGCCGACGGTGGGGCCGAACAGCTCGGTGTAGCGCTCGCGGTCGATGCTGCTCACTCGCCGTCCTTCCGCAGGCCGGGAACGGTTCGCGAGCCGGCCAGCGGCACCAGGCCGACCTCGCGCTCCACGCCCGGCTCGAAGCGGACGGAGGTGCCGGCGGGGATGTCCAGGCGGTGACCGCGGGCCGCCGCCCGGTCGAATTCGAGCGCCGGATTCGTCACCGCGAAGTGGTAGTGCGAACCGACCTGCACCGGGCGGTCACCGGTGTTGCTCACCCGCAGCCGCACGCGCGGGCGGCCCGGATTCAGCTCGACGGGCGATCCGGCCGGGATGATCTCTCCTGGACGCACGCGCGCTCCTCAGACGATCGGGTCGTGCACGGTGACGAGCTTCGTGCCGTCCGGGAAGGTGGCCTCGACCTGCACGGAGTCGACCATCTCGGGCACCCCGTCGAGCACCTGGTCCCGGGACAGCACGGACCGGCCGCTGGACATCAGCTCGGCGACGGTGCGGCCGTCGCGGGCGCCCTCCAGCACGTGGTCGGTGATGAGGGCGACGGCCTCCGGGTAGTTCAGGCGCACGCCGCGCTCCAGCCGGCGCCGGGCCACGTCGGCGGCGACGTGGACGAGCAGCTTGTCGCGCTCCTGGGGGCTCAGGTGCATGCGCTCAGGTCTATCACCGCGATGAGTGCGACACGCGCGTGCGAAACACAGGATTTACGTGCGAACGACCCATCCGGCTGAATCGTTCTCGTAATCGTGACCGAAACCACCGCTTTCTTCGATTGCTCCTAGGCCGTTCGAGGGGCATGGTGTGGTCACCGTGCGACGAGGCGCCCCGAGCGCGTCACGCGCGCGTAACAACTCCTGTCGGGGAAATGCGCAGCGAAAGGTTTCCACCAGTGACTACCTCAGCGCCCGTTGCGAACAACACTGAACCGGACGACGGGTTCAAGCCCGGGCTGGAAGGCGTGGTCGCCTTCCGCACCCAGATCGCCGAGCCGGACCGCGACGGCGGCGCGCTGCGCTACCGCGGCGTGGACATCGAGGACCTGGCGGGCAAGGTCAGCTTCGGCGACGTGTGGGGCCTGCTGGTCGACGGCCGGTTCGGCGACGGACTGCCGCCGGCCGAGCCGTTCCCGATCCCCGTGCACACCGGTGACGTCCGGGTGGACGCGCAGGCCGCGCTCGCGATGGTCGCGCCGATCTGGGGGTTCCGCCCGCTGCTGGACATCAGCGACGAGGAGGCGCGGGAGAACCTGGCCCGCGCGTCGGTGATGGCGCTGTCGTACGTGGCGCAGTCCGCGCGCGGGGTCGGGGTGCCCGCGGTGCCGCAGTCCCGGGTCGACGAGGGGCGGACGATCACCGAGCGGTTCATGATCCGCTGGCGCGGCGAGCCGGACCCGGCCCACGTCAAGGCCGTGGACGCGTACTGGGTATCGGCGGCGGAGCACGGGCTGAACGCGTCGACGTTCACCGCGCGGGTGATCGCCTCGACCGGTGCGGATGTGGCGGCTGCGCTGTCGGGCGCGATCGGCGCGATGTCCGGACCGCTGCACGGCGGGGCGCCCGCGCGGGTGCTGCCGATGATCGAGGCGGTCGAGAAGGAGGGCGACGCGCGCAAGGTCGTCAAGGGGATCCTGGACCGCAAGGAGCGGCTGATGGGCTTCGGGCACCGGGTGTACCGGGCCGAGGACCCGCGGGCCCGCGTGCTGCGGCGGACGTGCCGGGAGCTGGGCGCGGAGCGGTACGAGGTGGCCGAGGCGCTGGAGCAGGCCGCGCTGGCGGAACTGCGGGAGCGGCGCCCGGACCGCGCGATCGAGACGAACGTGGAGTTCTGGGCGGCGGTGATCCTGGACTTCGCGCAGGTGCCGACGCACATGATGCCGGCGATGTTCACGTCGGCGCGCACCGCCGGCTGGGCGGCGCACATCCTGGAGCAGAAGCAGACCGGACGACTGGTCCGCCCCTCGGCGAGCTACGTCGGCCCGGGCCCGCGATCGCCCGAGGAGGTCGAGGGCTGGTCGGCGGTCAAGCCGCTGTAAGCGCTTTCTGGCTGTGGCAGGCCCCGGAACCCGCGTGGTTCCGGGGCTTTTCCGGTTACGCGCCCTGCGGGGTGACCGCGCGCAGCACCGGCCGCACCAGGGTCGCGCCCACCAGCAGGATCGCGGCGGCGCCGAGGCACGCGGCTTGCCAGCCGTCGCCCGCGTTGTACAGCAGGCCCGCCGAGAAGGTGCCGATGGTGGCGCCGAGGAGTGTCGCGCTTTCGTAGATGCCCATCGCGCGGCCGAGGCTGACACCGGCCGCCTCCGCGACGATCTCCTGCTCGACCGGAACCGCCGCGGCGAACGCGGCCGCCGACAGCACCCACATCCCCGTCAGCACCGCCGGGTTCGGCGCGAACGACAGCCCGGCGGCGAAGACCGCGCTGGACCCCATCGCCAGCGACAGCACCGTCGTGCGGCCCAGTCGTCCGGTGACCTTGTGCAGGTACTCCGGCAGTGTCGTGTAGACGATGAACCCGGGCAGGAAAACCCCGGCGATCTGGGGCAGCTCCAGGTGGTGCCCGCGCTGCAGGTGCAGGAGCAGGAGCAGCGCCACGCCCGCCTCGGCGAGCGCGGTGATGACGACGAGCAGGAGCATCGGCCGCAGCCGACGGCCCAGCTGGCCGAAACCCTGGCCGCCCGCCTTTCGCGGTGCGGGGACCGGACCGGCCGGCGCGAGCATCACCACCGCCGCCACCGCGCACGCCGCCGCGCCCAGCCAGAACACTCCGCGGTAGTCGATCCGGGACACGAGCGACATCGCGGCCACGAAGGCCACCCACGTGCCCCCGCCCTCGGCGGCGAACAGCTTGCTGAACGCGGCCTTGTCGGCGCCCAGCCCCTCCCCCACGCGCGCCCGCAGCGACACCCAGAACACCGCACCGCCGACACCGCCGAGCACCGCCGCCGCGAACGCCGGTCCGAGACCGGGCGTGGCCGCGTACCCGGCGAACGACAGTCCATACAGGACGGCCCCGAACGCGGCCAGGCGTCCCCGGTCCACCCGGTCGGCGAGCGCCCCCGCCACCGGGCGCACCACGAACGACACCAGCGTCTCCAGCGCGGTCAGCGCCCCCACCTCGGCCGCGCTCGCCCCCAGCGCCGTGCCCGCCCACAACGGCAGGAAGAAGTCCAGGACCTCGACCGGCCCCCGCGTCAGCGCCGCGGCCCACTCGTTCTGCTGGGCACGCCCCTTGCCCGCCATCCCGTCCCCCCAGTTTTCAGGATACGATCGTATCTTAAAACCTCCGCTCCTAGGATGACAACCGTGCCCAAGATCGTCGACCGGCCCCAGCGCCGCCGCGAGATCGCCGAAGCCCTGCTCCGGCTGATCGCCCGGGAGGGCATCGAGACGGTCAGCGTGCGCACCGTCGCCGCCGAAGCCGGCCTGTCCCCGGGCGCCGTGCAGAAGTACTTCTCGACCCGCGAGGAGCTGTTCCACTTCGCCTTCGACCTGACCAGCGAACACATCGAGCGGCGCTGGATGAAGGTGCCGCAGGACCACCTGCTCACGATGCTGCGCGCCCTGGTCGCCGAGGCCCTGCCGCTGGACGACCAGCGCCGCGCCGAGGTGATCGTCATCCTCGCCTTCACCGCCCGCGCCGCCGTCCTGCCGCACTGGGCGCACCACCTCCGCCACGGCTACGGCTTCCTGCGCGAGCAGACCACCGACTTCCTCGACCAGGCCCAGCGCCAGGGCCACATCCGCGACGACCTGGACGCCGGAAGGCTCGCCGACATCGTCATGGCCCTCACCGACGGCTTCGCCCAGCACCTGCTCCAGGCCGAGCCCGGTTCGGAGCTGCACCGCCGCCTGCTCGGTTCCCTCGAGCTCGCCCTCACGGAGCTGCTCACGCCGCGCGCGGCAGAATGACGGCATGCTGCCCAGCACCGAGTTCGCCCTGCTCCGCCGCCTGTCCCTGGAACAGGCGAACGGCCGCGCGCCGTCGATGGTCGCCGCGGTCGTCCGCGACGGCGAGGTCGCCTGGTGGGGCGCGCGGGGCACCGTCGAGGGCGACGCGCCCGACGACGACACCCAGTACCGGCTCGGCTCGATCACCAAGTCGCTCGTCGCCGCGCTCGTGATGCGCCTGCGCGACGAGGGCCGCCTCGACCTCAACGACCCGCTGGACAAGCACGTCCCCGGCACCAGCTTCGGCGCCTCGACGGTCGGCCAGCTGCTCTCGCACACCGGCGGCCTGACCGCCGAATCGCCCGGCTCCTGGTGGGAGCGCACCGCGGGCGGCGACTGGGCCACCCTGGAGGCGAGTCTCGCGCGGAACGCGCTCAAGAACCGCCCGGGCAGCCGCTTCCACTACTCCAACGTCGGCTACGGCGTGCTCGGCGAGCTGATCGCCCGCCACCGCGGCACCGACTGGCTGACCGCACTGAACCGCGAGGTCCTCGAACCGCTGGACATGTCGCGCACGACCCCGCACCCGCGGGGCAGGCACGCACGCGGCTGGGCCGTGCACCCGTTCGCCGACCTGCTGCTGCCCGAGCCCAGCCCGGACGCCGGCGCGATGGCCCCGGCCGGCCAGCTGTGGTCGACGGTCCGCGACCTGGCGCGCTGGACGTCGTTCGTCGGCGGCGACACCGCGGACGTGCTCAGTCCGGACACCGTCGCCGAGATGCGCGCGGTCGCCACGGTGGACGACGCCGACACCTGGACCTCCGGCTACGGCCTTGGCCTGCAGGTCCTGCGGCACCAGGGCAAGCGGCTGGCCGGGCACACCGGGTCGATGCCCGGGTTCCTCGCCTGCTCGCTGGTCGACGAGTCCACCGGCACCGGCGCGCTGACCTTCGCCAACGCCACCACCGGCCCGGCCATCCTGGGCCTGGTGGTGGACCTGATCGCGATCGCCGACGAGCACGAGCCGAACCTGCCGGCGGAGTGGCGGCCGTCCGAGGTCGACCGCGCCCTGCTCACCCTCACCGGCCTGTGGCACTGGGGCCCGACGCCGTACCACCTGCGGCTGCTCCCGGGCGGCATGCTGAGCCTCGCCCCGGTCAGCGGCATGGGCCGGGCGTCCCGGTTCCGCCCGGTCGCCGAGGACGAGTGGCTCGGCCTGGACGGCTACTACGCCGGTGAAACCCTGCGCGTCGGCCGCGACGCCGACGGGACGCCGCGGCACCTGGATCTGGCCACGTTCATCTTCACGCGCACCCCCTACGACCCGGCCGCGCCCATCCCCGGCGGCGTCGACCCGGAGGGCTGGCGTACCGCATAGTGGGACCGCCACCGGCGTTACGCACCGGAAACGCGACCTGCGAGACTGGGCGCATGACCGATGAGCTGACCATTCCGGCAGAACTGAAGCCCTCCGACGGGCGCTTCGGCTGCGGACCGTCCAAGGTCCGGGCGGAGCAGCTGGCGAACCTCGCGTCCGAGGGCGCCGCGTACATGGGCACCTCCCACCGGCAGAAGCCGGTGAAGTCCCTCGTCGGACGGGTGCGCTCCGGTCTGTCCCAGCTCTTCTCCCTGCCCGAGGGCTACGAGGTCGTGCTCGGCAACGGCGGCACCACGGCGTTCTGGGACGCCGCCGCGTTCGGCCTGGTCGACGAGCGGGCCCAGCACTTCACCTACGGCGAGTTCTCGTCGAAGTTCGCCAAGGTGACCTCGGACGCGCCGTTCCTGGGCGACTCGATCGTCGTCAAGGCCGAGCCGGGCAGCGCCCCGGAGATCGCCTACGAGCCGGGCGCGGACCTGGTCGGCTGGGCGCACAACGAGACCTCGACCGGTGTCGCGGTGCCGGTGCGGCGCCCCGCCGGCAGCGAGGGCGCGCTCGTCGCGATCGACGCCACCTCGGGCGCCGGCGGCCTGCCGGTCCAGGCCGAGGACTTCGACGTCTACTACTTCGCGCCGCAGAAGTGCTTCGCCTCCGACGGCGGCCTGTGGCTGGCCCTGATGTCGCCCGCGGCCGTCGAGCGCGTGGAGAAGATCGGCAACAGCGGCCGGTGGATCCCCGAGTTCCTGTCGCTGACCACGGCGCTGGACAACTCGCGCAAGGACCAGACGTACAACACCCCGGCGGTGGCGACGCTGTTCCTGCTGGCCGACCAGATCGAGTGGATGCTCTCCAACGGCGGCCTGGACTGGGCGGTCTCGCGCACGAAGGACTCCTCGACGCGGCTGTACGAGTGGGCCGAGGAGACCAGCTACACGGTGCCGTTCGTGAAGGACCCGTCGCTGCGCTCGCAGGTCGTGGGCACCATCGACTTCGTCGACGAGATCGACGCGGCGAAGGTCGCCAAGGTGCTGCGCGCGAACGGCATCGTCGACGTCGAGCCGTACCGCAAGCTGGGCCGCAACCAGCTACGCGTCGGCATGTTCCCCGCGATCGAGCCGGGCGACATCACGGCGCTGACGAGCTGCATCGAGTGGGTCGTCGAGCGGATGGGCGACTAGTCCCAGCACCAGGAGCAGCAGGACGCCGACGAGGACGTAGCTCTCGGCCAGCGGCCAGACGCTCCGGTGGTCCCACAGCGGGCTGACGACGAACACGACTGTCGCGAGGGCGGCGGTTCCGAGCACGAGTGGCCGGAGCCGCCGCCCTCGCCACGTCAGGACGCCGATCACCGGCGCCGCCCACACCCAGTGGTGGGTCCAGGACACCGGCGAGACCAGCAACGCGCCGAGGGCGCACGCGAGCAGCGCGACCACGGCGTCGGCGCGGCGCATGACCAGCACGGTGACGACGAGCGTGACGGCCACCGCGACCAGCCAGGCCCAGGCCGGGGCGCCGAGCCGGGCGAGCAGGCCGTGCAGGGACTGGTTGCCGATGTAGCCGGGGTCGCCGACCCGATCGCCGGCGAAGACGAGCTTCGTCCAGCAGGTGACCGACGCCTGCGGCGCGATCGCCCACGCGAGCAACGCGCAGCCGGCGAACGTCCCGATCGCCCGTGCGGCGGCGCGGAAGTCCTTGCGCAGCAGGAAGAACAGCACGAACGCGGCCGGGGTCAGCTTGATCGCGGCGGCGAGCCCGACCAGGAAACCGCGGCGGCGGACCGGGGCCAGCGCGTCGACCGCGACGAGCAGCACGAGCAGCAGGTTGATCTGGCCGAACCCGAGCGTGGCGCGCACCGGTTCGCTGAACAACGCGACGGCCTGCACGACCAGCGCCAGGCCGCCGAACACGTGCAGCCGCCGGTCGTAGTGCCGGAAACACAGCGCGACGACCACACCGAGCGCGACGACGGACACGATGGTGATACCGACGAGCGCGACGTCCGCCGGAACCACCAGCAGCGGCGCGAAAACGAACGCGGCGAACGGCGGATAGGTGAACGGCAGCAGCGTGCCGTTGCGGGTGGGCGGCAACGGGCCGTACGGGTCACCGCGGTCGAAGAACGCCTGCGCGCCGAGCCGGTAGACGTCCAGATCCAGCCCGTCCAACCGTTTCCAGGCCAGCAGGATCCCGACCAGCACGACCTCGATCGCCACGCCCGTGGCCAGAACCCGCCGCCCCATCGCGCAATCCTCGCGGATCCCGATCACCGGGGTGTCCTCCGGGTGGCCGAACGGGTGGAACTGCTGCAAGATCGACCAAAAAGTGTCGGCGCGCCTGCCCCGTCAAGCGGACGCGCCGACCTACCGTGAACACCCGAAGGTGAAGTCAGGAGGAGGCAGCGGATGCGGACGCTGAGGGTGGTCGGGCTGCACGAGGACGGTAAGTCCATCGTGTGCGAAGACCCGGCGCGGCGCGAGCGTTTCCTCCTGCCCGCCGATGAGAAGCTGCGTGCGGCCGTCCGGGGCGATGTTCCCAGGCTCGGGCAGATCGAAATCGAGACGGAGAGCCAGATGCGACCACGCGAGATCCAGGCCCGGATCCGGGCCGGCGAGTCGGTGCAGCAGGTCGCGGACACCGCCGGGGTGGCGGTGGAGCGGGTGGAGCGGTTCGCGTACCCGGTGCTGCTGGAGCGGTCCCGGACCGCCGAGCTGGCGCAGTCGGCGCACCCGATCCGCGAGGACGGCCCGGACGTGCGCACGCTCGGCGAGATCGTGGCCTACGCGTTCGGTGTGCGGGGTCAGGACTACTCGCAGGCCACGTGGGACGCCTGGCGCGGCGACGACGGCCGGTGGATCGTGGCGCTGCGGTGGACCGCGGGGCGCTCGGACAACGCCGCGCACTGGCAGTTCTCGGCCGGTGCGCACGGCGGCACGGTCACGGCGCTGGACGAGCACGCCGAGGACCTGCTGGACCCGCACCGCACGCCGCGGACGCTGCGGGCGGTGGGCGCGGAGGCGGAGGCCGAGGCCGAGCCGGCGGACGAGGAGCCGGCGCAGCCCACGCTGGACATCGACGCCCAGCCGGACCCGGCGGCCGCCAAGCCGAAGCCGAAGAAGAAGGCCCACCCGGCGGTCCCGGCCTGGGAAGACGTGCTGCTGGGAGTCCGCAGCCAACGAGGCTGAGCCAGAGGACGGCGCGCCAGCGCCGTGCCCCGACCCCAAGGTAGCTGGGTGGTCATCCCGTCGCCTGACACCGGAACGATCACCTTGAGCCAGGGCCGCAACATCCCCGCTCACGCGAGATGACATGCCAACCTTGCGGCCCTGGCTCAAGGTGATACACACAAACCGGAAGGCGACGGGATGACCACCCAGCGACCACCTCGCCAAGACGAGACGAGGCACCCCTTGGTCATCCCGGAGCCTGCCCGTCCGGCGAGGACATCTTTTGATCTTTAGAGGTGACGCAGGGCAGACGAAGCACCCTCACCGCGCCACCGGCCCCACCCCGGACCGCCGCCCCGGGGCCAGCGACGCGTGCCGCTGCCCCGGCCCCTCCCCGTACCGCGACGCCAGCCAATCGGCCACCAGCCCGGTCCCCGCCGCGTAGACGCCCTTGTGCGCCAGGTCGATCACCAGCTCCCGGCGCGGCCACGTCCACGGCGGCGCCCCCACGCCGGTCGCGTTCTCCAGCGTCTGGTCGTTCGTCAGCCGCACCGCCCAGAACATCGCCGAGGCCCACGGGCCCCGCAGCCCGGCCGTCGCCATCACGCCGCGCAGCGCGCCGAGCAGCACGCCCTGCCCGAAGTGCATCGCCAGGTTCACCGACCGCCGCGGCCGGTCCGGCAGGCCGGCCAGCCGCGACAGGGTCCGCCCCGGCACGTACGAGTCCGGCCGTCCGGTGAACCGCTGCTCGACCTTCTCCGCCGCCGTCATCGCCAGCACGCCCGCCAGCCCGGCGACCGCACCCTGCGCTACCGCTCGTGCCCACATGCGGCCACGGCTACCCGCCCCACCCGAATCGAATCGCGGCCGCGGGGTACAGAACCGTGGTGAAACGAATCCTGGAAGCCGCCGAGTCCCTCCGCGCCGTCGACCCCGCGGCGACCGCGGTGGCCCGCGGGCTGCGCAAGGTCATCGGCCGCGGCGCCGCCGACCGCCTGCTGCGCGGCGCGTGGCTCGGCCACCCCGTGCACCCGCTGCTGGTCACCCTGCCGATCGGGGCCTGGGTGTCCGCCGCGGTGCTCGACCTGTCCGGCCAGCCCGAAGCCGCCCGGCGCCTGGTGTCGATCGGCCTGGCCGCCACCGCGCCGACGGTCCTCACCGGGCTCGCCGAGTTCTCCGGCCTCGACCGGGACCAGCGGCGCGTCGGGGCCGTCCACGCGCTCACCAACACCCTCGCCGCCGGGTGCTTCCTCGCCGCCAACCGCACCAGCCGCCGGAACGCCCGCTTCTGGACCGCGGCCGGGCTGGTCGCGCTCAGCGCCGGCGGCGCGCTCGGTGGGCACCTGTCCTACGCGCAGGGCGCGGGCGTGGGCCGCTGGTCAGCCCTCCAGCCGGGCGACCAGTGACTTCGGCGCCACCGTCCGGTAGGCCTCCCGGACAATGGCCCGCACCTCGACCGCGGTGCCCGACGTAGGGCGGCCGGAAGAACCGGTCCGGCTCGGCCGACACCATCTCCTCCTGCACCCCCGACGGCGCGGCGCACCAGAACGCCACCCGGTCGTCGTGGTGGTGGTCCGCGTACATCACGAAACTCTTCCGGCTCCGGACGAACCAGGCCGGCTCCCCGTGGCTGAGCCGCTCCGAGACCTCCGGCAGGGCCAGGCAGATCTCGCGCAGCGGCTCGATCGGGTCCATCAGAACACGACGGCCAGCACGCCGAACCAGGACAGCACGATCCCGGCGGCCGCCCCCAGCGCGACCCACCGGATGATCGGCAGCTTCCGCGCCAGCCACAACGACGGCGCGATCCCGGCGGTCACCACGACCGCCGCGACCAGCACCAGCCACCCGGCGGTCTCCGCGGCCAGCGCGATCGCCAGCGCCATCATCGCGACGATCACCACGGCCGCCACGAACCCGGCGACCACCAGCCCGGTCGCCCACGGCGTCGGCTCGTCCCCGACCCCGGCGAACAGCCGCCGCGGCGTCTCGGCCGGCGGTGGTGGCGGGACGACCATCTGCTCGCCGGTCACCGGGTCGACGTAGTGCACCGGCGTCCCCATCACCGCGGCCACCCGCGACGCCAGCTGCTGCCCGCGCCGGGACACCACGGTCGCGGCCTCGGCCGGGTCGCTCGACGACCGCCGCAGCGCGGCCGCCACCTGCGCCCACTCGTGCAGCGCGTCGGCGAGGTCGACGCCCAGCGCGAGGCTGTGGGGGTCGATTTCGCGCGTGTACACGTCGCCGTGCCCCTTCAGCACGGCGCGGTCGCCGCGGACCCGCAATTCCACGCATGCACCTTTCCGGCCGTCACGCCAGGACGTCGTCAATTTACCGCCGCGGCGAGCTCGTAGAACGCCACCGCCGCGGCCGTGGCCACATTGAGCGAGTCGACGCCCTCGCTCATCGGGATCCGCACCGCGACATCGGCGCTCGCCAGCGCCTCCGCGGTCAGCCCGGGCCCCTCGGACCCGAGCAGCAGGGCCGTGCGGCCGCCACCGGCGGCCACCTCGCGCAGCGTCCGCGAGTCCGCCCGCGGCGTCAGCGCCGCCACCCGGAACCCGGCCGCCCGCACCCGCTCCAGCCCGGACGGCCACGGCGTCAGCGCGGCGAACGGCACCCGCAGCACGTTGCCCATCGACACCCGCACGCTCCGCCGGTACAGCGGGTCCGCGCAGCCGGCGCCCAGCAGCACCCCGTCCACCCCGAGCGCGGCCGCGTTGCGGAACAGCGCGCCGATGTTCTCGTGGTCGCCGACGCCCTCCAGGATCGCGATCACGCGGGCCCGCGCCAGGATCTCGTCGGCGTCCGGCTGCGGCGCGCGGTCGGCCACGGCGAGCACCCCGCGGTTGAGGTGGAACCCGACGACCTTCGCCATCACCTCGGCCGAGGTCACGTACGCCGGCACCGGCACGTCCGCGAGCTCGGGCGCGAGCTCCGCGATCCGCCGCTCGACCCCCAGCAGCGCCCGCGGCGGGTAGGCTGACGCGAGCAGGCGCCGGACCACCACGGTTCCCTCGGCGATCACCAGGCCGCGCCCGCCGGGCCGGTCCGGTCGCCGGTCGGCCGTGGAGAGGTCCCGGAAGTCGTCGAGCCTGGGATCACCCTCGTCTTCGGTTCGCACGATCTGCGCCACGGCATGAAGTCTGCGGCTTCGGGGTAGATCCTCCGTCGTCGGGGTGGGTGCTCCGAACGTGCTGAGTACCACTGGGCCGAACGGACCAGCACCGGCGGAAGTCGGGCGCGTCACGGCGGCGCCACCGATTTGGCCGATGACCGTGTGCCGACGGTGTGCGACCGTTGTCGGCCGGGGTGCCGGGGCGATCTCCACCGCCGCGGCCGAGGACCAAGAGCAGGGATGGCATGGGCAAGGACGTGTCGGCGGACAGCTTCAGCTCCCGGGACCGGGCGCGGTACCGGCACAAGCTCCAGCGGTGCCTGGACACCCTGGCCCGGATGCTCGCCGACGACGGCTTCTCGTTCCCGCGAAGACACATCGGACTCGAGGTCGAGCTGAACCTCGTGGACGACGAGCTGCGACCGTCCATGTCCAACAGCGCGGTGCTGGAGGCGCTGGACAGCGAGTCCTTCACCACGGAACTGTCGCAGCACAACATCGAACTGAACGTGCCGCCGCGCCCGCTCGCCGGGAAGTCCGCGATCGAGCTGGAGCACGACCTGATCGGCTACCTGGGCGAGGCCGACCGGAACGCGACCGCGGCCGGCGCGCGGCTGGCCGTGATCGGCATCCTGCCGACGCTCACGCCGGACCACTTCGACCAGAAGTGGATCACCAACAACACCCGCTACACCCTGCTCAACGACCAGATCTTCGCCGCCCGCGGGGAGAACATGACGCTGTCCATGGACGGCGCCCCGCTCGGCGGGCACAACCCGGAGCGGTTGCGCACCTACTCCGAGTCGATCCTGCCCGAGGCCGCGTGCACGTCGGTGCAGCTGCACGTCCAGGTCGCGCCGGAGGAGTTCGCCACCCACTGGAACGCCGCGCAGTGCCTGGCCGGTGTGCAGGTGGCCATCGGCGCGAACTCGCCGTTCCTGCTCGGCAAGGCGCTGTGGCACGAGACCCGCATCCCGCTGTTCCTGCAGGCCACCGACACCCGGCCGGAGGAGCTGCGCAACCAGGGCGTGCGACCGCGGGTGTGGTTCGGCGAGCGGTGGATCACCTCGATCTTCGACCTGTTCGAGGAGAACGTCCGCTACTTCCCGGGCCTGCTGCCGGAGACCGACAGCGAAGACCCGCTGGACGCGCTGGAGGCCGGGCAGGCGCCGAAGCTCACCGAGCTGATGCTGCACAACGGGACGGTGTGGCGCTGGAACCGCCCGGTGTACGACGTGGTGGACGGCAAACCGCACCTGCGCGTGGAGAACCGCGTCCTGCCCGCCGGGCCCACCGTGCTCGACATGATGGCCAACGCGGCGTTCTTCTACGGCGCGCAACGGGCGCTCGCCGAGGCGGAGCGTCCGGTGTGGACACAGATGTCGTTCCAGGCCGCCGAGGAGAACCTCTACGCCGGCGCGCGCAACGGGTTCGACGCCCAGCTGTACTGGCCGGGCCAGGGCTGGGTGCCGCCGGACGAACTGGTGCTGCGCGTGCTGCTGCCGCTCGCGGTCGAGGGGCTGCGCAGCGCCGACGTGTCCGAGGCGGCCATCGACCGCTACCTCGGCGTCATCGAGCAGCGCTGCCTGACCCGCCGCAACGGAGCGTGGTGGCAGCGGGCGACGGTCACCGAGGCGGAGGACCGCGGCGCCGACCGGGACACGGCGCTGAACACGATGCTGGGCCGCTACCTCGAGCTGGGCCGCGGCGGCGAGGCCGTGCACACCTGGCCGGTGGACACCGAGTGATCACCGGCGGCTCTGTTCGGGTCAATCCGGACTTGTTAGGGTAGCCTAAGTGACCGATCTCGCTTACAGTGCCACTCATGGCGGCTCCCCTCGCGGTTGACTCGGACCTGACCCAGACCCCGTTCTCGACCACCCTGAGGGAGTCGACCCGGCGCGCGCACGACCGGGCGCACCACTCCCGGTACATGCGCGAGCTGTTCGGCGGCGACCTGGACCTGAGCGAGTACGCGCGGCTGGCCGCCCAGTACTGGTTCATCTACCAGGCGATCGAGGAGGCCGCGGACGCCATGCGCCGCGACCCGGTCGGCGGCCGGTTCGTGTTCGACGAGCTGCGCCGCGTACCCGCGCTGGCGGTCGACCTGGAGTTCCTCTACGGGCAGCGGTGGCGGGACCGCGTCACGCCGGTCCCGGCGACCGAGGACTACGTGCGGCGCATCCGCTCGGTGGCCTTCGACTGGGCCGGTGGCTACGTCGCCCACCACTACACCCGCTACCTCGGCGACCTCGCCGGCGGCCAGGCCGTGCGGAAGCTGCTGGCGAAGGCCCACGGCGTCGAGGGGCCGGGCGCGATGTTCTACCACTTCGACGACATCGACAACGTCCCCGCGTTCCGGAAGCGGTACAAGGCGCTGCTCGACGACACCCCGTGGACCGGTGCCGAGCGCGAGCGCATCGTCACCGAGACGCTGGTGGCGTTCGAGTTCAACATCGCGGTGCTCGACGAGCTGGCCCAGTGATCATCCGCACACCCCGTTGACCTCCATCTAGCTGGAGATTGCAGGCTTGCGACATGACCGGTTCCCGCAGTGCGGACAGCGGCTCCCCAGTTAGCTTCCCGCGCGCGCGAGGACTAGGTTTTGATACCGCAAGGGACTCTGCGTCAGACAAGAAGGAGGGCTGATGGCCCGCTACGAGCTTCCTGACCTCGACTACGACTACGGCGCGCTCGCCCCGCACATCTCGGGTCAGATCAACGAGCTGCACCACAGCAAGCACCACGCGACCTACGTCAAGGGCGCCAACGACACCCTGGACAAGCTCGCCGAGGCTCGGGACAAGGGCGACTTCGGCTCGATCGTCGGCCTGGAGACCACGCTGGCGTTCAACCTGGCCGGGCACGCCAACCACGTGGTGTGGTGGAAGATCCTGTCCCCCGAAGGCGGCGACAAGCCGACCGGCGAGCTGGCCTCGGCGATCGACGAGGCGTTCGGTTCGTTCGACAAGTTCCAGGCGCAGTTCAACGCGGTCGCCACGACGATCCAGGGCAACGGCTGGGCCGCCCTGTCGTGGGACCCGGTGGGCAAGACGCTGATCACGCAGCAGCTGCGTGACCACCACAACAACCTCATCCTGCCGACCGTGCCGATCCTGCTGGTCGACGTGTGGGAGCACGCCTTCTACCTCGACTACAAGAACGTCAAGGCGGACTACGTCAAGGCGCTGTGGAACGTCTACAACTGGGCGGAGATCAGCAAGCGTTTCGACAACGCCGTCTCCGGCGGCAACGGCCTGCTCCTCTGAGCGTCGGCCCGATCGAGGGGTCCTGCCGCGCACCCGCGCGGACAGGGCCCTTCTTTTTTTCCCGCTTGACCTCGACCACAGTGGAGGGTGCACGCTGACCACATGGATGTCGACGCGTACCTGGCCCGCATCGGGGCCGACCGGCCGGCCGCGCCCACCGCGGCGGCGCTGCGGGACCTGCACGAGGCCCACCTGCTGACCGTGCCGTTCGAGAACCTGAGCGTGCACCTGCCCGAGCGGATCGTGCTCGACGAGGACGCGTTGTTCGACAAGGTCGTGCGGCGCCGCCGGGGCGGTTTCTGCTACGAGCTGAACGGCCTGTTCGCGGCGTTGCTCCGCGAGCTCGGCTACCGGGTCACCCTGCTGGGCGCCCGCGTGTTCGGCGGCGGGCGGTGGGGCGCGCCGTTCGACCACCTGGCGCTGCACGTGGACCTGGACGAGCCGTGGCTGGCCGACGTGGGCTTCGGCCGCTTCGCCCGCCACCCGCTGCGGCTGGCGGCGAGCGAGCCGCAGTCCGACCCGGAAGGCGAGTTCCTGGTGCTGGACGCGCCGGACGGGGACATCGAGGTGCGGCTGAACGGCGAGCCGGCCTACCGGCTGGAGAAGCGGCCGCGGGAACTGGCCGACTTCGGCCCGACCTGCTGGTGGCAGGCCACCTCGCCGGAGTCGCACTTCACGCAGAACGTGCTGACCACGATCTCGACGCCGTCCGGCCGGATCACCCTGGCGGGCGACAAGCTGATCGAGACGGTCGACGGCAAGCGGGCCGAGCGCGAGCTGAGCGACGCCGAGAAGGTCGAGGCGTACCGGGTGCACTTCGGGATCGACATGAACGAAGCCCCGGCGCTGGGATCCTTTCCGGCGCCGGGGCTCCGCCCGTTCCCGAACTGACTGCCGCTCCCACCACGAAGCGGACAAGCCTTAGGTTAGCCTAACTTCACCAGTCGCCGCAAGGGGCGGTCGAGGACGATCTTTCGACCACCCGTCCGTGTGGTCCCGGACAGTTGTCCAACGTTCAGGGGATCACTGATCGAACTCGCTCGGTCACCGGATAGCGTTCGGGGCGTGAAGTCGTCGACAGTGATCGCGGTCGTGCTCGGCGTCCTGCTGTCCTTCGCGTCCGTCGCCGGCGCGGCCGGCTACCTGTGGTCGCAGGGCAGCGACGCGCCGCCGCCCGCCCCCGGGCTGCCCGCCGTCTGGCCCAGCCGGGACGGCGAGCTGCCGCGCCGCGTGCCGATGCCGACCGGGGAGATGCTCGCCGCGCTGCCCGCGGGCAGCGCCGGCCACGTGCTGTGCCAGGCCCTGTCCGAGCAGCGGTGGGAGGCGGTGCTCGGCGGCACGACGCTGCGCGAGGTCCGCGGGAACGTGTGCCACCTGGTCACCGGCAGCCTCGACGTCGGCCTGCGACTGGACAACGCGCCGGCCACGCTGCGGTCGCCGCAGTCGGTGACGGTGTCCGGGCGGGCCGCCGAGGTCGAGTCGAGCGGCACCGTCAACGCGCGGCTCAACGTCCACCTGGTCGACGACGCGCCCAGCGCCGAGGTGCACCCGTTCCTGCGCGTCGACATCACCCGGTACGCCGTCGCCCGCCCGGGCCTCACGCTGGACGACCTCGCCATCTCGATCGCGCGGGACGTCATCGACGCGACCATGGCGCCCGGCCCGGACCTGCCCGCGCAGGGCCGCGAGGGCGTGATCGCGATGCGGGCGACCGAGCCGGTGCCGGGCTACGGCATCCAGGACGCGCCGTGGCCGGTGGTGTCCTGGCAGCTGTGCACGCAGCTGGCGAAGGCGATGAGCACGAGCCCGTCCACGGCGAAGCCGAGGTTCGACGGCCGCTGCACGGTGCGCACGGTCCAGGCGGCGCTGAGCGACGACGTGACGCCGCGCGCGTACCCGGACACGCTGGCCGGCCGCCCGGCCCTGATCACCGACGACGTGGTGGCGGTGAAGCTCGAGGACGACTCCAGCCAGGAACTGACGTTCACCGGAACGGGCCGGGACCTCAGGGCACTCGCGGAGACCGTGCTGCCCGCGCTCCTCGGCCGCTGAGCACCCGTAGGCCGGCCAGCCGCACCGGGCGCGTCATCCCGCCCCGCCGAGCCAGCACCGCCGCGCACACCACGGCCGCCACCGCGGAGATCACGCCGCCGATCAAGAACGGGGACCGGCCGCCGAAGGTGTCGGCCATCCACCCCACCATCGGGCCGCCGATCGGGTTGCCGCCGATCAGCACCAGCACGTAGAGCCCCATCACGCGGCCGCGCATCTCCGGGCTCACCGAGGTCTGCACGAGCGAGTTCGCCGTGTTCAGGAACGTGATCGTGGCGAACCCGAGCGGGATCAGCGCGATGCCGAACGCCAGGTAGGTCGGCATGAACCCGGCGACGAACTCCACCGCGCCCAGGCTGAACGCCGCGATCAGCAGCAGCCGCACCCGCGGCCGCCCCCGCGCCCCGCGCCGCGCGGCCATCAGCGAACCCGTGAACGTCCCGACCGCCAGCAGCGTGGACAGCAGCCCGTAGCCGTCGGCCTGCGTGGCGAACACGTTGCCCGCCACGATCGCCAGCGACGTGAAGAACGTGATGCCGAACGTGCTGACGAAGAACACCAGCACCATCAGCGAAACCAGGTCCGACCGCCCGCGCACGTACGCCAGTCCCTCGCGCAACTGCCCCTTCGCGCGGGCGACGGCCGGGCCGCGGAACAGCTTGTCCGGGTCCATCAGCAACAGCCCGGTGATCACGGCCAGCGTGCTGACCGCGTTCGCCAGGAACATCCAGCCCGTGCCGACCCACGTGATCGCGAACCCGGCGATGGCGGGCCCGACGATGCGGGCCATGTTGAACACCGACGAGTTCAGCGCGACCGCGTTCGTGATCTGCTTGCGCCCCACCATCTCGGCGACGAACGACTGCCGCGCCGGCACGTCCAGCGAGCTGAAGATGCCCAGCACGAAGCACAGGACGTAGACCTGCCACAGGGTCACCACCCCGGACACGTCGAGCAGCCCGAGGACCAGCGCCTGCACCCCGATGCCGCTCTGGATGGCGATGCACAGCTTGCGCTTGTCCACCCGGTCGGCGAGCACACCGGCCCACAGGGACAGCATCAGCGTCGGCAGGAACTGCAGCGCCACCGCGATCCCCAGCGCCACCGGGTTGTTCCCGGACAGCTGGAACACCAGCCAGTCCTGCGCGATTCGCTGCATCCAGGTGCCGATGTTGGAGATGATCTGGCCGGAGAAGAACAGCCGGTAGTTGCGCACCCGCAGCGACGCGAACATGCTCGCCTTCGGCTGAGCCCGTTCCTCGGGCTCTTCGGCGGGGGCGGCGGCCGGCTTGGGCCGCATCCGGCCGGACGGTGCGGTGCACGCGGTGCGGTCGGCGGGTGGTGCCTGGCCCCGGGTAGCTGTGTTCGTCAGTTCGGACTGTCCGTCAGTACCCGTGTTGAGCCCCACCGTTATTCGTTCCCCGCCATCCTGTCGATGATCTCGGCGGCGCGGGCGAGCACTTCCCGCTCGTCGCCGCTCAGTTCTGCCAGCTTCCGGTCCAGCCAGGCCTCGCGCACCGAGATCGTCTCCCCGACGAACGCCCGGCCCCGCTCGGTCAGGGCGACGATCGACTGCCGCCCGTCCGTCGGGTGCGGGCTGCGCGCCACGTACCCGAAGTCCTCCAGCGCCGCGATGACCCGGGTCATCGACGGCGGCTGGACGCCTTCCTTCGCCGCGAGCTTGCCCGGCGTGAGCGGTCCGCACTTGTGCAGCGTGGACAACGCCGCCAGCTGCGTGAGCGAGACGTTCTCGTCGGTGCGCTGCGCCCGGAGCTTGCGGTTCAGCCGCACCACCGCGAGACGCAACCGGCTCGCCAGGGCAGGCTCCCGCATATCGGACACATAGTTAGCATACCTCACGATCAACAGGACGACCCGGTGAAATCGGTCGCATCAGCTCCGGCGCTCGAACCAGGTGACCACCACGCCGTTGTCGAACGCCTTCCGGTCGGTGACCGCGAACGGTGTCGGGTCGAACTTCCCGTCCACCACCGGGATCCCCGCGCCGGCCACGACGGGGTAGCTCTTGATCACCATCCGGCCGACCTCCGGCCACACCGCGCCGGCCAGCTTGCCGCCGCCGCACAGCCAGATGTCCTTGCCCTCCTCCTGCTTGAGCGAGCGGACCAGGCCGAGCGGGTCGCCGCCGACCACCGTCACGGCCGGATCCGGGCTCGGACCGAGGGTGCTGGAGACGACGTACTGGCGCAGGTGCGCGTAGGGACTGGTGAACCCCTGGTCCAGACCGGGGCGGTAGGTGCCGAGCCCCATCACGACGGTGTCGAACCGCCGGTTGGGCGCGTTCTCCAGGCCGAACGCCGCTCTCATCATCGTCGGGACGGTCTCCGGGTAGGACTCGTTCATCCACGCCATGTACGCCGCGACCTGCGCCTCGTCGCCCTGGGGGTAGAAGTCGTACTCGCCGCCCGGGCCGGCGATCCGGCCGTCGATGCTCACGCCCACGTAGTAGACCAGCTCTCGCATGAAGTGCTCCATTCGTAGTACTCTGTCCGTAGTGGTTACGACCGTAGTACTACAACTGGAGTGGTGTCAATGGTGCGCAGGAACGACGAACGGCGGGCGGCTCTGCTGGACGCCGCGATCGAGGTGCTGGCCCGGGAAGGCGTCCGCGGCCTCACCTATCGCGCCGTCGATGTGGAAGCCGCCGTGCCGGCCGGCACGGCGTCCAACTACTTCCCCAACCGCGACGACCTGCTGTACCAGACCGCGCAACGGGTGTACGAGCGTCTGCAGCCCGACGCGGCGACGATCGAACGGCAGCGGACCGCGCCCCGGGACCGGGCGACCTACACCGAGCTGATGCGCGAGCTGGTGGGCCGGATCAGCGCCTTCCGCAGCGGCTACCTCGCGCTGCTCGAACTACGCCTGGAGGCCACCCGCCGCCCCCGGTTGCGGGAGCTGCTGACCGAACGCGTGCGCGCGGACGTCGAGGCGAACGTCACCTACCACGAGCAGTCCGGGCTGCCCGGTGACGCGACCGCGGTGCGGCTGCTGATCCTCGCCCTCAACTGGCTCATCGTCGAGCAGCTCACCCTGCCGGACGTGTTCGGCGAGGCCGAGCGCGACCAGCTCGTCGTCGCCGCGGTCGAGCGGCTGGTGGCTCAGCCGAGCGCCTCCTGAATCGGCCCCACGCCGAAGTAGGCCACGAACGCCACGGCGATGATCCACAGCAGCGGGTGCACCTTCCGCGCGCCGCCGGTGACGACCTGGATCAGCACGTAGGAGATGAACCCGACGCCGATCCCGTTGGTGATCGAGTAGGTGAAGGGCATGACGACGATCGTCAGGAACGCGGGCAGCGCGATCCGGAAGTCGGTGAAGTCGATCTCGCGGACCTGGCTGATCATCAGCGCGCCGACGATCACCAGCGCCGGCGCCGCGGCCTCGACGGGGATCACCTCGTACAGCGGGGTGAAGAACATCGCGGCGAGGAACAGCAGCCCGGTGACCACGTTCGCCAGGCCGGTCCGCGCGCCCTCCGCGATGCCGGCCGCCGACTCCACGTACACGGTGTTCGAGCTGGCCGAACCGACGCCACCGGCGACCGCGCCGAGGCTGTCCACGAACAGGGCCTTGCCGGTGTTCGGCAGTTCGCCGTCGCGGCGGAGCAGCCCGGCCTCCTTGCCGAGGCCGGTCATCGTGCCGATGGTGTCGAAGAAGTCGGTCAGGATCAGCGTGAACACGATCAGCGCGGCGGTGATCGCCGGGACCTGCACCCACGCGTCGAAGTTGACCTCGCCGATCAGCGACAAGTCGGGCAGCCCGGCGATCTGGTCGGGCAGCGCGGGGTAGCCGAGGTTCCAGCCCTTGGGGTTGGTGCCGCCGGCCGGGCCGGCCTTGACGATCGCCTCCAGGACGATCGCGATCACGGTCGTCACCAGGACGCCGATCAGGATCGCGCCGCGCACGCGCCTGGCGACCAGGATGCCGGTGATCAGCAGCCCGATCACGAACACCAGCGTCGGCCAGCTCGCGATCGAGCCGCCGATGCCCAGCCCGACCGGCACGGTGGTGTTCGCCGCGTCCGGGATGCGCCGCACGAAACCGGCGTCCACCAGGCCGATCAGGGTGATGAACAGGCCGATGCCGACCGCGATGGCGGCCTTCAGCGCGGGCGGCACGGCGCGGAACACCATCGTGCGCACCCCGGTCAGCACCAGGACCAGGATGATCAGGCCGTTGAGCAGCACCAGGCCCATCGCCGCCGGCCAGCTCATCTGCGGCGCGACGCTGACCGCGATCAGCGAGTTGATGCCGAGCCCGGTGGCCATCGCGAACGGGTAGTTCGCCACGACGCCCATCAGGATCGTCATCACCCCGGCGATCAGCGCGGTCACGGCCGCCACCTGCGGGACCGGCAGGATGTTGCCGAACAGGTCCTTGTGCGCGCCCGCGTCCTGCGCCGAGAAACTGCCGATGATCAGCGGGTTGAGCACCACGATGTAGGCCATCGTGACGAACGTGACCAGCCCGCCGCGCACCTCGCGGCCGACGCTCGACCCGCGTTCGGTGATCTTGAAGAACCGGTCGAGCCCGGTCCTGCCGCCCTGCTCAGCCAATGCAACCTGCCTTACCTGCTGCTCCTGCGATGACCCGCGGGTAGCCTTCCTGACGTGGCCGATCCGATCAACGCCGGGGATGTTAAACGTCCGTTGCTTCCGGTGCCCGAGTTGCCTGAGCGACTGGTGGTGCTCTACCCGGTCGTCGTGGTCGGCACACTCGTGTGGTTCACCGGGTTCGTCGTGCTCGGCGCGCTGCGCGTGTTCGGCGCCGGCGGGCCGGCGGACGTGTGGATGTGGACCTGCCTGGCCGGCGGCGTCCTCGGGCTGATGGGGATGGGCATCATGAGCTGGCAGCGCTGGGCCCGCCGCCGCGGTTCGCGGAGCGCCCAGACGGGCCTCTAGAGCGTGTCCTGTACGGACACGGCCTAGAGCAGGAAGGTCGTCGTCGCGGGGTCGTTCAGCACGGCTTCGACCAGGTGGCGGTCCGACCAGCGGCCGGTGGCCCAGGCGAACGCGCGGGCCAGCCCTTCGGGTGAGTCCTCCGCGTGATGTTCCCCGTGAAACGTCCCACTTTCGACCCACCACGGCGTGGCGCGCTTGACTCCGTCGACCTCCACGGTCAACTCGTCGTGCACCACGAGCCCACCCTCGGGCAGCGGGATGCCCAGCAGCTCCGCCGCCAGGACCAGCGCGGTCATCTCCGGCCACGGCACGAACTCGCCCGCGCTGCTGACCCGGGCGTCCGCGTGCTCGGACAGCAGCGGGATGTCCAGCAGCTCGGCGAGCGCGGCCACGTCCGCGCCAGGCGAGGCGGCGACCAGGCGTTCCGGCGCCCACACCGCACCCAGCCAGGGCAGGTCGAGCACCGCGGCCCGCTCGGCGTCGACCACGGACCCGTCGACCGTGCGCACCCGCTCCGGCGCGTCCAGCTCGCTCCACTCCAGGTCGGCGGCGGCCAGCACGGCGTGCGCGCGCAGGATCAGGCCCGGCGGGATCTCCCGGTCCGGGTCGCCGAGCCGGTCGAGCAGGTCGGCGGCGTCGTCGAGGTCGCGCACGGCCAGCTCCGACCGGACCCCGGCGGCGGCCAGCACGTCCGGGCGCACCCCCACGTCGGGCACCGGGTCGTAGAGACCGGTCAGGCCGTCCGCGTCCGGCAGCCGCCACTCGGCGGGCGGACGACCGGCGAGCAGCGCGTTGCGCTCCAGCCAGGCCGCCGACGGGCTGTCCGGCATCGTCAGCGCCTGCCAGGTCTCGCGCTGCCCGGCGATCAGCCGCAGCGCCCGCGGCCAGGCGTCGTCCGCGACGAGATCGAGGTCGCGGATCTCCGGCAGCTCGTCCTCGCCGGGCACCACCCGGAACTCGTCGAGCACGCCCAGTTCGGTGAGCACCCGCACCGGCCACTGCTCGGCGAAGTCCGCGTCCAGCACCGCGAACGGCCCGTCCTCGTCGAACACCTCCGGGTCGAAGACCTCACGCAGCGGCGAGTTCGGCAGCACCAGCTCGTCGGCCCGGCGCCAGCCGTCCGCCGACGGCAGCGCGAGCGCGCCCAGCCCCTCCGCCGAGGTCTCGGAAACCAGGCGCAGCACGGCTTCCGCGAGCGGGCGGGTGTCCAACCCGGACTCGGCGTCGGCCAGGCTGCGCTCGACCGCCTCGCGCAGCGCGGGCGCGTCGAGCAGGTCGGCGGCCTCCGCCTGCTTCGCGCCGAGGCGCTCCAGCAGCGGGTGCGCCGCCTCCGGGTGCACCAGCCGCAGCCCGCCCACCTCGGCGTCGGCCAGCAGGTCGAGCAGCTCCGACGCGCCGAGCAGCACCGCGCCGCGCGGCCCGGGCAGCGTCCGCCCGTCCGCCAGCGGCACCGGCAGCGCGCCCAGCTCGTCTGCGGTCACCTCGTGGTTGTCCAGCAGCGGCAGGAAGGCGTCGTACAGCGCGCGCCACCACTCCGGGGCCCGGTCCACGCCGATCAGCAGGTCGACCAGGTCGGACACGTCCAGGCGGTCGGCGTCCACGGTCGCCAGGACCTGCGCCGCCTCGTAGCCGCTGATCCCGGCCAGGCCGGGCACGACACCGGCGAGCAGTTCCAGCAGCCGCGGCGACTCGACCGACAGCACCCGGGCGCTCGACGGCACCAGGTCGTCGCCCTCGGCCGCGGGCAGCCACGCCTGCGTCGCCAGCTGGCGCCCCACCAGCTCGCGCAGCTTGCCGTCCACTTCGGACAGCGGGAAACCGGCCTCGGGCACCAGGTCCAGCCGGTCCCCCGGGGCGAGCTTGCGCACCAGCGCCGGGTACTCGCGGGCGGCCGCGGCCAGCGCGGCGTCGGCGCCGGGCAGCACCCGCCGCCGCGACGGCTCCAGCGGCACGGTCGCGATCAGCCGGGCCGGCAACGACAACCGTTCGTCGGTGGGCGTCGGCGCGTGCAGCACGTCCTCGGTCAGCCGCCCGTCGGCCGGCTTCGCCCAGACCACGTTCTCACCGGCCTGGGTCAGCCAGCGGACCGTGCCGGACGGCGTGGTCAGCTCGACGACACCGTCCTCTTCGGACCGCGCCCACTCCGCGCCGGGCGCCTCGATCCGCGCCAGCCACGGCAGGGACAGCAGGAGGTCCTCGGCCTCGTCCGTCAGGCGCGCGAGCAGCTCGTCCGGGTCGACGCCGTCGCGCAGTGGCAGGCGGACCTCGGTGTCGAAGCCGCCGGGCAGGTCCTCGTCCGCCGGCCAGGGCAGCCGCAGCACCGGCACCGCGCCGTCGCGCCCGGCGGCCTCCCTGGTCCGCGTCTCGGAGAAGGCCACCCCACCGGTCCGCGAGATCACCCGCGGTTCGCTGCTGACCGCGAGCACCGCCGCGAAGCCCACGCCGAACTGCCCCACGGTGTCGCCCTGCTTCGCCGACGCGCGCAGCGAAGCCAGCGAAGCGACTCCGGCGGCGTCGAGCGGCGCGCCGGTGTTGGCGACCCGGAGTTCGGCGCCGACGACGGAAACCCGCAGCGTGCCGGGGATCCCGGCGAGCGCGGCGGCGTCGGCGGCGTTCTGCGCCAGCTCGACGAACAGCCGGTCGCGGTAGCCGCCGGTCCGCAGGTCGCCCTCGGCGTTGGTGTCTTCGGTGAACCGGGTCGGCGAGTCCCGCCAGGCCCGCAGCACCGAGGCCCGCAGCGCCTCGGTGCCGAACGGATCACTCAGCTGACTCACTCGCCGTCTCGACGTCCGCGGTGGCGCCCGTCTCGGTCTTCGGCTCCTCGACCGGCTCCATGTCCAGCAGCGAGTCGTCGTAGACCAGCTCGGCGACCGGCACCGACGAGGTCACCTCGACCTCGACCTCGGAGTGCGCGCCGCAGCCGTACTCGACGTGCACGACCGTGCCGTCGGCCGGGGCGATCTCGTTGCCGCACACGCCGAACGCGGCGCGCAGCGAACCGGCGAGCGGGAGGTAGAAGCCGCAGGTGCCGCAGTGGGCCGGCGCGCTGCGCGCCATGTCCGACCGCGGGCCGAACTCGCCGCGGTGCCACCGCGTGGCGGCCTCCTCGCGGCCGAAGCGGGACATGACGTGCACGCGGCCCAGCCCGGCCTCGTGCGCGACCTCCTCGACCGCCGGGTCGTCGGACCGCAGGTACGCCGGGACCAGCCGCGGGTCGTCCTTGTCCGGCGGGAGGATGTCGCCGACGCCGAGGTCACCGGCCCGCACCCGGCGCTCCCACGGCACCCACTGCGGGGCGATCAGGGCGTCCGGGCCGGGCACGAGCACGACCTCGCTCACCGTCACCGGGGTGTCCGGGCCCGCGTTCGCGACCGTCACCGACCAGCGCCAGCCGCGGTAACCGGGCACGTGGGCCTCGAAGAGGTGGCTCGCCGACACCGCGTCCTCACGCGACACGCCGACGTGCGCCCCGACCTGCTCGGCCCCCGCCTCTTCGACCGCGGCCTCGCGCGCGAGATCGACCGCCTCGGCGAGAGCGCGCTCCACGGAGCCGTCGTCCAGGGTGAGCAGCAGCGTCATACCCCAATTGTGCCCCGCGCGCCTCGGGCCGCCGTGTCAGGGTGGAGGGGTGCGCACCCTGATCACCCTGACCCTCGCCACGGTCGTCGCACTCGGTGGCTGCGCGGCCGCGGCACCGCGGGCGCCGGCCACCGTTGCGCAGCTAACGGTGCAGGTGCTGGAGACGCTGCCGCACGACCCGGCGGCGTTCACGCAGGGGCTCGAGTTCTCCGGCGCCACGCTGTACGAGAGCACCGGGCTGGTCGGGCAGTCGTCCGTGCGGGCCGGGGCGCCCGGGCAGCCGCCGGCCACGCGCGTGGACCTGCCCGCGCCGCTGTTCGGTGAGGGCATCACCGTCACCGGCCCGACCCTGTGGCAACTGACCTGGCAGAACGGCGTGGCGATCGAGCGGGACGCGCGGACGCTCGCCGAGCTGCGGCGTGTGTCCTACGACGGCGAGGGCTGGGGGCTGTGCCACGACGGCGGACGGCTGGTGATGAGCGACGGCTCGGACCGGCTCACCTTCCGCGACCCGTCGACGTTCGCGGTCACCGGCGAGGTCACCGCGCATTCCGGCGAGCAGGAGTTCGCACAGCTCAACGAGCTGGAGTGCGTGGGCGGCGCGGTGTACGCCAACGTCTGGAAGACCGACCGGATCCTGCGCATCGACCCGGCGACCGGCGAGGTGACCGCCCAGATCACCGCGGCCGGGCTGCTCACCCCGGCCCAGGCGGCGGCCGCGGACGTGCTCAACGGCATCGCCGCGATCCCCGGCACCGACGAGTTCTTGATCACCGGGAAGCTCTGGCCGGTGATGTTCCGGGTGAAATTCGTCCCCGCTTCCTGATCACCCAGCGCGTCGGCCCAGCAATACGGCAAGATTGACGCGTGCGGCGCAAACGGAAGTGGACACCGGCACCGGGTGCCGGGCAACCGTGGCGCGCCCAGGGGCGCTTCTACCCGGAGTCGTCGGCGGTCCCGAACGCGGACGAGGCGCCGACGAGCGCGTTCCCGGCCGGCGGCCGCACACCGCCGCCACCACCGCGTGGCGCGCGGCCGTTCCCGCCGCGGCAGGGCCCGCCCCCGCCGCAGCGCCCGTGGCAGGGCGAACCGCCGCGCCGTGAACCGCCGCCCCGCCGCACCGAGCCGCTCTACGAGCACTACGACACCGACGGCTACGCGGGCTCCGCGCGCCCGGAACCGGAGCCGGCCGCGGAGCACCGCACCGAGGCGACCGCCGGGCCGCTGCCCCGGATGCCGAAGAAACTGACCGTCACGCGCGTCGCCGCGCTGCGCAGCCGCGAGCTGGGCGGCCGCGCGGTCGGCATGTTCCAGCGCGCGACGAAGGCCGACGGCGCCGACAAGTCCGGTCTCACCTCGCTGACGTACGCGGTGATGCTGAACTACGCCAGCGACGCGGCGATGGCCATCGCGCTGGCCAACACCCTGTTCTTCGCGGCCACCAGCGGCGAGGGCCGCGGCAAGGTCGCGCTGTACCTGCTGATCACCATCGCGCCGTTCGCGCTCGTCGCGCCGGTCATCGGCCCGCTGCTGGACCGGATCCAGCGCGGCCGACGCCTGGCGATGTGCCTCACCTCGGTCGGCCAGGTGCTGATGGCCGTGCTGATGGCGCTGCACTTCAACGACTGGGGCCTCTACCCCGCCGCGCTCGGGAAGATGGTGCTGTCCAAGTCGTTCACGGTCCTCAAGTCGGCGGTCACCCCGCGGGTGGTGCCGCCGGACATCACGTTGTCGAAGACCAACGCGCGGCTCACGGTGTTCGGGCTCGCCGCGGGTGGTGTGTTCGGTGCCATCGCCTCCGGGGTGAACTCGCTGTTCGGGTCGGCGGGCGCGCTGTGGTTCACAGCGGTGATCTGCGTGGCCGGTGCCGTGCAGGCCATGCGGATCCCGGCGTGGGTCGAGGTGACCGAGGGCGAGGTCCCGGCGACGCTCAAGGCCCACCCGGCGAAGAAGAAGAAACGGCAGCCGCTGGGCAGTGACGTGGTGCTCGCCCTGTGGGGCAACGGGACCATCCGCGTGCTGACCGGGTTCCTGATGATGTTCGCGGCGTTCGCCGTGAAGGCGCAGGCGGAGCAGACCGGGCAGAGCCCGTTCATGCAGCTGCTGCTGCTCGGCCTGATCGGTGGCGCGGCCGGGCTCGGCGGGTTCGTCGGCAACGCGCTCGGATCGCGGCTGAGCTTCGGGCACCCCAGCCAGGTGATCTTGGGCTGCGCGGGCGCCGCGCTCGCCTCGACGATCCTCGCCGCCGTCATGTCCGGGATCGTCACGGCCGCGATCGTCGGTCTCGTCGGCGCCACGTCGAGCGCGCTGGCGAAGATCAGCCTCGACGCGGTGATCCAGCGCGACCTGCCGGAGGAGTCGCGGGCGTCGGCGTTCGGCCGGTCGGAGACGGTGCTGCAGCTGGCGTGGGTGTTCGGCGGCGCGATCGGCCTGCTGCTGCCGCCGACGTACTGGATCGGGTTCCTGGTGGTGTCGATCCTGCTCGCGCTCGGCCTGGCGCAGACGTTCCTGCTGCAGAGAGGCGCGTCACTCCTGCCCGGTCTGGGCGCGCGGCGGGACCGCAGGCCGGCGCGAACCGGCAACGGGGCCGCTCCCCGCGTGCAGTGACCCGACCCGTAGTGTTTCCGCCATGCGGCGAACTCTGCTGTTGCTGTCGGCCGGGGCGCTGGCGCTGACCGGCTGCTCCGCCCACGTCGGACCGCCCGAGGTCACCTTCTTCGGCGACGGGCGCACCGTCAACGCCGAACCGATCGTGAACTGCGACGCGCTCCTCAAGTCGTGCTCGGAGAACCCGGACGCCGCCGTGACGCTGAAGGTGCGCCCGGGCAAGCCGGTGCAGATCTCCGTGCCGTCCGAGATCGGCGACACGCCCTGGCTGGTGAACGTCCAGTACGCCAACGCCAAGGGCGAGCTGCAGCCGGTGAAGCAGCAGTTCTTCTCGCCCGGGGACAAGCTCGCCTACACCGCGACCGGCGCGGCGCCGGACGACCAGCTGGTGGTCGTCGAGGTGCAGCAGCTCGGCGCTGCTTACGCGGCCGATCAGGCGGGGAACCCCATTCTGGACGAGAACGGGAATCCGCAGCTGGTGGCTCGGGCTTTGTGGTCGCTGCAGGTTGAGCCTGGGGCCTGAGCCGCTACGCGGGTGTTGAGGGCACCGGCTTCGCTTCGCTACGCCCGGATCTGCCCCTCCCGAACCCGATCTTTCAGTGTTCGGTTGCCGAGAAGCGGCGTCAAGGCGGGAAAGCGTGCCTTGACCCCGCTGCTCGGCAACCGATTTGGCTGGGGATCGGGTTGCGGGAGAGGGGTGGCTCGGGCGGTGGGGCCGGTTGCGTTGCCGGGTGCGGCTTCGCTGGGTGGTCGCGGCCGGTCGTGCCCACGTCGCCCCCCTGCTCGGGGGTGTGAGCCGGCTTACGGGTCGAGGTCGCGGGCCACCGCGCGCATCACTTCGGCGATCCGCTTGGTGTTCTTGCGGTCCGGGTAGCGGCCGCGGCGCAGGTCCGGCTGCACCTTCATCTCGAGCAGCTTGATCATGTCCTCGATCAGGCCGTGCAGCTCCTCCGCCGGGCGGCGGCGCGCTTCGGCGACCGAGGGCAGGCTGTCGATCAGCCGAACGGACAGGGCCTGCGGACCACGGCGGCCGTCGGCGACGCCGAACTCCAGCCGCTGGCCGGCCTTGAGTGCCTCGACCCCTTGGGGGAGCGCGGTCTTGCGGATATAGACGTCCTGGCCGCCGTCCTGGGTGACGAAACCGAACCCCTTCTCCGCGTCGTACCACTTGACCTTGCCGGTCGGCACTGCCCTCACCGTTCCTTCGCTCTGAGTAAGTCATCTCGCGTACCGGCGGCACGTGACCGCCTGCACGACGAACGCGCCCTGGGCGTACCCAGGACGCGTATCCACCAGCCTATCCCGGTATGCGCCCTCCGGTGAAGAAGATATGGGTTCTAACCTTGTGCCATGGATACTCCGGCCAAGACTTCCCCGCGCAAGCCGTTCCTCATGCGGCTCGGGATCGGTGTGTTCGCCGTCGGCGTGCTGGCCGTGCTGGCCGTGTTCGTCCTGTTCGCGTTCGGCCTGCGGGACCTCCCGGTGTGGCTGAGCGCCGTCGCCGGGGTGGCCACGCCCCTGGGCATCGCACTGTCGCTCATCTCACTGGTTCGCGAGCACCGGAAAGCGGCTGCCGGCTGAGCCAGCCGGGGAACTCCTCCAGGCTGGAGAAGACCACCTCCGCCCCCGCCTCGAGCAACTCCTCGCGGCTGCAGGGGCCCGTCGTCACGCCCACCGGCACCGCGTCGGCGGCCAGCGCGCCCCGCACGTCCCCCAGGTGGTCGCCGGCGTAGATCGACGCGCCGTGCTCGCGCAGGGCCACCGCCTTGCCGTCCGACCACAGCTCGCCCACGAGCACGTCGACGGCCAGGCCGAGCGCCTTCACGTGCAGCGCCGCGTTCGGCCCGTACTTGCCGGTGACGACCACCGTGCGGCCGCCCGCGTCGTGCACCGCGGCGAGCGCCTCGTGCGCGCCCGGCAGCGCGACCGTCTCCGGGATCACGATCTCCGGGTACAGCTGGCGGAACCGGTCGACGAGGCCGGTGATCCGCTCCTCGGGCGCGCCGAAGTCACGCAGCACCATGTCCAGCGGCGGGCCCAGGTTGGCGGCGAAGTGCTCACCGTCCAGCGGCAGGCCCGCCTCCGCACCGAGCGCGTTCATCACCGCGACCATGCCCGGCCGCGGGTCGATGAGCGTCATGTCCAGGTCGAATCCGACGACGATCCCCACGCCAACCACGGTAGCCGGACCCTCCGACAGTTCCGGACGCCGTCTCACCTCCGCTTTACAGTGAGCCCATTCGGGTCAACCTGCTTGACATTGCAGCCGCCTGTGTCAAGCTGATTTTGTGACTGAGATCACCGACTCGTTCGCGGAGCGCACCAGGACGTCGCTCCGGGAGATCCTGCTCGACGCGGCGGCCGACATCCTGGCGGCGCGGGGCTACGCGGCCCTGCGGATGGTGGACGTGGCGTCGGCGGCCGGGGTCAGCCGCCAGACGGTCTACAACGAGTTCGGCAACAAGAGCGCGCTCGTGCAGGCGGTCGTCCTGCGCACCACGGGCGAGTTCCTGGACGGCATCCACCACCGGTTCGCCACCGCGCCCGATCTGCTGACCGGCATCCGCGACGCGGTCACCTACACGATCGAGCACGGCCGGGAGAACCGACTGGTCGCTTCCGCGCTGGGCACACCGCAGGGTGAGGACCTGCTGCCGCTGCTCACCACCCGGGGTGAACCGGTCCTGTCCGCGGCGATGGAGGTCGCCGCGTCCCACTACCGGGAGTCCCTGCCCGCGCTGAGCGCCGAGGCCGCGAACCTCCTCGCCGAGACCGTGGTCCGGCTCTCGTTGAGCCACCTGGTGCTGCCGACCCACACCGCGACCGAGGCAGCCGACCTGATCTGCGCCGCGATCGCACCGGCCATCACCCGTTACGCGTCCACAATGGAGTGTGAGCAGCCATGACCGATACGCTTCCCGTGCACCGCACCGGGTTCACCTCGCTGCGCAGGGGCGGGCTGAACTGGGACTCCTTCCCGCTGCGGCTGTTCGTCAAGGGGAACCGCAAGTTCTGGAACCCGGCCGACATCGACTTCAGCCAGGACGCCGAGGACTGGCAGACCCTCACCGACGAGGAGCGCCGGTCGTCGACGTACCTGTGCGCGCAGTTCATCGCCGGCGAGGAGGCGGTGACGGAGGACATCCAGCCGTTCATGAAGGCGATGGCCGCCGAGGGCCGGTTCGGTGACGAGATGTACCTGACCCAGTTCTGCTTCGAGGAAGCCAAGCACACCGAGGTGTTCCGCCGCTGGATGGACGCGGTGGGGCTGACCGAGGACCTGACCTCGTACGTCAGCGAGAACCCGCACTACCGCAAGCTGTTCTACGAGGAGCTGCCCGAGTCGCTGGCCGTTCTGGAGCACGACCCCAGCCCGCTGAACCAGATCCGGGCGAGCGTCACCTACAACCACGTGATCGAAGGCAGCCTGGCCCTGACGGGCTACTACGCGTGGCAGAAGGTCTGCACGACGCGCGGCATCCTGCCCGGCATGCAACAGCTGGTGAAGCACATCGGCGACGACGAGCGCCGGCACATGGCATGGGGCACCTTCACCTGCCGAAGGCACATCGCCGCGGACGATTCCCTGTGGGACGCGGTGCAGCAACGCATGGGCGAGCTGTTGCCGCACGCGCTCGGCATGATCGAATGGGTGCAGAACCAGTTCGAGGAGCCGCGCCCGTTCGACAACGACCCGCAGGAGTTCATCGAATACGCGGCCGACCGAGCACAACGCCGCCTGGGCGCCATCGAATCGGCACGCGGAGTCCCAGTAGGACAGATCGACCTGGACTACTCACCGGAACAGCTGGAAGAAACCTTCGGCGAAGAAGACGCCAAAGCACTAGCGAACGCACTGAGCTGACGGCGCACCAGCGCCGCGCAGTGAACCCAAGGTAGCTGGGTGGTCATCCCGTCGCCTGACACGTGACGATCACCTTGAGCCAGGGCCGCAACCCAGGCCGCCAACCGGCGGCCGACCATGCCAACCTTGCGGGCCTGGCTCAAGGTGATATGCACAAACCGGAAGGCGACGGGATGACCACCCAGCGACCACCTCGCCAAGGCGAGGTTCCTGCATTCCCCGTCATCCCGGAGCCTGCCCGTCCGGCGAGGACATCTCTTGATCTTTAGAGGTGACGTTGGGCAGGCGGGGAGTCCGCCCTTCGGGCGGGAAGCGCCTACGGCGCCGAACGGTCACCTTACGACCACCCCCGCCCCCGATGCCTGATTGTGTTTCAGTCGCCGAGCAGGCGTGTCAAGGCGGGAAAGAGTACCTTGACACGCCTGCTCGGCGACCAAAAGCGGGCTGTGGATCGGGGGCGGGGGAGGTCTGGTTGGGGTAGTCGGTGCTGTTGCGTTGCCGGCCGCCGGTTGTGCAGGGCTGCCGCGCGGCCCCGGGGATGCTCGGTGCTGTCGCGTTGCCGGCCGCCGGTTGTGCAGGGCTGCCGCGCGGCCCCGTGGGGTGGTCGGTGCTGTCGCGTTGCCGGCCGCCGGTTGTGCAGGGCTGCCGCGCGGCCCCGTGGGGTGGTCGGTGCTGTTGCGTTGCCGGCCGCCGGTTGTGCAGGGCTGCCGCGCGGCCCCGGGGATGCTCGGTGCTGTCGCGTTGCCGGCCGCCGGTTGTGCAGGGCTGCCGCGCGGCCCCGGGGATGCTCGGTGCTGTCGCGTTGCCGGCCGCCGGTTGTGCAGGGCTGCCGCGCGGCCCCGGGGGTAGTCGGTGCTGTCGCGTTGCCGGCCGCCGGTTGTGCAGGGCTGCCGCGCGGCCCCGTGGGGTGGTCGGTGCTGTCGCGTTGCCGGCCGCCGGTTGTGCAGGGCTGCCGCGCGGCCCCGGGGGTAGTCGGTGCTGTTGCATTGCCGGGCGGCGGTTGTGCAGGGCTGCCGCGCAGTTGGTTGCCTGCCGGCCCAGCTCTCGTTGCCGGCTTGCGTCTTGTTATTCCAGGTCCAGGATCTTCAGCGCCTTTTCCCGCATCTCGACCTTCCGGATCTTCCCCGTCACCGTCATCGGGAACTCGTCGACGATGTGCACATACCGCGGAATCTTGTAGTGCGCCAGCTTCCCGGTACAGAACTCCCGCAGTGCCTCCGCCGTCAGCGGCTGCGCTCCTTCCCGCATCCGGATCCACGCCATCAGCTCCTCGCCGTAGCGCTGGTCCGGCACGCCGATCACCTGCGCGTCCAGGACATCCGGGTGCGTGTACAGGAATTCCTCGATCTCCCGCGGGTAGATGTTCTCGCCGCCGCGGATGACCATGTCCTTGATCCGCCCGGTGATCTGGATGTAGCCCTCTTCGTCCATCACGCCGAGGTCGCCGGTGTGCATCCACCGCGCCTTGTCGATCACCTCGGCCGTCTTGTCCGGCTGGTCCCAGTATCCGAGCATCACCGAATAGCCCCGCGTGCACAGCTCACCCGGCTCGCCGCGCGGCACCGTCAGCCCGGTCTCCGGGTCGACGATCTTGACCTCCAGGTGCGGCCCGACCCGGCCGACCGTCGACACCCGCCGCTCGATCGAGTCGTCCGACCTCGTCTGCGTGGACACCGGCGAGGTCTCGGTCATGCCGTAGCAATTGGACACCTCGGCCATGCCCATCCGCTCGATGACCTGCTTCATCACCTCGACCGGGCAGGGCGAACCAGCCATGATGCCGGTCCGGAGGCTGCTCAGGTCGTAGTCCTCGAAGCCCGGCTCGGCCAGCTCGGCGATGAACATCGTGGGCACCCCGTACAGCGACGTGCACCGTTCCGCTTCCACCGCCTTGAGCGTGGCCTTCGGCTCGAACGACGGCGCCGGGATCACCATGCAGGCCCCGTGCGTCGTCGCCGCGAGGTTGCCCATCACCATGCCGAAGCAGTGGTAGAACGGCACCGGGATGCAGATCCGGTCCGCCTCCGTGTAGTGGCACAGCTCGCCGACGAAGAAGCCGTTGTTGAGGATGTTGTGGTGCGACAGCGTCGCGCCCTTCGGGAATCCCGTCGTGCCCGAGGTGTACTGGATGTTGATCGGGTCGTCGGCGGACAGGCCCACCTCCGGCAACGCCTTGCCCCGCCCGGACTCCACCAACTCCGCCCACTCGGCCGAACCGAGCAGCACCACCTGCTCCAGCCCGGAGCACCGCGGCCGGACTTCGTCGATCATCGCCGCGTAGTCCGACGTCTTGAACGTGCGCGCCGCCACCAGCATCCGCACCCCGGCCTGGTTCAGCACGAACTCCAGCTCGTGCGAGCGGTAGGCGGGGTTGATGTTGACCAGGATCGCGCCGATCTTCGCCGTCGCGTACTGCAGGAACGTCCACTCGGCACAGTTCGGCGACCAGATCCCGACCCGGTCGCCCTTGACGATGCCGCGCCCGGCCAGCCCGGCGGCCAGGGCGTCGACCTCGGCGGCCAGCTCCCGGTAGGTCCACCGGCGGCCCGAGGCGTACTCCACCAGCGCGTCCCGGTCCCCGAACGCGGCCACGGTCCGGTCGAAGTTGTCACCGATCGTGTCACCCAGCAAGGGCACCTCGGAGATACCCGACGCATAACTCGGCACGGCTGGCATGACGCCTCCTCGGACGCGGTCGACACTGACTGTGACCGAGTCTAGAAATCCCGGCGCGCCCCGGACACCCCCTAGAGTGGGTGGCATGCGGCTTTCGATCGTCGACTCGTTCACCGGCACCCCGTTCGCGGGCAATCCGGCCGGGGTGGTGCTGCTCGACCAGCCGGCCGACCCCGCGTGGATGCAGTCCGTGGCCGCCGAGCTGCGGCACTCCGAGACGGCGTTCGTCGAGGTGTCCGGCGACGGCCCGAAGTCGCTGCGCTGGTTCACGCCGACGGTCGAGGTGGACCTGTGCGGGCACGCGACCCTCGCCGCCGGGCACGTCCTGGGCGGTGAGCAGGTGTTCACGACCCGCAGCGGCGAGCTGCGCACCCGCGCCGCCGACGGGTGGGTCAGCATGGACTTCCCGAGCGACCCGCCCCGCGCAGCCGAAGACGACGTCGTCGGCGCTCTGCCGGGCGTGACGGTCGCGAGCGTCGCACGCGGCAAGTGGGACATCCTGGTCGAGGCCACCGACGCGGCCCAGGTGCGCGAGCTGAAGCCGGACCTCGACGTCATCGCCGGCTGGGACGCGCGCTGCGTGATCGTCACCGCGCCCGCCGACCGGGACGACGCCGACTTCGTCAGCCGGGTCTTCGGGCCCGCCGTCGGCGTGCCCGAGGACCCGGTGACCGGCTCGGCGCACTGCCTGCTCGCGCCGTTCTGGGCGGCGCAGCTGGGCCGCGCCGAACTGGTCGGCGAGCAGGCATCGGAGCGCGGCGGGATCGTCCGGGTCGTGCTGAACGGGGACCGGGTGACGCTGTCCGGGCAGGCCGTCACCGTCGTCAGCGGGGAGCTGCACGCCTGATGCGACTCGTCCTGAACCTGATCTGGCTGGTGTTCGCCGGCTTCTGGATGGCCCTGGCGTACGTGGTCGCGGGGATCATCTGCTGCGTCCTGATCATCACGATCCCGTTCGGCATCGCGTCGTTCCGCATCGCGAACTACGCGCTGTGGCCGTTCGGCCGGACGATCGTCGACCGCCGCGACGCCGGGGCCGGGTCCCTGCTCGGCAACGTCATCTGGATCGTCTTCGCCGGGTTCTGGCTCGCGATCGGCCACATCGTCACCGGGATCGCCCTGTGCGTCACGATCATCGGGATCCCGCTCGGGCTGGCGAACTTCAAGCTCATCCCGGTCTCCCTGATGCCGCTGGGCAAGACGATCGTGCCGGTCGACCGCGGCACCGAGGCGTACTACCGCCCCTGACCGAGCCAGGTCGTGCACGCCGCCCGGAGCGCCTCGGCACCCTGCGGCGCCACCCACGCCACGTGACCGTCCGGGCGGATGAGGACGGCGTCCGGAACGGGCTGCGTGCACTTGGCGGCGACGAGATCGAGACGACCCGGCCAGCTCCGCGCGACCGCGGCCAGTTCCGGATCGCCGGCGAGGTCGAGCAGCACCGCCCGGCCCGGGTGCAGCAGGGTGAACAGCCGGGTCGCACCGCGCTCGGTGACCAGGTCGAGGTCGGGAACCCGCCGTCCCAGCAACGGATCCGCGTCGCCGAGCGGGTAGCGGACGTCCAGCGCGGAGATCATGCCCGCGAGCGCGGAGTTCACGTCGTCGATCTCGATCAGCCCGGCGAACACCTCCCGCAGCGCCTCGGTCTGCGCGCCCGGGCGGCCCAGCGCGGTCTGGGCCCGCGTGTTGTGCAGGACCCGGTGCCCCACCGGGTGCCGCTCCGCGTGGTAGGTGTCCAGCAGGGACTCGGGCGCGTGGCCGCGGACGACCGCGGCGAGCTTCCAGCCCAGGTTGACCGCGTCCTGCACCCCCGTGTTCAGCCCCTGCCCGCCGGCCGGGTAGTGGATGTGCGCCGCGTCCCCGGCGAGCAGCACGCGGCCCCGCCGGTAGTCCGCGGCCTGCCGGGCGGCGTCACCGTACCGGGAGATCCAGCGGGGGCTGTGCATCCCGAAGTCGGTGCCCGCGATCTTGACCAGTGACTCCCGCAGCCGGTCGGCCGTGACCGGCTCGTCCCGGCCGGCCACCCGGTCGTACTCGGTCGTCATGACGCGGTACCAGCCCGGTTCGAACCCCAGCACCGAGAAGTCGCCGTGCTCGGTGCGCCGCATGAAGACCGGCTCGCCGGGCGGGTCGGTGAGTTCGACGTCGCCGAGCAGCGCGGTGAGGGTCGCCGGGGTGCCGGGGAACTCGATACCGGCGAGCCTGCGGACGGTGCTGCGCCCGCCATCGCACCCGGCCAGGTAGGCCGCGTCGAAGGTGGTGCCGTCCGCCACCGCGACCTCGACGCCGTCGGCGCCCTGCCGGACCCCGGTCACCTCCGACGACCAGCGCACCCGCACCCCGAGTTCGGCGGCCCACTGTTCGAGCAGCTGTTCCACCTGGGTCTGCAACAGGTTCAGCACGAACGGGTACCGTGTCGGCAGCCGGCTGAAGTCCAGCCACAGCCCGGAAAAGTGCCCCACGTTCCGGGGGCGGCCGGGCGTCAGGAACCGGTCGGCGACACCCCGCTGGTCCAGGACTTCCAGGGTGCGCGCGTGCAACCCGCCCGCGCGTGACTCGCCGCGGCGCCCGGGCAGCCGGTCCAGCACCGTCACGTCCACGCCGGCCAGCCGCAGCTCGCAGGCCAGCATCAGACCGGTCGGCCCGCCGCCGGCGATCACCACATCCGTCATCACGCTCTCCTCTCTAACATGATTAGAGAGTTCTCTACTTCTGTTAGAGTGTCAAGCCGTGGCGATCAACCCCGAGGTCATCGCGCGGACCGCGCTGCGACTGCTCACCGACGTCGGCCTCGACGGGCTCACCATGCGCGTGGTGGCGACGGAACTGGGCGTGCGGGCCCCGACCCTGTACTGGCACGTGAAGAACAAGCAGGAACTGCTCGACGCGATGGCGACAGCGATCCTCCTCGAAGCCCTGGACGGCCTGGAGGCCCCGGGCGCAGGCGTCACCTGGGAGGAGTGGCTGGCGGACAACGCCCGGCAGCTGCGGCGCACGATGCTGCGCTACCGCGACGGGGCGCGCGTGCTGGCGGGCACGAACACCGCGCACCCGGCGATGTTCCGGTTCGTCGAACTCACCCTGCGCACGCTGCGGGACGCCGGCTTCACGCTGGACGACGCCGCGGAGGCCTACCCGACCCTGCTGAACTACACGATCGGCTTCACCATCGAAGAACAGGCCCGCACCGGCGTCGCCTACGAAGGGGACAACCCGTACGAACCGGACCGGCTGGAGCGCATGGTGGACGGCGACCAGTTCCCGCTGAGCGCCCGTCTGGTGCGGCGCCTGTTCAGCCCGGACACCGACGCCGCCTTCGAGGCCGGGCTGGACATCGTCCTGACCGGCATCCGCACGAAGTACGGCATCGGCACCTGATCACTCGGACACGAGTGCCCGCAACAACTCGACCAACGATTCCTGCCTGTCCCGGTCCAGGGACACCAGCGGCGAAGTCCGGTTGAGGCGCTCCAGCACCCCGGAGCGCGCCTGGACTCCGGCGTCGGTCAGCACGATCTCCTTGGCGCGCCGGTCGGTGGGGTGCGGCCGCCGCCGCACCAGCCCCTGGTCCTCCAGGCGGTCGATCACGAACGTCGCGTTCGAGGCCTCGCACGACATCCGGCTCGCCAGTTCGCGCGCCGTGATCGGCTCGGACAGCTCGCGCAGGGCGACGACCTGCGCCGGCGTCAGGCCGACCTCCTCCCCGACCCGGCGGACCTGCACGTCGAGGCGGCGGGCGAACTCGTGCACCAGCTTGCACACGTCGCGATCGATCTCGACATCCGCCATGCCACGAGTCTAGCGAAGATGGTTCGAGCTATGGTAGTTCTAGCTCGTATTATTACAACTCGAACCTTCTTGGGGGTGGACAGTGCCGTTGTCCGTGTTCTCGCTGATGCTCGTGGTCTTCGGGCTCACGACCGGCGAGTTCGTGATCGCCGGGCTCGTCCCGGACGTGGCGGCCGGGCTGTCGGTGTCCGTGCCGGCGGCCGGGTTGCTCGTGAGCGCCTACGCGGTCGGCATGATCGTCGGTGGTCCGGTCGTCACCGTGCTGACCGCGCGCATCGGCCGGAAACCGCTGATCATCGGGCTCGTCGCGGTGTCCGTGCTGGGCAACCTGGGATCCGCCGTCGCGCCGGGGTACGCCGTCCTGCTGCTGTCGCGGTTCGTCGCGGGCCTGATCGTCGCGACGTTCTTCGCGGTCGCGATCACGACCACGGCGGCGATGGCGCCGGAGGGCAGGCAGTCGAGCATGATCGCCAAGGTCGCGCTGGGCATGAACCTCGGCATCATCCTGGGCACCCCGCTGGGCACGTTCGTCGGGCACCACGCCGGGTGGCGGGCCACGTTCGTCGCCGTCGCCGCGATCACGCTGCTCGCGCTGCTGCTGGTGCTGCGGTTCGTGCCGGCGTTCCCCGCGGCGGGCGGGTCGGCCGTGCGCGACCTCCGTGTGCTCGCGGATCGCGAGGTGCAGCTCGGGATCGTCCTGACGGCCGTCGGGAACCTCGGCGTCGTCACCGTCTTCACCTACATCGCCCCGCTGCTGACCGACGTCGCCGGGTTCGCCGCGGACGCGGTGCCGGTGCTGCTGCTGGTGTACGGCGCCGGCGCGGTGATCGGGAACCTGCTCGGCGGGCGGCTGGCGGACCGCGCGCTGATGCCGTCACTGGCCTGGATGCTGACCGCGCTGGCCGGCACCCTGGTGCTGTGGTGGCTCGCCGCGGACAACCGGGTGGCGGTGGCGGTCCTGACGTTCGTCCTCGGCGCGCTGGCGTTCGCGATCATCCCCGGGATGCAGACGCGGGTGCTCACGGCGGCGGGAGCGGCGCCCACGCTGGCGATCGCGGTGAACGCCTCCGGGTTCCAGCTCGCCGCGGCCTTCGGCGGATGGCTGGGCGGCGGGCTGATGGCGGGCGCCGGGCCACGCGCCCTCTACCCGGCGGCCGCCCTGACCACCCTCGCCGGCCTGGGTATCGCACTGGCGATGCTGCGCCGCGACCGGGCGAAGACGGTCAGTCCTCCGGCTGCCACGGCAGCGGAACGATGAGGCAGGGCCCGCCGACGAACAACCCGCCGTCGATGCCCAGCACCTTGCCCCCGGCGTACAGGTAGGGCGCCTCGATCTGGCTGGGGTGGATCCCGAGCTGGTCGGCGATCACGCTGTGCCCGTGCACGATCCGCTCGCCGCCGAGCTGCTCCAGCAGGTAGTCGGCGATGTCCGGGCCGTGCGGCCCGCGGAAGGCGTAGCGCGTCGTCATGCGGCGCCACACGTCCCACCACTCCACCAGGTCCTCACCGGCCAGGATCTCCCGCACGGTGGTGTTGATGTCCTCGGCGTCGTCGCCCCAGTCGAGGTATTCGACGGTGTCCGAGTGCATCAGCAGGTGGTTCGCGGCGTGCGCGACCAGCGGGCGGCTGGTCAGCCACTCGACGTGCTCGTCGGTCAGCGCGTCCTGATCGGACAGCTGCCCGCCGTTGATCTCCCAGCTGCGGGCGAAGCTGCGCGGCCCGAAATCGGACGGCACCTCGGTGTCGCCGAACCGGTGCATGCCCAGCAGCAGGATCTCGTGGTTGCCGAGCAGCGTCCGCGTCGACCCGCCCGCCTCGGCGGCCTGCCGGTGCAGCCGCATCACGAGGTCGATCACGCCGATCCCGTCCGGGCCGCGGTCGACGAAGTCGCCGAGGAACCACAGGTGCGCCTGCCCACCGGACCAGTCACCGGCCTCGTCGACCAGCCCGGCCCGGCGCAACGCGGCCGCCAGCTCGTCCCGGTGCCCGTGCACGTCGCCGACGACGTAGGTGCGGGCATCGGGGCGCTGGTGGTCGTCCATCCCTCGACGATAGGCGGTTGCCGCAGGTCAGGTGAGCACCGCCCCGTCCCCGAACGGGTCCTGGGTGCGGCCGACCAGATCCGCGATCGAGTCGAGCACCAGCGTCGGCCGGTACGGGTACCGCTCGGCCGACTCCTTCGTCGAGATGCCGGTGAGCACCAGGATCGTCTGCAGCCCGGCCTCGATCCCGGAGTGCACGTCGGTGTCCATCCGGTCGCCGATCATGACCGTGCCCTCGGAGTGCGCGCCGAGGGTGCGCAGCGCCGAGCGCATCATCAGCGGGTTCGGCTTGCCCACGAAGTACGGCTGCCGCCCGGTGGCCCGCTCGATGAGGGCGGCTATCGACCCGGTGGCCGGCAGGCTGCCCTCCAGGCTGGGCCCGGTGGCGTCCGGGTTGGTCGCGATGAACTTCGCCCCGGCCTCGATGAGCCGGATGGCACGGGTGATCGCGGTGAAGCTGTACGTGCGCGTCTCGCCGAGCACGACGTAGTCCGGGTCGCGGTCGGTGAGCACGTACCCGGCCTCGTGCAGCGCGGTGGTCAGCCCGGCCTCGCCGATGACGAACGCCGACCCGCCGGGCCGCTGGCTGTGCAGGAACTTCGCGGTGGCCAGCGCGGAGGTCCAGATGCGCTCCTCCGGCACGTCCAGCCCGGTGCGCAGCAGCCGCGCCCGCAGGTCCCGCGGGGTGTAGATGGAGTTGTTGGTCAGCACCAGGAACGGGGTGTCGTTGGCCCGCAGCTCGGCGAGGAACTCGTCGGCGCCGGGCACCAGGTGCTCCTCGTGCACCAGCACGCCGTCCATGTCGGTCAGATACGTCCAACGGCTCATGCCTGAAGACTAGCCGGGTGCACCGTCACCGCGGTGGCCTTGATCGCGAGCCGGACCGGCACGCCCGGCTCCAGACCCAGGTCGGCGACCGCGGCCGGGGTGAGGTCCGCGGACAGACCCGCCGCCCAGCCCGCACCCGCGGCCCGCACCCGGATCACCGGTCCGTGTGGTTCGAGCGCGCCGACGACCGCCGCGATCGTGTTGCGCGGGCTGCCGTGCGGGCCGTCGTCGGCGGGGTGGACCGACACCGCGCTGGGCTCGAAGACCGCCACGGCGGGCTCGTTCTCGACCGCGTCCGGCGCCAGGATCCCGGCCACCACCGCGCCGTCCGCGGTCCGCAGCCCGCCCTCGACCGCGGTGCCGGGGACCAGGTTGAGCCCGGCGATCCGCGCGGTGAACGCCGTCCGGGGCGCGGCCAGCACCTCGCGCGTCGGACCGCGTTCGACCACCCGGCCGGCGGACAGCACGACGACGTGGTCGGCCAGGGCCAGCGCGTCCAGCGGATCGTGGGTGACCAGCACGGTCGCCCGGTGCGGGTCGGCGGCCAGCACGCGGCGCAGCAGGCCGCGGATCGCCGGGGCGGCGTCGACGTCGAGCGCCGCCAGCGGCTCGTCGAGCAGCAGCAGGTCCGGGTTGCCGGCCAGGGCGCGGGCGACCGCGACGCGCTGCGCCTGGCCGCCGGAGAGCTGCCCGGGCTTGCGGTCGGCGAACTCGGCGGCGTCCACTTCGGCCAGCCAGTGCCGGGCGATCTCCCGCGACCGCGCGCGGCTCGCGCCCTTGGACCGCGGCGAGAACGCGACGTTGTCCACAACGGACAGATGCGGGAAGAGCAGCGCGTCCTGCGACAGCAGCCCGACCGCCCGGTCGTGCGCCGGGAGGTCGTGCAGGTCCCGGCCGCCGAGGGTGATCACGGCGTGGTCCGGGCGGAACAACCCGGCCAGGCAGCCGAGGATGCTGGACTTGCCGGAGCCGTTCGGGCCCAGGATCGCCAGCACGCTCCCGGCCGGCACGTCGAAGTCCACGGACAGGCCGAAGGTGCCGCGCGTCAGCTCGATCTCGGCGTGCAGGCTCACCGCGCGGTCCCCTCCAGCGCCCGCGGCCGGGCGACCGCGATGACCACGATCGCGACGACGATCAGCAGCAGCGCCAGCGCGACCGCGCTGTCCACGTCGACCTCGGCCTGCGTGTAGACCTCCAGCGGCAGCGTCCGGGTCACGCCCTCGAGGCTGCCGGCGAAGGTGATGGTGGCGCCGAACTCGCCCAGCGCGCGGGCGAAGCTGAGCACCGCGCCCGAGCCGAGCGCGGGCATCAGCAGCGGGATCGTGACGCGGCGGAACACCGTCCACGGCCGGGCGCCGAGCGTCGAGGCGATCTGCTCGTAGCGGTCCCCACCGCTGCGCAGCGCGCCCTCCAGGCTCACCACGAGGAACGGCATCGCGACGAACGTCTGCGCGATGATCACCGCGGTCGTGGTGAACGGGATCTGCACGCCACCGGTGACGCTCAGCAGGTAGCCGAGGAACCCCTTGCGGCCCAGCAGGTAGAGCAGCGCGAGCCCGCCGACGACGGGCGGCAGGACCAGCGGCAGCAGCACGATCGCCCGCAGGATCCGGATGCCGGGCACGGTCGAGCGGGCGAGCACGACCGCGAGCGGCACGCCGAGCACGATGCACGCGAGCGTCGACACGGCCGCCGTCTCCAGCGACAACCGCAGCGCGGCGAGCGAGGCGTCGGTGACGATCAGGCCGGGAACGCGGCGGAGGTCGGTCCGCACCAGCAGACCGACCACCGGCAGCACGACGAGCGCGAGGGCGAGCGCCGCGGGCACCCACAGCACCCACGGCACCCGCCGGGTCCTACGGAGCGCCAAAACCGGCCTTCCGCAGCTCGGTCCGGCCCTGCTCGCCCAGCACGAACGCGACCCACTGCTTCGCGAGTTCGCTCTGCGGCGCGTCCTCGACGACGGCGATCGGGTAGGAGTTGATCGCCGCGGCCGCCTCCGGGAAGTCGACCCGGTCGACCTTGCCCGCGGCGCTGGCGGCGTCGGTCACGTAGACCAGGCCGGCGTCCGCGTCCCCGGTCTGCACCTTGTTCAGCACCTGCTTTACGTCCTGCTCCTCGCTGGCCGGCTTCAGCGTGACACCGGTACTCCGCTCGACCTTCTCCGTCGCGGAGCCGCACGGCACCTGCGGCGCGCAGACCACGACGGTCAGGCCGTCCTTCGCGAGATCCGCGAAGCTCGTGATGCCCTTCGGGTTGCCCGGCGCGACCGCGATGGCCAGCCGGTTCGTCGCGAACACCGACGGCGAGCCGTCGATCACCCCGGCCTGCACGGCCTTGTCCATGTTGGTCTGGTCGGCCGAGGCGAACACGTCGGCCGAGGCGCCGTTGGACAGCTGCTGCACGAGCGCGGACGAGCCGGCGAAGTTGAACTTCACGTCGGTGCCCGGGTGGCTGCTCTCGAAGGCCGTCTCCAGCGCGGTGAACGACTCGGTGAGCGAGGCGGCGGCGAACACGGTCAGCGTCCCGCTCTCGCTCCCGCCCGACGAGCCGCAACCGGCGACCAGCAACGCGACCGCGACCAGGGCGCCTGCCTTCGTCAACTCTGTCCTCCCGGAGTCTCGACGACCACCGTGGTCGCCTTCACCACCGCGACCGCCAGCGCCCCCGGCTTGAGGCCGAGCTCGCGCACCGCTTCGGCGCTCATCAGCGACACCACGCGGAACGGGCCGCACTGCAACTCGACCTGGGCCATCACCTTGTCCACGACCACGTCGGTGACCAGGCCGACGAACCGGTTGCGGGCCGACCGGCCGACGCCGGAGGGGTCGTGGGGCCGCGCGGCCTGTTCCCGCGCGAACGCGGCCAGCTCCGCGCCGTCGACGACCTTGCGGCCGGCGCCGTCGGTGGTGGCGGTCAGCTGCCCGCCCCGCACCCAGCGCCGGACGGTGTCGTCGCTGACGCCGAGCAGTTCGGCGGCCTCGGATAACCGGAATTGCGGCATGCGGAGGACATTACTTCCGCATTTGCGGAAAAGCTACGGGTTGCCGCCGAGAACGTCCTCCCGCATCAAGGCGAGCAGTTCGTTCTGGTAGCGCTCGATGACCTCGCGTTCGGCCGGGCCGAACTTCTCCAGCACCTTCTCGGTGACCACGAGCGCCGACTCGAACAGCGGCGCCACCTTCTCCTCGTCCACCGGCAGCACCTCGACCAGGACCTTGCGGCGGTCCTTGGCGTCCCGCACCCGGCGGACGAATCCCGCGCGCTCCAGGCGATCGATCACCCCGGTGACCGCGCCGGTGGACAGACCGGTGAGCTTGGCGATCTCGCCCGCGGTCAGCGGCCCGTCGGCGCGGGCGGCCAGGTCGAGGGCCTTGTGGTCGGTGGCGGACAGGCCCATCTTCTCGGCGATCTGGGCGTGCCGGAGGACGGCGAGGGTGCTGCTTTCGCGGCCGATCTCGGCGAACCGCGCCAGCACGTCGCGCGGCACCGGGTACCTTTTTTCCTCCGGCATCCGGCGCGTCCCTTCCCAAGTCGTCTGCGCGGTTGAAACACTCTGCTTCCGAGACATTCTAGTGAGGATCGGCCGGACGGTCGGCGGGTTAGGCTGGTGTCAATGAGTGCGGTAGATCTCGGGCTCCCCCGCGTGCCGGGCACACGCGGAACCACGCAGCCCCGCCCCGACAACCCCGCCCTCGTCGACACGTTCGGCCGTGTGGCCACGGACCTGCGCGTGTCGCTGACCGACCGCTGCAACCTCCGCTGCACGTATTGCATGCCGGCCGAGGGCCTGCCCTGGATGCCGGGCGACGAGGTGCTCACCGACAGCGAACTGGTGCGGCTGCTGCGGATCGCGGTCGAACGGCTCGGGGTCACCGACATCCGGCTCACCGGCGGTGAACCGCTGCTGCGGCCCGGGCTCGAGCACCTGGTCGCCGAGATCACGGCGTTGCGCCCGCGGCCCCGGCTGTCCATGACCACCAACGGGATCGGGCTCGCCAAGCGCGCCCGCGCGTTCGCCGAGGCGGGTCTGGACCGGATCAACATCTCGCTCGACACCGTCGACCCCGAAACGTTCGCGAAGATCACCCGGCGCGACCGGCTGAGCCACGTGCTGGACGGCCTCGCCGCCGCGCGCGCCGCCGGGCTGGACCCGGTGAAGGTCAACGCGGTGCTGCTGCGCGGGATCAACGAGCACGAGGCCGCCCCGCTGCTGCGGTTCTGCCTCGAGCACGGCTACCACCTGCGATTCATCGAGCAGATGCCGCTGGACGCCCAGCACGGCTGGAACCGCGCCGACATGGTGACGGCCGAGGAGATCTTTTCCTTGCTCAGCAAGGAGTTCACGCTCTCGCCCAGCCCGGAGGCACGCGGCGGGGCGCCCGCGGAGCGCTGGCTCGTCGACGACGGGCCGGCCGACGTCGGGATCATCGCGTCGGTCACGCGGCCGTTCTGCGCGGCCTGCGAGCGCACCCGGCTGACCGCCGACGGCGCCGTGCGGTCGTGCCTGTTCAGCAACGACGAGACGGATCTGCGGGCGCTGTTGCGCGGCGGCGCCGGCGACGAGGAGATCGCCCAGGCCTGGCGGATGACGATGTGGGACAAGCTGGCCGGCCACGAGATCAACGACGCCGGCTTCGCCCAGCCGATCCGGCCGATGAGCGCGATCGGGGGATGAGTCTTGACCGTCAGCGTCCTGGTGCGCTATTTCGCGTCCGCGCGCGCGGCCGCGGGCGTGGAAGAAGAGGTACTCCAGTTGCCGGCGGGCGCCTCGGTCGCCGAGGCCGTCGTCGCTCTCCGTGATCGCCATCCGGAGACCCTGCCCCGGATCCTCCAGGCGGCCAGCTTCCTCGTCGACGGGGTGGCCGTCCGCGACCCCTCACGTCCCCTCCCGGAGGGGGCCGAACTCGACGTGCTGCCGCCCTTCGCGGGCGGTTGAACGAGGTTCACGAATGGTCCAACCGCGCCAAAACGACGTGACCCAGACCTCACGATCGGTGAAATATCTCGACTTGGAAACGGCCAGGTAACGGCGCGCTGACCAGGAGAAACGACGAGATCGGCACAGGTTGCTCGATGTTACTGTGATGTAGGTCACACGTCGAATAATTTCCGATCACGCTCGCCGTTACGTACCGTCGCTTTTCGGCTGGCCCCGACCGGCCACGGCAACACCGGGATTCCGAGCGCCAAGTCCTGTCCGGCGGAATCCCGGACCAAACCCCGAGCGAAAGAAGATCTTCCGGACAGGGACGAAGAGGGTCGGACCCGAGCGTTCCGCGAAGGCCCGATTGGCTCGCCCGGACCCCGCCGGGTGGAGCAGGACCCGTTCCCGGGTTCGCCTCGCAGCATGGCTCGTCGGCGCGAAGATCGAGTTGATGGAATGTCCTACCGAGGCAAGCACCGCAAGATGTCCCCCGCCGCTCGCAACATCGCCCGAGTCGCTGTCGCGGGTATCGCGGTCGGCACCCCGCTGGCGATCGCCGCGACCCCCGCGCAGGCCGCCAGCGTCAACTGGGACGCCATCGCGCAGTGCGAGAGCGGTGGCAACTGGAGCACCAACACCGGCAACGGCTACTACGGTGGTCTGCAGTTCTCCGCCAGCACCTGGAAGGCCTACGGCGGCACCGGCAACCCGGCGAACGCGTCGCGTGAGCAGCAGATTGCCGTCGCCGAGCGCGTCCTGCAGGGCCAGGGCATCGGCGCCTGGCCGGTGTGTGGCAAGAAGGCCGGCTCTTCGGCGAGCTACAAGGGCAGCAACACCCAGGGCTCGACCCAGAAGAAGGCCGCCACGCCGAAGAAGAAGACCACCACCACCGCTCCGAAGAGCACGCCCAAGAAGAGCACCCCGGCTCCGGCGGTGAGCGTTCCGACCTCCAACCCGAACGGTGACTACACCGTGGTGGCCGGCGACACGCTGTCCGAGATCGCCAAGAAGTTCAACGTCGAGGGCGGCTACCAGAAGCTCCAGGAGCTGAACTCGCAGTACATCTCGAACCCGAACCTGATCCTGGTCGGGCAGAAGATCGCCACGAAGTGACGCTGGGGGTGTCCGGCCGCCCCACCGCAATCCCCCGGGCGGTGGGGCGCCGGCACCCTGGCGGTTCGGGTTCTCGTGACCCGTACCCGCCCGCGTCCGGCCCTCAGGGCCGTTGGCCTGCTCCGTCCCGCCCCAGTCGGTTCGGGTAGGTCCCCGGGGGGCCACCACGGCCAGGGAGTCGACCGACGCGAGCCGCCCCAGCGGTTCCGGGCAGGGCGCCCCGATCCGCCGTGATCAGGGGGAAGTTGACCCACTCGTCTGCGCCCCAGCGCTTCGGGCAGGCTCCCAGGCCACCACGGTCAGGGAGTCCGCCCACTTGAGCCGCCCAGCGGTCCGCGCAGGTCCCCTCAGGCCACCACGGCCAGGGAGTCGACCGACGCGAGCCGCCCCAGCGGTTCCGGGCAGACCCCTAGGCCGCCCCGATCAGGGGAAGTTGGCCTGCTCGTCCCGCCCCAGCGGTGTGAGCAGGCTCCCGCGGTCCGCCGCGATCAGGGGGAGTTGACTCACTCGTCCGCGCCTCAGCGCTTCGGGCAGGCCCCTCATGCCACCACGGTCAGGGCGGTGACCCGCTTGAGCCGCCCAGCGGTTCCGGGCAGGCCCCCAGGCCGCCTGATCAGGGGGAGTTGACCCACTCGTCCGTGCCATCGGTGAAGTGCTGGTGCTTCCACACCGGCAACTGGGCCTTCACCTCGTCGACGAGCTCGGCGCAGGTCGCGAAGGCCTCGGCACGGTGGTCGGCGGAGACGGCGCAAGCCAGCGCCACGTCCCCGATCTCGAGCGCCCCAACCCGATGGCTGACAGCGACGGCCCGAACCCCCCTCGGGCGGCCGGCAACCTGAGCCACCACGCGGGCGAGAACGTCCCCCGCAGTCGGGTGCCCCTCGTAGAAGAGCGCCTTGACGCCCTTCCCCCCATCGTGGTCCCGGACGACACCACCGAAGGTGACAACCGCCCCGGCGGCCTGATCATCCACGAGGGCAGCATGCTCCTCGACGGACAAGGCCCGATCCGTCACCTCGGCCCGCACGATGCGCGTGGCCGCCGATTCCGCGCTCACCGCGCCCTGGAGGTCGGCAGCGTCCGATCCCGCCCCAGCCCCCTCCGGCGCCTCAGCACCAGCCTGAGGACCGTCCACGGCGCTCCCGGCGTCAGCCTGGGCACCCGGCGCAGCTGCGGCACCAGCCGCCTCAGAACCTCCAGCGGCCGCACCCCCCACTCCGGCACCCGGCTCAGCCGCCTCCAAGCCGTTCGCGGCCACCGGGCCGTCCGCGCTCGTCACCGTGGCCCCCGCAGCGGCCGCCTCCCCGGCCGGACGCGGGTGGTCGCCACCCGCGAGCTGGTCCACCGCGTGCATCAGCACCCCGTCGAGCACGCCGAGCCCGTCCGTCACCCCGCCGCGCGAGCCGGGCAGGTTCACCACCAGCGTCCGGCCCGCCACGCCGGCCAGGCCCCGCGACAGCACCGCCGTCGGCACCTTCGGCAGCCCCGCCGACCGGATCGCCTCCGCGAGCCCCGGCAGCTGGTGGTCCAGCAGCGGCGCCGTCACATCCGGCGTGCGGTCCGTCGGCGACACCCCGGTCCCGCCGGTCGTGATGACCACCTGCACGTCGTCACGCAGCGCCTCGCGCAGGGCCTGGGCCACCGGGTCACCGTCGGGCACCACCCGCGGCTCCGGCACGTCGAACCCGCGCTCCCGCAGCCACCCGACGATCACCGGCCCCGTGTGGTCCGCATACACCCCCGCCGACGCCCGGTTCGACGCGACGATCACCCGTGCCGTGCGCTTCTCGTTGCTCATGGCCGCTCCCAGACACCGGACTTGCCACCGAGCTTGCGCTCCAAACGGACCCCGTCCAACGTGGCTGCGGGATCGACGGCCTTGATCATGTCGTGCACGGTGAGCCCCGCGACGGCAACCGCCGTCAGCGCCTCCATCTCGACCCCCGTGCGATCGGTGGTCTTGACGGTCGCCGTGATGCGCACTTCCGCCGGCCCCAGGTCGAACTCGACCGTCACGCCGGACAGGGCGATCTGGTGGCACAACGGGATCAGCTCCGGGACCTTCTTGGCCCCCATGATCCCGGCGATCCGCGCGGTCGCTAGAGCGTCACCCTTGGGCAGGCCGTCGCGGGACAGCAGGTCGATCACCTCGGCCGTGGTGCGCACGACCCCGGTGGCGACCGCGGTGCGCGCGGTGGCCTCCTTGCCGGAGACGTCGACCATCCGGGCAGCGCCCTTGTCGTCGACGTGGCTCAGTTCACTCACGCCGACAAGGCTAAACGCCCGGGGACCGGCTCAACCCACCCGCACCGGCTGGTTGATGCGAATCGCGTTGCCGAACGGGTCCCGCAGCCCGCAGTCGATGCCGTACGGGCGCTCCGTCGGCTCCTGCGTGAACTCCACGCCCTTCGCCAGCAACTCCTCGTACGTCTTGCGGCAGTCGTCCGTCGTCAGGCCGATCCAGCCGCCCGTCGCGCCCTTCGCCAGCAGCTCGCGCACCTGCGAAGCGGTCGCCTCGTCCATCGCGGGCGGGCCGGGCTTCTCCAGGAGGATCTCGCGCCCGGGCTCGCCGGGCACGCACACCGTCAGCCATCGCATGAAGCCGAGGTCCTGGTCGATCTTGACCTCCAGCCCGAGCTTGCCCACGTAGAAGTCGAGCGCCTCGTCCTGGTCGGTCACGAAGATCTGGGAGAGAGTGATCGCGTTGAACATGCCCGCAACGCTAATCAGCCGGCCCCGCCCCTGGCTTCTCCGAAACTGCTCGGTCGCGTCCAGGCCATCGCGAAGCACGTGGGCGCCGCCACCGCCCCTGCGCCGCCGGCGCGGTACTCCGACGGCGACTGCCCGACGATCTCGCGGAACGTGCGGCTGAACGTGCCCAGGCTGGTGAACCCCACGGCGAGGCAGATGTCGGTGATGCTGCGATCGCTCTCCCGCAGCATGAACATCGACCGCTCCACCCGCCGCCGCTGCAGGTACCGGTGCGGCGTCTCGCCGAAAGTGGCGCGGAACGTGCGGATGAAGTGCGCCTCCGAGACGTGCACCATCCGGGCCAGGGCCGCGACGTCGAGGGGCTGCGCGTAGGCGCGGTCCATCGCGTCGCGGGCCCGCAGCATCCGCCGGTTCGACTCCTCGACGGCGCGGCTCATCAGCTCGTGGCGCCGGACTTCCGCGCCGCCGCCTTGACCGCCTCCGCGACGGCCGGGGCCACCGCCGAGTCGAACACGCTCGGCACGATGTAGGAGGCGTTGAGCCGGTCGTCCACCACGTCGGCGATCGCGTTCGCGGCGGCGAGCAGCATGTCGTCGGTGATCTCGTGCGCCTGCGCGTCGAGCAGGCCCCGGAACACGCCGGGGAACGCGAGCACGTTGTTGATCTGGTTCGGGTAGTCGCTGCGCCCGGTGGCGACGACCGCCGCGTGCTTCTGCGCTTCGAGCGGGTCGATCTCCGGGTCCGGGTTGGCCAGCGCGAACACCACCGGGTTCGGCGCCATCGTCGCGACCTGCTCGGCCCCGAACAGGTTCGGCGCGGACACCCCGATGAACACGTCGGCACCGACGAGCGCGTCGTGCAGCGTGCCGGACACGTTGTCCTTGTTGGTGTTCTCGGCCAGCCACCGCAGGTTCTCGTCCAGATCGGACCGGCCCAGGTGGACGATGCCGTTGATGTCGGCGGCGATGATGTCGCCCGGCTTCTTGTGCATCAGCAGCCGCATGATCGCCGAGCCGGCCGCGCCCGCGCCGCTCACCACGATCTTGCAGTCCTCGATCTCCTTGCCCACCACGCGCAGCGCGTTGCGCAGGGCGGCGACCACGACGATGGCGGTGCCGTGCTGGTCGTCGTGGAACACCGGGATGTCGAGCTGCTCGCGCAGCCGCTTCTCGATCTCGAAGCAGCGCGGCGCGGCGATGTCCTCGAGGTTGATGCCGGCGTACACCGGCGCGAGCGCCTTGACGATCTTGATGATCTCCTCGGTGTCCTGGGTGTCCAGGCACACCGGCCAGGCGTCGACGTCGGCGAACTTCTTGAACAGCGCCGCCTTGCCCTCCATCACCGGCAGGGCCGCGGACGGGCCGATGTTGCCGAGGCCGAGGACGGCCGAACCGTCGGTGACGACCGCGACCGTGTTGCGCTTGATGGTCAGGCGCCGCGCGTCGGCCGGGTTGGCGGCGATCGCCTGGCACACCCGCGCCACGCCCGGCGTGTACGCGCGGGAGAGGTCGTCACGGTTGCGGAGCTGGACCTTCGGCGACACCGACAGCTTGCCGCCGAGGTGCATGAGGAAGGTGCGGTCGGAGACCTTGCGCACCCGGACGCCGGGCAGCGCGTCGAGCGCGTCGGTCACGACCTCGACGTGGTCGGCGTTGGAGACGTTCGCCGTGATGTCGACGACGATCGCGTCGGCGTGGGACTCGACCACGTCGAACGCGGTCAGCACGCCGCCGACCCGGCCCACCGCCGAGGTGAGGTCGCCCGCGGCGCTCGCGGACGGCGGCGCCTCGACACGAACGGTGATCGAATACCCGGGGCCGGGAACCGGCACGGCAGTAACCCCCTGCTGTCTACTTGTTGATCTCGGTCTCGGGGTGCACGTACGGCACGGTGTCGAGCGGGAACGTCACGTTCCCGAACGGCGACAGCGCGCCCTGGCGGTCCGCCGAGAGCTCGGTGACCGGGTGCTCGCCGTCCGGCAGATGCGGCCAGGTGGGGTCGATACGACCGCTCTTCTTGTCCTTGTCGCCCTTCGCCACTTCATCCTCCAGTGCTCGGCACCTACGGTTCCCAGTTTGCCTCACAGCCACCCGAACCCGATGGTCAGGGCAGGTATCCTCACCTGTGATGCCCGCGACCTCCCTGGCGGACTGGCTGCGGTCCGCGTCCGACGACGAGCTGGGCGTGCTCCTGCAGGCCAGGCGCGACCTGGCGACCCCGCCGCCGTCCGACAGCACCGTGCTGGCCACCCGCGCCGGCACCCCCGGATCGGTCGCCAGGGCGATGGAGGACCTGGACACCTTCACCCTTTCCGTGCTCGACGCGCTGCTGGTCGCCGACGCCGACACCGAAGCCGTCCCGCTCGCCCGAGTCGCCGAACTGGTCGGCACCGACGTCCGGTCCGCCGTGGACCGGCTGCGCTCGCGGGTGCTGGCCTGGGGCGACGACGACGCGGTCCGCGTGATCCCCGCCGCGCGCGAGCTGGCCGGGCCGTTCCCGGCCGGGCTCGGCGCGTCCGCGCCCGGCCTGGACGCCGAGTCCGCGCTCGCCGAGGTCGGCGACGACGAACGCGGGCTGCTCGGCGCCCTCGCCGCCGGTCCGCCCATCGGGCGCACCCGGGACGCGGCGGCCGAACCGTCGCTGGCCGCGGACGCGAAACCGGTGCAGAAGCTGCTCGCCCGCGGACTGCTGCTGCGCCGCGACGACGACACGGTCGAGCTTCCCCGCGAGGTGGCGATCGCGCTGCGCGGCGGCCGGATCTGCTCGCCCAAGGCGTTGCGGGAACCGGAGCTGCCCACCAAGCCGCACCAGCAGTCCACAGTGGACGCGGCGGCCGCGGGCGAGGCGATGGAGTTCCTGCGGCAGACCGAATCGCTGCTCACGCAGTGGTCGGAACAGCCGCCACCGGTGCTGAAGTCCGGTGGTCTCGGGGTGCGTGAGCTGCGGAAGCTGGCCCGCGAACTGGACACCGACGACAACCGCGCGACGCTGCTGGCCGAGCTGGCGGTGGCGGCCGGGCTGGTCGCGGACAGCCAGAGCACCAGCCCGGAGTGGGTGCCGACGACGCTGGCCGATTCGTGGCTGGCGTCCGAGCCGGCGCAGCGGTGGGTCATCCTCGCCGAGGCGTGGCTGGACCTGCCGCGGCTGCCCGCGCTAGTCGGTCAGCGCGACGCGAAGGACAAGCCGATCGTCCCGCTGTCCGACGACCTGCGGCGGCCGCTCGCGCCCGCGGTGCGGCGGCGGGTGCTGGGGACGCTGGCCGAGCTGCCGCGCGGCGCCGGTGTGCACGGCGCGGACGACCTGGTCGAGCTGCTCGCGTGGCGGGCGCCGCGCCGGGGCGGGCGGTTGCGGGACGAGATGGTGCGGTGGACGTTCGCCGAGGCGTCGGCGCTGGGCGTGATCGCGCTGGGTGCGCTGACCACGGCGGCCGGGGCGCTGGTGGACGGGGATCGCGCGGGCGCGCTGAACGCGGTGTACGACGCGATGCCCAAGCCCATCGGGCACGTGCTGGTGCAGGCCGATCTGACGGTGGTGGCGCCGGGGCCGCTGGAAATGGACCTGGCCGCGGAGATCGCCGCGGTGGCCGACGTCGAGTCCGCCGGGCACGCGACGGTCTACCGGATCACGGAGGCGTCGGTGCGGCGGGCGCTGGACACCGGCCGGACCGCCGACGAGCTGCACGAGCTGTTCCGGAAGCGGTCGGCGACCGAGGTGCCGCAGTCGCTGACGTACTTGATCGACGACGTCGCGCGGCGGCACGGCAGGCTGCGTGGCGGGGCGGCGGGCTCGTTCCTGCGGTGTGACGACGAGGTGCTGCTCGCGGAGGTGATGGGCAACTCGGTGTCCGGCGAGTACGAGCTGCGCAAGATCGCGCCGACGGTGCTGGTCAGCCCGTATCCGCTGGCCGAGGTGCTGGACGGGTTGCGGGCGGCCGGTTTCGCCCCGGCGGCGGAGGGGCCGGACGGGCGGGTGATGGACCTGCGCCCGGCGGGACGGCGGGTGCCCGCGCGGCCACGTGCGGCGCGGCGGGTGGTGCCCGAGCCGGCCGGGTTGACCGGCGAGCAGGCCGCGTCGGTGGTCGCGCACGTCCGGGCGGGCGACCGCGCGGCGGCGAGCCGCAAGGGGGCGGCCGTGCGCCTGCCGGGTGGCGGTGGGGGTTCGGACACGGCGGCCACGATGGCGCTGCTGGCACGAGCCCACCGCGAACGGCGCGAGGTGTGGATCGGCTACGTGGACGCCCACGGAACGGCCAGCCAGCGAATCGTCAGGCCGACCCAGGTGGGAGGCGGCGTACTGATCGGCAGCGACGACGAGCGGTACCCGCTGCACCGGATCACCTCAGCCGCCCTGGTGGACGACTGAGGGTTGGGTTTTCGGGCTCGCGGGCAGCACCCACGACGGAGTCAGAGCCGCCGCAGGCCTTGCAGCACCCGGTTCATGAACTCGCGCGACGAGCGGTCGCCGAAGGACAGCCCGGACTGGTGGATCAGCACCAGCCCGGCGTTGTCCAGGTCGCTGACCAGCACCTTCACCACGTTGAGCGGCAGATCCAGGTACGCGGCGATCTCCGCGATCGACCGCGGCTCGGCGCACAGGCAGCAGATCCGACGGTGCTGCACGCCGGTCACGGCCTGCGGCACGCGACCCCGGTCGGTGGTCGACACCAGCGCCTCGAGCGCCAGCTCGTAGTCCGGCCGGGTGCGGCCGCCGGTACGGGCGTAGGGGCGCATGATCATCCGCGTCCGCACGGACGCCTCCGAGCCCCTCGACTGCGAGGGCGGCACCCCCGGCAGCGCACCGTTGGCCGCGAAGCCGGCCCCAGTCCCACCGCGAGCGCGGGTCGCAGCAGCAGCCCCGGCACCAACGCCGACGGCCGCCCCGGCTTCCAAGCCCGAGCCGGTATCGAGACCGCCCCGCGCTCCAGCGCCTAGCCCAGCCCGCGCAGCGGCACCAGCACGAGCGTCGGCCGCAGGGGCGACCCCGGGGCCGGCCTCAAAACCAGCCCGCGAACCGGCACCCGCGCCGGCCTCAGCACCGCTCCGCGCACCAGCGCCACTCCGCGCGCCAACCCGCGAACCCGCGCCGGCCTCAACCCCGCTCCGCACCGAAGCCGTCCGCCCCACACCGGGCGTCGTCCGGACGGGGGTGCGTACCGGCAGCACCACCGGCTTCTTCGTCAGCACGAACCGCGCCGGCGAGTCGATCCCCTCGCGGTCGGTGCCCTGGTGCAGCCGGTCCCACGCGTCGGCCCCGGGGCGGCCCGCCCCCTGCGAAAGTCCCCGCATCAGCGCACGCCACCCTGGAGCTGGCTGCGCAGCTCCGGCGTCATCTGCATCCCGACCCGGTCCACCAGCAGCGTCATCTCGTACGCGACCGTCCCGATGTCCGAGTTCGGCGCCGCCAGCACGGCCAGGCTCGACCCGTCGCTGATCCCCATCAGGAACAGGTACCCGCGCTCCATCTCGACCACCGTCTGGTTCACGAAGCCCGCTTCGAAGCACCGCGCGGCACCGGAGGTGAGGCTCACCAGCCCGGACGCGACCGCGGCCAGCTGGTCGGCCCGGTCCTTGGGCAGCCCCTCCGACCCGGCCAGCAACAGACCGTCGGCGGAGACGACCACGGCGTGTGCCGCGCCGGGGACCCGTCGCACGAAGTCGGTGATCAGCCAGCCGAAGCCGAAGCCGCTCGACTGCTGTGCCGATGCCGTCATGTGCCTCCTCACCGGTCGAGCCTGTTTTGCGATTATTCCGACCAGGGTATTGCCGAACCCGGCCCTGGTGGCCTGCCGTGCGGGGTGATCTCACATCGATTCACCCTTCCGGCGGCACGGTTACCCGATCACCCCGGTTGTAACGCGCGGTCCCGGTTGATCGCGTGCTCCACGACCGTGATCAGCACCTGCTTGGCCGACTCCTTCTCCCGCGCGTCGCAGGCGATGATCGGCACCGACTCGGAGATCGTCAGCGCGTGGCGGACGTCCTCGATCTGGTGGTGCAGCAGCCGGTCGAAGCAGTTGATCGCCACGATGTAGGGCAGCTTCCGGTTCTCGAAGAAGTCGATCGAGGGGAAGGCGTCCGCCAGCCGCCGGGTGTCGACCAGCACGACCGCGCCGATCGCCCCCACCGCGAGGTCGTCCCACATGAACCAGAACCGGTGCTGCCCCGGGGTGCCGAAGACGTAGAGCACGAGGTCGTCGCCGAGCGAGAGCCGGCCGAAGTCCATCGCGACCGTCGTCGTCACCTTGTTCGGGGTGGCGGTCGTGTCGTCCACCGACACGCTGGCCTCGGTCATCACCGCCTCGGTGGTCAGCGGATCGATCTCCGAGACCGCGCCGACCAGGGTCGTCTTGCCCGCACCGAAGCCGCCGGCGACCACGATCTTGGCCGACTGCGTCGGTCCCGTCGCGGCCGACGTGTTCGCGTCGGAGTCAAATTCTCCGAAGCCCACTGAGCACCCTCTCCATGAACTCGATACTGGGACGATCGCCGACGACCGACGTCGTGGAATGGACCAGGACCAGGCCGAGATCGACGGCGTCGCCGATCAGCACCCGCGCGACCCCCAGCGGCATGCGCAGGTACGCCGCCACCTCGGCCACGGAGCGCGTGTCCAGGCACAGGCCGCAGATGGACCGGTGCTCGGGCACCCGCACCCGGTCGAGCATCCGTCCCCGCTCGCTGGTCGAGACGAGTGCTTCGATCGCCAGATCGTAGCTGGGACGTGTCCGCCCGCGCGTCCGGAAGTACGGCCGGACCAGACCGGAGGTCTCCTCCGCCGCCACCGGCGCCGGGACCGGCGGGAAGCTGGGGTGGCTCTCCGCGGCGGGTCCGGACGGCAGCTGACCGGCCGGGGCCAGCGGCCCGCCCGAGTCGCCGAACAGGTCCGCCGCGGGACCGGACATGAGCCGGTCGCCGGAGATCTCCGGGTATTCGGTCGCCCCGTAGCCCGGTGGCTCGGGGTCGCTCAGGGTACTGGACCGCTTCTCGCCCGCCGCCGCCCGGCGCAGGCGCCAGGCGCGGTCGACCTTGGCCCGGAACGTGGTCCAGTCCTCGGTCCGCGCCGCCTGCGCCTCGTCCGGCCAGGCGGTTTCGGCGTCGTCGTCCAGCCGTCCCGAGCCCACGCCCGTCGGCTGCCCACCGTCCACTGCAGTCCCTCTCGTGCCCGGCGCGCTCAACCGCGCGCGGCTCCTTGGAGCTGTGCCCGCATCTCGGGTGTCATCTGCTGACCGACCCGATCCACCAGAAGCGTCATCTCATACACCACGAGGCCGATGTCACTGTCGGGCGACCCCAGAACCGCCAGGCAGGAGCCGTCCGACACGGACATGAGGAACAGGAAGCCGTTGGCCATCTCGACCACCGTCTGCGCCACGGGCCCGCCCTCGAACACCTTCGACGCGCCCCGCGCCAGGCTGGTCAGCCCCGACGCCACCGCGGCCAGCTGGTCCGCGCGGTCCTTCGGCAGCCCCCGCGACGCGGCCAGCAGCAGCCCGTCCGCCGACACCACGACCGCGTGCGCCGCACCGGGTACCCGGTGCACGAAGTCCGTGATCAGCCACGCGAAGCCGTTCCTCGGCGCCTGCGGCGTGAAACCTCCCGGCTGCAGCGATCCCGCCCGTGTCACTCCTCACTCCTCACTGCCTCGTCCGGCGGGGTGGTTCCCCCGCCACTCACCGGGTCGCCCTGGTCAGAGGGGCCCGGCGTGTTCTCCTGCAGCGCGTGACGGCCACTGACGTAGCCGCGCTGGAAGCTCGCCATCCGTTCGCGCGCCGCCTCGGCGGAGCGGGCCAGTGCGCCCTGCCCCGGCCGCCCGACGGTGGTGTCGGTGAAGGCATCGGGCTCGCCCACCGGGATCGATCCGGGGACGAGGTGCGCGTTGGGCACCCGCTTCGGCAGTCCGGCCGGAGTGATCTCCTCCTCCCGCGACTCGAGCAGGGATTGCGCCGCGCGCCAGCCCTCATCGGACACACTGTGCCAAAGATCGGCGTTTTTGTCGTCGGCCTCCGGTGCTTCCTCGGCGGCGGGTGCGGGTTCCTCCTCCAGGTCGCCGCTCACCGAGGCGGGGTCCTCCCCCTCCGCACTGAACCACCTCGACACAACCGACTGGTAGATCGGCAGCCGCTTGGTGGGCACGTCGTCGTCGAAGATGCTCTCGGTGACCGGCGGCGGCTCCTCGGCCGGCTGCTCGGTGACCGGCACGTACTGCGGCTCGCGCTGGGGCAGGGCCAGTGAGCCGAAGTGGTTCGGCGGCTCCTCGTGGGGCGGGGCGGAGCCGTTCGACGACGGTTCCTCGGCCCGCGGCTTGCCCCGGCTGAGGTAGGCCGCGTCGGACGAGCCGGCGACCAGGTCGTCGAGGCTGATCGGCTGGTCCAGCGGTTGCAGCACACCGGTCGGAGCCTGGTCCTGGTCCGGCCGCCGGGCGGGCTCGCGGCGCGCCAGGTTCGACGGCGTGCGCTGCGCCGGCACCGGAGGCAGGTTCGGCGACGACGTCTCGGCCGGCCGCGGCAGCGGCTCCGGCGCGACCGGGCCGAGCAGGTCCGGCGGCACGACGACACGGGCGATCACCCCGCCGTCGATGTCCTCGTTCTCCCGCAGCCGCACCTCGATGCCCTGCCGCTGGGCCAGTCGCGCGACCACGTACAGGCCCATCCGGCGGGTCACCGACACGTCCAGGTCCGGCGGGTCGGCGAGGCGCCTGTTGGCCTCGGCGATCTGCTCGGGCGACATGCCGACACCGCGGTCGGTGATCTGCACGGCGAGCGCCTTCTTGCGGGTCACCACGGCCCGGACGCTGACCTTGGTCTCCGGCTCGGAGAAGTAGGTGGCGTTGTCGAGCAGCTCGGCGAGCAGGTGCACCAGGTCGTGCACGGACGGGCCGCGGACGGCGACCTCGGGGATCGCGCCGACGTCGACCCGCGCGTACTGCTCGATCTCGGACACCGCCGCGCCGATCACGTCCGCGGCGGAGACCGGTTTGGGCATCGACTTGCTCAGGCCCGCGCCGGAGAGCACCAGCAGGCTCTCGCCGTTGCGGCGCAGCCGGGTCGCCAGGTGGTCCAGCTCGAACAGGCTGGCGAGATGGTCGGGGTCCTGCTCGTCGGCCTCCAGCACGTCGATCACCGCGAGCTGGCGCTCGACCAGGCGCTGCGACCGGCGCGAGAGGTTGACGAAGATGCCGTTGACGTTCTCGCGCAGCAGGGCCTGCTCGGCGGCGAGGCGCACGGCCTGGCCGTGCACCACGTCGAAGGAACGGGCGACCTGCCCGATCTCCTCGGTGGTGTGGACCGGCACCGGCTCGATCGCCTTGGCGGCGGCCGCGGCCGGGTCGGCCTCGCGCATGATCCGCTCGACCGCGTCCGGCAGGTGCACCTCGGCGACCTGCAGCGCGGTCGAGCGCAGCGTGCGCAGCGGCCGGATCAGGGAGCGGGCCACCACGTACATCAGCGTGAGCACGATCAGCAGCCCGGCGAGGATGATCGCGATCGTGATCAGCAGGTTCTGCTGCTGGACGCTGATCAGGCCGTCGGTGTAGGTGGCGGCGTCGGCGAGCAGCCGGTTCTGCACCTGGCTGATCAGGTTGAGCGTGTCCGACGAGGACTGCGCCACCGCGGCCGGGTCGATGGCCAGCGCGAGCGGCGGGTTCGCCTGGGCGCGCAGCAACGCCAGCTGCTGCAGGGTGAACCGCTGCGAGACCTGGGGGCCGGACAGCGTGGTCGAGTAGTCCAGCTGGGCCTGCGGGGTGGCGACGGCGTTGAACCGGTCGATCGCGGCGACCAGGTTCGACTGCGCGGTCGTGAGGTTCTTCAGCTCGGCCGGGTCGAACTTGCCGCGGATCGCGGCGCTGCGCAGGTAGGAGTTCTGCTGGGCGGAGTACTCCTTGGCGTCGGCGAGGAAGCCGAGCGCCTCGTGGCGGTCCTGCAGGCCCTGGTCGGTGACGTCGGCGTCGAACTCGTCGGCGATCAGCTGCAGCGCGTCGATGACGCCGGTGTAGCCGGCCTGGGCAGCCAGGCTCGGGAAGTCCGCGGCACCGGCCGAGGACCGCAGCTGGCTCAGGCCGTCGAGGCGCGCGAGGCCCTGCTGGTAGCGAGCGGACGTGGCCTGGTCGCTGATCGCGGAGACCTCGCTGACGGCGCCGCGCACGGTGTCGGCGGCGGTCTCGGCGGTTCGGATCGCGTTGTCCAGTTCGGTCCGGGCGGCCGGGCGGCCGGAGGCGATCCACGCCGACATCGCGTCCCGCTCGCGTTGCAGCGCGTCGACCTCGGCGGCGACCTTCTGGCTGAGGTCGATGCGTTGCTCGGCGTGCTGGTAGACGGTCATCGTCTCGAAGCTGTCGTACACGCGCAGGCCGGCCAGGGACAGCGCGGCGGCGGTCGGCACGGCGACCACCGCGGCGATCTTGGCGTTGACGCGCCAGTTCGCGAGACCACGGACCCGACGTCCGCGCTCACCACCGGTCGATGCTCCGATCGCGTTGTCCTGCGCACTGACGTCGTTACTCTGTGCGACAGGCGACTCCGCCGGGGACACTGCCTTGCGACCGCGCTCCCCGCTCGTGGGCTGGGGCACCGAGGACTTCCTTCCCGGTTCGAGCTGTCCAGTTTCCGCGTTTCCGCACTCGGGTCCCACGCCATGAGAACCAGGACGTGAATGGTTAACACGGGGCCACCCGATTGGGGGTAGAGGCTATCGGCTGCCGGAAGGAAAGGGAAGCCGGGCAGATGGCTCTCACCACGAACTTTGCCCCTCACTCCGGTGACGAATTCTCACCAACTGTCTCAGTGACACTGCGAATGCACATCACGCAGCGTGCACCGCCGGAGGCCGGGCGGGCTGTTATCTATCTCACTATCCGGAGGCTGGGACGAGGCTGTGACAGGCGGCCGGTGAATGTCCCACTAACCCCGGCGCGAGCTCACAAGGACTTGACGCGAGCGTTGGACCTGCACAATCCTGCGCCTTGACTCGTGATCTACTCCCACCCGTTCGGGTACCCCTTGCGTCACTGAGAGTAGATAGCGGCGACAGGCTCCACGTCCAGGAGGGATCCGGCCACACCATGACGGCTTCGATACGGCGACGGCGCCTCGCGGCCCTGCTCACAGCGGTCGCGCTCGGCGCGGTGACCGCGTGCACCTCGAGCGGGGGCGCGGTACCACCGACCAGCGGGACCGCGGACCAGGAGCAGAGCCTCCTCGATCGGGCGCCCGTCGCGTCCGACGCGGACCTCGCGACCAGCCCGACGGCGCAGGCGATCAAACAACGCGGGCAGATCCTCATCGGCAGCCAGCTGGACACCCCGCTGCTGTCCCAGCAGAACCCGACGACCGGGCAGACCGAGGGGTTCGACGCGATCCTCGGCCGGCTGCTGGCGAAGTACATCCTGGGCCAGCCGAACGTCAAGATCGTCAATTCCACGTCGCAGATCCGCGAGGCGTTGCTGCAGAACAACACCGTCGACGTGGTCCTGCACACCTATTCGATCACTCCGGTGCGGGCGGAAAAGGTGTCCTTCGCCGGGCCGTACTTCGTGTCGGGGCCGGCGATCATGGCGCGCAAGGGCGATTCCACCGTGACCAAGCCGCAGGACCTGAAGGGCAAGCGGGTGCTGGCGGTGACGAACTCGACCGGGGCGGCGCTGGTCGAGCAGTACGAGCCCGCGCAGGTGATCACGCTGAGCACGAACTCGGAGTGCGTGACGGCGCTGGAGCAGGGGCGCGGCGACGTGTACGTGAACGACCTGACGCAGCTGGCCGGGAACGCGCAGACGAACGACAAGGTGCAGATCAACAGCGGGACGTTGGGTCAGGACCCGTACGGCATCGGGATCCACCACGGCGACGAGACGTTCAAGCGGTTCATCAACGCGTGGCTGGAGAAGATCCAGGCGGCGGGGCTGTGGCAGGAGGCGTACAAGCAGACGCTGGGGACGGTCATCCCGGGGGACGCGCCGGTCCCGCCCAAGACGGGTTCCGTCCCGGGATCGTGACCGGCTGGGGCGGTTACCTCGGGGAATTCGCCGAGGGCGCGCTGAACACGGTGTTGCTGACCGTGTTCAGCGCGGCGGGCGCGATCGTGCTCGCGGTCGTCATCACGGCATTCCGGATTTGCCCGGTTCGCCCGTTGCGCGCGTTCGGGACCGGCTATGTCGAGCTGTTCCAGAACATTCCGCTCGCCGTGTGGCTGGTGCTGTTCGTATTCGGCCTGCCGACGGTGGGGATCAAGTTCGGCCTGTTCACGACCGCCCTGCTCGCGACGGCGCTGTACATGGCTTCGTATTACGCGGAAACGCTGCGGGCGGGCGTGAACGGCGTGGAGGCCGGCCAGGCGGAGGCGGCGCGGGCGCTGGGGCTCGGTTTCGGACAGTCACTGTGGGCGGTGGTGCTGCCGCAGGCGCTGCGCACGATCATCCAGCCGCTCGGAAACGTGACCATCCAGCTGCTGATGAACACGGCCCTCGCCGCGGCGGTCGGTGTGGTGGAGCTGACGGAGGCGACGAACCGGGTGAACCTCGCCCTGGCGGAGCCGCTGCCGCTGTACATCGGGGCGGGCGTCTGTTACGCCGTGCTGGCGCTGCTGATCTCCACGGGAGCCGCCGTACTGGACCGAAAGCTGGCGGTACCCCGATGAGGGCGGGATGCTTGAGCGGGACTGGGGGCATCGGTCGCCTTCTGGCGGCCATTGCTGCACGACCGGGCAACCATCACGGCGCGACTGGCACAACCGCTGGTGCACGAGCGGCCCAGCCGCAGGCGCACCACCGGGCCAACCGTCGCGGCACCACCGACCCAACCGTCACCATACGAGCGCCCCAACCACCGCTGCACCACTGGCCCAACCGCTGCGGCACCACCGACCCAACCGTCACCATACGAGCGCCCCAACCACCGCTGCACCACTGGCCCAACCGCTGCGGCACCACCGACCCAACCGTCGCCATACAAGCGGCCCCAACGGCGGCGCACCACTGGCCCAACCGTCGCTGCGCGAATGGCCCAGCCGCCGCCACACAGCCAGCCAGCCCTGGCGGTACCGCTGGCAAAGCCATCGCCCCACCACGTATTGCCGCACAACGGCCCCGGTTATCCCTGCACCACTGGCCCAACCACTGCTACACCGCTGCGCCAGTCGTCGCCACGCCACCTGCCCAGCCATCGCCGCACGAGTGGACCAATCATCGCCGCGCCAGTGGCCCAACCACTGCTGCACCACCGGCCGCTGTCACCGCACGGGCGGCTCAACCGTCACCACGCGAGCGCCCCAGCCATCGCGGCACCACTGGCCCAGCCACCACGGCACGACTGGCCCAGCCATCACCGCATGACTGGCCCACCGATCGCCTCACGACCGGCCCAGCCATCACCGCATGACTGGCCCACCGATCGCCTCACGACCGGCCCAGCCATCACCGCACGAGCGGCCCAACGATCGCCACACCACCAGCCCAACCACCATCGCACCACCAGACCAACCACCACCGGCCCAGCCGCCATCCCATGAGCCGTCCAACCGTCGCCCTGCGAGAGGGACTCTCGTGCTGACTCAGGCAGTTCGCGCATGACCTCCGTTCTCTTCGACAGCCCCGGTCCGCGCGCCCGGCGGCGGATCCGCATCGCCACCGTCGTCGCGACGGTGGCCGGCCTCGTGCTCCTCGCGTTGGCCGTGCGGCAGTTCGCGATCAACGGGGAGCTGTCCGCGGACCGCTGGGCGCCCTACGGCTCCTGGCCGATGTGGCGCTACCTGCTCGGCGGCCTCGGCGGCACGGCCCTCGCCGCGGTGCTGGCTGTCGTGATCGCGATGGTCGCCGGGCTCGTGCTCGCGTTCGGGCGGATCTCGCGGCACCTCGCCGCCCGCGCGCCGGCCCGGGCGTACGTCGAGGTCGTCCGGGTCGTCCCGTTGCTCCTGCTCATCTACTTCGCGATGTTCGCGCTGCCGCGGTACGGCGTGGACCTGCCACTGCTCTGGAAACTCGTCCTCCCGATCGCGGTGTCCCGCGCCGCCCAGTTCGCCGAGATCTTCCGCAGCGGCTTCCGCTCGCTCGAAGCCGGCCAAGGCGAGGCCGCCGCCGCGCTCGGGATGCGCCCCTACCAGTCGATGCGGTACGTGATCTTCCCGCAGGCCATCCGCCGCGTGGTGCCGGCGCTGATCAGCCAGACCGCGGGCGTCGTGAAGGACACCTCGCTCGGGATCGTCGTCAGCTACGCCGAACTCCTGCAGAGCGGCAAGGTCCTCGCCGGCTACAACCGGCTCCTGATCCAGACCTACCTGGTCATCGCGCTGCTCTACTTCTTGATCAACTACGCGCTGTCCCGCCTGGCCCGCGCGATCGACGCCCGCCAGCGGCTCGCCGGGATCGAACCGGTCAGCCCTCGGAACCCCGCGCGTCGCGGGCTCGGGCGAATCCGTTCTGCAGCCGCGACATCCGGTGGCGGACCTCGTGGGGATCGAGTGAGAGCGTAGGCGTGTCGAACGACTCCGGCCGTCGCCGCACCTGCTGCGGGAAGTTCGGCGGATTCCCGTCGACCGCCGCGTCGTCGTCCGCCGACGGCCACTCCGGCTCCGCCGGCCAGTCCGGCTCCTCCGCCGCCGAGCGGCGACTGACCGGCCAGTGCTCACCCGTCGTGAACCACCGCGACAGCACCGCCTGGTAGGCGGGCATCCGCTCGGTCGGCTCCTCGTCCTCCGGCGGGAAGGCGTCGTTGTCCGAGGTCGGCCAGTCGACCCGGCCCTCCTGTTCGACCGGCGTGCGGGCCGGTTCGTCCCGCACGACCGGGATCGAGACCGTGTCGTCCGGCTCGGGCTCCGGCGCGGGCGCCGGCTCCGCCAGCGGGATCGGCTTGAGCGACGGCAGCGCGACCGGCACCGGAGGCGGCTCCGGCGCGGGTGGCGTGACCGGGGCGGGAAGCGGTTCCGGCACCGGTGCGACGTTCTCGATCACCAGCCGGGCCGGGACGACGACCGTCGCGACCAGCCCGCCACCGTCCGCGGAGCGCAGCCGCACCTGGATGTCGTGGCGCTTCGCGAGCGTGGCGACCACGAACAGGCCCATCCGCCGCGACACCTCGACGTCCACCTCGGGCGGATTCGCCAACCGCTTGTTGGCGCGGTCGATCTCCGGCTGCGGCATCCCGGCGCCCTGGTCGGTGATGTGCACGTGCCAGGCACCGTCCTCGGCGAGCGAGCTGACCACGGTCACCGTCTTGTCCGACGGCGAGTAGAGCGTGGCGTTCTCCAGCAGCTCGGAAATGACGTGCACCAGGTCGTTGCACGCCTCGCCGCGGATCGCGATCTCCGGCATCGCGGTCAGCTCGATGCGCTGGTAGTGCTCGACCTCGGACAGCGCCGCGCCGATGATCTCCTCGGCGGCGACCGGTTCGGCCTTCTCGTCACCGAAGTCGTGCCCGGACAGCACGAGCAGGTTCTCGCTGTTGCGGCGCATCCGCGTGGCCAGGTGGTCGAGCTCGAACAGGCCGCCGAGGGTCTCCGGGTCCTGCTCGTCGGCCTCCATCCGGTCCAGCACGGACAGCTGGCGTTCGACCAGGTTCTGGCTGCGCTTGGACAGGTTGACGAACATCGCGTTGATGTTCTCCCGCAGCAGGGCCTGCTCACCGGCCAGCCGCACCGCTTGCCCGTGCACCGCGTCGAACGCGCGGGCCACCTGTCCGACCTCCTCGCGGGTGAACACCGGCACGGGCGCCACGCCGCGGTGCGCGGTCATGAAATCGGGATGCGGGTCGGCGAGGATCTCGTCCACCGCCGCGGGCAGGCGGTGCTCGGCGACGTCGAACGCGGTGTTGCGCAGGATCCGCAGCGGCCGCAGCAGCGAGCGGCCGATGACCACGGCGAGCACCGCGCACAGCAGCAGAGCGCCGAAGACCACCGCGGCGTTGACGATCGCGGAGCGGCGCGCGTCGGTGGCGAGCGCGTCGCACCGCTGCTGCGTCCGCACCTGCAGCGTCTGCTGGAACTGGTAGGTGAGGTCGATGGTCCCGGTGATCGCCTGGTCCCACTGGCGTGAGTCGAGGCCGGACAGGCTCTGCCCGTTCTCCGTCCTGGTGATCGCGAGTTCGAACACCGAATTCGCCGTCTGCACCGCCGGGCCCGCCACGGTCTGCTCGTGGGCGCGCTGCTCCGGCGGGGTGGCGAACTTCCGGTAGTCGTTCTGCGCGGCCGCGAGCTGGGCGTCCGCGCCGAGGAGCTTCCGCAGCCGGTCGTCGGACACCTCGCCCTCCGCGAACGCCTGGCCGAGCACCGCCCGTTTGACCGACATCTGGTCCTTCACGCGGGCGAGCGCGTTGGCGGCCAGCCGCAGCCGCGCGACCTCCGCGTCCGCGATCTCGGCGACGGCCTGGTCGGACAGGTCGAGAACCCCGGAGATGAGGTCGCTGTAGGAGGTCAGGATCGAATCGGCCGACGAGTTCGAGAACTCACCCGAATAGCGCAGTCCCGGCAGGGAGTCGAGCCGGGACTGGGCTTCCGTCAGCTCCTCGGCGCTCGCCGTGGACAGCAGCGACTGCTGGGCGGCGAGTTCCCGGGCGAACGCGCCGGCGGCCTGGTCCACCCGGGTGCGCTGGTCGCGCACCTCGTTCAGCCCGTTCCGGCGGTGCCCGGCGACGTACCGCACGGTCAGGTCCCGCTCGCGCTGCAGTTCGTTGACCACCGCGTTGACGCCCGCGTCGACGCGCGCGTGCGCGGCGAGCTCGGCCAGCTGTTCGGCGTGCCGCAGGTTGGCGCGCACGTGCAGGGTGATGAGCGCCAGCACGGTCAGCATCGGGATGAGCAGGACGGCGATCAGCTTCGTGCGCAGCCGCCAGTTCCTCAACCGCCACCGGCTGCCTGCACGGGTGTCCGGTCGCCGGTCCAGCGCCTCACCGCTCTCGGGACGCTTGTGCCGCCGGGCCACCTGACTTCCTTCTCTAGCCGTCTTGCCGGACTCGGATCGGCACCGGCTGGGTCACCAACCCCGGAGAGGGTAGCGACCGCGGACACGCGCCCCGCCCGCACTAACCGTGATGCGGTCCGTCGGCGATCGTATTGGCCCCGGACCGCGGCTTCTACCCGCTGGCCGAAATCTTTCGCTGGGCAAGACGCCCGGCACTCCGCGTGGCGTTCCGCGCTGTGGTGTTCGCCACGGCCTACGACGCGCCAAGCTCGCCGAAGCCGCCGTCCAGCAGCCCGAACGCCACTTCCGCCGCCGCCCTGGCCTGCTGAAACACCTCGTCCGCGGAGCGTCCGGCCGCGACCGACCGGTGGTTCTCGCGGGCGAGGGTCCACAGCACCGCGACGATCGCGGACGCGGCCACCTGCGCCTCCCCGCGCGCCACCGCGGCGGTCTCCGTGAGGGCCTCCGCCAGAGCCTCCTCGGCCGTCTGGTTGAACTCCAGCATCCGCGCGACCAGGGCCGGCGTGGCGAAGATCATCCGGTACAGCGCGAGGATCTCCGGGGCGTCGTTGAGGCCGGTGATGGGGTCCCGCCGGTCGAGTCCGTCGAGGAAGTGATCGCGGATCGCCACCAGCGGCGTCCGGCCGTCCGGCCGGTTCCGCACCACGCGGGCGCTCTCCGTCTCGTGGTCGGCGAAGCGGTGGACGACCAGGGACTCCTTCGTCGGGAAGTAGGCGAACAGCGTGCGCCGCGACACCTCGGCCACTTCGGCGACCTGCGCGACGGACACCTGGTCGAACCCGTGCGCGAGGAACAGGTCGATCGCGGCGTTCGAGATCGCCTCGCGCGTGCGCTGCTTCTTCCGTTCGCGGAGCCCGGCCGGTTCGGTCACGAATCCAGGCTAGCAATCTCCTTTCACTCGGTAGTACTCTGCACTCAGTCTACTTTTGCACTCGGAGGACTTGTGCACACCGATGTCATCATCGCCGGAGCCGGCCCCACCGGCCTCGCCCTCGCCCACGAACTCGCGCTGGCCGGAGTCCGGACCGTGGTCGTCGAACCGCTGACCGAACGCGTCGAGCAGACCAAGGGCGGGACGATCCAGCCACGCACCGCGGAGCTGCTCGAACAGCGCGGCCTGCTCGAGGCCATGCAGGACCGGGCGCACGAACGCGCACCGGTCGGCGGCCACTTCGCCACCCTGCCGGTCCCGCTCGACTACTCGTCCTGGCCGACCCGGCACCCCTACCCCCTCTCGATCCGTCAGGACCTCGTGGAAGAGGTCCTCGAACTAGCGGCCCTCGCCCGCGGCGCGGAACTACGCCGCGGACGTCCGGTCACCGGCGTCGCACAGGACGCCGATGGCGTCACCGTCACCGCGGCCGACGACACCCTCCGCGCCCGGTACCTGGTCGCCTGCGACGGCGCACACAGCACCGTGCGCAAGCTGCTCGGCCTGCCCTTTCCCGGCCGGCCGGGCACCTTCCAAGCCGTGCTGGCCGAAATCCGGCTCGCCTCGGTGTCCGCGCTCGTGCCCGAGCGAGCCGGACACATCAGCGGCCTGACCCGCCACGCCAACGGCTACTGGTCGATGCTCGTGCCGGTCGGCGGTGACCGGTACCGCCTCACGTTCAGCCTCGAAGAGCAGGACCAGCACCAGGACCAGGGCCCGGTGGCGGAGAGCGAGACCGCCGACGCGCTCACCGCGGTGTACGGCTCGGACACCCGGCTGGCCCACGTCCTCGCCGCGTCCCGGTGGAGCGACGCGACCCGGCAACTGGAGCGGTACCGGCACGGCCGGATCCTCTTCTCGGGGGACGCGGCGCACATCCACCCGCCGCTCGGCGGCCAGGGCCTGAACCTCGGCGTGCAGGACGCCGTCAACCTCGGCTGGAAGCTGGCGGCGGCCGTGCACGGCTGGGCTCCGGGTGACCTACTGGACACCTATCAGGAGGAACGGCATCCCGCGGCCGCCCGGGTGTTGCACCACACCTCGGCGCAACGCGTGCTCGCCGCGCCGAAACCGTCCGAAGACGTCGCCGCGCTGCGCGACATCTTCGTCGACCTCCTGCGTCTCCCCGACACCAACCACTACCTGGCCGGCATGATGTCCGGTTTGGACGCCTCCGGCCGCGTGCCCGACGCCGAACTGCTCACCGGCGACGGGACCACCCGCCTGTCGGCACTCCTGCGCTCCGGACGCGGCCTGCTGCTCGACCTCACCGGCGACCACCCACTGCCGCCGGGCTGGTCCGACCGCGTCGACCGCGTCCAGGCCAAACCGGACCACCAGCTCACCGAGTCCGCCCTGCTCATCCGGCCGGACGGGTACCGGTGCTGGTCCCCCGGCGGCGGGCCTCTGGGCGCCGCGCTGACCCGCTGGTTCGGCGCCCCCGCGGACGACCAGCACGGCTCGGCCGCCCGCAACGCCGTATAAAGGAGTACGTGACCGATGGCCCGTTGATCGTCCAATCCGACAAGACCGTGCTGCTCGAAGTCGACCACCCGATGGCCGACGACGCCCGGATCGCGATCGCCCCGTTCGCCGAACTGGAACGGGCCCCCGAGCACGTGCACACCTACCGCGTGACGCCGCTCGCGTTGTGGAACGCCCGCGCGGCGGGCCACGACGCCGAGCAGGTCGTCGACGCCCTGACCACCTACTCGCGCTTCCCGGTGCCGCAGCCGTTGCTGATCGACATCGTCGACACGATGGCGCGTTTCGGGCGGCTGCAGATCACCAACAACCCCGCGCACGGCCTGGTCATGACCACGACCGACCGGGCCGTGCTGGAAGAGGTGCTGCGCAACAAGAAGATCAGCCCGATGCTGGGCACCCGCATCGACGACGACACCGTCCTCGTGCACCCCTCCGAGCGGGGCCGGCTCAAGCAGGCCCTGCTCAAGGTGGGCTGGCCCGCGGAGGACCTGGCCGGCTACGTCGACGGCGAGGCGCACCCGATGCAGCTGGCCGAGACCGGCTGGGGACTGCGCGACTACCAGCGGCAGGCCGCCGAGGCGTTCTGGGCAGGCGGTTCCGGCGTGGTCGTGCTGCCCTGCGGAGCGGGCAAGACGCTCGTCGGCGCGGCGGCCATGGCGCGCGCGCAGGCCACCACCCTCATCCTGGTCACCAACACCGTCGCCGGGCGCCAGTGGAAGCGTGAACTGGTGGCGCGCACCTCCCTGACCGAGGACGAGATCGGTGAGTACTCCGGCGAGAAGAAGGAGATCAGGCCGGTCACCATCGCGACCTACCAGGTGATCACGCGCAAGTCCAAGGGCGAGTACAAGCACCTGGAGCTGTTCGACTCGCGCGACTGGGGCCTGATCGTCTACGACGAGGTGCACCTGCTGCCCGCGCCCGTGTTCCGGATGACGGCGGACCTGCAGTCCCGGCGCCGGCTCGGCCTGACCGCGACGCTGGTGCGCGAGGACGGCCGCGAGGGCGACGTCTTCTCGCTCATCGGACCCAAGCGGTACGACGCGCCGTGGCGCGACATCGAGGCGCAGGGCTGGATCGCACCCGCCGAGTGCATCGAGGTGCGGGTGACCCTCACCGACAACGAGCGCCTGCTGTACGCCACGGCCGAATCCGAGGACAAGTACAAGCTCGCGGCCACCGCCCGCACGAAGATCACGGTCGTCAAGTCCATTCTGGACAAACACCCGGGCGACCAGACGCTGGTGATCGGCGCGTACCTGGACCAGCTCGAGGAACTCGGCGCGGAGCTGGACGCGCCGGTGATCCAGGGCTCCACGCGGAACAAGGAACGCGAGGCGCTGTTCGACGCCTTCCGTCGCGGTGAGATCGACAAGCTCGTGGTGTCGAAGGTCGCGAACTTCTCGATCGACCTGCCGGAGGCGACCGTCGCCATCCAGGTGTCGGGCACGTTCGGCTCCCGGCAGGAGGAGGCGCAGCGCCTGGGCCGGCTGCTCCGGCCGAAGGCCGACGGCAGGCAGGCGCACTTCTACTCGGTGGTCTCGCGCGACACGCTGGACACCGAGTACGCCGCGCACCGGCAGCGGTTCCTCGCCGAACAGGGCTACGCGTACACGATCCACGACGCGGACGCCTACCTGTAGCGCGGCGTCGCGGAGCCTGCGCGGCAGCGTGGTGCGGAGTCGCCGCGTTGCGGCCGCGTGGTGGCCCGCCGCGCGCGACAGGCGAAGCCGGCGGAGGAACGTGGAACACCTGCTTGGTGACGTGGGGAGAAACGGCCTTCGCCCTGGCGTTCCTCGCCGCGGTCGTGTCGCCGCTTCGTCGCCCTCAGGTGCGACACCCGGACGCAGTCCGGCGGCCACCCACTGAGCCGTCGCGCGGACGACGCGTAGGCACAGCACGAGCGCGGGTTTCCCGGTACGTGCCTTGAGTAGGGGTCGTCGTCGTGGCGCGCCCACTGGGATGAGGTCGTCAACCGCGCGTTCGACCACCGCGTGGACAAGGCAAAGGCGACGCACGAAAGCAGCACGCCCGCACCTCAGCCTCCGCAGGCGTGAGCTTCCCACCGGCCTTTCTCGCCGCCGTGGCAATGCCCCGCCGTGACCGCCACCCGGGTGCGCGATGCGCGGTCCCGCAACCGCACGGTGGATCACCGCGCCGACGAGGCATAGTCGCCGCACTAGCGTGGAATCCCCGGTGCGTGGTGTGGGCAGGCGTGGTCTTCGTCGTCGTGGTGGTTCTCGCTGCGGCCATGGTGACACTGCGTCGTGCCCGTCGTTCAGGCGCGGCGGAGGCGCGCCGCCTGTCGCGGGCATGCTCGTGGACCGGCTTCGTGCTGGCAGCGGTACCCAGCACGACCTGGCTGGTCCTGTGGCTCTCCGGCGGTGAGCCGAAGGCGCTGATCGGTCTCGCCGGGCTGGTGTTGTCGGCGGCTCCGGTGCTCGCCGGATACCGGTGGCCGCGTCTGGTCGTGCCGTCATTGGTCCTGTGCCTCCTGGCTTCGATCGGGATGGCTCTCGCCTGGCAGCACCTGTACGTGTTGCTGCCGCTCGCGTTGACGTTGACGGGGGCCTGGCTGCTGGCCCTCGCCCTGCACGTGCGGTCCAGTACTCACGCAGGTGCGGGCGAAACCCCAGTTCAACGGCGGGATACGACCCGCTCATGACCGAAGCTACCACGAATCTCGAACACCCGTTCGACCGATCGGGTGAAGTGGCGAAAACTGATCCTCGGGCTCCGAAACTGTCGTACCCTCGAACTACTGTTCGACCTCATCGAAGCAGTCCATCCCGAGGAGGTCTCGTGACCACCGCCGCCACACCCGAGGAAAGCCTCGTCGCCGAGGCCCTCACCAGCATCGATCTGCCGCCCGGCCGCTGGATCGGGCAGATGTGGGTCTCCGACGACCCGTTGGCCGACCCCGGCCTGTACCGCGCCTGCGTCGCCGGGTTCGACCGGTCCGGGTTGTGGCCCGTGCTGATCCCGCACGACCCGCGCTTCGCCGCGAACGGCGAGGACTGGCTGACCGACCGCCGCCGCCTCGCGCCCGCCGTCCACCGCGTCGGCGACGTCGACGCCGGGGCGACGCTCGCCCGCTGGTGGGATCCCTTCTGCTGCCCGAACGGCACCGGCTGCCTGCGCCCGTACGGCGCCACCTTCCCCGGGCTCGCGAAGAAGTCCCAGCTGCGGGTGGATCCGCTCGCCGAGGCCGGCAACACCGGTTCCATCCTCGTCCGGCGCGCGCCCTACCGCCTGGGGCTGGTGCCGGTCGAGCGGCCCGCCGACGTCCCCGCCACGCTCGGCTGGACCGGGATGATCAAGTCGACGGACGAGGTCGCCGCGGTGTCCGCGGTCCTGCGCAGCTGGGAGGACCGGTTCGGGGCGACGCTCATCGTGCTCGGCTTCGACGAACTGGAACTCTCGGTTGCGGCGCCGCCCCGCAACCAGGGCCGGTCGCTCATCCTCGCCGCCGAGCACCGCGCGTTCAGCCTGCGCAGCTTCTCCGGACAGCCGGGCACCCTCCGCGAGTACGCCGCGGGCCTGGTGCACCGGCGGCACTGGAGGTTCTCCTGGGACTGACGGAACGGTTGAGGAGGTCACCATCGCCGAAATCCGGGTGGGCACCTCGGGCTGGCGGTACCCGCCGTGGCGGGGCACGTTCTACCCGAAGGGCCTGGCGCAGCGCCGCGAGCTGGAGTACATCTCGCGGCAGGTGAACTCCGTGGAGATCAACGGCTCGTTCTACTCGCTCCAGCGGCCGGAGCGGTACCGGGCCTGGGCGGAGCAGACGCCTGACGACTTCGTGTTCGCCGTGAAGGGCGGTCGCTTCATCACCCACATGAAGCGCCTGACCGACACGGAGACACCGCTGGCGAACTTCTTCGCCTCGGGGGTGCTGGCACTGGGCCACAAGCTCGGGCCGATCCTCTGGCAGCTGCCGGCGAACTTCGCGTTCGAACCCGACCGGTTCGCGGAGTTCTTCGCGACCCTGCCCGGCGACACCCGGGCGGCCGCGGAGCTGGCCCGCAAACACGACGACAAACTGAAGGGAGAGGCCCACACCGAAGCCGGCCCGAACCGGCGACTGCGCTACGCGCTCGAACCCAGGCACCCGAGTTTTCACTCGGACGAGTGCCAGAAGCTGTTGCGGGACAACAACATCGCCTTGGTGGCGGCCGATTCGGCCGGTACCTGGCCGAGTTTCGAGGAGGTGACCGCGGACTTCGTCTACGTCCGCCTGCACGGCGACGAGGAACTCTACGCGAGTGGCTACACCGACGAGGCCCTGGAGCGCTGGGCCGGCAAGATCCGCCGCTGGCGGCGCGCCGGCGGCAAGAAAACGCGTGACGTGTACGTCTACTTCGACAACGACATCAAGGTGAAGGCGCCCGGCGACGCCATCTCGCTCGCGACCCGGCTGGGGGTCACGAGCCGCCCGATCGACCTGCCGTCCTGACAAGTCGACCGGGCGTCCTGAAGACGGGTCAGGCGCTCTTCGCCTGGGCGCGGTGCTTGCCCTCCGCGAACTCCTCGACGAGCTTGCGGCAGAAGGCGGGCAGGTCGTCCGGCTTGCGGCTGGTGACGAAACCGGAGTCGGTCACGACCTCCTCGTCCACCCACTCGGCGCCGGCGTTGCGCAGGTCGGTCTGCAGGCTCGGCCAGGAGGTCATCCGGCGGCCGCGCACCACGTCGGCCTCGATCAAGGTCCACGGCGCGTGGCAGATCGCCGCGACGGGCTTCTGCTGCGAGAAGAACCCGCGGACGAAGCGGACGGCGTCGGGGACGGTGCGGAGGAAGTCCGGGTTCGCCACGCCGCCCGGCAGGACCAGCGCGTCGAAGTCGTCCGGGGAGACGTCGGTGACGACCTTGTCGACCGGGAACGTGTCGGCCTTGTCGAGGTGGTTGAACGCCTGGATGCGGCCCGGCGAAGTGGACACCAGCTCCGGCTGGCCGCCCGCGTCCTGGACCGCCTTCCACGGCTCGGTCAGTTCGACCTGCTCGGTGCCCTCGGGCGCGACGACGAAGGCCACTCGCTTACCGGAGAGTGTGTTCGCCACGATTGCACTCCTTCCGTTCAGGGGATTCAGCGCTGAACTACCCGTGTCCCGGCGGGCGCGAAACATGCGGACGTACGATGAGAACGAGCCGATCGGGTGGCAGCCGGAGGGTTCGATGACGAGCACGACGCCCGGCGAAAGCCCTGGCCACGGCCCTCATTTCGTGCAGGCCGTCGGCCGGGCGTTCGCGATCCTGCGGTGCTTCGGCGCGGACCGCCCGGCGCTGTCGGCGGGCGCGGCGGCGAAACTGACGGGCCTGGACCGGGCCACCGCGCGACGGTTGCTGCTCACGCTCGCGGACCTGGGGTACGTGCGCTACGACGGGCAGGTGTTCCGGCTCACGCCGCGGACCCTGGACCTGGGTTACGCGTACCTGTCCGGGCTCGCGCTGCCCGAGATCGCGCACCCGCACCTGCACGACCTGGCGCACAAGCTGAACGAGACGGCGTCGTTGACCGTGCTCGATCGGGGTGACGTGGTGTACCTGGCCGTGGTGCCCGGGCACCGGCACGCTCCGCCGACCCTCACCGTCGGTGCTCGCCGGCCCGCGCACACCACGTCGAGCGGGCAGGTCCTGCTCGCCGCGTTGCCGAAGGACGAGCTCACGCGACGGCTCGGCGCGCTCGAGGACGTCGCCGGACTGCCGAAGGAGATCGAGCAGGTCCGGGAGCGCGGGTGGGCGATGGCGGAACACGACCTCGAGGGCGACCTGCGGGCGATCGCGGCTCCGGTGCGGCACCGGCGTGGGCGGGTGATCGCCGCGGTGAACGCGTCGGTGCACCCGGACCGGCTCGGGCACGGGCTGGTCGAGCGGGACTACGTGCCCGAGTTGCTGCGCGCGGCGTGGTCGATCGAGGCGGAGCTGGCGAACCTGCCCGAGGAGTGAGCGGTCGCCGGGCGGAGGCTGTGCAGCCGCTGAAGCCCAGTCGCTGGCCGTGGCCGGACATCGGCCGAGGCTGTCCGGCCGACCGGAGCTGGACGCCGGCCCGAAGCGGATCGGCCGCCGCAACTCGCCGATGGCGGAAGCTGGCCGGCAGCCGTGCTGGAACGGGCCGGAGCCGGGCATCGGTCGCAGCTGACCGGCCGTCCCGGGCCGGATGGTGGCTGGAGCCGAACGGCCGTCCCGGGCCGGACTCAGTCGAAGCTGATCCAGGACTTGCCGGCCACCGACTGGACCGATGCGAACGCCTGCGCGGCCTCTTCCAGCGGGAACCGTGCCTGCAGCACCTTGCCCGGCCGGACCTCGTCGCGGTTGAGCAGGTTCACCGTCGTCTCGAAGTCGACCGGGTGGTCGTAGATGAGCGAGCCCTTGAGGGTGTGCTGGCGGTAGACCAGGTCAGCGGTGGTCAGCTCAAGCGGGCGCGAGTTGATGCCCACGAGCAGGGCAGTGCCGCCGCGGCGGAGGTGCTCCAGTCCGGCGCGCAGGGCCTGCGGGACGCCGGACGTCTCGAAGACGAGGTCGAACTCGCCGTCGACGGTGGTTTCGGCGCCGAACGAGTGGGCCAGCTCGGCGCGTCCCTCGTGCGGTTCCTGGACCGCGACCGTCGTGCCGAGCGCCCGCAGCGCGAGGCACAGCAGCAAGCCCTGCGAGCCCGCCCCGACCACGAGCACCCGCTGACCGGGCTCGACGCCGGAACGCCGGATCGCCGACCGCGCGACGGTCAGCGCCTCGGTGCAGACGAGGTCCTCCAGGCCGACCGTCTCCGCCGCCGGCCAGGCGAACTCGGCCGGGACCGCGACGTACTCGGCCAGCAGACCCGGGTGGTTCATGCCCACGATGACCCGCTCGGTGCAGGCGGAGGTGAACCCGCTGGTGCACGCCGCGCACCGGCCGCAGCAGTAGTTGGGCTCGATCGCGACCTGCTGGCCGACCGCGCGGTCCGCGACGTCCGCCCCGACGGCCACGATCTCGCCGACGCCTTCGTGACCCATCAGCCAGGGCCGCTCGGGCACCTCCCGCGCACCGCGGTAGACGCCGAGGTCCGACCCGCACAGCCCGAGCCCCCGCATACGCACGAGCACCTCGCGCGGCCCGATCTCGGGTTCCGGCAGGTCGACGAGCCGCATCACCTCGGGCTCGGCCAGCACTACGGCCTTCATTCGCTACCTCCACATGTCCGCACCTCGCATGCTAACCGCTAATTAACCGTTTAGTCCATTAGCGGTGAGGTGCTGGGCGGCCGGGAGGGGTCGCGCGACAGCGGGCCGAGGAGTGCCGCCGGGGGGAAGCCAGCAGATGGGACCGCGACCGGCAGCGGTGGGCGCACCGAGGGCGCAGCTACCAAGACGACTGTCACCGAGGCGAGAACCCTTGAGCAGCCGCCCGAAGTGGATGGGGTAGCGCAGCACGCACATGTGGCCCCAATGACACGGCCACCCGGGGTGAGCACCCAAGCGTGGCCACCCGGGCTGAGTGGAGTCGCCGGCCCTGCGAGACCGAGCGCGCAGCCATCAAGACGAAAGTCACCAGCGTAAGAACCCAGGCGTGACCGCCCGGCCTGGGTGGCGTGGCCGGTCGTGCGAGGATGGCTGCGTGGATGAGCCCCTGGTCTACGCGATCCCCCTGCGGAATCGGTTTCGCGGGGTCACCGTGCGTGAAGGGGTTCTGCTGCGCGGCCCCGCGGGGTGGGGTGAGTTCTGCCCGTTCGCCGATTACGACGATCGTGAGAGTGCGCCTTGGCTCGCGGCTGCCGTCGAGGCGAGTCATCGGGGGTGGCCGGCGCCCGTGCGTGCTCGGGTCGAGGTGAACACCACCGTACCCGTCGTGGGGGCCGATGCGGCTCACGACATGGTCGCCAGGTCGGGGTGCCGGACCGCGAAGGTGAAGGTCGCCGATCCGCGGACGTCCATTGTGGAAGACTGCGAACGGGTCGCGGCGGTGCGGGACGCACTCGGGCCGCGGGGGGCGATCCGCGTGGACGCCAACGCGGCCTGGGATGTCGACACCGCGACGAAAGCCATCCGCGAGCTGGATCGCGCCGCGGGCGGGCTCGAATACGTCGAGCAGCCGTGCCCCTCGATCGACGAGCTGGCGGCCGTGCGCCGCAAGACCGATGTGCGCATCGCGGCGGACGAGTCGATCCGGCGGGCCGAGGATCCGCTCCGGGTGGCCGTTGCGAACGCCGCCGACATCGCCGTGATCAAGGTGGCGCCCCTCGGCGGCGTGCGGCGGGCGCTGGAGGTCGCGGAGGCCGCCGGGTTGCCGTGCGTCGTCTCATCCGCGGTGGAGACCAGCGTCGGGCTCGCGGCGGGGCTCGCGCTCGCCGGGGCGCTGCCGGAGCTGGACTTCGCGTGCGGGCTGGGCACGATGTCCCTGCTCACCAAGGACACAGCCAGCCACTCACTGACCCCTGTGGACGGTTACCTGCCCGTCCTGCGGCAAGCCCCCGAACCCGACCTCGCGCACGAAACCGCCGCCGACGAGGCCACCACGCAGGCCTGGCTCGACCGGCTCCGGCGAGTCGAGGGCTGCGGCGAAGCGAAGGCCTAATACCCGCGAGGCCAGTTTGGCAAGAAGGCACCGGATTCCCGATCTTGACGAAATCCGCGGTATCCATTGGATCACGCCACGCGGTACGCTCTGATTCCAGTTCACCTGGGGACGAGCACGATGACGGAATCGAGCGAACTGACGCACGCGGAGATCGTCGAAGAACTCAGCCGGGGAATCGATCGATACGACGTCGAACTCCGGAGCTGTTATCACCCCGACGCCGTTGACATCCACGACATCTACAACGGTGGCCTGGAAGGCTTCATCGAGCTGGCTCACCAATTCCGCAACCCGAACTCGGACTTCGGAATCATGCGGCACATCCTCACCAACTCCTTGATCGAGCGCACCGGGGATGTCGCGCACGTGGAGTCCTACTTGTACAACCCACTGGTGCCACGGGATCCACTGGGCGATAGCGCATCGCCGGCTGGTGTTCGACTATTCCAGGATGGAAGCGCCCACCACGAAATCGTGGAATGCCTGGCAGGTCGAGAAACCGCTGCTGGGTCAGCCGAACCAGGACGATCCTTCGTACGATCCGGCGCAGGACTAGGCCACCGCTTCATCGGCGTCCGCCGACGCCGATGAAGCTCGTACCGGCAAGGCGTCGAATGCCGCAGGTGGCTCACGCCAGGGATCCGCACCGCCGGCCCGCGCCGCGCGCCACACGCGCTGCGGCGTCAACGGCATGTCGATATGCCGGACGCCCAGGTGGGCCAGCGCGTCGATCACCGCGTTCTGCACCGCGGGGGTCGAACCGACCGTGGCCGACTCGCCGATTCCCTTGGCGCCCAACGGGTTCCGGTCGGTCAGCGTCTCCGTGTTGCTGACCTCCAGCGCCGGCACGTCGGCCGCCGACGGCAGGTGGTAGTCGGCGAACGTGGCGGTCACCGGGTTGCCGTCCTCGTCGTAGGACACCTGCTCCCACAGCGCCTGCGCGATCCCCTGCACCGCACCGCCGTGCTGCTGCCCACGCACGATCATCGGGTTCAGCACGCGCCCGCAGTCGTCCACCGCGATGTGCCGCAACGGTTTCACGAAGCCGGTTTCGACGTCCACCTCGACCACCGACACGTGTGCCCCGAAGGGGAACGTCGCCCCGTCCGGTTTGAAGTCCGTCGTCTCCAGCAGCGGGCGCCCGTCCGCCGAAGCCACCTCGGCCAGCTCCGCCCACCCGATCGTCGCCTGGGGAACGCCCGCCACGCCGAGCCCGCCGTCGGTCAGCACGATGTCATCCACGCCCGCCTCCAGCCGCGACGCGGCCAGCTCCCGAGCCCGCGACAGCACCAGATCCGCCGCCTGCCGCACCGCGCTGCCACCGACCTGCAGCGACCGCGAACCACCGGTCCCACCGCCACGGGGCACCGCGGCCGTGTCCGACTGCACGAACTCGACCGACTCCAGCGGAATCCCCAGCGCGTCGGCCACCAGCATCGAGAACGACGTCGCGTGGCCCTGGCCGTGCCCGGACGTGCCGACCTTGATCCCCGCCGTCCCGTCCGCCCGGATCTCCACCGACGCGAACTCCCCGCTGCCGCCACCGGTGATCTCGACGTACGCGCTCACGCCGATCCCCAGCAGCCGCGACTCGCCCGCCGCGATGCGCCGCTTCTGCTCGGCCCGCAGCTCGTCGTAACCAGCGACCTGCAGCGCCGTGCGCAACGGCAGGTCGTAGTCGCCGCTGTCGTAGCTCGCGCCGCTGAACGTCGTGTACGGGAACTCGTCCGGGCGCAGGAAGTTGCGCCGCCGGATCTCCGCCGGGTCCACGCCCAGCTCGGCCGCGGCCAGGTCCATCAGCCGCTCCAGCATCGCGGTCGCCTCCGGACGGCCGGCACCGCGGAACGCGCCCACCGGCGCGGTGTTGGTCAGCGCCGCGATCGCCGCGTAGCTGATCTCCGGGATCCGGTACACGCCCTGCGCCATCGTCCGCGTCGGACCGAGCGCGAGCCCACCGCCGAACCCGGCGTACGCCCCCGCGTCCCCGACGACCCGGCACCGCAGGCCGACGATCGTCCCGTCGCGGCGCAGCCCCAGCTCGCCGTACTGCACCTGCGCCCGGCCCTGCGGCGCGGCCTGCAGGTTCTCCGACCGGGTCTCCGTCCACTTCGCCGGACGCCCGAACCGCCGCGCGGCCTCGATCACCACCGCGTGCTCGGCCGTGACCCCGACCTTGCCGCCGAACGCGCCACCGACGTGCGGCGCCACCACGCGGATCCGGTCGGCGTCGTAGCCGAACAGCTTGGCGGCCGCGGCCCGGAAGCCGTGCGGCATCTGCGTCGACACGTAGACCGTCAGGTCGAATTCGTCGTCGGCGGGCAGCGCGACGATCGCGTTGCCCTCCATCGGCGCCACCGCCAGGCGCTGGTTCTCGATGCGCGCCCGCACCACGACGTCCGCGCCGTCGAGGACCTCCTCGCCCGGGGCGTCGCGTTCGCCGGCCGCGATGTTCGAGCCGAGCTCGGGGAACTGCAGCGGTGCGCCGTCGTCCAGCGCCCGCTCGGGATCCACCGCGGCGGGCAGCGGCTCGTAGTCCACGTCGACCAGTTCGAGCGCGTCCGCCGCGGCCGTCGCGCTTTCCGCGACCACCGCGGCCACCGGTTCCCCGGCGAAGCGCACCCGGTCGGACGCCAGCGCGTACCGCTTCGCCCGCGGGTTCAGGTCCAGGAACACCGGCAGCTCGGCCAGGTCCAGGTCCGCGGCGGTGAGCACCGCGATCACCCCCGGGGCCGCGGCCGCCGCGGCGGTGTCGATGCCGTTGATCAGCGCGTGCGCGAACGGCGACCGGACGAACGCGACATGACAGACGCCGTCGAACTTCAGGTTGTCGACGAAGGTTCCACGACCACGCACCAGATCCGGGTCTTCGACCCGCCGGACCTCGGTACCGAGCAACGATCCCGCCATGTGATCGACCTTATCCGCCCCCGGGCACCCCGGCCCAGGTTTTCCGGGTGCGCTCCGGGTTCGTCCCCGATGTGCGGCCGCGCGCCGCGGCCGACGATGGACACATGACGAACACAGTGACCACCAAGAAGCTCCGCCGCAGCTCCACCGACAAGATGATCGCCGGCGTGGCCGGTGGCTGGGCCGCGCTGCTCGGCGTCGACGCGGCGGTCATCCGCATCGTCCTCGTCGCCGCGACCCTGCTCGGGTTCGGCGCGCCGATCCTGCTCTACGCCATCTGCTGGATGCTCATGCCGCAGGAATAGACGGCAAAAAGCCCGGATGCGCGGTGCGCACCCGGGCTTTCGCCGGACTAGTGGATCAGAAGTCCATGCCGCCCATGCCACCGGTCGGGTCGCCCGCCGGAGCGGCGCCAGCCTTCTCCGGCTTGTCGGCCACGACGGCCTCGGTGGTCAGGAACAGACCCGCGATCGAAGCCGCGTTCTGCAGCGCCGAACGGGTGACCTTGGCGGGGTCGATGACGCCGGCCTTGACCAGGTCCTCGTAGTCGCCGGTCGCCGCGTTCAGGCCGTGGCCCTCCGGCAGACCCTTGACCTTCTCCGCCACGACGCCGCCCTCGAGACCGCTGTTGACCGCGATCTGCTTGAGCGGAGCCTCGACGGCGACCTTGACGATGTTCGCACCGGTCGCCTCGTCGCCCGAGAGGCGCAGGCCCTCGAAGGCAGCCTTGGACGCCTGGAGCAGGGCCACGCCACCACCGGCGACGATGCCCTCCTCGACGGCGGCCTTCGCGTTGCGAACGGCGTCCTCGATGCGGTGCTTGCGCTCCTTGAGCTCGACCTCGGTGGCGGCACCGGCCTTGATGACGGCCACGCCGCCGGCCAGCTTGGCCAGCCGCTCCTGCAGCTTCTCGCGGTCGTAGTCGGAGTCCGACTTCTCGATCTCGGCGCGGATCTGGTTCACGCGGCCCTGGATCTGGTCCGCGTCGCCGGCACCCTCGACGATGGTCGTCTCGTCCTTGGTGATGACGGCCTTGCGGGCCTTGCCCAGCAGGTTCAGGTCCGCGTTCTCCAGCTTGAGGCCCACGTCCTCGGAGATGACCTGGCCACCGGTCAGGATCGCGATGTCCTGCAGGATGGCCTTGCGGCGGTCACCGAAGCCCGGAGCCTTGACGGCGACGGACTTGAAGGTGCCGCGGATCTTGTTGACGACCAGGGTCGCCAGGGCCTCGCCCTCGACGTCCTCGGCGATGATCAGCAGCGGCTTGCCCGACTGCATGACCTTCTCCAGGACCGGCAGCAGGTCCTTGACGTTCGAGATCTTCGAGCCGAACAGGAGGATGTACGGGTCCTCCAGAACGGCTTCCTGACGCTCGGCGTCGGTGACGAAGTAACCCGAGATGTAGCCCTTGTCGAAGCGCATACCCTCGGTGAGCTCGAGCTCGAGCCCGAAGGTGTTCGACTCCTCGACGGTGACGACGCCTTCCTTGCCGACCTTGTCCAGCGCCTCGGCGATCAGCTCACCGATGGTGCGGTCCGCGGCCGAGATCGAGGCGGTGGCAGCGATCTGCTCCTTGGTCTCGACCTCCTTCGCGGCCTTGTGCAGCTGCTCGACGACGGCCTCGACCGCCTGCTCGATGCCACGCTTGAGGGCGATCGGGTCGGCACCGGCGGCCACGTTGCGCAGACCTTCGCGCACGAGCGCCTGGGCCAGCACGGTGGCGGTGGTGGTGCCGTCACCGGCTACGTCGTCGGTCTTCTTGGCGACTTCCTTGACGAGCTCGGCCCCGATCTTCTCCCACGGGTCCTCGAGCTCGATCTCCTTCGCGATGGAGACACCGTCGTTGGTGATCGTCGGCGCGCCCCACTTCTTTTCGAGCACGACGTTGCGGCCACGGGGGCCAAGCGTCACCTTGACGGCGTCGGCGAGGGTGTTCAGACCCCGCTCAAGCCCGCGGCGGGCGTCCTCGTCGAACGCGATCAGTTTGGCCATTGGGGTGTTGTCCTCCGGTAGTGGTCGCTGCCATGACCTGCTTTCGGACTGGCAGCAGGACACTTAGCTCGGCCAGGCTCGGTGCCCGCGACGGACGACCTGCTCGGTGTTCCGAGCCGGCCTCACCGTCCCGACCATGGTTGGCACTCGACGCTGCCGAGTGCCAACGTCTGTTTAGCACTCTCCGGGGGCGAGTGCAAGAACCGCACGTCAGGGGCTCGGTTTGATGGAGATCGTCGCGGGCGGCGGGTTGTTGGCGGTGGACTGGCCGGTCGCGCCGCCGGTGGGGCCGACGGGGATGTTGGGCGCGGTGGTCGGGGCGGGCGCGGAGCCGCCGTCGCGATTCACCAGAACGAGCGTCACGACGACCGCCGCCACCACGACGAGCCCGGCCAGGCTCGCCCACAGCCACTTCAGGCCGCGGCCCTTCTTCGCGGGTTGCTGGGCGTAGCCGTAGGGCTGTTGCTGGGGTGGCCAGCCGGGGGGCTGGTGCCAGGGCTGGCCCTGCGGGGGCGTGTGCGGGGGGAACTGGGGCATGCCGGGGTGGCTCTGCACGCCGGGGTGGCCGTACGGGGACGGGCCGGGGGCGGCTTGCTGGTGGGGTGGGCCGTAGGGGCCCGGCTGGGCGCCGTGTCCGGGCGCACCGGGGTGGGCGGGGTGACTGCCCTGGCCCGGCTGGTCCTGGTGACCGGGGTGGCTGCCCTGGCCCGGGTGGCCGCCGGAGCTCGGCTGGCCGAAGTTGCCGGGCTGGCCGGGCTGCCCTGGCTGACCGCCGTGGGCTGGCGGGCCGAAGTTGCCGGGCTGGCCCGGCTGATCGCCGGAGCCCGGCTGGCCGGGGTAGCCGCCATGGGCGGCGTCGGGCTGACCGCCCGGACCGGGGACGCCCGGCGGGCCGAAGTTGCCGGGCTGGCCGGTGCCCTGCGGGCCGCGGTAGCCGCCTTGGGCGGCGTCGGGCTGACCGCCCGGACCGGGCTCGCCGGGCTGGCTGGCGCCCTGCGGGCCGGAGTAGCCGGCGCCGGGCTGCGCGCCCGGCGTGATACCGCCCGCGCCGGGGTGGCCGCCCGGCTGTCCCGCTGAGTACGGCTGCATCCCGGCCTCCCGGGTCGTCGGCTGGGGTGGTCCCGGCGGGGTGGTCGAGCCGGCGGCCGGGCCGAGGGACTTGCGCGCCGCGGTGATCAACTCGACGCAATTGTCGTAGCGGTCGGCGGGGTTCTTCGCCATGCCTTTGCGCACGACCTCGTCCACGGCGGAGGGCAGCCCGACCACCCCCGACACCGCGGGCGGCTCCACGGCCAGGTGTCCCTTGATGACCGTCGGCACGTCGCCGCTGAACGGGGGCTGCCCGGTGAGGCACGCGTACAGCACACAGGCCAGCGCGTACTGGTCGGTGCGCCCGTCCAGCGGCTCCCCGCGCAGGTGTTCCGGCGCGGCGTACGTCGGCGACCCGAGGAAGTCGCCGCCCCGGGTGCGGTGCCCGGTCGCGCCGCGGCGGGTCAGCCCGAAGTCGGCGACGTAGACGTGCTCGCGCGCCGACTCCCGGCTGGTGACCAGCACGTTGGCCGGTTTGACGTCGAGGTGGACCAGGCCGCGCTCGTGCAGGCAGTCCAACGCGTCGGCGACCTGGTCGAGCAGCCTCAGCGTGCGGTCCGGGGAGATCGGCCCGTCCGCGATGAGACTGGCCAGATCGGCCCCGTCGACCAGGCGCATGGCGATGTAGAGCATCCCGTCGAGCTCACCGAAGTCGTACAACGGCACGACGTTCGCGTGATCCACGGCGGAGGTGTTGCGCGCCTCGTCCACGAACCGTTCGCGGAACTCGGCGTCGGCACCCAGGTGCTCGCCGATCACCTTCAAGGCCACCTTGCGACCAAGCCGCACGTCGGTGGCCTTGTACATGACGCTCATACCACCCTTGCCGAGCACTCCGTCTATGCGGTAGTTGCCCAGCCGGCGACCGGTGAGGTCCCCCGACACATCGCCTGTCACACCGCGCAGCCTAGCCGCCGCGGCTACGACACCTTGCGGACGTCCGCTGCCTGCGTCCGGCCGTCCCGGCCCGACTCGATCTGGAACTCGACCTGATCGCCTTCGTCCAGGGTGCGGAATCCATCCGACTGGATGGCCGAGTAATGCACGAACACATCAGGCCCCTCGGGGGACGCGATGAAGCCGTAGCCTTTTTCGGAATTGAACCACTTGACCGTGCCAACAGCCACGGTTTCCTCCTTGCGAAAACCACCGGGAGCCGTGCCCGCCCGGCTCCCGAAGTGGAAGTCACGGTACCGGAGAAACGCGAAGGATCAATAAGATTCAGCGAGATTTCCGCGCTTGCACCAAAAGCGTTCCCGGTCCGGCGAAGTCGAGCATCAGCCCTTCGCCCGTCCGGATGGACTGCTGCCCCGAAGGGTCCAGCGCGCGCAGGCGGACCTGGACGCTGTCCGGATACGCCAGCAGGTGCCCCGGCCGCACCGAGATCAGCTCGCCCGCCGCGAGGTGGAACTGGTCCACCGGGCCGGCGCAGGCGAGCACGAGCGGGCCGGTTCCGCTGTAGTGCTCCAGGAACCCGTGCTCCGCGCCGAACATCGCCTGCAGCCCCGGCCACGAGTCGGCCCGCACCGACGCCGGGCGGGCGAGCACGGCGTGCCGCGCGACGCACCAGCCGGTGCGGCCGTCGAACTCCAGCGGGTAGACGTCACCGGCGCCGGGCGGCGCGAGGTCGAGCCAGCCGCCCTCCTTGGGCGCGGTGAACACCGATGGCGACCGGCGGCCGTTCGACGCTTCGGTGAGGCCGAAGCTGCTCGCGAACATCGACTCGCCCGGGGCCTGCACGGCCTCCCCGGGACCCAGGATCACTCGGGCGACGCCGAACGCGGGCGTGTGCCGGGTGCGGACCTGCATGCCTCCCCCTTGCGGATCAACGAGCGGGGGAAGTGTTGCACGGCCACCCCCGCGAGGCAGGATGGTCCGCGTGATTTCCGTCGACACCTACCGCGCGGCCGTCGTCGAGCTGCTCGGCACCGCGCCGCCGAAGGCGCTCCCGCTGGCCGAGTGCGCCGGGCTGGTGCTGGCTGAGGACGTGCCCGCGGGCGTTTCGCTGCCGCCGTTCGACAACTCGGCGATGGACGGCTACGCGGTGCGCGCGGTCGACGTCGCCTCGGCCACCGCCACCACGCCGGTCGAGCTGCCGGTCGCCGAGGACATCCCGGCCGGGCGCACCGACGTGCCGCCGCTGCTGCCGGGCACCGCGCACCGGATCATGACCGGCGCGCCGATGCCGCCGGGCGCGGACGCCGTGGTGAAGGTCGAGGACACCGACGGCGGCACGGAGAAGGTGTCGATCCGCGAACCGGCCCCGGTGGGCACGCACCTGCGGCGCACCGGTGAGGACGTGGCGGCGGGCACGATCGCGCTGCACGCCGGCACCGTGCTCGGGCCGGCGCAGCTCGGGCTGGCCGCCGCGGTCGGCCTGGACCGGCTGACCGTGCACGCGCCACTGCGGGTGCTCGTGGTGTCCACCGGTTCGGAGCTGGTGACCCCGCCCCAGGAGCTGCGGCACGGGCAGATCTACGAGTCGAACAGCATCATGCTGGCCGCCGGGATCCGCGCGCTGGGCTGCGCGGTCGAGGTGGTGCGCAGCGTGGTGGACGACGTCGCCGAGTTCCGCGCGGTCATCGAGCCGCGGCTGGCGGAGACCGACCTGGTGGTCACCTCCGGCGGGGTCAGCGCGGGCGCCTACGAGGTGGTGAAGGACTCGCTGACCGGCGCCGGCGTCGAGTTCGTCAAGGTCGCGATGCAGCCGGGCGGGCCGCAGGGCAACGGCCGCTGGCACGGGGTGCCGGTGGTGACCCTGCCCGGCAACCCGGTCAGCGTGCTCGTGTCGTTCGAAGTGTTCCTGCGCCCGGCGATCCTGACCGCGCTCGGCCACCGCCAGGTCGACCGGTCGCGGGTGCGGGCGCGGCTGACCGAGGCCCTGCGCTCGCCCGCCGGGCGGCGCCAGTTCCGCCGCGGGTTCTACTCGCACCACGACGGCGAGGTGACCGGCGAGGTCGGTCCGCGCGGCGGCCCCGGATCGCACCTGCTGGCCGCGTTCGCGCAGGCCAACTGCCTGATCGAATTGCCGGAGGACGTGGTGGACGCGCCGGAGGGCAGCGAGGTGGACGTCCTGCTCCTGCCAACGCGTGACTTCTTGTAACAGTTGGCCTACGACTCGTTACTCATTCGCTTGCCGAAGCTAAGATTCAGCCCTTACGGCACCAGCCCGTCGTGCCGGGCCGCTGGGCCGTCGGGGGGTTCAGCGGCTCGGCGCGACGCATCGAGGGCTCGCGCGCAGCGCACCAGGGCCACCGCGGTTTCGGTCGACACCAGCCGGGGTATCGGGACACTGTTCACGTCGTCGCGCCAGGCCTGGAACAGCTCGGAAAGGCGCTCTTCGCGGATGCGCTCCGGGGCCGACATGACGGTTCCTCTCTGCTGTTACTACGGTCTGCATCGGGCGTCGCCACGAAGTGTTAGCAGCGCCTGACCCGTGTGGGGGGCCGTTTGGCGGGACGCGGAACGGTCCACGCAGACCTGGCGGTAGCGTGGATACCCGGATCGGCGAACCGCCACGCCTGGCCAGGCGTCACGGACCGGTCACACGTTGGACACGAATCACCGGGACACCGCTTCGATGAGCAGCACTGCGCCGGACAAGGCGAGCAATCCGATCACCCATGCCCTGAACCTCGCGCGCGAGACACTGCCGCCGATGCACCCCGCCGGGCGGCCGTTCGTCGCCGGCGGGGTCGCGGCCACGCTGCTGCTGCGCCGGGCCTGGAAGCCGCTGGGCGCCGTCGGCGCGCTGGCGACCCTGGCCACCGCGGCGTTCTTCCGCGAGCCGAAGCGCGTGCCGCCGGAGCGGGACGACCTCGTCCTCGCCGCGGCCGACGGCATCGTCTCGCTGATCGAGGAGGCCACCCCGCCCGCGGAGCTGGGCCTGCCCGCCGAACCGCGGATGCGGGTCAGCGTGTTCCTGTCGGTCTTCGACGTGCACGTGCAGCGCGTGTCGGCCACCGGGGTGGTCGAGCGCGTGGCCTACCGGCCGGGCAAGTTCCTGTCCGCCGACCTGGACAAGGCCAGCGACGACAACGAGCGCAACTCGGTGCTGCTGCGCACCGAGGCCGGGCACGAGCTGGTGGTCGTGCAGATCGCCGGCCTGGTCGCGCGCCGGATCCTGTGCCAGGTCGCCGACGGGGAGAAGGTCCGGGCCGGTGACACCTACGGGCTGATCCGGTTCGGCTCGCGGGTGGACATCTACCTGCCGCCGGGCAGCGAGGTGCTGGTGCGCAAGGGCCAGCGGACGATCGGCGGCGAGACGCCCCTGGCCGCGCTGCCGGAGCGAGGAGCCTGATCATGGTCCGGGTGATGACACCGTCGGTGCGGCTGCTGCCGAACGCGATCACGGTCCTCGCGCTGTGCGCGGGCCTGTCCGCCGCGCAGTTCGCGCTCAACCGGCAGTTCGTGCTGGCGATCGGCGCGATCGGCGTCGCGGCCGTCCTGGACAGCCTGGACGGCCGGATCGCCCGCCTGCTCGACGCGACGTCGAAGATGGGCGCGGAGCTGGACTCGCTGTCCGACGCGATCTCCTTCGGTGTCTCCCCGGCCCTCGTGCTCTACATCTGGTTCGGCGACACGTCCGGCATCGGCTGGATCGTGTCGCTGACCTTCGCCGTGTGCATCGTGCTGCGGCTGGCCCGGTTCAACACGCTGCTGGACGTGGAGAAACCGCCGTACGCGAAGGAGTTCTTCGTCGGCGTGCCCGCGCCCGCGGGTGGCCTGTGCGCGTTGATGCCGGTGATCCTGACGCTGGAGTTCGGCGACGGCTGGTGGTCGTCGGCGCCGGTCGTCTACGTGTGGACGGTGGCGATCGCGCTGCTGCTGATCAGCCGGCTGCCGACGCTGTCGCTGAAGTCGGTCAAGGTCCCGGCGAAGGCGGCCGCGCCGCTGCTGGTCGGCGTCGGCCTCGCGGCGGCGGCGATCATCCAGTACCCGCTGATCGCGCTGGCCGTCGCGCTGCTGCTGTACCTGGCGCACATCCCGTATGCGATCCGGCGCTACCAGTGGCTGGCCAGCCACCCCGAGGCGTGGGGCGTGCCGCTGCGCGAGCGGCGGGCGATCCGGCGCAGCACGAGCCGCCTGCGCCTGCGGCGGCCACGGATCCGGGTGGCAGGCAACCAGCGGCTGTCCGTGCGCCGGACGCAGGACCACGTGGTGCGCGGGGTGCGCACCTACCCGGCGGAGAGCCAGGACCGCGCGCGCCGCCGCAGCTGGCGTCGCATCGGCCTGCGCCAGCGCAACCGCTAACGCAGGCCCTTGATGAACAGGTCGAGCTGGTAGCGGAAGTCCTGCAGGCAGTCGATCCCGGCGAGCGCGGGCATCGCCCGGTGCAGGTTCGGGTGCCGCTGCGGGGTGACGGTCCGGCGGAACCACTCGACGGCGGGCTCCTCCCGTTCCGCGGCCAGCCCACCGGCGCCGACGAGCACCGCGCCGAACACCATCCCGATCAGCGACCGGTACCCGCGGGCCGCGTGGTGCTCGTCGAGCCCGGCGTCCAGCAGCGCGCCGAGGATGGCGTCCATCAGCCGGACGGCACCCTCGGACAGCGGGTTGGCCTGCTCGGCGGTCATCGCGCGGACGACGGCCGGATGCCGGTTGAGCGTCTCGAACGCGCCCAGCCCGAGCGCACGCAGCCGCTCGTCCCACGGCAGCTCCGGGTCCGGTAGCTCGACCTGCTCGAACACCCGCGCCGCGACGCCGTCCAGCAGGTCCTGCTTGTTCGCGACGTGGTTGTAGAGCGACATCGCCTCCACGCCCAGCTCGGCGGCGAGCTTGCGCATGGACAGGCCGCTCAGGCCGTTCTCCCCGACCAGCCGCAACGCGGCGTCGAGCACCTTCTCCCGCGTCAGCGCCATGACGTACAGCGTAAGTACTTACAGTGTAAGTCTCTGGGAGGATTCAGATGGACGCGGACACGTTGCTGACCACCACCCGCTCGGTGCGGCGCAAGCTGGACCTCGATCGGCCGGTCGAGCCGGAGGTGATCACCGAGTGCCTGCGGATCGCGATGCAGGCGCCGATCGCCGGCAACCAGCTGAGCGCGATCCGCTGGCTCGTGGTCCGCGACCCGGAGCTGAAGGCCCGCATCGCCGAGCCGATCCGCGAGGTCGGCCAGGCCGCCCAGCGCGAGTACGGGCACCTGGTCGCGCCGCGCTCGCTGGAGTCGGCGAAGTTCCTGCTGGACAACATCCACCGCGTCCCGGCGCTGGTGCTGGCCTGCCTGGCCGGGCGCCCGACCGGCGGCAACGGCGAGCTGACCGGGTTCTACGGCTCGATCTACCCGGCGATCTGGAGCTTCCAGCTCGCGCTGCGCGCCCGCGGCCTGGGCAGCACGATCACCGGCTACCACCTGTTCGGCCACGAGGAGGAGGTCGCGCGGGTGGTCGGCATCCCGGAGGACTTCACGCAGGTCGCGTTGCTGCCGGTCGCCTACACCACGCAACGGGACTTCCGGCCGGCCGCGCGGCCACCGGTCGAGGACATCACCTTCCTCGACCGGTGGGGCTCGCGCGTCAGCTGATCTCGAGCACGGCCTTGCCGCGCAGGCGGCGGCCGAGCAACGCCGCGGTCGCCTCGGCGTGCCGGGACCAGTCGCCACGCCAGGTGATCCCGGCGTCGAGACGGCCCGCGGCGACCTCGGCGGCCAGCCAGGTCAGGTCCTCGCGCACGTCCGCCCGCGGGTCGGCCAACAGGAAGAACGTGCTGATCGACCGGTCGTGGCGGCCCTCGGTGGCCACGAACGCGCCGACCGGGAACACCACGTCCTGCCCCGCGGAGTGCCCGACGCTCACCAGCGTCCCGCCGGGCCCCAGTGCGTTGAACGCGGCCACCATCTGCTCGCCCTCCACGTTGTCGAGCACGCCGTGGACGGGCCGGCTCGCCTCGGCCGGGTGCTTGATCACCTCGCGCGCGCCGAGCGCTTCGAGCACGCTCACCTGCGCGGGATCCGCGCTGACCGCCACGACCTCGGCGCCGGCCCGCGCGGCGAGCTGGACGGCGAAGCGGCCGACCCCACCGGACGCGCCGGTGATCATGATCCGGCGCCCCAGGGTCTGCCCGAACCGCCGCAGGACGTGCAGCGCGGTCAGCCCGGCGACGGGAACGGTGCTGATCGCGCCGCCGTCCGCCGCCTCCGGCACGGTGCCCATCGTCGCGGTCGGCACGGCTCGCAACTCCGCCCAGGCGCCGGCCAGCCCCAGGGTGATCACGCGGGTTCCGGGGGCCGGGCCGGAGCCGTCGGCGGCCGCCCGCACCACCACGCCCGTCGCGTCCCAGCCCGGCACGCTCCCCTCGGGCACCTGGGCGGTGTCCACCATGAACGCCTCGCCGTAGTTGAGCGAGACGGCCTCGACCCGGACCAGGGCCTCGTCCGGCGCCGGCACCGGATCGGGCACCTCGGCGAGTTCCAGGTGTGACGACGACGAGTGGTCGACGACCAGCGCACGCATGTTCTCTCCTTCGCAGCGATCTCGCCGCCATAGTGCCACCGAGTGGCACTTGCCATCAAGGAGCATCAACTAGACTGGTGGTGATGACGACGACCGAGCAGTCGCTCTCCCTGCGTGAACGCAAGAAGCTGCGCACCCGCCAGGCGCTGGCCGAGACCGCGGTGGCCATGTTCACCGAGCGCGGCTTCGACGCGACCACGCTCGACGAGCTGGTCGACGCGGTCGAGGTCTCCAAGCGGACCTTCTTCCGCAACTTCACGTCCAAAGAGGACGTCGCGCTCACCGCGATCAAGCAGCTGTGGGAGACCTGCCTCGGCGTGCTCGCCGAGCGGCCGCCGTCCGGACCGCTGCTCGGCGTCCTGAAGGACGCGTTGCTCACCGCCATCGACCGGATGGACGACTACTGGTACCGGCAGTTCCTGCCGACGGTCCGGCTGACCGAGGGCTGCGCCGCGCTGCACGCCCACACGCTGCGGTACTGCGCCGAGGTCAAGACCGAGATCATCCGCGTCCTCGGCGTCCCGCCCGGACTGGAACAGCGCCTGCTGGTCGAGGTCGTGATCGGGGCGTGGAACTGCGCGCTGGCCGAGTGGAGCCCGTCCGGCGAGCGCGACCTGCTGCCGGTCCTCGTCGATCGGGCGTTCGCCGCCATCCCGGCCGCGCTCGCCCTAGAGTGAGGGCGTGAGCGCGCCCCAGATCACGCTGACCATCCGGCACACGCCGTCCGCCCTCGACACCCGGCGCGGCATCGTCCGCCTGCACCCGGAAGTCCTCGACGCGCTCGGCCTGCGCGCCTGGGACGCCGTGCACCTCACCGGCGCCCGGGTGAGCGCCGCGCTCGCCGCGCCCGGCGACGCGAGCGGCACCCCCGGCGTGGTCTACGCCGACGACGTGACGCTGTCCAACCTCGGCGTCACCGAGGGCTCGGAGGTCGTCGTCGCGCCGGCGGACGTCTCGCAGGCCCGCTCGGTGACCGTCGCCGGGTCGCGGCTGGCCAGCGCGTCGGTGTCGCCGAACACGCTGCGGCTCGCGCTGACCGGGAAGGTCCTCACGGTCGGCGACGCGGTGTCGCTCCTCCCGCAGGACCTCGCGCCCGCGCCCGGCTCGGACGTGACGACCGTGCGCGGCCAGCTGTCCCGGGCGATCGGCGCCGGCTGGACCACCGAGCTGCTCACCGTCACCGCGACCGAACCCGGCGGGCCGGTCGTGATCAGCCCGTCCACGGTGGTCAGCTGGCGGGACGGCGCACGCGCCACCGCGCCCGCGGCCCCGGCCGCCCCGCAGGCGGCACCCGAGGTGATCGCCGAGCCGGAGGAGCCCGCCCCGCCGCTGGCCGACCTGTGCGGGGCGCACGACCAGGCCCGCACGCTCGCCGAGTGGGTCGATCTGACCTTCCGCCGCCCCGAGCTGCTCGCCCGCCTGGGCACGTCGGCCCGGCTCGGCGTGCTGCTCTCCGGCGCGGAGGGCGTCGGCAAGACGACGCTCGTGCGGTCGGTCGCCGCGGCCGAGAAACTCCGCCTGGTCACGCTGACCGCGCCGTCGATCGCCGTGCTGGAGCCGAACGCGATCGCCACCCGGCTGCGCGAGGCGATCGACCAGGCCGCCGCGGGCGGTCCGGCGGTGCTGCTGATCACCGACATCGACACGCTGCTCCCGGCGACGCAGCCGCCGCCCGTCGCCACGGTGGTGCTGGACGAGCTGCGCGGCGCGCTGACCCGGCCGGACCTCGCGGTCGTCGCCACCACGGCCCGTCCCGAGGCGTGCGATCCGCGGCTGCGGGCGGCCGACCTGCTCGACCGCGAGCTCGCGATCCCGCAGCCGGACGCCCGGGTCCGCACCGAACTGCTGCGCGTGCTGCTGCGGGACGTGCCGCTGGAATCCACTGTGGACTTCGGCGAGATCGCCGACCGCACACCGGGTTTCGTGGCCGCGGACCTGCTGGCGCTGCGCCGGGACGCCGCGGTGCGGGCCGCGCTGCGGCAGCGGGAGGCCGCGGAGCCGCACATCTCGCAGCAGGACCTGCTGGACGCGCTGCAGTCCGTCCGTCCGATCTCGATGTCCACTTCGGACAGCCTGGCGACCGGCGGGCTGACGCTGGACGAAGTCGGCGACATGACCGAGGTCAAGCAGTCGCTGACGGAGGCCGTCCTGTGGCCGCTGCGGTACCCGGATTCGTTCTCGCGGCTGGGCATCGCGCCGCCGCGCGGGGTGCTGCTGTACGGGCCGCCGGGTGGTGGCAAGACGTTCCTGGTGCGGGCGCTGGCCGGCACCGGCGCGCTGAACGTGTTCGTGGTCAAGGGCGCCGAGCTGCTGGACAAGTGGGTCGGTGAGTCCGAGCGAGCGGTGCGGGAGCTGTTCCGCAAGGCCGCCGACGCTGCGCCGTCGCTGGTGTTCCTGGACGAGATCGACGCGCTGGCGCCGCGCCGCGGGCAGTCCGGGGATTCGGGGGTGTCGGACCGGGTGGTGGCCGCGCTGCTGACCGAGCTGGACGGGGTCGAGCCGATGCGCGACGTGGTGGTGCTCGGCGCGACCAACCGGCCCGAGCTGGTCGACCCGGCCCTGCTGCGGCCCGGGCGGCTGGAGCGCCTGGTGTACGTGCCGCCGCCGGACGCCGAAGCGCGAGCCGACATCCTGCGCGCCACGGCCCGGCACACGCCGCTGGCGTCCGATGTGGACCTGGACGCGATCGCGGCCACTTTGGACGGCTACTCGGCGGCGGACTGCGCGGCACTGATCCGCGAGGCGGCGCTCACGGCGATGCGCGAGTCGCTGGAGGCCGCCGAGGTGACGGCGGCGCACCTGGAGACCGCGCGGAAGACGGTGCGGCCGTCGCTGGACCCGGCGCAGCTCGCGGCACTGGAGGCCTACGCGAAGAACCGCGCCTGAGGCGCCGGCCGCCCTTCCGCGCCCGGCGTCAGGAACCCTTGACCTGCGAACCCTTGTAGTCGTTGGTCACGATCACGATGACACCCGGGCTCGCGTCCTGGATGCCCTTGAACCGCGGCTCGACCTTCATCCCGAACGCGGCGGCCAGCGACCGCGCCGCCGTCTCTTCGTCCGTGCCGGGCGTGTAGTACGCCGTGGTCGTCGGGATGATGCCGTGCGGGTAGTTGCCCACCTCGACCACGTTCCAGCCGTTGGCCTTCAGCTCGTCGGCGGCGCGGGCGGCGAGTCCGTGGATGGTGCTGTTGTTGTAGACGCGCACGGGCACCCACTTGGCCGCGGTCTGGTCGGCAGGCACGCCGCCGTCACCCGCGCCCGGGGTTCCCGCGGTGCCGCCCGGCTGGGTCGCCGTGCCACCGGGCGCGCCCGGGGCGACGGTGTCCGTCGGCTGCCCGGGCGGCGGCGTCTCCGACGTCGGCGAGGCCGGGACCGACGGCGGCGGCTCGGTGGGGCTCGCGCCGGTGGTCTCGGTCGGCGCGGTCGTCCCCCCGGTGGCCGTGGGGCTCGGCGCCGCGGTCTGGCCGTTGTCCCCGTCGCCGTTCAGCGCGGTGATGCCGCCGATCACGACCGCCACGAGGGCGACGCCGATCAGCACCACACCGGCCAGGCGCAGCGGGCGGGACAGGCCCTGCAGGAAGTTCATCGCGCCTCGATCCCCAGTCGGCGGGCGACCCGTTTGCGCTGCCGCGCGGTGCGCATCTTGCGCAGCCGCTTGACCAGCATCGGGTCGGCGGCCATCGCTTCCTCTTTGTCGAGGAGCTGGTTGAGCAGCTGGTAGTAGCGGGTGGGCGAGAGGCCGAACTCCTCGCGGACGGCCTGCTCCTTCGCGCCCGCGTAGCGCCACCACTGGCGTTCGAACGCCAGCACCTTGAGCTCGCGGGGCGTGAGCCCGCCCTCGTCGCCGGTGGGCTCGGGCGACGGCCGGTCGCCCTCGGCCATCGACTCCGCGGCGTCCATCTGACTCCTCAACTCGCAAACCACACGGTTGTGATCCCGCGGGCGTCATTCAACCACGGGTCGAGGGTCCGGTTGTGGGATCACGGCCCGGCGCGTCACGGCTCGTCCGCTGGGTACGATCGCGGATTGTGACCATCCACCCGATCCGGATCGCCGGCGACCCGGTGCTGCACAACCCCACCCGCGAGGTGGAGAAGTTCGACGACGAGCTGCGCACCCTCACCGACGACATGTTCGAGACCATGTACGCCGCCGAAGGGGTGGGGCTGGCGGCCAACCAGATCGGCGTCGACCTGCGCGTCTTCGTCTACGACTGCCCCGACGACCAGGGCGTCCGGCACAAGGGCCTGGTGGTCAACCCGCGGCTGGAGACCTCCGAGATCCCGGAGACCATGCCCGACCCGGACGACGACTGGGAGGGTTGCCTGTCCGCGCCCGGGGAGTCGTATCCCACCGGGCGCGCGAGCTGGGCCAAGGTCACCGGCTTCGACCTGGACGGCAACCCGATCGAGGTCGAGGGCACCGGCTACTTCGCGCGCTGCCTGCAGCACGAGACCGACCACCTGAACGGCTACCTCTACCTGGACCGGCTGGTCGGCCGCCACGCGCGGGACGCCAAGCGCATGCTCAAGCGCAACAAGTGGGGCGTGCCCGGGCTGTCCTGGCTGCCCGGCTCGGAGTGAGCTTTCGCCCTCGGTGAACGGGGCGCTTTTCCACGTGCCCGCGAGCGCACACTGGAAAAGCGCAGCAGCCGCGCAGCGGCTTCCATCAGGGGTGGTGGCCGGGCTGACGGGTGGGCGTAACCGTGTAATCGCAGGGGTGGTGGTCGTGGTGGATGACACCGATGCCCTGGACGCCTACTCACGCGCGGTGAGCACGGTGGCCGCCGAGGTGACCCCGCACGTGGCGAGCGTGCGGCTGTCCCGGGGCAGCGGTTCAGCGGTCGTGTTCGCCGACGACGGCCACCTGGTGACCAACGCGCACGTGGTCGGCGACGGCTCGCACGGCACGGCGACGTACGCCGACGGCACCGAGGCGCGGTTCACGGTGGTCGGCGCGGATCCGCTGTCGGACCTGGCCGTGCTGCGCGCGTCGGAGGCGCCACCCGCGGCCCGGCTCGGGGACGCGGACAAGCTGGTCGTCGGGCAGCTGGTGGTGGCGATCGGCAGCCCGCTCGGGCTGGCCGGGTCGGTGACCGCCGGGGTGGTCAGCGCGCTGGGCCGGTCGCTGCCGGTGCGCACGCGCAGCGCCGGGCGGGTGATCGAGAACGTGATCCAGACCGACGCGGCCCTGAACCCGGGCAACTCGGGCGGTGCGCTGGCCGATTCGGCGGGCCGGGTGGTGGGGGTCAACACGGCGGTCGCCGGGTTCGGGCTGGGGCTGGCCGTGCCGGTCAACGAGACCACCCGGCGGATCATCGACACGCTGCTGGTGGAGGGCCGGGTGCGGCGGGCGTACCTCGGGCTGGTCGGGGTGCCGGCGCCGCTGCCGGACGAGGTCGCCGAGCACACCGGGCAGCGCGCCGGGCTGCGGATCGCCGAGGTGGTGCGCGGCGGACCGGCCGAGCGGGCGGGGCTGCGGCCGGGCGATCTGGTGCTGACGGTGGGGCGGTCGCGGATCACGGACGCGCAGGACATCCAGCGGCAGCTGTTCGCCGAGGTGATCGGCACGCGGCTGGCCATCACGGTGCTGCGGAACGGCGCGATGGTCGACGTGTTCGCGACACCGAGCGAGCTGGTGAGCTAAAAGGCCGCGGTCGCGAGCACGAGATCGAACGGCGCGGGCAGGCGGATCTCCTCGCCGAACGAGACCTGCTCCGAGCGGCGGTAGTGCCCGTCGACGGGATCCGAGAACAGGGTGACCGACGGTTTCGGCTCCGCGTAGCGGTCGATCAGGAGGTAGAGGGGCACCGGCGCTTGGGCGTAGGCCCACAGCTTCTCGACGCGATCCGTGCGGGCGTTGCCCTGGGAGACGATCTCCACCACCAGTTCCGCGGCCTCCGCCGGAACGGGCACGTTGTCCGGGCGCGACAGCTCCCGCTCGGGTACCACCACCAAGTCGGGCAGGTAGAGCCGGCTCGCGCCCCGGATGGCGATGCCGAGCGTCTGCAGGATGACCCGGTCCTCCGGCACCGCTCTCGCGAAGGCACGATGGACCGACGCAGCGATTCTGCTGTGCCCGTTGTCGACGGGCGGCGTCAAGCGCACCCCTGCCGAAGTGATCTCCGCCCGCCAGCCCTCGGGCACGTCGAGGTTCTGCCACTCGCGAAGCCGGGTATCCCAGTTGCTCACGTGCCGCAGCCTAGAAGTGCGTTTTCCGTGGTCAACCGCGGTCCGGCGCTCCAGTCCGCGGCCCTCAGGCGAGCTTCAGCAGCAGCTCCGCGAGCTCTCCGGGCGCCGTGATCATGCAGTCGTGGCCGGTGGGCAGCTCCCAGACCTCCGCGGGCGTTCCGTTGGGCTGCACGGCGGGCACCGGGCGCCGCTCGAAGCCCTCGGGCTTGATCGTGCAGTGGATGTGCGTGCGCGGGATCCGCCGCGCCGCCGGGTTGTCCAGCCGCACCGGTTGCTGCAGGCAGCGCACCGGCTGGTCGGACAGCATCGTGCGCAGCCACGCCACGTCGGCCGGGTCGGTCACGCCGAACAGACCCGCAGGTGGTGGCAGCTCGGGCATCGGCGGGACCCGCCAGCCGCTTTCGGACGCCAGCGCCGCGTCGATCAGCCCCTGGGTGACGGGGAGGACGTCCGCCGCGGATTCGCCGTGCTCGGGGACCATCGCGTCGAGGTAGACCAGCCGCGCGATCCGGTCCGGCACCTCGTTGGCCGCCGAGGAGATGACCAGCCCGGCGTAGCTGTGCCCCACGAGCACCACGTCGGTGAGGCCCTCCGCGCGGATCAGCCGGACGACGTCGCCGACGTGGGTGTCCAGCCCGACCTCCGGCCCGGCCAGGTGCACCGTCTCGCCGTAGCCGGTCAGCGTCGGCGCGAGCACCCGGTGCCCGGCCGCCTCCAGCAGCGGCACCACCCGTGCCCAGGCCTGTCCGGTGTGCCACGCGCCGTGCACCAGCAGATACGTCGTCATCAGCCCTCCAACCAAAACGGGACACTGTCCCACTTACGATACGGGACACTGTCCCGCTTAGCCATCACCGGGTGCGACAATGGGCTGGTGGACGACAGCGCACCCAAGCGAGCCGACGCGCGGCGCAACCAGAAGGCGCTGCTCGACGCGGCCGCCGCGGTCTTCGTCGCGTCCGGGGTGGAGGCGCCGATCCGCGACATCGCGGCCAAGGCCGGCGTCGGGACCGCCACCATCTACCGCCACTTCCCCACGCGCGCGGACCTGATCGTCGCCGTCTACCGGCACCAGGTCGAGACCCTCGCCGAAGCCGGCCCCGAGCTGCTCGCCTCCAGCACCACCCCGTACGACGCCCTCGCGACGTGGCTCGACCAGTTCGTCGACTTCGTGATCACCAAGCAGGGCCTCGCCGCGGTGCTGCAGTCCGACGATCCCTGCTACGACCCGCTGCACTCCTACTTCCTGGACCGGCTCGTCCCCGTCTGCACCCAGCTGCTCGACGCCGCCGCCGGGGAGATCCACGACGGCCTGGACGCCTACGAACTCATGCGCGGCATCGGCGGCCTCTGCGCGGGCGCGAGCCGGAAGCACCCCTACGACGCGCGCCGCCTGGTCGGCTTCCTCGTCGCCGGTCTGCGGGTGTGAAACCGCCGTCGCGGGGTTGAGGTCTGCGGTCCCGCATGGCATGGTCGGACGGACAACCGAACAACGCGGGAGCTCGCGCCTTGGCGGGCTGAGAGGGCGGCTGGTGTCCGTTGGGACCCGGCGCCGCCGACCGCCGAACCTGACCGGGTAATGCCGGCGTAGGGAGTGAATTTTCGCGTGACGACGCTGGAAAACGGCAAGACCGTCGCACCGACCGTGACCACCGGGCCGATCACCGGCTCGCGCAAGGTCTACCACCACACCGAGAACGGGCTGAAGGTCCCGGCCCGCCGCATCGAGCTGACGAACGGCGACCACTTCGACGTCTACGACACCTCCGGCCCGTACACCGACCCGGACGCCCCGATCGACGTCCACAATGGACTCTTTCCGCTCCGCTCCGGCTGGCTGGACGGCCGCGAGCACAACACCCAGCTGGGCTTCGCGAAGGCCGGCGTGATCACCCGGGAGATGGAGTTCGTCGCGGCCCGGGAGCGGGTGAGCCCCGAGTTCGTGCGCGACGAGGTCGCCGCGGGCCGCGCGGTGATCCCGGCGAACCGGCGGCACCCGGAGAGCGAACCCATGATCATCGGGAAGAACTTCCTGGTGAAGGTCAACGCGAACATGGGCAACTCGGCCGTGTGGTCCTCGGTCGAGGAGGAGGTCGACAAGATGGTGTGGGCGACCCGCTGGGGCGCCGACACGATCATGGACCTGTCCACCGGCAAGCGCATCCACGAGACCCGCGAGTGGATCCTGCGCAACTCCCCCGTCCCGGTCGGCACGGTGCCCATCTACCAGGCGCTGGAGAAGGTCGACGGCGATCCGGCGAAGCTGTCCTGGGAGGTCTACCGGGACACCGTGATCGAGCAGTGCGAGCAGGGCGTGGACTACATGACCGTGCACGCCGGGGTGCTGCTGCGCTACATCCCGCTGACCGCGAACCGGGTCACCGGCATCGTCTCGCGCGGCGGGTCGATCATGGCCGCGTGGTGCCTGGCGCACCACAAGGAGTCGTTCCTCTACACGCACTTCGCGGAGCTGTGCGAGATCCTGCGCGCCTACGACGTCACCTTCTCCCTCGGTGACGGCCTGCGCCCGGGCTCGATCGCGGACGCCAACGACCGCGCCCAGTTCGCGGAGCTGGAGACGCTCGGCGAGCTGACGCACATCGCGCGCGAGCACGACGTCCAGGTGATGATCGAGGGCCCCGGCCACGTGCCGATGCACAAGATCAAGGAGAACGTGGAGCTGGAGGAACGGCTCTGCGGCGAGGCCCCGTTCTACACGCTCGGTCCACTCACGACGGACATCGCGCCGGCCTACGACCACATCACGTCGGCCATCGGGGCGGCGCAGATCGGCTGGTACGGCACCGCGATGCTGTGCTACGTCACGCCGAAGGAGCACCTGGGCCTGCCCAACCGCGACGACGTGAAGGCCGGGGTGATCGCGTACAAGATCGCCGCGCACGCCGCGGATCTCGCCAAGGGCCACCAGTACGCCCAGGAGTGGGACGACGAGCTGTCCAAGGCCCGGTTCGAGTTCCGCTGGACCGACCAGTTCAACCTCTCGCTCGACCCGGACACCGCGCGCTCCTACCACGACGAGACCCTGCCCGCGGAGCCGGCCAAGACCGCGCACTTCTGCTCGATGTGCGGGCCGAAGTTCTGCTCGATGCGGATCACCCAGGACGTGCGCAAGTACGCCGAGGAGCACGGGCTGTCCACTGTGGATGCCATCGAGGCCGGGATGCAGGAGAAGTCGGCCGAGTTCCAGCAGGGCGGCAAGCAGGTCTACCTCCCGGTGGTCCAGCCGTAATGAGCGTCACCCCGAAGACCGCGCTGACCATCGCCGGGAGCGATTCCGGCGGTGGCGCGGGGATCCAGGCGGACCTGCGCACGTTCTTCGCCTGCGGGGTGCACGGGATGACCGCGGTCACCGCGGTCACGGTGCAGAACTCGCTGGGCGTGCAGGGATTCACCGAGATCCCGCCGGACGTGGTGTCGGCGCAGATCAAGGCGGTCGCCGGCGACATGGGCGTGGACGCGGCCAAGACCGGCATGCTCGCCACGGCGGAGATCATCGGCGAGGTCGCCAAGACGCTCGACGAGGTCCACATCGGACGCGCGACGAACGTGCCGTTCGTGGTCGACCCGGTCGCGGCCTCGATGCACGGGGATTCCCTGCTGCGCGAGGAGGCCCTGGCGGCCATCCGCACGGAGCTGTTCCCCCGCGCGACGCTGGTGACGCCGAACCTCGACGAGGTCCGGTTGCTCACCGGCGTGGAGGTCACCGACCGGGCGAGCCAGCGCGACGCGGCGCGGGCGCTGCTGGCGCTGGGGCCGGTGTGGGTGCTGGTCAAGGGCGGGCACCTCTACGACGACCCGGAGTGCGTCGACCTGCTCTCCGACGGCGTGCAGTTCATCGAGCTGTCCGCGCGCCGGATCGACACGAAACACACCCACGGCGGCGGCGACACGCTGGCGTCGTCGATCACCGCGTTCCTCGCCAAGGGCCTGGGCGTGCCGGACGCGGTGGACGAGGGCAAGCGGTTCATCGAGCGGTGCGTCGCCGAGGCGTACCCGCTGGGCGAGGGCGTCGGGCCGGTGTCCCCGTTCTGGCGGCTCGCTTGATCGACGGGTTTGCGACACTGGAGGCATGAGCCAGAACGCGAGTCCGCCTGCCGCCCTGACCATCGCCGGATCCGACTCCGGTGGTGCGGCGGGGTTGCAGGCGGACCTGCGCACGTTCCTGACCTGCGGGGTGCACGGGCTGGTCGCGGTGACGGCGGTGACCGTGCAGAACACGCTCGGCGTGCACGACCGGTCGGACATCCCGGCGCGGATCGTGGCCGGGCAGATCGAGGCCGTCGCCGCCGACATGGGCATGCAGGCGGCGAAGACCGGGATGCTCGCCTCGGCGGAGATCATCGAGGCGGTCGCGCGGGCGTGTGACCGGGCGGAGATCGGCCGGGACACGAAGGTGCCGTTCGTGGTCGACCCGGTGGCCGCGTCGATGCACGGGCACCCGCTGTTCGACGCGGCCGGGCTGGCCGCGCTGCGCGATCTGCTGCTGCCGCGGGCCGCGGTGATCACGCCCAACCTCGACGAGGTGCGCCTGCTGACCGGGCTCGAGGTGACCGACCGCGCCGGCATGCACGACGCGGCGGTGGCCCTGAAGGAGCTGGGCCCGAAGTACGTGCTGGTCAAGAGCGGTCACCTGACCACTGATCCGGAATGCGTGGACCTGCTCTACGACGGCCGCTCGTTCGTCGAGCTGCCCGGGCCGCGGTTCGCCACGCCGCACACGCACGGCGCCGGGGACGCGATGGCGTCGGCGCTGACCGCCGGCCTCGCGCGCGGCATGTCGGTGCCGGAGGCGGCGCGGTTCGGGAAGTGGTTCGTCAGCAACGCGGTGGCGAACTCCTACCCCATGGGCGCGAAGGTCGGCCCGGTGTCGGCGTTCTGGCGGCTGGCGCCGGAGAACCGCTGACCCGCGAGTCCCACGCTCCCGCACGCGAGTCCCACGCTCAGCCGCGCGAGTCCCACACTCACGCACGCGAGTCCCACGCTCACGCAGGCGAGTTCCACGCTCGTGGCCAGGGCGCCGGTCCGTCAGCTTTCGTCGCCGGCCAGCAGTGCCTCCAGCGCCGGCAGCGCCTGGCCGAGCGCGGCCTGGTGCTCCGGCGACAGCCGGTCGATCCGCTTCTGCAGCTCGTGCACCCGCGTGGACCGCAGGTCGAGCAGCATGCGCTCGCCCGACGGGGTGGCCGTCGCGAGCCAGGCGCGGCGGTCGATCGGGTCGGGCTCGCGGCTGGCCCAGCCCGCGTCGACCAGCGAGGCGACGATCCGCGACATCGTCGCGGCCGCCACGCCCTCCTTCGCCGCCAGGTCACCGAGCCGCATCGGTCCGAAGGCGACCAGCGTCGACAGCGCGGAAATGGAGCCGTGGCCGGGACCGGGTGTGCCGGCCTGCCGCAGCGACCGGGACAGCCGGCCGACGGCAAGGAACAACCGCCCAGCGACATCCTCGGTTGACTCAACCACTCTCGAGCTCCTTCGCCTCGCCGACCGCTCGGGTGCGGTAAACCATACGTGCTCGCCGCGGTAAACCGAGGTGAAGGCGGTCAATTCAGCGCGGCGGGCTGGACGCCTGCGCCCAGAACCGCTGCGGGATCCGCCCCGCCTGCCGCGCCAGCCGCCCCGCGACCACCGCCGAGCGCATCGCGCACGCCATCCGCTCCGGGTCCTGCGCGCGGGTGACGGCCGTGGCCAGCAGCACCGCGTCGCAGCCCAGCTCCATCGCCAGCGCCGCGTCGGAGGCCGTGCCGATCCCCGCGTCGAGGATGATCGGCACGCCGGCGCGGGACACGATCAGTTCGATGTTGTGCGGGTTGCGGATGCCGAGGCCGGTGCCGATCGGCGCGCCCAGCGGCATCACCGCCGCGCACCCGGCCTCCTCCAGGCGCAGCGCGAGCACCGGGTCGTCGTTGGTGTAGGCGAACACGGTGAACCCGTCGGCGACGAGCTGCTCGGCCGCGTCGAGGGTTTCCACCGGGTCGGGCAGCAGGGTCCGGTCGTCGGCGTGCACCTCGAGCTTGATCAGGTCGGTCTCCAGCGCCTCGCGCGCCAGCCGCGCGGTGAGCACCGCCTCGGCGGCGCTGCGGCAGCCCGCGGTGTTCGGCAGGAGCCGGATGCCCAGGCGCCGCACCAGGTCCAGGACACCGGAACCGCCCTCGGCGTCCGCGCGGCGCAGCGCGACCGTCGTCAGCTCGGTGCCGGACGCGACGAGCGCCCGTTCCAGCACGGACAGGTTCGCCGCGCCACCGGTTCCGATGATCAGCCGTGAGCCGAGCTTGTGCTCGCCGATCACGAGCTGGTCGCCGTCGAACATGACCTCACCCACCTTGCACCGCCGTCAGGATCTCCAGCCGCGCCCCCGGGGGCACGGCCGTGGCCGCCCACTCGCCGCGCCGCACGACCTCGCCGTTGAGCGCGACCGCCACCCCGCGCTCGGGCGCGTCGATCGCCTTGAGCACGTCGGTCACCGTCGCGTCGTCGGGGACCTCCCGCCAGTCCCCGTTGACCTGCACTTCCATCAGACCCCTCCTGTTCCGAGCCGGGCCGGGTCCGCCGCGAGCGCCTCCTCGGGCGGTTTCTCCCCGGCCAGGCGAGCCACGACGGCGTCGGCGGTCACCGGCGCCATGAGCAGACCGTTGCGGTGGTGACCGGTGGCGGCGAGGACACCGTCGCCGAGGTCACCGATGAACGGGAGCGTGTCGGTGCTGGCCGCGCGCAGCCCGGCCGCGGTCTCGACCAGCTCGTACTCGTCGATGCTGGGGAAGATCCGCTCGGCGCCCTCCAGCAGCTCGCGCACGCCGCGCGCGCTCACGGTGTCGTCGAAACCGGCCTCGTACTGGGTCGCGCCGAGGACGAGTTCGCCGTCCGCGCGCGGCACCAGGTACACCGGCCGCCCCTCGACGACCGCGCGCACCGTGCGCGTGGGAGGTGGCAGGCTCGTGCGCCGCGCACGCAGGCGGAGGATCTCGCCCTTGAGCGGACGGACACCTCGCGCGAGCAGCGGGTGGAGCCGCGCGCTGTGGGCGCCCGCGGCGATCACGACCACGTCGCAGTGGACCTCGCAATGGGCCGTGCGGACACGGCCGGGTTCGACGGCCTGCGCGGCGTCTCCGGTGAACTCCGCGCCGCGCCGGAGTGCGGCGGCTTCCAGGGCGCGGAGCAGCTTGCGGTTGTCGACAGCCAGGTCACCGGGCACGAGCAGGCCGCCGCGGACGGCGCCCAGGCCCGGTTCGAGCGAGCGCAGCCGTCGGCCGGTGACCTGCTCGACGTCGCGGCCGACCGACCGCAGGTAGCCGGCGACGATGTCCAGCTGGTCGGCGTCGGCGCGGTCCAGCGCCACGACGAGGGTGCCCGCGGTGGACAGCCCCGGGTCGCCACCGTCGTGCGCAAGCGCTTGCGCGAACGCCGGCCAGCGCTTCAGGGACTCCTCGCCGAGTGCGAGGGACTCTTCTTCGCCGGGCCAGGCCTCGGTGACCGGGGCCAGCATGCCGCCGGCGACCCAGGACGCGCCGCGGCCCGGCGTGGGGTCGACGACGGTGACGCGGTGCCCGGCCGCGGCGGCGCGCCAGGCCACGGACAGGCCGATGACCCCGCCGCCGACGACGGCCACGTGCTGGTTGCTCATGAGGAATCACGCTCCCTGCGCCGGCATGATCCGGATCAGGTTCCACGGTCGGAGCGCTGACAGCTCCCTCTCAGCCCGTGGCTCGGGCTCCCGTGCGGACACCCCCACCCTAACGTGCGAGATAGGGTTCGGGCCATGCCAGGGCTCAGTGGTGACGAGATCAGGAAGCGCCTCGACGCGGCGCGGCTCTACCTGTGCACGGGAGACCGGCCGGATCTGGCGGAGTTCGCCGATGCCGCGCTGGCCGGCGGGGTGGACATCATCCAGCTGCGGGACAAGCGGGACGGGGCGCCGCTGGAGGCCCGTCAGGAGCTGGCCGCGCTGGAGATCCTGGCCGAGGCGTGCGCGCGGCACGGGGCGCTGCTGGCGGTGAACGACCGGGCGGACATCGCGGCGGCTGTCGATGCGGACGTGCTGCACCTGGGCCAGGACGACCTGCCGGTCCCCCTGGCGCGGCGCGTGATCGGCGAGGAGCCGGTGGTCGGCCGCTCGACGCACGACCTTCCACAGGCCCAGGCGGCGGCTGTGGAAGAAGGTGTGGACTACTTCTGCACCGGCCCCTGCTGGCCGACGCCGACGAAGCCGGGCCGCCCGGCGCCCGGCCTGGAGCTGGTGCGTGACGCCGCCGCGCTCGGCACCCCGCGGCCGTGGTTCGCCATCGGCGGTATCGACGCGGAGCGGCTGCCGGAGGTGCTCGCGGCGGGCTCGTCACGCATCGTGGTCGTGCGTGCGATCACCGAAGCCGACGACCCGGCGGCGGCAGCCCGCGCACTGCGGGCACAGCTGGACTGAGCCGGACGGACCCACGCCACCGCTGAGCCGCTGCCCGGGTTGGCGCGGCGTGCACGTCGCGCCGCAGCCCGCGTACGGCGGGCACCGCCGGACTGACCTCGACGCGCGCGCCGTCAGGGGCCTCCCGCGTCTGCACTCAAACAGCGGCCACCAGCGCGCCGAGCCCCCGCAGCGCTCAAGCCGTCCGCAGCCCGTCGAGGCGGGTGTGCAGTTGCTCCCGTGCCGAGGCCACCGTGCGGCGGCCGAGCAGGATCTGCACCGTGAGGCCGTCCGCGAGGGTGATGAGCGTCTCCACCTCCGCCGCCACGTCGAGGCCGGCCCGCACCTGCCCCGCGTCCTGCGCGGCGCGCAACAACACGGCGAGCAGTTCGGCCAGCCCGGCGTAGTGGCCGCGCTGCACCTCCGCCAGCGCCGGGTCCACCGCCGACTGCGCGGTGAACGCCATCCACACGCGCGCCTCCACCAGGTCGTCGGCCGCGAGCATGGCCGTCAGCGTCTCCGCGAGCATCCTGATCGGCGATGTGGAGCCCGCGATCCGGGCCTGCGCCCGCTCGGTGATCCGCCGGTTCACGTGCTCCTGCGCGAAGACCAGCATGTCCTCCTTGGTGCTGAAACACCGTTGCACCGCGCCCATCGACACACCCGCCTCGCCGGCCACCTCGCGCAGGCTCACCCCCTCCAGCCCGCGCCTGCCGATCAGCGCGCAGACGGCGTCCGCGATCCGCCGCCGCCGGTCCTCGTGGTCGATCTTCCTGGGCACGCCACCCACTTTACCGATGCGAGTGCATCGGATCGTGCTACCGTTTCGATGCACTCGCATCGGAAACCATCGGAGGCACCATGAAGACCGGCACGGCCCAGGGGGCGCGCTGGATAGTCGGCACACTCCTGTTCGTCCAGGGCTTCGGCTCCGCCGTCACGGCCGCCCTGTGGCAGACCACGTTCGGCGTCGCCGGGCTGCTCCGGGCGGCCGGACTGCCAGGCTGGTCCGACTACGTGGTCGGCACGGCCGGCGCGGTCCTGCTGATCTGGGCGCTCACCCGCAGCCGGACGCAGCAGAACGCGGTCAGGTAGACCAGCCGGGCGACGAAGCCGGAGATCTGGTTGGCGACGCCGGTGATCGTCCCCCGCCGAGGCCGTGGCCCACGAGGGATGAAAAAGGGCCCTTCGCGAAAACTCGCGAAGGGCCCTTCTCCGTCTCGGCTCTTACGGGCTGCTCGGCGCCGTCGTGGCGGTCTCGGACGCCTGCGACGGGGTCTCCTGCACGCTGGTGCTCGGCGTGGTCGTCACCGGCGATTGCGTCTCTTCGGCGCTGGAGGACGTCGTGGGCGCGCTGCTGCGGGTGCTCGCCGGCGCCTGCTCGTCCGCGGAGGAGCTCTCCGTCACCGTCGAGACCTGCGGGGTCGTCTTCTCGGCGGGGCCGCTGCCGCCGACCACCCGGCCCAGCGTCGTGCCGTTCCCGCCGGACACCGTGCTGCCGGTCGCCGCCTCGAAGCTGGTGATCGCCAGCATCCCGACCACGAACGCGACCACGCTGGTGGCCGCCGCGAGCGTCCACCGGCTCTTCCACCAGGGCTTCTTCCCGGCCGGCGGCGCCTCTTCGGCCGCGGGCGGGTCCACCGGCTTCGGGATGAACACCGTCTTCTCGCCACCCCGGGAACCACCCTGCCCGGCGATCGGCATCCGGCGCGTCGTGCCCGACAGCGGCGGCGTGATCGGGTGGATGACCCGGGTCCGCTGCACGTCGGTGAGCTGGGCCGCCGGTCTGGCGACCGTCGTCCCGTTCTGCTGCTGGTGCCTGATCAACGGGTGCGTCGAACGCGGTGCGACGGCGGGTGGGACCACCTTGGTCTGCTGCCGGGTCTCGGCCACGGCCAGCAGCTCGGCGGTCTTGCGCGCCGCCTGCCGCGTACGCCGCAGCGACCGCAGGTAGACCTCGCCGCCCACGGTCGTCACGATGCTCGCGACACCGGCGCCGATGACCGTCCCCGCCACGCCCAGGGTGGAGCCCAGGAAGGCAGCCGTCACCGCGGCCAGCGCCGACGCCACCACCTGCGCCGGAGACAGCCCGGTCTTCTTCTCGCCGCTTGCTTCCTTCTCCTCGGTCATGATCGCGGTGTGTTCGCTCTCCCTCTCGTGTTAACCCCATCGTGTCCAACGTGTTTGTCGATTGAGATGCTCCCAGCGTTGCCGGAAGGTGACGCAGGACACCTCCATCGTCCACAGTGGACACGACGGGCTTAACGATCCCTTGACACGGCAAGGGATGTTGCGGGAGTTACGGACGCCGCAGCGTGGTCACGAACTTGTACCGGTCACCGCGGTAGATCGACCGCACGAATTCGACCGGTTTGCCGTCCGCGGCGAACGAATGCCGCGACAGCAGCAGCATCGGGGTGCCGACGTCGGCGCCCAGCAGGTCCGCCTCCTGTGGCCCGGCCAGCGCGGTCTCGATCGTCTCCTCCGCGCTGTCCATCTCCACCCCGTACTGCTCCCGCAACACCGCGTACAGGGAACCGCCGGCCGACACGTGTTTGCGCAGGCCACGGAACCGCCCGAGCGGCAGGTGCGTGGTCTCCAGCGCCATCGGCTCGCCGTCGGCCAGCCGGAGCCGGCGCATCCGCAGCACCTTCGCGCCGTTGCGGATGCCGAGCAGCTTCGCCAGCTCGGGCTCGGCCGTCAGCTCCTCGACCTCCAGCAGCTTCGACGACGGCTCGCGCCCCTTCGCCCGCATGTCCTCGGTGTACGACGACAGCTGCAGCCGCTGCGCCAGCTTCGGCTCGGCGGCGAACGTGCCCTTGCCCTGCACCCGGTGCAGCCTGCCCTCGGCGGTCAGGTCCGCCAGCGCCTGCCGCACCGTGGTGCGGGAGACCGCGAACTCGGTGGCCAGCGAGCGTTCGGTGGGAATCGGCGAACCCGGCGGCATCGTCTCCAGCAGGTCGAGCAGATGCTGCTTCAACGCCCAGTACTTCGGTTCGCGCTGACCGCGCGTGGCTGACTCCAACATGACCGACTCCTCCTCGAACCGCGCCCGTGGCGCAGGATGAAACTACCCTTTCCGGATGGAACCTCGCCCGGGGTAGCATTGGTCTAGACCTCCGAAGGGATCAGGGATGAGCAACCCCGGACAGCACATGGCCGCGGAAATCGCCGAACAGCCCGCCGTTCTGGGTGGGCTGGTGGCCCGCCGCGGGGACATCGCCGACGTCGCGGCCGCCATCTCCCGGCGGCCGCCGCGGTTCGCCCTGCTGGCCGCGCGCGGCTCCAGCGACCACGCGGCGCTGTACGCGAAATACCTCATCGAGGTCCTGCTCGGGCTGCCAGCCGGGCTCGTCTCACCCTCCACGGTGACCCTCTACGGCGCGCGTCCCGACCTGCGGGACGTGCTGCTGGTGTCGGTCAGCCAGAGCGGCGGCTCGCCCGACCTGCTCGAGTTCACCCAGACCGCGCGCAAGCAGGGCGCGCTGACCGTCGCGGTCACCAACACGCCCGCCTCGCCGCTGGGCGGGGCCGCCGAGCTGGCCGTCGACATCGGGGCCGGCACCGAGACGGCGGTGGCCGCGACCAAGACGTACTCGGCCACGCTGCTCGCGTTGTACCTGCTCATCGACGCCGTCCGGGGTGGCGACGGCTCGGCCGCCGCGGAGATCGAGCCGCTGGCCCGGCAGGCGCTGGAGGCCGACGTGCACCGCGCCGTGGACCGCTACCGCTTCGTCGACCGGATCATCACCACCGGCCGCGGCTACTCCTACGCCACCGCGCTGGAGTCGGCGCTCAAGCTCGCCGAGACCAGCTACCTCGCCGCCCGCGCGTACAGCGGCGCGGACCTGCTGCACGGGCCGGTCGCCGCCGTCGACGAGGAGACCGCGGTCCTCGCCATCACCGGCGCCGGGCGGGGCGGCGCGGCACTGCGCGACGTGCTGGCCGCGGTCGCCGAGCGGGGCGCCGACGTGCTGGCGCTCGGGTCGTCCGCCGACGCGGTGCCGGCCGCGGTGCGCATCCCCGTACCGTCCGTGGCCGAGGAACTCGCGCCAGTGCTGGAGGTGCTGCCGGTGCAGCGGATCGCGCTCGGGCTGGCCCTGGCCCGCGGCTTCGACCCGGACCGCCCGCGCGGGCTGAACAAGGTGACCCGGACGCGATGAGGTTCGTCCTCGGCGTCGACGCGGGTGGCACGTCCACGCGCGCGCTGGCCGTCGCCGCGGACGGCACGGTGCTCGGCACCGGGCGCGCGGGCGGCGCGAACCCGAACTCGCACCCGCCGGCGGAGGCGGTCGCCAACCTCGCGGCGGCCATCCGCGCGGCGGCCGAGGTCCCGGGCCGGGCAAGCGCTTGCGTCATCGGCATGGCCGGCACCTCGAAGCTGACCGACCCGGCGGTCGCGGCCCTGTTCGACGCCACCTGGCGGGACCTGGGCCTGGACCGGGTGGTGGTCCTGACCGACGCCGAGGTCGCGTTCGCCTCCGCCACCGACGCGCCCGACGGCACGGTGCTGATCGCCGGCACCGGCTCGATCGCGGGCCGGATCCGCAAGCGCCGCATGGTCGCGACCGAGGGTGGCTACGGCTGGCTGCTCGGCGACGAGGGCTCCGGGTTCTGGCTGGGGCGGGAGGCCGTGCGCGGCACGCTGGCCGCGCTGGGCCGGGACGGCGACCTCGGCCCGCTGGCCACCGCGGTGCTCGCCGAGGCCGGGATCGACGCGACCGACCGGAGGTACGCGTGGCGGCGGCTGATCACGGTCGCCAACGCCGAGCCGCCGGTCCGCCTCGCCCGGTTCGCGCCGCTGGTCGCGGTGGACGACCCGGCCGCCGCGGACATCGTCGAGCGCGCGGCGGACCTGCTGGTCGCGACCGCGCTGGCGACCCGCGAGCCGGGCGAGGACACGCCGGTCGTGCTGGTCGGCAGCGTGCTCGGCGAGGGCAGCCGGGTGGGCGAGCGGGTGCGGGCGAAGCTGGCCGGGCTCGAGGTCCGGACCAGCTCGGACGGCGTGTTCGGGGCGGCCTGGCTGGCCGCGGTGGAGGCGTTCGGGGAGGCCGCGGCACACCGCCCGGCCTGACCGGACCAAAGAACCGGACATTTTTCGTGCGCGCAGCACGAATGCCCAGGTGCGCCACCGGGCGTACGGTGTGGACGGCCCCCGGACCTCCCCCTCGCCGGGGGCTCTTACTCGCGCCCCGGTCCCCGCACGACCCGCAGCCCCGGGTGCTCCTTCGGCAGCGTCCGGTACAGCACCCAGCCGCTCACCGCGATCGTCAGCGCCTGCAACGGCCAGGTCAGGACCGTGCGCGCGACGCCCAGCGCGACCAGCTCGCCCGCCCACCACAGCGGCAGGTAGACGACCACGCGCAGCACGTACTGCAGCGACCACACCAGGCTCGCCCGCGAGTAGGCGCGCATCAGGTCGGGGTCCGTGCGCCAGCGGGTCTTCTGGCCGAGCAGCAGCCCGACCACGACACCCAGCAGGGGCCACCGGACGACGACGCTGGTCACCCACAGCAACGCGCTGGCGACGTTGGACAGCACCTGGATGAGGAAGAAGTCCTGGGCGCGACCGGTGTGCAGCGCGATCAGCGCGGCCACGATCACCGCCGCGAGGCTGACCACGACGGCGCGCGCCTTGTCGCCGCGGGTCAGACGGAGCACGCCCACCACGACAGCGGTGGCGATCGCCGCGGCCGCGCCCCAGGCGATCGAGTTCCCCGCGACCAGCCAGCCGACCACGAACGCCAGCGGCGGCAGGCTCGCGTCGATCGCGCCCTTGCGCCCACCGAGGATGCTGCCCAGGGACTCCCGCTGCGGCGTGGCTTGTTCGGTCACCCTTACAGCGTGCCCCAAAACTGTCGGTGGGGGCAGCTACCATCGAGATCTTCGCCACACCATCCGGCGAAGAGCGGTAATAAGGAAGCTCAGGAGGCCGACAACGTAAGAGACTGTGACCTTGCTCTGAACCGACGGTGGCGTAGGTCGGGACTACAGGTGCATCCTGCTGAGTTGTTCTAGGGGCGATCAACAGGTGCTGGCGAAAGGGGACGGCAGCGTGCGTGCGTACGACAGCTATGTCGCACTGGGTGACAGCTTCACCGAAGGTCTCAACGACTTCAACCCGGACGGGACCTTCCGAGGCTGGGCCGACCGGCTCGCCGAGATCCTGGCCGAAGGACAACCCGGCTTCCAATACGCCAACCTGGCGTTGCGGGGGAAGATGCTCGCCGAAATCATCGAAGAGCAGGTTCCCCTCGCTCTCGATCTCAAACCCGATCTCGTGACGTTGTGCGCCGGGGGCAACGACGTGATCGTGCCCGGTTCGGACGTGGACGAGATCGCGGCCCAGCTGGACGAGGTGATCGGCAAGCTGCGCGCGGCGGGGATCGACGTGCTCGTGTTCAACGGGCCGGACACCAAGCACCTGCCGGTGATGAGCGTGCTGCGCGGCAAGATCGGCATCTACAACGCGCACCTGTGGACGAGCGCGCTCCGGCACGGCGCCAAGATCGTCGACCTGTGGGCGATGGACCCGCTGCACGACCCGCGCGCCTGGAGCGACGACAGGTTGCACTTCACGGCCGAGGGTCACCGGCGGATCGCGTTGCGCGCGGCGGAGGTGCTGGGCGTGCCGACGGCCGAGGACTGGCGCGAGCCGTGGCCGCTCACGGAGACGCGCGCGGACTGGATCGCGATGCGGCGATCGGACCTGGCGTGGACGAAGACGCACCTGCTGCCGTGGATCCGGCGCCAGCTACGCGGCGAGTCGATGGGCGACGGGTTGTCCCCGAAGCGCCCGCAGCTGACCCCGTTCGTGGCGCGGCCCCCCGTATCGGAGGACCGCGCCCCGGCGAGTTGAGGCAAGCCGGCTCCCTCGGCGGGGCGATTCGTTCGCCCCGCCGTTTCGCCGTGCGCGGGTGAATGGCGGTGCCCACGCGCGATCGAGAAACCCGACCTCGTCTCGGCGCGCACCCACCCGTCGCCTCCAGACGGACACCGCGCGCTCAACAATCCACGCGCCGCCCAGCCACGCCTCGCCGAGTGCCCGCCCATCGGCCATCGCCGCGACGCCGCCCCGGGCGCCCACCCGTGACCCATCACCACCCTCACCAGAGACCCGGCGCCTCGCTGACGGCCCAACCACCACCCTCAACGGAAACGCGGCGCCCCACCGAGAGCCCACCCGTCAGCCACCACCACCCTCAATGGAGACGCCGCGCGTCGCTGATAGTTTCTGGGCATGCCGCTGCCCCATTGGACCCCGGAGGGGGTTTTGCCGCCTGGGCGGCTTCCGGCGGACGTGGCCGACATCTACGAACGTCTCGTCTTCGACGCGCCGCACCAGAACGCCCGCGAGATCCTGTTCAGCGCCCTCAACAGCTATCTCGGCGCGGTCGCCCGCATCATCCCGAGCGGGCGCGCGTGGATCGGCGGGCAGTTCATCACGCGCACCCCGGACGTGCCCAGCGGGCTCGACGTCGTGCTGCTCCCGGACGACTGGGGCGGTCTCAAGCGCATGACGGGCCGGGTGCGGGATTCGCTGTACGGGTTGCTGACCCTGCGCGGGGTCATCGTCGGGCAGCCCGCGATGTACCTCGATCAGGTACAACCCGTCGGCGGTTTGCTGGACGGGTTCCTGTGCTTCCCCGGTGACGAGGAAACGTGGGCGAACACCTGGTCCTACGAGGGGCGCCGCGGGTTCCCCGAGGTGGTGTGGTGATGATGGACTTCCGCCGGATCGCCGACGAGATCCCGGGCGGCACGTGGCTCGACGACCTGGCGCGCGCATCGGCGATGGCCGCGCACGCGAAGTTCGAGCGCACGGCGCGGTCGCCGTTGCTGCGGGTGTCGATGCTGGGGCCGACGAACCTGGACGCGTACACGTTCTCCGACATCAGCCGGGCGCTGCAGGACGCGACGGCGAAGGTCGGGCACATCATCCGCAACCCGCAGGGTGAGATCACCTACGTCCAGCAGGCCGACCGGGACAAGGCGCCGCTGATCCAGCGCGGGCAGGCGGGCAACACGATCTTCTTCGGCTTCCCCGAGCCGGCGCCGGACGACGCGTTGATCCACGACGGGATCGAGACGCTGTCCGAGCGCGCGGTGAAGGAACTGTGCGATTTCCTGCCGGCGAACGGTTCCGACGACGGCGCCCTGGACGCGGTGCTGCTCCAGCGGGACACGGTGCGCAACGCGGTGAGCGACATCGTCAGCGCGGTCGTGAAGAACACCGGCATCGGGCTGCAGCTGACCCCGACGGCCGGCGAGGACGTGACGCGCAGCATGACGACCGACCAGGCGAAGGTGCTGCACAACAGCCTGCGGGAGTCGCGCGAAGAGGTCGGCTACGAGACGGTGTCCGGCCGCCTGGACGGGGTCCGCACGCGCCGCCGGATCTTCTACCTGGAGCGCGAGTCCGGGGGGACGATCCAGGGAGCGGTGGCGCCGGACCTGCTGGACCAGATCAAGGAGAACCTGGACCGCCCGGTGACCGCCCGGCTACGCGTGGTGCGCACAACAACGATCGACGGCCGCCGCGGCCGCCCGGTGCACGAGCTGCTGGAGATCACGCCGGAAGTGAACCTGTTCGACCAGTGACTCCCAGGGGGCAGTCCTGGCGCTCGGTGCCCGTAGGGGCCGGCGGCCCGGTGGTTGGGTGGCAGGTGCCAGCGGGGGCTGTCGGCTAGCGCCCCCGGGGCTCCCGGCTGGCGCCAGCGGGACCGGGTGGCTGGCGCCCGGAAAGCCAGGTAGCTGTGCTCGGGGGCCCGGGAGCCCGGTGGCTGGTACCCGTCGCTGGTTCTGGTGATCGCCGCCGGGTGAATGGACCATTCGTCCGCGCGCGGGTCAACGACAGGGCCGTCCAGCGGAAGCGAGACGGCCGTCTGGCGCTCCCCCACTGCGCCAGACAGCCAAGCGGCACCATACGCCCTCGGCAAGATCCATCGCTAAGGATTCGCTAAGTGCGGGGTTTCTTCTACTCGAAAGCGTCAGTTCGATTGGCCGATCGGGGGAGCAACCTCAGGCCTCACCAGCGGCATCCGTGCTGGGCGCCTCGGCGGGCAGGCCCAGCTCCTCCAGCTCCCGGGCCACCTCGGCAGGCAGCCCGGGGCCCACCCGCTGGTACAGCTCCGCCGCCAGCCCGACCTGCAACCGCGCCTCCTCGAGATCGCCTCGGCGGCGGCACACCCGGCCGAGCGTCAGCCGTCCGACGGCCTCCTGCAACAGGAATCCCCGCCGGGCCGCCAGGTCCACCGCCTCGGCCGCGTACGACGCCGCCATCCCGGCATCACCGAGCCCGAAATACGACTCCGCCAGGTTGTTCAGCGACACCACCACATAACTGTCGTCCCCGAGACGGCGGTCGATCTCCAGCGACGACAGCTGGTGCGCGATCGCCTCGGCATACCTGCCCCGCGCCTTCTCCGCCTCCGCGCAGTTCGCCAGCGCCTGCCCCCGCAGCTCGTCCGAACCCGCGGCCGCCACCGCCTTCGTCAGGCACTCCACCGCCTCGTCGTGCCGGCCCACGCTGTTCAGCGCGCACCCCAGGTGGATCATCGCGCAGGTGTGGCTCCGCTCGTCCGCCGCGATCGACAACGCCTCGGCCGCGTCCACCAGCGACGCCGCACCCAGGTCGAACGTCAGCGACATCGCACAACGCGAGATCAGCATCCAGAACCGCGCCTCGGCACCGCCGCACGCCCGAGCCGCCGCCATCCCCAGCGCCACCAGCCGCTGCCACTCGCCCCACAGCGGGCGCACCACCCGGTACGTGTGCGCCACCCGCGCCAGCCGCCAGACGTCCTCGTCCAGCCCGGCCGCCGCCGCGGCCTCCAGCACGGCCAAGAGGTTCGGCCACTCAGCCACGAACCACGCCAGCGCGTCGTCGAAGCCCTCCAGCGAAGGCACCGGCACCGCAACAGCAGAAAAGTCCAGCGGGTCCACGACCCGCAACAACCGCCGCCGCGCCGCGTCGGCCGCCGCCTGGTAGTACCGCACCGCCCGCGACAGCCCCGACGAATCCGCCAGTTCGTGCGCGTACAACCGCACCAGGTCGTGCCGCGTGAACACCTCCGGCCCGCTCTCGGTCAGCAGGTGGTGCGCCGCCAGCACCCGCAACCGCCGCCGCGCCTCCGCGACCGGCACCCCGCACAACGCCGCCGCCACGAACGGTCCGACCGTCGGCCCGGGAAACGCCCCCAGCGCCCGGAACATCGCCGCGACCTCGTCCGGCAACCCCCGCACCGACACGTCCAGCGTCGCTCGCACCCCGGCGTCGTCCACGTCCAGCGCCGCCAGCCGCGTCCGCTCGCTCGCCAGCTCGGCCACGAACTCCGGCACCGTCCACGCCGGGCCGGCCGCCAGCCGCGCCCCCGCGATCCGCAACGCGAGCGGCAGGTCCCCGCACAACCCCGCCACCCGCGAGTGGTACTCCGCGAACGCCCCACCGGCGACATCCGCGATCAGCCGCACCGAGTCCCGCCGCGCCAACGGCTCCAGCGCCCGGACCCGCGCCCCGTGCGACACGGTCAGCCCGTCCAGCCGCGCCCGCGAGGTCACCACCGCGACCGAGCCCGGCCCCGGCGGCAGCAACGGCCGCACCTGTTCGGCCGACCGCGCGTCGTCGAGTACCACCAGCATCCGCCGCCCGCCGGCCAGCGACCGGTACAGCGCCAGCCGCTCCCCCTCCGGCTCCGGCACCTCGGCCGCCGGCACCCCGAGCCCGAGCAGGAACCGCGCCAGCACCTCCGCCACCGGCACCGGCGCGTCGAACCCGCGCAGCGCGGCGAACAGGACCCCGTCCGGAAACCGCGAAGCCGCCCGGTGCGCCCACGACACCGCGAGCGCGCTCTTGCCGATCCCGGGCGGCCCGGTGATCACCCCGACCGCGCCGGCACCGTCCAGCCACGCCAGGTCCGCGGCCCGCCCGGCCAGCATCGGCACCGCGGGCGGCAGCTGGCGCGGCACCACCCGGGTCACGTCGATCGCCGACACCACCGGCGCCAGGTCGTCGTGCAACACGTGCGAGTGCAGCGCGCGCAGGTCCGGCCCGGGGTCGAGGCCGAGCTTCTCCGACGCCACCCGCGCCGCCTCCCGGTAGACCTCGAGCGCGTCGGCCCGGCGACCCGAGTAGTACAGCGCGCGCATCAGCTGGCCCACGGTCCGCTCGCGCCGCGGATCGTCCCGGACGATCGTGGTCAGCTCGGTGATCAGCTCCTCGTGCCGGCCCAGCGCCAGGTCGGCGTCGACCCGGGCGCCGTGCACCGCGATCCGCAGCTCCGCCAGCTCGGGCGCGCGCACCGGCACCCCGCCCAGCTCCGGCCCCTGCCACAGGGCCCACGCCTCGGCCAGCAACGCGGCACGTTCGCCGAGCGGCGCCGCCTCGGCGCGCTCGAACAGCGCGCGGGCGCGGTGCACGTCGACCAGCAGCGGGTCGACGGTCAGCCGGTAGCCGGGCGCGGCGGTGTCGATCCGGGCCTCCGGCGCGTCGACCGACCGCAGTGCCCGGCGCAGCTGGGAGACGTTGCCGTGCACGATCGTCCGCGCCGTCGGCGGCGGGTCGTGGTGCCACAGCGCGTCGATCAGGTCGTCGAGCGCGACGACGCGGTTCGGGCTCAGCGCCAGGATCGCGAGCAGCCCGCGCGCCCCCGGCCCGCCGATCGGCACCGGCCGGTCGCCGGCGAAGAGCTGGACGGGACCGAGCAGCTGGATGCGCAAACCCTTGAGCACAGGCCCCTCCCCGAGCACCGCGCCGGAGGAAACGAGTACGGCCCCGCACCATCAGTCCCGATCTGATGGTGCGGGGCCGCACTCGGTGAAACAAGTGACGGGGCCGGGTTCGCCTCGCCCATCGCTACCGGCGTCACACGGGATTCACCCCGAGCAAGGAAGACCCATGCTGCCGCCGTTCGCAGTGGCGGCACTGTAACAGGGCGCGATGAACCGGCTACACCCGACCCGCACTTCTTCCGGTGTCTATCGCGTCACAGGCGTGAAGTCCCGGCTGCCGATGAAGGTCGGCCGGGGCTTCGTCGCCGCGTACGGCTCGACGAGCGCGTTCTCGACGCTGTTGAACACCAGGAAGATGTTCGAGCGCGGGTACGGCGTGATGTTGTTGCCGGACCCGTGCATGATGTTGGAGTCGAACCACAGCGCCGAGCCGGCCGGCCCGGTGAACTGGTCGATCCCGTACTCCGCGGCGAGCTTGGTGATGTCGTTCTCGCTGGGAACGCCGATCTCCTGCTCCTTCAGCGACGACTTGTAGTAGTCCTCCGGGGTTTCGCCGACGCACGGGACGAACGTCCGCTGCGAACCCGGCATGACCATCAGGCCGCCGTTGAAGGGGTAGTTGTCGGTCAGCGCGATCGAGCAGCTCACCGCCCGAGGCCGCGGCATGCCGTCCTCGGCGTGCCAGGTCTCGAAGTCGGAGTGCCAGTAGAACCCGGTGCCCTTGAAGCCCGGCATGTAGTTCACCCGGCTCTGGTGGATGTACACCTCGGAGCCGAGGATCTGCCGGGCCCGGTCGAGGACGCGGGGGTCGCGCACGAGTTCGGCGATCAGCTCGCTGATCTTGTGCACCTCGAAGATGGACCGGACGCTGCCGGTCTTCTTCTCGGTGATGACCCGCTCGTCGGCCTTCAGCTGCTCGTCGCTGGAGAGCCGGACGAGCTCTTGCCAGTAGCCCTGCACTTCGGCGGGCGACAGCAGGCCCTCGACGATGTGGTACCCCTTCGCGTCGTGCGAAGCGAGTGTCGCCGCATCGATCGGACCGTCGGCCTCGCTGCCCCAGACAGTCGGGTCGACACGATCGAAGGGCTCGGCCGGGACGGGAACCCTGGTCGGGTAACTGTCCTCGACACCGGTTTCCATGATCGTCAAATCGGTTCGCCTCCTTTTATGCGTTGCCTTTCGGTAGGGGCCTCGCTCCGTGGTGGCTCAGGCGGACTTCTCGTCCGCCTCGTCCTCCTCGACGACCAGCGGGTACACGCCGTTCTCGTCGTGCACCTCCCGGCCGGTGACCGGCGGGTTGAAGACGCACACGGTCTTCATGTCGGTCTTCGGGCGGACCTGGTGCTTGTCGTGGTCGTTGAGGAGGTACAGGGAACCCGGCTTGAGCTGGAACGTCTCGCCGGTCGCCTTGTTGGTGATCTCGCCTTCGCCCTCGTAGACGAAGACCGCCTCGATGTGGTTGGCGTACCAGAAGTCGTTGACGGTCCCCGCGTACAGCGTGGTCTCGTGCACCGAGAAGCCGACCTTCTCCTTGGCCAGGATGATCCGCTTCGAGCGCCAGTTCGGCGTCTTGATGTCGGCGTCGGTGTCGGTGATCTCGTCGAGGGTCCGGACGATCAAAACTTTTCCCCTTCTCGTTCTTCTACTTACCGAGCACGGCCTTGACGGAGGCGTCGATGATCTCCAGCCCCTCGCCGACCTCGGCGTCCGTGAGCGTCAGCGGCGGCAGCAGCTTCACCACCTCGCCGTCCGGCCCGGAGGTCTCCATGAGCAGGCCGCGTTCGAACGCGGCGGCGCAGACCTTGCCGGCGAGTTCCCCGTTCTGGAACTCCAGACCGCGGGCCAGGCCACGGCCCTTGGCGGTCAGCTGCGCGTCGGGGTAGGCGTCGACCAGGCCCTGCAGCGCCGCGCCGATGCGCTCGCCCTTGGCCCGGACCGACTTCTCCAGCTCGTCGTCGCTCCAGTAGGTGCGCATCGCCTCGGCGGCGGTGACGAACGCCGGGCTGATGCCGCGGAACGTGCCGTTGTGCTCGCCCGGCTCCCAGACGTCGAGGTCCGGGCGGATCAGGGTGAGCGCCATCGGGATCCCGTAGCCGGACAGCGACTTGGACAGGCAGACGATGTCCGGCTTGATGCCGGCGTCCTCGAAGCTGAAGAACGGGCCGGTGCGGCCGCAGCCCATCTGCACGTCGTCGACGATCAGCAGGATGTCGTGCCGCTTGCACAGGTCGGACAGGCCGCGCAGCCACTCCAGGCCGGCGGCGTTGATGCCGCCCTCGCCCTGCACGGTCTCCACGATCACCGCGGCCGGCTCGTTGAGCCCGCTGCCGGAGTCCTGGAGCAGCCGCTCGAAGTACAGGAAGTCCGGGTAGGCGCCGTCGAAGTACTGGTCGTAGGGCATCGGCGTGGCGTGCACCAGCGGGATGCCGGCGCCGTGGCGCTTCATCGAGTTGCCGGTGACCGACAGCGCGCCGATCGTCATGCCGTGGAAGGCGTTGGTGAAGTTGATGACCGACTCGCGGCCGGTCACCTTGCGGGCCAGCTTCAGCGCGGCTTCGACGGCGTTGGCGCCGCCCGGGCCGGGGAAGATGACCTTGTAGTCCAGCTCGCGCGGCTTGAGGATCTTCTCGTCGAGCGTCTCGAGCAGGTCGCGCTTGGCGACGGTGAACATGTCGAGCGCGTGCGTGACGCCGTCGCGCTCGATGTAGTCGATCAGCGCCTTCTTGAGCACGGGGTTGTTGTGGCCGTAGTTCAGCGCCCCGGCGCCGGCGAAGAAGTCGAGGTACGGGCGCCCGTCCTCGCCGTAGAGGCGGCTGCCCTGCGCGCGGTCGAACACGACCGGCCATCCCCGGCTGTAGCTGCGCACTTCGGATTCGAGCTTTTCGAAGATGCTCACTTTGGGTTTTCCCCTCACTGGTGCTTGTCGACAGCTGATCGCACGGGCGTCCTCGCCCAATTCCGGCGTTATCTGGGGCTCAGCGGGCCGATTCGGTAAAGGTCTTCCGGCTCGTGCCGCGTGCCGTCGTCCGGAAAGTCCGCCGAGCCGAACAGCTCGGTGCACTCCAGCTCCGCGCCCCATCGCTCGGCGAATGAGGTGAACAGGCGGATGGACGCTTTGTTGTCGGGCGTGATGGTGGTCTCCAGGTGTCGCACCCCGTCGGCCACCAGCCGCGTGAACAGGTTGTCGAGCAGGGCTCCGGCCAGCCCCTGCCCGCGTTGCGACGCATCGACGGCGACCTGCCAGACGAGCGCGGTGTCCGGCGCCGAGGGACGGCGATAAGCGATCACGAATCCGACCGCGTCACCGTCCACCCGCGCCACCACCGAGGTGTCGGCGAAATCGCGGCACCACAACAGATATGCATAAGGCGAGTTGAGATCGAGCTTCTGCGAATCGCGTGCGATTCGCCAAAGCGCAGCCCCGTCGGCCTTGGTCGGATTTTCGATCAAGTGCTTTCCGGACATGTCAAAACAACCTAACAGAGTTGTTTGGGTCGTTCAGCGCATCGCGGACCGGGCAGGCGAACTACCTGCAACAACGGCGAAACACACGTGAGAATGACAACAGGAAGCTGGCGCTGCGGAGCCCAGGTGTGGTATGGCCCCAGCCTGGGCGGGGCCTTATCACGTAGAGCGCTCGATGCGCGCCGTCCGTTACACGGTAGTGGCAGCGCTCACAGGATGCGAGTCCACTCGCCGGGATCGCACGCCGCCCAGAAGCGGACGCCGAACCGCGACAGGCGAACCGTGCGCCGCACCAGCCGTGCCCGCCGGGCCGATTTCACGGCCGTGCGGACCAGGTCCTCGGTGGCCAGGATCTCGTACTGCGATTCCAGCTCGGCGGATTCGGCGTCCAGCTCGACCAGGCCGAACCCGGCCAGCCGGGTCAGGTAGCCGGGCACCTCGTCGGGCAGCGTGACACCGGCCGTCTTGCCTACCGTCGAGGCGTTGCGCAAGATCGTCCGGCCGCCACCGAATCCGCGCTCGGTGACGTCGATCACAGGGAACGCGGTGCCGCTGGCGAGCGTGGCGACGATGCGGGCCTCGTCCGGGGTGAGCTGGCGCAGCACGGTCGCGTAGAGGTACTCGCGGGCCTGCTCCCGGCCGAAGCCCACGGACCGGTCGAGCAGCTCCTTCATCGCGGCGCGCAGCGGTTCCCGCACCGGCACCAGTTCGCCGGCGCCGTTGGGGGTGTGCTCGGAGCCGGCCGCGCTCAGCGCGACCACGTACGGGTCGTCGACCTCGTCGAGACGGCGGCGCAGGCCGGTCAGGACCTGCCGCTCGACCTGCCGCAGCCCCTCACCAGCCAGTTCGAGGCCGGGCAACGGCAGACGGCGTCCGATCGTGAACCCGGTGCGCGCGGCCCACCCGGCGAGCCGTCCCGCGCGGCGCAGCAGGTTCTCGTCGCCACCCTCCGGCGAACTCGGCAGGTTCTCGCTGGTCAACCACATCACCCCGTTTCCCGGGATGATGGTACGGCCGGATCAGCGCAGAGCCTTGTTCGCCTTCCGCGTCGCCTTCCGCAGCTGGACGATGCGCGCGCCACCGACCAGTGCGACCAGCAGCGCGCCGGCGATCGCGGAGAACAGCATGGCCACGGCCAGCGGCATGCTGCCCTCCATGCCGAGGAAGGCCACCGTCGTCGAGGCCAGGTTCTGCAGGATGAAGATCAGCAGGAACACCAGGATGATCAGCGCGACGATGATCGCGACCCAGGTGCCGCTGACCCGGGTCCGTTTGATCTTGACCGGCTTCGCGGGCGCGGGCTCCGCCACGGGCGGCTGGGGCGGGGTGCCGGTGACCGGTTCGTCCCCCTGCGCGTGAGTCATACACCGATTGTGCTCGGGTGCGAAGGTCTCCGCAGGTCGAAATCACACGGAACGGCCAACCGGCCAGCTGAGCGTGACCACATCGCGACCCGCGGAACCGAAGTCGGGTGCGCCGCGCAGCGCTTCGGCCACTTCACCGGCGCGGTCCGGGGGCAGGCACAACCGGCGGCGGGTGACGTCGACCAGCTCGTCGAAGCGCTGGTACTCCGGCTTCGCGTGCTGGTGCCACCGCACGATCTCCGGCTCGACGCCGAGTTCGCGCAGCGCGGCGACGGCGTCGTCGGCCGTCGGGCCGTCCGGGCGCGCGATGCCGTGGAACCGCCGCCACAACGGGTTCAGGCTGGTCATCGGGTGGACGGCGGCGAGTTCGACGACCACCCGGCGGCGCGCGTGGGCGGTCAGCGCGCCGGCGAACGGCGCCAGGTCGGGGGCGTTGTAGAGGACGTGGGCGCAGACCACGACGTCGGCGGGTTCGGCCTCGACGTCCGGCCACCGCCCCTCGATCGTCGTGCAGGGCACGGACAGCGCTTTCGCGCGGTTGGCGAACTCGGCGAGCAGGCGGGCGTTGGTGTCCACCGCCGTGACCCGCGTGATGGCTCGCGCGCAGGGCAGGCTCGCCGCGCCCGCCCCCGCGCCCACGTCGAGCACGGAACCCGGAAGGGCCGCGAGAACCGCGTCGTGGGTCGGGGTGGCGGGTCCGGCGATGAGGCGGTCGGCGCGGCGCGCGAACGCCCGCGGCGGCACGAACCAGGGCGATTCCGGGGCCGCGGACAGGATGTGCTCCGGGATCGCCCAGCCGGCCAGCTGCTCCGACCACCTGCGCACCGCGTCCGCCATGCCTCGATTGTGCCGGTCAATCAGTGATTGATTCGGTGATGGAAGTGTGGTGTGCTGGACGGGTGCCGAGCACCGACGCCCGCGAGCGACTGCTGACCGTCGCCGAGCGGCTGCTGCTGGAATCCGGCTACGACGCGGTGTCCGTGCGGGCGATCAACAGCGCGGCCGGCATGAACCCGGCGGCGGTGCACTACCACTTCGGGTCGAAGGACGCGCTGATCGCGGCGCTGCTGGAGGCCCGGCTCGCGCCGGTGTGGCAGCAGCGGCTGGACGAAGTCACCGAGCGGCGGCGCGACGGCTGGGCGCCGACCGTGCCCGAGCTGGTGGACCTGGTCGTGACCCCGCTGGCCGAGCTGGCCGCGGATCCGGTCGGGCGGTTGCGGTTGCGGCTGCTGGCGCGGTTCGTGCTGGGGCGGCGGGAACCGGCGTGGACATCCCGGTGGTTCGGGCTGGGGCCGTGGATCGAGCTGCTGCGGGACGCGCGGCCGGAGCTGTCGAAGGCGGGCGCGGCACAGCGCTGGCTGCTCGCGTTCGGGCTGGTGCTGCAGTTCTTCGCCGACGGAATGCCCGGCGAGGTGCCGGTGGAGACGCTGCGGGCGTTCGTCGCGGCGGGATTGGCGGGGTCATGACCGACGTCTTCGCGCCCGCGCGGCTGGGGCCGGTGCGGCTGCGCAACCGGATCATCAAGGCGGCGACGTTCGAGGGCGCGACCCCGGACGCGCTGGTCACGGACCGGCTGATCGAGTTCCACCGGCGGCCGGCGCGCGGCGGGGTGGGGATGACGACCGTGGCGTACTGCGCGGTGTCGCCGGAGGGACGCACCGACCGGCACCAGATCTGGATGCGCCCGGAGGCGCTGCCCGGGCTGCGGCGGCTGACCGACGCGGTGCACGCCGAAGGGGCGGCGGTGAGCGCGCAGATCGGGCACGCGGGTCCAGTGGCGAACGCGGCGTCGAACCGCCTGCCGGCGCTGGCTCCGGGCCGGTTCCCGAACCCGCTGGGGATGCGGATGACGCGAGCGGCCACTGTGGACGATCTCGCGCGGGTGGTGCGGGCACACGCTTCGGCGGCCCGGCTGGCGGCCGAGGCCGGGTTCGACGCCGTGGAACTCCACTTCGGACACAACTACCTGGTGAGCTCGTTCCTGAGCCCGCGGCTGAACCGGCGCCGGGACTCCTACGGCGGGTCGCTGGCGAACCGGGCGCGGCTGGCGCTGGAGGTCGCGCGGGCGGTGCGGGACGCGGTCGGCTCACGCATCGCCGTGACGGCGAAGCTGAACATGGACGACGGCGTGCCCGGCGGGTTCTGGCTGGACGAGAGCGTGCAGGTCGCGCGGTGGCTGGAGGCGGAGGGGACGGTCGACGCGCTGGAGCTGACCGCCGGGAGTTCGCTGCTGAACCCGATGTACCTGTTCACCGGGGACGCGCCGGTGCGGGAGTTCGCGGCCGCGTTCCCGGCGCCGGTGCGATGGGGCATCCGCGCGGGTGGCGGGGCGTTCCTGAAGAGTTACCCGTTCCAGGAGGCCTACCTGCTGGACCGGGCGCGCCAGTTCCGCGCGGCGCTGGAGCTGCCGTTGATCCTGCTCGGCGGGATCACGCGGCTGGAGACGATGGAGCGGGCGGTGGCCGAGGGTTTCCAGTTCGTGGCGATGGCGCGCGCGTTGCTGCGTGAGCCTGACCTGCCGCGGCGGTTGCGGTCCGGGGCGCGTTCGCTGTGCGTGCACTGCAACCGCTGCATGCCGACGATCTACCGGGGGACGCGATGTGTGCTGACGTGATTGCCGTGACGGGGTCCGCGTCGGGGATCGGGGCCGCGGTAGTGGCGGCGCTGCGGGCGGACGGGCACGAGGTGATCGGCGTGGACCTGCGTGACGCGGAGGTGTGCGCGGATCTGTCCACTGCGGACGGTCGCCGGGCGGCGGTGGACGGGGTGCGCGGGCTGGCGCCGGAACTGGACGGGCTGGTGGTGTGCGCGGGGCTGGGGCCGCACGTCCCGGATCCGCGGCAGATCGTCGAGGTGAACTACCGCGGTGCGGTCGAGGTGCTGGACGGGTTGTTCCCGGTGTTGCGCGGGGCGGCGGTGGCGGTGTCGTCTTCGGCGTCGACGATGGTGAAGTGGGCGGACAACCCGATCTCGCGCGGCGAGGAGGCCGCGGCGCTGGCCGACGCCGGCGAGTACGCGGGGCACCTGGCCTACTCGTGGTCGAAGAACGCGTTGACGGTCGCGGTGCGGCAACGGGTCGCCACGTGGGGCGCGGCGGGCGTGCGGCTGAACACGGTGGCCCCCGGCGCGGTCGACACGCCACTGCTGCAGGCGGGCCTGGACTCCCGCTTCGGCGACGCGATCCGCGGCTACCAGGCCCCGATCGCGCGGCGGGGCCGGCCGGCGGAGATCGCGTCGCTGATCCGCTACCTGCTCGGCCCGGAGGCGGGCTACATCCACGGCGCCCAGTTCCTGATCGACGGCGGCTCGGACGCGTTGCTGCGGCCCACGGAGTTCTAGGCACGCGGCCGCCGGGCGAGCCGGACAGCGCAGAGGTGCGGATGGACTCACCCCCCGCGTCGGCTCCCGCGGACGGGAGCGGCACCGCACGCGGTCGAGACCTTCTTCGTGGCTCGTTCCGCGCCCCGGCCGCCGGCACCGCGGGACGGCACACCGGCGAGACTTCCCGTGAGCGCTTGGATCGCGGAACCGGCCGCCAGCACCACAGCCCACGCCCGCCGTCGCGCCTTTCCCACAACCCGGCCGCTGGCGCCGCACCGCATGACTTCCCGCGGGCTCCTTCCGCTCAACCGGCCGCCAGCACCACAGCCCACGCCCGCCGTCGCGCCTTTCCCACAACCCGGCCGCTGGCGCCGCACCGCATGACTTCCCGCGGGCTCCTTCCGCTCAACCGGCCGCCAGTACCGTGCGCAGCCGGTCGATTTCGGCCGGCCAGGACGGCCGGTCCGGCTCCTCCCACAGTTCGTCCAGTTCGGACTTCTCGCCCAGGACGCGGTCGATCGCGCGCACCGCGAGCGGTCTCAGCTCGGCGGGCAGCGCGGGCAGCGGCTCCTCCGGCCCGTAGCTGTCGTCCACCGGATCGCCGTCGGGGACCTGTGACGCCACGAGCGCGGCCGCCGCCACGGCGAGCATCCCCTCCGGCGCCTCGAGATACCCGGAATCGTCCGCGGCGGTCTCCAGCGTCGTGCGGATCAGCGCCACCCGCTCACCAGCCGGCAGATCGTCCAGCTCGTTCGCGAAGTCGGCGGCCTCGTCGTTGTCGAAGTGCCCGATTCCCCCTGTGCCCATTGGCGCCTCCTCGAAGTTGCCGTGATCTTCTCAGGAGGCACCGACAAAACCGGTCGTTACGCCACCGGCGCACCCCTCGGTGAACTCGGGCTCCAGCGTCAACGGTTGTTCTCGCCAGGGATGTCCAGCTTCGGCAGCGCGCGCTCGATCTGCTCGCGGTCCGGTTCCAGCCACGGCGGCAGCTTGAGCGCACGGCCCAGCTCCAGCAGCGGCTCGTCGATGGCGAACCCGGGCTGGTCGGTCGCGATCTCCAGCAGCGTGCCGCCCGGCTCGCGGAAGTAGATCGAGCGGAAGTACTGCCGGTCCAGGATCGAGGTGACGTGCACGCCCCGGTCGGCCAGCTCCGCGCGCCACGCGGCCTGGCTGTCCTCGTCCGGCGCGCGCCACGCGACGTGGTGGACGGTGCCCGCGGCGACGAGCCCGCGCGGCACGTCCGGCGTGACCAGGACGTCGACCAGCGCGCCCGGCCCGCCCGCGCCGGCCGTGAAGCGCAGGCGGTTGCTGTCCTGGCTGCTGAAGGTCAGACCCAGGTCGCCGAACATCTCGGCGGTCGCGTCCTCCTCGGCGACCGACAGGGTCACCGAGTGCAGGCCGCGGATCGCGTGCTCGGCCGGGACGTGCCCGTTGTCCCACGGGTCACGTGGGTCGCCCTGCGGGTGCGCGACCAGGGCGAGCTGGAGGCCGTCCGGATCGCGGAACGTCAGGACGTCCTCGCCGGCCCGGTTGGCGATGCGACCGGTGGTGAGGCCGGCTTCCGCGAGGTGGTCCTTCCACCAGCCGATCGAGTTCGCCGGCACGGAGAACGCGGTCGTGGTGGCCTGGCCGGTGCCGAGGCGGCCGCTGGGGGCGCCGGGCCACGGGAAGAAGGTCATCAGCGTGCCGGGCTTGCCGGACTGGTCGCCGTAGTAGAGGTGGTAGGTGCCCGGGTCGTCGAAGTTGACCGTGGTCTTCACCAGGCGCAGGCCGAGCGTGCGCAGGTAGAAGTCGGCGTTGCGCTGGGGGTCGCCGCCGATCGCGGTCACGTGGTGCAAGCCGCTCGTCTTGATGGACATCCGTCTGCTCCTTCGCCGGGGCCTCAAGGTAACCCGGAGAACCTCTCGCCAGCAAGATATATTCCAGGAAGAGTTCTGGGCGGTATAGTCATGGCGTGACCACTCCCGGCGATGACGAGATCGTGACCTGGTGGGGCTTCGTGATCGAGGGGTACCTCGCCACGCAGGATCGACTCATGGGCGAGATCGCCGAGCGGTTCGGACTGGCGCCGGCGCCGTTCGACATCCTGCTGCGGCTGGTGCGCACGCCCGGTCACCGCATGCCGATGACGCGCCTGGCCACCGAGGCGGCGCTGTCCAGCGGCGGGTTCACCAAGGTGGCGGACCGGCTGGTCGCCGCCGGGCTGATCACCCGCAAGCCGAGCCCGGACGACCGGCGCGTGACGTTCGCGTGCCTGACCGAGCACGGCCGCGAGGTGGCGGAGAAGGCGCGCCAGGCGTGCGCGGAGATCCTGCGGCGCCGGGTGCTGGAGCCGCTGGGCCCGGAGGCGTCGGAAGCCCTGGCCGACGCGATGCGCACGCTCCGCGAGGTGAACGGCACCAGCTGAAACCCCCGTTGCCTCGACCGGATCCGCGGCGCACCATGGGTGCTCTCGTGAAGGAGGCGGCCATGCTCACCACGTCCACCATCACGCACATGCTCCCCGCGCAGGACACCGACCGCGCCCGGCACTTCTACGGCGACCAGCTCGGCCTGCACCAGACCGGAACCGGCCCGGACGGCACCTGCTACTTCGAAGCCGGCTCCGGGCACGTGATCGGCCTGCGCCCGCTGCCGGACACCGCACCGAGCGAGAACACGGTGCTCAGCTTCGAGGTCGACGACATCTCCGCCGAGGTGCACGACCTGGAGGCCCGCGGCGTGCGCTTCGCCGACTACGACTCCGGTGACCTCCGCACCGAAGGCCACATCGCCACGCTGGGCAACGAGAAAGCCGCGTGGTTCTCCGACTCCGAAGGCAACTGGCTCTGCCTCCACGAGGTGATGCGCTAGCCGACCCCGGCGCCCGCGAGTCCCACCTTCGGCGCTGAGAGTCCGACCTGCCCGGAACCGCATCGGGTGTGGGACTCGCGCGCGGGAGCGCGGGACTCGCGCGCGGGAGCGCGGGACTCGCGAGCCGGAGCGTGGGACTCGCGCGCGGGAGCGTGGGACTCGCGGCTGCGTCAGATCCCCAAGCCCGGGTAGATCTTCGCTGCGTTGCCGGACAGCACGTCGCGCAGCACGGGGTCCGGCAGGTCCAGCTCCATCAGCGCCCGGACGTTCCGCGCGACGCCCGGGACGCCTGGCCAGTCCGTGCCGAACACGAACCGGCCGGCCAGCCGCACGAAGTCGAACCGCGCGTAGTACTCCGGCAGCTTCCGCGGCGGCAGCCCGGACAGGTCCAGCCACACGTTGTCCCGCGCCAGGGCCAGGAACGCGGCCACGTCGTACCACCACCCGCGGCCGCCGTGGGCGAACACGAACTGCACCGACGGGAAGTCCTCGACGACGTCCGCCATCAACTCCGGGTTGCCGAAGCTCGCGCGGGCGCCGGGGAAGCTGCTCGTGCCGGAGTGGATGATCACCGGCACCCCGCGCTCCGCACAGACGTGGTACGCGGCGTACATCTCCTTGTCCCCCGGCGAGAACGCGCCGTGCACGGGGTGGATCTTCAACGCCACCGCACCCAGGTCCAGCTGCCGCTCCACCTCGGCCGCCACCGGGTGGTGCAGGTACGGGTTCACGTTCGCCACCAGCCGGAACCGCGTCGGGTTCTCCGCGACCAGCGGCAGGTTGTCCTCGATCGGCTGGATCCCGGTCGCGCGCGGGCTGTACTCGCAGAACAACAACGCGCGGTCGACGCCCTCGGACTCGAACAACGCATCCAGCCGCGAAGGCACGACGTTCCCCTCCGCGTCGTACGCCGACCGCCAGTCGTGCGGCCCGGAGAACCGCTCCGCCCACTCCAGCCACGCCGGCTTCAACGTGCCCAGCCGCGGCGCGTGGACGTGCGCGTCGACCACCGCATACCCGTCGATCACGTGAGCGCTCCCGGCCGCAGCGAATCCCGCACCAGCTCGCGGATCACGTTCCGGCGGATCTTGCCCGTCGCGGTCTTCGGCAGCTCCTCGACCCCCACCACGGCGCGCGGCCGTTTGAACGCGGCCAGCCCCTCCCGGCAGAAGCCGATCAGCGCGTCCGGGTCGACCGTCCGCCCGGCGGCCGGCACCACGCACGCCACCGGCTTCTCGATGCCGTCGGAGTCCGGCGCCGCCACCACCGCCACCTCGGCCACGTCCGGGTGCTGCAGCAACCGCTGCTCGACCTCCGCCGGCGACACCCAGATCCCGCCCGCCTTCAGCATGTCGTTGAACCGGCCGAGACACGTGTACGTGCCGTCCGGGTTGCGCACGAAGCTGTCGCCCGTCCGCAGCCACTCGCCCTGGAACACCTGCTTCGACGTCTCGTACCGGCTCCAGTACCCGAACGCCGTCGACGGCCCGCGCACGTACAGCTCGCCGGGCTGCCCGGTGGTCTCGATCACCGTGCCCAGCGGATCGCGGATCTCCAGGTCGTACCCGGGCACCGCGACGCCCGTCGTGCCCGGCACCACCGCGCCCGGCCGGTTGGACAGGAAGATGTGCAGCGCCTCGGTGGACCCGATGCCGTCCAGGATCTCCACCCCGAACCGCTCCCGGAACCGCTCGAACAGCACCGCGGGCAGCGGCTCACCGGCGGAAACCGCCTGGCGCACCGAGGAGAACGTGTCGCGCGGCAGGTCGGCGGACAGCAGGGCGGAGTAGAACGTCGGCACGCCGAAGAACAACGTCGGCCGCTCGGCGCGCACCCGGTCGGCCACCAGCTGCGGCGTCGGGCGGCCCGGTTCGAACACCGTGCTCGCGCCCACCGACAGCGGGAAGAACGCGGAATTGCCGATGCCGTAGGCGAAGAACAGCTTGGCGACCGAGAAGCACCGGTCGTCCGGCCGGATGCCGAGCACCTGCCGTCCGTAGGTCTCGCACACCGCGCGGATGCTCGCGTGCCGGTGCATCGCGCCCTTGGGACGGCCGGTCGTGCCGGAGGTGTACAGCCACAGCGCGGGCGAATCCTCCCAGGTGGCGTAGGTTTCCCGCGGGTCCGCCGTGGACAGACGCGACCAGTCGTGTGTGGACATCGAAGAGAACTGGGCCGCGTCCGCCCGGTCCAGGACGACGTCGGTGACCTCCGGCGCCAGCTCGACCGCCTCCTTCGCGGCCGCGGCGAACTCGCCGGACACGCACAGCACGCGGGCCCGCGAGTCGGCGAGCACCCGGCCCAGCTCGGGCCCGGTCACCATGGTCGACACCGGCACCGGCACCGCCCCGGCGCACATCGCGCCGAGGATGCCGGTGAGCATCTCGACGCCGTCCACCATGCACAACATGACCCGTTCCTCGGGCCGCACACCGATGCCGGTCAACCCGCCCGCGACGCGGTGCACCGCTTCGGACAGTTCCGCGTAGGTGAGCGTGCGGGAGACCGTGACGACCGCGGTACGGGCGCCGTCACCGTCCCGGACGTGCCGGTCGACCAGGTAGTCCGCGGCGTTGAACTCGGCCATCGCGCCCGCCCTTCGCAGGATTCACAGGTACACGTACTCGTAGTCGAACGGCTTCCCGTTGATGCCCTGCCGCGGCGGCGCCACCCAGCTCGCGATCTTGCCCCGCTCGTACACCGGGTGCATGAGCGAGCGGACGAACGCCAGGTCCTCGTCGGTGGGCAGCCAGTGCCTGCGGCTGCGCTCCCAGGTCGCTTCGTCCACGATCGTCCCGTCCGGCGTGATGTGGTGGCCGGAGTTTATGCCGACTTTCCGGTTGAAACCAGGGTGCGGCAGGCGGAACCGGAAGTCGATGCCGGCATCGGCGAGGATCTTGTTCCACCGCTTGACCCCGGATTCGCAGTCGGCGATGTACTCGGTGCGCAGGTCGAGGTTGAGCAGCAGGATCTTCTGCATCTCCTCGGTGGTCCAGGTGCCGTCGTCGCGCGGTTTCTCCAGCAGCGCCGCGTCGTCGGTGAGCTGGTGGTCGTCCTTGCGGCGGGTCTCCATCCAGCGGCCCTTGAGGCCGGAGGTGTAGTAGTTGGCCGCGTTCGTCGACGTCTCGCTGCCGAACAGGTCGAGCGAGACGGTGTAGTGGAAGTTCAGGTAGCGCTGGATGATGTCCAGCGGGATGCCGCCGTGCGCGGCGATGTCCATCGTGTCGTGCTCGCGGATCAGCTCGGCGCTGCGCGTGACCACCCGGTCGACACCGGTGGTGCCGACGAACATGTGGTGCGCCTCCTCCTTGAGCATGAACTCGCAGGTCCGCGACAGCGGGTCGAACGCGGACTCCTTGAGCGTGCCCAGCTGGTACTTGCCGTCGCGGTCGGTGAAGTAGGTGAACATGTAGAACGCGAGCCAGTCCGCGGTCTCCTCGTTGAACGCGCCGAGGATGCGCGGCGTGTCCGGGCTGCCCGAGTTGCGGTAGAGCAGCGCTTCGGCCTCCTCGCGGCCCTCCTTGCCGAAGTAGGCGTGCAGCAGGTAGACCATCGCCCACAGGTGACGGCCCTCCTCCACGTTGACCTGGAAGAGGTTGCGCAGGTCGTACAGGCTGGGCGCGGTCAGGCCGAGCAGCTTCTGCTGCTCCACCGACGCCGGCTCGGTGTCGCCCTGGATGACGATCAGCCGCTGCAGGTCGGCGCGGTACTCGCCGGGCACCTGCTGCCACGCCGGCTCGCCGCGGTGCTCGCCGAACGCGATCCGGCGGTCCGGGTCGCGCTCGGACAGGAAGATGCCCCAGCGGTAGTCCTGCGGCACGACGTGGTCGAAGTGCGCCCAGCCCTCACGGCCGACGCTGACCGCCGTGCGCAGGTACACGCCCTGCGTCTCCAGCGCCGGGCCCATCTCGGCCCACCAGTGCATGAACTTCGGCTGCCAGCCCTCCAGCGCCCGCTGCAGGCGCCGGTTGTCGGACAGCTCCACGTTGTTCGGGATCTTGGCGTCGTAGTCGATCCTGGTCGGCATCTCACACCCGCTTGCGGTCGAAGGTCGCCTTCTGGCCGGTGCCGTAGCGGCGCAGCGCGCCGTCCGGGCCCGAGGCGTTCGGTCTCGTGAAGATCCAGTTCTGCCAGGCCGTCAGGCGGCCGAAGATCTTGGTCTCGATGGTTTCCGGGCCGACGAACCGGTGGTTGGCCTCCATGCCGGTGAGCGCGTCCGGCGACAGCGCTGCGCGCCCCTCCAGCACGATCCGGATCTCGTCCTCCCAGTCGATGTCGTCCGGCGCCTCGGTGACCAGGCCCAGCTCGACGGCCTCGCCCGCGGACAGGCGCCGGTCGCGTTCGCGTTTGAGCCAGTCGAGGTGGTCGTGCTCGCCGTAGAACCGGGATTCCAGGCGGGACAGGCCGTTGCCCATCGGGAACGCGCCGAAGTTCGCGTCCGACAGCACGAGGCACGCGCGCTCCTCGCTGTCCTCGTCGTCGATCGGAGGGCCGTCCAGCATGTACTGGCGGTCGCAGGCCAGCGCCAGTTCCAGCAGCACCCCGGCGAAGCAGCTGCCCGGTTCGATCAGGGCGATGAGGCTGCGGCTGGTGACGTCGAGCCGTTTCAGCGTGCGCTTGTAGTAGTGCAGGATTTCGTTGGACAGCCAGTCGGAACCGGTGAGCACCTCGCGTTCGGCGGCGAGCACGGCGTCCGGGTCGCCCTCGGTGCGGAAGACCCAGGTGCCCAGCTCGGGTTCGTTGGTGCGCAGGCGCAGGATGAGGTCGTCCAGCTCGCGGGTCATCGCGAGCAGCCAGCCGTCCTCGTGTGGCCCGTGGACGGTGATGGTGACGACGCCGGCGGCCCGGTCCAGCTCGGCGGTGGTGTTCGGGTAGGTGATGCGGTCGTCGTCTTCGGTGCGCTCGAGCGGTTCGAGCACGATGCCCTGCGCGTCCTGCGGCCGGGTGCTCCGCGCGGCGAGTTCGCGGGCCCGCTGCTCGACGATCGCGCGGAACTCCTGGCGCGGGACCAGCTCGTCGACCAGGCGCCAGTCGACCGCGGTGCGGCCCTTCACGCCGTCCGGGCGGGTGGCGAACACGTCGGCGCGGTCCTTGCGGACGCGGCGCTTGTCGGTGACCCGGGTGAGGCCGCCGGTGCCGGGCAGCACGCCGAGCAACGGCACCTCGGGCAGCGCGACGGTCGAGGAGTTGTCGTCGACCAGCAGGATCTTCTCGCAGGCCAGGGCGATTTCGTAGCCGCCGCCGGCGCAGCTGCCGTTGACCGCGGCGAGGTAGATCTGACCGGAGTTCTCGGTGGCGTCCTCGATGCCGTTGCGGGTCTCGTTGGTGAACTTGCAGAAGTTCACCTTCCACTCGTGCGAGGAGCCGGCCAGCATCCGGATGTTCGCGCCGGCGCAGAACACCTTGTCCTTGGCGCTGGTGAGGATGACCGCGCGCACCTCGGGGTGCTCGAAGCGCAGCCGCTGGACGGCGTCGTACAGCTCGATGTCGACGCCCAGGTCGTAGGAGTTGAGCTTGAGCTCGTAGCCGGGAACCAGGCCGCCGTTCTCGTCGACGTCCATCTCCAGCCAGGCCAGCGGCGGCTCGATGCGGAGCCGCCAGTGCCGGTAGGAGTCCGGTCGCCGATCGAATGACACCGTCGTCATGACTTCGATTCTCTACAACTTGCTCTCGGTCGTCAACGTTGTGTAGATAATGGATCTCCGGCCTATCGTGCTCACCATGGCTGACCTCAAACCCCGGTCGCGGGACGTGACGGATGGGCTGGAACGCGCGGCGGCGCGGGGCATGCTGCGTGCGGTCGGAATGGGCGACGAGGACTTCGCCAAACCGCAGATCGGCATCGCCTCGTCATGGAACGAGATAACACCGTGCAACCTGTCCCTGCAACGGCTGGCGCAGGCGAGCAAACAGGGGGTGCACGCCGGCGGCGGCTTCCCGATGGAGTTCGGCACGATCTCCGTCTCCGACGGCATCTCGATGGGCCACGAGGGCATGCACTTCTCGCTGGTGTCCCGGGAGATCATCGCCGACTCGGTGGAGACGGTGATGGAGGCCGAGCGGCTGGACGGCGCGGTGCTGCTGGCCGGCTGCGACAAGAGCCTGCCCGGGATGCTGATGGCCGCCGCCCGTCTGGACGTCGCCGCGGTGTTCCTCTACGCCGGGTCGATCCTGCCGGGCAACGTCGACGGACGCGAGGTGACGATCATCGACGCGTTCGAGGCCGTCGGCGCGTGTGCCCGCGGGCTGATCTCGCGCGCGGAGGTCGACAAGATCGAACGCGCGATCTGCCCTGGCGAGGGCGCGTGTGGCGGCATGTACACGGCCAACACGATGGCCTGCGCGGCGGAGGCGCTGGGCATGTCGCTGCCCGGGTCGGCCAGCCCGCCGTCGGTGGACCGGCGGCGGGACCGGTTCGCGCGGGAGAGCGGCGAGGCCGTGGTCGGGATGCTCGCCGCCGGGATCACCGCGCGGGACGTGCTGACGCGCGAGGCGTTCGAGAACGCGATCGCCGTCGTGATGGCGCTGGGCGGGTCGACCAACGCGGTGCTGCACCTGCTGGCGATCGCGCACGAGGCGCAGGTCGAGCTGACGCTGGACGATTTCACCCGGATCGGTGACCGGGTGCCACACCTGGCCGACGTCAAGCCGTTCGGGCGGCACGTGATGACCGCGGTGGACCGGGTCGGCGGGGTGCCGGTGGTGATGAAGGCCCTGCTCGACGCGGGTCTGCTGCACGGCGACTGCCTGACGGTGACGGGCAAGACGCTGGCGGAGAACCTGGCCGAGCTGGCGCCGCCGGAGCTGGACGGCGAGGTGGTGCGGAAGCTGTCGAACCCGATCCACCCGACCGGCGGGCTGACGATCCTGCACGGCAGCCTCGCGCCGGAAGGTGCGGTGGTGAAGAGCGCCGGGTTCGACTCGTCGCGGTTCGAGGGCACGGCGCGCGTGTTCGACGGGGAGCAGGCGGCGATGGACGCGCTGCCGACGCTGCAGCCCGGCGACGTGGTGGTGATCCGGTACGAGGGGCCGCGCGGCGGGCCCGGGATGCGCGAGATGCTGGCCGTGACGGGCGCGATCAAGGGCGCCGGGCTGGGCAAGGACGTCCTGCTGCTCACCGACGGGCGGTTCTCCGGCGGGACCACCGGGTTGTGCATCGGGCACGTCGCCCCGGAAGCCGCGCACGGCGGCCCGATCGCCTTCGTCCGCGACGGCGACCCGATCGTGCTGGACATGGAGACGCGGACGCTCGACGTGGGGATTTCCGCCGAGGAACTGGAGGCGCGGCGCGCCGGCTGGGAACCGCCGGAGCTGCCGCGCCGGACGGGCGTGCTGGCGAAGTACGCGCGGCTGGTCGGGTCCGCGGCCCAGGGCGCGATCTGTTCCTAGCGGCAGCCGACGAACTGCCGGATGCCGTGCAGCCCTTCCAGACCTCGCACCTGCGGAACGCCGCTCACCGAGCTGACGCCGGGCGTGTGCCTGACGATCCCGCTCGGCACGACCTTCCAGTTCCGCGCGGGCCCGCACGGCCTGGAGGTCGTCGCGGCCACCGCCCCACCCTGGCCCGGCACGCCGGACGAGACCACTCCGACGACGGGACACTGCTGACCGTTGACTGAAATTCAAAATCAGTCATAAGATCACCCGCATGGATCGGCGGGAGCGGGCGGAACGCATCCTCGACGTGGCCGCCGGCCTGCTGCTGCGCTGGGGCTACCAGAAGGTGACCGTCGACGACGTGGCCGAGCGGGCCGGTATCGGCAAGGGCACCGTCTACCTGCACTGGAAGTCGCGGCAGGACCTGTTCCGCGCGGTGTTCCGGCGCGAGCTGGCCGCGGCCGCCGACGAGCTGGTGGCCGCGATCCGCGCGGACCCGCGCACGGTTCTGCTGCACGAGCTGACCCGCGTGAACTTCGAGTCGGTCGCCGGCCGTCCCCTGCTGCGCGCCCACGTGCGCGCCGATCCCGCCGTGCTCGGCAAGCTGGCTCGCGACCGGGCGGAGTCGCGGCACGACGAGGCTTTCGCCGATTACCTGTGGCTGCTCGCCGAGCACGACCTGGTGCGCACCGACCTGCCGTTCGACGACCTGCGCTACGCCTGGCACGCCACGCTCGAAGGCTTCTTCCTGTCCCCGCCGCACCCGGGCGCCGCGGATCTGCTCGCCGCGACCGTGCGCGGCGCCTTCGAACCGGCGGCCGAACCGGACCCGGCGGTGCTGGCCGAGCTGGCGCCCCGGGTCGCCGACCTGTTCACCGAGATCGGGAACCAGCACCGCGCCGCCTACGAAGGGGGAAAACCATGAGGATCGGCCTGATGGTCGACACCGCGAGCAAGACCATCGACGACATCGTCGCGGCGGCGCGCTCCGGGCTGCCCGCCCTGTGGCTGGGCCAGCGGTTCAGCTGGGACCCGCTGACCGCGCTCGCCGTGGCCGGGCGAGAGGTGCCCGGGATCGAACTGGGCACCGCGATCGTGCCGACCTGGCCGCAGCACCCGATCACGCTGGCCACGCGGGCGCTGAGCACCCAGTCGGTCACCGGCAACCGGCTCAGCCTCGGCGTCGGGCTCAGCCACCCGGTGATGATCGAGGACCAGTACGGCCTCTCCTACGACAAGCCGGCGCGGCACCTGCGCGAGTACCTGACCGCCCTGGGCCCGCTGCTGCGCGGGGAATCCGTTGCCTACCAAGGCGAAACGCTGGCCGCGCGGGCACAGGTGGAGGTCACCGGCGCGCAGCCGCCCGCCCTGCTGGTGTCCGCGCTCGGCGACCTGACGTTGCGCATCGCGGGTGAGCTGGCGGACGGGACGATCACCACCTGGGCCGGACCGCGGACGCTCGGCGACCACATCGTCCCGAAGATCCGGAAAGCCGCGGCGGGACGGGCGGAACCACGGGTGGTCACCGGCGTGATCGTGGCGGTGACCGACGATCCGGCCGCGGTCCGCGCGCGGATCACGCGGGAGTACGGCATGGCCGCGACGATGCCCGCGTACCGCGCGGTCCTCGATCGGGAGGGGGTGCGGGAGGTCGCGGAGACGGTCGTCGCCGGGGACGAGGATGCGGTCGAACGGCAGCTCCGGCGCCACCTGGACGCCGGAGCCACCGAATTCGCCGCCGCGCTCGCCGGGTCACCGGCGGAGCAGGCCCGCACGCTGGAACTGCTGCGGAGCCTGAACCGCTAGTACCGGTCGGTCGTGTACGGGGTGCCGCTCTCGATGCTGGGGCTGACGCGCGGGTCGCGGCCCTCCTGACCAGGCACCGGGGAGACGACCGGGTCGTTCAGCGAATGGTCCGCGGGGCGCGGGGTGTTCATCCGCGTGTTGATCTGCTCGACGACCTGTTCCTCGCGCTGACGCGACAGCACGGCGATCGTGATGCCGTGGGCCAGCGCCAGTACCAGCAGGAACACGCCGACGCGTCCCACGATCGCCGTCGGCGTGGTGCCGCCGGGGAAGTCGATCGTCGAGATGAGCGCGAGCACACCCAGCGTCGCGATGTGGAACAACACCGCGACCAGCCGGGCCATGGACGCCCCCGATTCCGATTCGCCCTGCCCGTTCGCCAGGTACCGCTTCCCGCTGTGGTAGACGAACTGGCCGTCGACCAAGACGATCAGCGCGCCTATCACCAGGAAGGCCACATAGGCGTTCGTGTCCATGACGAGCTCCTCTCCTCACCGTGAGTCGAGTACCCGTCACGCTTCCGAGCGAAACCCGCGTGTCGCTCCAGCTCAGCGCAGGTGGCGGCGGGAATCCGCGCCCTGGACCGTGATCCCGCGGGCGTCGAGCAGCTCCAGCAACGGCACCGCCGCCCGGCGGGTCGTGTCCAGGGCGCGCCGGGCCTCGCTGACCGTGAACGGCTGCGGCAGCGTCACCAGCGCCTCCGCCGCGCGGGCCGGCGCGTCCGGACCGAGGAACACACCCTCCCCGATCCGGACCAGCCGTCCCGCCCGCACCGCCGCCGCCAGCTCGCGCTGGCCCAATCCCAGTTCCGCGAGCTCGTCGGCCTCGGGAGCGCGGAACGGATGTGCCCGGAACCGCTGGTCCAGCCGCCCCAGTGCCGACAGCACCCGCGCCGGCAGCCCCGCACCCGGGCGCCGCACGGTCCCTTCGGTGATCTCCAGCCCCGTGCCGTCCAGCGCGGCCGGCACCAGCTCGGCCGCGGGCAGGCCCACCGCCTGCCGCAGCGCCTCCACCGGCATCCCGGCCGCCACCTGATGATGAGATGACCACTCGTCGAACCGCGACAGGGCCTTCTCGCGCGCCCGGGTGAGCGCGTCGTAGTCCACGACCCACTCGCCGATCCGCTTGCCGGCCAACGGAAAGCCCATCGCGCGCAGCTCGCTCGCACGCGCGATCGGCGGTGGCGGCACCCGCCCGGACGCCAGCTCCGCCGCCCGCTCCCGCGCGGCCCCGCGACGCCCCAGCGGCGGCGGCCGCACGTCCAGCACCGTGATCCCGGCCGCGATCCGGTGCTCGCCCGGGTCCCGCAGCAGCCCGGTGTCCCCGATCCGCAGCGGCAACGCCACGCGCAGCCGCAACCGCGCCGCGTCCGTCCCGAGTGGACGGACGTGCACCGGTACCGCCGCCGCGCCCAGGTGCAGCACCAGCTCCCGGTGCAACTCCCCCTGCGCGCGCACCGCCACGTCCACCTCCGACGTGTGCACCCACGCGCCGGGCGTCAGCAACGCGTCCCCGCGCCGCACCCGGTCCCGGTCCACGCCACGCAGGTTCACCGCGACCCGCGCCACCGCGGTCACCTCGGTCTCCGTCTCCCCGAGCGACTGCAGGCCACGCACGCTCACCCGCTCGCCGCCCAGCTCCAGCTCGTCCCCGGCGCGCAGGGTGCCGCCCGCGAGCGTCCCGGTCACCACCGTCCCGGCGCCGCGGACAGTGAACGCCCGGTCCACCCACAGCCGCACGTCCGCCGCCGGATCCGGCGCGGGCAGCCGGTCGACCAGCGTGCACAGCGCCCGCCGCACCGGCGCGAGGTCGCCGCCGCGCCCGATCGACACCGCGTCGACCCGGCCCAGCACCGCCAGGTGGGAAAGCGCTTCCTCCGCCGCCGGCCCCGGGTCGGCGAGGTCGGCCTTCGTCACGACCAGCAGGGCGTGCCGGACGCCGAGCGCCGCCAGCGCCGCCAGGTGCTCGGCCGACTGCGGCATCCACCCCTCGTTCGCGGCGACCACGAACACCACGGCCGGCACCGGTCCGACCCCGGCGAGCATGTTCGGCACGAACCGCTCGTGCCCGGGCACGTCGACGAACGCCAGCCGCCGCCCGTCGATCTCCGTCCACGCGAACCCCAGCTCGATCGTCAGCCCCCGCCGCTGCTCCTCCGCCAGCCGGTCGGGCCAGGTGCCGGTGAGCCGCTCGACCAGCGTCGACTTGCCGTGGTCGACGTGCCCCGCGGTCGCTACGACGTACACGCGCGCACCGCCGCGAGCAGCAGTTCGTCCTCGTCCGGGCCGACCGTGCGCAGGTCCAGCAGGCACCGGCCGTGCTCGACGCGGCCCACCACCGACGGCGTCCCGGTCCGCAGCGGCTCCGCGCACGACTCGGGCAGGCTCACCGCGACCGACGGCAGCTCCACCCCGGGCGCCCCGCCACCACCGACCGCCGCCCGGCAGGACACCACGCTCGCGCCGGGAATCCGCGCGGCCAGCGCTTCCGCCCGGCGGCGCAGCTCCGCGACATCGGCGACCAGTGCCCGCGCGACCGGCGGTTCCGGCCCGCGCAGGGTCGCCTCCAGCGCGGCGAGGGTCAGCTTGTCGACCCGCAGCGCCCGGGCGGCGGGATGGCGGCGCAACCGCTCCACCAGGCCGGCCGAGCCCAGCAGCAACCCGGCCTGCGGGCCGCCGAGGAGCTTGTCCCCGCTCGCGGTCACCAGATCGGCGCCGTCGCGCAGGGCGGTGGTCGCGTCCGGTTCGTCCGGCAGGACCGGGTGCGGCGCCAGCAGCCCGGACCCGATGTCGACGACCAGCGGCGCCTCCAGCGTGGCGAGCTCACGCACCGACGCCTCCGCGGTGAAGCCGGTGACCCGGAAGTTCGACGGGTGCACCTTGAGCACGAACCCGGTGTCCGGGCCGAGCGCGGCCGCGTAGTCGCGCAGGCTCGTCCGGTTCGTCGTGCCGACCTCGCGCAGCCGCGCGCCGGTGGACGCCAGCAGTTCGGGGATGCGGAACCCGTCGCCGATCTCGACCAGCTCGCCGCGGCTGATCACGATCTCCCTGCCGGGCGCGAGCGCGAGCGCGGCCAGGAGCAGGGCGGCGGCGTTGTTGTTCACCACGTGCACCCCGCCCGCGGCCGGCACCGCGTCGGCGAGCGCGGCCAGCGCACCGCGGCCACGGCGCGCGCGGCGGCCGGTCGCGAGGTCGAACTCGACGTCGGTGCTCCGCCCGGCCGTGACCACCGCGTCCAGCGCGGCCCGCGACAACGGCGCCCGGCCCAGGTTGGTGTGCACGACGACGCCGGTCGCGTTGACCACCGGCCGCAGCGTGGTCGCTGCCACCGGCAGCGCCGCGATGGCCTGCTCGGCGACCTGTTCCGGCTCGATCTCCCCGGCGCGGGCCCGGTCCTGCGCCGCCACCACCGCGGCCTTGACCAGGGCGCGGCCGAGCACGCGCTCCGCCTCGGCCAGGCGCGGGTGCGCGAGCAGCACGTCGGTTCGCGGCACGCGGCGACGGGGGTCCGCCACTCCTCGCTCCTCCCTGGGTGGCGGAGGCGGACGGGAATCGAACCCGCCAGCGACAGCGCCTGCCGCTCAACGGTTTTGAAGACCGCGCCGGCCACCAGACCGGATACGCCTCCCTGCGGGATACCCCATGATCGCAACTTCGCGCGGCCGCCGCAGCGCGAAGGCGGCACGATGAGGGCATGGGCCATCGACTCACGCAGTACGCGCACGGCGGCGGGTGCGCGTGCAAGATCCCGCCCGGGGAGCTGGAGGACGTGGTGCGCGGGCTGGTCGGCAGGCGGCCGTCCGATCCGGTGGGCGAACTGGTGGTCGGCCTGGACGACGGGGACGACGCCGCCGCGGTGCGGATCTCCGATGGGCTCGCGCTGATCGCCACCACCGACTTCTTCACCCCGGTGGTCGACGACGCCTACGACTGGGGGCGCATCGCGGCGGCCAACGCGCTGTCCGACGTCTACGCGATGGGCGGCCGCCCGGTCGTGGCGGTCAACCTGCTGGGCTGGCCGCGGGAGGTGCTGCCGTTCGAGCTGGCGGCCGAGGCGCTGCGTGGCGGGGCGGACATCTGCGCCGACGCCGGCTGCCACCTCGCCGGCGGGCACAGCGTCGACGACCCGGAGCCGAAGTACGGGCTCGCGGTGACCGGCGTCGGCGACCCGGACCGCCTGCTGCGCAACGATTCCGCCCGGCCGGGGATGGCGTTGTCGCTGACCAAGCCGCTGGGCATCGGTGTGCTGAACTCCCGGCACAAGGTGACCGGCGAGCGTTTCCCCGCGGCCATCGACGTGATGACCACCCTCAACGCCCCGGCCGCCCGGGCCGCGCTCGACGCCGGTATCCCGGCCGCGACCGACGTGACCGGCTTCGGCCTGCTCGGGCACCTGTACAAGATGGCGCGCGCCAGCGGGGTGACCGCCGTCGTGGACGCCGCCGTGGTGTCCTATGTGGAGGGAGCACGGGCGGCGCTGGCGGCGGGTTACGTCAGCGGCGGCACGCGGCGCAACCTCGACTGGGTCCGGCCGCACACCGACCTGTCCGCGGTGCGCGAGGAGGAGGCCCTGCTGCTGGCCGACGCCCAGACCTCGGGCGGCCTCCTGCTGGCCGGCGAGATCCCGGGCGCCCCGGTGATCGGCGAGTTCGTCCCCCGCGGGGAGCACGTCGTGGTGGTGCGCTGATCTAGTCTGATCGCCGTGGGGGACGACGGGCTGATCGCGAACGTCCTGGTGACCGACGACGCGCGCGAGCTGCTCGCCGCCGAGCGGATCCCGGTGCGGGAGGCGCACGAGGCGCTGGCCGGGGACCCGGAGCTGCGGGAACGGCTGGACACCGAACGCGCCACCTTCCTGCGCGACCCTGCCTTCGAAGGCGTGATCGCGTCGCGCCTGCCCGGGCACCGGCCGGCCGACCTCCGGCTCGCCGCCGCCTTCGCCGTGGTGTTCGGCTACCACCTGCTGCTGGTCCGCGCGTGGCCGAACCTGCCGTGGGGGTTCGCCGTGTTCGGGGTCGCCGCTTACCTCGCCGTGCTGGCGATCGCCTGCCGCATCGGGTACCGCTGGATCGCGCCGCTGCGGCGGCTGTTCCGCCGCGTCGGCACACTGCCGGTGGAGGACCTCTGGCGCGTGTACGCGGTCGAGCGGATCGTGTGGCCGGCCCTGGTCCGGTTCGTCGAGGAGAAGCGGACTCCGCCGGACAGCACCGAGTTCACCTACCGCGCGGTCGACGGTCTGCACGCCGAATCCCCCACCGCGACCCCGGTGATCACGGGCGCCGGGGAGCGGTTGCGCACCGCCGTCGCGCGGTCGGCGACCGGGGCGATCGCGCTCGCCGGGCACCGCGGCGTGGGCAAGACCACCGCGATCCGGTTCGTCGCCGACGGGGTGCTCGGTGATCCGGACCGGCCGCCGCTCGCGGTGATCGCCTCCGCGCCCGCCCGCTACGACGCCCGCGACTTCGTCCTGTACCTGCACGCCCTGCTGTGCAAGGAGGTCATCACCCGCACCCACGGCACCGGCCGGCCGCGACGCTGGGCGACCTTCGCGCGCCTGGTGGCCCCGGTCCGGCGGCGGGAGCGGGCCGCGCAGCTGGTCCGCTCCCTGCTCGCCCACCTCGTGGCCATCGCGGTGCCGGTGCTGCTCGGGGCGTGGGCGTGGGGCCGGCCACCGCTGCGGTTCGTCACCGATCCGCCCCCGCTGTTCACCGGCCTGACCGGCTGGCGGATCGCCGTCCTGGTGCTCGCCGCGCTGGTCGCGCTCGTGGTCGTGGTGGACCTCGCCGCGTCGGTGTGGCGGACGGCGCGCGGGCTGCGTCCGGCGCGGCGGGCCGACCCGCGCCTGCGCGAGCTGCGGGCGGTCGCCGGGCAGCAGCTGCGCCGCATCCGGTTCCTGCAGACCTACACCACCGGCTGGTCCGGCAAGCTCACCCTGCCGCTCAAGGGCGAGGCCGGCTGGACCCGCTCCACGCAGAGCGCCGAGCAGCAGCTCAGCTACCCGGAGGTGGTCGACGAGTTCCGCGCCTTCGCCGAGTACGCGGCCGGCGTGCTGCGGGCCGCGCACGTGACCGACCGGCTGGTGATCGCGATCGACGAGCTGGACAAGATCGCCGAGCCGGAGAAGGCCCAGGAGCTGATCAACGACATCAAGGGCGTCTTCGACGTGCCCGGCTGCCTGTTCCTGGTGTCGGTGTCCGACGACGCGATCGTCTCGTTCGAGCGCCGCGGCATCCCGGCGCGGGACGCGTTCGACAGTGCGTTCTCCGAGATGGTCCGGCTGGACAACTTCACGCCGGACGACACGCGCGCCTGGATCAGCCGCCGCGTGCCCGGGTTGCCGGAGCAGTTCGTCTGCCTGTGCCACTGCCTGTCCGGCGGCCTGCCCCGCGACCTGCGGCGCACCGTCGTCGAACTGCTCGACCTCCCCGCCGGACAGCCGTTGAGCGCCGTCGTCGAGCTGCTGGTCCGGCGCGAGCTGGACCGCAAGGCACACGCGTTCACCGGAGCCGCGCGCACCGTCGAGCCCTCGCCCGAGCGGTCGAGCCTGATCGCGGACCTGGTGCGCATCCCGGCCGTGCGCGGGCCCGGCGAACTGCGTGCGCTGGCGGCGAGGATCACCTCGGGCGAGGGTCTGGCGGCGCTGCGCGCGCAGGCCGCCGCGTACCTGCTGTTCAGCGCGACGATCCTGGAGGTGTTCACCGACGACCTCACCCGTGACCGGCTGTACGGCGTGCCCGGCGGCGAGCCGCAGCTGCTCGCGCTGGCCCGGCAGCAGATGGCGTTCGACCCGCGGGTGTCGATGGACCTGCTCGCCTCGGTCCGCGCCGCCCGCGGGCTCGCGGTGGAATAGCGCCTGCTCGCCGGGGGTTTCACGAGGTATGGCCGACCTAGCCGAAGAAGTCCTGAAAGCCGCGAAGACCATCGCCGTGGTGGGGCTGAGCCGCGACCCGGCGAAGGCCGCGCACTCGGTCCCGGCCGCGATGCAGGCCGCCGGATTCCGGGTGATCCCGGTCCACCCCTCGGCGGACGAGCTCCTGGGCGAGAAGGTCTACCGGACCCTGGCCGACATCCCGGAACCGGTGGACCTCGTCGACGTGTTCCGGCCGTCGCGCGAGGCACCCGGCGTGGCGGAGCAGGCGGTCGCCATCGGGGCGAAGACGCTGTGGCTGCAGCAGGGCATCGTGTCGGCGGAGGCCCGGCGCATCGCCGAGGCCGGCGGGCTGAACTACGTCGAGGACCGGTGCATCGCGGTGGTCCGCGCCCTCGGCCGCATCCGGAAGTGACTCACGCGCACCGCGCGGTCAGCCCGCCGTCCACCGGCAGGCACACCCCGTTGACGTAGGCCGCCTCGTCCGAGGCGAGGAACACCGCCGCGGCGGCCACGTGCCACGGGCTGCCCATCCGTCCCGTCGGGCTGGCCGCGTGCCGCCGCGCCAGCTCAGCGGGGTCGGCCGCGATGCCACGCGTCACCAGGGGCGTCTCGATCAGGCCGGGCAGGATCGCGTTCACCCGGATCCCGCTCGCGGCGTAGTGCAGCGCCAGCGACACCGTCAGCTGGTTCACCGCCGCCTTCGCCGCGCTGTAGGCCGGGTAGACGTAACCGGTGTCCCGGATCGAGGCGATCGACGAGACGTTCACGATCGCGCCGCCGCCGGCCGCGAGCATCCGCGGCACCACGTACTTGCAGGTCAGGAACACCGGCCGGAGGTTCACCGCCAGCGCGGCGTCCCACTCCGGCAGGGACAGGTCCACCACGTCCCCCACCCGGGTGGCGCCGACGTTGTTGTGCAGCACCGACGGCGGCCCCAGCACCGAGGCGGCCTCGACGGCAGCGGCGACCTGCGCTTCGTCCGTGACGTCCGCGGTCAGCGCCACGGCCGAACCGCCAGCCGCCGCGATGTCCGCGGCCGTGCGCTCCGCCTCCGTGGCGCGGATGTCGATCGCCGCGACCCGCGCCCCCTCCCGCGCGAACGCGAGCGCCGCCGCCTTGCCGTTGCTCATCCCGTCGCCGCTGGAGCCCGCGCCGAAGACGAGCGCCACCTTGCCGTCCAGTCTCCCCATGCGCCGCAGTATCGGCACGCCACCGGCCCACCGGGAACCGCCGGGCGTCGAAGATCGCCCGGCGGCCGTTCCGAAAACCAGAGAAACGGGCTGGTGGATCATGTATCCATGGTCGAGAGCGAACTGCAGCGGAAGGTCGACGCGCTCGCCGAAGCCCTCGGCCGGTCGGTGGCGATCAACGATCCGTCGGTCCGGCTGCTCTGCGCGAGCAGGCACTTCGGCGACGAGGACGCCGTGCGGGTGCGGGCGATGCTGCAGCGCAGCGCGGGCAGCGAGGCGATCGGTCACATCCTCGCGCAGGGGGTGACCCGCTGGACCGGCCCCGGCGTCATCCCGCCACGCCCCGACCTGGACATGCTCGCCCGCGTCAGCATGCCGCTGCGCTGGCGCGGCACCCTGCTCGGCCTGCTGATGGTCATCGACCCGGACGGCTCGCTCACCGCCGCCGACCTGGCGGCGATCAAGGCCGCCGCCGAACCCATGGCCGCCCTGCTGTACCGGGACTTCCTCGTCGCCGACTCCGAACGCGCGGCCCGCGAGGACAACCTCCGCAAGCTGCTCAGCGGCGAGCCGGCCGACCGTGCCGGCCTCGCGCACGACTCCGCGACGGTGCTGATCGCCGAGGTCATCGACGGGGAGAGCGCCTGGACCGAGGTCGCCCTGCGCACCGCGCTGGAGGCCGCCACCCGTGGGCGCGAACCGTCCTTCTACGTCTCCGGTCACCAGGGCGTGCTGCTGGGCGGCGGCGATCCGGAGATGATCGTCCGGCAGGTTCAGGACGTGCTCGGCGGCTCCGCCCGCTGCGTGGCCGGCATCGGCAGCGGCAGCAGGCCCTGGACAGCCCGGGACCGCGCCGCCACCGCCGTCCGGGCCGCCGCGACGCTGCCCCGGTTCGGCGGCATCGCGCGCTGGGAGGACCTCGGCGCCTACGCGACACTCCTGCAGATCCCCGCCCCGGCCCGCGCCCAGCTGCCGGAACCGCTGCTCGACCTGCTCGCGCAGGACACCAGCGGCCGGCTGGTGGAAACCCTCGCCGCCTACCTCGACCACGCCGGGTCGAGCCTGGACACCGCCGCCGCGCTGCACATCCACCGCACGTCGCTGTACTACCGGCTGCACCGGATCGAGGAGATCACCGGGCTCGACCTCGGCGACGGGGAGCACCGCCTCACCCTGCACCTCGGCCTGCGACTGCTCCCCCTGGTGCGGGACTGACCTGGCCGTTTCGACAGGATGAGGAAAGACGGCCGGCAAAACCCGACCACCGTAGGTCGTCAGCGGGCGGGGTGGCACCGATACTCCGACCCGGATCACCAGGCCCCGAAGGAGCAGCCGATGAGTACCGCCGCGCAGACGTCCGCCGCCCCGGTGTCGGCCTCGCGCATCGCTGTCGCCAGCTTCATCGGCACGGCCATCGAGTTCTACGACTTCTACCTCTACGGCACGGCCGCGGCGCTGGTGTTCGGGCACCAGTTCTTCCCGACGTTCTCCGCGCTCGCCGGCACGCTGGCGGCGTTCGCGACCTTCGGCGTCGGGTTCATCGCGCGACCGGTCGGCGCGGTGGTGTTCGGGCACTTCGGCGACCGGGTCGGGCGCAAGGCGATGCTCGTCGCGTCGCTGCTGGTCATGGGCACCGGCACGGTCGCCATCGGGGTGCTGCCGACCTACGGCGCGATCGGCATCGGCGCGCCGATCCTGCTCGTGCTGTGCCGGTTCCTGCAGGGCTTCGGCCTCGGCGGCGAATGGGGTGGCGCGGTGCTGCTGGCCACCGAGTACGCGCCGCGCAACCGCCGCGGGCTGTGGTCGAGCTTCCCGCAGATGGGCCCGGCGATCGGGTTCATCATCGCCGGCGGCGCGTTCCTGGTGCTGGGCCAGACGATGTCGCAGGAGTCGTTCGACGACTGGGGCTGGCGGATCCCGTTCCTGGCCAGCTCGCTGCTGATCGTCATCGGCTACTACATCCGGATGAAGATCGCGGAGACGCCGGTCTTCGAGCGCGCGATGGCCGAGCACGACAAGGCGAAGGTGCCGATCGTCGAGGTCGTGCAGCGGCAGCCGAAGACGTTGTTCCTGAGCACGTGCGCGTTCATCCTGGCGCACACGCTCTTCTACACGATCACCACGTTCTCGCTGTCCTACGGCACGACGGTGCTGGAGCTGGACAAGAACATGCTGCTGATCTGCGCGATGATCAGCGCGCTGGTGATGGGCCTGGCGACCCCGCTGCTCGCCACGTGGTCGGACCGGGTCGGCCGGCGCCGGGTGTGCCTGGGCGCCGCGGTGCTCGCGGTGGTGTGGGCGTTCCCGATGTTCGCGTTGATCAACACGGGCGAGCCGGTGCTGATCGCGCTCGCGATGGCCGTCGGGATGATCGCGTTCGCCGCGTTGTTCGCGCCGATGGGCGCGTTCCTGCCGGAGCTGTTCGCGACCCGCTACCGCTACACCGGCGCGTCGATCGCGTACAACGCCAGCGGCGTGATCGGCGGCGGGGTGAGCCCGATCCTGGCCACGCAGCTCATCGCCTCGACGGGTTCGTCCCTGCCGGTTTCCGGGTACGTCGCGCTGATCGCGGTGATCTGCGCGGTGTGCGTCTGGTTCCTGCGCGAGACCCGGGGCACCGAACTCGAGTGAGATCGACGCGCGTTGTTCGCCCGGGTGTTGCCTGACGGTCGGCGCCGCCACACGCGGAACGGACAAAGTGCGCCACATGTCTGACATCACTCGAAGGGGTGCACTTGGTCTCGCCGGCGCGGGTGCGGTGACGCTGATGACCGCGAACGGGGCGCAGGCCCGGACCGACGAGGCGGTCATCGGCCGCGCGTCCGGCGACACCCTGCACGTGACCACGTTCAACATCCGCCTGGACACCAAGGCCGCGCCGGGCACGCCGGACTCGTGGACCGACCGGCGGCCGGTGATCGCGCGGTTCCTGGAGATCGAGCAGCCGACCGTGCTGGGCATCCAGGAGGGCCTGTACCACCAGGTCAAGCAGATCGCGGCCGACCTGCCCAAGCACTACGAGTGGATCGGGCTGGGCCGTGAGGGCGGTGGGCGCGGCGAGTTCATGAGCATCTACTACGACACCCGCCGCGTCGAGCCGATCGACTTCGACCACTTCTGGCTGTCCGACACGCCGTACGTGATCGGGTCGAAGACCTGGGGCAACAACGTGGTGCGCATGGTGACCTGGGTGCGGTTCCGGGATGCCCGCACCGGCAAGGAGTTCGTGCACGTCAACACGCACTTCGACCACCAGTCGGAGAACGCGCGGCAGCGCAGCGCGGCCCTGGTGCGCGACCGGATCGCCGGCTTCGACCCGGCGCTGCCGGTGGTGCTGACCGGCGACTTCAACACCCCGGCGGACTCGGTGTCGTACCGGACGCTGGTCGAGAGCGGGCTGTCCGACACGTGGCGCACCGCCGCGAAGCAGCTGACGCCGGAGTGGGGCACGTTCCCGAACTACCGCGAGCCGGTGCTGGGCGCCAACCGCATCGACTGGGTCCTGGCGAACTCGCGGGTGTCGGTCCTGGCGGCGGCGATCAACACGTTCCGCGTGGACGGCCGCTACCCGTCCGACCACGTGCCGGTGCAGGCGCTGGTGCGGCTGCGCTGAGGCTGGTGGGCGCTGCACGGACCGCGCAGCGCCCACCACTTCAGCCCGCCGTCTCCCGCGGCGCCATCTCCGAGATGATGCCGAGCTGCTGCAACGCGCCCAGCAGGTCGTAGTTGACCCACATCTCGACCAGGCGGTCGTCGGCCCACTTGCCGCACATCATGCCGGTCATCACGTACGTCTTGCCGGTGGCGGGCAGGCCGCGGAACTCCGCCCGCGACGTGCCGCCCACCGTGAACCGCATCGCGCACAGGTCGCCGTCGACGAGCACGTCGTGGATGTCCATGTGCAGGTCGGGGTTGGCCGTGCGCAGGTCGCTGACCTGGCGCTTGAACCCGGCCACCCCGTCCACCTCGAAGTTCGGATCGTGGAACGTGCAGTGCGGCGCGCAGAGGTCTTCGCAGGCGTCGAGCTCGCCCTGGTTCCACATCAGGTCCAGCACGCGGCGCAAGCGCTCCCGCCGCTCGTCGGAAGTCATCGAGCTGCCTCCTTCCGGCCACGCCCGAGCGGGCGGCGCCCGCTGACTCCTGCCGCGGCCGCGTCCCGCAGTGGACACCCGCGGCGCGCATGGCGGCCAGAGGATTTGGGCTCTTCATCGCCCCACCCGGGCGGTGGTGTCCGATGCGGCGCACGGCCAGCGCCAGTGGCCCGAGGCTGTGGGTGGCCGGGCTGAGCACCCACGCCCAGCGCCCGACCACCACTTTCCGCGTCGCGGGTCGCTTCCGCATGGCACCTCCGCTCGGGCCCGGCCAGTGCCGGAAGTCGCCCCGCCGGCGGGCGGTGTTACCCGGTGCCCGTGGGTGCCTCGACCCGCTCCCGGGCCCGTGCGGTGCGCTGTCGTGCCTCCGCCATCCGGCGTTCCGCGACCCGGTCCGCCGCCGTGGCAGGCGGCAAGCCCTCCTCGTCGGCCAGTTCCAGCACGTACCGCGTCGCTTCGAAGATCTTCGCGGCGCGGCGTTTGGCCCGCTGGAAGGTGAACCCGTGCAACTCGTCCGCCACCTGGATGACCCCGCCGGCGTTCACCACGTAGTCCGGCGCGTACAGCACGCCGCGATCGTGCAGCTCCTTCGCGATTGCCGGCTCGGCGAGCTGGTTGTTGGCCGCGCCGCAGACGATCTCCGAACCCAGCAGTCCCACCGCCTGTTCGTCGAGGACCCCGCCCAGGGCGCAGGGTGCGAAGATGTCCGCCTTCGTGCGCATGAGGGCAGGCCCGTCGACCGCGGCGCGGATCTCGGGACGAGCCAGGCGCAGGCGCCGCACCGCCTCGTCGTCGACGTCGTGGACGACCACCCGCGCGCCCTGCTCGACGAGGAGTTTGGCCAGCAGCGACCCGACTTTGCCGACACCCGAGACCGCGATCCGCAGCCCCTTCACCGACGGCGTGCCCCACCGGTACTCGGCGCACGCGAGCATCGCTCGGTAGACCCCGAACGCCGTCAGCACCGACGAATCGCCGGCACCACCGTCGGCTCGTGAGCGGCCGAGGACGTAATGCGACTCCTGAGCTGCGACGTCCATGTCCCGCACTGTGGTGCCGACATCGCAGGCGGTGATGTACGTGCCGTGCAGAGACTCGACGAACCGGCCGTACGAACGCAGGAGGGCGTCTGACTTGTCCACTCGCGGGTCGCCGATGATCACGGCCTTGCCGCCACCGTGGGGAAGCCCGGCCACGGCGTTCTTGTAGGCCATGCCCTTGGCCAGCTCGAGAACGTCGGCCAGCGCGGCTTCCTCCGACGGGTACGGGTGGAACCTGGTCCCGCCCAACGCCGGTCCGAGCGCGGTCGAATAGATGGCGATGATCGCCCGCAACCCCGACTCGCTGTCCTGGCAGAACACCACCTGCTCGTGTCCTGACCGACGTTCGAACACGCCCTGGTGCATCCGACCTCCCCGGCTAGCAACCGGCCTGCGCCAGCAACCGCTTGGCCCGGTCGATGATCGGTTTGCCGACGATCTGGTTGTCCACGGCCTTGATCGAGCCACCGCTGTCCGCGGCGGCGAGAACCCGGCGGGCCCACTCGATCGCCTCGGGCGAGGGCGTGAAGACCGCGTTGACCACGTCGACCTGCCTGGGGTGCAGACAGACCTTGCCGGTGAAGCCCAGCTCCGCCGCATGTGTCGCGTCGGCGGTGATCACGTCCCGGTCGGTGAGGTCGAGCGTCGCGCCGTCGATGGGGGGCACGATCCCGGCGGCCGCGGACCCGAGCACGACCTGCGCGCGGGCGTGGACCAGCGACGCCTGGTGCGCCGGGTCCAACCCCAGCTCACTCCCGAGATCGGCGTTCCCGAACGCGGCCCGGACCACGCCTGGCACGGAGCAGATCGACTGCGCGTTGAGCACTCCCGCCGCGGTCTCCAGGATCGCGATCACGCACGAACCAGGCGCGAGCGCGCGGACCAGGTCGACCACCTGACCGGGGTGGGTGATCTTCGGCAGCATCACCGCTGCCTGCCGCTCCGCGAGCATCGCGACGTCGTCGGAGTACCAGGAGGTGTCGGCGTCGTTGATCCGGACGATGCCCTGTCCGCCACCGGCGAGCCACTCGGCGACGTTCTTGCGCGCGACGGGCTTCTCGTCGGGACCGACCGCGTCCTCCAGGTCGAGGACGATGGTGTCGGCGGTGGTCGCGGCCGCCTTGTCGAAGCGGTCCGGCCGGTGGCCAGGCACGAACAGCACCGATCGCGCCCGTGCGAGGGATTCGGACATCGCCGTCATGACACAACCTCCGTCGGGATTTCCGTTGATACCGAAGAATGTCATCGCGAGATTTCCGCGGGCCATGGAGTCGAGTTTCGTTCCACCGACTCCGAGCGCGTCACCGCAGCTCGAACACCCAGAGTCGGCCACGGTGAATTCAACCGACACATTCCGGGAAATGTCGGCCGTCGATTTTCGCGAACGTTTCCCGGAACCGATTTCAACCGATCCGCCCGACGCGTCCGACCGCAACGCGGCTTGTCCCACCACGTGTCGCGCACCTACCATCGTTTCAATAGACGGCATGATCAGTTCGCTGACCGGTTCGAAGGGGTTTGCCGATGAACGAGCACCGAGACAGGGACTTCTCGGCGGATTTCGGCCGGATCGCCTCCGCGCGCACCATCCTGTTCGTACCCGGCGATCGCCCGGACCGGTTCGGCAAGGCCGCGACCAGCGGCGCGGACGGCATCGTCCTCGACCTGGAGGACGCCGTCGCACCCGGCCGCAAGGACGAGGCCAGGGAGAACGTCCGGCAATGGCGGGCCACGGGCGGGCCGGGCCTGGTACGCGTGAACGACGCGACGAGCCCTTGGTACGAGGACGACGTCGCCGCCCTCAAGGACGGGCCCTGCTCGGTCGTGCTGCCCAAGGCCACGGGACCGGACCAGGTCCGCGACCTGATCGATCGCCTGCCGGAGGGTTCCTGCGTGGTGCCAACGCTGGAAACGGCCGCGGGCATCCTCGAGGCACGGGCGATCTGCTCGGTGCCGGGAGTCGTCCGCGTCGCGTTCGGCAACGGGGATCTCGCGCAGGAGCTGGGCGTCGACCACGGCGATCATCTCGGGCTGGCGCACGCTCGGTCGGCCGTCGTCCTCGCGTCTGCCGCGGCGGGGGTCGCACCCCCGCTCGACGGCGTCACTATCGCCATCCGGGACGAACGCAAGCTCGTCGAGGACACCCGGCACGCCGCGCGGCTCGGCTTCACCGGCCGGATGTGCATCCACCCGGCCCAGATCTCCGTGATCCACGAGGTCCTCGCCCCGACCGAGGAGGCCCTCGCGTGGGCGCGCGGAGTGCTCGAATCGGCCACCGACGGCGCGAGCACCGATTTGCACGGCAACATGATCGACAAGCCGATCGTCGAACGTGCCCGGCGCCTGCTCGAACACGGCTGAGCCGCCCCTGGTGTCCCGCCGGTGAGCGAGGTCACCCTCGTTTGCCCCGCCCGCCTCCGTACGGCATTTTTACGGGCGGCGCGCCGGGAAGTCTGGTCGGCACACCCGTCCCCAGCAGGGCCGGGCGGTAGGTCGACGGCAGGAGTGGCTCGGTGGTGCTCGTCAGGATTCCGGCAAGGACCTGGGACCCCGCTGGTCGCGTCGGATCCGGGTGCTCTCGCGGCGGCCCGGTTGCTGGGGCTGGCTCCGCGCCAGGCGGTGCGCGGTGACCGTGCTCGCGATCGCCGTGTTCGCGGTGGCGTACCTGCTCATCGCGACGGAACGCATCCCGAAGACGGCCGCGGCGCTGGGCGGCGCCGGGATCGTGCTGGCGGCCGGCGTGGTCGGCTCGGACGAGGCGTTCTACTCGCACGACACCGGCGTCGACTGGGACGTCATCTTCCTGCTGCTCGGGATGATGATCATCGTCGGGATCCTGCGCCGCACCGGTGCCTTCGAGTTCACCGCGATCTGGGCGGTCAAGCGCGCGCGGGGCTCGCCGCTGCGGGTGATGGTCCTGCTGGTGCTGCTCACGGCCGTGGCGTCGGCGTTCCTGGACAACGTCACCACCGTCCTGTTGATCGCGCCGGTGACGCTGCTGGTCTGCGACCGGCTCGGGATCAACCCGGTGCCGTTCCTGATCGCGGAGGTGTTCGCGTCGAACATCGGCGGCGCCGCGACGCTGATCGGCGATCCGCCGAACATCATCATCGGCAGCCGGGCCGGGCTGACGTTCAACGACTTCCTCGTCCACATGGCGCCGATCGTGGTGGTCGAGGTCGCCGTGTTGGCACTGGTGCTGCGGTGGCTGTTCCGTGGCTCGTTCGACGCCGACGCGCAGCGCATCGCCGAGGTGATGACCCTCGACGAGCGCGAAGCCATCCGTGACAAGCGGCTGCTGGTCAAGTGCGGCGTCGTGCTGGCGCTGGTGTTCGCCGGCTTCATCGGGCACTCGGTGTTCCACCTGGACCCGTCGGTCGTGGCGCTGCTGGGTGCCGGGATCCTCGTGCTGGTCTCGGGCAGCCGGCCGAAGGACTACCTGGCCGCGGTCGAGTGGGAGACGCTGCTGTTCTTCGCGGGCCTGTTCATCATGATCGGAGCGCTCGTGCACACCGGCGTGATCGGCCACCTGGCGCGACTCGCGGCGGACGCGACCGGCGGGCGGGCCCTGCTGGCCGTGATGCTGATCCTGGTGGTCTCCGCGGTGCTCTCCGGGATCATCGACAACATCCCCTACGTGGCGACGATGAGCCCGCTGGTCGCGGGCATGGTGGCGGACCTGCCGGACCCCGGGCAGGGCCAGGCGCTGTGGTGGGCGCTGGCGCTGGGCGCGGACTTCGGAGGCAACCTGACGGCGATCGGCGCCAGCGCGAACGTGGTGATGCTGGGAATCGCCGCGCGCGAGGGAACGCCCATCACGTTCTGGGAGTTCACCCGCAAGGGCGCGGTGGTCACGCTGATCACCGTCACCCTCGCGGCGCCGTACCTGTGGCTGCGGTACTTCCTGCTGGCGTGAGTCCGGGGTGCCCAAGCCAGCCGAGGCGAGCGAGACCGCGGGAATGCGTTTCGATCATCTGCTCCTGCCGGTGCCGGAGGGCCTGTCCTCGGCTGCGGAGCAGCGCGACCCGCTGCAGGCAGTCCTCGCCGCCACCGTGCGCACGTCCGTGGTCCCCCTGCTGACGCAGGGACGGTTGGCAACCTCGCCTCATCCACGGCGGTGCCTGCGGCAGGAAGGCACCAAGCCGGCAATCTGCAACAGCTCCACGTCGCACTCCGCGTCTCGCGCCGAAGATCGAAGAGGCCGAGATCGAACCTCTGACCGTCGACGACGCGATGGCGATCTTCGGCGTCGGCTCGCGGGCGGCGAAACGGCGTGCGCGGTGGGGCGAGGCCATCGGCACCGACAAACGACGAGCCGGCCGCCGCTTCGGTACCGGCCGGAACGAACCACTGAGACGGGCCCGGACCAGGGTGTTTCCCACCACAGGGGAACACCCTGGTCGGCCGGGGAGCCGACTAGGGGGCTCGAACCCCTGACCTGCTGTTTACAAGTGAGTATTCGTCTACCTGACGACGTATGACCGAGCATGACAGCAGAAGCGAACTTCGCAGGTAGGTTGCAAGATGCGGCTTCCGGGACACGCCCACTCATGACACGTGATGAGTACGTGTGTTGTCACACTGGTGAACACAATCGCCTGCCCTCGCGTAGGCATGGCGGAGACCTTGGCGACGCAGGGTCACAACTTCCCATGGATCACCTGACTTCGCTGGTCATCGCGTCTTACGTTGCTGCCTCCTCGCCACCAAGGAGACGCGATGCTGTACCTCGTTCGACGGCCCGACGGGCATGTCTATGCCCGCGACACCGACCTTGGCCTGTGCCGCTTCGCAGCCGACGGGCTGGGTTTGGGCGCGACGATCGAACAGCCCGACGGCGAAGTGATCTACCGCGTGACCGAGGAATCGCTGCACGACGACTACGACCTGTTCAACGAGTAGGGAGATCATTCATGGCCGAGAAGAAGGTCGAGACGCTGACGACCAAGCAGGTCGCTGAGGCGTTGGGCACCACGCCAAAGGAGCTTCGCGTGTTCCTCCGCGCGAGCGAGCACTACAGCAACGCCGGCTCCGGCGGCCGCTACGCGTTCGCACCCAAGGATGTGGGCCCGATGAAGACCCACTTCACCACGTGGAAGAAGGAGCGGGAGGAGGCGCGCCAGGCCGCGAGGGTTGCCGCCGAGCCTGAGGTTGAAGACGTCGCCGACGAGGCCGAAGACGTCGAGACGTCTGCTCCCGCACGTCGCGCACGCAAGACCGCCTGATCCACACCACGACAACTGGCGCCTTCGGGCGCCTTTTGTCAGAGACGGCTCGTTTGCTTGTGCAGACCGGCGCTGAGATCGTCCGTACGGCGGCTGCGATGCGACGAACGAGTGACGACACCAGCGAGCACGTGCAGAGGCGCCACAATCGCCCTCAGGTGTGGATGCGCACGTGCGACGATGACGCGATGATGTTTCGACGGCGTCTGACCAGCGCACATGTCCACGAGGCGGGTCACGTCGTCGCACACCTTGCCCTGGGCATCCCGTTCGAGTTCGTACAGGCTGGCCGCGAAGAGGGGTACGTGCGCCGTCGTAAAGATCACGGGGCGGACTCGCTCGACACAATCCGGACTTACCTCGCCGGTCCGATAGCCGAGTCGTTGTGCTCGGGCTTCGACGACCTCGAAGACTGCATGAAGATCTACGGGCGGCACGACCTTAAGCAGGCCGCGGAAATCCACCGCGAACTTGGGTGTGGACCGATCCCCCACGTCTTTCACGACACGATCAAGCTGGTGATAGGTCGAACCACGGAGCTGTTGACTGTGGCGCAAGTGCTGCGAGATCACCCGCGCGGGCTCACTTACGAGCAGGTCTTGACTCTGACGGGTCCGCGCTCGAAACGCTGGACGTGGTTTCGAGGCTGACAATGCCGCACGAGTCCCATTGCACCGGGAACAATGTTCCGTGCCGCCACTTGCCAGTTGTCTCGTCGAGCCAGCCATAGGGAAGCACCCGGCCGTACTCCCACGCCTCGTGGCGCGGATGTTCGCGCCGGACCCGCATCCCGGGTGTGGGCATCGCGGGCAGCATGATCACGGCCCCTCTAAGCAGGGCTGGCACGCACCGGCCGGTTCCCACTTCCGCCCAGCCCCGACGACGTACGTTGCCCCGCACGCGAAGCGCACGACCTCGCCGGGGAGGACCACTCCCTCAACAACGATGTGCTCGATACCGCCCACGACAGCCGTGGACGTCGGTCGCGCCAGCATCATGATTTCGCCCAATCGCATCTCGATTTCTCGAAATTTCATCGTACAACCACACGATTGGCGCAATCAACAGCACCGGCCTCTGTGTCATGCTCGGAGCACCCAGATCAACAGGAGGGCGACATGACCGAACCGGCCAAGCTCAACGAGCCGTTGGGCGAGCTGACGTTCCTCGGCAAGGACGCCGACAGCGTCGGCGGCAACTGTCCCAGCGTGTTCAAGACCAGTCGGGGCAGCTACGTCGTGCAGGGTTGGAAGATCAAGGATCCGGACGCAATGGCCCAGCTCAAGGCGGCCGGGATGCCCGACTGGGAAGACGCGGTGGAGATTCCCGCAAACCTTGTGCGCCTGTTCGACCATGGGTGAACGCTTGTCTGGCGAGGCGTGGACGAAGGCGTTCTCGTCGTTCACCCGCACGGCGTTTCGCTGGGAAGCGCAGGGGGTCTACCGCGAACCGTACGAGCAGGAACCCCTGCGACAGTTCCTCTCCGGTGAGGAACCGGACACCACGTTCGTACAGGGCTGGCTGGCCGAGGTTCGCGCGAACACAGCAGCCGGGCGACGGTACTCACGTGTCCGCGTCCTGACCGACCCTCTTACTGACTACCTACAGTTCGAGCTTGCCTTGACGCCACTCAACATCGCGGCAGGTGAGGACGTGCGCCTTATGCCCGAAGCACGCCGCCGTGAGTTGGACCTACCCGATCAGGATTTCTGGCTGTTCGATGACGAGTGGGTCGCCCTGATGCACTTCGGGCCTGAGGGGTTCGAGTACGCCGAGGTCATCCGCGATTTCCACACCGTGGCGAGATTTCGCGAAATTCGTGCTCTAGCATGGGAGGAGGCACGCCCGTTCGCAACGACCTGACGTAGGAGAGGTGTGGCGACCTTCGAGCAGCGACGAGCCAAGTTCGGCGAACGCCTGCGTCAGATCCGCGAGGAAGCTGGGCTCAACGGCAAGGAAGCCGCGGCCCAGATCGGCTGGAATCCGCCCAAGGTATCGAAGATCGAGAAGGGCCGTCAGGCCATGACCTCGGCCGACCTTGAGGAATGGATCGCCGGGCTCGGCGTGTCCGCCAAGGTCGCCACACAACTCCGACTGGAACTGGCTGACCTCGACGCCGAGCACATCGCGTGGAAGGAACGCCTCCGCGCCGGCCACAAAGCACGGCAGGAAGAGTCAGCCCTCCGCGAGGCTCGGGCAAAGGTCATACGCGCGGTCGATATCGGCGTGGTCCCCGGCGTACTCCAGAACGCCGACTACGCGAGGTACGTCCTGGAGGCCGTCTCGAAGTTGCACGGGGCACGCGACGTGGACGAAGGCGTGAAGGCCCGGATGCGGCGTCAGCAGGTGTTGTACGAACCCGGCAAGACCATCGAGATCTTGATGTCGTACTCAGCGCTCATCCACCCGATCGCCCCGCCCGATGTGATGGTCGGGCAGATCCACCGCTTGATCGCCACCATCGGAATGCCCAACGTGCGCTTCGGCATCATCAAGCCGCACGTGCAACTGCCCTATCCCCTCACGCACGGGTACTGGGTTGTGGACGACCTGGTGATGATCGAGCAGACGCACGGTGAAGTGATCTTGCACGACCCTGACGAGATCACCGTCTACAACCGGCTCACGGACTTGTTGTGGGACTGCGCCGCAGAAGGCACCGAGGCCCGCGAGCTGCTGATGTCGGTACGAGCCGCCTCATAGGCTGATCACACACCCTCCGACCAGGTGTGGAACAGGCGCTTTCTGACGAACGATCAGGACTGATCATCCGGCTTCATGAAGTCGTCGGTCAGCCGGTACAGGTGTGGGCGTGTCGTGGCGTCCTTCTCCACGATGCCTTGCTGAATGAGACCTTTGAGCGTCAAGTAAACGTTGGGCTGGTCGTAGTTCATCTTGCGGTGGAGGTATCCCGTGTCCGCCCCCTTGGGATACAACTCATCGAGCAGAGTGATGATCTCCGCTTGACGCGGCCCCAACTGCGGGTTCATGATCCGCGCTCGGTCAACGGCACTCAAGGCCCGCGCCTCTACAGCCGGGCTCAGCGCCAAGGCGTGCTGTCTGAGCACCGCACTCGCAGCGCTCAAAGCATCTGACCACGCGTTCAACACTGCGGCAGCCTCGTCCATGACGTCCCTCCGACACTTGTAGCTTATGTGAAGAAATATATGCCCCCATAAGTCGGTCTGTCCAGCCCTCAGATCGCCGCTGACGCCTCGACGGACGCACCGCGACGAATCACGCGTGCGGCACATGCGCAGGTCCACCAAGAACCCCCGACAGGGTCTGAGGTATCGGGGGCCTTGGCCGTCTCGGAAGGAGAGGGGGAACGAGACGTATTCAGTTAGCTTGTATGGCCCTGTCGACGGCCCGCACCGTTGAGCATGGCCACTTGTCGCAGCCATTGGTGGCGACGCAGTGATCGGATCCGGTGTACCGGCCGTGGACTTCTAAGACAGCCTTGAGCGCAGCCCGCACCTGCTCGTCGGACATGTCGTCTACGTTCATCAGGCGTCCGGATGCGTGAGCTGCGACGGGTCGACCGCGCCAGGTGCCACAGGACGGGCACGAACGGCCGCCCGATGCTTCGCCTCCGCGACATACTCTTCCACGGCCTGCTGCAGGGTCGGCGTGTGCTCGCGATCAGACGGGAAACGCTGGAAACACTCGTCCTGGAAGTCGTCCACACTCTTGGCTTCGAACTCGGCCAACGAGGGTTCCATTTCCGCGATCGCCGCGTGCTGCTTGGTCAGTTGGTCGTGATAGCTGAACACGTCGCGCAGCCACGCCCGCCCTTCCTCCGGGCTCATGAGTCCGTCAGTCACCTTGGACAGGATTTCCTTGGCGCTCTGCGCAGTGGCTGTCGCAACCTCGACAACTTCCGCGTGCTGCCGATCGCGCATCGCAAGGGCTTTGCTGTACTGCTCCTGCTTGCGCTGCAACCACTGCGTCTCGATGCGACCGATGGCCTGATCGACGGCGCGCCGGCTCATCGGCGACAGCGCGACCGATTCGGCGAACAGACGCATATCCGCCAGTCGCCGCGAGTTCACGAGTTCTTCCATCATCGATCACCCTTCAGTGCCGGGAAACGCTCGGCCATGTCCTTGGGCACCCCGGCTGCTCCCATGCGAGCCTTGCGCTGCTCTGCCTCCGTAATGGCCTGCTCCACCTTGACGAGTTCACGATGCATGATGCCAAGGTGATATTCACGCTCGGCGCCGCTTGACTCCTGGTGTGGCATCAGAGTCTCCCTTCATGATTTCCTCAGCGATTTGCTTCTTGTATTCCTCGACAACCGCGCGCAGACGAGCACTCGGCGCATCCCTGCTTTTGAGCAGCCGCGGGTCCAGCTGAGACACGGTCTCAAGGGCGTGTTTGATGGTCTTGCCGAATGGGTCCTCGGGGACGGTCCGCCTCTCCAAGCCTTCTCTGATGAAGGTACGGATGAGCGATGAAACAGGGACACCGTCAAGTTCTGCAAAAATGCGAAGACGCGCATTGGTCGAACGACTCAACCTGAGCGGAATCGTTTTCTGATACTCAGGCACCTTGCCGCGAGCGCCCATTGCCACACCTCCACAATGTCGATATCGGAATATTGACATCAAGGCACCGACATTGGCAAATTCTTGATCGAAATTGAGGGGTTTTGCGAGGACGTGGGCGCTTAATGCAGTGTCGCCATTGTTGAAGGTAACTCCCCTCCCGAAAGGGAACGAGTACCATTAGAACTTCGGGGACCTACTGGTGCCGGGTGGTTCGTCAGCATCATCGCGCGGGCGCTGAGCGTCGCTGTGACGTGCCTCAACGGTGTGGCGAGCATGAATACTCGTTGGGACGACGTTCAGGCCGCGGCGAGTATCTGAGGGCCGGATGCGCCGCCTTGCACCGTCACGATGTCGGCGACGTGAACGCGGTCGACGCTGCGTGGGTACACAGCCTGATCACACACCGCGTGACCTGCGAAAAGAAGTGCGTCATCTGTTGTGCAATCAGCCGATGTGCAACTAGCCGACTTCTTGCATCGGTCCTCCACACCGCGCGCAGTACAGCCAATCCGGTTCCCCGAACTGATGGCACTTGCCTGCACACTGGCGCTTGACGGGGCGTGCGCCGTCTGAGCCGTCGATCTCGGCCAGGAGGTTATGCAGGTCGGTCACGATGCGCTTGAGCTTGCGGTCGAGGCGATAACGGCCCCACAGGGCTCGCTCCGACCGGATGATGGCTTTCGACGAGCTGGCGCTGTGGGTTCGCGTCACGCTGCGACTCTCGGTCTTGCTGGTCGACAGACGCGGCCCTGATCCTCGGCCCACACCCACCAGCTCGTTGGGGTTACCGGGTCGTGCAGATCCGAGGTTGTGAGCGCCGAACTCGATCTCAAGGACTCGCGAGTACAGATCAACGAATCCGGACGGCAGAAAGCGGGCGACGATCTCAAGGTCCGAGGCGTCCGTGTCGGCCGCGAACAGTCTGGCTTGGTTGCGCGAACGCCCCGCGGCTTTGCCCCTCTGCCCGGGTGTGGATCGATCGGCCACGCTCATGAGGATGAGATCTCGCTCGTCTGGATCGGCCGGCCTGCAATGCGCGCAGTCTCTGACCAGCAGCTCAGTGCGCTCACAACGCTCGTCCGTCATTTCTTGATTTGTTCCGTCCGAGGCGCAGGCTCATCCTTCTTCGCCGGGTCCGTACGATAGATGTCCCGCAACGGGTTGGGCTCTGGGCTTGTCATCGCGAGGCTTCCTTCCGAGACGCGACCTGCGGACAGGTCTTATCGTGGATGACGCGCGTAACCTTCAACTCGGAATCCACGTCAAGCGCGGTCGTCCAGCAGTCGAGACATAGTTGCGAGGTTGGGACTTCGAATTTCTGGCCGGTTTTTGGGTCTTGGAACTTTTCCATGTCCCATAGGTCGAGTGACCCGACGTGGTAGATTCGCATGTGTCCTCCCAATTTGTCAGTCCGACGTTATCACTAATTTCCCACACCCCCGAAACCGAAGATGAGCGATGATCTGCGTCAGCAGCATTAGGAGCGACCAGACCACAACAGCGATTCCCATTATCTTCTCTCTTTGCTTTGGCGATACCCTGTCACATCGGCGATAGGTGATACCAGTACCAACGCGTGATACCCCTCCTAAAGGAGGGGGGTATCGTCGCGGTACTGGTACCACTCTTATCACCTGGACGATTCGATGCACCGGTACCAATACCAGTACCGATACCAGTACCAACATTTTGGTACCACCCTAGGTTTCAGTGGTACGCGCAGCTCGTAGTTCGTCCACCTTGGCAAGCACGGCCTTACGATTCCCTTTTACCTGATCATAAATCTTGTTCTTGCTCATGGCCGGGTCGCGGTCCAAGCACGCCTTAATGCCTTCAACATTCACGCCGCCCGTGGAGCCTCGTCGACGCGCACCGGGGTGACGACGCCCGGAGGGTGTGGAAGATGCGCCAGACGACGGCTGGGGCATGTCTAGGTACACGTCGAGGTCAGCGACCTGTCGTGTTTCGCCATCTGCACGCAGGATGCCGACAAGTTCGAGGTTTCCCTCGATATCGGGATAGCCTGCGTTCTGCATAGACTTCTTCTGAATCTGTCCTTCTTTGTCCCGCGCCAACCACACCAGGGATTTGCCCCGCCCACCAGGCGAGATTGGCACTTCCCGCTGAATCATGTACATGGCACCATTGGTCATGGCCCTTTTATGCTTGGCTCCCATCGGGTAACGGGTGATCGGACCAGGCGCGGTGTGGTCGATCACGAGAACTGCCGCGCCGAAGTCGATAATGGGTTGAAGTAGACGACGCTTGAAGGCGATCACGTCATTGGGATTCATGATGAGGTCAAGACCTTCGTTCACTGCAGCCTCAGTCGCCGTATCGACGATCACGAGAGCAGGGTCAATGCGCCCGATCACTTCTTCGAATCGGCTCCGCGACTCTTTATCACTAACCGACGTACCGGGCTTGACATAGTGGAAATACTTCAGGAGGGTTTCTTTATCAGCGCCCATATCGAGTAGGCGTCGAAGGATCGCCATCCGGGTGTGGTCGAAGTCGATATAAACGACCGGCCACCCATCTTCCATCGTCTGCAACGCGACCATCAGGGCGAACCATCCCTTGCCCGCCTCAGGTTCGCCAGCGACCCAGTTGATCCGACCTCGGTAAATCAGGCATTGCCCATCCTCACGGTAACCCATATCTGGCATGAGAGTGAGGTCATAACCTGCCTCGATATCAAGGAAGTCTTCCCACAGGCTTTGTGGGTACCATGAATTCGGTCCCTCATCTTTGTGGTCGAACCACTCGAAATCCTCGCCTTCGACAACGAGCTCGGATCGATTGTCGCGACCATCGTCGGTGCGTGCGATGGCGATTAGGTGCTCCTCAGGTCGCCGCTGCGCGAGTGCTGGGCGCTCGTCGCGTGATTCGTCGTCGGTGTCATATTCAGGCCCTAGAACGTCGCTCAGAGGCTGGATCGTCATGCCTGACGCTCCGCGATGATGTCGGCGCCGAGAACCCGACGACCACCACGCCTGTACATCTTGTCGGGGTCGATCTTGATCCGCTTGCCGCTCTTGGTCTTCACGTACACAGCGGGCGAGAAGTCGAGCGATCGCCTGACAGCAGGTGAGAAAGACGCCTCCCCGTTCAAGGTAGAAGCGTGTGTGTCGTGAGTGTGATCACGCTCGATACCGAGGAATCGGAGGATCGGTGCCGTCGGCACGCGATAGTGAGCGCCAATCTTACGCACTGGAACCGGGAATGTTCCCTCACGAGCCCACTGATAACCCTTGGTCGGGTCGATGTTCAGAGCGTTGCACGCCTGGCGAAAGTGGATCATCGCTGGCAACGCCAGCAGTTCTTCTTGCGTCATAGGCTTCTTAGCCATGTTTCCTCCTGTTTCCGCAGGTAGCCGCCCTGTCGAGCGTCGTTTTCATACGTTGTCATGCAGACATGACGTTGTCAATACGTAGCGTACGTGGTAAGTTGTGACGAGACACAACAGGTGAACGGGAGGCTCATGGAGATCGAAGCCGTGATAGGCGCGAACATCGCCGAGACACGAGAACAGCGCGGGGTCACCCAGGGTGAGCTGGGCAAACAGCTCGGGCACTACCTTGAGAAAGACTGGTCGCGACAGATGGTGTGGGCGGCCGAGCGAGGTAAGCGCGCCTTCACGGCCGTAGAACTCGTCGCGTTCGCGCACGTGCTCGGTGTTGGTGTGGATCAGCTACTTACACCCGGCGTCGAGGTCCGAGGCATCGACATGCCAAGTGGGGCAACGATTTCTCGGTCTGAGTTGTTCGAGGCGACGTTGCCGAGCGAGCCTGTGCGCGAGGTATTCCACGACATGCAACAGGCGTTAGCCGACCTGGTGGAAGGTCTCAGCAACGCCCAGGAACGCGCCGGATCCCTGAGTGTCCAGATCGACCAAGCACGACGACTAACAGGAAAGGAAGAGAAATGAAGAAGAAGCAATGCGCATGCTGCACAAGGCTTACCCCCGTCCACATGCTCAAAGAAGGGTTTTGCGGTTGGTGCCGATGCCGATCGATGTTCCCTCGCGTCAATGACGACACCGTGAAGAAGATCGTTGACTTGCTGGAGAAGCAAGCCGCATAAGCAGAAACCCAAGGCGATCGGCCCCGGAAACGGGGCCATTGCTATGTCTGGAGGAAGAATGGCTCAGGGAACGGTTTTCAAGCGATGCGGGTGCACCGAGGTCGTGAACGGCAAGCGCCGACAGCTCGGGCGATCGTGTCCGAAGCTCAAGCGGCCGGACGGCGCGTGGAACCCCCGTCACGGCACGTGGTACTTCGCGCTTCCGGTCGTGGGTGTGGGCGGCAAGCGTAGTCAGATGTTGCGCGGTGGGTTCGAGAGCCGCGACGACGCCCAGGACGCGATGGACGACGTCAAGGCGAAAGCGTCAAAGGGGATCATCGTCAACGACCGCCTGACTGTCGGCGAGTACCTGGACGGCTGGATCAAGGGCAAGACCGACATCAAGCGCAAGACGCGTGCTCTCTACCAAGGTCACATCGACCGCTACTGGACGCCACACCTCGGGCACCTCCGCCTCGGCGATCTTCGGGTGGCACACGTGTCCGCCGTGTTCGACGCGATCAACGAGCGCAACGAGCAGGTGCGAAAAGGACGCCTCAGGAACGTCAAGCACGTCTCTGCGGCGACGATGCAACGCATACGCGCGACGTTGCGCGTGGCGCTCTCAGACGCGCTCAGGGAGGGCCTCGTGTCGGTCAACGTCGCGTCGCTCGTCAAGCTGCCCAGCGGCAAGTCACCCAAGCCGATGGTGTGGACGGTCGAGCGTGAGAAGCGCTGGCGCGACGAGGTGGCCAAGCTGGTCGAGCAGGGCAAGTCGTACAAGCGCGCTCGTGACCTCGTGCCCCCGCCTCAGTCGGTAATGGTGTGGCGTCCTGATCAGCTCGGGGTGTTCCTCGACCACGTGCAGGACCACCGTCTCTTTGCGCTGTGGTTCCTCCTGTCGCATCGCGGTCTGCGTCGTGGGGAAGCCTGCGGGCTGGAATGGCTCGACTGCGCGATGGACGCCACACCCCCATCGGCCACCATCGAACGACAGCGCGTGGTCGTCGAAGGACGAGTAATAGAGGACACGCCGAAGTCCGAGGCCGGCGGCCGCGTCGTCCCGCTGGGCACTGACGGTGTGGAGGTGTTTCGTGCACACCGAGTCGCCCAAAAGAAAGAACGACTCGCGTGGGGTGAGGCATGGGTCGACTCGGGCAAGGTGTTCACGCAAGAGGACGGCTCACCCCTGCACCCGGACTGGGTGTCTGACGAGTTCGAACGACTGATCGAGGAATGCGACCTCCCGCCTGTACGCCTGCACGACCTCAGGCACGGGGCAGCGTCGATCATGCTCGCTGCCAAGGTCGAGATGAAAGTCGTTCAGGAGATCTTGGGTCACGCGAACCTGTCCACGACGGCCAACACGTACACGTCGGTCTATCCCGAGGTGGCCGCCGCAGCAGCCGACGCAGTGGCCGCGTTCGTCCCGCGCGCGAAGAAGACATCATGACAGGCACGCCGGTTATCACACCGTTGTCACACGCCTCTGCGGCGATCGTCCGCGTCGAGGGTGTGGAACGCATCACTGCACGTCGGCACGTGAACTTCGTGGAGCCGACTAGGGGGCTCGAACCCCTGACCTGCTGTTTACAAGACAGCTGCTCTACCAGCTGAGCTAAGTCGGCCTGATCGGGGTCATCCTAGCAACCGCTGCCGGGCCCTCCGGTTTCGTGGATGATCGGCGGAGTGGTGCACGCCACGGTTGCCCCTTTGCAACGACCGGCTTGATCCAGGCGATGGGCCTGCCGGGAGGCCAAATCAAGGAGGTGACGGCCGTATGAACAGCACCCAGCGCGTCCGGGGCCCGGTGACCCGCAGGCGCGGCTGGCACATCCTCGAAGCGCCGGAGGACCCCGGCGTCGAAAAGGCGAACCGGCGGCGCCGGGCGACCGAGCCTCGGCGCCGGGCCTGGCACATCCTGGAAGCGCCCACCGGAGAGCAGCCGGCGCCGGACGCGACCACCGAACTCGGTCCCGCCCTGCCGGACGAGGCGACGGTCAACTTCGTCCTCGACCTGGTCCTGCGCGTCGGCGAGGTGCAGATGGCCAGCGGCGCCGGCGCGTCCGACGTGACCGCGACCATCCTGTCCCTCACCTCCGCCTTCGGTCTCCCGCATTGCGAGGTGGACGTCATCTTCACGTCCATCACCGTCACCTGCCACCGCGGCACCGACGCGAACCCGATCACGGCCCTGCGCGTGGTCCGCTCGCGCAGCCTGGACTACACCCGCCTGTCCCAGACGGAGATGCTGGTCCAGCAGATCCTGCGCGGCCACCTCAGCGCGGAAGAGGCCTACACCGAGCTGCACAAGATCACCACCGCCCCGCACCCGTACCCGCGCTGGTTCGCCACGCTGGCCTGGGGCGGCATGGCCTTCTTCATCACCCTGCTGCTCAGCGGCACCCTCGACGTCGCGGTCGGCGCGCTGATCATCTCGGCCCTCATCGACCGGCTCGGCCGCCTCCTCAACCGCGTCGCGCTGCCGTTCTTCTTCCAGCAGGCCGTCGGCGGGCTGGTCGCGACCGGGCTGGCCACGGTCGCCGTGAACACCGATCTCGTGCCGTCGAGGTTCTCCACGCTGGTCGCCGCCGCGGCGATCACCGTGTTGCTGTCCGGTCTGTCCACGGTGTCCGCGGTGCAGGACGCCATCACCGGTTACAACGTGACCGCCGCGGGCCGCACGATGGAAACCGTCCTGATGTCCGCCGGCCTGATCACCGGTGTCGCGCTCGCGCTGAACATCGCCAAGGCGCTCGGCTTCACCCCGGCCGAACCGGTGCTGCCCGCCCAGACCGCGAACAGCCTGCTGGTCATCGTGCCCGCGGGCGCGGCCGCGGCGGCCTGCTTCGCGATCGCCAGCTACTCGACGCTGCGCTCGATGCTCGTCGCCGCCGCGGCGGGCGCGATCGGCGCGGGCGTGTACGGCGCGCTGGTGATCGTGGGCCAGTTCGACGTCATCACCTCCTCGGCCGTCGCGGCGGTCGTGATCGGCTTCTCGGGTGGCGTGCTGGCCCGCCGTCTGAAGGTGACGCCGCTGGTCGTGGCGGTGTCGGGAATCACCCCCCTGTTGCCGGGTCTGTCCACGTACCGTGGCCTTTATGAACTGGCCACCCAGAGCAACGGCAACCTCTCCACGCTGATCAAAGCCGCGGCGATCGGGCTTGCGCTGGCCGCCGGCGTGGTACTCGGCGAGTACCTCGCGCAGCCGGTCCGCACCGGTCTCGGCCGCCTCGAACGGAAGCTCGCGGGCCCCCGGATGGCGGGTCCGCTGCGGACGACCGAGCGCCGACTGGAGTAGCCGTCCATGAGCCACCGCGCGGTGGATCTTGGCTCGCCGTCGCGAGATAGTGTTCGAGGGGACGACAAGGGAGCATGGCCACGTGAGCGAACCAGGGATCGGCACGGCTTCGGCGGATTTCGTCGTGGTCGCCAACCGGCTGCCCGTCGACCTCGAACGGACGGCCGATGGCAACCAGCGCTGGACCGCGAGCCCGGGTGGCTTGGTGTCGGCGCTGGAGCCGTTCCTGCGTTCGCGCAAGGGCGCCTGGGTCGGCTGGCCGGGCGTGCCCGGTGTGGACGTCGACCCGTTCAGTGACGAGGGCATGGTCCTCTACCCCGTTTCGCTGTCCACCGAAGAGGTCCGCGACTACTACGAGGGCTTCTCCAACGCCACGCTGTGGCCGCTCTACCACGACGTCGTCGCGCCGCCGGTGTTCGACCGCGGCTGGTGGGAGAGCTACGTCCAGGTCAACCGCCGCTTCGCCGAGGCCAGCGCGCAGGTCTCCGCCGAGGGCGCCACGGTGTGGGTGCAGGACTACCAGCTGCAGCTGGTGCCGAGCATGCTCCGCGAGCTGCGCCCCGACCTGCGCATCGGCTTCTTCCTGCACATCCCGTTCCCGCCGGTCGAGTTGTTCATGCAGCTCCCGTGGCGCGCGGAGATCGTGCGCGGCCTGATCGGCGCCGACCTGGTCGGCTTCCACCGGCCGGGTGGCGCGCAGAACTTCCTGTGGCTGGCCCGCACGCTGCTCGGCCTCGAACCGAGCCGCGGCGCGGTCGGCGTGCGGTCCCGGCCGGGCATGATGCAGGTCGGCAACCGCACGGTCCGGGTCGGGGCGTTCCCGATCTCGATCGACGCCGCCGGCCTGGACACGCTCGCCCGTACCAAGGAGGTCGCGGAGCGGGCCGCCCAGATCCGCCGTGACCTGGGCAATCCGAAGACCGTCCTGCTCGGGGTCGACCGCCTGGACTACACCAAGGGCATCGACCTGCGCCTGCAGGCACTGCACGAACTGCTCCAGGAGGGCCGTGTCCAGCCCGAGGACGTCACCTTCGTCCAGCTGGCGACCCCGAGCCGGGAACGCGTCGAGCACTACCAGCGGATGCGCACCGAGATCGAGCAGATGGTGGGCCGGATCAACGGTGAGTTCGCCCGCGTCGGTCATCCGGTGGTGCACTACCTGCACCAGTCGGTGGACCGCAAGGAACTGGCCGCGTTCTACAGTGCGGCCGACGTCATGGTCGTCACCCCACTACGCGATGGGATGAATCTCGTCTGCAAGGAGTACGTCGCGTGCCGCCACGACCTCGGCGGCTCGCTCGTGCTGTCCGAGTTCGCTGGTGCCGCCGCCGAGCTGACCAGCGCGTTTCTCGTCAATCCACACGATCTTGACGGGGTGAAGAACGCGTTGGAGGCGGCCATTACGCTCGACCCTGCCGAGGGCAGACGCCGGATGCGCGCGTTGCGGCGTCAGGTCCTCACCCACGACGTCGACAGGTGGGCACGGTCGTTCCTCGAGGCACTCGGGTCCGAACCGGCCGCCTGAGTGTCCCACCTGCAGCAATACGCTTCTGAGCTCCTTAAGGAGGAGTGGTGACCGCCGAGTCCCTGCCCGCTGAGCTGCGCCGTGCGATCGTGCAGATCGCTCGCACGCCGCGTTTGCTGGTCGCTTGCGACTACGACGGGACCTTGGCTCCGATCGTGACCAACCCGGACGAGGCGCGCCCGCTGCCCGAGTCGGTGGGCGCGCTGCGCTCGCTGGCCGGGCTGCACGAGACGACCACCGCGGTCATCTCCGGCCGCGCGCTGCGCGACCTCGCCATCCTGTCGCGACTGCCGCACGAGGTGCACCTGGTCGGCAGCCACGGTTCCGAATTCGACATCGGCTTCGTGCACGAGCTCGACGCGCAGGCCCGTGACCTGCACCGGCGGGTCGAGCAGGAGCTGGAGCGCATCGCCGGTGGCGTGCCGGGCGTGTCGCTGGAGGTCAAGCCGGCCAGCATCGCCGTGCACGTCCGCCGCGCCGACCGCGAAGCCGCCCGCCGCGTCCTCGACGAGGTCCACAGTGGACCGTGCACGTGGGAGGGTGTGACGACCACCGACGGCAAGGAGGTCGTCGAACTGGCCGTCGTGCAGACCGACAAGGGCCGCGCGCTGGACACCCTGCGCCACCAGGTCGGCGCCACCGCGGCGATCTTCCTCGGTGACGACGTGACCGACGAGAAGGCGTTCGCGCGGCTGTCCGGTCCCGACGTGGGCGTCAAGGTCGGCGACGGTGAGACGCTGGCGGGCTACCGGGTGGCCAGCACCGACGACGTCGCCACGGTTCTCGCGTTCATGCTGGAGGAGCGCCGCAACTGGCTCTACGGCGAGCAGGCGCCGCCGATCGAGCGGCTGTCGATGCTGTCCAACGAGCGCGCGGTCGCCCTGGTGACCCCGGACGCCCGGCTGACCTGGATGTGCCACCCCGGCCCGGACGCGCCCGCGGTGTTCGCCGACCTGCTCGGCGGCGCCAGCGCCGGCCACTTCTCGATCAAGCCGCACCACAACGGCCTGCCGCTGGGCCAGCGGTACCTGCCGAACACGATGACGGTCGAGACCCGCTGGTCGCGGCTGCTGGTGACGGACTACCTGGAGCCGGAGGGCCCGCCGCACCGCACCGACCTGGTGCGCGTGATCTCCGGGACGGCCGCGGCGTCCGTGGTGTTCGCGCCGCGGCCGGAGTTCGGCGGCGTGCCGGTGCGACTGGTGCCGGACGCCGAGGGCCTGCGCGTGCTGGGCACGTCGGAGCCGTTCGTGCTCCGCTCGCCGGGCGTGGCGTGGGAGATCACCTCCGACGGCCTGCACGACACCGCCACGGCACTGGTCCAGCCCACCCAGGACGAGCCGGTCGTGCTCGAACTGCGTTGCGGCACCACGGATCTGTCCGCGCACGAGTTGTCCGAAGTGGAGCGGCGGGCGCGCGCCGGGGCGTACTGGAGCGACTGGGCGACCACGCTGAAGCTGCCGAACGTGGAGTCGGAGCTGGTCGCGCGTTCGGCGCTGACGCTGCGCGGGCTGTGCAACGCCGACACCGGCGCGGTGCTGGCGGCCGCCACGACGTCGCTGCCGGAGGAGATCGGCGGCGTGCGGAACTGGGACTACCGCTACTGCTGGATCCGGGACGCCGCGTTCACCGTGCGGGAGCTGGTCGGGCTGGGCTCGATGGCCGAGGCCGAGGGCTACCTGCGGTGGCTGCACGGCGTGCTGGCGACGCTGGCCGGCCCGGAGCGGCTGCACCCGCTGTACACGATCAACGGCACCCAGCTGGGCGCCGAGGCCGTGATCGACTCGCTGCCCGGGTACGCGGGTTCGCGCCCGGTGCGCGTCGGCAACCTGGCGAACCACCAGGTGCAGCTGGACGTGTTCGGACCGGTCGTCGAGCTGGTGGCCGAGCTGGCGCAGGTGCGTGGCGAGCTGCGGGACGAGGACTGGCAGCTGGTGCGCGCGATGGCCGAGGCCGTGACGCGGCGCTGGTCGGAGCCGGACCACGGCATCTGGGAAGAGCGGCACGTGCCGCGGCACCGGGTGTACTCGCGGGTCATGTGCTGGGTGACGGTGGACCGGGCCATCAAGCTCGGCGAGGTGTACGGGCGTGAGATCCCGGCCGGGTGGCACGACCTGCGCGAGGAGATCGCGAACGACGTGCTGACCCACGGCTGGAACGACGAGGTGCAGGCGTTCACCACGGCCTACGACGGGACGGACCTGGACGCGGCTTCGCTGTTCGTCGGGCTGGCCGGGCTGATCGACCCCTCCGACGAGCGGTTCCAGCACACGGTGACCGCGATCGAGGCCGAGCTGCGCAGCGGTTCCACGGTGTACCGCTACCGCCGCGACGACGGCCTGCCCGGCGGCGAGGGCGGGTTCCACCTGTGCGCCGCGTGGCTGATCGAGGCGTACCTGCTGACCGGCCGCCGCACCGAGGCGGAGGAGCTGTTCGAGCAGCTGGTCGACGCGGCCGGCCCGACGGGGCTGCTGCCGGAGCAGTACGACCCGGTGGCGGAGCGCTCGCTGGGCAACCACCCGCAGGCGTACTCGCACCTGGGCCTGATCCGCTGCGCGAAGCTGCTGTCGGGCGCGTAAGCACGGTTGGACGAAGGCCCCCTCCGGCTGCCGGAGGGGGCCTTCTCTCTTGCCAGGCGGAGCCGGACAGGCTCGGACTGGATGATTCATCCCGCCGCCCTGGCACGGCCCCGCGCCGGGTGCGACGAGCGGATTGCTCGCACGGCGGTCGCCAGCAGCCTGACTGCGACCGAGCCACGCACGATCCCGGCGCCGCCGCCCCGGTCCCCACCCCAGGCGCGGTCCACCGCGCGCCGGGCCACCACCACCGCAGCCTGAGTGCGACGGGACACGGGCGGCCCCGGCACCGCCGCTCCGATTCCCGCCCCAGGCGCACTGGGCCACCGCCACCGATTCGACCTGGCGGATGGTGCGGTCGCAGCTGCCGCGGAACAGGGCTTCAAGCCGGCCGGCTGGTGTATGCGGTGCCGGTGGTGGCCTGCTCCCGCGGTCCCAAGCAGGTCTGCAGCGCCTTCCGGTCGCCATTGTTGCGAGGAGTGCTGGCCATCGAGAGCCGCACCGCCTTGGCACGGCCCCGCGGCGTGAGCGACGAGCGGATTGCTCGCACGGCGGTCGCCAGCAGCCTGACCACGGCCGGGACACGGGCGATTCCGGGGCCGCCGCCAGGCTCCCGCCTCAGGCACGGTTCACCGCATGCATGGCCGCCGCTACAGCAGCCTCACTGCGACCGAGCCACGCGCGATTCCGGCGCCGCCGCCCCGTCGCCGCCGCCCGGCTCCCGCCTCAGGCGTGGTTCGCCGCGTGGAGGGCCGCCGCTACCGAGTCCACCTCCAGCACGCGGATGCCGTCCGGCAGCTTCCCCGGGTCGGGCGGCACCAGGGCGTGCGTGAACCCCAGCCGCGCGGCCTCCGCCAGCCGGCGGCCGGCTCCGGAGACCCGCCGGATCTCCCCCGCCAGCCCGACCTCGCCGACGACCACCAGCCGCGGCGACAGCGCCACATCACGCACCGAGGACCACAACGCCAGGATCACCGCGAGGTCCACCGCCGGCTCGGTCACCTTCATGCCGCCGACCGTCGCCGAGTAGACGTCCCGGTCGCCCAGCCGGATCCCGCCGCGCTTCTCCAGCACGGCGAGGATCATCGCCACCCGCGCCGAGTCCAGCCCGCTCACGGCCCGCCTGGGCTGCGGCGCCCCCGCACTCGACACGAGCGCCTGCACCTCGCACAGCAGCGGCCGCTTGCCCTCGACCGTGACCGTCACCGCGGTGCCCGGCACCGCGTCCTCCCGCCGGTTCAGGAACAGCCCCGACGGGTCCGGCACCCCGGCGATGCCGTCCTCACGCAGCTCGAAGCAGCCGATCTCGTCCGCGGGCCCGAACCGGTTCTTCACCCCGCGCACCATCCGCAGCGTCGAATGCCGGTCGCCCTCGAAGTGCAGCACCACGTCGACCAGGTGCTCCAGCACGCGCGGCCCGGCCACCGAGCCGTCCTTCGTGACGTGCCCCACGAGCACGACCGGCAGCCCGCGCTCCTTCGCCAGCGCCACCAGACCGGCGGTGACCGCACGGACCTGCGTCACACCGCCCGGCGCGCCCTCCACCTGCGGCGAGGCCATCGTCTGCACCGAGTCGACGATCAGCACACCCGGTTTGACGGCGTCGACGTGCCCGAGGATGGCCGAGAGATCGCTTTCCGCGGCCAGGAACACGCGCTCGTGCAGGTTCTTCGTCCGCTCGGCCCGCAGTCGGACCTGCCCCGCGGACTCCTCACCGGTGACGTACAGCGCGGGACCGGACCCGCCGCGGGCCCACTGGTAGGCCACCTCGAGCAGCAGGGTCGACTTGCCGACACCGGGTTCACCCGCCAGCAGCACGACCGCCCCCGGCACGAGCCCACCACCGAGCACGCGATCCAGCTCACCCACACCCGTGGTGCGGGCGCGGGCGGCCTCGATGTCGACCTGGCCGATCGGCCGGGCCGGGGCACTGGGCGCACCGGCGGCCACGCGGGCGATGGCCGGGCGCGCGTCCCCGCGCTCCTCGATCGTGCCCCAGGCCTGGCATTCCGGGCAGCGGCCGACCCACTTGGCGGCCTCGTACCCGCACTCACCGCAGCGGTAGCTCGTGCCCTTCTTGACCATGGTCGGTCACGCTAGCGGGCACCACCGACAGTTCTAGTGACCGCCGGCCTCGTGCGAGGCGCTGGGCTGGCAGCTCAGCTCGACCGTGGGCGCGTGGATCGGCAGCTGCACGGTCACCGGGCCGGCGTCGCGGAAGGTGAAGGTCACCGGGACGGTCTGCCCGGGCCACACGACCTGCTTGATGCCCTGCAGCACGATCTCGGCGTGACCGACGCGGGTCGGCTGGCCGGTGGGGCCCGCCGACGGCGAGGCCGAGGCCGGCGACGTGGGCGAACCCGACGTCGGCGAAGTCGGCGAGGCGGAGCTGGGCTGCTGCACGGACTCGCCCTCGGTGGCCGGGCCGACCAGCAGCTTGCTGCCCGCCACGACGGCCTTCTGGCCCTCGATGGTGGCGCTCGCGGCGTTCGCGCTGCTCACGCTGACCAGCTCGTCGTCGGCGGTGCCGTCGTTGGCGATCACCAGCGTCAGCGGGGCGCTCGACCCGCTCGCGTACGCCTGCTGGCAGTCGTTGCGGTTGACCAGGCCGGCGTCGCGCAGGACGAGCTTGCCCGCCTGCGCCATGGCGCCGTTGACCGCGGGCAGCATGGTGTTGGTCTGGGTGATCTGCCCGGCCCCGCACCCGGCGAGAGCCAGGGCGGCACCCACGGCGACCACGCTCGCGCCGACCACACGACGTTTCTGCAGCCTCACGGTCTCAGTCCCTCCTAGAAGCTATACCGGCCCGATCCTATCTGCGCCGCGAAGCGGCTCCGTTGAGGGTGGTGGTGGGCTGGCGGGAGGGACCTGGCCATGGCCGGAATGCTCGCCACCGAGGGCGCGCGGAGGGGACCATAAACCGTCCACAGTGGATCAATTCGGCAATGTCGACAGGGTTCCCCACCACCTGCATGAGCATGCACTTTATCGGTTTGTCAACCCCCCGGATGGCCCCTGACCTGCGACGACGATCTCGGCCCGCTAGGTGACCCCCCTCGCCGCGTGCTAAGATGGACCCAGCGAAAGGGGCAGAGGACACATGGTTTTCAAGGTCGGAGAGACCGTCGTCTACCCGCACCACGGTGCCGCACTCATCGAAGCGATCGAGACCCGCGTGATCAAGGGCGAGGAGAAGCAGTACCTCGTCCTCAAAGTCGCGCAAGGGGACCTCACGGTTCGCGTGCCCGCTGACAACGCCGAGATCGTCGGTGTGCGGGACGTCGTGGGCCAGGATGGCCTGAACCGGGTCTTCGACGTGCTGCGAGCGCCGCACACCGAGGAGCCCACGAACTGGTCTCGTCGGTACAAGGCCAACCTGGAGAAGCTCGCCTCGGGCGATGTGAACAAGGTGGCCGAAGTGGTGCGCGACCTCTGGCGGCGCGAGAAGGACCGCGGCCTGTCCGCCGGCGAGAAGCGGATGCTGGCCAAGGCCCGGCAGATACTGGTCAGCGAGCTGGCCCTGGCCGAGGGCACCGACGAGGGCAAGGCGGAGACGCTGCTCGACGAGGTCCTGGAAACAGCGGCCGTCTAGAACGCACAGGCTGACCTCGCGAGATGAGCAGGCAAGCGTGCTCATCCGTTACGTGTGCCTGATGAGACACAGCTCGTCCCGCGAAGTGAGACCCCGGCGATGAAGGTCGCGACAGTCCTCATCGCCGACCCCGAGGGGCCGGATCCGTGCGCCCTCGTGCGCGGTGCGCCGGTGTTGCGGCACGCCGTGCGCGGCCTGCTGGAGTCCGGATGTGCGGACCGCCTGGTCGTGGCGGTCCCCGAACCCGTGCTCGGGGAATGTGAAGTGATCATACGGGCCGTACCCGGCGCCGGTTCCCGGTGCCGGGTACTGGTCTGTGGTCCTGATCGCGCCGAAACCGTCCGGGCGGCTCTCGAGGCCGCCGGGGATTCCGACGTCGTCCTGGTGCACGACGTCGCGCGTCCGTTCGTGCCGCCCGCCACCGTCCGCGCGGTGGCCGAGGCCGTGTTCGCCGGGGCAGAGGCGATCATCCCGGTCCTACCCGTCACCGACACCGTCAAACACGTCTCCGGTGACCTCGTCGACGGCACCTCGGACCGGGACCGGCTGCGCGTCGTGCAGACCCCCGTCGGCTACCGGCCCGACGTGCTCGGCAAGCTCTGCGCGCGCGGCGCGGACCCGCTGTCGGACCTGCCCGGTAGCGTGCGGACGGTGGCCGGGCACCCCACCGCGCTCCGGCTCACCACGGCCTTCGACGTGGCCGTCGCGGAAGCACTACTCGAGGAGCAGGGTTGAGGGTCGGGACCGGGGTCGACGTCCATCCGATCGAAGCGGGCCGCGAGTGCTGGATCGCCGGGCTGCGCTGGGACGGCGTCGACGGCTGCGCCGGGCACTCCGACGGCGACGTGGCCGCCCACGCGCTGTGTGACGCGATGCTGTCCGCGGCCGGGCTCGGCGATCTGGGCGCGGTGTTCGGCACCAGCGACCCGCGCTGGGCGGGCGCGCACGGCGCCGAGTTCGTGGCCGAGGCGCGGCGGCTGGTCGAGGCCAGGGGCTGGCGGCTGGGCAACGCGTCGGTGCAGGTCATCGGCAACGCGCCGCGCATCGGCACCCGCCGCGAGGAGGCCCAGGAGGTGCTGAGCAAGGCCGCGGGCGGCGCGGTCAGTGTCAGCGGCACCACCACCGACGGGCTCGGGCTGACCGGCCGCGGCGAGGGCATCGCGGCGGTCGCCACCGCGCTGCTGCTGCCGGCCGACTAAGTCACACGGATCGGGGCGCCCGCGCCGGTAGCCTGTGGTCTGTGACGATTCAGGCGGTGATGTTCGACTTCTCCGGCACCCTCTTCCGGCTCGAGCAGAACTCCAGCTGGCTCTCCGACCTCACCACCCCCGACGGCGCCCCGCTCGACGTCGAGGCGCAGACCGAGCTGATGCGCCGCATGACCGCCCCGACCGGGCAGGTCGTCGAGCTGTCCGAGGAGTACCAGTACGCGTGGGAGAACCGGGACCTCGACCCTGCCCTGCACCGCAAGATCTACCTCGAGGTGCTGCGCAAGTCCGGCGTCGGGAAGGCCGACCAGGCGGAGGCGCTGTACAACCGCCTGATCGATCCCGCGGAGTGGACGCCGTACCCGGACACCGAGGCGGCGCTGAAGGACACCGCGGCCAAGGGCGTCAAGGTCGGCGTGCTGAGCAACATCGCCTTCGACATCCGGCCCGCGTTCGCCATGCGCGGCTACGAGGACTTCGTCGACGAGTTCGTCCTCTCCTTCGAGGAGGGGTTCATCAAGCCGCAGCCCGAGATCTTCCGGCTGCTCGTCGACCGGCTCGGGGTCGCGCCGGAGCACACGCTGATGGTCGGCGACAGCGAGGAGGCCGACGGCGGGGCGAAGGTGCTCGGCTGCGCGTTCGCCCTCGTGGACCCGCTGCCGACCGCCGAGCGCCCGGACGGCCTGCTCACGGCCCTGCGCACGCACGGGGTGCTCTGAGCGACGCCGAGGTGACCCGTACCATTTCAGGGTGGCCCTACACCTATACGACACCGCGACCAGGAGCGTGCGGGAGTTCCACCCCGCCCGTAGCGGAACGGCGTCCATGTACGTGTGTGGGGCGACCGTGCAGGGCATCCCGCACATCGGGCACGTCCGCGGCGCCCTGAACTACGACGTCCTGCGCCGCTGGCTGATCCACAGTGGACTGGACGTGCTGTTCGTGCGCAACGTCACGGACATCGACGACAAGATCCTCACCAAGGCCGCCGACGCCGGACGGCCGTGGTGGGAGTGGGCCGCGACGCACGAACGGGCGTTCGAGGAGGCCTACACGGTCCTGGGCTGCCTGCCGCCGTCCATCGCACCGCGCGCCACCGGGCACGTCACGCAGATGGTGGAGCTGATGCAGCGCCTCATCGACGCCGGGCACGCCTACGCGGCCGGTGGCGACGTGTACTTCGCCGTGTCCACGTTCCCCGAGTACGGCGCGCTGTCCCGGCAGAAGCTGGACGAGGTGCAACAGGGCGAGACGCTGGCCGAGGGCAAGCGCGACCCGCGGGACTTCACGCTGTGGAAGAGCGCGAAGCCGGGTGAGCCGTCGTGGCCGACGCCGTGGGGCGACGGGCGGCCGGGCTGGCACCTGGAGTGCTCGGCGATGGCGACCACCTACCTCGGGTCCGAGTTCGACATCCACGGCGGCGGCGTCGACCTGGTGTTCCCGCACCACGAGAACGAGCGCGCCCAGTCGCAGGCGGCCGGTGACCCGTTCGCGCGGTTCTGGCTGCACAACGCGTGGGTGACGCTGTCCGGCGAGAAGATGTCGAAGTCGCTGGGCAACGTGGTCTCGATCGAGGCGATGCTGCAGAACTACCGGGCCGCCGAGCTGCGGTACTACCTGGTGCAGCCGCACTACCGGTCGACGATCGAGTACTCCGACGGCGCGCTGTCCGAGGCCGCGCAGGGCTACCGGCGGATCGAAGGGTTCCTGCGCCGCGCGGCGCAGCGGACGGGGCCGGTCGAGCCGGGTGAGCTGGCGCCCGAGTTCGTCACCGCGATGGACGACGATCTGTCCACGCCCGCGGCGGTCGCGGCCGTGCACAACCTGGTGCGCGAGGGTAACGCGGCGCTGGACTCGGGCGATGACGCCAAGGCGCGCGCGGCCGCCGGCTCGGTGCGCGCGATGATGGGTGTGCTCGGGCTGGACCCGCTGGCACCGGAATGGGCGGAGAGCTCGGCGGCGGAGACGCCGGCGAGGGCCGCACTGGCCGAGTTGGTCGAGGCGATGCTCGTGGAGCGCCAGGAGGCGCGCGCCACGCGTGACTTCGCCCGGGCCGACGCCGTGCGCGACCGCCTGCTCCAGGCGGGGATCACGGTCGAAGATACTCCCGATGGTCCGGTGTGGACCGTGAAAGAAGCTTAAATGGCAGGCAATTCCAAGCGCCGGGGTGCGGTTCGCAAGTCCGGCACCAAGAAGGGCGCGGTCGTCGGCTCCGGCGGTCAGCGTCGCCGTGGGCTCGAGGGCAAGGGCCCGACGCCGCGGGCGGAGATGCGTCCGGGGCACCCGGCGCAGAAGCGTGCGGCGGCGGCCGCGGCGCGGGCGGAGAAGAGCCGCGACCGTCGCGAAGGGCCGGAGATCATCGCGGGCCGCAACCCGGTGGTCGAGGCACTGCGGGCGGGCGTGCCGGGCACGACGCTGTTCGTGGCGCTGAACATCGACGCCGACGACCGGGTGACCGAGGCGGTGCGGCTGGCGGCGGACAAGGGCATCTCGATCCTGGAGATCCCGCGCGAGGAGCTGGACCGCAAGACCAACCGCGCGGTGCACCAGGGGCTCGGGCTGCAGGTGCCGCCGTTCGAGTACAGCCACCCGGACGACCTGCTGGCGATCGCGAAGAACTCGGGTGAGCCGCCGTTGCTGGTGGCGCTCGATGGTGTGACCGACCCGCGGAACCTGGGGGCGGTGGTGCGGTCGGCGGCGGCGTTCGGGGCGCACGGGGTGCTGCTGCCGCAGCGCCGCAGCGCGGGCATCACGGCCGTCGCGTGGCGGACGAGTGCCGGCACCGCGGCGAAGATGCCGATCGCGATCGCGACCAACCTGACGCGGCAGCTGAAGCTGTGGGCGGAGGAGGGGCTGATGATCGCGGGCCTGGACGCCGACGGCTCGGTGGGCATCGACGACCTGTCGCTGGCGACGGACCCGCTGGTGGTCGTGGTGGGCTCCGAGGGCCGCGGCCTGTCCCGCCTGGTACGAGAAACCTGCGACGAGACGGTGTCCATCCCGATGGCCGCCGGGGTGGAGTCGCTGAACGCCTCCGTCGCGGCCGCGGTGCTGCTGGCAGAGGTAGCAAGACGCCGCCGCGTGACGGGCCGCGTCTGAGCGGTGCCCGCCGCGGGCCGCAAGGCTGGCGGCGGTCGTCAAGCGCCGCCGCGTCACGGGCCACGCCTGACGCACGCCCCGTCCCCGGCCGCGGTGTCCCCGATCGCGGCCGCCACGTGGAGTGCCCCCGCGGCGGCCGCAAGGCTGGCGGCGGCACCGCTGAGCGGTGCCGCCGCAGCTGTCGCAGGGCCACCGATCCCCACCACCGTCGGTGGTTTCAGGGTGCGCCGTTGCCGGCGCAGCCGCGCCGTGTGCACGGCCCCGGCTGCCGCTCCTCGCCGTCGGAGGGGAACTTCACACGCCCCCTCGCGAAGCGGTGAGTTTCACTCCTTCGGGCCAACCTCGTCGGTTAAGGTCAGTGCGCTGATCCGGTTGCACAGGGGGACCCCAGGTCGATGTCGTTCGCTTCACCGCTGTTCCTCTGGTACTTCCTGCCGGCGACGCTGCTCGCCGTGCTGGTGCTGCCGAGGAGCTGGCGGAACGGCATCATCGCGGTCGCCAGCCTGATCTTCTACGCCAGCGGCGCGGGCGCGTTCACCCTCCTGCTGCTGGCCTGCATGGTGGTCAACTTCGCGGCGGGCACCGCCCTCGAACCGAACGCGTGGGAACCCCGCTCGAGCCGCAAACGCTTGCTGCTGATCGCGGTCATCTGCTTCGACGTCGGCATCCTGGTGGTCTGGAAGTACGCCGGGTTCGCCACGCAGCAGATCGACTACTTCACCCAGCTCTTCGGCGGTTCGTTCCCGGTGGCGCAGCTCGCGTTGCCGATCGGCATCTCGTTCTTCACGTTCCACCACATCTCCTACGTCGTCGACATCTACCGCGGGGAACGGCGGGCGCTGCGGAACCCGGTGTCGTTCGTGACCTACATCGCGATGTTCCCGCAGCTCGTCGCCGGGCCGATCGTGCGGTACCGGGAGATCGCGGACCAGCTGCCGCAGCAGCGGTCGCACCGGCTGGACGACATCGCCGCCGGCTTCCCGCGGTTCGCGCTCGGTCTGTGCAAGAAGGCGATCATCGCGGACTCGCTGAGCCCGATGGTCGAGGCGTGCTTCGCGACCTCCGCCGAGGACATGACGTTCGCGATCGCGTGGCTCGGCGCGGTCGGGTACACGCTGCAGCTGTACTTCGACTTCTCCGGCTACTCCGACATGGCGATCGGGCTGGGCCGGATGCTCGGGTTCCGGCTGCCGGAGAACTTCGCGCGGCCGTACTCGTCGGTGACGGTGACGGAGTTCTGGCGGCGCTGGCACATGTCGCTGAGCCGCTGGTTCCGCGACTACGTCTACATCCCGCTCGGCGGCAACCGCGCCGGCGCGGCGAAGACGTACCGGAACCTGTGCATCGTGTTCGTGCTGACGGGCTTCTGGCACGGCGCGAACTGGACGTTCGTGGTGTGGGGCTGCTACCACGGGCTGCTGCTGATCATCGAGCGCCGGTTCGGCTGGGACCGGACGCCGCCGGCGGTGGCGGCGCGGGTCGGACGGCGGATCCTGACGCTGGTGCTCGTGGTGTTCGGGTGGGTGTTCTTCAAGTCCGCCGACATCGGGCACGCGTTCACCATGATCGGCCACATGCTGGTCCCCGATTTCGACGGCCTGACGGACGTCGTCGAGGCGGCGCTGACGAACCAGCGGGTGGTCATCCTGATCGCGGCGCTGGCGATCTTCGCGCTGCCGGCCCACCCGGTGACCGGCCCGCTGCTGGAGTCCGCCCGAACCCGCGGCGCCGTGGGGCTGCGCATCGGCGTGATGACGGTGGGCGCACTGTACGCGGCGATCCTGGTGGCGAACGGGACGTTCAGCCCGTTCCTGTACTACCAGTTCTGACTGGCGCGCACTTGCTCGAGAGCGCTCCGGTACTCGTGCACGCCGAATCGGCCACGGCTTGACCAGTGCTGCTTCTCCGGGGCAACGCCACGTTGCCCAGTAACACCGGTGCTAAGGGATGTCTCGTAACCCGGTGCCGGGCTAGCTGATCCGGTAGTTGATCATGATGCTGTGGTGCGGGTGATCACAGCGTCGCGGCCGGAGTGGATTGGCCCGTTCACCGGGCTGGAGCCGGCCCAGTTCCGCACGCTCGTGCGGCTGGTCTCCAAGCGAGGCGGGGACGGAATCGCGGACGGCCGACCAGGCCGACAGTGGGCGTTGCCGCTGGCCGACCGCGTTCTGCTGGTGGCGACCTACTGGCGGACGAACCTGACGATGCGCCAGATCGGGCCGCTGTTCGGCGTGTCGCATTCCGCGGCTCATCGGGTGATCGACACGGTCGGACCGCTGCTGGCGCTGGCCCCGGTCCGCAAACGCCGGATCGATGCGGTCGCGATCGTGGACGGCACCCTCGTCCCGACCCGCGATCACCGGCTGGCCACGCCGTCGAAGAACTACCGGTACTCCACCAACGTGCAGGTCGCGATCGACCCCGAGACCCGGCTGGTGATCGCCACCGGCGACCCGCAACCAGGCAGCCGCAACGACTGCACTGCCTACCGCGACTCCGGCATCGCCGAGCAACTCGCCGACCGGCCGATCATTGCCGATGGCGGCTACCAAGGAAACCCCGAGGTCGTCATGCCCTACCGCAAACCCCGCGACGGCAGCGACCTCCCGCACTGGAAGGAACATCTCAACACCGTCCACCGCAAGGTCCGCGCCCGCGTCGAACATGTCCTTTCCCGGATAAAGAACTTCAAAATCCTGCGAGACTACCGCCGCGCCGCAAGCACGCTCGCCGACACCGTCTCCGGAATCGCGAACCTCCACAACATCATCCTCACAGCCTGACCCAACCACTAGCCCCACCAACCACAACACCAGTTACGAGACAGCCCTTAGGGGATGCCGTGCCCGAGCGGATCATGTTCGTGCAGCTGAAGACCGGCTTCCACACCCCTGCCGGGGCAGGAAGACGGTTAACGCTGTCCGCGTGTGGTGCGGAACGTGCGGAATCCCCGGCGGTGGTAGTTCGGCAGGGCGTGTGGGTGGTCCAGGTCCGAGGTGTGCAGCCAGACGCGGCGGACGTCCGGGCCGCACTGCCACGCCTGCTCGATCGCCAGGGTCAGCGCGTACCCGCCGATGCCCTTGCCCACGTACTCCGGCACCAGGCCGAACGTGGTGATCTCGACTTCGCCGTCGCCGTGGGATTGGTAGTCCGCCAGGCCGGCGACTTCGCTCAGGTAGCGGATCAGCACGCACTGCCGTCCCTCGCGGGCCAGGTACGACGCCCAGTCGTCGTCGGACCAGCGGGAGCTGGGCCAGTTGTACGGCTTCCCGATCCGCACGGTCGTCGGGCGGACCAGCGGGGAGTCGGCGGGCACGTGCTCGGCCGACAACCCCGGCACGGGCGGCGCCGGGCGCAGGTCGGCGGGGCTGGACATCTCGAGATGGGTGACGATTTCCTCCACCGGCCCAGAATGCCGTCCGCGCCCGCGTCGCGCGAGCTATTTCTGCCCGTACCCCCGCAACTTCTCGACCACGTGGGCGATCTCCTCGGACGGCAACAACCGCGGGCTGCCGGCCGAACGAGCCAGCAGCCACACCTGACACAGCCACTCCAGCTGCTCGGCACGGCTGTAGGCAGCCGCCAGACCGTCACCGTAGGTGATCGTGCCGTGGTTGCCCAGCAGACAGCCCCGGCGGCCTTCCAAGGCGGCGAGCATCGACTCCGCCAGCTCCTCCGTGCCGTACGTCGCGTACCGGGCGACCCGCGCGGACGGGCCGATCGCCGCCAGCATGTAGTGCACCGCGGGCACCTCGTCGACCAAAGTGGACACCGCGGTCGCGTGCACCGAGTGCGTGTGCACGATCCCGGTGATCGGCGCGCCGTCCGGATCGGTCGCCTTCGTGTACACCGACAGGTGCATCGGCATCTCGCTGGTGGGCCGCAGCTTGCCCTCCACAATGGCCCCGTCGAGCGACACCACCGGGATGTCCTCCGGTGTCAGCACGCCGTAGTCCACCCCGGTGGGCGTCATCGCGATCAGCTCGCCCGAGCGGGCGGAGATGTTGCCCGAGGTGCCCACCACGAGCCCGTCGGCGGTCAACCGCCGCGCGTACTCGCACACCGCTCGCCGTTCGTCGGCCAGGATCACAGTCGCCACAACCCTCGCGCGGCGGTCAGCGACGCCTGGTAGTCCGCGTAACCGCCCTGGTAGAACTCGACATTTTCGGGCACCGGCGACACGGTCCGCGAGCTGCTCGCCCACAGCTCCGCGTCGTACGGCTGGTTCAGCGCCTCGGCCGCGACCAGGACGGCACCCCGCGCCCCGACGCCCGGATCGCTCGGGATCACGATCGGGCGGCCGAGCACGTCGGCGAAGATCTGCGTCCACTCGGCGGAGCGCACCCCGCCGCCGCACGCGTACAACCGGCCGGACAGCCCGGCGGCTTCGAAGCAGTGCCGCGCCGCGTACGCGATCGACTCGCACAACGCGCGCACCATGTCCGCCCGCCCGTGCTCCAGGCTCAGCCCGGCGAACTGCGCCCGCGCGGACGCGTCGACGAACGGCGCCCGCTCACCGGACGCGGACAGGAACGGCAGCGCCCGCACCCCGGCGGCACCGGGCGGGCTCTGCGCAAGCAGCGACCCGATCTGGGTGACCTCGATGCCCAGCAGACGGCAGATCCAGTCGATGCTCGCGGTGCCCACCATCGCCGGCATCGCGTGCAGGTATTCGCCGGGCGTGGGCGTGGACAGGAACATCCCGGCCGGCTCGCCCTCGCCGTCGAACTCGGCGTTGTCGGTGAGCACCTGGCAGGCCAGGGTGGTGCCGGCGGTGAGGATGCCGTCACCCGGCGCCCGCACACCCGCGCCGATCGCGCTGGCCGGCAGGTCGAACGGGCCGGCGGTGACCGGCAGCCCCTCGGGCAGCCCGAGGAGTTCGGCGCCACGGCGGTTCAGCGAGAACACGGCCTTCGGCGGCGCCGGTTCGGCCAGCAGGTTCCGCCGGTGGGACAGCCCCACGGCGGCGATGGCGCCCTCGTCGTAGCGGCGGGTCTTCGGGTCGAGGAACGGCAGGGACGCGTCGGACACGTCGACCGTGATCTCACCGGTCAGCCGCTGCACGACGGCGTCCACGCAGTACCCGGCCACCGCGGCCCGGTCCAGCACCTCGGGCTCGTGGGTGTCCAGATAGGACAGGATGGCGGCTGCGCAGCCGGGGAACATGCCCGAGCCGGTGCGCCGGAACACCTCCCGGGAAACGCCGTCGGCCTGCCACTTCGCGAGCAGCGCGTTGGCCCGGCCGTCGAGCCACGAGATGGCCGGGCGCACCGCGTTGCCGTCCTCGTCACGAAGCCACACGCCATCACCCTGGCCGGTCAGCGCGAGCGCGGTGACCGGGGCGTCCAGCTTCGCCGCGACCTCGCGCACGACGGTCGCGACCGTGCCGACGACCTGGTCGAGGTCCTGCTCGACCCGGCCGCCGGACAGGTGGTGCACCTCGGACGGCGTGCAGGCCTGGTGCAGCGACACCCCGGCCTCGTCGAAGACGACGGCCTTCGTCAGTGAAGTACCGATGTCGACGCCGATGATCATCGGAGCACATCCGGGTTGGCGACGTTGGCCAGCTTCTCCCCACGGGCGTAGCGGCCCACCTCGGCGGCGACGATCCGCGCGGCTCGCTCCGCGGTCTGGCGGCTGGCACCCGCCAGGTGCGGCGTCGCGATGACGTTCGGCGCGTCACGCAGGGCCCAGTCCGCGGGCGGCGGTTCGACGGCGTAGACGTCCAGCGCCAGGGCACCCAGCCGGCCGGACTTCAGCAGGCCGGGCAGCGGCGCGTAGTCCAGCAGCCCGCCGCGGGCGGAGTTGACCAGCACCGCGCCTTCGGGCAGCAGGGCCAGGCGCTCGGCGTTGATCAGGTGGCGGGTCTCGTCGGTCAGCCGGGCGTGCAGGCTGACCACCGCGCTGCGCCGCAGCAGGTCGTCCAGCTCGACCAGCTCGGCCCCGTCCGCGGCGATCTGCTCCGGCTTGGCGTAGGGGTCGGCGACCAGCACCTTCGAGCCGAACGCGACCAGCACCTTGGCCACCCGCGAGCCGATGGCGCCGTAGCCGACCAGGCCGACCGTGGTGCCCTCCAGCTCGAGGCCGGCGTTCGGGTAGGCGTAGTAGTCGCCGCGCCAGGTGCCGCCGAGCAGCTCGGCCGACGAGGTCGAGATGCGGCGCATGGCGGCGAGGATCATGCCGATCGCGAACTCGGCCGCGGCCGTCGCGTTGCGGCCCGGCGCGTACGTGACGGCGACGCCGGCCTCGGTCGCGGCGGCGAGGTCGACGTTCACCGGCCCGCCCCGGCACACCGACACCAGCTTCAGCTCGGGCGCGGCGGCGAACACCTTCTTCGTGAACGGCGCCATCTGGGTGACCGCGACCTCGGCCCCCGCCAGCGCCTCGATGACCTGCTCCTCGGTGCCACTCGCCTCGTGCACCCCGCCGACCGGCCCGAACGGCTCGACCGGCCAGGGCAGCGACAGCTCGCTGAACTCGACCTCGGTGGCCAGCTCGACCCGGACCGCGTCGGCCAGCAGGTTGTTGCCGACGAACTCGTCTCCCGCGCAGAGAACGCGCACTTCTGGCTCCTCCTTGAACCCGCCGGGCCTCAGCTGGCCGCGTGGACCTGTTCGTATTCGGTGATGTGCGCGACCTTGGCCGCGCTGGGCGAACCCGGGTCGAACGTGTAGCCCAGCCACTCCGTGACGATCTTCTTCGCCAGCTCGGCTCCGATGACCCGGGCACCGAAGGTGATGATCTGGCAGTTGTTCGACTTCACGGACCGCTCGGCCGAGTATGAATCGTGGGCGACCGTGGCGCGCACCCCCGGCACCTTGTTGGCCGAGATCGCCACGCCGATGCCGGTTCCGCAGACCAGGACACCCCGGTCGGCCTCGCCGTTCGCGATCTTCTCCGCGGCCGCCAGGCCGAAGATCGGGTAGGCGCGGTCGTCGTCCGGGCTGTCCACGCCCAGGTCGATCACCTCGGTGACCCGCTCGTCCTTCCGCAGCAGGTCCCGCACCTCGTTCTTCAGCAGCACGCCGGCGTTGTCCGCGGCCACCACGACCCGCATCAGTTCCCCTCCTTGCTCAGAGCTTCCCCGATCGCCGTGACGATCAGGGCGAACGAGGTCGCGCCGGGGTCGGCGTGCCCCTTGCTGCGCTGCGCCAGCCGGGCCGCGCGCCCCTTGGCGGGCACCAGGTTCGCGGTCTCCTCGGCGGCGAGCGTGGCCGCCTGCGCGGCCTTGCGCCACGCGTCCGGCAGCGCGGCACCGGCTTCGGCCTGCTTGCGCAGCGCCTGCCGGAACGGTTCGATCGCGTCGAGCATGGTCTTCTCGCCCAGCTCGGCCTTGCCCAGCTCGGTGAACGCCCGCACCGCGCCGTCCACGGCATCGGCGACCACCGCCGTCGTGATCTCGTCCACCCGCAGCCCGGCGCCGGTCTCGGCGAGCAGCACGCCGTACAGCGCACCGGAAGCCCCGCCGGCGGCGTCGGCGAGCGCGGTCCCGGCGGCCAGCAGCGTGTCGGCCACCGACGACCCGGCGGCCGCGCGCGCGGCCGAGACGGCGGCCCGCATCCCGCGGGTCATGCCCAGGCCGTGGTCACCGTCCGCCGCGACCGCGTCCAGACGGCCCAGCTCCGGCTCGTTCTCCTCGATGCTGCGCATGGCCGCGGTCAGCAGGCGGTCGACGACCTCGACGCCCGCGCCCTCCGGCCGGTCCAGTTGCTTGTCCACGGTGGACGACAGCTCGACCGGCTCCAGGATCGCGCCGCCGCTGCGGTAGCCCGGGGTGTCGCACGGCGCGCCGTACAGCTCGGCCAGCTCGTCGTCCAGCACCAGCACCGACAACGAGACGCCGGCCATGTCCAGCGACGTGACGAACTCGCCGACCTCGGTGTGCACCGGGGTCAGCCCGGCGGCGGTGAGACGCTCGTGGATCCGGGTGTAGGTCACGAACATCTCTTCGTACTTGGTCCGGCCCAGGCCGTTCACCAGCACCGCGACCCGGCCGTCGCCCCGCGGCAGCTCGGGCAGCAGGCCGTCGACCAGCTCGTCGGCCAGCTCCGCCGCGCCGAGACGGCCCACGGTCCGCACCCCCGGCTCGCCGTGGATGCCCAGCCCCAGCTCCATCTCGGACTCGCCGACGGTGAACAGCGGCTGATCGGCCCCCGGCAGCGTGCAGCCGCCGAACGCCACGCCGAACGTGCGGGTGTTCGCGTTGGCCTTGACCGCCGCCGCGTACACCGCGTCCAGGTCGTCCCCGCGCTCGGCCGCGGCACCCGCGACCTTGAAGACGATGAAGTCGCCGGCCACCCCGCGGCGCTTCTCCGGCGCGTCGGCCGGGCCGCTGGCGATGTCGTCGGTGATCAGGATGGTGCGGCTCTCGATGCCCTCCGCGGCCAGCCGGCGCGCGGCGAGGCCGAAGTGCAGGACGTCACCGGCGTAGTTGCCGTAGGCGAACAGCACCCCCGCGCCCCCCTCGGCGGCGCGGGCGGTGCGGTAGACCTGCTCGGCGCTCGGGCTGGTGAACACGTCACCGACCACCGCCGCGTCGGCCAGGCCGGGCCCGACGAGCCCGGCGAACGCCGGGTAGTGGCCGCAGCCGCCGCCGATGATCACGGCGACCTTGCCCTGGCGGGGCACGTTCCGGCCGAGCACGCCGTAGGCGTCCGGCACCTTGCGCACCTCGCGGCCGTAGGCGGTGACGAAGCCGTCCAGCCAGTCCCGCTTGAACGTCTCGGCTGTTCCCAGCGTGGTCATGAGCGCACCAGCTCTCCGGTGAGGTAGGCGAGCAGCAGCTTCCGGACGTCGTGGTTGGACTCGGCGATCCGCGCGGCCAGCTCCAGCGCGTCCGGCTTGGGCGGGTAGGTCGGGTTGGGCAGGGCGATGACGGTGAGCCCGGCGGCCGCGGCGGCGCGGATGCCGTTGCTGGAGTCCTCGACCCCCAGGCACTCCTCGCCGCGGAAGCCGAGCCGGGACGCGGCCTCGGCGTAGACGTCCGGGCTGGGCTTGCCGCGCGGCACCTCGGCACTGGACACCGTCGCCGAGAACTCGCCGGTCAGCCCGTGCGTCTCCAGCACCGCGTCGATGACCCGGCGGGCGGCGGAGGACGCGAGCGCGACCGGAACCCGGGCGGCCACATCGCGCACCATCGCGTCGGCGCCGTCGAGCAGCGGGGCCTCGCCGTTCGCGATCGACCGGATCATCCCGTCGACCACGGCCTTCTCGACCTGCTCCGGGCTCTCCGGGGTCCCGCTGCGCTCCGCCAGGTACGCGGCCCACTCGGGCGCGCTCATGCCCTGGACCGTGGCGGTGTCGGCGGCCGTCCACTCGACACCGTGGGCGGCCGCGTAGGCGACCCAGTTCTCCTCCCAGAGGTGTTCACTCTCGACCAGGACACCGTCGAGGTCGAACACCACCGCGGCGAAACCCATGCAACAACCCCTTTCACGCCGTTGGTGTTAAATTAACACCGCTGCCGAGATTTGTCACGGGAGGTCTGATGGGAACCCGGTTGCTGCTGGTCCGCCACGGCGAGACCGAATGGCACGCGGAGAACCGCTACGCGGGCACCAGCGAGGTGGGCCTCACCGAGCGCGGGAGGCGCCAGGCCGAGCGGCTCGCCGCACACCTGGCGGCGGCGGAAGAGCAGGTCACCGCCCTCTACCGCTCGCCGCAGGGCCGGGCGCGGGTGACCGCGGAGCCGTCCGCGCGGGCGCTCGGACTCGAGCCGGTCGTGGTCGAGGAGCTGCGCGAGGTGCACTTCGGGATCGCCGAGGGCCGGGTGCTGTCCGAGCTGGACCCGCAGGTCGTGGCCGCGTTCCGGGCCGATCCGGTGGCCGGCGCGTTCCCCGGGGCCGAGCCCACGGCCGACGCCGCACGCCGCGGGGCGGCGGCTCTGCGGGCCATCGCCGCGCGGGAGGACGGCGGCCGCGTGCTGGTCGTCGCGCACAACACCCTGATCAGGGTCACCCTGTGCGAGCTGCTCGGCATCCCGGTCCGCGACTACCGCCGGGTGTTCCCGCGACTGGAGAACGCGGCGATCACCGAGATCGGGATCGACGGCGACGCGACGAGCCTGCGGCGCTTCAACCTGCCCACGTCCTAGCCTGGTCGCGTGGAAGACAAGTCCAGCGGGAGCGCCCGCTCTCGTAACATCCGGCAGCAGCGCATCACCGACTACGTCGTGAAGAAGGGCCAGGCCTCCGCCGCGGAGCTGGCCGAGCTGACCGGCGTGAGCGTGATGACGGTGCACCGCGACCTGGACGAACTGGCCCGGCGCGGTCTGCTGCGCAAGTACCGCGGTGGGGTCTCGGCCCAGCCCTCGACGGTCTTCGAGAGCAACACCGAGTACCGGCTCAACGCCCACGTCGAGGCCAAGGCGGCGATCGCCAGGGAGGCGCTGTCCCTGGTCGAGCCCGGCATGTCGATCCTGCTCGACGACTCCACCACCGCGCTCGCGCTGGCCAGGCTGCTGCACCAGGTCACCCCGCTCACCGTGGCGACGAACTACCTGCGCATCATCGAGGTGCTCAAGCACATCGACGACCTGCGCCTGATCGGCCTCGGCGGCGACTACTCCGCCACCCACGACTCGTTCCTCGGCATGCCCTGCCTGGAGGCCGTCGAGCGGCTTACGGTGGACGCGACGTTCGTGTCGACCTCGGCGATGAACTCGGAGATGACCTTCCACCAGGAGCCCGAGATCGTCATGGTCAAGCGGGCGATGCTGGCCAGCGCCGAGATCCGGGTGCTGCTCATGGACTCCAGCAAGATGCCGCGCACCGCGCTGCACCGGCTGGCCGAGATCGAGGACTTCCACCACCTCGTGGTCGACTCCGGGGTCTCCGGCTACCTGCTGAACGAGCTACAGGACCAGACGAACGTGGCCGTCGCCGAGGTCTGATCGCATCACACCCTTGCGTGTTAATTTCACGTGCTCCATGATAACTTGAGTTCGAGACTCATGGAGGGCGTGATGACGCAGACGGCAACATCGAGGTTGTCCCAGCCGGACAGGGGGTTCCGGGGGCTTCTCACCAGGTGGGGGCTGCCGGCCCCGCTGTTCCTCGGCTATGTCGGCCTGTTGCTGTTCATGGTCGGCGACGGCGTGGAGTCCGGGTTCATCGCCCCGTTCATGGCCGACCACGGCGCCGGCACCGAAATTCACGCGTCCTATGTGATCACCGCATACGGCGTGGCCGTGATGCTCGCGTCCTGGCTGTCCGGCGCGTTGTCGGAGCTGTGGGGACCGCGCCGGGTCATGTGGATCGGCCTGGCGATCTGGCTCGTGTTCGACGTGCTGTTCCTCGCCGTGGCGGTGCCGAGCGAGAACTACCCGCTGATGCTGATCACCTACGGCATCCGCGGCTTCGGCTACCCGATGTTCGCGTTCGGGTTCCTGGTGTGGATCACCGCGGTCGCGCCGGTCGCCCGGCTCGGCGCCGCGGTCGGCTGGTTCTACTTCGCGTTCACCGGCGGCCTGCCCACGCTCGGCTCGCTGGTCGCGAGCTTCACCAACCCGGTGCTCGGCCACTACGGCACGCTGTGGCTGTCCGTCGGCATCCTCGCCGCCGGTGGCTTGCTGTGCGTCCTCGGCGTGCGCGAGCGGACCGGTTTCACGCGGCTCGCCCCGGAGGGCGTCAAGCCCGTGCAGAGCCTGGTGTCCAGCGTGTCGATCGCGTGGAAGAACCCGCGGGTGGGCGTCGGCATGATCGTGCGGATCATCAACACCGCGCCGGAGTTCGGCATGCTGGTGTTCTTCCCGACGATCTTCGCCGACCAGATCGGGTTCGGCGAGGGCCGGTGGCTGCTGCTGGTGTCGGTCATCTACGGCACGAACATCTTCTTCAACCTGATCTTCGGCGTGGCCTCGGACAAGATCGGCTGGCAGCGGACCATCTTCTGGTTCGGCGCGATCGGCTGCGCGATCTCGATCCTGCTGCTGTACTTCGTTCCGACGGCCCTGGGCGCGGACTACTACTGGGTGGCCCTGCTGGTCGGCGCGCTCTACGGTGCGACGCTGGCCGGGTTCGTGCCGATCTCGGCGCTGCTGCCGTCGCTCGCGCCGGAGAACAAGGGTGGTGCGATGGCGTTGCTGAACCTCGGCGCCGGTGCCGCGGCGTTCGTCGGGCCCGCGATCGTGTCGCTGTTCCTCGGTCCGGCCGGCGCGGCGGGCGTGGTGATCATCTTCGCGGCGCTCTACATCGTGGCGGCGGTGCTGACCCGGTTCCTGAAGCTGCCGGAGACCACGCGGAAGGCGATCGACGAGGACGTCAGCCTGCAGGACGTGACGGTGGCTCGCCCGTGACGGTTGTCGGTGTCGATGTCGCGACCGCGGGGGTGCGTGCCTTCGCGGTCGGCGACGACGGTTCGGTGCGGGCAACGGCTTCGGCGCCGCTGCCCGCCCCGGTCCGGGACGAGTCCGGCCGCAGCGAACAGGACGCGCGGTCGTGGTGGCCCGCGGTCGAGGCGGTGCTGTGCCGGGTGACCGCAGAGGCCGGGCCGGTGCGGGCGGTCGCGGTGTCGGCCACGTCGGGCACGATCGTCGCGGTCGACGACCGGGGTGAGCCGCTCGGCCCGGCCCTGATGTACGACGACCGTCGCGGCGCGGACGACAACGCGAAGGCGGCGGCGGTGGGCGCGCAGCGGTGGCGCGAGCTGGGGATGAGCGTGTCCCCGACCGCGGCGCTGGGCCGGATCAACTGGTTGCGGCGTGCCTTTCCCGGCGCGGCCGGGGTCCGGCACACGCCGGATCTGATCGGTGAGAAGCTCCTCGGCCGCCCGGTGGCGACCGACTCCTCGCATGCCCTGAAGAGCGGGTACGACCCGTTGCGCGAGGAGTGGGCGGCCGAGGTGTTCGACTTCGGGGTGGACTGGCTCCCCGAGGTCGTGCGGCCGACGACCGTGCTGGGCGAGCTGCCTCGCGCGGTCGCCGGCCTGCCCCAGGGGTGCCTGGTGGTGGCCGGCATGACCGACGGTTGCGCCGGCCAGCTGGCGACGGGTGCGGTGACGCCGGGCCGTTTCGTGGGCATCCTGGGCACGACGTACGTGTTGAAGGGGGTCACCGAGCAGCTGGTGCGAGACCCCTCGGGCGCGATGTACAGCCACCGGCACCCGGACGGCTGGTGGCTGCCGGGCGGGGCGTCGAACACCGGCGGCGAGGCGGTGGCCGGCGTGCCCAACCTCGCTCACCTCGACGAAGCGGCGGCGCGACTGGGCCCGGCGCGCGTGGTGGCTTACCCGTTGAAGCGAGCCGGAGAGCGCTTCCCGTTCGTCACCCCGGACGCGCGGGGCTTCGTGCTGGGCGAGCCACGGGACGAGGTGGAACTGCACCGCGCGCGGCTGGAAGGCGTGGCGTTCGTCGAGCGGTTGGCGTTGGAGCGGTTGCGGGAGCTGGGGGTGCCGGTGAGCGGCCCCTTGGTCGCTGCCGGTGGGGGCAGCCGAAGTCCCTTGTGGACACGCATCCGGGCGACGGTCAACGGGATGGACTTGCGGATCTCCCCCCAGGCCGAGACGGGCTACGGGGCAGCAATGCTCGCGGCGGCCGCGGTACTGCCGGGAGGACTGACCGAGGCCGCGGAGATGATCAGCGGAGAGGAAACGCTGATCGAGCCAGACCCGGCGGAACGGGATGCGCTGGAAGAGAATTACGAGCGGTTCAAGGGGGAATTGCTTAGCAGAGGGTGGATTTGAGGTAGGGGAAGAGGGGCCGGCGGGGGAAGAAGCGCCGGCGGCGAAACAGGGGCTGACGGAGCAGCAGAGGTCGGCGAGGGAAGAGTTTTTAGCGAATGGGCCGACCAACCTGCACGACCGGCGGCCGGCAACGCAACAGCACCGACTACCCCAACCAGACCTCCCCCGCCCCCGATCCACAGCCGATCTTTGGTCGCCGACCAGGCGTGTCAAGGTACTCTTTCCCGCCTTGACACGCCTGCTCGGCGACCGAAACACAATCAGGCATCGGGGGCGGGGGTGGTCGTAAGGTGACCGTTCGGCGCCGTAGGCGCCCTGGTTTTACCGCCCGGAGGGCGGGCTCTTCGCCTGCCTAACGTCACCTCTAAAGATCAAAAGATGTCCTCGCCGGACGGGCAGGCTCCGGGATGACGGGGGACCGTTGTCGGCTCACCTTGGGCAGGTGGTCGCTGTGTGGTCATCCCGTCGCCTTCCGGTTTGTGTGTATCACTTTGAGCCAGGCCCGCAAGGTTGGGTACCCGGCCGCCGGAGAGAGCGTGGGTTGCGGGCCTGGCTCAAAGTGATCGTCACGTGTCAGGCGACGGGATGACCACCCAGCTCGGGTTTGTTCAAAAAGCCTGGCGCGCGCGCCGAAGAAAAAAAGCGCTGGCGCGCACAGCGCGCCAGCGCTTTCAGCTGAAAAAATCCTCAGGCGACGGGGGTGCGGTCGTCGGCTGGGACTAGGGTTTCCAGTGCTTCCTGCAGGGCCGAGTGGGTGGCCGTGAGGCGCTCGGTGACCTCGCGGCGGAACTCGAACGCCTCGGTGCGCGCCTGCTGCGCCTCGGACAGCTGGCGCTCCGCGTCGGCGACCAGGGTGCTCGCCCGGGTCTCCGCCTCGGACGTCTGCTTGGCCAGACGCGACTCCGTCTCGGCGGTGATCTTCGCCAGGCGGGTCTCCGTCTCCTCGGTGTCCTTGGCGATCTTCGCCTCGGTCTCGGCGACCAGCTTCGCCAGGCGCTCCTCGGTCTCCCGGGTGTCCTTCGCCAGTCGCTCCTCGACCTCCTTGGTCTTCTGGGCCAGCGCGGTCTCGACCTCTTCGGTCTTGCGCGCGAGCGCCGTCTCGACCTCGTCGGTCTTGCGGGCCAGCGCCTCGGCGGTCTCCCGCTCGGCCTTGGCACGCGCGTCGGCGGCTTCGGCGTCCAGGCGGGCCCGCTCCTCGGCGGCCTCCTCGTTCAGGCGCGCGATCTCGGCGCGGCCCTGCTCCATGAGGTTCTCGTGCTCGGTGGTGAGCGCGGTGTGCCGCTCCTGGAACTCCAGCTCGAGGTCGTCGCGCCGCTTGGCCAGCTCGGCCTCGCGCTCGGCGACCATCTTGTCGGCCGCCTTGCGGGTGTCCAGGTCGTACTTGTCGGCCGCGGCGCGGATGTCGTCGGCTTGCGCTTCGGCGCGGTTCTTGAGCTCGGCGATCTCCTCTTCGGCGAGCGTCATCATCGTGCGCACGCGCTCGGTCATCGTGGCGGCGCTCGACGGGTCGCTCGCCATCCGCGACAGCGCCTGCTTGGCCTCGCTCAGCTCCTGCTGGGCGTAGGACAGGGCACGGGTCAGCTCGGCGACCGAGGACAGGGCCTCGTCACGGGAGACGGACGTCTCCTTCAGCTCGGCGGTCAGCTGGGCGAACTTCTCGTCCACCGGCGGCCGGTCGTAGCCGCGGAACACGAGCGGGAACAGGGGATTACCAGCGATGGGATCTTGGGACTCGGCAGGAGGCATGCGGGCACCTTAGTGCTATTGGACCTGGGTTTCCATACTTTCGGGTGACACATTATCGAAGATCAACTGAATCCGGTCCGCGCCTCCCCCGGAACGGCTGGGATACGGTTCGGCGGGAGTCGCGAGGAGGGGCCGGTGCAACTGCAGGAGATCGTGGCCGACCTGGCCGAACACTGGCCGCTCTACGTGTCGATGCCGTTCATCGCGGCGCTCATCGGCTACGTGACCAAGCGCGTCGCGATCGAGATGATGTTCCGGCCGATCGAGTTCGTCGGGATCAAACCGTTCCTCGGGTGGCAGGGCGTCCTGCCGGCCAACGCCGAACGCATGGCGGCCACCGCCACCGACATGCTCACCAGCAACCTCGTCGACCCGAAGGAGATCTTCGCCCGGCTCGACCCCGACCAGCTCGCCAAGGAAATCGAGCAGCCCCTCCTGCAGGTGGTCGAGGAGATCACCGAGGAGGTCATGGAGCAGTACCAGCCGCGGCTGTGGGAGGCCCTGCCCACCGGCGCCAAGGAACTGCTGCTGCGCCGCGTCCAGGCCGAGGCGCCCAAGGTGATCGCGAAGATCATGCGGGAGCTGTCGGACAACATCGAGGACGTTCTCGACCTCAAGAACATGGTCATCACCAACCTGGTGCGTGACAAGAGCCTGCTCAACCGTCTCATCCGGGACATCTCCCGCCCCGAGATGCGGTTCATCGCGAACTCCGGCCTGGTGTTCGGCTTCGCCCTCGGGTGCGTCCAGCTCGTCGTCTGGGCGCTGACCAAGTCGCCGATCGTGATGCCGCTGTTCGGCCTCGGCATCGGCTGGTTCACCGACTGGCTCGCCCTCAAGATGATCTTCCTGCCGCGCGAGCCGCGCGAGTTCTTCGGCCTCTACACCTGGCAGGGCGTGTTCCAGAAACGCCGCGACCAGGTGGCCGCCGACTACGGCGACATGATCGCCCGCGAGATCATCACCATCCCGAACCTCCTGGAGGCCATCCTCAAGGGCCCGAAGGCCGACCGGCTGTTCCACCTGATCGGCCGCGAGGTGCAGCGGACCATCGACGCGCAGGCCGGCGTCGTGAAACCGCTCGTCGCGGCCGCGGTGGGCACCCGCAAGTGGCAGGAGATGAAGCAGGCCGCCGCGCTCAAGGCCGCCGAGCGGGTGCCGGACACCATCCGGTACGCCGAGGAGTACGCGGTCAACGCCCTGGACGTGCGGAACACGATCGTCGACCGGATGCGCCAGCTGTCCCCGATGGAGTTCGAGGAGCTGCTGCGGCCCGCGTTCCGGCAGGACGAGTGGAAGCTGATCGCCGTGGGTGCGATCATCGGCGGGCTCGTGGGCGAGCTTCAGGCGATCCTGCTCCTCCACTAATCTCGCGGCCAGGATTTCCGAGGGGGTGGCCGGATGGACGCGGTGCTGGCCGACTTCGCGCAGCACTGGCCGCTCTACACCGCGATCCCGTTCATCGCCGCCCTCATCGGTTACGTCACCAAGCGCGTGGCCATCGAGATGATGTTCCGCCCGCTGGACTTCGTCGGCATCCGCCCGATCTTCGGCTGGCAGGGCGTGGTGCCCAAGCACGGCGGCCGGATGGCGGCGATCGCCACCGACCTGCTCACCAAGAACCTGATCGACCTGGGCGAGGTGATCGGCCGGATCCAGCCCGACCGGCTGGTGCGGGAGATCGAACAGCCGCTGCTGCGCGCGATCGACGCCCTGGCCCGCGACGTGCTCGCCCGGCACCACCCGCGGCTGTGGGAGTCGCTGCCGCCGATGGCGCAGGACCTGATCGTCAAGCAGCTGCAGGCCGGCTCGCCGAAGCTGGTGCGGGAGCTGCTGGAGGAGATCCGCACCAACCTCGACGGCGTGCTCGACGTCAAGCACATGACGGTCGAACGGCTCACCCGCGACCGCGCCCTGCTGGTGCGGCTCATCCGGGAGACGTCCCGGCCGGAAATGGCGTTCATCGCCCGCTGCGGCATCTACTTCGGGTTCGTCCTGGGCGTCGTGCAGGCGGTGGTGTGGGCGCTGACGAAGAACCCGTGGGTGCTGCCCGCCTTCGGCGGGGCCATCGGGCTGTTCACCGACTGGCTCGCCATCAAGATGATCTTCCTGCCGCGCCGCCCGGTGAAGATCGGGCCGATCACGCTGCAGGGCAAGTTCCAGCGCCGCAAGGCCGAGGTGGCCCGCCAGTACGGCGAGATCATCGCCCGCGAGGTGCTGACCGTCCCCAACCTCCTCGACGAGCTGCTCACCGGCCCGCGCGCCGACCGGCTCGCCGCGCTCGTGCGGCGCGTGGTGGCACGGGCCGTCGACGAGCAGGTCGGCCTGATCCGGCCGCTGGTGTCCGCGACCGTCGGCGGGGAGCGGCTGCGTGAGATGACCGAGACCGCGGCCGCCGGGGCGCTCGCGCAGATGCCGTACCTGCTGCGCAGCGCCGAGCCGTACCTGGTGGAGGCGATGGACCTGGCGAACCTGGTCGAACGGCGGATGCTCGCGCTCACGCCCGAGGACTACGAGAACCTGCTGCGCCCGGCGTTCCGCCAGGAGGAGTGGAAGCTGATCGCGGTCGGCGGTGTGATCGGGTTCGTGGTCGGCGAGTTGCAGGTTCTGCTGATGCTGCACTAGGTGAACCGTTACCGTGGCCGCGTGGCGCACGAACCGCAGCAGCTCCCCGCGGTGCACGAGGCGTGGCTGCCCCGCGAGCACTCCCTGCACCGGCCCCGGCACGGCGGCCGGCAGCTCACCGCGTTGATCAGCGCGATCGTGTTCTTCACGACCCCGGCGCTGCTGTGGGTGTTCGGCGCCCGCCCCGCCGAGATCGAGAACCGGCACCTGGCGAGCTTCCCCAGCATCGGCGACGGCTGGGCGTTCTTCACCAGCCTGCCCGGCTGGGCCACCGACCAGCTCACCTTCCGCGGCGCCGCGATCGACGCCGCGGACTGGGTCAGCCGCACCTTCTTCGGCGAGACCCCGCCACGCGACCAGGCGGGCACCACCGAAACCGGTCCCCTGCCCGGCAGCCCGCCGCCGACGCAGACGCAGGGCGAGGCCGACCAGCCCACCACCTCGGGCCCGCTCGACCAGGCCGGCTACCGGCAGGTGATCGAGGGCCGCAACGGCTGGCTGTACTTCGGCTACGACGCCGAGGCCAAGTGCTCCCCGGTCCGGATGCTGTCCGACACGCTGGAGCGGATGGGCCGGCTGCGCACGATGATCGAGGCGTCCGGCCGCAAGTTCGTGTGGGTCGTGGCGCCGGACAAATCCACCATGGTCCCGGAGAACCTGCCGTCCAGCTACCCGGGCCGGGAGTGCCACCGGGCCGCGGAGGCGCCCACCTGGCAGCAGATCGACGCGGCCGGCGCCGTGGACCTGCGGCCGGCGCTGACGGCGGAGGCGCGGCGCGTCAACCGGCCGGTCTACCCGTCCAACGACACGCACTGGACCGACGAGGGCTCACTGGCGATGACCCGCGCGGTCGCCGAGGCCGTGCAGCCCGGCATCACCGCGACCTGGCAGAGCAAGCAGATCGGCACCTACACCGTGGCCGCGGACCTGCCGCCGCTGCTGGGCAAGAAGGCCGACAAGACGAACGTGCTCTACGACCTGCGCCCGGACGGCATCGTCGACCGGGCCGGGCAGACCATCACCGACATCGAGACACCGTCCTACCGGTTCGCCTCACCGATGTCCTCGACGGTGAACCAGAAGACCCTGTTCTACGGCGACTCGTTCACCAAGGCGTCCTCGCGGTACCTGGCGGCCGGGTTCGCGAACCTGACGATGCTCGCCTACTTCACCCCGAAGACGAGCCGGGACCAGGCGATCGGGATGTTCGTCAACTCGGACGTGATCGTGCTGGAGACCGTGGAGCGCAACGTCTCCAGCGGTCAGCTGCCGTTCCTGACCGACGAGTTCCTCACGGCGCTGCAGGCGCAACTGCAGCAGCATCCGATTCGGTGACGCGGGCGGCCCGGTCGCGCAGGTAGGCGATCAGGCGGCAGACCAGGTAGATCGTGAACGCGATCGCGGTGACGAACGCGCTCACCGGCGCGCCCGGCGCGAGCGACAGGACGATGCCGCCCAGCGCGGCCGTCTCGGCGAACACGACGGCCAGCACGGTCGCCTTCCACGGGCTCGCGGTGAGCCGCACGGCCGCGGCGGCCGGGGTGACCATCATGGCGACCACCAGCAGCGCGCCGACGATCTGCACGCCGAGCGCCGTCGCGACGCCGACCAGCACGGCGAACACGACGGACAGCGTCCGCGCCGGCACCCCGCGCGCGGCCGCGACGTGCGGGTCGACGCTGGCGAACAGCAGCGGCCGGTAGATCGCCGCGAGGATCAGCAGCACCGCGACTGCAGCGATGACCAGCACGATCAGGTTGGTCGTCTCGATCGACACGATCTGACCGACCAGGATGCCGAACTTGTTGGCCGCGCGGCCCGGGTAGAACCACAGGAACAGCACGCCGAGACCGAGCCCGAAGGACAGGATCGCGCCGATCACCGAGTCGCGATCGGACTCCCGCCCGCCGAGCAGGCCGAGCAGCAGCGCGGCGATCACCGCGCCGGCCAGCGACCCGAACTCGACGCCGACGCCGAGCAGCAGCGCACCGGCCGCGCCGGTGAAGGCCAGTTCGGCGGTGCCGTGCACGGCGAAGGACATCCGCCGGGTCACGATCAGCGGGCCCAGCACTCCGGCGACGAGCCCGAGCACGGCCGCGGCGAGCAGGGCGGTCTGCACGAACGGCAGCCCGAGCAGCTGCGCCGTCAGACCGAAGTCGAAGAGCTTGTCCATGTTCAGCGGGAACCTTCGGTGCTCACGAAACGCGCTCGTCCAGGTGGTGGGGTTCGTCCTCGCAGACCGCGCTGCGGGCACCGGCGACGTGGATCTGGCCGCCGACGCGGACGACCTCCACGCGCGCCCGGTACAGCTCGGACAGCGTCTCGGAGGTCATCACGACCTCCGGCGGGCCGATCCGGAACCGGCCGTCGACCAGGTACAGCACGCGGTCCACGTACGGCAGGATCGGGTTGATCTCGTGGGTCACGAACAGCACCGCGGTACCGGCTTCGCGGCGGCGGGCGTCGATCAGCTCGCTCACCGCGCGCTGGTGCGCGAGGTCCAGCGACAGCAGCGGCTCGTCGCACAGCAGCACGTCCGGCTCGCCGACCAGCGCCTGCGCCACGCGCAGCCGCTGCTGCTCACCGCCGGAGAGCTTGCCGACCGGCTGCTTCGCGTAGGACTGCGCGCCGACCGCCGCGACGGCGGCGGACACCCGCCGCCGTCGCTCGGCCAGTCCACGCAGCCCGGTGCCCCAGCGGTGCCCGTCGAGCCCCAGCCCGACGAGGTCGACCCCGCGCAGCGTCAGCGCCTCGGCCATCGCCCTCTGCTGCGGGACGTACCCGACCGGGTGATCGCTGTTGATGCGCACGCTGCCACGCGAGAGGTGCTGCAGACCGAGCAGCACCTTCAGCAGGCTGGTCTTGCCCGACCCGTTCGGCCCCAGCACGGCGACGAACTCGCCGGGCTCGACCGCGAGGTCCAGACCGGACCACAGCGTGCGCGAACCGAACGCGAGGGTCGCGCCGGAGATCTCGACAGCAGGGCTCAAGAGTTCAGTGCCTTCGCCAGGTCGTCGACTTCGCTGGTCATCCAGGCAATGTAGTCCGTCGTCCCGGCGGGCAGCGTCTCGGTCACGCCCACCACGGGGATGCCGGCGCGGGTCGCCTCGCCGACGACCTGCTCGGTGACCGGGGTGACCGTCTGCTCGTTGTTGATCAGGGCCTTGACCTGCTTGCCGGTGATCAGCGAGTTGAACTCGGCCAGCGCGGCCGGCGGCACGTCGGTCTCCTCCTCGATGGCCTCGGAGAACTCCGCCGGGGTGGCGTCGGTGACCTTGGCGGCCTCGATCAGGTAGTGCGCGACCGGCTCGGTGACCAGGACCTTGGTGTCCGGGTGGGCGGTGCCGATCTGCTCGGCCTTGGTGGTGAGCTGGTCGAGCTGGGACTTGAAGTTCGTGGCGTTGGTGGTGAAGGTCTGCGCGGCGTCCGGCTTGATCTGGCCGAGCTGCGCGGCGACCTGGTCGGCGACCTTGGCGACGGTGGCGAAGCTGTACCAGACGTGCTCGTTCTCGTCGCCGGTCGCGCCGATCTCGTAGGCGTTGAGCTTGCGGGCGTTCGCGGCCTGGTCGGCGAGCTTGCCGAAGAAGTCGTCGTAGCCGCCGCCGTTGGCCAGGGTCAGCTGCGCGTTCTGCGCGGCGATGGCGTCCTCGGGGGTGGTCTCGTAGGAGTGCGGGTCGGCGCTCGGGTCGTCGATGATCGAGGTGACCGCGACCTGGTCGCCGCCGACCGCGGACAGCACGCTGCCCCAGACGTTCGTCGAGGCGACCACGTTGATCTTGCCGCCGGAGCCGCCGGTGTCGTCGCTGCCAGTGTTACCCCCACCACAGGCGGTGAGGCCGAGGACGAGGGCCGTCGCGGCGGACGCGAGACCGATCAGGCGGGGGAAACTCATCGCGAGCACTCCTGAAGTACGAGGTGGGAAGCACCGACAGCGCTATTGGAAACGGTTTTCGGGTTCACCTTACCTGAACGGGTGACGATCTCACCGGCTCGGTTACCGCCGCTTGAACGTGACGTTGCGCAGTGGCGCACGCCGCACGGACGGCGTTCGACTTCACGACTCCGTTCTGAACCGTTACGGTTCCCTCATGGGGCGTCCTATGCGCATGAGGCGACAGGCGACGTTGGCGTCGCTCGCCGCGGAGCTCGGCGTGTCTCGGACCACCGTGTCCAACGCCTACAACCGCCCGGACCAGCTGTCACCCGAACTGCGCAAGCGCGTGCTGGAAACCGCCCGCCGCCTCGGATACCCCGGCCCCGACCCGGTGGCGCGGTCGCTGCGCACCCGCAAGGCCGGTGCCGTCGGCCTGCTGCTCACCGAGAACCTGTCCTACGCCTTCCGCGACCCGGCCGCGATCGGCGTGCTGGAGGGGCTCGCGCTGGCGTGCGAGGACGCCGGCGTCGGGCTGCACCTCGTGCCGGCCAGCCCCGGGCGCGACGACGTGGCCGCCGTGCACCGCGCCGGTGTGGACGGTTTCGTCGTGTACTCGGTGCCGGACGACGACCCGCACCTGGGCGCCGTGCTGGCCCGCCCGGTGCCGACGGTGATCATCGACCAGCCGCGCATCGAGGGCGTCGACCGGGTCGGCCCCGACGACACGACGGCCGTCACCGCGCTCGCCGAGCACATCATCCAGCTCGGGCACCGGCAGATCGGCGTGCTGTGCATGCGGCTGGCGCGCGACCGCAACGACGGGTTCGCCTACCTGGACCGGCAGCAGAGCGCGCACTTCCACGTGCAGCGCGCCCGGCTGGAGGCGCTGGCGAAGGCGTTCGCGAAGGTCGGTGTCGACTGGTCGGCCGTGCCGGTGGTGGAGCGGTTCGAGCACACCGTGGACGACGGCGCCGCCGCGGCCCGCCACCTGCTCGACGCGCATCCCCAGGTGACCGCCCTGATCTGCACCTCGGACATCCTCGCGCTCGGCGCGCTGGCCGAGGCGAACCGCCGCGGCCTGCGGGTGCCCGCGGACCTGACGGTGACCGGGTTCGACGGCATCGCGGAGGCGGAGCGCGCCGGCCTGACCACCGTGCACCAGCCGGTGCTGGAGAAGGGCCGCGCGGCGGGCAAGCTGCTGCTGTCCTCCGGGGACCACGTCAAGCCGCGGATCATCACGCTCAACACGCAGCTGCGGATCGGCACGACGTCCGCGCCGCCGCGCACGATGGAGCAGCACTGGTTCGGGCCGTGATCTCTCTCATTGCGGGGTCTTGATGAGTCCGGTGGAATGAAATCCGGACAATCTCCCGGGAGGCATTCTTGACCGCGATCGACACCCTGCTCCAGCGCAACCAGGACCACCCCGAGACCGTGGGCGACCGCTCCAACGCGCGGCCCGGTCTGAAGGTGGCGATCCTGACCTGCATGGACGCCCGCATCCGCGTCGGCGACGTGTTCGGGCTCGGCGAGGGCGAGGTGCACGTCCTGCGCAACGCCGGTGGCGTGGTCACCGACGACGTGATCCGCTCGCTCGCGCTGTCGCAGCGCAAGCTGGGCACCGAAGAGGTGCTGATCATGCAGCACACCGGCTGCGGCGTCTCGTCGGTCACCGAGGACGACTTCAAGGACGAGCTGGAGTCGGAGTGCGGGGTGCGGCCGACGTGGTCGGTCGAGGCGTTCCGCGACGTCGAGGACAGCGTGCGCCGGTCGGTGCGGCGCGTGAAGCGCAGCCCGTACCTGCCGCACGTGGACAAGGTGCGCGGGTTCGTCTACGACGTGACCACCGGCAAGATCTCCGAGGTGGAGTGACCCTTACGCTGGTTCGGTGCCCATCGACTCCGAACTGCTGATCGACTGGTTCGACTCGTGCGCCCGGGACCTGCCGTGGCGGCGGCCGGAGTGCACCGCGTGGGGTGTGCTGGTCAGCGAGATCATGCTGCAGCAGACGCCGGTCGCACGGGTCGAGCCGATCTGGCACGAGTGGCTGGCGCGGTGGCCGGTGCCGTCGGCGCTGGCGGCGGCGAGCCAGGGCGAGGTGCTGCGGGCGTGGGGCAAGCTCGGCTACCCGAGGCGGGCGCTGCGCCTGCACGCGGCGGCCACGGCGATCGCCACCGAGCACGGGGACGTGGTGCCGTCCGATGTGGACACACTGTTGTCGTTGCCCGGCATCGGGGCGTACACGGCGCGGGCGGTGGCGGCGTTCGCGTACGGCAAGCGGGCGCCGGTGGTGGACACGAACGTGCGGCGCGTGGTGGCGCGGGCGGTGCACGGCGCCGGTGGCGCGGGCCCGCCGTCGAACACCCGCGACATGGCCGACGTCGAGGTGCTGCTGCCGCGCGACGAGGCCCGAGCAGCGCGGTTCTCGGCGGCCCTGATGGAGCTGGGCGCGGTGGTGTGCACGGCCCGTTCGCCGCGCTGCGCGGACTGCCCGGTGTACGACGACTGCGCCTGGCAGAAGGCCGGCCGCCCGGCGTACCAGGGTCCCGCCAAGGCGACGCAGAAGTACGCCGGGACGGACCGCCACGTGCGCGGCCTGCTGCTGGACGTCCTGCGGGGCACGCCGGAGCCGGTGTGGAAGGCGAGCCTGGACGTGGTCTGGCCGGACACCGGCCAGCGGGACCGCTGCCTGGATTCGCTGCTGGTGGACGGTTTGGTGGAGCAGACGGCGGACGGCCGGTTCGCGCTCCCGGGCGAACATCGGTAGCTCAGCGGCGGTTGTCGATCTTCAGACCGCCCGTGGTGACCGCGCGGATGTGGTCACTGGCGAGCAGGGCGTGCGGGTAGCCGGGGTCGATCGCGCTGACCTCGTCGAGCCGGGCCAGCTGGGCGGGGCTGAAGGCGACCGCCAGGGCGCCGAGGTTGTCCTCCAGCTGGGCGGTGGTGCGAGCGCCGATGATCGGCGCCGTGATACCCGGGGTCCGCAGGGTCCAGGCGAGCGCGACCTGGGCGGGAGTGCACCCCAGCTCCGCGGCGACCTCCTGCACGACGTCGGCGATGGCGAGGTTGCGCTCGGTGACCAGGCCCAGATCGGCGTTGAAGCTCCGGCGGGTGCTCTCCCCGGCACCGTCGTCGCGGCGGTACTTGCCGGTCAGCACCCCACCCGCCAGCGGCGAGTACGGAATCACGCCCAAGCCCAGCTCACGTGCCATCGGGATCAAGTCGCGTTCCCCGGTGCGCTGCGCCAGGTTGTACTCGATCTGCAGCGCGACGAGCGGCGACCAGCCACGCAGGTCGGCGATCGCCTGCATGCGCGACACCTGCCACGCCGGGACGTTGGACATCGCCACGTGCAGGACCTTGCCCTGCCGGACCAGATCGTCCATGGCGCGCAGGATCTCCTCCACCGGAGTCGTGTCGTCCCACACGTGCAGGTAGAGCAGATCGAGGTAGTCCGTGTTCAGCCGTCGCAGACTGGCCGCCACCGACGTGAACATGCTCTTCCGGTGCGGGCCGCCGGAGTTCGGGTCGCCGGGACGGCGCAGCGTCGTGTACTTCGTCGCCAGCACGAGGCTTTCCCGGTTGCCCCGGGTGAATTCCCCCAGCAGGCGTTCGGAGCTGCCGTCGGTGTAGGTGTTGGCGGTGTCGATGAAGTTGCCACCGCGCTCGACGTAGGTGTCGAACAACTTGCGCGCGTCGTCCGGCTCCGCGCCCCAGCCCCACTCCGTGCCGAAGGTCGCGGTGCCCAGCGCCAGCGGCGAGACCCGCAGGCCGGAGCGGCCCAGCAGGCGGTAGGTGTCGAGGGTGAGCGGCATCGTGTCCTCCAGTGCTCGTGATCCGTTGCCGTGGACGAGTCTGTGGGCACGGCGGGCCGGGGGTAAGGGAACCGGTTTCCTGGGAACACCGGTCCTACCCGGGCTGTTGGACCGTCCGTGATCACTCGCGCCGTGGACCCCGCGCAGGAGCTGGCCGCGTTCCTGCGCAGCCGTCGCGAACGGCTGGAGCCGCGCGATTTCGGCCTGCCGCCGGGGCGGCGGGCCCGGCGGACCCCGGGGTTGCGCCGGGAAGAGGTCGCCGAGCTGGCGGGGATCAGCGTCGACTACATCGTGCGGCTGGAGCAGGCCCGTGGGCTGCGGCCATCGGCGGAGGTCGTGGACGCGCTGGCCCAGGCTCTGCGCCTGGCCCCCGACGAGCGCGCCTACCTGTTCGACCTGACCCGGCAGCGCCCCCGCGACACCGGCGAACCCGCCTCCGCCGCCGCGCCGCAGCTGGCCCGGCTGGTCGAGGACCTCGCCCCGCTGCCCGCGATGCTGATGAACCACCGCTACGACATCCTGGCCTGGAACGGCCTGATGGCGAAGCTCCTCCTCGATTTCGACACCCTTCCGCCGTCGCAGCGCAACGCGATGTGGTTGTGCCTGCTGCACCCGAAGACCCGTGAGCTCTACGTCGACCGCGAACGCGTCGTGCGGGAGGGGATCGCGCACCTGCGTGCCGCCTGGGCGGCGCATCCGGACGACCAGGCGTTGACGGACCTGATCACCGAATGCGTGAGGCGCGACGCGGACTTCGCACGGTGGTGGGCCGAACGGGACGTCAAGGTCGACGGCCGCGGCCAGAAGGTGGTGCGGCACCCCGAAGCCGGGGACATCGCCCTGCAGTTCGAAACGCTCACGCCACTTCGCGACGCGGCGCAGCTGCTGGTGATCTACCGTCCCGCGGACGACGAGAGCCGGGCGGCGCTGGAGCGCTTGTCCGCGCGGTGACGCGCGCCTACCGCCCCAGCACCTCGGACAGGAACGCCTCCACCGCGCCCCGGTAGATCTCCGGCTGCGAGTCGTGCACGACGTGTCCGGCTCCGGGGACCACCAGGTGCCGCCCCTGCTGGGCCCGCCGCGCCGTTTCCGCCTGCTGCCCGGCCGGCATCAACGTGTGCTCGGCCTCCACCACCAGCATGGGGCACTTCACGCCGTCCACGAGCGACCAGTACTCCCGCCGCCCCCACTCCGCGGCGATCTCGTACAGATCGTCCAGCTCGGCGATCAGGTGGTAGCCGTCGGCGCGTTCCTCCACGCATTCGGTGAAGTACTCGCCCGTCTCGCCGAAGAAGTCCCGCACGTGCGCGAGCGACTGGAACGGCACCGGCCACGACTCGAAGTACCCGCGCCACGTCTCGACCGTCTTGCCGCGCTGGTCCGGCGCCATGTCCTCGACCACCACGGCGTGCACCAGTTCCGGCTCGGCGGCGGCCAGCGCCCACGCGTGCAGGCCGCCCATGGAGTGCCCGATCACCACGGCCGGTCCGCCCAGCGACCGCACCACCTCTGCGGCGTCGGCGACGAACTGTTCGGTCGTCCACGGCCCGCCGCGCGGCCCGCGCCCGTGCCCGCGGGCGTCCAGGCCCACGACGTGCCCGTACCGGCGCAGCCACTGAGCCACCCGCCACCACGTGCGCGCCCGGCCCATCAGCCCGTGCAGCAACACGATCGGACGGCCCTCGCCACCGAAGTCCACGACGCTCACGGCGCCCATTGAATCAGCTGCCGAGCAGCGACCTGGTCAGCGAGTTCCGCGAATCCTGCATGGCCCGCAACGCCGTCGCGAGCGCTTTGTCGCCCACCCGCACCCGCTCGCCGTCCACCCCGTTGCGCATCTCGTGCAGCACCGCGCGGCGCAGCAACTCCTTCACGAACGACGCGGTCACGCCCTCGGTCTCGGCGATCACCGGCTCCAGGTCCGCCACCAGGTCCACCCCGCGGCCGTACAGCTCGAACAGCTTGCGCCGCCCCTCGGCGTCCGGCCGCGGGATCTCCACCGCCAGGTCGACCCGCCCCGGCCGGTCCCGCAACGCCGCCTCCAGCGCCGCCGGCCGGTTGGTCGTCAGCACGAACGTGACGTCCGCGTCCGCGCCGATCCCGTCCATCGCGTCCAGCAGGCTGAACAGCAGCACGCCGCCACCGCCCGGCATGGTGCGGTCCTCGGCGACCAGGTCCACGTCCTCGACCACCAGGATCGACGGCTGCAACCGCCGGGCCAGCTCGGCCGCCTTGCCGAGGAACCGCATGCCCGCGCCGGTCAGGATGATCACCGTGCTGCCGGACAGGCGGCTCAGCAGGTAGCGCACGGTGTGCGTCTTGCCGGTGCCAGGCGGCCCGTGCAGCAGCAGCCCCCGCTTGAGGTGCTGGCCCGCGGCGCGCAGCCGGTCGGCGTGCTCGGCGATGCCGACGATGTGCTCCTCGATCGAGGGCAGCACCCCCTCGGGCAGCACGACCTGCTCGGCGGTCAGGCTCGGGCGGGGCAGGAACGTCAGCAGCTCGTTGCCCCGGTACTCGCTGCTGCCGAAGGCGAGCACCTGGCCGCGCAGCACGTCGTGCTCACGGGCGAGCTGTTCGATCCGGTCGCGGACCGCCCCGGCCGCCGCGCGGTCACCGGCCAGCACCTCGACCTTGGACAGCGCGGACGGCCCGTGCTGCGGGTTCGGCCCGCGTAGCGCGACGACCACCGGCCCGCCGTCCGGGGCCGTCGTCAGGACCAGCCCGAACTGGACGACCTCCGCGGTCTCCTCCGGTCCGATCGCGACGGTCGCCATGTCGACCGCGCCCAGCTCGAACGCGCCGTGCCGCCGCGCGGACGACAGCATCCCGGTCAGTTCCTCGTGCAGCCGGTTCGCGCCGGTCACGCCGAACCACTCCGGCTCACCGCCGCGTTCGGCGAGGTAGGCCTCGACGCCGCGGTGCACGTTCACGTGCTCCCACGGCGAGAAGTCCTGGCCGACCAGCACGATCTGCCGGAACCCGACGCCGAGGTGCCCGGTGATCCGGCCGATGAGCTCCTCGGCCGGGTTGTCCTCCTCGACCACCAGCGCGGCCGTCTGGACGAGTTTCCGCAGGTCCCCGGCGAGCCCCCGGGCCAGCTTGCGATCTTCCCCTGTGATCCCCATTACGTCCCAGCATAGCCACGTGGGCTGGGTAGGCTGAGGCCATGGCAGTCGTGAAGATCAATGCGATCGAGGTCCCCGAGGGCGCGGGCCCCGAACTGGAGAAGCGGTTCGCGAACCGGGCCCACTCGGTCGACGGGCAGCCCGGGTTCCTCGGCTTCGAGCTGCTGCGCCCGGTCGCCGGCGAGAACCGCTACTTCGTCTACACGAAGTGGGAGTCCGAGGAGGCCTACCAGGCCTGGGCGAGCGGCCCGGCCAAGGAGGCGCACGCCGGCCAGAGCTCACGGCCGGTGGCCAGCGGGGCGAACCTGCTGGAGTTCGAGGTCGTCCCGCTCGACTGATGTCCGGCGACGGCCTTGCCGAGGCCGCCGAGATGCTCGCCGGCGCGTCCGCGCTCCTCGTGTGCGCGGGCGCCGGCATGGGCGTCGACTCCGGCCTCCCGGACTTCCGCGGCGACGAGGGGTTCTGGCGGGCCTATCCGCCGTACGCGCGGCTCGGGCTGAGCTTCGCCGAGATCGCCGACCCGCGTCACTTCGCCGAGGACCCCGAGCTGGCCTGGGGTTTCTACGGCCACCGGCTCGACCTGTACCGCCGGACCGAACCGCACGCCGGGTTCGGGTTGCTGCTGCGGCACGGCTCCCGGCTGCCCGGCGGCGTCGCGGTGTTCACGTCCAATGTGGACGGCCAGTTCCAGCGCGCCGGGTTCGGCCTGGTCGCCGAGGCGCACGGCTCGATCCACCACCTGCAGTGCACCGTTCCGTGCGGCCCGGACATCTGGCCCGCGGAGTTCTCCCCCGGCGTCGACGAATCCACCATGCGCGCCCGCCCGCCGCTGCCGTCCTGCCCGAACTGCGGTGGCCTGGCCCGGCCGAACATCCTGATGTTCGGCGACTTCGACTGGGTGTCCGCCCGCACGGACGCCCAGATGCGCGCGCTCGACGAGTGGCGGCGCGCGAACCGGGGCGCGGTCGTCGTCGAGCTGGGCGCCGGGCGCGCGGTGCCCACCGTGCGCCGCTACGCCGAGCTGGCCTCCGCCGTGACCGGCGCGCTGATCCGCATCAACCCGCGCGAACCCGAGGTCCGGCACGGGCGCGGGGTGTCGCTCCCCTATCCCGCGCTGACCGCGCTGACCGCGTTGCTCGGCGGCTGACAGCCGTTCGTCAGCGGCCGGTCAGTGGCGCCCGGCACGGTGACGGCATGACCAACACCAAGATCCTCATCTCCGGCGCCAGCATCGCCGGGCCCGCCCTCGCGCACTGGCTCACGCGCTACGGCTACACCGTGACCGTCGTGGAGCGGGCGCCCGCCCCACGGCCCGGCGGGCAGGCGGTCGACGTGCGCGGTCCGGCGCTGGACGTCGCCGAGCGCATGGGCATCCTGGACACCCTGCGCGCCCACGGCACCGGCATGCGTGGGATGTCGGTGGTGGACGCCGACGGCACCGAGATCTACCGCACCGAGGACCGCACGGTCAGCGGCGGCGACCTGGACAGCCCGGACGTCGAAATCCTGCGCGACGACCTCGCGCGGATCATCACCGAAGCCACGAGCGGCGAGGTCGAGTACCTGTTCGGCGACTCGATCGCCGCCCTGGAGCAGGACGCCGACGAGGTCCGCGTGGTGTTCGAGTCCGGCCTGGAGCGCACGTTCGACCTGGTGGTCGGCGCGGACGGCCTGCACTCGAACACCCGTCGCCTGGTCTTCGGTCCGACCGAGCGGTTCATCCGGGACCTGGGCATCAGCATGGCCGTGTGCACGGTGCCGAACTTCCTCGGCCTGGACCACTGGCAGGTCATGCACCAGATGCCGGGCGGCGGGATGCGCGGCGCGATGGTGATGAGCGCGCGGGGCAACACCGAGGCGCGGGCGTACCTGATGTTCGACACCCCGGAGCCGGTCGACTACGACCGCCGGGACGTCGAGGGCCAGAAGGAGATCGTGGCTCGTGCGCTGGCCGGGGACAGCTGGGAGATGCCGCGGCTGGTGGAGTACGCGCGGGCCGCCGCGGACTTCCACCTCGACTCCGCGGCGCAGATCCACCTGGACTCGTGGTCGCGCGGCCGGGTCGTCCTGCTCGGCGACGCGGGTTACTGCGGTTCGCCGATGTCCGGTCAGGGCAGCAGCATGGCGCTGATCGGGGCGTACGTGCTGGCCGGCGAGCTGGCCGCGGCCGGCGGCGACCACCGGGCGGCGTTCGCGGCGTATGAGAAGGAGCTGCGGGACTACACCCGGGCGAACCAGGAGATGGCGGTCGTCAACCTGCGGGAGCGGCGGGCCCAGGCGGGTCAGGCCGAGGACGCGAGCGCGGCGGCCGAGATCCTGGTCGAAACCGGGGTGGACGAGTTCACGCAGGTCGTGGCGTCGTACTCGGTCAAGGACTACTGACCGGACCACTCGATCCGGTGAACATGAGGGTTCCACGCGTCCCGTGGGGCCCGTCGGCCCCTCTAACCAGACGGCTGCGGCCGCACGGGCGCCACCGTGCTCCTCGCAGTCGTCCGGCATACCGGATCCGGCCGTCACGCCCCCCGAACGGCCGGATCCGGTACGCGCCGCTACTGCGTCAGGACGCGCTCGGTCAGGTCACGGGCGGCCGCCACCAGATCGTCGGTGAGGGCCCCGGTCAGCTCCTCCGACGGCTTGCCCTCCGCGTCGAGCACGGTCCCGCTCGGCAGGGACGGATCGGTCGCCGCGCACACGATCGACCGAGCGGCCTCCGCGACCGGGCGCCGCACCGCCTCCTGGATCTGCGCCCACTGCGGGCGCAGGGCAGGCGGCAGGATCTCCGGGGTCATCTCGGCGGCGTTCGGCGTCGCCGCCGGGCCCGGGTCGGCCGCGCGGACCGAGATCCCACTGCCGCGCAGCCGCTGCGCCAGTTCCCGGTTGTAGGCCAGGTGCGCGAGCTTCGCCCGCCCGGACACCGCCATGCCGTAGTACTCGCTGGGCTCGACCTCCGCGTATGACGGGGTCCCGGCGAGCAGCGCGGCCTGGATCGACGACGAGGTCACGTCGACGATCCGGCTGGGGGCGCCGGCTCGGAGTGAGTCCAGCAGCGCTTCGGTCAGCACCAGCGGCGAGAGGTGGTTCACCGCGAAGCTGGCTTCGAGGCCGTCGGCCGTCTCCCAGCGCTTCGACCACATACCGCCCACGTTGTTCACCAGCAGCTGCCACGGTCCCGCCGCGGCGAGCAACTCACCGAGCGCGCGCACCTCCGCCAGCACCGAGAGGTCGGCCTGGACGAACCGGCCGCCGATGGTCCGCGCCGCCGCCTCGCCGTGTTCCGGGTCCCGTCCGATGATCGTCACGTCGTGGTCCCGCCGCGCGAGTTGCCGCGCCACCTCGAAGCCGAGTCCCCGGGTGCCCGCCGTCACGATTGCCTTCTGTGTCATGCCGTTCAGCTCAGCCGACTGGCGGGAATCCGTCCAAAGCCCCGCGAACATGGGTCCATGCCGGGCCGGCATGGCAGCCTGTCGGAGTGGATCTGAAGCACCTGCGGTATTTCCTCGCCGTCGCCACCGAGGGCACCTTCACCGCGGCCGCGCAGCGTCTCGGCATGACGCAGCCGGCGCTGTCGCGCGCGATCCGGGCCCTCGAAGACGGGGTCGGGACCGCGCTGTTCGCCCGCGGGCACCGGGGCGCGGAGCTGACCGCCGCCGGGCGGATGCTCGCCGAGGACGCCCGCGGTATCGACGAGTACGCCCGCGCGGCGATCGCCCGGGTGGCGCGGTTCGGGCAGGACGGACCGCGGCTGCGGGTGACCGCGCGGGCCTGTGACGTGGCCACGCTCCAGGGACTCGTCGACTCCTACAACGAGCAGTACGAACCGCACGCCGTCGCGACCGTGGCCGACTGGCAGGTCCAGGCGGACGAGCTGCGCACCGGGGCGGCCGACGTGGGTTTGCTGCGCGTCCCGTTCGAGAGCCGGGGCCTGGACAGCGATCCGGTGCGGATCGACGAGCGGGTCGCCCTGCTGCCGCGGTCGCACCCGCTCGCCGGCCGGGAGTCGGTCGACCGGGCCGAACTGGCGGGCGAGGCGTTCCCGCGGTGGGTCGGCATGCCAGCCGCGGAGACGGCGTACTGGACCGGCACCGACCGGGTCGCGTACGAGTGGCGGCCCGGCCCGTTGGTGCGCAACGGCGCCGAGTACGCGAGCGCGGTCCGGCTCGGTCAGGCGGTCGGGTTCGTGCCCCGGACGCTGCTGCCGGAGCTGCCGCTCACGGGCATCAGCGTGGTGCCGGTCAGCGGGTTGTCACCCAGCGAGCTGCACGTCGTGTGGGCGGCCACCGCGACGTCCCCGGACGTGGCGCGGTTCGTCCGGCACGCGCAGCTCACGGGAGTGTGATCGACGCGAACACGGCCTTGTGGTCGGAGTTCGGCATCGGGAACACGCGGTAGGCGGTGACCGCGGCCCGCTGGTCGACCAGCACGTGGTCGATCGTGACCGGCGGTGGGAACAGTTTCGACGGCCAGGTCGACGTGAAGCCCTCACCCATCGCGTCGCCCGCGTCCGTGTAGCCCGTCGCGATCAGGTCCCGCAGCGTCCCGTGGTCGAGCGTGGCGTTGAAATCGCCCGCGAGGATGCGCACCGGGCCGTCCGGATCGGGGTGCGGCAGTCCCGCGATCTCCGACTTCCACGCCCCCGCGTCGGCGACCGGCGCCGTCGGGTGCACCGCCACGACCTCGACCGACACCCCGCCGCCGAGGTCCACGCGCGCGCTCGGCTGCGCGAAGATCGACGGCCCGGCCAGCGACAACTGCGTGACCGGATACCGGGACAACAACCCTGACCCGGCACCGCGCCGCGCCGGCTCCAGCACCCGGTACGGCAGCAGCTCGAACAGCCCGGCCGCCTCCAGCGCCGTCACCCCCTGTGGCGTCAGCTCCAGCAGGTTCAGCACGTCGACCTGGTTCTCCCGCACCAGCCGCACGAGGGTTTGCGGATCGGCCTCGCCGTAGTACATGTTCGACGACATCACGTGCAGCGTCCGCCCGTGCACCTGCGGCTGGGCCGAGGAAAACGCGCGCGGCACCACCACGCCGCCCAGCCCCAGGGCGAGCACCAGCACGACCCCGCCGATCCACCAGTGCCGGAGCGCGAGGGTGAGCGCCGCGAGCACCAGGCCGCACACGATCCAGTACGGCGTCAGCGCGATCAGCGACGCGGTCAGCCGCCCGCCGTCGACGCCGAACAGGCGCATCACCGCGAACACCACGAAGACCGCGGCGAGGACGGCGAAGAACACCATGCGCCCAGTCTTCCTGTCACGCCTCGGCGGCGGCTGACAGCCGGCTGTGCGCGCGCTGTCAGGTTCCCCCGGAAGAGTCGGTTCCGACACAGGAGGAGGATGTCATGACCTTGGCGATCCAGGCTGAGGGCCTGGTGAAACGGTTCGGGAACACCACCGCGCTGAACGGGGTCGACCTGGAGGTGCCGACCGGCAAGGTGGTCGGCGTGCTCGGCCCGAACGGGGCAGGCAAGACCACCACGGTGCGGATCCTGGCGACGCTGCTGCGGCCGGACGCCGGTCATGCGACCGTCGGCGGCTACGACGTCGTGCGCGACGCGGTGCGGGTGCGCGGGTTGATCGGCCTGACCGGGCAGTACGCGTCGGTGGACGAGGACCTGTCCGGCACCGAGAACCTGGTGCTGCTGGGCCGGTTGCTCGGGCTCGGCCGGGCCGATGCGAAGGCGCGCGCGGCGGAGTTGCTGGAGCAGTTCGAGCTGACCGACGCCGCCGCCCGCGCGGCGAAAACGTACTCGGGCGGTATGCGGCGGCGGCTGGACCTGGCCGCGAGCCTGGTCGGCCGCCCGAAGCTGCTCTACCTCGACGAGCCGACCACCGGGCTGGACCCGCACGCGCGCAACGAGGTGTGGCAGGTGGTGCGGCGGCTCGTCGACGACGGCGCGACCGTGCTGCTGACCACGCAGTACCTGGACGAGGCCGACCAGCTCGCGGACACGATCACGGTGATCGACCACGGGCGGGTGGTCGCGGAGGGCCGCCCGGACGAGCTGAAGCGCCGCGTGGGCGGGCAGACCGTGCAGGTGCGGCCGAGCTCGCGGAGCGATTTCGACGCCGTGGCGAGGATCCTGACCGATCTGACCGGGTTCGAACCGGCGCGCGACACCGATGTCGGCTTGCTGACCGCACCGGTGGGCGATCCGGTCCTGATGTCCACTTTGGTCCGCAAACTGGACGAAGCCGGCATCACCGCCGACGAACTCGCGCTGCGCCTGCCCAGCCTCGACGAGGTCTTCCTGGCGCTGACCGGGAAGCCCGCCGAAGAACCGGCCCGTGAAGGGAGCCTGGTGTGACCACGCTCGACCTGCCCCGGCGCATCAGCCCGGGCAAAGCCCTGCAGGACGGGTTCACCCTGGCCTGGCGGGGCGTGCTGAAGATCCGCAAGAACCCGGAGCAGCTCGCCGACGTGACGCTGCAACCGATCCTGTTCCTGCTCATGTTCGGCTACCTGTTCGGCGGCGCGATCGCCGGCAGCACGAGCGCCTACCTGCAGATCCTGGTGCCCGGCCTGATGGTGCAGAACACGGTGTTCGCGAGCATGGCGACCGGGACGTCGCTCAACACCGACGTCACCAAGGGCGTGTTCGACCGGTTCCGCGCCATGCCGATCGCCCGGTCCGCGCCGCTGATCGGCGCGGTGGTGTCGGACGTCGTGCGGTACGCGGTGGCGCTCGCGGTGCTGCTGGTCGCCGGCACGATCATGGGATACCGGCTGCACACCGATCCGGGTTCGCTGGTGGTGGCCGTCGCGTTGCTGCTGCTGGCCGGGTTGTGCTTCTGCTGGATCGCGGTGTTCGTCGGGATGCTGATGCGCAGCCCGGGGGCCGTGCAGGGCGTGATGGTCGCGATCATGATGCCGATCACCTTCGGCAGCAACGTGTTCGTCCCGTCCGACACCATGCCCGGCTGGCTGCGCGCGTGGTCGGACATCAGCCCGGTGAGCCTGCTGACCGAAACGATGCGCAGCCTGCTGAACGGCGGCCCGGTCACCGGTCCGCTGCTGGGCGCGCTGGCCTGGATGGCGGGGATCGTCGCGGTGTTCTTCCCGCTGGCGATGCGCGCCTACCGCCGCCGGGTCGTCTGATCCGCACGGGTCTCCGCCGACGGGCGCCGGCGGAGACCCGTCACCCGGCCCGCTCGGCGACCGCGGCCCCGATCGCGGCCATCGCCTGCGCGCTGGTGAGCCGCGCGCCCCGCTGGTAGGCCTCGTCGTACGCGTCCGCGCCGAGCTTCTCGCGCAAGTCGGCGATCACCGCGCGCAGCTCCGGGTCGCCGGAGTCGAAGACGCCGCGGATGGCCTCGCTCAGGCCGAGCGCCCACGCGGCCCGCTCGGCGTCGCCCTCCGCGTGGTACACCCGGGCGATCACGGCGGTCGTCTTCGCCACGTCCGGCAGGTCCTTGCGTTCGCTCGCCGAGCGCAGCGGATTCGCCAGCAGCGGCCACGCCTCCGCGGCCCGCCCCTCGGTGACGAGCAGCGAAGCCCCGGTGATCGCGACCAGCTCCGCCGCCATGTCGATCGGGAACGGGACGCGTGCCGCGTTCGCGGCCAGCCACGCGTGCTCGGCGCGCGCCACGTCCAGCTCACCGCACCGCCGGGCCAGTTCGAACTTCCGCAGCGCCACCATCGCCCGGCGGTCGACCTTGTCCGTCACCAGCCGCTCGGCCTCGGCGACGTCGTGCCAGGCCGCCTCGGCGTCCCCGGCCCGGAACTTCTCCTCCGCCAGCCGGGCCAGCTGCTGCACCACGTCGTCGGCCGAGGACAGCTCCCGCGCCATCCGCAGGCCCTCCGCGAACCCGGCGATGGCCGCGGAGTGGTTACCGCGCAGCGAGTGCGCCTCCGCCTGCATCGCGACCGTCATCGAGGTGCCCCAGCGGTCCCCGCACTCGCGGAACCCGGCCAGCCCCCGGTCCCGGGCGCGCCCGCTGCGGTCCAGATCGCCGTCCTGGTCGGCCATGAAACTCTCGGCCCAGCTCGCGCACGCGATCGCCCAGGGGTCCGAGCCGGCCAGCACGCGGCGCACCTCGCGTTCGGCGAGATCCCGGTGCCCGCCCAGGAAACAGGTCATCGGCAGGGCCAGCGCCAGCATCGGGTACCGCCGCACCGCGCCGGTGCGCAGGCACTCGTCGGCCAGCTCCGGCAGGTCGTCCCGGCGCACGATCGGCTGGCTCGTCATGAGCGCGTGCATCACGGTGAGGCACACGTGAGCGTGGTCCGGCAGGCCGTCGTGACGCAGCACCTCCCCCAGCAGCGGCACCGGTTCCGCGTGGAACCCGCGGATCACCCAGTACCAGAGCGTCGCGAGGACCAGTCGTGCGGCGGTGCCCGCGTCCTCGTCGTCGAGAGCGCGGCGCACCGCGGCCACGATGTTGTCGTGCTCGGCGCCGAAGGTCTCGATCGCGCGGACCTGCTCGTGACCCCGCAGCTTCGGTTCGTTCCCCTCGGCCAGATCGGCGAAGAACCCGGTGAACCGCCGCACCACGTCGTCCCGTTCGCCGGACTCGGCGAGCCGCTCGGCGCCGTAGGCGCGGATCGTCTCCAGCATCCGGTAGCGCGGCTCCGCACCCGTCGAGACCGCGTCCACATGGACTTCTCGACGAGTGAGCCGAGCACGTACAGCACGTCCTCGGCAGGCAGCAGCTCGTCGGCGCAGACGGCTTCGGCCGCGGCCACGGTGGCGCCACCGGCGAACACCGACAGCCGCCGGGCCAGGATCCGCTCCGGCTTCTCCAGCAGGTCCCAGCTCCACTCGACGACGGCCCGCAGCGTGCGCTGCCGCGGCATCGCGGTGCGGCTGCCGGAACTCAGGAGCCGGAAGCGGTCGTCCAGCCGCCGCGCGATCTGGTCCGCCGTCATCGACCGCAGCCGCGCCGCGGCCAGTTCCAGCGCGAGCGGCATCCCGTCCAGGCTCCGGCAGATCTCCGCCACGGCGTCCGAAGTGGACTCGTCGAGCACGAACCCCGGCCGCACCGCGACCGCCCGTTCGGTGAACAACCGCACCGCCTCGGCGACCGCCAGCGGCCCGACCTGGCACAGCGCCTCACCGGTGATGGCGAGCGGCTCCCGGCTGGTGGCCAGGATCCGCAGCCCGGGCACCCGGGCCAGCAGCTGGAAGGCCACGTCGGCCACGGTGTCGACCACGTGCTCGCAGTTGTCCAGCACCAGCACCGCGTCACCACCGTCGAGCAGCGCCACGATCTGCGACATCGCGTCCACCGGCAGCTTCGGCGCGCTGGTCGTCCGCAGGTCCAGCGGGCCCAGCGCGCCCAGGATCGCGCCGGGCACGTCGTCCGCGTCGCGCACACCCGCGAGCGCGACGAACCACGCGCGCGCCGGGTGGCGTTCCGCCGCTTCGGTCGCCAGCCGGGTCTTGCCCGCCCCACCGGGGCCGACGAGTGTGACCAACCGCGACGCCGACAACGCCCGGGCGACCTGGCCGAGTTCCCGCTCGCGGCCGACGAAACTGGTCAGCCGCACCGGCAGCGCAGGCTCGGCGCGCGGCGGCGCGACCTCGCCGCGCAGGACCTTCAGGTGCGCGTCGCGGAGTTCGGCCGACGGGTCGACGCCCAGCTCCTCGGCCAGCGTGGCGCGGATCCGCTCGAACACGGCGAGGGCGTCGGCCTGGCGGCCGCTCGCGGCCAGCGCCCGCATCCGCAACGACGCCAGCCGTTCCCGCAGCGGGTGCGCCTGCCCGGCGGCGTCCAGGTCCGCCAGCACCTCGGCGTGCCGCCCGAGCGCCAGCTCGGCCTCGAAGCGGTCCTCCACGGCGGCGATCCGCAGGTCGTTGAGCCGCGCGACCGGGGCCTGCGCGAACGGCGCGTCGAGCACGTCGGCCAGCGCGCCGCCGCGCCACAACGCGAGCGCTTCGCCGAGGTCCGCGGCGGCCTCGCCGGGGCGTCCGGCGGCGAGTTCCCGCCGTCCGCGGGCGGCCAGCTCCTCGAACCGCTGGGCGTCCACGTCGGCGTCGAGGGTGTAGCCGCCGGAACCGGAGGTGATGGCGCCCGCGCGGCCCAGCGCCCGCCGCAGCCGGGACACCAGCGACTGCAGGGCGTTCGCCGCGTCCGCGGGCGGGTCGGCGCCCCACAGGCCGTCGATCAGCGCGTCGGTGCCGACCGCGCGGCCGGGGTCGAGCGCCAGGCGGGCCAGGAGCATGCGCAGGCGCGGGCCGCCGATGTCGATCGGCGTGCCGTCGTCCGCCTGGGCCCGGACCGGGCCGAGCAGTGCCACCCGCACGGCTACCACTGTTCCAGATCAGGCGCCGGGCTTGAGGCTCTGCTCGAAGTAGTCGACCATCTCCTGCGGTGTCGGGCCGCTCCCGCCGAAGTCGATCCACACCAGCAGGCCGCAGATCTCGGCGTCGTCCGCGCCGAACAGCATGATGCCCATCCCGATCGCCGTGCCCGCCAGGTACCGGCCGCTCAGCCCGGCACCGCTCCAGGTGCCGTCGAGGGTGCCGTCCGAACCGTCCATCTGGGACTCGACGCCCGGTTTCAACTCGTCGAACGACATGCCCTCGTAGTAGATGACGGACCGGCCGCTGGTGGTCGAATCGCTGGGCAGCTTGCAGGTCACCACGTTCTCGGCGCCGGCCTCCTCGATCGGCGCACCGGCCCCGCCGCTTTCGCAGGTCCCGGCGTCCGGCACGGTGCCGGCGAGCCGGCGCAGGCAGGACGTGAAGCCCTCGGCGTCCGGCTCGCCACCGGGCGAGCAGGTCGCGGCGACCTGCCTGGTCGAGACCTGGGCGGCGTTCCCGCTGGTTCCGACCGGATCGCCGGAGCCACCGCGGGTGACCGCCAGGAGGGTGATCACCAGCGCGGCGACCAGCACGCCGACGCCGGCGCCGATGAGCAGCGGCGTGCGCACGCCCGTGGGCTTCGGCCGGGGCGGCGGTGGCTGCCAGGCGGCGGGTGGGGTGGCCGGCGCCATCGCCGGGAGCGTGCGGCCGTCGATCGCGGGCGGCGTCGGCGGCGGGCCGGCCGGGACGTGGTGCAGTCCGAACGCGACCGCGGTCTCCGGCTGGTCCTGGGTGGTCGGCAGGACGCCGAGCTGTTCGGCGAGCAGTGTCGCGACCAGCGGCATCCGGCTCGGCCCGCCGACCAGGTAGACGCCGGTGAGCTGCCGCGGGGTGTGCCCGGCGTCGCGGATGGTCGCGGCGAGCATCTCGGCGCTGCGCAGCAGGTTCGGCCGGACGAGCGCCTCCAGCTCGGCGCGGGTGACCAGGACGTCGTCGAACGGTTCGGGCATCGGCACTTCGGTGTGCGCGTGGCGGGACAGGGTCTCCTTGGCCTCGCGCACGTCCTGCAGGAGGGCGCGGCGGGTGCGCCGGTCGGCGAGGCTCCCCGGCCGCAGCATGCGCTGCCACTGGGCCGGGTCGGTGTGGGAGACCTGGCGGCCGACGTGTTCGAGGAGGGCCTGATCGATGTCGAGGCTGCCCAGGTCCGGCAGGCCGTTGTCGGCCAGCACGGTGAAGCCGCGGTCGGTGACGCCGATGACGGCGCAGTCGAACGTGCCGGCGCCGAGGTCGTAGACGGCCAGGGTGCTGCCGGGCGCGAGGGCGCGGCCGAGGGAGGCGTAGTGCGCGGCGGCGGCGACCGGTTCCGGGATGAGGACCGGGTCGGCGCCGAGACCGGCCTTGATCGCGGCCTGGCGGAGGAGCTGCTGGCGGGTGGCGCCCCAGCGGGCCGGGTGGGAGAGGCGGACCTGGTCGAGCGGCTGCCCGGCGAGCTGGCGGTGGGCCTCCTCCGCGACGCGACGCAGGACCGCGGCGAGAGCGTCGGTCACCTCGACGACGGTGTCGCCGAGCAGGAGGGTCGCGTCGTCGATGCGGCGCTTGGGATTGGGCTCGAACCGGGCCGGATCCAGGCGCGCCCGGCGCTCCGCGTCCTGCCCGACGACCAGCGTGCCGTCCTCGCCCGCGAAGATCGCGGACGACATGGTCACCGACCCGTCGATCTCGATGACCCGCGGCCCGCGCCCGAACGCGGACAGGACGGCCACCGTGCTCGACGTACCCAGGTCGATCGACAGGACGTTCATGAGCCTCCCCTCGGCCCGATCACACTATCGGGGCGCCCGGGACGCGAAGTGCCCCCAGGGAACCAGTCCCTGGGGGCACTCGCTTCGGCGGCCTAGAAGATCAGCGCTCGCCCTCGGCGTCGTCCTCGTGGGTACCCGCGCCGATGCTCACCGGCGGGGCGTCGGGGACGTCGGACGGCTTCGGCTCGCCGCGGAAGACGAAGCGCGCCTCGTCGTCGCGGTCCTCCGGGTTGCCGCTCCAGCCCTCGACGTCGACGATCACGATCTGACCAGCCTCGACCTCGCCGAACAGGATCTTCTCGGACAGCTGGTCCTCGATCTCCCGCTGGATGGTCCGGCGCAGCGGACGGGCACCGAGCACCGGGTCGAAGCCGCGCTTGGCCAGCAGCGCCTTCGCCTTGTCGGTCAGCTCGAGAGCCATGTCCTTGGCCTTCAGCTGCTTCTCCACCCGCGTCGCCATCAGGTCGACCATCTGGATGATCTGCTCCTGGGTGAGCTGGTGGAACACGATGATGTCGTCGATCCGGTTGAGGAACTCGGGCCGGAAGTGCTTCTTCATCTCCTCGTTGACCTTCTGCTTCATCTTCTCGTAACGCGATCCCTCGTCGTTACCCGAAGAGAAGCCGAGGCTGACGGTCTTAGAGATGTCCGACGTGCCCAGGTTCGAGGTGAAGATCAGCACCGTGTTCTTGAAGTCGACCGTGCGGCCCTGACCGTCGGTGAGCCGGCCGTCCTCCAGCACCTGCAGGAGGGTGTTGTAGATCTCCTGGTGGGCCTTCTCGATCTCGTCGAACAGGACCACGGAGAACGGCTTCCGGCGGACCTTCTCGGTCAGCTGGCCACCCTCCTCGTAGCCGACGTACCCCGGAGGGGCACCGAACAGCCGCGAGGCGGTGTAGCGGTCGTGGAACTCGCCCATGTCGATCTGGATGAGCGCGTCGTCCTCGCCGAACAGGAACTCCGCCAGCGCCTTGGACAGCTCGGTCTTACCGACACCGGACGGGCCGGCGAAGATGAACGAGCCGGACGGGCGCTTCGGGTCCTTCAGGCCGGCCCGGGTGCGGCGGATCGCCTGGGAGACGGCCTTGACGGCGTCCTCCTGGCCGATGATCCGCTTGTGCAGCTCGTCCTCCATGCGGAGCAGACGCGTGGTCTCCTCCTCGGTGAGCTTGAACACCGGGATGCCGGTCCAGTTGGCCAGGACCTCGGCGATCTGCTCGTCGTCGACCTCGGCGACGACGTCCAGGTCACCGTCCTTCCACTGCTTCTCCCGCTCGGACTTCTGCGCGAGCAGGTTCTTCTCCTCGTCACGCAGCCGGGCGGCGCGCTCGAAGTCCTGCGCGTCGATCGCGGACTCCTTGTCGCGGCGCACCTTGGCGATCTTCTCGTCGAACTCGCGCAGGTCCGGCGGAGCCGTCATGCGGCGGATGCGCATGCGGGCACCGGCCTCGTCGATCAGGTCGATCGCCTTGTCCGGCAGGAACCGGTCGTTGATGTACCGGTCGGCCAGGGTGGCCGCGGCGACCAGCGCGGAGTCGGTGATCGACACGCGGTGGTGCGCCTCGTAGCGGTCCCGCAGGCCCTTGAGGATCTCGATGGTGTGCTCGAGCGACGGCTCGCCCACCTGGATCGGCTGGAAGCGGCGCTCCAGCGCGGCGTCCTTCTCGATGTACTTGCGGTACTCCTCGAGCGTGGTCGCGCCGATGGTCTGCAGCTCGCCGCGGGCCAGCATCGGCTTGAGGATCGACGCGGCGTCGATCGCGCCCTCGGCGGCACCCGCGCCGACGAGCGTGTGCAGCTCGTCGATGAACAGGATGATGTCGCCGCGGGTCTTGATTTCCTTGAGCACCTTCTTCAGGCGCTCTTCGAAGTCACCGCGGTACCGGGAGCCGGCGACCAGGGAGCCCAGGTCCAGCGTGTAGAGCTGCTTGTCCTTCAGCGTCTCGGGCACCTCGCCCTTGACGATGTTCTGGGCCAGGCCCTCGACGACGGCGGTCTTGCCGACGCCGGGCTCGCCGATCAGCACCGGGTTGTTCTTGGTGCGGCGGGACAGCACCTGCATGACCCGCTCGATCTCCTTGCCGCGCCCGATGACCGGGTCCAGCTTGCCCTCACGCGCGGACTGGGTGAGGTTGCGGCCGAACTGGTCGAGCACCAGCGAGGAGGACGGGGTGCCCTCGCCGCGGCCGGAACCGGCCTCGGCCGGCTCCTTGCCCTGGTAACCGGACAGCAGCTGCAGCACCTGCTGGCGCACCCGGTTCAGGTCCGCGCCCAGCTTGACGAGGACCTGAGCGGCCACGCCTTCGCCTTCGCGGATCAGGCCGAGCAGGATGTGCTCGGTGCCGATGTAGTTGTGGCCGAGCTGCAGCGCCTCGCGCAGCGACAGCTCGAGCACCTTCTTGGCACGCGGGGTGAACGGGATGTGCCCGCTCGGCGCCTGCTGACCCTGGCCGATGATCTCCTCGACCTGCTGGCGGACGCCTTCCAGCGCGATACCCAACGATTCGAGCGCCTTGGCGGCGACACCCTCACCCTCGTGGATCAGGCCCAGGAGGATGTGCTCGGTGCCGATGTAGTTGTGGTTGAGCATCCGGGCCTCTTCCTGGGCCAGGACGACCACCCGCCTCGCGCGGTCGGTGAACCTCTCGAACATTCCCACTCCCTCGACTGCTGCGCCGGCGGTGAGCATCCATCACTTCGCGATGGATTCAGCACCGTGAGTCCACTGTAGTAGCCATGCGGTCCCACCGGACTACCACTGGGGCGGATTAGGTCACAGCTGATGTAGATGCCGGGAACTCCCGGCGACTGAGTCTGCGCTGGTAGCTGACGTAAGGGTCAACGCGGGACTTCTCCCGGCGATTCCGCAAGCCCCGGTTTGTCCGCTCACCGCGAACACCCCCGTTGCGGGGACGGGACTGGCGCTCGCGCCCGGAATGAGTAAGGTAAGGCGAACCTAACCACCCGGACGGAGCAGGGAGGTCCGCCATCGACACCGCGCTGGGCGCTCTCGACGCGTCCGTCACGAGGGTGGCCGCCCTGCAGGACCGCATGGAAGTGCGCACCGGCCTGCCCGCCACGGGCTCCTGGCAGCGCTGCAGCGACCTGCTGGCCGACCCCGCGCGGTTCGACGTGTGGCGCAAGCTCCTGGGCGAATGGCTGCGGGCGAACTTCGGCGAGGCGCCCGATCGGACGACCGCGGGTTTCGTCATGTCGTGGTACCTGCACGTGCCGGCGTTCACCGGTGCGTTGCTGCTCCATCACGAACGGCGAGTACCCATGCTGCGACCGGGTGAACTCGCCTTCCGCCTGTGCGCCGACCGCCCGCACCCCGAAGGTGTGGCGGTGCTGGGGGACGAGTTCTACTGCCTGCCCGGCGACCCGGCGGCGGGCAGCCCCGAGGCGACGGTGGTCGCGGACGAGAAGGCGCTGGCCGCGGTGCTGCGCGCCCGGTACACGGCGCACGCGGCGCAGTTCGTGCGGGCCTACGCCCCGCTGAGCAGGCTGGGGCGGCGGATGCTGTGGGCCGCGGCGACGGATGCCCTGGACAGCACGCTGTGGTGGGCCGGGCTGTACGCCGGGAACGAGGAGGCGGGCGTCGCGGACGCGCACCTCGTGCTCGACGAGCACTACCCGCCGCTGACGGCGTCGACCCGGCTGAAGCAGACGGCGGACGGGTGGGCCCGGCGGCGGGAGAGCTGCTGTTTTTCGTACCTGCTGCCGGAACAGCCCCTCTGCGAGGGCTGCCCACGCACCTGCCGCCGGTGACTTTCACCACACCCTGATCGCCGCGGCTACCGCTGAGGTTCGCGCCACCCCGGATCGCGGCCCGTCAGGGCCAGCAGCCGGTCCAGCGTCGGCGCGTCCGCGGCGCACGGCACCTCCGGTCCGAAGACCTTCATCTCCCGCGCCTGCTCGGCCGTCGCCTGCGCGGAGGTGAACAGCGCCTCCGCCGTCGCCGGGTCCACGGTCAGCGGGTGGCCCGTTGCGCGGGCGAGGTCCCATCCGTGCACCACCCATTCGGTGAGCACCATTTCGGCGATCATCGGCGCCGGCATCTCCGAACCGCCGAACTTCGTGGTGCCCTCCAGCGCCCCCGGCCGTCCACAGGCATCCACAATTCCATCCACAAGCGTGCACAGCTCGCTCAGCCAGTCACCCTGCGTGAGATCGGTGTCTCGCTCCCCGGCGGCGACCGTGGGCGCCGGTTCGCGCCGCAGCGCCGCCGCCATCCACGGCCCCCAATAGAGCAGGTGGTTGAGCAGGCCCCGCACGTCGTATTCGGCGCACGGCGTCCGGTTGTCCAGTTGTCCGGGTTCGATGGCGCGCAGCAGCGCGGTGAACTCGCGCGCGGCCCGCTCCAGCATCGGTCGAAGGTCTGTCATGCCTCCATTCAGCCGAATGGCGGCGCCGCCGTCTTGAACAAAAGCGACAGCCGCTCGCGAATGACCGGGCGGACAGAACCGTGTTCAACCTGTCGCGCAATGAAAAAAGCCGCCGGGAATCCCCGGCGGCCCTTCCACGCCCCTCTTTACCCGAACTGTGCTCAGTTCTTCTTGTGGTAGGCCTCCACGACCTCGGACGGGATACGCCCGCGGTCGGAAACCTGGTACCCGTTCTTGCGCGCCCAGGCCCGGATGGCCTGGTTCTGCTCGCGGTCGACCGAGGCGGAACGGCCCGCCACCTTGCCCGCCGGCTGGCGACCCGCCGTGCCCCGCTTGCGGCCACCGGCACGCCGCGCGTGCTCGACGTACTGGGCCAGCGCGTCACGGAGTTCCTCGGCGTTTTCCGCCGACAGGTCGATCTGGTACGAGATGCCGTCCAGTCCGAACTCGACGGTCTCGTCCGCCTCCGAGCCGTCGATGTCGTCGATGAGCGACACCAGCACCTTCTGTGCCATGTGTTTCCTCCTGTTTTAGGCCAGCCACGAATGATCGGGCAGGGGCAGGCGCCCTGACCAGAAGCCATTGACTAGGACATTAATACCCGGAATCAGGGCCGCACGCAAATCACGTTACCGATACCGTGACCAGTTCCTGCCTGCTATTCGGGGCGCACCAGGGGGAAGAGGATGGTCTCGCGGATGCCCAGGCCGGTCAGGGCCATCAGCAAGCGATCGATGCCCATTCCCACGCCACCACTCGGTGGCATTCCGTACTCGAGCGCGCGCAGGAAATCCTCATCGAGGCGCATCGCTTCGCTATCGCCTGCCGCGGCCTGCCGGGCCTGATCCAGCAATCTTTCCCGCTCGATCACCGGGTCGACCAGCTCGGAGTATCCGGTGGCCAGCTCGAATCCGCGGACGTAGAGGTCCCACTTCTCGGCCACGCCGGGCTTGGTCCGGTGCTGGCGGGTGAGCGGCGAGGTCTCGATCGGGAAATCCCGCACGAAAGTCGGCTCGTGCAGGTGGTCGCCGACGAGGTGCTCCCACAGTTCCTCGACCAGCTTGCCGTGGCCGAGTTTCGGGTCGACCTCCAGCCCGCGCGCCGAGGCGAACCCCCGCAGCTTCTCGACCGACGTTTCCGGCGTCACTTCTTCGCCCAGCGCGTCCGACAACGAGTCGTACATGCTCAGCGAGGTCCATTCACCGGACAGGTCGTACGGCGTGCCGTCGGCGAGCGTGACCTCCAGGCCACCGAAAACGGCCTGCGCGGCTTCCTGGATCAGCTCGCGCGTCATCGCCGCGTTGGTGTCGTAGGTGGCGTAGGCCTCGTAGTACTCCAGCATGGCGAATTCCGGCGAATGCGAGGAGTCGCTGCCCTCGTTGCGGAAGTTGCGGTTGATCTCGAAGACCTTCTCGATCCCGCCGACCACGCACCGCTTGAGGAACAGCTCCGGGGCGATCCGCAGATACAGATCGATGTCGAACGCGTTCGAATGGGTGACGAACGGCCGGGCCGACGCACCACCGTGGAGCGTCTGCAGCATCGGCGTTTCCACCTCGGTGAAACCGCGGCGGTGGAACGAATCCCGCAGCGAGCGGACCACCGACGCCCGCGTCCGCACCACGTCGCGCGCCTGCGGGCGCAGGATCAGGTCGACGTAACGCTGGCGGACGCGCGTCTCCTCGGCCAGCTCCTTGTGCGCGACCGGCAGCGGGCGCAGCGACTTCGCGGCCATGCGCCATTCGTCGGCCATGATCGACAGCTCGCCGCGCTTGGAGGTGATGACCTCACCGTGGACGTACACGTGGTCACCGAGGTCGACGTCGGACTTCCAGGCGGCCAGCGCCTCTGCACCGACGTTCGCGAGGCTGATCATCGCCTGCAGTTCCGTGCCGTCGCCCTCGCGCAGCGTCGCGAAGCACAGCTTCCCCCCGATGCGCGAGAACATGACGCGACCGGTCACGCCGACGACGTCGCCGGTGGCCGTGTCGGCGGGCAGGTCCGGGTGGGCCGCACGCACCTCGGCGAGCGTGTGGGTGCGCGGCACTTCCACCGGGTACGGCTCCACGCCCTCCGCGAGCAGCCGGTCGCGCTTGGCCCGACGGACCCGCATTTGCTCGGGCAGGTCGTCAGCGGGCACCGGGCGCTCCGGGGAGGGGGAATCCGTCATGCGGACAGGGTATTCAAGGCCGTTCCGACTAGGCCAACCGGATTACCTGTATCGACCTGCGGATGTTCACCGATGGCATCGCGCGAGTGAGCGAAGCCACCTCATCGGCGGAGCGTGAGCTCTGGAACAGCTTCGCGGAGCCGGTCTGCAGATCGATCACCTCGGCAGCTTGAAAGCGGCGCATCCGGTGCGCAGCGCGTCGAGCAGGTAAGCCGGGCAGTGTTCGGCATACGCGCCCGCACACCCTCCGATGAGCGGAGTGCCGGTGCCGGCCGGCCAGGCGTTCCACTGGTTCGACGTCGACGCCGCGCTCACCGAGATCGCCCGCGTGCTGCGCCCGGGCGGCGTGGTGGCCGGGCTGTGGAACGGCAACGACGATTCCGTGCCGTGGGTCGCCGAAATGGCGCGCGTCGCCGGTTTCGTCCGGCGCCCGGTGGGTGGCCGATCTGGGGCGACCACCCGGCGTTCGGTCCGTTCGAGGAGACGACTTTCCGGCACGCGCACCGCCGCACGCCCGAAAGCCTGGTCGAAACGATCTCCACGCATTCCCGCCTCATCGTCGCCGAGGCCGGCGAGCGCGCGCGGACGCGGGAGCAGCTGCTGGAATTCCTCCGCACCCACCCGGACACCGCCGGGGGCGAATTCGACCTGCCGCTGGTGACGACCGTGCTGCGCGCGGTCCGCCGCTAACGCGCCTGGCGTTCGAAGGCCAGGCGCAGGCCCAGCAGCGTCAGGTCGGGCACGTGCTCGGTGATCGTCTCCGACTCGCCGATCACCAGCGGCGCCAGGCCGCCGGTGGCGAGCACCGTGACCGGCTCGTGCGTGCGCGCGGTCAGCTCCCGCACGATCCGCCGCACCAGGCCGTCGACCTGACCGGCGAACCCGAACACGATGCCGGACTGCAGGCACTCCACGGTATTCTTGCCGATCACCGACCGCGGCCGGACCAGCTCGACCTTGCGCAGCGCCGCCGCGCGCGAGGCCAGCGCGTCGACCGAGATCTCGATGCCCGGCGCGAACGCGCCGCCGAGGAACTCGCCCTTCGCGGAGATGACGTCGACGTTGGTCGAGGTGCCGAAGTCCACGACCACGCACGCCGTGCGGTACAGGTGGTGCGCGGCCAGCGTGTTCACCAGCCGGTCCGCGCCCACCTCGCGCGGGTTGTCGACCAGCAGCGGGACGCCGGTGCGCACGCCGGGCTCGACGACGACCTTCGGCACCCGCGCGTAGTAGCGCGCGAGCATGACCCGCATCTCACGCAGCACCGCGGGCACGGTCGACAGCGCGCTGATCCCGGTGATCGCGTCGGCGTGCTCGCCGAGCAGGCCGCGCATGGTCAGCGCCAGCTCGTCGGCGGTCATCTGCGCGTCGGTCCGCATCCGCCAGTCGCCGACGAGCTTGGCCGCGTCCCCCCGGCCCTCGTACAGGCCGAGCACGATGTTCGTGTTGCCGACGTCGATCGTCAGGAGCACCTGCGTCAGCTCTCGGCGTGCAGCAGTGCGTCCAGGCGCGCCGCGTCGACGGTCTCGGCGACCGGGAACGGGTTCTCCCGGTCCGGCGACGCGATCGGGATGCTGCCGCTCACCAGACCCGACCCGGCCGGCGCGTGGCCGGGGTCGCTGCCGGCGTGCTTGATCCGGTTCTCGTCGTCGACGAACACGATCCGCGGCTGGTAGGTGGCCGCTTCGGCGTTGTCCATCTGCCCGTAGGAGATCAGGATGACCAGGTCGCCCGGGTGCACCAGGTGCGCGGCCGCGCCGTTGATCCCGATCACGCCGCTGTCCCGCTCGCCGGGGATGACGTAGGTCTCCAGCCGCGCGCCGTTCGTGACGTCCACAATGGACACCTGCTCGCCGGGCAGCAGGTCGGCCGCCTCCATCAGCGTCTCGTCGATCGTGACCGACCCGACGTAGTGCAGGTTGGCCTGGGTGACCGTCGCGCGATGGATCTTCGACTTCAGCATCGTGCGGTACATGGTTATCTCTCTTCCTCCGACGCGCCCAGCACCACCGGGACGTTGTCGATCAGCCGGGTCCGCCCCACGCGGGCGGCGATCAGCAACCGTGCTTCCCCATCGACGGGTGCGGGACCGAGATCGGTTCCCCGCAATTCGAGGTAATCGACGTCGACCTCGGGACGAGCGGCCAGCGTCTCGCGCGCCGCCGCGAGGACCGCCTCCGCGCCGTTCGGACCGGCGTGCCCGCCCGCCGCCAGCGCCGCGGACAGCACCACCGCCGATTCCCGCTGTTCCGGCGTGAGGTAGACGTTGCGCGAGGACAGCGCCAGTCCGTCGGCCTCCCGGACCGTCGGCACCCCGATCACGCGGACGTCCAGGTTCAGGTCGCGCACCATCCGCTTGATCAGGACCAGCTGCTGGTAGTCCTTCTCCCCGAAGAACGCGTAGTCGGGCGTGACGATGTGGAACAGCTTCGCCACCACCGTCAGCACGCCGGCGAAGTGGCCGGGGCGGTGCGCGCCCTCCAGCTCGTCGCCGAGCGGGCCGGGGTGCAGGGTCACCGCGTGGCCCTCGGCGTAGAGGTCGCCGACCTTGGGCACGAACGCGATCTCGACGCCGTCCTCGGCGAGGATCTCCAGGTCCCGCTCCAGCGGCCGCGGGTAGGCGTCGAAGTCCTCGCCCTCACCGAACTGCAGCGGGTTCACGAAGATCGAGACGGCGACGACGGTGTTCGGCAGCCGCTTGGCGCGGCGGATCAGCTCGCGGTGGCCGGCGTGCAGCGCGCCCATGGTCGGCACCAGCGCGACCTTGCGGCCCACCGAGCGCAGCGCCGCGGTGACCCGGTGGACGTCGCCGGGCGTCTGGTAGGTGTTCAGCTGCCCGCGGCTGAATTTCGGTGTGGTCACGGGTGTTCCGGCCTTTCGAGGAGTTCGGTGATCTCGGCGGCGGCACCGGCGTCGAGCAGGCCGGCCGCTTCGGCTCGCTGCGCGGTGCGCCGGGCGAGCGAGGTGTAGGCGGGCACGATCGCGGGCTCGGTGGCTTCGAGCACGCCGAGGTGCTTGCGCAGCGTACCGGTGTCGCCGCGGGCGACCGGACCGGTCAGCGCCCGGTCACCGTGCCGCAGCGCGTTGTCCAGCGCCGCCGACAACAGCGGGCCCAGCATGCGCTCGGCGTTGCCGATTCCCGCGCCGCGCAACAGGTCCGCGCAGTCCTCGACGAGCGTGATCAGGTGGTTGGCGCCGTGCGCGAGCGCCGCGTGGTACAGCGCACGGGCGGCTTCCGGCACGCGCACCGGTTCCGCGCCCATCTCGACGGTCAGCGCCTCCCCGACGCTCCACGCGGCCTCGTCGCCGGCCGCGGCGGTGACGCCGACGCTGCACGCGGTCAGCCGGTCCAGGTCCTCGGAGCGGCCGGTGAAGGTCATGACCGGGTGCAGGGCCAGCGGCAGCGCACCGGCTTCGGCGGCCGGGGCCAGCACGTCGAGGCCGTGCGCGCCGGAGGTGTGGATGACGATCTGGCCGGGACGCCAGGACCCGGTGGCGGCCAGGCCGCGGACCAGGCCGGCGAGTTCGTCGTCGGGCACGGCCAGCAGCACGAGGTCGGCGGCCGCGGCGACCTCGTCCGGCGGTTTCAGCGGGACACCGGGCAGCATGCGCTCGGCGCGGGCCTGGGAGGCGGCGGAAATACCGGACGCGGCGACCACGGCGTGCCCGGACCGGGCCAGCGCGGCGCCGACGACGCTGCCCACGCGGCCGGCGGAGATCACCCCGACGCCGAGCCTGGCGGGACGACTCACGGCGTGCCCCTGTGGACGCTCATGGCAGCAGAACTCCTCGGCTCGTTCCAGTCCCGCTCCTGGCGCGGGTACCGGACGACGGGGCGAGGGTAGCTCGCGGAAACGCCCCGGGTCGGCGGCAGGTGACCAGCTTCACCCGACCCGGTTTACCCGGTATGACTGCCTTCACCCGCCAGCCGGACCGCGTCGGCGCGGGACGAGCACAGCGCGGCGAGCAGTTCCCGCTTGCGCTTCTCGTGGTCCGGGGTCGCCCGGCGGCGGCGCAGGAACGCGAGTTCGGTCACGCTGGCCTGGTAGCGGGCGACGGCCTTCGCCGCGTCCCGCCCGGACTGCCGGCGGGCCTGGCGGCGCCACTCGCGGCGGCCGGCGAGCGTGGACAGCAGCTCGACCTCCGACGGCGCGATCAGCCGCGCCTGGACCATGGCGGGCAGGGCGGCGGTGACGATGCGTTGCTCGCGGCGGCGCTGCAGGAGGACGAGCATCACGACCGCGACGAACATCGGCACCATGATCAGGAAGTAGACGTTGAGGAACGTCTGGGCGCCGCCGAGGACGGCCGCGCCGTTCCACAGGGCGTGCAGCAGGACGGCGGCGAGGTAGGCGCCGAGCGGGGCGAGGACCTTGACGGTGCGGTTGTCGGCGCGGGCAGCGTAACCGAGGCCGATGCCGGTGATGGCGGCGAACAGCGGGTGCGTGAACGGTGACATCACGCCGCGCAGCACGAACGCGGCGATCACGCCGGTGCTGGTGGCGTCGCCGAAGCCGTAGTCGGCGAAGGCGCGGCCGAAGTAGTAGATGTTCTCGGTGAACGCGAAGCCTGCGGCGGTGAAGCCCGCGTAGACGACACCGTCGATGATCCCGTCGAACTCGTCGGCGCGGCGGAGGAGGATCGCGAGCACGAACGAGGCCTTCGCGGCCTCCTCGACGAGCGGGGCGGACAGGAGCGCGGACAGCTTGCTGCCGCTGCCCTCGCCGAGGAGCAGGTCGCCCACGGTTTCGGCGGTGTTGTTGATCAGCAGGGCGGTGATCGCGGCGACGCAGGCACCCCAGCAGAAGGCGACGAGGAGGAGCTTCGCGGGCTCCGGCTCCCAGCGGTCGGCCCACAGGATGGTCGCCACGACGACCGCGACGGGAACGAGCGCCGCGGCGACGCCGATGGCCACCGCGACGGGCCCGATCTGCACGGTGACCAGGCCGAGGACGGTCAGCCCGCACACGGCCAGGACGACGAGGCCGAGCACGGGCAGGAGCACGGTGAGCCTGCGAGGGGGTGCCGTCACAGCCCGGCACTTTACGGTGACGGGTTCAGCGGGCGGGCCCCACCTCGCCCCCGCTCCGGTGGGCTGTTGGCCGGCACGGTGGCCGAGGCATCAACCCACTGCCCTGCGGCCGGTGCTGGTCCCCCGGGAGCCACGACCGCGACAACGGTGTGGCGGCCTCGCGCGCCGGAATCTCCCTGCCCTGGTGACTACCGCGTCAGTCCTCGGCGCGGCGGGCATCCCCGTTGCCCGCCAGCAGTTCGCTCACCGAACGACCCGCCTGCCCCGGTGACTACCGCGTCAGTCCTCGGCGCGGCGGGGCATCCCCGTTACCCGCCAGCAGCTCGCTCACCGAACGACCCGCCCCGCTGGCTCCCGCGTCAGTCCTCGGCGCGGCGGCGTCGTCGTGGGGTCGCCGATTTGCCGTTGGCTGCCAGCAGTTCGCTCACGGAGCGGCCCGCCGAGTGGGATCCGGTGTCCTCCTCCACGGCGGCGCGGCGGCCGCGAGGGGCCTCCGGCTCGGGCTTCGCGCGGCGGCCGGTGCTCGCGCTGGTCCGTGGCTCGTCATCGGGGCGGTGGCGGCGGCCGGTGGCCTCGGCCGCGCCGGTCGCCTCGGCCGAGCGGCGCCCGGAGATCGCGGCGGCGGACCGGTACCCACTCGAATCAGCCGACCGACGGCCGGTGACCGCGGCACCCGCGGCCGAGCGCCCACCCGTCGGCTCGTCGTCCCCAGTCACCGCGGCACCCGCCGAGCGGCGGCCCCCGGGTGTCTCGGCTGCCGACAGCCTCGGTAGCGCTTCATCGGCATCCGGCGCACGCCGGCCCGGCGCCTCCTCGGCTTCCGGCATCGGCGCGCCCGCCTCGTCCGCCGCGCGGCGACGACGGCCGGCAGGCGCTTCGTCCTCCTCCGCGCGGCGGCGACGGCCCCCCGGCCTGCCCTGCTGCGCCAGCCGCCGGACCTCGACCGGCAACGTCTCGTTGACCACCGGATGGTCCTCCGGCACCGCGGCCACCGGCTCCGCACGCGGCGGCTCGGGCTGCACCGGTCGCGTCACGCGCGTCGGGAACGCGGCGGACAGGTCCGTCGCGGAGCGTTCGGCGCGCGGCGTCCGGTCCGCGTCGACGGCCTTCGCCACCTGCGTCGGTTGCTCGGCCCGCGGCGGCTCACGCTTGACGGGCGCCGTCGCGTTGGCCGGGCGCACCCGCTCGGGACGGCTGGGCGCGGGACGGCTCGGTTCGACCGGGCGGGCCTGCGGCTTCTTCGCCGCCGGCTGGACCCGCGTGCGCTCCGGGTCCACCGGCTCGGCGCCCGCGACCCGGCGGACGGGCAGGTCCATCGACACCTCGGGCCGCCGCGGCTCCGGCGCGCTCGGGCGGCCACCGGAACGCACCGGCTCCTTCTCCCGCACCCGCTCGATGAACTCGGTCGGCCGGTCGGTGATCTCCCGCTTCTTCGCGGCGGTGAGCTGCGGGGGCTGGCTCGTGCCGGACTCGACGACCCGCTGCTCCTCGCGCAGCGCCCGCATCCGGGTCGCCTGCGCGGTCAGCGCGACGCGCTCCAGCAGCACCTCGCCACCGAAGAGGCTCTGCAGGTTGTCCCGCAGCGACGCGATTTCCGAGCGCAGCGCGTCCAGTTCGCTGCGGGACTCGGACTCGATCCGTTGCCGCGTCTCGGCTTCGACCTCCAGCTCGAACTCGCGCCGCGCGGCGATCTCCCGTTCGAGCTCCAGCTCGTAGACCTCCTGCGCCTGCGCGACGGCCTCCTCTGTGGTCGTCGCCTGGCGGCGGTAGCGCACGGCGAGGAAGGCGCCGATCAGCGCCGCCCACAACGCGGCGACGATGCCCAGCCGCACGTAGCGGATGTCGTCGGCCAGTACCAGCGGAATCGTGGCGCCGACCGCGAGGACGAGGCCGATGAGAAACCACGGCCTGTCCACGACGCGGCCGCGCGTCTCGTCACCCTCGCCAGTCATGACCAACACCGTACCCGCTAGTTATGCGTCTGAGACCTAGTTGGTACTTCGAGCGGTCGGTTCCCCGCGTTAACCGGTCGGGTGATGATCGGGATCACTTTCGTCGTCCTCGGGGGTGCGGCAGCAGTGCTCCAGCCACAGCGCCGCGGCGATCAACATCGCCGCGCACACCGCCCCGATCGCGACGCTGCGGAGGTCGCTCGACGCCGCGGCCAGCTCCGACGCCCGCGGGATCAGCGCGCCGGCGATCCCGGCCCACGCGCCGAGCATGATCGCGCCGAGGAGCGAGGAGGCCTTCGCGAGCGCGACCGTGCGCGCCGCCGAGACCGCGTTGACGAGCCGGCCGGACCGGACCCGGGACCGCATCGTGAACGCCAGTGCGACTTCGATCACCGCGAGCAGGAACAGCGTGATGCCGACCGGGCGCGGCACGCGGGGCAGGTCCCCGTAGGCGAACCGGAACAGCAGGTACGCCACGACGAGCCCGATCAGCCCGGCGATCACCAGTTCACGGGGCCGGGTGAAGTGCATACCGCCACGGTACCCAGGTGATCGTGGCACAGTTGACTCTCCACTGGCCGGAGGGTTGAGCATGGGACGCGCGGACGGGACGTTCACCATCGGCGAGCTGAGCCGGCGGACCGGGTTGCCGGTCAAGACCATCCGGTTCTACGCCGACGAGGGGCTGCTCCCGCCCGCCGACCGCACGAGTTCCGGCTACCGGCTCTACGACGTCACGGCCATGGCCCGGCTCGAACTGATCAAGACGTTGCGCGAGCTCGGTCTGGGGCTGGTCGACGTGTCGGCGGTGCTGGCGCGGGAGACGAGCGTCCCCCGGCTGGCCCGGCGGCACATCGACGCGCTCGACGAGCAGATCCGCAGGCTGCGGCTGCGGCGCGCGGTCCTGCGTGCGGTCGTGAAACGCGAATCCGAGCTGGCGGAAGTGAAGCTGATGACCAGGCTGGCGACGATGTCCGACGAGGAGCGGGCCCGTCTGCTCGACGAGTTCTGGCAGGAGGTGACCGAGGGCCTGCCCGTCGACGCCGAGTTCTACGAGCGGATGCGGGCGGCGAAGCCCGAACTGCCCGACGATCCGTCGCCCGAGCAGCTGGAGGCGTGGATCGAGTTCGCCGAGCTGATCCAGGATCCGCGGTTCCGCGCGGTGACCCGGCGGATGAGCGAACGGCACGCCGACGACCTCCGGGCCGGCGAGGCGACCGTACCGGCGCAGGCGGAGTGGATCGAGTGGAGCGAGCGGGCACACCAGGCGCTAAAGGCCGGGCTGTCGCCGGACTCGGCGGAGGGCCGCGCGCTGGCCGACGACATCGCCCGGGTGTGGGCGCCGGAGGGGCAGGATCCGGATGATCCCGCGTTCCGGAATTCGGTGGCGGACCGGATCGCCGTCGGGACCGATCACCGGGCCGAGCGGTACTGGCAGTTGATGGCGATCATGAACGGCTGGCCGGAGGTGCCGACGCGGGTCCCCGCCGTGGAGTGGCTGACGGCGGCGCTCCGCGCCTGACCCGGGGTCAGCGGGGGAAGGGGTACAGGCGGTTCACCGAGGCACGGTCCGAATCGGGGCGAGCCCGCAACAGCTCGGCGATCGGGCCGTGGCCCGGCAGCACCGCGTCGGGATCGATCTCCAGCCACGGGATCAGCACGCTGGCGCGCTCGGGGGTGCCCGGGTGCGGCAGCAGCAGCTCCGGATCGTCCGAGCGCACTCCGTCCACCGTCACCACGTCCACGTCCAGCGTGCGCGGGCCCCACCGGAGCTCGCGCACGCGGCCGGCCCGGCGTTCCAGCTCCTGGCCCGCCCGCAGCCAGGCCCACTCGTCCCGCGCCGGATCGTCCACAATGCACACGGCGTTCAGAAAGTCCGGCTGGTCCTCGACGCCCCACGGCGCCGTTTCGTACACACTGGACACCGCGACCACCGCGGAGCCCAGGGAGTCCACCACGGACTTCAGGTACGCCAACCGGTCGCCCAGGTTGGAGCCCAGCGACAGGACCGCCCTCACGCGCGCTCCCGGTGCACGGTCACGGCGACGTCGGCGAAGGTCAACGGAATCGGCGCGGACGGCTTGTGCACGGTCACCTCGACCGCGGACAACCGCGCATCCTCGAGCACCTCGTCGGCGATCCGGCCCGCGACGCTCTCGATCAGGTCGTACGGCTCGCCGCCGACGATGTCGGCCGCCAGTTGCGCCAGCTCGCCGTAGTGCAGGGTCTGCGTCAGATCGTCCGATGCGGCGGCGGGCGCGAGGTCCAGCCACGCCACGATGTCGACGACGAACTCCTGCCCGTCCCGCTTCTCGTGCTCGAACACCCCGTGCCGCCCGAACACGCGCAGCCCGGTGAGCGTGATCCGGTCAGGCACGCCCACGCCTCCACGCCGCGGCGACCGCGACGGCGTCCAGCGACGAACCCACGTTGTGCACCCGCACGCCCCACGCCCCCTTGACCGCGGCGATCGCGGACACCGCCGCCGTCGCGTCCTCCCGGCCGTCCGGCGGGCGCGGCGAGCCGTCGGCGTCCGCCAGCAGGCTGCCCAGGAACCGCTTGCGCGAAGCCCCGACCAGCACCGGGAACCCCATGTCGAGGAACGCTTCGAGCCCGTTCAGCAGCGCCCAGTCGTGCTCGGCGCGCTTCGCGAACCCCAGGCCCGGGTCGATGACGATCTTCTCCGGCGCGACGCCGGCGGCCAGCGCCGCGTCGATCCGCCCCCGCAGCTCGCGCTGAACGTCCGCGACCACGTCGTCGTACTTCGCGAGCGCGTTCATGTCCTTGCTGTGCCCGCGCCAGTGCATCAGCACCCACGGCGCCTGGCTGGTCGCGGCCACTTTCGCCATGTCCGGATCGGCCAGGCCACCGGACACGTCGTTGATGATCTCCGCCCCCGCGTCGAGCGCCGCTTCGGCGACCGCCGCACGCGTGGTGTCCACCGAGAGCCGCAGGCCGTCGGCCGCCAGCGTGCGCACGACGGGCAGCATGCGGGCGATCTCGGTCTCCGCGTCCACCCGCGACGAGCCGGGACGCGTGGACTCGCCGCCGACGTCGATGATGTCCGCGCCGCGCTTCCACATCTCGTGCGCGTGGGCCAGCGCCGCGTCCAGGTCGAGGTACCGGCCGCCGTCGGAGAACGAGTCCGGCGTGACGTTCAGGACGCCCATCACCAGACAGCGGTCCGGCACCCCGGTGGTCATCGACGGCCCTTGATCAGTTCCAGTGCCTCCGCCCGGGAGGTCGCCGACGTCTGCAGCATGCCGCGCACCGCCGACGTGGTGGTGCGCGCGCCCGGCTTGCGGATGCCGCGCATCGACATGCACAGGTGCTCGGCTTCGACCACGACGATCACGCCGCGCGGCTCCAGCTTGCGCACCAGCGCGTCGGCGATCTGCGAGGTCAGCCGCTCCTGCACCTGCGGGCGCTTGGCGTAGAGGTCGACCAGCCGGGCCAGCTTCGACAGGCCGGTGACCTTGCCGTGGCTGTTCGGGATGTAGCCGACGTGGGCGACGCCGTGGAAGGGCACCAGGTGGTGCTCGCACGTGCTGTACATCGGGATGTCGGTGACCAGCACCATCTCTTCGTGCGACTCGTCGAAGGTGCGCGAAAGCACCTCCGCCGGGTCCGTGTACAGCCCGGCGAACATCTCCCGGTAGGCACGGGCCACCCGGGCCGGGGTGTCCCGAAGGCCCTCCCGGTCCGGGTTCTCGCCCACGGCTTCCAGCAGTTCACGCACCGCTTTCTCGGCGCGCGCCTGATCGAAGACCGGTCCTTCCTCGGGCGTCAGCTCACTGTCGATCTTGACCGTCCTGCTCGTCGGAATTCCGCCGGTGCTGGCCCTGGCCCTCCTCGGAGCCACCGAACCAGTCACCCTGCCGCGGCTGCTCGCTCTGGTTCGGGCGCCACGGCGTCTGGCCACCCGGCTGGGTCGCCGGGGTCCAGCCCGGAGGCGCACCGTAGTTCGGCGGGCCGGACTGGTTGCCCCCGTTGTAGGGCTGCGGCCACTGGCCGGTGCCGTTCGGCCCGTACGGGCGGCCGCCACCGTTGGGCGGCGGCGGGTAGTTCCCGCCCGAGGGGGGCGCGTACGGGTTCGACGGCGGTTCCGGCTGGCTGTACGGCGGGCCACCGGGCAGGTCGCTGCCGCCCGGCGCGGTGCCGACCGGGGTCGGCACCTGGCGCGGCGCCGGCTTCTTCTCCGGCGGAGGCCACGGCTCGCCGCGTTCCATCGCCAGCTCACCCGGGGTCTTGACCGGCGGCTTGTCCGACGGGGTGCGCTCACCGAATTCGTTGAACACGGTGATGTGCGGCCGCTTCTCCACGGTGGCGAAGATCCGCTCGAGGTCCTTGCGGGTCAGCGTCTCCTTCTCCAGGAGCTCCACCACGAGTTCGTCGAGCACGTCGCGGTAGGTGTTGAGCACCTCCCACGCCTCGGTGTGCGCGGTCTCGATGAGCTTGCGGACCTCTTCGTCGATCTCGTGCGCGACCTCGAGCGAGTAGTCCGCCTGGCGCCCGGCGGAGCGGCCCAGGAACGGGTCGCCCTGGTCCTGGCCGTACTTCACGGCACCCAGGCGGGCGCTCATGCCGTACTCCATGACCATCGCCTTGGCGATCTTGGTCGCCTGCTCGATGTCGGAGGACGCACCGGTGGTCGGCTCGTGGAACACCAGCTCCTCGGCCGTGCGGCCACCCATCGCGAACACCAGCCGGGCGATCATCTCGGAGCGGGTCATCAGCTGCTTGTCGTCCTCGGGGACGACCAGCGCGTGCCCACCGGTCCGGCCGCGCGGCAGGATGGTCAGCTTGTAGACCGGCTCCAGGTCCGGCATCGCCCACGCGGCCAGCGCGTGCCCGCCCTCGTGGTAGGCGGTGATCTTCTTCTCCTGCTCGGAGATGATCCGGCTCTTGCGGGCCGGGCCGCCGATGACCCGGTCGACCGACTCCTCCAGCGCGGCGTCGGTGATCACGTGCCCGTTCTGGCGGGCGGTGAGCAGCGCGGCCTCGTTGATGACGTTGGCCAGGTCGGCACCGGACATGCCCACGGTGCGCTTGGCCAGCGCGTTCAGGTCGACGCCCTGGGCCAGCGGCTTGCCCTTCGAGTGCACCTCGAGGATGGCGCGGCGGCCGGCCAGGTCCGGCGCGGACACCGGGATCTGCCGGTCGAAGCGGCCCGGGCGCAGCAGCGCGGGGTCCAGGATGTCCGGGCGGTTGGTGGCGGCGATCAGGATGATGCCGCCGCGCGAGTCGAAGCCGTCCATCTCGACGAGCAGCTGGTTCAGCGTCTGCTCGCGCTCGTCGTGACCGCCGCCGAGGCCGGCGCCGCGCTGGCGGCCGACCGCGTCGATCTCGTCGACGAAGATGATGCACGGGGCGTTCTGCTTGGCCTGCTCGAACAGGTCGCGGACCCGGGAGGCGCCGACACCGACGAACATCTCGACGAAGTCCGAACCGGAGATCGTGTAGAACGGCACGCCGGCCTCACCGGCGACGGCTCGCGCGAGCAGCGTCTTACCGGTGCCGGGCGGGCCGTAGAGCAGCACGCCCTTCGGGATCTTCGCGCCCAGCGCCTGGTAGCGGGCCGGGTTCTGCAGGAAGTCCTTGATCTCGTAGAGCTCTTCGACCGCCTCGTCGGCACCTGCCACGTCGGCGAACGTCGTCTTCGGCATGTCCTTGTTCAGCTGCTTGGCCTTGGACTTGCCGAAGTTGAGGACGCGGTTGCCGCCGCCCTGGGCGTTGTTCATCATCCACATCAGCAGCAGGAGCAGCAGGCCGAGCGGGATGATGTAGTACAGGATCTGCGTGAAGAAGCCCTGTTGCGTGACCGTGGTGTTGAACTTGACGTTCTGCTTGTCGATCAACAGGTCGTAGATCGGTCGCGCCCCTTGGGACGGGAACGAGGTGATGATCTGGTCGACCTGCTGGCCGTCGACGTCGATCTTGTTCGTGAGCGACAGCTTGAGCTGCTGCTCCTTGTCCTCCAGGTTGGCTTCCTTCACGTTGTTGCCGTTGATCTGGGCAATCGCCTGTGAAGTGGGGACCTGGGTATAACCACGGTCGCTGTCGAAAAGGGTGTTGACCGCGAGGAAGATCAACACAACCGCGACGATCCACAGCAGCGGGTTCCTGAGCAGGCGCTTCCGGTCCATATGCCTCGGCCGTTCGGCCTCGACCCTCCCTGGCTAGGCGGTAGATGTCACATCCGCCGTCACGGTGTAGACAACAACTTGCGGTGTGCGAGGAACACCCCGTCCATCCAGGGTACAGTCCGGCCGACATGGGCACCTGCACGAGTCTCAAGCAGGTCAACGGCCGGTGTCGCGTTCGGGTTCCCCGGGGCGGTCCGGGTCAGTAGCCCGGGTCGGATGTGACGCTCGCCACCATCTCGCCGAGCCTGGTCCGCAGCGTTTTCGCGTCCGCCGAGGACACCGTCACCCACTCGCGCCCGTCGGCGCCCGGCCGGGACAGGCTCAGGTACCGGCCGGTGGCCGTGTCGAACCAGCCCAGCACGGGTGACCTGCGACGACCGCTCACCTCGGAGCGGCTGTTCGCGGCGAGCTGACCGCCGCGCAGCCGGGGCTGGCCGGCGAGCCGGGCGTAGGCCTCGCGCGGGTCCGACGAGCCCTCGGACAGCGACCGGCGCCGTGGTTTCGCGTCGCCGCCGACCGGGACCGCCGCCCGGGCCGGCTGGATCCGCAGTGCCTCGTCGACCGGAAGTGTGATGGAAGCCTCGGTGCCGCGCGTGCCCGGTGGCAGCAGGTCGACGACCGTCGAGGCCAGCCCCTCGGGGAAGGCGGGCCGGATCCAGATGCCGTCGGCGTCCTGGATCGCCACCACGCCCAGCGTGCCGTCGGTGGCCGCGAGGATCGAAACGGGCGGCACCTGGAAGTCCGGGATGTGCACGGCGTCGATGCTGGTGGTCGGCTGCGAGAGCACCCGGAACCAGTCCTCGACCCGCGGTTCCAGGCGGCCGTAGTGGTCGCGCAGGCCGCGGGCCTTCAACTCCTCGTGGGCCTGCTGGCGGAGCTTCGCGCGCTCGTCCATGGTCGCGCCGTGCGAGCGGACCTGCAGCGGGTAGGGCAGCTCGCCGATGCCGACCGCCTCCCAGAGGAAGTCGAAGGTCATCGGGGTGAAGAACTCGGGGCGGTTCACCAGGCGCTCTCCAGGGTCGAGATCTCACCGGACGCGACGGCCAGCCACCCACGCCCGAACCCAGCCAGCGCGAAGCGGTTCACCACGCACCTCCCGGCGTCAGGGTCTCACCGGCGGCGCGGGCCAGCATCTCGCCGAGGCGGTGCCTCAGGGTCGGTGCGTCGGCGGGGGCGATGGTGATCCAGTCGCGTCCGTCGTGGCCTCGGCTGGCCTGCGTGAAGTAGCGGCCGCTGTCGGTGTCGAACCAGCTCAGCACCGGTGGCCTGGTCTTCGCGCCGCTGCGGCTGCGGGCGTTGGCGCCGATCTGCCCGCCACGCAGGCGCGGCTGGGCCTGCAGCCGGGCCAGCGCCTTGCGATCGTCGTCGGCGCCGGTGCGGTCGCCGCCCGCGGTGCGGCGCTGCAGGAAGTCGGCCCCGGTGGCCGTCATCAGCTGCTCGAGCGGCACGGTGATCGACTTCTCGGTGCCCCGCGGCGCGGCGGGCAGCAGCGACACGATGGCGCTCGCGAGACCGTCCGCAGGCATCGGCTGGAAGTGGAAGCCCCGGTCGTCGTGCACCGCGAGCACACCGCGCCCGGCGAGCGCCGCCGCCACGGCGAGCAGCGGACGCGCGTCGGGCGCGGTGATGTGCACGCTGTCCAGGCTGGTCTCCGACCCCGACAGCACCTCGAAGAACTCCTCGACGTGCGGCGCGGGCCGGCCCCGGCCGTCGGCCGCGCCGCGCGCGGCCAGCCGGTCCAGGGTCTGCCGCCGCAGCTGGGCGCGCTCGTCCATCGTCGCGCCGTGCGAGCGCACCTCCAGCGGGTACGGCAGTTCACCTGCTCCGAAAGACTCCCACAGGAAGTCCAGTTCCAGCGGAGTGAGCAGCTCCGCTCGCACCATCAAGTCCCTCTTTCCGGGTTCGCGCGGTTGCGCCGGATCAGCGGTCGTCCTCGTCGTTCCAGGCCCCGATGACCGGCGGCGCGGTCGCCACGTTGGCGCCGAACGCCTCGTCCGGGTCGGCCTCGACGAGGAAGGAAGCCCTGGTGTGCTCCTCGTCCTCCGCACCCTGCGCGCCGCCGGCCCCCATGCCGCCGCCCATGCCCGAGGCGGGCGGCGGGGTGCCCGCCCCGCCGATGGTGCCACTGGTGCTCATCAGGCTCTGCTGGGCCTGCTGCTGCGCGGCGCCGTGGGCCTGCTGCGACTGGTCGGAACTGGCCGCCGTCTCGTCGCCGGCCGGGCGCTCCTTGGCGCCGGACTTGCTGCCCCGGCCGAGCGCGGCCTTGCCGCCCACCGCGGCCAGACCCGCGGCGCCCAGGCCGACCGCCGCACCCAGCGCCGCCGAACCGCCGCCGCCGGACGAGGTCGGCGCCGCGGCCTGACCGGCACCGGAGACCGCGCCGGGCGCCTGCGCCGGAGGCGCGGGGACACCGTGCGGCCCCGGGGCGCCACCGGGCTGCCCACCGGCGGCGAAGGCACCCGTGCCGCCGCCCGGGAGCCCGGCGGTGACACCGCCGACCGGGCCGATCCCGACCGAACCGAGACCGCCCGGCACCGCGCCGGAACCGGCGCCGACGGACTGCGCCGAGGTGCTGCCGAAGCGGCCGTCCGCGGGCAGGCCGAGCGACTCCGGGCCGAAGCTCGGGGTCGCGCTGTCGACCTCGGACATCGCCTGGGTGTAGGCGTTGAAGTACTGGACCTGCTGCGCGTGCACGGCGCGGGCCTCGTCGGCCTGCACCTTCATGTCGGCGACCATCGCGGCCGGGCCGCCGGCGAGCATCGCCGCCGTCTGCTTGGCCGGGTCGAACTCCTTCGGCGCCGGCATCTTCTTGACCTCGGCGGCCGCGGCGGCCTGCTGCGCCATGCGGTGGGACATGGTGTGCGCCGCGTCGCCGGCCTGCTTGCTGGAGTTCGCGATGCCGACCAGCGCGCCCTGCGCGGAGCCGGCGCCCTGGCCGATCCACGCGTTGCCCAGCTCGGTGATCGCGTTGTACAGGTCGTCGGCCGCCTGGTGCAGGCTCTCGCCGTGCGACTGCCACTGCCGCCCGGTGGCCTCGGCCGTGGCCGGGTCGTTGTTCTGGGTGGCGCCGAGGTAGAGCTGGTTGCTCTCCTGCGAGGCCCAGTTCGGCGGGCTGCCGATGGCGCGGTCGCCGCCGTAGGTGAACCCGCCCGCGCTGTTGCGCGCCTGCTGCACCAGCGCGGCGGACTCGCCGTTGTCGCCCAGCTGGACGGCCTCGCCTCTGGGCTCGCTGCTCGGAGAAGTCATCGTCATCGTCCCCCCGGATTCAGACCTGACGCCCGGACGCCAGCGCGTCCTCGGCGGCCTGCTCGATCTTGTCGTAGTGGCTCATCGCCGCGACGATGGCGTCCTCGGCCTGCTGGTACTGGTTGTAGAGGTTGCGCAGCGCGGTCGCGTACGACTCGCCGCCCCCGTCGGCGCGCTGCACGAACTTCGCGGCGATGGCGTTGCCCACCGGGTTGTTGCCCAGCTTCGGCGGTTCGGCCAGTGCCCCGGCGTTGCGCAGCAGGTTCTCCACCTGGTCCTTGCCGAGGCGGATCTTCTTCAGAACCGCCTGCGCGGCATCCGGGTCGACCCCCAGCTGGCCGTTGACAGCGGCGTTCCGGAACGCCGCGGCGTCCGCGTAGCTCCCCATCAGTTCTCCCTACCCCACGTCCGTACCGCATCGCGGCGCGTCACCCTCGTTCGCACAGGTTAACGCACCGCACCGACACTTATGACGCGTTCCGGCACGTTCGGGTTCACGATTTTCCGGTGCTCACGCACCGTGTTCAGGCGCCGTACACCTTCGGATCGAGCGTGCCGATGTAGGGCAGGTCGCGGTAGCGCTCCGCGTAGTCCAGGCCGTAGCCGACGACGAACTCGTTCGGGATGTCGAACCCGACGTAGCGCACCGGCACGTCCACCTTGACCGCCTCCGGCTTGCGCAGCAGCGTGACGACCTCCAGCGACGCCGGGTTGCGGCTCGCCAGGTTCTTCAGCAGCCAGGACAGGGTCAGTCCGGAGTCGACGATGTCCTCGACGATCAGCACGTGCCGTCCGGTGATGTCCCGGTCGAGGTCCTTGAGGATCCGCACCACGCCCGAGGACGACGTGGACGAACCGTACGAGGAGACGGCCATGAACTCCAGCTGCGCCGGCATCGGCAGCGCGCGGGCGAAGTCGGTCATGAACATGACGGCGCCCTTGAGCACGCCCACCAGCAGCAGGTCGCCGGCAGACGTCTCGCGCTCGTAGTCGGCGGCGATCTGCTTGGCGAGCTCGGTGATCTTGTCGTTGATCTGCTGCTCGGTGATGAGGACGGAGGCGATCTCGCCTTCGTACACGGGTCAGTCCCCTCTTGTTTCCGGTGGATTCATGGCAAGCCTGCCATGCGTCCGGGTCACCACCAAGCCGCCGGGTAGCCAAACGCCGCCCTGACCACGCCAGTCGCCGACCAGCGCGTCGACGGACCGCAGGTGGGCGTCGGTGAGGCCGCGCGCGCCGTGCGCGACGAGCCAGTTCCGCAGGATCCTCCGCCGGAGGGATGCCGGCAGCGGCGAAAGGGCCGGGATGTCCGGTTTCCCGTGCCGCGCCAGGAAGTCCGCGGCGAGCGCGTCCAGCGCCTCGGAATCCTCCCTGAGCTGGGCGGCCGTGCGGGCGAGCGCGGCCGCGACCCCGCCGTGGAGGACGTCTTCCAGCAGTGGCAGCACTTCCGTGCGCAGGCGCACCCGGGTGTAGCGCGGATCGCTGTTGTGCGGGTCCTCCCACGGGGTCAGGCCGAGCGCGTGGCACGCCTGCCGGGTCGTCGCGCGGGGCACGTCGAGAAGTGGCCTACCCCACGGGAGATCCACAGCACGCATCCCGGCGATGGACCGCGGACCGGAGCCGCGGGCGAGTCCGAGGAGGACGGTCTCGGCCTGGTCGTCACGCGTGTGCCCGAGGAGGACGATCCCGCGCTGGTGCTCGCGAAGTGCCGCATACCGGGCGTTCCGGGCCGCCGCCTCGGGTCCGCCGGCACCGGTCACGTCGACGGTCAGGACCTCGGCGGAGTCCACGCCGAGCTTGCGCGCGACCCCGGCCGCTTCCGCGGCCACGCGTGCCGAGTCCGCCTGCAGCCCGTGGTCCACGACCAGCGCGCGCACCGGCAACCCGAGCGCTCGCCCGGTGAACACGGCGGCCTCGGTGAGCGCCAGGGAATCGGCCCCGCCGGACAACGCGACGTCGATCGCGGGCACGCCGGGGCACTCGGCCAGGAGGTTCCGCACCGCGCGGCGCACCGCGGCGACCGCGGGGTGCGGGCCGGTCACGGGTGGACGCGCCGCACCCACGCCTCGGGATCGGCGATCTCGGCCCGGGTCGGCAGCGTGTTCGGCGAGGTCCAGACGGCGTTGAACCCGGCCATCCCGACCCGGTCGACCACGTGCCGGGTGAAGGCCGCGCCCTGCGCGTACTGGCGGATCTTGGCGTCCACCCCGAGCAGCGCGCGCAGCAGGCGGTCCAGCAGGCCGCCGCCCTTGCGCCGCTCGGTGAACCGCGCGCGGATGGTCTCGACGCTGGGCACCACGCTCGGCCCCACCGCGTCCATCACGTAGTCCGCGTGCCCTTCGAGGAGGGTGGACAGCGCCAGCAGGCGGTCGAACACCTCGCGCTGCTCCGGCGACCGCAGCAGCTGACCGACCGCGACCAGCCCGTCGGCCTTGGCGCGCCGGGCCTCGCGCAGCGCCTCCGGCAGCCGGCCGAGCAGGTCGGTCATCCCGTCGTTGTCGCTGGTGAGGCCGCCGACCAGGCGCTCGACCTCGTCGGCGAAGTAGTCGCGCAGCCAGTCCACGGCGGTGAACTGCAACCGGTGGGTGCTCTCGTGCAGGCACACCCACAGCCGGAAGTCGCGGCCCGGCACCTGCAGCGCCTGCTGGGCGGTGACCACGTTCGGCGCCACCAGCAGCAGCCGCCCGCCGCCGTCCGGCCCGCCGAACGGGTCGTACTGGCCCAGCACGCGGGAGGCCAGGAAGGCCAGCACCACGCCGGTCTGCACGCCGGCGCCACCGGCCAGGACGGGCCCGAGCGGGCCGGCCGGGTTGGGCGGCAGTGCCTTCGCGGTGAGCGCGTCCAGCCCGGCGGCGGCCGAGCGCACCCAGCCGGGCCGGTCCACCACGTCACCGGGGAGCAGCGGCAGCCCGGCTCCCAGGCCGGTCAGGTCGCGGACGTGGGCCTCGGCGTCGACCGTCAGCTCACGCAACTCGGTCACGGCCAGGCCGGCCTCCTCACGGGAGACCACCGGCCCGCCGCGGGCGAGGAACGCGCCCGTGGCGGCGGCCAGCGACCAGTCCACGACCGGCCGGGACGCGACCTCGCTCATCGTGTTCACACCTTTCCGGAAGCTATCGGCAGCCACAGCCCCGCAGCGAGGCCGCGACGACGTCCAGTGCCGCCCGCGCGGGATCCTGGTCGGGGCCGTCGGACATCAACGCGAACACCAGGACCCGGCCGTCCTCGTCCAGCACTATCCCTGCCAACGTGTGGACCCCGGACAGAGTGCCCGTCTTGGCGCGGACCCATCCCTTGCCGGACCGCGAGTTCGCGGCGTTGTAGCGGTCGGCGAGGGTGCCGCTGCCGCCGGCGACCGGCAGCCCGGCCAGCATCGGGCGCAGCTTCGCGGTGCGCGGGTCCTTGCCGTCCGGTTCGGCGGCGACCGCCAGGACCTGCGCGAGCAGCTTCGCCGGGACGCTGTTCTGCGGGGACAGGCCGCTGTTGTCGCTCAGCTCGACCTGCGACACGTCGAACCCGTTCTGGGACAGCACGGACAGCGTCGCCTGCGCGGCGCCGGCGAACGACGCCTCGGTGCCGGTCGCGATCGCCGTCATCCGGCCGATGGCGTCGGCGAGGGTGTTGTCCGAGGCCTCCAGCGCGTGCGCGATCAGCTCGCTCAGCGGTGCCGACTTCACCTCGCCGAGCACCTTCGCGTCCTGGGGCGCCTTCGCCTGCCCGGCCGCGCTGGCGCCGAGGCGCTGGGCGAACGTCTGCAGCACGGTGTTCGCCGGCTGGGCGACGCGCATCGAGTGGTCGTTGGTCGGGTCGGTGAGACCGCCGTCGAGCATCACCGGCGTCATCGCGGCCGTGTAGATCGGCGCGTCGTCGGGCGCCCAACCGGGCGCGGTCAGCGGGCCGGACCAGATCGAGGTGTCGATCTGCACCTTCTCGATCGCGCCGCCGCTGGCCTGCTTGACCTGCGTGACGAGGTCGTCGAGGTGGGCGGCACCGGAGTACACCGACTGCTGCCCGGCCGGCAGCGAGGACAGCGTGATGTCCCCGCCCGCGACGATCACCGCGGTGTCCGGCGAGGCGCCCTGGACGACCTTGGTGCTCAGCTGGGTGCCCGGGTCCATCGCGAGCAGCGCGGCGGAGGTGGTCAGCAGCTTGGTGGTCGACGCCGGGGTGCGGAACTGGCCGGAGTTGCGGTCCCACAGCAGTTCGCCGGTTTGGGGGTCGATCACGGCACCGGTGAGCGTGCCCAGCGCGGAGGTCGCGGCGGGGCCGGCCAGCGCCGCGGACACGCCGGCCGACGTCGGTTGCGGGGCCGACTCGCTGGGCGCCTTGAGCGAGAGGGCCACCGGGACCGGCTCCGGGGTGTCGCCCTTGGGCAGGTTCGGCGCCCACGGCAGGCCGAGGCGGTTGGAGACGTAGGGCGTGGCGAGCGCGGCGCCCACCGCGATGACCAGGAGCAGCGCGAGGGCACTGGTGATCAGCACGCGCTTGCGGCGGCGCTTCGGCTTCGCCGCGGGCTCGGCGGGCGGCTTCTCCTCGCCGGTGGTCGCCTCGGCGGGGTGGATTTCGCCGCTGGGCTCGATGCGCATCGGCTGCATGAGCGGAGCAGCGGCGGGCGGCACCGGCTGCGGGCCCTGCGGACGCTCGGCATTCGGCGCGGCAGGTTGCCCCAGCTGCGACTGCTCGCCCTGCGGGCGGTCAGGGTGCGGCGCGGGCTGCGGGGCCTCGGGATTCGGCGCGGGCTGTGGCCGGGGCCGCTCCGGCGGCGCGCCCTGCTCCGGCCGGCCGGGGCTCTGCTCGCCCCGCGCGGCGGGCTGCGGCCCGGGTCCCGGCTGCTGCGGCTGCGCCGGTCGCGGCTCGGGCTTCGGGAGCTGGTGCGGCTCGGTCTCCTGCTCCTGCCGCAGGTCGATCACCTGCGTGCGCTCCGCGTCCGGCTTGGGCGCCGGCACGAACAGCGTCGGCGACTCGGGCAGCGAGGCCTCGCCGGGCACCGGCAGCTGGGCCGTGGCACCACCGTCAGCGGGCTTCTCCTCGGCGGAGACGTCCGCATCTTCGGACGGCCACTCGGGCTGGTCGTTGCTCGGCACGCACCCCTCCTCCTCACCGGCGACACGCCGCCGGGCAAACTCACTGTTGTCAAGACGACATCAGTGCGACTTCCCAACGGCGCGTGGTCCACACTAGTGACGACAAGTTAGCGAAACCGTAAGCCGCCGGTACCGGCGGGAAAAAGACGAGGTCAGCGAGGACGCCGTGGAGTTCGACGCCACGATCGAAATCCCCAAGGGGGAGCGCAACAAGTACGAGGTGGACCACAAGACGGGCCGCATCCGCCTGGACCGGACCCTGTTCACGGCCACCCAGTACCCGGCCGACTACGGCTTCATCGACGACACCCTTGGGCAGGACGGCGACCCGCTCGACGTGCTGGTGCTCGTCCAGGAGCCGACGTTCCCGGGCTGCCTGATCCGCTGCCGCGCGATCGGCATGTTCCGGATGACCGACGAGAAGGGCCCGGACGACAAGGTCCTCGCGGTGCCGTCGGACGACCCGCGGCTGGAGCACCTGCGTGACATCCACCACCTGAACGAGTTCCACAAGCTGGAGATCGAGCACTTCTTCCAGGTCTACAAGGACCTGGAGCCGGCCAAGAGCGTCGAGGGCTCGCAGTGGGTGGGCCGCACGGAGGCGGAGGCCGAGATCAAGCGCTCCTACCAGCGTGAGATCGACCGGCTCGCGAAGGAGGCCGCCGAGGGCGGCGAGCACCACTGAGTGCCGGTCAACGCGAAACGCCCCTTCCCCGCGCGGGGGAAGGGGCGTTCGTCGTTGCTGATCAGGCCCGGTAGCCGGGGATGGGGTAGGCGGCGAGCAGGTCGCGCACCTCACCGGCGATCTTGGTGATCGCGGCCTCGTCGTTCGCGGCGGCCGCGGTGATCGTGCGGTCGATCCACTCGGCGATCTGCGGCTGGTGCTCCGGCGTGAGGCCGCGGGTGGTGATGGCCGCGGTGCCCAGCCGGATGCCGGACGGGTCGAACGGCTTGCGCGGGTCGAACGGCACCGTGTTGTAGTTCAGCTCGATGCCGGCGCGGTCCAGCGCCTGCGCGGCCGGCTTGCCGCCGATCTGCTTGCTGGTCAGGTCGACCAGCAGCAGGTGGTTGTCGGTGCCGCCGGACACCAGGTCGAAGCCGCGCTCGATCAGCGCCTCGGCGAGCGCCTTGGCGTTGGCGACGATGGCGTGGGCGTAGTCGCGGAACTCCGGCTTGGACGCCTCGCCCAGCGCGACGGCGATCGCGGCGGTGGTGTGGTTGTGCGGGCCGCCCTGCAGGCCGGGGAACACGGCCTTGTCGATGGCCTTCGCGTGGTCGGCGTCGGTCATGATCATCGCGCCGCGCGGGCCGCGCAGGGTCTTGTGCGTGGTGGTGGTGATGACCTGCGCGTGGCCGACCGGCGACGGGTGCGCGCCACCGGCGACCAGGCCGGCGATGTGCGCGATGTCGGCCACCAGCACGGCGCCGACCTCCTTCGCGATCTCCGCGAAGGCCGGGAAGTCGATGGTGCGCGGGATCGCGGTGCCGCCCGCGAAGATCAGCTTCGGCCGGTGCTCCAGCGCCAGCTCGCGGACCTGGTCGAGGTCGACGCGGCCGGTCTCCTTGCGCACGCCGTAGCGGACCGGGTTGAACCACTTGCCGGTGGCCGAGACCGACCAGCCGTGCGTGAGGTGGCCGCCGTCGGGCAGCGCCATGCCCATCACGGTGTCGCCGGGGCTGGCGAAGGCCAGGTAGGCGGCCAGGTTCGCGGGCGAGCCCGAGTACGGCTGCACGTTCGCGTGGTCGACGCCGAACAGCGCCTTGGCGCGCTCGATCGCGACCTGCTCGACCTGGTCGATGAACTGCTGGCCCTCGTAGTAGCGCTTGCCGGCGTAGCCCTCGGAGTACTTGTTGGTGAGGACGGAGCCGGTGGCCTCGAGGACCGCCTCGGACACGTAGTTCTCCGAGGCGATGAGGCGGATCTTCTCCGCCTGGCGGCGCGCCTCGTCCTCGACGAGACCGGCGATCTGCGGGTCGGCCGCGGTGAGCGTGGGGATGGCTGGCTGGTGCGTCATCTTCCTACTCCTGACACTGGCCACACCCAGGCGCGCGGTGCCGGCCTCGTCGGTCGCTTCCCGGTGGTGCTCCACCTCTACGGCGCCAGTCGCAAATTGCTGTGCGCCCAGCTTAGTACTCACGTCGCCGGTCTCGCCCACGACCAGCCGCGCGCAGCTCACAGGCCGGAGCCGCCGGTCGCGTCGATCACCTTGCCGGTCACCCAGCGCGCGTCGTCGAGGCGAGGAAGGCCACGACGTCGGCCACGTCGTCCGGCCGGCCGACGCGGCCCAGCGCGGCCAGGGAAGCCGCGTGGGCTTCGGCCTCCGGGTTGCCCCGCGCCACCCCGCGTTGACGTCGGTGTCGATGATCCCGGGCGCGACCGAGTTCGCCGTGATGCCCCGGCTGCCCAGCTCCTTGGCGAGGTGGGCCGCGCCGCTGGAGATGTTGATGCTCCGGCCGGCGTCGCGCAGCCGCTTCACTCCCTCCTGCACGATGAAGAACGGCGCTCGCACGTTCACGGCGAAGACCTCGTCGAAACCGTCCTCGGTCAGTGTCGCCAGGTCCGCACTGCGTCCGATACCGGCGTTGTTGACGATGATGTCGACGACCGGCTCGGGTGCGTGGCGGTGGATCTGGGCGTCGAATCCCGACCACAGGGCGGCGGCGTCGCCGCGACGGCCCAGCTGCGCCTGGAGGGCGAAGGCCCGGCCGCCGCCCGTTCGGATGCGCTCCTATGAAGGCGTTTCCATCGGCGATCCGACCGAGGCGATGGGCATCCGCTCAGGGAGCCTGTACGCCGGCTTCGGGGACAAGAAGTCCCTGTTCGAGGAGGTCGTGGAGGCCTACGGCCGGTCACCGGTCGGCGGCTTCGCGGGTGCGGCGCTTCGCGAGGAGCCGACCGCATAAGGGGCGTTCGCGCGCATCCTGCGCGAGGCCGCGGTCATCTACCCGGACCCCGCGCACCCGGCCGGCTGCCTGGCCATGAGCGCGGGGACCAACGTCACTTCGGAGGACACCGAAGTGCGCGCGTTCCCCGCGATCCGCGCAACCGGAACGTGGACGGGTTCGAGGCCCGGCTGCGGGAGGCGCAGCGGGCGGGGGAACTGCCAGCCCAGGCCAGCCCCCGGGCCCTGGCCGAGTACTTCACCACCGTCCTCCAGGGACTGTCGCAACGAGCCCAGGACGGCGCCACCGCCCCCCAGCTGGCCGCGGTGGCCGAACTGGCGCTGGCTGCCTGGCCGGCAGCGCAACGCTGATCAGTCCGCCCACTCCGGCCGGCGAGATCGCAGCCGGAGCACTAGTCGACGGGTGCGACACCGTCCGCGTGCCGCCGGGCCAGCTGCTGGTAGATGGCCGCGTTGTGGTCGACCCAGCCCCGCGCGGAGTCGGTCAGCGGCACGAACTTCTTGGCCGGGCTGCCCATCGCGATGACCTCCGGCGGCACCTGCGTGCCCGGGGTGACCGTGGAACCGGCGGCGATCAGCGCCCGTTCGCCGATCACCGACTGGTCGAGCACGGTGGAGCCGTTGCCGATCAGCGCCTGCTCGCCGACCGTGCAGTCGTGCACCAGGCACATGTGACCGACCGTGACGTTGCGGCCGATCTCGCACACCCCGGTGTTGACGTGGACCACGGAGTTGTCCTGGATGTTGGCGCCCTCGCGCACGATGATCTTGCCGAAGTCGGCCCGGAGCACCGCGCCGTACCAGATCGACACGTCCTTTTCGATGACGATGTCGCCGATCAGGGTCGCGGTGGGCGCGATCCAGGCGTCCGGGTGGACGGTGGGGCTCACGCCCTCGAAGGAGAACAGAGGCATACCCGGAACCTTAGGCCAGACAGAGCGACTCGATCTCCTCACGGAGGGTGGCGAACGGACGACGCCGGACACGCTGCTGCACCACCGCGCCGAGCAGGTAGGACATCAGGGCCCGGGCCCGCGCCCGCGGGTCGATGACACCGACTCCGGCGAGCAGCTCGGTGAGCAGCTCGGTGACCGACCGCAGCATCGCCTCGATCGCCTCCGGGTGGTCGGCGCGGCTGACCGCGATCCAGTACTCGAACCACAGGAACGCCGACTCGGTCTCCTTGGCGAAGCTGTCGAGGTAGGACTCGAGGACGGCCCACAGCTTCTCCCGCGGATCGGCGTGCCGGCCGGCGACCTCGCGCAGCTCGTCCAGGAAGGCGGTCACGTGCGCGGCCATCGCCCGGTCGACGAGCACGTCGATGTCGGTGAAGTAGTAGTGGATGGCGCTCTTGGTGAGCGGGCTCGCGTCGGCGATCGCCCGTGCCGTGCACCCGGCCAGTCCGTCCCGCGCGAGCACCCGCCGCGCCGCTTCGACGATCTGCTCCTGCTTGGCGAGCTGGTTCGGGGAGAGCCGCTCGCGCTGCCCCGGCGGGGTGACGGCCACTGCGATGTCCTCCTGACTCGGATGAGGACGGTCAGCCTACCTGTCAGGACCGGTGTCCCAAACGCCCCCCGGCGTGGCTCGGGTGCGGGCGGTGGCCGGGGCGTTTACCGTCCCGGGATGAGGATCGCCCGTGTCTGGTTCGGACTGCACGCCCTGGTGGTGCTGGCTGGCGTGGTCATGCAGCTGTTCGTCACCTCGGGCGTGATGGGCGGGCGCTACGAGTCGGCCGCCGCCCGCATGGCGAACGTGTTCGCCTACTTCACCATCCAGTCCAACCTGATCGTGGGATTCACCGGCCTGCTGCTGGCGATCCGTCCACATCGGACGTCCACGGTGTTCCGGACCCTGCGGCTGGACGGGGTGCTCGCGATCGCGGTCACCGGCATCGTGTTCCACCTGGTGCTGGCCGGGCTGCAGGACCTCACCGGGTGGGCGTGGGTCGCGAACCTGTTGCTGCACACCGTGTCCCCGCTGCTGGGCGTGCTCGGCTGGTTGCTGTTCGGGCCGCGCGGCGCGGTCACCTCGCGGATCATCGGCTGGTCGGCGGTCTACCCGCTCGCGTGGGTGGCGTTCACGCTCGTCCGGGGCGCGATCGACGGCTTCTACCCGTACCCGTTCATCGACGTGACCGCGCTCGGGTACCCGCGGGTGGCGGTGAACTGCCTGGTGATCGCGGTGCTGTTCGTCGCGCTGGCGTTCGGCGCGATGCTGCTCGACCGGCTGCTAGGGCGCGGCCTCGACGACGCGGACGAGCCCGGTGGACGCCGGGAGGTGCAGCACCGCCCGGCCGAACCCAGCCGTGAGTAGCGCTTCGCGGGCCGCGGTCTCATCGGCGAAGTGCAGGTGCACGCGGCCCCGCACGAACGCCGAGAGCGCCTGGACGAACGCCCGCACCGCGAAGTCGGCGGTCGCCAGGTGCAGGTCGGACAGGTACCGGCCGCGCTCGAACCGCCGTAGCGCCCGCGCGAAGCGCGACCACATGGCCCGCACGGTCGCCTCGTCGAAGTAGTTGACCAGCCCCTCGGTGACGATCACCAGCCCGCGCGCCGGGTCGAGGCCGGCCACCAGCCGGTCCAGGGCCGTCTCGTCGAGGACGTCCAGTTCGGCCACGCGATGCCCGGGCCCGGCGGGACTCGCGCGGCGCAGGGTGCGGCGTTTGCGCTCGGCCATGCCCGGCAGATCCGCCTCGACGTAGGTCAGGGCGGGGTGGCGCCGGGTGAAGCGCCAGCCGCCGGCGGACAATCCGGCCGCGACCTCGACGACCTGCGTGATCCCGTGCCGCTCGATGGCGTCGGTGAGCAGGTCGTCGATCAGGCGGTGCCGGGCCAGCAGGAAGCCCTCCAGGGTCGGCCCGCCGACCGCGCCGCTGACCGCCATGAGCGGCCGCAGGAGCCGGTGCAGCACGCGGCCCTCGCCGGTCGCGAAGGCGGGATCGGAGAGCCCGTGCCGCACCCACACGTAACCGGTGTAGTGGGCGGTCGGACTGATCGTCTCGGAGCGGCGGGCCATGGCCGGAGAGCCTAGGCCGGAAACGACATCGGGGGCCCTCCGAGTGGAGAGCCCCCGACCGTTGCCGGAGCCGCCTAGGGGAATCGAACCCCTGACCTGCTCATTACGAGTGAGCCGCTCTGGCCGACTGAGCTAAGGCGGCAACACGAACTAGTGTAGCGACCCCTTTCGCGTCACTTCAGCACCCCCCGCGTCGTTAGGCTGTGCGACGCCGATCACACGGGATCGGCCCGTCGTACTGGGAGGACCTTCCACATGCGTCGACGCATGCCTCGCGCGCTGGCGCTGCCGGTCGCCGCGGCCGTGCTCGTCCTGTCGGCCACGCCCGCCGTGGCGCAGAGCACGATCCCCACCACCCCGACCCCGCAGCCGGCCAACCCGGGGCAGCCGCCGTTCATCGGCCAGGAGGGCCCGCAGCCGCTCGGCCACGCCGTCGCCGACGCGGCCGCCGCGCTCGGGGTGCTGCGCCTGCTGCCGAACTCGGTCCCGACCAGCACGATCCTGCCCGGCTTCAGCGATCAGCTGCCGAAGCAGTCCGCGCTCGAGGCCGGGATGGGCCTGTCCAGCGCGCAGGCGAACTCCGAGGCGCTGCTCAGCTACGAGAAGGCGATCGCCCAGTCGTCCCCGTTCGGGCTCGCGGTGGGCGGCAACGCGCCGCAGGCGCCGGGCAGCCTCGTGCAGACCGCGCTGCCGGACAACGAGCAGCCGCTCACCGGCGGGCTCAACGCGTCGGAGAACCCGCTGCTCAACGTGGGTCTGCTGAACGGCAAGGTGCACGCGCGTTACAGCCCGACGCTCGGCCCGTGCGTCGGCACGATCGCCGACGCCAGCACCTCCGTCGCGAGCCTGTCGCTGCTCAACGTCATCCCGTCGCTGCCGAACCTGCCGATCGACGGCCTGGACCTGCAGAACGTGCAGCTGGCCGACGGCTTCGACCCGGCCAAGGGCCTGCAGACCCTCGGCGGCCTGCTCAGCGGCGGCGCCGAGACCAGGTCCGACGGCACGAACGCCGTGCTCAGCCTGCCCAACACGCTGTCCTCGCGGTCGGTGGTGCAGCTGGTCGACATCCCGGGGTCGCCGAACAAGGCGGTCCAGTCGATCTCGACGTTGCAGGCCGCCGACATCGAGATCCTCAAGGGCACCCCGCTGGAGCTGACGCTGAAGGTCGTCAGCCAGCCGACCCTCAAGGTCACCTCGACCGGTGACGAGAAGACCTCGAAGGTCGAGTACACGGCGCCGGTGATCACGATCGAGCGGCAGGGCAAGGTGCTCTACACGCTCGACGCGACCAACCCGACGAAGGACATCCCGATCGGGCTGCCGCTGTCCGGCCTGTCCCAGCAGTTCGGCCCGCTGCAGGACCTGCCGGTGGTCGGTGGCCTGGTCGCGACCGCGCAGAAGGGCCTGCAGCCGGTGTCGGACACCGCGGGCAAGGTGCTCGACCTCGGCGTCCTGCGACTGAGCATCGCCGAGCTGACCCAGAAGGGCCAGAACCTCACCGAGCCGTTCCAGGGCTACCAGCTGGGCGCCTCCGCCCGGATGCTCGACCTGAAGATCCTGCCGACGACCGGGCTGAAGGACCTGCTCCCGGCCGGCAGCGACTCGCTGCCGTCGTCGCTGGCGCAGATCTCCCTTGGCGAGCAGATCGGGCGGGCGTACGCGCCCGAGGGCGGTGTCGTCTGCGGGAGCACCACGACGCCCCCGCCGCCGGCGGGCAATGCGGCTCCCCCGGGTGTGCCGCAGAAGCTCGCCTACACGGCCGGCGCCTACTCGGCGGTGCCGATGTTCTGGACCGGCACCGCGATGCTGCTGCTCGGGGTCGTGCTCGTGGCGGCGTTCCCGGCCCGCAAGCGGATGAAGACCGTTCCGGTGAAGCCGTCGCCGCGCCCGCGGGACTGACGTCTCGGCGATGACAAGGGGCGGTGCCGGGGAACCGGTACCGCCCTTTTTTCAGCCGTGGCGCAGGGCCGTGAGCATCGCTTCCACGGCGATCCGCGGCTTGACGTTCCACAGGATCGCTTCGCGGCAGGCCAGCACGGCTTCCAGGCGCTTCAACGTGGATTCGGCCGTCCACTGGCGGGCGGCCTGTTCGATGTCCTGGGCGTGGTCCGGGTGGTTGTACCGGGCGTCCGCGCCGCTGATCGCCACGAGCACGTCCCGGTAGAAGCCGGCCAGGTCGACCAGCGCCAGGTCCAGCGTGTCGCGCTGGGTGCGGGTCGCGCGCGACTTCTGGCGCTTTTCCAGCTGCTTGACCGCCGCTTCGGCGGCCCGCTTGGCACCGGCGACGCCCTTGCCGGTCGCGTCGCCGCCCATCGCGTTGCGCAGCTCGGCCTTCTCGGCCTCGTCGCGGACCTTGCTCTCCTCCGTCGCGTCCGCTTCGGCCGCGGCGATCAGGTCGTCGGCGCACCGGAACACGTCACCGGGCCGGGACAGGCCCAGCGGAATCCGCAGCACCGCGGCCCGGCGCTGGCGGGCGTTGTCGTCCGTGGCCAGGCGGCGGGCCCGGCCGACGTGACCACCGCACACCGAGGCCGCCCATTCGGCCAGCTCCGGGTCGACGCCGTCCCGGTCGGCCAGCACCCGGGCGATCGCCTCCGCGGCCGGCGTCCGCAGCGTCACCAGACGGCACCGCGAGCGGATGGTGACCGAGATGTCCTCGGGGTGGTCCGAGGGCGCGCACAGCAGGAACACCGTCCGCTCCGGCGGCTCCTCGACCGCCTTGAGCAGGGCGTTCGACGCGCCCTCGGTCAACCGGTCGGCGTCCTCGATGATCACGACCTGCCACTGGCCCGTGGTCGGGCGCCGTGCGGCGGCCTGGACGAGCGCGCGCATCTCGGCGACCGAGATCGACAGCCCCTCCGGGATGACCAGCCGCACGTCGGCGTGGGTGCCGTGCATCGCGGTGCGGCAGCCGGGACACTGGCCGCAGCCGGTGCCGGTGATGCACTGCAGGGCCGCCGCGAACGCGCGCGCGGCCACCGACCGGCCCGACCCCGGTGGACCGGTGAGCAGCCAGGCGTGCGTCATCGCCCCCGCCGGAGCGGGTTCCCCGGCCACGATCTGCGCGGCCGCGCGCGCGGCGGAGGACAACACGTCGACGGCGTGGTCCTGGCCGACCAGCTGGGCCCACACCCCGGCCGGCGCGACGACAGCGGTCACCTGTCCTCACCCTCGGCCAGCGGCGCCAGTCCGAGCTTGCGCTGGGCGAGCACGGCCGCGACGGCGGTGCGCACCCGGTCGCCGACCTCGTCCGCGGGCCCGTCGGCGTCCACCACGACGTAGTGATCGGGGTCGGCGGCGGCCATCTCGCTGAGCAGGTTCTGCACGCGCCACTGGTCCTCGACCGAGATCGGCCCGGGCGCGTTCGCGCCGGGGTCGGCGTCCAGCAGCACGGTCACGTCGGGCCGCAGGCGGCCGGTGGCCCAGTCGGCCAGGCCTTCGAGTTCCTTCGCGTCCAGCCCGGCGACGGCGGACAGGTGCGCCAGCGGCGAGTCGACGAAGCGTTCCATCACCACGATCGAACCGCCGTCCAGCGCGGGGTTGACGTTGCGCTCCACGAGGTCGGCGCGCACCGCGGCGGCCGCGAGCGCCTGCGCCCGCGCCCCGGACAGCGAAGCGTTGCCGATGATCGTGGCCAGGCGCTCGTCGTCCAGCGCCGGATCCGCGGCCAGCACCACCGGGCGCGGGCTGACCGACCGCAGCCACTCGGCGAGTTTCGAAGCCTGCACCGCGGTGTCCGCGGCGGTCGTGCCCTCCAGCGCGATGAGCAGCCCGTTCACCCGGCGCGGGCGGCGCCGGATGGCGTTGCGCAGGTCGGCCATGATCGGTTCGGACCGGCGCGAGTCCATCTGCCGGTAGGCGACGATGCCGACGATCGCGGCGAGCGCGCCGCCGCCGAGCATCACCGGGCGGGTGCCGTCGATGATGATCGGGTTGCCCCACACCGTGATCGTCCGCGCATTGGTCAGGCCGATCAACAGCGGCACCACCGCGACCGACCCGAACACGATGATCTTCATCATCGACTGGTAGATCGCGTTGATCCGGCCGCGGATCGCGTCGTCCACCTGGGAACCGATGATCGTGACACCGGTCAGGAACGCCGCCCCGGCACACGCGCCGACGAGCGACACCGCGAGGAGCGACACGGTCAGGTGCGGGGACAGCGCCACCAGGATCAGCGCCAGGCCGGCGAGCACGATCGAGATGCCGAAGAGCCGGTCGTGCGGCAGCCGCCGGGCCAGCTTGGGCGTCCCGCCCATCCCGGTGGCCAGCCCGATGAAGACGGCCACGACCAGCAGGCCCCACGTGGAGTCGCCGGCGTTCAGGCTCGTCGAGTACGTCTTGGCCGACCCGACCACCGCGCCACCCGCGGCGAACGCGCCCGCGGCGCCGATGAGCAGGCCGCGCACGAGCGGGGTGCTCCGCACGTACTTGCCGGCGTCCCTGACCAGCTCGCCCAGGCCGGGCTTGTCCGCCTCCTTGACCGGCTTCGCGGCCTTCTCGGCCTGCTCGTGCGAGACCCCGGCCATCCGCGGCTTGCGGACCGACAGCTCCGGGATGCGGGTCAGCACCAGGATCGCGCTGGCCAGGTACAGCAGCGCGATGAGCACGACGATGACCTTGGCGACGCCCAGTTCGCCGAAGAACCCGGACGGCAGGCCCACCGACGCCGCGATCCGCGTCACCACGGCGTAAAGAGCGCCCGCGGTGACCGTGGCGAGCCCGTAGGTCATCACCAGGCCGAGCTGGTTGGCCGTCTCCACCTGGTCCGGGCGCTTGAGCAGGTTCGGGACCGCCGCCTCCTTGGACGGGATCCACATCATCGCGCTCGCGCTGGCCAGGAAGTTCGCGACGTAGAGCCACCAGGACGTGCCGACGAGCGCCACCGACAGCAGGAAACCGCAGCGGAAGATGTCCGCGACGAACATGACCTTGCGCCGGTCGAAGCGGTCGGCGAGCAGGCCGCCCAGCGGGGCGAAGATCAGGCCGGGCAGCAGCGCGGAGAGCAGGACGCCGGTGAAGGCGAAGTTCTGCGCGGTGTAGTTCGGGGTCAGCTGAGTCGCGAGGCTGGTCAGGCCGAGGATGGTCAGCCAGTCGGCGACGCTGCAGAGGTAGGTGACCCCCCACAGCCGCCGGAACGGCCGGATCGCCAGCACCCGACGGGCCCGGTGGATCGTCGAGGCGTCACGCCCTGCCGGCGCCTCACCTCCTGCGCCGGGTTCCACGTGCACGACCTCGCTGATCGGACCCACCCCACTTACTCCCGTGGCGCTGGAGAACCCCTGGCGCAGCAAACCGGTGTCCCCCAACCGTGGGGCCAGGGTAGCTCTGACGGTCTGAGAGCGCCCGTCCTGGTGGGCGATAGGTGTCCGGAATAGGTGGATCGTCCCGTCGTGGGCTAGTCGAAGATGCCGCTGAGCGTGTCGATCAGACTCGACAGGAACTGGATCGCGAGCACGCCGAACACGACCATCAGCAGGATCGCGACCAGGAACGCCGTGGACCCGCTGGACGGCTTCGCCCGGCGGACCGAGCCGCCCTGGCCCGGCCGCGGCAGGCGGAACGACGGCCGCGACCACGAGGCGAGCTTCTTGCGCCCGGTCCAGGTGCGCTGCCGGGGCAGGATGCCCAGCGGCGGCGCGGGCGGCACCGCCTGGGCGGGAGCCGCGGGTGGCGTGTCGTCCACCGGCACCTCGGGCGGCGCGGCCGGCTTGTCCGACATCGCCTCGATCATCTCGCGGACCTTCTCCGGGTCCGGCTCGACCGGCTTGGCCACCTTCAACGGCTGGTAGCCCTCGGCGTCGTTGACCGACCCCGAGACGGCGTCGCTGAACGTCAGCGGCGGCAGGCCGGACTGCGTGCCGTCCCCGTCGAAGCGCCCGTCGTCCTTCGCCGGACTCATGGTGACCACTCCCGTGCGTTCGGAAACACCTCGTCCCAGCGTAGTGGGCTTTTCGCGGCTCGCACGCGCCCATCCGGGCAACCCCTCGATCACTCTGCGCAACCGGATCAGGCACAGGTCATCGCCGCCTCGACCGCGTCGGTCATCCACTGCGCCAGCCGGTCGCGGTCGGACGGAACCAGGAACAGCTGCGTGCCCTCCCCCGGCTCGGTGACCGTGGCCAGCACGTGCCTGCCCAGATCGTTGTCCACCACGACGTAACCCAGCCGCGGGAACTGCGCGCAGCGGCGGTCGAACGCCATCAGGTCGACCAGGGTGGTGCCGGTGCGCGGCCGCCGCAGGAACTGCCGCACGCGCTCCGCCTGCGCGGCGTCCCGGCCGGTCAGCTCACCGGCGGGACCGGCCTGCAGCATCACCGACTCGAACCGGCCCCGGCGCTGCTCGGGCACGAACCCGACCACCTGGTCGAACAGGGTGCGCAGCTCGCGGAAGCCCCACCCGCCGACCTGCGTGGTGTCCGGACGCCAGCTCCACAGCACCCCGGCCGCCGTGTCGGCGTAGACCCGCACGTCCAGCGGCCCGTCCAGCCCGCTGTGCACGCCGGTGAGCACCATCCGGATCGGGCCGCGCAGCATCAGCGCGAACGCCCGCATCGCGTCGTCGGTCAGGTCGCCGCCCTCGACGAACGGCGAGTCCCGCAGCTGCGCCATCCACGCGTTGTGCTCCTCGACCTCGGCCACCAGGTCGGCCGGATCGGCCGAGCGACTGAGCGGGTACCGGATCCGCTCGACGTCGTCGTCCGTCGCGAACGGCGCGTACAGGTCCCAGGTGCTGGCCCGCTCCGGCACGGTGTCCAGCACCGGCCGGGCGGCCTCGGTCAGCAGTTCGTCGATCGTCGTCACGGGGGCAGTGTGCCCCCGGGGTACGACAGTTTTGCTCGAACTGCTGTTCGAGGCCTACTTCTTGGCGGCCGCCTTCTTCGCCGGGGCCTTGCGCGCCGGCGCCTTCTTCTTCGGTGCCGGACCCTTCGCCCGCTTCTCGGCGAGCAGCTCGGACGCCCGCTCCGGGGTCAGCCCCTCGATGCTGTCGCCCTTGCGCAGGGTCGCGTTGTACTCCCCGTCGGTCACGTACGGCCCGAACCGGCCGTCCTTGACCACCATCGGCTTCTTGGACACCGGGTCCTCGCCCAGCTCCTTCAGCGGCGGCTTCGCGGCCCCGCGTCGGCCGCGCTGCTTCGGCTCGGCGTAGATCTTCAGCGCCTCGTCCAGCGTGATCGAGAAGATCTGGTCCTCGCTGGACAGCGACCGCGAGTCGGTGCCCTTCTTCAGGTACGGCCCGTAGCGCCCGTTCTGCGCGGTGATCTCCTCACCCGACTCCGGGTCCTTGCCCACCACGCGCGGCAGCGACAGCAGCTTGAGCGCGTCCTCCAGCGTCACCGTCTCGATCGACATCGACTGGAACAGCGAACCGGTGCGCGGCTTCGGCTTCTTCGCCTTGCTCTTCTTGGCGCCCTCGGCTTCCTCGGGCTCCTCGAGCACCTCGGTGACGTACGGTCCGAACCGGCCCTCCTTGGCCACGATCCGGTGGTTCGTGACCGGGTCGACGCCCAGCTCACGGCCCTCCTGCGGTGTCGCGAACAGCCGCTCCGCGATCTCCACGGTCAGCTCGTCCGGCGGCAGGTCCTCGGGCAGGTTCGCGCGCTGCGGCTTGCCGTCCACCTCGCGCTCCAGGTACGGGCCGTAGCGGCCGACCCGCACGTGCACCGTGCGGCCGTCGTTGTCCTCGAACATCGGGATGGAGTTGATCTCGCGCGGGTCGATGTCCTCGACGCCGCCGCTGACCAGCTTCTTCAGCCCGCCCAGGCGGCCCACCGAGCCGTCCACGCCCTGCTCGCCGCCGAAGTAGAACCGCGACAGCCAGCGGGTGCGCTGCTCGTTCCCGGCCGCGATGCGGTCGAGCTCGTCCTCCATGGCCGCGGTGAAGTCGTAGTCGACCAGCCGCTCGAAGTGCCGTTCCAGCAGCCCCACCACGGCGAAGGCGACCCACGACGGGACCAGCGCGGAGCCCTTCTTCCAGACGTAGCCGCGGTCCTGGATGGTCTTGATGATCGACGCGTACGTCGACGGGCGGCCGATGCCCAGTTCCTCCAGCTTGCTGACCAGGCTGGGCTCGTTGTAGCGGGCCGGCGGCGTGGTCGCGTGGCCGTCCGGGGACAGCTCGGTCGCGGTCAGCGCCTGGTCCTTGACCAGCTGCGGCAGGCGGCTCTGCTTGTCGTCGGCCTCGGCGCCGGAGTCGGCGTCCACCGCCTCGACGTAGGCCTTGAGGAAGCCGGCGAAGGTGATGGTGCGGCCGGACGAGGCGAACACGCACTCCTCGCCGGTGCTCGCGGTGCCGGTGATGCGCACCGACATGGTGGTGCCCTTGGCGTCGGCCATCTGCGAGGCGATCGTGCGCTGCCAGATCAGCTCGTACAGCCGGAACTCGTCGGCCTGCAGCTCGCCCGCGACCTGGCCCGGCGTCCGGAACACCTCACCGGCGGGCCGGATCGCCTCGTGGGCCTCCTGCGCGTTCTTGACCTTGCGGGTGTACTGCCGCGGCGTCGGCGAGACGTAGTCCTTGCCGTACAGCTCGGTCGCCTGGCTGCGGGCCGCGGCGAGCGCCGACTCCGACAGCGTCGTGGAGTCGGTACGCATGTAGGTGATGTACCCGTTCTGGTACAGCCGCTGCGCGATCTGCATCGTCGTCTCGGCGTTGAAGCGCAGCTTGCGGCCGGCCTCCTGCTGCAGCGTGGAGGTCATGAACGGCGCGTACGGCCGCCGCGTGTACGGCTTCTCCTCGACGCTGGTGACCTTGAAGTCGCGCTGCTGCAGACCCTGGGCCAGCGCCCGCGCCGCCGCTTCCTCGAGCACCCGGACGTCCTGGGAGTTCGCCTTGAGCTGCCCGGAGGCGTCGAAGTCCTTGCCGGTGGCCAGGCGCGCGCCGTCGACCGACACCAGCCGCGCCGGGAACTGGCGCGGGGTCGCGTCCTCGCCGGCGTCCATCGTGGCGGAGATGTCCCAGTACGAGGCCGAGGTGAACTTGATGCGCTCCCGCTCGCGCTCGACGACCAGCCGCGTCGCCACCGACTGCACCCGGCCCGCCGACAGCCGCGGCATGACCTTCTTCCACAGCACCGGCGATACCTCGTAGCCGTAGAGCCGGTCCAGGATGCGGCGGGTCTCCTGCGCGTCGACGAGGTCGCCGTCCAGCTCGCGGGTGTCCTCGGCGGCCGCGCGGACGGCCTGCTCGGTCACCTCGTGGAAGACCATCCGGCGCACCGGGACCTTCGGCTTGAGGGTCTCCAGCAGGTGCCAGGCGATGGCCTCGCCCTCGCGGTCGGGGTCGGTGGCGAGGAACAGCTCGTCGACGTCCTTGAGCAGGCTCTTCAGCTCGGTGACCTTGGACTTCTTGTCCGCGGAGACGACGTAGAGCGGCTCGAAGTCGTGGTCGACGTCCACGCCGAGCTTCGCCCACGGTTCGCCCTTGTACTTGGCCGGGACGTCGTCGGCCTTCGACGGCAGGTCCCGGATGTGCCCGACCGAGGACTCCACGACGTAGCCCGGACCGAGGTAGGACGCGATCTTGCGGGCCTTGGCGGGCGACTCGACGATCACCAACCGTCGACGACCGGCGCCGTTCGCCCCGGCGTCGTTCTTCTTCGTCTTCGTCGATCCAGCCACGCTGTCCGCTCTCCTGCTCCGTCCCGCCGCCAAAGCAGCGGCGCCTGTTCAACCAGCAAGTGTGCACGTTGCCTGCCGGTAATGTCCCCCGAGGTGACGTAACACGCCGTCGCGCTTCCCAGCCGGGATGGGCGTCGGCGTGCGTCATCTCCCCCTTTCCACACCTAGCACGTGATGCCGGACACACGCTGCGCGGGGCTTCTGAGTAGCCGTTCCGCTACGCTCCGCCTATGTTCCGCCGCCTGCTCACCGTTCTGGCCGTCCTGCTGACCGCTCCCGCACTGGCCGGGGTCAGCGCCGCGTCCGCCGCTCCCGCCGACGACTACAGCGGGATCGTCAAGCTCAGCAACTGCTCCGGGTCACTCGTCCGGCTGCCCCAGTCCGGTGAGTTCGACCGGGCGCTCGTCCTCACCAACGGCCACTGCCTGGAGTCGGGCATGCCGGAGGCGGGCGAGGTCCTGGTCAACCAGCCGGTCAACCGCAAGATGGTGCTGCTCGGCGCCGACGGCCGCGAGCTGGGCCGGATCCGCGCCACGAAGCTCGTCTACGCCACGATGACCGACACCGACGTCGCGCTGTACGCCCTCGACTCGTCCTACCGGGAGATCGCCCGCGAGCTCGGCGGCCACCCGTTGACGCTCGCGGCCTCGCCGGCCGACGTGGGCACGCCGGTCAGCGTCGTCTCCGGTTTCTTCACCCGCACGTGGAACTGCTCGATCGAGCGGGTGGTGTACTCGGTGCGCGAGGCGGAGTGGACCTGGAAGGACTCGATCCGGTACGCCCCCGGCTGCGACACCATCCACGGCACCTCCGGCTCGCCGATCGTCGACCAGGGCAGCCGGCAGATCGTCGGCGTCAACAACACGGGCAACGACGACGGCGGGGTCTGCACGTTCAACAACCCGTGCGAGGTCGACGAGAACGGCGTGGTGTTCGCGCGGCGCGGCCTCACCTACGGCCAGCAGACCTACCGGATCCCGGCCTGCTTCGCGAAGAACAACCAGCTCAACCTGACGCGGGACGGCTGCATGCTGCCCAAGCCGGCCGCGCTGCCCGTTCCGGTGCCCATCCCCGCCTGATCAGACCGCCTGCCGGGCCGGTGCGTGCCGCGGCCACACCGGCTCGGCGCCCGGCGGGGGCATGCCGATCAGCTCGGCCAGCGTCGCGAGCCTGCGGCGGCCGGTGACCCGGACCGCCGGCCCACCGCCCTTCGGCCCGATCAGCTGCGCCGGCAGGCCGACCTGCCGGAACGCCTCGGCGAGCGGTTCGTGCGTGTCCGGCGCCCGTTCGTCGACGGCCAGCAGGTACCCCTGGACGCCGGGCCGTCCGGCCGCGAGCGCCCACAGCCGCAAGGCCGCACCGGTCAGCCGGAACCGTCCCGGCAGCGACTTCCCGTCGTCGTCCAGCCACGCCCTGGCCAGCCCGATCAGGTCGGACCGGAACGCGGTGCGGATCATCGGCCTGCCGTCCTCGGTGCGGCTCAGCTCGGCCGACACCCCGCGCCTGCCGAACTCGGCGGCCAGCACCCGCGCCCGCCACACCTCGTCCACCTCGACGGTGAGGCGGGCGGCCGTGCGCGCGAAGCCGGTGATCTGGCCCTGCCCGCACAGGACGCCGCTCAGGTCGGCGATGTCCGGGCCGCTCGCCTCCGCCGAGAAGAGCGACATCTGATCCACAGCGGACAGGGTAGAACACCCGTTCGATTTCCCGCGAGTCGTCGCGGAGAAAAAGTTCTTGAAGTTGACGCGGCGTCAACCTCTACCGTGGTTTTCACGGGCGAGAACGGAGACGAGATGGAGGAACCGCTGTCGATCGTCCAGGTGTCGAAGGCCTCCGGGGTGACCTCCCGGACCCTGCGGCACTACGACGACATCGGCCTGCTGCCACCGGCCTTCGCCGACACCAGTGGGAGGCGCTACTACCAGCGGGAACAGCTCATCCGGTTGCAGCAGATCCTGCTGCTGCGCGAGCTGGGCCTCGGCCTGGACACGATCGCGCGGATCCTCGACGGGTCCGTGTCCCGGGCGGAGGCGCTGCGGCTGCACCGGAGTTGGCTGCTGGCGGAGCGCGATCGGCTGGACCGGCTCGCCGACACCGTCGCCCGGACCATCGAAGAACTGGAAGGAGGGGAACACATGTCCGCCAAGGAACTGTTCGAGGGGTTTTCACCGCACTCGGAGAAGGCGAAGTGGCTGGCACAGGAAGCGGCCGAACGGTGGGGTGCGAACGCCCTGGCGTCGCACGAACGGAGCAAGCGCTGGTCGGACGAGAAGTGGGCCGAGGTCAAGCGGCAGGGCGGCGAGGCCGCCGAGCGTCTGGCCGAACTGGCCCGCGAGGGAGTGCCGGTCGACGACGAGCGCGTGCTCGACGCGGTCGCGGCGCACCGCGCCTGGCTGGAGAACTTCTGGACGCCGGACGCCGAGTCCTACACCGGCCTGGGCCGCCTGTACCGCGACGACGAGCGTTTCCGCAGCCAGTACGAGGCCATCCAGCCCGGATTCGCCGAGTACCTGAGCGACGCCATGGCCGCCTACGCCCGCGCTCGCATGAGCTAGCGGGTCGAGGCGGAGCCAGTCCGGCTGCCACCCCGCCGAGCGCGCCCCGCGCCCTGGCCCGGACCACCAACGGAGTTGCGCACTGCTCGTCTAGCGGGGCGTCGCGGTCACCTGCACGGTGAGCTGACGGCACACCGGGGCGTGCGCGACCGCGGTGGCCAGCTCGGGCACGGCGTCGAAGCGGTTCAGCAGGTCGAGGCGGGCCACCTCGTCCAGCGGGCCGTGCGCCTGCCCGAGCGTGGCCTCGTCGATGGCGCCCGGCTCGGTCGAATCGAGCCGCTGCCGGGCGGCGGAGGCGCGGTCCCGCACGCCCTGGAAGTCGGTCACGGCCTGGGCACGCACCTGGTCACCTCCGGGCACCGGGGACGGCGGCAGCTCGTTGAGCCCGTCCAGTGCCCGGTCCAGGCCGTTGATCACCGATCCGAGCAGCTCGCTCGACGTGCGCACGGCGCGCTGCGGGCTGCTCGGGTCCACGCTCGGCATGGTCACCAGCCCCTGGACCAGCGAGCCGACCGCGACGCAGTAGTCGTCGGCCCACCGCGCGGCGGCGTCCTGCAGCTGGACCTCCTCCCGCGACAGGCCGGGCCCACCGGGCTCGACGTTTCTCACGGGTTGCTGGCCGCATCCGGAAAGGCCCACGCAGAGCCCGGTCAGTACCACCAGGAACACGGACTTCCCGGGCCGCACCCACACACCTCCAGCTGCCGACGCGAAGCTCTTTCCCGACCGTACCGAGACGATTGCGGATCGCAACCGCCGGGCATGGAAAAGGCCGGGCCCGTCACGCTGCGTGCGCGACGAGCCCGGCCTTCGCGGGAAATCAGGCGGTCTTCGCCGGGGTGGCGTCCTCGCTCGGCGTCTCGGTCATGACACTCGCGCGGCGCTTCGACACCACGATCGCGGCGACGATGATCGCCACCGCCACCAGCGAGATCGCGATCCGCACACCGGCGGAGGCGTCCGGCCCGATCGAGAACTGCACGACGGCGGGCGCGATCAGCACCGAGACCAGGTTCATCACCTTGATCAGCGGGTTGATCGCCGGGCCCGCGGTGTCCTTGAACGGGTCGCCGACGGTGTCGCCGATGACCGTCGCGGCGTGCGCCTCGGAGCCCTTGCCACCGTGGTGGCCGTCCTCGACCAGCTTCTTCGCGTTGTCCCAGGCGCCACCGGAGTTGGCCAGGAAGATCGCCATCAGGGTGCCGGTCGCGATCGCACCGGCCAGGTAGCCGGCCAGTGCGCCGGTGCCGAGGCCGAAGCCGACGGCGATCGGGGCGAACACCGCGAGCAGACCCGGGGTGGCCAGCTCACGCAGCGAGTCGCGGGTGACGATGTCGACGACCTTGCCGTACTCGGGCCGCGTGGTGCCCTCCATGATCCCCGGGATGTCGCGGAACTGGCGGCGCACCTCGTACACCACCGCGCCCGCGGCGCGGGACACGGCGTTGACCGCGAGACCGGAGAACAGGAAGACCACCGCGGCGCCGATGATCACGCCGACCAGCGTGTTCGGGCTGACGATCGTGTCCACGAACGACTTCACGCCGGCAGCGGACTCGCCGATGTCGGCCAGCGCCTTGGAGATCGAGTCCTGGTAGGACCCGAACAGCGCGGTCGCGGCCAGCACGGCGGTCGCGATCGCGATGCCCTTGGTGATCGCCTTGGTGGTGTTGCCGACCGCGTCCAGCTCGGTCAGGATCTGCGCGGCGTCCTCGTCGACCTCGCCGGACATCTCCGCGATGCCCTGCGCGTTGTCCGAGACCGGGCCGAAGGTGTCCATCGCGACGATGACACCGACCGTGGTCAGCAGGCCGGTGCCGGCCAGCGCGACCGCGAACAACGCGATCGTGCCGCCCAGCAGGTAGGCGCCGAACACCGCCGCGCCGATCACCAGCGCGGTGTAGACGGCCGACTCGAAACCGACCGAGATGCCGGACAGGATCACCGTCGCCGCACCGGTGCGCGAGGTCTCCCCGACGTTCTTCACCGGGCCGTGCTCGGTGCCGGTGTAGTAGCCGGTGAGCTTGAGGATGACGCCGGCCAGCACGATGCCGATGACCACCGCGACGAACGCGATCAGCGCCGGGTTGCCGTCGATGCCGGCCTGGTCCGGGCCGAACTCGGCGAACGAGCCGGGCAGGTAGACGAACGCGGCGACCGCGCACAGCACGGCCGAGATGCCGGCCGAGATGTAGAACGAGCGGTTGATCGTGACCAGGCCGTTCTCACCGGAGCGGGCACGCGTGATGTAGACGCCGATAACCGCGGTGATGACACCGATGGCCGGCACGATCAGCGGGAACAGCAGACCGTCCACACCGAAGGCGGTGCTGCCCAGGATCAGCGCGGCGACCAGGGTCACCGCGTAGGACTCGAACAGGTCGGCGGCCATGCCGGCGCAGTCACCCACGTTGTCACCGACGTTGTCGGCGATGGTGGCCGCGTTGCGCGGGTCGTCCTCGGGGATGTTCTGCTCGACCTTGCCGACCAGGTCCGCGCCCACGTCGGCGGCCTTGGTGAAGATGCCGCCGCCGACACGCATGAACATCGCGATCAGCGCGGCGCCGAAGCCGAAGCCCTCGAGCACCTTCGGCGCCTGGCCGGTGTAGACGAGCACGACGACCGCGGCGCCGAACAGGCCGAGGCCGACGGTGAACATGCCGACCGCGCCGCCGGTGCGGAACGCGACGCGCATCGCCTTCTCCCGGCCGCCCGGCTCACGGGAGGCAGCGGCGACCCGCAGGTTGGCCCGCGTCGCCAGCCACATGCCGGTGTAGCCGATGAGGAACGAGAACACCGCGCCGACGAGGAAGAACAACGAGCGGCCGATGCGCTCGTTCCAGTCCTCCGCCGGGAGCGCGAGCAGCAGCAGGAACACCACGACCCCGAAGATCGAGAGGGTGTTGCGTTGCCGCTTCAGATACGCGGCCGCCCCTTCCTGCACGGCCTTGGCGATGTCCTGCATCTTCGTGGTGCCCTGGCCGGCGGCCAGCACCTCCTTGAGCAGGAACCAGCCGATGACCAGAGCGGCCAGGGCGATGACGGCGACCACGGCCGCGATGCCGTAGTCACCTCCGGAAAACTCGAGGCCCTCCGCGAGGGTCTGCCGGGACATCCGTCCTCCTGGAAACGTTCCTGTCGCCAGTGACAGCCCGCCTAGGGGAAGCCGTGCCGACGCTGGCATGGGATCTACACCACAAGTGGTGCCGGTTGCGGGGAGTGTATTGGTAATGGATCCGGCGCGGTCAGGGCGTCCCGTAACGATCACGCTCAGTGCATGTGAGCCTGCTCACGGTTCATGATCTTTTCACACGAGAACGGTTCTGTCGTACACGTGTGCGAAGCTGGGAAGCGTGGATGTGGTTGCGGGAACCGAGCGCGCGCGGCGGTTGCTGCACAGGGTCACCGCCGGGATCCGGGAGAACCCGGTGACCCACGTGGCCGATCTGCCGGCCCGCGAGGCGCGGCACACCGACTGGCCGTCGTGGGCGGATCCGCGCGTGGTGGATGCGCTGCGGTCGGGCGGGGTGGAGCGGCCGTGGGCGCACCAGACGGAGGCGGCGTCGCTGGCCTTCGCGGGGCGGCACGTCGTGGTGTCCACGGGCACGGCGTCGGGCAAGTCGCTGTGCTACCAGCTGCCGGTGCTGTCGACGCTGGCGTCCGACGACAAGGCGTGCGCGCTGTACCTGTCGCCGACGAAGGCGCTGGGCGCCGACCAGCTGCGGTCGGTGTCCGCTTTGGACATCCCGGGGGTGCGGGCGGCGTCCTACGACGGGGACACGCCGATGGCCGAGCGCGACTGGGTGCGGGCGCACGCGCGGTGGGTGTTCACGAATCCGGACATGCTGCACCGCGGAATCCTGGCCGCGCACTCGCGGTGGGCACGGCTGTTCCGGAAGCTGTCCTACGTCGTGATCGACGAGTGCCACAGCTACCGGGGCGTGTTCGGGTCGCACGTCGCGTTGTTGCTGCGGCGGCTGCAGCGGGTGGCGCGGCACTACGGGTCGTCGCCGGTGTTCATCCTCGCGTCGGCGACGACGGCGGAGCCGGGCGAGTTCGCATGCCGTCTGGTGGGCGCGGACTGCGTGCCGGTGGTCGAGGACGCGTCGCCGCGCGGGGCGCGGACAGTGGCGCTGTGGGAGCCGCCGCTGATGGAGGACCACCGGGGTGAGAACGGGGCGCCGGTGCGCCGGTCGGCCGGGGCGGAGGCGAGCCGGATCCTGGCGGAGCTGGTCATCGAGGGCGCGCGGACGCTGGCGTTCGTGCGGTCGCGGCGGGGTGCGGAGCTGACGGCGCTGGGCGCCCGGCGGTTGTTGTCCGAAGTGGACGGTGAGTTGCCTCGTCAGGTGGCGGCGTACCGGGCCGGGTTCCTGCCGGAGGAGCGGCGGGCGCTGGAGCGGGCGTTGTTGTCGGGCGAGCTCAAGGGCGTGGCGACGACGAACGCGCTCGAGCTGGGTGTGGACATCGCGGGGCTGGACGCGGTGGTGCTGGCGGGGTATCCGGGCACGCTGGCGTCGTTCTGGCAGCAGGCGGGCCGGGCCGGCCGGTCGGGTGACGACGCGCTGGTGGTGTTCGTGGCCCGGGACGATCCGCTGGACACGTACCTGGTGCACCACCCGGAGGCGGTGCTGGAGCGGCCGGTGGAGACGGCGGTGCTGGACCCGTCGAACCCGTACGTGCTGGCGCCGCAGCTGGCGTGCGCGGCGGCGGAGTTGCCGTTGACCACTGGCGAGCTGGAGACGTTCGGCGGCGCGGCGGCGCGGGAGGTGCTGGACCGCCTGGTGGCGGACAGGTTGCTGCGGCGCCGGCCCAGCGGCTGGTACTGGACGTCGCGGGACCGCCCCCACTACGAGGTGGACATTCGCGGTTCGGGCGGCGAGCAGATCGCGGTGGTCGAGGCGGACACGTCGAGGCTGCTGGGAACGGTCGACCCGGGCTCGGCCTGCACGACGGTGCACCCGGGGGCCGTGTACCTGCACCAGGGTTCGTCGTACGTGGTGGACGAGCTGGACCTGGAGGCGGGCATCGCGCTGGTGCACGCGGAGGACCCGGAGTGGACGACGTCCGCCCGGGAGGTCGCGGACATCGCCGTGCTGAACACCCAGGAGCGCCTGGACTACGGCGGCGTGACGGTGTGCCTGGGCGAGGTCGCGGTGACTTCCCAGGTGGTGGGCTACCTACGACGCCGCCCGTCGGGGGAGGTGCTGGACCAGGTGGCGCTGGACCTACCGGCACAAACGCTGGAGACGCGGGCCGTCTGGTACACGATCAGCCCAGAGCTACTGGAAGCCGCCGCGCCCTCGGAAATCGCCGAAGCGCAGGAGGACACCAGCGCCCCGGAAGCCAACGGGACGCGGGAAGGCCCCAACTCTCAAGAAGCCGCCTCCGAAATTGCCGACGCGCGGGAGGTCACCAGCGCCAGCGCGGCGCGGAAATTCTCCAACGCCCGCCTCGTCGCCGGTGCGCGGGAAGCCGCCGCGCCGCCCGTGGCTGCCGGAGCGCAGGAGGTCGCCGTGCCGGAGGAGGCCGCCGTGCCGGAGGAGGCCGCCGGGGTGAGAGAAGTCGCCATCACCCGCGTAGTCACCGGAGCGCAGGAGGCTGTGCCATCGAAGTTCACCGTGCCGCCGGAGGCCGCCGGGGCGCGGGAGGTCGGCGGGGCGCGGGAGGTCGGCGGGGCGCCGGGGGGCGCCGGTCTGGATCCGGCGCGCATCCCCGGCGCCCTGCACGCCGCCGAGCACGCGGCGATCGGCCTGCTACCGCTGTTCGCTACGTGCGACCGGTGGGACATCGGCGGCGTCTCAACCGCGTTGCACGCTGACACCGGGGAGGCGACGGTGTTCGTGCACGACGGCCATCCCGGAGGCGCGGGATTCGCCGATCGCGGTTTCGCTGCTGTTGTCCCCTGGCTGGCCGCTACGCGGGAGGCCATCATCTCCTGCGAGTGCCCGGCGGGATGCCCGTCCTGTGTGCAGTCACCGAAGTGCGGGAACGGTAACGACCCACTGGACAAGGCGGGGGCGGTGGCCGTGCTGGAAACCGTGCTCGGGGCGGTGAGTCGTCACAGTGCCCGGCACGACCACGGGGTGGCTCAGGCTGCGGCGAACTGACCGGCGCCGACGAGGGCGGTCCGGTCGGAACCCCGCTGGTCGAGAGCGCGGGCGAGCACGGAGTGCACGGCCTTGGCGGACGGCAGCCGCCAGCCCCACACGTCCGGCTTGACCCGCCAGTGCACGACACCGTGCTGGAACGGCGTGGGCGGGAGCGGAATCCAGCTGCCCTGGCCGTGCCAGCGGACCTCGCCGTCGGTGGCGAGCTCCTCCGGAATGCGGTCGGCGACCGTGGTCAGGAACAGCCAGCGACCGTCGGGCGTCGCGACGATCGGCGCGGGGTGGCCGGTGGCACGGAGCAGCCGGGCGGCGCGCTTGCCCAGTTCATCCGGGACCTCGACGGCGTCCAGCACGGTGCCGGTCGCGACGAGCAGGCTGTACGGCTGACCGGTCCACCAGCCGGCCACCTCGTTGGGGTGGGCGCCGAGCCGGTCGGCCCAGTCCTCGTGGACGGGCACCGGGCCGGTCCAGGAGCCCTCGGCGTCCGCCTGCGCCGGAAAGGTGCCGGGCAGCACCGGCCACCCGTGCCAGGCGAGACCGATGGCCTCCGCACGTAGCTCGATGCGGAAGGCGCCCCGCCAGCTGTCCGACCAATCCGTGTCCAACATTTCCGTCCACAACTCCTTGCTCGTTCCACCGCTCCGGGTGGCTGTCTGATGTCCAATAAACGGCAAGTTGCAAAGTGCCGGAACCCGCCGCGCGACAACCGGCCGCTCCGAGGCGACGAGCGTCGAGCACCTGCTCGGCCCGGCCGAACGCCGCTCGGCCGGTGCGGCCGGACGACGAGCGGCCGGCCGCACTGATCGTCAATCGTGATCTCCAGCACACGTTTCTCCTGCGTACCAACGGTTTCCGGCCCGGGGTCACCGCTCGCCCCGACCACGCCCCGTGACCGCTCGGCGCGCGAGGGCGACCGCCCAACCTCCGACGGTGCACCTACCGTTCGGCGCGGAACCGACCGTTCGTCGCAGCGACGCCCACCAAGCCCCCTGCGACGTCCGGCACGAACCGGCCCTTCCGGACCGGGCATGAAGTCACCACGCGGCCCCGCTGGGCCAGCCGGCGGAGGTGATCACGGGTCCGCCCGTCAATGCCGGCCCATGAGCCGCCGCCGTCCAGGCTTGCGCCGCCTGCCCGCCAGGGGCCGAGCACCGGCCCGGCCAGCCGTGTTCCGCAGGAGCCCGACCTCAGGGACCGGCACGGGCCCGCCCCACGGCCGAGCCGAGCCCGGTGTCGACAACCACCTCGACGAGGGCGTCCCACCCCTCGAAGCGGCAACTCACCACCCGAGCCCCCATCCGCTCGGCGACCCAGCGGGCCCGCCCACAGGCGAGGTCGGTCCCGTGCCCGACCTGCCCGGCGGCCGCGAGGGCAGCGAGGTCCGCCGCCCCACCAGCCCGATGCCGGGCAATCGCAGCCGAACCGAGCCCCCACAGCAACCCCGCGACGACCACCAGCGCGGCGATGGCGCAGGCGGCCCAGACGGTCGCCGCGCCCCGGTCGTTCCGTAGCCGGGGTGCGTGGGCCGCGTGTGCCTGCCCAGGCGGCACCCGTACCTCCCTCGGGCAGGGCCATCCGGAAGGCCGGTCCGGGGCAGCACCTCCGCCCCGACTGGTCGTTCTCGTTCGAGGGGTGACCATGCTCGCCGGGTGGATCAGGTCAGGGAGGCGCATCGGCGGCTCCCGGTTCGAGGACGGCGAACGCATTGGCTGTCAGGTGGAGGCCGGGGAGGGGCCCGCCCGCCGGTGCGGCCCGGACTTCCACCGTGATGCTGTCGCCCTCCGTCTTCACCGAGAGCGATGCGCCGGGTGGGGCGATCTGCTCGACCGCCTGCGCGGCCAGCTGCGGTTCGCCCCGGGCGAGGAGGCGTGCGGCCTCCCGGGCGGCATCGGTGCAGCGGAGCTGGTTTGCGATGGCCGTGAAGCCTGCGAGCACCAGTCCGACCACCACGGCCAGGGCGCACAGTGCGATCGCCGCTTCGACGGTCACCGCACCTCGGTCCCCCGGACCGGCTCGGGGACGGGTGGTCATCAGAACTCCGCCGTCAGCGCTTGCTCGACCAATCCCGTCAACGCCGCGACCACCGAGTCGCCGGTGACCACGGAATACAACAACGCACCGAAAGCCGCGGCCGCGATCGTGCCGATCGCGTACTCAGCGGTGCTCATACCGCCGTCATCGGTCACGATCGGGCGGAACCAGCGGCGCCACCACCGAGGGCGAGCCGGGGCGGCGTGGCGGCCGGTGGGCTTGGAGCGGAACAACACGAGAATTCTCCTTTGTCTGTCGTGGACGGTCAGAACACGTTGAGGCGTCCGGCCAGGCCGAGAACCACGGGGACGACCCCGAGGCACACGAAGGCCGGGAGAAAGCAGAGCCCCAGCGGGCCGGCGATCAGCACGCCCGCACGCTGCGCCCGCGCCTCGGCCCGGCCGCCGAGGGAGGCACGGATTCCCCGGGCGAGGCCGGTGGCTGCGTCGGCGAGGGTGGTTCCGCTGCGCGCGGTCCGCTTGGCCGCGCGAGCGAACTCAGCGGTGCCCGGGCAGTCGAGTGCGGGCGCCCACGCCTCGGTCGCGTCGGCGCCGAGTTCGAGCAGACCGGCTGTGGCACGGAGGGCATCTGCTTCCGGACCTGTCACGTCGTCGGTAACGGCGCGCAGTGCGGCAGGCACGGGTTGCCCGGACCGCAGGCACGCGGCGAGCAGGTCCCACGTCGCGGCGAGGTCGAGAGGATCACTCCTCGGCCGGCGCGTGCGGATCCGGGCAGGCGCGCGCGGCGACGGGAAGAGGTGGGCCAGCCGCAGACCGGGGACTGGCCTCCCCGGCAGGGTCAGCAAGGCCGCGCCGAGCAATGCGACCACGACGGCGGCCGTGCTCATCGCCGTGCTCCTCGGCTCGTGAACGGAGGCGGCAGTGCTGCGCCCACAGTGGTAGATGCGCTCATCGCGGTGCTCCTCGTTTTGTGAGGTGGGCGCTCCAGGCGCTGCCCGCGACGATCAGCGCGGCGCCGAGCAGGAGGAGTGCGTTGCCGCTGCTGGTGGCGAACAGGACGTGGACCGGGTGAGTGCCCATTCCCTCGCCGAGCAGCAGGCCGAAACCGGGTAGGGTGGCGAGGACCATCGCGCTCGCGCGGGGGCCGGACATCGCCGCCTCTGCCTGGCTGGTGAACCTCAGCTCCGCGGTGATGTCCTGGCGGGCCGCATCGAGCAGGTCGGCCAGTGGGAGTCCGTGCCGTTGGCTCAGCGACCACGCCCGCACCAGTCGCGCCCGGGCCGCGGACAACGGCTCGACCGTCGGGATCGTGGCCAGCGTTTCCGCGAGGTTCCCGCCGAAGCGCGCGGCACCGGCCACCGCTTCGAGGATCTCCGCGACCGGACGGGGTGCGTCGGCCGCGGCGGACTCGGCGGCCAGTGCGGGCGGGGCGCCGGCCCGGAGGTCCACCACCATCGCGTGCAGCGCCTCGGCCATCGCGCGCCGCATCGCCAGGCCGGACTTCGATCGCCGGCGCGCGTGCCAGTGGCGCCAGCCGGCCCAGCCGAGCAGAGCACCCGTCGCCCACACCATCGGCGGCATGACGAACAGCAGTGGCATCAGCCCGAGCGCGAAAGCTTTCCGCGGCTTCGGCAATCCGCGGCGTCTCACCGACGGTGCGAGCGCGCGCAGCCGGGCGACCGCGCCCCGCACCGGGGGCCAGCACAAGGCGGCCGCCGCCGCGCAGGCCAGAGAGTGCGTCAGCACGGCCCACCTCCGTGCGGCAGCAACGCGGAGAACAGCACCCGCCGCTTGGTCCACCCGCCGTCCTGCCACACCGGAAGCACGCGGACATCTCCGTTGTCGCTCCGGCTCAGCACACCGACCTCGCCCAGCTCCCGTTGTCCCGACGAGGACCGGCGCATGTGCAGCACGACCTGGACCGCGGCGGCGAGCTGGCTGTGCAGAGCCGAGCGGGACAGGCCACCGAGGGCGGCAAGCGCTTCCAGGCGGGCGGGCACCTCCGCCGTCGAGTTGGCGTGCAGCGTTCCGGCACTCCCGTCGTGACCGGTGTTCAACGCGCTGAGAAGTTCGCAGACCTCCTGGCCGCGCACCTCGCCGACCACGAGCCGGTCGGGCCGCATCCGCAGCGCCTGGCGCACCAGGTCCCGCAGGCTGACCTCGCCGGCGCCCTCGACGTTCGGCGGCCGCGCGGTCAACCGCACGAACTGCGGGTGCGCGGGCTGGAGTTCGGCCGCGTCCTCGACGCACACGATCCGTTCGGCCGGGGACACCGCCCCGAGCATCGCCGCGAGCAGGGTGCTCTTGCCCGCGCCGGTGCCACCGGTGACGAGGAAGGCGAGCCGGGCGGCGACCACCGACTCGACCAGTTCCGCGCCCTCGGCCCCGAACGTGCCCAGCTCGCGCAACGCGGCCAGGTCGTGCACAGCGGGACGAAGGATCCGCAGCGACACACACGTCCCGTCCGCCGCGATCGGTGGCAGCACGGCGTGCAGCCGCACCCGGCCGTGCGGTCCGAGGCCCGGGAGCCAGCCGTCGACGTAGGGCTGGGCGTCGTCGAGCCTTCGCCCGGCGGCCAGCGCCAGCCGCTGCGCAAGACGGCGCACTTGCTCCTCGCCGGAGAAGTGGACGTCAACGCTGCGCAAGCCGTCCGAGCCGTCCACCCACACCTCGTGCGGGCCGGTGACCAGCACATCGGTGACGCCGGGCAGGGCGAGCAGCGGTTCCAGTGGACCGGCACCGGCCAGCTCCTGCCGGATCAGCCGCAGGGCGTCGAGCAATTCCGTGTGCCCGACCGGACGTCCGGCCTCGGCGCGGACCGCCTCCGCCACCATCACCGGGTCCGTGCCGGCACCGGCGCCGGCCAGCCGGTGCCGCACCCGTTCGACCAGCTCGGTGTTCATGCCGCCAGCACCTGCTTCGTCTGGGCCTGCGCCAGGATCAGCCGCGCGGTCTCCAGCAGCGCACCACGTGGTCGCGGAGCGAAGTTGCCCCGCTCGATCTCCCGGTCCAGCTGGCGCTCGGCCGCCATGGACGTCAGCAGGGGTAGCCCGACAGCCCCGGCCGCGACGCCCGGCTCGAGGTCGCCCGGCGCCGGTCCGCGCACGACCAGCCGCACACGGCCGGCCGGATCACCCAGCTGCTTCACCACCCGCCGGGCCGCCAGGCAGGCTCGCATCTCCGCCGGGATCACCACGACCACCAGGTCGGCTCGTGCGATGACCGCCAGGCCCGGCCCGTCCAGGTGGCGCGGCAGATCGCACACCACCGTCCGCCCGGCCCGGCGCCCGGCCTCGACCACCGCCGCCACGCCTTGCCCGGTCGGCCCGTCACCGTTGCGGTGGCAGGACAGGAACGGCAACCGCACACCGCGGTACCGGAACTCGGGCAGTGACTTCAGCAGCGCGGGCATCGACAGCCGCCCGGCTCCGGGCCGCAGCTCGGGCCAGCGGAGCCCCTCGGTGTTCTCGGCGCCGAGCAACGCGTCGATGCCGCCGGCCAGCGGATCGCAGTCCACCAGCAGCGCGCCGGGATCGGTGCGGCACGCGGCCAGCGCGGTGGCCGCCGCCAGGACGGACGCCCCGGCACCACCGCGACCGCCGAGCACGCCGATGATCCGCCCGCCCGGTAGCCCCGGCCCGTCGACGACATCGGCGAGCGCCGCGGCCAGCGTCGTCTCGTCCTCCGGCAGCGACACGACATCCTCGACACCGGCGCGGAAAGCGCGTTGCCAGGTGCGGGAATCCGGGGCGCCCTTGGTGACGAGCAGGACGCCCGGACGCCGAGGCAGCTCGACGTCACCGTCGACGGCTTGCTCGTCGACCAGCACCAGCGGCGCGTCCGGCCAGCGCGGCCGGGCGGCGAGCAGGTCGGGTGCGTGCTCGGTGTCGCAGCCCACGGCCGCGGCGACGCGCAGGATTTCGTCGAGCATGACCTCGTCGTGGGCGACGACGAGCGGTCGAGCGTGGTCCATGACGGCCCCCAGGAGTGATCGGTGATTGACCTGACTCCACGGTCGTGCTCGCGCCATGCCGCGACAAGAAGCTCCGGCGCCGCCTGTGGACAACTGGGGTCATGTGGACAACTCGCGCCCGGAACGGCTCGGGCGAGCGGGATCGTCGGTGCGCGGTGGCAGAATCCGCGCGCGCGCGAAGAAAAGGGGCGACCCCCGCCAGGGGGGAGGGGCGGGGGTCGCCGAGGGTTCAGCCCCGGGGGGTTGGACTGAACCGCCGGTGGGAACACCGGATGCGCTCCACTGTAACTCCGCGAACCGGCCCGGAACTCCTCCCGCAGCGCCCACAATTCGGTAACGGCACCGGCAATCGATTTCCCGGGGGGCAACGAATTTCCGACCGGGCGACACCATTGGTGGTCACCTCACCGCCTGCCGGCCGGTCTCCTCCTATCCTGAAGCCGTGGCAGAACCTCCCACCTCGCCGCCGAGCGAACAGCGCGCCGCGACCGGAACCGGTGTCGCGGCCTTCTTCGACCTGGACAAGACGATCATCGCCTCCTCCAGCGCGCTGGCCTTCAGCAAGCCGCTGCTGCGCGAGGGGCTGATCAGCAAACGAGCGGCGCTGAAGAGCGCGTACGCGCAGTTCGTCTTCTCGCTCTCCGGCGCGGACGAGGACCGGACCGAGCGGATGCGCGCCGAGATCTCCGCGTTGTGCGCGGGCTGGGACGTCGCCCAGGTGCGGGCGATCGTCAACGAGACGCTGCACGACATCGTCGACCCGCTCGTCTACGCCGAGGCCGCCGAGCTGATCGCGTGGCACCAGTCGGAGGGCCACGACGTGATCGTGCTGTCCGCCGCCGGCGACGAGGTGGTGACCCCGATCGCGACGATGCTCGGCGCGACCGGCAGCGTCGCGACGAGAATGGCCGTGGTGGACGGCCGCTATTCCGGCGAAATCGCGTTCTACTGCTACGGCGAACAAAAAGCGGTGGCCGCGAAACAATTGGCCGCGGAAAACGGGTACGACCTCGCCGCGTGTTACGCCTATTCCGATTCCAGCACGGACGTCCCGCTGCTGGAGACGGTCGGGAAGCCGCACGCGGTGAACCCGGACCGCCTGCTCCGCCGGACCGCGCTCGAGCGGGGCTGGGCGGTTCTGGAGTTCACCAAGCCGGTGTCGCTGCGGAGCCGCTTCCCCGCGCCGTCACCAGCGACTTTGGCGGTCGGCCTCGGCCTCGGTGCGGTCGCCGCCGCGGGCGTGACCTGGTACGGCCTGACGCGCAAACGCCGTGGGGGAGCATAGAAGTCTAGTCGCTCAGGGTGCCCGCATCACCGGATCGAGCGTCTGTACCGGTGCACCCGTCCAACCCCTTGAAGTGACGGCGGTCACTGGGTAGAAAGTGAAGTGCGGACGTCGTTCGGCCAAGGATGAGACGAAGAGAAGTCTCGTTCCTCCCCGAAGACCTCCGTGCGCGGACTCCGGGCACCCACGCGCAGCGCGCCGCGGGAGGCTTGTCGTCGAGGGACTGCGTACCGGGACGCCGGACGCCGAGTCCACGTAGGTACGACATGAGTTGCAGCTTGGTCACCCGAGCAGTCCGCGCGGGCGGGCGCCGCTAGCGATGTCGCTGCGGCGCCCGCGCATTTTTATGTCCAGGGGATTAGCCCGCCAGAGTGATAGCGGCTGAAAGACACTTTCGGGCTCCTCCGAAAGTAAGGCAGTCGTTGACCAGCTCCGGAGTGACTGAGTAGCTTCCCCCAATGCCGGCTCCATCCGCCGGTGATCATCTTCAGGGGAGGTTTCGCGATGCGCCGGAGGGTTCATGTGCTTGCCGCGATCGTCGTGGGTGTTCTCGGCGTGAGCGCGGTCAGCGCTGCCTCCGCCGCACCCGGCGGGCGGCAGGAGGGCTGGGCCGAGCAGACGCTGCGGCGGATGTCGCTCGAGGAGAAGGTGGGGCAGCTCTTCGTAGCCGACGTCTGGGGCAAGTCCGCGGACCAGGCCGCCGAGGGCAACCGCACGAAGTACGGCGTCGACACGGCCGCGGAGGTCGTCCAGCGCTTCCACCCGGGCGGCGTCATCTACTTCAACAACTCCGGCACCGACAACGTGGATGACCCGGCGCAGGTCGCGCGCTTCTCGAACGGGCTGCAGCGGGCCGCGCTCGCCTCGGGCGCGAAGGTTCCGCTGATCGTCTCGACGGACCAGGAGGGCGGCCGGGTCACGCGCATCGCCGCACCGGCCACGGAGTACCCGTCCAACATGGCCGTGGGTGCCGGACGCAGCGCCGAGGACGCGCGGACGCTGGCCACGGTGAACGGTCACGAGCTGCGGGCGATGGGCATCAACCAGGACTTCGCGCCGGACGCGGACGTCAACTCCAACCCGCTCAACCCGGTCATCGGCACCCGGTCGTTCTCCGCCGATCCGGCGCTGACCAGCGAGCTGGTGGCCGCCGAGGTCGACGGCTACCAGAACTCCGGGCCGGCGACGGAGACCGTCTCGGCGGCGGCCAAGCACTTCCCCGGCCACGGTGACGCGGCCACGGACAGCCACACCGGTCTGCCCGTCATCAACCGGACCGAGGACCAGTGGCGGCAGATCGACCTGCCGCCGTTCCGGGCGGCGATCGACGCGGGGACCGACGTGATCATGTCCGCGCACATCACCGTGCCCAGCCTCGACCCGTCCGGCGAGCCCGCGACGCTGTCCAAGCCGATCATCACCGGGATCCTCCGCGACGAGCTGCACTACGACGGGGTGGTCGCCACCGACTCGCTGCAGATGGCCGGGGTGCGGCAGCTGCACAGCGACGCGGAGATCCCGGTACTGGCCCTGGAGGCCGGGGTCGACCAGATGCTGATGCCGCCGGACCTCGGGCTGGCCGTCAACAGCGTGCTCGACGCGGTCAAGAACGGGCGGCTCACCGAGGAGCGGATCGACCAGAGCGTGCTGCGGATCCTCAAGCTCAAGGACAAGCGCGGCATCGTCGCCAGCCCGCTGGTCAACACACGGGCCGTGAAGCAGGTCGTCGGCAGCGCGGCCAACCGCGACAAGATCCAGGCCCTCACCGACCGCACGACCACGGTGCTCCGCAACGACGCCGGGCTGCTGCCCCTGCGCGATCCCGGTAAGGTCCTGGTCACCGGCTGGAACAACCCGAACTACCCCGGCTACCCGGCGGAACCGGTGCGGGCGCTGGCCGAGCGGCTCGGCGGCACGGCCGTCTCGACGGGCGCCAAGCCGACCGCGGCCAAGATCGCCGATGCGGTCGCGGCGGCCGGCGAAGCGGACACGGTCGTCGTCCTGACCAACGGCCTGCGCAGCGACACCGGCCAGGGTGACCTCGTGCGTGAACTGCTCGCGACCGGGAAACCGGTGGTCGCCGTGAGCATCCAGGAGCCGTACGACCCGGGCTACGCCGACGTACCGACCTGGGTGGCGACGTACGACTGGCGGGATGTGACGATGGCTTCGCTGGCCAAGGTGCTCAAGGGTGAGATCGCACCACAGGGCAAGCTGCCCGTCGACGTACCGGCGGGCGACGACGCCGGCCAGATCCGCTATCCCTTCGGCACAGGACTGACATGGTGAGGCTCAACCGGCGCGGGTTCCTGGTCACCGGCGCCCTCGCGACACCCCTGCTGACCGGCGGGTCCGCCCTCGCGGAACCGGTGCCCGCCATCCCGTCCGGGGCCCGTGGACCGGTGGTCACCGGCGCCGACGCCCTCGCCCGCCAGGGCTGGCGCTCGCTGGCCGGGCGCAAGGTCGGGGTGCTGTCGAACCCGACGGGTGTGCTGGAGAACGGCGATCACGTCGTCGACTCGATGATCGCCGCGGGGGTCCGGCCGGTCGCCGCGTTCGGGCCGGAACACGGGTTCCGCGGCAGCGCCCAAGCCGGCGGCTCGGAGGGCGACTACACCGATCCGCGCACCGGCATCCCGGTGTACGACGCGTACGGCGCGGACGCGGCGAAGCTGGCCGGGATGTTCACCAAGGCCGGCGTGGACACGGTGGTCTTCGACATCGCCGACGTCGGGGCCCGCTTCTACACCTACATCTGGTCCATGTACACGGCGATGGCCGCCGCCGGCCGGACCGGGGCCGCCTTCGTCGTCCTCGACCGGCCGAACCCGATCGGCGGCAAGGCCTACGGCCCGATGCTGCACCCGAAGTTCGCCTCCGGCGTCGGGCTCAAACCGATCGTGCAGCAGCACGGCATGACCGTCGGCGAGCTGGCGAAGTACTTCGCCGCCGAGTTGCTGCCCGCCGAGGGCGTGCGGCTGGCCGACCTGCAGGTGGTGCAGGCCGAGGGCTGGCGCCGGGACACGTTCTTCGCCGGCACCGGGCTGACCTGGACGCCGCCGAGTCCCAACATGCCGACCGCGGACACCGCGCTGGTCTACCCGGGCACGGGCATGTTCGAGGGCACGGTGTTCTCCGAGGGACGCGGCACGACCCGGCCCTTCGAGATCATCGGCGCGCCCGGTATCGACTGGCGGTGGCGGGACGAGCTGACGGCGCTCGGGCTCGCGGGTGTGCGGTTCCGGGAGACCTACTTCGTGCCGACGTTCAGCAAGTTCGTGAACCAGACCTGCGGCGGGGTGCAGCTGACGGTCACCGACCCGGCCGCGTTCGACGCCATCCGCACCGGGGTCGCCATGCTGGTGACGGCCAAGAAGCTGCACCCGGACATCTTCGCCTGGCGCGCGGACAACGGGATCGACAAGCTGACCGGCTCCGACCGGGTGCGGACGATGGTCGACCGCGGCGCCGGTGTGGACGAGATCGTCGGGTCGTGGCAGGCCGAGCTCGACGAGTTCACCGCCCGCCGCCGGCCCCATCTGCTCTACTGGTGAGGCCGGCATGCGAACGGGCAAACTACTGGTCGCGGCGGTGCTGACCGTTTCCGCCCTGACCGTTCCCGGAGCGAGTACCACCATCACCGAGCAGGCCTACACCGGGCGGATCGACCGCCCGCAGTACGAGTTCGCACCGCCCGACACGGTGCTGCGTCCGGGGCTGCCCGGCGACGTCGGGCTCGATTCCGGGCCCCTGCGGGCCGCCGAGCAGTTCCTGGCCGACTGGACCAAGCCGGACCCGGCCACCGGACACCCGCACTTCTCCGGCGCGGCCGGGATCCTCGGGCACAACGGGGTGGTCGTCGCCGAGACCGCGGCCGGCGGGGCGCTCCGGTACGCCGACGCCGCGGGCACGGAGCTGCCGCCCGAACAGCAGGTCCCGATGCGCGCCGACACGATCTTCGACATGGCCTCGATCACGAAGCTGTTCACCTCGCTCGCGGTGATGCAGCTCGTCGAGGACGGCAAGGTCGCGCTGGACCGGCCGGTCGCCGAGTACCTGCCCGAGTTCGCGGCGAACGGCAAAGAGTCCGTTACCGTGCGGCAGCTTCTCACCCACACCTCGGGCTTGGCGGCCGACCCGCGCCCGTCGCTGTGGCAGGGCTACCCGGACATCCCGTCCCGGCGGAAGGCCGTGCTCGACAGCCCGCTGAAGAACCAGCCAGGGTCGACGTACCTCTACTCGGACATCAACCTGATGACGCTCGGTTTCCTCGTCGAGCGGATCAGCGGGCAGCCGCTCGACGCCGTGGTGCGGGACCGGATCACACAGCCGCTCGGGATGACCGATACGACGTTCAACCCGCCCGCCGAGAAGCTCGACCGGATCGCGGCCACCGAGTTCCAGGCGGATCCGCCGCGGGGCGTGGTCCGTGGCCAGGTCCACGACGAGAACGCGTGGGCGCTCGGCGGAGTCTCCGGTCACGCCGGCATCTTCTCGACGGCGCCGGACATGGCGGTGCTCGCGCAGGCCATCCTCAACGGCGGCGCCTACCGCGGCGCCCGGATCCTGCGCCCGGAAACGGTGCGGGACATGCTGACCGACTACAACCAGGCGTTCCCCGGTCACGCTCACGGCCTCGGGTTCGAGCTGGACCAGCGGTTCTACATGGGTGCGCTGTCCTCGCCCACCACCGCGGGCCACACCGGCTTCACCGGCACGTCGCTGGTCATCGACCCGGTGTCGCGGTCGTTCGCCATCCTGCTGACCAACCGCGTTCACCCGACGCGGAACTGGGGTTCGATCAACCCGGCCCGAGAGAAGTGGGCGAGCGCGCTGGCCGAAGCGATGTAGCGCCGGCTGTAGGGAGATTTACCCGCGGCCGGACAGGTGATCTTCCGGCCGGCGACGCGCCACGCATAGCCGAGCGGTGGGCGAGTAACCAGCACGAACGAATTTCGGACACCAGCGTCCGTCACGCAGAGCTACCTATCGGCTGCTCCATTGGTAGTGAAAGTGGCCAGACTCGCGTCATACCATCGAGGCGGGCAAGTCCCTATCACTGAGACGCGAGCGGGAGCCACCGACGATCGCCGGCTGTTTCGGGAACCACAGGAAGTTGCCAAGTCGTTAACTTGATGACGTTAACAACCACGACGTAGTTGGCGACTTTCCGGGCAACTGAGTCACCGCAGCTCGGCCGTGCAGGGGCGGACGAGTTGCGATCATCCCTAAGGATGTGGGTAACCTTGTCTCAAATGCCTACGGTTAGTAACTTTCCCACGGATCTGGATACCGATTCCGTAACCGAGCGGGCACCGAACGAGATCGGTTCGGCCGCTCGCGAGTCCGAAACCAGTCCTCTGGTCCGGATCCGTTCGCTGCTGCCCGGCCTGGCCCGAGCTGAACAGCGCGTAGCCAAGGTCGTCCTCGATGACCCGTCCGCAGTAGCGCGCCGCTCGATCACCGAGGTCGCCCTGGCCGCAAGCACCAGCGAGACCACGGTGACCCGGTTCTGCAAGGCCGTGGGCGTAGGCGGATACCCGCAGCTGCGCATCGCGCTGGCCGCTGACACCGCCCGCTCCGAGGCGCGGTCCACCCGCAACCTGGGTGGCGAGATCGCCGTGGACGACGACCTGGCCGCGGTGGTGGGCAAGGTCAGCTTCGCCGACGCGCGCGCCGTCGAGGAAACCGCTGAGCAGCTCGACATCGCGACCCTGCAGCGCGTGATCGACCTGCTCGCCGACGCCGGCCGGACCGACGTCTACGGCGTGGGCGCGAGCGCTTTCGTCGCCGCCGACCTGCAGCAGAAGCTGCACCGCATCGGCCGCGTGTGCTTCGCCTGGTCGGACACCCACATCATGCTGACCTCGGCCGCGGTGCTGGGCGCCGGCGACGTCGCCATCGGCGTCTCGCACACCGGCGCGACCACCGACACCGTCGAGGCGCTGCGGGTGGCCCGCGAGCACGGCGCGACCACCGTGGCGCTGACCAACTTCCCGCGCTCGCCCATCACCGAGGTCGCCGACTACGTCCTGACCACCGCCGCCCGCGAGACGACCTTCCGCTCGGGCGCGACGGCGAGCCGGATCGCCCAGCTCACGGTCATCGACTGCCTGTTCATCGGGGTTGCCCAGCGCCACATGGACAGCGCGTCCGCCGCGCTGGAAGCCACTCGCGACGCCGTCGGCGGCCACCGCCTCGGCGTGCGACCGGACGGCCGGAGGCGTCCGCGAGAGACCGGAAAGTGAGCACGAAGGAAACGGTGAGACGCATGATGACGGTGCCCAGTCAGGTGGTCCACGTCGATTCCCCGACCGAGCAGCGCAACCCCCGCACCACCGAGATCGACCGGATGTCGACGCTCGGCATCCTGACCACGATCAACGACGAGGACCGCCGGGTCCCCGACGCGGTCGCCAAGGTCCTGCCCCAGCTGGCGGACGCGGTCGATCTCGCGGTGGAGGCGTTGCGCACCGGCCATCGTGTGCACTACGTCGGCGCGGGCACGTCCGGCCGGCTGGCGACGCTGGATGCCGCTGAGCTGGTGCCGACGTTCAACGTGCCTGCCGACTGGTTCGTCGCGCACCACGCGGGCGGCGACCGGGCGCTGCGCGAGGCGGTCGAAAACGCCGAGGACGACGCTGCGGCGGGCGCCGCGGAAATGGCGGCTTCGGTCCGGGCGGGCGACTTCGTGCTGGGCCTGACCGCGTCCGGTCGCACCCCGTTCGTGCTGGGCGCGCTGCAGGCGGCCGGGCGGCTCGGCGCGTCGACCGGGCTGGTGTCGGGCAACGCGCGTGCGGTGCGGCCGGCCGGGGTCGACGTGTTCATCGCGGTGGACACCGGGCCGGAGGTCATCGCGGGGTCGACGCGGATGAAGGCGGGCTCGGCGCAGAAGATCCTGCTGACCGCGTTCTCCACGGCCACGATGATCAAGCTCGGCCGGACGTACTCGAACCTGATGGTCAGCCTGCGGGCGACCAACGCGAAGCTGCGCGGCCGGACCCTGCGGATCCTGATGGAGGCGACGGGCGCGGACGAGCGGGAGGCCGCCGAAGCCCTCGCCGAGGCCGACGGTGACCTGAAGGTCGCGCTGGTGCACCTGCTGTGCGGTGTCGACGCGGCGACGGCGGCCGCGATGCTGGCCGCGAACGGCGGGCACGTGCGGGAGGCGCTGCTCGCCTGCGCGACGACCTGAGGTCGCGCGGTCCCGGGGAGGTGCGCTGGGAGCGTCGCACGTCCCCGGAATCACGCGACTGCGCCCGTGGGTGAGGCTGGCTGGGGCGTGGCCGGCAGCTGTTCGGCCACGCGTGCCGGCTCCGTGGATCGGCCAGTGCCGATGGCCTGCGGCATTGCGGGGGCCGGTGGGCCGCGGAACAGCAGCCTCCGCCGGTGGGCAGCCACCGGCACCGGCTCGCGCACGGCGCGGCAGAGACGTCGGCAGCCCGCGGCCAGGACACCCTGGACAGGCCGGCGGCCAACCGCGCGCACCGAGCAGGCCGGCGCCTCTACAGTCACAGCCAGATCAGCCGACATCTGGGGCAGGCCAACGGCCCCGGCCCGCGCACCGAACAGCCCACCACCCCGGAAACCACCGCCAGGCAAGCCACCAGCCGGGGCGGGCCGACGACCAGCCAACCGCCCCGGTCCCCGCGTCGAACAGCCCGCCGCCGCGGCAACCGCGGTCAGGGTCAGCCGGCGGCGTCGGCGATGCTCTTGGCCTCTCGGGCGCCTGCTTCGAGCGCTTCGCAGCTGAAGAGGAGCCACTCGCGGACTCCGGTGGGCCTTCCGGTCGCGAAGGCGGCCGCCGCCTCCTCGTACCGGGCCGCTCGGCGGAAGAACGCCACCTCGGGCACGCTCAGGCCCTTCGGGTCGACGCCGGTCGCCGTCATGGTCAGGCGGGCGGCGGCGCGGGCCAGCACGCCGTCCGCCGTGCCGAACGGGCGCAGGCTCAGCAACTCACCGTGCACGACGGCCGTCAGCACCGCGCCCGGCACCGATGTCACGCCCGTGACCAGCTGCGTCAGCAGGTCCAGGCGGGCCCCGGCAGCCGGACCGGGACGGCCCAGCGCGTTCTGGTCGCCCACCAGATCAGCGGCCGCCAGGACGTGCATCCGCGCCAGTGCCTGTCGCGGGGCGCGGCGCCACGTCGGCAGCAGCGACTCACTCGCCGAGGCGACCCGCAGCGCGCCCGCCAGGATCGGGTCCTTCACCTCGGCGTCCGCCGGGATCTCCGGGTCCGCGCCGTCCAGCGCGGCGGACGCGCGGGCGGCCCGGACGGACGCCTCGGCCGCCGTGGCGGAGCCGCCGCGCAGGTTCACCGGGAGCCGGTGCACCGCGAAGACCGCGTCCTGCGCCTTCTTCGCCGCTTCGGCCACGCCCTCCAGCTCGAGCAGGGGCGCCAGTGGGTCGCTCATGCCGCCGGCACCTCCCGCGCCACCTCGGCGGCACCATCCAGCCCCGGCACCACACGACCAGCATCCGCCGCCCCGGCGACACCATCCAACCGGCCACTCACGCGTCCAGCACCTGCCCCTCGCGGCGGATTACCGGTGGCTGTTTCGACCAGGCGAAGTTGATCCACCGGTCCGTGCGGCGCCACACGTACTCGCACTTCACCTCTGACCAGGGCTTTTCGTACACCACCGCGCAGCGCACGTCCGCGACGTGGTCGGCGCAGAAGTCGCGCACCAGCTTGAGCGTCGCGCCCGTGTCGGCGACGTCGTCGGCCACCAGGACCTTCGCGCCGGTCAGGTCCACGGCGTTGGGCACCGGCGGCAGCATCACCGGCAGCTCCAGCCGCTCGCCGACGCCGGTGTAGAACTCGACGTTCATGACGTGCAGGTTCTTCACGTCGAGCGCGTAGCCGAGCGCGCCGGCGACGAACAGCCCACCGCGGGCGATGGACAGGACCACGTCCGGCTCGTAACCGCTGTCCGCGACCTGCTGGGCGAGCTCCCGGCTGGCCGAACCGAACAACTCCCAGGTGAGCTCTTCCCGCTCAGCCACTCGGACCTCCTTCGACGCGTACCGGGAGCATATGAGGCGACCGAGTGGACCTTGAAAGCAAGCCAGCACTGGCACTAGCAGACGTCCAATCGGGAGACGTAGCGTCCCCGGCATGACCTGGCATGACCGGCCCGCCCTGCACGGCAAGCACGTCCACCTCGAACCGCTCGGCCCGGAACACGCCGAGGGCCTGCACGAAGCCGGTCGCGACCCCGAGGTCTGGCGCTGGCTCAGCCTCCGCCAACCCGTCACCCTCGACGCCACCAAGGCCATGATCGACGACATCCTCGCCGAGCCCGGCCGCCTCGCCTGGGCCCAGGTCGATGCCACGACCGGCCGCGTCGCCGGCACGACCTCCTACTACGAGATCGTCCCGCGCCACCGCGCCCTCGCCATCGGCTACACCTGGATCGGCAGGCCGTGGCAACGCACGGCGCTGAACACCGAAGCCAAACTCCTGCTGCTGGAACGCGCTTTCAACGTGCTCGGCGCGCAGCGGGTCACCTGGCACACCGACCACCGCAACGAGCAGTCACAGCGCGCCATCGAACGGCTCGGCGCCAGCCGGGAGGGCGTGTTGCGCGCGCACCGCATCCGCCCGGACGGCAGCCGCCGCGACACGGTCGTCTACTCACTGCTCGCGGAGGAGTGGCCCACGACACAGCGGAAACTGCTCGATCGCGTGCGGTGACGGCCACGAGACCTGCCGTGAGGTGCTGCGCTCTTTCGTCACGGGGGCTAACGTCGCTACCGTGCATCCGGCGTCAGCCAGAGATGAGTGACTTCAGGAGGCCGTGCACCATGACAGAGCAGTCCCCCGCGCTGGACAACCTGCTCACCGAGAACCGGACGTTCCCCCCGGGCGACGAGTTCGCGGCGCAGGCCAACGCGAAGGCCGATTGGTACGAGAAGGCGGACGCCGACCGCGAAGCGTTCTGGGCCGAGCAGGCGGAGCGGCTGCACTGGGACACCAAGTGGTCACAGGTACTGGACTGGTCGAACGCGCCCTTCGCGAAGTGGTTCGTCGGCGGCAAGCTCAACGTGGCCTACAACTGCGTCGACCGGCACGTCGAGTCCGGGCACGGTGAGCAGGTCGCCATCCACTGGGTCGGCGAGCCGGGCGACACCCGCGACATCACCTACGCCCAGCTGAAGGACGAGGTCTCGAAGGCCGCCAACGCGCTGGCCTCCCTCGGCGTCACCTCCGGCGACCGGGTCGCGATCCAGCTGCCGATGATCCCCGAGGCGATCGTCTCGATGCTGGCCTGCGCGCGGCTGGGCGCGATGCACTCCGTGGTCTTCGGCGGGTTCTCCCCGGCCGCGCTGCGCTCGCGCGTGGACGACGCCGAAGCCAAGGTCGTGATCACCTCCGACGGGCAGTACCGCCGCGGCAAGGCCGCCCCGATGAAGACCAACGTGGACGAGGCCCTCGACGGCGCCCAGTCGGTCAAGAAGGTCATCGTCGTGCGCCGCACCGGCGAAGACGTTCCCATGAGCGAGCGGGACGTGTGGTGGCACGACCTGGTCGACGGCCAGTCCGCCGAGCACACCCCGGAGGCCTTCGACTCCGAACACCCGCTGTTCATCCTCTACACCAGCGGTACCACCGGGAAGCCCAAGGGCATCCTGCACACCTCCGGCGGCTACCTGACCCAGGTCGCCTACACCCACCACGTCGTCTTCGACCACAAGCCGGGCGAGGACGTCTACTGGTGCACCGCCGACATCGGCTGGGTCACCGGCCACTCCTACATCGTCTACGGCCCGCTGGCCAACCGCGCGACCCAGGTGGTCTACGAGGGCACCCCGAACACCCCGCACGAGGGCAGGCACTGGGAGATCATCCAGAACCACAAGGTCTCCATCTACTACACCGCGCCCACGCTGATCCGCACGTTCATGAAGTGGGGCGAGGACATCCCGGCGAAGTACGACCTGTCCAGCCTCCGCGTGCTGGGCAGCGTCGGCGAGCCGATCAACCCCGAGGCGTGGATGTGGTACCGCGAGCACATCGGCGCGAGCAAGGCGCCCATCGTGGACACCTGGTGGCAGACCGAGACCGGCGCGATCATGATCTCCCCGCTGCCGGGCGTCACCTCGACCAAGCCCGGCTCGGCGCAGCGCCCGCTGCCCGGCATCTCGGCGAAGGTCGTGGACGACACCGCGACCGAGGTCGGCAAGGGCGGCGGCGGTTACCTGGTGCTGGACAAGCCGTGGCCGTCGATGCTGCGCGGCATCTGGGGCGACGACGAGCGTTTCCGCGACACCTACTGGTCGCGGTTCGCCGACCAGGGCTACTACTTCGCCGGTGACGGCGCCAAGTACGACAGCGACGGTGACATCTGGCTGCTCGGCCGGGTCGACGACGTCATGAACGTCTCCGGTCACCGCATCTCCACCACCGAGGTCGAGTCGGCGCTGGTCTCGCACCCGACCGTGGCCGAGGCGGCGGTGGTCGGCGCGTCCGACCCGACGACCGGGCAGGGCATCGTCGCGTTCGTGATCCTGCGCGGCTCGGCCGCCGAGGGCGGGGACGAGGCCGTGCAGGAGCTGCGCAACCACGTCGCCAAGGAGATCGGCCCGATCGCCAAGCCGCGGCAGATCATGGTCGTGCCCGAGCTGCCGAAGACCCGCTCCGGCAAGATCATGCGGCGCCTGCTGCGGGACGTGGCCGAGAACCGCCAGATCGGCGACGTCACCACGCTGGCCGACTCCAGCGTGATGGAGCTGATCTCCAGCGGCCTGCAGTCCGGCAAGTCGGAGGACTGACGCATAAACAAAGGGGCCTGCACCGGTTGCCGGTGCAGGCCCCTTGTCGTGGGAACCCGAGGAAGAGCCGGATCAGCCGGTGACGTCCAGGTGGGCCTTCACCGGGGTCGGCCGCGGGGCCTTGCCGTTGGCGTCGGGCTTGTCGCCCGCACCCGAGCCGGCGCCGCCACCGGAGCTGGTCTTCGTCGAGGTCGGGGTGCTGGTGCCCGGCTTCGAGGTGCTGGTCTTGGTCGGCGCGGTGGTCGGGGTCTCGCCGCCGTTGTCGTCGTCGCCCGGCGCGCAGGTGACCGACGCGATGTCCAGCGTCTGCAGGTTGTCGATCTTGATCGAGATCGCGGTGACGGTGATCGAGCCGTCGTCCTTCTTGGTCTGCTTGTTCAGCACGACCGAGAGCAGGCCCGGCACGGCGACCGTGGTGTTGGTCGGCGCGTTGACGTCGAGGGTGACGTCACCGAGCTTCGCCTTGGCGAGCGAGGAGTTGCCCTTGCCGGCCTCGCACTCCGCCTCGATGGCGGTCGCGGTCAGCAGCGGCTTGCCGACGCCGAGACCGACGTTGACGTCGGCGACGCTGGCGCGCGCCTGGCCGGCACCGGCCGACGCGTTGAGCAGCTTCACCTGCGCCAGGCCCGGCACGTTCAGCGTGGCGAGCGACTTCTGCTCGAAGCCCTTCTCGTCGGTGACGTACGGGCTGGGGTCGATGCCGAGGAGGCCCTTGGCGGCGATCGCGTAGGCGGAGTTGACGCCGTCCGCGGTGGTGGTGGTCGCCCCAGCGGCGGGCGCGAGCAGCACCGAGGTGGCGAGCGCGGTCGCGAGCACGCCGACGCCGCCGGCCACAGCCTTCTTTCTGGACAAGGAATTCCCTTTCGTGAAATGGAAATGCGGGATGAATTCGCCGGTGGCCCCCCGTGACGCATTCCGGCCACCGGCGAGGTGGCGAAGAAGCTCAGGCCGTCACGTGATGTTCACGATCGTGCCGAGCGGCAGTTTGACCAGTTCGTCGAGCGCCTCCGAGGGGACCCGGATGCAGCCGTCACTGTTCGCCTGGCCGGCGAAGCTGTTGTTGGGCCAGGTGTGCAGGCCCACCGTGCCCGGGCCGCCGCCGAAGGTCTCCAGCGAATCGGAGTGGTAGCTCAGCGGCAGGACGATCGGGCTGTAGGTGTTCTTCGTTTCCTCGATCGAGGCGATGATGTAAGCACGCCCCGCCGGGGTCGGGTGTTCGGGCTTGCCGATGCCGATCGTCCACTTGCCGATCGACTTGCCGCTCTCCAGGATCTCCAGGCTGAACGCCGCACGGTCCACGTTGACCACGTAGTCGTTCTGGGCGGATTCGGCGGCGCCGTCGCTGAGGTGGACCCAGCCGGACGCGGCGTTGGGCCGGGTGGGCAGCAGGATCTGCGCCCAGTCGCCCTGCTCCGCGATCACCGGTACCCAGGTCGGCGATCCCATTTGGATGGACGGCAGCTTCGCGATCGCTTTGCCGCCAACGGAGTCGTACACGACCATGTCGGCCTTGGGGTGGATTACGCGGCCCGCCGTCGCGCCGCCGGAGGGCTGCGGGTCGAGCGGGGCGTTCGCGACCGTGGCGAACGTGGTCGCCTCCGGCAGCTGGGTCAGATCTTCCTGGCTCACGGCGGCCGGCTTCACGCCGCCCTCGTCGCCACTGGAGCAAGCTCCGGTCAGCAGAGCCAGGGTCGAGACTCCGGCCACGGCGAGGAGCCGGACCGGGAGCCGGCCGCGGCGCGCAGATCCGTTCTGCACGCGCGAGCTGCACGTCATGGGCATTACCACAATCCTTGAGGACCTACATCGGACAAGAATTCACCAAGGCGGTCTCCCCCGAAGACATGCGGCACCGCAACTGCGCCTTGGGCCTTATTGCTATCAGGACCCCCCTAGGTGATCAAACCTCCGGGTGACGGGGGCGAACTAGGGAGAGCAGGGCAAATGTTGCGTTTGCCGAGGTCGCGCGAAAAACGAGATACACCCGATCGGGTAGAGATACGTAACGCCCACGTCAGCAAGCCCCTATCGAGCGACATCGCTTCCTCACCCTGCTGGGTGAGGATCGCAGAGTATCGACACCCGTTGCGGCGCGACGCCCCGGGGTACCCCGGCGCAGGCAGCGCGGGACAATCCAGGGGCACGACCCCAGCGAGCGGCTATCGAACGCCTGTTCTACAATTCGGGCCGACGTAGCCGGACCCCACGAGAGGGAGACCGCAGCACCGATGAGCTTGGACACCACGACCACCCCGCAGGAGCAGGAAACTCCCGTCGCGCCGGCTCCGGTCGCGGACGACTCCGCGGCCGCTCCCGCTCCCGCCTCCGCGTCCACCGAGACGGAGGAGGCCAAGCCCAAGCGCGGCCGCCCGAAGGGCACCGCGGCGAAGAAGACCCGCACCGTCGAGCTCACGCTCACCGTCACCGGCACCGCCGACGGCGAGTGGCAGGCCGAGCTCAAGCACGGCTCCAAGTGGGTCGCACAGGGACTGAAGATCCCGGCCTCGGCCGTGTCCCGCGCGGCCAAGGAACTGCACGAGGACCTGTCCATCCCGATCGACGAGGTGATCAACGCCGCCGTCGAGCAGCAGAAGGCCAAGGTCGCCGCGCTCGAGGCCGAGCTGGAGCAGGCCAAGCAGGCACTGGCCGAACTCGACGGCTGACCTCGGCCGTTCCCGCGGTCGCCCGCGGCGACCAGGACTCGCCGGGGCGGATGTCATCGATCAGGCATCCGCCCCGGCGTTCTTTTCGGTCCGGCCACTTTCCGCGTACCATCTGTATACAACGTGTATGGAGGGAGCCCGGATGCCGGCGACGAGCAAGCCCGCCCTGTCCGGGCGGGCCAAGGCCTACGACTACCTGAAGAGCACCGTGCTGGCCGACCCCGACGCCGAGGGCACGTTCATCAGCGAACAGGAGATCGCCGAGCACGTCGGCGTCTCACGCACGCCGGTGCGGGAGGCGCTGCTGCAGCTCGCGGCCGAGGAGATGGTGCAGCTCGTGCCCAACCGGGGCGCCTACATCGCCCCGCTGACCGGGCGCGACCTGCGGGACCTCGTCGAGCTGCGCGGGCTGCTCGAACGGTTCGCGGCCGAGCGGGTGATGGCGGCCGGGACCGTGCCGTGGCGGGCCATGCAGAAGGTCCTCGAGCAGCAGGAGCGCTGTGACGACCCGGCGTCGGCCAAGGAGTTCATCGAACTCGACACGCACTTCCACACCCTGCTCGTCGAGGCGGCCGGCAACGCGATGCTGAGCCGGACCTACACCGCGCTGCGAGCCCGGCAGGTCCGTGCCGGGCTCGTCGCGCTGCGGCGGTCGGGGACCCGGCACGCGGAGGTCTGCCGCGAGCACCAGGCCATCGTGACCGCACTGGCCAACCGCGAGGTCGAGGCGGCGCTGGCCGCCATCGACGACCACCACGCCCGGACCCTGAAGCATCAGCTGACGACCACCTGAGTCTCGTCGCGGGCCGCCCGCGCCAGCGCAAGACCGATGATGGTGACGACCGCGGTCACCACCACGTACAGCGCGAGCGCCAGCCAGCTGTCGAAACCGGCCAGCAGCGAGGTGAACAGCAGCGGCGCGACGGCCCCGCCGATCACCCCGGCGAGCGTGTAGGCCAGCGAGCTGCCGGTGTAGCGCAGGCGCTCGGAGAACTGCTCGGTGATCAGCGCGGCCTGCGGGCCGTACAGCGCGGCGTGGATGACGAGCGCGATCACGATCCCGACCAGCAGCAGGCCGAACGAGCGGCCGGAGACCAGCGGGAAGAACACGAACGGCCAGATCGCCGCGGCGATGGTCGCGAAGAGGTAGAGCTTGCGGCGGTTCACCCGGTCCGACAGCGCGCCGAAGGCCGGCATCAGGACGAGCTGGCCAGCGGAACCGATCATGACCGCGGTCAGGCCCTGGCTGCGGGACATGCCCAGCTCCTGGGTCATGTAGGTCAGGACGAAGACGGTGAACAACGCGTACAGCACGTCCGGGCAGACGCGGACGAAGATCGCGGCCACCAGGGCGCGGCGCTCGTGCTTGAAGACCTCGGAGATCGGCGCGCTGGGCCGCTCGCCGCTCTCCGCGATGCGTTTGAAGACCGGGGTCTCCTCCAGCTTGAGCCGGATCCACAGGCCGAACGCGACGAGCACGGCGGAGAGCAGGAACGCCACGCGCCAGCCCCACGAGTCGAACTGCGCCTCGGTCAGCAGCAGGGCGAGCAGGGCCAGGACACCGTTGGCGAGCAGGTTGCCCGCGGGTGGTCCGACCTGGGCCGCCGACGCCCAGAACCCGCGCTTCTTCGGATCGCCGAACTCGCTGGACAGCAGCACCGCGCCGCCCCATTCGCCGCCGATGCCGACACCCTGGGCGAAGCGCAGCAGCACCAGCAGGACCGCGGCGGTGCCACCGATCGAGGCGTGGGTGGGGAGGACACCGATGAGGAAGGTGGCGATGCCGGTGAGCAGCAGGGTGATCACCAGCACGCGCTTGCGGCCGAGCACGTCACCGAGGCGGCCGAAGACGAAGCCGCCGAGGGGGCGGGAGAGGTAGCCGACGGCGTAGGTGGAGAACGCGGCCATCGTGCTGACCAGCGGATCGCCTGCCGGGAAGAACTGGTGGCCGAACACGGTGGCGGCGGCGACCGAGTAGGCCGCGAAGTCGTACCACTCCAGCGAGGTGCCGGACAGGCTCGCCAGGAAGGCACGCCGCAGCGATGCCCTGTCCACGGTCGGCGTTACCGAGGTCATTGCTCACATCCCGATCTCTTGGGTGCCACGTTGCGGTAATACTCGTTGTATACAACCTGCATGCGCAAGCCCCCGCAGGTAAGAACTGGGTTACCCGACTTTACGGAGGACGACATGCCGACGCTGAGCTTCGACCTGCCCGACGGCACGACGGTGACCACGCCGGTCACGACGCTGCTCAACGCCGGGTACGCGGGCCGCGACCAGGCCGACGTCGCGGCGCACGTCGCGGAGCTGGCGGAGCTGGGCGTCCCGGCGCCGAAGGTCACGCCGGCGCTGTACCCGGTCGCCCCGTACCTGGCCGCCCAGACCGACGAGGTGCCCGTCCAGCACGACCGCACCTCGGGGGAGGCGGAGTGGGCGCTGGTGATCACCGCGGAGGGGGTGCTGCTCACGGTGGCCTGCGACCACACCGACCGGGAGCTGGAGGTGCACGGTGTGGCGTGGAGCAAGAACGCGGCGCCGGACGTGCTGGGCCGCAAGGCGTGGCGGCTGGACGACGTGGCGGACCGGCTGGACTCGCTGACGCTGCGCGGATGGGCCGACGGACAGCTGATCCAGGACGGCACGCTCGCGGAGCTGCTGACGCCGCAGCACTGGCTGGACGTGCTGCGGGAGCGCGGGCTGTACGAGCCGGGGGTCGTGCTGATCTCCGGGACCATCCCGATGGTGCCGGGGGTGAACCAGTTCGCCGCCGAATGGCGGGTGGAGCTGGGCGACCCGGCGACCGGAAACACCATCGAGGCCGGTTACCAGGTGCGCCGACTGCCCGAGGCGATCGGCTGAATCGAGTGGGGCTGTGGGCGCAGGGCCAGGGCTGGGGTACCGGCGCCCAGCGCGGGTGGAGGCACGGCAGTCGCCGAAGGCAACCACCCGGCAGGGGCTGCAGCGCTTGCACGGCCGGCATGGCCGGGGGGCCGGACGGGTCCCGGCGTGGGTAGAGGCGCGGATTACCGGAGGCCATCGCCCGGCAGGCCCTGCTGCGCCCGCGTAACGGGCATGCCCGGGGCGCAACTGGAGGCCTGACACCCGGCGCGGGTAGAAGCCGCAGGGTGCCGGAGGCCACGACCCGGCAGGGGCTGCTATGCCCGCGAACGGGCACGCCCGGGGCGCAACTGGAGGCCTGACACCCGGCGAAGGTAGAGGCCGCAGGGTTGCCGCAGGCCATGACCCGGCAGAGGCTGCTATGCCCGCGAAGTGGGCACGCCCGGGGCGCAACTGGAGGCCTGGCACCCGGCGCGGGTAGAGGCCGCAGGGTTGCCGCAGGCCATGACCCGGCAGAGGCTGCTATGCCCGCGAAGCGGGCACGCCCGGGGCGCAACTGGAGGCCTGACACCCGGCGCGGGTAGAGGCCGCAGGGTGCCGCAGGCCATGACCCGGCAGAGGCTGCTGCGCCCGCGAAGCGGGCACGCCCGGGGCGCAACTGGAGGCCTGACACCCGGCGCGGGTAGAAGCCGCAGGGTGCCGCAGGCCACGACCCGGCAGAGGCTGCTGCGCCCGCGAAGCGGGCACGCCCGGGGCGCAACTGGAGGCCTGACACCCGGCGCGGGTAGAAGCCGCAGGGTGCCGCAGGCCACGACCCGGCAGAGGCTGCTGCGCCCGCGAAGCGGGCACGCCCGGGGCGCAACTGGAGGCCTGACACCCGGCGCGGGTAGAAGCCGCAGGGTGCCGCAGGCCACGACCCGGCAGAGGCTGCTGCGCCCGCGAAGCGGGCACGCTCAGAGAGCATGGGCGAGCCAGGTCCCAGCGCGTCCCGGCGCGGGTAGGGGCGCGCCGGGGCGTCGGGGTCACCCTCGCAGCTGGGCGTTGATTCGTGCGGCTTGTCGTGTGAGGTGGTCCCGCTCGGCGAGGTTTGGTGCCTTCGCCGCGGCCTCGGCGTACAAGTGGGCCGCCGTCGCCAGGTCGCCGTTGCGTTCGTGCAGGTGGGCGGCCACCGCGGCGTACCTGGGCAGGCCCGAGTCGAGCGTCTCGAGTTCCGCCAGCCCCGCGCGGGGGCCGTCCGCCTCGCCCACTGCCACCGCTCGGTTCAGGCGTACCACCGGGCTGTCGGTCAGCCGCACGAGCTCGTCGTACCACTCGACGATCTGCGGCCAGTCCGTCTCCTCCGCGGTGCGCGCGTCGGCGTGCAGGGCGGCGATCGCGGCCTGCGCCTGGAACTCACCGAGCTGGTCGCGGGCCAGCGCCGCCTGCAGGATCTCGACCCCCTCCGCGATCGACCGCGTGTCCCACCGGCTCCGGTCCTGCTCGGCGAGCGGCACCAGGCTGCCGTCGGGCGCGGTCCGGCTCGCGCGGCGGGCGTGGTGGATCAGCATGAGCGCCAGCAGCCCCGCCACCTCGGAGTGGTCGATCGCCGCCGCGAGCCGGCGGGTCAGCCGGATCGCCTCGGCCGCCAGGTCGACGTCTCCGGAATACCCCTCGTTGAACACCAGGTACAGCACGCGCAACACGGTGCCGACGTCGCCGGGCCGGTCGAACCGCACACCGGACACCGTGCGCTTGGCACGGCTGATGCGCTGCGCCATCGTCGCCTCCGGCACCAGGTAGGCCTGGGCGATCTGCCGCGTGGTCAACCCGCCCACCGCCCGCAACGTGAGCGCCACCGCGGACGACGGCGTCAGCGACGGGTGCGCGCACAGGAAGTAGAGCTGAAGGGTGTCGTCCACCGCGGGCGCCGGCCCGGGCTCGGGTTCCTCGTCGACGAGCTCCTCCCGGCGGCGGCGGGCGGCGTCCGCGCGGGTGGCGTCGAGGAACTTGCGCCAGGCCACCGTGACCAGCCAGCCCTGCGGATCCCGCGGCGGGTCGGACGGCCACACCCGGACCGCCTCGACCAGTGCCTCCTGCACGGCGTCCTCGGCCGCCGCGAAACCGGCTCCGCGGCGGACGAGGATCCCGAGCACCTTCGGGGTGAGGCTCCGCAGCAGCGCCTCGTCCATCGGTGCGGTCACTCCGTCACAGTGGGCTGGTTCCCGAGGAACGGGCGCACCTCCAGCCACTCGTGGATCGGCTTCCCGCCCGCCCCCGGCGCCGCCGACAGCTCACCGGCCAGCTCGACCGCCCGCTCGTAGCTGTCCACGTCGACCACCATCCACCCGGCGATCAGGTCCTTCGTCTCGGGGAACGGACCATCGGTCACCGGCGGCCGCCCCTCCCCGTCGTACCGCACCCAGGTGCCGTCCGGGGCCAGCGCCTGGCTGTCGACGTACTCGCCGGTCTCCTCCAGCCGCTTGGCGAAATCGTTCATGTACCGCACGTGCGCCGAGATCTCCTCCGGCGTCCACTGCGCCATCGGCACGTCGTTCACCGAAGCCGGAGCGCCGCGGTAGTGCTTGAGAAAGAGGTACTTCGCCATCGTCCACTCCTCGCTGTGATGCGACCCATTCTGGCCGCGTTCGCACCGGGGACGGAGCCGTTCACCGGATCTCGACACCGGCGGCCGGACTTTTCCTCCGCGTGCGCACCTGCCAAGATCCACACGTGACCGATGTCCTGTCCGCGCTGGACGCGCACGTGCGGGCGTTCAACGAACGCGACCTCGCCGCCCTGCTCACCGGGTTCACCCACGACGCCACCTGGATCACCGGCACCACGACCGTCCGCGGCAGCGCGGAACTGGCCGACCTGTTCGAGGGCGCGATGCGCGGGCTCCTGCCGACGCTGACGATCGACAACGTCATCGCTTCGGGTGACCAGGCCGCGGCGCAGCTCACCGAGACGCTCACCGCCGACGGCACCGAGCACACCTTCGCGATCGCCGGTTTCTACCGTTTCCGCGACGGGCGGATCGCGGCCGCGAAGATTTACCGCGAGGGTTCCGCGGAGATTTAGGTAAGTCTCAGCTAATGCGGGAAATTCGCCGCGGGATGCTTCAATAATGACGTGACCGAGACGAAGGACGCCGCTGCGGCCCACGCGCACGAACCCCACCACGAGAGCCTGGGCAGCCGGCTGAACTGGCTGCGCGCCGGGGTTCTCGGGGCCAACGACGGGATCGTGTCCGTCGCCGGGCTCGTCGTCGGGGTCGCCGGGGCGACCACCGACCACGGCGCCATTCTGATGGCCGGAATAGCCGGACTGGTCGCCGGCGCGCTTTCCATGGCCGGCGGGGAATACGTTTCGGTGAGCACCCAGCGCGATACCGAACAGGCCGCGCTCAAGCTCGAGAAACAAGAACTGAAGACCATGCCGGAGGCCGAGGAACGAGAACTCGCCGACATCTACGAGGACAAGGGCCTGTCCCGCGAACTGGCCGAGCGGGTGGCCCGCGAACTGTCGGAGAAGGACGCCCTCGCGGCCCACGCCGAAGCCGAACTCGGCATCGACCCGGATGACCTGACCAGCCCGTGGCAGGCCGCGTGGGCGTCGTTCGTGTCGTTCTCCCTCGGCGCGCTCATCCCGCTGCTGGCGATCGCGCTGCCGCCGACCTCCTGGCGGGTGTGGACGTGCGCCATCGCCGTCGTCGTGGGCCTGGCGCTGACCGGGTACACCAGCGCCCGCCTCGGCAACGCCGGTGTGCGCCGCGCGGTGATCCGCAACGTGGGGGTCGGCGCGCTGACGATGCTGGTCACCTACTACGTCGGCGCACTGTTCGGCATCACCGCGGGCTAGCGCACGCCGGACATCAGCTTCCGCACGAAGGGGCTGATCAGCGCCAGCACCACACCGATCGCGATGGCCGCTCCGCCGACGACGCCGAAGTACGCGGCCTCGTGGTCGGTGCCGTAGTACTCGGCCAGCGAGCCGGACAGCGCGGTGCCCAGCGAGACCGACAGGAAGTTCAGCGCGACCATCTGCGTGCGGAACGCGTCCGGCGCCAGCTTCGTCGACAGGGACAGCCCCACCGGGGACAGCATCAGCTCCGCGACCGTGAACACCACCAGGATCCCGGCCAGCGCGAGCAGCGGCGTGCTGTTCCCGGTGCCGCCGGCGAAGAACAGGAACAGCAGGAACGCCGCCCCCATCACCGACGTGCCGAGCGCGAACTTGATCGGCGTCGACGGCTGGCGCTCGCCCAGCTTGATCCAGATCGCGGCCATCACCGGCGCGAGCAGCAGGATGAACACCGGGTTGATCGACTGCACCCAGCTCACCGGCATCTCCCAGCCGAACAGGTCACGGTCCAGCCGCTGGTCCGAGTACACCGCGACCACGGTGAACTGCTGCTGGTACAGCGACCAGAACGCGGCGCTCGCGATGAACATCGGGATGAACGCCAGCACCCGCCGCCGCTCGATGGCGGTGATCTTGCGGCTGGTCAGGATCACCGCGAAGTACCCCACCGACGCGATGCCGACGATCCACACGACCACGTCGGACAGGTTCGCCGCGGTGACGATCCCGGTCAGCACGGCCAGCACGATGACGCCGACCAGCACCACCAGCACGCCGCCGACCGCGGGCCGCCGCCGCGCCGGCAGCGGGTTCGGGACCTCGCGGGCGGTGTCGGGCAGGTTGCGCCGGAAGATCGTGTACTGGGTCAGGCCGATGGCCATGCCGATCGCGGCCAGGCCGAACCCGAGGTGGAACCCGACCTCGCTCTGCGCGAGCCCGGTGAGCAGCGGGCCGATGAACGCGCCCAGGTTGACGCCCATGTAGAAGATCGTGAAGCCGGAGTCGCGCCGCGGGTCCTGCTCGCCGTAGAGCGTGCCGACGACCGCGGTCGCGTTGCCCTTCAGCCCGCCGCTGCCGACCGCGACGCAGGCCAGGCCGACGCCGATCCCGAGGAAACCGGGCAGCAGCGCCAGGCTGATGTGGCCGATCATGATGAGCACCGCGCTGTAGAACAGCGTGCGCTCGGAGCTCAGCAGGCGGTCGGCGACCCACGCGCCCACGATCGTGGACAGGTACACCAGACCGCCGTAGGCCCCGACGATGCTGGTGGCGGTGGCCTCCGGCATCGCGAGGCCGCCCTCGGCGACCGAGTAGTAGAGGTAGATCGGCAGGATGCCGAGCATCCCGTAGTACGAGAAGCGTTCCCACATCTCGACGCCGAACAGGTTCGCGAGACCGATCGGGTGCCCGAAGAACCGCGCGTCGCGCTTCGCCTCGGTAGAGGTCGTCACTGCCGCCGCCCTTGAGGTCTAGACAACGTTGGCGAGTGACATGCTACGACGCTTTCCCGGGATGTTGTTACCGGCCCGTAAGGTATGATGTTGACGGTGCGCCGGGAAGTCTGGTCGGCAACAGCCCGATCGATCCCGGAGGAGTCATTCGTGGGCCAGCCGCGCCAAGCCGCCGCCGAGTTCGTGCGTTACCTGCGCACCGAGACCACCGGCGGCATGATCCTGCTCGCCGCCACCGCCATCGCCCTGCTCTGGGCCAACTCCCCGCTCGGCGAGTCCTACCGGGTGGTGCGGGACTTCCACATCGGACCGCACCTGCTGCACCTGGACCTGTCCGTCGGCGACTGGGCCAAGGACGGCCTGCTGGCCCTGTTCTTCTTCGTCGCCGGGCTGGAGCTCAAGCGGGAACTGGTGGTCGGCGAGCTGTCCCGGCCGAAGAAGGCGGTCCTGCCGATCGCCGCCGCGCTCGGCGGGATGGTCGTGCCCGCGGTCGTCGCCCTGATCGCCGGCGGCGGCGCGCCCGGCATGGATCGCGCGTGGGCGATCCCGACCGCGACCGACATCGCGTTCGCCCTCGGTGTCCTGGCGCTCACCGCGTCCAACCTGCCCAGCAGCGCACGGGTCTTCCTGTTGTCGCTGGCCGTGGTCGACGACCTGGGTGCGATCTTCCTCATCGCCGTGTTGTTCACCACGTCGTTCAACCTGGTGGCCGCGCTGGTCGCGGTGGTGTCGCTCGCGCTGTACGCGTTCCTGCAGTACAAGCGCGTGCGCACGGCGTGGATCTACGTGCCGCTCGCGATCGTCGTGTGGGTCGCAGTGCACTCGGCGGGCGTGCACGCCACCATCGCCGGGGTCGCGCTGGGCCTGCTCACGCGGGTGCGCCCGGACCAGGGTGAGGAGGAGGCGCCGGCGATCCGGCTGGAGCACCGGTTGCAGCCGTGGTCGGCGGCGGTGGCCGTGCCGGTGTTCGCGTTGTTCGCCGCCGGGATCGCGGTCAGCGGCGAATCGCTCGGCCGCGTGTTCACCGAGGCCGTGCCGCTGGCGGTGTTCCTCGGGCTGGTGGTGGGCAAGGCGGTCGGCATCTTCGGGGCCTGCTTCGCGGCGGTGAAGCTGCGGCTCGCGGAGAAGCCGAGCGGGGTCGGCTGGCGGGACATCGCGGCGTTGTCGCTGCTCGGCGGCGTCGGGTTCACGGTGTCGCTGCTGATCGCCGACCTCGCGCTGGAGGGCGAGGCGAGCGAACTGGCCCGCACCGCGGTGCTGCTGGCCTCCGCGGTGTGCTCGCTGGCCGGGGCGGCGATGCTGGTGCGGCGGAACAAGGTACACGCCGCTGCGGAGGACTAACCGAGCCCCGGGTGGGGTCTTCTGGCACGATGACCCCCGTGAGCAGCCAGGAGCACGAACGCAACGGTCGGGATGCCCACGGGGCCGTGCCCTACATCCCGCTGAGCCCGGAGGCCGAGTCCTCCGCCGACGGCCAGTCGATCGGGAGCCTCGTCAGCCAGGCGACCCAGCACCTGTCCACCCTGGTCAGGGCCGAGGTCGAGCTGGCCAGGTCCGAGGTCGTGGGCGAGGTCAAGAAGGGCGTCAAGGGCAGCGTCTTCTTCATCGTCGCCGGGGTGATCGGGCTCTACAGCTCGTTCTTCTTCTTTTTCTTCCTCGGCGAGCTGCTGTCCGAGTGGCTCAAGCGCTGGGCCGCGTTCGGCATCGTGTTCCTGCTGATGCTGCTGGTCGCCGGCCTGTTCGGCCTGCTCGGCTGGCGCAAGGTCAAGAAGATCCGGGCGCCGGAGCGCACGATCACCAGCGTCAAGGACACCGCCGCGGCCCTCAAGCCGCGCCGGGACACCGTCCCCGAACACAGCTGAACCGCTCAGTCGCGACCGTGACGCCGCCCGACCCGTCCATCGTCCGGATCGACGGGCCCTGGGCGCACCGCGACGTGTCCGCGAACGGCATCCGGCTGCACGTCGCCGAGGCCGGGCACGGGCCGCTGGTGTTGTTCCTGCACGGCTTCGGGCAGTTCTGGTGGACCTGGCGGCACCAGCTCACCGCCCTGGCCGACGCGGGTTACCACGCGGTGGCGGCCGATCTGCGTGGTTACGGCGATTCGGACAAACCCCCGCGCGGCTACGACGCCTGGACGCTGGCCGGTGACGTCGCCGGCCTGGTCCGCGCGCTCGGCGAACGGCAGGCGCACCTGGTCGGGCACGCGTGGGGCGGGCTGCTGGCCTGGACCGCGGCCGCGCTGCACCCGCGGGTGGTCGCGTCGGTGACGGTGCTGGGTGGGGCCCACCCGCTGGCCCTGCGCAGCGCGCTCGCCCGCACCGCGTTCCGCCGCAAGCGGTCCAACCAGACGCGGGCGCTGGCGCACCTGTTCCGGTTCCAGGTGCCGATGGCGCCGGAGCGGTGGCTCACCGAGGACGACGGGGCCAACCTGGAGACCCTGCTGCGCGCCTGGTCCGGTCCGCGGTGGACGGCCACCGCCGACTTCGACACCAGCGCCGCGATGTTCCGCGAGGCGGTGCGGATCCCGGGCGTGGCGCACAGCGCGCTGGAGTACTACCGGTGGGCGTTCCGGGCCCAGTTCCGCGGCGAAGGACGCCGGTTCGCGGACGCGGTCGGCACCCGGGTGGCGGCGCCGGTGCTGCAGATCCACGGCGCCGCGGACCCGTGTGTGCTGCCGGAGACCGCCCGGGCGTCCGCGCCGTGGCGGGGGCCGCACTCGGCGCTGGAGGAGCTGGCGGACGTCGGCCACTTCCCGCAGCTCGAAGCACCCGCCGAGACGACCAAGACGCTGCTGGACTTCCTGGCGAAGGCCTGACGGCGGCAGACGGCGGGCGGAACTCACGCGGCTGAACGTGGAACTCGCGGCCGGGAACGTGGAACTCGCGGCCGGGAACGTGGGACTCGCGGGCGCGAGCGTGGGACTCGCCGCCCGGAGCGTGGAACTCGCGGCCGCGAACGCAGAACTCGCGCGCCTGAGCGTGGGACTCGCGGACGGGAGCGTGGGACTCGCGGGGGGTCAGGCGGCGCAGGCGCCGGTGGAGACCCGCGCGCTCAGGGACGGCGCCGATTCGATCACCGGGCGCACCTGGTTGCCGGTCAGCGTGAAGCCGGTGTCGGAGTCCTCCACCGAAGCCCCGAACACCACGCCGACGACCTGCCCCTGCGGATCCACCAGCGGGCCGCCCGAGTTGCCGCTGCGCACCTGCGCCCGCACGGTGTAGACGTCCCGCCGCACGGTGCGCGAATCGTAGATGTCCGGGCCCTGCAGCGTGATCTCGCTGCGGATGCGGGCGGGCGTGGCGCGGTAGGGGCCGTCCAGCGGGTAGCCGAGGACGATCGCGCTGTCACCCGCCTTCGCCGGCTCGGGCGCGAGGCTCAGCGGCGCCGCCTCCAGGCGGGGCACCGCGAGCACCGCGACGTCGACCTCCGGGTCGAAGTACACGACCCGCGCGGGCAGCCGGCCGGCCGAGGTCTCCACCGCCGTCGTCTCCGTGCCCGCCACTACGTGCGCGTTCGTCATCACCCGCTGCGGCGCGATCACGAACCCGCTGCCCTCCAGCGTGCGCGAGCACGACTCGGCGGTGCCGCGGATCTTCAGCACGCTCCCGCGCAGCTGCTGCACCACGGCGCTGTCCTGCAGCGTCGTGTCCGGCGGCGCGGTGTCGTTGATCTGCGTCTTCTGGAACGGGTCCACAATGGACGGGAATCCGGAGACGTCGAGCAGCTTCCGCAGTTCGCTGGGCAGACCCTCGGCGGCCGGCGGCATCGCCTTGTCGACCGTGCCCAGCACCGTCGAGTTGTTGATCGCGCGCGCCAGGCCGGGCAGCGCCGCGACCCCGGTCAGCGGCACCGCGATCAGCCACGCCACCACGAACACCACGACGGCCTGCACGATCGCGCCGAGCGTCTGGTCGATGCCGGTCAGCTTGTCGGTGTTGACCCGCCGCTTGACCGCGTACTTGAACCGCCGCCCCAGCCACACGCCGAGCGTCTCGCCGAGCGCGACCAGGAACACGACCGTCGCGACGGCGAAGGCGACCTTGGCGGCCGGGTTCTCGAACAGCTCGACGACCCACGGCGCGATGCGGATGCCGAGGATCGCACCGCCGATCACGCCCACCAGCGCGGGCAACGCGATCACGACGCCCTGACGCGCGCCGGAGACCGCCGCCACCAGCGCCAGCAGAATGACCAGGACGTCGACCCAGTTCACCGCGTCTCCTCAGTCGGTCGCGAGCAGATGATCGCGCAACGCTACGTCAAGATCCCGGACGTCGCCGCGATCCCACTCACGTGCCCAGCCGCCCAGTTCGAGCAGGACGGTCAGCAGTCCCGCGGTGAAGCCCCACACGAACAAACCGTTCACGGTGAACGCCGGCCCCTGGTACGTGGTGCCGGACCGGCGCACCTGGAACCGGTTGGCCGGATCGGCCAGGTCGGCCAGCGGCACCCGGGCCACCGCCGCGGTCTCCGCCGGGTCGACGGCGTGCACCGGCGAGGGCGCGTGCCAGTGGGCGAGCACCGGCGTCACGGCGAACCGGGACACCGGGATGAACAGCTCCGGCAGCACCGCGACCGGCCGCACCCCGGACGGGTCGACCCCGGTCTCCTCCTCGGCCTCGCGCAGCGCGGTGGCGACCGCGTCGGCGTCCTCGGGATCGGCGCCGCCGCCGGGGAAAGCCACCTGGCCGGCGTGCGAGCCGAGCGTGTCGGCGCGGCGCAGCAGCAGGACGTCCGGTCCGCGCTCGCCGTGGCCGAACAGGATCAGCACCGACGCGGCGCGGGTGAACTCGTCCTCGGGCGGGGTGAACCGGGTGAACGCGGTCGAGTCGAGGTCACCGCTGATCTCGACCAGCGGGCGCAGCCAGTCCGGCACCGACGCCGGCTCGACGAGCGGTCCGTTCACGACAGCCTCCGCACGACCTCACGCACCTGCTCAGGATCGGTGAAGGTGCGTGGGCTTTCGATGAGGCGGACCTGGCCGTCCGCGGTGACCAGGTAGGACGTGGGCAACGCGGGCGGCACCTTCAGCGCGCCGCGCACCGGGCCGGTCCCGCCGTCGCCGTCGCCGTCGCCGTCGAACACGGTCGGCAGGCGCACCCCGAGTTCGGCGAGCAGCGCCAGCCCGTCGTCCGGCTTGCTCTGGACCTGCACCGTGAGCACCCGCGCCGCGCCCGGCTCGTCCGCGTACCGCTGGAGCACGGGCAGCTCGGTCCGGCACGGCTCGCACCAGGTGGCCCAGACGTTGACCAGCGTCACCTGGCCGGCCAGCGCGCTGCCCAGGTCGACGGTGGACCCGTCGCCGAGGCACTCCGCGCGCACGCCCGCCAGCTGGGCCACCTCGCCGGTGCCGGACGGGCACGGCGCCAGCGCGGCGGCGGCCCGGGCGGCGGTCAGGTCCGGGCCCGCGGGCGTGTCGTCCGACCGCACCTGCGGCAGCACCGCGATGATCACCGCGAGCACCAGCACCCCCGCCGCGAGCGCCCACCTGGTCGCCGTCGTCACCGCTGGGTCACCATCGCGAGCAGGTGGTCCCGCTCCGGGCCCTTGACCAGCTTCGCGGCCTCCTCGAACTCGATCGGGCCGGTGCCGAAGGAGGGGCAGTCACGGGCCAGCGGGCACGCGCCGCAGGCCGGTTTGCGGGCGTGGCAGACGCGGCGGCCGTGGAAGATCACCCGGTGCGAGAGCATCGTCCACTCCTTGCGGGGGATCAGCTCGCCGATCGCGTGCTCGACCTTGACCGGGTCCTCCTCCGCGGTCCAGCCCCAGCGGCGCACCAGGCGGCCGAAGTGCGTGTCGACCGTGATCCCGGGCACGTCGAAGGCGTTGCCGAGCACGACGTTCGCGGTCTTGCGGCCGACGCCGGGCAACGTGACCAGGTCGTCCAGCTTGCGCGGCACCTCGCCGCCGAACCGCTCGACCAGCGCCGCGCCCAGCCCCATCAGCGAGTTGGCCTTGGCCCGGTAGAAGCCGGTGGGCCGGATCAGCTCCTCCAGCTCGGTGCGGTTCGCGCCGGCGTAATCGGCCGCGGTGCGGTAGCGGGCGAACAGGGCGGGAGTCACCTCGTTGACCCGCACGTCCGTGGTCTGCGCCGACAGCACGACCGCGATCAGCAGCTCCAGCGGCGTGGTGAAGTCCAGCTCACAGTGTGCGTCCGGATACGCCTCGGTCAGGCAACGGAGCATGCGGCGTGCGCGTCTCACGAGCGCGAGGCGGCTCTCTTCCCCCTTGGCGGGGCTAACACGAGACGCATTCGGCACGCCGCTAGCCTACGGAAGCCGACACGCCGGACCCCGGACACCACCCCCGAACCCGTGATGAGCGAGGATCAGAACCGATGACTGTCTGGTTCGTAGTAGCGGTGCCACTCGTGATGATGTTCTTCGCGCTGGCGATGGAGCGAGTTGAGCACCGGCTGCGCCACGTCGCGGTCCAGGAGGAAGAGGTCGAGGAGTTCCTGGAGCAGGCCCGGCCCAACGAGGTCAGGGCGCTCTACGGGCACGGCATCGGTCGCGCGCTGGAGCTGTTCCGGCTGCGCCGCCTGGGTGGTCGCGCGGCCAAGTTGCGCCCCCGGAAGACCCGCTGACCTCAACCGATTCAGCGACGATTACTCCCGCCCGTCGCCCACCACCACCCTCAGCGGACGCGCTTCGCGCGACAGTTAGTCCCACCCGTCGCCCACCACCACCCTCAGCGGACGCGCTTCGCGCGACAGTTAGGCTGTTCCCTCGGAGCGAGATCGCCCTCGCCCGGCCGGGCGGTGATCGGTCTGTCCTCGGCGTGCCCTGAGGCGATCTCGTCCGAACGGCCTAGACTGCACGCAAGTGATCGGCGACACGCCCCGGTTCGCGGGAACACGGTCGCCACCGACGAGGAGGCACGAGGTGGACGAGACCCTGGCCCGGGCGGGCATCTTCCAGGGGGTGGAGCCGGCCGCGGCTGAGGCGCTCGCCCAGACCCTGGAAACTGTGGAGTTCCCGCGGGGTCATGTGATCTTCTCCGAGGGCGAGCCCGGCGACAAGCTGTACATCATCCTGTCCGGCAAGGTGAAGATCGGCCGCAAGTCGGCCGACGGCCGGGAGAACCTGCTGTGGATTGCCGGTCCCTCGGACATGTTCGGCGAGCTGTCCATCTTCGACCCCGGCCCGCGCACCTCGACCGCGACGACGGTCACCGAGGTGCGGGCGGTGTCGATGGACCGGCCGTCGCTGCGCAAGTGGATCGCGAACCGGCCGGAGATCGCCGAGCAGCTGCTGCGGGTCATCGCCCGCAGGCTGCGCCGGACGAACAACATGGTCGCCGAGCTGATCTTCACCGACGTCCCGGGCCGCGTGGCGCGGGCGCTGCTGCAGCTGGCGCAGCGGTTCGGCAGCCAGGAGGCCGGCATCCTGCGGGTCACGCACGACCTGACGCAGGAGGAGATCGCCCAGTACGTCGGCGCCTCGCGGGAGACCGTGAACAAGGCGCTGGCGGACTTCGCGCACCGCGGCTGGCTGCGGCTCGAGGGCAAGTCAGTGCTGATCCTGGACCCGGAGCGGCTGGCCCGCCGCGCCCGCTGACCCAGCGCCACACCAGCAAAAACAAAGGAACCGGGCGCCACCCCCGACGTGGCGCACCGGTTCCTTTGCATTTCGCGCGGGCCATCCCCCGACAGACCGCGCTCCCCGCCCTCCGGTTCTGGCCCCGACCCTTCGCCGGAGGGAGCTATATCTATTTGTCAACCTTGCCACGGCCAGTACCCCGAAGTTCAAGGCCGTTCACCCTCACAGACGCGCCCGTTGCGGGTTCGTTGCGTCGGTCCGGCGAAAAAGTCCCGCCGTTACCGAACCGAGACCTGAGCGGTAATCAACTGGTACCGGCGTACCAGTCTGAGGCATACTGGTACGCGTGTCCCAGACTTCCCTCGCCGACTACCGTGCTGCCCTGACCACGCCGGGCGCGACCCGTCCGGTGATCGCGTCCATCCTCGCGCGCCTGCCGATCGCGATGATCGGCCTGTCCGCGCTGCTCTACGTGCAGCAGGAGATGGGGTCGTTCGCCGTCGCCGGGCTGGTGTCGGCCAGCTCGCTCGTCGGCGTCGCGGTGGGGTCGGTCGTGCAGGGCAGGCTCATCGACCGCTTCGGCCCGACGCGCCCGCTGCTGTCCACCGCGGCGATGTTCGCGGTGATCCTGGTGACACTCTCGCTCGCGATCGAGGCCCACGCGGCGACCCCGGTGCTCGTCGCGCTCGCGTTCGGGATCGGCATCACGGAGCCGATGGTCGGTTCGGCCTCGCGGGCGCTGTGGGGACGGCTGGTGCCCGCCGAGGCGACGCGCAACGCGGCCTACGCCTACGAGGCGATCAGCATGGAGGTGTTCTTCATCCTCGGCCCCGGCCTGGCCGGTCTGCTGGTCGCCGCGCCGTGGCCGGGCACCGGGATGGTGGCCGGCGGCGCGTGCATGGTGGTCGGCGCGACCCTGTTCGCGCTGAGCCCGGCCGTGCGGGCGTGGGGACCGGCCGGCCGGACGCACCGGTCGCTGCTGGGCGCGCTGAGCAGCCCGGGCATGCGCACCCTCGCCCTGGCCGCACTCGGGTTCGGTGTGGTGATCGGGTTCGTCGAGGTCGCCGTGCCCGCCGCGGCCACCGAGGCCGGGGAACCGGCGCTCGGCGGGGTGCTGCTGTCGGTGTGGTCGGTCAGCTCGGTCGCGTTCGGCGTGGCCTACAGCCTGCGGCCGTGGCCGCGGGAGATGTCGCTGCGCCTGCCGGTGCTGCTGGCCGGGTTCGGGGTGCTCGTGGCGCTGCTGGCCTGGCCGTCGACGCTGTGGGGCCTCGCGATCGCGATGCTCGCCGCCGGTGCGCTGATCACCCCGCAGTCGGCCACGCACTCGGCCGCGATCGAACTGGTCGCGCCGAAGGGCACCGCGGCCGAGGCCTTCGGCTGGGTGCTGACCGCGGTGACGCTGGGGCTGGCGTTCGGGCAGTCGGTCAGCGGCTACCTGGTCGAGCACTCGGGCCCGTCGACGGCATTCCTCGCCGCGACGGCCGCGGCGCTGGTGATCGCCGCGGTGGTGTACCTGCTGCGCGGCACGGTGAAGGCACCGCGCGAGCAGGTCCTGGTGCCCTAGACGGCCGTCGAGCGGCTGACGCCTTCCGCGAGCGCGACCCAGACGTCCGGCCGCGCACCGAGGACACCTCGGTCTCCTCCCTCGTCGCGGGGCTGCGCGACGGCCGCTACGACGCCGCGTTCAGCCGCCCGTCGCTGGTCGACGGGCTCGCCGCGCGCGCTGGCGGTCGAGCAGGTGTGCGCCGTCCTGCCGGAAGGGCACCCGCTCGCCAGTCTGGACGAGCTGACGCTGGCCGACCTCGCGGACGAACCCTGGGTGCTGGCCGAGCGCGGCTCGTGGCCGCCGTGGCACCGCGAGTACGACGAGGACTTCCGGCGGGCCGACTGAAGATCGTCCAGCGTGCCGAGCCTGCTCGGGCTGGTGGCCGCCGGGGTCGGGATCTTCCAGCTGGCCCGTTCGACGCACAGCCTGCGCCGCTCGGGCGTGGTGTTCGTGCCGCTGGCCGGCGAGCCGGCGCGCACGGCGGGTCCTGTGGCTGCCGGACGCGGACACACCGGCCCTGCACAACCTGCGCTACGACCGCGCCGCCCGCGCGGAGCGGCCTCACCCAGGCCGGTGGGACCGCAGGTACGCCAGCTGCGCGTTGACGCTGTGTTCGGCGGGCGCCCACAGCGCCCGGTCCACGTCCGCGTACACCAGCTCCACCACCTGGCGCGCGGTGGCGTCCGCGCCCAGCTTCTCCAGCGCCGCCCGCACCTGGGCCAGCCGCTGCTCGCGGTGGTCCAGGTACTCCTGCGCGACCGCCCGCAGGTCGGCCATCTCCGGGCCGTGCCCGGGCAGCGCCAGCAGCCCGGACGGCAGCTCGATCAGCCGCCGCAGGGAGTCCAGGTACGCGCCGAGGTCGGTGAGCACCGTGGTGCCGCGGCCGAGGATCGTGTCACCGGTCAGCACCTGGTCGCCGACGCGCAGGCACACCGAGTCGCCGGTGTGGCCGGGCGTGTGCAGGACCTCGATGTCCAAACCCCCGGCGGAGATCACGTCACCGTCGGCGAACGGGCCCGCGTCCCGGCACAGCGCCGCGTCGAAGGCCCGCACCGGCGCCTGCACCCGCTCGGCCAGCCACGGCGCGCCCTCGACGTGGTCGGGGTGGTGGTGGGTGAGCAGGATCACCGCCACCGGCCCCTGCTCGGCGAGCAGCGACAGGTGATCGAGGTCCTGGTAGCCGGGGTCGACGATGACGCACTCGGCCGAGCCGGGCGCCCGCAGCACCCACGTGTTCGTGCCCTCCAGCGTCATCGTGGACGGGTTGTTCTCCAGCACGACCGCGGCGGAAGGCGAGACCTCGCGGCGCACGCCGTACGCGGGGTGGCTCATTCCGCGACCACCCGGATCACGTCGCCCTCGCGGATCAGCTTCGGGATGATCGCCTCGACCGTGCGCTCGCTGGCCAGCGCCTCCGCGGCCGTGCCGAACTCCGCCAGCTCGCTCAGGGTGTACCAGGTCGGCGGCATCAGCGTGCTGCGGCCCGCCTCCGCGTCGGCCAGCGCGTCGGCCGGGCGCCACCAGCCGGACGACTCGGCCTCGGTGGTCTTGCCGTCGGCCTCCTGGCCGGCGGGCAGGATCGCGGCGAAGAACCGGGTGTCGTAGCGGCGCTTCTCCTGCGCCGGCGTGATCCAGTGCGCCCACGGGCGCAGCAGGTCGGAACGCAGCGTCAGCCCTTCGCGCGCCAGGAAGTCGGCCAGCGACAGTTCCCGCGACACCAGCGCCTCCCGCGCCCCGGCGTACTCCGCGGTGTCGGTGACCACCTCGTCGGCCGTGCCGGCGAGCAGCACCCCGGACTCCTCGAACGTCTCCCGCACCGCCGCGCACACCAGGGCCCGCGCGACCTGCTCGGTCCCGTTGAACCAGCTCGCCCAGTCGGTGGCGGGCGGCCCGGCCCACGCGATCGTCGCGTCGGCGTCGCGCTGGTCCACCCCGCCGCCGGGGAAGACCGTCATGCCGGCGGCGAACGCCATCGCGTTCACCCGCCGCTGGAGGAAGACTTCGAGACCGTCGTCGCCGTCCCGCAGCAACAGCACCGTCGCCGCGTCGCGGGGCACGGCCGGTTCGGCCGGCACCGCGTCGGAGAAGTTCATGCTCCCCGGGATCCGGAAATCAAGTTGCACCACACGAGGCAACTTACGGGGTAATCAGGAACCGGAGAAGCCGTCGACCCAGCGCGGGTCGTCCTCGGGCCGCCCGGAACCGTTGGCCCGCACCTTGGCGGCCTCGGCGCGTTCCCGCTCGGCGAGCTCGGCGTGCAGCTCACGCAGGAGCTGGCGGTCGCGCTCGGACAGCTGCGGGTCGTTGAGGTCGAGTTCCGGGATTTCGATCACTTCACCCGGGCCGATCGTCGCCGAAGCCACGGCTCTGGGCTTCTCGCCGTCCTCCGCCGCCAGCTGCGCCCGCAGCTGCGCGACCTCCTCGGACGTCATGTCCATGGTGTTCTCCACGCGGCTGGGCTCGGGGCCCTCCTCGCGCGGCTTGAACATGTGGCCCGGCCCGCCCGGGGACCGGACGACCTCGGTCGTCTCGGTCTCGGCGGCCACTTCGGTGGTGGTGGTCTCCGGCGCGGCCGGAGGTTCGGGCTCCTCGGGCTCGTCCCCGGCGGCGACCGTGGCGTGCGCCACATGCCGGCCGGAGCCCTGGCGCTGCGCCGGCGCCGTGGGAGCGGACGACGGGACGGCCCCGCCGGAGAGCCAGACGGCGGTGGCCGCGGTGAGCGCCTGCTCGTGGTAGCGGGAGCGCTCGGTGGACGGCCCGGTGACCTCGACGACCGACCGGATCCCGGCGCGCCGCAGGGCGGCGTCGATGCGGTACGCGGCGGCCGGCGGGTTGCCCTCCGGGCCGATCTCGACGAGCACCACGCGCTGCGGCAGCGGGCCCGGCACGCTGCCGGCCGGGGTGTTGCGCCACACCGCGTGCACCGACCGCAGGTCCGGCAGCACCTGGAGGGTGCGGTCGAGCGCGTCGGCGATGCCCTGCTCGGGCTGGTCGTCGCCGGTGAAGCGGTGCACGACGCCGGTCTCGGCCTCCGGGTCGTTCACCACCAGCTGGTCGGCGAGCGTCGCGTCCGACCGCGTCAGCTCCAGGACCAGCGCCAGCTCGTGCCGCTCCGCCTCGCGGACCGGCAGGCGGCCCGCGATCAGCGCGCCCGTGGTCAGCTCGGCGGCCTCGTCGAGGCGCGCTCGCGCGACCAGCTCACGCGCCTCCGACAGCAGGCTGTCGTCCAGGCGGCCTGCCAGCCCCAGCAACAGGTTGTGCAGCCGCAACGGCACCGCGAACCCGTCGCCCGCGATCCCGTCGTGGACGTCCACCATCTAGCTTCTCCCTCCAGCTCGGCAGGAGTGCCGTTACGCGGCGACGAGCCGGTTCCCGGTGTCCACCGCACCGACGCAGACGAGCTCGGAGCTCGCCAGTGCGGCCTGGTGGTACTCCGGCAGCTCGAACCGCGGCGGCATCACCTCGACGCTGGGTTCCTCGTCCCCCAGCACCCGCAGGACCCGCTGCAGCTCCCCGGTCAGCCTCGGCAGTCCCGACAGGGCCGTGATCAGCAGCACGCGCTTGGATTCCTCCCCCGTGCGCTGACGCCAGCTCTGCCGCACCTCGCCGACGTCCGGCCGGCCCCGCAGGGTGGCGTGGACGAGCGCGGACACCGAGTCAACCGAGTTCACCTGATCGGGTGCACTCGGGGTGAATGTGTACCGGTTCTCGCCGACCTCGTCCACCCCCAGGGTCGAACTCACCTGGTGCCAGTCCGCGCCGTGCGGCACGAGACCCGCCACGAGCAGGCGGTATTCCGGCTGGTCGAGATCGATGTTGTGCTTGAGCAGCGTGCGCGGCAAGGTTCGAGCCAAGGTCGACATCGCGCCCTCGCCCAGCCAGTCCCGGTAACGCCAGAGCAGGCGGTCGGGCATGCGGCCGGCCAGCCGCAGCAACAGCTCATGACACGAGGCTTCGATATCCGGGTCCATCAGCTCACCTCGACAATCAGTTCGACCTCGACCGGTGCCCCCAGCGGCAGCTCGGCCACACCCACCGCCGAGCGGGCGTGCGCGCCCGCGTCGCCGAAGATCTCGCCGAAGAGCTCGGACGCGCCGTTGATCACAGCCGGCTGGCCGGTGAACCCCTCCGCGGACGCGACGAACCCGACGATCTTCACGATCCGGACGATCGATTCGAGACCGACGAGCGCGTCCACCGCCGCGAGCGCGTTCAGCGCCGCCGTCCGCGCGTAGCGCTTGGCCTCCTCCGGGCTCACCTCGGCCCCGACCTTGCCGGTCGCCTGCAGCTTGCCCTCGACGAACGGCACCTGACCCGAGGTGTAGACCTGCGACCCGCTGCGGACAGCCGGCACGTAGGCAGCCACCGGCGCGGGGACGCTCGGCAGCTCGATCCCCAGTTCGGCCAGACGCTCGCCCCAGCTCATGCCTTGGCCCGCTTCAGGTAGGCGACGTGCTGCTCCCCGCTCGGGTTCGGCAGCACCGTGACCAGCTCCCAGCCGTCCTCACCCCACTGGTCGAGGATCTGCTTGGTCGCGTGGATCAGCAACGGAACCGTGGCGTACTCCCACTTCGTGGCGCTCATGGG